>CAVZIH010000001.1:0-147204 GCA_963775485.1 uncultured Solirubrobacteraceae bacterium
TCGGTCACGCGGTGGCTGCCGCGCACCTCCGCCAGCGCCTCGAGCAGCCGCTCCGCGGAGGCGCCCGCGCTCCGCAGCATCTCTGCGGCGGGTCCCTTCTCGGTCGCCAGGGCGAGCAGCAGGTGCTCGGTCGAGACGTACTGGTCGGACAGCGCCCGCCTCGCGCTCGGCGGCGCGCAGCACGGTCACCAGCTCGCTGCCGGGCTGGGCCACGCGTCGCGGGAGGGGGAGTCGGCCCCCAGCACGGGGAGCTCGGCGAGCGCCGTCTGCACGGTGTCGCGCAGCGCGACGGCGTCGATGCCGAGCTTGCCGAGCACGGGCAGCACGACCCCTCCGGGCGCATCCGCGCTGGCCGCCGCGCCCGTGGGCGCTCCGGGCGTGCGCGCGCCCTCGCCCAGCAGCACCGAGAGCAGGTGCACGGGCGTGACCTGTGGATTGCGCGCATCGGCGGCGAGGGCCGCGCGGCGGCGGCCAGGGCCTCCTGCGACTTGATCGTGAAACGGTCTGCCTGCATGACCTAGGACTCCCTCTGCGGGTTGCGGAACCGCTGCCTGACCTCGGCGGCCCGAACGAGCTCGAGGCCACCGCGATAGGGGACCGTCAGCTCGGCGCGGAACGAACGGCGCACCTCCTCGATCTCGCTGCGCGAGGCGGACCTGGGCCTGCAGCGCCTCCAGCTCGATCTGCTCGATGCGCGGCCTGCATGCCGGCGATCTCCTCCTCGAGGTGCAGCACGCGCTCGACGCCGGCGAGGTTGAGGCCGAGCTCGGCCGTCATCGCCTGGATGCGCCGCAGCTTCTCGACGTCGTCGTGGGAGTACAGCCGCGTGCCCTTGGCCGAGCGCCTCGGTTCGATCAGCCCCCGCGCCTCGTACATGCGCAGCGTCTGCGGGTGCATGTTCGCGAGCTCCGCCGCGACGGAGATCATGAACACGCCGCGATCGGTCTCCACCTCGACGCCCGTCACCGCGCGCCGCCGCGGCGATGCGATCTGCGGCCGCTGCTCCCGTTGCCCGGCTCGCCGGCCATCGCTCCTCAGCCGCCTTCGCCGTGTCGCGCTCGGTGCCCGCCGGCGCCGCGGCGCCGTTGCCGAACAGTCCCGCGCGGGGGTCGCCCTCGAGCGTCTGCGAGAGCGCTTCACAGCGCCTCCTCCTGCTCCTTGCTCAGGTTCTCGGGAACATCGATCACGAAGCGGTAGTGGATGTCGCCCCGCTCGCCTGCCGCGCCGGAGAGCTTCGGCGGTCCCTCCCCGCGCAGGCGCTGAACCGTGCCGTGGGCGGTGCCGGGCCGGACCCGCAGCGTCTTCGTGCCGTTGAGCGTCGGAACCCGCACCTCGGCGCCGCGCACGGCCTCGGGGATCGTGAGCGGAACCTCCACCTCGAGGTGCTCGCCCTTGCGCGTGAACAGGGGCGAGGGCGAGACGTGCGTGATCAGGTAGAGGTCGCCCGGCGGGCCCGCCGTTGCGTCCCGGCTCGCCCTTGCCGGCGAGACGGATGCGGCTGCCGTCGCGCACGCCCGCCGGGATGTTCACGCGCAGCCGCTTGACGGTCCGCACGGCGCCCGAGCCATGGCACGTGGGGCAGGGGTCCTCGATGACGGTCCCCGAGCCTCCGCAGCGCGAGCAGGGCTGGGAGATCGAGAACATCCCCTGTCCCTGCGTCTCGATGCCCCGGCCCTCGCAGCGCGGGCACACCGACGGCGAGGTGCCGGGCTTGGCGCCAGTGCCGCGGCAGGTGTTGCAGGTGGCGTGCATCGGCACCTGCAGTGGCACCTGGGCCCCCGCTATCGCCTGGTCGAAGGAGATCGAGACCTGCGCCTCGAGGTCGGCCCCGCGCTCGGGACGCGGCTTGGTGCGCACGCGGCGCCCGCTCGTGGAGCCGCCGAAGAGGTTGGAGAGGATGTCGCCCATCGAGGCGCTGTCGAAGTCGAAGTTGCCGAAGCCGCCGAAGCCGCCACCGGGCCCCGCGCCGGTTGCGAACGGGCCGCTGCCGCTGTCGTACTGCTTGCGCTTCTCCGGGTCGCCGAGCACGTCGTGCGCCTGCGAGATCTCCTTGAAGCGCGCCTCCGCCTGCTTGTCGTCGGGGTTGCGGTCGGGGTGGTACTGGCGCGCGAGTTTGCGGTAGGCCTTCTTGATCTCCTCGGCGCTCGCCTTCTTGTCGACGCCGAGGGTCTTGTAGTAGTCGGGTCGCGTGGCCATAGGACGCCCGCCCTACGCGGCCACGACCACGCGCGCCGGGCGGATCACGTTCCCGCCCAGGCGGTAGCCGGCCTGGTAGACCTCCACCACCGTCCCGCTCGGCGAGCCGCCCTCGGGCTGCGGCGCGGTCGCGACCGCCTCATGCAGCGAGGGGTCGAACACGTCGCCCACCGGCGAGTAGGACTCGATGCCGGCGCGCGCGAGCGCGCCGCCCAGCTCTGAGCGAACCAGCCTGACGCCCTCCAGCAGCGGATCCTCGGAGGCGGCGGCCTCGATCGCCCGGTCGAGGTTGTCGAGCGCCGGCAGCAGCTCCTTCGCCAGGCCCGCCATCCCCCGCTCCTGCGCGGAGGCGGCCTCGCGGGCCACGCGCTTGCGGTAGTTCTCGAAGTCCGCCTGGGTACGCTGCGCGAGCGCGAGGTACTCGTCGCGCTGGGCCGCCGCACGCAGCAGCTCGTCGAGGTCACCCTCGATCTCCGCGACGCCCTCCAGCGCGACCTCCCCGGTCGAGCCGGCGTCCTCGCGGTCGGGCGCGGCGGCGCCCGCCGGCGCGGCCGCGGCCCGCGCGGCGCCCGGCGCCCCGGCGTCGGGGGCGCCGGGCTGCCGGGGTCCTGCGGAGGGCGCGCGGCCCGCCGGGCGGCCGCGCCCGTCCGGGTCCGCATGCCCGTTGGGGCCCGCGTTCCCGTCGGGCTGCCTGCTGAGGGTGTCCTCGCCGTCGCTCATCGCCATCTACGCCTTCGGCTCCTCGACGACCTCGGCATCGACGACGTCCTCCTCCTCGTCGGAGGGCTGCGTCGCGCCGTCGGCGGAGGCGCCGTTGCCCGCCGCCGCGGCCTGCTCCTGGGCACGCTGGTACATGGCCTCGGAGACCGAGTGGAAGGCGCTCTGCAGCGCCTCGGCCTTGGCGTTGATGACCGACGGGTCCTCCGACTCGAGCACCTCGCGGACCTCCTTGATGGCCGCCTCGATCGCGGACCTGGAGTCGGCGTCGACCTGGTCGCCGAGGTCGGCCAGCTGGCGCTCGGCCTGGTAGGCCGCGTTCTCGCCGTTGTTGCGGGCCTCCGCGAGCTCGCGGGCGCGACGGTCGTCCTCGGCGTGGGACTCGGCGTCGGAGACCATGTTCTTGATTTCCTCGTCCGACAGGCCCGAGCCGGCCTTGATCTCGATCTTCTGCTCCTTGCCCGTGCCGAGATCCTTCGCCGAGACGTTGAGGATGCCGTTCGCGTCGATGTCGAACGCCACCTCGATCTGCGGGATGCCGCGCGGAGCGGGCGGGATGCCAGTGAGCTGGAACTTGCCCAGCGACTTGTTGTACTGAGCCATCTCGCGCTCGCCCTGCAGCACGTGGATCTCGACCGAGGGCTGGTTGTCCTCGGCCGTCGAGAACACCTCGCCCTTGCGCGTCGGGATCGTGGTGTTGCGCTCGATCAGCTTGGTCATGACGCCGCCCTTGGTCTCGATGCCGAGCGTCAGCGGGGTGACGTCCAGCAGCAGGACGTCCTTGACGTCACCGGCGAGCACGCCCGCCTGTATCGCGGCGCCGACGGCGACCACCTCGTCCGGGTTCACGCCCCGGTGCGGCTCCTTGCCGGTGAGCTCTTTGACCTTCTCCTGGACCGCGGGCATGCGCGTCATGCCGCCGACGAGCACCACGTGGTCGATCTCCTTGACGCCCTTGGCTTTGGCGTCGTCGAGCGACTGGCGCACCGGCTTGACCACGCGGTCGAGCAGATCCGAGGTGAGCTCGGAGAGCTTCGCGCGCGTCAGGCGCGTGTCGAGGTGCTTGGGGCCGGAGGCGTCCGCGGTGATGAACGGCAGGTTGATCTGCGTCTCCTGCGTGGTCGACAGCTCGATCTTCGCCTTCTCGGCCGCCTCGTAGAGGCGCTGGAGCGCCATCGGGTCGGCGGACAGATCGATGCCCTGCGACTTCTTGAAGTCCGACACGAGCCAGTCGACGATCGCCTTGTCGAAGTTGTCGCCGCCGAGGTGGTTGTCGCCGGCGGTCGACTTGACCTCGAAGACGCCGTCGCCGATCTCCAGCACGGACACGTCGAAGGTGCCGCCGCCGAGGTCGAACACGAGGATCGTCTGGTCGGACTCCTTGTCGAGACCGTACGCGAGCGAGGCCGCGGTCGGCTCGTTGATGATCCGCTTGACGTCCAGCCCGGCGATCTTGCCGGCGTCCTTGGTGGCCTGGCGCTGGTCGTCGTTGAAGTAGGCGGGGACGGTGATCACCGCGGAGTCGACGGCCTCGCCGAGATAGGCTTCGGCGTCGGACTTGAGCTTCTGCAGGATCATCGCCGAGATCTCCGGCGGGGAGTGCTGCTCGCCACCGGCTTCCACGCGGGCGTCGCCGTTGGGACCGGAGACGACCTTGTAGGGGACGATCGACTCCTCCTCCCGGACCTCGGCCTCCTTGCGGCCCATGAAGCGCTTGATGGAGAACACGGTGTTCTGCGGGTTGGTGACCGCCTGGCGCTTGGCGACGGTGCCCACGAGACGCTCGCCGGAGGCCGCGAAGGCGACCACGGAGGGGGTCGTGCGACCGCCCTCGGCGTTCTCGATCACCGTCGGCTCGCCACCCTCGAGCACCGCCATGCACGAGTTCGTGGTGCCGAGGTCGATGCCTATGGTCTTGGCCATTGAAAATGCTCCTTCGAATACGCTTTATAAATCTAAGTGGCAGTATGTCAGATTTGCTATAGGACGTCAAGGGGCTCGACATCCATGCGGGCGTCGTCACGGCCGCGCAGCGCAGGCCTCCACGCGCGTCCCAACCCCCCAAGCGGGGGGTCATCGCCACACAGAGCGCGAAGGGCGCACGCCGAGGCGTAACCTCCCCCTCCCCCCCGAGTAGAGCAGCCAGTGACCCGCCTCGAGCGCAACGCCAACATCGCCGCCGTCGTGATCCCCTTCCTCGGCGTGATCGCCGCTGCGGTGCTGCTCTGGCACCGCTTCCTCGGGCCCCGGGATCTCGCGATCTTCGCCGTCATGTACGCGCTGAGCGCGGTCGGCGTCACGGTCGGCTTCCACCGCCTGCTGACGCACCGCGCCTTCGAAACGAGCCGCTGGCTGCGCTACACGCTCGCGGTGATGGGCTCGCTGTCCCTGCAGGGCGCGGTGATCGACTGGGTGGCCGACCACCGCAAGCACCACACCTTCACCGACGAAGAGGGGGACCCGCACAGCCCGCACGCCGGCGCCGGGGCGGGGCTCTCCGGCATGATCACCGGCCTCTGGCACGCGCACGTCGGCTGGCTGTTCGAGACCCACGGGCAGGCCTCCTCGAAACGCTATGCCCCGGACCTCGTCAAGGACCCGGCGATGCGCCGCATCAACAGGAACTTCCCGCTGCTCGCGCTCGCCAGCCTGCTCGTGCCGTTCCTCGCGGGCCTGGCGCTCAGCGGCGGCTCGCTGGTGGCCGGCGGGCTCAGCGCGCTGCTGTGGGGCGGCCTGGTGCGCATCTTCCTCGTGCACCACATCACCTGGAGCATCAACTCGATCTGCCACTTCTTCGGGCGCCGCCGGTTCGACACCGACGACCATTCGACCAACGTCTTCTGGCTGGCGCTGCCGTCGCTGGGCGAGGCCTGGCATCACAACCACCACGCCTTCCCCCGCTCCGCCTTCCACGGCCTGCGCTGGTACGAGTTCGACCCCTCGGGCTGGCTGATCCTCGGACTCGAGCGCGTCGGCCTGGCCTGGGACGTCGTCAAGGTCTCTCCGGAGCGGGCCCGGGAGAAGCTCAAGCGCGATACCGTCTCAGTATGAACATGGCCACACCGGCGCCGGTCAAGCCCCGGCTCCGCGGCGTCTCACACGCTTATGCCTTCTTCGTCTCGCTCGGCTGCGGCACGGCCCTGATCCTGGCGGCATCGGACGCCAAGGCGCGCGTGGCGGCCTCGATCTACGCGGTGGCCGTCTCGGCGCTGCTCGGGACCAGCGCGCTCTACCACACCGTCACATGGCGGCCTGCCGCGCGACGCTGGATGAAGCGCCTGGACCACTCGATGATCTTCGTGCTGATCGCCGGCACCTACACGCCCGTGGCACTGCTCGCCCTGAGGGGGACGCTGGCCACCACGATCCTGATAGTGCTGTGGGCGGGCGCGCTCGGGGGAGTCGCGTTCAAGCTCGTCTGGATCGATGCCCCGAAGTGGCTGTTCGCCGCCGTCTACGTGGCGCTGGGACTCGTCTCCGCAGCCGTCATGGGCGAGCTGCCCGCGACGATCGGCTGGCTCGGTGTCGCCGGCCTGGCGACCGGCGGCCTGCTCTACGTGGTGGGGGCGGTGATCTACGCGAGCGGGCGCCCGAACCCCTGGCCGAAGGTGTTCGGCTACCACGAGGTCTTCCACGCGCTCGTGATCGCCGCCGCCTCGTTGCACTACGCGGTGATCGCGTTCGCGGTCATGCCGCGGGGCTGAACAGCCCGCGGCTCGGGCACATCCGCGCGAGCGCGCATTCGGGGCAGGCCGGCCGGCGGGCGTGGCAGGTGCGCCGCCCGTGGCGCAGCAGGTTGACGTGCAGCTCGAGCTCCTCCCCCGGGGGTGTCAGCGCGAGCATCTCGTCGTGCTGCTCGGAGAACGGGGCGCCGGGACGCAGCAGGCCCAGACGTGTGCCCACCCGCGAGACGTGGGTGTCGACCGGCACATCCCGCGCGCCGAAGGAGAACAGCAGCACGCAGGCGGCCGTCTTGCGGCCGACCCCCGGCAGCGCAGTGAGGTAGTCGCGCGCCTCCGGCACGGGCGCCTCGGCGAGCCAGTCGAGCGACAGGCGACCGCCGGGTCCCGCGTCCGGGCCGGCACCGCCCGATCCGTCGCCCGGGCCGGCGCGGCCCGATCCGTCGCCCGGGCCGGCGCGGCCCGATCCGTCGCCCGGGCCGGCGCGGCCCGATCCGTCGCCCGGACCCGCGCGGCCGGCGCCGATCGCGCGCAGGATCGCCTGGATGCGCGCCGACTTGACCCTGGAGATGCCGCCCGGGCGGATCGCCTCCTCGACGGCAGCGGCGGGCGCGTCGCGCACCTGCTCCCACCGCGGCAGGCGCTCGCGCAGCCGCACGTAGGCGACGTCGCGATTGCGGTCGTTGGTCGACTGCGACAGGACGGTCAGGATGAGCTCCGCGATCGGGTGGCCGTGCGGGGCCATCCGCGGTATCCCGTACAGCTCGCGCAGGCGGTCGCGAACGCGCCTCACCCGCGCCCGGTCCGGCGGGGACCAGGGCGCGTCCACGGCGGGCCGGCCACGGGTCGCACCTGCGGCGGGCGGGCGGTGGCCGACCGCATGCCCGCGGGCACCGATCGCCTGCGCTCGTCTCGGGCCGGCCGGCATCCCGTCAAGTTATCCGCCGGCCATCCGCCGGCGCCGGCCGCTATATCCTCGCCGGGTGTCCGAGGTCAGCGACCACACGGAGAGGATCGACGGTCACTCGATCTTCTGGCGCAGCGCATCGGCGCCCGCGGGCGGGTCCGAGGGGGACGCCGTGCCGCTGTACCTGCACGGGGTGCCGAGCAACTCCGACGAATGGGTCGGGCTGCTCGGGCGCACCGGAGGCCTCGCGCCGGACCTTCCCGGGTTCGGCCGCTCGGACAAGCCCGGCTCGCTGGCGTACACGATCCCGGAGTACGACCGCTTCATCGAGCGGTTCCTCGACGAGATCGGGGTGGCGCGCGTCCGCCTGCTCGTGCACGACTGGGGCGCGGTCGGGCTCGCCTTCGCGCAGCGCCTGCCCGAGCGGGTGGAGCGGCTGGCGATCGTCAACGCCGTGCCCTTCCTGCCGGGCTATCGCTGGCACCGCCTCGCGCGCATCTGGCGCACCCCGCTGCTCGGCGAGCTGATGATGGGAAGCACCGGGCGCCGCACACTGCGGCGCGCCTCGACGGAGTCCAACACCACGCCCGGCGCGATGCCGGAGTGGTGGCTCGACAGCGTCCTGGAGCACTTCGACCAGGGCACCCAGAGAGCGATCCTGAGGCTCTACCGCAGCTCCCCACCCGAGGTTCTCGCGGCCGCCGGCGAGCGGCTCGACCGCCTGCGGATGCCGGCGCTCGTGGCGTGGGGCATGCGCGACCCCTACATCCCGGCGCGCTTCGCCGGCGAGTACGCCGCGGCGCTCGGCGACGCCGAGCTGCTCGAGCTCCCCGACGCCGGCCACTGGCCATGGCTGGACCGTCCCGAGCTCGCCGACCGGCTGGTGGAGTTCCTGGGCGCACGGTGATCGGGCGCGTCCGCCGGGCCCCCGCCTGGACGATCACGGCCGCACTCGGCCTGGTCTACGTGATCCTCGCTCCGCCGAGCCCCGACCTCGCGGCTGCCAGCTATCGCAGCTGGCTCTTCTCCCAGTCGGGCCTCACGCTGTGGGACAACGCGTGGTACGGCGGGCACCACCTGCTCGCCTACTCGCTGCTCGCCCCCGGGCTCGGGGCGCTGCTCGGCCCGCAACTGCTGGCGGCCATCTCGATGACCGCCGCCACCGCGCTGTTCGCTGCGCTCGTCGCCGGGCGCTTCCCGGAGCGCGCGACGCGGGTCGCGGCGCTGTGGTTCGCGGTGGGCGTCTCGATCGCGCTGCTGTCCTCGCGGGTTCCGTTCGACCTCGGCCTGGCGATCGGGCTCGGCGCGCTGCTGGCGGCCCAGCGCGGACGCCGCTGGCTCGCGCTGGTGCTCACGCCGCTGTGCTCGCTCGCGAGCCCCGTCGCGGGCGCGTTTCTGGCGCTCGCGCTGCTCGCCTGGGCGCTCGCCGGGCCCCGTCGCGCGTGGCCCGCCGCGCTGACGGCCGCGGCGCTAGCCCCGATCGGGCTGCTGGTGATCGTCTTCCCGGAAGGCGGCGCCCAACCGTTCGTCGCATCGGCCTTCTACCCGGCGCTGGCCGGGGTGCTGCTGATCGGCTGGTTCGTGCCCGCCGATCAGCGCGAGCTCCGCATCGGCGTGGCCCTCTACGCGCTGGCGATGATCGGCGCCTACCTCGTGCCGACGGCCGTGGGCGGCAACGCCGACCGCCTCGGCGCGCTGCTGTGCGGGCCCGTCGCCGCGCTCGTCTTCCTCGGCGGATCTCCGGCGCGCGGGCGCTCGCGCCTGCTCGTGGTGCTCGCCCCGCTGCTGCTGTACTGGCAGGCGAACGCGCCCGTCGCAGACTTCGCCGCCGCGGTCTCGGACCCGGCCGTGGCGTCCGCCTACTACCGCCCGCTGCTGGGCGAGCTGCACGCACTCGGCGTCGGCTTCGGCGGGCGGCCGGCGCGGATCGAGGTCGTGCCGAGCGCGGACCACTGGGAGGCCCGCTGGGTCGCGCCGGCGGTGATGATCGCGCGGGGCTGGGAGCGTCAGCTCGACACCTACCGCAACGGCGTCCTCTACGACGAATCGGCCCCGCTGACGGCTGGGCGCTACCGCGCGTGGCTCGACGAACAGGCGGTCTCCTACGTCGCTCTGCCCGACTCGCCGCTGGACTACTCGGCACGGTCGGAGGCGCTGCTGCTGCGCGGCCGTGGACCAGGCGGCGCGCGCCCCGCGTATCTGCGCGAAGTCTGGCGCTCGGCTCACTGGCGACTGTTCGCAGTCGCCGGCGCTGCGCCGCTCGTGCAGCCGCCGGCGGTGCTCACGAGTGTCGGGCACGACTCGTTCACGCTCAGCACCCCGACCCCGGGCCGCTTCACGGTGCGGCTCCACTTCACCCCCTACTGGGCGATCGCCTCGGGGTCGGGGTGCGTCGCGCGCGCTCCCGGCGACTGGACGCAGATCCAGGCGCGCGCGGCCGGGAGCCTGCGGATCGTGATCCGCTTCTCGCTCGCGCGCGTGTTCAGCGATGGGCCACGTTGCACCTGAGCATCGACTAGGCTTCTCCACGATGGCCGCTCGCGCTCGTGTCCTGCAGGCTCGGCTACTGCCTCATGGATGGCTCGACGCGGTACGTCAGGTCTCGCTGTTCGGCCTGGCCTACATCGCGTACAGGTTCGTGCGCGGGCTGGCGGAGGGAGACGCACAGGCGGCCTTCGCCCACGCGCGCGACCTGATCGCGCTCGAGCGCACGCTGCACCTGTTCGTCGAGCCGTCGATCCAGGCGTGGGCCTCGGGCAGCCACTTCGTGATCCTGCTCGCAAGCTGGCTGTACGTGAACGCGCAGGGCCCGGTGACGATCGCGGCGCTGCTGTACCTCTACCTCCGCCACAACCGCAACTTCTACTTCGTGCGCAACATGTTCATGATCGCGATGGCGATCGCGCTGGTGGGCTACATCGTCTTTCCCACCGCGCCGCCGCGGTTCATGCCCGAGTGGGGCTTCGTCGACACCGTCGCCGACTTCACCCCGGTGAACGTCTCGCACACCAGCGCGTCGATGAGCGCGCTGTTCAACCCCTACGCGGCCGTGCCCTCGATGCACGTCGCCTTCGCCCTGATGATCGGCTGGCCGCTCGCCCGCCTCTCGCGCCGGCGCATCGTGAGCCTGCTGTGGCTGCTCTACCCGTTCCTGATGGCCTTCGTGATCGTGGTCACGGCAAACCACTTCATCGTGGATGCGTTCCTCGGAGCCGTGACGGCCGGCATATCGGCGTACGGCGCACTGTGGCTCGCCCGCGCCAGACCCTCGGTCTGGCGCTTCTCCTCGGTGTCCTCGGCGCGGCCGATCGCGAGCGGATAGACGGCGGCCGGCAGGATGGCACCGAGGCAGCACGCCCCCACGCGGCGCGGGCGGCGCAGCTACCGCAACGCGCGGTCCGGCGCGCGCGCCCCGATCGGCGCCGGCCAGCGCCGCGAGCTGGTGCGCAACCGGCTGATCGAGTCGCGCCTGACGCCGAACTCGATCTCCCTCACCGGGCTCGCGCTGAACGTCCTCGCCGCCGTGCTGGTGTGGGAAGGGCTGTTCTTCCTCGGCGGCATCGCGTTCATCGTCGGGTCGATCATGGACACGCTCGACGGCCGCTACTCGCGCATGTCGGGCAAGGGCACGCCCTTCGGCGCGTTCCTCGACTCAACGCTCGACCGCATCGAGGAGGGCATCGTGCTGACCGCCGTCGCGGGCTACTTCGCCCTGGAGGCCAACCGCTTGGCGGCCGCCGCGGTGGTCGTGGCGGTGCTCGCCTCGCTGATGGTCAGCTACACCCGCGCCCGCGCGGAGGCGCTGGGCGTGGAGTGCAAGGTCGGGATCGCAACGCGACCGGTTCGCGTCGTGATCCTCTCGATCGGCCTGGTGTTCGCGAAGGGTGCGTCCCTGGGCAGCTTCGAACTGCTCCAGCCGGCCGTGTACGTGCTCGCCGCGCTCAGCGTGATCACCGTCGTCCAGCGCATCTGGCACGTGCACGGTCAGCTCGCGGTGTGACCTTGGAGGCCGTGCGGAGTAGTCTCTCCCGGCGGGGCGGCCGGGTACCCAGCACCCCGTCCAGCCTTCCCATCTGAGAAGCAGGGAAGCCCCGAGCGGCTCCCTCCACCGGGCCCAAGCGCCCTCACAAAGGACATCTCACCCGTGATCAAGGAGCACAGCAACGGCAGCGCCCGCGGCAACGGCGCGACCTCAACCAACGGCGCCGGGCGCTATCAGCACGAGAAGGTCCGCGTCGCGATCGTCGGCGTCGGCAACTGCGCCTCCGCCTTCGTGCAGGGCGTCCACTACTACCGCGACGCAGACCCCGCCGAGCGCGTCCCGGGCCTCATGCACGTCGACCTCGGCGGCTACCACGTCCGCGACATCGAGTTCACCGCGGCCTTCGACATCGACGCCGCCAAGGTCGGCAAGGACCTCGGCCAGGCGATCTGGGCGGGGCAGAACAACACGATCAAGTTCGCCAAGGGCGCCCGCGCGGTGCCGGCGAAGCTCGGCGTGCCCGTGTACCGCGGCATGACCCACGACGGCCTCGGCAAATACCTCAAGGAGAAGATCACCAAGGCGCCCGGCGAGACCGCCGACATCGTGAAGATCCTGCGCGACACCCACACCGACGTGGTCATCTCCTATCTGCCGGTCGGCTCCGAGCAGGCGACCAAGTGGTACGTCGAGCAGGTGCTCGAGGCCGGCTGCGGCTTCGTGAACTGCATACCCGTGTTCATCGCCCGCGAGGACTACTGGGACAAGCGCTTCAAAGCCGCCGGACTGCCGATCGTGGGCGACGACATCAAGTCCCAGGTGGGCGCGACGATCGTGCACCGCACGCTCGCCAGGCTGTTCGCCGAGCGCGGCGTGGAGATCGAGCGGACCTCGCAGCTGAACGTCGGCGGCAACATGGACTTCTACAACATGCTCGAGCGCGAGCGCCTGGAGTCCAAGAAGATCTCCAAGACCAACGCGGTCACCTCGATCATGGACCACGAGCTACCGGCCCGCGACATCCACGTGGGGCCCTCCGACTACGTCCCGTGGCTGACCGACCGCAAGTGGGCCCACATCCGCGTCGAGGGCCAGGCGTTCGGCGACGTGCCGCTGAACCTCGAGCTGAAGCTCGAGGTCTGGGACTCGCCCAACTCGGCCGGCATCGTGATCGACGCCGCGCGCTGCTGCAAGCTCGCGCTCAACCACGGGGTCGGCGGGCAGCTCGACGGGCCGTCCTCCTACCTGATGAAGTCGCCTCACAACCAGCGGCCCGACGAGCAGGCGCGCAGAGACACCGAGGCCTTCATCGCCAGGTACGCCGGCCAGCCCGGCACGCGCGCCGGGGGCGCCTCCGCGCCGCGGGCGGCGAAGGGCGGATCGCGGGCGAAGGGCGCCGGCCGCGCGGCAGCGGCCCGGACCCGAGCGAAGTAGCCCGCCGCGCAGGGCCGGCGGGAGCGGGATAATCGTGGAGCCGATGCCCCGCTCGTTCTCGATCGCCCACGTCTCCCCGTACCCGTGGGAGGCCGAGGACAACGAGGTCAACGCCCACATCCGGCGTGTCACCGGCGAGCTCTCGCGACGCGGACACCGGGTGCTCGTGCTGGCACCGTCGCGCTCGCAGGAGCGGGTCCGGGCCTCGCGCCGGGAGCTGCGTGCGGCGCGCGCGCATCCGCAGAGCCTGCTCGAGGAGAGCGACACCGGCACCCCGCGGGTGATCGCCGTCGGCGAGGTTCTCGACGTGGTGGGCTCCGCCAGGCGGCGCCCGGTCGCCCTGCCGATCGATGTCGCCCGGACGGTCGAGGAACTGCTCGGCACCGTCGAGCTCGACTTCGTGCACGTGCACGAGCCGTTCGCCCCGAGCACCTCCAACGCGGCGCTGCGCCACTCGCGGGCGCTCAACGTCGGCTCCTTCCACTCGTCCAACGAGCGGCTGCTCTCGACCCTGCTCGCGCGCCGCTTCGTCGAGAGCTTCTTCGGCCGGCTCGACGCGCGCACCGCCAGCGCGCCGGCGACGGCCGAGCTGATGGCGCGCTACTTCCCCGGCGAGTACCGCCTGGTGGCGGACGACGACGGCGCCGCGCGGGAGCTCGAGCAGATCTACGGCGAGCTGGCCGACCGCCGCCACGCCCTCGCGGGCGATGACGCACTGGCGGGACGCCTGGCGGGGCGGCCGCTGATCGAGGTCGACCTGCACATGCACACCGACCACTCCTACGACTGCGCAACGCCGGTCGAGGTCCTGCTCGCCAGCGCGCGGGAACAGGGACTGGGCGCGATCGCGGTCACCGACCACAACGAGATCTCCGGCGCACTGGAGGCCAGCGCCCAGGCGGCGGCCGCGGGTGTGAAGGTGATCGTCGGCGAGGAGGTCAAGACAGCCGGCCAGGGCGAGGTGATCGGGCTGTTCCTGCGGGAGAAGATCCCACGCGGGCTCAGCCTCCGCGAGACGATCGACGAGATCAGGAGCCAGGGCGGGCTCGTGTACGTGCCCCACCCCTTCGACCGGATGCACTCCGTTCCCGACTACGAGCACCTGCTGACGATCATCGACGACATCGACGCCCTGGAGGTCTTCAACCCGCGCGTGGCGATCAGCGCGTTCAACGACGAGGCCGCCCGCTTCGCGGCCAAGTACCGCATCCCGGCGGGCGCGGGCTCGGACTCCCACGTCGCGCAGGGGCTCGGCTCCGTGCGCATCAGGATGCGCGACTTCGACGGCCCGCAGGAGTTCATGCAGTCGCTGCGCGACGCGGAGATCCTCACGCGCCCCTCCTCGCTGCTCTACGTGCAGGCGCTGAAGTTCCTGCAGACGCGGGCCACGCCCCGCTCGGCGCGCCGGGCGAGCAAGGCGCGACGCCTGAAGCGCCTGCGCCGCGCGTCTGGGAGCGGCGGCAGGAGATAGAGGACGACCCACGCGAAAGCGCAACTACTGATGCACCGTCAAGGACAAGACGACGAGCCGTCTAATCCCTCGGGGTCGATGCCCGTGACCGATGACCAGATCCGCGAGAAGTACCTCGAGCGGGCGATCCGCGAGCTGAACACCCTCACGCGGGAGCTGCAGGCCTGTCCGCACTGCCCCCGCGGGAACCTCATGCCGGTGCTCGGGTCCGGGCACCCGCAGGCGGACATCATGCTGCTGAAGTACGGGCCGGTGCCCTCGGAGATCGAGGAGGGCGTGGCCTTCTACGGACGATCGGGCGGCGCCCTGATGAAGTCGCTGAAGCGGCTCTCGATCGATCCGCTGGCCGTCTACGGCACGCTCTGCGCCAAGTGCCCGCTCAGTGACTCCTCGCTGGCGGACTTCGCGTGCGTGACGCGCGTGATCGAGGAGATCGCGATCGTGCAGCCGAAGATCATCGTCGTGATGGGCTCCGAGGCGCTGGCGGCGCTGAACGAGATGGACATCCCGCTCGCCCGCCCGCTGGAGGAGCGCATGGGTCAGGTGCAGCAGCTGACCCCCACGATCGAGGCGCTGTACGTGCCCAACATCGACGAGTCGCTCGACGAGCAGGACGCCAAGAGCGACTTCTGGGCGGCGTTCAGGGCCCTCGGCGACTGGTACGCGGCCCAGCCGCCCTATTAGCCGATCGACTCCACGCCACCATGTGGGTGCCGACGTCCTCGATCGGCTCCTGCAGTCGGCGCGCGGCGGCGCTCAGGCCGTCAGCACGATCTTGCCGAGCTTGCCGCCGGCGGCGAAGCGGTCATACGCGCTCGCGGCCTCGCCGAGGGGAAGCGCCTCCGCGACCGGAACGCGCAGCCGGCCGGCCTGGAACAGGGGGAGCACCTCGTGCTCGAGGCGGCGCGCCGCCAGCGCCTTCTCCTCGAGCGGGCGGGCCCGGAGGGTGGAGCCGTGGATGCGCGCGCGCTTGCCCATCAGGGCGAGCAGGTTCAGCTCCCCCTTGGCGCCGCCGGACACGCCGATCACGGCGATCCGCCCGCCGGTGGCGAGGGCGTCGAGGTTCGCCGACAGGTTGGGGGCGCCGACGAGCTCGAGGATCACGTCGAACGGGCCGAGCTCGGCAAAGCCCTCGGGGGCGATCGCCTCGGCTCCGAATGCGGCCACCGCCGCGCGCGCCTCCGCGCGCCGCACCGTCGCCGTGACCTCCGCGCCCACCGCCCGCCCGAGCTGGATCGCCGCGGTGCCGACACCGCCCGCGCCGCCGTGTACGAGCAGCCGCTCGCCGCTGCGCAGACAGGCCTGCACGAAGACCGCGTCGTGCGCCGTCGTGAAGGCCTCGGGCAGGCCGCCGGCGGACGTCCAGTCCAGCACGTCGGGGACCGGCATCAGCTGCCGCTCGTGGACGACCGCGAGCTCCGCCTGCCCACCACCGCCGACGATCGCCATCACGCGCTCGCCGAGCGCGAAGCGCGCGGCACCGGGGCCCAGCCCGGCGACCTCGCCGGCGAGCTCGAGGCCGGGGATCTCCTGTGGCGAGCCGGGCGGCGCCGGATACAGACCCCGCCGCTGCATCATGTCGGCGCCGTTGAGGCCGGCGGCGCGAACGCGCACGAGCACCTCCCCGGCTCCGGGCACGGGGTCCGGATGCTCCTCGAGCAGCACCTCACCCTCACGGATCGTGACGCCGCGCATCGCCGCAGAGCCTATCGCCGCGGCGTCGCGCCGCCGTGCGCCCGCTCGGGCGCCGCGCGGCCTCGGCCCGCGAGGGCGGGCGCCCTCGGCGCGGTCATCCGCGCTCGAGCACGGCGACGCACTCGATGTGATGCGTCTGCGGAAACATGTCGACCGGGCGGACGCGGCGCAGCGCCCACCCCGCCTCGACCAGTTCCGCGGCGTTGGGGGCGAGCGTGGTGGGATTGCACGACACGTACACGATGCGCCGGGGAGACGCTTCGATGATGCGGTGGACGACCTTCTTGGAGAGTCCCGCCCTCGGCGGATCCACGACCACGACGTCGGGGCGCCCCGCGCGCCCGATCAGCTCGGGCAGCGCCAGGCGGGTGTCGCCGGCGAAGAACCTGGCCTTCGTGATCTCGTTGCGCCGCGCCCCCGCGATCGCGTCGGCGACGGCCTCCGGCACCAGCTCGATCCCCCACAGCTCACCCGCCCGCGGCGCGAGCGTGAGGGCGATCGTGCCGATGCCCGAGTAGAGGTCGTAGACGCGCTCCCATCCCTCCAGCGCCGCGTACTCGACCACGACCCCGTAGAGCAGCTCGGCCATCTCGGTGTTCGTCTGGAAGAACGCCTCCGGCGAGATGCGCAGATCGAGCTCGCCCAGCCGCTCGGGCAGCTCGGCGTCGCCCCAGATCAGCTCTGTCTCACCGCCGGCGGTCGTCTCCGCGACGCTGTTAGAACGCGTCCACAGAACGCCGCCGAGGCTCTCCCCGAGACCCGCGCTGAGCGCCCCCGCGAGCTCCCCGGCCTCGAGCTCCCCGGCGGTCGTGACGAGCCTCACCTGCAGCTTGCCCGTGCGCCTGCCCTCGCGCACGACGAGGTTCCGCAGGCGCGCGCGGCCATCGGCCGCGGGGGCCGGCCGCTGCCCGCGGGGAGCGCCCGGGGCGCGGCCGCGGCCCCGATCCCAGGCCGACAGGCCCTGCACGCGGCACCAGCGCAGGGCGAGATCGCGGGCGAGGTTCCCCGCCTCGGAGGCCAGCAGGCAGTCGGCGATGGACGTCACGCGGTTGCCCCCTGCGGGAGCGTGGAAGCCGCACACGAGCTCGCCGCCCTCGCCCGGCCCGCCGCCGAAGGAGTACTCCAGCTTGTTGCGGTAGCGCCAGCGTTCGACCGCGGGGACGATCGGTTCGAGCGCGAAGCCATCCAGCCTGCCTATCCGCCGGAGCGCCTCCAGCACCTGCTCGGACTTGACCTCGAGCTGGCGCTCGTAGGGGATCACCTGCCACGGCACCCCGGGATGGTCGGCCGTGGGCGGGATCCGCTCGGGGCTCGCGCGCAGCACCTCGAGCGTGCGCGCGTGCGCGTAGCTGCGCTTGCGCTTGTGCACGACCGCGCGCACCCGGTCCCCGGGGATCGCGCCGGCGACGAACACGACGTAGCCGCCGTCGCCGAGGCGCGCCACACCCTCGCCCCCGAACGCGAGCGAGTCGATCTCGAGCTCCAGCTCGTCCCCACGCTGCGGACGGGACGTGCCGTCCGGGGTGTCGCTCACGCCGCGGTCACCAGCTCCAGCAGGGCCTTCTGTGCATGACGGCGGTTCTCCGCCTGGTCCCAGATGCGCTGGCGCGAGCCGTAGAGCACCGCGGCGGAGATCTCCTCGCCGGGGTGCGCGGGAAGATCGTGCATGGCGAAGGCTCCCGGCGCCGCGGCGTCGAGCAGCGCGTCGTCGACGCGGTAGCCGGCGAGCGCCGCACGGCGCTCGGAGGCGTCCCCCTCGTCGCCCATGCTCACCCACACGTCGGTGTAGACGGCCGCGGCGTCTCTCACCGCCTCGTGGGGATCCTCGTGGAAGGTGACCAGCCCGCGCGCCCCCGGCGGAAGCTCGAGATCGTCCTCCAGCGAGTAGCCCGCGGGAGAGGCGAGCGCGATGTGCAGGCCGGCGAGCGACCCCAGCACCGCCAGTGAGCGCGCCACGTTGTTGCCGTCGCCGACGTAGGCGAGGCGCAGCCCGGACAGCGCGCCGTGCGCCTCGCGCAGGGTCATCAGGTCGGCCAGCGCCTGGCAGGGATGGTGTCGCGCGGTGAGCATGTTGATCACCGGGATCGTCGCGTGGGCCGCGAGCTCGCGGAGGGTCTCGTCGGGGCCGGTGCGCACGCCGACGGCTGCCACGTGACGCGAGAGCACCAGGGCCGTATCCCGCAGCGCCTCGCCGCGAGAGATCTGCAGCTCGTCCGCGCGCAGCACGAGCGCCTGCCCACCGAGCTCGCCGATGCCCACCTCGAAGGACACCCGCGTGCGCGTGGAGGGCTTCTGGAAGATGAGCGCGACGCTGCGGCCGGCGAGCGCGTCGGAGGAGAGCGGCGCCCGCTTGAGCGCGAGGGCGCGGTCCAGCAGCGCGTCGAGCTCGGGCGCATCGAGCTCGGCTCCGGTGAGGAGATGGCGTGGCGACATCGAGCGAGCCAGTGTAGGCGCTCGGCGCGCGCGTGCAGGCGGGCGCCCTCTCCGGCCGCCGTCGGCGGCGCGGGCGGGCCGGCGAGATGTGAGAATCACAGGTGACGTGAGAGGCTCGTACAAGGACCAGCCGACGTGGAGACCCATCGCCCGGGGCGCCGCCGCGGCCGCGCTCGGCTGTGCGCTGCTGACGCTCGCCGCGGGCTGCGGGTCCTCGAGCTCGAGCGGCTCGACCGCGCTGACGATCTCGGCCTCCACACCGGCCTCCGCGCCGGGGAGCAGCCTCAAAGTCACAACGACCCCCAGGTACGCGACACCGCCCTCCTCGGCCCCCGTGCAGAGCGGGCTCGTCCAGATCGCCTACCGCAACATCGCGATCAACCCCGACACCGTGCGGGTGAAGGTCGGAAGCACGATCAAGTGGACCAACTACGACCAGGTCGAACACAACGTCACCAGCGAGAGCGGCCCCCAGCAGTTCGCCTCGAAGGACTTCGGGCTGGGCGGGACGTTCGAGATCAAGGCGCTCAAGCCGGGGCTGATCCACTATCAGTGCACGATCCATCCCGCCTCGATGAACGGGACGATCGAAGTCGTCAAGTGAGCTCCGGCAGGCCCTCGCTCGACGTGGAGGCCGAGGCGTAGCGACGGCGGGGGATCCGCCCGGAGGTTCGCGCCAGGCGTCCGGCCTCGACCGCGGCACGCATCGCGCGCGCCATCCGCACCGGATCCTGCGCGCGCGAGACCGCCGAGGCGACCATCACGGCGTCGCAGCCGAGCTCCATCGCCTGCGTGGCATCCGAGGCCGTGCCGACACCCGCGTCGAGCACGACCGGCACCTCCACGGCCTCGCGGATCAATGAGATGTTGTACGGATTGCGAATCCCCATGCCACTGCCGATCGGCGAGCCGAGCGGCATCACCGCGGCGCAGCCCACGTCGACCAGGCGCCGTGCGAGGACCGGATCATCCGTCGTGTAGGGCAGCACCACGAAGCCTTCGTCGGCCAGCTCCTCGGCGGCGCGCAGCAGCTCCGGAGCGTCCGGCAGGAGGGTGTCCTCGTCGCCGATCACCTCCAGCTTGACCCAATCCGTGGAGAACGCCTCGCGCGCGAGCCTGGCGGTGAGGACCGCGTCGCGGGCGGTGTGGCAGCCGGCCGTGTTCGGCAGCAGCTCCACCCCGGTGCGCGCGAGCACGTCGACCAGCGAGCCCCGCGCCCGCGGGTCCACCCGGCGCAGCGCCACCGTGACCAGCCCGCTCCCGGACGCCCCGATCGCCTCGGCCATCAGCTCCAGCGATGGAAAGCCACCGGTCCCGAGCAGCAGGCGCGAGTGCAGCGTCCGGCCGGCGATCCGCAGCGCATCCTCGCCGTCCAGCGCCCCGCCGCCGGGGCGCAGCGAAGGAGTCCCTGCGGGGTCGGGCATCGTGGCGGTCATCTTCTCGGCATCGCGATGGTCATCCTCCCCGCATCCTCGCGGTCATCCTCCCTGCATCGCCGTGAGCACCTCGACGCGCGACCCCTCGGCGAGGGCGAAGGACTCCCACGACGTCCGTGGCACCACCTCGCCGTCCACCGCCACCGCGACCCCGCGCGCCTGCGGCGGCAGTCCGAGCCGCGCCAGCACGGCGGCGACGGTCTCGCCGGCAACGACCTCGGACCGCTCGCCGTTGAGCAGGATCATCGCCCCGGCCCCTGCGCCGCGCCGGCCGCCGCCAGCGCCGCCTCCGGGCCGTGGGCGAGGAAGCGTGCAGGCGAGCAGGCGGCCAGCAGCGCATCCTCGCCGCCCGCCCACGGCTCCGCGCGTCTCGCCGGGTCCGCGCGTCTCGCCGGCTCGTCTCCCGCGAGCACGCCGACGACGAGCGCCGCCGTGAGGGGTGCGAGCAGCACCCCGTTGCGATGGTGGCCGCTGGCCCAGATCACCCCGTCGAGGCCGGAGCGCCCGATCACCGGGGCGTTGTCGGGCGTCCCCGGGCGCAGCCCGACCGACAGCTCCTCGATCTCGAGCTCCTCGACGCCCGGCAGCAGCTCATGCGCGTCCCGCAGCATCTCATACACCCCGCCCGCCGTGGCGGCCAGCTCGAAGCCGCGCTCCTCCATCGTCGCGCCGAGGACGTAGCGGCCGTCGCCACGAGGCACCAGGTAGCCGCCCTGGAAGCGCAGCACGCGCTGCAGCAGCCCGGGACCTGACGGGTCGCGCAGGCGCAGTATCTGGCCCTTGACCGGCCGCACCGGGATGCGCGCGACGGCCGGAAGCCCCTCAATCGCCTCCGTCCAGGCGCCCGCCGCGAGCACGATCTGCGCCGCGCAGACCCGCTCGCCGTCGCGCAGCCGCACGGCGACCGCCCGCTCGCCGGCGTCGTCGAGCTCGACGCCCTGCACCGCCGTGTGCTCGCGGACGGCGACACCCGCGGAGGCGCATGCCCGCCGCAGCGCCTCGAGCACGAGGCGGGGGTCCACCGAGTGATCGTCCGGCACCTCCAGCGCGAGCCGCACGGTCGGCGCGAGCGCCGGCTCGCGGGCACGCGCCTCGCTCGCCCGCAGCCGCTCGACGCCCAGCCCGAGCGAACGCCGGAACTCCAGCTGGCGCTCCAGCTCGCCCGCCTCGTCGGCGTCGCGCGCGACCAGCAGCGTGCCGGTCCGCAGGAGGCCGACGTCCACCCCCGAGGCATCGAGCAGCTCGCCGGCGAACGACGGCCACTGCGCGGCCGAGCGCAGGCCCAGATCCAGCAGCCGGCGTCCGGCCGCCCCGAACTCCACCTCGGCGACGGGCGCGAGCATGCCGGCGGCGGCGTAGGACGCGCCCCGGCCGATCTCCTCGCGCTCGAGCAGGGCGACGCTGAGCCCGCGCAGCCGCGCACGCCACGCGACGGCCAGGCCGATGATCCCACCGCCGACGACTGCCAGGTCAAAGCGCTCGCTGCCCCTCACCCGGTTGATGCTAGCCCCCGCCCGGCTGCGGGCCGCACGCCGTGTCCTGCCAGACTTGCCTGCGATGGCGAGCACCGACCTGGGCAGCGACCGGCGCGCGCGACTCGCGCACGCCGGCCTGTATCTCGTGCTGGATTCAGCTCCGCCGAGACGCGGCCTGCCCGACCTCGTGCGCGCGGCGGCGGCCGGCGGCGTGGAGATCGTCCAGCTCCGCGACAAGCGACTCGCCGACGACGAGCTCGTCGCGGTCGCGCATGCGGCGCGGGTCCTGTGCGAGCAGCTCGGGGTCCTCTTCATCGTCAACGACCGGCCGTTCGTGGCGCTCGAGTCCGGCGCCGACGGGGTCCACGTCGGCCAGGAGGACCAGCCCGTGGAGGAGGTGCGCGAGACGATCGGCCCGGACCTGATCCTCGGTCTCTCCACGCACGCGCCGGCCGAGATCGACGCTGTCGCCGGGGCGCCGGTGGACTACATCGGAGTGGGCCCGGTGCACGCCACGCCCACCAAGCCCGGGCGGGCCGCCGTCGGAACGGAGCTCGTCCGCTACGCCGCCGCCCATGCCGCCGTCCCGTTCTTCGCGATCGGGGGGCTCGACGCGGGCAACCTCGGCGAGGTGCTCGATGCCGGCGCAACGCGCGTGTGCGTGCTGCGGGCGATCACCGGCGCCGAGGACCCCGAGGGGGCCGCGCGCGAGCTGTCCGAGCTGCTCAGCGGGCAGGCGACGGGGGCCGGAGCTTGACGGCCGCGGCCGGCGGCGGCGAGCGGCCGGGCGGCGAGCGGCGCACACGGCGCGAGGATCAGGTCGAGGCGGCCCGCGCGGCGCTCGAGCCGCTGGGCGAGGACGAGCGCCCGCCGGCGCTGGTGGTGGCGGTCGTCGTGAGCCTGCTGCTGGCGGCCGGCGTGCTCGCGGGCGCGCTCACCGTTCACGACCTCTCCAGGCACGGCGGCTCGCTGCCCGGAGCGCTGTTCCTGGCGGCCATCCTGGTGCTGCTCGCCGTCGGCATGTACCGCCGCCGCTACGGCGCGGTGCTCGGCTTCGAGGCCCTGCTCACGTTTCAGATCATCGTCACCTCGCTCGCACTGGTGGTCGCCTCGACGCTCAAAGCGGCGGCCATCTGCCTGGTGGCGATCGCGCTCGGAGGCTGGCTGTTCTGGAAGCTCGTGCGCGTGATGGGCCGCATCCAGGCCGGCGAAGGGAGCCGCGGGGCGGATTCCGCGGGCTGAGCAGCACGCGCCGCTTCGATAGGCTCAGGCGCGATGGCCGCGGACAGCTATGACACGATCGTGATCGGCTCCGGACCGGGCGGTTACGTCGCCGCGATCCGCTCCGCCCAGCTCGGCAGGACGACCGCCGTGGTCGAGCGCGACAAGGTCGGCGGACGCTGCCTGAACTACGCCTGCATCCCCGCCAAGGCCGTCCTGCGCTCGGCCGATCTGCTCACCGAGATCCGCGAGAGCGGCGAGTTCGGGCTGAAGGTCGGGGGAGTCGAGATCGATTACCCGGCGATCCAGGCCCGGCGCGAGAAGGTCGTCACGACGCTCACCTCGGGGGTCTCGGGGCTGTTCAAGAAGAACCAGATCGATGCCATCGAGGGCGACGCTTGCACTCACCGCCGACGGCGATGTGCGCGTTGGGGACCGCGTGCTCGCGGCCGGATGCGTGATCCTCGCGACCGGCTCCACGCCCCGCTCCATACCCGGGGTCGAGTTCGGCGGGCGCGTGATCGGCACCGAGGAGGCGTGGGCGCTGGCGGCCGTGCCCGCACGCCTGGCGGTGGTCGGCGCGGGTGCCTCGGGAGCCGAGATCGCCTCGGGCTTCGCGCGGCTCGGCAGCGAGGTGATGCTGCTCGAGGCGCTCGACCGCGTGCTCCCGACGGAGGACGCGGACATATCCCGCCTGGTCGAGCGCGGGCTCAAGCGCCAGGGCATCGCGGTGCACACCGGAGCGCTCGTCAGCGACGTGCGCGTCGGCGAGCAGAGCGTGACCTTCTCGCACGGATCCGCCGGTGAGGAGGTGGACTACGTCGTGATCGCCGCCGGCCGCGGGGCCGACGTCGAGGGCCTCGGCCTGGCCGAGGCCGGCGTCGTCCTGCAGGACGACGGGCTCGTGGCGGTGGACGGCGCGATGCGTAGCTCGCGCGCCGGGGTCTACGCGATCGGCGACCTCGTTCACGGTCCCGCGCTCGCCCACAAGGCCTCCGACGAGGGCATCATCGCTGCGGAGGACATCGCCGGCCTGGCCACCCATCCGCTGGCCTATGCCGACATCCCGCGGGCGACCTTCTGCACCCCGAACGTGGGCTCGTTCGGCCTGACCGAGGCGCAGGCCCGCGAGCAGGGCTATGAGGTGGTCATCGGCAAGGTGCCCTACGGGGCGGTCGGCGGCGGGACCGTCTACGGCGACCGCACCGGTCTGGTCAAGCTCGTCGGCGAGAGCTCCTACGGCGAGCTGCTCGGCGGTCACATCGTGGGGTCGCGCGCGACCGAGCTGATCCAGGAGCTCGTCAACGTGCGGGCGCTCGAGGGCGGCTACAGCGAGGTCGCCCGGATCGTCCACGGCCATCCGACACTCTCGGAGGCCGTGATGGAGGCCGGGCGCGCCGCCGACGGCTGGCTGATCCACGGCTGAGAGCCCAAGGCCGAGGACGGTGTCCGCCAGCACGGCCGCGTTCTACTTCGACCTCGCCAGCCCGCGCGCGTATCTCGCCGCCGAGCGTGTCCTCGGGGTGCTGCCCGGCGCCGCGGAATGGCGGCCGGTGCTCGCGCGCGAGCTGCCCGCCGCCGAGCGACTGGAGGACCTCCGCCGCGGACCGGAGGCGGAGGCGCTGCGTGAGGAGCTCGCCGTGCGTGCACGCGAGCTCGGCCTGCAGCCCCTGCGCTGGCCCGACCCGTTCCCGTTCGACAGCTCGCTCGCGATGCGCGTCGCGACATACGCCAAGTCGATCGGTCGCACGGTGCCCTTCGCACAGGCAGCCTTCCGGCAGGCGTTCGCGGGCGGCCGCTCGCTCGCGGACCCCGACTTCGTGCTGATCGCGGCCGCCGCCTGCGAGATGCACCCCAAGGCCGTCCTGCGCGGCGCCGAGCTGCGCTCCGTCGGCGAGGCGCTGACCGCCGCCACCGCCGCGGCGGCGAGGCTCGGGGTCACGGACGTGCCCGCCGTGCTGCTGGCCGACCCCGCCGGCGGCGCGCCGCGGATCTTCCTCGGCGAGCGGGCGGTCGAGGAGGCGGCAACGGCGATGGCCGGCGCACACGCGGGGAGCGGGGCCGGTTGAACGCCGCCCGCGCCTACCGGCTGATCCTCACCCGCGGCGGGTGGACGCCGGCGATCCTCGCAGATCCGGCCCGCGTCGACCACATCGAGGTGGTGGAGATCGACAGCGGAGAGGTCGTGCTCTTCTTCGATCGCCCGCCGCACGACGCGTCGAAGCTCGCGCGCTCGCTGCGAGCCGACCTCGCCCGGCTCGAAGCCGAGGAGTTCCTGGCGCGCTGGAGTACCGTGGAGAGCTGATGGCCGCGGTCCCCCAACCAGACAGCCGCGCGCGAGTGGCTGGCCACGATGATGCTCATCCGCCGCTTCGAGGAGCGTGCCGGGGAGATGTACGCACGCGCCAGGGTCGGGGGCTTCCTGCACCTGTCGATCGGCGAGGAGGCGACGATCGTGGGCAGCGCGCGGGCGCTGCGGGACACCGACTACCTGATCTCCACCTACCGCTCCCACGGCCACGCGCTCGTCCGCGGCACGCCGCCCGAGAGCGTGATGGCGGAGCTGTTCGGCCGGGTCGACGGATGCTCGCGCGGGCGCGGCGGGTCGATGCACATGTTCGACCTCGCGCGCCGCTTCATGGGCGGCTACGGGATCGTCGGCGGCAACCTGCCGATCGCCGCTGGCATCGCGCTGGCCAGCGACTACTCCGGCGAGGACGCGGTGACGCTGTGCACGCTCGGTGACGGCGCCTCGAATCAGGGCACCTTCGGCGAGACGCTCAACCTGGCGGCGCTGTGGAGGCTTCCGGTCGTGTTCATGGTCACCAACAACCAGTTCGGGATGGGCACCGCGCTGCGGCGCCACTCGGCGGTGACCGACCTCCGGCGCAAGGGCGAGAGCCTCGGGGTTCCCGGCATGCGCTGCGACGGGATGGACGTCATCGAGACACACGCCGTGCTCGGCGAGGCCGTCGAGCGCGTGCGCGAGGACCGCACCCCGCTGCTCGTCGAGGCGGTCACGTATCGCTTCCGCGGCCACTCGATGGCGGACCCCGAGGAGTACCGCAGCAAGGAGGAGGTCGCGCTGTGGCGCGAGCGCGACCCGATCGTGTCGTTCGGCGGCGGACTCCTCCGCGACGGCATCCTCGAGCAGGCCGAGCTCGAGCGCCTCGACGAGCAGGCCGTCGCGCGCGTGGACGCGGCGGTGGCGTTCGCTGAAGCCTCTCCGTTCCCGGCGCCGGAGTCGCTCTACGACGACGTCTACGTGCTCGACGACGACGTCCGGGGGTGGTACTCGGCCGCGTCGGCCAGCGACCGCACGCAGCTCGGCGTGGCCGCCGCAGCGGCCGAGGCGACGGGCGTCCCCGCCGCCGCCAACCACGAGATCCCGCAGCAGCTCACCGAGGCGCTCGCCGCCGGCGAGGACGGCGGCGAGCGCCGCGAGGAGGTGCCGTGATGGCGGAGATGCGCTATCGCGAGGCTCTCAACGCGGGGCTGCGGGAGGAGCTGGCCCGCGACGAGCGGGTGTTCCTCATGGGCGAGGACATCGGCGTCTTCGGCGGCGCCTTCAAGGTCACCGACGGCCTGCTCGAGGAGTTCGGGGAGCGCCGCGTGCGCGACACGCCGATCTCCGAGAACACGATCGTCGGCATGGGGGTCGGCGCCGCGATGACGGGGCTGCGACCGGTGGTGGAGCTGATGACGATCAACTTCTCGCTGCTCGCCTTCGATCAGATCGTCAACCATGCGGCCCACATCCACTACATGTTCGGAGGCCAGGCACGGGTGCCGCTGGTCGTGCGCATGCCCCAGGGCGCCGGCCACCAGCTCGGACCGACCCACTCGCACTGCCTGGAGGCGCTCTACCTGCACATACCCGGCCTGCTCGTCGCCGTGCCTGCGACCGCGGCCGACGCCAAGGGGCTGCTCAAGTCGGCGATCCGCGATGAGAACCCCGTCATCTTCATCGAGCACGAGGCGCTCTACGGCGTGCGCGGCGAGGTCCCCGACGGCGAGGACGCGCTCGTGCCGTTCGGCCAGGCGAGGGTGGCACGCGAGGGCTCCGATGTGACCATCGTCGGCGTCTCGCGCATGGCGCTGACCGCCGAGCGCGCCGCCGAGACGCTCGCGGCCGAGCACGACGTGCACGCCGAGGTGATCGACCCCCGCACGCTTCGACCGCTCGACCTCGACACGATCCTCGCGTCGGTGCGCAGGACCAACCGCTGCGTGATCGTCGAGGAGGGCTGGCCGCACGGCGGCGTCGGCGCCAACCTCGCCGCGCTGATCTCAGAACAGGCCTTCGACCACCTCGACGCTCCGATCGAGAGGGTCACCGGGGCCGACGTGCCGATGCCGTACTCCAAGCCGCTGGAGGACATCGCCTACCCGCACGAGCCGCAGATCATCCGCGCGGCCCTGAGCACGCTCAACCGCGATCTGCCGGTCACGGCCGGCAGCGGGGGAACGTGATGGCCGAGATCGTGATGCCACGGCTCTCGGACACGATGGAGGAGGGCACGATCCTGCGCTGGCTCAAGCGCGACGGTGACACGGTCGCCCGCGGCGAGGAGCTCGTCGAGATCGAGACCGACAAGGCGAACATGATCTACGTGTCCGACCTCGACGGGGTGCTCGAGCTGATCGCCGCCGAGGGCGACACGCTCGCGGTCGGCGCGGTCATCGCACACGTCGGCACGCCCGACGCTCCGGCCGGCACGTCGAGCCTGGAGCGACCCGGCGGGGCCACCAGCGAGGGCGCGCGCGACCGCGCAGCCGACGACGGCGGCGGCTCAGGTGCGGCCACACCGCCCGCGCGCAGCCCGGCGGCCGGAGTGGATCCGGCCCCGGCGCCGGGACGGGACGAGCGGGTCCGCGCCTCGCCGCTGGCCAGGCGTATCGCGCGCGAGAGCGGCGTCGACCTGGGCGGGGTGAGAGGCAGCGGCCCGGGGGGACGGATCGTGCGGGCGGACGTGCTCGCCCGCTCCGGCGCGCCCGGCGGCGCCGAGCCCCCGGCCGGTCAGGGCACGCCGGCGAGCGCCGCCCCGTCCGCGGGGGGTGCGGCGACCGCCAAGGGCCGCAGCACGGTCGTCGAGCTCTCGCGCACCCAGCAGACCGTCGCGCGGCGGATGGCCGAGTCCAGGGCGACGATCCCCGATTTCACGCTCGAGATCGAGGTCGACATGGAGGCGTGCATCGAGCTCCGCTCAGAGCTCGGGCGCCTGGCCCGCCCCGAGCGCACGGGCAGCGCCGGCGCAGAGGATCCGGGCGTCCCCCCCAGGCGCCGACCTACAACGACATGGTCGTCAAGGCGAGCGCCCTGGCGCTGCGCGAGCATCCCTGGGCGAACGGCAGCTATCGCGACGGGAAGGTGCAGTTGCACTCGCGCGTGAACGTCGGCATCGCGGTGGCTTCCGAGGAGGCGCTCGTCGTGGCGACCGTGTTCGACGCGGACGAGAAGTCCCTCGGCGAGATCTCCCGCGAGACGCGGACGCTCGCCGAGCGCGTCCGCTCGGGCGCGATCACACCGCCGGAGCTGGGCGGCGGGACCTTCACGGTCTCCAACCTCGGGATGTACGGGGTCAGGCGCTTCGCCGCGATCATCAACCCGCCGCAGGCGGCGATCCTCTCGGTGGGTGCGCTCGAGCCAAGGCCGGTCGTCCGCGAGGGAGGCCTCGTCGTGCGCCACACGATCAGCCTCACACTCGCCTGCGATCACCGCATCCTCTATGGCGCGGAGGCCGCACGCTTCGCGGCGCGCATCCGCGAACTGCTGCAGGCGCCGGCGGCGCTGACGATGTGAGCGGCGGAACGGGGCAGCGGCGCTGCAGCGCCCTGGAGTCGATCATCTACGCTGAGGAGGCAGAGAGATGAACAGCGCGCGGCCCCGACGAAGCCCCTCCCCCGACCTCTGGGTCTGCCAGCTGGGCACCGTTCCCTACCGGGAGGCGGTCGCGATTCAGGAACGCGTTCGCGAGCGCCGCCAGGCCGGGCAGCTGCCCGACACGCTGCTGCTGCTCGAGCATCCGCCCGTGTACACGCGCGGCCGGCGCTCCGGCGCGGAGGACCTGCCCCTGGGCGAGGAGCACTACCGGGCCCGGGGGATCGACGTGGTCGACACCGACCGCGGGGGCCGGCTCACCTACCACGGCCCCGGGCAGCTCGTCGGCTACCCGATCATGCGCGTGGAGGACGTCCACGGCTTCCTGCGGAGCATGGAAGCAGCGATCATCGCCGCGCTCGCGGAGGAAGGCGTGGAGGCCGGCTCGCGCCGCCGGGAGGGCATCGACTACACCGGAGTGTGGGTGAAGGACCGCAAGATCGCCTCGATCGGCGTGCACGTGTCTCGCGGCATCACCACGCACGGGTTCGCGATCAACGTCGACAACGACCTGCGCCCGTTCTCGTGGGTGGTCGCCTGCGGCCTGCCCGACGTGCGGATGACCTCGATCGCGCAGGAGCTCGCCCCCGGCCTCTCCACGGGGGTCGCGTGCGTGCGCCGGCGGGTGGCGTTCGGCTTCGCCGGCGAGCACGGCCGCCGCCAGCGGCTGGTCTCCCCCCGCCGCCTGGGGATCGACGCGCCGCAGGCCGGCGGGCTCGCGGCCGGACGGGCCCCGCTGGAGGAAGCGGCACCCGTCGCTCTGGCCGGGGCGGTCCCAGCGTGAGCGCGACGAGGTCCCGAGCGAACCCGGGAGGTATGGACGTGCTGAGCGTGCTCGGCCCCGACGTGCGTCCGCTGCGCGAGCGCAAGCCGCCCTGGTTCAAGGTGCCCCCACCGGGCGGCGAGCGCTACCGCGAGCTGAGCGACCTGATCCGATCGGAGAACCTCCACACGGTCTGCCAGGAGGCCGCCTGCCCGAACGTCGGCGAGTGCTGGGAGCGGGGCACCGCCACGTTCATGATCCTCGGCGACACGTGCACGCGCAGATGCGGGTTCTGCAACGTCAAGACGGGCCGGCCGAGCTGGAACGATCCGCTCGAGCCGGCGCGGGTGGCGCGCTCGATCGCACGGATGGGGCTGCGCCACGCGGTCATAACCTCGGTCGATCGCGACGACCTCCCGGACAAGGGTGCCTCTGCGTTCGTGGGCGTCATCCGCCAGATCCGCCGGCAGGCGCCCGGCTGCCAGGTCGAGGTCCTCACGCCCGACTTCCAGGGCCAGGAGATGCCGCTTGCGAAGGTCATCGCGGAGCGCCCCGACGTCTTCAACCACAATGTCGAGGTCGCCCCGCGGCTGTATCCGCTCGCACGGCGCGGATCGGAGTTCGCCCGTTCGTGCCGCGTCCTGCGACTGGCCTCCGAGCTCGGGCAGGGCGAGGTGGTCACCAAGTCTGGGCTGATGGTCGGGCTCGGCGAGACCCACGAGGAGATGGTCGAGACATTCGCCGCGCTGCGCGAGAGCCGCGTCCAGGTGCTCACGGTCGGCCAGTACCTGCGCCCCTCCGAGCGCCACCTTCCGGTCGTGCGCTACTGGCACCCGGACGAGTTCGCCGCGCTCGAGCGGGCCGCCTACGCGCTCGGCTTCGACCACGTCGCGGCGGGCCCGCTGGTGCGCTCCTCCTATCACGCCGACCAGCACGTCGACTGGACCGGCAGGCAGTCGCTGCCGGGCGTCGGCCCGCTGGCGGCGCGGGTCTAGCCCTCGCTCGGCGCCGCGTGTGGCGGGGTAGGCTCTGACCCCGCTCGCCGCCGCGGGCCCGCGCCGCGATGCTCCCCCTCAGAGACAACATCCCGCTGGCGCGATTCCCCGCCGTCACGGTCGCGCTGGTCGCGATCAACCTGATCGCCTATCTGGTCGAGATCCTCCACGGCGGCAGCCTCCTGGGCGGACCGTCGCGGAGCGTCGCCGTGCGCTACGGCGCGATTCCGTACGAGCTCGCCCACCCCGGCCGCCACTGCCAGCTGGTCGCCCATGCCACGGGCGGGAGCGTCGCGAGCCTCCTGGCATGCGAGGGACGCCCCGGCGGGCCCGCCGCCGCTGCCGCGCAGCCGGCGAGCGGGGCGACGGTGATCACCTCGCTGTTCCTCGGCGGCGGCTTTCTGCAGGTCCTCGCCAACATGCTCGCGCTGGCGATCTTCGGGCCGACCGTCGAGGACACCCTCGGGCGCGTGCGCTTCGCCCTCCTATACCTGCTCGGCGGCCTGCTCGCGCTCGGCCTGCAGGTGCTCGCCGACCCGTCCTCCGTCGCGCCCGTCCTCGGCGCCTCGGGCTCCGTCGCGGCCGTGCTGGGCGGCTACCTGCTGCTCAATCCCCGCGCGCGCGTGGTCACGCTCGTGTTCGCGATCTTCTTCGTCACGATCGTGGAGGCGCCGGCGCTGCTGCTGCTCGGCCTGTGGTCGCTCGCGCAGGCCTACGTGGTGGCCGCGGGGCTCGCCGGCCCACTGACGGGGCACACGGCGGGGGCCTGCCTGGCGGTCATCGGCGCCTTCCTGTTCGGCATGCTCGCGATCGCCGTCCTGCGCGCCCGGCGGCCGCCCGACCCCTCGCTGCCGGTTTACTAGGAACGAATGCACGCGCGCGCCGAGCCTCCCGCATGACCCGATTGCTCGCTCTCGTGGCGGGGGTCGTGTTCATCGGCGGCTTCGGTTTCCTCACCGCCGCCGCCGTTCGCCAGCAGGGGCTCACGCTCGCCGGCCTGCTGTCAATCTTCATCCTCGTGCTGCTCGCGGTTGGCATCATCGGCACGCTGCGCAATCCTCGTCGCTGATGGCCAGGGCCCGCCCAGGTCCAGGACACCCGCCGGCGGGCACGAAACACCAATAGAGAGCTGATCGAGGACCACTCGCGATGAGCATGTCACCGTTCATGACCCCCAGCCAGAGCCGCGCGCGGCGCGCCTCGGCAGCGCGCAGGCGCAAACGCAGACGACTCGGGGCCGCGCTGTTCGCGCTCGTCGTCGTGGCGGCGGTGCTGATCCTGAGCCCGCTCGCCGGCGGCCCGGCGACCGCGCGCCGGCGGATCGGCGGGTCGGTGGTGCACTCGGCGAGCACCGCGCCGCCGCGGCTTTCACAGACCGGCCTGCCGCTCGGCCGGCCGCCGCTGTCGCTGAGCGGCCTCGACGACGCGCGGCAGGACCCGATCCAGATCGCCTTTCACGAACCCCCGCGCGCGGCGATCCTGTTCAACCTGAGCACCGGCCGGGTGCTGTGGCAGCACAACCCCTACCTGCGTGTGCGGATGGCGAGCCTCACGAAGATGATGACGGCCCTGATCACCGTGGAGTCCGCTCCCGCCAACGCCCCGGTGCTGGTGACCAGGGAGGCCGTCAACGCCGACGGCTCGAAGGTCGGCGTGCTCCCGCTCGGCCGCCACGTCCGGCTGGAGAGCATGCTCTACGGCCTTCTGCTCCCGTCCGGAAACGATGCCGCGGTGGCGCTCGCCCAGCACGTCTCCGGCACGGTCAAGCGCTTCGTCGCCCGCATGAACGCCGAAGCGGCGAGACTGGGCCTGGGCTGCACCCGCTACTCCTCCCCCTCGGGCTACTACGACCAGGGCAACTACACCTGCGCGGCCGACCTCGCCGAGCTCGCCCATCTGGACATCGAACAGCCACGCCTGGCCAGCATAGTGCGGACCTACAGCGCCGTGCTGCCGTTCCCGATCAAGGGCGGCAAGCTCTACCTGTACAACAACAACCCCCTGCTCATCTACCACTATCACGGCATCACCGGGATGAAGACCGGCTATACAGAAGCGGCGGGCAGGTGCCTGGTGGCCACGGCCGAGCGGGACGGCGTGCGCCTGGGCGTGGTCGTGCTGCACTCCAACGAGCCCGGCACGCAGGCGCGAGCGCTGCTGGATCGCGGGTTCGATGACGTCTATCACCTCCCGCCCGTGCCCGAACCGCCTCTGCCCGCCGGAGTCTGAATCCGGCGCGCTTGCGACGCCTTCGCGCCCGGTGGAGTACCGTTCCCCTGCAAGGGATTGACTGGCCAGTCAGCCAAAGGAGAAGACGTGGATCTCGACGACACACCGGAGCAGGCCGCCTATCGCGCACAGGTGCGCTCGTGGCTCGATCAGAACAAGTCGCAGGCACCGGTCCTCCAGGGCCCGGGCGCACTCGAGGACGAGGCGGAGATACTCGCGGCGCGGCGCGCCTGGCAGGGCAAGCTCGCCGAGGGCGGCCTGGCCGGCGTCACCTGGCCCAAGGAGTACGGCGGGCAGGGACTCGGTCCCATCGAGCAGGTCATCTGCAACCAGGAGATCGCACGCGCGAAAGTGCCGGGCATCCTCGACGCGATCGGCGTCGGCATGCTCGGGCCGACGATCATCGCCCACGGTACCGAGGAGCAGAAGTCGCGCTACCTCGGAGCGATGCTCCACGGCGACGAGGTCTGGTGCCAGCTGTTCTCCGAGCCGGCCGCCGGGTCGGATCTGGCGGCCGTGCAGACGCGCGCGCGCCTGCAGGACGACGGCAGCTGGCGGCTGACCGGCCAGAAGGTCTGGACGACCAATGCCCAGTTCGCCTCCTATGGGCTGCTGCTCGCGCGCACCGACGCGGACGTGCCCAAGCACAAGGGCATGACGATGTTCATCGTGCCGATGGACTCCGAGGGCGTGACCGTCCGCGGGCTGCGCCAGATCTCCGGCGAGGCCGAGTTCAACGAGGTCTTCTTCGACGATGTCGAGATCGAGGCCGGCGCGGTCGTCGGCGGTGTCGGCAACGGCTGGGGCACCGGCCTGACGACGCTCATGTTCGAGCGCGTCACGATCGGCCTCGGCGGCGAGGGCATGGGCTACAACTCGACCCGCTTCGCCGCGGCCATCGCGGCCGACGCCGAGGCACGCCGCGACCCCGAGATCCGCCACCAGCTCGGGGAGATCTCAAGCGAACTGCTGGCGGTGCGGTTCACGGGCTACCGGACGCTCACGGCCCTGCAGAAAGGCCAGATACCCGGCCCCGAGGCCGGCCTGGCGAAGGTGACCATCGTCAACGGCGCGGTCCGCGCAGGGGACCTGATCGCCGACGTGGTCGGGCCCGACGCCCTCGCGGAGGACAGCGACTGGGCCTACATGATCTCCTTCCTGCCGGGGCTGAAGTCGGCCGGAGGAACGGAGGAGATCCTGCGCAACACGATCGGCGAGCGCGTGCTGGGACTGCCGCCGGAGCCGCGCCTGGACAAGGGCATACCGTTCTCGGAGCTCCGCTCCAAGGAAGGAGCTGCGGCATGAGCCGGGCGCACACGAACAAAGGAGTGTCGCGGTGAACCTCTCCCTCTCGGACGAGCAGGTGTTCCTGCGCGAGGCCGCCCGCGGCGCGCTGTCGCGCTTCAAGACGCTGGAGGCGGCGCGCGAAGCGCTCGACGGAAACGCCGATGCCCTGCCCGACCTCTGGCCCACCGCCAGGGAGGCCGGCTGGACCGGCATGCTGATCGACGAGGAGCACGGCGGAGCGGGCCTCGACGCCTTCGACGCGATGCTCGTGCTCGGCGAGTGCGGGCGCGTGATCGCAGGCATCGGACTGCTGGGGCATCTTCCCGCGACCGCGATACTCGGCGAATCGCCCGGCGCTGGGTCGCTGCTCGAGGACCTCGCCACCGGCGAGCGGCGTGCGGCCTATCTGCCGGTGTGCCCGCCCGACGACCTGCAGAGCTCGTGGTCGGTCGACCCCGAGCACGGCCTCGCACGGGGGAGCGCCCCCACCGCCGCCGGTGGGGGAGGGCAGGCACGCGTGAGCGGCGCGCTGGCGTTCGTTCCCGACGCGCCCGGAGCGGACCTGCTCGTGGGCGTGGCGCTGCTCGACGGCAGGCCCGTGGGCGTCGCGATCGAGGCGAGCGACGCGGGCGTTTCGGTCGAGGCCGTGCACCGCTACGACGCGACCCGTTCGCTCGGCCACGTCAAGCTCGAGAACGCCGCCGCGACCGTGCTCGATGCTCCGGTGGAGTCGCTCGCGGGAGCGTGGTACCTGGCGCAGACGCTGATCGCCGCCGAGTCGATCGGCACCGTCGAAACCGCGCTCGACGTCTCGGTGGCCTATGCCAAGGAGCGCCACACGTTCGGGCGTGCGATCGGCTCCTACCAGGCCGTCAAGCACGGCCTCACCGAGGTGCTGCGCCAGCTCGACAACGGACGATCGCTGCTCTACTACGCCGGCTGGGCCCGCAACGGCTCCGCCGGCGAGTTCCCGCTGGCGGCGAGCGCCGCCCGTTCGGTCGGAGGACGGGCGCTCGATCTCGCCGCACGCACGATGATCTCGGTCCACGGAGGAATCGGCGCGACGTGGGAGCACGACGCACCGCTGTACTTCCGCCGTGCGCAGCTCTCGCGACGGCTGCTCGGGGGAACCGGCCGCGCCACCGACCGGGTGGCCGGCGAGCTGTTGCTGCAGGCCGACGCCGCCTGAACCCCGGTACCCGCGCTAGCGGCGGCGGCCAGCGGCCGCCGCCCGCGCGGCTCCGGCCGCGCTCGGCGTGGCGAGCAGGGCAGCCCGCACCGGTGCGCCGTAGGCGGCGTCGACCGCATCCACCATCCCGGCTTCCACGCCGCAGTTGATGCAGAAGCCGTGCTGGGACCAGCTGATCGCCCGCGCGAGGACCTGGTCGGCGTACAGGACCCCGGTTGCGTCGTGACCGTAGTAGTCGTAGGCGGCATCCCAGGCCGAGGCGTCCAGGGCATAGCCGGCCCCGTCGGCGGAGAGCAGATGGGCAGCCGCCATGATCGCGTCGAAGTCGTCGTAGATGGAGGGGTGCACCGCGGTCATGTGGTCGTAGCTCGCGGGCCGCCGGCCGTAGATGTAGGAGTCACTCACGAGATCCCACGTGCTCACCGGCCCATTGGTCACGTTGAACTGCATCGGCCCGCCGCAGCAGTGTGCGAAGTTCAGGCCGTGATAGGTCCCGGGGGCGGTCGAGAACGCGCTCTCCTGCCTGTGGATCGACGCCAGCAGCAGCCAGTTCACGCCGAATGTGTCCTGCGCGGTCGCGTAGATCGGATAGAAGCCTTCCATCCAGCTGGTGGGGATGTGCGTGCTCGTCGCGTCCACGAAGCGCCTCGCGTCGAGTGCCTGAACGGCGGGGGAGGGCCGCGCCACGATCGCCGCACCGGAGCCCGAGACCACCGCCGCGTCATCGCCGCGGCGCGGCGCGGGAGCCGGCGTCGCGGCGAGGAGCCGTACCGGCGGCGGCGCGATCGAGCCGGTCCTGCCGAGGGGGCCCGCGAGGACAGCGACCAGCACCGCCAGCCCGAGCATTCCGAGCGTGCCCGCCAGCACCCAGGCCCCTCGTTCGGAGGGGGGCACGGGCACCTCGGCGGGCAGGACGGGGACCTCGGTGGCCAGGGGCCTCATCTCGGCGGGCGGGACCGGGACCGCGGTGGGCGGGACCGGGACCTCGGCGGGCGAGACCGGCACCTCGGCGGGCGCGAGGCCGGCCGCGGGATGTCCGCGTGCCGGCCCGTTCAGGGCGGGGCGGGCATCGTTCGCAGGAGGGTCGGCGGGTGGCATCGAACACACAACGGTACCCATGCCGCCGCCCGGGCCGAGCCATCAGCTGCTCAGAGGAGCGCGTCGAAGCGCGCTCCGGCGGGTTAGGGATGCATGGCCAGGCTGACGCTCATCGGGCCCCTGCTCGCGATCTGCCTCGCCGGCACCGGCCCCGCGGCGAGCGCGGCCCGGTCCGCCACGACGCCGGCCGCCGCCGCGCCGGTGCCGGTCGCCAGGGCATCCGCCGTCACGCTGGATACCCAGCAGCTGGGATACCTCGCCCTGGCCAAGTCCGGCGTGGCCACCGCCGAGTCCCGCTGGCGGGACCGCAGGCACGGCTGGTACGACGCGGTGCTTGGCGGTCGCGAACGCTACCCCCTGGCGACCATCTGGGACATCGTGCCCCTGTTCGAGTCGCTCGACGCGATCGCCATCGCGCAGCCCACGCCCGCGAACCGGCTCGCGCTCAGGCGCTTCGCCGGCGGCGCCGAACGCTATCTCAACCGCGGGCTGCGCCCGCTCCCCGGCTACTCGCCCTACCCCGGCGACCGCGAAGCGGACACCGAGACCTGGTTCGACGACAACGGCTGGTGGGGCCTGGCGTTCCTCAACGCCTACCGCGCCACCGGCAGCGCCCGCTACCTGCAGGACGCCCAGCGTGCGCTGCGCTACATCCTCGTCGCCGGCTGGAACCGCCGGGGCGGCGGGGTCTGGTGGAACACGACCCATCCGTACCTGGCCGGGGAGGCGCTGGCCTCGGGCACCCTGCTCGCGGCGATGATCTACGCCGAAACGCACTCCAGCGCTGCGCTCGCGCAGGCCGACATGCTCCTGCGCTGGGCCAACACGGCCGGCTTCAGCCAGGCCGAAGGCCTGTACGCCGCAAGCAACATCAACCCGACGCCGATCGACTACATCGAGGGGCCACTGATCTACGCCCAGGCGCTGCTGTGCCACCTCACCGGCGCCGAGTCCGAGTGCGAACGCTCGGCCCAGCTGCGGGAAACGGCGCTGCGCCGCTTCGGCTACCTGCTCGACTTCTCCCCCCAGTACGACGCCATCTACCTGCAGTGGATGCTCGCGCTGTACGCCCTCGAAGGCGACGCGACGCTCTACCGCATGGCGGCCGACAACGCCCGCGACGCACGCGAACGCGCGGTCAACGGCGAAGGCCTCTACCTGCTCTCGTGGAACGGCGAAACGCTGCCCGCAGCCGACGCCGCGCCGGGGATGCTCCAGACGCAGGCCGCCACGACCAGCCTGTTCGCGTGGCTGGCCGTCTACCCACCGCCGGCCTGAGCGCCCTCAGACTCCGAGCAGGCGACGGACGAGGCGATCGAAGACGAGGTCGGGCAGCAGGGTCTTCATCGTCAGCATCACGCGCGCGTCACGGCCGACGACGTAGCGGGCGCGCATCCTCGGCGAGGTCAGCGCCCGCTCGATCACGGCCGCCACCTGGTCGGGGTCGACGCCCCGCCGCGCCGTGTTCGCGAGCGCCCGGTCCATCGCCTCGTGCACCCCGCCGTAGGCGCCCTCCAGCTCGGGGGGGATGCGCACACGGTCCGCTTCGGCGCGGCCCTTGTCCCAGATCGGGGTCGCCACAGAGCCCGGCTCGATCAGCGCCACCCGCACCCCGGAGCGGCGCAGTTCGACCCGGAGGGTGTCCGCGAACGCCTCGACCGCGTGCTTGGAGGCCGCGTAGGCCGGCGTGAAGGGCATCGCCACGCGACCGCCGACCGAGGAGACGAACACGAGCCGGCCGCCGGCCCGGCGCAGGGCCGGCAGCAGCGCCCTGGTGACCGCCACCTGCCCGAACACGTTCACCTCGAACAGCCCGCGCAGATCCTCCTCGGGAAGCAGCTCGAGCGGCCCGCCGCCGGCGATCCCCGCGTTGTTCACGAGGGCGTCGAGCCCGCCACCGCCGGCACCCGCCAGCTCCTGGACCCGTGCGACCGCCTGGGCGATCTGCTCCGCATCGGTGACGTCGAGGGTCACTGCAACCAGGCGCCCGCCGGGTGGGGTCAGGTCGGCGAGCTCGGCGGCCGCGGACGGGTCGCGCACGCCGGCCAGGACCGTCCAGCCGGAGCCCGCCAGCCGCAGGGCGCTCGCCCTGCCGATGCCGGTCGAGGCGCCGGTGATCAAAGCGAGTGGCAAGGCCGCGACGCTAACAGACCGCGAGCGCCACGCGGCTCACGCGCGAGGGGGTGGGCATACGATGTGGACGATGGCACCCGACCTCGGCCCGCACAGCAGCCGCCGTGCCTCGATCGCGGCCGCCGCCCTGCTCGGGCTGCTGGCCCTCGGCGGCTGCGGCTCGAGCGATGCGACGCCGGCGGCGACCGTGATCGCCGCGAGCAGCACGCCGCAGAGCTGTGCCGCCACCGTGGTGCAGACACTCGGTCACGTCATCGAACGCGTCTACCACGAGGGCGTCGCCAGCGAACGCACGATCGTCGCCCGGCGCCTGATCGACGACTCCCGCCCCCTCGCCGAAGCGGTCGAACGCGACGACCCGACGGCCGCCCGCACGGCCGCTGCGGGCCTGGTGGCCACCGGCAAGCTGACCGACCTGCGCGTCACACGTGGGGGGCGGACGATCGTCGCCGTCGGCCGGCCGGCGCTCGCGCCGCTGACCGGGACGCTGACCGGCGCCGGCGGCCAGGCGATCGGCACGTACACCACCAGCGTCTGGAGCGACAGGGGCTTTCTGATCGAGTCCGGCGCGCTCGCCGAAGGCCGCGTGTCGCTGCGCGCGGGCGGCCACACCGTCGGCGGCTCGTTCGCACTCCCGGGCGCGAACCCCGCCCGCGAAGGAAGCGTGGTGATCGGACACACGCCCTACCAGTACTCCTCCTTCGCGGGCGAGGCCTACCCGTCGGGGGACCTGACGGTCTACGTGCTGCGGACGACCCGCGGCACACAGCCGCTGTGCGGGGCGAGCGACGAAGCCACCACGGTGCGCACACTCACCCACATCGCGACGCTCATCTACGGGGCCGAGAAAGGCCCGCGCACGCTGCCCCAGATCCGGCGCGTGCAGCGCAACCAGCCGCTGCTGCAGGCCGTCGCGCAGCGCAGCCCCCAGGCCACCAGGGTCGCCGTCGAAGCGCTGCTGCACCAGCACATCGTGCGCCTGCGCGTGACCGCCGGCGGGCAGCTGCTGGACGACGATGGAGGGCCCTACGTGCTGGCTCCCGTGGCCGCCCCGCTACGGCTGGGGGGCCGCACGATCGGCCGGATCCTGCTCTCGATCCAGGACGACGAAGGCTATCTGCGGCTGACGAGGCGGCTCGTCGGGCTGCGGGTGCTGATGTACATGGACGTGGCCGGCCGGACCACGCTCGTCAAGAACAGCCTCGGCCCCGAACCGGGCGCGGTCCCGGAAAGCGGCAGCTTCCGCTACCGCGGGAGCAGCTACCGCGTGTTCACGCTGCATGCGACCGCATTCCCCTCCGGCCCCCTCGCGATCCGCGTGCTGATCCCGATCCCCTACACGTGAGCTCGCGGCTTCGCGCGACGCGGCGGGGACAGACGATCTAGGCGGGCGCGAGCGACTCCGTCTTGGCGCGCAGCGCCCCGACGAGCTCGCTGAAGGAGTCTGCGAACTTCTCCACGCCCTCGCGCTCGAGCGTCTCGGTGACGTCGCCGTAGTCCACCCCCACGCGCTCGAGCCCCTCGAACACGCGCCGCGCGTCGTCGATCCCGCTCGGCAGCCTGGCGGCGGGGTCGCCGTGGTCCTGGTAGGCCACGATCGTCTCCTCGGGCATGGTGTTCACGGTGTCGTGACCGATCAGCTCGTCCACATACAGGGTGTCGGGGTAGGCGGGGTTCTTGGTCGACGTCGAGGCCCAGAGGACACGCTGGGGCGCTGCGCCCTTGCCTGTTAGGTACTCCCAGCGGGGACCGGCGAAGGCCTCCTGCCAGTGGCGGTATGCGAGCCGCGCGTTGGCGATCGCGAGCTTGCCCTTGAGCTCCTCGCCCGCTCCGACCTCGTCCAGCCGACGGTCGGCCTCGGTGTCGATCCGTGAGACGAAGAAGCTCGCGACCGAGGCGACCTTCCCCGGATCTCCGCCCTCGGCCACCAGCCGCTCGAGCCCGCGGATGTATGACTCGGCGACCTCGGCGTAGCGGCGCAGGGAGAAGATCAGCGTGACGTTCACCGAGCGCCCCTTCGAGATCACGTCCTCGACCGCCGCCAGCCCGGGCTTGGTCGCCGGGATCTTGACCATCAGGTTCGGCCTGTCGATCGCCTCGTGCAGGCGCATCGCCTGGCGGTAGGTCGCGAGCGTGTCGTAGGCGAGCCGCGGATCGACCTCCAGCGAGACATACCCGTCGCGGCCGGCGCTCTGCTCCCAGACCGGTGCGAACACGCCGCAGCCGTCTCTGATGTCCTCTTCGGCCAGCGCCCAGAAGGCCTCACCGGCGTCGCAGCCGCGCGCGGCGAGCTCCTGGAGCTGCTCGTCGTAGGCGTCTCCCGCGGTCATCGCCTTCTGGAAGATCGTCGGGTTGGACGTCGCACCCACGACCGAGTAGTCGTCGATCAGGCTCTGCAGGTGGCCTCCGCGGATCGAGTCGCGCGAGAGGAAGTCGACCCACACGCTCTGCCCGAGCGCGGACAGTCGTTGCAGGGGCTGGGGGGTGTCGGCAGCCATGGCGTCTCCTTAGGGTCCGGTGTCGAGCAGGGCGCTGGCGCGCGCGAGGATGTTCCCGGCGGTGAAGCCGAGCTCCTCGAGGACTGTGGTACCCGGTGCCGAGGCGCCGAACCTGTCGAGGCCGAGGACGTCCCCGTCGCTGCCGACCCACCTCCACCAGCTCATCGTCGCCCCCGGCTCCACCGCCAGCCGTGCGGTGACGGCCCGCGGCAGGACCTGCTCGCGGTAGTCCTGCGGCTGGGCTTCGAAGAGCTCCATGCACGGCATCGAGACGACCCGCACGCGCGCCCCCTGACCCGCGAGCGTGCGGGCGGCCGAAAGGGTCGGATCGACCTCCGCGCCGGTGGCGATGAGGATCACCTGAGGGTCCGCAGAGGACTCCCAGAGCATGTAGGCGCCGCGCTCCAGCCCGTCCGCCGAGGCGACCTCCGAGCGGTCGAGCACGGGGATGTCCTGGCGCGAGAGGAGCAGCGCGACGGGACCGTCCTCGCGCTCGAGCGCCGCGCGCCAGGCGACCACGGTCTCGTTGGCGTCGGCGGGACGGACGACCCACAGGTTCGGGATCGCCCGCAGTGACGCGAAGTGCTCGACCGGCTGATGGGTGGGCCCGTCCTCGCCGAGCGCAACGGAGTCGTGGGTCCACACCCAGATGACGGGCAGGCCCATCAGCGCCGACAGGCGTACGGACCCGCGCATGTAGTCGGAGAAGACCAGGAAGGTCGAGCCGTAGGGCTTGCAGATTCCTCCGTGCGCCGCGGCCCCGTTGACGATCGCTCCCATGCCGTGCTCGCGGATCCCGAACGGGATGTTGCGTCCGGCGTGCACCCGCGAGAACTCCCCGCCACCCTCGAACAGCGTCTTGGTCGACTCCACCAGGTCGGCCGCGCCACCGATCATCGTGGGCGCGTGCTGCGCGAAGGCCGCCATCGTCTTCTGGCCCGCCGACCGCGTCGCGATCTTCTCGCCGGCCGCGAAGGCCGGCAGCGCCTCGCGCCACCCCTCGCGCAGGCGCCCGGACCACGCGCGATCCCAGTCATCGCCCATCTCGGGATGAGCCTCGCGCCATCCCTGCAGGCGCGCCTCCCACTCCTGCTGGGCGAGGGCGCCGGCCTCGTGCAGGGACATGTGCTCGTAAACCCGGTCGTCGACCCAGAAGCTGCGGTCGGGATCGAATCCCATCACCTCCTTGGTCGCCCGCACCTCGGCCTCGCCGAGCGCCGCGCCGTGCGCCTTGGCGGTGTCCGTCGCGTTCGGGGCCGGGTAGGCGATGTGCGAGCGGATCGCTATGAACGACGGGCGCTCGGGTTCCTCGCGCGCGGCCGACACGGCCGCCGCCAGGGCCTGGAGGTCCTCGGAGTCCTCCACGCGCTGGACGTGCCAGCCGTCGGCCCGCATCCGCTCGGCATGGTCCTCGCCGTCGAACGAGATCGAGGTCGTGCCGTCGATCGTGATGTGGTTGTCGTCGTAGCACACGATCAGCTTGCCGAGCCCGAAATGGCCGGCGACGGAGGCGGCTTCCTGGCTGACCCCCTCCATCATGTCGCCGTCGGAGCAGATCGCGTACACGTGGTGGTCGACGATGTCGTGGCCCGGGCGGTTGAAGCGCTCGGCCAGGAAGCGCTCGGCGATGGCCATGCCGACCGCGTTGGCCACGCCCTGGCCCAGCGGACCGGTGGTGATCTCGATACCCGGCGTGTGGCCGCGCTCGGGGTGACCCGGGCAGCGCGAGCCCCACTGGCGGAACTGCTTGAGGTCCTCCAGGCCCAGGTCCCAGCCGCAGAGATGGAGCAGCGAGTACTGCAGCACGCATGCGTGGCCGGCGCTGAGGACGAAGCGGTCGCGGCCCGGCCAGCCGGGGTCCTGCGGATTGCTCCGGAGAAACCCGGTGTAGAGCGTGTAGGCGAGCGGCGCCAGGGCCATCGCGGTACCCGGATGGCCGGCGTTGGCCTTCTGCACGGCATCCATCGACAGTCCGCGGATCGTGTCGATCGAGAGTCGGACGACCTCCTCCGAGTCCGGCGCAGCCGATCCCGCCGCGGAGGTGCTCGATTCTCCGGTGGCTGCCATCATCCCGATCCTATCGCTGTCACCCGCTAGATTTGCTGCAGCGTGCCAGAGTGCCATCAGGATGTCGGCAGGGGGATAACCCTCTGCTACGAGACCTTTGGAGAGCCGTCGGATCCGACGGCTCTGCTGGTCATGGGCCTCGGCACGCAGATGGTCGCCTGGCACGAGGACTTCTGCAATCAGCTCGCCGAGCGCGGACTCCATGTCGTGCGCTTCGACAATCGCGACGTGGGGCACTCGACCCACGTGGCGGGGCGTCCGCCGACGGTCCCCCAGCTGCTCGTCCGCTCCAGACGGGCCGCCCGCTACCGGCTCGCGGACATGGCCGAGGATGCCGCGGGGCTCATGCGCGAGCTGAACCTCGCGCCCGCCCACGTGATCGGCGCCTCGATGGGCGGGATGATCGCCCAGACGCTGGCCGCGCGCGAGCCGGGGATGGTGCGCTCGCTCGTGTCGATCATGTCCAACACCGGCAGCCGCCGCAGCGGCCAGCCCTCGCTGCGGGTGTACCCGGTCTTCCTCAGGCGCGCGCCGGAAGGCCGTGAGGAGTTCATCGAGCACATGGTCGGCGTGTTCGCCGCGATCGGGTCCCCCGAGCTGCCGCGCGACGTCGATGAGATCCGCACGCTCGCCGCGCTCAGCTACGACCGCGACCACGACGCGGCGGGGTCCGGACGGCAGCTGGCGGCGATCATCGCCTCGGGCGACAGGACAGCGCAGCTGAGGAGCATCACCGCACCGACGCTCGTCATCCACGGCACCGCGGACCCGCTCGTCGCACCGTCCGGCGGCCGCGCGACGGCACGGGCGATAGCGGGCTCGCGGCTGATGATGATCCCGGGCATGGGGCACGACCTTCCGCGCGTGATCTGGCCGCAGCTGATCGACGCGATCGCCGAACACGCGCTCCGCGCGGAGGACTCGGCGGCAGAGCACCCACCCCTGCAGACCCGCCCCACCTCGGCCTCGGGCCTGCAGGGATAGGTCTCCCCCTCCTCACCCCTCCTTCGGTCGCCGGCTGCAGGCACGGAGACCGGTCTGGGGGTATCTGCGCCCGCTAGCGCACCAGCAGCGCTGCGGTGCCTGCACCCGCACCAGCCAGTGGTGGTCGTGTCGGCCGTGGGACCGGCGGTAGGGCCAGCGGCCGTGAAGGGCACGGAGCATGCGTCGCTCGTGGCAGCCTGCCGTACGCATCGTCATCGGGCCTCGATCCCCACGCCCCCGCCGACGCGACGGTGCAGCCACCCACGGCCGATCCGCCTGCCCATTCCCTGGTCTCGCATCCTGCTCGACCTCACGCCCATCTCTGCGGCCCCTCCACGGCTCTGAGAAAGTCACGAACCACCCCGCTCCTGCCTCGGCGAGTGGGCGGGAACTCCCCGCAGCGACTATATAAACCACGATTCGCCGCACTTGTCAAACCGCTCGCGCGGGGCCGGCGACCCCCTGTTTGGGGGGTGCTCCCCGGCGGCTGGTGCCGGAGCCGTCGCGTTCGTGGGATTCTGAGGGCATGACCGATACCGCCGCCCTGCGGCCCGGCCTCCCCGGCGTGCCCTGCGCGGGAGATCCAGGCGCCGGCCCGAGCAACGGCAGCGCCGTCCACATCGAGGTGCTGGAGGTGATGTCCGACCTGCTGCTCGGGGTCGGAGAGAGCTCGCCGCCGGACGCGTTCTTCAGCAGTCTCTGCGAGGCGATCTGCCGTCTGACGTCGATGCGGCGCGCGGTGCTGTTCCGCTACGACGAGGACCGCCGGCGCGTGCGCGCCGTCGGGGCCCACGGGATCGAGCTCGAGCACTTCGCTGACCTGTTCGTGACGATCGACTCGGTGCCGATCGCGCGCCGGGCCCTGCTCGAGGATCGGATCCTCGAGGTGCTCGGCGCGAGCGACTGGGACGTGCCCGAGTCGGTGCGCGAGCTGCTCGAGGGCGTGCGGATCGTGTGCACCCCGATGGCCGCATCCGGCCGCTATGTCGGCGTCGTGCTCTCCGAGCGCGAGGCCGGCGTGCCCGAGATGGAGGAGGAGGAGCGTCACCTGCTCTGGACGCTCGGGAAGGCGATCGCGATGGCCTCGGTGGCGCGCGAGGCCACGCGCTACGACGAGCAGAGCAGACAGCTGCGCCAGCGAATCGATCTCGCGCGCGAGATCCACGAGGGAGTCGTCCAGCGGCTGTTCGGGATTTCGCTCGCGCTGTCCCGCGAGGAGCAGCTCGACGCCGACAGCCAGCGTCGGTGCGCGGCCGAGGTGCAGGCGGCGCTCGGCGACCTGCAGACCGCGCTGGAGCGTCCGCTCGGACACTCCTCGCGCCCGACGGCAGTGACGTTCGCGGAAGAGCTCGCGCGACTTCGCGCGCTGGCCCCGGACCTCGAGATCGTGCTGTGCGAGGGCGCCCCCGACGAGGTGCCGGCCCCACTGGAGGCCCTGGCCCAGTCGATCCTCGTCGAGGCCGTGCGCAACGCGCGCAAGCACTCCCACGCGACCTGCGTGGCGGTCTCCCTGCGCCACCGGGCGGGCACCTTCGCCCTGGAGGTCCGCAACGACGGCGCCCACGTCCACGACGGTGGGCGCCGCGGCGTCGGCCTGCGGCTGGCGACCCTCGAGGCGCTCCAACACGGCGGCGTGCTCGAGTACGGCGAGTGCGAGCCCGGGTCCTGGCAGGTGCGCCTGGTGGTCCCGACCGGCCGATGAGCGCCCCGGCCCGGATGGTCGACCAGACGCCCGCCGGCGAGAGCCGGCGCCGCCTGCGCGTGCTGATCGTGGACGACCACGACGTCGTGCACTGGGGATTCAGGCTGATGCTCGGCCAGCTGCCCTGGGTCGACCGCTGCCTCGGCGCGCGGACCGGCGCGGAGGCGATCGCCGTGTGCCGCCGCTACGAGCCGCACGTGGCCCTGGTGGACCTGTTCCTCGGCGGCGAGTCCGGCCCTGAGATATGCGAGCGGCTGCGCGCCGAGGCGCCGGCGCCGCGCGTGCTGCTGATGTCGGGAGCCGGCGGCATCTCCACCCGGGCGGCCCGCGCGGCGGGCGCCGTGGGCTTCATCTCCAAGGATTGGCCCGCGCCCGAGATCGCCCAGATGGTGCGAATGGTGGGCGACGGGATGGAGGCCTTCCGCAGCACCGCCGGCCCGGCGGCGCCGGTGCTCAGTGAACGCGAGAGCGAGATCCTCGGCCTGATCGCCGGCGGCGCCACCAACCGCGAGATCGCGGCCTCCCTGTTCCTCTCGCCCCACACCGTCAAGGAGCACACGAGCACGATCTACCGCAAGCTCGGAGCGCGCAACCGCGCCGAGGCCGTGCAGCGCGCCCAGCGCCTGGGCCTGCATCACTGAGCACCGCCGCCGGCCCCCCGAGAAGCGCGGATCGGCCCCCCATTCGAGGGGTTCCCGGCGCCGGCGCGCGGGCCGGCCGCAGGCGAGGGGCAAGGGTGTGGACGATGCCGGATGCGGCGACAGCAGGGCTGTTTCCAGGTCAGGGAAGCCAGACCGCGGACATGCGCGAGCGCGTCGAGCGGGCGGCGCCCGAGCTGCTGCGCCACTGCGTCGGCCTGCTCGGCGAGGACCCCTTTGCGCGCGTGGATGAGAGCACCAGCTTCGCCCAGCCCGCAATATTCTGCGCGAGCGTCGCCGGCTGGCGGGAGTCCCGGCGTCGTGCAGCCGGCGATGCTGGCGGGCCATTCGCTCGGCGAGCTCGGCGCGCTGGTCGCGGCAGGGGCGATCGATCCGCTCTCCGGTCTCGAGCTGGCGGTCCGTCGGGGCGAGCTGATGGCGGCCGCCGGCGAGGGGCAGACCGAGGAAGGGATGCTCGCGCTGCTCGGCGCCTCCGAGCAGCTCCTGACCGCGCTCACGCGCTCGCATCGGCTCGTCGTGGCCAACGACAACGCCCCCGGCCAGGTCGTGCTCGCGGGACCGGTCGGCCGACTGCGTGACGCCGCCGCCGAGGCACGCGGGAACGGCGCCCGCGCGATCCTGCTGGGGGTCGCCGGCGCATTCCACACACCCGCGATGGCATCCGCGGTGAAGCCCTTTCGCGCCGCGCTCGACCGCGTCGAGCTGCGGCCCTGCGCGCTGCCGGTCCTCTCCGGCGCCACCGCCGCCCCCTTCGGCGACGTGCGGACCGAGCTCGCGGAGGCGATCGTCAGGCCGGTCCGCTGGCGCGCGACGATGCTCGCCCTCGCCCGGCTGGGCGCGGCGCGGTTCCTCGACTACGGCCCCGGCGAGGTGCTCGCCCGGCTCGTGCGCCGCAACCTGCCCGACGCCGTTGTCCTCGAGCCCGGTGCAGAGGATGTTCCGGTCGCGATCGGAGCCCACGATGCCCGCTGAGTCGGTGGAGCTGGCTTCGGCCGGCGAGGGCGACTCGCCGCGGCCGCAGGTGCGCCGGACGGCGGGAATCCTCGGGCTGGGGACGGCGCTGCCGGAGCGAACCGTCACCAACGCTGAGATCGCAGCCCCCCTCGGCGTGAGCCCGGCGTGGATCGAGCGGCGTACCGGTATCACGGCCCGCGGGCATGCGGCCGCCGGGACGCGCGTGAGCGACCTCGCAAGCCGCGCGGGCTCCCGCGCGCTGCGGGACGCGGGCCTGCACGCGGCTCAGATCGACATGGTCCTGGTCGCGACGGTGGCGGCCGATGAGATAACACCCGGCACGGCGCCCCTCGTGGCCAACGAGCTCGGCGCGGTGAACGCCGCGGCGCTCGACGTCGGTGCGGCATGCGCCGGCTCGATCGCCGCGCTCGCCCACGCGACGGCCTGGATCGAGTCCGGCCGCGCACGGCACGTGCTCGTGATCGGCGCCGAGATCCTCAGCCGGATGGTGGACTTCGGGGACCGCCGCACCGCGCCGCTGTTCGGCGACGGTGCGGGGGCCCTGGTCGTGTCTCGCTCGACGCGGGCGGAGAGATCGGGCCGTTCGTGATCGGCAGCGACGGCTCGGCCGCGTCGGCGATCCGCATAACGCGCTCGAAGGGCGTCCTGGAGATGGACGGACACGACACGTTCCTGATGGCCGTCCACCGGCTCGCCTGCAGCACCGTCGAGGTGCTCGAGCTGGCCGGCCTGACGCTCGAGGACGTCGATCTGTTCGTCTATCACCAGGCCAACTCGCGCATCCTCTCGGCCGTCGCGGAGCGGCTGGGACTGGCGCCGGAGCGGGTCTTCGACTGCATCGCGGAGCTCGGGAACACGAGCGCGGCGAGCGTGCCGCTCGCGCTCGCCGAGGCCGCGCGCGGCGGTGTGCTGCAGCCCGGCGCCCGCGTGGTGCTCGCGGCGGTCGGCGCCGGCCTCGTCGTGGGGCGCCACGGTGATGACCTGGGGCGGGGCATGAGCGCGCCGGCGCAGCCCGCTGCGGGCGCCGCGGCCGAGCGGCGAGGGTGCGCCCTGGTGACCGGCGGTTCGCGCGGCATCGGCGCCGCGATCGCGCGGCGCGCTCGCCGCCGACGGCTGGCCGGTGGCGGTCAACTACCGCGAGGACGAGGCTGCGGCCGAGGCGACGGTGTCGCGCGTCCGCGACGGCGGCGGCCTGGCGATCGCGGTCGCGCGCCGACGTGACCGAGCCGGCCGCGCTCGACGGGCTGTTCGACGCCGCTCGAGGAGCGCTTCGGCAGCGTGCTCGTGCTGGTCAACAACGCCGGCATCCGCGCCGACGACCTGGCGATCTCGCTCACCGACGGCGACTGGGGGCAGGTGATCGACACGAACCTCACGGCGGCCTTCCGCGCGACCCGTCGCGCTCTGCGCGGGATGATCCGCGACGCGCTTCGGCCGCGTCATCAACCTCGCGTCGGTCGTCGGGCCGCGCGCCAACGCCGGCCAGGCCAACTACGCCGCGGCCAAGGCCGGGCTGATCGGGATGACCCGGACGGTGGCCGTCGAGGTGGCGCGCCGGGGCGTGACCGTCAACGCGATTGCTCCCGGGCTGATCGAAACCGACATGACCGCCGAGCTCGAGGGACCGCTGCTCGGCGCGGTTCCCGCCAGGCGCGCCGGCCGCCCCGAGGAGGTTGCGGCCTGCGCCAGCTTCCTCGCCTCCGAGCAGGCCGGCTACATCACCGGCTCGACGCTCTACGTCGATGGAGGGCTCAGTGCCTGACCTGCGACGCGGGCGGCCAGGGCGCCGCAGATGTCAATCAAACCACCCGAGAGGAGCATGATGAGCACAGCCGGAACAACGGCCGAGATCGAGAGCGTGGTCTTCGAGTCGCTGCAGACCTTCGGCGCCGACCCGGAGCAGATCACTTCCGCGGCGACATTCGAGGGCCTCGACGTCGACTCGCTCGATCTCGCCGAGCTCTCGCAGATCGTCGCACGAGCGATTCGGCGTCGAGCTGAAGGGATCGGACGTGGCCGAGATCAAGACGGTGCAGGACGCGATCGAGCTGATCGCGTCGCGCCTGTAGCGGATGGAATCGGTCGTCGTCACCGGAGTGGGCGCCGTCACGCCGCTGGGCGTCGGCGCGCGCGCGCTGCACGAGCGGCTGGAGCGCCGGTCGCTGCGCGATCCGGGACGGCGAGGCCCCCTGCGCGGACTTCGATCCCGGCGACTTCTTCTCCGTCAAGGAGGCCCGTCGCGCGGATCGCTTCACCCAGCTTGCGGTTGCCGCGTGCGAGGAGGCGCTCGCGGACGCGGGCTGGGGCGCCGAGTGCCCGTACGCGCCCGGCCGCGTCGGCTGCGTGCTCGGCACCGGCATCGGTGGCATCGCCACGCTCGTCGCCGGCCAGGACACGCTGCGCGAGCGCGGCCCGGAGCTCGTCTCGCCGCTCGCCGTACCGCTGATGATGAGCAACGCCGGAGCCGCCGCGCTGTCGATGCGCGCACGGGCTGCGCGGCCCCACGTTCGCGGTCGGGTCGGCATGCGCGGCGGGCGCACACGCGATCGGCTGCGGGCTGCGGATGCTGCAGACCGGCGAAGCCGACGCGGTGCTCGCGGGCGGCTCGGAGGCGAGCCTGACGCCCCTCGCGCGGGCTGCGTTCGGCGCGCTCGACGCCCTGTCGCGCAGCGGTATCTCGCGCCCGTTCGACGCCCGCCGTGACGGCTTCGTGATGGGCGAGGGTGCGGCCGTGCTGGTGCTCGAGCGGCGTCGGGACGCGCACGCCCGCGGCGCGCCCGAGCTGGGGACGATCAGGGGCTACGGCGGCGACATCCGACGCGCACCATCTCACCGCTCCCCGCGAGGACGGCGCCGGACAGGCCGAGGCGATGGTCGCCGCGCTCGCCGACGCGGGGCTGTCGGCCGCGGAGATCGACTACGTGAACGCCCACGGCACCTCCACCCCGCTCAACGACAGGGCGGAGACGCGGGCGATCAAGCGGGCACTCGGCGCCGACGCCGCCCGCATACCGGTCTCCTCGACCAAGTCGGCGATCGGGCACCTGCTCGGTGCCGCTGGCGCGGTCGAGGCGGTCGCCACCCTGCTGGCCCTCTCCGACCGGGTCGCGCCACCCACGCTCGGCCTCGGGGAGCCCGAGCCGGGCCTCGACCTGGACTACGTGCCCGACGCGGCGCGCTCACTGGCTGGGGTCCGCGAACGCGCCCGCGGTCGCGCTGTCGAACTCGTTCGGCTTCGGCGGGCACAACGCGGTGCTCTGCCTGGAGGCACCATGACGCTGGCGCTCGTGCAGCGGCCCGAGGAGCGCCTGGCGCCGCTGGAGCGCCTGGAGGCGGTGTCCGACCCGGGTTCGCTGCGGCTGCTGCGCACCGGGGTGCGTTCCCGCCGGATGGGGCCGAGGCGCCCCCCGGTGACGGAATCCTCGCAGCCCACGCCCGCATCGAGGGCCGTGCGGTGTGCTGCTACGCCCAGGACGCCGCGTTCGCCGGCGGCTCGGTCGGCGAGGCGCACGCCGAGACTCTGGTGGAGCTCCTGCGCCTGGCGGGACGCGCACGTGTACCGGTGCTCGGCTTCATCGAGTCCGCCGGGGCGCGCATGCAGGAGGGCGTTGCCGCGTTGTCGGGCTACGGCTCGATCTTCCGCGAGCACGTGCGGCTGTCCGGACTGGTCCCGCAGATCGCCGTCGTGTGCGGTCCCGCCGCCGGCGGCTCCTCCTACGGCCCGGCGCTCAACGACTTCGTGGTGATGAGCGGGGACGCCTCCATGTTCCTCACCGGCCCCGCCGTTGTCGCCGCGGTCACCGGCGAGGACGTGGGCATGGCCTCGCTGGGCGGGGCGCGCGTCCACGAGCGCAACGGCGTCTGCCACTTCACCGCGCCCACGGACGTCGACGGCGCGCTGCTGGCGCGGGATCTCCTCGACTACCTGCCGCAGCACGCCGGCGAGCCCGCGCGGCTGCGGCCGACGGTGGCCCCGCCCGCGGGCGCCCCCGATCGGATCGTGCCGCGCGAGGCCCGCCGGGTCTACGACATGCGGCACGTCGCGACGGCGCTCGTGGACGGCGGCACGCTGCTGGAGGTCAGCGCGCGCTGGGCCCGCAACGTGGTGTGCGCGTTCGCGCGCATCGAGGGGCGCGCGATCGGGGTCGTCGCGAGCCAGCCCAAGCACCTCGGCGGGGTGCTCGACTGCGACGCGGCGCAGAAGGCGGCGCGGTTCGTGCATACGTGTGACTCCTTCGGGCTGCCGCTGCTGGTGCTGGTCGACACCCCCGGCTTCCTTCCCGGCACCCGACAGGAGGGAGACGGCGTGATCCGCCACGGAGCCAAGCTGCTGCGCGCCTTCGCCGCCGCACGCGTGCCGAGCGTGACGGTGGTCGTCCGCAAGGCGTTTGGTGGCGCGTTCATCGCCATGAACTCCAAGCGGCTCGGCGCCGACCACGTGTTCGCCTGGCCGAACGCCGAACTCGGTGTGATGGGCGGCGACCAGGCGGCCGGGATCCTGCACCGCCGCGAGATCGCCGCCGCCGAGGATCCCTCCGCGCTCCGCGGCCGGCTGGCGAGCGCCTACGCGGCCGAGCACCTGATGGTGGAGGCCGCCGGCGCGGGCGGGTTCATCGACGAGGTGATCCCGCCGGAGCAGACGCGCGAGCGCGTCGCCGCCAGCCTGGAGATCCTCGCGCAGGGCCGCCACCCGTGGCCGGCCCCGGCCGGAGCGACGCCATGAGGCGGCCGGCGACGGATGGCGACCGAACCGCGGCCGGCGGAAGCTCGAGCGACGGGGACCCGGACGGCGAGCGCGTGGACGGCGCGGGGCCGGGCGGCGAGGTGCGGTGGTCGGACCCGTTCGAGCGGCTCACGGTGGGGCAGCGATTTCAGGGCGGCGAACGCGTCGTGCGTGATACCGACGTGATCGTCTTCTGCGCCCTCAGCGGGGACTGGCACCCGCAGCACTGCGATCCCGACTGGGCACGCGACAGCCCCTTCGGCGAGTGCATCGCCCACGGCCTGCTCGTGCTCTCGCTGGCGGTGGGGCTCGTGCCGCTGGACGCCGAGCGCGTGCTCGCCCTCCGGCGCATCGGGGAGGTCGTCTTCAAGCGTCCGGTTCGGCTCGAGGACACGATCTCGGTCGATGGCGAGGTGACGGCGCTGCGCACGGTCGACGCGAGCGCGGGCCTCGTCGACTTCGCGTGGGCGATCCGCAACCAGGAGCGCGCGCTGGTGGCACGCGCGAAGGTCCAGCTGCTGTGGCGGCGCGAACCCGTCGAAGCAACCGCGCGGACCCGCTTCTGGCACGAGTCCGCACTCGGAAGCCTCCCGCCCGGCGACTTCGTGCCGGTCCCGCTGTGATGCTCCGGGGACGGCGGATCCTCATCACGGGAGTGCTCGATCGCCATTCGATCGCCTTCGCGACCGCGCGCCGCGCACAGGAGCTCGGTGCGGAGGTGATCCTCACGGGCTTCGGGAGAACGAGGCGCATGACCGAGCGCTCGGCCGCCCAGCTGCCGTTCACGCCCGAGGTGCTCGAGCTCGACGTCAACAGCCCCGAGGATCTCGAGCGCGTGCGCGAGACCCTGAGCGCGCACTGGGGCGCGATCGACGGGCTGCTTCACGCGGTCGCCTACGCTCCGCCCGACGCCCTCGGCGGCGCCTTCATGCAGACCCCGCTCGAGAGTGCCACCGTGGCGTATCAGACGAGTGCGTTCTCGCTCAAGGCGCTCGTCGCGGGACTGCTCGACCTGCTGCGTGCGGCGCCGGACGGGGCAGGCGTCGTGGGGCTGGACTTCGATGCCGGTGTGGCGTGGCCGTCCTACGACTGGATGGGGGTGGCCAAGGCGGCACTCGAGGCCGTCGCGCGCTACCTCGCGCGCGAGGTCGGGCCGAGCGCGGTGCGCGTGAACCTCGTCTCGGCGGGACCGATCGAGACGCTCGCCGCGGGCGGCATCCCGGGCTTCGACCGGCTCGCCGGCGCGTGGTCGGAGACCGCTCCGCTGGCGTGGGACCCGACCGACGCGGGGCCGGTGGCCGACGCCGGATGCTTCCTGCTCTCGCCCCTGGCGCGCGGGATCACCGGCGAGATCCTGCACGTGGACGGCGGCTTCCACGCGATGGGCTGCGCCCTCCCGTCGCCGACCCCGCCGTTGCCGGCCTCGGCGGAACCCACCCCCCCGGCGGCCGGCGCACCGGCCGGCGGCGGCGCGCAGCGGTGCGGATGAGCGCCACGACGTTGCTCACCGGCGCCACCGGCTTCCTCGGCATGGAGACGCTCGCCCGGCTCATCGAGAGGGATCGGGAGCCGATCGCCGTGCTCGTGCGGGCCGAGGACGAGCAGGGCGCCACGCGGCGTCTCGCGCGCGTGCTCGGGCGTCTCTACGACGACCCGCCGCCGGCCGCGGGGCGGATCCGGGCGGTGCGGGGGAACCTGCTGGAGCCGGTCCTCGGCCTCTCGCCCGAGGACCGCCGATGGCTCGTGGAGTCGGTTGGCACGATCGTGCACTGCGCGGCGGCGATCTCCTTCGACCTGCCGGTGGCGCAGGCGCGTGAGATCAACGTCGGGGGCACCGTGCGCGTGCTGGAGCTGGGCCGTGAGATCGCGGCAGCCGGGCATCTGCGCCGCCTGCTCCACGTCTCCACCGCGTATGTGGGCGGCTCCCACGCAGGCGTCTTCGGAGAGTGCGACCTCGACCTCGGGCAGAGCTTCCGCAACACCTATGAGCTGTCCAAGAACGAGGCCGAGCGGCGGCTGCGCGCAGGCGACGATCTGCCGATCGTGATCGCGCGACCGAGCATGGTCGTGGGTCATGCTGTCAGCGGCTGGACGCCGGTCTTCAACGTCGTGTACTGGCCGATCCGAGCGTTTGAACGGGGGCTGCTCACCGAGGTACCGGCCCACCGCGATTCGGTCGTCGACTTCGTCCCCGTCGACTACGTCGCGGCGGCGATCCTCGCGCTGCTCGACGCCGAGGGTGCGCACGGCACCTACAACCTGGTGGCCGGCCCGGGCGCACTGAGCGCCGGCGAGATGCTCGAGTTGCTCGACTCGCTGCCGGAGCTGAGCTCGTCCCGCCGCACCGCGGTGCGCCTGGTCGAGCCCCGCAGCGGCGCCGAGCTGCCTCCCGGCGCCGAGACGCTCGCCCCCTACTTCGACGTGCGGTGCCGGTTCAGCGACGACCGCGCCGGCGCCCTCCTCACCCGCGCGGGTGTCGCCAAGCCGGCGCCGCCCGATTACCTGCGCAACCTGATCGCATACGCGCAGGAGAGCCGCTGGGGCAAGCGACCGGTCTCGCGGCAGAGCTCGCTGCGTCGGGCGTCCGCTGCACCCCCGGCGCCCGGCGAGGTCGCCCCGCAGTCGCGCTCGACTCGTCATGCGCTCGGATGAGGAGCATGCGCAAGCGTGTCACAGCGGCCCTACGCGAATACGCAGCCGTCCACGCTCGAGCGTCGGTCTCTGGTGGGCGGCGCCAGCCACAGGACCGTGACGGCGCCGCGTCGCTCGACCGCTCCGTGGAAGCTGCGAGCGTTGTCGAGGACTTCGGGTTCGGCCCGCCTCGCGGTGCCGGGATCGGCATAGAAGGCGATCGGCGCACCCCCTACGATCAGCTCACCTTCGGGACCGCCGGGGCCGTGTCCTTCGGGCGGGACCGGGCCCACCCCTGACCGCCTGTCCGGCACGCATCAGGCAGGCTCGCGCCCTTCCAATCGCCGCGACGACGGAACACGACGCCGTTGGCCGAGTGGCTCGGGGCAGAGCAGCGGCGCATGAAGCGTCCGCACGGGAAGGTCACGAACCCGGCTCCGCCGGGGCGCTCGACCGCCTTCGATCCCGACGCGATCGAGCGGAGAGCCTCCCGCGTGCCATCAGAGGCCAGGACCACCGAATGGGCAGCTTGGCCATCGCGGGATTCTCGCAAGACCACATTCGGCGATCCCGCCTGGCGCTCTGCAACACCCGATTCGGGGATCGCCGGATCTGCGAGCCCCCTGAAGTGCGCCCGGCGGGAATCGAACCCGCGGCCTGCGGCTTGAAAGACCGCTGCTCTTTGGCTCCCCGAAGAGAACCGTTGACCACTGAGCTACGGGCGCGCGATGGAGTCGTCTGCTGGTTTGACGCTCCGTCCAGCAGCTTATTCTAAGCACGCCGGGCGCGCGCGCGGTCGCAGACGGCGCCGGCCGCCCGAGCCCCGCCGAACCAGAGTTGACAGCAGGCCGGCCGCTCACCTACCGTTGAAGGTCTGCGCTCTGCAGGCGCCCCGGGGGGGAGACGCTCGAAGATCATGCGCACGACCCTCACCAGACACGCAGCCACGGCCCGGACACGGGCATTCGCGGCGCGCCCGGCGACACGCTGGAGGATGCTGCTCGTCGTGTTCGCCCTGTGCTCGCTGGCCCCGGCGGCAGCGGCCGCGAGGCCCGCCTCGCCCGGGGCGCACGCGCGGGTCGCGCGGGCCTGCCGCGCGCCGCGGCCCCGTCACGCCGCGTGCATGTCGCTGCGCCTGATACCCGGCTCGCTGTCGGCCGCAGACCTGCACTCCAACGCGATCCGCTTCGCCACGGACCTGGCGCATGGCGCCATCCCCGCGGTCACCTACACCTCGCCCTGGCCCGGCTACCTCACCCCGCAGAGCCTGCACGCCGCCTATTCGCTGCCCGCTGAGACGCCGTTCGCCGCGGCTCAGACGATCGCCGTGGTGGATGCCTTCAACGACCCCACCGCAGAAGCCGATCTCGCCGTCTACGACACCCAGTTCGGCCTGCCCGCGTGCACCACGGCGAACGGATGCTTCAAGAAGGTCAACGAGGAAGGCAAAGCCAGCCCGCTGCCGCCCACCGAAGGCGGCTGGGCGACCGAGATCTCACTCGACGTGCAGATGGCGCACGCGATCTGCCAGGGCTGCCACGTGCTGCTCGTGGAGGCCAGAAGCGAAGAATTCAACGACCTCGGCAGGGCGGTCGACGCGGCCGCGGCCGCGGGGGCCACGGAGATCAGCAACTCCTACGGAGGCGGGGAGGAATCGGGGCTGATCGCCGAAGACGGCGCCTACTACGAACACCCCGGGACGGTCCTCACCGCAAGCACCGGCGACTGCGGATATCTCAACGATTCCTGCTTCGGCTATCCCTCCACCGCGAACTTCCCGGCCGTCTCCCCAGACGTGGTCGCCGTCGGCGGGACCTCGCTGACCGACACCAAAGGCGTCTGGGCGAGCAGCGCGTGGCGCGAAGGCGGCAGCGGCTGCAGCACCCTGCTCGCCGCGGCGCCGTGGCAGGCGGCCGTCGCGAACTTCGCCGCGACCGGCTGCGGCGCGAACCGCTCGGTGGCGGACGTCGCGGCGATCGGCGATCCCGACACGGGGGTCGACGTGTACGACAGCACGCCCGAAAGCTCCGGGGCACCGACCGGCTGGGGGGTCTGGGGCGGCACGTCGGTCGCCTCCCCGATCGTCGCGGCCGAGTATGCGCTCGCCGGCGGCGCGCACGGCGTCTCCCAGCCGGCGAGCGACCTGTACGCGCACTTCGGTGAGAGCGGGGCGCTGTACGACGTCGCCGCCGGGATCAACGGCTCCTGCGGCGGTACCACCGAGTGCATCGCGGTCGAGGGCTTCGACGGACCGACGGGGGTCGGCAGCCCGATCGGGCTGGGCGCCTTCGGAGCGCCCGGCAGCCCAGAAAGCCTCACGCCGCCCGCGATCGCCGGCGCACCCCAGCTGGGCCTGGAACTCACGGCCTCCCCGGGAACCTGGGCCGGCGCCCCCGCCGGCTACACCTATCAGTGGGAACGCTGCAAACGAGGCAGCTGCCAGGCGATCGCGGGCGCGACGGCCTCCACCTACACCCCGGTGACGGCCGACGTGGGCTCCACCGAGCGCGTGAGCGTGATCGCGTCGAACAGCGTGGGCTACTCGCCGATCGTCGACTCGGCGCAGACCGCGACCGTCGCCAGCGACGTGCCTAAGGCCACAGGTCTCACACCCGGCTCCGGGATCACCGGAAGCTCGGTGACGATCACGGGCACCGCGCTGAACGGGGCCACCAGGGTGGCGTTCGGCGCGCACGCGGCGCTGTACACGATCGTCTCGGCGACCGAGATCGAAGCGATCGTGCCCGACGGCGCAACCCCGGCGCGGGTCACGGTCACGACCCCGGGCGGCAAAGCCGCCGCGCCCGAGTTCACACCCACACTGTCGGTCAAGAGCTTCGCGCCGGCGAGCGACCCGCCGGGCAAGACCGTGACGATCAGGGGCCTCGGCTTCAACGCCACGTCGGGCGTGAGCTTCGGCGGCGTGCCCTCGGCAGACGTGACCTACGTCTCGGCGGCCGAGCTCAAGGCGTCGATCCCGGCGGGCGCCGCGAGCGGGGCGATCACGGTCACCAACAGCTCCGCGCCGGCCGGCACGGTGAGCGGCGCCCGCAGCTTCAGCGTCACCTGAGCCGCACCGGCGCGCTACGGCGCGCGTTCGATGATCGCGTTGCGCGGCAGCGCGTCGCGGGCGACTCCGATCCCGTCGCACAGCTTGATGCAGGGCACGTACACCGGCGGGAAGCCGAGCAGTTGCGGGATCGTGACGATCCGGTAGCCACGCGCCCGCAGCGCCGCGATGATCCGCGGATAGGCCGCGAGCGTCTCACCCCGCGGGCCTCCCCCGTCGTGGGAGATGATGATCGAGCCCGGTTTCACCTCGGCGAGCACGCGCTGCTCGATCACGCTCGTGCCGGGCAGCGCCCAGTCGCTCGGATCCACGTTCCACAGAACCGTGGCCAGACCGAGCGAGCGAGCGGTCGCGACCACCGAGGAGTCATACGCCCCGTAGGGGGGCCTGAACACGCAGGGCGTGTAACCGCTGAGCCCGCGGATCGCCGCGATCGTCCGCAGCAGCTGGCTCCTCACCCCGCCGGTCGTCGTCAGATCGGGGTGCGTGAAGGTGTGGTCGCCGAGCACGTCGCCGTCGCGCAGCTCGCGCAGCAGCGTCGCCCGGTAGGTCGCGTCGACCTGCTCGCCGATCATGAAGAACGTCGCCTGCGTGTGGTTGCGTTCGAGCATCGTGACGAACGCGGGCGTGTCCGGCCACGGCCCGTCGTCGAAGCCGATCGCGACCTCGCGCCGCGACGGCCCGTGCAGGTAGGCGCTGGTGCCATTGCTGCGGCAGCCCACGATGCGATAGAGCGTCGGCTGCGCCGCCGGCGGAGGCGTGGTGCCCGTGGGTGTGGTGCCGGTCGGCGTGGTGCTCGCCGGGGCCTGGCCCGCGGGCGTGGTCGCGGCCGCGCGTACACGCTCGGCGTGACCGGGGATCACCGGCGCGGCGACCATTGCGAGCACCGTGAGCGCGACCGCGAAGCCCGGCGTGCGGGGGCCCGCGGCGGCCCGCGCGCGAGCGGCGCGCTCGGAGATTCTCGCCGCCAGCCGCCGGCCCTGAGGCGCCACTGAGCTGGGGGGTGGCATTCCCGAGCACCATACACGCGGGCCGGCCGCGCGGCACCGCCACGCGCCGGAAGGTACGGCCATACGCGCCGGGACGAACGGCCTTAGGCTCCTGCCGATGACGCACTACGTTGCGGCGATCGATCAGGGGACGACCAGCAGCCGTGTGATCCTGTTCGACGCCGACGGCAGGATCGCCGCGATCGAGCAGCGCGAGCACGAGCAGATCCACCCCCGCGCCGGCTGGGTCGAGCACGATCCGGCCGAGATCTGGCGGCGGATCGAGGAGGTGGTGGCGGCGGCGCTGCAGCGTCCGGGGATCTCGCGCGGCGAGATCGCGGCAATCGGGATCACCAACCAGCGCGAGACGACCGTGGTGTGGGACAGGGAGACGGGACTGCCGGTGCACAACGCGATCGTGTGGCAGGACACCCGCACCGCCGACCTCGTACGCGAGCTGGCCGGAGCCCACGGCCCGGACCGGCTGCGCGGCGACGTCGGCCTGCCGCTGTCCACCTACTTCTCCGGGCCGAAGATCGCGTGGCTGCTCGACAACGTCCCCGGCACGCGCGAGCGCGCGGAGCGGGGCGAGCTCGCGTTCGGCACGATGGACACCTGGGTCCTGTGGAACCTGACGGGCGGGCGCGAGGGTGGCGTGCACGCCACCGATGTGACCAACGCGAGCCGCACCATGCTGATGAACCTGCGCACCCTCGACTGGCACGAGCCCAGCCTGGAGCTGATGGGGATCCCGCGCTCGATGCTCCCCGAGATCCGCTCCTCCGGCGAGGTCTACGGGGAGGCCGCCGCCACCGCGCTGAGCGGGCGTCCGGTGGCGGGATTGGTCGGCGACCAGCAGGCGGCGTTGTTCGGCCAGACGTGCTTCGCTCGCGGCGAGGCGAAGAACACGTACGGCACGGGCTCGTTCCTGCTCGTCAACACGGGCGATGAGATCGTGCGCTCGCCGCGGCTGCTGACCAGCGTGGCGGCGAAGGTGGGCGCGGGGTCCACGAGCTACGTGCTCGAGGGATCGATCGCGGTGACCGGGGCGGCCGTTCAGTGGCTGCGCGACCAGATCGGGCTGATCGCCAGCGCGGCGGAGATCGAGGAGCTCGCGCGCAGCGTGCCCGACAACGGCGGCGTGTACTTCGTGCCGGCCTTCTCGGGCCTGTTCGCCCCGTACTGGCGCGACGACGCCCGCGGCGTGATCGTCGGGCTCACGGCCTATGCCCGCTCCGGCCACCTCGCCCGCGCGGTGCTGGAGGCGGCCGCCTGGCAGACGCGCGAGGTGCTCGACGCAATCAGCGAGACCGTGCAGCTGCCGTTCACCGAGCTGAAGGTCGACGGGGGCATGACCGCCGACGAGCTGCTGATGCAGTTCCAGGCGGATGTGCTCGGCGTTCCGGTGGTCCGCCCGCGCGTGACCGAGACCACCGCGCTCGGCGCCGCGTTCGCCGCGGGGCTGGCAATCGGCTTCTGGGCGGACGAGGATGCGTTGCGCGAGCGCTGGGCCGAGGACAGCCGCTGGGAGCCGCGCATGGATGCAGGCCGGCGGGAGCGCGAGCACGCCCAGTGGCGCAAGGCCATCGAGCGTTCACTCGGCTGGGTCGAGGACGTCAGGGAGTGAGGACGATCTTCAGCGCCTCGCGCCGGTCGTATACGGCGTAGGCCTCCGGCGCCTGCTCGAGGGTCATGTGATGGGTGACCAGCGGCGAGGGATCGAGCACGCCCCCGGCCATCATCGCGAGCACGCGATCGACATGCGCGATCACGTTCGCCTGGCCGCCGCGCAGCGTGATCGCCTTCAGCCACAGCAGCCCGAGGTGCACGTCCGTGCGCTCGGCGTATACGCCGATGCACTGGACGCTGCCGCAGGCGCGCGTGAGGCGAATGGCCGTATCGAGCGCGTCCGGGTGCCCGACCGCGTCGATGCAGACATCCACACCACGGCCTTCTGTGGCGGCGCGCACGATCGCCCGCGCATCCTGCTCCAGCAGGTGCACAGGCTCTGCGCCGAGCGACGCGGCGACCGCGAGGCGCTCGGGTACGGTGTCGATCGCGAACACATGCGCGGCACCCGCGGCACGGGCGACCTGCACGGCGCACAGGCCCACCGGTCCGAGACCCAGCACGGCGGCCACGTCGCCCGGTTTCATGGCGCTCGAGTCGACGGCGTGGAAGCCGGTTCCCATCACGTCTCCGGCGAACAGCGCCACGTCGCTGTCCATGCCTTCGGGAACGCGCCGCAGCACCAGGTTCGCGCAGGGTACGAGCGCCATGTCCGCCTGGGTTCCCTGCAGCGAGCCGAGCGTCGCGCCATGACCGAAGGTGCGCGAGTGCAGGCATCCCTGGTAGTTGCCCGCGCGGCAGAAGTAGCATGTCCCGCAGGCCGTGTGGAAGCAGCCGAGCACCCGGTCGCCGACCGCCACCCGCGTGACCGCGTCGCCGGCCGCGACGACGGTGCCGACGTACTCGTGCCCGATCGTGAAGCCGGGCTCGATCTTCACGCGACCGTGATAGATGTGGAGATCCGAGCCGCACACCCCGGTCGCCTCGATCCTGACGATCGCGTCCTCGGGGTCCGTCAGCTCGGGCTCGGGGCGCTCCTCGACGCTGACCACGCCCGGTGCCTGGAAGGTGACCGCTCTCATCGCCGGGGCAGCCTACCCGTCCTCGCTGGTCTCATGCGTCGCGGACTAGAGCTCCCGCAGCAACCCCGTCTCGGGATCGAACACGAACCCGCGGATGTGATCGCGGGCGGGCAGCTCGCGGCTCGAGCGCAGGCGGGCGAGGCTCCCCCGAAGCGCGCTCTCGACATCCTCGAAGGCCCCGAGTCGCCAGGTCGGCAGCACCCCGTCCGCGGCCAGCGCCTGGGCGAATTCGTCCTCGGAGGCGCCGTGCAGACCGCAGCCCTCGTGCATCACGACCACGATCTCCTCGGTGCCGAGCAGCCGCTGGGATGCGCTCAGCGAGCGGATCGCGTCGTCTGTCGCGAGCCCTCCGGCGTTGCGGATGATGTGCGCGTCGCCGCGCTCCAGCCCGAGCATCGGGAACAGGTCGATCCTGGTGTCCATGCAGGCGAGCACGGCGACCTTCCGGCGCGGCCGCGGGCTGAGGCCGGGCGCCGCCAGCTCCGGCGCCCTGCGCGCCGCTGCCGCGAGCATGTCATCTGCGTTGGGCACGCAAACCGGGCTAGGCGCCGGGCTCGTGAGGACCATTCGGCTCCAGCGCGATCACGGGGATCAGCCGCGTGGTCCTGCGCTGGTAGTCGGCGAACTGCGGGTGCAGCCCGGCCTGGCGGTCGAACATCACGTCGCGCTCCTCGCCTTCGAGCGCGACGGCGCAGGCATCGAGGTGGGCGCTGCCGACCTCGACCGACACCGACGGGTGGGCGAGGATGTTGTGGTACCAGGCCGGGTGCTTCGGCGCGCCCGCCGCCGAGGCGAAGATGATCATCCGCGCGCCGTCCTTCAGGTAGGCGACCGGTGTCGTGCGCGGCTTGCCGCTACGCGCGCCGACCGTGTGGAGCAGCAGCACGGGCGTGCCCTCGAACGGGCCCCCCACCCTCCCCCCGTGGGAACGGAACTCCTCGATGATCGCCTGGTTGAAGCTGTTGATGTCGGACACGGGTCTCTCCCTCGCGCGCTGGTTGGGGCGATGCTAGCCGGAGTGCGCTCCGCGGCGAAGGCTGGGGCGGGTGCTCGCACAGGGGCGGCGTACGGGCCCCCGCTGTCCCGCGCCCGCCGGGGCGTCTCAGCGGCCGGCGGCCTTCGCCGATTTCGCGCGCGCCGGGGCGGGCTTCGCGCGGCGCTTCGGCCGCGCCGGCGCCGGCGCGGACCGCGCCGCGCGCTCGCCGGCCGGCGGCACCGGCTCGGAAATGGCGAGCAGATCGCTCATGCCGCGCTCGATCCCTGCGGTCAGCACGTCGATGTCGGGGGCTGCGTCGTAGTCGCCGGTGACCCCGAAGTAGAGCCCGCCGTCGTAGGAGAAGATCGCCACGACGATCTGGATCGAGCCGACGACGGGTACGAACGGATAGGACTCGAGCATGCGCCTGCCGAGCGTCTGCACCGGCTGCTGGGGGCCGGGGACGTTGGTGGTGGCGGTGTGCATGTTCAACCGCGGCGAGAGCGTCACGAGACGGCTGCCGAGAGCCAGCAGCAGGGGCGGCGCGAACCCCGACATCGAGGTCAGCACATCGCCCGCGACCGCCTGCTTGGACTGCTTGATCCCGTCCATCTCGGCCCTGATCGAGGCCAGCCGCGCGATCGGGTCTGCGCGCCCGACGGGTAGCCCCGCGAAGACGGCCGAGACACGGTTGTTGTAGACGCCGCGCTCGCCTCGGCGGCGAACAGAGACCGGGACCATGGTGCGCACGACGTCGTTCTCGGACACCTCCTCGCCACGCGAGAGGAGCAGTTCGCGGAAGCCGTTGGTGACGAGCGTGAGCACGACGTCGTTGACGGTGCCGCCGTGCGCGCTGCGCACCTGCTTGATGTCCGCGAGGCGGATGTTGGCCCAGCTCCAGCGGCGGTGCGGCCCGATCGGCCCGATCAGCGACGAGGAGGCGACCGGGCGCATGCTCGGCCCCGCCGCGATCGTCGCCCGCGCCATCTCGGCCAACGTGGCGAGCGTGTCGCGCGGGGCCCGCAGCGCGCGCCGCAGCGCGTCGAGCTGGCCAGCGGGGCTGGCGCGCCGGCCGAGCGTCTGGACCAGCACCTCCAGCCCGGAGGGCTCGGGCGCCGCGGCCCACGGACGCACCGAGGAGCCGATCGTCGTATCGGAGAACATGACCGACATCAGGTCGGTGGCGGCGACCCCGTCGACCATGCAGTGGTGCACCTTCGACAGCAGCGCCCAGCGACCGGCGTCCAGGCCCTCGACCATCCACAGCTCCCACAGCGGCTTGTTGCGGTCGAGGTGCTGGGAGAAGATGCGGCCGGCCATCTGGCGCAGCAGCGCCTCGCTTCCGGGGGCGGGGAGAGCGGTGTGACGCAGGTGGTAGTCGAGGCTGAAATGGGGGTCGTCCACCCACACGGGCGTGCCGGCGCCAAGCGGCACGAAGCGGACCTTCTGCCGGTACCGCGGAACGAGTCCGAGCTTGCCGCCGACCATCTCGCGCAGCTCCTCGAACGCCGGGGGCGGTCCCGCGAAGATGCTCACGCCGCCGATGTGCATCGGCGTGCTGTCGTTCTCGACATGCAGGAACGACGAGTCGATCGCGCTCATCCATTCCATGCCCGCACCTCCTCGCCGTCGAGCACTCGGCTCAGCACCCGGTAGACCTCCGGGTGGACGGACATCCCGCAATGGCTCGAATCGACCTCGACGTGCCGGCCGTGCGGGTCGAGACATGCGCGCCAGTCCACGATCGCGTCGCTGCGGGAGTGGATCGCGACGGCCTCGACGGCGCCGAGCGGCGCCTCGAGGTCCTCGCGGAAATCCGCGCAGCAGGCGCCGTCGCGGCAGCTCGTCGAGAACAGCCCCGGTATTCCCCGGTCGCCGAGCCGGGCCAGCCAGCTGACCGTGCGCAGCACGGGAGCCGACACCGCGAGCGAGTCGCGCACCGGCGAGCCCAGCATCACGAGCCCGGCGACGCGCTCGGGGTCGCGCACGGCGAGAGCGCGAGCGAGCGCACCGCCGCGGCTCTGTCCGATCAGGACCACCGGGCGCCCGCACTCCTCGCCGAAGTCCCGCAGCTGGCCCTCCAGCCGCGACACGATGCGCTCGGCGCAGTCCACGTTCGCGCGCATGCCGCTCACGGCCACGCGGTGCCCGCGCCTGCGCAGCCAGTCCCGCAGCACCAGCAGCGACGAGTCGCCGGCCATGAAGCCGGGGATCAGCATCACCGGCTGCGCATCGTGGCGCCGCCGCGGACGGAACAGCTCGCGGTCGGCGAGCAGTCGTGCCAGCTCCGCGCTGTAGCGCAGCTCCCCCCAAAGTGGCGCCACTCCTGGCGCCGCGACAACGGCCTCGGCGGACATCCCTCCCATAGAGTACGCCTATGGAGCTAACCGAACGTCACGTGGTTGTCACGGGCGGCGCCGGCGGGATCGGCAGGGCGCTCGTGCGGAGACTGGCCGCCGAGGGAGCACGGGGGGTCGTGGTCGCGGACCGCGACCTCGAGGGCGCGCGCGCGATGGCCGATGAGATAGGCGGTCTGGCCGTCGAGCTCGACGCCGGACGGGAGGCCGGCGTGCGGGCGCTGATCGCCGAGGCGACGGCCGCTTACGGACCGGTCGACATCTTCATCTCCAACGCCGGCATCCCCGGCAGCCTCGGCGGTCCCGAGGTGGCCGACGAGATCTGGGAGGAGGCCTGGCGCGTCAACGTGATGGCGCACGTGTGGGCCTCGCGCGCGCTGGTTCCCGAGATGCTCGAGCGCGGCGAGGGCTACCTGATCAACACCGCCTCGGCCGCAGGCCTGCTCACCCAGGTCTCCTCCCTCGTCTACAGCGTCACCAAGCACGCGGCCGTCTCGCTGGCGGAGTGGCTGGCGATCGAGTACGGCGACGCGGGTATCCGAGTCTCGTGCATCTGCCCCCAGGGGGTGCGCACGCCGATGCTCGACCTGGCGATGGACGACCCGGCGAGCGCCGCCGCGCTCACGGCCGGCGGGCTGATCGAACCCGAGGACGTCGCCGACGCCGTCGTCGCGGGTATTCGCGAGGAGCGGATGCTGATCCTGCCGCACGAGAACGTGGCGGGCTTCCTCGCCCTCAAGGGGTCGAACCCCGAGCGCTGGATCAGAGGCATGCGGCGCATCGTGCGAGACGCCCGGCCGTCCTGATCCCGGGTGGCGCCGGCATGCGGCGGGCGGCCTGGCCGGCCCGGCTCAGGCGGCGCGGTCGCGTACCGAAGCGGCCAGGCGCCGTCCCTGCGCCAGGCCCGCGCCGATGACCGCGGGGCGGCGGCTCGGATCCATCAGGTTCGCCCCCATCAAGACCGCCGTGGCCTCGTCGGGGTTGATCGTCGTTACGGTCGCGCCGCGGTGCCTGAGCGCGAGCGCCTCGCCGGCGCTCACACCGCGCGACATCGGCCCCAGCCCGCGCACGGAGCGCCGCAGCGAGCCCGTCGGGTTCAGGCAGAGCACGCTGTCCCCGCGCTCGATCGCGGCCGCGTCCATGTTGGTCGGGCTCCAGACGCCACCGTCGACATAGGTTCGCCCGCCCTCGCGCACGGGCTCGAACACACCCGGGATCGCGCAGGACGCGCAAACGGCGCTCGCCACGCTCACCGCCGGTGCGTCCGGATCTCCGAACATGACGCGCCGGCCCGACTCGACCTCCACCGCGGCGATCCGCAGCCGCCCGTCCCAGCGCGCTCCGGAACGCTCGACGATCTCCCGCAGGGGGCCGAGGGAGCGGCGTCCCGGCCGGATGCCGCGAAGCACGGCGCGACGGAGCAGCGCCCCGCCGCCGACCGTCGAGCCGAAGGCGAACGAAGCCAGCGGAGCGGCCGCTGCGCTTCCCAGGCCCATCGCGACGCCGAGCGTCTGGGCTAGCGGAGTCGCGACGCCGCTCGGCTCCGGGTCGGCTGCGGGCGGCGAGGCCCCCACCTCGCCGAGGCGCTCCCCCGGTGCGACTCCGGCGGCGAGGGCGGCCGCGACGATCGATCCGGCCGAGGTACCGATGAAGCAGGCGCAGCCACGCGCGTCGAAACTCTCGGCCTCCTCCTCGAGGCCGGCGAGCAGGGCGCTCATCCATGCCTCGCCAAGAATCCCCCCGCCTCCGAGGACAAGCACGTCGGGCGATCTCATCGTCGGCTCGGGCACGCACGCGAAGCCTAGATGCCGGCGGGACTCGGCTGCGTCCCGCCGCCACGCGGACGGCTCGCCCGGCTGCTCAGGCCTCGGGCGTGGGCTGCTCGGCGTGCGGCGAATCCCCGCCGGCGTCCGCGGCGGGCTCCGCGGGCTGCCCCGCCTGCTCCGCGGCGTCCTCGGCCTGGGGATCCCGGATGCGGTCGAGGGCGGTGTCGGCCTTGGCGGCGGCCTTCTGGATGTGCTCGCTGTAGCGGCCCCCCGTGCGCTCGTCGGTCGTGGTCTCGACCTTGCGCACCGCTTCACGGATCTGCTCCTTGTGCTCGGAGGCCGCGTCTTCGGCCCTCTTGGCGGCGTCCTTGAGTCGGTCTGTGAGTCCCATCGTCAGATCCATCCTAGAACGGGCCCGAACACGAGGCCGGCGAGCAGGTCGAGGGCCGCCAGCGCGCCCACCGCCAGCAGCTGGTTGCTGCGGCGCGACATGTCGTGGACGGTGAAGGACACCACGTAGAAGGTGAGGTAGCCGAGCACGACGATCACGGGGAACGTCGCGACGTTCCACCACCAGTAGTACCAGTGGAAGACCCCGTCGGCATGCAGGAGCAGCTCGACACCCACCGATACGAGGGAGAGCGCGATCGCGATCGCCCAGCGGTTGGGAACTCCGAGGATCCGCGCACGGCGGTCGGGCAGCAGCAGCTTCGCGAAGATCACCCCGTTGATCGCGAAGAACAGGGAGATCTCGACGTTCAGCCCGATCAGGATCACGTAGCTGCTCGAGCCGGTCACCGTCCACAGCGCCGCGTGCCCGTTCAGGTGGAGCACGAGCGCGTTGATCAGCTCGTTGGCCCAGTCCATCATCCAGAATGCGAGGCCGGCGAGAACGGCATCCCAGTTGCGGCGCTCGATCTCGACGGCGTACACGTACACGACGAGCGCGAGGAGCGTGACCGTGGACCACTCGAACCGCCCGGGGACGCGGAGCACGTGCTCGGCTTCACGCGTGAACTGCGTGGCGGCGGCGAGCACCGCCGAAGTATCGCCGAGGGGACACGCGGACGCGGGCTGCAGCTATGGTGCGCGTCGTGCCCGAGCGTCGGATCGCCACCAACGGGATCGAGCTGAACGTGGTCGAGGAGGGCGAGGGCCCGCTCGTGGTCCTCTGCCACGGGTTTCCCGAGCTCGCCTACTCCTGGCGGCTGCAGATCCCGGCACTTGCGGCTGCCGGCTACCGTGCGATCGCCCCCGATATGCGTGGCTTCGGCGCCAGCTCCGCGCCCCGCGAGGCCGAGGCCTACGACGTCGTCACGCTCTGCGGGGACCTCTGCGGCCTGCTGGATGACCTCGGCGAGGAGGCCGCGATCTTCGTCGGGCACGATTGGGGCTCGAGCCTCGTGTGGCAGCTCGCCACGCTGCACCCGGAGCGGGTGCGCGCCGTTGCGGGTCTGAGTGTGCCGTTCACCCCGCGCGCGCCGGTGCCGCCGCTGCCCGTGATGCGCCGGCGCTTCGGCGAGGACTTCTACATCATCTGGTTTCAGGAGCCGGGGGTGGCCGACGAGGCGCTGGCGCGCGACGTGCGCCGGACGCTGACCACCTCGCGGGTATGGACCTCGAGCTGGGCCGAGGAGGAGGGCTCCGAGCCCGAACGGCCAGCCTGGCTCTCCGAGGAGGACCTCGGCGTCTACATCGAGGCGTTCGAGCGGACGGGGTTCACGGGCGGGTTGAACTGGTACCGCAACATCGACCGCAACTGGGAGCTCACGGCGGCGGTCGCCGACCGCCGCGTGGAGCAGCCCGCGATGTTCCTCACCGGCGAGCTCGACGCGGTGCGCCTGTTCATGCCGGCCGACACGATGGCCGAGTGGGTGCCCGACCTGCGCTCGCACACGGTCGTGCCCGGGGCGGGACACTGGGTCCAGCAAGAGGACCCCGGCGCGGTCAACGACGTCCTGCTCGGCTTCCTCGGCGAAGTCCCCGCCTGACGGACCCGCTCAGAGCGCCCGCCAGCGTGACCAGTCGCCGGCGGAGTTGCGCACACGCACGTATCTCGGCCTGCCCGAGGAGCCGACCCGCACGACGCGGAAGAGGCGGGTGATCCCCTTCCGGCGGCAGCTTGTGAGCGTGGTGAGCTTGCCGCCCGAGCGCCTGCTCGAGACCGCGACCGCGCAGACCCCCACGAGCGAGTCCCGGGCCCTGATGCGCAGCGAGTAGGTGCGTGCGTGCGACCTCGCCGCGGCCGCCCCCGCACCCGATCCGAGCAGTTGCGCAGACTGCAGTTCGGGGGGCCGCTGGTCGAGGATGATGTCGTCGGTGAAGTTGTCGAGGTCGATGCCGGCGCCCAGGAAGCGGACGTACACGGTCTTCGGCAGGCGCTCGGCCCCGGTCTGCTCGAGCGTCCAGGGCACCTCCGCGGCGAGCGGCCGCGTCGTGGCGTGGCCGCTGGCGCCGAAGCCGCCGTTGTTGGAGACCAGCGCCTGGGTGGCGCCCGCGGGCCAGACGAGGCCGATCTCGACGTGTGGGCTGTCGGTGGCGTAGTCGCCTTCGTCGATCAGCACACCAACCGCGCCCGCAGGGGGCGCGGGAGCGACCTGTATCGCCGCCGCCACGCTGTCCATGCGTCCGCCCGCCCGCGTCACGCGCAGCTGGACCGTGTATGTGCCCGGCGTGGCGAAGGTGTGGCTCACTGTCGGAGAGGCGCCGCCGTCGACCGCATAGCTCGAGCTGCCGTCGAAGTCCCAGGCGTAGTCGGCGACGGTCGAGTAGGGGAGCGTCGATGGGGCGCCGTTGAAGGTGACCGCCTGGCCGGTGAGGATCTGCGCGGGGTTGGTGAAGGCCGCGCTCGAGGCGCCGACGGTGTAGTCGATCGTCGCGCTCGCCGCCCTGCCGTTGCTCGCCGTCACCTCCAGCCCGACCGGGTAGGTGCCGGGGGTGTTGAACTGCCGGGTGACAGTCGGCATGGCCCCGGTGGAGGTGACGAATTCTCCGGTGCCGCTCAGGTCCCACCGGAATTCCTGCACGCCCCACAGGTCGGCGACGCTGCCTGAGCCGTCGAAGGTGACGGTCTGGCTCGAGAGGCCAGTCGCCGGGGTCGCCGCGATCGCGGGGTCGGGCGCGGTGTCGATCCGCAGGACCCCGCCGCCGGCGAAGCCCTCGCTGTCGAACACTTCGCCTTCCTCGGAGGCGAGCCCGCCGTGCGCGCCGGGAACCGCCAGCGATCCGAGCTGCGCTCCGGAGGGGCTGTAGCGACGGACGAACGCCGTGCCGGAGTAGTTGTCGTCGCCGACGTACACCTGCGTCTGGCCGCCGACCTCGCCGGTCGCGATGCCCTGCGCGTAGCCGCCCAGGCCCGTGAGCGTGGGTCCGAGCGGGTCGAGCGTTGCACCTTCCAGCTCGACGACGCGCTGGTTGTCGGCGTCGCTGATGTAAACCGTTCCGCCTGAGTCGACCGCGATCTGGTCGTGGATCGCGCCGTTTTTGTTGGGTTCGGCGAGGTCTCCGGCGCCGCTGCCGTCGGGAAATTTGCGAGGCTGTTCAAGCGCTCCCGCTTCGGTGAAGCGCTCCACCTCATATTCCGTGCCGCTGACGGCGAGCGCATAGATGTGACCGCCCTCGACGGCGACCGACACGAAGGCCCCGCTCACCACCGTCTTGATGTATTCCAGGGAGCTGTTGAGTTCGATCAGGCCCGGTTTGCATTTGGGGAAGGTTTCACAGGTGGCCGCGACAAGCACGTTGCCGCCCGCGCCGATCGCGATCCCCTGCGCGTCGGCGAGCGGTTCGCCGTCGGGGCTCGACTTGTCGGCAAGCAGCGCGCCGGAGGCGCTGAACTCCTGCACCGTGTCGCCGACCGGGTCGAGCACGTACACGTCACCCGCGGAGTCCGCCGCCACGGCGCCGGGCACTTCGAAGGTACCCGGGCCGACACCCGGGCCCCCGATCTGCGTGACCGCGCCGCTGGCACCGGCAGCGGGCAGCGCGCAGGCCGCGAGCAGCGCCGCGAGCCCGAGCAGGAGCCGGAGCCGCCGCCGGCTCGCCGGGCGCCGGAGACGGCGCTCACACAACTGACCCCTCCCGGGTCGATCGCGGCACATCTCCCGCAAAATGTAGCGTGAGCGGCCCCCGACAGAACGGAGGCCAGCGGGCGCTACGCCACGGCCGGCTGCGCGGGAGCTCCCTCGCCGGATCCGGCGAGCGCCCGGCCGTGACGGATCAGGTCGGCGGCTCGCTCGGCGAGCGCGATCGTGGGCGCGTTGGTGTTGCCGCGCGGCACCGTCGGCATCACCGAGGCATCCACCACACGCAGGCCCTCCAGGCCGTTGACCCGGAGCTGCTCGTCGACCACGGCGGCGGCGTCGCTGCCCATCCTGCAGGTACCGACAGGGTGGTAGATGGCGAACGTGGTGCGCGCGACATGTGCCCGCTGGGCCTCCTCGGAGTCCCCGTCGGGGACGTTGAAGGGCTCCGCGCAGTAGGGCGCCATCGCGGCCTGCGCGCAGATCTCCTGCGCGAGCCTGTGGCCGGCGATCATGCGCTGCATGTCGTCGCCCTCGGAGTAGAAGGCGTTGTGCACGATCGGCTTGGCCGTCGGGTCGGACGAGGCGAGGCGCAGCGAGCCGCGGCTGCGCTCGGTGAGCAGGCAGGCCGAGACCCAGACGCCGTGCGCCTGGGGATCGCTCATGCCCTCGTCGACGATCTGCACCGGCGCGAGGTGGAACTGGATGTCGGGCGCGGGGGCGCCGGCGCCGACACGGGCGAAGCCGCCGGCCTCGGCGAGGTTGGAGGCGAACGGGCCCGTCTGGGTCGCTTCGTACTCCTGCAGCGCGGCGGGCTCGAGCGCCAGCAGCAGGCTCTCGGGCTCGGGCGTCGTCCACACCAGCTGGGTCGCGGGATGATCGGAGAGGTTCTGGCCGACCGCGGGCTGGTCCATCAGCACCTCGATTTCGCGAAGCATCAGGTGTTCGGCCGGCCCCACGCCGGAGAGCATGAGCAGCTGCGGGGAGTTGTATGCGCCGCCCGAGAGGATCACCTCGCGCTCGGCCTTGAACTCCTGAACCTCACCGAGGCGGCTGGTCTGCACGCCAACAGCGCGGGTACCGTCGAACAGCAAGCGGATCACCTGCATATAGGGCATCACTGTGAGGTTGGGGCGCTCCATCGCCGGGTGCAGGTAGGCCACCGCGGTGCTCGCGCGCATGCCGCCGCGCTGGGTCACCTGGTACATGCCGACGCCGTCCTGCTCGGCGCCGTTGAAGTCCTCGTTGCGCGCGTGACCGGCCTGCACCCCGGCCTCGACGAACGCGCGGCTGATCTTGTTGTGCGAGCGCTCCTCGCTGACGGGCAGCGGGCCGCCGGCGCCGTGCCACTCCGAGGCGCCGCGCTCGTTGTCCTCGGCCTTGAGGAAGTAGGGCATCAGGTCCGCCCAGGACCATCCGGGGACGCCCCATTCGTCGTAGTCGCGATGGTTGCCGCGGATGTAGACCATCGCGTTGACGGACGAGGAGCCGCCGAGCACCCTCCCGCGCGGGAGCGTGATGCGGCGCCCCCCGCAGTGCTCCTCCGGGGCGGAGTGGTAGTCCCAGTCGACCTCGGTGGCGCCGAGCTGCAGGTAGCCGAGCGGAACGTGGATGTTCTCGTTGCTGTCGGGCGGGCCGGCCTCGAGCAGCAGCACCTGCACGTCGGGGTCCTCGCTGAGGCGGTTCGCCAGCACGCAGCCGGCCGACCCTGCCCCCACGATCACGTAGTCGAACATGCTCCCCCACTCCCTCCTGGCGATGGTCGTCTCCGCTGGCGACCATACACCACGCGCCGTGACGGCGATGGCGTTTCGACCGCCACCGCCGCGGGCCGACGTGGCGCGCGGCCGATCGCCGCGGCCCGGGGCTCAGCGGGAGCCGGCGGCGAGGTCGTAGACGGTCTCGCCGCCGATCGTGCTGGCGGTGAAGTGCGCCTTGACCCAGGTGGCGATGGCCGAGCTCGTGCCGCCGCCGGAGGGCCCGCCGGGCCCGCCGCCGCCACCGGAGGCGACGTAGTAGTGGATCTCGCCACTCTGCACGTAGCGCTCGAACGCTGCGAGGCTGAGATTGCCGCCCTGGTTGTTGAAGCCTCCGATCGCCATCACCGGATCGCCGGTCGCAAGCTCCAGGCCTGCCGCGCTCTGCGATCCCGATGTGGCGGCGACCCAGCGGTAGCCGCCCGCATCGGCCTCGAGCGCCTTGGCGAGCGCGGAGCTCACGGTCTGCCCGCCGCCGGGGGCGCCCGATCCGCCGCCGCCGGGGGCGCCCGATCCGCCGCCGCCGAGCCGGGAGCCGGCACCGGCTGCGCCCGCTCCGGCTGCGCCCGAGCCGAACAGCGGCCGGGCGGCCGATCCGGACGGCGCGCCGGAGCCTCCGACGCCGCCGGGCGCCGGGATGCCGCCCGCGGCGCCCGCGCCCGCACCGCCGGGAAGGGCACCTGTGGGGAAGCCGCCGCGACCGCCGCCGGGGCCGCCCTGACCGCCGCCGATGGCGCCCGCGCTCGCCGGACCGGCCGATGGGATCGAGCCCGTGTGGGGGGTGCTCACCGTGTCGGCCGCGAAGGCGACCGGGCCGGCGAGGCACGCGATTGCGGCCAGCGCGGCCGCGGCGAGCGTCACCCGGCCGCCTCGGCGGCCGAGCGTGGGGGCGAGCAGCAGGCCGAGCACGGCGAGCGCACCGGCGATCAGGATCACCGTTCGCAGCCATGGCTCCCACGATGGTGTGCGGGAGAGCAGCGCGTACGCCCAGGCCGCGCTGCCGCCGACGGCCAGCGCCGCGAGCAGTCGCGCGGCGAGGCCGTCGCGCGCCGCCCACACCTGGGCCGCGCCGATCGCCACGAGAGCGCCGATCGCGGGTGCAAGCGCAACCGTGTAGTAGGTGTGGATCACCCCCTGGCCGAAGCTGAAGATCAGGGCCGTGACCACCAGCCAGCCCCCCCACAGCAGCAGGGCCGCCCGGGTGCGATCGGTTCGCGGCGCGCCGCGGCGGGCCCACAGGCCCGCCACGAGCGCCAGCAGGGCGGCGGGCAGCAGCCAGGACGCCTGGCCTCCCATCAGCTGGTCGAACAGGCGCAGCGGGCCGGTGGGGCCGCTGAAGCCGGCGCCACCTCCGCCCCCCGGGGCGCCGCCGCCTCCGGGGCCGCCGCCGCCGAAGATCCGGCCGAGGCCGTTGTAGCCGGTGATCAGGTTGAGGATGCTGTTGTCGGGCGAGCCGTCGATGAACGGCCGCGAGCCGGCGGGCCAGAGCGCGACGATCGCGACCCACCACCCCGCGCTGAGGAGCACGGCGAGGCCGCCCGCCAGCAGCTGCCCGATTCGCCGGCGCAGCGACGTGGGCGCGGCGATCGCGTAGACGAGCGCGAACGCCGGCAGCACGAGGAACGCCTGCATCATCTTCGCCAGGAACGCAATCCCGATCATCGCGCCGGCCGCGAGGATCCAGCGCGTGCCCGCCCGCTCGAGCGCGCGGGTCATGCAGTAGGCGCCGGCCACGAGCATCAGCACGAGCAGCGCGTCGGGGTTGTTGAAGCGGAACATCAGCGCCGCGACGGGCGTGAGGGCGAACACCGCGCCGGCAAGCAGGCCCGGTCCCGCCCCGAACCAGCGCTTGACGGCCGCGTAGAGGAGCCCGACGGCCGCCACACCCTCGAGCGCCTGGGGTACGAGGATGCTCCAGCTGCTGAAGCCGAAGATGCGCCCGGAGATGTCCATCACCCACAGCGATGCGGGCGGCTTGTCCACGGTGATGAAGTTGGATGCGTCGAGCGAGCCGAAGAAGAACGCCTTCCAGCTCTTCGTGCCGGCCTGGACCGCTGCGGCGTAGAACGAGTTGGCGTAGCCCGAGGCGCTCAGGTCCCACAGGTAGGCGACCGCTGTGAGCGCCAGCAGCGCGATCAACGCCGGACGCGCCCAGGCCGGATCGGGGTCGCCCGTGGCGCCGGGGCGGGCGCCGGGCCCGCCGCCGGGGCCGGCGCCGGTCGAGGGGAGGCGCGGCGCCGGCGAGCGGCGCAGGGGGCGGAGGAGCTCGGTGGTTGTCATGCGGTGATGATCGGTCGCGAGGCTGGGACTCCCCCGGCGAGAGGCTGGGAGTCGGCTGAGAGCGGCGAACCGATCCCGCATGGGCGCGTCGCTCTAACGTACCGCTACGTGCAGGCGCCTCCCCCGCATCTGCCGGGCATCCTGCGCTCGCTCGAACCCACGCTCGACCGCTTCGGCTATCTCGCCGTGGCGGCGCTGGTGATGGTCGAGGACTTCGGCGTGCCGCTGCCGGGTGAGACGATCCTGGTGCTGGCCGCCGTCTACGCCGGCACCGGTCGCCTGAACGTGTTCCTCGTCGCCCTGATCGGGTTCCTCGCGGCGGTGACCGGTGACAGCATCGGCTACGCGATCGGCCGCTTCGGCGGGCGCGCCGTGGTCGAGCGCTTCGGCCGCTACGTCCTGCTGACACCGGAGCGCCTCGACAGCGCCACCCGCTTCTACGAGCGGCAGGGACCCAAGGTCGTCACGGTCGCCCGCTTCGTCGAGGGCCTGCGCCAGGCCAACGGGATCATCGCCGGGATGGCCGGGATGCCCTGGCTCCGCTTCCTCGCCTACAACGCCCTCGGCGCCGCGCTGTGGGTCGGGGTGTGGACGAGCGTCGGCTACTTCTCGGGTAGTCACATCACCGAGATCTACAACGACGCCAAGCGCTACGAGACCTATTTCGCGATCGCGGCGGCAGCGGTGATCGTGTTCCTGATCGGGCGAGCCGTCACCCGTCGCATGCGCAGGCGCGACCGCCGGGAGCCGACCGAGGACGGTGGGGGGGACAGCCGGTGAGCGCTGCCCGGGCCTATAGTCGTGCGATGCCAGGACCGCGGCTCGTCGGCAAGGTGGCGATCATCACCGGGGCCGCGGGCGGTATCGGCGCGGCGACTGCGCGCCGGTTCGCCGAGGAGGGCGCCTCGCTGCTGCTCACCGACAGCGACGGCGAGCGCGTCGCGGGGCTGGCGGCGGAGCTCGGCGAGCGGGCCACGTGGTGCGCGCACGACGTCACCAGCGAGGCCGGCTGGGAGACGGTGCTCGCCGTCGCGCGCTCGAGCCACGGGCGCGTCGACGTGCTCATGAACAACGCCGGCATCTTCCTCGCAGCAGCACTCGTGGAGACCTCGCCGGAGGACTTCAGGAGGGTCATCGACGTGAACGTGCTGGGCGTGTTCCTGGGGATGCGGGCGCTCGCGCCGGCGATGGCCGAGCAGCGGTCGGGCTCGATCATCAACGTCTCCTCCGTCGCCGGTCTCGGCGGTAGCCCCTACCTCACGGCCTACGCGGGCAGCAAGTGGGCGGTCCGCGGGATGACCAAGGTCGTGGCCCGCGAGCTCGCGCGCGCAGGGGTGCGCGTCAACTCCCTGCACCCGGGGCAGATCGACACCGAGATGAACGCCCGCCAGCGGGAGCGGACACCCGAGCTCGTCGATCGGCTGATCCGCGGGATCCCGCTGGGGCGCATCGGGACCGCCGACGAGGTGGCCGACGCCGCCGTTTATCTCGCCTCCGATGAGAGCGTCTACGTGACCGGCTCCGAGCTCGTCATCGACGGGGGCACGAGCGCATGACGGCCCGGCCGGCCCCGGACCTCCTCGAGGCCCCGCGGATCGGTTGCTAGGAGCCGGCCGCGGGAACCTGCTGGGTGATGCAGTGGATGTTGCCGCCGCCGAGCAGGATCTCGCGGGCGGGAACGCCGACGAGCTCGCGCCCGGGAAAGCAGCCGCGCAGGACCCGCTCGGCATCCCCGTCGGTCCGCTCGTCCAGCAGCGGGAACACCACGTGGGTCGTTCCCGGGTAGAAGTTCACGTAGGAGGCGGCCAGCCGCTCGCCGGCCCGCCGCGGGATCGTCCCCGGTGCGGGCTGCACGCCCTCGGCCTCGGTGCCGGTCATCGTGAGCGGCCCCGGCGCCGGGATCAGGATCACCTCCAGGGCCCGGCCGCGCGCGTCCTCGGCCCGCCGCAGGCGGTCGAGCGCGTCGTGCGAGATCGCGTACTGAGGATCGTCGGGGTCCTCGCTCCAGGTGAGCAGCACCACACCCGGGCGAACGAAGCATGCGAGGTTGTCTATGTGCCCGTCGGTCTCGTCGTTGAGGACGCCCCGGCCGAGCCAGATCACCTTCTCGGCTCCCAGGTGGGCACGCAGCGCCTGCTCGATCTCCCCCCGCGAGAGCCCGGGGTTGCGGTTGCGGTTCAGGAGACACTCCTCGGTGGTGAGCACGGTGCCCTCGCCGTCGACGTGGATCGAGCCGCCCTCCAGCACTATCGGCGCCCGGTAGCGCGCGGCGCCTTCGATCTCGAGCACCTTCGCGGCGACGCGATCGTCACGGTCCCAAGGGTGGTAGAGCCCGCCGTCGAGTCCGCCCCATGCGTTGAAGGTCCAGTCGACGCCACGCAGACCGCCCCTGCCGTCCACCACGAACGTCGGCCCGGTGTCGCGCATCCAGGCATCGTCGGTCGACATCTCGACGACGCGGACCGAGGGTGTCAGCGCGGAGCGGCAGTCGGCGAAGCGCGCGTCGGACACGGCCATCGTGACCGGCTCCGAGAGGTTGATCGCCTCGGCCACCGCGGCATATGCCCGCTGCGCCGGGGCCGCACCCAGGCGCCAGTTGTCGGGCCGCTCGGGCCATGCCATCCAGCAGCCGCGGTGCGGCTCGAACTCACCGGGCATCCGATAGCCGTCCGCGGCCGGGGTGGAGTCGAGCGTGGCGCTCACCGGGACGGGCCCCGGGGATGGATGGGCGGCGTGGAGGCGCGCAACAGCGGTCGTGATATCAGGCTGCTCCGATGACCCCTAGAGTCGTATCGATGCCCCAGCCCCGCCTGATCCGCGCACAGGGTCCGCTCGCTTCGCCCGCACGCACGCGCGCTCCCAGGCGGTCGGCCTTTCGCATCGCCGCCGTCCAGGAGCGCTGGCACGAGAACCCCCGCGAGCACCAGGATGCGCTCGCGGCCGGGATCGCGCTCGCGGCCGGGGAGGGCGCACGGCTTGTGTGCCTGCAGGAGCTGACGCTGAGCCGCTACTTCGCCGCCGATCCAGCGGGACCCGAGGCGGCCGGAGTGGAGCCCGAGGATCTGCCCGGCGGGCCCACCCACCGCTTCGCTGCCCGCATGGCGGGCGAGTTCAGTGTGAACGTCCACGCCTCCCTCTACGAGCGCGCCGGGGAGGGGGAGGGGCTGGGCTACAACACGGCGATCATGGTGGCCCCGGGCGGCGAGCTGCTGGCGGCGACCCGCAAGCTGCACATTCCGGTCACCGCGGGCTACCACGAGGACCGCTACTTCCGCCCGGGACCGGTCGGCGCCGACGCCTTCCCGGTGGTGGCGCTCGGGGACGCGCGGCTGGGCCTGCCGACCTGCTGGGACCAGTGGTTCCCGGAGGTGGCCCGCGCGTACAGCCTCGAGGACGCCGACGTGCTCGTCTATCCGACCGCGATCGGCTCCGAGCCCGACCATCCCGGGTTCGACACCCAACCGCTCTGGGAGCAGGTGATCCGCGGCAACGCGATCGCCAACGGGGTCTTCATGGTCGCGGTCAACCGCTTCGGCTCCGAGCCACCGCTGGAGTTCTACGGCTCATCGTTCATCTGCGATCCGTACGGACGCGTGCTCGCCCAGGCGCCGCGCGAGGAGGCGGCGGTGCTGGTGGCCGACCTCGACCTCGACCAGCGTGGGGACTGGCTCGAGCTGTTCCCGCTTCTGCGCACGCGGCGTCCCGACGCCTATCGCCTGCTGACCGGAGATGCGCCGGGCTGACTCACGGGAGATCGGCGGAACGGACCCCGGTCACGGGGGATGGCGCGCCGGCGCAGACCTCTTGGAGCAGCACCTCAACGACCAGCGGATCGAACCGGTGCCGGGCCTCGCGCCGGAGCTCCGCACAGGCCGCCGCCCGATCGCGGACGACCCCATAGGCGCGCTCGCCGGTCATCGTCACGTATGCGTCGCAGGCAGCGATGATGCGGGCGGCGAGCGGGATCTCGCTACCGGCCAGCCCGCCCGGGTAGCCGCAGCCGTCCCAGCGCTCCTGCGTCGCTCCGACGATCGATGCGACCGGCCGCAGTGCCGGCGCGGCACTCAGGATGCGCTCCCCCAGCACCGTGTGGCGGCGCATGAACTCCCACTCCGTCGCGTCGAGAGGGCCTGGCTTCCGGAGGATCGCGTCGGGGATCCCGACCTTGCCGATGTCGTGCAGGTGGGCGGCGCGCGCCAGCTCGTCGAGTCCTTCTCCGGCCATTCCCAGGCGCCGGCCCACCCGCAGGCACAGCTCGGCCACCTCGCTGCAGTGAACCTCCAGCGCAGGCTGGCGCGCCTGGATGATCCGCATCAGCACATCCCGCGTCTGGTCGCGCGCGGAGGATTGCCGACGCTTCTTGACCGCGTACATCCGTTCGTCGGCGACCTGCAGCGCCTGTTCGAGCGCGATGGCCTCCTGCGGCAGCAGCACCGCGCCGAAAGAGGTCCCGATCGAGAAGTTCTCGCCGTGCTCCTCCAGCGCCGCCGCGGCGGCGGCGACGACCGCATCGATGTCGGCGTCCGGCGCCGAGAGCAGCACGCAGAACTCGTCGCCGCCGAGCCGGTAGGCCGACCCGAGCGGTGCCACGGACCCGGCCAGCTTGCGCGCCAGGCGCATCAGCAGCGCATCGCCGGCGGGATGACCGAAGGTGTCGTTGTAGTGCTTGAAACCATCGAGGTCCAGCACGGCGAGGACGAGCGGCTGTGACGGCGATGCCGCGGCCACCCGCTCGTGGAGATCGGCGGCGAGCATCCGGCGGTTGCCGAGCCCGGTCAGCGAATCGGTGACGGCCTGCTCGCGCAGCAGCTGATTGGCGACGATGTCGGCCGCCGCCTGGCGGGCGCGCGCCACGAGCCGACCCATGACCGCGCGCTCGTCCTCGCGGAACGGCCGACCGCGGCGCGCGACGGCCACGGCACCGAGCACGGGCCCCGATTCGCTGGAGAACCCGAAGGGCTCTGCCAGCGCCCAAACCCCGTTGCGCTCGATCTGGCAGTGCTCGGCAGCGATCTCCGCGCGACCGGCGACGGCGTGGAGCGCGGGCAGGTCCTCCGGCGTGGAGTGGATGTCGAGCACCAGCGGCGCGTCGGGGCCATCGAGCGTGAGCAGACCAGCATCGGCGTCGAGGGCCTCGATCGAGCCACGCAGGACGATGTCCGTGAGGGCCGCCAGATCGAGCTTGGCCACCAGCGCCTCGCCGAGCCGGCGCACCGCCCGCTGCAGGCGCATGCGCTCGTGGGCGACCAGCTCGAGCCGTCTTTGCGCCTCGGCGATGCGTGCGCTGCGGCCGCGTGAGGCGAGCGCGAGCAGGCCGCCGAGGGGCAGCAGGAGGAGCACGGCGAGCGGCACGTCGACCGCGCGCGATGCCGGCGCCAGGAGCGCGAGCGGCATCGCGCATGCGAGGAACAGCAGCGTCGTGGCGAAGCCCGCCAGCCGGCCGCGGCCACCCGAGCCGGATGGTCCATGCCGGGGGCCCGCCTGCGGGTGCGCCGCCGGGCGGCCCGAGCGCGGATCGCGTGGATGACAAAGCGGGTTCATGGTCGGCAACCAACCGATCCCGGGCGGGGCGGGGCGATGCTCGCGCCGCGCCTTCGCGCGGCGCGAGCTCTGGGTTGCATCTGACACCTCCTCCTCGCTGTCTCCGGGCACGGGCGGTCGCCGGCCCGGTCGCGGAGGGGCCGGCGGTGCGGGCCCCGCGCGCGTTCTGTCTACCAGTGAACGAGTCGGCGCCTCGCCGCCGCCGGATGAGCCGCCGTGCGGCTCGATGGACGAAAGGGCCGACACGCTTGTCGTCCCAAAGGACTACAGCCGTGTCGGCCCTTTGGGACGACACGGGGGAGTGAGGATGTTCCGGCTTGTTAGGACATGCGCAGGCGGAGCAGGCCGCGCAATCCTCGATGCAGCCCCCGGCGAGCGGAATCGCGACACTTCATCTCCCGGCCAGGCCGCTACCCACACCCCCGCCACGCAACTGCTCCCCAGCCCGCCCGTGCCCGACACCGTCCTTCACCCCACAGCCCCGGATCTGATGCCGCCTCCTCCGGCGCGGGCGGCCTCGCGCGCGCGCGCCCGCCGGCGCGCCGCCGTGCCCCTGTTGGCGGTGATCGCGCTCGCCGTCGTGCTCGACACCTGGGCGCTTGGCCAGAACGGCTACGCGAACGTCTACTACTCGGCCGGGGTGAAGTCGATGCTGCTCTCGTGGCACAACTTCCTGTTCCTGGCCGCCGACCCGGGCGGCCTCGTATCGATCGACAAGCCACCGCTGGGGCTGTGGCTGCAGACCGCGAGCGCCGAGGTGTTCGGCTTCTCGCCCCTGAGCCTGCTGCTGCCTGAGGCGCTCGCCGGCGTCGCCGCGGTGGCCGCGCTGTATCTGATCGTTTGCCGGAGCTTCGGCATGCTGGCGGCGACCGTCAGTGCCACGGTCCTGGCCGTGTTCCCGGCATTCGTCGCCGTATCGCGCGACAACAACGTCGACGCGCTGCTGATCCTGCTGATGACGCTCGCCTGCGGCGCGGCGCTGCGGGCGATCGAGCGCGGCCGGCTGCGGGCCCTGCTGGGCTCGGCGGTGCTCGTCGCGCTCGCGTTCAACACGAAGGCCCTCGCCGCCTATCTCGTCGTTCCCGGGATCGCTGCCGGCTATCTGTGGTGCGCGCCCGGCTCGCTGCGCCGGCGTGCCGGACATCTGCTGCTCGCCGGCCTGCTGTGCGGGGCGCTGTCGATCTCCTGGATGCTTGCGGTGGATCTCACGCCGGCGAGCGAACGGCCGTTCGTCGGTAGTACGAAGGACAACTCGGAGCTCGCGCTGACCTTCAGCTACAACGGCTTCGGACGCGTCGCGGGCCAGTCCGGTGGACCCGGGCCGGTGGAAAACCTCGAAGTGCAGCCGAGCGTGACCGCGCCCGCCTCCTCGGGCCCCGCGGGCGACAAGGGAGTGCGGCTGCCCAAGCCCTCGCCCGACGCCGCCCCGAAGGTCGCGGCGACGATCGAGCAGAGCCCCGTCGCGTTCGGCACCTCGCCGGGTCCGCTGCGCCTGTTCCGCAGCGGCTTCGGCGACCAGGGCGCCTGGCTGCTCGCGTTCGCGCTCTTCGGACTGGTCGCGACGGCGTTGACGCGGCCGGCGCGCCGCGACCCGCGGCGCGCCGGCCTGGTCGTCTTCGGCGGGTTCTTCCTCTGCGAGGCGGCGTTCCTGAGCGTCTCGAGGGGCATCGTGCATCCCTACTACGTCTCCGCGCTCGCCCCGGGGGCGGCGGTGATGGTCGGGACCGGGTTCGCGACGATGGCGCGGCCCGGCCCAGGGCGTCACCGCTGGCTGCTGATCGCCGCCGTCCTGAGCACGGCGGCCGTGCAGGTCGCGCTGCTGCATCACGCCCACTACCTCCGCCCCTGGCAGCTGCTGCTGATCCCCGTGGCCGGCGTGCTGCTGATCGCCGCGCTCGCGCGGCGCCGGCTGTTCGGACCGGGCCTGGCGGCGGTGCTCGCGGTCCTGCTGCTCGCGCCGACCGCCTACTCCGCCACCACCTGGAGCCGGCCCGTCGAGGGCACCTTCCCCGCCGCCGGCCCGAGCGCGGTCGGCGGCAACGGGGGCGCGGAGCTCAGCCGCGGCCAGCTGGCCACCTACGACGCCCTCATGCGCTACGTGCTCTCCCACGGCGCCCGCGGGCGCTTCCAGCTGCTCACGGAGGCCTCGCTCACAGCTGACAGCCCGATCCTGCTCGGCCTCAGGGCGGCCGCGCTCGGCGGCTACGGCGGCGTCGACCCGGCGCTCGACGGACCGGGGCTTGCTCGGCTCGTCGCGAGCGGGCAGGCGCGGTACGTGCTGATCGGCGCCGGCTACTCCTATCTCGGGGGCAACGCCGCCAGCAGCGCTGCCGCCAAGGTCTGCCCGGAGGTGCCGCTCACCACCTGGCGCGGCGCGGGCGCTCGCGCGAGCAACGGCCTCTACCTGCTCGACTGCGCCGGACACGCGCGCGAGCTCGCGCGGCAGCCGCGGTGAGGAGGGAACCACCGGTGTCTGACACGGGCCTCAGGCAGCGCGGCCGCGACGCTCTCGCCGGTGCGCGCACGAGGGCCGAGCGCGCGGCCGTGCGCGTCGACGATATGCGCCCCCGGATCCCCACGCTCGATGCCGCCATGGGCGCGCGCGAGCGCGATGGCAGGACCGGCGGCAGCGTGCTCGCGGGCGCGCTCGCCTTCAGGCTGTTCGTACCGCTGCTGCCGTTCGCGCTGCTCGTGGTGACCGTGCTCGGCTACGCAACCTCCGAAGACGCGGGCGTACCGAGCGCGATCTCCGAAAGCGTCGGCATCAGCAAGTCGACGCTGTCGACGGTCGCCGACTCCTCCAAGCTCTCCAATGACGCCCGGCTGAGCGTGCTCGCGTTCGCAATCGTCGCGCTCGTCACCTCGTCGCTGTCCGCCGTCCGCGCGCTGCGGGCGATCCATGCGCTCGCGTGGGGCATTCCCGTCGGGCGGTTTCCGCGCGCGTTCGCGGCCGCGATCGCCTTCATCGGCTGGTTCATGCTGTTCTTCGGCCTGTGGGCGTTCGGCGGCTGGGCCCGCCAGAGCCTGGGACCCGCCGGGATACCCCTCACGGCCGCGCTGATCGGCCTCTTCTTCGCCGGCTGGCTGGCGGTTTCACTCATGCTGCCCCATCCGCCCGGGCTCACCTGGCACAGCTTCGTTCCGGGCGCGATCCTCGTGGCCGTCGGCCTGGAGGTGATACATCTCGCGACCGTGCTCTACTTCGCCCACAAGGCGGTGGAGGCATCGGCCTCCTACGGCGCGCTCGGTATCGCGCTGGTGCTGCTGCTGTGGCTGTACCTGCTCGGGCGGGTGATAGTCGCCTCGGCGTTCCTGAACGCGGCGTTCTGGGAAAAACATCCACGCGAGGAGTCGACAGGATCGGCCCCGCAGGGCCCGCCGCCGGGCTAGAGCAGGACCCGCCGCCGGCCGAGGTCGTTGCGCTCCGGCTCCCGGTCCGGCGGTGCCGCGGGAGCTCCGGTTACAATCGCTCGCGGCGCCGGATCGGCGTCGTGACCCGAGGGGGCTTTATGCGAGGTGTAGGTAGCGCGTTGTTCGTTGGCATCCTGCTGATGATCGCCGGTACTCTGAACATCATCTACGGCATCGCTGCCGTTAGCGAATCACATTTCTGGGTGGGTGAAACCCACTTCGTCTTCTCCAGTCTCAAAACGTGGGGCTGGATAACGATAATCCTGGGAGTCATCCAGCTGACAGCCGCGTTCTCACTGTTCGGCGGTGGCGCCTACGGCCGCATCGTGGGACTCGTGGCGGCGACACTCGGCGCGATCGGTGCCCTGCTCGACATCGGGGGCTCTTCCCCGTGGTGGGCGCTGGGCGTGTTCGCCGTGTGCGTCATCTGCATCCACGGGCTGATCGTTCTGGGGGAGCCCGAGAGAGCCTGAGCTGGGCGCACGGGGGCCGGGCCTTCCCGGCCCCCGTGCGGGGGTGCCGAAGTGCAACCCCCGCATTCACCTTCGCCCCGCGCGTTGACGCACACGAGAGGTCGCTCCTCGGCTGAGGCTCCCGGCCTTGGTCCCAGAGGAGGATCCTGGCCTTGGTCCTAGGTGAGAATTTTGGCCTTGGCGGCGGCGAACTCCTCGTCGGTCAGCACGCCGGACTCGTGCAGCTGGCCGAGCTCCTTGAGCTTCTCCATCGGGTCCTCCTGCGGCGGGGGCGGCGCGGCCGCCATCTGCTGCTGTTGCTGCGCGGCCATCTGCTGTTCTTCCTGTCGGGCCCACCGGCCCTGCTGGCGGTGCTGAACGGCCCCGGCTGCGCCGCCAGCGACGGCGCCGACGGCGGCCACACGGGCAACGCGTCGAAGTAGTGGCATGCTGGTCTCTCCTTCTCTCTTGGGATGTCTACTAGAGGGCGGCGATGGCGGCGGCGACAGCCTCCGCCGGGACCCGCTGGAAGTCCAGCACCCGGCCACCGTTGCGGCGCACGGCCGTCGCGAACGGCGCCGCCCACGTGTTCTCGAAGGCGATCAGCAGTGCCGACTCGCCCGGCTCGAGCGCCTCGCCAGCCGTACCGGCGTCCTCGTCGTCGAGCATTCCCGTGCGGGCGCCCTGGAAGACGAGCAGGTCCTCGACGCCGTCGCCGTCGAGGTCGGCGATCTCGAACCCGGAGACGGTGCCCTGCGCGTCCTTCTGCACCATCAGCACGTCGAGGACGCGAATGATCCCACGGTCGACGAGGTCGACGAACAGCGGGATGGCCTCGCCTGTGCGCGGCGCATCCGCCGGGTAGCCGATCACGACGACGTCCACGGGTCCGAACTCCAGCTCCTCGTTACTCAAGGTTCCTCCTTTGTAGGTCTGCCGCCCGCCCTGCCGAACGCGAGGTGCACGGTGCGGTGCGGCGCCGGACCGCGGCGCGCCGGGCCAGTCTAACGCCGGCCGGCCGCCGGGCATCACGGGAGTTGAGCAGGACCGGTGCGGATGAGCGTCTAGTCGCGGTCGAGCGATGTTTCCTGACCGGGGGCGAGAACGCGCACCTCGACTCCGGGGGCGGCCTGCGCGACGTGCTCGGCAAACGCGCGCGCGGGAACCGCCAGTCGTGCTGCGTGGCGCCGGGCGAGCCCCAGCGGCAGCAGCGTGCCCCAGTGCACGGGAACCGCGATCCGCGGGCGGATGAGGGCGGCTGCGCGCGCGGCCTGCTGCGCATCCATGTGGCCGGGTCCGAGCGTCGGTCCCCAACCGGCGACGGGCAGGAGCGCCAGGTCGATCGCGTCGCCCAGGTCCGCCATGCCCGCGAACAGCTCGGTGTCGCCGGCGAAGTAGACCGAGCGCCGGCCGCGCACGAGATAGCCGAGGCTCGCCGCCCGCGGCCCGCGGGGCGCGCGCCGCCCATCGTGCGCGGCCGTGACGCCGGTGAGCGTGACCCCGCCGATGTCGGACTCCTCCCCCACGGCGAGCTCGCTCACGTCCGTGAAGCCCCTGCCGCGCAGCCAGGAACCGGCGCCCTCGGGCACGATCAGCGGCGTCTCACGGCCCAGCAGCCGCAGCGAGGCGAGGTCGAGGTGGTCGTGGTGCAGGTGGGAGATCAGCACCGCATCGGGCGCCGCCAGCTCGTCGAGGCGCCCGAGCGGGACCTGGCGGCGCAGATGCGCCACGCGATGACGCAGCAGCGGGTCCGTCAGCAGGCGCACCCCGTCCACCTCGATCAGGACGGTGGCGTGACCCACGAACACGATACGGTCCCCCGGCGCGCCGGCCCGGCGCGCCGTGATCGCGCCATCGGCCATGGGATGAGAGGCTAGCAACGGATGCCTGCCAGAAGTGAGGCACAGGGAGCACAACCGCACGGGGCGCGATGGCGGCGGACCGTGGGCTTCGTCCTGCGCGCCGCCGCGATGCTCGGCGTGCAGATCCTCACCCTTCTGCTCCTCACGGCGGTGCTGCCGGGCAACGACCAGCTCTCCGTCGGTGCGGCGGCGGCAGTGGCGGTCGTGATGGCCGTGATCAACGCGGTCCTGTGGCCGCTGATCACACGCATCGCGCTGCCGCTGACGATCATCACCTTCGGTCTCGGCTCGCTCGTGCTGAGCGCCGGTATGGTCGCGCTCGCGTTCTACGTGGTCGACGGCAAGACGCCCTCGTTCCTGTCCGATCTGGCGATCGCGTTCGGCCTCGCGCTCGTCTCCATGATCGCCGCGCCGCTGCTCGACGTGGACGGGGACGCGCGTCATCTGAGTGTCGTCCGCCGGCGTATGCGCAGACGGCGGCGCCGCAACCGCACCGACGTCCCGGGCGTGATCCTGTTCGAGATCGACGGCCTGGGGGAGGGCGTGCTGCGCGAGGCGCTGCGCGACGGGCACGCGCCGACGATCGCGCGCTGGATCGGGGACGGCTCGCACCACATCATGGGCTGGGAGTGCGACCTCTCCTCCCAGACCGGCGCGAGCCAGGCCGGGCTGCTGCTCGGCAGCAACTCGGACATGCCCGCCTTCCGCTGGTATGAGAAGGAGTCGGGCCGCACGCTCGTCTCCAACCATCCCGCTGACGCGGCCGAGATCGAGCGCCGGCACTCGTCCGGCGCCGGACTGCTCGCCGACGCGGGCACCAGCCGAGGCAACATGTTCTCCGGCGACGCCCCGCGCTGCACGGCCACGATGAGCATGATCAGGGACCGCAGCCGCTCCAGAGCAGGGGACCTGTTCGCCTACTTCTCCGATCCCTACGGGCTGATGCGCACGATCGCCCTCTCGCTGGCGGACATCGCCGCCGAGCGGCGGGCGGCCCGGGCCCAGCGTCGCAGCGGTGCCGCGCACGTGGAGCGTGGCGGCCTCTATCCCCTGATCCGCGCGACGATCACGGTGGTGATGCGGGATCTCGTCACGGCACTGTTGATGGCCGACATCGTCGAGGGCGTGCCGGTGAGCTATGCCACCTTCGTCGGCTATGACGAGGTCGCCCACCACTCGGGCATCCGCGCGCCCGACGCTCTCGCGGTGCTCCGGCGCCACGACCATCAGCTCCAGCGGCTCGAGCGCGCCAGCGCCCAGTCGCCAAGGCCGTACCACCTGGTAGTGCTCTCCGATCACGGCCAGACGCAGGGGGCGCCCTTCCGCCAGCGCTACGGCCACACGCTCGAGGACGTCGTGCGGGAAGCGCTCACGCGCGGCGACATCTACGCACCGGCGGCGGTGGATGAGGCCTGGGGCGACGTGGGCGCGGTGCTGGCCGACGCCCGCCAGGACCCGGGCGCCCGGGGGCGGATCCTCGCCCGCGCCACCCGCAGCCGATCGGTGGAGGGCACCGTAGCGCTCGGCCCCAACCGCCAGGCGCTGGCCGAGCGCCGCGCTGAGGGCGAGGCCGGCGAGGAGGAGGCCGTGGTGCTCGTCTCCGGCTGCCTCGGTTTGATCTACCTGCCGCTGAGCACCGAGCGGCTGACCGCCGAGGAGATCGCGAGCGCGCACCCGCGGCTGCTCGACGCGCTCACCGGCCACCCCGGCGTCGGCTTCGCGATGGTGAGATCGCACGAGCACGGCGCGATCGTGGTCGGCCGCGCCGGCACCCGCCGACTGGCCGACGACAGCGTCGAGGGCGAGGACCCGCTGGCCGACTTCGACGCGACCGCGGCCGAGCACCTGCGCCGGCACGACACCTTCCGGCACTGTCCCGACATCCTCGTCAACGGCGTCTATGACCCGGTCGCCGACGAGGTGGCCCCGTTCGAGGAGTTCATGGGCTCCCATGGAGGGCTGGGCGGACCGCAGACGCATCCATTCGCTGTGATCCCCGCCGAGTGGGCCGCGCCCGAGACCCCGATCGTCGGCGTTGAAGCGATGCACGCCGCGCTGCGCGGATGGCTCGAGCAGGAGCATCACCAGGTCCCCGACCCGAGACCGCAGCGCCCGGATGCGGTCGTGAGCGAGATGGCAAAGAGCCCCGAAGCGGCCGTCGGAGAGGCGGCTCCGGACTGATCCACGCGAGGAGTGGCTGGTGCGCGCGAGGAGTATGGTCTGGGCATGGCCAGCGTGACCGAAGCACCCCGGGTGGTGGAGCACGAGACCGTTGCCGAGCGCGTGGCGGCCGGCAAGGCGGCCCGGGCGGAGGTGCCGCGATCGAGCCACGGCGCCTTCGAGCCGGCACCGCGGCGCACAGATCCGGTGAAGCTGCTCGAGCGCCAGGCCAAGACGCGCGTGCCCGAGCTGGTGCCGATTCGCTACGGGCGGATGCTGGTCTCGCCGTTCACCTTTTACCGCGGGGCCGCGCTGATCATGGCCAGCGACCTGGCGAGCACCCCAACCTCGGGCCTTCAGGTGCAGTGCTGCGGGGATGCCCACCTCTCCAACTTCGGCGTGTTCGCCTCGCCCGAGCGACGCCTGATGTTCGACGTCAACGACTTCGACGAGACGCTGCCCGGACCGTGGGAGTGGGACGTCAAGCGCCTGGCGGCGAGCATGCTGATCGCGAGCCGCGACAACGAGTACGCCGTCAAGGATCAGGACCGGGTGGTGCTCGACACGGTCGCGGCCTACCGCTCAGCGATGGCGGACTTCGCAGCGATGAACAATCTCGAAGTCTGGTACGCGCGCCTCGATATCGAGAACGCGCTGGACCAGTTCGGATCCCAGCTCACGCCGAAGATGGCCAAGCGGACCGGCAAAGCGCTGGCGAAGGCCCGCACGAAGGACAGCATGTCGGCGTTCTCGAAACTCGCTCGCGTCACCGACGGCCAGGCCCGGATCGTCGCCGACCCTCCGTTGATCGTCCCGCTCGCCGACCTCGCAGCGGGCCGCGAACGCGATGAAATCTTCGACGGGCTGCACGAACTGCTGCGCTCCTATCGCGCGACGCTCGAGTTCGACCGGCGCGTCCTGCTCGAGGAGTACCGCCTGGCCGACTTCGCGCGGAAGGTCGTCGGCGTGGGCAGCGTCGGCACGCGCGCGTGGATCGCGCTGATGCTTGGCCGCGACGAGCAGGACCCGTTGTTCCTGCAGATGAAGGAGGCCGAGGCCTCCGTGCTGGAGCAGTTCCTGGAGCCGAGCGAGTTCGAGAACCACGGGGAGCGGGTGGTCACCGGACAGCGTCTGATGCAGGCCTCAAGCGACATCTTCCTCGGCTGGTTGCACGTCGCGGAGGGAATCGACGGCCAGCAGCGAGACTTCTACGCCCGTCAGCTGAAGGACTGGAAGGGATCGGCGGAAATCGAGCAGATGATCCCGCAGGGCATGTCGGCCTATGGCCGGCTCTGCGGCTGGACCCTCGCGCGCGCCCACGCGCGCAGCGGCGATCGCATCGCGATCGCCGCCTACCTCGGCAAGGGCGATGTCTTCGACCGCGCGATCCTGGAGTTCTCGCGCGCCTACGCGGAGCAGAACGAGCGCGACTACAAGGCCCTCGCGAAGGCGGTCGAGTCCGGTCGCGTGGTCGCGGAGACCGGGCTCTAGACCAGCCGCTCCGGCGTCGGGGGGCTCCCGCGTCGAGCAGCTCCCGCGTTGGGCCTAGGCCAGCAGCTCCCGCTTGGCCGCCGCGAACTCCTCGTCGCTGATCGCCCCGCGGTCGTGCAGGGAGGCCAGGCGCTCTATCTCGCCGGCCTTGGAGGCGCCCTGCTCCGGTGCCGCCGGGCCGCGGAGGTGGCCTACTTTCTCGCCCATCTCGTGCGCGTGCTCGCGCAGGGAGGCGCGTATCGACACCGCCTGCGCGTCGGGGAATTCCTGCGCTATCTGGGTACGAAGGACGTGGGTGCCCGCGAGCGTGAGAACCGTGAACAGGAGCATCCACCACGGGTTGCTGGTCGCCGGAATCGGCGACCAGATGAACAGCAGCGCCAGCAGCCCCAGCGCTATCCAGTAGGCGAGGCCGGGGCGCTCACGGAAGTGCGGCGCCAGGAACCGCCTGATCGCGACCGCCCACCTCGCGGGCCCGGCGAGCCACGCCGAGAACACGACGGGCACGCCGATGATCATGACGGCGCTCGAGACCTGCACCAGCAGCGACGTGGCCACCGAGTAGGCGTCGTTGGCGGCCGGTTCGATGGAGGCGTCGCTGGTGATAGCCGAGACGATCTGCCCCTGTCCGATCTTGCGGCCCACGAGCACGATCAAACCAGAGAAGATCAGGCTCAGCCCGACCCACAGGAGCGTCCGCCGGCGGTGGCCGGCAGCGAGGTACATCGCCAGCGCGTACAGGGCCAGCACGATCAGCGTCAGCCATACCGCGAGGGCGTGCAGAGCTTTGGCGAGGTTGCGCACCAGCCCGAGCTGGCTCGAGGTCACGACCTTCAGGGTCGCCACCGACGCGGGCAGTTTTTCGGCGATGCTGGGCGAGAGGCCGAGGCGCTGTGCGAGGTCCGCAACGATCTGGCGCAGGTCCAGCGAGACCGTGCCGCCCTGGATGTGCACGCGCGAGCCGCCGCCTTTGACGATCGCGACGAGCGCCTGGTCGGCCGTCAGGTTGGCCTTCTCCCAGATGCTCTGCACCTGCGGCGTGGCCAGCGCCCGCTCGGCGCCCTGTTCGGCGACGCTGTGCAGCGCCCCCGACAGCGGGCCGGCAAGCGGCTGCAGCTGGGTGGGGAGGCCCGACTTGAGCTGGGCGGGCACGTCGACGTTCGCGTAGAGCTGGTCGATCAGGTACCCCGAGAGCGCCGTGCGGATCGTTTCCTTCTGCAGCAGCGAGGTGCTCGTCTTCGACCAGTTGGTCGGGTTCAGCAGCTGGCGGTTGGCCCACACGGCGAAGATCGCGAAGACAGCCAGCAGCGTCGCGAAGCCGAGAATCACACGCACCCAGATGCGCCGGGCACGGCCGAGGGCGGGCGGCTGCGGCGCGGGTGCGGCGGCGGCCTCCGCGGTCGCCTGGCCGGGCGCCGGTCCGGGCGCCTGGGGGGTGGTCGCTCCTCCCGATGTCTCCTCGGCCATCGCGATCACCCGCCCGCCAGGGCGGCCCGCTTGAGGGTGTCGAACTCGGCCTGCGTTATCGTGCCGCCGTCGAGCAGCTGCTTGGCCTTCTCGATCTGCTCGGTGGGACTGCCCTTGCCCGCGACCGACTGGACGTACTCGTCGAAGCCCGCCTGCGCCGCCTGCTGGTGCGCACGCGCACGCTCGCCCATCCCCCTCTGCTCGGCGACGAGGTACACGAACACGCCAAGGTACGGCAGCAGGATGATGAACACGATCCACAGGACCTTCGCGAAGCCCGAGGTGTCGTGACGACGGAACAGATCGCCGAGCACGGTGAACAGGAGCCATAGCCAGACGATGAACGCAAAGAAGATCAGCATCGTCCAGAGCACTTCGAGGAACGGATAGCTGCTTGCTATGAGCATCGGGACCGCCTTGTCGGTTCAGGGATCGCCAACACTCCGGCACCGAGGCCGGAGGGGACGCGGGTTGCCCGCTGATGGATGGATCCTGACACCGGCAAGTTCGACGATGATCCCGTGATCGCCACAACGGCGATCGGTAGTTTCTACGCGGCCCCGGAGAGCCCGGCTGCCCCCTGCGCGCAAGACAGTATCGCGTCGGCGCGAGCGTCGTGGCGTCGCCGCCTCGACGGACGCCCCTCGAGGGCATCGTCGGGCGCGGGTCGATCGGAGGCGCATCCGGGCGTGGTGGCAGCGGCGCGCGCGGCGGCCTAGACTCCGCGGCACGACGCCCGGCGGGTTACCACTGGTGAGCGGCATCCGCCCGTCTGATTGACTGCTCGGCGTCCCAGCGGCAGCACCGTGCCCGGCCGCAGATCCGAGAGCGCCCGGCACCGCGGGCGGCGCACACGCCGCCCGGTTTCGACAACGACAACAGCAGGAGATGACATTCGATGAGCGACAGGCCAGTTTTCGTCTACGCAGCGGCCTATGCCGACCTGGCGGATTGCATCCAGGACTACGACACCCTGATCGAGCTCCACCAGGCCAAGCTGGTCGGCACCTATGACGTTGCGGTGATCTCCAAGGACGCCGAGGGCAAGGTCCACGTCGAGAAGCACGAGAAGCCCACCCAGCACGGCGCATGGGGCGGGATCGCGGTGGGCGCGCTGGTCGGGGTCCTGTTCCCACCGTCGATCATCGGCGCCGCGGCCGTGGGCGGGGTCGTCGGCGGTGTCGGCGCGCACCTGCGCAAGGGCGTCTCCCGCGGTGATGCCAAGGAGCTCGGAGAGCTGCTCGACGAGGGCGAGGCCGCGCTGATCGTGATCGGCGAGTCGCGCCTGGAAGAGCAGCTCAACAAGGAGCTGCAGCGGGCCGAGCGGACGATCGAGAAGGAAATCGACGCCGACGGCGAGGAACTCAAGCAGGAGCTCAAACGCGAGATCAGCGAAGCGGCCGCGGGCTGAGTCCAGCACCGGGGGCGCCGCAGATCTGGCGCCCCCCGCCGCGCTCGCGCCGTCTCAGGCCTCGGCGTCCGTCGCGCCGGCGTGGCGCCGGGAACGCCTCTTGGCCTGCCGTGCCGCCGACTGCTCGGCGGCCTTCTCTCGTGCTCCGCTGTAGGACTCGGCCACGAGCGACCTGCCCTTGGTCCAGCCGAACGCCCAGAGCAGCAGGACGATCGCCAGCAGGAGGCTCCAGGCGGTGGTTATGAGCTGCTGCGCCACCGAGTAGGCGGTCGCGTTGCTCGCGCTGGTGATGCCCTTCAGCGAAAGCACGTTGAAGCCCTGCACCACGCCCGCGCCTCCGGGCGTGACAGAGGTCATGTTGGCCATCGAGTTGCCCGCCACGACGCGCATCAACGTGTGGAAGCTGACCGGGATGTTGTAGGCGTCGAGGAACATCGCGATCACGCCGAGCATCGCCAGCCAGCTCACGAACTCCGGCAGCAGCACGAGCCGCACGTACGCCCCCCGGTGCGCCAGGATCTGGCCACCGACCTTGGCCTGCTCCCACCACTGCGCGATCTTCACCTTCAGCACCCGCGCCACCAGGAACAGCAGCACGCCCCCGGCGATCAGCAGGATCGCGGTCGCCCACGGGTGCGCGCTGGCGAATCCGAGCTGCAGGTCGAACGAGCCGCCGACGGTGAGGAACAGGTACACGTAGCCGGCGATGCCGATCACCGAGTAGAAGATTTTCTGCACCACATAGCCGGCGACGACGCCGGCGAAGGTCGCGGCGGTGATCGTGGCGGTGAACATCAGCAGCATCACGAGCGTGCCGAGGTTCGCCGGTAGCACGCAGTTGAGCGCGACCGCCGTGGCGTAGCAGGCGAGCACCTGCCGCCAGCTGACCCCGGAGGAGGGATACGCCCAGCGGAGGATCGAGTACCAGGCGAATGCCGTCGCGGTCGTCTGCAGCGTGACCAGGGCGAGCGCCGCGACCAGGTCGCCGAGGGGGATGCTCCTCAGCGTGTCCCAGATGTGTTCGAGCCAGCCCCCCAGATCCCAGCCGAGAAGTGTCGCGGCCGCGCCGAGGACGAGGATCACGAGGATCACGATCGCCACCCGCCGCAGGTGAAGGCGCCGGGACGCACTGGCCGGTGCCGGCGAGGTCGCCATCGCGACGATTCTAGGGACAGTGCCGATGCGCGCGCGATCCGCCGCTCGCCCCGGCGACCCGCTCACCGCGGCGCCGCGATCGGCACGCACGACGGGCCGAATCCGGCTAGCGTGCCCGGCCACGTGCGATCGAGGGGGCGTGGCAGATGAGCGGCATCGGCGAGCAGCCTCAGGTCCCGGCGGGCGTCTCAGCGCCCGCGGCGGGCGAGCCATCGACCGCGCCCGACCGCCAGGGTCTGGTCCTGCTCGCACTGATCCTGGTGGCGGCCGTCGCCAACCTCAACCTCGCGGTCGCCAACGTGGCGCTGCCGGACATCGGCAAGGCGTTCGACGCCTCCCAGACCGCGCTGGATCTCGTAGCCGTCGGCTATTCGCTCGGCCTGGCCTCCTCGGTGCTCTATCTCGGGGCGCTCGGCGACCGCTACGGGCGCAAGCTGATGCTCGTGTTGGGCACCTTCCTGGCGATCCCCGCGTCGATCGTCGCGGCAACCGCGTCGAGCGTGGGAGTCCTGATCGGCGCTCGGATCATCGGCGGCCTGGCCGCGGGCATGGCCTACCCGACGACGCTCGCGCTGATCACCGCACTGTGGTCGGGCCCCGGCCGCACCCGATCGATCGCGCTGTGGTCGGGTCTCGGCGGAGCGATCTCTGCGCTCGGTCCGCTGCTGTCCGGAGCTCTGCTGGAGCATCACGCCTGGGGATCGGTGTTCCTGCTGACACTGCCGCTCGCTGTGGTGGCGCTGGTGCTGGCGCTCCTCCTGGTGCCGAGCCACGTCAACGAGACCTCGGACCCGGTCGACAACCTCGGCGGCATCCTGTCGGTGTTGATGGTCGCCGCGCTCGTGCTCGGGATCAACTTCGCACCCGTGCCGAACAAGGGCGATGCGGCCGTCGGTCTCCTGGCGGTTGCGCTCGCCGCGCTGGTCGGCTTCTTCTTCCGCCAGCGGGGGACGAGGTTCCCCCTGTATGACCTGGCCGTGGCCTCGCGGCGCATCTTCTCGACCGCGGCGATCGCCGGGATCATCGTGTTCGGCAGCCTGATGGGAGCGATGTTCGTCGGCCAGCAGTTCCTGCAGAACGTGCTCGGCTACTCGACCCTCGATGCCGGGGCCTCGATCCTGCCGGCCGCCGTGTTCATGGTCCTGATCGCGCCGAGGTCGGCCAAATTGGTCGAGGCGCGGGGGGCGAGGTTCACGCTGCTCGCCGGCTACCTCTTCTGCCTGCTCGGGTTTCTCACGATGCTGCTGCTGTGGAAGGCCGGCATCGCCTACTGGAAGGTGGGCCTCGGCTACGCGTTCATCGGCGCCGGGGTCGGCCTCGCCGGCACGCCGGCCTCGCATTCGCTGACCGGGTCCGTGCCGGTCCGGCGTGCCGGGATGGCGTCGGGCACCGCCGATCTGCAACGCGATCTCGGCGGCGCGATCATGCAGTCGATCATGGGGGCGCTGCTGACCGCGGGGTTCGCCACAGCCGTCTCGAAGGCGATCGCGTCGGCGCCGAACAAGGCGCTGGTCACGACCAGCGTCGAAAATCAGCTGACCAAGTCATTCTCGAGCGCCGCATCCGTGGCCCACCAGTATCCGCACTACGCGAGCGCGATCATCGCCGGGGCACAGTCGTCGTTCGTCTCAGGGGCCAACTGGGCTTACCTCGCGGGCGTCATCGCGATCGCGCTCGGCGCCACGCTCGTCTTCTTCCGGTTCCCGGGCAAGGACGATGAGCAGCGGCTGCTGGCCGAATACCGAGCCGAAGACGCCCTCCCGGAGGACCCGCAGCCGGCGACGGCGCTCGCGAGCTAGAGCGCCTCGCCGATCCGCGGTGGTCTCCGCGCGGCTACGTGCCGGGCGTGGTCGTTTCTTTCGCCGCCGCCCCCGTCGCCGTCCCCGGCGTCGCGGTCGTCTGCGTGGGCGTCGTTTTCGGTGGCGGGGCGGGGGTCGTCACCGTGGTCGGCGGCGTGGTGACGGTTTTCTGCACCGTCACCGTCGGTGTGGTGACGACCGTCGTCGTCGGCGCCGCCACGCTCGTCGTGTGACCAATGCTCAGCGACTGGTTGGTGACCGTCGTCGTTTTCTTGGAGCCGCCGCCGGTCGCGAGCACGATCACGACCACGATCAGAGCGATCACCAGCGCGGCGCCCCCCGCGATCGCCCAGCGGTTGTTCCCACCGTCTTCGGGCGGGCCTTCACCAGGCGGCGGTTCACCCGGACCGCCGCCATATGGAGCGCCGCCGTACGGACCCCCGCCGGGAGGGCCGCCACCCGGGGGCACGCCGCCGCCGGAGCCGCCGCCGGGCGGAGGCGGCGGGTACCCCCCGGCCCCGCCGGGCGGCGCTGCCCCTCCGGGCGGCCCGCCACCCGGCTGCTGGTATCCACCTGGCTGCTCGTATCCGTCGGTCATCGGACGCTCCTTCGGGTCGGGGAATCGGGACGAGGAATGCTCACGCCGGGGCACCGTCCGGCGTCGGACGGAACGGGCGCATCTCGTGCTCGCCGCCCGGCCGGATCGTCAGCGCGGTCGCCTCGGGAATCTCGTGCCACAGCCCGGGCAGGTCACCGAAGGGCTCGGACACGACGACACGGTCCTCGTCGCCGAGGCGCTGGAGGTTGGCGCTCTCCGGGTGCAACTGTCTGATCGAGCGCGCCTCCGCCGAGGCGAACAGGGTGCGGGATACGCCCTCCGTCGAATAGCGCACCGCCCACAGCGAGGCGCCGTCGCTGACGCCGATGCTCGCCTGGATCGCGTTGGGAACGCCGAATCGGTACGCGGTCGACTCGACGAAGCCGACCGTCCGCTCGAGGGCCCGCAGCGGGTCGTCCTCCAGTCCGTTGGTGAGCGCGAGGTAGAACAGGATCTCGGAGTCGGTCGAGCCCTGGATCTCGGGGAACAGTTCCGGGTCGATCGCGAGCGCGAGGTCGCGTCGCAGCGTGCGGAAATGATTGACGAGGCCGTTGTGGACGAACAGCCAGCGTCCGTGGAGGTAGGGGTGGCAGTTGGTCTCCTGCACGGCCGTGCCGGAGGTGGCCCGCACGTGCGCCAGGAACAGCGGCGACTCCACGTGGGCAGCGAGGTGGCGGAGGTTGGGGTCGCTCCATGCCGGTGAGATGCTGCGATAGACGCCCGGACCGTCACCGGCCCCGTACCAGCCCATCCCGAACCCGTCTCCGTTCGTCGTCTCGGCGCCCATGCGCGAGTGCAGGCTCTGATCGATGAGGCCGTGCTTGGGCTTGATCAGGAGCTCCTCGATCAGCACCGGCTGACCGTGCCACGCCATCCATCTGCACATGCCCTCTCCTTTCGGCCCATGGGCCACGGCGGTCCGGCGGCACGCTCAGACCGCGACCGGGACCGCGATCGCGATCGCGGCGCGCGCACGCATGAAGGCGCACAGTATCGTGTGTCCGTGGGCGGCTACCTCAAGCTGGCGGAGGGGTGGGAGCTCGTATCGGCCGAGGGGCCCGGGCCGTTTGTCACGCGCGAGGTGCTGCGCCGCCCCGACGGCACCGAGGTGCACTGGCGCTCGCGCGCGCACCGCAAGAGACGGGTCGTGTCCGAGCACGCACGCATCGGCGAACCGGTCTGGTGGCGGCCGCGACAGCGCAGCTGGTGGATGAGCGTCCTGTTCGCAGTCGGCTCGCTCTGCTTCATGGTGGCCGCGCTGGCGGCGCAGTGGGCCTCCAGCCCGCGCGGCGGGATCGGAGTCACCTTCTTCGTGGGATCGATCTTCTTCACCTCCGCCTCCTACCTGCAGTACTCCGAGACGGTCAACGTCGAGCGTGGCGTTGGGCCCCGGGACGGCGCGCGGCGCTGGCGGCCGGCCTCGTGGGAGCCTCGGCGGATCGATTGGCTGGCGGCGGCGATCCAGCTCGTGGGGACGCTGTTCTTCAACGTCACCACCTTCACCGGCATGAAACACGGTCTCAGCACCAGCCAGAGCAACCGCCGGGTATGGGCGCCCGACGCGGTGGGGTCGATCTGCTTCCTGGTCTCCAGCGAGCTCGCCTACGCGGAGGTCTGCAACCGCTGGATATGCCTGCGCCGGCGCTCGCTGTCGTGGTGGATCGTCGCGCTGAACATGCTCGGCTCGATCGCCTTCGGCGCGGCCGCGATCGGCTCGCTGCTGGAGCCCTCGACCGGTGAGCCGATCAGCTCCCGGATCGCCAACGGCGGCACCGCGCTGGGAGGGCTGTGCTTCCTGCTCGGCGCGCTCGCGCTGATGCCGGAGGCAGCGGACGAGGACCGCCCCGCGGCAGCCGACGCGCAGCCGACCGAAGGAGTGGGAGCCGCGCCCGCCTGAGCACCGGAGGCGTATATGATCGCCGCCCGCGCCCGGCGACGATGCGCACGATCGCTGCGCGCAACGCCCGACGATGAAGACGTCGCGGCTCGCGCTGCGGCATCACAGGAGGTACTTCACATGCCGCCCCACGAGTCAGCCGCCGACCACAGCGCGCCCAAGCGCCCGACCGAGATGACGCGCAGCCAGATCGAGCACCTGGAGGCGATGTACGGCAACCGCTACCTGCTCGAGGCGTGCCCGAGCGACAGGCTGCCCAAGGCCGGCATGACCGCCGAGGAAGCGCTCGGCCTGGTGCAGCAGGAGATGGTGCTCGACGGACTGCCCGCCCGCAACCTGGCCACGTTCGTCACGACCTGGATGGAGCCCGAGGCGGAGCAGGTCATCCAGGAATCGCTGCGCGTCAACTTCATCGACCACGCCGAGTACCCCCAGTCGGCGGAGATCGAGCAGCGCTGCATCCGCATGCTCGCCGATCTGTTCAACGCGCCCGGCGAGACCACCGGCGCACGCACCCAGGGCTCCTCGGAGGCGATCATGCTCGGTGCGCTGTCACTTAAGTGGAAGTGGCGGGACCGGATGCAGGCTGCCGGCAAGCCGTTCGACCGGCCCAACCTCGTCTTCGGCGGAGACGTGCACGTCGTCTGGGAGAAGTTCTGTCGCTACTTCGACGTCGAACCGCGCATCGTTCCGCTGCAGCCGAACAAGTACACGATCGGCGCCGAGGACGTGGCGCCTCACGTCGACGAGAACACGATCGGAGTGGCGGCCGTGCTCGGGACCACGTTCACCGGCCATGCCGACGACGTCGTCGGCATCAACGACTTCCTGCTCGATCTCAAGAACGAGAAGGGCCTCGACGTGCCGCTGCACGTCGACGCCGCCAGCGGCGGGTTCGTGTGGCCGTTCCTGTACCCGCACTCGGAGTGGGACTTTCGCCTGGAGCAGGTGCGCTCGATCAACGTCTCCGGGCACAAGTTCGGCCTGGTCTACCCGGGGATCGGATGGCTCGTGTTCAAGGAGAAGAGTGATCTCCCCGAGGACCTCGTCTTCTACGAGAACTACCTCGGCAAGCGCGATGCGACGTTCACCCTGAACTTCTCCACCGGATCGGCGATGGTGCTCGCGCAGTACTACAACTTCGTACGCCTCGGCCACGATGGCTACCGCTACATCATGGAGACGATGAAGTACAACGCGCGCGCGCTCGCCAAGGAGATCGAGGCGATCGGCGAGTTCGAACTGATCGGCGGCGAGGACGACGAGCAACTCCCGCTCGTCGCCTTCAAACTCGCCGGCGAGCACGGCTACGACGAGTTCGACGTCTCCGCGCAGCTGGCCGCCGAGCGGGGCTGGATGGTTCCCGCCTACACGCTCCCGCCGAACGCGGAGCACATCAAGATCATGCGCGTGCTCGTCAAGGAGACGCTCGGCCACTCGCTTACGATGACCCTCGGGCGGGACATCGCCGAAGCGTGCAAGGTGCTCGCGGCGAAGGGCAAACTGCACGAGCACGACCGCAAGCGCGTCAAGACGAACACCGGGTTCTGAGGCGCCGGCCCGCGGCGGCGCCCGCGGGTTCTCTGAGAGCGGATTCCCGGGGCGTCCGGCACCGGCGTCAGGATCGGTGATCCGGGCTACGTGCGGCTACCGATTCCCCCCGTCAGGTGCGGGCCGCCGGCCGGCTGCGGCCGAGGTTCGCGACGATCAGCGAGACGACCGTCACGAGGTAGATCTGCCCGAGCAGCGCCTCGGAGACCGACAGCGTGTGTCCGAGGTTGGTGCGCGCGGTGAGGTCTCCGTAGCCGACCGTGGTGAGGGTGGTGAAGCTGAAGTACAGGCACCGCGCCACGGTCGCGGGCTCGCCTCCGGCGAAGAAAGGGTTGCCGCCGAGCTGGTTGATCGAGCCGTATGCGAAGGCGAAGAACATCCCTAGGAGGAGGTACATGCAGAGGACGCCGAAGACCGCTTCCAGCGTGACCGCCTGACGTGCGCGCAGGCTGCGTACGACCCCGAGCACGATCGCGGGCGGCGCGAGGCTCACGAGCAGGAGGTTCGCCAGCCTGGTGGCAGCCCCGTCGATCGTATCGTTGGCGGCTTCGACGACGCTCAGCGCGATCACGCCGAGGACGATCACGACCGCCACGCGGATGACGATCGAGCGCGCTTCCGCGGTCCACAGGGCGAGTAGGAGCGTGACGCCGAGCAGCGCGCTCACGAACACCTGCTCGGCGGCGTCGGGCGAGGACACGCCCTGCACCGCGAACACGACGATGATCGCGCCGAGCAGCAGGCCGTAGCGTCCGCGGCGGTGGCCGACGCCGGCGCCGGGTGCTTTCAGGAGGCCGCCGGCGCTGGGGATCCCGCCCGACGCCGCGCCCGGGTCGGGCTCGTCCTCAGGTGCCATGTGCCGGGCATGGCGGCCTGTCGCTCATCCTCGCAAGCCTTTCCCAGTGTGGATGACGGGCCCGTCGGCCCCGGGACATTCGCGGGCGATTCTAGGGCGGGCTCCGGCGGCCGCCGCGCGTGCGCCCCGTCCGGAAGGGCTGCGCAGCGGCACTAGTACACACGTCGAGGATCGGCCCACCGACGAAGGCCGGGGGCGTCCGGGGTCGAGGTTGCAGTGATGCTCGATCGGGACCACGCGCGTCCGCGCGCCAAGATGCCGCCGGCTCGATGACGGCAAGCTCCGCCGCCCACAGGAAGAGCGCGGGAAGCGGTGGGCAGGCGACCCGCACCGAGCATCGCAAGCGGACGACCGAGCAGCAGAAGCACCACCGCAAGCTGGTTGGGAAGGGCAGGCATCACAAGCGCCGGCGCAAGCACAAGAAGGCCAAGCCGCTCCTCGTCGTGCCCCAATCCGTGGGACCCCAGGGCACCGTCGGCCCGGCGCTGCCGGTCGCTCCCGTCAACCCGCCCGCACCGTCCCCCGCTCCCGTACCCGCGGTCGGCTCGCCGCCGATCACACCGGCGCAGGCGCAGCGCCTGCTCTGGCGCGCCGGCTTCGGCCCGACTCCGGGGCAGGCACAGTCGCTCGCCGGCCGACCGCTGGAAGAGGTCGTCTTCGGCCTGACCAGGCCGGTGGGCGCGGCGACGCTCACGGGACCGGAACCGGTCGATGAAGAAGGCAACCCGCTCGACCCGGCGAACGCCTGGGGCCAGGATCACTGCTGGTGGCTGGATCGGATGGTCCGCTCCGACCAGCAGCTCGTCGAGCGGATGACCTTCATCTTCCACGACTGGTTCGCCAACTCCAACGAGCAGGTGGGCAGCCAGCAGCTGATGCTCGACCAGAACAACCTGTTCCGCTCGATGGCCTTCGGCAGCTTCCACGACCTGTTCCTGGCGGTCACCACGAACCCCGCGATGCTGGTGTTCCTGAACGGCACCTCGAACAACAGGTGGGACCCCAACGAGAACTACGCGCGCGAGATGATGGAGCTGTTCTCGCTGGGCGCCGACCGCGGGGCCTACACCGAGGACGACGTCCGCGAAATGGCCCGCGCGCTCACAGGGTGGCGCAACGACTGGTCGGCCGAACTCGGTGACTACAACTTCCGCTTCGACCCCTCCTACCACGACCCGGGGACCAAGACGGTGTTCGGCCAGACGGGCAGGTGGAACTACGAAGACGCCGTGCGCCTGTGCGTGACACACCCGCTCCATGCCTCCTTCTTCGTGACCAAGCTGTGGGGATACTTCATCCCGACGATGCCCTCCGAAGCGACACTCGCCTCGCTCCAGGGCGTGTACGTGAGCTCGGGCTACAGCATCCGGGCGGTCGTCGAGGCGATCCTCCAGCACCCCGACTTCTACGAAGGGGGCGGGCTCGTCACCCCGCCGGTGGTCTACAACGCAGGGCTGCTGCGGGCCATCTCGCGCCCGATCGACACCACCGCCTGGGCCTGGCTCTCGGCGAACGCCGGCCAGCAGCTGTTCTACCCACCGAACGTCTCCGGCTGGGACTTCACGCGCTGGCTCGATACCTCGACCGCGAAGGCGCGCTGGGAAATGGCCAGCTACGTGACGTCGAAGACCTACCCAAACCCCTGGCCCGCGAAGGGCGAACACGAATACAGCGCCACCGAGGATGCGGCCACGGCGCTCTCATCGGCGCTCGCCTACTGGGCCGACCCGCCGCTGTCGGCGGAATCGGAGCGCTGCATCGCTGCCTTCGCGGCGTCCTGCCTGCAGGAGCCGCTGGCCCAGTGGGAGCAGAGCCCCTACCGGGCGATGCGCCAGAACGCGCTGAGGATGCTGATCGCCACCTCCCCCGACATGCAGGTCAGCTGATATGGGCGCGCGCGGCACACACGAGGACGAGGAGGGCTGAGATGGCCGGGAGCTGCTCGTGCAACGACTTCACGCGCTCTCAGCTGCTGCGCCGCGGCGCGGCGGTGGCGGGGAAGGGGCTGCCGCAGATCGAGCCGGGCATGCCGTTGCCGGCGGGCACGGGCATGGACCGCCGAACATTCCTGCTGCGCTCGGTCGGAGCCGCCCTGTCGGTGTACGGCGCCTCGATGCTGAGCCCGCGCCACTTTGAAGAGGGCATCGCCGCGGCCTCGGCGGCCTCCGCCGAACAGCCGGTGCTCGTGTCGATCTTCATGGAAGGTGGCTGGGACGCGCTGTCGGTGCTGGCGCCCGTGCGCGAAAGCCGCTACAAAGAACTGCGGCCGCTGCTGGGCCTCGCCGAAGGCTCGGGCAAGGTCTTCACCGAGGACGAAACCCTGATGTGGCACCCGGCCGCCACGCCGCTGGCCGAACTCCACGAACAGGGCAAGGTCACGGTCTTCCCGGCAATCGGGTACGAGCCGGCCGACGAGAGCCACTTCACCAGCCGCCACTACTGGGAGGTGGGCCAGCTCGACACCAACACGCGCTCCGGCTGGATGGGCCGCTACCTCGACGTCGTCGGCGAACCGGACAACCCGCTGCAGGGGCTCTCGCTGGACTACTCCCTGGCGCCGGCGCTGGCGACGGAGACGATGCCCGTCGCGGCGGTGTCCTCGCCGGCCGACTACACGATGTGGGCCTACGGGCTCGGCGAACCGATCACGGCGCCGGCGCTCTCGACATTCGGCGCGCTCGGCGCCCTGCCCGCGTCCTCGCCCGCCCTCGAACAGGCGCGCCACGCGTCCTACGACACCAACCTGGTGCTGGAAAAGATGGCCGCCTTCGTCAAGTCCGAGGAAGAATCGGGGGACGCCTCCTCGGTGAGCTATCCGGCAGGCGACTTCGCCGAACGCCTTGCGGCGCTGGCGGCGATGCTGCACACGGGGATGCCGATCAAATGCGCCTCGCTGAACGCTGTCGGCTCCTATGACACGCACTCGGCCGAGACCGCCACGCTGAGCACCAACCTCGAACAGACCCTCGCCGCCGTGATCGCCTTCCAGCGAGACCTCGAAGCGCGCGGCCTGGACGAACGCGTGCTGATCCAACTCTGGTCGGAGTTCGGCCGCCGTCCCAAGGAAAACGGTTCGGGCACCGACCATGGCGCCGGCGGCGTCGCGTTCCTGATCGGCAGCCGCGCGTCGGGAAGGATGGTCGGCGAGTTCCCCGGCCTGAGCAGCCTCGACGAAAACGAAAACCTGCTGACGACGTCCGACTTCCGCTCGATGTACTGCTCGCTTCTGGAACAGTGGTTCCAGACCGAAGCGGGCCTCGTGATCCCCGAAGCGGCGTCATTCGCGCGGCCGGTCCTGGTGAGGTGATGATGCGGCGCGCGGCCGGCGCCGTGCTCGTGCTCGGGGCGCTGTGCCTGGCCGTCTGCGGCCCGGCCGCGGCGGCCCTCGCCGCTCGCGGGCACGCCGCGCACCATCGCGCGGCCCGCACCGCGCGTCCGTGCCGTCACACCAGGCATCACATCTGCCGGTCCAAGCCGACGAAGCGCTCGCGCCGCCACCACAGGCGCACGACCTCGCAGCCGAACGGTGTCACTCCGGGCACGGCGACGGCACCGCCGACGACGGGCCCGGCGGACTCGCCCGCGCCGCTCGGACCGGGCGTCGGCCCGGTGAGCCCGGTCGGCACGCTGCCGCCGGCGCAGCCGCCCGAAGGGTCCGAAGCGCCGGCACACGTCGAGGTGACGGCCGAAGACAGCGAAGCGTTCCGCTTCGTCCTCTCACGTCCCTCCGTGCCCGCGGGAAGGGTGATCATCGAATTCCTCAACCACGGCCAGGACGAACACAACCTGCATGCCGTCACCGAAGGAGCCGAAGCCGGCTCCCTCCCCGACACCGCGCCCGGTGCGCACCCGAGCCTGAGCCTGATCATGCGCCCCGGCAGCTACACCCTGTTCTGCTCGCTGCCGGGCCACGAGGCGAAAGGGATGAAAGCCACCCTCGTCGTCAACTGAGCGCGGACCGCCGCCGCCCGCGGGGACCGTGCTCGCACCTCAGGCTGCGCTCTGGCTCGTCGCGGGCTCCTCCGCCGGCTCGGAAACGGGCTCCGAGGCGGGCCTGCTGCGACCGTAGGCGACCGCGCCCGCGGATCCGAGAAGGCCGGCCGCGAGCTGGGCCAGCGCCCACTTGGCGCCCCAGCGACGGCGCCCGGCGGCGGCGTCGAGCGACCAGGCGCCCGGCCCCGCGTCGGTGATCGCGAACACGATCGCAAGGAGCACCAGGTTGTACTCGTAGCCTCCGTTGTTGAGCCAGGGCCCCTTCGACCCGTGGACGGTCCTGATCGCCGTGACCATCGTCGCGCTGAGCGCGGTGGCGCCGAGCGGTGTGAATGCGCCGGCCGCGAGCAGCGCGCCGCCGCCCGCCTCGGCGGCGCCCGCGGCGAACGCGTGCGTCCTGCCGGGGCGCAGGCCGAGCCCCTCGAAGGCGCGCCCGGTCGCCTCCAGGCCGTGGCCGCCGAATCTGCCAGCGAGCTTCTGCAGGCCGTGGCCGACGAACAGGCCACCCACAATCATGCGCAGCAACATCAGTCCGAGCTTCAAGGTGCGCTCCCTTCTCGAGTGGCGATTCCGATCAGCGTAGACACATCTCAGGGCGCCGCCGGCACGATCACCTTCGGATCGTCTCCGTGCTCGAGCGACTCGGTCTCGAAGGCGGGGCCCGAGCGACGGTCCGGCGCGCTGAACAGCGCAAGGAAGTCCTCGGCGGGCTCGAGGAACCCGATGCGGGGAGTGCGGTAGTGCATCGGCACGACCCAGCGCGGCCAGAGCCGGTCGACGATCGACCGCGCCGCGGCGGCGCCGATCGTGGGGCCTCCGCCGACGGGCAGAAACAGAAGGTCCACCGCACCGATCGCCGCGGCCTGCTCCTCGCGCAGGGCGCCCTGCCCGAAGTCGCCGAAATGACACACGTTCAGACCGTCGAGTTCGAAGGCGAAGATCGTGTTGGGGCCGCGCTCGGTGCCGGCGGCATCGTCGTGCTCGGAGGCGACAGCGACGATCTCGCCGATCGGCGAGGGCAGCCGCCCGGCCGTCGAGCGCACGATCTCGGGCTCGCCGCCAACCACCTCGACGCCGTTGTGGTCGACGTGCTCGTGCGTGACCAGGACCAGGTCGGCCTGCACACCGGCGATCGGCGGATAGTCGAACTGCAGGCCCCTCCCCGCCAGCGCCGAGAGGTCGCCGAACGGATCGATCACGACCGACGCCTGCTGCGAGCGCAGCCGAAAGGCCGACTGCCCGTACCACTCAACGCGCATGCTGCTCCTCTCCAGCCGGGACTCTCCCGAGCGATCTGATCTCGGCGCCCACGCGAGGCGCCTCGCCCGTGTGCCGGCCCGGGCCGGCGCCGGCGCGAGGCGCCTCGCCCGTGTGCCCGCCCGGGTCCTCGCCGGTGTGCCCGCCCGGGTCCTCGCCGGTGTGCCCGCCCGGGTCCTCCTGCGCCGCCTCCTGCTCGCTGTAGTGGTATGTCCCGCCCCGCATGAGCGAGGCGGCCGCGGCGATCAGGCAGGCGAGGATCGCAAACGCGAAGGCCTCGTGGAGCCCGTTGCGGAAGGGCCCGGAGATCAGGTGGGGGAAGAAGGAGTGGCCGGTGAGCGTGGTCCGCTGGGCGGCCGTGAGCGAGGCGAGGACGTGCGCGCCGAGGAGGTGCTGGACCGGGTTGTAGCCGAGGAAGGCCGCGAACAGGATCGAGACGGGCGGCAGGCGCGCGGCGCTGCCCGCTGCGGCGGCCGAGACCCCGTGGGCGCGCAGCCCGGAGATCATCGCCTGCGGCAGCGTCGTGGCGAGGCCGAGGATCATCAGCGTGAAGAAGATCCCGATCGAGAGCACCTGGGCGGAGTTCTGGAAGGTCTGGTTCATGCCGCCGCCCGCGCCCCGGTCGCCGGGGGGGAGGCTGTTCATCACCGCGGCCCTGTTGGGCGAGGCGAACATCCCCATCGAGATGCCGATCAGCGCGAGCACGAGCGCGAACAGCGGGAACGGGAAGTCGGTCGGCAGCAGCGCCAGCAGGAGGAAGCTGACGGCGGCTCCGAGCATGCCGCCGGTGGCGAACCAGCGGGCTCCGAAGCGGTCGGAGAGATACCCCGAGGCCGGGCCGGCGGCGAGCATTCCCAGCGTCAGCGGGAGCATGTAGATACCCGCCCACAGCGGTGTCTCGGTGAAGCTGTAGCCGTGCTGGGGCAGCCAGATGCCCTGCAGCCAGATGATCAGCATGAACATCAGCCCGCCCCGTGCCACCGCCGAGAGGAACGTCGAGAGCGTCCCGAAGGTGAACGCGCGGATCCGGAACAGGGGCAGCCGGAACATCGGCTCGGGCACGCGCCGCTCGATCGCGGCGAAGGCGAGCAGGCAGGCCAACCCGGCGCCGAGCAGCGCCAGCACCCTGGGGCTGCCCCAGCCGGTGGCGTGGGAGCCATATGGGCGGATCCCGTAGGTGACCGACACCATGATCAGGATCAACCCGAGCGCGAATGTGATGTTGCCCGCCCAGTCGACCCGCGCCGGTTTGGGCGTGCTGCGCTCCTCGAGCTTGAGGTAGGCCCAGACCGTGCCGAACAGGCCGACGGGAACCGATATCAGGAACACCAGCCGCCAGTCGATCGGCGCCAGCAGCCCACCGAGGACCAGCCCGACGAACATGCCGCTCACGCCGACGATGTTGTTGATGCCCAGCGCGGTCCCCCGCTGGTGCTTGGGAAACGCATCGGTGATGATCGCAGCCGAGTTGGCGAGCAGGAACGCGGCGCCGATGCCCTGCACGATGCGGAACACGATCAGGTATGTCGCACCGGCGCGACCCGTCATCCAGTCGACGGTGAGCACGAGCGAGGCGGCCGTGTAGATGACGAACCCGAGGTTGAACATCCTGACCCTGCCGTACATGTCGCCGAGCCGGCCGAGGCTCACGATCAGCACGCTCGTGACGACGAGGAAGCCGAGGATCATCCACAGCAGGTAGAAGCTGTTCGCCGGTACGAGCGGATCGAGGTGGATGCCGCGGAAGATGTCCGGCATCGCGATCAGCGTGATCGAGCCGTCGAGCGTCGCGAGCAGAACCCCGAGCGTGACGTTGGACAGAGCGATCCACTTGTAACGGTCGCCGGGCGGCGAGCCGCCCGGGACCTCGCCGCCGCCGGGAGCGGAGCCCCGCGGCGATGGTGCGGCGCCGCCGCCCACGGCCCGCGAGCGCCCCGGCCGTGGCCCGTCGGCGAGCCGGGCGCCGCCCGAGGACGCCGCCACGACGGTCCCGCCGGGTTCGGGATCGCGGGGGGCCCTCAGCAGTCTTCGCACGCCCAGATTATACAGGATACCTGCACAGTTTATCTGTGAGCGCACGCCGGTATAGTCGTGCCGGCTGTGGCCCCACCGGTGGATGTCTCCCTCGTCGCCAGCGAGCTGCGCGTGGTGCTCGGACAGCTCGTGCGGCGCCTGCGCGCCGAGCACCGCTTCTCGCTCTCCCACGGCGCGGTGCTCGGACGGCTCGACCGCGAAGGGGCCAGGAGCACGAGCGACCTGGCGGCCGCGGAGCGGGTCCGTCAGCAGTCGATGGCCCAGACCGTCGGCGAGCTCGAGGCGGAGGCCCTGATCGAGCGTCGCGCCGACCCCTCCGACGCGCGGCGTTCCCTGATCGAGCTGACCGAGGCGGGGCGCGAGGCGCTGCGGCTGGACCGACGGCAACGCGAGGGATGGCTGATCCGGGCGATATCCGAGGGCTTCTCCGAGCAGGAGCAGGAGGCGCTCGCACGGGCCGTCCCCCTGCTCACCAGGCTCGCCGACTTCTGAGGGGCCGGGCCGGGCGCCGCGCGCGCAGATGCTACGCGGCGCCCCGTTCGTGCGCTGTGCGCGCGTGCGGCAACGGAGCGTCTAAGCTGCGGCAACTCGAGCGCGATCGGAGAACCCGTTGCTATACGTCGGCCTGGGCATCATCTATCTCTTCCTGCTGGTCTTCCTCGGCTTCAGGACCTTCAAGGGCCGCCGCTGGATCCTGTTCGGGGTCGGGTTCGTGTTCCCGGTGCTGTGGATCATCGGCGGCGTGCTGCCACCGCGGGGCATGTCGCGCGTGGACGAGATGTACGCGAAACGCGAAGGCTCGGCCTGAGCGAGGCCGGCAACCGCGGCGACCGCGCCCCCCGCGGCGCGGACCTACGCGCGCGGCCGTTCGAGAGCCGGTGCGCGGCGTGAGCGGGAGCGCCTGGGCTCGAGAGCTCTGGCCGGGCGCGCCTTCAAGCCGACGGGCTCACTGAGGTCACCCGGCCGCTCGGCGAACGGGGCGGGCCGCGCGAGGTGATAGCCCTGCGCGAGGTCCACGCCGTAGCTCGTGAGCAGCTCCAGCGCCGCCCCGTCCTCGACGCCCTCGGCGACGGTCCGCAGGCCGAAGTCGCGCGCGAGGGCGACAACCGCCTGCACGACGTGGCGGCTGGCCGTGTTGCTCATCAGGTCCCGTACGAACTCGATGTCCAGCTTCAGGAAGTCGACCGGGATCTGCTTCAGGTAGGTCAGCGTGCCGTATCCCGTCCCGAAGTCGTCGAGCGCGATCCCGCAGCCAAGGGCGTGCAGCCGCTCGGCGAACATCCGCGCCGCCGCCTCGTCCTCCACGATCGCGGTCTCGGTGATCTCGAACACGAGCAGGCCCGGCGCCACCTCGTACTGCTCGAGGCAGCGCTCGATGTGCTCGAGCACGTCGGGGTCGCCGACCGAGCGCGCGGATATGTTCAGCTCAACCGGACATCCCGAGCCGGCGAGCCGGGTGGCTTCCTTGATCACCCACCAGTCGATCTCGCCGATCAGCGCGTACTGCTCGGCCACGTGCAGGAACTCCCCCGGTGCGGCGATCCGGCCATCGGGTTCGCGCATGCGCAGCAGCAGCTCCTGCTGGACCGTCGCGCCCGTCCGCAGGTCCACGATCGGCTGCGCGTAGAGCACGAAGCGCTCCTCGGCCAGGGCGGCCTCGACGCGGTTGATGCAGGCGAGCGTGGCCGCGTCGCGTTCGTGCTCGGCCTCGCGCCGCTTGCGCTCGGAGATGTCCTGGAAGATCACCACGCAGCCCTGCAGCCCGTCCTCGGTTCGGAACGGTGCCGCCGTGTAGGAGACGGGGAGCTCACGTCCGCTGTGGGTGACGAACCGTGCATCCTCCACCCGGATGGTCTCGTCACGCCCGAGCGCGCGAGCGAACTGGCATTCCTCCGAGGCCTGCGCCGAGCCGTCGGGGCGCGACGGGTGGATGACCGCTCCGATCGGCCGCCCGCGCAGCTCTCCGATCGGCCAGCCGAGCAGCGTCTCGGCCGTCCGGTTGATGTAGGTGACCCGACCGGCCACGTCCAGCGTGAAGAGGCCCTCTCCCATGCATTCCGTCACCGCCTGCGCGTAGTCGCGCGAGCGTGCGAGCTCGCTCTCGACGGCAACGCGGGCCGATATGTCCACGGCGAGACCGACGATCGCGGAGGGGTCACCCGCCTCGTCGAGGATCAGCCGGTTACGGACGTAGGCCGTGAACGTGGAGCCATCCTTGCGCCGGACCTGCAGCTCGCCGTCCCAGCGGCCGTCGCGACTGAGATCCACGACCAGCTGTTCGGCGGCATGCGCATCCTCGGGAACGATCAGTTCCCGCGCGCTGCGGCCCACGGCCTCCTCGGTGCTCCATCCGTAGAGGCTCTCGGCGCCGCTGTTCCAGCTGATGACCACGCCCTGCATGTCGGTGACCATGACCGAGGCGTCTATCTGGTCGAGAAGCGCGCCCGGAAGCTGGGACTCCTCCCGCCCTGGACCGTCGGGGGCGGAACTGGACGGGACGGACTCCATCGCCGCCCGCCACAGCGAGATCGGCCCGAGGGCCTGCTCGGGCGCGGCACCGGCGCGAGGGGCGAGGCCGGCGTCCGTGGCGCCGTCCTCCACGCCGCCGTTCTGCTGCTCGCCGCTGCCCGAGTTGCTGTTCGGCGAGTTGCCGTTCCGCGAGTTGCCGCTCCCGGAGCTGCCGTTGTGCGTGCCGTCGTCCTGCGCGCGGCCGTCCCGCGAAGCGTCGGTGACCGCGGCGGCCGCCGCGGTCACGCCGCCCCCCTTGTCACGGGCACGGCCGTGGCGCGAGGCGTACAGGCGCATGTCCGCCATGTGGGTCAGCTCCTCGAGCTCGACACCGTCGTCGGGGAAGATCGCGATGCCGAAGGAGGCCGGGGCGCGCAACCTCAGCGCCTCGGCCATCCGCTCAGCGCCCGCGGGCGCCTCCTCGGGTTCGATCTCGCAGAGCAGCACGGCGAACTCGTCCCCGCCAAGGCGCCCGACGGCGTCGACCGAGCGTACCGCCCGTTCGAGTGTGCTCGAGACCCAGCAGAGGAGCTCGTCGCCGGCGGCATGCCCGAACATGTCGTTCACGGGCTTGAAGTGATCGATGTCGACGACCACGATCGCGCCCGAGCGCCCCCGGCGCTGCATCGCGCCGATCTCGGCCAGAGCGCGCTCCTCGAATCCGCGCCGGTTCAGACACCCGGTCAGCGGATCGGTGCGCGACACCTTGGCCAGGGCCATGTGCTGGCGGTTGTGGTTGCGGGCCTGCCATGCGCTCATCGCGGCGGTGCACAGGAGCGCGGCCAGGAAGGCCACCTCATAGGCGACGCCCGACCCCCCCACGGTGAGGGCCACACCGAGGTAGCTGATGACGCTGGCGATGCCGACGGCCACGACCGACAACAGGGGGTATGACATCGACGAGAAGACGACAGGGATGAAGAACACCAGCACGAGCGGGCTGGAGGTGCCGCCGTCGGCCAGCGTGGCGAGCACGAGCAGCGCGCAGTCGAGCATCGTCCAGCTCAGGAAGAAGGGCTCTCGCAGCCAGCTGCGCACGATCCGCTCGCGCGGCAGGAGCCAGACGACGACGCCCGCGAGCGTGGCCACGACGAACAGCACGACGAGGTCCGCGCGATACGGTCGTTCCCAGGTGAGCAGGGCGTAGAGCATCCCGAGGCCACCGACGAGGAATGTCAGCCAGATCCCAGCGACGATCGTGGCTTCGCGCATCTTCAGCGCAGACACATCCATCACCTGTGGCTCATCTCTGCGGCGCACAGGTTGGTATCGGCCGAATGGCCGATCGCCTAAGTACTGGCTGCGAGCGCTAGACGGGCAATGCCGGGCGGCTCCGGGGCCCCGCCGGCGGTGCCGGAGCCCGCAGCGCATCGATGCCCAGCTCGAGCATCCTCGGCCACGCACCCGGTTGCAGCTCCGACGCCGCACGGGTGGCCGCGAACAGCAGCCGCAGATCGAGCGTGGTGGCATCGCCGCGCAGCCGTCCCTCGGCGCGCGCGGCGCTCAGCAGCCGCTCGAGCGCGGCCGTCGTGCGCTCGAGCGCCTCGTCTACCGCGGGGTGCTCGGACACGGTAGCCATCGCCTCACCGAGAACGTGGTCCTCGGCCTGCTGCGCGGCGAGCCTCCACAGCAGCCCCGTGAGCGCCGCCCATGGGCCGTCGGTCCCGGCGAGCGCCGCGCGGGCGCCCTCCTCGGCCTCGGCCAGCCGCTCGACGACGAGCGCGGCCAGCAGGTCGTGCTTCGAGGGGAACTGCCGATAGACGCTCCCGACACCCGCGCCGGCGCCCGCGGCGATCAGCGGCATCGGCGCATCGAGGCCCTCGCGCGCGAACACCTCGCCGGCTGCCGCGAGCAGCCTCGCACGCTTGCCCGCCGCATCCAGATCCGACCAGCAGGCGACCGGGGAACAGGGCGGAATGCTCATTCCGCTATTGTAATGGCTCCCGATGGCGGAATGGGCATTCCGCCCTCGTGGAGCGTCCTTCTTGGCCTCGACGACCTCACACCGCACCCACCCGACGCTGATCCTCGCCGTCCTCTCGCTCGCCGGGCTCGCCTACGCCGTGCTGAGCTCGGCGGTGATCCCGGCGCTGCCGACGATGCAGCACGAGCTGCACACGTCCGAGACGGGCGTCACGTGGCTGTTGACCGCCTACCTGCTCGCGGCCTCGGTCGGCACCGCGATCATCGGCCGGCTCGGCGACATGTACGGCAAGGAGCGCCTGCTCCTGATCACGCTCGGGATCCTGGCCGCCGGCACACTCCTGGCCGCCGTCTCGAACGCACTCGGCCCGCTGATCGTCGCACGGTTCATCCAGGGCGCCGGCGGAGGCATCTTCCCGCTCGCATTCGGCATCGTCCGCGACGAGTTCCCGCCCGAGAAGGTGGCAGGGAGCATCGGGCTCCTGTCGGCGATCCTCGGCGTCGGGGCGGGGGTCGGGATCGTCCTGTCCGGCGTGATCGTCGAGCACCTCGACTACCACTGGATCTTCTGGCTGCCGCTGGTGGCGACGCTGCTCGCGGCGCTCGCCACCTGGCGCTTCATCCCCGAGTCGCCCGTGCGCCTGCCGGGCCGCATCAACTGGCTGGCGGCGGCGCTGATGACCAGCGGGATGTCGATCGTGTTGCTGGCGATCAGCGAGACGACGGCGTGGGGCTGGGGCTCGCCCAGGACGATCGGCCTCCTGCTCATCGGCTCGGCGCTGTCGGCCGCGTGGATCGCGGTGGAGATTCGCAGCGAGAACCCGCTCATCGATATGGCGATGATGCGCATCCGCGGCGTGTGGACGACGAACGTCGCCGCCTTCCTGCTCGGCGCCGGAATGTATGCCTCGTTCATCGTGTTCCCCCAGTTCGCCCAGCTTCCCAAGAGCACCGGATTCGGCTTCGGCGCCTCCGTCGTCGTTTCGGGCCTGTACCTGCTGCCCTCGACGATCGGGATGACGATTCTCGGCCTCTATGCGGGCCGCATCTCGGCCCGCTTCGGCTCGCGCGCGGCCCTGCTTGCCGGGACGTCGTTCACGACCGCCTCCTTCGCGCTGCTCGCGCTGGACCACAGCCACCCCTACGATCTGCTGATCGCCGCTGCCCTGCTCGGCGTCGGCATGGGGCTCGCGTTCGCGGCACTGGGGAACCTCATCGTCCAGGCGGTGCCGATCCACCAGACGGGCGTGGCCAGCGGCATGAACACGGTCATGCGGACGCTCGGCGGAGCGCTTGGCGGACAGCTGTCGGCGACCTTCATCGCGGCCAACACCGTCGGCGGCGAGCCGACGGTGACCGGCTTCACCAACACGTTCGTGATGGCGACCGGCTTCCTGGTGCTGTGCCTCCTCGCGGGGACGCTCGTGCCGCGCCGGCAGACGAGCGGGCCGACCGAGTCCTCGCTGGAGGAAGAGGCCGCGGCGCTTGCCGCCGCCCCCGAGGGTGCCGGCGTGTGAGCTGCGCCCCGGATCCCGGTGCGGAGCTAGGAGGGGTCAGGACCGGGTGATCGCTCGATCGCCCAGGCGCGTGCGAGGTTTTCGGCGGCGACCGTGTTGATGATGTCGGCGAAGCCGTCGGGCACGGGGGGCAGCAACGGAGCCCCGCCCGCCGTGACCGCCCCGAGCACGCGCTCGGAGGCGCTCCGCGCGAGACCCACCGCGCGATCGAGATCCACACCGACGAGGTCTCCGTCGCGCTTGAGAAAGCGTCCGGCCACGAGCACATGACGGACGTTCGCGGGGTTGGCCTGAGCAACCAGGCAGCCGACCGGGTCGGCCATCGGGACGACGTTGAGGCGATTTCCCCCGACCACCACCACGTCGGCCTGCTTGCCCGGCGCGAGGGAGCCGATGCGATCCTCGAGCCCCATCGCGTGGGCGCCGTTGAGCGTGCCCCAGCGAAGTGCGTCGCGGACGGTGAGATCGAGCGCGTCCGGCATCCGGTTGCGCGCGTGGAAGCCGTCGTTGCGTACCGAGCGCTCGAACTGCAGGCCGATGCGCATCTGGCTGAACATGTCGCCGGAGTTCGATGACATCACATCGCAGGAGAGACTCGGACGCATCCCAAGCTCGAGCACCCTGCAGATCACGGGGCGCCCCATGCCCATCTGCAGCTCCGTCTCCGGGCTGCTCGAGACCTTGCAGTCGTTGTCGGCCAGCCGTCGCAGGTTGCGCTCGTCGAGCGTGTTGCAGTGGACGTGCACCTGATCGGCGCCCAGCAGGCCGTGATGGTCGAGCTCCGCCACTCCCTCGGTGACCGGTGAGCCCCAGTTGCAGCCCGTGTGCAGAACGCTCGGCACACCCAGTTCGCGTGCCGAGCGCGCCTCGGCGATCGTCTGCTCGAAGGGCAGCAGCCCGACCTCCGTGAGAGACAGCCCCATCGTCACGAGGCCGTCGTCGGAGCTGAGATCGTGCTCGCGGATGCGGCGCGCGTCGGCGAGTCGCATCTCGTGGTCGGTGAAGACGGGCTCCGCGATCGGGGCGGGGTAGTAGCCATAGGCGAACATCGCACGGATCCCGGCGTCGCGCAGGCCCGCGAGTGCGGCATCGGCGTGCTCGGGCGTGTTGTTGCAATGGGAGAAGTCGAGGATCGTGGTGACACCTGCTTCGATCGCCTCGAGCGCGCCGACGTAGTTGCCGGCGTAGACGTCGGCGGCCGAGCAGTTGGGCGAGATCGACATGCGGATCCCGCGGAAGTAGTCCTCCAGAGTCCAGTCCGCGCACACGCCCCGGAACGGCGTCTGCCAGGTGTGCCGGTGGGTGTCGACGAAGCCGGGCATCACCACGTGCGCGGAGACGTCGAGCAGCTCGGCATCTTCGACCTCCAGCCGCTCACCGATCGCGGCGATCGCGCCGTTCTCGATCAGCACGTCCCCGGTCGCCAGCTCGCCGATGCTGTCGTCCATCGACAGCACGTAGCCGCCGCGCAGCAGCAGCCGGTCGCTCATCGCCTCTGCGCCGGACGGTTCACCGCCGCCCACCGTAAGGCCGCGACGACCGGGTTGTCAATGCCGTCACGCACACCCGCCCGCGAGGACCGACGCACCGTCGCAGCGACGGACACATACCGATTGCGAACGGGCGATGGCCGGGGCACAGGAACCGGGCGCCGCCCTCCTCCCACCGCTCAAGGTCGTCTGCTCCCCTGCCGATCAGGGTGCCGTGCCCAATTTCAGCAGTTCGAATCCTAGGCCCGACTCGCACCATCGCCGCACGCCCGGCCGGTGGCTGGCCGTGCTCGCCACCAGGGCGACGGCCCTCGCCTGTGCCGTGACGGCGCTCCTGCCGGGGCTCGCCTCGGCGGAAACGAAGGAAAACACGACCCAGTTCGAAGTCAAAGTCGGATCGCTCACGTTCTCGACCGCGCCGACGATGCCGACCCTCGGCGCGGTGACCCTCAAAGGCGAAGCCCAGACGACGCACACAACGATGAACAACTTCGCCGTGCAGGACGCCACCGGCAGCGGCTCCGGCTGGAACGTGACCGTGGAAGGCCAGTCGGGCGTCGGCAAAAGCGCGGTCTTCAAGCAGTACTGCCCCGAAACGAAATGCGGCAGCGAATCCAAAGGCTACGTGTCCGGCGGCTACGAACTCCCGGCCAACTCCCTGACGCTCAACAGCACCGGAGCCAGCTTCACCGCCGAACACGAATCGACGGGCACCGCACCGACGTTCGTCTGTGGCAGCGGGTGCAACGTCGACCACGCCTCCGGCGTGAAGATCGCCCACGCCGAAGCCGCCGCCGGCATGGGCACGTGGGCCACCACCGGCTTCAGCGCGAGCAGCCTCTCGCTGACCACGCCCTCGACACTGAAACTGCTGCCCGAAAAAGAGGTCTACCACGTGGACCTCCTGTGGACGCTCAGCACCGGGCCCTGAGGCGCGAGCCGCCACCGGCCGGACCGGCGGCCGCGGGCAAGCAGGAGTGGCTGGGCACACGCTGAATTGAGCGGCAGGATGACACCACACGCCGCGTCCCCGCGGACCCCGGCAGAGCGCGGGGCCCGTCTGCTCCTCGCCGCCGCCGTCGCGGTCGCGGTGGCGGGGCTCTGCCGGGTGCAGCCCGCGAACGCGGAGACGCAGTCCGGTCTGATCGTGGTGCCCCACCCGGCCGCGCAGCAGGGGCTGAGCTACTTCAGGCTCGCCACGCGATCCGGCGGCCGGGCGCGAGCCGGTGCGGTCGAACTGCGCAACACCGGCCCCCGACCGCTGCGGGTCTCGCTGGCGCCGGTCGAAGGACAGACGCTCAGCACGCTGGGCTCGGGCTACGCTCCGCCGGGCTCGGGCTACGCTCCGTCGGGCTCGGGCGGCCGGCGCGCCGCCGGCTGGCTGCGGATCGGCCGGGGCATCGTCGTGCTCGCGCCGGGTCGTGGCGCGCTCGTACCCGTGGCGGTCGAGGTGCCCCGCGCGGCCGCGTCCGGAGACTACCTCGCGGGAGTGAGCATCGAAGCACTCGACCAGGGGGCGCACACCAGTCTCCACAGCGGGGTGTCGATCGCGAGCGTCGACCGTTACGTGATCGGCGTCGAGGTCTCGGTACCGGGCCCGCGCCACCCGCTGATCCGCTTTACGGGTGCCGAAGTCCAGCGCCAGCCTGCGGGCGTGGTGTTCCTGCTGCTCGCGCGCAACCCCGGCAACGTGATCCTCCAGGACACACACGGCCAGGCCGTGATCAGCGAGGGCCGGCGGACCGTCGCATCCGTCGCGCTCGGGCCCGGCACGTTCGTGACCGGCACGGGGATCGCCTATCCGATACCCACGCCGCGCGAGCGACCGCACGAAGGCACCGTCTATCGCGTGCGCGCCTATCTGCGCTACGCAGGCGGGGTCGCATGGCTCGACACCGGAGTGCGCTTCGGGCGCGCGGGAGCGCTCACCCAACAGGCCTACGGCGGCCCCAGGGTGCCTGCCAGGGGCTCTGGCGGACCCCCGGTCTGGCTGGTGGCTGCTCTCGCGGTGCTCGCGCTGCTGCTCGCACTGGGCTTCGCGCTGCTGCTCCTGCGCCGCCGGCGAACGGGCGAGCGCGCGGCGCTCGGAGCACTCGACGGCGCCCTGCACGCCCAGCGGGACAGCGGCGAGCCGCTGAGCGTGCTCGCGGTGACGCTGCCGGCCGACGCCGCAGCAGCCAGGGTGCCGGCCGTGCTGCGCTCCCGTCTGCGCAAGACGGACCGCCTTCTGCGCCTCTCGCGCGGCCACTTCCTGGTCGTGGCCGCTGACACCGACGTCGCGACAGCGCGTGCGCTGGCCATGGACCTCCGCCGGCAGCTGGAGCGCACGAGCCGGACCCCGGGAGGCGTGACCGTCGCCGTGCACTGCCCCGACGAGGACGTCGCCGCGGCCGAGCTGCTGCAGCAGATAAGGGAGGGAAGCGCCGAGGCCGATGTGCTCACACCGAGCGGCTGAGGAGACACGGCATCGCGCCCGGCATCGCGCCCGGCACGCTGCTCGCACGGGCCGGCGCGGGGACTCCACGGCAGGCCGGGCCGCGGCGCTGGCGAGCGTATGCATGTTCGCGGCGCTCGTCTGCTCGGTACCGGCAGAGGCCGCGCGCACGACCTACTTCCGGAGCGCGAGCTCGATCGCCACTGCGAGCGCATCATCGATCGTGCTGGGCGCCCCGAGCGACACCACCCCGGGCGATCTCCTGATCATGAACGTCGACACCAACGGTGGATCGACCGCCTTCACGGCACCATCCGGCTGGACGAGCCTGAGCGCCAGCACCAACTACAGCGGCAACGCACTCGGCGGCGGCTACTCGATCCTCGCCTACCGCGTTGCGACGGCCGCCGACGTCGGTGCCTCCTACACGATCAGCCTGGGCACCACGCGCGCCGCGGTCGGGCGAATCGTCGACTACGTCGGAGTCGAAACGAGCAGCCCGTTCGAGAACACGTTTCCGGCGGGCACCGATCCCAGTGGCGGTACGAGCGCCTCCTCCTTCAGCTACCCCTCGGTGACCACCACCGCGGCCAACTCGATGGTCATCTTCGGCGCCCTGGCATTCCCCACCGGCGGCGCGACCACGATCACACCGCCTTCGGGCAGCATGCAGCGGGTCTCGCTGAGCGCGACCGGCACCTCGCCCGACATCACCACCGAAATCGACGATCTCGTGCAGGCCACCGCGGGGACGGTCGCCAAGACCGGCACGATCGCCACCAGCTCACCCTGGGGCGCGGGCACGATCGCCCTGAAGCCAGCCGCCAGCGGCACACTCCAGTTCGATGTGGCCCCGAGCCTGCCCGCGCTGCCGGCTGTCACGCTCAACGGAAGGGCACAGACCGTCGAGGCCACGATGAACAACTTTGCGGTCGATGACACGAGCGGGGAATCGGGCTGGAACGTGACGGTGAGCGGCAACACGGCGGGCGGCAAGAGCGCGGTGTTCAAGCAGTACTGCGAAAACGGAGCCGGCAAATGTGGCTCGAGCGAACCGCACTCCTACGTCAGCGGCGGTCACGAACTGCCCGCGGGCTCTCTGCAGCTGAGCACATCGGGCGCATCGTGGAGCACCAACGGCGGAGCGGGCACCGCCCCGGCGTTCCAGTGCAGCTCATCGGCCTGTCCGCTCGACTCCTCCACTCAGACCAAGATCGTCTCGGCCGCCGAAAAAGGAGGACTCGGGCCCTGGAGCACGAGCGGCTTCGGCACAGGCAGCCTCTCGCTGGCCGCACCCTCGACCCTCTATGGCCTGCCCGAACACGAGATCTACCACGTCGACCTCCTGTGGACGCTCAGCAGCGGACCTTGATCACGCGGCCTTGACGCCCGCGCAGAAAGGTGCGTCCGGGGTGCGGGCTCGGCCGCGACTGCTCGGAGCGTTTCGACGGGACCCGATCGGGATACCTGATATCCGTGTCCGCCTCCGACCAGCTGGCTGATCTGATCAAGGTGGCGCGTGCGTGTCGCGAGCATGAAGCGACCGGCGAGAAGGCCGCCTCTGCGCCTGCTCCGCCCGCCCGGCCGGCCCCAGCGCCCGGCAGGACCGAGTCGGCGCCGGCTCCGCCGGCGCCGCCCGCGCCGGACGCCGACAGCGAACCGCGGCGGGAGTCGCGGAGACGCGAGTGAGTGCGACCGACAGACGACGCCCGAGCGCCTTGACACGGTCAGGCACCGCCGATAGCTTGCCAGCCAGCGCCGCGGACCTCCGCAGGAGGACCGCGGATGGTCAACGATAGAGCGGCACCAGAGGAATCGACGTGCCAGATGGAGTCTGTCAGCCAGCGCACTCGTGAGGTGCCGCAGTGAGATACGCGATCTGCCCATGGCCTCGTCCCACAGACGCATCGATGAGCTCATGACAAACGGCTTCCCCCCGCCGGACGGGTTCAGAATCGTGGATGAGGTCAACGGCGGCCGTCACCGGCTCGTCCTCGGCGGCGAACTCGATCTCGTGGGCGCACCGCTGCTCGGCAAATGCGTGAGCGAGCTCGAGAGTGACGTGACGACGCGCCTGGAGATCGATCTGAGCGAGCTCACGTTCATCGACTCGACCGGAGTCCGCGCGCTGATGGCGGCGAAGGACCTGGCAAGCAGGAGCGGCTACGAGTTCGCGGTGATCCCGGGCCCGCCGCGCGTCCAACGCATCTTCGAGGTCACGGGCCTGCTCGAGGCGCTGCCGTTCGAGCCCGCGGAGGGGGAGCAGGGAGCGGGCGGAGACGCCTCCACCGCACCGGAGACGACACCCTGAACATCCGGCGGTCGCGTTGATCGCGAGGAGTCCGTCCTCTGCCGGGAGCGCGCTTGAGAGCCCGGACGAAGTCGACGTTCGGTCGCCGGCATCAGCGCCGCCCGCCGGCCGCCGGCCACCGTCGCGTTCGGCCGGGCTCGTGCTGGTCGTCGGGCTGGCTGTGACCGCACTGCTGGTCGTGACATGCCTGGAGCTCTACCGGCACAACGAGAGCCGGCTCCTGGGCCTGCGCGCCCGTGAGCTCGGCCTGGTGCTGACGGCCACCGTGCCGACGATCCAGACACCGCTGGCGTCGGCCGCGGAGCTGGCGGACGCCACCAACGGCAACGCCCGGAGATTCCGCGCCTTCATCGCACCCTACGTGGGGCAGGGCCGCCAGTTCGCCTCGGTCTCGCTGTGGCCGCTGGATTCACCTCGGCTGGCGCCGACGGCGACCGTGGGGGTCACTCCCGTGCTGTACTCGATGCCCGAACAGGCGAACAGGTTCTACGCGCGCGCGAAGTCGACGGACCTCCTGAATGTGACCGGGATCCTCGGCACCGTGCATCCGAGCCTTGGCTACGAGTACAGCATTCCGAGCGTGCGGCGGCGTTTTGCGGTGTTCGCGGAAAACCGGCTTCCCGCCGACCGGCGCTCGACGCTGGAAAGCAACCCGGCGTTCTCCGAACTCGATTACGCCCTCTACCTGGGGCGTACACCGAACACCGGCCAGGTACTCGTGACCAGCCTGCGCAAGCTCCCCGTGACCGGCAGCCAGGCCACCGCGGTCGTACCGTTCGGCGACAGCTCGTTCACCCTCGTGGTCACGCCCAAAGGCTCGCTCGGCGGGATCTTCTTCGAGAGGCTTCCGTGGATCGTCGGGATCCTCGGGGTGCTCATCACACTCGCGGCCGCGGTCTTGACCGATCGTCTGACCCGGGGACGGCAGCGCGCGGAGGAGCTCGCGGATGTCCTCGATCGCGTTGCCGCCGAGAACCAGCGGATGTACACCGAGCAGCGCGGCATCGCCCAGACCCTTCAGCACGCGCTGCTGCCGGACGCGCTGCCGGAGCTGTCGGGGCTGGGGACGAGCGCTCGCTACATCCCCGCGGCGTCCGGCATCGACGTCGGGGGCGACTGGTACGACGTCGTCGCGGTCGATGACAGGCACGTGCTCCTGCTGATCGGCGACGTCTCCGGGCACGGGCTGCGCGCGGCCACGACGATGGCCTCGCTGCGGCACGCCACGCTCGCTTACGCAGCCGAGGACAGCCGGCCGGCGAGCATCCTCGCCAAGCTCTCCGCGCTCATTGGCGCCGGCATCCACGACTACTTCGCGACCGTGCTGTGCGCGCTGATAGACATCGGCGGGCACACGATTACGCTGGCCAGCGCCGGCCATCTGCCGCCATTGCTGGTGAGTGGTCACGACAGCCGCTTCGTTGAGGTCGAGCCGGGAACCCCGATCGGAGTGGGCCGCGAGCCCCAGTACCGGGAGACCAGCCTCTCGGTGCCGGCAAATGCCACATTGGTAGCATTCACCGACGGCTTGGTAGAGCGACGCGGCGAGGTCCTCGACACGGGTTTGGAGCGGCTTCGCACGATCGCCTCCAAGGGCCTCTCAACGCTGGAGGAGTTGATGGATGCCCTTGAGCGCGACCTCGCTTTGGAGGACCACCACGACGACACGGCGATCGTTGCGATTCGATGGCAGAACTAGACGAGCATCCGGCTGCGGACCTCGCGATCGAGACCTCGATCGACAACGCGCACACGCCTCTGGTGAGCCTCTCCGGTGAACTGGACAGCTCCAACGTGCACATGCTTCAGGACGCCTTGGACCCGCTCCTGGCGGGAGGACCCCCACGGCTGATCTTCGATGTGGGCGGTCTGCGGTTCATGGACAGCGCCGGCATCGCAGTGCTCGTCACCGCCGCAGCCAACGGAGCCGATCTGCGGCTGCGCAAACCGTCCCGCATCGTGCGACGCATCGTCGAGGTCACGGGGCTGACCGAGGTCCTGCGGATCGAGCCGTGACACGCTCCCGCGAATTTCCCTGCCAATACGAGTCGGTCGCCGCCGCGCGCCGATTCGTTCGGAAGATACTGCGTGATCAGCCGAGCGAGACGCTCGAGGCGGCCGAACTGATGGTGAGCGAGCTGGCAACCAACTGCATCCGACATGCCCGCACGGCCTTCGAGCTGACGATCGATGATTCCCGCGGACTGATTCGCGTCGAGCTGAGCGACTCCGGCAGCGGCCGGCCCGTACGCCGATCCCCTGAGATCACCGATCCGACAGGACGCGGCCTGCTGATCGTGGAGGCGATGTCGGACGACTGGGGCGCAGCAACGGGCTCGGGTGGAACCATCGTGTGGTTCACATTGCGGCCGGCTGCCACCTGGAGTGAACCCCGACGCTCGGCCGGCGGCACCCGCTCACTCGCCGAGAAAGGCCCCCGCAACCGCACGGGACGGGCCTACCTCGGTAGGTCTCTGCAGCCGCGATTCCCTCGCCGGCGATCGTGCTCGTGGTCGTCGGCGCAGCCTCTGCGGAGGTTCGCAAGCGCATTCCCGGCGGGGCAGCGGCCGGGGTTTGACTCGCACGCCCTCGGGTAGCTGCCTTGCATGACCTTTGGAACATCGATATTCATGATTGCCGTCGGCGCCATTCTCCGTTACGCGGTGACCGCCACCGTGTCGGGGATCGAACTCAAGACCGTCGGCCTCATCCTCATGATCCTTGGCGTCGTCGGCCTGGTCGTCGCGTTCTTCGTCTACGTCTCCAGCCGGGGACGTAGACGCAGCGTCGGTGGTCGAGAGGCCCTATGAAGAACCGCCCGTCTACTAAGTAGTAGGCGCAGGTGTCTCGCCGGCTCTCTCGCCGCGGCGCTCGGCATCGCGATCGAGACCGACTGAGGAGCCGCGAGCTCAGCGTCGCCGGGGTTTCTTGCTCCGCGGCTCGGTGAGCTTGAGCTTGTGCGTGTAGACGGTCTGCTCGACGCCGTCGAGCGCACGCGAGGCGACGGTCAGCATGACGGCTAGCGTCTTGCGGCTCTTGAGCAGCTTCTGGCCGGTCTTGTTGAGCGGCACGTGCACGTTCAGCGAGTGGCCGGCGTCGAGCACGACTGTGGTGCGGGCGAACACCACGGTGCGCTTGGTCGTCTTCACCCGGTGCCTGGCCGCGACCGCCAACAGCTTCGATCCCTTCAGCGTCTCGACGGAGCTGAGCGAGAGGGTGACGGTGCAGCTCGCCACGCTCACCCCCGCGCAGCTGACGGGCACGGTCGCCGTGCCCCCGTTGACGCTGACGCGTCCCACCGCGACCACGCCGATCGCGGGGGCGACCACTGCGGTCGGCGCCGAGGCCGCCGGCGCGCTGCTCCCGGCGACGTTGCCCGGCGACGTCGCGCGGGCGCAAATCCGGCCGGCGCACCCGGCGCCGGCCGGTCTATGATTCGGCGACGGTCACTCCAGAGGCCATCCGGGCGTTCGTACACGGACGGGTGCAGGGCGTCGGCTTTCGCGATGCGACCATCCGACGGGCGCGCGAGCTGGGGGCGACGGGCTGGGTGCGCAACGCCGAGGACGGCTCGGTGGCCGTCCACGCGGAGGGCACCGGGTTGGTGTTGGCCGAGCTGGCCGCGTTCCTGCGCAAGGGCCCGCCGGCCGCCGGCGTCACCGATGTGGAGATCGAGTCGGTCGCCGTCGAGGGCCACGAGCAGTTCGCGATCCGGGGCGTGAGCGCCGGCTCGTTCGTGGTCCAGCAGCACACATCGAGAACCATCCATTTCGACCTTCGCCTCGAGGTGGGCGACGGGATGCGCTCGTGGGCGCTGCCCAGGGGACCCTCGCTCGATCCCGCGGTCAGGCGCCTCGCCGTCGAGGTGGCCGAGCACAGCGCCGCGCAGGCGGCGTTCGAGGGCGCGCTCGGAACGGGACACGTGATCGTGTGGGATCGCGGGAGCTACGAGCAGGGAGGGCGCGTCCCCTGGCCGCAGGCGCTCGACCGCGGCCATGCGGTGTTCGTGCTCAACGGCGAGAAGCTGCAGGGCGGCTTCGCACTACAGCGCACCCGTTCGGGCGCCAAGCCGCAGTGGCTGCTGGTCAAGCGCCGCGACGAGCACGCACGCCCGGGATCGGACGTCGTCGCCGAGCAGCCGCGGTCGGTCATCAGCGGCCGCACGCTCGAGCAGGGCGCCGGGCCCTCGCGACCCGGCCGTGGGGGCGGTCATGCCTGAGGCAGCCCAACACCCCTTTCCGCGGCCGGGGCGGACGGCGGCGGCACGACCGGTCCGATGTCGCCGTCGGGCGCCTCGTCCAGATCGACGATCACGGGGGCGTGATCGCTGGGGCCGGTTCCCTTGCGGGCCTGCCGGTCGACCCATGCGGCGCGAACCCTCGCCGCCACGCCGCCGCTGGCGAGCACGAGGTCAATGCGCATCCCGAGATCCCTGTGGAACATCCCGGCGCGGTAGTCCCAGTAGGTGAACACGCGCTCCTGCGGCCAGCGATCGCGCACGACGTCGCGCAGACCCAGCGCCTGCAGGCTCGCCAGCGCGGAGCGCTCGGCCGGCGTGACGTGCGTCTGGCCGACGTAGGCGTCGGGGTCGAACACGTCGGCATCCGACGGCGCGATGTTCATGTCCCCGCACACCATCGCGGCCTCCGGGCCCGATTCGACCACGCGCGCGAGCGCCGCCATCCACTCGAGCTTGTAGCGGTAGTGCTCGGAGTCGGGCGTGCGCCCGTTCGGCACGTACACCGAGTGCACCCTGATGCCGTCGCACACCGCCGAAACCGCACGCGCCTCCGGATGCGGGAACCCGGGTGCGCCGGCCAGTCCGACTACCACCTCCTCGAGCCCCGACCGCGAGAGGATCGCGACGCCGTTCCACTGCCTCTCGCCGTTGAGCGCGATCGCGTAGCCGCGCTCTGCCAGCTCGCCGCCGAGCAGCCGCCCGAACGCCTCGTCGGTCAGCTTGGTCTCCTGCAGGCAGACGACGTCGGGCCGGCGCTCGTCGAGCCAGGGCAGCAGCCGCGGAACGCGCTGCTTGACCGAGTTGACGTTCCACGTCGCGATGCGCACGGGGGCTATTCCGGGTCGCGCCACATGGGCCAGATCGGAGGTCCGGACGGAAGTCGCAGCTCCCCTGTCACCCTGAAGCCGTGACGGGCGTAGAAGTCTATGTTGCGCTCCTTGGATGACTCGAGGTAGGCGCCCACCCGGTCGCTGTCGCAGCGCTCGAGCACCGGCACGAGCGCGGCGGAACCCAGCCCCCGCCCCTGCGCCGAGGGGTCGGTGCCGAGCACCGCGAGATACCAGTGCGGCGGCTGCCGCGGGTGCCTGCGCTCCACGCCGAGCAGACCGGCCACGGTGCGGGGCGCGCGGGTCGCAAGTCGTGGCCGCGCCATGACGCGCGCCAGCGCGAGATCCTCGCGCAGGGTCGTACGCCACTGCTCCGGCGGGGCCCACACCGCCGCGCACACGCGCTCCTCGCCGGTCCACACCTCGCCGTGGCGCAGCAACTGCTGCATCCGCGTCCCGTGGAAGCGCGTGAGCACCGCCAGGCGCAGCCGGTCGGGCGGGCAGGACCAGCGGGCGACCGGATCATCCATGAACGCGCGTGCGAGCATGCGCGCGAGCTCCGGCACGTCCGCCTCTCTCGCAGGTCGCATGTCCGACGGCCTCGCCGGCTCCTCGCCGTCACTGCTCGCGATCGGCGCGATAGATCCTGACCATCGACTGCAGCAGCTTCCAGCCGATCACGCCGTTCTCCTCCACCAGCGGGCGGAAGTCCCAGAAGGTCACGCCGGAGCAGACCAGATCGCTCGCGGCGGTGACCGTCGCCGTGCGCGTGCCCTCGTCGATCAGCGCCAGTTCGCCGAAGTAGTCACCGGACCCCAGCACCCGCTGCTCCCTGCCGTCGACGAACACCGTCGCCTCGCCGGAGTCGATCACGAAGAACGCGGCGCCGCCCGAGCCCTGCTGGATCACGGTCTCGCCCGCAGCGAAGCGGCGCTCCTTGAAGACGCTCGCGATCCGTTTGAGCTCGCGCTTGTTCAGGCCCGCGAACAGCGGCACGCGCTGGAGCGTCTCCAACGGCGCACCGGTCATGCGGGCGACCGGCGTCGCCGCGCAGCGCCGGCTCCGTGACAGGCGCGGCGCATACCAGGCGCGCGCCGGCGCGTCATGCGCCCGCCCGCGTCACGGCGCGGCACTGGAGCAGGTAGAGGGTCCCGCCGGCGAACGCCCACTCGACGTCCCGGGCCGGCCCGTAGACATCGGTGCAGCGGTCCGCGAGTCCGGCCAGCTCGCCGAGCTCGCGGTCATCGAGGCACAGTCGCTCGACACGGTCGGCGGGAACCTCCTCCTCCACCGTCCCGCCGTCGGACAGGCTGCGGAAGACGATGCTCTTACGGCCGGCGACGCGCTCGAGGATCGCTCCGGAACGATCGACGCGAAAGTGATCCGGGATCACCCGGCCCGCTACGACCGCCTCGCCAAGGCCCCAGCTCGCCTCGATCACGCGCTCGTCGGCGCCCGTGATCGGGTTTTGCGTGAACATCACCCCGGCCGTCTCCGGATCGACCAGCAGCTGCACCACGACGCCGACGCTCGGCCTCGTGAAGAGACCCACACGCTGGCGATAGGTGATCGCGGAGTCGGAGTTGGCCGACCACCAGATCTCGCTCAGGGCCGAGGGCATCTCCTCGACCGAGGGTACGTTCAGCAGCGTAAGGTGCTGCCCGGCGAAGCTCGCGTCCGCGCCGTCCTCGTCGACCGCGGAGGAGCGGACCGCGAGCGGACCGCCCAGCGGCCGAACCGCCTTGGTGACCTGCTTGATCGCGCGCTCGTTGCCGCCGGCTACGGCCTCGACGACCGGACCGGCCAGCGCGACGCCGGGGGGCACCGGGAGACCGTCCCGCAGTGCCTGTCCCAGCCCGACGGCCTTGGATCCGAAGATCGAGGTGTCCTGCGCCTTCGCGAGCGGGACGACCTCCTTCACGCCAGCACCGTCACCTCACCGGCGTCACCGTCGACCCGCACGCGCGTACCATCGGCGATCCGCGCGGTGCTCTCGCGGGTTCCTACCACACCCGGGATCCCGTACTCGCGCGCCACGATCGCCGAGTGCGAGAGCAGGCCACCGCTGTCGGTAACGAGCGCCCCGAGCAGCGGGAGCAGGATGTTGAAGGCCTCGCTCGTGGACTCCGTCACGAGCACATCCCCGCGGACGATCCTGTCGAAGTCGGCCGGTCCGGCGACGCAGCGCGCGGGACCCTCATACACGCCGCGGCTCGCGGCCAGGCCGCGCAGGACGTGCTCCTCGTGCTCGGCCTCGGAGCCCACGAACATCTCGCTCATCGCGATGCCCATGGCCCGCATCATGCGGGCCTCGGCGGGAGGCAGCCCCGACGGGTCCGGCGGCGCGACCGGCGGGTCACCGAGGGTCTCCGGAGCGTCCTTGGCGCTGTGCGAGGCTCGGTAGTCGGCTCGCGCGGCCAGCTCCTCTGCGGTCGGCTCGGCGCCACCGGCCAGCAGCGTGCACATCTCCTGCAGGCCCGCATCGATGAGCTGCTCGGCCTCGCGGATCTGGCCCCTGGCGGCAAGCCGGCGTCCGCTCGCGAGCACGGCGCGGCGCATCAGCCCCGACGCCCAGATGTCGCTGAAGACACCTCGCTCGTCGCGGATCCGGTAGGTGAGCCGCGCCTCGCCGAGCAGCTCGTCGAACTCCGCCCGGTGCTCCTCGGCGACCTTGTCCCGGACGCCGGTGATCTGCTCCTCCACGCCCGCTTCATCCTCGTCACGGCCGGTGGCCGCTATGCGGATCGCCCGCAGCAGCACATCGGGAAGCTCGAGCGCGCATGGGCCTGAGATGTCGAACCCGTCGAGAAGCCGCCAGCCGACCAGGTCGAGGTAGGCGCCGATCGCCGGCCCGGCGTCGCCTTCGAGCACGCGCAGGCGTTCGAGCACGACACCCGGCGCATCGTTGGACTCGAGCAGCTCGCGGGCGCCGGGGTCCTCGCCGATCGTGGTGACGAGCCGCTCCAGCTCGCCGGAGGCGCCCGCCGAGACGGGCGCAGCGCCGCGCAGGAGGCCGACAAGCTCTGAGACGGGGAGCCCGGTCCAGTCGCCGACGTGCGCGAGGAAGTCCCCCGTCGGAATCATCGCGGCCGCGGTGAAGCGCATGTGCTGGGCGATCATCGCCGCGTGGTGGTCGTGGCAGCGCGTCAGATACGCCGCGAGGTCCTCATCGGAGAGCTCCTCGGGCTCGACGGCCTGCAGCTCGCGGTGGGTGCGGATCGAGGCGGGCTTGACCGTCTCGTCCCATTCGCTGAGCTGCTCCCGCCAGAGTTTCCCGGCGAAGACCTCCTCCGCCCGCTGGAAGCGCGCGGGGATCTGATCCGGCGTGACCGGCGAGGCCGATTTGTAGGCGAACCCGTTGACGTAGGCCATCTCGAGCGAGCCGAGCAGCATCCCGTAGAAGCTGGTGAAGTCGCTGACGCCGCGCTTGAACGCCTGTGGATGCGTTTCCGCCCAGTAGCGCGTCGCGGGGCGCGGGAAGTGAACCGCGTCGATCTCCCATGAACCGGGGGCCGGAGCCTCGAAGCCCGGCTCGGCGACCATCTCTGCGTCTGCCATCAAACCACCCCTCCCTGCCTCTCGCGCTGCGTGGCAACCCCCGACGGCTGTATTTCTAGCGCGTTCGACCCACGCGCGTCGACCGCTCGCCAGCCTCGTGCACGGGCCCGGCGGGCACATCGGGCATCGTGCTCGAGGTGTCTCGGCAGATGTGGGGCGGCGCGCGAGCAGCGCGCCCAGGTCGGCGCTGCGCGGGCCCGCGGCGCCCGCCGCAGCGGGCGGCCCGCCGGATCAGGCGCCGAACCAGCGCGCGCGGCGACTCGAGCCGAAACGCTGCTTCTCGGCGACGAGCTCATCAGATGGCTCCTGGAAGGTGCCGGTCGGCTCGGGGCCCGAGAGGAAGTCGACATCGACGCGGCCGACGCGGCCGGCGCCGAACTCGACATAGCAGGAGCCGCGCCCCTCGTATCCCTCGGGCTGATCGCCGCGGCCTGCCTCGGCGATCAGCGAGGCGGCAACGACCCGCGCCGCACCCTCGGCGAAGACGCCCGCTTTCGGCACGCCGATCTGCGCGCAGTCGCCGATCGCGTACACCCCCGGGAAGCGCGTCCGGAGCGTCCGCGGGTTCACCTGCACGTATGCCTCGTCAGTCAGGCCGCTGTCCAGCACGACCTGCGGTGCGCGGTGCTTGGGTACGCCGAGGAACAGGTCGTAGGGCAGCTCGCTGCCGTCGTCGAGGACCGCGACACCGCGCGCCCCGTCGAGGGCGCTCACGCGCCGTGAGGGGATGAACGCGATGTCGCGCTCGGCGAACGCGGCGATCAGCGCGCGCGAGGTCTCCGGCGAGGGTGGCACCGGGCTCCCGAGCGGTATCACGAAGGAGATCTCGCACTCCGAGCGCACACCCCGGCTCGAGAGGTAGTCGTGCAGCAGCAGCGCGGCCTCGCTCGGCGCCGGGGGACACTTGAACGGCGCGCCGCACACCCCGACGACGGCTCGGCCGCGCGTGAAGGTCGGGAGGATCGCGGCGAGCCGCTCGGCCCCCGCGACGGAGTAGAACTCGTTGCCCGCCTCCGCCAGGCCGGGGGTCGCGTCGAGGTCGTAGTCGGCCCCGAGCGCGATCACGAGCACGTCCGCCTCGTGGACCCCCGCGTCGGTGCTCACGCGGCGCGCCGCGGGATCGATCGCGGTGATCGTCTCCCTCAGGAAGCGAACGCCCTGCTTGGAGATCTCACCGTATGGGAGACGCACCGAGGCGGCCTGGACGCGGCCGAACATCACGTCGAGCTTGGAGTAGCCGAACACGAAGGCCTCGCCCTTGTCGATGAGCGTCACCTCGGCGTCCGCGCCGAGCTCCTCGGACAGCATCGTCGAGAGCTCGAGCCCCCCGAATCCCGCGCCGAGGATCACGACCCGCTTCGGCATGGGTCGAGAGGATACCTGGCGGCCGTGCCCCGGGAGCACCGGGTGTCAGACTCCGCCGGTGACCGATGCGCTGTCCGAGCTGCTGCTCGCCGACGCGGCCGCCTGGCGCGACTGGCTCGGCGCCCACCACGAGGATGCGGGCGTCTGGCTCGTGCTGGCCAAGAAGGGCACCTCCGAGCCGACGTCGCTCACCTACGACCAGGCGCTCGAGGAGGCGCTTTGCCATGGCTGGATCGACGGGCAGGTTCGCAGGCGCGACGATCGCACCTACCGCCAGCGCTTCACCCCACGACGCAGCCGCAGCCGCTGGTCCAGGCGCAACGTGGAGATCACCGAGCGGCTGCTCGCCGAGCGGCGGATGCGCCCCGCCGGCCTGGCCGCCGTCGAGCGGGCCAAGGCGGACGGCGGCTGGGAGTCCGCCTATCCAGGCCCGGCGGCGATCGAGGTCCCCGCGGACCTCGCCGCGGCGCTGTCGGCCGATCCGAGGGCGACGGCGATGTTCGAGATCCTCACCAGCCAGAACCGCTACGCGGTGCTCTACCGCATCCACAACACGAAGGGAGAGACGGCCCGCAAGCGGCGCATAGAGCACTTCGTCGGAATGCTCGGCAGGGGTGAGACGGTCTATCCCCAGAAGCGCAGGCTCGCCGACGGCTCGGGCTGAGCACGCGTATCGTTTCGTGGATCGGGGCCGACGGCGCAGAGATCGCGGGGACCTGTGACGCGCGGTTCGATCCGGTGCGTGATGCGGTTCGCGAGAATCTGGCCTGCCGGGGCGAGCTCGGCGGCGCCGTCACCGTGATCGTCGAAGGCCGCACCGTGGTCGACCTGTGGTTCGGATGGGCCGACGCCGAGCGGACACGTGCCTGGCGCCGGGACACGCTCGTCAACGTTTTCTCCGTCGGCAAGGCGATCGCGGGGCTGTGCGTGCTGATGCTGGCCTCCCGCGGCAGGCTGGACCTCGACGAGCCGGTCGCGCGCTGCTGGCCCGAGTTTGCGGCGGAGGGCAAGGAGCTGGTCCTGCCGCGCGAGGTGCTCGGCCACCGGGCCGGCCTCGCAGCGATCACGGGGGACCTGCCCGAGGGCTCGCTGTACGAGTGGGACACGGTCGCGTCCGCGCTCGCGGCGCAGCGGCCGTGGTGGACGCCGGGCACCGCGCACGGCTACCACGTGCACACGTTCGGCTTCCTGGCCGGCGAGCTCGTGCGCCGGGCAGCGGGCGTGAGCATCGGCTCGTTCCTGCGCAGCGAGATCGCCGCCAGGATCGGCGCCGACCTGAGCTTCGGCCTCGCGCGCGGCGATCGTGTGCGGCGAGCGGAGTACGTGTTCAACTTCGAGCGTGCGGCGGGCGCCGGCCGCAGTGCCGGCTGGGCCGTCGACCCGCACCTCCTGGAGCGGGCGTACCTCAATCCCCCCGGCGCAACCGGGGTCGGCACGGTCAACAGCGTCGCCTGGCAGGACGCCGAGCTCCCATCGGCCAACCTGCACGCCGACGCGCGCGGCATCGCCCGCGTCTACGACGCGCTGGTTCGCGGCGCGCCGGCGCTGCTCGACGCGGACACACTTCGCGCCGCGCTGACGGAGACCTCCGCCGGGGCGGACCTCGTACTCGGGCGTCCGTCGCGGTTCGGACTCGGCTTCCAGCTCAGCCAACCCGAGCGGCCGATGGGCGCCAACCCGGAGAGCTTCGGACACTTCGGTGCAGGCGGCTCGGTCGGGTTCGGCGATCCGCACTCGGGGGTGGCGTTCGCGTATGTCACCAACCACGGCGGGCCGGGGTGGCAGGATCCGCGCAACCGGGCGCTGATCGATTCCGTCTACGACGAGCTCGGCGCGGGCGGATGAGGCGCGAACCTCACCTGCGCAGCAGCCCGTCGCTGCCGGCTCAGTCGAGGAGGTTGTCGAGGATCTCGTTCGCGCGTGACCACTGGCCCGGCGGCACGACGAGGTAGATGTCACCCCGGCCCCGCTGGTCGGGGGCGTGGTCGGCCACGCACCATGCGTCGACCCCGAGCGTCTGCAGCTGGTCGCGCCAGGCCAGCGCGGTTTGCTGGTCCTCGAACGTGCTCACGGTCTCCCACCCCTCGAAGCGAGGGTCATCGACGGCGACCGGCGCCTCCCGGGCGGACCGGGCGAACAGGCGAGGGATACGCATCCGGTTGAGCGTAGCCCGATCGGGGCATCACACGGTGCGATGGTCGATGGCCACGGCTTCGTCCTGCCCATCGTCCGCCGTGTCCGGGTCCACCGCCCGTGCTCGATCGTGGCGGGCGCGTGCCGTTTCGGTCAGATGCTCGGCCTCGATCGCGCGGCGGTCGGCGTCGGCCCGGCCCCTGCGGGCCTGTGCCGCGCGTTCGTCCGCTTCGGCCTGGGCTCGTTCGGCCTGAGCCGCCCGCTCGTCGGCCGACGCGCGCGCGCTTTCGGCCATGATCGACCGGCTCCGGGCCTGCGCGCGAAGCTCGCCGGCCTCCTCGCGCCGGCGTTCCCGGCGCCTGCGGCCGGTGGCGGCTGCGAGCATGGCTATGCACAGCACGACGACGACTGCGGCAGCGGCGATGACGACGATCGTTGCGGTGCTCACGGTACCTCCCTCGTGGTCGTCTCCATATCCGGGTTGCTGCCCGTATCGCGGCGCCGCAAACGGTGGTACCCGGCCGGCGCCGCCTATGCAGGGCGGCGAGGCGTCACGAGCTCGCCTGGGAGACCTGCCGCTGCTGGTCGTGGGCGGCGATCACCTTCTCGTACTCGAGGCCCCCTGCTCGGAGCGCTTCCTGGACTCGTCGACACGGGTGCATCCGCGGGCCCCCTTCATCGCCGTGACAGACGAACAGGATCGGCGCCTGAGACATCTCATCCCACCCTGGCGTGGTCGGCGCCGACAAGCGTGACGGCGATCACCGCGGGGATCGTTCCCCGGTTCGACCATCGATGGCGGGTGCCGTTCTGGACGTAGGTGTCGCCGGGGTTGAGGGTGACGGTCGCCCCGTCGTCGAGCTCGAGCGTCGCCTGTCCGGAGAGCACCACGCCGAAGTCGACCGTGGCAGTCGTGTGCATGCCCGGCGCCTCCGGCTCGAGGTGTTCGGCCAGCCCGGGCAGCTTCTCCTCGAACTCGGCCATCGCCGCCTCGATGTCGAGGCCCGCCGGCACGCCGGCTCCCCCGTCCGGCGGGATCGTGAAGTAGCCGACGCGAAAGCCGCCCACGGGCGGGAAGTACCCCGTCACGGACGGGCGCGAACCGTCGTCGGGAAAGCTGCAGGTCGCGTCCGACCCCCACAGCTGGTGGTACTCGCTGCCGGGCAGGAGTGCGATCGTCACCGGGGGCACCAGCTCGTCCCCGACGAACACGGCCCGTCCCTCCCCGTCGTGGCCCGTCACGACCCGCCGTACCTCCATGTCATCTCCCTTCGCTCGGTTCCCCCGGCCGGCCGCGTCCCGCGGCGCCGGCGCACAGGCAGGGATCATCCGCCGTCACAACGGCTCGCGCGGTGACGTCCGCGCCGGGCTTCGCATGATGCGGGCTTCGCATGACGCGGGCCTCGCGTGACGCGGGTCTCGCGACGCTGCCGCGAGGCGCCTACGCGGCCTCCATCGTCGACGGTGCCGTTCGGGTGAGCGTGAGCACCCCCACGCACATCACGAGGAATCCCGCGCCGCCCGCGAGGACCATCCACGGGTCGCTCGTGTAGTGCTCCCGGAAGAGCCATATGCTGAGGACCACGCTCACCGACGGGTCGACGATCACGAGCAGTGGCTGGGAAACGCTGAGGGGGCCCACGTGGAGCGCCGCCTGCACCAGGAGGATCCCCGCCACGCCGCCCGCCGCCAGCGCGTACACGGGCCAGTGGGTGAAGACCGCCGCGATGCCCGATTCGGTGAGTATCTCGGTGGCCGTCTTGATGAACGTGGCCACCAGCGCCCACACGATCGCGGCGGCGGCGGCGTAAAGGGCGGCGCGCCGCCTCGGCGAGCCCCATCGGGCGGCCAGTGCCATGGCGGCTGCCGCCCCCCCGAAGATCGCCAGGGCCCCCACCCACGCGTGCGCGCTGGGCGCGGGTGTTCCTCCCTGGGGCTCGTCGACGACGACGAACAGGGCGAGGCCGGCGCATGTGAGTGCGGCCGCCACCCACGCCGCGGGACGGATCGTCTGCTTGATCCACAGCTTCCGCAGCAGCAGCCCGAACACGAGCTCGGTCACGAGCAGGGCCTGCACGATCGACAGCTGGCCATTGTTCAGAGCGGCCGCCTGGAAGACGAATCCGCCGATACCGACGGCCAGGCCGAAGAGCCACAGCGGACTGCTCAGGAGGTACGCGGCCAGCCGCAGACCCGACGCCCGCCGCACGCGGCCGCTCGTGCTGGCCACGTGCTGGGTGGTCACGTACAGCGCGTTGGAGAGCGCCGCGCAAAGCGCGAGTAGTGCGCTCACAACCACCGGGAGGATTATGGAGACGCGATGCCGGGGTGTCCACCGTGGGCGCGGTCGACGCCGCGCCCGTGCAGGGCCGCAGGCCGCTGCCTGCAGGCCGGCGGCCTGCAGGCAGCCCGTGCCTGCGAATGCCGCCGGGCGCCAGTGCGAACGACAATAACTAGACGATCGTCCGTATATGTTATAGGGTGAGCGCCATGCACGGAATGCCCGCCCTCCCGTACGGTCGCGTGGCGAGTTGATGGCCGCAGTCGTCAGGCAGCCGGGCCGCCGCGTGGGTGCCGAGGCACCCACGGACGGGCGACGCGCCCGGGGTATGCGCAGCCGGGCCGCGGTGCTCGAGCGCTCGGTGCAGATGGCTTCGCAGCAGGGACTGGAAGGCCTCACGATCGGGGAGCTCGCGGCGGCGCTCGACGTGCACAAGAGCAGCGTGTTCGCGCTGTTCGGGTCGAAGGAGGAGCTGCAGCTCGCCACCCTCGAGGAGGCGCGCGGCATGCTCGTCGACCTCGTGATCGTTCCCGCACTCCCGAGCGCGGAGGGACTTCCCAGGCTGCATGCGATCGGCGATGCCTGGTTCGGCTACCTCGCATCGGATGCGTTCGCCGGCGGCTGCTTCCTGTGCGCGGCATCGACGGAGATGGACGGACGCCCGGGTGCGGTCCGCGAGGCGGTCGCTGAGGTGATGCGCGAATGGCTCGCGGTTCTCCGCTCCAACGTCGAGGCGGCCGTGGCCGCAGGCGAGTTGCGGGAGGACGTGGACCGGGCGGCGATGGCATTCCGTCTGAATGCCCTCGGGATGGCGGCGAACTGGCAGCGACAGCTGCTGGACGACGCCGCTGGCATCGAACACGCCCGCGCCGCCTGGCGAGCGGAGCTCGAGGCTCACGGGACCGACCTCCCCGGGCCGGCGACCGGGGCCGGCGGCCGATGACCATCGCGCACCAGGGCATCGCCGAGGGCGACGCCGCAAACCCATAACCCGGAGGCCCCATGCTGCTCTACAACTCGCCCGTGTCGGGCAACTGTTACAAGGTTCGGCTGCTGCTCGCACAGCTCGGGATCGAGTACGAGCGCCGCGAAGTCGACGTCATCGACCGCTCCGACCGCGTGGAGGTCGTCGGGGCGGTGAACCCCGCGATGAGCATCCCCGCGGTCGTGTTCGACGACGGCCAGCCATTGGCGGAATCGAATGCGATCCTGTGGTACTTCGCCGAGGGGACTCCGTACCTGCCCGACGATCGGCTGCAACGGGCGCGGGTCCTGCAATGGCTGTCCTTCGAGCAGTACAGCCACCAGCCGTACCTCGCGCTGCTGCGCTACTGGCTGTCGATCGCGCGCACCCCGATCGCACAGGAGAAGATCGACGCGCGGAAGGGTCCCGGCTATGCGGCGCTCGCGGCGATGGAGCAACAGCTGGGTGGTCGCAGCTTCATCGTCGGTGACAGCTACACGATCGCCGACATCGCGCTGTACGCCTACACCCACGTTGCCGATGAGGGCGACTTCGACCTCTCCGGACACCCCGCGATCGGCGCCTGGCTGGATCGTGTCGCCTCGCAACCGGGCCACATCGCGATCACCGCATAGGTGCCGGCGGCCCGGACACGGGCGGCGGGGCCCGGCGGTCATACTCAGCGTGCGGTGCTGAGGCTCGTCACGATTCCCATCAGCCACTACTGCGAGAAGGCGCGGTGGGCCCTCGAGCGAGCCGGGCTGCCCTACCGCGAGGAGCGCCATGTCCAGGGCATCCACCGCCTGGCGGCGCGCCGGGCGGGGGGCGACTCCACGGTGCCCGTGCTCGTGACCCCCGGGGGCGCGATCGGCGAGTCGCACGAGATCCTTCTCTGGGTCGATGCGCGCACCGCCCGCGAGGAGCGCCTGTTCCCGGAGGAGCCGGCGGCGCGCCGGGAGGTCGTTCGCCTCTGCCGGCGCTTCGACGAGGTGCTGGGACCGAGGGGCCGGCGCCTGATGTACGTGCACATGCTCGGGGCACGGGAGCTGGTGCTGGCGTTCAACAACCGCGGCGTACCCGCCTGGGAGGACCGCGCGGTGCGCCTCGGCTGGCCTCTCGTGGTGGGCTTCATCGGGCGCGCGCTCGAGATCCGCCCGGGGATCGAGGTGGAGGACGAGGCCGTCGTGTGGCGCGAGCTCGATCACGCTGCGGAGCTGCTCGCGGACGGCCGCCCTCACCTCTGCGGCGATCGGTTCGGGGCCGCGGACCTCACATTCGCGGCCCTGTGCGCGTCCCTGATCGTGCCGCCCGTATACGGTGTGCCGCTGCCCCAGCCCGATCTCCTGCCACCCCCTACCGCGGCGCTCGTGGAGCGCGCCCGCGCCCATCCCGCCGGCAGTTACGCGTGCGAGATGTTCGCCCGGCGGGCGGCGGGCGAGAGCTCGACCGCCGCCGCGCCGTCGCGGGACCGAGTTGCCCCGTCGCAGGCCGGACGCTGAAGCGCGGCGCTCACCACCTGGGGTGCTTCGTCGGCCCGGGTGCGCTTGGCCGGCCCGGCAGGGCCGCGCCCGGTCATCCGGATACCCCACCCCGATCGGCTGCGATCCGGTCCGATGGCCGGCGAGCGGTCTGGAGGACGAGGCCGGGCTCGGCCTATGTTCGGCAGGCGGCGCTGATCGGGATTTCCGGACCGGCGCCGGCCACCGGCGCCTGGTCGATCTTGCACCAGGTGAGCCGCTGGCTTCGTTCGTCGGCGACCGCCACGAACTGGTAGTCGATTCCGGCGCTGCGGACCGTGCAGCGGTATGGGACGCGTCCCGCGCTGCCAGCGCCTGCGACGGCACAGCTCACGCTCTGCAGCGGCCCCGTCAGCTGACCCCCGGCGATACGCCTGTGGACATCGGATGTGATCGCGCGCTGGAGCGCGCCGGCAGGCGGGGCGCCCGCGGGCAGTCCGGCCGTGCGCGGAGCCTGATCTTCGCTGATCGCGATGTCGGCCACGCGGTTGGTTTCGGCTTCCGCCCCGGCTTCAGAGGTGGCACCTTCCGGCCCGGCGCGTTCGATCGCGATCACGACTCCGGCGACCACGGCCACCGCGACGATGCTCACCAGCACCCAACGTACCCACATCGGCGGCGGTTTCGCCGCCCGTCGCCGGCTGCTCATGCCTAGAAGGGTAGTCCGCGTGCACCTGCGGCGTGCACCGCTCGACGCCGCTCCGCGCGCCAGGATCACGATACGCCGTCGGATCTCGCTGCGGGCGAGCGCTCGGTGGGAGTTGGTGCCGATCGTCACTTCCCGGACGGGTGTAACAACTCTCCAGGATGTCTTTGGCCGCTCGACCATATGCCCGCGAGGCCGCGCCGGCGAGCATGACGTTCGATGGCGCTCGAGCCTCTATCGGCCGGAGAGCTGGCGGACAGCCTGACGCTGTTTGAGAGCTTCATGGGCTACATGGGTCGCAGCCACAAGACGTTCGGACAGCTGCTGGCGATCTACCGCGAGCGGAGCAGGGCGCTGAGCTCGCGCGATGACCGCTCCGACGATCTGCGGATCGACCGCTTCATCGTTGACATGTCGGACAGGCGCTGGCGCGACGACGTGGTCATCCGCGTGGGGGTGTTCGACGACACCATGCTCGCGATCGACGGAATCCATCGCGGCATCGCCTACCTGGCCTGCATCGAGCGGGGAATCAGCCCCGAGAGCCTGCCGGCCCTTCACGTAAGCCGCTGACGGCGCGAGCGCCCTAGACTGATCCCATGGCGCTCCCGCCAGGTCCCCGGACCCCGGCCCTCGTCAACATCGCGCAGTTCGGCCACAGGCCGCTGCGGGCGCTGCGTCGCTGGCAGGCCCGCTACGGAGACGTCTTCACCGTGCGGCTGACGGGCTTCGGCACCGGCGTGTACGTCGCCGATCCGCAGGCGATCCGCGAGCTGTTCACCGGCGAGCAGTCCGACCTGCTCGCGGGGGAGGCGAACTCCTTCATGGAGCCCGTGCTCGGGCCCCAGTCGGTGCTCGTCCTCGACGGACCCGATCATCTCCGGCAGCGGAAGCTGCTGCTCCCGCCGTTCCAGGGTTCGCGGGTGGCTGGCTTCCGCGAGGTCATACGCGAGGTGGCCGAGCACGAGATCACCGGGTGGCTGCCGGGGAGGCAACTCGTGCTGCGCGAGCGCATGCGGGCGCTGACCTTCGAGGTGATCGCGCGTGCGGTGTTCGGCGTCACGCACCGCGAGCGGGTGGAGCGGCTGCGCCGGAGGCTCTGTGCGGTGATCGACAGCAGTCCGATCTTCATGATCGCGCCGGCGGCGCGCGTGGATCTCGGCCCACTGAGCCCGGGGGGCAGGTTCGCTCGGCGCCTGCGCGCGGCGGACGCAGCGCTGTACGAGGAGATCGAGCGCCGCCGCCGGGAGCCGGATCTCGAGATCCGCTCGGACGTGCTCTCGCTGCTGCTGTGCGCACGCGACGAGGACGGCCGCGCCATGACCGACGGCGAGCTACGCGACGAGCTGTTCACGATGCTCGGCGCGGGACACGAGACAACCGCGACGGGGCTCGCGTTCGCGTTCGAGCTGCTGCTGCGCAACCCCCCTGTTCTCGAGCGTCTACGCGAGGAGCTGCTTGCGGGCGAGGACGATTCCTACCTGAACGCGGTGGTCAAGGAGACCCTGAGGCTGCGGCCGGTGATCGACGCCGCCGAGCGCACGCTGACCGTGCCTCGCATCGTCGCCGGGTGGGAGCTGCCGGCGGGTGTGAAGGTGTACCCGGGCATCGCCCTCGTGCACATGCGCGAGGATCTCTATCCCCGCGCACACGAGTTCCGCCCGGAGCGCTTCCTGGAGGAGCAGGCCGAGTCATACGGCTGGCTGCCGTTCGGCGGAGGCATCCGGCGTTGCATCGGCGCGGCACTCGCGCACGCGGAGATGGCAGAGGTCCTGCGCATCGCGGTTCCGGCGGTCGAGCTGCGGGCGCTGCGCGAGCAGCCCGACCCGGTCATCCTGCGCGGGATCACGCTGGCACCGAAGCACGGTGTCGAGGTTGCCGTCGAACGGCTCCGCACGGCGACCCGTCCAGCGGCCGAAGCGGTGGGCGCCGCCTAGCCGGGACACCCGGCCCCGATGCCGGCCCTCCGTCTCGCGCGGACCCGGCCTCGAGCCAGCCGCCATTACAACCCGGGGTTAGTCCACACTAGCCGGGCGTCAGGACCCCGCCGTCGCGCTCGACCGCGCCGGCGGCGGACTCCTCCTGAACACCCGCCTGCAGCCGAAGGAGCGCCACGATCGCCGCCAGCGCCATGATCGCCGCCATCACGTAGAGCACCGAGCGCGTGGCGTAAGCGAAGTCGAGACGCACGAAGTGCGGGATCGATGCGATGCTGCCGTTGCCGCCTCTGGACTGGGAGATCCTCGATGCTTCGGCGTGGGCGCGAGCGCCCGGGACGCCCAGCGAGATGAACGAGGTGGCCAGCCGCGAGCGCATCTGGGAGACGAGGATCGTGCCGAGCGTGGCCAGGCCGAGGCTCGCCGCATAGTTACGGACGGTCTGTGTGATGCCGGTGGCCTCGCCGTATGAGAGCCGCGAGGCCCGGTTGATCGCGTCGGTGTTGGCCGGCCCGAGCATCAGTCCCATGCCGGCTCCGGCGAGGATGATGTAAGCCTGCTGGGAGCCGAAGCTGAGCGCTGTGACCTTGGTGGCCCACAGGTACAGACCCACGGCGGCGATGGCACAACCGAGCACGACCGGGCGCTTGGCCCCGGCCCGGTCGAGCATGCGACCGCCGATCTGCGCCGCGATCACGAAGCCGATGAAGAAGAAGAGGATGTACAGCCCGGCCTCCGAGGGGGACTTTCCCAGCGCGATCTGGGCGTACTCGCTGGCGAAGAAGAACACCGGGATGAACACCAGCATTGCGATCGCGAGCACGATGTTCTCGCCGAGGAACGCCGGTATGCGGAAGATGTTCACTTCGATCAGCGGCGAGCGCGTACGCAGCTCCACCCGGTAGAAGACGACCAGCAGCGCGGCCCCCACGGCTATGCACCCGCCCGTTGCGGGGTTGCTCCACCCCCAGATCACCGACTGCTGGAATCCGAACACGCTCAGGGCGACACCCGAGGCGATCAGCGCAAGGCCGCGATAGTCCATGCGCGCGGGGCGGTGCGCCGTCGTCGGTTTCGAGACGGCGATCAGGATCAGCGCGATGACGGCGACGGGGATGTTCACCCAGAAGATCGCCCGCCAAGTCCACTGCGTGAGGTAGCCCCCGAGGATCGGCCCGACAGCGGTCAGGCCTCCGGCGATGCCGAAGAACAGCGCAAGCGCCCTGCCGCGCTCGCGCAGGGCGAACGTCTGGACCACTATCGCCAGGGCGGCCGGGAACATGATCGCGCCGCCCGCGCCCTGGATGACGCGGAACGTGACGATCCATGCCTCGGCCAGGCTCCCCTTAGGCGTGAGCCCGCACAACGCCGACGACCCAGCGAAGAGGATCACGCCGAGCGTCACCATGCGACGATGCCCGACCGTGTCCGCCAACCGGCCGCCGTAGGCGAACAGCGCGGCCAGCGACAGGAGGTAGGCGTTGACCGCCCACTGCACGCCGGTGCTGCTCAGACCCAGCTCCTTCTGGATTTCGGGCGCCGCGATGGACACGATCGTCTGATCGATGAACGTCATCGAGACGGCGAAGATCATCGCCGCGAGAATCAGGTTGCGTGGGCGACCGCCGGCGGCGGGCGCGCCCGTCATGCGGCCGCCTCGGCAGCGAGCTGCTCGAGCAGCTCGGCCATCTGCTCTAGCGTCGCGCGCTGCCCCTCCAGCTCGTAGGCATCGCCGAGCTCGCGCGGATCCGTGTAGGCGACCAGCACGTCGTCGCCCTCCCGCCAAACGAGGATCCGCAAGGGTAGCTCGATGCCGACACGGCGGTCGCTCTGCATCAGGGGCGTGCCGCTCCGCGGGCTCCCGAACACGACGACCTCCTCGTCCGCGAGCTCCAGCCCCACCTCGCGCGCCCCGGCCGCGTGATCGAACCGGGCGAACACCGTCAGCCCGCGCCGCGCGAGCGCCTCGAGCAACCGGCTCAGCGTCTCCTGCTGGCCCGACGAACTTCGTCTGGCGATCACGGTTCTGATTCTCTCACGCCCCTGTCCGTTCGAGCAGTACCCGGGCCGGCGAGCGGATCGGCGCGAGTGGCCGCGTCGCGCCTGCGCGGGCGGTGAGCGTCGCGCCGCCCGAAACGGACATCCCCGGGCCGCCAAGGAGAGAAACGGCCCGGGGGATCGTCCGTCGCATGGCAGTCGACCTCGTCCAGATTCGACCACGCCCCGGGCCGCCGATGGGGGCGGCCCGGGACATAGGGTCGTCGACCATCCTGCCGCCGCGCCGCGCCCCGCGGTATGGGCGGCAGGCCAAAGTTGTTCCCTGCCGGTTGTCAGATACGTCGAGTGCCGGCGGCGGGCTCCCCGCGAAAGCGTCGTGGCCAGGCTCAGCGGGTCCGTCGCCGCGGCCGGGTACGGTAGGTGCGCCTTCGGGCCGAAGGCCGGGCGATCCAGGGCCTCCCGACGGCCGAGATCGCATCGTGCGTGCACTTACTCCGAGGAGGCCAAGCCGTGTCGCGTGAGAACGTGGAGCTGGTCATGTCGACCCACATCGGCCAGGACGTCGACCTCGGCAGCCTGGCCGAGGAGGACGACGCGCGGGCTCGCGTGCTCGACCGGATCGCCGCGTCCTTCGACCCCTCGTTCGAGTGCACCATGTGGTTCCCGGAGATGGCGCCGGTGACCTACACAGGCGGGCTCGACGGGCTCAGCGCGGCCTGGCAGGACTGGCTGAAGCACTGGGCGAGCTACACGGTCGAGACCGAGGACGTGGTCGACTGCGGAGACCGCGTGCTGGTGGTCCACCGGGCACACGCCCGCCGACGGCCCGACATGCCGGAGACCACACTCAGGCGAGCCACGATCTGGACCGTGCGCGACCACCGCATCGTGCATGTCGACTTCAACATCCCCTACGCCGAGGCGCTGACCGTCCTGGAGTCCGCGGCCTAGCCACCGGCGGCGCGAGGCGCCGGCCCCTCAATCGAGCCGCAGGCTCACCCTCGCGCCCTCCGGGTAGACCGCCATGGGCTCTGGGCTCTGGCCGGACACCACGAGCCGCGGCTTGCTCCCTCCGGGCCTCGCGACCGCTCCGAGCGTGCAGTGAGCGTCGTGCAGCAGTCTCTTCGCCCGAGCGAGCGTGTGCCCCCACAGGCTCGGCACGTCGCAGCGCGTCACCGGCGGGACGGGGAATTCGCTGACCGCCCCCGTCGTCGTGATCCGCCCGACCCGCTCAGCGGATTCCTCGACGAACCAGAGACTGCCGTCAGCGCCCGCGACGATCGCTTCGGGACTCGCGGCGACCGGCCATTCGACGATCACGCCGGTCGGGGTCACGCGCCTGATCTCGTCGGCCAGGGCGTCTGTGAACCACATGGCGCCATCCGGTCCGGCCGTGATCGCACCCGGCTGGTCGAACGAGCCCGCAAGCGGAAACTCGCTGATCGCCCCGGCGCCCGTCATGAAGCCCACCCCGGCGTCGAACGTGCCCGACCCCCAGTCGGTGAACCAGAGGTTCCCTTCCGGGCCGGCCGCCAGGCCGGCGGGCGCACGGTGCCGGGAAAGTGGGAACTCGGCCACGGCACCGCCGGGCGTGATCCGCGCGATCGCGGCGCCAGCCGGGCCGCTGTCGAGGAACCAGAGGTCCGCTCCGGGGCCGGCCACCAGCGCGCTCGGTTCGCGGTATGCCCGTGCGAGCGGGAATTCGCTGAGCGCACCGGCCGGCGTGATCCTGGCGATCCTGGCCCGGCCCTGGCGCTCCTCGGCAAACCAGATGTCGCCTTCCGGGCCGGTCGCGATCCCATAGGAGCCGCTGTGCACGGGCAGTTCGCTGATCACGCCGTTCATGGCTATCCGCCCGATCCTGTCGCTGCCCGCCTCGCTGAACCACACATCGCCGTCGGCGCCGGCGGTGATGTAGTCGGGGCGGCTGTCGGGGTTCGGGATCAGGAACTGCGTGACCGCACCGACGGGTGTGACCCGGCCGATTGCGTTGATGTTCGGCTCGGTGAACCACACGTTGCCATCGGGTCCGGCGGTGATCCCTTCGCCGTCGGCGCCCGCGACCGGCGCACAGACCAGCGCGGCCACCACCGCGATGCAGGCGCCGGGGCCGCCGAGCGACCCGGCCCTGACAGCCGTTCTCAGGCCTGCGGTCAACCGTTTGCGGCCCACGCAGGGGGTATCGTCGCCGGCAGGCCCGCGCCTTAGCCCCTGCAGGCCCGCCCCTTAGCCCCCTGCAGGCCCGCCCCACGTGCCGCCCGGCTCCGCGTCCAGCGCGCGGCGCGGGACGCGGCTCGGCCCGAGCACACCCGCGGCGTCGCGCGCGGTTATCGTCGAGGCTCACGGAAGCGCCCGATCGACCGGGAGTGGTGACCACATGAGGCTTTCGAACAGCGAGCACGAATCGCAGGCATGGCGGATCACGGAGGTCGCGCCGGACTTCAGGCTCGAGGATGCCTGGGCGCTGCCGGCGGAGGGTCACGCCGGCGAGTTCGCGAGGCTGCTCGAGGTGATGGCCTCCCTCGATCCGGTGAGCGCCGGTTCCCGCCCCGTGCGCGCCCTGTTCGCGATCCGCCGGCAGGTCGGCCGCCGGCTCGGCTGGGATCGCGCTCCGGGTGCGCCGGCCATCCCTCGCGACACCGACACGACGCTCGCCACGCGGCTCCCCGAGGACCTCCGGGACACCGCGACGGCGACGGACCACGCGACGGGAGCCTTCGCCTTCACCCCGCTGTACCGCACCGACTGCGAGTGGGCCGCGGAGCTCTCGAACCGAACCGTCCACGCCGTCCTGCACCTGGCCTGGGTCGAGCAGGGGGCGGACCGCTTCCACGGGCAGATGGGCGTGTACGTCAAGCCCCGGGGAGCGCTCGGGGCTGCATACATGGCGGCCATCGCCCCGTTCCGGCATCGCATCGTCTACCCGGCTCTGATGCGGGAGATCGAACGCGCCTGGTCCGCCTCCGCCCCGACCCCGGCGGAGACCGCAGCCTCCGCCACCGAGCCGGCTACAGGGCGCTGAGGGCGCTCACCGTGCGCGCGTAGCGTTCGATGACCTGCTCGCGCGTGAGCGCGGGCGTGCGGCCGGCGAGGTGGCTGCCGAGCGCCTGTACCGAGAGGACGAGAACCCCGCGTTGCCGCGAGACCGGCAGACCCTCGCCCTGGTCGCCGCGGAGGACGAGCACGCATTCCATCCGCAGCCCCGTCAACCGCTCCAGTGCCACGCGCCCGGCCTGCGCGCGTGCGAGGCTGCGGGACCTGCTCCGGGAGCTCGCCGCCACCCGGTCCCTCCGGCTCCCGGCGCCGATCGCGAACACACCCGCCGGGCCGACCGTTATGTGACCGACGCTCCGGCGCCCGCCGAACGCGTCGTGGACGGTCAGCCAGCCGGCCGGGGCGAGCGCATCGAGGATGACCCCGACCTCGTCCTCTCCCGCCGCCCGGCGAGCCCGCCGCTCGACCCAACGCGGTACGGCCGGTCGCACGAGGCGCCGGCCGTACCGCGCGCGCCGGCCGGCCGCCACCCAGTCGTTCCCGGGCTCGCTCGCCATGGCCGAGCGATCGGCCGGCGGGCGCGGCAGCTTGAGAACCGCGGGCCGACGACCATCGACTCCGCGGCGGCGGCGCCTATGATCGCCCGCGTGCGGGCGGCGGACCCGAGCATGTTCCTGCTGAAGAGCGCCATGCGGGCGGCAATCGTGATGCCGCTCGCGTTCGCGCTGTCGCTGGTCGTGATCGACGACAAGCAGATGGCCCTGTTCGCGGCCTTCGGCTCCATGGCGCTGCTCGTGTTCGTCGATTTCGGCGGCGCCGTGTCCGCTCGCGCGCTCGCCTATCTGCTCCTGCTGGTCGCCGGTGCGGGGCTGATCGCACTGGGCACGCTGTGCTCGTCCCCGACCTCGCTCGCCGTGGCGGCCATGGCCCTGGTCGCATTCCTGATCCTGTTCGCCGGCGTGCTCAACGACTACGTAGCGGCGGCACGTGCCGCCGCGATGCTCACGTTCGTGCTGCCCGTGATGGTCCCCGCATCCGCCGCCGCGATACCGATGCGGCTGGCCGGGTGGGGACTGGCGGGGGCGCTCGGCATCCCGGCGACGCTGCTGCTGTGGCCCGGGCGACCCCGCGATGCGGTCCGCCACGAAGCCGCACAGGCGGCACGCGCGGTGGCGGCGCTGGTGGAGGCCAGGTCCGGCGGCGATCGGGCCGCCGCCGACATGGCGGCCGCCGACGCGCGAAACACGACCTCGAGGCTGCGGGACCGGTTCCTCTCGGTGGCGCAGCGCCCCAGCGGGACGATCGGACCGACGGCCGCCCTCGCCCGCCTGATCGGAGACCTCGGCTGGCTCGTCCGAATCGCCGATCGTATCCCCGCCCTGACGCTCGCGGCCTCGCCGTGCCCCGTCGAGCGCGGCGAGATCGAGGGGGCCGTGCCGGCCGTGCTCCGCAGCGTCGCCCTGCGACTCGACGGAGCGTCTGCGGATGCGTCCCGCGCAGATGCGTCCCGCGAGCTGTTGCGCCTCGGGCAGGCACACGAGAGGTTCGGCGGTTGCCAGCTCGCGCATTTCCAGCGGATGAGGCCCGGGCGCGACGAGGCCGCGGCGACGGTCGAGCTCGACGAGGCATTTCGCCTGCGCCAGCTCTCGTTCGGCACGATCCAGGCGGGACGGGACGCCCTGCAGTCCTGCCACGATCGCCGGGCCACGGGCTCGAAGCACATCCCTCGCGTGCGGCTCGCGGCGGCGCGCGGACTGCTCCGCGCGCACGCGAGCACCGACTCGATATGGATGCGCAACAGCCTCCGCGGCGCCGCCGGACTTGCGCTCGCCGTGCTCATCGGGAAGCTGACGAACCTGCAGGACGGGTTCTGGATCGTCCTCGGCACGATGTCCGTGCTGCGCTCCAACGCCCTCGCGACCAGCGCGACGATCGCGCGGGCGCTGCTGGGGACGCTCGCGGGAATCGTGCTCGGCGGCCTGCTGCTGGTGGCGGTCGGTGGCGATCAGGACGTGCTCTGGGTGGTGCTGCCGTTCGCGGTGCTGATCGCCGCCTACGCACCCCAGGCGCTGTCGTTCGCGGTCGGCCAGGCGGCCTTCACGCTCGTCGTGCTCGTGCTCTTCAACCTGATCCAGCCGTCGGGGTGGCGAATCGGCGTGGTGCGGGTCGAGGACGTCGCAGCGGGAGCCTCCGTGAGCATCCTCGTCGGCGTCCTCTTCTGGCCGCGCGGCGCGAACGCCGTCCTGCGCAGGGCGATCGGCGCCGCCTACCTGACGGCCGCGCAATGGCTCGATGCAACGATCAGCGCCCTGCTGGCGGGCCGAACGCCGCTGCACCCCGATCCCGCCCGCGAGGCGCTCGACGCCGCACAGCTGCTCGACACCGCCCTCCGCGACTACCTCGCCAACCGCGGCTCGGCACCGGGCCGCCTCCACGATCTCACCGTGTTGACGACCGGCGCCGCGCGCGTGCGTCGCGTCGCGGTGCTGCTCCAGGATGCCCACCAGCTCTGGCCGCTTGGGCCCGCCGGCGAACAGGCGCCGCCCCGGCTGGAGAGCGCGCGTGCGGAGTTCGACGGCGTGCGGCGGGCCTGCTGTGACTGGTATGAGGCGCTCGGCAGCGCGATATCCGCGTCCGCCCCACCGCCACCGCCGGCGACCGAGCCCTCCGGCACGACTCCGGATGCACGCGAGGCGAAGCGGCAGGTGGTGCTCGAGCGACCGGCGGGCTCCGCCGGGCCCCGGCAGGGACTGGCCATCGCATGGGCGCAGCGCAACCTTGACATCCTCGCCGAGGTCGAGTCATCGCTGACGGACGCCTACACGCGGATCCTGGACGGCAGAGCAAACTGACGCTGCCCGAAAGGACCGACGCGTGTGTCGGTCCCGCCGGCACACGCCGCGTCCCGTCCGACCGACACCTTTGTCGGACCCACGGGTCGCATTCACCATTATCTTCACACAAACGTCCAAGGCGATTGGTGAGTACCTGTTGGGCGTGTAGGTTGCTGCAGGTCCGAACCGGGCTTTTGCACCACCGTCAGCACTCCCTCGAAATCCACTCTCACATGTAGTGCCCGACTTCGGTCAGCTGAATCTGTAACACCTCGCGCCAGATCCGTCCTGTGACGGACTGGTGAAAGACGGCCGCTCCGGCTTCACGGCCGGCGCGGCCGACTGCGCTCGTCACTGGGGCGACGGGCCACCTGGAGGAGACGGAACTCCGATGACAACCGGCACGGGAGCCAGATCAATGACAGCAGCACTCACAGAGCCAGACCGTCCACTCACAGAGCCA
>CAVZIH010000002.1:0-2894537 GCA_963775485.1 uncultured Solirubrobacteraceae bacterium
CCGAGGTCGCTGAGGTGGCCCCGTGGGCGCCGGTGGCCGTGACCTCGACCTCCAGCGAGCTGGCGACGTCGAGCGGCCCGACCGTGTATGTGGCAGCGGTGGCACCATCGATGTCGGAGCATTCGGCGGTGAGCATCGAGCAGCTCTTCCACTGGTAGGAGAAGATGAAGGGGGGCGTTCCGGCCCAGGTGCCGGTTGATGCGCTGAGGGTCTGACCGTCCACCGGCGTGCCGGAGACGACGGGCGCAGCGGTGCTGACGGGTGGCCCGGGGACAACCTTCCTCGACGGGCCCGACGTGCTGCTGGCACTGCCCGCCGAGTTGGTAGCGGTCACCACGACCCGGAGCTGCTGGCCGATCTCCGATGTGGTCGGATGGTAGGTCGCCCCCGTGGCGCCGGCGATGGCCGAGCAGGCCAGCTTCACGCAGACCTTCCACTGATAGGTGTAGGCGAGCGGCGGCGTACCGGAGAACGGGTTGATGGTGACCGCGAGGGGCTGCCCGTCCTGCGGTATCGCGGAGATGACTGGTCCCCTGCCTCTCTTGGGAGCCAGGACGGCGATGACGTGCGAGGGAAGCGAGATGACGCTCGCCGTGCCTTCCGAGTTGGTGGCCGTGATCATCGACCGGAGCGTGTGTCCGACGTCTTCGTGCCCGAGCTTGTAGCTGCGAGCATTGCCCTCGGCGATCGGGGTGCAGTCTTCGCCGGAGGCGTCGCACAGCAACCACTGATGGGCGAAGGTGATCGTGGCCGCTCCGTGCCAGCTGCCGACGCTTGAACCCAGGCTGCTGCCGTCACGCGCGGTGCCGCGGATGACCGGCAGGCTGCGGTTCACGGGCGGCCCCGCGGTGGTGGCCGCGGCGGCGGCGGTTGCGAGGACGCCTGCCGCGACGACCGACACCAGCAGAGCGGGCAGGACGCTGAGGCGGCGACGGCAACCGGGCGCGGCCACGCGCCGGACGCCTGCGCCGCTGGGGCGACTGGGCCCCCTGGCCGCTTGCTCGCCGGCGCCCGAACCGTCCTCGTCCTGATGGTGCACAGCTCCCCCTCCCCCGCCGCGATCGAGCACGGCGCCCATGAAACCGATTCCGATCGACGCTCTTTACCCGCATGTGGGTGTGTTTATGCATCCGTGAGCAAATTCGATCAACCGCCGGCACGTGTCCCGGGGTTCGTACAAAGGTCCACCCGCGGCCCGATCGGGCCGCGCAGTGTCCTACCTTCGGGGTGCGATCACCGTCATCTCGCCCCGCAGGCTTCCGCCACGGCAGCGCGAGGAGGAGCCCGAAATGGTTGGATCTTGTAGGCGTCCGGCGCGCGGCAGACGGTTCCGCGGCGGTCTTGCCCTTCTCGGCTCGCTCGCCGTCGTCCTTGCCTCGGCCGCGGCCGCGCAGGCGTCGGTGACCTACACGGTCAACACCGAGAGCGACAACCTCCCCTCGACGTCCGCGTGCGCGGGCGCGGCGGGGGACTGCTCGCTGCGCCAGGCGCTCGCCCTGGCCCGAGCCGGCGATACGGTCGTGCTGCCGGCGAGCTCGACCCCCTACGCGATCGTGCACGAGGCGATTCCGGTGGCCGGCGGCGTCACGATTGAGGGAGCGGGCGCCGCTGCGACAACGGTCAGTGGAGAGGGCGCCGACCAGGCCTTCAACCTCCTCGGCGGCGGACCGGTGGCGATCGACGGCCTGACGATCACCGCGACCTACAACGACTCCGGTGAAGACGAGGCGGGCGCGATCACCGGCGAGGCGAGCGATGACCCGCTCACGCTGGAAGGCGTCACGATCAGCGACAGTGAGTCGCCGACGGGCTACGGCGGGGCCATCGAGATCGGCAGCTCGATCGTGATCGCGCACAGCCGCTTCGAAGGCGATTCCACGACGAGCGGCGGCGGCGGCGCGATCGATGTGCTGCCGAGCGCGAGCTCGGTGAACATCTCCTACAGCGTGTTCGCCGGCGACTACGTGGACAGCGGATCGGGGGGCGCGCTGATGCTCGAAAGCACCGACAGCCTGTCGGTCCTGTCGAGCACCTTCAGCGGCGACACGGCCGGCGGTGGAGCCCCCGGCGGGGCGATCCAGCTCGACGCGGCGACAACCTCGACGATCTCGAACAGCACATTCAGCGGGAATGCCGCCGGCAGCGGCGGGGCGATCTCGAGCGCAGGCAAACAGCTCTCGCTGCTGAACGACACGCTGGCGGGCAACAGCGCCGAACTCGGCGCGAATCTGGCGGCGACGTCGGGCGGGACGACCGCCGCGAACACGATCTTTGCGTCACCCGGTGGCGGCGGAGCGAACTGCTCGGGCAAAGTCACCTCGAAGGGCCACAATCTGGAGGACGCCCTCCCAAGCAAGTGCGGGCTGTCGCATGAACTCGGCGACATCGTAGGCGTGGACGCGCGTCTGGAACCGCTCGCGAACAATTCGAGCCAGGCCTCCACCGCGGGTGGCCCGCCGCAGACACTCGCCCTGGCCCCGAGCAGCCCTGCCGTCGGAGGTGGGGACCCGAGCGTCTGCGCGAGCCTCGGCGCGGTCGACGAGCGTGGCTTCCCGCGCCCCGGGATCCCAGGTGCCGTGTGCGACGTCGGGGCCTTCGAGCTGCTGCCGTCTGTGCCGAGCACGACCACCCTGGCGGCATCGACCCCGTCGAGCACGGTCGGGGTGCCGGTGACCCTCACCGCGACGGTGGCCTCCGCGCGCTCGCTGCCGGGCACCGTGCCCGGGCCCGGGGGCGCGGTGGAATTCCGTGATGGCAGCGCGTCGCTCGGAAGCGTCCCGGTGGACCCGGCGGGGCAGGCCACCCTCAGTACGTCGGGGCTGGCTCTCGGAGGGCACGCGCTCACGGCCATCTACAGCGGCGACGCCGTGTACTCTCCCTCCAGCTCGCCCGGCCTTGCCGAGAGCGTCCTCGCGGCCGTCGTTCCGCCACCGACGCTGAACGGCCTCACCGAGACGCGCTCCACCTGGCGCGAGGGCACCAGGCTGGCGTCGATCTCACGCGTGCGCAGGCCGCCGGTCGGGACCGCATTCCGCTTCACCCTGAACACGCCTGCCACTGTCAAGTTCGTCTTCAGCCGGAGCGTCGGCGGTCGCCGGGTGGCGGGACGCTGCGTGGCCCAGACGCGGCGCAACCGCCACCGCCACTCGTGCAGGCGAACCGTCCCAGCCGGCACGATGACCTTCGGCGGGGCGCACGACGGCGTCAACGTGGTCGCGTTCGAGGGCCGACTGTCCAGCTCCCACAGGCTCGCGCCGGGACGCTACACGGTCGCCGTCACTGCCGAGAGTGCGTCGGGTCGCTCCGCCGAGCGGCGGCTGTCGTTCGTGATCGCAAAGGGCTGAGCCGACCGGCGGCCCCGGCCGCGGCCCCGCCGGTAGCCTGTGCACAGGGGACGAGTGTGAGCACGAGCTACAGCATGGGTCTGCACGAAGTGGGCGATGGTCTCTACGCCTACCTTCAGCCCGACGGTGGCTGGGGCTGGAGCAACGCCGGTCTCGTCGTCGACGGCGAGTCGACGCTGCTCGTCGACACGCTTTTCGACCTCGCCCTCACGGAGCGCATGCTCACCGAGATGCGCCGCGCCGTCCCCGCCGCCGGGCGGATCGACACGCTCGTGAACACCCACGCCAACGGCGACCATTGCTATGGCAACCAGCTGGTGGGTGACGCGCTGATCGTGGCCTCCGAGCGCACCGCCGCGGAGATGCCCGAGCTGCCGGCCACGGCGATGGCAGCCCTCGTCCAGCAGGCTCCCACCATGGGGGAGCTCGGTGAGTTCTTCCTCCACTGCTTCGGCGCCTTCGACTTTGAAGGGATCGAGCTGGCGCTACCCGATCAGACCTTCAGCGGCGAGCTCACCCTGCAGGTCGGCTCGCGCGAGGTGCAGCTGATCGAGGTCGGCCCCGCCCACACGCGCGGGGACACGCTTGCGCTGGTGCCCTCCGCCGGCGTGCTCTTCTCCGGCGACATCCTCTTCAACGGCGGCCATCCGATCGCATGGGCCGGGCCGGTCTCGAACTGGATCGCCGCCTGCGATCGGATCCTCGCGCTCGACGTCGAGGTGATCGTGCCGGGGCACGGGCCAATCGCCGGTATGCATGCGGTGCGCGAGCTGAAGGCCTACTTCGAGTATCTCTACGCGCAGGCGCGTGTGTGCAGGGAGGAGGGGATGACGCCGCTGCAGTCGGCCCGCGCGATCGCGCTTGACCGCTGGTTGGACTGGGGCGAGCGCGAGCGGCTCGTCGTGAACCTCACCAACATCTACGGCGAGCTCGCCGGGGAACAGGAGCCTGTCAACACGCTGGAGGCGTTTCAGCAGATGGCCGAGCTCGCGCGCGAGAGGTAGAAGTCCGTCACGTGCGGCCGCGGGCGCGCGGCGAGTCGTATGCTGCGCAGCAGCGAATCGCGAGGAGGCCAGATGCCGGATGCCACCACCCCCACACGCCTCGTGGGCCTCGAGGAGTTCGACGAGCGGCAGGTGACAGTTGTGGACACGCCGCACGGCGCACTCGCGGTCGGTCTCGCCGACGGCGTCCCGTTCGCCGTCTCGAACCGCTGCCGCCACCTGTTCGCCTCGCTGGGGACGGGTCGCGTGACCGAGGATGGATGCCTGGAATGCCCCTGGCACGGTGCGCTCTACGACGTGCACACGGGGATGATGACGCTGGGTCCGCAGGGGGCGTTCAAGCCGCTCGCGGGCGTCGTCAAGAATGCCGCGGGACACCGGCCGCTGAAGCGATACCCGGTCGTCGTGCGCGACGCCGCGATCTGGCTGGAGGGCTAGCCGGGCAGGTCGCCGGCGGGCCCCGCCGGCGGTCCGGCGGGAGGGGTCTGCGGTCCGTCGGGAGGGGTCTGCGGTGCCGCGGGTCGGACCTGCGGCGCTGCGGGTCGCGCCTGGGGGACGGCCGGCTGTGTCTGCGGCGCTGCGGGCCGGGCCTCCGGGACAGCCGGCTGGGTTTGCGGCGCTGCGGGCCGGGCCTCCGGGACAGCTGGTTGCGTCTGCGGGACCGCCGTCCCCGGGTGGGGCGCGGGGGAGGCCACCGGCGTCGTGGCCGAAGATGTCGCCTGAGGCCTGGCGGGGGATCCTGCATGGGCCATGGATGACGCGGGTGCTGTGCCCGCGCGCGCCGCGTCGAAGACACCCGGGAGCAGGTTGGCGGGCACCGGCTTGCCCATGAAGTAGCCCTGCGCCAGCTTGCAGCCCATCTCCTTGACCGAGGTGAGGTGCTCCTCGGTGTCGATGCCCTTCGCGATCACCGTGAGCGAGAGCTCGCGGCCGAACAGCAGGATGGCCTCGAGCAGCCAGCTGCGGTAGTCCTCGTCGTCGGAGGCCGCGAGCGCGCTGCGGTCCACCTTGAGATAGTCGAGCGGCATCCGCTTGAGGTCCGAGCGGTAGGCGTATCCGCTGCCGAAGTCGTCGATCGCGATGCTCACGCCGAGCTGCTTGATCTCCTCCAGTCGGGCGGTGGCCGCAGCCATGTCGAGCATGATCGTCGACTCGGCGATCTCGAGCGTGAGCAGGGACGGCTCGATGCCGGATTGCTGCAGCGCTCGGCGAACGTCGGTGGCGAAGCCCTGACGGTTGAGCTGGTTGGCCGAGACCGTCGTGGAGATGCCCACTCGGTGGCCCTGCACGTTCCAGGCAGCGGCTCGCGCGCACGCCTCCTCCAGAACCCAGCGGCCGATCGGCACGATCAGGCCCGTTTCCTCCGCCAGCGAGATGAACTCGCTCGGGAGCAGTATCCCGTGGGTGGGATGCAGCCAGCGGATGAGCGCCTCGGTGCCGACGACTCGACCGCTGGTGAGGTCGTAGATCGGCTGGTAGAGCAGGAAGAACTGTTTGTCGGCGAGGGCGGCGTTGAGATCTGCGCCGAGCACCCCCTGGCCCTCGATCACCGAGCGCATGTTGGCGTTGAACATCGTGTAGCGGTCCTTGCCCGCGGCCTTGGCGGCGTCAAGGGCGAGATGGGCGTCGCGAAGCAGCTCGTCGGTGGCGGAGTAGTGGCCGAAGGCGACGCCGATGCTCGCCGTGAGGAAGAAGCTGGGACCGAAGCTGTCGAGCTCCACCGGCTTGTGAAGCGCTTCGATCACGCGCCGGGCGAGGGAGTCGAGCCTCGCTCCCCGCGCCGCCGATTCGACGAGCACGAGGAACTTGTCGTCGCCGAGGCGGCCTACCGTGTCTCCGGCGCGCACGACCGTTTCGAGGCGTTCGGCGACGATCTTCAGCAGCTGGTCGCCGGCCGCCTCGCCGAGCTTGTCGTTGACGTCCTTGAACCAGTCGACGTCGATGTAGAGCGCGCCCGCGAGCATTCCGGACTGGCGTCCTGCGCGGGCGAGCATCCGCTCGGACAGGTCGAGGGTCAGGGCCCGCCCGGGAAGACCCGTGAGCGGGTCGTACAGGTCGTCCTTCGGCTTCCTGCGCATCGTCGGGCTCCTGCGACCGGCGCCGAGCACGAAGATGAGCAGACCGAGCAGAACGCTCATGATGCAGCCGCCGATCAGTACCCAGCGCGACTCGCTGTCGGCCAGCACGGTCGTGGCGGCGGGGGGTCCGAAGATTCGAGCGGACCAGCCGTTGTGGAGGCCGACCGTCGTGCTCTGGGCGCCCGGCGCAACCGTACCGGTGGTGAACGTGGCCACCGCCGCGCCGGTGCGGTAGCGGAGGCGCACCGCCGATTCGGGGTCTCCACGGAGGGTCCCCGCCACGAGCACCCGTGGTGCGAGCAGCTCGCGAAGCCATCCTACGAACGCGGCCCTGCGGCCGGGAACGGTCGCCGGCGGCGGCCCGCCACGGTAGACGGGTGTGGCCACGGCGATCGCACCGCTCGGTCCGGCCGACAGCGGCAGGAAGATGCTCCTCGCCGAGTCGCGCGAGGCCACCAGGGCGGGCGTCAGCGCGCAGAAGTTCTCATCCGCCGGGGGAATGTCGGCCGGGCTCCGCGAGAGCTCGGCCGCGGCGAGGCACGAGTAGCCGCTCGTGCCGCCGTGCAGGACGCGCAGCGAGCTGGCAGCCGGCGTCGGCTGCCCGGACAGGCGCGCCTGGAAGGCCGCGAGTTCGGGGGTGTGCACCTGGGCGAGCAGCGCCAGTCCGTCGAGCTCGGGGTAGTGATGGAGCATCCGCGCCCATTTCGCCCACTTGGCGAATTCCGTGGGCGAGGCCTTGGGGTTGCCGGCGTAGAAGGTGCTCGCGCTGACGACGAGGTCTTCCTCCCGCTGGGTCGCAACCTTCAGCGCCGTGGCGATACCGGCCGAGCTCTGCTGGAAGGTGGTCCTTGCCCTGCTTTCGTCGTTGTGGGCGACGGCGCGTGCGCCGACCAAGGAGGCCACGATGCCGGCCGCCGCGACGAGCACCGCCACCACACCCCAGGCCGCGGCGCGGCCAATGCGCGGGGCCCGGTGGCCGGCCGACGTCTCGGCACCGGGGGCGACCGCGGTCTCGGGGACAGCGTCACCGGGGGCCTGGGGGCCACCGGTGGCCTGGGCGCCGCTCGGGCTCGAGGGTGCCCGGGAATGCGCAGCGACGTCGTCAGGCGCCTGCGCTGCGGGCTCGCCCACGTGCGGATCGGACGAGCCGGGAGCTCCGTCGTGCTCGGGGTTGGTCTGCGCGGGTTCGCCGTCTGACATGGTGGTCTCGCTGTCCCAGCAACTGCACGTGCGCGTCCAAGGTCATCGAGTCCGGAGCGCCATCGCTGTCTGGTTTGTGTGTTCATCTCGACGGATGTGGGGTCGGTCCTCGCGTCGTGCAAGGGTTCCTGCAGCCGCGCAGGAGCGTCCAGCGCCCGGCGGGGGGATTCAGTCGATCCCTACCCGTGCGTCGATGGGGGTTGTGATGACTCGCACGATTGCGCAGATCCCACCTCCGGTGGAGAGTATGCGAGGTCCTGCAGGTACTCGTCGGCGACTGCGGGCGGGTCGGCCGTGATCGACAGCTGGTCCGGCCCGGACCCCGCCAGCCGGATTGCCATCGATCCGCTGCTGCTGATCCAGCGGGTCGCCGACCAGGCGCTGGAGATGATCGCCGGCGCCGAGGGCGTGCTCGTGGGCATGGTGGTCGCTCCAGACGCCCTGCGCTACGTCGCGGGAACCGGCAATCTCTGCGACCACATCGGCGAGGTGCTGCACCTGGATCACAGCCTTTCCGGCGAGGCGATCCGGTCCGGGAGGACGCTGCTCACGCACGACACCGACTGCGATCCGCGCGTGAACCGCAGGGCCACACAGGCGCACAGGTACCGCTCCTCGGTGTGCGTGCCTCTGCACCGCCGCGGCGAGCCCGTGGGAGTGCTCAACGTCAACTCTGCGACCACCCACGCCTTCGACGATCACGACGTCACGCTCCTCAGTGGGCTCGCCGACTTCATGAGCGCCGTGATCGGCGCCGCCGCGGATTTCAGCGCGATCACGGCCAACCTGCTGAGGGGCCGCAGCTCCCCGTTCGGCGAGATCGCAGCGGCCGCGGGCGAGCCCGAGACGGATGCCGAGATCGCGGGCCAGTTCGTCGCCAACGTCCTCAACCCCGAGGGCGCGAAGAAGATCGCCACCCACGCCGAAATCGAGCGCGTTCTCCACGCGTGCGACTTCTCCGTGGTGTTCCAGCCGATCTTCACGCTCGATCGGGGCGGGCTGTTCGGGGTGGAGGCCCTCGCGCGCTTCCCCGACGCTCAGAGCGAGGCTCCGGACGTGTGGCTCGCGCGGGCCCACGAGGTCGGCCTGGGCGTGGACCTGGAAGTGGCGATCGTGGAATCGGTCATCGCCAAGCTCGATCAGCTGCCGCGCCAGGCACTGCTGACGGTCAACGCCGGGCCGAGCGCGCTCGCCTGCGGTCGTATCACCGAGGCTCTGGCGGGTGTCGACCCCGGTCGCATCGTGGTCGAGCTCACCGAGCAGATCAAGGTCGACGACTATCCGCACCTGGCCTGCACGCTGAGGGGTCTGCGCGACAGCGGCGTGCGCCTGGCGATCGATGACGCGGGCGCCGGCTTTGCGAGCCTCATGCACATCCTCAAGCTCGCGCCCGACTACATCAAGCTCGACCGCGAGCTCATCAGCGGGATCGACATCGACCCGGTGCGACGCTCCCTGGCGGATTCGCTGCGGCGCTTCGCCGACGAAACCGGCGCGGTGATCATCGCCGAGGGCATCGAGACGGTGGGCGAACTCCAGGCGCTCCACGACCTCGGCGCAAGCCATGGCCAGGGGTTCTACCTGGCGCGTCCCGCGCCCGTCGGCGAGCTGGCGAGGGTGGCTCGCCGCGGCTCCACGCGTGCGCGTCCCGGGGCCGCGGATCGCTCGAGCGGTGCGCCGCGCCGCCGCCGCCGCGCCGCGCTCGCGCTGCAGCGCTGAGCGGCGTCCGCGTGTACGCGGCCGGCCGTCCTCAGCCGTGCGGGCGGCTCACTTGGCCGAGACCTTCTTCGGTGGGGCGTAGACGCAGACGGTCTCGCGCACTTTCACGGTGTGGCCGTGCCGGCGCACGGATACCCGCTCGATTCGCTTGTCGTACTGGACCTTGCACTGTTCCCTGGCCGGGTGCTTGAGCACGTACTGCTTGGTGTTTGCGCTGGCGCTCGGGGCGAGCGCGAGCGCTGCGAACGCGGCGAGGGCGGGGATGAATCGTTTGAGGTGCACGCGGCTCCTTGAACGGCTGGTAGGTCGGAGCGTCCATGCTAGGCGATAGCAGGCCGCTGCACGCCGGTTGCCGGTCGTGCCCGGCTGATGCCAGCGGGCGGCCCTCGCTGGGCCCGGCGGGTTTCGAACCGGCGAGCCCTCTCGCGTGAGGCGACTCGGAAAGCGGCCCGGACTCGGAAAGCCGTCCGCCGCGCGCCGCGATGGACCGGCCCCGAGCGCGGACGATGGCATCTCGATGCCGACTCCTGCCGGCGCCCGCTCATCGCCCTCGCGTCGACTGCTGGCAGTGCGTGAGAGCAATTCGGGAGCCGAGCCGCTGTCTATGCCTGCTTCGACGAGGGCCTGCGCCTGTCGCGATGGATTGGGAGTTTGGGAATGCAGGTGTGGTAACGGCGGGTGTCCACGAGAACCTGGCCACGACTGGTCACGGCGCGAAGTCTGAGCACGAATACGCCCTTGGGGAAGCCTCGCAGGCTAACGATCGTCGAAAGCCGTCCGCCATGCAACGTCTTGATGACATGGCCGTTAACGCTGAACGACACGCTCACGATCTTGACGCCTCGGTTCTTGAAGAAAGTCACCTTGAATTCCCGGCGACTCGAACATGCATCCGCGGTCGGAAGCAAGGCCACCTTGCTCTGCAGCAACCCAACAGCTCCCCTGCCGGTGACACCAACTTCCTGGACGCCGGATGCTTCTTCCGGCTCGGCAGCTTCGGCGTTTTGGCAGGCGCTCGCCACGCATTCGGCTTCGCTCATAACCGTGATCCTGAATATGCCGTAGTTGTCGTCGAGTGGTTCGTCTGCGAACTGGAACGACGCAGGAGCTCCTGCGCCCGTGACGACATAGCGATAGGTGTGCGCCGGAGATGGGACGCTTCTCGCTCCCGCGAACGGATTGATGCGGCTGAAGCTCTTGCCCGTACTGACTTCAAAGCCCGGCCCGGTGTCGGGGGCTCCAAACGGAATCACGCCGGAATTGCACTTGAAACCATCGAACGCTGCCTGAGGGGGCACAGCGAACACCGTGGCTGCATCCCAGCCGACTGGCCCGTTTTCAACTCCAGGCGACGGAAACATCGGATGAGCTTCGGGCTCACCGCAGGGTGGCCCTTCTGCCCACTCGGCCGTCGACCAGATGGATGCCGTACCGGTGACCAGCACGTCGTAGGTCGCTCCGCTCGCGAGTGACTCCGTCGTTGAAACCGGCCCCGCGACGGACCGGTAGGGACCGAGTTGCTGCCTGGAGTTGAGTTCGAGCGTCTGCTCGCCGGCCGCCGCGCTAACGAGCGTGATCAACGCTCCGCCCGCTACCACCATGCCTAGAAGCAACGCTCTAGCCGCCCCCATCCCGGCCCCCTTCCGTCCTTGGATTCGAGCACAAAGCTTACTTGATACAGACGAGCCGGCGCGGAAACGAAGACGGTCGTCTCGATGGCCGGCGACACCGAGGAACTGGTGTATGTGAACGCGCTCGCCACGCGCATGGGATTCGGAAACCGCCTCGTTGCTCGGTGCGAACTCGTGCCTGTGAGCCACATGTCCGTCAAGCAGCAGCGTTACCTCCATCGCCTCGCGGACATCGCAAGAGTGCTACACCAACGCCGTGCTCCAGGTGAACACGCTCGTCGAAGCCGCAGGCCCAGCGGCCCTCGGAGTCTCGACCGCCGGGCAGCCGCCCGCCTGATCGTGGGAGTCTCCTGCCCACGCACGGCAGGACCGCCGGTCGTCGCGAATCCGTCCCGTCCCGGCGATGGCCGCCACAAGCGCGGCATGAACGGCGCTGCCGTGCATCCGCCGGCAACCATGGCCAATCAGGCGCAACCGAGGCTGGCGCCTGCCGGGCTCGCGAGACGCTCTGGAACCGGAATCAGCCGACTTGCAGCAGACCTCATCGATGGGCGCGGCGGGTTTCGAACCTGCGACCTCTCGCGTGTGAAGCGAGCGCTCTCCCACTGAGCTACGCGCCCTGGTCTCCGGATTCTATGGCTTGGTGACCGGATCGGCACCCGCTGTTCGACCGCTTTGCCCGATCCCCCTGCGGGATACTCCCGGCCATGTTCGCGGAGTCCACGACCCCAGACCCGATCGAGCTGACGCGCCGGGGCATCGACGCCAGCAATCGGCGAGATCTCGACGCGGTCATGAGCCTGTTCGCATCCGATGCCGTTTGGGAGTCCCTGGACGGGCTCGGCCTGTTCGACGGCGCGACCGCGATCAGTGGCTTCCTCGAGGATTGGCTCAGCTCCTATGAGGTGTTCGGCACCGCGCCGGAGGCTGTGCTCGACATGGGCAGCGGGGTCACCTTCGTCGTGGTCCGTCAGAGCGGACGCCTGCTCGGAGCGGCCGGCAGCGTCGAGCAGCGTTTTGCATGGGCCATAGAGTGGGAGAACGGCCTCGCCGTGCGCTGCGTTGCGGGTATGGACATAGCTGCGGTCCGTGCCGCCGCGGAGCGCCACGCGCACGAGCGGCGGTAGCCGTCCTCGCACGGCGCTCCGCGCGGGCGGCCCGGCGCCGGCTATCGGCCCGCCTGCGTCAATCGTTCCACCAGAGGTCTTCGTCCTCGGCGGCGGCCTGCTCGATCTGCTCGAGCGTGAGGTCTGTGCGGCGGTCATCGACCATCGTCTGCAGCGCGGCGGCGATCGTGGGCGCCCAGGCCCGCCTTGCAACCGCGACCCTGCCCGGCTCCTCCTCGAACTGCTTCCATTCGAGCTCCACCAGCGGGGCCCGCGCGGGCGGTGCGTCGTCGGGCACCGGCGCGCCCCATCCGTAGAGGGTGAGCTGGGCCTGCCATCCGTGAGGACAGAGCTCGCCCATCACGACCAGCGCCTGCCACTGGTCGGCGACGGGTTCCGAGCGCTGGCTGCGGCGGCGCAGGTAGAGCACGATGAGCAGGGACGCCAGCGACAGTGCGACGATGATCAGCACGATCACGATCGCTTCCGGCACCGGCGTGTGTGCGTGCCCGCCCTGCACGCCGCTCGCGATCACAAGGGCAGCAGCGGCGTCGCTCATCGGAGCTCCAGCCGGCTATCCGATCCGGCCCGAGAAAGCAGATCCCGCCCGCTCGTCCTCATTGCTCCCATCACAGTAGCCACTCGGCAAGGGTCTTGGCAAACGCACCCCCGAGCCTCCGCCGAAGGCGCGCCCGATCGGCTGCACATCCGTCGAATATGGGTCGCGAAGTCGAGGCAAACCGGGGCCCGTGCCGTTGCCTGCTTAATGCCGCCCTCGATGGCTGCCGATGCAGCGATATGCATCTCAGCGAACCCTCCGCGCTGATGAGGGAGCCCTCGATCCAGCCCCCCGAGCTCGCGCCCGCGCGTGCTCTACGCAGGCTCGGGTTGTTCGACGGATCCACGGAGGAGGACTTCGACCGGCTCACCAGGCTCCTGACGCGGCTGCTCGGCGTGCCCGTCGCGCTGATCAGCCTGCTCGAGGGGGATCGCGAGTTCCTCCTCAGCGAGACCGGTCTCGGCGAGCCCTGGCAGTCCGCCCGCTGCGTTCCGCCGCTGCGCCCCGCAGACCAGCTGCTCGCGGCGGGCGCCGACCCGCTGCTCGTGGCGGAGTCCCGGTACGAGGATCGCCACGCGGGGGTCGTCTCCACGGGGGGGGACGGTCCCTACGCCTTCGCCGAGATGCCGCTGCTGATCGCCGGCGAGTGCGTTGGGTCTCTGCGCGCGGTCGAGTGGGGGCGTCGGGACTGGAGCGAGGACGATGTCGCCGTGCTCGGGGACCTGGCGGCGATCGCCGGGGGCGAGCTCGCGCGTCGCTGCGCGCTGCTCGAACGTGACGAGGTCGAGACCGCGGCGCGACGCAGCGCCGCCGACAGCCGCCTGGCGTTCGACGCGGCGGCGATAGCGATGCTGACGGTCAGCCTCGAGCCTGCCTCCGCCGGCCGCGTCCTGCGGGTCAACCGTGCATGGTGCGAGCTGCTGGGCCGCACCGAGGAGTCACTGCTGGGGGCACACGTCGCCGACTTCAGCCATCCCGACGACCTCGAGATCGGCAACCACGCGCTCGCCGCGCTGGTCAGCGGCGAGCGGCGCGTGCTGCGCCGCGTGGAGAAGCGCTACGTGCATGCCGACGGTCGCATCGTCTGGGGCGAGCTGACCGCCTCGGTGGTGCGTCCCGGCGACGGCCGCCCCGCCTACTGCCTGTCGCTCGTCGAGGACATCACCGAGCGCAAGCAGGCGGAGCTGGAGCTGCCGGCGATCTCCAATGTGCTCAGACGCATCCTCAGCGGCGAGGATGCCCGCCAGGCGATCGCTCAGGCCGCCGTCGACATCGCCGGGGCAAGCAGCGCGCATCTCGCCGAGCTTGCGGGCGTCGACCACCTCACGGTGACGGCGAGCGCGGGGGTGAACCTGGTGGGTGTGGAGGTGCAGCTCAGCTCTCCCTCGGCCACGGCCAATGCCTACCTCAACGGCGAGGCCCTGTTCCTCGCCGACCCCGCCGACAGCCCGCTCGTCTCGCGCCAGCTGCTGGAGCTCTCGCGGGCCCGCTCGATCATGTGGCAGCCGATCTTCGATCACGACGGCGTGATCGGCGTGCTCGTGGTCTGCTGGGCGGATCGCGTGAGTGACGTCTCGGCACGCGCCGCACGCGCCGTCGCGCTCCTCACCGACGAGACGGCCGTCGCCCTCGCCCACCACGAGGCGCTCGAGCGGCTCGCCGAGCAGGCCACCACGGATGGTCTCACCGGGCTGCCCAACCGGCGGGCATGGGAGGAGCGGCTGCACCGCGACCTGGTGCTATCGCACCGGATGAAGTTCCCGCTCACGCTGGCCCTGCTCGATATGGACCGCTTCAAGCACTTCAACGACACGCGCGGTCACGCCGCCGGCGATCATCTGCTGCGCGACTTCGCCCAGCGCGCCGCCACGACCCTGCGCGAGGGGGACACGATCGCGCGCTGGGGCGGCGAGGAGTTCGCGATCCTGCTGCCCGACTGCCCCTCCGAAAGCTTCGCCGAATCCATCCTCGACCGCATCCGGGAGGCGGTCCCCGACGGCCAGAGCTGCTCCATCGGCTACGCGACCTGGAACGGCCTGGAGACCGCCGAGCAGCTCACCAAGCGCGCCGACCGGGCGCTGTACCGGGCGAAGGCCATGGGTCGCGACCGCGCTGTGGCGGCGGAGCCGACGGCCGCCGTCGCGTCCGCCTGAGACCGGGCCTCCCCGGCGCTCGCCCGAGCTCAGCCGAAGCCGAGCTGGATGATCAGGAGCGCGGCGATCGAGGCGAAGCAGGCGATGTGCTCGCGCAGGATCGCCCGGGCAAGCTCGCTCTGACGCTGCGGCGGATCTTCCCGGCCTCCCAGCCGAACCGCGCTCGGCACCGTGCGCGCGCCCGCCAGGGCGATCGGGCCGAGGGCGAGCACGAGCGAGGCCCACCCCAGCCACGCCTGCCGATAACCGCTCGCGATCTCGACGACGATCGCGGCGAGCGTCCCCAGCATCGCCGCGGCGACCAACCGGTTCATCGGCCTGGCCGCCGTGGTCACCCGCCGGTAGTACCCGGCGATCGAGCCGAGTACCTCCTCGGGCAGCTCGGACCCGCCGCGACCGAGCACCTGCACGTCGAACATCAGATCGAACCACAGCACCGCCAGCAGGAATCCCGCGCCGGCGGTCACGAACGCGTTCATGACCCCAGCTTCACCCGCTCGTGCGGGTTCAGGCGGTCGTGCTCCTGGGAGTAGGCCTGTGAGACCTCGTCCACCTGCTGCTGCGTGAGCGTCGTGCCGAACACCGTGGGACCGCCCAGCTTCTTATAGGCGGCGGCAAGCTGCTTGCCGATCTGGCCGAGGCCGAAGTGGGAATCGTAGACGCTCTCGATGTACAGGTCGACGTTCGCGCGTGCGAAGCGTGCGGCCGCGGGCGAGCCGTGTTCGATCTGGTAGATCGCCGCGCCGATCATCTCCCATCCCCGGCTCGCGAGCCCCGCGTAGGCACGGTAGAGGCCAGCCAGGCCGACCGCGGCCCCGGTGAGCGCAGCGGCCTGGCGTTCGTCGAGGAGCGCGGGCAGCACCAGCCGCCCGCTCTCTTCCACCGCGGTCAGGATGCGCGGCCGGTCGAGCCCGCTCGAACCGGTGGGCAGGCCGTTGACCACGAGTGGCCAGGCCGCCCTGGTGGCCGCCACCTCGGCTTCGGTCTGCGGCTGTACGCCCTGCAGCGCGCGGGTCACGAACACGAGGTCTTCGCGCTCGAGTGCCAGCTCGGCGGGGCTCGTCGTGGATGACCCGCCGCAGCCCGCCAGGGCGACCGCGACGCAGCCGAGTGCGAGCAGCGCCGCCGCCCGAGCCGCGGCGCGCGAGCGGGTCAAGCGCGGAAGAGGCGTTCGCCTAGGTTCCCAGCAGGTCGACCACGAACACAAGCGCCGCGTTCGGCGGGATCGCCGGTGGCGAGCCTTTCGTCCCGTAACCGAGCGGTGCGGGGATGATCAGCAGGCGTCGTCCGCCCACTTTCATGCCGGCCACGCCCTGATCCCAGCCGGGGATCACCTGACCCTTGCCGAGCACGAACGAGAACGGTTCGTGGCGTTTCCATGAGGCGTCGAACACTTTGCCGCCCTTGTACAGCGCGCCCACGTAGTTGACCGTGACCGACTCGCCGGCCTTGGCTTCCGGTCCGGTTCCGACGATCAGATCCTTGGTGACGAGCTTGGTCGGGGGGGCGCCGGACTGCGGCGGCACCGTCGGTTCCTGCGAGAGCGGGCCAGTGGTCGGCGTCTTGGCCGTGGTTTCAGTTGCAGCGCCGGCTTTTTCGCCCGCCTTGATGAGGGCGTTGTCCGCGGTGTTCTCGTTGCCGATCGTGATCGTGCTGCTCGAGCTGCTCGATCCACAGCCGGCGATGAGGACGGCGACGGCCACGGTCGCCAGGGCGGGGATCGCGCGCGAGCGCAGGATGGAGGAGGTGTCTGAGATGGTCACGGTCCGGCAGCCTACAGCAAGCCGCGGCCGGGGGCGTACGTTAGGATCGCTCTCGGACCGTGCTAGGCGGGGAGGTAGCGGTGCCCTGAATCCGCAATCCGCTCTAGCGGGGCTGAACTCCCCTCCGAGGGGTTCGGCGCCGGTCGCCCCGCCGCTTGGGGCGTCGATGGTTCGGGTCCCGCGCGGTGTCGGCTTGCGAACCAGGTCAGGTCCGGAAGGAAGCAGCCTTAAGCAATCACCGGCAGGTGCAGCGGGAGCTCCCGGACCGGAGCCGTGGGCGGCGTCAGGTGCTCGGTGAGCGGAATCTCGACGAGGGGTGCACGGTCCACTCTGCGTGTCGCCGCGCGTCCCTCGTCCGTCAGCTGCCTGTATCAGCGGCAGTGCGCCCGTGCGTAAGGGGCAGTGCGCCCGTGTGTCAGGGGCAGTGCGCGAAGATGAGCCATGAGCGATTGGCGCCGCTGGCGCTGAAGCCCGGCGGAACGCTGACCGCCTCGTGCGGGTCGTGGGGGTCGAGCACGTAGTCTTCTTCCACTTCGCGGCTCGCCGGGTCCACGTAGACGCCCTGGTCGATGTGGCCGCTCTGAAGGCTCACCACGTTGGCGGGGCTCGTCTTGAGGTAGAGCGCCAACAATGGGATGGGAGCGTGGTTGGGCACGCCCACCGGCCCGCACCGGAGATTGATGCTGTGATCGTCCACGAGCGCCACGAGGTCGCCTTCGATGCTCTGCTGCCGTGCGAGTTTGTCGAGTTCGCGATGCGCGGAGCGGTACTGCGCAGGGATGTAGGCGGCGAGGGCGAGCAGCACGATCGCGCCCCCCGCCATCCACCACGCCCGCCGCCGGTCTCCGCGGGGCAGCTCCATCCAGCCGAACACGCCGGCTCCGCAGAAGATGCAGAGGATCGCGGAGGCGAGGAACGCATAGCGCGAGTTGATCGGAAGCCCCACCGTGGCGAAGGCCGCGAACACGATCACGGCGAGCACGCCCGCCACTGCTCCGAGGAGCGCTCGCCGCCGCAGCCAGAGCAGTGACAGGACCCCGCCGAGCGCGGCCCCGAGCAGGACCGGCGGCCGCAGGATTTCGCCGATCCGCCGCGGGATGTACTCGGGCACGTCGGCGATGCCGGTCGCGCGATCCAGAGTTGAGGCGGTGTGCCGGGTGTTGGTCAGCGACCACATGGGGTCGCCGGTTATCAGCAGGTCGCTGAGTACCCACACCAGCGGCGCAGCGGCCGCCACCAGGGTCAGGCGCAGGATCTCTCCGCGGGGGCGAGCCGACCACCATCGCACTCCCGTGCGTCCGGCGCCCCGGCCCTCGATGCGCGGCGGCAGCACGACCAGGTAGAGCCAGTAGAGCCCCGAGAACGCCCACGCCTCCGGACGCAGCAGCCCGGCGAGCGCCAGCAGAGCGAGCACCGGCATCCCCGCCGGCCGTCCCGCCACGGCCCGGCTGCGGGACTCGACGAGCAGCGCCCCGAGCACGAGCAGCAGGTACGGGAGGTCGACGTACGCGCGCACGCCGTAGGAGAGCACCGGCACGCGCGTCAGGAAGAGCAGGGCCGCGAGTGCGCCGACTGCCCTGCCGAACCAGGCGCTTCCCAGCTCGTAGACCACCCAGCCGCACGCGGACAGGGCCAGAAAGGCCAGCGCGATCGTCACGTTCACCGCCGCGTGGGGGCCGAGCGGGGCCAGCACCAGCCCGAGCAGCTCGAGCAGCGGGTGCGGGGTCGGAGCGATCGGGACGCGGTAGGCGGGCACGCTGCCCCGCGATAGCTGCCCGCCCCACGCCAGCGCGTAGAGCGTGTCGTAGTTGACGAAGCCCACCCCGCTGATCAGCCGCAGCAGCACGGCTCCCGCGACGATCGCCGCGGCGCTGCCCCAGCGCCGGCTGGGACGCCCGAGGTGCCCTGTCGAAGCGCTCATGGCCGCGGACGCTATCCGCTGACGCGGGCGATCGAGCCTGTCCCGGGCCGCCCCACGGGCGTGGGTAGACTCAGCCAACGGTGTCGCCAGAGGAGCATCCACAGGAGCAGCAGCGGTCGCTGTACCGCCGGCACCGCCCACGTACGTTCGCCGAGGTGGTCGGCCAGGAGCCGGTCGTGCGGACGCTGCGCAACGCGGTCGAGCGCGGCAAGGTCCACCACGCCTACCTGTTCGTGGGATCGCGCGGCACGGGGAAGACCTCGATGGCAAAGATCCTCGCGGCTTGCCTGAACTGCGAGCAGGGGCCCACGATCGAGCCGTGCGGCGTGTGCGACTCCTGCCTGTCGATCGCCGCCGCCAGCTCGCTCGACGTGATCGAGATGGACGCCGCCTCCAACAACTCGGTGGACGATGTCCGTGAGCTGCGCGACAGCGTGGCCTATGCGCCGGTGAGCGGGCGCCGCAAGGTCTACATCCTCGACGAGGCCCACATGCTCTCCACTGCGGCGTGGAACGCATTCCTCAAGACGCTCGAGGAGCCGCCCCCCAACACCGTCTTCGTGCTCGCCACGACCGAGGCCAACAAGGTGCCCGCGACCGTCGTCGACCGCTGCCACCGCTTCGACTTCCACCGGCCCACCGTCGAGCAGATCGCGAGCGTGGTGCGTCGCGCCGCTCAGGCCGAGTCGATCGAGATCCCTCCCGCAGCGGTCGCCGCGCTGGCGCGCTCGGCGACCGGCAGCTTCCGCGATGCGCTCGGGTCGCTCGAGCAGATCATCACCTACAGCGGTGGCGAGATCGCGCTCGAGGATGTGCTCGCCGTCCTCGGTGTGGCGGATGCGCGCCTGCTGGCCGCGACAGTCGACGCGGTCGCCGACGGCGACGCCCGGCGCGCGCTCGGCGCCGTCGAAGAATGCGTCCGGCAGGGCCGCGACGCGGCCTCCTTCGCCGGCGACCTCGAGGTGCGGGTGCGCGAGCTGCTCATCGTCCAGACCCTCGGCGAGGTGCCGGCCGAGATCTCCCTCACGGCCGAGGCCGACGCCGCGCTGCTGGCGCAGGCCGAGCGGGTGGCGCATGCCACCGTCGTCCGGTTGCTCGAGCTGCTCGGCGAGGCGATGGAGGCGATGCGTGCCGGAGCCGACGCACGCACGCGTCTGGAGCTCGCGCTCGTGAAGGCCGCGCGGCCCGAGACCGACGGGTCGCTCCGCGCGCTGCTCACCCGTATCGAGCGGCTCGAGGAGAGCCGAGTGCGCGGCGCCGGCACCGATCCCGCGCCCGCGTCCGGCCCGGGCCCGCCGCTCGTCGCCGAGAGCGCCCCACGAGCGAGCGCCTTGCCGGAGAGCTCCGTGGCGAAGCCTGCCGTCCCCGAGGCCGCCGTCCCGGAGGGCGCCGCCATGGAGGGTGCCCCGCATGAGAACGCCGTCCCCGAGAGCGCGGTCCCGCGGAGCGCTGCTCCTGCGGGCGCAGCGGCGGAGCACAGCGCGCCGCAGGGGGCCGCTCCGGCCAGCGACACCCCGGCGCCGGGGCCCACGGCGGGCGGGCCGGCGACCCCGCCCGCGGCCGCCTCGACGGACCTGGAGTCGCTCGCTGCGTTGTGGCCCGCGGTGGTCGAGCTCGTGCGCGCCGAGAACGCGCTGCTCGGTGCCCTGATCGCCGAAGCCCGCCCCGTCTCGGCGCAGGGCGATGATCTCGTCCTGGCGTTCGCCTCGACGGCCCAGTTCCTGAAGAAGAAGGCGGAGGATCCGGCCAACCGGATGACCGTGGGCGAGGCGCTCAGGGCGATCACCGGCTCGAGCTGGCGCCTGTCCTACGAGCTGGGCGAGGAGTCCGCCGAGGCGCCAGCCGTGGCGCCGGTCGAGCGCTCGGAGGAGGAGTGGGTGGCGCGGTTCATGGAGGAGTTCGACGCGGTGGAGCTCGAGGGCGAGTGGGACTCCCCCCACGGCGAGGGCCCGGCGGGCGGCCGCGCCATCACCAGCAACGAGAAAGGTCTCTGATGCCAAAGCAGCCGCGGATGCCCAACGTCCAGCAGATGATGCAGCAGGTGCAGAAGATGCAGAGGGACATGGAGGTCGCTCAGGAGGAGCTCAAGAGCGAGATCGTCGAAGCCTCCGCGGGCGGCGGGATGGTGACGGTGAAGGTGAGCGGCGACCTGGAGGTGCGGGAGGTCCGGATAGACCCCGCGGCGGTCGACCCGGAGGACGTGGAGATCCTGGCGGACATGGTCCTGGCCGCGGTCAACGAGGCGCTGCGGATGGCCCAGGAGCTCGCCGAGCGCAAGCTCGGCGGGGCGACCGCGGGAATGGACCTCGGCGGCCTCGGGGGCCTGGGCCTCCCGGGACTGTGAGCACCTCCTATGCCCCTCCCGTGCAGAGGCTCGTGACCGAGCTCTCAAAGCTGCCGGGCGTCGGCAACCGCACGGCCCAGCGTCTGGCCTTCCACATTCTGAGGGCCTCCGACGAGGACGCCGGTGCGCTCGCAGAGGCGATCCGCGAGGTCAAGGAGCGGATCCGGCTGTGCGAGGTGTGCTTCAACCTGACCGACGAGCAGCGCTGCCGCATCTGCCAGGACCCGCGACGCGACCAGGCGCTGGTGTGCGTGGTCGAGGAGCCCAGCGACGTGATCCCGATGGAGCGCACGCACGAGTACCACGGCCTGTATCACGTGCTCGGCGGCGCGCTCTCGCCGATCGACGGCGTGGACCCCGAGGACCTCAAGATCGCGGAGCTGCTCGCACGCGTGGCTGGGCCCGACGGGACGGTGCGCGAAGTGGTGCTCGCCACCAACCCCACCACGACTGGCGAGGCCACCGCGCTGTACATCGCCGAGGAGCTGCGCGGACGTGCCCCCGAGGTAACGGTCACCCGTCTGGCCAGCGGCCTGCCGGTCGGCTCCGACCTCGAGTACGCCGACGAGGTCACCCTCGGCAAGGCCTTCGCGGGGCGCCGGGCCCTGTAGCCGGCGACGCGCCGACGGGTCGTTTCGTGCCGCCGCGTCGCCTGCCGGCGCGCTCCCAATATCCTGCGGCGGGTGTCTGGGACGATCGTCATGAAGTTCGGCGGCACCTCCGTGGCCGATGCCGAGCGCATCAAGCGCGCCGCGCGGCGGATCGTGGAGAAGCGCCGCGACGGGCACTCTGTGGTCGCGGTGCTCTCGGCGCGGGGCAAGACGACCGACGAGCTGATCGGCATGGCCGAGGAGGTCTCAACCGACCCCGACCCGCGCGAGATGGACATGCTGCTGTCGACCGGTGAGCGCATCTCGTGCGCGCTGTGTGCGATGGCGATCCACGATCTCGGCCACCGGGCGATCTCGCTGACGGGTTCGCAGGCCGGGATCGTGACCGACGAGTCGCACACCAAGGCGCTGATCCTCGACGTGCGCGCCGACCGCATACGGGCCGCCTTGGAGCGCGACGACATCGTGCTGGTGGCCGGGTTCCAGGGCGTGTCGAGCTCCGGCAGGAACGTCACCACCCTCGGGCGCGGCGGCTCGGACACGAGCGCGGTGGCGGTTGCTGCAGCGCTCGACGCAGACGTGTGCGAAATCTACACCGACGTCTCCGGGGTGTTCACGGCGGATCCGCGGATCGTCGCGGACGCGCGAAAGCTGGAGCGCGTCTCCTTCGAGGAGGTGCTCGAGATGGCCGCCTCCGGGGCCGGGGTGCTGCAGCTGCGATCGCTGGAGTACGCACGCAATCACGGCGTGCGCATCCACTGCCGGTCCTCCTTCGACGAAGAGCCCGGTACCTTTGTGGTGGCAGAAGGAGAGATGATGGAGCAGCCGCTGATCACAGCAGTCACACATTCGAGCGCCGAGGCGCGAGTCACGCTGCTGGGCGTGCCGGACGCGCCCGGCGCCGCCGCGCGGATCTTCGCGGCGCTGGCGGGGGCGAACGTGAACGTGGACATGATCGTCCAGAACGAGCCCGCCTCCGCGGGCGGCTTGGCAGAGATCTCCTTCACGATCCCCCGCGAGGACCTGCGCGTGGCGCGGGCTGCGCTCGAGCCCCTCCAGGGCGACGCGTTCAGCGAGCTGGGAACGCACGAGGAGATGGGCAAGGTGTCGATCGTGGGCGCCGGGATGCGCTCCCACCCCGGCGTCGCGGCGAAGGTGTTCGGCGTGCTCGCAAGCGAGGGCGTGAACATCGACATGATCTCCACCTCTCCGATCAAGATCTCCTGCGTGATCGACCGTGAGCGCGTGACCCAGGCGGTGCAGGCCCTGCACAGCGCCTTCGAGCTCTCCGGTGAGGGCACGATCGACGAAGAGGATCCCTTCAGGTAGCCGAGCCATGCGCACCGTGCCACGGCCCCGCCGCTACCTCGCAAGACACTGGATGACGGTCCTCCGGCCGCTGCTGCGCTACAGCCAGACGCGCGACGCCTACGTGCTGCGCGGAGTCGGGTCCTCGATCGGGCCGGTGCTCAGGGTCGATCGACGTGCTCGCTCGCGCCGGGAGTTCGACGGCGTCGAGCGCCGCCGTGCGAGCGCCGCCTAGCGAAACCCCCTGCTGTGGAGTGTCACGCCTCGAGAGCCTGTTGCAGGCGCTCGAGCACGCGCACCACGCGCAGCCCGCTGCGGCCGTCCGAGCGGGGCACGGCGCCGGTGCGCACGCACTCGATGAAGTGCTCGCACTCGATCCGCAGCGGCTCGCGGTTGGAGATGCGCGGCGAGAAGGTGTCGCCGGAGCGCGCGATGTACTCGCCCCACGAGCGGGTGTCCTCATCGAAGCCCTTGTCGTAGACGGTCAGCTTGCCCTCGATCAACATGTCGTCGAAGGTCGCCATCCGGCGCGCCCCGACGACCGTCAGGCGCCGCTCCTTGTGGGGATCCAGCCACGAGAGATGGAGGTGGGCGACCACCCCGGAGGGGAAGCGCAGGTAGCAGAAGACGACGTCCTGGACGCCCTCCCGCACGAACGACGCGCCGTTGGCGAGGCATTCCTCCGGCTCCTCCCCGATCAGGTGCAGCGCCACCGAGACATCGTGCGCACCGAGGCTCCACAGCGCGTTCTCGTCGGCGCGCAGCTTGCCGAGGTTGAGACGGTTGCCGTAGATGTAGTAGAGCGCGCCCAGCTCGTCGCGGTCGATCAAGTCCTTCAGCCGCGCCACAGCCGGGTGGTACTCCAGGAGATGACCGACCATCAGCACCCGGCCGGCGCGCGCGGCCGCCGCGACCGCGCGTTCGGCGTCGGCGGCGGTCGTCGCCAGCGGCTTCTCGACGAAGCAGTGCTTGCCCGCCTCCGCCACCGAGACCGCGAGCGCCGCGTGGGTGGGCACGGGTGTCGCCAGGACAACCGCGTCGAGCTCGTCGTCGACCAGTAGATCACCGACGTTGGCGGTCGTTCGGGCCCCGGGGAAGCCCGCCGCGATCCGCGCGCGCGCATCCTCGGAGGCGTCGCACAGCCAGCCCACTTCGCAGCCGGGGATTGCGGCGAGGTTGCGGGCGAGGTTCGGGCCCCAGTAGCCGAGTCCCACGACGCCGACGCGGACAGGCTGCGCCGCTGCGCCGCTCACATCGACCCGATCGCGTCAACGATGTGCCCGGCGGCGTGGCCGTCGCCGTAGAGGGGCGGCCGCTCTGGCCGTGAGCTGCCGGGCTCCGACCAGCGCGCAAGCGCCTCGAGCGCGGCGGCTGCATCGAGGTCCACGAGCGCGTTCCAGCCCGCCTGTACGGTCTCCACCCACTCGGTGTTCGCGCGCAGGGTCAGACAGGGCACCCCCGCAAGGTACGCCTCCTTCTGGACGCCGCCCGAGTCCGTGAGCACCGCGCGGGCCTGGTACAGGAGCGCGCTGAACTCGGCGTAGCCGAGCGGTTCGCTGAGCACCAGCCCCGGGATCTCCGAGGCCTGCGCCAGCAGCCCCGCCTCCTGCAGGCGCGCGCGGGTGCGCGGATGCAGGGGGAGCAGCACGGGACCGGGCAGCTTCCCGATGAGCGCCAGGAGCGTTCGCAGGCGCTCGGGGTCGTCGACGTTGCCGGCCCGGTGGGCGGTCAGCAGCAGGTAGCCGCCCGCCTGCAGGCCGTGGGCGGCCGGCACCTCCGTCGCGGCGCGTGCGGCCGGTGCCCGGCGCAGCGCTACATCGACCATCACGTCGCCGACGACCTCGACCCGCCCGGCGACCGACTCGGCGCGAAGGTTCTCCGCGGCGGTCTCGGACGGGCACAGCAGCAGCTCGCCGAGATGGTCGGTGAGCACGCGATTGAGCTCCTCGGGCATGGAGCGGTCGAACGAGCGCATTCCCGCCTCCACGTGGATCACGGGCACGCGTGCCTGGGCTGCGGCGAGCGCCCCGGCAAGCGTGGAGTTGGTGTCCCCGTAGACGAGCGCTGCATCGGGCCGCAGCTCGCGAACGAGCGGCTCGAGCGCGGCGAGCATGCGGGCCGTCTGCGAGGTGTTCGTGCCGCCGGCGATCTCGAGCTCCCGCTCGGGACGCGCGAGCCCGAGCTCGCTGAAGAAGACCCGCGAGAGCGAGTCGTCGTGGTGCTGGCCCGTGTGCACGAGGATCTCCTCGTGGCGCTCGCGCAGCGGCCCGGATACGCCCGCGGCCTTGATGAACTGCGGCCGGTTCCCTACGACGGTGAGGATCTTCACGCCCGCAGCCTATGCGGCTGCGCCGACCACCGAGGTGCTCCAGTCGATCACCGACGTGGGCCGCACGACGTGGCGGTTCATGCCCAGCTCCTTCGGGTCGAGCCCGAGCGCGAGGCCCACGAGCTGGGGCAGGTGCAGGACGGGCATGTCCAGGTCCCGTCCCACGACGCCCCCGGCGAGCGGCTGCTGCAGGTCGAGGTTCAGGTGGCACAGGGGGCAGGGCGTCACCAGGCAGTCCGCATCCGCGTCCATCGCGTCGCCGAGGTGACGGCCGGCCTGCTTCAGCGAGGCCTCCTTGTGCATGGTGATGATCGGGAAGCCGCAGCACTTGCGCATACCGGCGTAGTCGATCACCGTGCCCCCGAGCGCCTCGATCACCTGGTGCAGGTAGTGGTCACGGGGGTGCTCGCCGTCGATGCCCAGGCGATCGCGCGGCCGCACTATGTAGCAGCCGTAGAAGGGCCCGACCTTGAGGTTGGCCAGCGGCCGCTTGACGCGCGCGCGCAGGTTCTCCAGACCGATCTCCTCGACCAGCAGCCAGAGGAAGTTCTTGTTGGTCAGGCCCTTCTCGTAGGTGAGCCCCTCGGCCGAGAGCGTGGAGTTGACGTGCTCGCGGTACTCCGCGTTTGCGTCCAGGCGCTCCTGGCACTCGCTCTGCGCCCCCTGGCACGTGGAGCAGATGTTCATCATCAGGTCGGCGCCCTGCACCTGCTGGGCGAGCGCGAAGGTGCGCGCGTTGAGCGTGTCGGCGAGCTCCTGGTTGTGCTCGGCGATGACGCCCGCGCCGGTGCAGCACGCGCGGTCGAGTTCCACCAGCTCGATGTCGAGCAGGGGGGCGACCTTGGCCATCGAGCCGTGCAGCTCGGGCGTGAAGCCGCGGCTCACGCAGCCGGGCCAGTAGGCGACCTTCATATCTCGGTGCTCCCTTCGGGGCTGGTCGTTGCGGGCGGCGTGCCCTCGCTCGCGGTCCCCTCGGCAGCGGGCTGCTCCGGCGGAGTGCCGGCATCGGCGCCCGCCGTCACGGGCACCGGCGGCTCGTCGTCCTCGCCCGCGATGTACAGGTTCAGCTCATAGCGCCCGCCGGAGGAACGGTCGCGGCTATCGATCTTCTCGTAGATGGCCTGCACCGCCTTGAGGTCATCGCGCGGGATCTTGTGCGGTTTCAGCGCACCCATCGGCTTGACCTTGCCCCGCGCCAGTGCTGTGAGGATCGACGGGAGCGAGCTGAGCAGCTCTTTCGCGGCACGCGGAGAGAGTTTGCCGAACCACGAGTTGCCCCCGTATGAACGGGGCAGGAGCTCGGCCTCCCACAGCAGGCCGTTGTCACGCACGAGCGTCGCGAACGCGGCCTCGTGACGCTCGCCGTTGTTGTGGTCGACGATGTGCTGGTCGCCCGTTGCGATACGGCGCAGCCGCATGATCTGGCCCATCGGGTTGACACCCTTGGGGCAGGCCTCGACACACTTGAAGCAGTGCGTGCAGTCGAAGATGCCCTGCTGGTCCTGGGCCAGGTCGACGAGGCGCTCCCGCTGCTCGTCGTCGCGCGGGTCGCCGACGAAGCGGTAGGCCTTGGCGAGCGCCGCCGGGCCGATGAAACCCGGGTCCACCTCCATCGCCAGGCAGTCCGATACGCACGCGCCGCACTGGATGCAGGCCATCGTCTGCGTCACGTCGACCATCGACTCGCGCGGCACCAGGTACTCGCGCTCGGGAACGGGCTCTCTGGCGAGCAGCCACGGCGTGACACGGCGGATCTTCTTCCAGTGGACCGCGTCCATGTCCACGATCAGGTCCTTCAGGACCGGCATGTTGCCCATCGGCTCGATCTCGATCACGCCCTCGCCGGCGCCGGCCTTGGCGGCGTCGAGGTGCGTGTGGCAGGCCAGCGCGGGTTCACCGTTCACGCGCACGCCGCACGATCCGCAGATCGCCTGCCGGCAGGAGCAGCGGATGCCGATCGACCCGTCGAAGCGGTCGCGCGCCTGCAGGATCGCCTCGAGCACCGAGCGGTGCGGCTCGAGCTCGACCGTGTGCTCGTCCCAGTAGGGCGCCTCGCCCGACTCGGGGTCGTAGCGGCGCAGCCTGATCGTGAACTTCTCGGGCGGACGATCGTGCGTTTCGGCCATCAGCGGCGCTCCTCCCGGTCGAGGTCGGTGTGGGTGCTCGCGCAGCGGCCGCAGAGCATCAGTATTTACGCTCCTCGGGCTCCCACTGGGTGATCGCGACCGGCGAGTACGACACGGCCGGACCGTCCTCTCGGAGCGAGATCTCGATGTGCTTGAGCCAGTCCGCGTCGTTGCGCTCGGGGTAGTCGGTGCGGAACTGCGCGCCCCGCGACTCCTTGCGCTCGAGTGCAGCCAGCACGGTCGTCTCGGCGCAGTCGAGCAGGAAGCCGAGCTCGAGGGCGCCGAGCACGTCCTGGTTGAAGACGGTGCCGTGGTCGTCGATCCACGCCTGCGCGGACTCCTCGCGCAGGCGCACGACCGTCTCCAGCGCGCTCTGCAGCCCCTGCTCGTCGCGGAACACGGCCGCGTGGCGGTTCATCACTTCGCCGAGCTCGCTCTTGATCTCCGACACGCGGCGGCCCTCGTGAGGACGGGCGATGATCCCGTCGATGCGGCCCATGTCCTCGCGCAGCGCGGCGAGCGTGTCGATCTTGGGCAGCGGGACGTGCAGGGCCCGCTCGGCCGCGTGCTCGCCGGCCCGGCGCCCGAAGATCAGCGTGTCCAGCAGCGAGTTGGCGCCCAGGCGGTTGCCCCCGTGCACCGACACGCAGGCGACCTCGCCGGCCGCGTAGAGGCCTGCGATCGGCGTGCGCCCGTCCACGTCGGTCTTCACCCCGCCCATGATGTAGTGCTGGCCCGGACGGATCATGATCGGTTCGCGCGTGATGTCGACGCCGGCGAAGTCACGCCCGAGGTTGACGATCTCGCGCAGCGCCTCGAGCGTGCGCCGGCGGGGAACCACGGTGACGTCGAGGTAGATGCCCGCGCCGGCCGGGCCCACGCCGCGGCCCTCGTCGATCTCGGTCTGCTCGGCCCGCGAGACGACGTCGCGCGAGGCGAGCTCCATCTTGTTGGGTGCCGATTTCTCCATGAAGCGTTCACCGTTGGCGTTGAGCAGGTGCGCGCCCTCGCCGCGCGCGCCCTCGGTGATGAGGATCCCCGTCTCCACCAGGCAGGTCGGGTGGTACTGCACCATCTCCATGTCCATCAGCGGGGCTCCCGCACGGTAGGCCATCGCGATTCCGTCGCCGGTGACGATCAGTCCGTTGGTGGTCGGCTTGTAGGCCTGCCCGGCGCCGCCGCAGGCGAGGATCACGTTCTTGGCGGTGAACGCCTCCATGCGGCCGCTGCGCACGTCGCGCGCGATCACCCCGGCGCAGCCGCCCGTGTCGTCGAGCAGCAGCGAGGTCGTGAACCACTCCTCGAAGCGCTCGACGCGTTCGTGGTGCTTCATCAGTTGCTCGTAGAGCACGTGCAGCATCGCCTGGCCCGTGATGTCGGCCACGTAGGCGGTCCGCTTCATCGAGGCCCCGCCGAAGGCCCGCAGGTCCATCTCGCCCTTCTCGTTGCGATGGAACGTCACGCCGATGTGCTCGAGGTGCATCACCTCGTCGGGTGCCTCCGAGCACATGACTTCGATCGCGTCCTGGTCGCCGAGGAAGTCCGAGCCCTTCACCGTGTCGTAGGCGTGCGAGCGCCAGTCATCGTCGACGCTGATCGCGGCGTTGATTCCGCCGGCCGCGGCCACCGAGTGGGAGCGGACGGGGTGAACCTTGCTCATGATCGCCACCGTCGCGCCCCTCTCCGCGGCCGCCAGGGCGGCGCGCTGGCCGGCGAGGCCGGCGCCGATGATCAATACGTCGTGTGCTGGCATGGCTTCCTGAGGTCGGGGTCGTGCAGGCTGGGTGGGAGGTGCTGGAGGACGGTGGTGGCGAGGAGCTGCTGGGGGGAGGTGCTCGAGGGCGGGACTCTATAACGCACGGCCGCGTGAGCCCCGGACGGTCCCACCCGGGCCGGCGGCGCTCACGTTGCCGGGCGCAGCGCCTGACGCACCTGCGCGAGCGTGACGACGCCCTGCAGGACGCCCTCGCTGTCGACCGCCACCATCGCGCCGAGGTGCCCGAGTCCCTCCGAGCCCAGCAGTGATTCCAGCGGCGCCTCTTCGCCGATGCGGACGGGCATGTTCTCCTCGAGCACATCCGCCACCGACAGCGCGGGGCGCCCCGCGGCGATCTCGGTCTCGATCCGTTGCTGGCGGACGACGCCGAGGAAGTGGCGGGCAGGGTCGACGACCGCGAACCACGGCCAGCGATAGCGCAGGAAGAACTGCTCCTGTGCGTCGAGCAGGGTCGCGGCGGCCGGGATCGTGACCGGCTCGCGGTCCATGATGTCGGCGACGGTGATGCCCTTGATGCGACGGCCCAGTGTGCCCTGCACGACCGCCGCTCCGGCCGCCTGGTAGAGGAAGAAGGCGAGCACCATCGTGAGCAGGCCGAGCGTGGAGCCCTCGGCAAAGGCCCACAGGCCCAGCAGGCCGACGACCAGCGCGAACGCCTGTCCGGATCGCCCCGTGGCCTGCGTGGCGCGGTTGCGGTCGCCGGTGCGCCACCAGATCAGGGCCCGGGCGATCCGCCCGCCGTCGAGGGGGAAGGCGGGGACGATGTTGAACAGGAACAGGATCGCGTTGATGAAGCCGAGCCAGCCGATCAGCGCGAGCGCGGGCGTCGTCGTGAAGCCTTCGCGGGCGAGCGCCACGTCGGTGAAGCGCTGGCTGCTGGAGACCACCGTGCCGGCGAGCACGCAGAGCATGAACAGCGCGAGCGTCACCGCCGGACCGGCGGCCGCCACCTTCAGCTCCTCGCCGGCGGTCTTGGGCTCGCGGCGCATCTGCGAAAGCCCGCCGAAGAACCACAGGTCGATGCCGGCGATCGGGATGCCCAGGCGCCGCGCCGCGAGCGCGTGTCCGAGCTCGTGCAGGATCAGCGAGGCGAAGTAGCCGAGCGCCCCGGCGACCGCCACCGCGTAGGCGGTCGTCTGCGAGCCCTGCAGCACTTCGTGGAAGTAGTGCGAGAGCCAGTAGATGAGAAAGAAGAGAACGAAGAACCAGCTCGCGCTCACCCCGATACGGATGCCGAAGATACGAGCGAGCTGGAGGTTCTGGCGCGGCCTCATGTCTCAATGGTAGGAGCCCCACCCCGGTCCGGGCGGGGGTGCGAGCCGGGTTCTGCCGGGCTAGAGCTGCGGCCGCCCGCGCGCGATGATCGCCTCGAAGTCGACTCCGGCCGGAAGCGTGCCGTACTCCAGTCCGCCGTCCCCGCCGAGGCGCGAGGCGCAGAACGCATCGGCCACCGCGTGGTCGCCATGGCGCACGAGCAGCGACCCCTGCAGGCAGAGCGCCATGCTTTCGACGACCCGGCGCGCGCGCGTCTCCAGGGTGGAGGGATCGGCGAACTGGTCCTTGAGGTCGGCCACCCGCCCATCCAGGCGGCTGTCGGCGCCCTGTGCCTGCTCGACCTCCGCCAGATAGACCTCCAGTGAGCGGGGCGAGCGCGTCAGCGCGCGGAGCACGTCGAGGCTCATGACGTTGCCCGATCCCTCCCAGATCGAGGCGAGCGGGGCCTCGCGGTACAGGCGCGGCATCCCCGACTCCTCGACGTAACCCGCACCGCCGAGGCACTCGAGCGCCTCGCAGGCGTGGTTCGGCGCGCGCTTGCAGGTCCAGTACTTGCCGACCGCCGTCGCGAGCCGCTTGAACAGCTGGGCGTCGCTTCCGTCCTCGCCCGCCTGCGCATCGGCGTGGGCCTCGTCGTAGGCGCGCGCCAGCCGCATCGCCAGCGCGGTGCTCGCCTCGGACTCCACGCACAGGTCGGCGAGCACGTTGCGCATCAGCGGCTGGTCGATCAGCTTCTTGCCGAACGCGCTGCGGTGGGTGGCGTGATGGGTGGCGTTGACGACCGCCGTGCGCATTCCGGCGGCAGTGCCGATCACGCAGTCCAGACGCGTGTGTCCCACCATCTCGATGATCGTCGGCACGCCCCGCCCGGGCTCGCCCACCATCCGCGCCCACGCCCCGTGGAGCTCGATCTCCGAAGACGCGTTGGAGTGGTTGCCGAGCTTGTCCTTGAGCCGCTGGATGTGGAAGGCGTTGCGGCTGCCGTCGGGGAGTATCCGCGGGAGCAGGAAGCAGGACAGGCCGGCGGGCCCGGAGTCGGTCGTCTGGGCGAGCACCAGGAACACGTCCGACATCGGCGCCGAGCAGAACCACTTGTGCCCGACCAGCTCGTACTCCGCACCTGCTCCGCCTCCCGCGATCGGCGTGGCGATCGTGGTGTTGGCCCGCACGTCGGAGCCGCCCTGCTTCTCGGTCATCGCCATGCCGGCGATCGCCGAGCCCTTCTCGTCGACGGGAATCAGGCGCGGGTCATAGCTCCTCGCCGTCACCAGCGGCTCGAGCTCGGCGGCGATCTCGGGCTGGGCGCGCAGCGCGGGCACAACCGCGAAGGTCATCGTGATCGGGCAGGCGAAGCCGGCCTCGGCCTGCATCGCGGTCACGTACAGCGCCGCGCGGGCGGTGTGCGCGAACGGCTCCTCGCTGGTCCACGGGAGCGAGTGGAGCTCGTGCTCGACGCCCATACTCATCAGCTTGTGCCAGGCGGGATGGAACTCCACCTCGTCGATGCGGTTGCCGTAGCGGTCGTGCGTGCGCAGCACCGGCTTGTTCTCGTTGGCCTGGCGTCCCCACACCTGCTGGGGATCGCCGCCCACGAGCGTGCCCAGTGCAGAGGCGCGCTCGCGCACCCAGCCGGCGCCCTCCCGCTCCACTGCCTCCACCAGGGGGAGGTTGCTCGCGAACAGGTCGAGCCCCTCCAGCGGGGGCACCTGATTGAAGACGGTGTGGGTCTGCCACGAGACATCCCCTCCCACGGCTCTCGGCATCGTGCTGACCATCACATGACAGTCAAGCAGAAGGTACGCTGCGACGCGATGCGCGTACCTGCACGCCTCCGGCGCGCCCTCCTGGCCGGTGCCCTCGTGGCGGCACCGTTCGCTTTCACGGGCGCCCCGGCGGCTGCCGCGGGCGCCGCAGCGGCCCCCAGCCTCGCCTACGTGACCGAGACCGCCAGCTCCGCGGCGAACGTGTGGATCCTCTCCGCAGCCGGCGGCGCGGCCGCGCTGCTCGGCCCCGGGGAGCAGCCGCTGCTGGCACCCGATGGGCGATCGGTGGCCGTGGCGTTGTTCGGTGCCGGCGGAGAAACCGAAAAAGGACCCTCGATCGGGATCTACCCGGCGGGCGGCGGCCCCGCCGCCGACTTCCTCGACCTGGCCACCGCCACCGCCACGCCGCTCGCCTGGTCGCCGGACTCGCGCTATCTGGCCGTGTACAGCCAGTCGAACTCGGCGACGGACATCGCTCCGCGATCGGGGCTGGACGTGATCGACACGCACACCGGAGCGGTCACGCCGATCGCCAAGGGGGCGATCTACGGCGCCAGCTTCGCTCGCGACGGCAGCGACAGGATCGTGTTCGGGCTCACCCGGTCGCTGTCGCTGTCGGCGAAGACCAACCTGTACATCGCCCGGCCCGACGGCACGGGCCTGCGGCGTCTCACCAGCGACGGTCGCAGCCTCAACCCGGTGTGGGGTCCACGCTACATCGCCTACGACCGCGAGCATCTGCGCCGCTATGCGCCCGCCTACCAGATCTGGCTGACCGCGCCAGGCGGGGGCAGGATCCGCCGGGTCACCAATGTCCCCGCCGGGCCCCTCGTCGCAGGTCTGGTGCCGCTCGCGTTCTCGGCCGATGGCCGCAGGCTGCTCGCCGAGTTCGAGGGACAGGACACGAGCGCTGCGTGGGCGGTGAACGTCTCCTCCGGCGACAGCCACGAAGTCACCGTTCACGGCCGGGCGGTGCTGGGTGCCGGGATATCGAGCGATGGCCGCACGCTCCTGATCGACGAAAACGCGTTCGAGCAGGCACCCTCGAGCGGTCGTGTGGCCACCATCCCCTTCGCCGGCGGCCGTTCGAAGGTCATCGTCGCGCACGGGGCGCAGGCCAGCTGGAACGACTGACCCGCGGCTGCCTCCAGCCGCTAGGACCGCGGCCTGCCTGTCGTCCGCGTTGACAGGGGTCGCGAGCGTTCGGGCGATAGCATCGGCCACCCCGCCGGCGACGGCGACGGCGCGCCCTGCGCTCGCCGGCCGCCTTGCGCGCAGCGCGCTGCCGGACACGCGGCCCTCACAACGCAGAGAGACCAAGGACCGACCACATGGCCAAGATCAAGGTGAAGAACCCCGTCGTGGAGCTCGATGGCGACGAGATGACGAGGATCATCTGGGCGTTCATCAAGGAGCAGCTGATCGTCCCCTATCTGGATGTGGACCTCAGGTACTACGACCTCGGCATCGAGCATCGCGACGCCACCGGTGACCGGGTCACCGTCGAGGCGGCCGAGGCGATCAGGCACTACGGCGTAGGGGTGAAGTGCGCGACGATCACCCCCGACGAGGCGCGCGTCGAGGAGTTCGGCCTGAAGGAGATGTACCGCTCGCCGAACGGGACGATCCGCAACATCCTCGGCGGCGTGATCTTCCGCGAGCCGATCGTGATCGCCAACGTGCCCCGTCTCGTTCCCGGCTGGACCAAGCCGATCGTGATCGGCCGTCATGCCTTCGGCGACCAGTACCGAGCGACCGACCTCGTCGTGCCCGGCGAGGGGCGGCTGGCGCTCACCTACACGCCGGCGGACGGCTCCGAACCGATCGAGCTGGACGTGTATGACTTCCCCGGCGCCGGGGTCGCGATGGCGATGTACAACCTCGACGACTCGATTCGCGACTTCGCGCGCGCCTCGCTTCGCTATGGGCTGGAGCGCGGCTACCCCGTCTACCTGTCAACCAAGAACACGATCCTCAAGCGCTACGACGGCCGCTTCAAAGACATCTTCGAGGAGACCTATGAGAGCGAGTTCAAGGTCGCCTTCGAGGAGGCGGGGATCACCTACGAACACCGCCTGATCGACGACATGGTCGCCGCCTGCATGAAGTGGGAGGGCGGCTACGTGTGGGCCTGCAAGAACTACGACGGCGACGTCCAATCGGACACGGTGGCACAGGGCTTCGGCTCCCTCGGCCTGATGACCAGCGTGCTGATGACCGCCGACGGGAGGACCGTCGAGGCCGAGGCGGCGCACGGCACCGTCACGCGTCACTACCGTCAGCACCAGCAGGGCAAGCCCACGTCCACCAACCCGATCGCATCGATCTTCGCGTGGACCCGGGGGCTCGTCGCACGCGGGCGGATGGACGAGACCCCCGAGGTGAGCGACTTCGCCGAGACGCTCGAGCGCGTATGCGTCGAGACCGTTGAAAGCGGCAGGATGACCAAGGACCTGGCGCTGCTCGTCGGTGCCGATGAACCTTGGCAGACCACCGAGGAGTTCCTGTCCTCGATCGAGGAGAACCTGCGCCGGGCGACAGCCTGAGCACATACCAGCCAATGCAGAGAACACCCAGGAGATGAACCTGTGAGCAAACCCGTACGAGTCACCGTCACCGGCGCCGCCGGTCAGATCGGATACAGCATCGTCTTCCGCATCGCATCAGGGCAGCTGCTCGGCCCCGACCAGCCAGTGGACCTGCGGCTGCTCGAGATACCGCAGGCGATGGGAGCACTCGAGGGCGTGGCGATGGAGCTCGTCGACTGCGCCTTCCCGCTGCTCGCGGGCCTCGACCTCCACGACCACCCCGCGGACGGTTTCGACGGGACCAACGTCGCGCTGCTCGTCGGATCACGCCCTCGCACCAAGGGCATGGAGCGAGCCGAGCTGCTGAGCGCCAACGGCGAGATCTTCACGGTCCAGGGCAAGGCGCTCAACGCCGTGGCCGCCCCCGACGTGAGGGTCCTGGTGGTCGGAAACCCGGCCAACACCAACTGCCTGATCGCGATGAACAACGCCCCCGACATCCCGCGGGAGCGATTCACCTCGATGATGCGGCTCGATCACAACCGCGCGATCGCCCAGCTGGCAAACAAGCTCGCAGTCCCGGTCACCGACGTCTCCCGGATGGGCGTGTGGGGCAACCACTCGCCCACGATGTACCCGGATCTGTTTCACGCCCAGGTGGGCGGCGGCAGCGCCGCGGACGCGGTCGACGACATGGCATGGATCGAGGACGATTTCCTGCCACGGGTGGGCAAGCGCGGCGCGGCGATCATCGAGGCGCGCGGGTCCTCCTCCGCGGCGTCCGCGGCGAGCGCGGCGCTGGATCACGTTTCCGACTGGGTCGGCGGCGCGAGCGACTGGGTCTCCATGGGGGTCGTCTCGGATGGCTCCTACGGGATTCCCGAGGGACTCATCTGCGGCTTCCCCTGCGAGTGCAGAGGCGGTGAGTGGAAGATCGTCGAGGGTCTCGAGCTCGACGACTTCTCCCGCGCCAAGATCGACGCCTCGGTGGCGGAGCTGGTCGGCGAGCGTGACACGGTGGCCAGCCAGGGGATGATCTAGGAGATACCGAGCGCGCCGGCGAGTGGACCGCGGACACCGCGCGCCGGCGAGCGCCGTCCGGACACCGTGGCCCGGACCCCGGACACCGTGGTCCAGGGGACGATCAGGAGGTCGTGAGGGAGGAGAGGGGCGCTCCACGCTCCCTCTCCTCCCTCCGATCATCCACGCCGACGGCGCGCATCTCACCCAGGCGCGGGCAAGCCGTCCGCATACCGGAACATGACTAACCCTTCGGGTACCAGCCGCGTCCCTGCTTGCGCACCTTGTTTTCCTGCTCGAGGCCGGGAAGCACGCGGTACAGGTAGTTCTGCTTGATCCCCATCTTCGCCGCGAGCTCCGGGATCGTGATCCCGGGCTGGCCCTGCACGAAGGCGAGTGCCTCCGCGGCGCGTGTGCCGCTGCCTTTGCGCCGTCCCGCGCGGCGTTTGGCCGGCCGGCCGGGTTTGCGAGCGGCTTTGGCTTTGACCGCTTTGGGGGCTTTCGGGGCTTTCGCAGCCCCGGCTTTGGCGGTGCGTCCGGCAGCACCGCGCGGACGTCCCGGTCCGCGGCGGCGGGTGCTCGGCGCGCTCGCGGTGGCCGATGTCCCGCCTACGCCCGCAAGCGCGGACGCTGCCGCCTCGAGGCGGTTGTACTCATCCACCATCGGCTTGAGCTCTTTCAGCCGATCGGTGATCTCTCGCCGCTTCTCATCAAGGAAGTCGGGCACGGTTGACTCCTCTTCACTAGTGTCGACATGTGCATTCTCACATCGCTTGTGCCTTGACCCTACACTAGTTCACTCCACTCCCTCGACGCTCGAGGCGCACGCGCAGCCGCTCGAGTGTGCGCCTCGCCTCACGGTCGGGCATGCCACCCACGAGCGCGCGACTGACAAGTGCTCCCACCGGCCCAAGCGGTGCACGAAACTCGTTGCGATAGTCAAACCGTGTGCCGCCGTCCTCCGCCCTCAGGAGATATTCGGTGCGGGCGCGCGAGTGGGCGGGTCCCCGACCCTCCCACACCGCCAGCTCGCCCTCGACGCACTCCATCAGCCTCCAGTGGACCTCGAGGCTCACGCCGCGCATGTGGATCCTCTGATCCATCGTGAAGCCGACCCTCGGTGGCCCCTCGTCGGCATCGAGCAGCTTGCGGTGAATCGTGACCCACTCGCCCAGTGAGGTGGGATCCATGACCAGCCGCCACACCTCCTGCGGAGGGACAGAGATGTGTACCGAGGCTGTGACGACGCTCATGCGCTCACAGGACCCGACCGCGACTGGAGCCGGGGCCCGCCGGAGGTTGATAGGGCTGCGGGAGCCATCAACGTGCCGCCAGCGGTTCGTATTCCTCCCATTCGGCGAGCGCTCGTTCCACGGCGGAGTCGAAGCTGTGCAGATGGACGCCGAGCAGCTCGTCCGCACGGTCCTCGTCCGCCAGGAGATCGCCCTGCAGGCCCTCCATGAGCGGCAGCACGAGAGCCGGATCCTCGCCGACGACGGCCGCGGTCACGCGCGCGGCCACCGCGGTGACATCCATGCCGAGCTTCACCGTCGGGCGACTCACGAGCATCAGCTCGGCGATTCTGGAGAGCATCTCGCCGTAGCTGAGCACGTCGGGGCCCGCCACGTCGAGGCTGCGCCCGCCGACCGGGGCATCGATACAGGAGACGAGCATCTCGATCACATCGCGCTGGTCGATCGGCTGGGTACGGAACCTCTGCCAGGCCGGCAGCGTGAGCACGGGCATGCGCTCCACCAGCCGCACGAGCAGCCGGAAGGAGCGGGAGCGTGCGCCGATCACGATCGACGCACGCAGCCCCACGGAGTCGGGGACCGCGGACAGGAGTATCTGCTCCACCTGCACACGACTGCTGAGGTGCGCCGAGCTGGGCGCCGGAGGCGATGCCTCGCCGTTCGCGGCCCCCTCGCCCCAGCGCGGCAGGAGACCTCCGAGGTAGACGATCCGCCGCACCTGCGCGCGCGCGGCCGCCGCCGCGAAGTTCTCGGCGGCGACCCGCTCGCGCTCGGCGAGCGCGACGCGCCCCGCCGTTGCGCTCTCCATCGAATGAATCAGGTAATAGGCCACCTCGACTCCCTCCAGCGCACGATCGAGCCCTTCCCCCATCAGGGCATCGCCTCGCACGATGTCGAGGTCCTCGGCATCCATGCTGCGCTCGAGGGCCTCGCGGGTGCGCTCGGGGTCGCGCCCGAGGGCTCGCACGCTCTGTCCGCCGGCGAGCAGCCGGGGGACGAGCAGGGAGCCGACGAAGCCGCTCGCGCCGGTGACGAGTGTTGCCATCCCGGAGATGATGACGTGCGCCGCGACCCGGCGGCGCGGACGATCGGAGCGCGCTCCGTCGACCGGCGCGCTTCCGGCTGAGCGCCTCCTCCTCGGCGCCCGGGGGCCCACGAATCGAATTTCTCTGCGTTTTGCGAGATGCTGCTTGAGCGGCCCGCCCGATGGTGCTTTGATCGCAGTCGTCCGGTTCAACTCGAGGTCGGGGTCTGGGGGCAGGCGTTGTCTCACAAAACGCAGGGTCGGCGCACGCCCAAACGGGTGGCGTCGCCGAAGGTCAGCTGTGAGCAGTGCTACTTCCGCGTCAACCTCCTCTGCGCGCTCGAGCTCGAGGAGCCGTGTGCCACCTTCAGGCCGCACGAGGCCCAGCTCAAACCCCCGCAGCAGCTCCGCTTCGTCTTTCGCCAGGAGCGCCGCTCGCGTGCGGCCTGGGCGTTCCCGTCGGCCCAGGAGCAGGCCGCGCTCCACGCCTAGATGATCGATTCCATGGCGATGTACCGTTTTCCGCGGGTGCGGGGGGTCGAGCCGCCCACGGAGGCAGCCCGAAGGCCCTGCCGGTGGCAGGGCCGAGGGCGAGGACGCCGGCCGGCGAAGGCCAGACCTGCCATCCGCCGGTGCCTGGGCGTGGAATCAATCATCTAACGGCGAGGCCGGAGCCACTCGCCGCGCCCGGCCCGGCGGCGCCCCAGCCGTGCATGGCCATGCACGTGAGGGGTATATTGACAAGCGACCTGCAAGCTTTCGGCATAGGCGGTGGCGAGGATGGCAGCTAAGGACAGACCAGCTAAGACGGGGCAGGCCGCGTGGATGGCGCAGGGCGACCGGTATCTGCAGCGTCTGCTCGCGGACGAGGAACTGCGCTCGAGCCTGCTCGGGGCGTACAACTCCGCACGCAGCGCCTACGGGCGCATGAGCAACGGAAGGGGGCCGACGCACGCGCTGTTCGAGGACCCCAAGCTTCAGAAGGAGCTCGTCACGCTGGCGATGGCGCTGCGCAGCGCCTCGGAGTCGCTGACGGAGCCGCCGGCCAAGCCCAAGCGCCGCCGCGGGCGCGGACTGCGACGCTCGCTGCTGCTGCTCACCGTCGGGGGCGTGCTCGCTCTGGTCCTCAGCCCTGGCCTGCGCTCGAAGGTTCTCGACACGCTGTTCGGCGCCGAGGAGGAGTTCGACTACACCTCGACCACCGCTCCGCCGACACCCGCACCCGCGGGCGTGGCAGGCGGCTGAGCCGAGGGACTACGGGGGGTGGGCACGGTGGATACCGCAGTCATCGGGGTTGATGCGACCGAGAGCGAGAGCGAGCGGCCGCGCGAGGTGGTCCCCGGGCGGTCGCTCTCGGGGGACAAGGCGCAGCGGATCATCGACGCCATGCGCCGCAGCGTGGCCAAGCGCGGCTCCGCCGGCTCGACCTTCGACCAGGTCTCGCGCGAGGCTGGCGTCTCGCGCGGGCTCCTTCACTATTACTTCGGCACCAAGGAGCAGCTCCTGGTCGAGGCCGTCCGGCGCGACTGCGAGCTGCGCCTGGAGCGACTCGAGGGCCAGCTCTCCACCGCGCGCACGGCCGACGACTTCATCAACCTGATGGCCCAGAGCCTGTACGACACCATCCAGGAGGAGCCCGACTTCGTGACGCTCGTGTTCGAGCTGTTCACACTCTCGCGCCGCAATGCCGACATCGCCCTCGAGTACGCGGCGCTCATGCGCCGCTCGCGCGAGCACGTGGCGGGCATGCTCGCGGCTGCGGAGCAGGAGGACGTGGTACGACTGCACGCCGAGCCCGAGGCCGTCGCCGAGGTTCTCTTCTCGCTCGGGGATGGGCTCGCCCTGCGGATGCTCAGCGAGCCCGAGCGCGACTTCGCGCCGACGATCCGGGCGGGCATCGCCTGCGCCCGGAATCTGCTGACCGACTGAGCGCTCTTATAATCGGCGGTCATGCCGATCTACGAGTACCGCCGGCCGGACGGCACCACGTTCGAGCTGCAGCAGTCCTTCAGCGAGGATGCGCTGGCCGTCGACCCAGAGACGGGGGTACCGGTGGAACGCGTCCTGCACCCCCCGGCGGTGCACTTCAAGGGCAAAGGCTTCTACAACACCGACTACGGCACCCGCAACCGCCAGCGTGAGACCGCGGCGGCGGCGGAGAAGCCGGCCTCTGAGGGCTCCCCCGGCAAGGACACCGGGTCGGACGCCTCCCCCAAGGGTTCCGGGTCGGACTCCTCCTCCAAGGATTCCGGGTCGGATTCAAGCTCCTCCGCGGCCGGATCCAAGCGCGAGAAGTCGTCGGCCAAGCCGAAGGACAAAGACTCGAAGCCGGTCGCCGCCAAGGGCTGAGCGGCGCAGCCCGACCGGCGGGCCCCGAGAGGGCCACCCGGCTCACGCCTGACGAACGCTTCTAGGAACTACAGCTAGCCGCTCATGAACTGCGCGACGGCGGCGCGGCGCGCTGCTTCGGTGACGGTGAGCCCTTCTTCGCCGTCGGGGAGCGTGATCGCGCCCGTGGGCTTGAGCACACGCGTGGGCGGCGTGCCGGATACCGCCAGTGCGCCGAACATGCCGAGCAGCTCGGGCCCGCTCATGTCGGAGATGATCGCCGGCGGCGCGTTCCAGGCTATCCACGGCAGGCGCAGGAAGCTGGAGGGCGACAGGAGTGCGCTCTTCATCGCGTTGAACAGAGCCTGCTGGTGTTCCTCGCGTTGGATGTCGGTCTCGTTCGGGGCGCAGAGGTTCTCCCGCGTGCGCGCGAGCGCCAGGGCCTGCTTGCCGTCGAGGTGATGCGTGCCGGCGCTGAGCCTCAGCGTGTAGCCGCCCCGGCTGAAGCCGCCGTCCAGGAGCGAGATGACACAGCCACCGGTGTAGTTGACGCCGCCCATCGCATCGATCAGCGCGGGGAAGTTTTCGAAGTTGACTTCGACCATGTGGTTGATCGGGATGCCCAGCCAGTGCTTGATCACCGAGATCGACTCGGCCGGGCCTCCGTAGGCGTGCGCGGCGTTGATCTTCTGCAGGCCGTGGCCGGGGATTTCCACGACCGTGTCGCGCGGGATCGACAGGCGCGACGCGTGACCACCGCCTGTGCGGATCAGCATGATCGTGTCCGACCGCCCCGGGCCGCTCGTTTCCGCGCCAGGTTCCTTGCTGTCCTTCTGGCGTGTGTCCGAGCCGAGCACGAGGATGTTGTTCGCGGAGGTGAGCGGGAAGCCCGCGGGTTCGAGCACACTCGCCACGTCCGCAGGCGGGGGAACCCGCTCGAGATGGGAGCTGACCAGGAACAGCACCAGCGAGAGCGCGAGCCAGCCGGCCACCAGGGCGGCGAGCACGAGCAGGATCCGCTTGGGAGTCGCCCACCGGCGCCAGCCGGCGCTGCCGGAGCGCCGGCCGCGAGTGCCGCCGGGGAGGCGGTTCGCGTCCGGCCGGACACGCGCGCCGAGGTCGTCGGGCTCGCCCGCGAGCAGCCTGCGGCGGGCGCGGTAGCGCGTGTACTGGGGTGGCTGCTCGCTGTCGGGGCCCATCGGTAGAACCCTATATTTGCGTGATGTCCACCCCACGGGCGCCAGCCGGGCGGCTGATCGTGTGCCCGACACCGATCGGGAACCTCGAAGACGTGACGCTGCGCGTGCTCGCGGCGCTGGCCGGCGCGGACGTCGTGGCGTGCGAGGACACGCGCCACACGGGCGGGCTGCTGCGCCGCCACGGGATCGCGCCCGCGCGCCTGGTCAGCTACCACGAGCACAACGAAAAGGCGCGCGCAAAGGAGCTCCTCGCGCGCGTCGCCGAGGGCGAGGTGGTGGCGCTCGTGTCCGATGCCGGGATGCCGCTCGTCGCCGACCCCGGCTTCGAGCTGGTGCGCGCGTGCCTGGCTGCGGGCGCGGCCGTGGAGGTGCTGCCCGGGCCGAGCGCGGCGATAACGGCGCTCGTGGCCTCGGGGCTGCCCGCCGAGCGCTGGTGCTTTGCCGGCTTCCTGCCGCGCTCCCGCGCCGAGCTGCTGCGGCTGCTCCAGAGCGCCCGCCAGACGCTCGTGGCCTACGAGTCGCCGCGACGGCTGCCCGCGACGCTCGCCGCGCTCGCCGAGCTCGATCCCGCGCGTCCCGTGGCGGTCTGCCGTGAGCTGACCAAGCTCCACGAGGAGGTGCGGCGGGGAGCCGCCGCGGAGCTCGCCGCGCACTATCGCCATAGCCCGCCGCGGGGAGAGATCGTGCTCGTGTGCGGAGCCGCGCCTGCCGGGCAGGCCGGGCGCGAGGAGGCGCTGGCTGCGCTCGCAGACCTCGTCACGGCGGGCGCCAAGCCGAGACCTGCCGCCGCTGCCGTGGCCGCACTCAGCGGCTTCAGCGCAAACGAGCTCTATCGGGCGTTGACCGCCCGGCGCTGAGCGCAGGGTAGCCTGGGGGCCGCATGGCCTACTACGTCACGACACCGATCTACTACGTCAATGCCGCACCGCACCTCGGCCACGCCTATACGACGATCGCCGCCGACGTGATGGCCCGCCACCACCGCCAGCGCGGCGAGGACGTGTTCTTCCTGACGGGCACCGACGAGCACGGCGAGCCCGTGGCAGACGCCGCGCATGCGCTTGGGATCGAGCCTCAGGAGCTGGCCGACCGCAACGCCGAGCGCTTCAAGGCGCTCGCGCCGCAGCTGCACGCGAGCAACGACTTCTTCATCCGCACCACCGACCCCCAGCACGAAGCCTGCGTGCAGCAGGTGCTCTCGCAGGTGCGCGACAACGGCTACGTCTACGAGGGCACCTATGAGGGCTGGTACTGCCCCCGCTGCGCCGACTTCAAGGCCGACAACGAGATCGACGAGGGCAACCGTTGTCCGATCCACCACATCGAGCTGACGCGCGAGCAGGAGGAGAACTACTTCTTCCGGCTGTCCCACTTCCAGGAGCGGCTCGAGCGGCTGTACGCCGAGCGCACCGATTTCGTCGCTCCGCGCACGCGCTACAACGAGGCGCTCTCGTTCATCCGCTCGGGACTGCGCGACGTGCCGCTCACCCGGCACAAGCTGACCTGGGGGGTGCCGGTGCCGTGGGACTCCGAGCACGTCTTCTACGTGTGGTTCGACGCGCTGCTCAACTACTACTCCGCCCTCTCATACGCGCGCGAGGGAGAGGACCTCACCGCCGCGTTCTGGCCGGCCGATCACCACCTGATCGGCAAGGACATCCTGCGCTTTCACACCGTCTACTGGCCGGCCCTCCTGATGGCCGCCGGCATCGAGCTGCCCAGCCACGTGTTCGTGCACGGCTACCTGCTGATGGACGGCGAGAAGATGAGCAAGTCGCTGGGCAACGTGCTCGACCCGTTCGCAGTGATCGATCGCTTCGGCGCGGATGCGCTGCGCTTCTACCTGCTGCGCGAGGTCCCGTTCGGCCAGGACGGCTCGGTCTCCACGGCCTCCTTTGAGCTGCGTTACGAGAGCGAGCTCGCGAACGAGCTCGGCAACCTCGCCAGCCGGACGATCGGCATGCTCACGCGCTACCGGGACGGGGTGGTGCCGGCCGCCGAGCTCGACCCCGCGCTCACGGCGGACTTCACCGGCCTGGTCACGCTCGTCCAGCGGCAGATCGACGGTGCGGAGCTGACGGTCGCGCTGGAGGAGCTCTGGCAGCGCGTCCGGCGCATGAACCGATACGTGGAGGAACAGGCGCCCTGGCGCCTGGCCAAGGACCCGGAGCGAGCGCACGAGCTGGATCGCGTGCTCGCGACCCTGGTCGAGGGGTTGCGGGCGGTGACCGTGCTGCTGTGGGCATACATACCGGCCGCGGCCGAGCGGCTGCTCGCGGCGCTCGGTGCGCCCGATCTCTCGCTCGCGGGTGCGGAGCTCGCACCCGGGCGGGTGCAGCGGGTGAGCGCGATCGACTCGCTGTTCCCCAAGGACACCGATCAGGCCGCGGCGCCCCCGCGATGATCGACTCCCACACGCACCTCGACCTGTGCGAGCCGACCAACGCCGAGCTCGTGGCGGCGGCCGACGCCGCCGGCGTCATGAGGATCCTCACCGTGGGCACCACCGGCGACTCGTGCCGCGCGGCCCTCGCGGCGGCCGAGGACTTCCCCCAGGTTCATGCCGCGATCGGCCGCCACCCCAACTCCAGCACGGGCTTCGACGATGCCGACCTCGCCGAGCTGCGCGCGCTCGCGGCACACGAGCGCTGTCTGGCGATCGGCGAGACGGGTCTCGACTTCTACCGTCAAGACGCCCCCCGCGCCGACCAGGAGCGCGCCTTCGCCGCGCAGATCGCGCTCGCCCGCGAGACCGCGAAGCCGCTCGTGATCCACACGCGTAACGCCGCCGAGCGGACGCTGCAGCAGCTGGCCGCCGAAGGAAACGGCGTGGAGGTGGTCATGCACTGCTTCTCGATGCCCGACCACGTCGGCGAGTGCCTGGAGCGCGGCTACATGATCTCGTTCGCGGGCAACGTCACCTACAGGAGCGCCGGCGACCTGGCCGAGTGCGCCCGCAGGGTCCCCGACGACAGCCTCCTGATCGAGACCGATGCGCCGTACCTCACCCCGCAGGCCGTGCGCAAGCATCCCAACCAGCCCGCCTTCGTGGCTCACACGGCTGCCTTCCTGGCCGAGCTGCGCGGTGTCACGCCGGCGGAGCTCGGGGCGACGGTCGAGCGCAACGCGGCCCGCGTGCTCGGCTGGACATGAGCGCCGTGGCGGAGGCGGCCGGCCAGCCGAGCCTGCGGCGGATGCGCCGGTTCGGCGTGCGGCCCGACCGCGAGCTCGGGCAGAACTTCCTGGCCGACTCCAACATCCTCGGGGTGATCGGGCGAGCCGCGTTGCTGGCGCCCGAAGACGTGGTGCTGGAGATCGGCGGCGGGCTCGGCGTGCTATCGGAGTACCTGGCCGAGCGGGTGGCACACGTGCACGTGGTGGAGATCGACGAGCGCCTGCGCGAGGCGCTGGGTGACGCGACCGACGGCCGGGCGAACGTGACCGTCCACTGGGCCGACGCGCTTGCACTGGACCTGCGCGGGCTCGATCCTCCGCCCGACAAGGTGGTCGCGAACCTCCCCTACGGGATCGCCGCGCGCGCGATCCTGCGCAGCGTCGCCGAGCTCTCCGGGGTGGGGCGCTGGGTGGCGATGGTCCAGCGCGAGGTCGGCGAGCGGCTCGCCGCATCGCCCGGCAGCAGCGCCTACGGAACGCCGTCGGTGCTCGCCCAGCTCGAGTGCGAGGTGGAGGTTGTGCGGAGGATCCCGCGTACGGTGTTCGTGCCCGCGCCCAACGTCGACTCGGTGCTCGTGGCCCTGGTGCGGCGCCCTCCGCCGGCCGGCGCCGACGGGCCCGGGCAGGCCGGCGTCCCGCCGTCGCTGCGCGCGCTCGTGGCGGGCGCGTTCGCCCATCGCCGCAAGACCGCCGCGGGCTCGCTCGAGCTATCAGGCGGCGCGCCCGGGTGCTCCCGTCAGGAGATCCGCGCGGCGCTCGCCCAGCTCGGTCAGCCCCCCGACGTCCGCGCCGAGCGGCTCTCCCCCGAGGACTTTCGCGCGCTCGCGCGCCTGCTGGAGCTGTGAGCGTCCACCGCGCGCTGGCCCCCGCGAAGGTCAACCTCGGTCTGTTCCTCGGCCCGCGGCGGCCGAGCGACGGGCGGCACGAGCTGGCGACCGTGATGCAGTCGATCTCGCTCGCCGACGAGCTCACGCTGGAGCCCGCGCCAGCGGGCGCCGAGCTGGACGAGTGCGTCTGTGCGGGCGTGCCCGGCGCGCCGCAGGACAATCTCGCCGCCGTTGCGCTGGCGGCGTTCAGATCGAGCACCGGGTGGGGGGCGCCGCCGTGGCGGCTGACGATCATCAAGCGGATCCCGGTCGCGGCCGGCCTCGGTGGCGGGTCGGCCGACGCGGCGGCCGTACTTCGCCTGGCGCGCCACGCCTCGGGCCTCGGCGACGACGGGCTGCTGCAGGAGCTCGCGGTGGGACTCGGCGCCGACGTACCCGCGCAGGTCGCGCCCGGCCGGTGGCTGGCGACGGGCGCGGGCGAGCAGTTGCGCCGGCTGCCGCCTCCGACGGCGCCGTTCGGGGTGCTCGTGCTGGCGCTCGAGGCCGGTCTCTCCACGGCCGCGGTGTACGCGGAGGCCGACCGCCTCGGGCTGCTGCGCTCCGGCACGGCGCTGTCGGCTCGCGCCGGCGACCTCGCGGACGCGCTCGGTCAGGGTGCACCCCTCCCGGCGGCGACCGAGCTGCTGCACAACGACCTCCAGCGGGCAGCCGTCTCGCTCTGCCCCGAGATCGTCGAGGCGCTCTCGGAGGCCCGCCAGGCCGGCGCGCACCCGGCGATCGTGAGCGGCTCGGGCCCCACCGTGCTCGGGCTCTTCCGGCGCACCGGGGCCGTCACCGAGGACGGGCCTGCCCGGGCAGCACGGGCGGTGAGCGTGCTCCGGGACCGGCGGCCCGCAGCGCTCGCGGCGGCTCCCGTGGGAGCCGACTTCGCCGCCCCGGTCACGGTCGGCTGAAAGCGTGCCGGCTTATGCGCCGACGGACGACATCGGCGTGCGTAACAATCACGCGACGACAATGGCGCTGAGCAGGACGAATATCGATTACCTCGTGGGCGGCGGTGCCGCCGTGTTCGCGCTGGCCCTGTACGCCGGCCTGATCCTCGTGCCCGCATGGTCGTCCTACACGCGCCTGTGGGAGCGCCTCGCCGCCACCGTGTTGACGCTGTACGTGTTCGCCGTGCTCGTCGGTGTGGGTGTCGTGGGCGCGCTCGCCGCCGTCTACCTCTGGGGCTGACCGCGTGTCAGACCTGCAGGCACTCGACGCGATCACCGAGGCGGTCGAGTCCGGGGCGGGTCTGCCCGAGGTTGTGCGCGCGGCCGCCCGGGCGCTCGACGCGAGCCTCGCCGTGACCGACGCGTGGGGGGCCACCCTGGCGGTGGCGGCCAGATCGCCCGCCGAGGAGCGGGCGCTGCTGGCCCGGGGTCAGGGCGTGACGAGCGCGCCGCTGCGGGTGGCCGACACGGTCGTGGGGACCCTGCACATGCGGGCGAAGAGCGAGCCAAGCGACTCGATGCGGCGGTTGCTGCTGACGATGATCGCATCGGAGGTGGAGCGCGTGCGGGCGCCCGAGCGGGTGTCGGAGACGGCCGCGGCGGACTTCCTGCGCGCGGTCCTGCGGCGGGAGCTCGACGGGCGCGAGGCGGTGCTGGGCGCAGCCAGGGACCTCTCGCTCGATCTCGAGGGGGGCGCGAGCGTGATCGTCGCCCGCGCACATCCGCAGGCCCCCACCGACGAGGGCTGGCGCGGGCGCGTGCGCGCAGTCGCCGAGCGCGGCGCGCGCGCGGTCGCCAACCGCTCGATCGCCGCACTGTCCGAGCGCGAGGGGGTGCTCGCGGCCGAGGCACTCGTGCTGGTTCCCGGCGGGGAGGAGGCGACCGCGGCGCGCGCCGCCGAGGCGATCCTGAACGAGATGGAAGCGGGCCTGGCGGGCTACACCTTCGCGCTCGGGCGCAGCCGCGTCGCCGAGGATCCCGCCGAGCTCTCGCGCGCCGCCAGCGAGGCACTGCTCGCGGCAAACGTGGCGGAGGGCTCCGCCGACGGGGTCGCGCTCGCCTTCGAGCAGACCGGCGCCTACCGGCTGCTGCTCTCGACGATGAGCGAGAATCCCAGCGAGCTCCAGCGCTTCTACGCCGAGACGGTCGAGCCGCTGGTGGCCTACGACGAGCAGTACGAGACCGACCTGCTGCTCACGCTGGAGACGTTTCTGGAGGCCGACGGCAACGTGGCGGGCACCGCCCAGCGACTGTTCACGCATCGTCACACGGTCTACTACCGGCTCGAGCGCGTACGCGAGCTCAGCGGGCTGGACGTGGGCTCGAGCGACGGGCGGGAGAAGCTCAGCCTCGGTCTGAAGGCGATGCGCGTGCTCGGCATACCCTCCGCCGCCGGCCCCGCCTCGGAAGTGGGTGCGGCCGGCGGGCGCGTGCCGCGGCGCTCGCCGCGGCGCTCCTAGCCCGCTGTCGAGTTAGTCCTTTGGCGCCCGGGCGCCGAACTCCATCGCGTAGGTCGCCCCCTGGAGCCCGAGGCCGACGACCGTCGGCACCGCCGGGACGGCGGCCACGCCGGCGTCGGTGAAACCGCCGTCGAGGATGATCGCGCGGTGGGCGGCCGACTGCAGCCAGCACGCCACCACGTGAGCCGGGGTCGCCCAGCCGCCGGTACCCCAGGCGATGTTCTGGCCCACCAGCACCGAGGCCGCATCGGCGGGGTAACGGGTGGCGCTGACGAGCGCGAGCGGCGTCTGCCCGGTGGGTCGCACATCGGCGAAGTAATCCCACCGCACCATCGAGCCCGCCTGCCCGCTGGCCACGCCGGCGAGTTCGGCGTTGGCGCGCAGCGGGCGCAGGCGATGCGCTGTGCGCACCCGGTTGACGAGGCAAAGCGTGGCCGAGTCGACGATCGCGAGGTTCGCGGCGCTCGGACGCAGGCCGGATCCCGGGCACGTGGCGGGATGGGCGGATGCCGCCCCGGCGGACGCCGTCGTGGCGCAGCAGATCACGGCGGCGGCCAGCACCCCACGCAACATCCCCGCAGATCTCAAACTCGGCGCCCCCAGAGTGGGTGGATTCTTGCAGGTCCCCGACACGACACGCTGCGGACCCGCCTGCGGCCTCCCCGGCGCCGCACGTCGCGCGGCACTATCTATCCTTCGAGCAGCCCTTGGGGGGTCGTCCAATGGCAGGACATCAGGTTTTGGTCCTGAGAATCGGGGTTCGAGTCCCTGCCCCCCAGTTTCGCTGTGGACGGGCGGCGAGCGAATAGCATCTCTCCCGTGAGCGCTCCCACCGTATTCATCCTCGCCGCCGGCCAGGGCACGCGGATGCGCTCGCGCACACCGAAGGTCCTGCATGAGCTGTGCGGACGTCCGATGGTCCTGTGGCCGGTGCGCGCGGCCCTCGCCGCCGGGGCGGGAACCGTGGTGGTCGTCGACTCGCCCGAGCGGGCGCTCGAGTCGGTACTCCCCGAGGGCGTGCAGCTGGCCGTGCAGGCCCGTCCCGACGGCACGGGCGGCGCGGCGCGCGCGGCGATGGAGCAGCTCGGGGCGACCCCGGGAGCCGACCTGGAGGCGGCGGTGGTGATCCTCAGCGGCGACGTGCCGCTGATCGGCGCCGAGGCGATCACGGCCCTGCTGGAGGCCCACCGGACGAACGGGTCGCAGGCCACGATGGCGACCGCGATCCTCGAGGATCCGAGCGGGTACGGGCGCGTCGTGCGCGACCCCGACGGGGCGGTGCAGCGCGTGGTCGAGACCAAGGCCCAGGGTGACTCCACCCAGGCCGAGCGGGAGATACGCGAGGTGAACACCGGCATCTTCGTCTTCGCCGCGTCGGCGCTGAGGAGCGCGCTGCCGCGCCTGAGCACCGAGAACGCGCAGGGCGAGCTCTACCTGCCGCAGGTCCTCGACGTGCTGCGGGGCGAGGGCGTCACCGTCGCCGCGCACGTGCTAGCGGATCCCGTCCCGGCGCTGGGGGTCAACGATCGCGCGGGTCTCGCGCGCGTCCGTGCGCTCGCCCAGCGCGCGATCCACGAGCGCCACCTGGCTGCCGGCGTCGGGATCCTCGCGCCGGAGGCGACCGTCATCGACGTCGATGTCGAGATCGGGCAGGACACCCTGATCGAGCCCTTCTCGACGATCCGCGGGACGTCGCGGATCGGAGGCTCGTGCACCATCCGCCATTCCTACCTCGTCGACTGCGTGCTCGAGGACGAGGTCAGCGTCGGGCCGTTCGCCTATCTGCGTCCGGGTACGATCCTGCGACGCGGGACCAGGGTGGGGACGTTCGTGGAGGTGAAGAACTCCGACGTGGGGCCGGGCGCGAAAGTCCCCCACCTCTCCTATCTCGGCGATGCCGACATCGGCGAGGGGGCGAATCTCGGGGCCGCCACGATCACCGCGAACTACGACGGGCGCGCCAAGCACCGGAGCACGGTCGGAGCGGGGGTGCGTACCGGGGTGGACACGACGCTCGTGGCGCCCGTGAGCGTCGGTGACGGGGCCTACACGGGAGCCGGGTCGGTGATCACCGAGGACGTCCCCGCCGGCGCGCTCGGCATCGCTCGCGAGCGCCAGCGCAACATCGATGGTTGGGCCGAGCGGGCGCGGGAGCCTGCCGAGCGTGCGCACCGGCCCGCCGAGCAGGTGGACGGGCCTGCCGAGCGTGCGCACCGGCCCGCCGAGCAGGTGGACGGGCCCGCCGAGCAGGTGGACGGGCCCGCCGAGCAGGTGGGACGGGCCCGCCACGCGGGTGGACCGATCACGATGAGCGAGGCCCGCGCGGCCGCCGCGGTTGGCGCGACCTCTACACTCCGTGAGGAGATGAGCGTGATCGACACGCGCACCGAGTATTCGCGGGCGAGCCTCCCGATCGATTACAACAAGCGCCTGATGCTCTTCAGCGGGCGCGCGAACCCGCAGCTGGCCATCGACATCGCCGACAAGCTCGGCGTGGACCTGGGCCCGGTGACGCTCAACACGTTCTCCAACGGAGAGGTGTACTGCCGCTACGAGGAGTCGATCCGCGGCGCGGACGTCTTCATCGTGCAGCCCACCTGTGGCAACCCGCAGACGGGCGTGACGGCCAACGACTCGCTGATGGAGCTGCTGTTCATGATCGACGCCGCCGTGGGTGCGTCCGCTCACAGGGTGATCGCGGTGACACCCTGGTTCGGCTACTCGCGCCAGGACAAGAAGTCCGCGCCGCGGGAGCCGATCTCCGCGCGTCTGGTCGCGCGGATGCTCGAGGCGGCGGGAGCCGACCGGGTGCTCACGATGGACCTGCACGCCGGCCAGATCCAGGGGTTCTTCCAGAAACCGGTCGACCACATGACCGCCCTGTTCATGCTCACGCAGTACTTCGCCGATCTCGGGCTCCCGGACCTGGTCGTGGTCGCACCCGACGCGGGCAGGGTCAAGCTGAACAAGAAATTCGCCTCCAAGATCGGGGCCGAGCTCGCGATCCTGGACAAGGAGCGCCCGGCCCAGCAGGTCGCCGAGATCGGATACGTGATCGGCGACGTACGGGGCAAGACCGCCGTGATCGTGGACGACATGATCGACACGGCGGGGACGCTCAAGGCGGCCGCCAAGACCGTCAAGGAGGAAGGGGCCGAGCGCATCTATGCGGCGGCCACCCATGCGATCTTCTCCGGGGACGCGTTCGAGAACCTCCGGACCTCCGGCCTCGAGCAGATCGTGGTGACCGACACGATCCCGTTCGGCCCGGGGGCTCCGGACAACGTGCGCGTGCTCCCGTGCGCCGAGCTGCTCACGGACTCCATCCGGAGGATCTTCGTGGATGACTCCGTGAGCGAGGTCTTCGGCGGCGAGAACCAGCTGTTCTAGCGGCAGCGAGCCCTGAAACGCATCGCGCTCATCGTCGTCGCCTCGCTGCTGTTCCTCCTCATCAGCGGCCTGCTCGCGCGGTTCCTCTCGACGGAGAATCTCGAACGCGACGATGACCTCGCGCTGATCGAAGCGGAGGCCCGTGGCGACTCGACGGGCATGATCGCCCTCCTGCAGGGGTGCAGCGCGAGCCCCTCCTGCGTCGCCACGGCCAGGGCCAACGCGGCCAACCCCCGTCTGCGGCGGGCCGGGGCGGTGAAGATCCTCGACCTGAGCTCTGCCACCGCCTATGCGCTCGACGGGGCCAGCGGGCAGACGCGGCTGGCGTGGACGGTGATCGGCGATCTGCCGGTGGTGCAGTGCGTGGGCGTTCGCCGCAGCGGCACCCCCCTGACCGGCATCAGGGTGACCCTCCTCTCGCTCAGCGCCCCCATACCGAACGAAGGCGATTGCTAGAGTGCCAGGTCGTCCAATGGCCGACACGACCACAAAGCTCACCGTCACCAGTCGCTCCTCGGGCGGCTCGCGCGAGGCACGCCGCCTGCGCCGCAGCGGCCGCGTCCCGGGCGTGCTCTACGGCGGCGGGGGCGACGCCGTGGGCTTCGACGCCGACGCGCGGGAGCTGCGTCTCGCGCTCGCCGGCTCCGGTGCCGTGCTCGACCTCTCGGTCGACGGTGGCAAAGCCACGCCGGTGGTGCTCAAGGAGGCCCAGCGCCATCCGCTGCATGGCGAGACGACGCACGTCGACCTGCTGCGGGTGAAGCTGGACGAGGAGATCAACGCCACCGTGCCGATCGAGTTGACGGGCGTCGAGGACGCCCCCGGCGTCAAGGAAGGCGGCGTGCTGGAGCAGATCACCCGCGAGGTGAACGTGCAGGCGCTGCCCACCGCGATCCCCGAGTCGATCCTCCACGCCGTCGGCGAGATGGAGATCGGCGATACGATCGCGCTCGCCGCGGTGCAGGCACCGGACGGCGTGACGTTCCTCGACGATCTCGAGGAGACGGTCGTGGCGACGCTGTCCCCGCCCCGTCTGCAGGCGCAACAGGCCGAGGAAATCGAAGCCGAGACCGAGCTCATCGGCGAGGCCTCCGCGCAGGAGCAGGCCGCGGACGGCTCCGAGGACTCCTCCGGCGAGGAGTAGCGGCCTCTGCGACGCCCCTTCGGCGGTGGGGGAGCGGTCGACTGGCTGATCGTCGGCCTGGGCAATCCGGGCCGCGAGTACGCGGCAACGCGTCACAATCTCGGCTTTCTGGTGGTCGAGGAGCTCGCCTCGCGCTGGTCGCTGCGCTGGGGGAGGGACCGCTTTCGCGCGCGGATCGCCGAAGGCCGCGTCGACGCGGCGGACCTCCCGGTCCGGGGGCCGCGCGTGGCGCTGCTGCTTCCGCAGACCCACATGAATGAAGCCGGGCGCTCGGTCGGCCCCGCGCGCGGCGCCTTCAAGCTGCCGCTGGACCGCGTGGTCGTGGTCCACGACGAGATCGACCTCCCGTTCGGCGAGGTGCGCACCCGGACCGGAGGCGGCCTGGCCGGCCACAACGGGCTGAAGTCGCTCAAGCGCGAGCTGGGCGGCGGTGACTTCGTGCGCGTGCGCGCGGGCGTGGGGCGGCCGGACTCGACCGATCCGGAGATCGTCTCCGCCTGGGTGCTGGGCCGCTTCCGCGAGAGCGAGGCGCAGGTGGGTGAGCTCGTCGACAGCGCCTGCGGGCAGGTGGCGAGCGTCGTGCTCGGACAGGCGGCTCCGTCGGGTGCGGGCGCGGGGTCCGAGTCGGCAGAGGGGGTTGCGGATTAGATGGCCGACAACGCCGGTGCGCTACGAGCTCTCCTGGGGCTCCTCGCCGAGGACGAGCCCACGCTGCGGCTGGCGCGCGATGGTGGCCACGCGTTCGTCTCGAGCTCGCTGCGGCCGTATCTGATCGCTGGGCTGGTGGAGCTCGACGAGCGGGCGCGAGAGCGCCCGACGCTGGTGGTCGTGGGCGACGACCGCGCCGCGCGCGACCTCGCCGGAGACCTGCGGGCGTGGCTCTCGCCACGCCGTGTGCGCTACTACCCCTCGCGGGGGGTCGCCTACGAGTCGCACCTCGTCCCGCCCCCTCACCTGGTGGGCCTGCGCGTCGCGGCACTCGACTCGCTGCTCGGCGCGGAGGGCCCGCGCGGTGAGGCCGACCGCGAGGGCGGCCCGGTCGTGGTGGTGAGCGCCGTGGCGCTGTCGGAGAAGGTCCCCGATCCGCAGCTGCGGCCCCGCTCCTTCGTGCTGCGGGTCGGGGAGCTGCTCGATCTCGACGAGTGCGCGCTCGAGCTGGTCGCCGCCGGCTATGAGCGCGTCGACCAGGTCGAGGAGCGCGGGCAGTTCGCGCTTCGGGGTGGCCTGCTAGACGTGTTCCCCGCGACCGAGGAGCGCGCGGTGCGCGTGGACATGTTCGATGTCGAGATCGAGTCGCTGCGGTGGTTCTCCACGTTCACTCAGCGCTCGCTCGGCGAGGCGGAGGAGGTGGAGATCGCACCGGCCGCCGAGCTCGCCGCCGAGCACCGGGAGCTTGCCGAGATCGCAGCGGCCAGCGGCGCCTTCAGCGGGGGCGGGGACGCCGAGGCCGAGCGCCCCGACATCGCCGAGCTGCTCCCCGTCGAGCGCTTCGGCGCGCTTCTCGACCTCGTGGGGGAGGGGGCGGAGATCGTGGTGGCGGCCGAGGAGGATCTGACCCCGGTGCTCGGCGATCACTGGAGTGACGTGTGCGCAGCCTTCGGCGGTGAGGACGCCCACCACCTGTACGTCAGCCCGGACACCATCCAGGCGACGCTGGGCGCGCAGACGCGGGTGTGGCTGTCATCGCACAGCTCCGGACAGGAGATCGAGCTGCGCGCGCAGGCCGCCGATACCGCCGCGCGCACGCTCGGTGAAGCCGAGCCGGAGCTGGAGAAGCTCGTGCGCTCGGGCTACAGGACGATCGTCGCGTTCCCACGGCGCGGCGAAGGCGAGCGCGCCGCCTACAACCTCGGACGGCTGAAAGCAGCATGGCTCGGCGAGGAAGCCGAGCGGATGCACGCCAAGGCGCTCGAACCGTCACTGCGCTTCGCCGCAGCCTCACTGCGGGAGGGGTTCATTGCCCCGCAGCTCAAGCTCGCCGTGTTTCCCGAGCACCGCCTGCTGCGCCGGCGGCGCGGGGCCGCCCGCGAGGGAGCCGGCGATGGCGGCGCCGGCGGGCCGGGACGGCGCCGGGGGGCACTGCGCTCCTTCACCGAGCTGCGCACCGGCGACATCGTCGTGCACGAGGACCATGGCGTGGCGCGCTTCGCGGGCTTCGAGACGCGGACCGTGGCCGGCGTCACGCGAGACTACCTCTACCTCGAATACCAGGGCGACGATCGCGTGTTCGTGCCCACCGACCAGCTCGCCAAGATCTCCCGCTACGTGGGCGCCGGTGGCGAGAACCCGCCCCTGAGCAGGCTCGGCGGCACACGCTGGGAGACGATGAAGGCTCGCGCCCGGCGCGCCGCGCAGGAGCTCGCCGGAGAGCTGCTGAGCCTCTATGCCGAGCGGCGGCGGCGCAGCGGGCACACGTTCGGTCCGGACTCCGACTGGCAGCGCGAGTTCGAGGAGCGCTTCCCCTTCACCGAGACCGCGGACCAGCACGAGGCGATCGAGCTCGTCAAGGCCGACATGGAAGCCCCGAGGCCGATGGACAGGCTGATCTGCGGCGACGTCGGCTACGGCAAGACCGAGGTGGCTCTGCGCGCCGCCTTCAAGGCCGCGGAGGACGGCAAGCAGGTCCTGATGCTGGTCCCCACCACGATCCTCGCCCAGCAGCACTACGGCACCTTCGCGGAGCGGCTGGCCGACTACCCGTTCACGCTCGAGCACGTCTCCCGCTTCCGCACCGCGGCCGAGCAGAAGACCGCGGTGAAGGGGTTCGCGGAAGGCCGCGTGGACATTCTCATCGGCACGCACCGGGTGCTCTCGCGCGACGTTCGCGCCAAGGACCTCGGACTGCTGATCGTTGACGAGGAGCAGCGCTTTGGCGTCAAGCAGAAGGAGCTGCTGCGCCAGCTCAAGCTCAAGGTCGACGTGCTCGCGATGTCGGCGACGCCGATCCCGCGGACGTTGCAGATGTCGCTCGCCGGCCTGCGGGACATCTCGGTGATCGAGACGCCGCCCGAGGGCAGGCGGCCGGTGCGCACGTACGTGGGCGAGTACGAGGAGGAGCTCGTCAAGCGCGCGATCATGCGCGAGAGCGAGCGCAGCGGCCAGGCGTTCTTCCTGCACAACCGGGTGGACTCGATCGAGGAGACCGCCGAGCGCCTGCGCGCGCTCTGCCCGGGCGTGCGCTTCGCCGTCGCCCACGGACAGATGGGCGAGGGCGAACTCGAGGCGGTGATGATGGACTACCTGCGCGGCGGCGCCGATGTGCTCGTGTGCACTTCGATCATCGAGTCGGGGATCGACATCCCGCAGGCAAACACCCTGATCGTCGAGCACGCCGACACCTTCGGCCTGGCCCAGCTCTACCAGATCCGCGGGCGTGTGGGCCGCAGCCGCGAGCGCGCCTACGCCTACCTGCTCTACGACTCGGCCGCCGCGATCACGCCGGAGGCCGCGCAGCGGCTGTCGGCCCTGTCCGACTACACCGAGCTCGGCGCGGGCTTCAAGATCGCGATGCGCGACCTCGAGATCCGCGGTGCCGGCAACCTCCTCGGCGACGAGCAGTCCGGCCACGTGGCGGCCCTGGGGTTCGAGCTGTACATGCAGATGCTCGACGAGGCCGTCAGCGCCGCCGGCGAGGAGCAGGACGGCGAGATCCTGCCCGAGCCGGTGCGCCTGGACGTGAACGTCGACGCGTACGTGCCCGCCGACTACGTCCCCTACGAGCAGGCCAAGATCGAGGTCCACAGGCGTATCGCGGGTGCCCTCGAGGTCGCCGACGTGGAGCGCCTGCGCGAGGAACTGGTCGATCGCTTCGGCCCGGTGCCCGAGCCGCTGGAGAACCTGCTCGCGCTGCAGCGCGCGCGGATCAAGTTCGGCGAGGCCGGCGCGCGGACCGTGAGCTTTCACGGTGACCGCTTGGCAGTGGTGCCGATCGAGCTGGACTCCCGCCGGGCCAAGCGTCTGCGCGAGGAGCTGCCGGAGGCCCTCTACGAGTCCGGGCGCTCGCAGGTCTCGATGCGGGTTCCCGAGGACGGAGCGCGGCGCTTTCCCAGTGTTGTCCGAGCCGCCGACACGCTGCTCGCGATCGTGCGCGAGGCGGCCTGATCCGCCTGCGCACGCCGCGGCGGCTATCCGCTAGAGTCCCCGCGTCGTGTTGAGGAGATTGAGAACAGTGGCAACGCTCGGCGCCGCCGTGCTGGCGCTCGCCGGACTGGCGGCCTGCGGCAGCAGCAGCACGCACCACGGCATTCCCGCCGACGGTGTCGCGGCGGTCAACGGTACCCCGATCACGAACGCGGCGGTGCTTCATTGGCTGGCCGTCGCGGCGATAACCAACTCGACCGGGCCCTTCCGAAGAGGAGCGGTGGCCCCCGATCCACCGCTCTACACGGCGTGCGTGAAACACCTCGAAGAAGTGAACGCCATTGCCGGCAAAGGCCATCATGCGAGCGCCGCGAACCTGAAGCGGGCCTGTGAATATCAGTTCTCAACCCTCCAGAAACGCGCCGTCAGCTACCTCCTTGCCTCGCAGTGGGTGATCGCCGAAGCCCAGCGGGAAGGCATAGACGTCTCCGACGCGGAAGTCCGCCAGCAGCTCGAAAAGGTCAAACGCGAAAAGTTCCACAACACGGGCGGCTTCGAAAAGTATCTCGCCGAAACCGGCCAGACCGTGTCGGATGTTCTCTTTCAGCTGAAGCTCAGCATGCTCGACGAACGCATCACCAAGAAACTCATCAGCAGCGTGGGCTCCGTGAGCGACTCGGAAATCGAACACACCTACGACACGCACAAGTCCGAATTCGCCCCCTACGAATCCCGCGACGCGCGGGTCCTGCAGACGAAAACCGAAGACGAGGCCAAGTCAGCCAAGCAGGAAATCCAGTCGGGAAAGAGCTTTGCGAGCGTCGCCAAGGCGAAGTCCACCGAAGCCGCGACAGCGGCGAACGGCGGACTGGTCGCTCCGATGGAAAAAGAACAGTTCGTCCTGCCGCTCGAAGAAGCGATCAACGCCGCGCCCGAGGGGGTCCTGAAGGGCCCCCTGAAGACTCTTATCGGGTACTACATCTACGAAGTCGTGAAAATCAACCACAACCCCGCCAAGAGCCTGGCACAGGCCCGCGCCTCGATCAAAGCATCCCTGAGCTCCCTCAAGGAGCGCGAGCTGCTGCAGAAGTACGAGGCCGAATTCAAGAAGCGGTGGCAGGCGCTGACCGAATGCCGGCCGGGATACGTGGTCGAACAGTGCGTCGAGTACAAGCCGACGAGCACGGCCTCGACCTCCACGACGCCCGCTCCATAGCGGGAGCACGGCCTCGACCTCCACGACCCTCCCTGGCGCCACCGGGGGTCACCCCCGTCGCGCGGGCAGCCGGCCCGGCCCACCCGCCGGCGCACCGGAGCGACCGCCCCGCGCCCGGTCCGACACCTCCGCCGAAGGGTGCCGACTGGGCCCCGGGATCGATCCGCGTGCGGCCGGCCGATCACGCCAGCGGCCGGGCCCGCCGCAGGGTCCCTCTCGCAGGTCATGCGCCTCGATTTGCACTTAGGATGTCCTTAAGCGGTATGCGCTAGAGTGCGCAATCGTGTTCAAGCCCCTTCGCTTCATCCCGGCGCTCGGCGCCGTTTTCTTTGCCCTCTTGGGACTCGCCGCCTGCGGCGGCTCGAGCGTGCCCGGCGATGCGGTTGCGAAGGTCGGCGAAACGCCGATCACGACCGCCGCCTTCAAGCACTGGCTGGCTGTCGCAGCCGTCTCCGGCACCGGCGCGCAGACCGGTGAAAAGCCGGTAACGCCCGAACCGCCCGACTACACGGCGTGTATCGCCCACCTCCATGAAGTGGCCGTCAAGGAACTCAAAGGCAAGACGCCGCCCACCAACGCCGCGCTCAAGTCCGAGTGCGCCACGCAGTACAAAACGCTTCTGCAGGAGGTTCTCGCCTTCCTTGTGTCATCGCAGTGGGTAGTCGGAGAAGCCAACTCGCTCGGCGTGAAAGTGTCCGATGAGGAAGTGAAGAAGCAGTTCGAAAAAATCAAGACCGAGCAGTTCCCCAAGGTCGCGGAATTCGAAAAATTCCTCGCGACCTCCGGGCAGACGGTGTCGGACCTCCTGCTTCGCGTGAAGCTGAACATGCTTTCGACGAAGATTCAGCAGAAGATCGTCAAAGAGAAGGGCGCGGTGACCACCGCCGACATCGAAAAGTACTACAACGAAAACAAGTCGCATTACGGCTCGCCCGAAAAGCGCAACGTCGACATCATTCTGACTAAGACGGAAGCCGCGGCCAAGGCCGCCAAGAAGGAAGTCGAATCGGGCGAGAGCTTCGCCAGCGTGGCGAAGAAGGACTCGGTAGACCCGACGAGCAAGGCCAACGGCGGTCTGCTCAGCGAAGTCGTCAAAGGCCAGGAGGAGAAACCGCTCGACGAAGACATCTTCTCGGCGACGAAGGGCGTACTGACCGGACCGGTGAAGACGCCGTTCGGCTACTACGTGTTCGTGCTGAAGAGCGCGACCCCCTCCACACAGCAGACCCTCGCGCAGTCGAAGGCGTCGATCAAAGCGCAGCTGACGGCATCCCGGCAGCAGGCGGCGCTGACGAAGTTCGTCAAAGAATTCAAAAAGAAGTGGCTCGCGCAGACCGACTGCCAGAGCGGGTACGTCGTGGCCGACTGCAAGCAGTACAAAGCACCGAAGACCGGCACCACGACCGGCACCACCACAGCCGGATAGCGGGCCCGCGCGAGCGCGTGCCGCGGACGCGTTGTCTTGCCGGGCCGGAGGCGCGGCGCCCGATCATCGGTGCCGCTGATCGGGAGGCGTGATCGAATGAGCCAGATCGAGCGAATCCACGCACGTCAGATCCTCGACAGCCGGGGGAATCCGACGGTCGAGGTCGAGGTCGAACTGCGCTCGGGGTCGCTGGGACGCGCGGCGGTGCCCTCGGGCGCCTCCACCGGCGAGTTCGAGGCGACCGAGCTGCGCGATGGCGGCGAGCGCTGGCAGGGCAAGGGGGTCACGCGCGCCGTGGCCAACGTCGAGGGCGAGATCGGCACGGCGCTGCGGGGCATCGACGCCGCCGACCAGGCGGGCGTGGATCGCGCGATGATCGAGCTCGACGGCACCGAGACCAAGTCGCGGCTCGGTGCCAACGCGATCCTCGGAGTGTCGCTTGCATGCGCACACGCGCAGGCGGCCGAGCAGGGGATGGCGCTGTGGCGCTATCTCGGCGGCGATGGGGCCGGGCTTCTCCCGGTGCCGATGATGAACGTTCTCAACGGCGGCGCGCATGCCGACAACAAAGTCGATTTCCAGGAGTTCATGATCGTTCCCTGCGGGGCACAGTCCTTCTCGGAGTGCCTGCGGATGGGCGCCGAGGTGTTCCACGCACTGAAACAGACGCTGCACGAGCGCGGCCTCGCCACCGCCATGGGTGACGAGGGCGGCTTCGCACCCGACCTCGGCTCCAACGAGGACGCGCTGAAGATGCTGGTCGCCGGCATCGAGACGGCCGGCTACGCGGCGGGCGAGGACGTGATGATCGCCCTCGACCCCGCCACCAGCGAGTTCTACCACGACGGCGCCTACGTGCTCGAGCACGAGGGACGCTCCCTCAGCGCATCCGAGCTCACCGACTACTGGGCCGACCTCGCCGCCCGCTACCCGATCGTGTCGATCGAGGACGGGATGCAGGAGGAGGACTGGGACGGCTGGAAGACGCTCACCGACCGGCTCGGGTCGCGACTGCAGCTGGTGGGGGACGATCTGTTCGTGACCAACACCACGCGGCTGCAGCGCGGGATAGAGGACGGCGTGGCGAACTCGATCCTGATCAAGGTCAATCAGATCGGCACGTTGACGGAGACGCTGCAGGCGATCGAGATGGCCCGCGGGGCCGGCTACACCTCCGTGATCAGCCACCGCTCGGGCGAGACCGAGGACGTGACGATCGCCGACCTCGCGGTCGCGACCGGCTGCGGGCAGATCAAGACCGGCGCCCCGTCACGATCGGACCGTGTGGCCAAGTACAACCAGCTGCTGCGGATCGAGGAGCAGCTGGGCGCCGACGCCCGCTTCCCCGGGCGCGCCGCGTTCGCCGCCCGCTGAGAGCCGCGTCGGGCACGGGAAGGAGGTTTGCCCACGGGGGCGAAAGGCGGGAGGGTCGATGTCCGCCGCCGCCTCCAGATATCCCGCACGCCGCGCCGCCGGCACGCGCGCGGGCACGGGGCGCCCGCGCCGGGCGAACCCGTGGGCCGGTGGCGCCGGTGCGGCGCGGGTGCGCTGGGACCGTCTCGGGCGCATCGCGCTGCTGGGCGTGCTGGTGGCGCTCGTCTACCTGTACGTCAGCGCAGGCGCTCACATGCTCTCCACCTGGCGCCAATCGCGGCACGACAGCGCTGTGGTGCGCACGCTCGAAGCGGAACACAGGCTGCTCGAGCATCAGCACGAAGGGCTCAGCGGGCAGGCGGCGCTGGAATCCGACGCGCGCCAGCTCGGCATGATGCACCGGGGCGAGCAACCCTACGTAGTCAGCGGGCTCCCCGACAACTGACGCGCGCCCGTCTCGCGTGCGCCGCGCACACGCGCTGCTAGCCTCGGCGCGTGTCCTATGAGACCGCGATCTACCAGTGGCAGCAGGGGGAGCGGCGTCTCCTCGCGGCGGCACCGGAGCGCCAGGCCACGCTCGAGCGCGTCACCGGTGCGCTCGTGTCCGAGCTGCGCAGGCGCCTGGGCGGGCGCTTTGCGGCCGAGGAGCTCGTCGATCTCTACGAGCGCGGCACCGCGTGGTGCCTTCAGGTGGCGATGAAGCTCGCGCCCGAGGATCCCTGGGCGTGGGAGGCCGGACTGGTCGTCGACGCCGCGTTCGCCCGCTACCTGCGCGAGGCCGCCGACTACGCCGGCGGACGCAGGGAGATCAGCGCCTAGGGCGAGGCCGACCGCGCCGCGCCGGCCCGGGAATCCAAACCGTCAGTCGTCGTCGCCGACGCGGCGGATCACGATCCGGTCCTCCTCGACGGCGACCTCCACCGGGCGGTGCCCCGCCCAGTGCTCGGCGTAGATCGGGTTCTCCTGGATCGCGGGGTCGAGCCACAGGCCGTAGCCCTCCTCGCCGTGATCGAAGGTGCCCTCGAGCGGAGCCGTGTTGCGGGCACCGCTGCGGCGGCCGCGGCCGCCACGGCGGCTGCGGCGGCGCGTGCGGGGCACCTCGTCGTCCTCGTCCCCCTCATCGTCCTCGTCGATGCCGTTCTCGGCCGCCTCGGCCCTCACGCGCTCGGCCTCGGCTTCAGCCGCCTCGAGCTCGGCCGCGATCAGCGCGTCGTCCTCCGCGCGCAGGTCGATCTCCTCCGGGTAGTCGCTCGAACCCGCTCCCTCGACCGCCTCCTCGTCACTCACCAGCTCGTTCTGGCGCTTGAACTGCTCGATCTCGCGCACAGAGACCTCGAGCTGGTGTGCGATCCAGGCGTCGGTGCGGCCCTGCCGCACCCAGGCGCGGATTTGGTTGAGGTGCGGGCGCAGAGATTTACGGGGCATCGACGGTCCGGGAGACTAGCGCAAGCGCGCCCGAGGCGTGCCGGACGCCACGCGCCCGGACGCCCCGGGGGCGCCTCGCGCCCAGGCCCGCGGGAGCTGGGCGATGGACAAGTTGACCGCATCGAGCGGGCAAGTTCGCCATACCGGATAGACAGGTATCGCTTTCCCCCGGCGCGATGTCTATGCTTGGCGAACCGGCGGCTGGGGATCGCGTCGGTCGCCGGTCGGCAAAGAGGAAGGTGCACCCAATGCTGGTTCTGACGCGCAAGTCCAACCAGAGCATCATGATCGGGGACGAAATCGAGGTCTCGGTCCTGTCGGTCATGGGTGAGAAGGTGCGCATCGGTATCCAGGCCCCGCAGAAGGTCCCCGTTTTCCGCAAGGAGATCTACCTCGAGATTCATCGAGAAGCCGGCGCGGTCACACCCGAGCAGGACGGCCACCGCCGCGGCGGCGCCACGCCCGCCGAGGGAGCCTCCTCGGTCGACGAGTCCCTCAGCGAGCTCGGCGACGGCACCTAGACCAAGCTTGCACCCGGCTTCGCCCCGGGCCCCGCGCCGCCCCGGCTCTCCAGTTCCCCTCGACGCTCCAGCGACGCTCGACCCGGTGATGCCCCCGCTGAGGCCCACAGGGCCGGCTCCCGCAGGCCTCGGGATGCGAGGCCCGGCGCCCGCGAGGCCCGGGGCTCGCGGTCTCCGCGCTGAGGTCCCTAGCCGAGCAGCAGGTAGAGAGTGCGGAACATGACCACGGTGACGATCACCGCGGTGAGGATGAGCGTGAGCACGAGGAGCACGAAGCGAACCGAGCCACGCTTGTGACGACGCTCGACTTCGCGCTTGAGCGTCCGCTGCTCGGCGGTGCGGCGCAGCGAGTCGCGCCGGCGTCGATCGAGCGTTATCTCCTTGACGAAGGCCTGCTCCCAGTCGGAGATGCTCTGGCGCATTTTCATCGCGGTGAGGCGACCCCGCGCCTAGGATCCGACGGGCGTCTTGGCGCGCTCGTAGACGCTCACGAAGCGGAGGTAGTTCTCGGCGATCTTCCGCGCGCCGGCTGAACGCTCGATCTTGCCGTCGACGTAGGCTTTGAGCGGGTCCCACCAGATCGAGCGGCCGATCGCGAAGCCGACGAACCCGTCGACCGGGGCCGCTTCGGTCAGCCAGTGGTCCACCTTGGCGTCGTCGGCGCCGCGCCCCAGCACCACGCAGACCACCCCGTCGCGCCCGTCGGCGCGGGCCTGGGCGACGAGCATCTCGCAGTCGGAGCGCTCGTCGACGCCCTCGATCTTCCAGACGTCGACCTCGATACCGGCGTCCTGGATCGCAGCGATCGAGCGCCGCATCAGCTCGGGGCGCTGCTCGGCGTCATAGCGGTCTGTGTCGCCCCCGGCCGCCTCGAGCTGTGCCGGCTCGGCCGGCACGAGCAGCTCGAAGAGGAACTTGCGCTCATGCGCCTTCAGCCAGTCGCTGAGCCGCTTGAGCTTGCCGAGCTGCTCGCGGTTCGCCTCGGCGTCGCCCTCCGGGTTGTAGCGGACGAGCACCTTGGTGAAGTCGGGATCGAAGCGCTCGATGTGCTCGCCGTAGTCCTCGCCGTACTGGAAGTCGAACATACTCTGGCCCGAGCGCTCCGCCGGCATCGCAAGCTTCAACCCCCGCTCGCGGGCCTCTGCGGGAATGCTCGAGCCGAACTGCTCGTCGACGAGCACCCCGGTCACGGACGGATCGGCCCCCGCCGCGACGGCCTGGAGCATCCCCTCGAAGATGAGGTGCTTTGCGTCCGCGATGATCGCGGTCTGCTCCGCGTCGGGCTCGCCCTCGATCCCGAAGAACTTCTTCTGGAACGAGCCGCGATGGTCGAAAGCGAGTATGTAGAGCGTTTGGTCGTATCCGAGGTTCATGGGGGTGAGTATTCCAGAGGCGCGCGGGCCGCGGTCGGGAGGTCCTTAGAATGGACCGACGATGACCTCGGGCGCCGACCTCTTCGTTGTGTGCAAGCAGTGCGGATCCGAGGTGAGCCCGTATATCACCGAGTGCCCCTACTGCGGCACCCGGCTGCGCCGGAGGGCTCCGAAGCTTCCGCGCGCGAACGAGCCGCTCCGCCCGCAGGGGGCGCGCTCACGGCTCGGAGCGGTTCTCGGGCGCGGATCGCGCTCGCGCTCATCCGCGCCGCGCCCCTCCAGCGTGGGATACGGATCAGGGCGCTGGGAGGGAACGCGGCCGTACGCGACCATCGTGCTGGTGGCGGCCGCCGCGGGGCTGTGGGTCGCCGCACACGCGCGTCCGAGCCTGCGTGCCGAACTGGCGATCGTGGGTCCCCTGAACGGGGACTGGTGGCGGCTCCTGAGCAGCCAGTTCGTGTTCATCAGCGGCGTATACGCGTTCGCCACCCTGATGACGATCGGCATCTTCGGATGGCTGCTGGAGCGCCGGCATGGACCGCTGCTGGTGGTCGCGTTGTTCCTCGGCGCCGGTGTCGCCGGTGCGCTGGTGGCCTGTGCGGTGTACGTGTTCCCGGTGGTCAGCGGCGCCAACGCCGGGGCGCTCGCGCTGCTGGCGGCCTGGGCGGCCCCCGACCTGAGGGCCAGGCGCGCCGGCGCGGACTACGAAGGCGACCTTCTCGGCGCCGCGGTGATCGCGATCCTGCTGCTGGCACTGCCGTTCGCCATGTACGAGTCCAGCTGGCTGGCGGGCGTGGTCGGTGGCGCGATCGGCCTCCTCGTCGGGCTCGGTCTCAGCGGCATGTCCGAGGCCGGCGCCTGAGCGAGCCTATGATGGTGCGACCATGAGCCTGACCAACGCGGTGGTGCTGATCGAGGCCGAGCGCGACGCGCTCTCCTCGCTCGGTGGCGCCCTGGCCGACATCGACGGAGTCGCCGAGGCCTACTCGGTGACCGGGGCATGGGATTTCGTGGCGATCGTGCGGGTGCCCGACCACGAGCAGCTCGCCGACGTCGTCACCGGTCAGATCGGCGGGCTGCCGGGCGTGGCACGGACCCAGACGATGGTCGCCTTCGCGGCCTACTCGCGCCACGACCTCGACGCGCTCTTCTCGATCGGCGAATGACCTCCTGACGCCGATGGTCGCCGTGCCGATGAAGCCCGAGTACGGGCCGACGCTCGGCCGCCTGCTCGCCCCCCGCTGGCACGCGCTGTCCCGAACCGCGCGGATCGCCGCGATCGCGGCCGGTGCGGTGGCCCTCCTCGGCGTGGTGGCGATCGCGCTAACCCTGCTCGACGCGAGCTACTCCCATGGCGGGAGTGTCCCCTTCAGCTTCAGGTACAGGGACCTCTACCGTGTGGCTCCCGATCCGGGGGGCTATGTCAAGGTGCAGAAGCGCAGCGGTGCCAGAGGGCTCGAATACTCGTTCGCCGTGGACCCGCTGAAGCTGCCCGCCTACGGCGGGGACCTGTCGGGCGAGCTGCCCCTCTATGCGGCCGGCTACATCGATCGCCTGCGTGCCCGCGACCCCGGCTTCGTGCTGCGCGGCGAGGGCAAGACGCGGATCGGCACGATGCTGGGCTACGACGTGCTCTATACGGAGATCCTCGACGGGCGCGAGCTGTACGGGCGCGACGTCCTGCTGCTGCCCGAACACGCGGGCGTGCGCGACGGCGTCGACATCGTGATGCTGACCGCCGCCGGCGCGAGCAAGCAGGTCGACGGACCGATCGAAGTCGCCACCGCCGGCCCGCTCGAGAAGCCGCTGAAGAGCTTCAGCTTCGGCTGAGCGGAACGGGTCTCTGGCCACGGCCCGCTTCGGGCGTCGCCGGGCGGCCCCAGCCGTGGCCCTGTCTCCTGCCGGCCGGGGCCGGGCTAGGGAGTGGTCTCGGGGGGGGCTTCCGTTCCGCCCGAGACCGGGGGCGTGCTGCCGTCCTCGCTGCTGGCGGCGGCCGCTTCGGGGACCGGTACCGGTTCGGCGGTGGGCAGTTCGGTAGCCGGGGTGGTGGCCGCGGGCGGAGTCGCCGTCGCGGGCGCCGTGGCCGCCGGGGCCGGCGCCGGCGGGCTGGTGGCTTCCGGCGGGAGCTGGGTCGTCTGCGTGGTGACCTCGGTCACCTGCGTCGTGCTCGATGGAGCAGGCGCGGCGGGCTGTGCCGGGGCCGGCGCGGGGACTGCCACGGGGGTCGCCGTGACGGCCGGTGTGGCCCCCGCGGCGAGCGTCTGCTTGGCGGCGGCCGCCCTCGCCGTGGTCGGGCGCCGGTGGCTGAGCGGGTGATTCGCGGCGAGCCGGGCCCGCACCGAGCCTCCCATGCTCAGCGGCTGGGCCCGCTCGCGCACGACGACAGGTGCATGGGCGTAGGACGCGGTCTGCGCGACGGCGGCCGGGTGCGAGGCGCGACGGTGAGGCGCGACTGCATGGTCCGCCGCGACAGCTCCGGCGGTCACGATCGCCGCGGCGGCCAAGCCGGCGACGGCCTTCGTGGCGAGCGCGCCGACGCCGGCGGTCATGATCCCGCCCGCGACCCCCGCGCCACCCGTGGCGCCGGCGGTCGCACCGGCGGCGGCGGCACCGGCGGTGGCCCCGCCGGCGACGTGCGCGCCCCCGGCCGAGGCGCCCGATCCGAGCTTGGAGAGAAGAAGCTTTTTGGCGAGCAGCAGCGGGCCGACGGGCATGATCATGGCGAGCGCGTGGTTGTTCGCCTTCAGCTGCTTCTTGAAGAACGCGCACCGTTCGCAGCCGCGCACGTGGCGCCGGGCGGGCGTGCTCAGCTTGGTCAGGCCCTCGGCGACTTCGCCCAGCTCGAGGCGCACGTCGTCGCAGCTCAGCTTGCGCGCCTCGGTGGCCTCCGCGAGGGAGATGCGAGCCCTGACGAGCAGCGACTTCACCGACGGCACCGTCGTCTCCATCGCCTGCGCGATCTGCTCGTAGGAGAGCGAGTCGATCTCGCGCAGCAGCAGTGCGGTGCGCTGCGTCTCGGGAAGGTCGTGCACATCGGCGATCAGCTCGCGGAAGCTCTCCCTGCGCAGCACCTTGTCGCTCGTGGAAAGGCCGTGCTCGGCGAAGTGCACGTCCATCGAATCCACGCCTGTGGCGGTTGTGCGGCGCAGGTGGTTGAGCGAGCGGTTGCGGGCGATGCGGTAGAGCCACGGCCGCACGTTGATCTCGCGGTCGTCGGCGAGCACGGCGTTGAAGGCCGCCGTGAAGACCTCCTGAAGGACATCCTCGGCGTCCTCGCGCGAGGCGAGCATGTGGCGACAGAAGGCGAGCAGGCGCGTGTTGTAGCGCGCGCAGAGGGTCTCGAAGGCAGCGTGCTGGCCTCGCCGCGTCAGCGCGATCAGGCGCTCGTCGGACTGCAGGCGCATCAGCGGTGTCGGCCCGCGAAGGCCCGACAGGCTGCCAGAATGTGTTAGTGCGGAAACCTCCACCGGACCCTCCAAATGGCTTGTTCCTCAGGTGTAGACACGGTAGCAACGCGATAGTTGCGCAACCTAAAGCCCGAGTTCGAGAAACCTAAAGACCGAGGGCCCGCGCGGAGCCGTTGCGGCGGCCCGGTTACGCGCCTGGGACTGCCGCTACGATCGCGATGCCCGGGTAGACAAACTGGCAAAGTCAGCGGACTTAAAATCTGCCGCTCGCGAGAGCCTGCGGGTTCGAATCCCGTCCCGGGCACCTCGCGCTCCAGCGAACGCCGCGCCGGCCCGGTCGTGGGGGCGCGAACGCCCGTCGCGGGCACCTCGCGTGCCCGCGAAACGGGTAGAGTCGCGTCGATGGCCACCGAGAGCGCCGAGAACGCGCAGGAGACCGAGACCTTCCACGGCGGGCGGCTGGTGGCGCGGCGGCTCCGGGCGCACGGCGTGAGCAAGCTGTTCACGCTGTCAGGCGGACACCTCTTCTCGATCTACGACGGCTGCCGCGAGGAGGGCATCGACATCGTGGACGTCCGCCACGAGTCCACCGCCGCGTTCGCCGCCGAGGGCTGGGCGAAGGTCACGCGCGAGACCGGCGTCTGTGCGCTGACCGCCGGGCCCGGCGTGACCAACGGCATGAGCGCGATGGCCTCGGCGCAGGCCAACCACTCGCCGATGGTCGTGCTCGGCGGCCGCGCGCCGGCGCTGCGCTGGGGACAGGGCTCACTGCAGGAGATCGACCACGTTCCATTCGTGCGTCCGCTGACCAAGCTCGCGGCCACCCCAGGGAGCACCGAGGAGATCCCCGGGCTCGTGGATGACGCCTTCGCCGCGGCGACCGCGCCCCATGGCGGGCCGACATTTGTGGACTTCCCAATGGACTACGTCTTCATGGAGGCCGGCGAGGGCGTCTCCGACGGTCCTGCCAGGGGCACCGACGCGACGGGGGCCGACGCCGCCGCGATCGAGCGCGCGGCCGAGGTGCTGCGCGCGGCCGAGCGCCCGGTGATCATGGCCGGCACCGACCTGTACTGGGGACACGGCGAGCTCGAGCTCGCCGCACTCGCGGAGAGCCTGCGCATCCCCGTGTTCCTCAACGGGCTCGCGCGCGGGTGCCTGGCCGCCGACCACGAGCTGTTCTTCTCGCGGGCCCGCTCGCAGGCCCTCAAAGGCGCCGACGTGGCCCTGGTCGTGGGCGTGCCGATGGACTTCCGCCTGGGCTTCGGCGCCTCCTTCGGCGAGGACACCGAGCTGATCGTGATCGATGCCACCGAGCCCCATCGCCGCCACCCGCGCCCGGTCACAGCCGAGTGTTACGGCCCGATCGCTGGGACGCTCGCCGATCTGCGCCGGGCCACGGGCGCGAAGGCGCTGGCGAGCGAGCCCTGGATCGCGGAGCTGCGCACGGCGGAGAGCGAGCGGCGCGAGGCCGAGCGGGCCGAGCTGGAGGATTCCAGGGCGCCGCTGCACCCGATGAGGCTGTATGCGGAGCTCGGGGCGATGCTCGACCGCGACGCGATCGTCATCGGTGATGGCGGTGACTTCGTCTCCTACGCCGGCAGGGTCGTGGACAGCTACCAGCCGGGGTGCTGGCTCGACCCGGGCCCCTTCGGCTGCCTCGGCTCCGGGCCGGGGTATGCGCTTGCGGCCAAGATCGCCCGGCCGGACCGCCAGGTGGTGCTGCTGCTCGGCGACGGCGCCTTCGGCTTCGCCGGGATGGAGTTCGACACGCTCGCGCGCCACGGGGTCAACGTGGTGGGCGTGATGGGCAACAACGGGATCTGGGCGCTGGAGAAGCACCCGATGGAGTTCCTCTACGGGTACTCGGTCGCCGCCGACCTGCGGCCCGGCACGCGCTATGACGAGGTCGTCGCCGCGCTCGGCGGCCACGGTGAGCTGGTGGAGCGACCCGAGGACATGCGCCCAGCCCTGGAGCGCGCGTTCGCGTCCGGCAGGCCGGCGCTGGTGAACGTGCTGACCGACCCGACCGTGGTCTACCCGCGCCGTTCGAACCTGGCCTGAGCGCCTGAGTCTCACGGGCGAGCGGTCTCGTCCCCGCGGGCGAGGTCCGACCGCCGTTGGTGAGCGGGACGCGGGTCAGCTCGCTCCATCGGGCCGGAGGCGGCCGACCCGCTTCAGCTCGCGCCGACCAGCTCGAGCACGCCCCCGTAGAGGATGTCGTGCTCGGAGACCTCGACCTCCTCGAGGTCGAACGCGTTCATCACCTGCTCGAGCACGATCATCCCGGCGACGATCGTGGGGGCGCGGGTGGGCACAAGGCCCACCACCAGCCGCCGCTCGTCTTCGGTCATGTCCGCAAGCCGGGCGAGCAGGAGTTCGACGGTCGCGCGCATGAGCGTGTACCCGTGGACGCGCGCAGGGTCGTAAGGGTCGAGCTCCTGGTCGATCGAGGCGGCCGAGGTCGCGGTGCCGGCCACGGCGATGCCGCGTACAACCGCGGCCCGCTCATCGGCGGGCAGGCCGTCCTGCAGCGTCTGCCGGACGTCCGCGGCCAGTGCCTGGAGCTGATCGGGCGGGGGCGGATCGGAGTGGATGTGGCGCTCGCTCATACGCACCACCCCGACGGGCAGCGAGACCCTGAAGCCGGGTGTGTGTCCGCGTCCGATCACGAACTCCGTGGACCCGCCGCCGATGTCGATCACGACCGTCGGCTCCGTCGGCGCCGGGCGACCCGACATCGCGCCGAGGAAGGTCAGCCGCGCCTCTTCGTCGCCGCTCAGTACCCGCGCGTCGAGGCCGTACCGCTCGCGCACGCGGGCGGTGAAGGCCGCGCCGTTGGCGGCGTCGCGCACGGCCGAGGTGAGGACCGCCATGTTCGCCTCGCAGCCCGCACCCTCGATCGCGTCGCGGTACTCCGCGAGGACCGCGAACACCCGCTGGACGGCCTCGTCCGAGAGCGCGCCGGCGCGGTCGACGCCGGCGCCCAGCCGCGTCACCTGCGAGCGCCTGTCGAGCTCCCGCACCGACTCGCCCGAGCTGTCCGCCTCGGCGATCAGCAAGCGCGTGGAGTTCGTCCCGATGTCCACTACCGCCACGCGCACGCGGAGGATCCTAGAGGGGGCGGCAGCCCAGCGCGTGGTCCAACTCCGCGCGGCCCCGTCCGCCAGGCACCCGGCGGGCGGCCGGCGTCGTGGGGAGCCCTCCGATCGGGCAGTTTGTTTGCTAGAACATAAGGAGCGACGCGGGGTGGAGCAGTCTGGTAGCTCGTCGGGCTCATAACCCGAAGGTCGCGGGTTCGAATCCCGCCCCCGCTATGTCGTTGATCTGCGACCGTCCCTCGGGGCGGTCGCTTTCGTTGTGGCAGAGGACGGGCAGAAGCTCGGGCGTGATCCTCGCCGCGAGGTGTGGTCGCTGCTCGATCCGCTCGCTCGCCGCGACGACGACGGGATGCGTCGGGTCGTCGTGCTCCTCTAGGCGGAGCGTCTGAGCCCGGAGCGAGCGCTTGATCTTCTCTAGCTCGGCCTCTAGGCGCTTGGCGTCCGCGTCGTGCTCCTCCCTGGAGGAGGCGGTCGAGGCTGCGAGTGCTCGCGCCGCTTGGAATCACCATCCCCGCGGAGCCGAGGGGAAAGGCAGCCGGCCTTGGCCAGGACGCCAGAGCCATTCTTCTGGATCGAGGATCGCCCGCCAGCTGCTGCTTAGGATCAGGTCGCAGGGATTAGCGACGTAGCTCAGCTTGTAGCCGGGTGGCGAGGCGGACGGAGGCCTCGATCTCGACTTGGCGGATCGAGACGCTCTCGACACTGAGCCCAAATGGAACTCCCACGCGCCGGCAGAATGCGATGAGCTCGACGGCCGTGGCGACGGCTTGATCGTAGGACGCGTCGAGGGTGCTGTCCGCGTGGCGCAGCTCGTTCTCGATCCAATGCGGCACATCGACACCGAGCCACTGAACGAACTCCAGTGTCTTCAGCGAGCCGCAGACCGAGAACGTGAACACGATCGGTGCTGGCTTGACGTCGCGAGCGGCACACTCGTAGTGATAGTCGGAGACCAAGTTCTTCGCGGCATTGACGTCATAGATGATCTGGGTGACAAAGAACGAGCAACCTGCCGCCTGCTTCGCCAGCAGACGGACGTGCTCCCCGCGCCCGCGCGTGTGCCGCTCCGGGATAGCGACACCTCCGAGAAGGAGATCCGGGCGCACCTCGGTCCTGAGTTCGTAGGCTCGCAACAGAGAGGTTGCTACCGCCTTCTCACGAGAGGACGCACCTACGAACACCGACAGCGTGTGGGTCGGGGCTTGTTCGCTGAGCCACGAGCGAAGAGCTTGCTCCGGATACTTGCTGACAGCGCGGTACACGATGGCCGGCACTTCCAAGCCGACGAGATAGCGAGCGAGGTAGTCGGCTGGGTCCATCGTGGGTAGGAACGGAAAGGGGCGTTCCTCGGGATTGCGGTCGCTCTCCTCATCAATGTCGTAGAGCACGAGGCCGTCGAGGCCCACAGAGCGCAGGCGCTCGAGCGTTTTCGCGGCGATCTGACTGGCCTGCTCCGGTTTGGTCGTCAGGCGCGGTGGGGTCAGCGCGAACAGCAAGAACTCACCCGCCCCCTCCGCAATGCGCCGCTGCAGCTCCACGCGCTGAAGCGTAACTAAGCGCCTATGCACGACGGCCGGGCGCTGGCGGTTGTGAGCTTTCGGTAGTGGCCGCGCCACGCGGCGTCCCTGCGTCCACGAGAGCCGCGTCGAATGCTTCCTGGACCCGCCAATCGGAAGGCGCGTGTCCCGTAAGCTCTGACTTGCGTGCCTTTCTCGGACGCCACCGGCTATCCGAGTAGGCACGACTCCTCGACCCTGTGGCCTATGGCCCCTGTTTGCGCTTCGACGGTCGCAGGATTGGGTGTAAATCCCACCCCGCTATGTCCTCCGGCGCAACCGTGCCGTCCAGCACTTCGGCCGCGCGCTCGGCCGCGTCGTGGCTGGACGGGTGCTATGGCTGTGGGTCGCGTGGCGCGCTCTCCACCCGGTCGCGCGCCGGAAGCCGTGCGGTCGAGGGCGGGCACGCGCACCGTCCGAGCAGCCGAGAAGTATCTCGCTGTGGGCATTCCCATCGCGATCTTCGTCGTCTGTCTCGTCGCGGGTGTGTTCGCCAGCACCCGACGGCTCCCCGAACTCGAGCCGGGCCGGGTTGGCGATCTCGCGTTCTTTCTCGTGTGCGGACTGTTCGGCGCGAGCCTCGCCGTCGCCGGCCTGCGGATCTACTCGACCGTCAACGCGGCGGCAGAACTCGGGCACGTCGCCCGGGGGGAAGTCGTGGCCAGCGGCCTCGCCGCGATGCTGTGGGAGGCCGGGTCACTGGCGGCACTGGCGGTCGTGGCGTATCTGCTGGCTCCCGCCGCCGAGTCGGTCGTGGACTCCGAGTCGGCGTGACCACGCTGCCAGAGCGTGCTCGCGCGTCAGGTTGCGTGCCGCCGTGCGCAGCCGGATGGGGCGCCGCGCGCCGCCCCTGCCTCGTGCCGCCCGACCGCACCGCGGGCGGCCAGCTGCGAGGCTCCGTGCCGTGAGTAAGGCAGCCGTGACGAAGACCGCGGCCAGCGGTGCCCAGGTGATCCTGATGACGCTGGCCGCCGGCCAGTTCCTGATGGCGCTGGACAGCTCGGTGATGAACGTTTCGATTGCGACGGTCGCAGAGGACGTCGGCACCACCGTCACCGGGATCCAGGGGGCGATCACGGCCTACACGCTCGTGATGGCGATGCTGATGATCCCCGGGGCGAAGGTCGGCGCGATCATCGGCCGCAAGCGCGCCTTCATGATCGGATGCGTGATCTACGGCTGCGGCTCGTTCACCACCGCACTGTCACAGAGCCTGCCCGTTCTGCTGTTCGGCTGGTCCTTTCTCGAGGGCGTCGGCGCCGCGCTGATCCTGCCCTCGATCGTGGCGCTGGTCGCCGGCAACTTCAGTGCGGCCCGCCGTCCCGCAGCCTACGGGCTCGTGGCCGCGGCCGGGGCGATCGCGATCGCTGTCGGCCCGCTGATCGGAGGCCTGGCGACGACCTATGCGTCCTGGCGCTGGGTCTTCGCCGGTGAGGTCGCGCTCGTCGCGGTCATCCTCGTGCTCGCCCGTCGTGCCGAGGACGCTCCGCCCGGCCGTCGGCCGGAAATCGACGTGATCGGCGCCGTCCTGTGCGCGGCGGGCCTCGGCGTGTTCGTGTTCGGCGTGCTCAAGTCGGGCTCCTGGGGTTGGGTCGCGGCGAAGTCCGGAGCGCCGCAGTGGTTTGGAATGTCGCCCGTACCGTGGCTGATGGTCGCCGGGCTGGTGCTGATCTGGTCGTTTCTGCACTGGGAGGCGCGCATGGTCGAGCGCGACCGGGAGCCACTGGTCGATCCGGAGCTGCTTCGCAACGCGCAGCTCCGGGGCGGCCTGACGATGTTCTTCTTCCAGTACCTCCTGATGATGGGGATCTTCTTCCTGCTTCCGCTCTACCTGTCGATTGCGCTCGGGCTGTCGGCGATCGACACCGGCGTCCGGATCATGCCGATGTCCCTGACCCTGCTGGCAGCGGCGTTGGGAGTGCCGCGGCTGTTCCCGGCCGTCTCGCCGCGCCAGGTCATACGCGTCGGAATCCTCCTGATGCTGCTCGGGATGCTGGTGCTGCTGGCCGCGATCGATATCGACGCCGGGGCGGAGATCGTGACGGTCCCGCTGCTGCTGGTCGGGCTCGGCCTCGGCGCGCTGGCATCGCAGCTCGGCGCGGTGACGGTCTCGTCCGTGCCCGATGAGAAGAGCTCCGAGGTGGGCGGGGTACAGAACACGGTCACCAACCTCGGCGCCTCGCTGGGCACGGCACTCGCCGGCTCCATCCTCGTCGCCGTGCTGACGGCGTCGTTTCTCACGCACATCGAGATGAACAGCGAGGTCCCTCAGTCGGTCAAGGACAAGGCGAACACCGAGCTGGCCGCGGGCATACCGTTCATATCCGACAAGCAGCTCGAAGCCGCAACCAAGGAAGCTGGTGCGAGCAGCGAGGTGACCCAGGCGGCGCTCGACGCCAACGCCCACGCCCGCCTCGACGGGCTTCGCGCCGGCCTCGCGGTCCTGATCCTGATCGCTGCGGTCGCGCTCTTCTTCGTGGGAGGGATCCCGACGCGACAACCCGGCTCCGAGCCGGCGCCGGAGCCGGCGTAGGCCGTTCTCCTCGCCGCGCGCGGAGGCCCCGGTCGCGGCGGGCGGCCGACGGCCTGACGGGGCGGGGACCGGGCAGGCGCGGGCGAACTCGCCCGGTTCGCTGGATGTATCCTCGTCGCCGATGATCCAGCGTCTGGAACGGAACGCGCGGCGGGCGCTGGGCGCGATGCGAGGGGGCGGCAGGCCCGCGCAGGCTGCCCAGACGTCCAGAATGCGCATCACCCGAGACGCCCTGCCCGGATACAAGATCGGGCGCGGCACCTACGGCGTTCCGAAGCTCGCCGGCGGAGCCAGACCCGCGGGTCTGGAGATCGGTGCGTTCTGCTCGATCGGGCCTGACGTCATGATCTTCCTCGGTGGCGAACATCGCTCGGACTGGGTCACGACCTTCCCATTCACCCGCTTCTGGCCCGCGGCCGCCGACATCCCGGATCCCCCTGTCCCGAAGGGGGACGTGGTGATCGGTAACGACGTCTGGATCGGCCGCTCGGCCGCGATCCTGTCCGGAGTGAAGATCGGCGACGGCGCCGTCGTGGGCGCGTGTTCACTGGTCACCAAGGACGTCGCTCCCTATGCGATCGTGGGCGGAAACCCGGCCGCGCTCATCAAGATGCGCTTCGACGCCGACACCGTCGGGCGGCTCTGCGCGATCCGCTGGTGGGATTGGCAGGACGCGCGAATCGAGGAATATCTGCCGCTGCTGCTCAACGATCGCGTCGGCGATTTTCTGGCCGCGGCCGAGTCGGATGCTGCCGGCCAGCAGCGCTCCGGCTAAGGCCGGCAGATCTCCTCGCGCGGGCTGACGGAGCCCCGCTTCCGCGCACGAGAGCCAGCCTGCCCATGCTAGGCTCCCTGCGCGTGTCTATGGGCGCTCCAGGCTGTACCCGCGGCGAGCTCGGCCGCCATCAGGCCGTGGGAGCAGGTTGACTGGATTGGACAATGACTAGTGATGGCATGTCAGAGGGTGATCGCGCGGCGGGGTTCGACGGCGGTCGGCCGGGGGTCTCCGTGAGCAGAGTCCCGGACTTCTTCATCGTCGGTCACCCCAAGAGCGGCACGACTGCGCTGTACGAGATGTTGAGGCGGCACCCGCGGATCTTCATGCCCGATCTGAAGGAGCCTCGCTACTTCGCAAGCGATCTCCCGTCCCGCTACAGGCCGCGGAGGTCGAACGTACCCGCCGAGACCTATGACGATTACCTCGCGCTGTTCGCCGACGCGACCCCCGACCAGCTCGCCGGCGAGGCGACCCCCGTTTACATCTGGTCGAAGACCGCGGCGGAGAACATCGCCCGCGCCCGGCCCGATGCGCGCATCATCGCGATTCTCCGCGAGCCGGCGAGCTATCTGCGTTCACTCCACTACGAGCTGATGGCCGCCCGCATCGAGAAGGAGACCGACCTGCGCAGGGCCATCGCCCTCGAGCCCACGCGCACGGGGCAGAAACCGGACGGCGAAGAGTGGCCCGAGGTGCTGCAGTACACGGGCCACGTTCAATACGTCGAGCAGTTGCGCCGTTACGAGTCCTTCTTCCCCCCGGAGCAGATGATGGTCATCATCTATGACGACTTCCGCGGCGACAACGAGGGGACGGTGCGCGGGGTGCTTCGCTTCCTCGGTGTCGAGGACGCGGGGCCGATCGAGGTGATGGAAGCGAACCCCGCCGTCCGGTTGCGCTCGGTTCGGGTGGACGAGATGGTCCGGGCGGTCGACCTGGGACAGGGTCCGGCCGCGCGCGTGGTGAAGAAGGCCGCCAGAGCGATGACGCCGAGATCGTTGCGCCGGAAGAGTTACCAGGTGATCCAGGACCGCCTCGTGTTCGGGAGCCCGCAGCCGGCGGATGAGGAGTTGATGCTGGAGCTGCGTCGACGCTTCCGGCCGGAGGTCGAGGCGCTGAGTGCGTATCTGAAGCGTGATCTCCTCACCCAGTGGGGCTACGACAGCACCGGCTGAGCCCCCGCCGTCCGGATCTTCGCCTCAGCGCCGCGCGGGCGCGAACGCCCCCGCGAGCGAGCGCTCGGACTAGCGCCCGTCTCTAACGCCCCGGCTGTGGACACGCAGGGCGGCGGAGCGCTTCAGCCGCCGCCACAGTGGTGCATTCGGCGGGCGTTTCTCGGGAGCTCGCACCGACTCCCCGAGCAGCTCGTGCTTCAGGGGATTGGAGGGGTCGAGGAGGTGGTCTCCTTCGTAGCGGCGCAACTCGCTCTCGCTCGGCAGCACGATCTGCTCGGCTTTGATCCGCGCGCGCCACCCGTGGAAGCCGCTGTCGACCTCCGTGGCGGCAAAGCGGCGGGCCACGTACTTCTGGCGGGCGTGCTCTGCGCTCAGGAACTGGTAGTGGCGCATATAGAGGGACTCGGGGGCCATCCTCAGGCCGGGAAAATCCACCCGGTGCCCGGCTGGACCGAGCTTGACGCGGGTGTTCTGGCGCTTCCAGGCGTTGAGACGGTGAGGGAAGACGGGCAGCAGCGGGTAGTAGTGGCGCATCGTCTTCAGGAAGTCCGGATGGTCGTGGTCCGGCGACTCGCGCGTGGGAACGAACGTGAACTCAAGAAAGTTGATGGCGTTGTAGCCCGCCGCATCGGCCTCTGCGATCGCCTCGGCGAGCGTCTGTCCGAGCTTTGGCGATACACGGATCTCGTCGGCGTCATGGTGGATGAACCAGTCGGCCTCGAGTGTCAGCGCGAGCTCCTCCTGGCGCGCGCACTGAGCCCCGAGCTCGAAGCAGTCCTCCCTCGCGAGCGTCTCGACGCCGGCGACCCCCCGGCCCAGGTAGCTTTCGGCGATCGCACGCGTGTCGTCGGTCGACTCGTTGTCGATCAGGTACACCTCCACACCCTGCTCGTGGAGGTGCTCGATGCAGCCGGCGATGAAGCGCTGCTCGTTGTACGCCTGGATCATCGCAACGATGCGCACACGCGCGATCATACCGGCCGTGCCCAATCCGGTGACCACCTCGGCCGACGCCGGGGCCGCCCGTCATGCGCGGATCAGGCGCGACCATTCCGTTGCTAACCCGTCGGGTTTCGGAGCTTCCCACCGAGCTGCACGAGCACCGGCTGTGCATCCGGCATGCTCTAGCGACCGATGAACGCACGCGCCAGCACACTCGGCTCGGGTGAACGCACCGCCTGGGGGCGCAGCGTCGCCGCCCCGGTGAGAGACTTCCTGAGCACGGAGACGGGCGGCGCGATGGTGATGCTGGCCGCGACCGTTGCGGCGCTTGTGTGGGCGAACGCCGCGCCCGGCTCCTACGACTCGGCCTGGAGCACCCAGCTCGGCGTCCATCTGGGGAGCCTCGGGATCTCGACCGACCTGCGCCACTGGGTGAACGAGGGTCTGATGACACTCTTCTTCCTAGTCATCGGCCTCGAGGCCAAGCGCGAGCTCGACCTCGGGGAGCTCCGCGACCGGCGCCGCCTCGCGATCCCCACGCTGGCGGCTGGTGGCGGGATCATCGTGCCCGTCGCGATCTTCCTCGCGTTCAACGGAGGCGGCGCCGGCGCGCACGGCTGGGGTGCGGCTATGTCGACCGACACCGCGTTCGCGCTCGGCGCCCTTGCCCTGCTCACGCCGCGGGCGGCGACCCGCATCCGGGTCTTCCTGCTCACGCTCGCGGTCGTCGACGATCTCACCGCGCTGCTCGTGATCGCGACGGTCTACACGACTCATGTCTCGGTCGCCGCGCTGACGATCGCCGTCGTGCTGTTCGGCGTGTTGATCGGCCTGCGCTATCTGCCGGTCGCTCGCACGGCAGTCTCCGTCGTGGTCGCCGTTGGTCTCTGGATCGCGATGTTCGAATCCGGGGTCGACCCGGTCATCTCCGGGCTCGCGGTCGGACTCGTGACCAGTGCCTATCCGCCCCCGCGGGAGGATCTCGAGCGTGCGACCGCCCTGGCCCGCTCCTTCCGCGAGCAGCCGACACCGGAGCTCGCCCGCAGCGCGCAGCAGGGGCTGCTGTCCGCGATCTCGGCCAACGAGCGGATGCAGTACGAGCTGCATCCCTGGGTCAGCTACTTCGTGCTGCCGCTGTTCGCCCTCTGCAACGCAGGCATTCATCTGACCGGCATGCTGCTGGAAGCGGCGGTCACCTCGCCGATCACCCTGGGGATCCTCACGGCCTACGTGGTCGGCAAGCCGGTCGGCATCTACGCAGGCTCGTGGATCGCCTCGCGGCCCTCGCTGCATGGTCCGAGGCCGCTCGTGACCGGTCCCGTCCTGTTCGCCGGCGGGGCGTGCGCCGGGATCGGGTTCACCGTGTCGCTGCTGATCTCGAGTCTCGCCTTTCACGGCGAGCAGCTCAGCGAGGCCAAGCTGGGGGCGCTGAGCACCGTCGTGCTGGCACCGATCGTCAGCTGGGCGGCGATCCTGATCCTGCGGCGAATTCCCGCGACCACGCGTGCGCGTCAGATCAGCAGGACGGCGGCGGACATCCCGGACCTGGCCGAGGATGTCGATCCCGAGCGCGACCACATCCGTGGTCCGGACGACGCGCCCGTGACACTTCTGGAGTACGGAGACTTCGAGTGCCCCTACTGCGGGCGCGCGGAGGAGTCGATCCGCGAGCTGCTGGTCTCGGCCGGCAGCGACGTGCGATATGTCTGGCGACACCTTCCCCTCAATGACGTCCACCCCCTGGCCCAGCTCGCCGCGGAAGCCTCCGAGGCGGCGGCCGCCCAGGGGCGCTTCTGGGAGCTGCACGACGCGCTGCTGTCCGACCAGGACTCGCTGCGGCCCTCCGACCTGGCTCGGCACGCCGCGCAGCTGGGCCTCGACGTCGAGCGGTTCAACGATGATCTGCATAGCCACCGACACGCCGCCCGCGTGTTCGCGGACGTGGCGAGCGCCGACGAAAGTGGCGTCTCGGGGACGCCCACGTTCTTCATCAACGGGCGCCGCCACTACGGCGTCTATGACCTCCGAGCGCTGACCGAGGCAGTGCGCGCGGCCAAGCGGAGGCGCCCGCCGAAAGTCCTCGCCTGAGCCCGGCCCGGCAGATCAGCGGCCGACGAAGTTCGCCCTGCGGCGCTCCACGAACGACTGCACACCCTCCGCCGCGTCGGCGGTCGTGAACAGGCTGGCGATCTCCGGGTTGAGGTGCTTGATCGCCTCTGCGTCGCCCTCGTCGCGGCTCCGGTGCGCGGAGGCCATCAGCGCACGGATCCCGAGCGGGGCGGCGTCCTCGGCGATCGTCTGCGCGATCTCTCCGGCGCGCGCCAGCGCGGCGGCGCCGTCCACGGCGACCTCCTGCACGATCCCCATGCGCAGGGCCTCGTGCGCATCGAACTCGTCGCCGGTCAGGATCCAGCGCATCGCATTTCCCCAGCCCGCCTCGCGCGTGAACCTCAAGGTCGCTCCGCCGAACGGGTAGATCCCGCGGCGCACCTCGATCTGGGCGAAGCGCGTGTCGGCCGCGATGACCCGAACATCGGCTGCGAGCAGCAGCTCGATGCCGAGCGTCAGTGCCCAGCCCTGCGCGGCGGCGACGATCGGCTTCGTCCACCAGCCGTCCAAACGCCACGGGTCGCGCCCGTCCTCGGGGTAGGGGCTCTCCCCGGCGGCCAGCGATCCCGCGACGTCGACCATGTCCAGGCCCGCGGTGAAGTGCTCTCCGTGGCCGAACAGCACGCCCGCCCGCAACTCGTCGTCCGCCTCGAGCAGGGCGTAGGCGCGCGAGAGATCGCTGAGCATCTGACGCGTGAACGCGTTGCGCTTCTCGGGGCGGTTGAGCCCCATCACGAGCACGTGGCCGTCGCGCTCGAGGGTGACGGTGTCGAGCTCCGGTGTGTTGCCGATCGTCATCGCTGCTGGCTCCTTGGTCGCTGGCTGCGTCTCGGGCGTCCATCATACGTCCGTGGCCCCATGCACTTATTAGTCACTGCTATGCTATATTCTTAGTTATTGGTCACTAAGAATAGGAGGCGGCTATGTCTGATCGGCGCAGGGCTTGGACACTGGGGATCGTCTCGGTGGGCCTCTTCATGGTGGTGCTCGACAACCTCGTCGTCAGCGTCGCGCTGCCCTCCATCAGGCGCAGCCTCGGTGCGTCGATCCAGTCGCTGGAGTGGACGGTCAGTGCATACACGCTCGCCTACGCCGTGCTGCTCCTGACCGGTGCGGCGCTCGGCGACCGCTTCGGCCGGCGGCGGATGTTCATGGCCGGGATCGCTCTGTTCACCGCCTCCTCGGCCGCGGCCGCGCTCGCGCCGACGAGCTCGCTGCTGATCGCGGCGCGGGCCATGCAGGGAGCCGGCGCGGCGATCGCCACGCCGCTCACCCTCACGCTGCTGGCGGACGCCTTCCCGGCGGAGCGGCGCGGCATGGCGCTCGGAGTGTGGTCGGGGATCAGCGGGATCGCCGTCGCGCTCGGGCCGCTCGTCGGGGGCGCGGTCATCGAACTCGCCTCCTGGCACTGGATCTTCTGGATCAACGTGCCGATCGGACTGGTGCTCGTCCCACTGGCCGGGCGCGTGCTGCGCGAGAGCCACGGAGCCGAGTCGCGCCTGGATCTCCTCGGCCTCGGCCTCGCCTCGGCGGGGCTGTTCGGCATCGTCTTCGGGCTCGTGCGCTCGCAGTCCCTCGGCTGGGGCAGCCCGAGCATCCTCACCGGCCTGGTCGGGGGAGGCGCCCTGGTGATCGCGTTCGTGGCGTGGGAGCTGCGTGCTGCGGCGCCGATGCTGCCGATGCGCTTCTTCGCGCGGCGCAGCTTCGCGGTCACGAACGTCGTGAGCCTCAGCATGTACTTCGGGATGTTCGGCTCGATCTTCTTCCTCTCGCAGTTCCTGCAGAACGTTCTCGGCAACAGCCCGCTGCAGGCGGGCGTGAAGCTGCTCGTGTGGACGGGCGCCACGATGATCGTCGCGCCGCTGGCGGGTGTGTTCTCCGAGCGCTGGGGCAGCCGGCCGTTCATGATCGCCGGCCTGGCGCTCCAGGCGATCGCGCTGGCGTGGATGGCGACGCTCGTGGGGCTGCACACCACCTACGCGAGCCTGCTGATCCCGTTCGCGATGGGCGGGGCGGGCATGGCGCTGGTGTTCGCTCCCTCGGCGAACGCGATCCTCTCCGCCGTCAGGGCCCAGGAGGCGGGGCAGGCCTCTGGTGCCAACAACGCGATCAGGGAGCTCGGGGGAGTGCTCGGCGTGGCGATCCTCTCGACGGTTTTCACGAGCGCCGGGAGCTACGCCTCGCCGCAGGACTTCGTCTCCGGCCTCGTCCCGGCGCTGTGGGTTGGCGCCGCAGTGCTCGCCGCCGGTGCGCTCGTCGCGACGCTGCTTCCGTTCGGCACCCGCGTGGTGGCGGATGCCGGCGCAGCGACGAGCGTGGCCGGGGCGACCAGCGTCGCCGAGGGTCCTGGCCACGCCCTCGGCCGGCACGCGATCGAGCTCGGATGACCGTCACCGGGACTAGGCTGATCGATATGGCGAGCCCATCCACCACGCCGGCGCGGCGCGTTCCGGCGGCCGAGCGCAGGGACGCGCTGATCGACGCGGCAATCCACGGATTCGCCCACGGTGGCCTGCACGGCACCCCGGTCGGCGTCATCGCTCGCGAGGTGGGCGTCGCCCAGCCGTACGTGTTCAGCCTCTTCCCCACCAAGCTCGAGCTGTTCCTCGCCGCGGTCGATCGCAGCTTCAAGATCGTAGCCGCCACGTTCGGAGCCGCGGCGGAGAGCTACGCCGCGGGCCGCCTGCCGCCGGACTGCGGCGACGTTCTGGAGGCGATGGGCCGCGCCTACGTGCAGCTCCTGGAAGAGGACCGGGACATCCTCATGCTCCAGCATCAGGCGTATGCGGCGTGTCACGAGGAGGCGGTGCGCGTACGCGTCCGCGCACTGTTCGCGATGCTGGTCAACACGGTCAGGGAGCTGTCCGACGCCGACGCCGAGCGCGTCGATGAGTTCATCCGCTACGGCATGTGGCTCAATGTGGCCGCCGCGATGGGGGTCGAAGACCTCTCCGCCGGCTGCGATTGGGTTCGCGGGGAAGCCGCTCTCTAGGCCTGGGCTCGCCGGGCGACGGCGCGTGCTCGGCGTGGCGCGGGCCCGCCCGGGCGAGACAACGGAGGCTCATGGCAGTGGTGCGGTGACGCTGCGCCCCGTCGGGCTCCAGCCACCGGCGCTCTGTTCGCGGCCACTGGGCCGTGGGCCGAGCAGCTGTCGCAGAGCGCCCGCGTCCCCCCGACGGGTCGGGGCTGGCCTTCACGGCGCTCCCGAGCAACGGCTGCAGACGGCGAACGGGGGCCGCCGGAGCGTTCATCGACGCGAAGCTCGACGCGATGCACGAGGGCGAGGTACGCTAGTGACCATGGTGCTCACACGTGCCGTGCAGGGAGTCGCGGCCGGGCAAGCTCCTGTTCGATGGCAGCGATCCCTTGCGCTCGCCGCGATCCTCACACTCGCCGCGCTTGCCTCGCCGGCCGTTTCGCTGGCCACCCCGACCGTGACTGTGCGAGGCAGGGCCGTCCCGATTCCGGGCTTCCCGCACACGGGCAACTACTACGGCGCGGGTGCAGCCGTGAGAGCCGAAATCGCCGTCTCGGGCACCGAATACGGCGGCTTCCCACCGCCGTTGATCGGCATCAGCGTTCTCCTCCCTGCCGGGGTGGTCCTGCACCCGCAGGACTTCCCGACGTGCCCGGTGAAGGTGATCGTGGAAGAACGAGAACCCAAGCACTGCCCGGCGAGATCGGTGGCAGGACCGGTCGGGCAGGTCGACGGCGTCGTCGCGTTCGGGCACGAAGAGGTCAAAGAGGCCGCGGAAATACTGTCCTTCTTCGCGCCCGGCGGAGGGTTCGAGTTCCTCACGGAGGGACATTCGCCGGTGTCCCTCGAAATCCCGAGCACCTCGCAGCTCGTGCGCTCCGGTGGCGGGGGCTTCGGCCCCGAGTTCTCGGGCGAAGTCCCGCTCGTGGAAACGGTCCCCGGCGCCCCCGATGCATCCGTTGAAACGATCGACATCACGATCGGCGCGGCGATCCGGCGGCACGGCAGGACGATCTACTACGGAACCGTGCCGAAGACGTGCCCGCGAGGCGGCTTCAGGGCGGAGGTCGACTTCACCTTCGCCCAGGGTGGCAACCCGGCGACACCGGAAACGGTTGACGTACCCGTCAGAGCTCCCTGCCCGTCGAGGTAACATCGAGAGAGCGGGACGGCGGAGCGGAGCGCGCCTGACGCGGCTCGGGTCATGACCTAATCAACATCCACCCTCGAGGCCATCAAGGCGTTTGACCGCAACGGGGAGAGAGAATGTCCGCCACCGCCACCCAGCCGGCCGGGGACGGCCGGTCCGAGCCGGCGCCCGCGACGCTCTGTGAAGCATTCCAGCGAACCGCGGCCGCGCACCCGGATCTGGTCGCGCTGCGCACCGCCGACGGCTCCACCGAGCTGACCTTCGACGACTATCGCCGGCGCGTGGAGCACATCGCCGCCGGACTGGCCGCCCTCGGCGTCCGGCGCGGCGACCGTGTGGCGCTGATGATGTCCAACCGCCCCGAGTTCCAGCTCGTGGACACGGCGGCGATCCACCTCGGCGCGACGCCGTTCTCGATCTACGCGACGTCCTCCGAGGGTCAGATCGCCCATCTCCTGCAGAATGCCGGCAGCGACCTGGTGGTGCTCGAGCAGCAGTACCTCGACCGTGTGATCGCTGCGCGCGGGGACTCTCCGCGACCCGCGAGGATCGTCTGCATAGACGCCGCGCCCGCCGGTGTGCTCACACTCGAGGCGCTCGAAGGCCTCGGCGTGCCCGACTTCGACTTCGAGGGTACCTGGCGCAGCGTCGAGCCCGGTGACGTCCTCACGCTGATCTACACCTCCGGCACGACCGGGCCGTCGAAGGGCGTGGAGCTCACGCACGCCAACATGCTCGCCGAGTGCCGGGCCGTCGCGGAGGTGCTGCCCATGCGCCCCGGGGCGCGGATGACCTCCTACCTGCCCTCGGCGCACATCGCCGATCGCTGGTCCTCCCACTACAACGCGATGGTCTTCGGCATCCAGGTCACCAGCGTGCCCGACCCCGGGCAGATCGCCGCGGTCCTGCGCGAGCTGCGCCCGACCGCCTGGGGAGCCGTGCCCCGCGTCGTGGAGAAGCTGAAGGCGGCTCTCGAGGCGGCGGTCGCCGCCGACCCCGACGAGGAGCGGCGGTCGGCCGTGCAGCGGGCGCTGGCGGTGGCCACCGAGAAGGTGCGCCTGGAGCAGGCCGGACAGGAGGTTCCAGCCGACCTCTCGGCGGACGTCGAGCGGGCCGAGGAGGCGGTGCTCCGGGGTCTGCGCGAGAAGATCGGGCTCGACCAGGTCGAGTGGATCGTGATCGGCGCCGCTCCGATGCCCCGGGCCGTGCACGAGTTCCTGCTCGCCCTCGGGCTGCCGGTCACGGAGACCTACGGCATGTCGGAGTGCTCGTGCTGTGTGACGCTCGCGACCACCCGCGAGGCGCGGATCGGTTCGGTCGGCCCGGCCCTGAGCTGCGTGGAGCTGAGGCTGGCCGATGACGGTGAGCTGCTGGTGCGGGGCGCCACGGTGATGAGGGGCTATCGTGGCGAGCCGGAGAAGACCGCCGAGACGATCGATCGCGAGGGCTGGCTGCACACGGGTGACATCTGCGTGATCGAGGATGGCTACGTGCGGATCGTCGACCGCAAGAAGGAGCTGATCATCAACGCGGGCGGAAAGAACATGTCTCCGGCGAACATCGAGCAGGAGCTCAAGTCCGCGGATCCCCTCATCGGGCAGGCGGCGGTGATCGGCGACCGGCGCCCGTACAACGTGGCGCTGCTCGTCCTCGACCCTGACATCGCCGCAGCGACGGCGGCCGCGACGGGTCTCGCGGGGTCCTCCGTCGCCGACCTGGCCCGCAACCCCCGCATCGCCGAGCGGGTGGCCGGGGCCGTTGAGGCAGCGAACAGCAGGCTCGCGCGGGTCGAACAGATCAAGCGATACGAGCTGCTGGCGACGGAGTGGCTGCCGGGCGGTGAGGAGCTCACGCCCACGATGAAGCTGAAGCGGCGCCCGATCGCCGAACGCTACGCCTCCGTGATCGACCGCCTATACGCCTAGACGCCCGGCAGGTGTCGGCGCCGGGCTTTGCACTCCGCCGGCCCGGGCGACGGCGCTCAGCCCGCTCGGGTTGCGACGAACACCGGGATCGTGCGACTGGTCTTCTCCTGGTAGTCGGCGTAGCTGGGGTAGGCCTCGACCGCACGTGCCCACCACAGCGCGCGCTCCTCGCCCTGCACCTCGCGTGCGACGTAGTCGTGCGGCTCGGCCCCGTCCTGGATCATCAGCGCAGCCGGGTCGGCGCTGAGGTTCCCGTACCACGTCGGGTTGTTGGGAGCGCCCCCCAGCGACGCCACGAGCGCGTAGTCGCCTTCGTGCTCGACGCGCATCAGCGGCACCTTGCGGATCTTTCCGCTCCTGCGCCCTCGCGTGGTGATGATCACGACGGGTAGCCCCGTATCCCGGAGCGTGTTCGCGCGCTCGCCGTTGCTGGCCTCGTACTCCTGCACCTGCTCGCGCACCCAGTCCCAGGGACTCGGCTCGTACTCGCCCTCAAGCGGCATCTTCGCTCCTCGCCTCGCATCGGTCTCTGTGCACTGCCGATTCGCCCTGGCCCGACCGCTCGCCTGCGGCCCTGGCTCGACCAAGCGCATATAAGCACCCCGCTCGCGGTCGCGCCGAACATCGAGCGCGGTCAGGGGCTCTCGCCGGCGCACGGACGGGCCGGGCCCTCGACGCGGCCGCGCATCGGGTCATGGTCGGGTCAACTCCGCTCCTCGGCGCGCGCGATGCTCTCCGCAGCCCTCCCGTAGGCGGGGCGCTGCCCGAGGCGCGCGACATACTCGCGCACGTTGTCCGGGAGCTCCTCGGCGAAACCACCGCGCGCGACGAAGCTCATGGCGCTGCCCACGAGCACATCGGGAACCGAGAAGCGCGCTCCGAGAATGTAATCGCCCCCATCGAGGGCGCCCGAGACCGCAGCCACGCCGGCGTCGAACCGCTTGCGCGCCGACGCCGCGCGCTCGGGGTCGCGCCCGGCCTGGATCATCGCTTCGATCAGCGGGGGCTCGAGCTCGGCGGGGCCGAAGAGGGTCCACTGGTAGGCGAGCGCGCGCTCGTGGGTGCCCGGCGCAGGCAACAGGCCGGCGTCGGGATGCAGGTCCGCAAGATGGAGGCAGATCGCCGCCGACTCGAACACGGGGCCCTCGTCGTCCTCGAGCACCGGGACCCGGCCGAGGGGATGGCGCGCGCGGTGCGCCTCGCCGCGGCCCTCCTCGGGGGTGATCTCGACGACCTCGTAGGGCTCGCCGAGCTCCTCCAGCATCCACACGACGCGTATCGGCCTCCCCGCATGCCCGCGATGGAATACGCGCATCACGACGTCGGCTCCCGCTGCACCGCCACGAGGCGATTGCCGTCCTGGTCGCGCAGGAAGAACATCGGCGGCACGGGCGGGCCGAAGCGCATGATCTCCTCGTCGACGTCCACGCCGGCGTTGCGCAGTGCGGCGTGGTCGGCGTCGATGTCCTCGGAGGTGAACGCGATCCTGGTGTCGATCCCGGCGCTCTCTCCCTCTCGTGGCCTCACCAGCGCGATCGTCGTCTGGCCGCCCGCCGGTGAGACTTCGACCCAACGGTCACCGTTGCCGAAGGGTGTGTCCGTGCGCTTCTCGAAGCCGAGTCTCCCCATGTAGAAGTCAAGAGCCCTGTCCTGATCGTTGACAGGGACGAAGATCGTCCCCAGGTGTGTGATGTGAGTGCTCGCAGCCGGATTGCTCATCTCACTCCTCCTGCTCGTCGTGGTTGGTCGCCCGGTCGGCGATCTCGCCTGGCGGACGCTCGCCGTCGTGGTAGTCGACCGTGTCGCTCGTGCGGAACATCGCCCATACCCCACCGCCCTCGGGCAGTCGCTCGAAGGCGCCGAGCTTGCCCGAGTCGGGGTAGATGACGATATCCGGGTCGCCGCTGGTGCTGATCGCGAGCAGACGGATCGTCTGCTCGGTGCGGTTGAGGATCTGGTGGCCGCCGGCCTCACCGCGCAGGAACGCCACGACCTCGCCGGCATCCAGGTCCCGCCAGCCCGACGGCGTGCGCACGCTCGGTCGGCCCTCGAGAACGATCAGAAGCTCCTCCTCGCCCAGGTGGTAATGGTATGGATAGGCCGCCTCGCCGGGCGGCAGCTCCCACAGGCTCAGGCCCAACCGCTCCGCGCCCGCCTGCCGCCCGAGGCGAGCGCGCAGGGCGCGGAACCCCGGCTGCGAGCGCGGCTCGTCGAACAGCGGCTCGTTGATGTTGGGCACGGTTGCAGACTATTCGCCGGCGGTCTCCGGCGGTCGGCGCCGGCGGGCTCCGGCGGTCCGGTGGGTCCAGAGAGGTGTGATGCGCCGATCCGGCCCCGGATCGGGCGGGTCCTGGGCGGCGGATCGGTCCGGCGTTCCGTGTCATTTCGCCAAGTCCCGGCTGGTACGATTCGCCCGTGTGCACGATGGAAGGGGAGGCATGACGATCGTCAACGATGTGCGCAGGCATCTCAAATATCAGCTCGCACATCACCAGCGCCTGAGGGCGCTGGCATTGGGTCTGGGGCTTGTCGCGCCGCGGACGATGCATTCGGAGGAGGACAAGCGGGTGCTGCTGGAGGCCGCCGACGGCGCGCAGCGGGTTGTCGAGATCGGGGTCTTCGAGGGAGGGTCGGCGCTTGCCCTCTGCGAGGTCCTCGCCCCGGGCTCCGAGTTGCATCTGATCGACCCCTACGGGCATCACCCGTCCGCACTCCCGCCGGGCGCGGGCGCGACCGCATGGGCGACCAAACGAGTGCTCGCGCGTGCATCGCGCCGTCGTGGCGAGGGGTCTCCGCACCTGCATTGGCACGTGGCCATGTCCGAGGACGTCGCCGCGTCCTGGTCGGACGCGGTTGATCTGGTGTTCGTCGACGGCGATCACTCAGAGGCCGGCTGCGAACTGGACTGGTTGTGCTGGAACGGCTTTGTGCGGCCGGGTGGACGGGTCGTGTTCCACGACGCCCGCAGGGATCTCCCGAACGGTCGAGGGCTACCCGGCGTGACGGCGTTCGTCTCGCGCAAGTTCCGCAACGGCGGCGCGCCCGGCTGGGAGATCGTCGACGAGGCAGACCGCTCGGTGGCGGTCAAGCGGATCGCCTGAGCCGCACCGAGCGTGCTCCACGCTCACGGCTGCTCCAGCTGGAACTCACCGTTGCGGTAGATCACCCGTTCCTCTCCGCCGCGTAGCTGGGCCGTGACGACGCGGTCGGTCGTGGAGACGATGTCCGTGTGGACGCTCGAGCTGTTGAAGCCGAGCCGCTGCCACTCCTCCGGCTCGACCGTGGCGGGGTCGCCCGCGTAGGCGTCCTGGTAGGAGCGGCCGAGGGCGATGTGCGTGTTGCCGAAGGGACCGCCCACGTTCTCGTCGTAGAGCGTCTGCGCCATGAAGCGCGTGATCCGCGAGAAGCGCCGGTCCGTGAGCGAGAACTCGCCCACCCGATCGGCGCCCTCGGTTGCGATCATCTCCGTGAGGATGCGCTCGTTCTCCTCGGCGGCGGCCTCCACCACGCGCCCATCGGCGAACACGAGCCGGATGCCGCGAACGAGGTTGCCGTAGCGGTAGAGCGGCTGGTTGAAACGGATCCACCCGTCGGTGCCGCGCCAGTCGGGGCTCGTGAACAGCTCGAAGCTCGGGATGTTGCGTCCCCGGCCTCCCAGCCAGCGCCGCTGCTCCCCGATGCTCACCCACAGATCCACGTCCTCGCCCTCGACGTGCACGCGCTCGATCTCGAGCGCGTCGAGACGTTCGCGCGCGCGCTCGAGCTCGCGGCCGACCTCGCGCCAGCGGGCGATCGGGTCGTCCTGGTCGAGGAAGCACGCATGCACGATCTGCTCCCAGTACTCCTCCTCGCCCATGCCCGCCTCCGCCGCCATCGCCGGCGTGCCGTACAGGCCGAGGGTCCAGCTGAAGCGGCCCGCGTTCTCCTTCTCTCCGCGCCAGTCGAGCAGCTGGCGCATGGCCTCTCCGCGCCGCATGATGCGAGCCGGGTCGACAGTCTCCAGCGCGTGCGGATCGCTCTCCGCGATGACCGACACCTGATGGTCCATCTGATCCACGAGGCCGCGCATGTAACGCGCCGGGAAGAAGTCGATCTGCTCCTCCTCGGCGAGCTCGAAGAAGTCGCGCGAGAGGTTCATCCCCGGCTCGTCGGCCGGCTCGTAGGCCCCGATCACGTGCCCGCCCGCTCGCCAAACGGCTCGCCGCAGCTCCGCGTAGAGCGGCTTCGCGCTTTCCGGTGCCGCCACCCGCACGACCTCGCCCGGCTGCACGCCCGCGCCGCCGCCGAGAGCGAAGTTCACGAGCACCGAGGCGTAGCGCTCGAGGATCTCGGGCGGGGGCGTGTAGGCCATCCCGGGACCCTAGTCGCTCGAGGGCTCTCCTCGCCCGCCGGCGAGCGGCACAAGCGGTGCTGCGCTTCCCGGTGGGTGGTCGATCGCGCCGGCTCGGCTGCTCTCGGTGCTGCAATCGCCGTCGTCGACTGGAGTGCCGAGCGTGGGGCCGCTCCCGTCTGCTTCGGTTCCCGAGCGCACCGATCCGACCCAGTCGTCGAGTGTCTGCCAGCGCGCGTACAGCCATCGGACCAGCTCGTCGCTGTCGCGCGGGACCTCGTCCGCGGGGTAGCGCCAGAACTTCATGCGAATCGTGCTGCCCACCAGCTCGCCCGCCCAGATGTCGCTCACGTGCTCGAAGCCGTCGAGTCCCACGTGCCCGAAGATCACCACGTCGGCCCCGTCCGCAGCCTGCAGCAGCGCGATCGTGCCGCCGAGCCGCGGGGGCAGCAGGTTGCTCAGGCGATTCGCCAGCGGCGCGATCGCGGGCTGGCGCTCGGCGATGATCGCCTTTGCGCGCGCCAGCTTCTCGGGGGTCGAACGCGTGCCCTCCGGGTAGATCAGCACGCCGTCGCTCGCGGACATGTCGATCGTCAGGGCGCGCAGGCGCTCCAGCTCGACGGCCGTGTCCCCCGAGGCGCGCCGCACGAACAGCGTGGGGACCCAGCGCCCGCCGATGTCGATCGTGGGGAGCATCTCGAGCTCGCGCTTGATCACGAAGCGGAAGCCGAGGCCATGCGCCCCGCCCACGATCACGTCGGGCAGTGCGTTGTCGATGATGCTCGCGTGGCGGATCAGCATCACAACCGGTCCCGGTCCGGCCAGCTCGAGGCCCTCGATCTCGAAGCGCAGGCCGAACAGCCGGCGGATGCCGGCGAGGTGGCTCGTCAGCCAGCGGCGCTTGAGCCGGTAGACCCGGTCGCGACGACGGGCGCTGTCGCGACCGCGCGATGCGACCCAGATACCCAGCAGGCCGACCAGGCCATACAGCTCGCCGAGCAGGAACCACCACAGCATCGCGAGCAGGCGCACCGCCATCCACGGCTTCCTGCGACGGAGCCACAGCGCCGCGTCGACGGTGGCGGCCACGACCAGCAGCAGCGGAGACAGCGCGCTGAGGGCGAGGAACAGGAGCACCTCGATCGCGATGCCGCGGACGCGGCGCATCAGTCGGGATGCACGCGGGCTCTCGTCGGGGATCAGCGGTCCCAGGGGACCCATCTGCCCGGCCATGCTATCCCTGCGCGGCCGGCGCCCCCGACGCGGACCCGATCGGCGGGCCGAACGGGAGGCCTCAGCGGCGGTCGAGGAGCTGGAGCGTGAGCACGTCGTGGGAGTCCGAGCTCGTCACCCCGTGGTGATCGGCGAGCCTCTCGAGCACGGCTCCGAAGCCGGCCAGCTCGGAGTCGAGCACGAGTCGCTCGCCTCCACCCGCGATCAGGGGCCCGACCCGCAGCTGCAGGTCGCGAGGCTCCACGTTGACGGTCATGCTCAGATACCCGCCCCTGATCGAGCCGCCCGCGTGCGCGACCAGCGCATCGGCCAGCAGCTGCGAGTCGGAGATTCGGTCGGTCGAGAAGTGAGCGCGAGCGGCGAGCACGCTGAGGACCCGAGGCAGCACGGCCCGCGCGAGGATCGCCGGGGCGATGCTGATCGCCGCCGTCGCGCCGGCGTCGGTCACGCCGGCAAGTGGGAGCTCGCAGGAGTCCTCTGAAGGCGCCGGCAGCGGGCTCGCACCAGGCGTCGCGAACTCCATGCGAACCTCGGTGCCCGAACCCGGCGTCTCGCTGAACTCCACGCGGCTTGTGAGCGCCTCGATCACCGGCAGGCCGAGGCCCATCTCGCCGTCTCCGTTGCCGCCGGCCCAGCCGGTCTCGAGCCCCACGCCGTGGTCGCGCACGAGCACGCGAACGGTGCCCGGCAGGGCTTCGATCGCCACCTCGAGGCGCCCGTCACCGCCGCCGTAGGCATGCAGCACCACGTTGTTGCAGGCCTCCGTCACCGCGGTGCGAATGTCGCTGAGGTCGACGCTGTCCAGACCAACGGTCTCCGCTACGGCGGTCAGCGTCTCGCGCACGACGAGAACGTTCTCCGGGCGGTTGGGGAGGTCGAGGCGGACGTTCGGTAGCCGGGACATCACTCTGCTGCGATCACGGCGGGGTGGGGTCTCACTCTCCTGCCTGCAGCCAACCATACCCCTCCGGCGGGCGTCGCCGCCCGTCGCGCGGGTCCGGCTAGGCGGTGTCGCTTGCACCCCGCGTCAGCGCGCGCAGCTGATCGAGCGACCGCCGCAGCAACCTCGAGACCTGCATCTGGGAGACCCCCACACGAGCGGCTATCTGGCTCTGGGTCTGACCCTCCAGGAAACGCAGGCGAAGGATCTCACGCTCGCGCGCCGGGATCCGGTCGAGGACCGCCAGCACCGTGGCGTCGAGCTCCACCAGCTCGTAGCGCTCGTCCTCGCGGCCGACCGAGTCGCCGTATGTCGTCGCGTCATCGTCACCGCCCGGCCGCGGCGCGTCCAGCGAGAGCGACTCGTACGCCTGGATCGCGAGCAGCGCATCGACGACCTGCTCGGTGTCGAGCTCGAGGTACTGCACCAGCTGATGGACCGTCGGGGCGCGGCCGTGCGTGTGCGTGTACGTCTCCTGGGCGTCACGCACCCTCAGCGCCCGCTCCTTGTCGCCGCGGGGAACGTGCAGCGACCAGGCCGAGTCGCGGAAGTAGCGCCGCATCTCCCCGAGGATCGTGGGGACCGCGAACGAGGCGAACGCCGGCCCGCGTCCCGGATCGAAGCGGTCGAGGGCCTTCAGCAGCCCGAGCGCTGCGACCTGGAGCAGGTCCTCGTAGGGCTCAGAGGACCGGTCGTAGCGTCGCGCGAGGCTGCGCGCGAGCGGCATGTAGCGGGCGACGAGAGCGTCGCGCGCGCCTCGGTCGCCGGCACGCTGCCAGCGGACGAAGAGCTCGGTGACGTCGTCGGCCGCCCGACCTGGGACGGCTGCGATCTGTCCGGATGTCCTGGGTGAAGCGATCTCGATCCCCTCCGCTCCCCGGTTCCGCCGCGTGGCGGTACCTCCGCTACGTATTTTACCCCAACGGCGACGTGCCGTGTGCGGTGCCCGGGGGCCGGGCGCCACTAGTCGATGCGGATTGCGCGCATCGTGTGCTCGTCGGGGAGCTTCTCCAGGATCTGGTGCAGGATCGCCCGCTCGGACGCCTGCTCCCGCTGGAGATCGTTGAGCAGCAGCTTCACCGCGCTGTGGGTCAGCTTCATCTGCTCGGGGCTGAGCGCGAGCGTGAGGCGCCCGCCCTGCGCGGCCTCGCGCTCCGCCGTGTCGCCCTCGAGAGCCTCGAGCACCTCGCGCCCCAGCCGGCGGATCTCGGGCTCGTGGGCCTCGTCGGAGATCAGCAGTCGCATCGCGCTCGCGGCGACGGGTATCTCCTCCGCATCGAGAAACAGGTGGTACTCCGGCTCGGGCTCCCCGGCCGGATCACTCATGCCGTCTCCTCCTCGGCCGGGGCCGCGGCATCGGTGGCCGGGCGATGGCGACTGCGCGAGGCCCGCGCCAGCCTTCCGCCGGCCGCGCCGAGGAACATGCCGAAGATCGCGGTGATGACCGAGAGGGCCGGCGGGAAGCTCCCGAGCGACACTTTCGCCGTGGTTCCCGCGATGGCGTGTGCGACGAGCAGGGCCACCCCGTAGATGAAGCCCCCGACCACGCCCCGGTCGGCGCCCCCCCAGCCGTCCTGGTGCTCGAACCCCGCGAGGAAGCCGCCGATTCCTGCGAGCACGGCGACCGCCCAGTAGGCGCCGGTGGAAACCCCGACGAGCACGCCCGCGATCGCGCCCACGATCGCCGGCACGACGCCGGCCAGCACGATCTGCGCGGGGCGCGGACGGTCTCTCAAAAGCGTCGGTTCGAGCATCGGGTGCTGCCTCCCTCCGAATGAGCCCACAGGCTAGCGCTTCCCCTGGCGTCCCGTGCACCGCTGCGCACGCCGTCCCAGCGGGGCCGCGCCGATCGGAGCGCCGCCCGCCGCAGCGCGTCCACGCCGGTGGCGCGGCGTTCGGCCTAAGCTGGGAGCCGGCGTGGATCAGGCGACGAACCACCTTCACATCTCGGTCCTCGACCAGTCACCGATCGCGGCGGGGTCGACCGGCGCCCAGGCCCTGAGGAACACCATCGACCTGGCGCGGCTGGCGGACGAGCTCGGCTACCACCGCTACTGGGTGGCCGAGCATCACGGCGGGCCGATGCTAGCCGGGCCGAGCCCAGAGGCCCTGATCGGTCCGATCGCCGCGGCCACCACACACATCCGCGTGGGCAGCGGCGGCGTGATGCTGCCGCACTACAGCCCGCTGAAGGTGGCTGAGACCTTCAGCCTGCTCTCGGGCCTGTTCCCGGGACGCATCGACCTGGCCCTCGGGCGTGCCGCGGGCACCGATCCGCTGACGACCTTCGCGCTGCAACGAGACCGCCGCCAGGCCGCGCCGGATGACTTCCCCGCCCAGCTCGCGGAGTTGCTCGCCTACCTCGATGACCGGCTGCCCGCCGACCACCCCTTCGCGCGCCTCGCGGGCACGCTGCCCGGGCGCCCCGAGGAGCCCGAGCCGTGGCTGCTCGGCTCCTCCTCGCAGAGCGCCGTCTGGGCGGGTGAACTCGGCCTTCCCTATGCGTTCGCCGACTTCATCAATCCCGAGGGAGCGGAGATCGCCGCGCTGTATCGCGAGCGCTTCGCAGCACACGGCCACGGCGACCGCCGGCCGCGCACCGCGGTGGCGGTGTGGGTGATCTGCGCCGCGAGCGACGAGGAGGCGCGGCTGATCGCCGCCAGCGGGCGCATGGCGTTCACGCTGTTGCGGCGCGGCGAGCTGGTCGCCGTCCCTCCGCCGGAGGAGGCGGAGCGGTTCCTCGCCGCCGAGGGCGGGGCGGCCCCGGCGCCCGGGCCCCGGCGCCGTACCCTCGTGGGCACGCCCACGAAGGTGCGGGCGCAGCTCGAGGAGGTCGTCGCCGCCTACGGAGCGGACGAGGCGATCGCGGTCAACATCACCTACTCGCACGAGGCGCGCAGACGTTCCTACGAGCTGCTGGCGGAGGTCTTCGAGCTGTCGCCCGAGCGCCCTCTCGCCGGCGCCCCCGCCGCCGACCACGCGGCGGCCGAGCGCGGCTCCGCCGCGGGAGGCTCCGGATGAGCGCGATGAGCGGGCAGTCGGAGCCGCGCCGCGCCACCATCGAGGATGTGCCGGCCCTCGCGGGGATGCTCGCGCGCGCGTTCCTCGACGACCCGGTCGCCTCCTGGGCCTGGCGGCCCGACGCGCTGCGTCAGAAGGCGCTCGAACGCTTCCAGGCGATCCGGCTGCGGCAGCTGCTCGTCGGGGAGGAGGTCTGGACGATGCCCGCGCTCGGCTGCGCGGCTCTGTGGGCGCCGCCGGGCCGCTGGCGGAGTACCCTGCGCGAAGACGCGATGCTCACCCCGTGCTTCGCCCATCCGCGCCTGATCGGGCGCATGCCGCTCGTCGCCGCCGGCTGGATGGGCCTCGAGCGCAAACACCCCCGGCGGCCCCAGCACTACTACCTCGCGGTGCTCGGGACCGACCCCGCCGCGCAGGGGATCGGGCTCGGCTCGGCGGTGCTGCGACCCGTGCTCGACCGCTGCGACAGCGACGGCGTGGGCGCGTTCCTGGAGTCCTCCAAGGAGCGCAACATCGACTTCTACGCGCGCCACGGCTTCCGCGTGATGGAGGAGATCCGCCTGCTGCGCGGCCCCAGCATGTGGAAGATGTGGCGCGAACCTCGGCCCTAGCGCCGAGGCTCCGGCGCCGGCCCGCGGTGACGCCGGCGCCGACGTCCGCGCCGGGCCCTCGCTCAAGCGGGCGGGCGGCCGGCGGGCGCGGTGGTGAGCACGACCTCGACGTCGCCCACGCCGATCCTGTCGCCGGGATGAAGCTGGCGGCCGCGGCGGGTCTCTCGGGTGCCGTTGACGAGCACGAGCTCGTGCTCGAGCAGCGACTTGGCGTCGCTGCCGCTGTCGGCGATCCCGGCGAGCTTGAGCAGCTGGCCGAGCCTGATCGTCTCGCCCTCGATCGCGACCTCGCTGCTCATCAACGCTCGCCGGTCCGTGGCACCCTCACGTCCGCGCCGCTCCTCAGCGGGGCGTGGGCGATCCGCTTCCGTTGCGCCGCTCCGCCATGTCCGCACCCGTGGTGGTCGTCATAACCGCCGCCGCGCCTCCGCCGACCGCACGCCGCACGAGTCCCGGCGCGAGGACCCTGAGGGCGGCCGCCAGCCCGTAGGGGCGTGGCACGTAGCGCTCGGGACGGCGGCCGACCCCCGTCTCGAAGATCGCCTCGGCGGCCTTCTCGGGAGTCGAGACGACCCACCGCGTCCACGGCTTGGCGGTCAGCTCCGCCTGGGGGAAGCCCTCGGTGGAGATGAACCCGGGAAGCACCAGTCCGACATGGACGCCGCCCGCGTGCTCCTCGGCCCACAGCGCGTCGGACCAGCCCGCGAGCGCGAACTTTGAGGCGCTGTAGGCGCCGCTTCCGGCACGGGCCACGCGTCCGGCCGTGGAGGCGACGTTGACGATCGCGCTCGGCGCGCTCGCGCGCAGCAGCGGCAGGAGCGCCTCGGTGAGGCGCACCTGGGCGTCGAAGTTGATCTCCATCGTGCGCCTGACGTTCGCGTAGCCGCCCTCGGCGAAGCGTGCCCGCCACGCCGCGCCGGCGTTGTTGACGAGCAGGTCCAGGCGGTGGTGACGCTCGAGCAGGTGATCGCGGATCAGCTGCGGCGCGTCGTCCTCGAGCAGGTCGACCGCGACGAAGCTCACGCGCTCGCTGCCGAGCTCCGACGCGAGCGCGCGCAGGCGCTCCTCGCGGCGGGCGACGAGGACCAGGGCGACCCCGGGCTCGCGGGCGAGGCGCCGCGCGGTGGCCTCTCCGATGCCGCTCGAGGCGCCGGTGATGAGCATCACGCGGTCTCTGCTCTGGGGGTGCTGGGTGTCAGTCATGTGCTCCTCGCTGGAGGCTGGCCGCTACCGTTCGGGCTTTCGCCGGTTAGCCTGTCAGATCGCCGAGAAGATGAGCTCCTCCGCAACCACCGGCGCCGACGGCGCCGTGTCTCCCCGCAAGCGTAAGGCGCTCGAGCTGTTCCGCGGGCTGCCCGATCGCTACGACGCGCTCTCGGCCGCGCTGAGCTTCTGGCAGGACCCCCGCTGGCGCGCTGCCCTCGTCGACGCGGTGGACCCTCGCGCCGGCGAGCGCATCCTGGACGTGGCCACCGGCACGGGGATGGTCGCGGCCGAGATCCTCGTGCGCGCGGACTGCTCGGTGGTGGCGCTCGACCAGAGCGCCGAGATGCTGGCGGCGGCGCGCGAGCGCTTCGCGCCGATTCGCGGGGGGCGGGTGGAGCTGATCGAGGGCCAGGCCGAGCAGCTGCCGTTCGCGGACGGCAGCTTCGACGGGCTCACGTTCACCTATCTGCTGCGATATGTCGACGATCCGCGCGCGACCGTGGGGGAGCTCGCACGGGTCCTGCGTCCGGGCGGCCGGATTGCCTCGCTGGAGTTCGGGGTGCCGCCGTCGCTGCCGCCGCGGGCGGCGTGGCGCTTCTACACCGCCGTCGGCCTGCCCGTCCTGGGACGTCTCGCGTCGCGGGAGTGGTGCGAGGTGGGGCGCTTCCTGGGGCCGAGCATTCGCGGCTTCTACGAGCTCCACCCGCTGGAGGCGATCGTCGGCTACTGGCGCCAGGCGGGTCTCGAGGACGTGGTGGTCCGGCGGATGAGCCTCGGCGGCGGCGTCGTGATGTCCGCCAGGCGGGCCGCACCGGTACGCCGCGATCGCGGCCCGACGGGCGAGGCGCGGGCGCCCCGGGCCGCGCCCCCCACGCGCGACGGTCAGGGGCCGGAGCCGGGGCCGGGGCCGGAGCCGGAGCCGGGGCCGCAGTCGGGGTCGGCGGGCGGCGACCCGGGCGCGGGGTGAGCGGCGCGATGCGCTCGACGCCCGAGCGCCCCGCCTTCTACGCGGTCGGAGGCGGCCGCATCGGCGACATGGTCACGCTGCTGCACCCTCCCTACACGGCCTGGCATCTGAGCTATTACGCGCTCGGTGCCGCGGCTGCGCCGGTGCTCTACGCCGACCGGCTGCTGTGGGGTCTGCTCGCGTTCGCGCTCGCGGTGGGGATCGCCGCGCACGCGCTGGACGAGCTCCATGATCGGCCCCTGGGCACCGGCCTGGGCGACCGCTCGCTCCTGCTGCTGGCTAGCATCAGCCTGCTCGGCGCGCTGGCGATCGGCGTGGCCGGCGTGATCACCGTCTCGGTCTGGCTGGCGCCGCTGGTGATCGTCGGAGGCCTGTTCGTGCCCGCCTACAACCTCGAGCTTCTCGGCGGCCGGCTGCACAACGACCTCTTGTTCGCGGTCGGATGGGGTGCGTTCCCGGCGTTCACCGGCTACTTCGCCAACGCCGAGCGCGTCGCGCTGCCCGGCCTGCTCGTCGCGGCCGGCGCGCTGGTGATGAGCGTGGCCCAGCGGCGTCTGAGCTCTCCGGCGCGCGAGCTGCGCCGTCGCACCCGGTCGGTCACGGGCGTGCGCACGCTCACCGATGGAGGCAGCGAAGAGCTCTCGCGCGCCGCGCTGCTCGCCCCGCTGGACGGAGCGCTCGCGGCGCTGTCGCTGGCGATCGTCCTCACCGCCTGCGCACTCGTGGCGGCGCGGCTGTGATCCCGGCCGGGCCAGACGATCGGTTTCACGCCGTGGGATCCATCGTCCAGTCGCCGAGCGGGTGCGCGCCCGGCCCGGGCCGCACCTCGCGTGCGTCCGCGGGCGGCTCGTTCTCCGGGGGGAACAGGCCGAGGACGCTGCCGCCGAACCCGCCGCCGACCATGCGCGCGCCCGCCGCGCCGGCGCTGCGGAGCCGCTGCACGGCGGTCTCGACGGCCGGCGTGCCTACCTCGTAGAGATCCCGCAGGCTCTCGTGCGAGGCGTCCAGCAGCGCACCGAGAGCCGGCAGGTCGTCTGCGCGAAGGGCCCGGACCGCCTCCTCCACGCGGCGGTTCTCGCCGATCACGTGCAGCACCCGGCGCCGCAGCGGCTCGGGCAACGCGAGCGCCCCGGCCTGCTCGACCTCGCGCAGCGAACCGACGCCGAGCAGCTCGCAGGCGCGGGCGCACTCGAGCCGGCGCCGGTTGTAGCCCGAGCTCGCGTGCACGTGACGCTCGCCGGAGTCGAGCACGAACAGCCGCCAGCGTCCGAGCCGGAGCGGCACCGGCAGGACCTCGAGTGTCCGGAAGTCGATGCGGAGCGCCTGATCGGCGGCCCCGTACAGTGAGGCGAGCTGGTCGAGCAGCCCCGTACGGGCACCGACCCAGTCGTTCTCCACGCGCGAGCACAGGCGCGCCATCGCCGTGCGATCGAGCGCCCCCGGGGGGGCGTCTCCTCCCGGCTCGGGGGCGGCGAGCTCGATCAGGGCCAGGCACAGCGCGACCTCGAGTGCGGCCGAGGAGGAGAGCCCGGCGCCAGGGGGCACGGCGCCGGAGATCTCCAGTCGCGCGCCCACGAGCGGCACGCCGGCGCGGACCAGCTCGGCGACGACCCCGCGCACGAACGCGCGCCAGCCCGCCGTACGCGGAGGGTCGGTCAGGGGAAACTCGTCCCGTTCCCCGAGATCGAGCGCACGCGCCTCGATCCGCGCCTCCGCGGTTCCCGACGGCGGATTCGATCGCGCGCGAACGGTCACGCCGTCGAAGATCGCGAAGGGCAGCGCGAGCCCCCGGTTGTAGTCGGTGTGCTCGCCGATCAGGTTGACGCGGCCGGGAGCGAACGCGCCGCTGTGATCACGCGGCACGGACGATCGCCTCACGCAGCGCGGCGGCGGACTCCTCGGGCAGCGTGTCGGAGATGAACGTACCCGCCCCCTGCTCCGAGCCGGCCAGGTACTTGAGCTTGTCCGCGGTGCGCAGCGGCGGGTAGAACTCGACGTGCAGGTGGCCCTCGCGCGCCCCCGACGTCGGCGCCTGGTGGACCGCCATCACGTAGGGGAAGGGCCGCTGGAACAGCGCGTCATACCCGCGCACCACGGACTGCAGGCCGTCGGCCAGCAGCCGCAGCTCATCGGCGTCGCACGCGAGCAGGCTCGGGCGGTGGGCGCGGAGGACGACGTGCGCTTCGTAGGCCCAGCGCGCCGCGTAGGGCACGTACGCCACCAGCGCGGCGTTCTCGAAGATCACCCGGCGGCCGTCGCTGATCTCGCGCTCCAGCAGCGCGCAGGGCGCGCAGCCGCCGAGGCGCGCGTCGGCGGCCAGCTCGAGCGCCGGCACGGGGGGTAGGAACGGATAGCCGTAGATCTGGCCATGGGGATGATGCAGGGTCACCCCGACCTCCACGCCGCGGTTCTCGAAGATGAACACGTAGTCGACGTCCGCGCGTTCGCCGAGCTCGAGGTAGCGGTGCCGCCACACCCACATCAGCGCCTCGGCGCGCTCGGCGGGGAGCGTCGCGAACGACGCGTCGTGATCGTCGGTGTACACGACGACCTCGGCCGCGCCGTGCGGCGCCTGGAATGCGGGGAAGCGGTTGTCGAAGACGGCGATCTCGAACGCCTCGAACGGGATCTCGCTCGGCGGGCCGCCGGGGTGGGTGGGGCAGAGCGGGCAGTGATCGCGGGCGGGCAGGAAGGTCCGCTCCTGCCGGTGGATCGCGTAGTCGACCTGCTCGCCGCGGAGCTCGTTGAAGCGCAGCTCGCTCACGCGCTCGGGGACTCCGCCCGCGTGTACAGGATCAGGCCACGGGCGTCGCCTTTGCGGTGCCGCAGGAGCGTGACCTCCCCGTAGCGCTCGGGCGAGGGGTCCTCGCCGGGCGCGATGCCGCCGGAGGCCTCGCCGGACGGTGTCCGGGCCGAGCCTCGCGGCGCCGGGGGTCTCTCGGCGGTCATCCTCCGAGCGTATACCCACGTGCTCGAGGCGGCTTGGGACGGTCCGCCGCAGCGGGTTTCGCGACGGCATTCTGCGGAAACTCCACCTACGTGACGGTTGACTGCCGTTCCGGGACGCGAGAATGTAGTGTCCGTTGTTGCATAGCAGGCGAGCTAGCTCGTAAACCCCACGCAGAGGGAGGATCCGATGTCAGATTCCGATCACGGGCATGAGGTGGTGGACAGGCTCGACGCGCTGGACGGGCCGTACCGGCCGGGGTTCGACCGGCGAGCCTTCCTGCGGCGCACCGCCCTGAGCGGCATGGCGGTCGGAGGGGTGAGCACGCTGCTCAGCGCGTGTGGGTCGAGCGCCTCGAGCAGCAGCGGCGGCTCGGCGAGCGTGTTCGGCTCGCATCCGGAATACAAATTCGTCGTCGTCAACCACGTGACCACGAACTCGTTCTTCGTCCCGACCCAATACGGGATCCAGGACGCCTGCAAACTGCTGGGCTGCAGCTACGAGTGGACGGGCTCCGAAAGCGAAAACATCAGTCAGATGGTCAACGCGATAAACACGGCCGTCTCGTCCGGCGCGCATGGGATCGCGGTGTCGCTGATCAGCAAAACGGCGTTCAACGTGCCGATCGAAAACGCACTGAAGGCCGGCATCCCGGTCGTCGCCTACAACGCCGACGCGCCCTCGCCCCCCAACCAGCGCCTGGCCTACATCGGCCAGGACCTGAAACTGGCCGGCGAACTGATGGGCAAACGGATCGTCGCCGCCGTGGGTTCCGGCGACGTGGTCATCTTCACCGCGAGTGCCGGCTCGGCGAACCTGCAGCCGCGCCTCGAAGGAGCCGAAAGGGCGATCAGGGAATCCGGTGCGCCGATCAAACTGACCACGATCGTGACCGGCTCCCTGGAATCGGGCGAGAAATCGGCGATCGAAGCCTACTGGACCGGCCATCCGACCACGAAGGGGATGTATGCCGTCGATGGTGGCGACACCGCGGAACTGGCTGGCGTGATGCAGAAGCTCGGCCTTGCCGCCAAAGGCGTCAAGGCCGGTGGCTTCGACCTGACCGAAAAAACCCAGAAACTGCTCCACGAAGGCTATATCGAATTCACGATCGACCAGCAGCCCTACCTGCAGGGGTTCCTGCCGATCCTGCAGATGTTCCTGTGGCAGGTGTCCGGGTCGCTGACCGGACCGTCGGAAGTCGACACGGGCCTGAAATTCATCAACAAGGAAACCGTCACTCCGTACGTCAGCTCCAAGAGCCGCTTCGAGGGCACCTCCTCCGAAGCGAAGGTGGTGCCGATCGCGGCGGGCACCCCGGCCTAGACGATGGCCCAGGCGGCGGGGAACCCGGCCTCGCCCGGGGCGTCCACGTCACCGGCTGGAGGCCCGGCGCCCACGCGCCGGGCCTTGCTGCCGAACAGCAGCGCGCTGCTCGAGCGTGTGCTCTCCCTGCGCGAGGGCAGCATCATCGTCGTCACGCTGCTCGTGGCGATCTACTTCTCGCTGACCACCAGCACCTTCCTCACCACCGCCAGCTTCAAGACGCTACTGCCGTTCTTCGCCCCGTTCGCGATCCTCGGCGCGGGCGAGGTGTTCGTGATGATCCTGGGCGAGATCGACCTGTCGATCGGAGCGACGTACCTGTTCGCGCCGTTCCTGTACTACAAGCTGGCGGTTGCCGGGATCCCGCACGTGCCGTGCGTGCTGATCGCGCTGGCCGGTTGCATGGTCGTGGGCTTCGTCAACGGCTTCTTCACGGCGGTCGTCGGCATCAGCTCGTTCGTGACCACGCTCGGCATGCTGTTCACGCTGGAGGGCCTGACGCTGATCATCTCGCACGCCGAGCCGGTGGGGATGCCCGGCGCGGAAGTGACGAGCACGCAGGTGGCCGTCCACAAGGTGATCAACGGGGCGCACATCGTGCTCACCGAAACGGTCAACCACGTCTCGACGTTCGCGAAAGTCCTTGGTGAGGGCACCTACTCGGAGCTGATCTGGGCGATCGTGATCGTGATCGCCGGGCAGCTCGTTCTGACGTTCACCCGCTGGGGCCTGTACACGGTCTCGGTCGGCTCGAACAAGCTCGGCGCCTCCGAGGCAGGGGTGCGGGTGCGGTTGGTGATCATCCGCAATTTCATCCTCTGCAGCACCGCCGGCGGCTTCGTCGGGATCCTCGAGGCGGTGCGCGCCTCCGCGGTCGAGCCGGACGTCGCCGGGGCGAACGAAATCCTGTTCACCGGGATCTCGGCGGCGGTGATCGGCGGCACGCTCCTGTCCGGAGGATCGGGGACCGTCGTGGGCGCGTTCATCGGCGCGCTGTTCCTGGGCATCCTTCACGACGGGCTCATCCTGAAGGGCGTCAACGCCGACTACCAGCTCTTCTATCTCGGTCTTGCGATCATCCTGGCGATGACCATCAACGTCTACGTGCAGCGCGTCCGAAGGGGTTCCCGAAGTGGCTGATCAGCCAGTGCCGGTTGAGACGATCGTAGGGCCGGTCTCGGCTCCGGATGACGTGCTCCGCGTGGAGCACATCGCCAAGCGCTTCGGGCCGGTGACGGCGCTGCGCGACGTCAACCTGCACCTGCGCAAGGGCGAGGTGCTCGGGCTGCTCGGCGACAACGGGGCGGGCAAGTCGACGCTGATCAAGATCATCTGCGGCTTCCAGAAGCAGGACTCGGGGCAGATGTTCCTGCACGGAGAGCCCTACCAGCCCAAGAGCGTCGACGACGCCCGCGCCAAAGGCATCGACACGGTCTACCAGGACCTCGCGCTGATCGACGAACTGTCGGTCTACCACAACCTCGCGTTGCGCCGCGAGAAGGTGCATCGGCCGATCCCGTTCCTCGCCAACCGTGAGATGAAGCGCGACGCACGGCGTGCTCTGGACGAGATCGGAATCAACATCCCGCGCATCGACGTGTCGGTGGCGCGCCTGTCCGGCGGTCAACGCCAGGCGATCGCGGTCGCGCGGACGGTGAACTCCGACGCGGACATCCTGCTGCTGGACGAGCCGCTGGCGGCGATGGGCGCGAAAGAGGGCGCCCAGATCCTCGACCTGGTGGCACGGCTGAAGCAGGAGGGCAGGGTCTCGATCATCATGATCCTGCACAACTACGTGCATGTCCTGGAGGCGTGCGACCGCGTGAGCATGATCGTCGACGGCGCGATAGCGCTGGACAAGCCGACCGCGGAGACCTCCGTGGAGGAGCTCACGGAGATCGTGGTAAACGAGTACCGCCGCGCCCGCCAGGCGAGCCACGAAGCCGCCAGTGCGGCGCAGGGCGGCCCGGGGGGAGGCTAACGCCGGCCGGGCTGCACCAGCCGCTCGATGTAGGGCCCGAGCAGCGTGGCGACCGAGTCGGCGGTCATGCTCGCGGGGCCGGTCGGCAGCGCGGCATAGCTGATCGCCAGGCGCACGAGGCACTCGCTCAGCAGTTCTGCGTCGGTGCGCTGCACCAACGGCCATCCGGCGATGATGATCGCTGTGAGCTGCTCGGCGGCCCGCTCGACGAGCGGCTGGCCGTGGGTGGTGAACAGCACCAGCAGCCCCTCCGCGCCCTCGCCTCGCACGATCGTGCTGATCAGGGGGTTCTCCGCGGCAGCCGTGAGGAACACGTCGAAGGCGGCCGAGAGCGCGGTCGCGGGATCCTCGAGATGGGCGTTCACGGCGTCCTGGACGGCGATGAGAAAGCGCTCGGCCTCGCGCAGCACGAGTTCCTGGGAGAACTCTTCCCTGGAGCCGAACTCCTTGTAGAGCGTCTGTCGGCTGACGCCGGCAGCGTGCGCGATGTCGGCCATCGTGATGTCGGCCCAGCGCCGGTCCTGGAGCTCGTCGCAGGCCGCGTCGAGAAGTGTGTTGCGCAGCAGCTCCCTCGCGGCGAGCGAGTAGGGGATGCGTTCGCGAGCGGTTGGCGCCATCTGATTGATCGAGCCGGGCGCGATCGCTGGCATCGCTATGCGTCCGGCTCGAAATCGACCTTATCGCGTACGCCGCAATCCGGGCATGCCCATTCCTCGGGCACCTCGCTCCATGGTGTCCCCGGCGGGAACCCCTCGCGCGGATGCCCATGATCCTCGTCGTAGACGTAGTCGCATGCCGGGCAGCGATAGCGGTTCATCGGCCGCCGCACGCCGTCGCGCCGAGGCGCCGGCGTTCGCGAGGGTGCAGGTTGGCACGGGTGAGGTCAACGTCGTAGTGCGCGAGCACGCGCGGATCCATCACCCGCCGCCACAGCGGGGGCACAACTGCCGTGAGGATCATGCCCGCATATCCGGTCGGCAGCTGCGGCGCCTCCTCGACGTGGCGCAGGGCCTGGTAGCGGCGGTTGGCGTGGTGATCGGAGTGGCGCTGCAGGTGGTGCTCGATGAAGAAATGGCCGTAGCCGCTCTGCCCGAGGGCGACCTTGCTCAGCCAGCGCTCGCTGCTCGCGCGCTTGTGGCCGAGCTCGTGGGCCGTGTTGATCGCGACTCCACTGACCATCGCCACCGTCAGCGCCAGTCCGATGCTGTCGAAGGCTGAGAGCCGGCCGCCGGACCAGAGCCAGCACGCGAGGACCAGGCCGGCGTACTGGATCGGCAGATAGAGGTAGGTGCACCAGCGGTAGTAGCGGTCCTGTTCGAGCCAGCTGATCACGCTGCCAGGCGGGTTCCTCGCGTCCGCTCCGACCACGAGATCGAGCAGCGGGAAGAAACCGAAGACGACGATCGGGCCGTAGTACCAGAAGATCGACAGCCCGGTGGCTTCGGCCAGACCCCAGGCGAGGAACGGCAGCGTGGGGATCAGCAGCCCGAGCAGCCAGCCGTAGCGCTTGGGGTCGCTCCAGGTCGCGGGAGCGAGATCGTCGGATTCGCGGCTCCCGGACGAAGTGGGTGGCTCGGGCGATGGGTGGTTGGATGCCGCTTGCGGCAGGGCTGACATCGACGGGCTCCTACGGGTCGCATGAACCTTCCCTGCCCGCACACTTTACAATATTAAGGCTTCTGTATGGGCGGCGTACAGCAGGAGATCAAATGCATACCCGCTGTGTGCTCCAGCGAAACCGCTCTCTCGAACCTGCTGTCTCCGGTCGGCAGGCCCGAAACCGCCGTCTGGAACCGGCGGGTCCCGCCGGACGCCATGCGCCGAGCCCACACGGCGCCAAGCCGCAAGGCGCCGAGCCCACAGCCACACACACGGCCACCCGCAAGCCTCCGGTCGTGGCGTGATGCTGCCTCGGGCGTGCGCCCGCCCGGCCCGCGCTCAGACGCTCGGTGGGCGCCGAGAGGCGAGGTAATCCTGGTTCTGCCGGCGCTCTCCGCGTACCTGAACGAGGATGTAGACGATGATCAGGTTCACGAGCACGCCGATGCCGACGAACACGATGATCAGGCCGATCGTCTTGCTGAAGGCGGCGCTCGATGCGAGGAGCATTGGTGAGAGCCTAGCAACGCGAGGGGCGCAGGTGTCGTAGCCTTCGGTCGGCCGGCCTCCGATCGCAGATCGGCGGCGCCGCCGCCCGCGCGCGGCGGTCAAGCGCCTGGAGAGGTGCCGGAGCGGTTGAACGGGCGCGACTGGAAATCGCGTAACGGGGGCAACTTCGTTCGAGGGTTCGAATCCCTCCCTCTCCGTCGTCCAGGCACCCGCCCGAACGCAATGGCGAGAGGAGGCCCGATGACGTTGCTCACCCAGGTCGAGCTCTGGGCGAGGGCGGCGGGGTTGCGCGCTTCGCCTCCGACGGTGAGCTCGACGAGGTGGTCTCGGTGCCGGAGGAGTTCGTCTCGAGTCTCAGCTTCGGCGGACCCCAGATGCTCGACGTGCTCATCACCACGGCCGACAACCGCGTGGATCCGGAGCTCGGAGGCACGCTGCTCACGGCTCGCAGCGAGGTTCCGGGCTTGCCGCTCGCGCCCGTGAACGTCTGAGCCGGTGATCCTCGGCGGCGTCGGAGGGCTCCGGGCTGCCGGGCGGCGCGAATGCAAGAATGCGGCGATGCGCCGCTCAGAGCACGGACGCGCCTCGGCGGGGCGCATGCACACGGCCCCCCGGGTCCCTCTGCGATGAGCCCGCTCGCCGCGCGCGAGGCGGTCATATGCGAACCCCTCCGCACGCCGGTGGGCCGGTTCGGTGGGGTGTTCCGTGACGTTCCGGCAACCGTCCTGGCGGCGACGGTGATCGGCGAGCTCGTGCGGCGCACGAGCGTTCGCGGCGAGGACGTCGACGACGTCATCCTCGGGCAGTGCTACCCGAACGGAGAGGCTCCTGCGATCGGCCGGGTGGCCGCGCTCGACGCAGGACTGGGGGTGGAGGTTCCGGGTATGCAGGTCGATCGCCGCTGCGGCTCGGCGCTGCAGGCCGTGATCAACGCATGCCTGCAGGTGCAGACGGGGGCCGCCGAGCTGATCATCGCCGGGGGCGTCGAGAGCATGAGCCAGGTCGAGCTCTACTCGACCGAGCTGCGCTGGGGAGTACGCGGGGGCGGCGCGCGCCTGGAGGATCGTCTCGCTCGCGCGAGGATCACCGCCGGCGGAGCCGGGCACCCCGTGCGGGGCGGGATGCTCGAGACGGCGGAGAACGTCCGCCGCGACTATGCGATCGAGAGGGCCGCGCAGGATGAGCTCGCGCTGCGCTCCCACGAGCTCGCCGTGGCTGCCCATCGCGAGGGCAGATTTGCGCAGGAGATCGTGCCGGTACCGGTGCGCGATGGCGTGGTCGACGTCGATGAGCATCCTCGCGCCGACGCGAGCATCGAGGCGCTGGCCCGTCTGCGGCCGGTGATGTTGGGCGAGGACCCCGAAGCGACGGTCACGGCCGGCAACGCCAGCGGCCAGAACGACGGCGCGGCCGCCTGCATCGTCACCCACCGCGACCGCGCGGAGCAGCTCGGCCTGCGGCCGCTCGGCCGGCTCGTCTCCTGGGCGGTCGCCGGGGTCGCTCCGGAGACGATGGGCATCGGGCCCGTGCCCTCCACCAGGCGGGCGCTCGAGCGGGCCGGCCTGGACATCGACCAGATCGATCTCATCGAGCTGAACGAGGCGTTCGCATCCCAGGTTCTCGCGGTCCTCGGCGAGTGGGGGCTGAGGGACGGCCTCGAGCGGGTCAACGTGAACGGGTCGGGGATCTCACTCGGGCATCCGGTGGGGGCCACCGGGGCGAGGATCCTCGCGACGCTCATGCACGAGATGGACCGCAGGCAGTCGCGCTACGGCCTGGAGACGATGTGCATCGGCGGCGGGCAGGGCCTGGCCGCCGTCTTCGAGCGCGTCGCAGCCTGATCCTCGCGCGGCGCACGATCTCGGGTGGGCGGATCGCTGTGCGCGAGCGCACCGCGCGACGCGGGGTGGCTGGGGATGAGCCACACCCGCGCCGTCTGGTGCACGTGGCCTACGGCAAGGAGCAACCGACTTCCACGTAGCTTTTCCGGCTCGGCCTGACCTGCACCCGTACCGGGGAGAGGCAGCGCAAGCCACCGGGCAGGTGGGCTTCCACCAGGTAGCTCCCGGGCTTGATGCGCATCGCGAAGTTGCCGCCCCTCCCGGTGATGGCGCTTGCGAGGACGGTCTTCGATCCGCCCGACGGAGCCGCCGCGACCGCCACGATCCGCCACCCGCGACCTGGCAAACCCGGCTGCCCGCCCACCCGCGCTGTCGCGTGCCGAGCACGACCGATGATTTCCGAGCGCACCGGCGCCCGTCGCACCATCGACGCTTCTGCGAGGGAGACGCCGGCGGACACGATCTGCCTGGTCGCGCCGAGCGCCCGCGTGTCAGGTGTGTGATCGCCCACGTAGCGGCCCTCGGGGAAGCCTGTGCGCGCATCGAGGATCAGCGCGTAGACGCTTCCGCTCGGCGGCGCGTCGCCCCTCGGGACCGGGAGGTTCACGCTGAAATGACCGTGCATGAGCACCAGGTCCGCGGGGCTGTCGAGCCAGGATTCGGTCGCGGCGCCGGCCGCCGCCGCAGCGGCCGCCGACGGTGCCGTGCCGGCGGCGGGAGCGGCGGTCGGCGACAAGGCAGGAGCGCCCGGTTCGAGCGCCGCCTGGGCGGTCGCGAAGGTGGCTTCGCTCGACGTCACGTCTGTCGGTGACGGGTCTCCGGCGGCCGCCGCGTATCTGAGCGCGATCGAGCCGACTTCGCCGGACGTGAGCTCCTGTCCGCCGGGCGCGGAGGCGGAGCCCTGCGCGCCCGGCGCTGGGCCCTGCGCGCTCGGGCCCCCGGCCGCAGCGGAGGCGCCGATGCTCTGCAGCACAACCGCCACCGCTGCGCCGAGGGCAAGGGAGATGAGCAGGAGCCTATGGGTGAACTTGCTGTTGGACATTTCGATTCCTCCTGGCTCAGTTGGGCGATTTGCAGGTTCCCCAGGCGATGTTTCCCCAGTCGGGGGCTTCCGAGTTGCGTTCCATGCACATGCCCGGGCTGCGCTGCGCAACGGAATGGCGGTAGGCGGTTTCGTAGGGCGCCCACGCATCGCTCGGGGGTACGATCGATGCCACCTCGTCGCGTCCCCAGTTGTAGGGCTGTTCCGCCGCCCCGCCCTCGAAGCCGGCCTGCAGCTCGTTGCTCCACGTCGGGAACTCGTGGTACCCGTATGCCTTCACTTCGCAGCAACCCCAGTACACGCGCCACGTGCCCCGCGGCTGAGGGTCCGAGACGATGTAGTGGTTGTACTGGTTGAGCGGGACCGTGCCGGGTGACTCGTAGAAGTAGAAGCCTTTTTCGATCCCGCCGGTCGTCGCGGCGAAGAACGGGTGCACCGAGCAGCAGTCGTACCCGTCCCCGCCGATCTGTCCCGACTCGATCCAGCCGGGGTTGAAGCTCACCCACTCCTCGTTCGAGACGAAGTCCCCGCTCGCCCAGCCCGGCACGTCCATGTAGGTGGTGTCCATATAGGCGACCCCGCCGGACACGTATTCCGTGGGATAGCCCGCCATCGCGAGTTCTTCGATCGCGTAGCAGTGGTGGTCGACGTATTCGGTCACCAGCGCGGAGCAGTTTTCATACGGGCCCCAGCGAGCGCTCGCGCTCGTTGCGGCCGCGAGACCGGCGGCGATCAGGACCCCGAGCGCGGCAACGAGCGGCATGAATCGTCTGGAGATCATCCTCGAACTCTCCCGGTAGTTGGAACGATGTGGATGATCAAAGCAGACAATTGTCTGCATGTCAAGCTGCGCGGCTACGCCGCGCGGTGACCGCGCGAGGGAGAGCGCTCAGCGTGGGCCGGGGCGCCTCGCCGGGCTCGGCCCGGTCCACCAGACGTGGCTCCCGGGAGGAGCCGGCGCGGCGATGACCTCTCGGGTGTGAGCGGCGCTCAACCGATCGGGCTACCGAAGGCGGCCAGCATCGCCGCGACGATCTCGGGGCCGCGATCCTCCTGCAGGAAGTGTGCGGCTCCCTCGATCCGCACCTGCTCGCCAGCGGTGGGAAGCAGCGCGGTGAAGACCTCGCCAGACACCGGATAGGGAAACACCGGGTCGCTGTCGGAGAAGGCCACCAGTGCCGGCTTGTCCCACCGTGCGAGGGCGTCCTGCACGGCCTGCATCTCAGCTGCACCGGGGTCCTCCGCCGACAGCGGGACGAGCAGGGGGAAGCGCTGAGCGCCGGCCTTGCTCTCGGCGGTCGGGAACGGGGCCTCGTAGGCGGCGAGGATCTCCGGACCGAGGTCGGTGGTGGTGGCGCTCTGCATGATCGTCCCGATCGGGAGATCCGGCGTCCTCTCGGCGAATTCACGCCAGGCCATGAAGCCCTTGCTCACGCGACCGGTGAACAACCCCGTGTTCATCACCACCAGGCGGCCGACCTGGTCCGCGTGCTCCACGGCCCAGCGCAGGCCGATCGGACCGCCCCAGTCCTGCACCACCACCGTCACGTCACTGAGCTCCACCTGCTCGAGGTGGCGCGTCACGTGCCCGATGTGGCGCTCGTAGGTGTACCAGTTCTGGTCGGTCGGCTTGTCCGAGCGCCCGAACCCAACGAGGTCCGGGCAAACGAACCGGTGCCCGCTGCGGAGGAGGTCCTCGGCCATGTGCCGGTAGAGGTAGCTCCAGTCGGGCTCGCCGTGGAAGCACAGAACCGTCGGGCCCTCCCCCTCGTCGACGTGGTGCAGCCGCAGGCCGTCGACGTCGACGTAGTGAGGCTCGAAGGGGTAGCCGGGCAGGTTCTCGAAGCGCTCATCCGGTGTACGGAATGCATCGGTCACGGTCGTTCCCCCTTAGGTAGACGGCGGCGAGCGGGAAGCACTGCCGCTGCAGCGCGATCCCCGGTCGGCGGATCCTATCCCCACGTCGAGGCGCCCCGGTGCTCCGGGCCGGTGCCTGTCGAGGCACGCGATCGCTACGGTGGCCTGCGATGTGGCTTCAGCGCGATCTCACGCTCGGCCCGCGCCCGCGCGGCTTCCACCTCGTCACGCGCGAGGTGCTCGCCGCGCTGCCCGAGCTGACCGAGCTCTCGACCGGGCTGCTGCACCTGCTCCTGGCGCATACCTCCGCGTCGCTCACACTCAACGAGAATGCGAGTCCCGAGGTGCGCGTGGACTTCGAGTCGTGGTTCAACCAGGCGGTGCCCGAACATGGCGGGCCGTGGACGCACACGCTCGAGGGAGACGACGACATGCCCGCCCACATCAAGGCCGCGCTGCTCGGACCGACGCTCACGCTGCCCGTGCGCGCCGGCCGCCTCGCGCTCGGCAACTGGCAGGGGATCTACCTCTGCGAGCACCGCGACCACGGCGGGGCGCGGCGGATCGTCGCGACCATCTGGGGTGAGCGCGGCGAGGCCTGATGCGTCGGACCGCGCCGTGTGCGGCGGGCAGAGACGCCGCACACGCATGCTCGGCTCCGGCTCGACTCAGCGGGAGGTGCCCGCAGCCGAGCTGCGGGCCTGCGCGAAGGTAACGAGCCGGCGCCGATCCTCGTCCCACAGCTTCAGCCGGACCGAGCGGAGCCCGTCGGTGAACGACAGCGTCGGCACGGCGTGAAAGATCGGGTTCTCGTCGTGAGCGCGCTGGAGGTTGTAGTTCGGGATCCGTGCATTGAGGTGATGCACGTGGTGCAGGCCGATGTTGCCCGAGAAGAACTGCAGCACGCGTGGCAGCTTCAGATAGGAGCTGCCGCGCAGCGCGGCGTCCGCGTAGCTCCAGTTGCCCGAGTCCTCCCAGTAGGCGTCCTCGAACTGGTGCTGCACGTAGAACAGCCAGATCCCCGCCGACCCTGCGAGCAGGACCGTGGGCAGCTGCACGAGCAGGAACGCGCTCCAGCCGATCAGCCAGCAGAGGGCCGCCACGAGCACCGCGAGCGCGATGTTCGTGCCGATCACGCTCCGCCGCATCCGCGGCCGCGCGTCGCGCGAGACCATGCGTGGTCCGATCAGCAGCGCCACGACCGGCCCGAGTCCGAACATGATCAGCGGGTTGCGGAACAGCCTGTAGGCGAGCCGCGAGCGCGGCGCCAACGCGTAGTACTCGCTCACCGTCAGGGTGCGAACATCGCCGCCCCCGCGCCGGTCGAGGTCGCCCGAGGTGGCGTGGTGGACGGCGTGGTCATGGCGCCAACGCATGAACGGCGAGTAGACGAGCAGCCCGAGCACGATCCCGAGCCAGGCGTTGGCCCGCCTTGACGGGAGCAGTGAGCCGTGCGAGCAGTCGTGGAAGAGGATGAACGTCCGTACGAGGAAGCCGGCGGCGGGGATCGCGATCAGCAGCACGAGCAGATAGGACACGGGCAGGGCGAGGTACATCGCCACGGACAACGCGAGATACGGGATGACCGAGGTGGCGATCTCGAGCAGGCTCCGCCCGAGATGCGGATGCGCGTAGACGGCCAGGTCCTCCCGCCGGAAGGAGCCGCCGGCCCTGTCGGCTTGCGATGCGCCGACCGGCGAGCGCGCACGCCGGTCGTGGTCGGGGACGCTCTCGCGGAGCGGTGTGGGGGAACCCTGCGTCAAGTCTTCCTTGCGGCCCGCCGAGGGAAACGAGCGGGTCCGGTCCTGCGTCCTGCACCAACAGCATGGCACCGATCGCGGCGGCGTGCCAACTGCCACCGGTAGACTAGGTCGCTCTGCGCCCGTAGCTCAGCTGGATAGAGCGTCGGTCTACGGAACCGAAGGTCAGAGGTTCGAATCCTCTCGGGCGCGTGCGGAGCGGCCCGGCGATCGCTCCCGTCCCGGGCCCCGCCGAGGCGGCGGCGAGCATTTGCAACGGCCGCGGCCGGGCGGTGATCAGCGGATGACCTTCGTCTGGAGCTTCCCGCAGATCGAGCACCTTCGCTCCAGCACATAGCCTTTGGCGCCGCCTTTGCCCCAGGCGCGGTCCCATTCTCCCCACCTGTGTCGATGCCACAGCCTCATGGGGATCGCAGCTCGCCGCCCATGGCCGGAGTATCGCGACCCGGCAGGACGACACCCCGAGTGGACACGACGACACACGACCACGGTCAGCCTGCGAAGCTGGCTGACCGTGCCGATGTCCGCCGCTGCCACCACCGTCCCAGCCGTCGAGCTCACGCGCCGCGTGTTCGCCTCGGCCAACGGCGGCGACTTCGACGAGATCATGGAGTTCTTCGGCCCCGCCTCGGTCTGGGACGTGGGACCGTGGGGGCTGGGCACCCACACCGGGAAGGCCGCGATCCGCCAGTCTCTCGAAGGCTGGATGGGCAGCTTCGACGAGTACGAGGTCGAGGTCGAGGAGGTCGTGGACGTCGGCGCGGGCGTCGTGCTCGTGGTCGCCACCCAGTACGCCCACTCGGCCCGCAGCCCCAGCAGCCTGCGGCTCCGCTACGCGCCGGTCTTCCTGTGGGTCGATGGTGTGGCGCTGCTCGTAACGCACTACCGGGACGTCGAGGAGGCGCGAGCCGCGGCGGCGACCCTCGCCCGGTCGAACGGTCACTGACGCCCGGCAGCGACGCGATCCGGCCGGCGGCCGGGCTAGGAGCTGTAGTGGGAGGACAGGGCCTCGCCGGCCAGTCCGTCTTCCTGCGCCGCCAGCGAGGCGGCGCGCCATTCCTCGCGCTCCTGGACGAAGGCGTCGACGCCGCCGTCGAGCGGCCAGTCATACGGGGCGGCCGTGCGTGCACCGGGTGCGCCCGCCTGGTAGCCATCGGCCGACGCGTCCGCGAGCTGGGCCTCGTGCGCGTAGTGGCCGTAGGGATCGGGCCGGGGCTCGTAGGGGTAGGTGCCGTACGTCTCCGGCTGGGTCTCGTAGGCGCATGTGCCGTCGGCCTCGCGCTCGGGCTCGAACGGGTGGGTGCCGTCGCCGTTGGGCTCGGGCTCGTACGCGTAGGCGCCGGCGGTCTCCGCTTGCGGGGCATGGGCGGGGACCCCGGCCGTGCCGGCGGCCTCGGGCGGGGCCTCGTAGGCGTAGGCGCCGTACGAATCGGGCCGCGGCTCGTAGGGATAGGCGCTGATCGTGTCGGCCGCGGGCTCGGGCTCGTACGCGTAGGCGCCGGCGGTCTCCGCCTGCGGGGCATGGGCGCGGACCCCGGCCGTGCCGGCGGACGGCAGCGCCTCGTGCACGTAGGTGTCGTGAACGTCGGCGTGCGGCGTGCCGTTCATTCCGGCCGCCCGGGCGAGCAGCGGCCCGCGGGCGGGGTCACCGGTGATGCCGAGGCCCGGGTCCTCGTGCGTGGGTCCGCCGTCGGGCGCGAAGGCGGGAGCCCCGAGCACGTAACGGAACTGGCCGCTCTCGTCGGTCACCCAGAACGCGTCGCCCTCTGCGGTCGTCTCGTGCAGGATCGAGCGGTCGTAGTGTTCGGCGATCCGTGCCAGCGCATCCATGTCGGCCACATCGATCACCGCGACCCCCGGGAGCGGCCACACGCGCTCGACCGGAACCAGCAGCCGGCCGTAGCGCGCCCGGATCGTCTCCAACTCGTCCCTGAGCCTCGGCTGCACGAGCGCGGCCATCGCCAGCAGGAGGGCGCCCAGGATTGCGATTCCGGCGAGCGCGATCGCGCGCGCCGTCTGCACGGACATACGCACCACCCCGAAGGACAGGAACAGCGGCTCATAGCGCCAGCTGGTCACCGACCCACCCGCCGACTGGGCGAACGGGTTGGCCGCCGGGAGTCCTCCCGAGATCGCAACGCCGGCCGGGGTGAGCGGCTGTGCCTCGAGTTCGTCCAGCGAGAAATGGATCGGCTGGGAGAAGCCGGCGTGCAGCGGCTGGCCGGCGAGGCCGCCGGCGACGATCACTTGCGGCACGATGCTGAGCGTGTAGGTCCCGCCGACCGACGTCGTCGCCTGCACGCGGTGCATGAGCGACAGCAGTGAGCTCAGGTCGAGCTGTCCGGTGAGGAGCGCCCGATCTCCCCTGAACGGCGTGGGAGCAGCGAGCGGAAGCGTCGTCTGCCAGCCGCTCGTCGAGGCGACTATCGCCTCGAGCGAAGCACGACCGGCGACGGAGTGGCGGGCGGCGCTGTGGAACATGTACTCGTAGCGGAGGTCCGCGGTCCTGACCACGTGGGTGAACAGCGGTTCGCCGGTGACCGCGCGATCGTCCGGATAGGCGGGGCCGGGCGTGGCCTGTGCCGTGTAGGAGAGCGCTCCGCTCTGGCGGTAGGGGACCTCGAAGGGCGTCAGGGCCGTGGAGGGACGGGTGAAGGCGAGCAGCGCGAGCACGACGAACGGCATCAGCGCCACGACTCCGACCGCCAGCAGACCGACCAGCGGCTCGGCCGGGGGCTGGGGCAGCTGCCTCGGCCGTGGGCCTGCGCCAGGGGCTGCGCGGCGCTGCCGGCGGCGGCGAAGGGTGCGCCGTGTGAACGCGCCACCGGCGAACAGCAGGGTCGCGATCGCGAGCAGGATCCCGATCAGCGCCGGGGAGTGAATCGACTTCAGCCGGGCGCCCCAGCCGGGCAGGTGCAGCCACAGCGAGCCGATCAGCTGGCTGCTCGTGGGGTGCTCGAAATCGACGAAGTTGTTGTGGTCGCCCTTGAAGATGTAGCGGTTGCCGACGCGGCCGACGATCCGGTGCAGCACGATCGTGTGAAAGACCGTGCTGTGATAGGCGACTATTTCACCGACGTGGTAGCTGCTCTGGCTGCGAACCACCGCCAGGTCGCCCGCATGGAACTGCGGCTCCATGCTGACCCCGTCGGTCACAACATAGGTTGTGGAGCCGCCGAGGCTCGCGGGCGCGAAGTAGAACCACAGACACGCCAAAACGATCAGCCCGATGCCGATCGAGAGAAGCTTCCTGAGATGAGGAGGTCGCATGGCGGTTTGGAGTTCGCGCTAGCGTGGGCGCGGAGCGGCCGCGTGCGCGGCCGCTCCGCATAGCCCGTTGGGTGCTGCTATTCGATCGTCACTGTGCCGCTGCTCACTGCAGCGACCGAAAGCTTCAGGCCTTCCGCGTCGGGCACGGGCGCCGCAAATTTGCAGGTGACCGCAAATTTCGGTGCGACCGCTTCGCCGCAGTGGGACCAGTCGGCTTTGACAGGTGCTTCCTTGCTGAGGGCCACCGCGACGTCCGTCGCGGCCTTGTTGAGTTCGAAGCTGACTTCGGTCATCGTTTCGCCGTCAGCGCTGAAGGTGTAGTTCGTCGGCGATGCGACTTTGTAGCCGCTCACGGTCGCTGAACCGGCACCTGCGGAGTGTTCGGCGACTTCGTTGCTCGCCGTGAACGCGTATGCGCCCACGCCGATCACGGCTGCGAGCGCAACCACGAGCAGGCCTGCGATGTTTCGTTTGCGTCCTGTGATGCTTCGTTTGCCACTGCGGGTGAACACGTCATTGCCCCCTTTGGGATCGTGGACACTGGCGTGTCCTTGGCGCGGACATCGACGTGCTCTTACGCGCGCATTACGTTCGCATCCCCGCTTGCACGGATTTCCACCCGCTTGCAGGGATTTTTGCGGTTCCCGCCGCGGCCGCGGCCGCGACTCAGCCCTGCAGGGACAGCTGCTTGTCGACCACGGCCGTGAGCGTCGGGTGCAGCGCGGCCGCGAGCGCGGCCGCCTGCGCGTGGGTGATGTTGCCGGCGAGCTGCTCCGCCGCCAGGCGCTTCTGCTCGGCCTTCTGCAGCCGGTCGATCAGCCCCGCGGCCGTCCTGCCCGGCATCGCCGCGGCGATCTGGGCGAGCGTCTTGCCCGCCTGCAGCTCGCCGCCGATCCGCACGGCGGTGGCGCCGAGGTAGATGGCCGCGGCCGACAGCTCGCCGCCGGCGAGCAGGACTTCGGCCGTCGTCCGACGCCGGATGTTCGCTACGCGAGCCTGCTCGCGGGTCTTGCTGACTCTGCCCGAGGCTGCGGCGCGAGCGATCCGCGCAGCCTTGGCGGCGACCATCGCGTCGATCAGGCCGGCGGCCGATCTTCCCGGGGTGGAGTCCGCGATCTGGGCGAGGGAGCGTCCCATCAGCACGTTCGCGCGCAGCCGCGCGCGGTCGAGCCCGAGATAGGAGGACGCGGCGGAAGCCGCGCCGACCGCCAGGGCGGCCTGCCGCGCGCGGGCGTGCCGCACGCTGGCGGCCGGGCTCGGGTGGTGCCTGCCGCCGGAGCGCGCCGCGACGATGACGACGCCGAGGAGCACCGCCGCTACGGCCACGCCGATCGCCACCCTCTGCCTCACAGCGGTCGCCGTCCGCCGCGTGGCAGGCGACGCGCTCGGTTCGGGTGCGCGCCGGCGTTCAGGGCCGATAGCCGCGGCGGATCTGTGTGGAGCCACATGCCCGCATTATCCCAAGGCGGGATCGGACGTGATGCAGGGGCGGGCGTCGGAGCGAGGGGCGGTCATGGAGCTGCGGCGGTCCTCGCCCGCGTCATGCGTGACCCGTTTCCCTCCCCGCGTCCACGCCGGCACGCCGACGCGCTCGTTCCGCGATGGCTCCGAGGGCTGCGGGCGCGGCCGAATCGCACCCACACTGATGCTATGATCTCGCCCGCCTCCGCTGCGCCGAGTGCGTGCGGCCGATGGACGCTCGGGGGTCATATCCTCAGGTACCCAGACGGGCCCCGTCGACGGACGGCTCGGCCGCGTCAATGGGCCATTTCCGGGCCGATCCATGATATGCTCAGGCGCGCTGAGGTGCGGCCTGCGGTGGACTCGTGCTATCAGGTCGATGGTGGCATCTCGAGCGACGACCTTCAGTCGACATAGAGAGGACCCAGGAGAATGAGACGAGCGAGGATGGCCTTCGGGCTTGCGATCGCGGTATGCGCGCTAGGGGCGATGGCCGTGCCGGCACTGGCGCACGAATTCGTGGCAAGCAAATACAAGCACACGATTTCCCCCGGCGAACCGGTCAAAACGGCGGGCAAGAGCCCCGAAGAAGAAGAAGGTATCCAAACCTTCAAATTCGGGAAATACAACATCAAATGCGCCAAGGCGATCTCAAAAGGCGTCTTTGAAGAACCCACGCAGAAAATCTTCACCACGACGCTGAAATTCTCGAGGTGCGGCTACTACCCGATCGTCAAAAATGAAGTCCACTTCGCCGCCTCGATGCCGAAAGGCATCACGATGAAGTTCATCGTCAACGGCGCCGTGGGGATCGAAGGCAACGGCGAAGGCGAAGAAGAAGAATACGGCGTCAACAAAATCGAAGTCCTCGAAACCGCGGCGACCGTGAAGATCCCGTCGGCGAAATTCTGCACCATCAACATCCCCACCCAGCAGCTCCCGGTCGCGTCTGTCAAAAAACCGGAAGGCGAATACTCGGACGCGATCTACTCGAACCTCCCTGTGCCGATCGAAAACCCGACGATGGGGCAGCTCAAAGTCTGGCCCGGTGGCATCAAGCACAAGGTCATCTTCGCGATCAGCCTGAAAGCGATGAAATTCAAATTCGCCGAAGAATCGCAGTGTGGTGAAGATGAAGAAAAAACCGAATACTCCGCCGGGACCTATTCGGGTACGCTGATTCAGGAAGTTCCGGGCGGGAACCTGGAATTCCACTAGCGTCTAGCACGAGTACGGGCTGAGCGCAGAGCCCGATCGAGGTGGGGCTGGGCCGCCGACGCAGGCGGCTCGGTCCCATCTCTTCTTTGTCTCGGCCGCGTGGCGCTCGCCACGGGGCACAGCGGCCAGTCGCACGGTCCCGACGTGAGTGGATCGGGGCCGGAGGGCCGCAGCCCGAGTCCCGGCCGAATCATGCCCTCAACCGTCCGGGAACGGCGCGATCGAGACACCGTGGTCCCGCTCGCGCATCCCGAGCTCATAGGCGGCTCCGTGCACCGTGCGAAGGAGTCTGCGGCCGGCGCCGCGGAACGGCTGCACCGACAGATCGAGCGCCGCGACGGAGCAGTGGATCACGTCGTGCTCGCCGCCGCCCGGGTCGGCGTAGCGCCACCCTGCGGCCGAGCCCGGCGGCACACGCACCTCACAGCCGAGCGCGAGGCCCTGGCGCCCCCGAAGGCGCAGGCTGCAGCCGTCGGTGTGCTCGACGACCGAGAGGCCGCGAGCGGCGAGGCCGCCGAGGCGGTGGCGCCGGCCCGCCAGCGAGAGCGTGCCGTTGGCGACCCACGGGGTGGTGCGTCGGCCGATGCGCACGCGCCCGAGCGCGATGTCGAGCCAGGCGTCGGGCTCGCCGTCGAACGCGATGCCGTGGAGCCAGATCCAGCGCTCGGCGTGCTCGGAGCCCCAGTTGTGTCCCACCATCCCGGGCCAGCCGGCGAGCTGAAGCGGGTCGCTGCCGGCCAGCTCGATCACGCCGTCGAAGCACGCCGCCGGCGCAGGGCTGGTGAGCTTGGTGCGGGGCAGAGGTGCGCGGTAGAGCCAGGCGGGCGCGAGGTGACGCAGTTCGGGCTCGGACGAGGTGTAACGAAGCGACCAGGCCGCATCGCCGCAGGCGCCCACCACCGACACCGGCCCCATCGTGGCTCCGCCGATGTCGATCCATCCGGCCTCCGGCACCGCGGGATCCGCGACGGTGAGCTTGTGCTGCCGGGGCGCGCCGCGCCCGGCATCGAACAGCGTGAACCACAGCGATCCGCGCGGCGCCGCGCCGGGGCGCTTGTGGATGGTGTAGCGGATCCACACGCCCACCGGCTCCTCGGGCGAGACGGCGCGCAGGTAGAAGGACTCGTACATCCCGGCCCGTCGGGGGGTCTCCGGGAAGAGCGCGGTCGTCGCCATCGGTGTCGATCCTAGCCCGCGGGATCGATTCTGAGAGGATCCCCCGATGCTGCGGCCTCCACTCGTCGAGCTGCCTGCCGAGCTCGCCCAGCCACAGCCGGCGGCGGACGTGCGCTACCTCCTCGGCGTGGACGGCGGCGCGACGAAGACCCTCGCAGCCGTCCTCGACCTCGAGCTGAGGACCGTTCATCTCGGACACGCCGGTCCGAGCAACGAGGACGCGGTCGGAGCCCAGGCCGCCGTAGGCGCCCTGTTCGAGGCCGCCGATCAGGCGATCGAGGAGGCCGGCATCGCCCGCCGGCAGCTCGGCGCGGCCGTGCTCGCGGTCGCGGGAACGGACACCGCATCGATCGCCGGGCACGTTCGCTCGGCGCGCCCCGACGGCTGGATGGTCGTCAACGACGTCGTCGGGGCCTGGGCCACGGCGACCGGCGCGAGCCCCGGAGTGGCCGTCATCTCGGGCACCGGCTCCAATGTCTTCGGCGTCGGCGACGACGGACGCGCATGGAGGGCCGGTGGGTGGGGGCACCTGCTCGGAGACGAGGGTTCCGGCTACTGGCTGGGGCTGGAGTCGATCAGGGCTGCGCTGCGCGACCGCGAGGCTTCCGGCCCCGCCACCGCGCTGAGCGACGCGCTGGTCGCGTTCTTCGATGCGCCGAGCGTCGAGGCGCTCGCCAGCCGCGTGTACTCCAAGCCGCTCACCAAGGGCGAGATCGCCGCCTTTGCGGTGGAGACCTCGCGCATCGCAGACGCCGGCGACGCAGTCGCACGTTCGCTCTACGTCCGCGGCGCACGCAAGCTCGCGCTGCAGGTGATCGCCGTGATCGAGCAGACGGGGCTCGAGGGCGCGTTCCCGGTGGGCCTCATCGGGAGCGCCTTCAAGGCCGGGCGCGTGTTCCTCGAGCCGCTCGAGCGGGCGGTCCGCGACCGCGCCCCGCGGGCCAGCGCGACCGTCGTCGAGATGCCACCCGTCGGCGGGAGCCTGCTCCTGGCCGCGCGCGCCTGCGGGCATTCGGGGGAGCCGGCCGCGGAGGAGCTCTCCACGCTGATCGAGGTCGCGCTGGCGCGCTGACGGCGGCCGCTCAGTGCGAGTCCGGGCCCGCGGTCTCCCGCACCCGGTGCTCGATCGCGGAGCGCCGGCCGATCGCTGCCGCCCCGCAACCCCGCATCCGCACGGCCGCGGCCGCGGCCGCGAACCGGACCGCGGCATCCGCAGAGCGCCCGCCGGCCAGCTCGACGAACAGCGCTGCGGCGAACACGTCGCCGGCGCCGAGATCGTCACTGGGGCCGTCCACCGCGGTCACGCTAAGCGAGACCTCGCCACCGCCAGGGCGGATGATCGTGCAGGGATCCGGGCCCGCGGTCACGACCACGAGCGCACCGGACGCGGCCGCCGCTGCGACCAGCGGCGTGCAGACGGTGCGCTCCTGCTCGCTCACGACGATCGCATCACAGCCCCGCGCCAGCCACTCGGTGTCGGGCTGCGGGATGGTGAGCGTCATATCGCCGGTGGGCTCCTGCCACCGTCGCAGCAGGCCCTGGGGTGTCAGCCCGACGAAGCCGGCCCGGCCGCGCCAGCGGATCGGGCCCTCGCGGGCCACGGGCGCCAGGTGCAGGATCGCCGTGTCGAGCTCGAGATCCTCCGCCATCGGTCCCGCCCATGCCAGCACCCGCTGGCGGCGGGATGCGCCGTCTCCCAGCGTCTCCAACGCCGTCGTACTCGGCGCGGCCGCGACGACCAGCTCGAGCTCGCTCAGGTAGGGCGAGAGCATCTCCTCGATCTCGGCTGCCACGCCGGCGGTGAGAATCAGCGCGCGGCCGCCCAGCCGCGCGGCCTGGAGCGCGCCGTAGAAGGCGCTGCCACCCGGGCGGCGGGTGCCGTCGGCCATGACATCGACCGTCACGTGGCCGACCGCCGTGTAGTCGAACTGCAACGCTGAACCCGTCCTCTCCGCGAGACTGATGCAACCATGCTGCTGCCGTGCTCGGGCGGACCGCGGCGCTGCGCTTCCCGAACCCGGCTATGCGTATACCAAATCGAATGCGCTCGAGGACTGTTGGAGCAACCGAGGCACCGTGATCCTGCACATCGATCGAGCCCGCATCCGTCGCATCCGCCGCTGCGCAGCGCTGGCCGGCGCGGCGGCGTCGCTCGTCGTGCCCGCCGGCGCAGCCGCGCAGGGCGCTGCGCGCGCATCCGGCCGGCGTCAGCTCGCCTCCGCCGCCGGGAGCACCGCCGGCACGCCGAAGCCCGCCTCGCCCTATCCCGCCGGCGCGATGCTCCCGTCGATTCGCGTGCCCGCCGCCGCGCTGCCGCGCCACCCCGCCTCTCGCAGCGGCACGGCGAGCAGCCCGCACCCGTCCGCCGACACGGCCGCACGCGCGTCCAAGAAGCCCGCCAAGCCCGCGCTCCACGGGAACCCCGCGCGGGCTCTCGTCGCCTTCCAGGAGATGCAGAAGCAGTACTACATACAGGGCTCGGGCCTCTACGACGGCGAACCGTTCTCCTATCTCTGGCCGTTCTCCCAGGCGTTCGCCGCGACGGTCACCCTCGCGAACGTTCCGGGCCTCGCCCACACGATGGCGCACGAACTGCAGGCGCGCCTGATCGGCCTGCAGGACTACCTCGACACCGACAACTCGGGCGACGCCGAAGGCGCCTACACGAGCACACTGCCCGCCTTCGACGGCACGGTCGCACCTCCGGCCGGCCCCGGAGGGCCGAAGTACTATGACGACAACGACTGGGTCGGCATCGAGCTCGTGCGGTTCTACAAGCTCACCCACAGCGCCGCCGCCCTCGGCAGCGCGGAGGGCATCATGGCCTTCGAGATGGCCGGATGGCAGGAAACGCCGGGGCTGAGCTGTCCCGGTGGCATCCCGTTCAACAACGGCAGCACGAACACCGAACGCAACACGGTCACCACGGCCCCGGCGGCCGAGCTGGGGGTCGACCTCTACCGTCTCACGCACAACCGCCAGTACCTCCAGTTCGCCGAGCGGGCCTATGAATGGGTGCGCACCTGCCTGCTCGGAGCGAACGGGCTCTATGCCGACCACATAAGCCCCAAGGGCGTCGTCGAACCCACGCTGTGGAGCTACAACCAGGGGTCGATGATCGGCGCCGGGACGCTCCTCTACCAGGCGACCGGGAACTCCGCCTACCTCTACCAGGCTCGTCAGACCGCCAAGGCCGCGCTCGCCTACTTCACCCCCGAACGGCTGGGAGCGGAAATCCCCTTCTTCGCTGCCGTCTACTTTCGCAATCTGCTCTACCTCGATTCGGTCACCCACGATCCGCCGGGCCCGAAGATCGCGCAGGCCTACGTCAACTACGCCTGGCGGTACCTGCGCCTGAGCAACAACCTCTTCGTCGCCGGCTCGCCCGCCTCGGCACAGCTGCTGGTGCAGTCCGCGATCGTGCAGATATACGGCCTGCTGGCGTCTCCGCCGAGCACCTACTTCTGAGCCGGACGGCGTCGCGGCCGCGGGCGGGGTGCTCGCCGGTCCGCGTGGAGTAGGCTTCGGCACAGTGACCGAAGCGACCAACCTCACCACGGCCGAGGGCCTGCAGGCCCTGCAGGAGGAGCTCGCCGAGCTCGAAGGCGCCGGGCGCAGGGAGATCGCAGAGCGCATCAAGACCGCCCGTGAGTGGGGCGACCTGAAGGAGAACAGCGAGTATCACGACGCCAAGAACGAGCAGGCGCACCTCGAGACGAAGATCGCCCGCCTGCGTGAGAAGATCGCCGACGCCGTCGTCGTCTCCGAAGACGCCGGCAGCGACACCGGCGTGGTCGGCTTCGGGTCGACCGTCGTCGTGCGCGACCAGGAGGGCGTCGAGCAGACGTGGCGGATCGTGAGCTCGCGCGACGCCGCCCCCGGCGAGGGGCGCCTGTCGGCCGAATCTCCGGTCGCCGTAGCCCTGCTGGGCAGCGCGCCCGGCGAGGAGATCTCGGTCTCGCTGCCCAGGGGCAAACGCACGCTCACCGTTCTCAGCATCAACTGACACGGTCGGCCACCGGCCGCACGTCACCGGCTCAGGGCGGTGAGCGGCCGAGCCCGGTACACCGGTCAGGAGTCACGGCCCAGGCGAGCGGCCACGGTCCGGTCCGGCGATCACCCGCCGAGCCGGCGTGATTCCCGTTGGTGGGCGGAGAGCACGGCGGCGACGAAGCGCCCGGGGCTGCGCCGGTAGAGGCGCTCGCCGGCCCGCAGCGAGCGCTTGCGCAGCTCTCTGCGGCGGCGGGCGATCAGCTTCAGCAGAACCTTGCGCGTGCGTCTTCCGATTCGCAGCCCGCCCGCGCCCCGGCCGCTGCGCGCGCGGATCAGCGCAGTCAGCAGGACCAGGTCGTGGTCCTCTCCCAGCAGTTCTCCCAGCTCATCGGCGCGCCGCGCGACACGCGCGAGGCGCGCCGGCCTTTGCGCGCGCCTGGATCGCTTGCGTCCGGAGCCGCCGGCGCGGGCGGGGTCGGTCCGCTGGAGCATCTCCGCGGCGTAGCGAAGATCCTTCACCCGCTTGCGCCACTCGTGCATCGCAGCGGCGTCGCCCTTGCGACGCACCGCGCGGCGGTAGCGCCTGCGGCCGTCGCGATAGATCCGCCTCAGCCCCGGCTCGATGATGCTCGTGCCGCCGCGATCGGACAGGCTCCATTGGACCACGCGCCAGCGAATCGCCCGCAGGCCCGCGAGCACCTCCGCACGCGCCCCCGCGTCCCCGAGGGTTCGCCGCCGCGCGCGCTCGTGATCGGCCGCGAGCTGCTTGCGGAGCCTCTTCACGCCGGCGCGGCGCCTGACCTTGCGCGGCTCGCCGCGGAGCAGCGTCTGCAGTGTGGCGAGCATCACCTCGGAGTCGCGCGCCTCCGCCAGCCGGGCGGCGATGTCGCGCAGCGCCGCGTTCTCGCGCGCGGCGGCCTCGCTGCCGAGCTCGTCCTCGAGCATCCGCACCAGCGCGCGCAGGCGCTTGAGGGCCTTGCGCGTCTCGTGCAGGGCGTTCTCGGCGGGCAGTCCGTCCCCGCCCTCCAGCGCCTCGATCGCGAGGTCCAGCTGTCCGACGGCCATGCGCCGCATCCCCGCCGCGAGCGGCTCTCCGGGCAGCAGCGCGAACCGACGGTTCCACTTCGAGCGGCGGGCGCCACGGTCGCGGCCCGACCTCGCGAGCGCCACCCCGACGCCGACGACGACCGTGGCTGCGATGGTGGCGGCCAGCGGCGCCACAATGGAGCGATGTCCGGCCTTACGCCCGCCCCATGGTGGACGGTGCGCCGTGCGGCCAATCGCAAGCCTGCGACGTATCGCTGTCCGATCTGTGGTCATCATCTGCCCGCTCTCAGCGAGCATATGCTGATCGCACCGGAAGGCGACACGCGCCGGCGCCGCCATGCTCACAGCGAGTGCGTGCTCGAGGCCCGCTCGAGGGGCGAGCTGCCCCTCAGGGAAGACTGGCTGCGCACGCAGCCGCGCGCCCCGTCGATCTGGCGGCGGCTGCTGCGGCGTGCCTGAGCGGAGCGCGGCGGCGCGCCGGCCCCCCACCGCGCGAGGCGGTCACCGGCGTCCTCGTGCCGGACGCGTGGACGGCGGCCTCCGCCTGTGGGAATGGCGCCGCGGGGGAGCTCTCGCTCAGCCTCCCCAGACCTTCGTGTGCTCGGGCTCCACGCGGATGATCAGGCGCTGTTCGCCGGGCTGGCGCAGGGGGTACTCCTCGACCCCCATGTACTTCTTCGCGAGCGCGTCGATGTGCTCGTCGGCGCCCTCGTGGGTGCGCTCGCTCACACGTCCACGCACCTCGAGATATTCGTAGGGGTTCTCCATGTTCTGCACCGTCAGCGTCACCCGCGGATCACGCTCGAGGTTTCGCGGCCAGGCGCGTCCCTCCGCGGTGTTGAGCACGGGGCAGCCTTCCTGCACATCCACCCAGACGGGGACGCCGTGCACCGAGCCGTCCGCTCGCAGCGTGGACACGTTGCAGAAGTTCTTGGCCCTGAGCAGCTCCTCGCCACGCCCTTCGACCTTCACGCTCATCGCGAAAACCTTTCTCTCGGTGTTGGCTGTGCCACCCAAGATAGGACGTGGGCGCTGCTCGCCGTAGCGCGTGAGCGCCGTCGCCCCGCTAGTTGCGGCTGAGCCCGTCGGTGGAGCTCGCCGGCGGGATCGTGCCGAGCGCGGTGAGGCGTCCGTTGTTGAGCTGGAAGTGGACGGTCGCCTGGCCGCCACCTGGGCAGCACAGGGGATCGCCGTGGCGGTAGAGGGGATAGGCGAGCGTGACTTCTGTGTCGTTCTGGGAGACGACCTTCACCGACGCGCTCGGTTCCTTGGCGTCGGTGCCGATGTAGCGGCCGTTGACGAAGAAGAACGCCTGCTGGTCGTACCCGTCGGTGGAGCCGGTGCGTGTGCCGACCAACACGCGCAGAGCCTGTGTGGGGTGGTATTCGCTCGTGTTGTCGGGCGTGTAGCCGTGCGCGCGGACGGCCGCCGTCGCTGCTCCCACGCCTTCCGCGCCTGCCGCGTGTTCGGTGAAGGCCGGCTCTGGCGCGCTGCGCGTGGTCGACGGCGCCGGCGTACCCCCGGCTGCGCTCGCCGGCGCCGGAGCGGTGCTCGTCTGGGTGGTGGTGGCTGCGGTCGCGGTCGTCTGCGTGGAAGCGGCCGTGGCCTGGGTCACGGCCGGGGCGCCCGCCACCGTGACGGTTCTCGTCTGCGCTCCGCAGGCCGCCAGCAGCGACCCGGCGGCGAGTCCGAGCGCGAGCGCTGCCGTGAGCCGGGTCCATCTCATCTCGTTGATGGTATTCGCCGCAGCTCTCGCCGCTCCTGGCCCGACGGGGGCGGCGAGCCGTCCCCGTCGGGCGGGTGTCAGCGGCTAGGATCTCCGCACCGGCGATGTCAACGCCCTCCGCCCAGAAGCCGAAGTCCGCAGACGGCCGTCGCGGCCGTGCGGAGCTGCTCCGCAGCGGCGGGCTGATCGCGCTCGCGGTGGTGGTCACGCTGTTCGCGGTCCTCAACCTCGAGTCCGTGAAGGTCGACTGGGTGATCGGCTCCGGTCACGCGCCGCTGATCGTCGTGATCGTGATCTCGCTGCTGGTCGGGATCGTGCTCGCCTACATGGCAGAACGCCTCAACCGCAGGCGAAGGCAGTAGGCGGATCCTCGGCCAGCGCCTGCGCCGCCGTCTCCGCGCCGAGGTAGGGCGTGAGCACTATGTAGGCGAGGTGGTCGCACACGACCGGCAGCAGCCGCGTGCGGCCCGCGTCGGCCTGGCAGGCGATCGTGTGCCAGATCGCGCCGGCCACGCCGTCGACCGCCAGCGTGCTCAGGGCGGGGGCGGGCGCGCCCCTGGTGAGCAGCAGCGCCATCGCTCGGGCAAGCGCGAGGTTGCGCTCGGCCGCGCGCGGTCCGGCCGCGAAGGCGCCGCGCGCGAGGGTGTGTGCATACAGCGGCCGCGCCGCCAGACGGGACAGCAGTGCGCCGAGCGCACGGCGCACTGCGCACGCCCAGCCCGGGCCGGCGAGGCCGGGATCCGCGGCCGTCGCGAGCAGCTCGTCGGCGACCATATCCAGCGCGGCCAGATAGCACTCCTCGCGATCGGCGAACAGCGCGCAGAACGCCTCGGCGGGCTCTCCGGCGCCATCGGCGATCTGCGGTCCGGTGACCTCCAGGTAGTCGCCGCGCACCGCCAGGCGCAGCGCGCTCGCAAGCAGTTCGGTGCGGGCGTCGCCGCGCATCCGGGATCGGGCGGACGCGGCCGGTGCCGCAGCCGAGACCACCTCGCGCAGCCGCGCGCTCACGCCGGCCTGCATGCGCCCTGCCATCGGCTCGACGGCGGGGCCCGCGAACAGCAGTGTCCAGCGCAACAGCTGCTCGGCCAGGTCGCCCTCGACGCCGGCTGCCGGCGAGGGGGGTGTGGGCCGGCCGCGAGCGTACTCGCGCCGGCTGCGCACGCCGCTCGACACCGCGACCTGCAGGCCACCGGCGATGCCCCGCACGATCGGCGCGGGCAGGGCTGCTGACCCGGGGCTCTCGCGGAAGCTGCCCGCGAGCAGGCGCTCCCCGATCATCGTCGCGCCGCGCAGCCGCGCGGCGCCGGCGCGACCCGCGTGCTGAGCCTCGGCCGTCACGAGCGCGGTCGAGTCCAGGTCGTCCTGCGCGGCGCGCTCAAGCTCCCGAAAGCCGGCGCGCAGACGCTCCTCGGGTTCGCCCTCGCTGGCCAGGTAGGCGCGCTTGACCCGCTGGAGGCCGCGCGCCGCGATCAGGTCGAAGGTCGCGAGGAAGCACGCCTGCCGGTTCGCGAAGTGCTCGTAGAACGATCTGCGCGAGACACCCGCCAGGCCGATCACCTGGCGGACGCTCGTCGTGTGGTAGCCCCCGCGCGCGACGGCCTCGACCATCGCACCGTGGAGGCGGTTGCGCTGGTGTCGAAGCACTTCGCGGCGCTCGAGCCGGTGCGGCCCCCGCGGCAGCCGCTCGAAGATCGGGGCGATCTCGGCGGCTGTCGGGTGCGCCCCCGCATCCGCCGCAGCGCCCGGCGCGGGCTGTGTCCCGTCAACCGACGAGGAACGTTGCGACGACATTCGACCTCCTCCGAGTATTCCGACCACGGGAATAAAGCAGATGCCCGGTGTGGCTCGCGGCCCGCCCACGCGTCGGGCGCTGCCAGGCTGCGTGGGGCGCGATCAATGGAGCAGCACGCGGAGGCCGAGGATCGCCAGCCCGAGCGTCAGGCCGACGCTCATCTCCAGCACGAGCTCGCGCGGGCTCGCCCGGGAGCGGATCCCGGCCAGGAGCTCCAGCACCACGAGGCCCGCCACCGCGCTCCACAGCGCGATCAGCACCGAGCTGCCCAGGCGCAGACCCGCCGCCCACCCCAGCAGGAGGGCCGCGACGGGGATCGCGGCTCCGCCCAGCAGCGCGCGGTCGTGGGCCAGCTCCCTTCTCAGGGTCTTCGCCGTGAGCCGGTCGGCGCCGGCCAGCCGGCGTCCGAGCACGCTCGAGTATGCATGCAGCAGCCAGTACACGCATGCCGCGAGCGCGGCCGAGAGGACGGTGTCGGGGTAGGTAAGGCGCCGCCCGCCCTCGGCCGCGAGCAGCGACCCGATCGCGAGCAGGCCGTAGATGGCGCTGGAGGGATTCTTCTCGGGGATGATCCAGTTGGCGGCTCGCTCGATCCAGGGCGGCCCGGTGGTATCGCCGGGGGCCGAGGATGGGTCGGAGCTTGCCGCGGGCACGCCGTGATGTTCCCGCATGCACCGGTCCCCGTCGCGCCGCCACGTCGCGGCGGGCACGCGTCCCGCGGGTTGCGATCTGCTCTCGCGCCGCGGCCGGCATCCAGCGGATCGTGCCGCGGCCAGTGTCCAGCGGATCGCGCCGGGCAGCGCGTGGGCGATAGCCTTGGCGCCATGGAGGATGGTGTCCGCGGGGTGAGGCTGCGCCAGGCGGTGCTCGTCGCGTCAGAGCTCGAGCCGGTCGCGACGGAGCTGCGGGAGCAGCTCGGGCTGCAGGAGCCGTTTCGGGACCCGGGCGTCGGCGAGTTCGGGCTGGCGAACGTGGTCTTCGCGCTCGAGGACTGCTTCCTCGAGGTAGTCTCGCCCCTGCGGCCGGGGACGGCCGCAGGCCGCTATCTCGAGCGGCATGGAGGCGACGGTGGCTACATGGTGATCTTCGATCTCGAGGACCTCGCCGCGGCGCGCGAGCGGGCCGAGGGGCTCGGCGTACGGGTGGTCTGGCAGATCGACCTGCCCGACATCTCCGGCACCCACCTGCATCCCGCCGACATGCGCGGTGCGATCGTCTCGATCGACCGCTCGGACCCGTACGGCACCTGGCGCTGGGGAGGGCCCCAGTGGACCGGTGCGACCGGCTCAGGCGCGCCCGTGCGCCTGGCGGGGATCACCGTAGCGGTCGAGGATCCCGCCCCCGTGGCGCGGCGCTGGGCTCGCGTGCTGGGCGTGGACGTGAGCGAGGAGCAGGAGCCGCTGCTGCGGCTCGACGAGGGGGAGGTCCGATTCCGGGCGGCGGCCGGCGAGGCCGATGAAGGCCTCAGCCAGATCGACCTCGAGATCGCGCCCGGGACGCGGGCCGCGTGCGATGCGATCGACGTGGGCGGCGTGCGCGTACGGCTGCTCGAGCGAGCCTAGCCGGCCAGCGCCGGGAAGCGGGGGTCGCGGCGCTCGAGGAAGCTCGCGACGCCCTCGAGGAAGTCCGGAGCTGCGAAGGACCCCACCATCAGCTCGTCGGCGGTCTCCGTGGCCTCCAGCAGCCCGCGCTCGAGGTCCGCGTAGACCTGGCGCTTCATCGTCGCCATGCTCGCGGGCGAGCAGCTGACGGCGAGGTCGCGCGCGTAGTCGAGCGCGCCCTCCAGCAGACGCTCGGGCGGTAGCACGCGATTGACGAGCCCGAGCTCGAGGGCCTCCTCGGCGAACAGGACCCGCCCGGAGAGCAGCAGATCGAGCGCTCGCGCGGGTCCCACCAGCCGCGGCAGGATCCAGGAGATGCCGTGCTCGGCCACGAGCCCGCGCCGCGCGAAGGCGGTCGTCAGCTTGGCTCCCTCGGCCGCGAGGCGAACGTCGCACATCAGCGCCTGCACGAGGCCGATGCCGGCGCATGCCCCGTTGATGGCCGCTATCACCGGCTTGGGTGTCATCAGGGCCAGGCTCTGCGGGCGCCGCTCGCGGCCGAGCTGGTCCTCGGAGGGCCCGCCGTCGCCGAGCGCCTGCAGCTCCTGCATGTCGGCCCCGGCGCAGAAGCCGCGGCCGGCGCCCGTGACGACGATCACCCGCACCTCCGGCGAGGCGGCGCAATCGTCGAGCATGCCGAAGTAGACATGCTCCATCTCCGCGGTCCACGCGTTCAGGCGATCCGGCCGGTTGAGCGTGAGCACCGCCACGCCGTCGCGCACCTGCATCTGGACAACCTCGCTCACGTCCCCTCCGATCGCCGCACACCCATAGGCCAGCGAGCCTACACCGCCACGCTGCCCTAGCCTCCCTCCGGTGGGCGATCCACTCGATCTCATCTCGGCCTTCGACCCCTTCGGCTCGGTCCCGCGCGCGCCGGCCTCCGGCACGCGCGCGTACCTGCTGCTCGATGTGTTCAGCGACACGCCGATGCAGGGCAATCCGCTGGCGGTGTTCACCGACGGGCGAGGGCTCTCCACGACGGAGATGCAGCGCCTCGCCCGCGAGCTGAACCTCTCCGAGAGCGTGTTCTTCCTGCCCGCGCACGAGGACGGAGGTCTCCGCATCCGGATCTTCACGCCGGCCGCCGAGCTGCCGTTCGCCGGCCACCCCGTGCTCGGCTCGGCGATCGTGGCGGGCGCGGCGCTCGCGCTCGCGGACGTGACCCTGGAGACCGAGGGGGGGCCGGTGCCGGTACAGGTCAGCCGCGGCTCCGCCCGTGCGGCGTTCGGGCGCATGGAGCAGCCGATCCCCGTGTGGCGGGCGTATCCGCGCGTCGGGGAGCTGCTGGAGGCGATCGGCGTCGCGAGCTCGCAGCTCCCGGTCGAGGTTTACGACAACGGCCCCAACCACGTCTACGTGGCGCTCGAGAGCGAGCGTGCGGTGGCGGCCCTGCGGCCGGACCTGCGCGCCCTGGCCGAGCTCGGCGCCGTCGAGGCGAACTGCTTCGCCGGATCGGGCGGGCGCTGGAAGACACGCATGTTCGCCCCCGCGGTGGGCGTGCCGGAGGACCCGGCCACCGGTTCGGCCGCCGGTCCCCTCGCGGTGCACCTCGCCCGTCACGGAGCGATCGAGTTCGGGCAGGAGGTGGAGATCCGCCAGGGGGAGGAGATCGGCAGGCCCTCGCTGTTGCTGGCACGCGCGGACGGCTCGGCCGAGCGGATCGAGCGTGTCGAGGTGGCGGGTTCGGCGGTGATCGTGGCGCGCGGCGAGTTCATGCTGTGAGCGGCGCCCAGGGAGCCGGGTCGATGGCGACACCCGTGAGCCCGCCCGCGTGTGTCGGCTCGCGCCGGCGGCCTGATCAGTCCAGCGCGATCAGGCCGCGGCCCGGATCCAGGCGGCGCGAGGAGGCGACGGTGTGGAACAGGGCGTCCGCGGGCCCGCCGAGCAGGCCCGGCAGGGTGGACATGAAGGCGCCCGTGTGCGGCTGCCCGAAATGCCGCTGAAGCGCCTCGTCGTCCGCCCACTCCTCCACGAACACGTAGCGCTCGTTCTGCTCGAGGTCGCCGTACACGCGGTAGCCGAGGCACCCGTCCTCCTCCCGAGAGCGCTGACACATCTCCGTGGCGACCTCGAGAAAACGCTCGCGGTGCTCCTCGGGTACCTGCACGCGGCCGGTGACGACGATCATGCAGGCCATGCTATCTGCACTGCGCCGGAGCCGTTTCGGCGGCGGACGGCACATGCCGTGCCCCGGCCGGGCCGGCGGCATGCGGTGTTGCGGCCGTGCCCGCGCTGTGCGCCGGTGCGGCCGCGCCCGCGGTGCCGCGCCGGCTCGGAACGGCGCCCGCCACCATCGTGGCGCCAAGCAGCTTCGAGATGCTCATGAGCCTCAACTCCTTCGGTCGATGTCTCCTGCCATTGGAGCAAGCGTGACGACGCTGCCTAATGGCAGCCCCACGCTTTCGTAGGGGTCGTGTAAGCGCAGCCTCGGCTGCGCATACGATTCGCCCATGCGTCGCCGCGAGAGCAGCACTGGGGGCCACACGATCCCCCGCGGCGAAGAGCTGGCGGCGATCGGGAGCGCCGCCGCCCTGTACGTGGTCGGCGCCACCCTGATCGCGACCTCGGTGCTGCTCCCGAACGTGAGCTCGCCCGCAGGCGCCACGGCCGTCGCGGTGGTCGCGCTGGTGACCGCGGCCGTTCTGATCGCGGCGGTCGTCCGCCGCCGGGGCGGGCTGATGCTGGCGTGCTTCGCCGACCTCTGGGGGGTCGTGCTGATCCTCGTGCTGTGCGCCTCCACCGGAGGAGCCGAGAGCCCCTTCGCAATGATCTACTTCTTCGCGATCGGCCACGCCGCCGCGTTTCAGCCGCGGGGACGCTTCGTGCTGGTCTGCCTCGCCGGGATGCTCGCCTTCCTGGCCCCGGTGGCCTACGAACAGGTCTCGAGCACGTTCGGCGCGATCGCGTGTGTCGGAATCGTGCTGGCCCTGTTGACGGTCGGGGCGATCCACATCGCCGTGGAACGGATGCGCGATCAGCGCCGGCGCCTGCGATTCCTGATCTCCGCGACGGCCGAGCTGGCGTCCTCGCTCGATCCCGAGCAGACGCTCCGCCGGATCGCCGGCACGGCGCTGCCCGAGCTGGCGGAGCTGTGCGTGATCGACCTCGTCGACGACGCCGGGTCGATCACCGCGACGGTGGCCGCGGCGCTGGCTCCGGACCTGGCGGCGCGGATCGAGGAGCTGCACGGCTCCGACCCGCCCGGTGCTCGCCCGGGGAACCCGATCGCCGAGGTGCTAGCTCGGCGGGCGCCGTTGATCACGGAGGAGCCTGCGGCAGGCGAGGGCGGCGGCAGCGATCCCCACCGGCGCTTCATGCGCGAAACGGGGTTGCGCTCGATCGCGGTGATCCCGATGGTCGCCCGCGGACGCATGCTCGGGGCGATCTCCTTCCTGCGCCCGCGCCGCTTCGAGACCGGCGAGGTGGCGCTGCTGCAGGATCTCACCGGCCGGGCATCGCTGGCCTTCGACAACGCCGGGCTCTATGCCGAGCGCGATCGCGTCGCGCACACGCTGCGCCGGAGCCTTATGCCCGCCGCGCTGCCGATGGTGCCGGGGCTCGAGCTCGAGAGCTACTTCCGTCCGATGGGTGCGGGCAGCGAAGTGGGGGGAGACTTCTACGACGTGTTCGGAGACCGCGAGAGCTGCTGGCTCGTCGTCGGTGACGTCTGCGGCAAGGGCGCCGAGGCGGCCGTACTGACGGGCTTTCTGCGGCACACGACGGGCGCCTATGCGCGCGAGGGAGCGGGCCCCGCCAGCGTGCTGCGGCGCGTCAACAAGGCGATGCTCGAACACGACTTCGGTGGCCGCTTCGCGACCGCGATCCTCGCTCATCTCGCCTTCGACGGCGCCGGGGTGCGGGTGACGATCGCAACCGCCGGGCATCCGGCTGCGCTCATCTCCCGAGCCCGCGGCGGGGCCGAGCAGCTCGGCGAGTACGGGACACTGCTCGGTGTCTTCCCCGATCCGAGCATCGGCGACTGCTCGACCGTCCTGCGCCCCGGAGACGCGCTGGCCCTCTACACGGACGGCCTGCCCGAGGCGCAGGCCCCGGACCGCGTGCTCACCCCGCCGGAGATGCTCGAGCAGCTGGCGGGGCGCTCGCCCGGATCCGCGCGCGAGGCGATCGACGCGCTGCTCGAAATGGTCGAAGCCGACGACGGCGCGCGCGACGACATCGCGATCCTCGCGGCCTGCGTCGAGGCGGGCGCCGGAAGCGGCGCAGCTGCGTGAACGGGGGTGGCGTGTTCGGTCCGCGAAGCGGGGCGCGACCGTCGAGCGGGGGCTAGACGGGCTCGGGCGGGGGCGCTATCCGGTCGCCGTCGCGGTTCTCGATCTCGGCCTCATCGACGATCGCCCCGAGCTCTGATGCCGCGGCGATAATGGCGTCGAGCGCCGCCTCTGCTTCGCTCGGCGTGGCGTCCTCCAGTGCGAAGCGCACCCGCCCGTAGTACACCGCCATGAGCGAATTCTACGCCATCGGGCCGCCGGCGGACCGGCATGCCATCACGGTCCGCCTGCCGCGGGCGCGGGCTCTCAGGAGGGCAGCGAAGGCGTGAGCGTGCCGCTGCGGGTGCACAGCTCCTCGAGCCGTGCGGCCAGTCGCGCGCGCTCGCGCTCGTGGGAGGCGAGATGACACCGACCGGTCGTCCTGTCCACGAGATTGCGGATCTCGATTGGGTCGTTGTCCAGGTCGTAGAGCTCGTATTCCGGCGCAGCCACCGCAGCCGGATCGAGGTAGACCGCGTACTTCCAGCGCGCATCGCGGACGCAGCGGATGCGGTTGGGCTGGCCCGGCCCGTCCTGCAGCGCGGTGGCGGCCTGGTGGTCGTCGTAGGTGAAGAGCACCGCGTCGCGCACCGTCTCCTGCTCGCCCCGCAGCAGCGGACCGAGATCGCGTCCGTCGAACCGCTCCGCCTCGGGCTCGACGCCGGTGAGCCCGAGCAGCGTGGGCACGATGTCCACCAGCGAGACCAGCGCATCGCTTATCCGCGGCTGCGGGAACAGCCGCGGGCTCGAGACCACGAACGGGACCCGGATCGTCTCCTCGTAGGCGTTGAAGATCTTCTGGCGCAGGCCGCCGTGGGAGAGACCCATCTCGCCGTGGTCGGATGTGCGCAGGATCACCGTGCGCGACCGCAGGGAGGCCGGGTCATCCGCCGGTCCGAGCGCCGTCAGCAGGCGGCCGATCTGGCGGTCGACGACGCGGTGCAGGTGCGCGTAGAAGTCGACGTAGTCCTGCTGCGCGCCGCGGCCCCGAAGCGGACCGAGATAGCTGTCCATGCCCAGCCTGGCGAGCGCCTGGACGGCGGGCTTCTCGCGCAGGTTCTCCTCCAGCGTGGGCGGCAGCGGCACGCCGAGGCCGCGGAATTCCTCCGCCCGGTAGCCGCCGTCCTCGTACGACGCCGGGTAGCCGAGCACATCGTGGGGGTTTACGAGCGAGAAGACCAGGCAGAACGGCTCGGGCAGGTCGGCACGCGCCAGCCACGCCTCCATCTGGCGCGCGTAGTCCTCGTCCCAGCCCTCGCCGGTCGCGCCGGCGTTGCCGCCGCCGAAGCTCGCCGCACGGGCGTCGCCGCCGGAGTCCGGCGGCTCCCATTCGGCGAAGCCGTAGTCGCGCTCGACCCGCTCGGAGTCGGCCTCGCTCCACGCGCCGCCGCTGACGGGCTTGCTGAGGTGCCACTTGCCCTTCAGGGCGACGTGGTAGCCGCGCTCGCGCAGCAGCGTCGCGAGCGTGTCGATCCCGGGTGCCAGCTCCTGCTCGGCTCCGCTCCGCGGACCCCTGCGCAGCGCGTTGCGGATGAAGCTCCGCGCCAGCCGCGCACGCGGCACCTCCCCGCTCAGCGCGATGCGCGCCGCAGCGCGTAGGGCGGCGGGCGCGTTCTTCGGGTCGGGCCAGAGGTCGCCCTCGGTGAGGGTGAGGGTCACGCCGTGGCGCGAGGGGTAGGTTCCCGTCAGGAAGCTCGCGCGGCTCGGCGAGCACATCGCCGTGGCGGTGAAGGCGCGGCTGAAGGTCATGCCGGTGCGCCGCAGTTCGGCGTCGTTCGGGGTCAGGGCATCGAGCCAGCCGGCGTCGCTCGGCCAATGCTGGGGCTGTCGCTGCTGGTCGGTGACCAGCAGGACGAGGTTCGGCGGTCGCTCGGGCTCGCTCAAGATCGGGAACGCTACTTCAGCGGACGCCGCCGCTCCGCGCCGTCATCCATCCCGCGGGTCCGGGCGCCTCGCGCCTGCCACGCGACGAGAAGCCGTGCCCGTCGCGGTCACGGCCGATCGTCGTCGCGTATCGCGGCTTGGCGAGCAGCATCTGCACGACACCGATGCGCCGCTCGGCGAAGCCGGCCTCGCAGTAGGCGAGGTACATCCGCCACAGGCGCCGGAAGCGCTCGTCGTAGCCGAGGGCCTCCAGGTGGTCAGTCGCATCCTCGAGGTTGGCGCGCCACCGCCGCAGCGTCTCGGCGTAGTGCGGGGTGAGATCGCCGAGCCCGATCGTTCGCATGTCGGTGCGCCGCGCTACGCAGCGGCCGATGATCTCGAGGGAGGGCAGGCATCCGCCCGGGAAGATGTGGGTGCGGATGAAGCTGCGCGAGGCCTTCTCGACATGAAAGGCACGGTCGTCGATGGCGATCGCCTGCAGCAGCATGCAGCCGTCGTCGGCGAGCAGATCCGAGCAGCGCGCGAAGAAGGTCCCGAAATCGCGATAGCCCACCGCCTCGATCATCTCCACCGAGACGATCCTGTCGTAGCGGCCGCGAAGATCGCGGTAGTCCTCGCAGAGCACCGCGACGCGATCCTCGAGCCCCGCGGCGGCAATCCGGGCGCGCGCATGCTCGTACTGCTCGCGCGAGATCGTCGTGGTCGTCACGCGGCAGCCACGAGTCTGCGCGGCGTACAGGGCGAGCCCTCCCCATCCCGTCCCGATCTCCAGCAGGTGCTCGTCGGGGCGAAGCCCGAGCTTGCGGCAGATCAGCTCGAGCTTCGCCGTGGAGGCCTCGGCGAGCGTCATCCCGGGCCGCGGGAAGTATGCGGAGGAGTACATCATCGTCTCGTCGAGCATCAGCGAGAAGAACTCGTTGCCGAGGTCGTAGTGGGCAGCGATGCTGCGGCGGCTGCGCCGGCGTGTGTTGCGCGGGCGCACGCCGCCGAGGATCTGCAGCGGCACCCGCAGCGGCCCCAGGCGCCGGCGCCAGCCGTCGAGGATCCCGATGTTGCGCGCGGCCACCCGCACTACCCCGGTCAGGTCGCGTGAGTCCCACATTCCGTCCACGTAGGCCTCGGCCATGCCGCGGCTGCCGTGCAGCAGCCTCGGCCAGAGCCGCGGCGAGCGCACGATCACCTCCGCCCGCGGGCCCTCACCGAGCGAGTGCCGGAGGTCCCCATCCGTGATCGTCAGCCCGCCTGTGCGCAGGCGGGCGAGGACCCCCAGCGTGAGCGCCCGGCTGATCCGCTGCCAGGGCGTCACGGCGCGGTCTCCGGGTGCGGATGGGTGGGCACGCCCTTGAGCCTCAGGGCGGCTGCGTGCCCGTATATGAGGGCGAGCAGGCGCAGCGTTGCCGCGGGGTAACGCGCCGTCACCCCGGCGAGCGCGCCGCGCGAGAGCGGTGAGCGGCGCAGCGCGAGCGTGGCGTCGAACACCGGCCGCCCCTGTTCCAGGCTCTCGATGTGGACGGAGAGCGTGGCCGCGGGCGGGGTCACGCGCCAGCGGTAGCGCTGCTGCATGCCCATGAACGGGGACACGTGCAACCGCTTGGCGACGCTGGCGTGGAGCACCGGCTCCTCTCCGGCGCGCTCGAGTACGTAGGTGTGGCGCTCGCCCCACGGCGTGCTCGTGACCTCCGCCGCGACCGCCTGCAGCCGCTCCTCCGGCGTGAAGCAGTAGTAGAAGCTGACCGGGTTGAAGCAATGGCCGAACGTGCGCAGGTGCGTCAGGAGCCGGACGGGACCCCGGGGTGCGCTGCCGATGCGCTGCGCGACCAGCCCGCGGACAGCGTCGGCGAGTGGGACCGAGTTCTCGCCGAGATAGTCCGAGCGGCGGAACCGCACGAGCCCCGGCCGCGCTGCCACGAGCCGTCCATCGAGCAGCCCGTCGAGCTCGTCGAGGTCGAGATATGCGAGCGCGACCCGGTGGCGGAACTCGTGCCGGCGCACCGCGAGTCGGCGGTGGCGGATCGTGCCCTCGTAGATGGCGCTCGCCGTCATACGCCTGCGAGCGCCCCCTGGCGGGCGCCGAGCTCGTGCACCACCCGCAGCGCGCTGCTCACGCCGTCCTCGTGGAACCCCCAGCCCCAGTAGGCGCCGCAGTAGTGGGTGCGGCGGTGTCCGCTGATCTCGTGGTGACGCGCCTGAGCGGCCACGCCGGACGGTGTGAAGACCGGGTGGGCGTACCGCATCAAACGGATGATCCGGTCCGGATCGATGGCGTCGGTGCGGTTGAGCGTCACGCAGTACTCGCGGGCCGCCTGCAGCGACTGCAGACGGTTGAGGTGATAGGTCACCGCGCAGCGCCCTGCCTCTCCGCCGCCGAGATGGTAGTTCCAGCTCGCCCACGCACGCCGCCTGCGCGGGAGCAGCGAGCGGTCGGTGTGCAGCACCGCGTCATTGAGCTGGTAGGGGATCGCGCCGAGCAGCTCGCGCTCGCGGTCGCTGGGGTCGGCGAGCAGCGACAGCGCCTGGTCGGAGTGGGTGGCGATCACGACCGCGTCGAATCGCTCGGGCTCGGCGCCGCGGGAGCGGATCTCGACGTGATCGGCTGCGCGGGACACCTCCGTGACCGGCCTGCCGAGCAGCAGCCGCTCGCGCCATGGCCGCGTGAGCGCCTGCACGTATTGCTGTGAGCCGCCCGTGACCGTCCGCCAGCGCGGCCGTCCACGGAATCCGAGCATGCCGTGGTTGTCGAAGAACTCGATCAGGAAGCGGGCCGGGAACGACCACATCTGCTCGGGATCGGCCGACCACACGGCAGCGGCCTGAGGCACGATCAGCCGCTCCACGAACGCGCCGGAATAGCGCCGCTGCGAGAGCCACTCGCGCAGCGAGGGCTCCTCCTCCGAGGCGAGCAGCTCGCCCGCCTCGCGGTTGAAGCGCACGAGGTCCGCGATCATCCGGTGGAAGGACGGCGTGAGGATGTGGCGACGCCGGGCGAACAGGCCGTTGGGGCCGGAGCTGTTGTACTCGAACCCGGCGCCGTCGCTGACCCCGAAGCTCATGTGCGAGGGCTGTGTCGTGACGCCGAGTCGGCCGAGCAGCCCTTCGAAGCCCGGGTAGTTGCGATCGTTGAAGACGATGAAGCCCGTGTCGAGGTCGTGCACGCCGGCCTCGTCCTCCACGCGCACGGTGTGGGCGTGCCCGCCGGCCCGCTCGCCCGCCTCGAAGACGGTGATCTCGTGATCGTGGTGCAGCATGTGGGCGCACACCAGCCCAGATACCCCGGCGCCGACGATCGCGATCCTCATGTTCCTGCTCTGCGCAGCGCCCGCCCGAGCGGATCAGTCGCGACGCCGACGATCGCCGCGATCACTGTGCGTGCACGCCTCGTCGTGGATGTCGGCTCGGTGGCCTGTGAGCGCATCACGCCATCAGTGTAGAGATTCTGTAGAGGTATCGTCAAGATTCTGCCGAAGTCGAGCTAGACTTGGGCGATGGCCGAAGGTCCGAGACTGCGCATCGGCGAGCTCAGCAGGCGCGTGGGGGTGAGCCCCGAGCTGCTGCGCGCATGGGAGGCTCGCTACGGGCTCGTACGCCCCGCTCGTACGGCCGGCGGTCTTCGGCTCTACTCCGCGGCGGACGAGCGGTACGTGCGACTGATGCGTCGCCACCTGGCCTCCGGTGTGTCCGCCTCGGAGGCCGCGCGGCTGGCGATGCTGGACGACGGGCGGGACGCCCCCCGACTTCCACCGGGCCGGTCGCCGGCGCCGTCGGTGGGCCCGACGGGATCCAGTCCGCGCTCGGCCGGGCGTTGGAGACCCTCGACGAGCCGATCGCACAGGGAGCGCTCGACCGCCTGTTCACGACGCTCGGGCTCGAGTCCGCGCTCGCGGAGGTGATCCTGCCGTTCTTGCATACGCTGGGCGAGCGCTGGGCGAGGGGCGAGACCAGCGTCGCGCAGGAGCACTTCGCGAGCAACATCATCGGCGGCAGGCTGCGCGCGCTCGCCGGGGGCTGGGGCAACGGCGTGGGTCCGCGGGCCGTCCTGGCGTGCATGCCCGGCGAGCGCCACGACCTGGGCCTGCTCTGCTTCGGGCTGGCCCTGCGCGAGCGTGGCTGGCGGATCGTCTACCTCGGCGCCGAGACGCCGCTGCCGGACGTCGGGCACGCCGTGGATGAGGTCTCTCCCGCCGTGGTGGTGCTGTGCGCCGTCACCGCTCGGCGCTTCCGCGAAGCCGCCGCGGAGATCGCCGCCCTGGCCCGGCGCGGGCGCGTGGCGATCGGGGGAGCCGGGGCAAGCCCGGATCTGGCGCGGGAGCTCGGCGCCGAGTGGCTTGGCGCCGACGCGATCACGGCGGCCGCCGGGCTCGTCGATCTGGCGCCGGCGCGCGGGTGACCGCGATCGTGTGGTTCAGGCGCGACCTGCGGGTCCGTGATCACCCGGCCCTGCGGGCTGCCCTGGCCGCGCACGAGCAGGTCGTGCCGGTCTTCTGCCTGGACGATCGGCTGCTGCACGGCCGCCACGAATCCGGCCCGCGTACGCAGTTCCTGCTCGAGTGCCTGGCCGACCTCGCACGTTCCCTGGCCGAGCGCGGCGGCGGGCTCGTGATCCGCCACGGCCCGCCCGAGCGCGAGCTCGTGGCCGTGGCCGAGGCAGCCGGGGCGGCGGAGGTCCATTTCACAGCCGACGTGACACCGTTCGCGCGTCGTCGGGGCGGGCTCGTGGCCGGCGCGCTCGCGCGCGCCGGCGTCGAGCTCCGCCCCCATCCCGGGCTCGGCGTGATCGACGACCTCGGCGCCCACCGCACGCGGGCCGGGAGTCCCTACATCATGTTCTCGCCATATCACCGCGCCTGGGATCGATCGCCGCGGCGCGAGGTGCGGGGCGCTCCGCGACGCGTCCCGGCGCTTGCCCCCGGGCTCGACGGCGGACCGATCCCCACGCTCTCCTCGCTCGGCCTCGAGCAGGAGGTCAGCGAGCCGGCGCCGGGCGGCGAGGCCGCCGCCCTGACGCGGCTGCGGCGCTTCCTCGAGCGCGACGTGCGCGCCTACGCCCGGGATCGTGACCTCCTCGCCGACGACGCCTGCTCACGTCTCTCTCCCTATCTCCATCTCGGCTGCCTCTCGCCGCGCGAGGTGGAGAGCAGGCTCGCCTCCGACGAGGGCTCGGCCGCGTTCCGCCGACAACTCTGCTGGCGCGACTTCTACCACCACCTGATGCTCCATTTTCCCGGCAACGCAACGACGGAGTTCCAGGAGCGCTACCGAGGGAGGATCAGGTGGAGCCGTGCAGAGCGGCGCTTTGCGGCGTGGTGCGACGGGCTCACCGGATACCCGCTCGTGGACGCGGGCATGCGCCAACTCAGGCGCGAGGGGTGGATGCACAATCGGGCGCGGTTGGTGGTGGGCTCGTTCCTGACGAAGGACCTCGGTATCGACTGGCGCTGGGGCGAGCGCTTCTTCATGCGAATGCTGATCGACGGCGACCAGGCCAGCAACAACGGCAACTGGCAGTGGATCGCCTCGGTGGGGACCGACCCCCAACCCGTTGCTCGACGTATCTACAGCCCCACCCGGCAGATGGAGACGCTCGATCCAGAGGGCGGATACGTACGCCGCCACGTTCCGGAGCTCGCCGCCGTTCCCCACGACTACATCCGCGAGCCCTGGACCATGCCCGAACACGTCCAGCGCGCGGCCGGATGCGTGATCGGGCGGGACTATCCCGCGCCGATCGTGGCGCACGGCCCGGCCCGCCGAGAGGCGATCGAGCGCTACCGGATCGCGCGTGCGGGGGCGGCGGCTGACGGAGATCGCGCCGGGGCGGAGTGATCCGGCGGGCGGCCGCCGCCGTAGGAGGGGGCAGACAATCGCACCCCACCCGAAGGAGCGTCACCGATGGACACCACCAACCAGCGCGGCATCAGCCGCGGCCAGTTCCTCCGCAATGCAGGCAAGGGCGGGATCATCCTCGCCACGAGCGGCGGCGTGCTCGCCACCGTCTCGAGCTCGGCCTTCGCCGGGACGACCACCTCCAGCGACGTCGCGACGCTCCAGGCGGCATATACCGCCGAGAGCCTGGCCGTCGTCGTGTACACGGCGATCATCAAGAACTTCCACGCATTCAAGCACCCGAAGCTCGAAAACAAAGACTATTTCGAAGCGGCGCTGAAGAACGAGAAGGACCACAAGGCGTTCCTCGCCAACGCGCTCGGCTCGAGCACGCCGACGGGCCTGCAGTTCAAGATCCCCGCGAGCGTCACGAGGACCGGGCAGTCGCTCCTCAACACCGGTGTCGCTCTGGAGACCGCCTTCGTGGAGGCCTACCTCGGCGCCTCGGAAACCCTCAGCTCGCAGGAACTGCGCACGGTGGCGGCCAAGGTGGCCGCGAACGAGGCCACGCACTTCAGCTTCTTCGACGCTGAAGCCGGTGGCCACGGGGTGCTGCCGTCGCTGCCGAACAGCGACACCATTCCCAACACGGTCGCCAAGCTCAAACCGTTCCTGGCATAGCGGACGGCATTGATCGGAGGGCTCGCGCGGTGATCCGCGCGCGGCCCCTCCGCGTAGTCCCAACCACACGTGCCCCTCGCGGGGCGCCGAAATCGATCCCAGGAGGCAGACCCGCCATGGGCCTCGACAACCCGATCCACCTCGCCTTTCTCCTCATCCTGCTGCTCGTCGTCTTCGGCGCCGGGCGCCTGCCCGAGACGGGTCGCTCGCTCGGCACCGGCATCCGCGGCTTCAAGGACGCTCTCGGCGGCGAGGGCGGCGCAGACGCTTCGGGGATCCTCACGCCCGTCGTGCCCACGCCGGCGCAGGCCGTGCAGGCACCGGCGCAGGCTGCGCCGAGGCCGGCAGAGGCGCTGACGCAAGGGGCCGAGGCCGACGTCGCGGCCGCCCGCGGTCGCGGCCGAGCCACGGGCGGCAGCCCGCAGGCTCGCGGCCTGAGCGGTCGCGGGTGAAGGTCACCGGCATGCGAGCGAACCGGAGCGAGACGAGGGCATGACGACGGCGGCGGCAGCGAGCGGATACCAGCAGCGCCTGATCGGTCGCCGCGAGGCGCGGCACGCGCCGGAGCATGCCTCGTGACCAGGCGGGCCTGCACGTGCTCGGCGGCGCCGGCGGCACGCGACGGCCAGCTGGAGTCACGGGCGCTCGTCGCTGGGCGTCAGAATGAGGCGTGTGTTCAACCCCCTCCGCCCAGCCTCGGCGCCGGACCCGTCCGACGGCCTGCGCGGGCTCGCCGACGAGGAGCTGATGCAGCTCGTCTACCAGGGGGCGGCGGAGGCGTTTGAGATCGTCTACGACCGCCACGCCGACGCGGCCTACTCGCTCGCGCACCGCATCTGCCGCCAGCGGGTGTTGGCCGAAGACGTGGTCCAGGAGGCGTTCCTCTCGCTGTGGCGCAGCCGCGCGCGCTACGACCGCGACCGCGGAAGCGTGCGCACCTGGGTGCTGGGGATCGTCCACAACCGGGCGATCGATGCCCTGCGCCGCCGCGCCGTACGCGAGCGAGGTCTCGTGCACGACGCGGGGATCGAGGAGCGGATCGCCGCGCCCGAGCGCACCGACCTCGAGGTCGCGCGCCGCGCCGAGGCGCGCGAAGTGCGCGACGCTCTCCAGGAGCTGCCCGCCGAGCAGAGCCGTGTGATCGAGCTCGCCTTCTTCGACGGCCTCACCCACGTGCAGATCGCAACCATGCTCGAGACGCCCGTGGGCACTGTCAAGGGACGAATGCGGCTCGGCCTGGCGAAGCTGAGGCTCACGCTCGGAGACCCCCTGGAGCTCGCACCATGAGCGGCTTCGAGCACGACCACGACGAGGGCGGGTGCGGCGCCAACGCGGCGCCCTATGTCCTGGGCGCGCTCACCGAGGAGGAGCACGAGGCCTTCCGCAGACACCTGGACTCCTGCGCGGTGTGCCGCGAGGAGGTTGCCTCGCTGCAGCGGGCCGCCGACGCGCTCCCCGCCGCGGCCGAGCCCCTGCGGGCGCCCGCCGAGTTGAAGATGAAGGTGATGTCGGCGGTCGAACAGGACAGCCTCCCGTCACGTCAGCCCGCGCAGGCGCAATCGCGTCGCTCGGCGCCCGCAGCCGCGCGGTCCCGTCGCCGGCTGCTGGTCGCGCCCGCCTTCGTGGCGGCGGTCGTGGTGATCGTGGTGGTCGTCGTAGCGGGCTCCTCCGGCGGGGGCGGTGCGCGCGTGATCCGGGCGCAGGTGCATGCGCCGCGAGCGAGTGCCTCGCTGTCGCTGAGCGGAGGCCGCGCGGAGCTGGAGATCGCCGGCATGCCCCAGGCGGCCCCGGGGCGCGTCTACGAGGTCTGGGTCAAACGTGCGGGGCTCCCGCAGCCGACCGATGCCCTGTTCACCGTGAGCTCGGCGGGCGACGCGAGCGTCGGGGTTCCCGGAAGCATCGACGGGGTGCGCGAGGTCCTCGTCACCTCTGAGCCGCGCGGCGGCAGCCGGGTTCCCACGACCGCGCCGGTGATCCTCGCGCGGCTGAGCTGAGCCGGGCTATCCGTGGCCGAGCACGGGGTGGGGAGCATAGGGTTCCTCCAGTCGTGAGGTCTCATCCTCGCTCAGCTCGAGCTGCTCGGCGGCGAGCGCGTCCTTCAGGTGCTCGGGCTTCGTCGCCCCGACGATCGGAGCGGTCACACCCGGCTTCCGCAGCAGCCAGGCGAGCGCGATCTGAGCGGGGGGCACCCCGCGCTCGGATGCGATCTCCGCGACGCGCTCGACGACATCGAAGTCCGTCGGCTGGGCGTAGAGGTAGTCGGTGAACGGGTCGCTGTCGGCGCGGGTGGTGTGGCGTGCGCCCTCGCGCGTGCGGGTACCGGCAAGCACGCCGCGCGCGAGCGGGCTCCACGGGATCACCCCGACCCCCTGGTCGATGCATTGCGGGATCATCTCCCGCTCCTCCTCGCGGTAGATGAGGTTGTAGTGGTTCTGCATCGACACGAAGCGGGTCCAGCCGTGGCGCTCGGCGACGCGCTGGGCCTTGGCGAACTGCCACGCGAACATGCTGCTGGCGCCGATGTAGCGGGCCTTGCCGGCCCGCACGACCTCGTGCAGGGCCTCCATCGTCTCCTCGATCGGGGTGCGGTTGTCCCAGCGATGGATCTGGTAGAGGTCCACGTAGTCCATCCCCAGGCGCTCGAGCGAGGCGTCGATCGCGGCGAGGATGTGCTTGCGCGAGAGTCCCCCGCCGTTCTCTCCCGGCGTCATCGGCATGAAGACCTTCGTGGCCAGCACGAACTCCTCGCGTGCGAGCAGGCTGCCGAGCAGCTGACCGGTGGCCACCTCGCTGGCACCCGCCGAGTAGGTGTCGGCGGTGTCGAAGAACGTGATCCCGCCCGCGACCGCGTCACGTACGATCGGCTCGGCTGCGGCCTCGTCGAGCACCCACGGTTTGTCGCTGCCGTCGCCGAAGCTCATCATGCCCAGGCAGATGCGCGAGACCCGCAGGCCGGTCGCGCCCAAGTTCACGTAGTTCATCGCTTTCCTCCCCGTTCCCCGGCGGCTGGTGGCAGTTGGTCCGGCACGCTGATCGGCCGATCATAGGACGGACGCAGATCGCGGCCGCCGCCATGCGCGCGTTGGATCCGAGGCAGCGGCGTTCCCGCGCCTCCGGGGTACGGGTGGCTCAGTAGTAGTCCTCGACCGTCATCGTCCAGCGCGCGGAGTCCGAGCCGCCCTTGACGCGCAGGCGATAGAGGCCCGGACCGCTGTCGACGGTGTGAGTTTCCCTCGCGCCTTCACCGAGTTCGAAGCCGCCGAACGTGGACCCGGTCTGCAGGTTCTGCACTTCGGCGCTGGGCCCCATGCAGACCAGCAGCAGCAGGCAGGTGCCTTCGTATTCCATGCTGTAGCTGACCCGCCAGCGGCTGCCGAGAATGCGGAACGGCACCGACTGCCCGTTGTCCGCACCCGAGAACGTCGTCAAGGGTCGCCAGCGCGGCGTCTCGACGACGCTCAGGGAGACCGTCGAACCGCGCGGGACGGTCGAGGATGCCCGCGGCGTCTGTTGCGTCACCGCCGACGGGGTTCCCCCGGGTACCGCGACGTAGCTGATCCCGTAGCGCAGGCCGGCCCCCGCGAGCTCGGTCTCGGCGGTGGAGGACGTCTGCCCCACGAGGCTCGGGACCGCGACCGGCGGCGGCCCCGCGCTGAGGATCACGCGCACGGTCGATCCGTCAACCGTTCGCGTTCCGGCGGACGGATCCTGCGCGATCGCCACGCCGGCCGGCGTGGCGGAGTAGCGGGCGGAGAAGGACGGCTGCACGTGCAGGCGCTGTGCCCGCGCGAGGACGCCGCCGCGGGGCAGGCCGCGCAGATTCGGGACGGTCGTGCTGGCGCTCGCGCCGACCAGCCGGAAGGCCGCGACCGCCACGCCAGCGAGGACCACCGCCGCCGCCAGCAGCGATGCTCGCCGCAACCTGGCACGGCCGCGTGCCCCCCGGTGCCCCCCGCCCTGTGGCGGAGGTGTCGAGACGCCTTGCGCCATCACCCTCGTTCGGCCCGCGATCACGTCCACAGTCACGGCGGCACCGAGATCGACCGTCCGCGCGCCACCGAGGTCGACCGTCCGCGCGCCACCGAGGTCGACGGCCTCGGCGGCGTGCACGTCTCCGACGGCGGGTACGGGCGCGGCGGTCCTTGACGCCCTCGCCGGCACGGCGCCGAGCTCGGCGGCGCTCAGCGCCGCGGCCATCGCGGCGCCGTCGCGGTAGCGCTCGGCCGGGTCCTTCGCCAGGGCTCTGTCGAGAACCCTCCGCAGCGCCGCCGGGATGGCCGCCGGCAGCGGGGGAGGCTCGTCCTGGAGATGGCGCAGGCCCAGCTCGACGGCCGAGCCGTGTACGAACGGCGGCTCGCCCGCGAGCATCTCGTAGAGCACGATGCCGGCGCTGTAGACGTCGCTCGCCGGGGTGGTGGGGAGACCGCGGGCCTGCTCGGGGGACATGTACCGAGGTGTGCCGGCGACGGTCATCGTCGCGGCCTGCGAGGTCGCCTCGGCGAGCCGGGCGACGCCGAAGTCGCCGACCTTCACGCGTCCGTCGGCGGCGAGCAGCACGTTGGCGGGCTTGACGTCGCAGTGCACCACCCCCTGTGCGTGGGCCGCGGCCAGCGCCCCGCACAGCAGCTCGGCGACCGCTCGTGCCCGGGTGGGCTCGAGCGGCCCGTCGTGCAGACGCTCGGCGAGGCTCTCGCCGTCGACGAGCTCGGCGACGTAGTAAGGGCCCTGCTCGGCGTGGCCGATGTCGAAGATCTGCACGATGCCGTCGTCGTTGACACGAGCCAGCAGTCGCGCCTCGCGCTCGAAGCGCTCGACCCAGGCGCTGTCCTCGGCCCACCAGGGCTTGATCACCTTGACGGCGACGGGACGCGCCAGGCGGCGGTCGGTGCCTCTGTAGACGCGTCCGAACGCGCCCTCGCCGATCAGGGCGTGGAGCTCATAGCGATCTTCCAGGGCGCAACCCACGAGATCGGGTGCTATCGGCATCCGATCAAGTATTCCGAGCCCGGACCGGCGGCGCGCCACTCGCCTGCGGGCAACGTTCGTCCATGCCGAGGCGCCGGGGTGGCCGATGGGTAGTAACTTCGGCTCGCTTCCCCAGCGACACCGAGGAAGGGGCCAAGCTCGATGCGACACATCAGCCTTCGACGGATGGCGGTCTGCGCCGGGGTCGCGGTGTTCGCCGCGGCCCCGCCCGCTGCCGGTGCGGCGACCGTGTCGCCGCCGCAGGGCACGCGCTATGCGCGGGTCCGCCAGGTGTGCCCGTCGCCCGGCCCCGGGCGCGCGAGCTGCCTCGCGCTGGAGCTCGTCTCCGCGCCTGCGGGCGCTGCGGGGGCCAGGCCCTACGTGGCGGGCGCCGGCTCCTACGCCACCGGCCCCGCGGGCGGGCTCACGCCTGCGGATCTCGCGAGCGCCTACGGTTACATCCCGGCCGCGGGCGGCAGCGGGCAGACCGTCGCGGTCGTCGACGCCTACGACGATCCGGCGATCGAAGCGGATCTCGCGACGTTCGACGGCGAGTACGGGCTCCCGGCCTGCACGGCCGCCGACGGCTGCCTCGAGAAGGTCGGTCAGACGGGGAGGACCACAGCGCTGCCGCCGGTGGACACTCGGGGCTGGTCGGTGGAGATCACGCTCGACGTCGAGACGGTCCACGCCGTGTGCCAGGGGTGCCGGATCCTCCTGGTGGAGGCGGAATCGGAAAGCCTCGCCGACCTCGCCGACGCGACGAACGAGGCGGTCAGCCTGGGTGCGACCGAGGTATCGAACTCCTATGGCGGGCTCGAGACCGAATTCGGCGCGGCCGAACAGGCCGCCTACGACCATCCCGGCGTCGTGGTCGCCGCGGCGGCCGGCGACTCGGGGTATCTCAACTGGGACCGCCTGCTCGAAACCCTCGAAGCGCCGGGGCTGCCCGACGCACCCGCCTCGCTGCCTACGGTGGTGGCAGTCGGTGGCACCTCGCTGAAGCTCACGACCAGGGGGACGCGTGCCAGCGAGTCGGTCTGGAACGACAGCGGGCGCCCCTCGCGGTCCGCCGAATTCAAACAGTTCAGCGCCACGGGCGGGGGCTGCAGCACCCTGTTCACCGCACCCGCCTGGCAGCAGAGCGTGGCCGGCTGGGCGAGCAGTGGCTGCGGGACACGGCGTCTCGACAACGACGTCGCGGCGGACGCCGACCCGTACACCGGCTTTGACATCTATGACAGCTACGTCTACGACGCCGAATTCAAACCGGGCTGGCTGACGGTCGGCGGCACCTCGCTCTCGTCCCCGCTCATCAGCGCCCTCTACGCGCTTGCCGGCGGGGCGCACGGCGTCAGCTATCCGGCGCAGACGGTCTACGGTCACCTCGGTCAGAGCTCGGCGCTGTACGACGTCCGCAGAGGGGGCGACGGCTACTGCGACGGCGAGGAAGCCCGTTCCTGCGGCGAGCCCGAAGCCAACGAACTGCTCGGCGACATCGACTGCCTGGGGACGACCGCGTGCGACGCCGCGGCCGGCTTCGACGGGCCCTCGGGCGTGGGCGCGCCGAAGGGTCTGGCGGCATTCGGTGGGCCCACGCCGGCCAGACCCACTGTTGTGACCGAGGCGGCGAGCTCGGTGGAAGTGACCTCGGCCGTGTTGAACGCGACGGTCGACCCCAACGACGCCACGGTCAGCGCCTGCGTGTTCGAATATGGCCCCACGACCGCCTACGGGAGCACCGCGCCGTGCGTCTCGATGCCCGGGTCCGGGGCGAGCCCGGTGCCCGTCGCGGCGACGATCGCCGGACTCGCCGCGGGCGCGACCTACCACTTCCGGATCAGCGCCACCAACGCCCTCGGTACGCGCAAGGGGGCGGCGCGGTCGTTGAAAACGCCGTAGGGCCGGTCACGTCCGGGGCGTCGCGGGAAGGAGCGGCCCGAAGACACCCCGCAGACTCGGACCGCACTACGCGCCGAGCGCCAGCGCGGCGATCGCCTCGGGCTGCTCGATCTGCGGGTAGTGCCCGAGGTCGCACAGCTCCGTGACCGGCGCTGCAGGACGCAGCCGGCGCAGGCCCGCGAGCACGGTCGTGGTGGCGACCGGGTCGCGCAGGCCCCAGGCGAACTCGAGCCGCCCCGGCCAGCGCTGGATCGCGCCGTGCCAGCGCGCGGCCAGGCGTTCACGCTCGCCGAGGTAGAAGACGAGCCGGTGCGCGATGCGATCGCCGCCGGCCCTGTGCCAGAGCGCCCACTGATCCGCCCCCTCGCGCCGGTCGAGCGGGTGGTCGGGCGAGAACAGGCGGGAGAACTCGCGCAGGAAGAGCCGGCGGCTGCTCATCCGCGCGGCGAGGGGGCCCGCCAACGAGCGCAGCAGCCTCTGGCCGGGGGTCAATGAGGCGAGCTCGAGAATGATGCTGCCGTTGAACAGCAGCACGCCGGCGAGCTCGAAGCCGAGGCGGCCGTCGATGTCTCGCGCCATCAGCTCGGTGGCGACCGACGTGCCCATGTCGTGGGCGATGATCCTCACCGGGCCGCCGCCCGAGCGCGCCACCAGCTCCTCCACGATGTCGGCCTGTTCGAGCAGGCTGTAGCGGGCCTTGGCGGGCTTCTCGGAGAGGCCGAACCCGAGGAGATCCGGCGCGAGGAAGGAACGGGTGCCGAGCGCCGGGATCGCCCCCCGCCAATCGTAGGAGCTGGAGGGGAAGCCGTGCAGCAGCAGCAGCCGGGGCCCGTCCCCGCCGCGCCCGGCGACGAAGATGCGGTGGCCCGCGACGGACTCATAGGCGCCCGCGTCGCGCCATGCGAGCACGCGCTCGCCGAGTTCCTCCGCCTCACCGCTTCGGGTCCGCACCGCGCCGCAGCCCTCAGCCCGGCAGTCCATCGGGGGTACGCACGGCGTGGCGGCGGACGTGCGGCGGCGGACGGAGCATGGGCGGCGCGGAGTATGGCAGCTTCGCCCCGGCCCTCCGGACACGCAGCCGGCCGACGCTAGGGTGTCGAGCATGTCGGACCCAGCGTTGGATTCGAGTGTCGAGAGCCGCGTCATCGCGCCCGTGGCGGACCGTGCGCAGGAGGTGGCGATCAGCGTCAGCGGCCTCGAGAAGTCCTACGGAGCGGTGCGTGCGCTCGCCGGCGTGGACCTCGAGGTGGCGGCGGGCACGGTGCTCGGCCTGCTCGGGCCGAACGGGGCCGGAAAGACGACGATCATCCGGATTCTGACGACGCTGCTCAAGCCCGACGGAGGCGCCGCGCGGGTGGCGGGCCTGGATGTGGTCCGCGATGCGGCGAGGCTACGCGAGCGGATCGGCCTGGCAGGCCAGTACGCGGCCGTAGATGAAAACCTGACCGGGCTCGAGAACCTGACCATGGTCGGTCGCCTGTACGGCGAGTCGCGCCAGGACGCCGGGCGGCGCGCTCAGGACCTGCTCGAGCGCTTCGAACTGCTCGAGGCCGCGGGCAGGCCCACCAAGGGGTACTCCGGCGGCATGCGGCGGCGGCTCGACCTCGCCGCAGCACTGGTGGCGAGCCCGCCCGTGCTGTTCCTCGATGAGCCCACGACCGGTCTGGACCCCCGCAGCCGGCTGCAGCTGTGGGACACGATCGAGCGGCTCGTCGCCGACGGTACGACCGTGCTGCTGACGACCCAGAACCTGGACGAGGCCGACCGCCTGGCGACGACGATCGCCGTGATCGATCACGGCCGCCTGCTCGCGCAGGGAACCCCGGACGAGCTGAAGGACCGTGTCGGTGGCGAGCGGCTGGAGATCCGGCTCGACGATGCCGACAGCGCCGAGACGGCCGTGCGCGCGCTCGCCCCGGTCACCGACGAGCGCTCGGACGTCGAGGGCAACCTGGTCACCGTGTGGGTGCGCAGCCGGGGTGGCGCGATCGTGGAGGCCGTGCGCCGGCTCGACGCCGCGGATGTCGGCATCGAGGACATCGTCCTGCGGCGCCCCACCCTCGACGACGTGTTCCTGGCGCTCACGGGCCACGCCGCCGAAGAGGGCGAGAACGGGCAGGAGCCCGGGCAATGAGGCGGCTCGTCACGGACACGCTCGTGATCGCGGAACGCAACCTCGTACGCCTGCCGCGGGCGCCGGAGCTGCTGCTTGCCTTCACCGTGCAGCCGATCATGTTCGTGCTGCTGTTCCGCTACGTGTTCGGCGGTGCGATCAGCACACCGGGTTTCAGCTATGTCGACTTCCTGATTCCGGGGATCATCGTGCAGAACATCGCCTTTGGCGGGTTCGTGACCGCGCTCGGGCTCAACGAGGATCTTCACAAGGGCCTGATCGACCGCTTCCGCTCGCTGCCGATGGCGCGTCCCGCGGTGCTCGCCGGACGGACGCTGGCGGACGTCGTGACGAATGGGCTCTCGGCGACGATCCTGGTCGTCACGGGGCTCCTGATCGGGTTCACCTTTCACGCGAGCGCGCTCGACGCGCTGGCGGGCTTCGGCCTGCTGCTGCTGTTCGGCTATGCGTTCTCGTGGGTCTTCGCGTTCCTCGGAATGCTCGTCTCGACACCCGAGGCCGCGAACTCGGTGGGGTTCATCGTGGTGTTCCCGCTGACGTTCATCTCCTCGGCGTTCGTGCCGGTGCAGTCGATGCCGGAACCGCTGCGGGCGTTCGCCGAAGTGAACCCCTTCACGATCGTGGTCGATGCGATGCGGTCCCTGTGGCTCGGCCTGCCGGCGGGAAACAACGTCTGGGGCGCCGTCGTCTGGTCGTTGGCGATCATTGCCGTGTTCGCGCCGCTGGCGGTGGCCCGCTACCGCAGCGCCGTCGGGCAGTGACGCCGGAGCCCCGCCAGCGCGGGCTGCGGCGCTTGCGCTCTGCCTGCGCGGTTGGGGCGCGCGACGCGCCGGCGCTCCGGTAGTACTACCGGAGCGCAGCGGGAACTACCGCGGCGTAGCGGGAAGGCGTATGTAGGTGAGTCCGCGATAACGGAGGCGATGAGATGAAGGCCGTCCGGTTCGACGAGTACGGCGGTGTCGATGTGCTCGAGGTTCGCGAGGTTGAGGATCCCGTGGCCGGGCCCGGGGAGGTGCTCGTGGCCGTGTGCGCCGCCGGCATCAACCCGGGTGAGATCTCGATCCGCGAGGGGCGTATGCACGAGCGCTTTCCGGCGACGTTCCCCTCCGGCGAGGGCACCGATCTCGCGGGCGTCGTGCGCGAGGTCGGCGAGGGGGTGGGCACGTTCGCCCCCGGGGATGAGGTGCTCGGATGGACCGAACAGCGCGCCAGCCACGCCGAGCTGGTGGTCGTGCCAGCCGATCAGCTGACGGCGAAGCCGGCGGCGCTCCCCTGGGAGGTGGCCGGCTCGCTGTTCGTCGTCGCGCTCGCCGCCTACGCGTCGGTTGCGGCGGTCGCCCCACGGGCCGGTGAGACGGTCGTCGTGTCGGCGGCCGCGGGCGGAGTGGGCTCGGTGGCGGTGCAGCTTGCGCGCCGTACCGGAGCGACCGTGATCGGCCTCGCATCGGAGCGCAACCACGACTGGCTGCGCGGCCACGGCGTCATTCCGGTGACCTACGGCGACGGGCAGGCCGAGCGGATCGCCGCGGCGGCGGGCGGCAAGGTCGACGCGTTCCTCGACACCTTCGGGGGAGGCTACGTCGACCTCGCGATCGAGCTGGGCGTCCCGCCCCGGCGCATCAACACGATCAGCGACTTCGAGGCGGTCGAGCGCCACGGCGTCCAGGCGCAGGGAACCCACTCGATCGCCACCGCTCCGCTGCTGGCGGAGCTGGCGGCGCTGGTCGCCGATGGCAGGCTCGAGATCCCCGTCGCGGGCACCTATCCGCTGGCCGACGTTCGCGCCGCCTACCGCGACCTGGCCGCACGCCACAGCCACGGCAAGATCGTGCTGCTGCCCTGAAGACCGCCGGCGGGCCCTGTCTGCCCGCTTGGGACGACAGCCGTGTGAGCCTTCCGGGGCGAGCGCTCCATCAAGCGTCCATCGCCGCCCGCGAACGGCTCGCGGAGTGCCCACACTCTGGGGCGAGGAAAGGAGCAGCGATGACCCTGCAGCTGGCTTTGAAGGCAGTCGTGAACGACCTCACCGCTGCGCCCGCGGCCGGCGAGCCGCCGCCCGAGCCCGCGCCCGGGGAGGCCGATCCGGCCACGACCGAGATCGCCGCAGGCGCGGGCGTAACGGAGCTCGCGGTGGCGATGGGCACGTTCCCCCCGCGCGCTGAACCCGCGACCGGGGAGCCCGGCGCGGGCGAGCTCATCAGCGCCGAGCTCGCGGTCGCGATGGGAACGTTCTTCGAGCGCGATAGCGGTGACGCGCCCGTCGGCGGCCCCGATGCGGCTGCGCCGGGCGCTGTCGAGCGGGAGACGGGCGAGCGCGGAGCTGCCGAGCACGACGATCAGCAGCACCACGAGGCCAGCGTCACCGACCGCCGCGACGCCTACGGCCATGACGTCCATGGCCACGACGTCCACGGTGCCGACGCCGTCAGCCGCGACGCCGCGGACGACCAGAGCGCGGAGCGGGACGCCGCCCGCGATGGCACCGCCGATCAGGAGACCGCCGATCGGGAGGCCTTCGCGCCGGGGCCGCTTCGGGATCTCGAAGAGGCGGTCGTGGCGGTGGTCGGTCTGCACTCCGCGGGGCTGCCGGCGGCGATCGCCCTGCGTGGCGCGGGCGGGCGGGTCATCGCGATCGACGGCTCCGCCAGCCGCCTGGAGACGATCCGCAGCGGCGGCGCGGAGCTCCTCGCCGCGGAGCAGACGCGGCTGCACGGCCACCTCGAGGCGGGCGGGTTCGTGCTCACCGACAGCTTCGAAACGCTCGCCGCGGCCGAGTTCGTCCTGATCTGCGTCCCGACTGCGGTCGATCGCGAGCGGCGGCCCGACCCCGAGGCGCTCGAGCGCGCGTGCGCAGAGGTGGTCGCCTACGCGCGTCCCGAGCAGACGATCGTGCTGAGCTCGACGACCCACGTGGGGAGCACAAGCGCGCTGCTCGTCGAGCCGCTGCAGGAGCGCGGGCTGCGGGTCGGCGAGGACGTGTTCGTGGCATATGCCGCCGATCGCGTCGACCCGGGCGTGCCCGAGCACACCCAGCGGCGGATTCCGCGGGTGGTGGGCGCGGTCACCGAGCGCTGCTGGGAGCGCGCGTCGACGCTTCTCAGCCACGTGTCCAGCGACCTGCACCGCGTGTCATCGCCGGAGGCGGCAGAGATGACGAAGCTGTACGAGAGCACCTTCCGGGCCGTGAACATCGCGCTGGCGTTCGAGGTGGCCGACGCCTGCCGGGGACACGGACTCGATCCGATCGAGGTCACCGACGCCGCCGCCAGCAAGCCGTTCGGGTTCATGGCCCACTACCCCGCGGCGGGCGTCGGCGGGAACTGCATCGCCGTCGACCCGCACTTCCTCGCCCAGCCCCTGCGCGGTGGCGGCAGACCGGCCACGATCACCGAGGAGGCGCTGCGCAAGGTCGCCGCGCGCCCGCGCCAGATCGTCTGGCGCGCGCAGGAAATCCTCGTCCGCTCGGATCTGGAGCTGACGGGCGCGCGCGTGCTCGTCGTGGGTGCGGCCTACAAGCCGGGGATCGCCGACAGCCGCCAGTCGCCGGCGGTCGAGATCATCACGCGGCTGCAGGCGGAGGGGGTCCACGTCGACTACCACGACCCACTCGTGGGCGAGCTACAGCTCGGGGGGAGACGATCTCGAGCGTCGACCCCGATCCGCGGCGCGATGCCTCCGGGTTCGGACCCGAGGACTACGCGCTGGCGGTCATCGTGACGCTCCACCCAGGCCGCGACTACGGCTGGCTGCGGCGCGTCCCCGAGGTGATCGACTGCACCTACCGCACGCAGGCCGGTCGGCGGCGATTTCTGCCCTGAGCCGGCGGCGGGCGGGCAGCGCCGCGCGGTCGCCGGGGGCGCCCGGGATGCGGGGCGTTCGTGCCGTCGAGGGGCGAGTAGCATCCGCCGCCGATGGCGCTCTACGCCCTGAACCTGTTCGACCTCGCCGACAACGAGGACTACCTCGCCTACTCGCGCCGGTCGCGCGAGGCGGTTCTCGCGCACGGCGGAGAGGTGGTGGCGCTGGGCAGGCACGCCGAGCACCCGCACGAGCTGGGCACGGAGCCGCCCAGGGAGGCGCTCGTGCTCGTCGAGTGGCGAGACCGGGCCGCGTTCGACGCGTTCCTGCAGGACCCCGAGCTCGCAGACCTGCATCGGCTGCGCGAGAACGGCACCTGCCGCTACATCTGGTGGACGTTCGATCGCATCGAGGATCTGCGGCCGCTGCTTCGGGGGCGAGTGTGATCGTGCCCGCGGGCGAGGACTCCACCCGCGGCCGAAGCCTCCGGGAGAGCGGGCATCCGAACCCCGAGCGCCGCTGAGCCGGGTCGGGCGCAGAGCTATCGACGTCGCATGTCACCAGCCGACGAGACGCGTCTCGACAACCCGGCGTACGCGGCCCTGACCGGTCCGCACGCGCGCTTCGCGCGGATCTCCGGCCGTGCGCTGCGCTATCCACCCGATGTCGCACCGTTCCTCGCCCTGCCGTCGAGACCATCGGGGGACGACTGGCGAGACGCGATCGAGATCGTGCCGCCAGGAACCTACGCCGGGCTCGTCCATGACGGCGCTGAGGTGCCCGACGGCTGGGAGACGCTTCAGGAGTTCGAGGTCGTGCAGATGCTCGGCGAGCAGGTGTCGGTAGGCGAAGCGCCGGAGGCGGTACGTCTGGGTGACGATGACGTCCCAGAGATGCTCGATCTCGTCAGCCGGACCGATCCGGGCCCGTTCCTGACGAGGACCATCGAGCTCGGCGACTACCTCGGTATCCGCAGCGGCGACGAGCTCGTCGCGATGGCGGGCGAGCGGCTGCACCTGGATGGCTGGACGGAGATCAGCGCCGTCTGCACCGCGCCGTCGCAGCGCGGTCACGGGCTCGCGTCGCGGCTCATCGGCGCGCTGGTGGCCGGCATCCACGATCGTTCAGAGCGGCCGTTCCTGCACGTTCTCACCACCAACACGAACGCGATCCGGCTCTATGAAGCTCTCGGGTTCAGCGTCCGGCGCCCGCTGACGATCTCCGTGCTGAGGCCCGAGCCGGCGGCCCGCCGGTAGTGGCGTCCAGGCAGCGTGGAACCCGCCGAGGGCGGGAGCCGACCGCGTCGTGGCGGCGAGGGCCGTGCCCGTCCGCCGAAGGCGCGCTGCGCCCGGCTGGCTGAACTGGTTGGATCCACCCGTGGCCCCGCAGATCGTCCTGTTCGGCGCGACCGGCTACACGGGAGCGCTGACTGCTCGCGCGCTCGTGGCCCGCGGCGCGAAGCCGGTGCTGGCGGCCCGCGACGGGCGGCGGCTGGCGGCGCTCGCGGCGGAGCTCGGAGGGCTGGACACGCGGGTGGCCGACGTGGCGGCTCCGCCGAGCGTCCTCGCTCTAGTCGGCCGCGGGGATGTCCTGGTATCGACGGTGGGGCCGTTCGCGCGCTGGGGCGCGCCGGCCGTCGAGGCGGCCCTGACGGCGGGCGCGCACTACATCGACTCCACGGGTGAGGGCGCGTTCATCAGGCGTGTGTTCGAGCAGTGGGGGCCGCGCGCGGCGGCCTCCGGGTTGGGGTTGCTCACGGCGTTCGGCTATGACTTCGTCCCGGGTAACCTCGCGGGTGCCCTGGCGCTGCGGGAGGCCGGTCAGGATGCCGCGCGCGTCGAGGTCGCATATTCCACGCCGGGCGGCGGCAGGCCCGGCGACGTAAGCGGCGGCACGCGTGCCTCGGCGGCCGGGGCGATGCTCGAGTCCGGGTTCGCCTGGCGCGGGGCGCGGGTCGTGACCGAGCGCGGCGGCGCCCGTGTCAAGGCGTTCAAACTGGGTCCCGGCGGAGAGCTCGCCGGGGTCAGCATCGCCGGCTCGGAGGCGTTCGCGCTGCCAAGACTGTCGCCCGGCCTCGTCGACGTGGAGGTCTATCTCTGCCTCGGCAGGGCCTCCCGCCCTCTGGCGGCCTTCAGCGCCGTCTCGAGCGCCGTGATGAGGCTGCCGGGAGCGAAGGCGGCGGTGCAGGATCTTGTGGGCCGCGCCGTCAGGGGGTCGACGGGCGGGCCGGATGCAGAGACTCGCTCGAGAAGCGGATCGCTCGTGCTGGCACGCGCCCTTGATGCTTCCGGTCGGGCCCTGTCGGAGGTGTGCCTGGAGGGCGTGGACGTCTACACGTTCACCGCCGAGATCCTCGCCTGGGGAGCGATGACCGCGGCGGCGGGCGGCCTGCGGGGAACCGGCGCGCTGGGCCCGGTGGACGGCTTCGGCCTGGAGGCGCTGCAGGAGGGCGCAGCGGGGGCCGGCCTGCTCGTGGCCGGATGACCGACCGCCGTCCCGGGCGCGGTCTCGGCCGCTGACGAGGCGATGTCTCTCGAGGACTGCTTCGCCGTCGCGCCGGCGCCCGCGGCCACGGGAGTGGTTGCTCACGCTCCCGCCATCCTCTGCCGGCGTTCGCCGGCGAGCGCGTGAAATCCGGTCGAGGATCTGCGCGAGCCGGGCGGTCGGCGCACGAGATCGGGGCTTCCGGGCGGCAGCCGCATGAGCGTCGCTCTGACGTCCGAGCGACCGAGGTGCTCGGTCACCGACCGCACGGCGGTCTCGATCACCTGGTTGCGCCGCCCGCGGTTCATCAGGTTGGCCCCCATCGCGTCGAGGTCGTGGACGGTTGGCTGGATCAGCACCACATCGGTGCCGGCTTCACGCAGCCGCTTGGCCTCGCTGCCGAGCCTGCGCCCGGACGCCTGACGGATCCGGAGCGCCAGGCGCTCGCCGACGGTGCGTGGAGCGCTCTCATGCAGGGACGACATCGGGTTGAGCGCGATCACGAGGTCGAGATCCTCGGTAGCGAGGATGTCGAGATTGGAGGCGGAGTGCACTCCTCCGTCCACGTAGCGCCGGCCGCCGATCTCGACCGACCTGAAGAAGCCGGGGATCGCGCAGGATGCTGCGACCGCGTCGGGCAGTTCGGCTGCCGGTGCACCCCGACGGCCGAACGCGACACGACGTCCGCTGCTGTAGTCGACGGCGATCGCCCAGAAGCCGGGATGAGGGGCCCAGGACGTCTTGCATGCGCGCCGGATCGTGTCCCTGAGCGGCTCCGTGGAGATCATCCCGTGGGGCAGCCAGCCGGCGAGCAGAGCCGCCGGGGAGTATCGGTACGGGCGGGCGAGCGAGGCGACAGCCAGCCGCCAGGACCCAGGACCCAGGACGGGGATGCCTCGGTGCAGGCCATACCGGGCGCCGGCCGCGCGATCTGCACCCGAGACGGGCTCGTCGCGGGCGTCTCTCAGCCCCTCGATCTCCTCGCCGGAGGAGTGGGCGACCATGAACCAGGGAGGCACTCCACACGCCAGCAGCGCACCGACCATCGAGCCCGCGGAGGTCCCGACGATCCGCTCGGCGCTCCCGGGGTCCCACCCCGTCTCGCTCGCGATCGCGTGCAGTGCACCGGTCAGCCAGGCGCCGCCGAGCACACCGCCCGCACCGAGCACCAGCCCGACCCGTCGCGGTCGACCGCCAGTCGCAGGGCGACGCACCGCCTGCTCGGACATCTTCCTCGGCACCAGGATGACGCTAGTGCGGGGGGCCTGCTCACACACCCGCAGGAAGCCGCAGAACGACCTCCCGATTCCACGGACGAGCTCCTGTCTCTGCTCCTGCGTTCGCCGAGCGCCTCAACACCCCGGCCGATCAGCCCCAGATCGAACCGGGCGCCGACTCGAGAGCCGCGGCGGCTGCACGTCGACCAGACTCGCGCATCAGGTCGAGAGCGTGGAACTCCAGCCTGCCCACTCCTTCGTCGGCGGGGGTGATCAGCAGATCTGCGTGCCTGCGCGCTTGAGCGATCGTGTCCTCGGTCCCGAGCAGCATCACACGCGAGAGGGTGTCAACGATTCCAGGGCGCGGCAGTTCATCGCCGGGAGCCAGCTCGCGCTGCTCCGGTTCGGTGACGTCGCACGCGATCACCGGCCCCTCGTCCGCTCCCGACATCGTGGCCACCGGCAGGTTGTCGAGGACCCCCCCGTCTACGAGGAGCCGTCCGCCCATGCCGACCGGTGGGACCACCCCCGGGAGCGCCATGCTCGCGCCGACCGCCTGGGCGAGCGGCCCACGCGTGTGCGCGACGAGCTCGGCGGCGATGATGTCGGTGCTCACGCAGTAATAGGGCAGCGCGAGATCCTCAATCGACCCGGGCAATGTCCGCTCGAGCATCGCCTCCGCGCGCGCTCCCTTGATCAAGGCCCGGCGCGGAAAGCGGTAGTCGCCGAGCGGGCGCCGCCGAACCCACTCCTCGAAGCAGACCGCGTCGATCGCCGCCGCGTCGAGCCCGCGTGCGAGCAGAGCGCCCACGAACGCACCCATGCTCGCTCCGCCCACCCGATCGATTCGCACGCCCGCCTCCGCCAGCATTTCAACGGCGCCGATGTGCGCGAACCCGCGGGCCCCGCCGCCGGACAGGACCAGACCCACCGAGCGCCGGGCGAGCCGCCTGGCGAGGCGTGCGACATCGTCGCCGCGAGCCTGCCCTGTGGCGATCCGTTGGATGGATCGTGGCTGCAGAGCATCGAGCTGCTTGGCGGCCGATCCGTGCCCGGCGGGTGCGAGCAGCGCCACGTCACAGCCGCGCAGACCCTCCAGGAGCACCGGCTCGACGTCGGTGCCATCGAGCATCACGAGAATGCGATCCGCCTGGCGCACGCACGCCTCACGCCAGCGGCCGTCGCCCGGGTGGCTCGCCAGGAGAAGCACGAGCTCGTGGTCGAGCTCGAGTTGATCGAGCAGGTGGCCGAGCCCCGTGCCCGACCAGTCAGGGTGCATCGAGCGGGCTCGCTGAGCGTCCAGCCAGGCGAGCGACGCGATGCGCTCGAGAGAGGCCAGCAGCTCGGCCTGCACCCGTCCCCCCTCGCCCGTGAGCGAGACCACTGCCAGCGTCCGCGTCCGCTGCCCGGGCTCGTCGTGCAGGCGCCTGCTCGCCTGTAGCTCCCCTCCGAGGATCTGAACGAGTGAGCGAGCGAACCCGGGGGATCGATCGAACAGGGCGTCGAACTCGCGCTGCCCGAGCCTGAGGAGCGTGACATCACGACGGATCCGGATCGAGGTGGACCTCGGAGCGCCCGAGAGGAGCGCGAGCTCGCCAACGACGGCGCCCGGACCCATCTCGCGCAGTCGCTCCCTTGTCCCGTCTGGCAACTCGGCGAGCACCTCCACGCGGCCGCTGCGCACGATGTACATCGCGTCAGCGGCATCGCCCGCTCGGAAGAGCCAACGGCCGGCCTCAAACGCCACCTCCTCGCAGCTCGCGGCGAGGAAGGCCAGCTGCTCGGGCGGCAGACTGGCGAACATCGGCACGCCCGCGAGCAGCTGCTCGGTGGTCTGGGCGTGGCGGGGGACCTCGCGGAGACCCGGGTGCCGCTCCGGCACCGGCGGGGGCGCGGCGCGTCCCACATGAGGGTACTCGAGCTCGAGCTCGACCTCTGGGAGAGCGGCGGTGAATGGGCGCATCCCGACGGAGGCCGCGGCGACGAAGCCGAAGCAGGCTGCGGCGAAGACCCAGGCGCGGTGATAGGGCGAGGGGACACCGGTCTCGGCGGCACTTCCGACGAGTGCGGCGAGGATCGCCAACCCCACCGTCGCACCGAGCTGGCGGATCGTGCCGTTGAGCGCACTTGCCCCGGCGAACCGCCCGCGCGGTGCCGTCGAGACGACCGCATCGCTCACCAGCGGAAACGTGATCCCGACCCCGATCGCAAGCAGGACCGCCGCCGGCAGGTAGGCACCGAGGTAGTCGGGATGGGGCCCCATGCGCCAGAGCAGAAAGAGCGGACCGCACGTCCAGACCAGCGCTCCGGCCAGCACCAGCCTGCGCGGCTCGATCCGCTCGGCGAGCCGGCCCGCCGAGAGCGCGGTGATGGCCGCGACGAAGGGCGCGGGCGTGATCGCCAGGCCCGCGATGAGAGGCGTGTAGCGCCACACCACCATCAGGTAGAGCAGGTTGGCGAGGCCGAGTGCGAAGAAGCCGGCCGAACCAACCACCGTCATGACCGCATTGAGGTGGAAGCCCGGCATCGTCACGAGCTCGCGGTCGATCGCCGGCGCGGGATGCGATCGGGAGCGGCGGGCCAGTGCGCCGGCCGCTACGAGCGCAACGGCGGCGGTGGCGATCACCAGGCCGCTGGCCCAGCCCGATTCGGGACCCTGCACGATGGCGAGCGTGAGCGCACCGATCGCCACGGCGAGTAGCGCGGCGCCGGCGAGGTCAGGTGGATCCCGGCGTCCTGGCGCCCTGCTCTCGACGAGCTCACGGCGTGAGAAGAACCACGCCACGGCCCCCACGGGCACGTTGATCAGGAACACCAGGCGCCAGCTCGACAGGTCGACGAGCACACCGCCGATCGATGGCCCGATACCGGCGGCGAGCGCGGCGGTGGCGCTCCAGGCACTGAGCGCGAACAGGCGGCGCTCGGCGGTCGAGCTCTCGAGCACGAGCGCGAGTGAGGACGGCACGATCAACGCAGCGCCGATGCCCTGCAGCGCCCGCATCGCGATCAATGCCGCCACCGACGGCGCGGACGCGCACAGTGCCGAGGCGATCGTGAACAGCACCAGGCCTGCGTTGAACAGGCGTCTCCGGCCGATCAGATCCGCGAGCCGCCCCGCCGGCACGAGGCCCACCGCGAAGGCGATGTTGTATGCGTTGAGCACCCAGGAGAGCTGGGCGAAGCTCGCCTGCGGGAACGAGTGGACGAGGTTGGGAAAGGCGATGCCAACGACCGTGTCGTCCATGAAGGCCATGAACACGCCCATCGAGGCGAGCAGTAGCACGACCGCGGGGCGGGCCTCGCGACGGCGCAGCGCACGGCCCGTCGAGCTCGCAGCTGCCGCGGGGTCAGCCGTGCCGGGCACGAGTGGCACGCTGTCAGCCATCGTCGGAGCCCGAGCCCGCCGCACGAAGCCGCGGATCGGCCGGGTCGATGGGCGAAGATAGGTCCATCGAGGTCATACGATGAGGTTGTGCAGGCAAGCGTGCGGGGGAGCACCGTTCGATCGGGGCAGATCGACGCGCGCGGCCGCGGCCGCGCGCCGGCTCGGCCTCGCGACGGCGACGCCACCATGGGTGCTGGCGTGCGCTGCTGGGAGCCCGCTCGCCGCGCTCATGGCAACTCGAACGCGCGGGTGGGTCCGCGGCACCACCGTGCTCGCCGGTCTCCTCGGCGGCTTCACGGTCGCATTCTTCAGGGATCCCGAGCGTCGTCCGGGCGATGCCGCCGTGCTCGCCCCCGCCGACGGGGTGATCGCGTCTGTCGATCGCACGGCCAACGGATGCTGGTCGATCGCGACCTTCATGCGCCCTCACGACGTACATGTCAACCGTGCGCCATGCGACGGCGTGGTGCGTGCGCTCACCCATCATGCGGGAAGCTACCGACCGGCATTCAGCAAGGCGTCCGAGTACAACGAGCGCATGTCCTGGTCAATAGAGTCGCCCCACGGAGAGCTCGAGCTGTCGCAGATCGCGGGGCTCGCGGTGCGGCGGATCGTGGCCTACCGTCGGGTCGGGGATCGTGTGGCCAGGGGCGAGCGGATCGGGATGATTCGGTTCGGCTCGCGTGTCGCAGTGGTCATGCCGGCCGGCATCGAGCCATCGGTAATCGTGGGCGATCGCGTACGGGCCGGCGTGACCGCGCTCGGCTTCGCCCGAGCATCGTGAAGCATGCCGGCGAAGCCGAGCGGCAGCGCACCATCGCGCGAGGGCCGGGCGAGGATCGGGGCGAGCGGCAGGCACGCGAGCATGAGGATCGCGAACGGCCACATCGGTAGGACACCCGCGAGACCCAGGACCCCGAGGACCCACACGCTCACGAGCAGCGGCGCGACACGAGGGCCGAAGGCCGGATAGGGCACCCTCGACAGGAGCAGTGCAGACACCGTCACCGTCCCCGCGAGCAGGACGGCGGCACCGGCGTGCAGAAACAGCAGAGCGACCACCGCACTCGCGCCCCCCGGCATCGTCAGCCCCGGATAGGTGCCGCCGTGGCGATCTGCTCCGGTCTGGGACAGGCGCAGCAGCGAGGCCGCGAGCAGGATCACCCCGGCCATAACGCCCGCCAGCTTGGCCACGACGGAGCCCGCGCTCTGGGAGGCGACGAGCAGGGTGGCGGGAGCCGCCGCGAAGGTGATCACGTCGCACATGGCGTCAAGCATCTCGCCGCGGCCACTCGACCCCCACCGTGCGGCGGCGGCGCCATCCAGCACGTCGAACAGGCTGCCGGCGGCCAGCAGCGCCCCGCAGCTGACGAGTGTGGCGCTGTCCAACTCGACGGCATGATGGCCTGAACGCAGGAGACCTGCAGCCACGACGACGATGCCCAAGCCGCAGACGCCATTGGCGATCGTCAGCAGGTCTGCCACGGTGACACGCGAGCCACCGTCCCGTCCAGCCCTGCTCGAAACCCCGATCGCACGCACGGCTTGCTCCCCCTACGTGTCGCTCCATAACCCGGATCGTGGCGTTCCCCTCGTCCCGCCGCGCTGCCTACCTTACCTTGGTGTGCGCCCCGCGGTGGCGAGGCCAGCCGGTCATGCGCCGCCCGACCTCCGCATGTGTTCTCCGCAGTCGAAGCGTGGACTCCTGCACCTGGTGGCCTCATCAGGCAGAGATCAGGTGCGCTCGCGGGGCAGCCCGTTGCAGGCGCTCTCGGAAAGCCCAGCATCGGACTCGAACCGATGACCCCTTCCTTACCATGGAAGTGCTCTACCAACTGAGCTAGCTGGGCGCGCGAGGGCACTGTAGCGCGCCCGAGGGTGGGCGAGGGCTCCTAGCCGATGCCCTCGAGCAGTTCGGCGGGCGATGCGAGCTGCAGGCCGCGGGCGAGGATCACGATCGTCTCCAGACGGGGGGAGCGCTTGCGGCGCTCGAGCAGGCTGATCTCGGTGCGGTGCAGGTCGCAGAGATCAGCGAGCGCCTCCTGGGACAGACCGGCCCGTTCGCGGCATTGGCGGAGGTTCGTTGCGAACTGCTCGCGGACGCTGTCCATGGCTCGAACTCTTGCCGCGCGCAGACGAAGGTTCCACAGACAGCTGTCCGCTGCCGGCAGGAACGGGCATGAGATATAAACGGCAAACTATCGTGAAGACAAATGGCTCGTCGGCAGCCTGCGGCCGGCGTCCGGCCCGGACCTGGCGGTCGTGGGCGGTCCGATCCCGATCGCCGGGCGGCCCGACGCGTATCGCGAGGCGAGCCCGATCCGGAGCTAGTCCTCGTCGGCCGGCGTGACCGTCGTCACCGGGATCCCGAGCCCGGAGACCTTGCTCGGCAGGTCGAGTTTGAGCCAGCGCGAGAGCCTGGGGGAGAGGGTCGAGATGATCACCTCGTCGAAGCCCCGCAGGTTGACGGCGTCCTCGATCGCCATGTGGGGGTTGCTGCTCCCGGTGATGCCCTCAACCTCGCTGCCGGCCGCCGCGCTCAGCTTCGGCAGCGCATCGACGAGCACCGTCTGCGCCTCATCGGCGCTCTGGTCCTCGGGATCAACCACCTTGTGAAGCCCGTGGACCGCCTTCGGCACCAGCAGCGTGAACCGGGCGGGCCCGCGCGCGGCGCGCTCCCGGACGGCGTCGAGCAGCGGCTGGGTCGCGGCCGTCTTGTGCGCCACCACGAGCACCCTCGTGGGAACCTCGGAGGCTTGCATGCTCCACTCCCTTCTCGCGGTTGGTCGTTCTCGGCCGGTCAGGCGACCGCACCCCCCGACCCGGCCGTACCCCTTCTACTCCAATCGCGGCCTCTCTGCACGCTCGCCGCGGCTACGCTGCCCGCAGATGCGGATCCTGATCGATGAGCAGGCGGTGCACGTGCGCTTGGCCCTCTGGCAGAAGGCGCTCGGACTGCTCGGCAACATCACGGTCCCGCGCGAGAGCATCAGGGACGCGCACGTCGTGGAGGAGCCCCTCAAGGAGGCCATGAGCGCGGGCGTCAAGGTCGGGCTGAGGGTGCCCTGGCTCTACTACGCGGCGCGCACCATCGGCCTCGACGAAGCGTTCGTCGTGCGCCGCGGCGTGCCCGGGCTGTCGTTCGCCGTCTCAGACGAGGGTCCGCTCAAGCGGGTGCTCGTGAGCACGCCCGACGCTCGTGAGCTGGTCGTGCAGCTCCGCGGTGCCCCGCACACGCCAGACGCGGACGCCTCCGCGTAGATCGCGCGGGGTCTGCGCCGCGCCGAGGAGGTCCTCCGGCCTACACGGCCGGATCGGCCGGCGGCTGGCCCACGTTGAGGCGGTTGCCGTCGGGGTCGGTCACGATCGCGTGGCGTGTGCCGCCGCCGATCGTCTCGAGCGGGCCCGCCTCGATCCCGCGCTCGCGCAGGCCCGCGAGGAACGCGTCGAGATCGTCCACGATCAGCGCGTTCAGCGCGGACCCCGCCCGATCGGGGTCCGCCACGATGTAGATCCAGCCCGACCCGCTCATCTCCCACGCCGCCTCGTCCTCGTTGGGGATCAGATCGGCCGGCCGGCCGACGAAGCGCTCGTACCAGGCCATCGAGACAGCGCGGTCGGCGACCGGGATGCCCGCGAACAGGTACGTGATCATCGCCCAACCCTAGAGGTACCGCCGGGCACGGGATCGGCGATACGGCGACCCTGGGAGAACGGCTCGTGCAAACCCGAGCGACACCCGCGCCGCTCCGGGAACGACACCGGGGCCCGCGCGCGGGCCCCGGTCTGCGTCGATTGCGGCGGCGTCAGGCCGGCGCGCCGCTCACGCTTGCGCCTTCGTGGTGCCTGACACGCTTGAGCGCGCTGTCGGGGTTGCGCAGCGCGCCGCCGACCGAGAGGATCGCGAAGCCCACGCCGCTCAGCAGCAGCGCGACTCCCACGACGATCCCGAACACCGAGATCTGCTCGGCCATGTAGCTCGTGTTCAGCGCCGTCGACAGCGCGGTCTCCTGGACCCAGACGTTTCGCGCCGGGTTTTCAACCGGCTTGGCGCCTTCTTTGAGGGCCAGAGATTCGACATTCGTGCCCTTGCCGTCGGCCGTGGCGTAGCGCGGCATCTGCGAGTAGAGCATCCCGCCGGTGGCCTCGAGCGCGTGGATTTTCATGTACTGCGCAAAGCAGCGCGCGGTCGTGCCGTTGGTGACGGCCTGGTTGGCCACCGAGCAGCTCGGGATCGTGACGTTCGTCAGCCCCGCCTTGGTCGCCTCGGCCTTGATCGCGGTCGGCGTCATGTCGGGAGTCCCCACGATCTTCTGTTCGGCCAGGTTGTTCTGCACCGTGGTGCGCCCGTTGGCGCCCATCACGATCGCGGCGATGCCGAAGCCGATCAGCACGACCGCTGCGACGACGCCCCCGATCTCCATTGTCTTGCGCATGACTCCCCCTAAAACTGGCTGGATTTCTAGTTACGAGGAGTGTCCGCCGCGGGCGGGGGTCGGCGCATCGGTTTAAGTAGCGCTGGGAGGTGCGTAGATGCCCGCAGGCTCACTGCGGGCGAACCCGCGGCCACGCGCTGTCGCGGGCCGCTGCCAGAGCCACGGCATGTGATCGCGGCCCGCTGGTTCAGCGGTGCGTCTTCGCGACCGCCGTGCGCCGGAGCTGGGCTTCGACCGTGTGCTCGAGCCGGGCAAGGCGCCTCTGCTCCTGCTTGGGTGTGATCAGGCCGCTCGTGGCGGCGTGTTCGGTGCGCGCGCGGTCGGCTGCCAGAAGCGCGGCCCGCAGGCCTGCGGTGGACCTGCCCGGCGTGGCCGAGGCGATCTGGGCCAGGGACTTCCCGGCGCGCCGCTCGCTGCGGAGCGTGGCTGCGCTGAGGCCGAGATACCTGGCCGCGACGGCGCGCTCGGCCACTCCCGCGCGCCCCAGTCCGAGCCGGGGGAGGGGAGCACCGCCGCTCTGGGATGTGCGCTGCTGCAGCGCGTCGGCCTGTGTCTGGGTGATGCGCCCGGCGGCAACGGCCGCCTGGATCTGTTCGTCGCGGGCGGCCTCCATCGCGGCGGTGAGAGCGCCGGGGGTCACGTTCAGGTGCTTGGCGACGTCGTCGAGATACGCCCCCCGGGCGGTGCCGGCGGAGTCGTGCTGTGTCGCAGCCATCGCCACGGCCCCGCCGCCGAGCAGGGCGAGCCCCGAAGCGCCGATGGCGAGGCGTTTGAGCCAGAGCGGTTGCATCCTTGGGCTCCTTTGCTGGCGTTCACTTGAAGTCTACTTATGCGGCGTGGGCCTTAAGCGTCGGTAACGCGCCCATAAGTCCCGCGGCGCGGCCGCCTCCATCGACCTGTGGGGACCCGCCGCTCGCCGTCAGCCTCGCGACGTTCGTCGCCGCCTGCGTGATGACCGGCGCCGTGGTGTGGGCGTCAACGGGAGTCGCCCAGGCAGTGCGGGGCGGCTTCTGTGTGGTCCGGGCATGGCGCCGAACGCGTCTCGCGGCGCGTATATCGCGCTGTTGGATCGACTACACGAGGATGGCGGGGGCAGGATTCGAACCTGCGAAGGCAGAGCCAACGCGTTTACAGCGCGTCCCCTTTGACCGCTCGGGAACCCCGCCGGGGGCCGTCAGTCTAGGGCCTCCGCCCCCCTCATGCGCGCCCTCGCCGGCGGCGCGCACGGCGCCACACGGCGGCGCGCCCCGGGCGACGGTGCCCCCGCGGTCCCGCGGCGGCCTAGGAGGCCTCGCGGAGCTGCTGGGCGTCGGGCAGCGTCTGCAGCTTCTTCAGCGTGCGGTTCTCGATCTGGCGCACGCGCTCGCGGGTGATGTTGAAGGCTCGGCCCACCTCCTCGAGGGTCCGCGAGCGTCCTCCCACGATCCCGTAGCGCATCTCGATCACCTCGCGCTCGCGGCAGGGCAGGGATGCGAGCACTCGCGTTATGTTCTCGCGCCGCAGTGACTCCGCCGCGATCTCGAAGGGGGAGGCCGAGGAGACATCCTCGACGAAGTCCGCCAGCGCCGAGTCGTCCTCCTCGCCGACGGGCTTCTCCAGCGAGATCGGCTGCTGGGTGATGCGCATGACCTCGCGAACCTCGCGCACGGTGCAGTCGAGCTCGTCGGCGAGCTCGTGCGGGGAGGGCTCTCGTCCGAGCTGCTGGATCAGGCGGCGTTCGGCGTGCAGGAGCTTGTTGAGCCGCTCGACCATATGCACCGGAATCCGGATCGTGCGCCCCTTGTCCGCGAGCGAGCGGGTCACCGCCTGGCGGATCCACCAGGTGGCGTACGTGGAGAACTTGTAACCGCGGCGGTAGTCGAACTTCTCGACCGCGCGGATCAACCCGAGCGAGCCCTCCTGGATCAGGTCCAGCAGGGTCAGGCCGCGACCGACGTAGCCCTTTGCGATCGACACGACCAGCCGCAGGTTCGCCTCGACCATGTGCTGCTTGGCCGAGATGTCCCCCCGCTCGATCCGCTTGGCGAGCGCCACCTCCTCCTCCGCGCTCAGCAGCGGCACGCGGCCGATCGCGCGCAGGTACAGACGCAGCGAGTCGAGGCTCGGCTCCACCGTGAGATCCACCTCCGGGCGCTTGAGCTCCTCCAGCCGGGAGCTCAGCCCGTCCGCCGGCTCCCCGGCGGGCCCCTCGCCGACTTCCTCGGCCAGCGGCTCCTCGCTGGCCGGCTCTCCGAGCGCCGGATCCTCCGGCGCCCTGGTGCGCAGCTCCGCGGGATCGCCTTCGAGCGTGAGCTCGCGCGCCGCGTCCACCGCATCGAGCACCTCCACCCCGTGCTCCTCGAGATGGCCCAGCAGCTCGCGCGTCTGTGCCGGCGACAGCTCGGCCTCCTCGACTGCCGCGGCGAGCGCGGCGGTGGACAGGAACCCCCGCTCCCGGCCCTCTGCGATGACACCCTGCAGCTCCTCGAGCTCGAGTGCTGCGCCCTCTGTGCTCCCCACCGACCCCTCAGGCTTCTCGGTCACTTGCATTGCGCTCCCAGCACCGCTCCGTCTCCCCGTCGGAGCGGCGACCGCCCCGACCCTCCCTGACCTACGCTAAGCCTCCTGTGCGTTGCGCTCGTTCATCGGCAGTCTCGTTGCGTCCCCTGGTTGCCCTACGAGCACTCGACCCGCCATCCCCCCGGACCGGCCCGTGTGGCTAAGTGCGGAGTGATACCAGAATCGGCGGCGGGCGTGCACGCCCGCCGCCGCGGACTTCGCGAGGGGCCGCGCTAGGCTGGCAGCGGTGCAGGCGAGCTCGCCTACCTCTGCTGCGAATCCCACCGTCGGCGCGGGCGACGACGTGCAGGCCCGCGCGCCCGGAGTCGCCCTGGGGCTCTCGCGCGTTGGGGTGACCGGGGTGGAGAAGGTGGTGCGCATCAGGGACGAGCTCTTCTTCGCGCGGCTGGACTGCTTCGTGGACCTCTCGCGCCACCAGAAGGGCGCGCACATGTCGCGCTTCGAGGAGGTGGTCAACGAGGCGATCGGCCAGGTCGTCCTCGAGGAGTCGCCCTTCCACGCCGAGACGCTCGCGCAGCACATCGCCGAGCTCGTGCGCGCCCGACAGGGCGCCGAGCGGGCGGAGGTGAGGATCGCGGCCCGCTATCCCGAGCACAAGCCCGCACCGGTCTCCGGCGTGCGGACCCAGGAGATCTACACCCTCCTCGGGCGGGCCGTCGCCTTCGAGCACGGCACCCGCCGCGTGGTCGGTGTGTCCGCCACCGGCATCACCGCCTGCCCCTGCGCTCAGGAGCTCCTCGCCGCGCGCGCCCGCGCGCGCCTGATCGATCAGGACTTCACCGCCGAGCAGATAGATCGGATCCTCGAGAGCGTGCCCGTCGCCACGCACAACCAGCGGGGCCTCGCGACCCTGCAGATCGGCACCACCGAGGATTCCCCGGCGGAGATCGACGCGACGCGCCTGCTGGAGATCGCCGAGTCGAGCATGTCCTCGGAGATCTACGAGCTGATGAAGCGCTCCGACGAGGCCGAGGTCGTCGAGAAGGCGCATCGCCGCCCCCGCTTCGTCGAGGACTGCGTGCGCGAGATGGTCGCCGGCGTGGTGGCCGCGTTCCCGGGCCTGGAGGGCGCGAGCTTCGTCTCCGCCCGCCAGGAGAACCTCGAGACGATCCACCAGCACAACGTCGTGGCCGAGCGTCACGGCCTGCTCAGCGAGCTGCGCCACGAGCTGGGCTCCCATACGCCCGCGGCGCACCAGACGAGCCTCGAGGAGTGGCTGGACGCCGGCGAAGCCGGCTAGCGACGTCGCGCGGCGGCAGCCAGCGCGATCAGCGCTCGACTGGGGCCTGGATCTGCTGCATGCGCCGTTTGAGCCCGAAGAAGTAGTCGAGACCCGAGAGCACTGTCACGACGACGGTCACGTAGAGCAGCACCGACACCCACAGCGGTTCGCCGTGGACCGCGATCAAAGCCAGGATCAGGGTGATCTGCAGGCACGTCTTGACCTTTCCGAACATGCTCGCTTCGATCACCACGCCGGCCTGGCTGGCGCCGAGGCGCAGCACGGTGACGGCCAGCTCGCGCGTGATGATCACCATCGCCACCCACGCCGGCAGACGGTGCAGCGATACGAGCGAGATCAGCGCGGCGACGATCAGCAGCTTGTCCGCGAGCGGGTCCATCAGCTTCCCGAACGTCGTCACAGCCCCCTGCGCGCGGGCCAGGTAGCCGTCGACGAAGTCCGTCAGCGACGCCAGCGCGAACACGACCGCCGCGAGCACGTCGCCCTCCGGCGTGTTGCCGAGGAGCGCGACGACGAGCACCGGTACGAGCATTATCCGGAGCACCGTGAGCACGTTCGGTAGGTTCAGGGGGAACACTGCCAGCCACCTTACCCGGCGTGACCCGTGGGTCGTGGCCGCGGTGAGGGCTCGCCGGCCGGTCAGCCCTCATTGGGGCACAGTCCGGCGTGCCGTGCTCGGCAGCCCGCCCTCCACCGGAAAGGAACCGCCATGAAGAAGCGCACGCTCGGATCCGACGGCCCCGAGGTCTCCGCGATCGGGCTCGGCTGCATGGGCATGTCGGCTTTCTACGGCGCCACCGACGAAGGCGAGGCGCTGCGCACGATCGGGCGAGCACTCGACCTGGGCTGCAACTTCCTCGACACCTCCGACATGTACGGACCGCACACCAACGAGCGGCTCGTCGGGCGTGCGATCGCGGACCGGCGCGAGGATGTGTTCCTCGCCACCAAGTTCGGCATCAAGATCGAGCTCGACCAGGATCCGCCGCGCCGCTCGGTCGACGGCAGCCCCGAGTACGTTCGCGCCGCCTGCGAGGCCTCGCTCGGGCGACTCGGCGTGGATCACATCGACCTCTACTACCAGCACCGCGTCGATCCCAACACGCCGATCGAGGAAACGGTCGGCGCGATGGCCGAGCTCGTCGCCGAGGGCAAGGTGCGCCATCTCGGGCTCTCGGAGGCCTCCGCCGGGACGGTCCGCCGAGCTGCCGCCGTGCATCCGATCACCGCGCTGCAGAGCGAGTACTCGCTGTGGACTCGCGAGGTCGAGAGCGAGATCCTCGCCACGCTGGACGAGCTCGGGATCGCCCTCGTCGCCTACTCGCCGCTCGGCCGCGGGTTCCTCTCGGGGCGCTTCTCCACGCCGGAGGAGCTCGACGAGGGCGACTTCCGCCGCTACGGCCCGCGCTTCACTGGCGAGAACCTCCAACACAACCGCGAGCTCGCCGCGCGCGTGCAGGAGCTCGCCGCCGAGAAGGGCATCACGGCCGGGCAGCTGGCCCTCGCCTGGGTGCTCCACCGGGGCGAGCACATCGTCCCGATCCCCGGCACCAAGCGCGTGGCCTATCTCGAGGAGAACCTCGCCGCGGCCGAGGTCGAGCTCAGCGACGAGGACGTCCTGCGCATCACCGAGGCGGTGCCGGCCGCCGCCGGGGCGCGCTACGACGAGCAGGGGATGCGCAGCGTCAACCTCTGAGGGTCGCTCGTCCCGTCGCTCGCCCGCCGCTCGCCCGTCGTCCATCCGCTCTGACACGGTGCAGGCGGAGCGCCGGATGGGCGCGCTGCTGCGCTCCGGGGGTCGGGGGGGCGCGGACGATAGGGTGGGGGCATGCCGCTGATCCCCATGGTCATCGAGCGGACCGCGCGCGGGGAGCGCGAGTTCGACATCTACTCGAGGCTGCTCAACGAGCGCATCATCTTCCTCGGAACCCCGATCGACGATCAGGTCGCCAACCTTGTGGTCGCGCAGCTCCTGCACCTCGAGAGCGAGGACCCCGACAAGGACATCTCGCTCTACATCAACTCCCCCGGCGGCAGCATCTACTCGGGACTCGCGATCTACGACACGATGCACTTCGTCAAGCCCGACATCGCAACGATGTGCGTCGGGGTGGCGATGTCCATGGGGTCGCTGCTGCTCGCCGCCGGGACCAAGGGCAAGCGCGCGGTGCTGCCCAACTCGCGCGTGCTCATCCACCAGCCCTCGGCCGGCTTCGAGGGCCAGTCCACCGACATCGAGATCCACGCGCGCGAGATCCTCAACCTGCGCGCGCGTATCGACGAGATCTATGCCGTGCACACGGGCAGGCCGACCGACGAGGTGCGCGCCGACATGGAGCGCGATCGCTTCTTCACCGCCGAGCAGGCTGTCGCCTACGGCCTCGTCGACCGGGTGCTGGAGAGCCACTGACCCACGCGCGGGACAGTCCCGCCGAGGCCCCCGAGCTCTCGTGAAGAGCTGAGCATGTCCCGCCTGACCCACCTCGAGCGCACGGCACTCGCCGTGATCACCGTGCTCACGGCGCTCGCCGGTGTCGCCAACTACCAGCGGTGGGCCGCCGTTCCCCGCTTCCTCCTGGCCACGCTCGCACTCGCCGGCCTGGCCTGGATCGTGTCGTTCGCCACCGAGCAGCTGGGCGAGCGGTTCGGGCCGGGCGTCACCGGCATGCTCCAGTCGACGCTCGGCAACCTCCCGGAGCTGTTCGTCGTCGTCTTCGCCCTCCAGAAGGGCGAGCTCGTCGTCGCGCAGACCGCGATCATCGGCTCGATCCTCGCGAACGCCCTGCTGGTTCTCGGCCTGGTGATCGTCGTCGGCGCCAATCGCGCGCCCGACGGCTTGATGCGCTTCTCGCCGCAGCTGCCCAAGGACACGGCCACGCTGCTGCAGGTCACCGTCTTCATCATCGTCCTGCTCGGGCTCTCGATCAGCGCCCAGGATCCCGCCAGCCACCACGTGGACACGATCTCGATCGTCGGCTCGATCTGCCTGCTCCTGGTCTACCTCAGCTGGGTGGGGCCCTACCTGAAATCCGACCGTCCCCCAGGCGTCGCCACGGCCGGAGGAGCGCCGGCGTCCCCCTCGGCCGATGGAGAGCCGGCATCCGCGCCGGAGACAGCGCCGCAGCCGGATCGCCCGACTCGGCCGGCCGCCACCGCCGAGCCGGGGCTGCACCTGGAGCCCCGTCTGTCGCTCGGCCTGACCCTCGCGCTGCTCGGTGTCGCCGGTGTCGGCGCCGCGTTCGTCTCCGACTGGTTCATCAACGGGCTCGAGCCCGCGATCTCCGATCTCCACCTCTCCCAGGCGTTCGCCGGCCTGGTGATAGTCGCGATCGCCGGCAACGCCGTGGAGAACACCGCGGGACTCGTCCTCGCCTGGAAGGGCCGCTCCGACCTGGCGATCTCGGTCGTCAAGAACTCCGTCGCCCAGATCGCCGCCTTCCTGTACCCGCTGCTGGTGCTCGTGTCCTTCGCGCTCGCCACCACGCTCACGTTCGCGCTCGCCCCGGTCTACATCGGTGCGCTCGTGCTCACCGCGCTGGCCCTCTCCCAGATCACCGGCGACGGCGAGGCGGCCGCCTTCGAGGGCTGGGCGCTCGTCGCCCTCTACGTGATTCTCGCGACCTTCACGCTGTTCGAGTAGCCGCGGCCCGCGGCCCTGCCACCCTAGCCTTTGGCGAGCCCCGCGATCAGCGCCCCGGCGACGCCGCCGGTCGCGGCTGCCCCGAGATTCGAGTCCTCGCCCTCCAGCGGAGCGATGAACATCGTCTGGATCGCCAGCCGGCCAGGGCCCGTGAAGCGGTTCCACGTGAGCTTGCCTGCGCCCCCGAAGATGCCCGTCTTCAGCCCCATCGTCACGGCCTCCAGCTGCACCGAGGGGTCCTTGTACAGCCATGCGCCGGCCTCCACGTCGAGCTGCTCTTCTGCGTCAAGCTGCACCACGAACACGTTCCCGTGCCCGTGCAGCCAGACGAGTGCGTCGCCGTTGGTCGCCCGGAACTTGTCCATGAAGAACCCCGAGCCCCCGAGCAGCATGTTCTGCGCGCCCTTGATCCGTTCGAAGCTGTAGTCGAGGTTGTCCGTGGCCGCGACGAACTGGTGCTCGCGCACGTCCAGGCCCTCGCCCTGGCGCAGGTGCAGCGGCACGCACTGGCCGGGGGAGTCGCGCGAGAAGGCGATCCGCCCGCTGCCCGAGGTGCGGGTCACGAAGAACTCGAGGCCCGCGATCTTCCGTTTCATGGCGCCCGGCAGCTTCTTCATCTCGATGTTCACCTGCGTTTCCTTCCAGAGCAGCACGTGGTGCTCGAACATCACGCTCGAGCCACCCAGCTCGACCTGCAGCTCGGGCACCAGCTCCCCGCGAATGTGGTAGGTCACGCCCGCGAAGGTCTCGTCGTGGACCACCGGGGGGATCGGCTCGGGCAGGTGCATGGCGGGTCTCCTTTGCGTGGCTGGTCGCTCTGACCCGGCCGCGGGGGCGGTCGGCGGGCTGAGCTTCGCCGCTCCCGGCCCCCGCGTCAAGGGCGCCGCGCGCGGTGGGCGGCCCACCCTCACCGCAAGCGCGCTAGACTGCTTCTACCTCGCGCTTGGGCGGGGTTTTTCTTCGCCCAAGGCCGCTCCGACCCACTACGCAGGGATTTCTCATCATGGCCCGCGGAGACGTCCGAATCGCTATCACCCTCGCCTGCGAGGAGTGCAAGCATCGCAACTACCAGACCAACAAGAGCAAGCGCAACAACCCGGATCGGGTCACCCTGCGCAAGTACTGCCGCTGGTGCCGCAAGCACACCAGCCACCGGGAGACCCGCTAGCGCGGGAGCGCTGCTGTGGCCCGTGACCGCAAACGTGCAAAGCAGCGTCGCATGCGCGGCGGCCGCAAGCCCGACTCCAGCTCGTCGGAGTCGGCGGGCGCGCTCACGCCGAGCCAGCCCGTCCGCGCGGACCTGCCGGGCTCGCTCGACCACGCCTCGGGCGAGGTCGACGAGTTCGACGCCGCGCTCGTGCGCGGCGCGGCCGGGGTCGCCGCCGAACCCGACGCCGGGGTCGCCGCCGGACCCGAGACGCTCTCCGAGGGCGAAATCGAGGCCGAGGCGGCGGCCGAGGGCGACATCAGCGACGACGAACTGCAGGAGCTCGCGGGACCTTCGGGCCCCGGCGGCGGAACGGGCGGCGGTGGCGGCGGTGGCGGCGGTGGTGGCGGCGTCGGTCCCGAGCGGGCCTCCGGCGCCCCGCTGCGCCCGGGCAACCGAGCGATCGGCTTCCTGCGCGCCAGCTGGGCCGAGCTCCAGCGGGTGCAGTGGCCGGACCGCCGTCAGGTCACGCAGGCGACCGCCGTCGTGCTGGGCTTCGTCGCGGTCGCCGGGCTCTACCTGGGCCTGGCCGACTACGTCGCCAAAGAAATCGTCGAAGCCATCCTCTGAGGGCCGCTCACAGGCCGTGATCGAGTCCCGTCTCGCCCCGTACACCGGCCGCTCGGCCGGACCCGCAACTGAATCTGTCGAGGAACTCTGAATGTTTCGCTGGTACGTCGTCAACACCTACTCCGGTCACGAGAACAAGGTCAAGCACAACCTCGAGCACCGGGTCGTCTCGCTCGGGCAGCAGCGCGCCGTGCGCAACGTCGTCGTGCCGACCGAAGCGGTGTCGGAGATGAAGGACAACCAGAAGGTCACCGTCGAGAAGCGCACGATGCCCGGATACGTGCTCGTCAACATGGAGCTCAACGAGGACTCCTGGGGGGTCGTCAAGGGCACGCCCGGCGTCACCGGCTTCGTCGGCGCCTCGCAGGAGCCCGTCCCGCTCACCCAGATCGAGGTGGACCGCCTGCTGCACAAGGAGGTCGCCACCGCGACCCGCACGCGCGCCCAGTTCGCGATCGGCGAGTCCGTCAAGGTCGTCTCGGGCCCGCTCTCGGACTTCTCCGGGGAGATCTCCGAGATCAACGAGGACGCCGCCCGGCTCAAGGTGCTGGTATCTATCTTTGGGCGGGAGACTCCCGTGGAGGTCGGGTTCGACCAGGTGAAGAAGCTCTAATGGCCAAGAAGGTCCTCACAACCATCAAGCTGCAGGCCAACGCCGGGCAGGCGAGTCCCGCCCCGCCGGTCGGCCCTGCGCTGGGCCAGCACGGCATCAACATCATGGAGTTCTGCAAGGCCTTCAACGCCCAAACACAGTCGGAAACGGGAACGGTCATTCCGGTCGTGATCACGGTCTACGAGGACCGCTCCTTCACGTTCATCACCAAGACGCCGCCGGCCGCAGTTCTGATCCGGCAGGCGATCAAGATCAACAAGGGCTCCGGTGAGCCCAACCGTGTCAAGGTCGGCACGATCACCCAGGACCAGCTACGCGAGATCGCCGCCCGCAAGCTCGACGATCTCAACGCACACGACGTCGAGCAGGCGGCGAAGATCATCGCCGGCACCGCCCGCTCGATGGGCGTGGAGGTGGCATCGTGAGCAGGCACGGCAAGCGCTACACCGAGATGCTCGCGCGCGTCGACCGCGAGCGCGAGTACGAGCCCGGCGAGGCCATCGCGCTGGTGCGCAGCCTCGCCGGCTCCAAGTTCGACGAGTCGATCGAGGTGCACGTGCGCACGGGCCTGAACGTGCGCCACGCCGACGAGCAGCTGCGCGGCACGATCGCCCTTCCCAACGGTCTCGGCAAGGATGTCAAGATCGCAGTGTTCGCCCAGGGCGACAAGGCCCGCGAGGCCGAGGAGGCTGGTGCGGACTTCGTCGGCGGCGACGATCTGGCGAAACGGATCGAGGACGGCTTCGACGACTTCGACGTCGCCATCGCCACCCCCGACATGATGTCCGTCGTCGGACGCCTCGGCCGCGTGCTCGGGCCCTCGGGCAAGATGCCGAACCCGAAAGTCGGCACGGTCACGATGGACGTCGGCCGGGCCGTCGAGGAGTCGAAGGCAGGCAAGGTCGAGTACCGCACCGACCGCACTGCGATCGTCCACCTGATCATCGGCAAGGCGAGCTTCGACGAGCGCAAGCTGCTCGAGAACTACGCCGCGGTGATCGAAGAGCTGATCCGCGCCAAGCCGTCGGTGGCCAAAGGGCGCTACCTCCACAGCATCACGCTCGCATCGACCATGAGCCCGGGCGTGAAGGTCGACCCGAGCCGCACCCGTGAAATCCTCGAGGAGGCGCCGGCGGCGAGCGTAGCCGCGTAGCGCCACCCACCAGGCCACCAGAGACCCCCGGCAGCCGCGCCATCGGTGCGGCGGAAGACCGGGATAGGAGCCCAATGAACAGAGACCAGAAGTCCGCCGCGATCGCCGAGATCGCCGAGAACATAGATGCGAGCGAGGCGATCTTCGCCGTCGACTACCGCGGCATCACCGTCGCACAGGTCGCCGAGCTGCGAAGCAAGCTGCGCGAGGCCGACGCGACCTTCAAGGTCGTCAAGAACTCGCTCACCGAGCGCGCCGCCGACCAGGTAGGCGCCGAGGCGCTGAAGGACTACCTCGCCGGCCCGACCGCTCTCACGTTCGTGCGCGGCGACGCCGCGACGGCCGCCAAGGCGGTCGCCGACTACGCCCGCGCCACGCAGCTGCTGCCGTTCAAGGGCGGCCTCATGGACGGCGCATCGCTCGACGTGGACCAGATCCGCGCTCTCTCGCGGCTGCCCTCCCGCGAGGTCCTCTACGGACAGCTCGTCGGGGTGGTCGCCTCGCCGATCGGCGGCCTCGTCCGTTCGCTCGGCGGCCTGCTCGGTGGCCTCGCCGTCGCGCTCGGTCAGGTCCGCGAGAAGAAGGAGTCGGGAGAGATCCCGGCCGGGGCCGCGCCGCCCGCCGCGGAGCCGGATTCCGCCGCGGAGGTGTCCACCGAGCAGCCGGCTACCGGGGAGGCCCCCGCGGGCGAGCCTGCGGCCGAGGAGCCTGCGGCCGAGGAGCCCGCCGCGGGGGAGCCCGCCGCGGCGGAGCCGGCGGCCGAGGCCGCCGCTGCGGAGAAGCCCGTCGCTGCGGAGCCCGCCGGCGAGGAGCAGCAGGCGAGCGCGGAGGACCAAGCTGAGCCGGCGAAGGACGAGCCGGCGCAAGAAGACGACAAACAGGCGGACGTCTCGGCCGAGGCCGAGTCCGATGACGCCGAGACGAATCCCACCAAGGAGGACTGAACATGGCTACCAGCACACAGGATTGGATCGAGGAGCTGAAGGGCATCTCCGTGCTCGAGCTCGCCGAGCGGATCAAGGCGCTCGAGGAGGAGTTCGGCGTGTCGGCGGCCGCGATGGCGGCCCCGGCCGCCGCGCCGGCGGGCGGCGGCGGCGACGGCGCGGCCGCGGAGGACGAGGCGGCGAGCACCGTCGACGTGATCCTCGCCGGCTCGGGCGACAAGAAGATCCAGGTGATCAAGGTCGTCCGCGCCGCGACCGGCCTCGGACTCAAAGAGGCCAAGGCGCTCGTCGACGAGGCCCCCAAGCCCGTCAAGGAGGGCATCGAGCGCGAGGAGGCGGACAAGCTCAAGAAGGAACTCGAGGAGGCGGGCGCGACCGTCGAGGTCAAGTAGCGGACACCGCCCGAGTCCTCCGGCCGGCTGAAGAGGCCCCGCACCTGCGGGGCCTCTTCTTTATGCAGCCCTAACAAATTGGCGCGCTTTCCGGTAAAGTGCGCCGCGCTGGCCGATAGCCGCAGCCGCCCGGAGCACGACGCCGCGCCACATACGCGAGCGTCAGGGTGGGGTCCGTGAGCGCTGGCGGCCCTTCGGGGTGGGGATGACCTGTGCTATCTTTCTTGGTCGCGCTTAGGCGCCCTCCTCTGCCCGTGTATCGCCCTCCGAAGGAGTCATTTCTTGGCTGCTGCAGATGCTCTCCGGACGCGCAGAAGCTTCGCGCGCCTGAACAAGACCGTTGACGTCCCCAACCTGATCGACATCCAGCGGCGCTCGTTCGCCTGGCTCACCGATCCACAGAAGGGTGGTCTGCGCGAGACCATCGACGACATCTCACCGATCGAGGACTACACCGGCAACCTCGCCGTGCAGTTCGGCGAGTTCACGTTCGACGAGCCCGTGGCATCGCTGGAGCAGTGCCGCGAGAAGGATCTGACCTATGCGCGGCCGCTGACCGTGACGGTGGCCTTCATCAACCGCGAGACCGGCGAGATCCGCGAGCAGTCGGTGTTCATGGGCGACTTCCCCTGGATGACCGAGCGCGGCACGTTCGTGATCAACGGCACCGAGCGCGTGGTGGTAACCCAGCTGGTGCGCTCCCCCGGGGCCTACCTGATGGAACCGAAGGACCGCGAGAAGCAGGTCTTCATCGCGAACCTGATGCCCGCGCGCGGCTCGTGGCTCGAGCTGGAGATCGACAAGAAGGGCAAGGTCTTCGTCCGCATCGACCGCAAGCGCAAGCTCCCGGTGACGGTTCTGCTGCGGGCGATGGGCTACGCGGCAGACGAGGAGATCCTGCGGCTGTTCGAGAACTCGCTCTACATCCGCAACACGATCGACTCCGACACGGAGGTCACGCGCACCGAAGAGGGCGCGCTGATCGAGCTCTTCAAGAAGCAGCGGCCCGGCGAGCCGCCGAGCGTCGACAACGCCAAGGCGCTGCTCAACCAGCTGTTCTTCGACCCCAAGCGCTACGACCTCACGCGCGTGGGCCGCTACAAGCTCAACTCGCGTCTCGGCCTCGACGTCGACATCGACACCCGCACGCTGACCCACGAGGACATCCTCGCGCTGGTGCGCGAGCTGGTGTCCCTGCCCAAGCGGCTCGGCCTGCCCGAGGACGGCGAGGTCGAGATCAAGGACTACGCGGCGGAGGCGATGAGCATGCCGCGCGAGCCCGTGGCCGAGCACCTCGACGAGTACGAGCACTTCGGCAACCGCCGCCTGCGCACCGTGGGCGAGCTGATCCAGGAGGCCTTCCGCATCGGCCTCTACCGCATGGAGCGCGTGGTGCGCGAGCGCCTGACGACCGAGGACGCGGACACGATCACGCCGCAGACGATCATCAACATCCGGCCCGTGGTGGCGGCGCTGAAGGAGTTCTTCGGCTCCTCGCAGCTGTCGCAGTTCATGGACCAGACGAACTCGCTCGCCGGGCTCACGCACCGCCGGCGCCTGTCGGCGCTCGGCGCGGGAGGCCTAACGCGCGAGCGCGCACCGATCGAGGTGCGCGACGTGCACCCAACCCACTACGGGCGCATGTGCCCGATCGAGACGCCGGAGGGTCCCAACATCGGCCTGATCGGCTCGCTGTCCTCCTTCGCCGAGGTGTCGGAGTACGGCTTCGTCACGACTCCCTACCGGGTGGTCAAGGACGGCGTGGTGACCGAGGAGGTGCGCCACCTCGACGCCACGCAGGAAGAGGAGCTGCTGATCGCCCAGGCGAACACTCCGGTGGATCCCAAGACCGGCAAGCTCAAGGGCAGCGAGATCCTCTGCCGCACACAGGCCGGCCAGTACGTGACGGTCGGGCCGAAGGACGTGGACCTGGTCGACGTCTCGCCCGAGCAGATCTGGTCGGTGGCGACGGCGATGATCCCGTTCCTCGAGCACGACGACGCCAACCGCGCGCTGATGGGCTCGAACATGCAGCGCCAGGCGGTGCCGCTGCTCAAGTCCGACGCCCCCCTCGTGGGAACCGGCATGGAGCGGCGCGCGGCGCTGGACACCGGTGACGTGCTGCTGACCAAGACGGCCGGCACGGTGGACTACATCGACGCCAACCAGATCGTCGTGCAGACCAACGATGGCAAGAAGGAGGAGTACGAGCTCCAGAAGTACATGCGCTCCAACCAGGGCACGCTGATCCACCAGAAGCCGCTCGTCAACACCGGGCAGAAGGTCAAGGCGGGCGACGTGCTCGCCGACGGCTCCTCGACCGACAAGGGCGAAATGGCCCTCGGCAAGAACCTGATGGTCGCGTTCATGTCCTGGGAGGGCTACAACTTCGAGGACGCGATCATCCTCTCCAAGCGCCTCGTGCAGGACGACGAGCTCACCTCGATCCACATCGAGGAGTACGAGATCGACGCTCGCACGACGAAGCTCGGCGAGGAGGAGATCACCCGCGACATCCCCAACCGCTCGGAGGAGTCGCTGCGCAACCTCGACGACCGCGGCATCGTGCGGATCGGCGCGGAGGTGCTCTCGGGCGACCTGCTCGTCGGCAAGGTGACGCCGAAGGGCGAGACCGAGCTGACCGCCGAGGAGAAGCTGATCCGGGCGATCTTCAAGGAGAAGGCGCGCGAGGTGCGCGACACCTCGCTGAAGGTCCCCCATGGCGAGGGCGGCGTCGTGATCGACGTGAAGACCTTCCGTCGCGACGACGGCGACGACCTGCCGCCCGGGGTGAACGACCTCGTGCGCGTGTTCGTGGCCAAGAAGCGCAAGATCTCCGAGGGCGACAAGCTCGCAGGCCGCCACGGCAACAAGGGAGTGATCTCGAAGATCGTCGACCAGCAGGACATGCCCTTCCTCGAGGACGGGACCCCGGTGGACGTGATCCTCAACCCGCTGGGCGTGCCCTCGCGCATGAACGTCGGGCAGATCCTCGAGACGCACCTCGGCTGGGCGGCGGCTCAGGGCTGGTACGACGATGACACCGACGCCTACAAGGAAGCGCACTCCGGCGGCGGGAGCGGACGCGTGTACGTGTCCACCCCGGTGTTCGACGGCGCGACCGTGGCCGACGTGGACAACGCGCTGGTCAAGTGGCAGGACGCCCATGAGGGCCGCATCCGCATGGACATCGACAAGTCCCGGCGGGTCGGTGAGCAGGCCTCGGGGAAGATGACCCTGTTCAACGGCCGCACGGGCGAGCCGTTCGCCGAACAGGTGACGGTGGGCTACATGTACATACTCAAGCTCCTGCACCTGGTCGACGACAAGATCCACGCCCGCTCGACCGGTCCCTACTCGCTCGTCACCCAGCAGCCGCTGGGCGGCAAGGCGCAGTTCGGCGGTCAGCGCTTCGGCGAGATGGAGGTGTGGGCGCTCGAGGCGTTCGGCGCGGCCTACACGCTGCAGGAGATGCTCACGATCAAGTCCGATGACACGGTCGGTCGCGTGAAGGCCTACGAGGCGATCGTCAAGGGCGAGAACATCGCCGAGCCGTCGATCCCCGAGTCGTTCAAGGTCCTGCTCAAGGAGATGCAGTCGCTGGCGCTCGACGTCAACGTGGTCTCCGAGGAAGGACAGCGCGCCGAGATGCGCGACGAGGACGACGACCTGCTGCGCGCAGCCGAGGAGCTCGGCATCGACCTCTCCGGGGTCCGTGCCGTCGCCGGCGAGGCCAGCGACGAGGAGCTCGACGGAGAGGACACCACCGACGCCACCGGCGACGGCGAGGAGGACGTTGCTGACGACGCGATCCCCGTCGAGGGGCTCCTCGACGTGGAGGACGTGGACCTCGAGAGCCTGGCCAACGAGGCCTCCGCCGAGTAGTGCCCAGTCACCACACGCAAGCGAAAGCCAGGGGGCTCGCGCCCTTCACGACCTTCGGTCTAACCCCCAGTTAGAGGACACCAAAGAATGATCGACATAAACAATTTCGACGCGATCGAGATCAGCCTCGCCTCCTCAAAGCAGATTCGCAGCTGGAGCTCCGGCGAGGTGACCAAGCCGGAGACGATCAACTACCGCACGCTCAAGCCGGAGAAGGACGGGCTCTTCTGCGAGCGCATCTTCGGTCCCACCAAGGACTGGGAGTGCTACTGCGGCAAGTACAAGCGTGTCCGTTACAAGGGGATCGTGTGCGAGCGCTGCGGCGTGGAGGTCACGCGCTCGAAGGTCCGCCGCGAGCGCATGGGCCACGTCGACCTGGCCGCACCGGTGAGCCACATCTGGTTCTTCAAGGGCGTTCCCAGCCGGATCGGATACCTGCTGGACATGGCTCCCAAGGAACTGGAGAAGGTCCTCTACTTCGCCGCCTCGATCGTCACCTGGGTTGACGAGGAGGCGCGGGCGAAGGACATCGACTCGCTCGAGAAGGAGGTCAACAAGGTCCTCGACGCCTACGCGGCCGAGCGCGAGGAGCGGGTGCTGGAGCTGCGCGAGTCGCTCAAGCGCCGCGAGAAGTACCTCCAGAACGGCAAACAGACGAACTTCAACGACGAAGACCACCTGTGGGCGGACTCGCTCGACATCAACCTGTCGAAACTGTCCGACGAGGAGCGCGAGAAGCAGGTCAAGGAGCTCAACAAGGCCTTCGACGCGGACATCGCCGACACCGAGGCCTACATCGAGGACGCGGCCGAGCGCATGCGCAACGTGTGGGAGCTCTTCAAGACGATGGAGCCCAAGCAGATCGAGCATGACGAGACGACCTTCCGCGAGCTCAAGGAGCGGTTCGGCTCCTCCTACGGCTTCGGCGAGTACTTCCGTGGCGGGATGGGTGCGGAAGCGATCCGCGACCTGCTCCAGCAGGTCGACCTCGAGGCCGAAAGGGTCGAGCTCGAGGACCAGGTCAAGACCGGCAAAGGCCAGAAGCAGGCGCGCGCCGTGAAGCGCCTGAAGGTGGTCTCCGCGTTCATCCAGTCAGGCAACAAACCGGAGATGATGGTCCTCGACGCGGTGCCCGTGATCCCGCCGGAGCTGCGCCCGATGGTGCAGCTCGACGGCGGCCGTTTCGCCACCTCGGATCTCAACGACCTCTACCGCCGGGTGATCAACCGCAACAACCGGCTCAAGCGCCTGCTCGACCTCGGCGCGCCGGAGATCATCGTCAACAACGAGAAGCGCATGCTCCAGGAGGCCGTCGACGCCCTGTTCGACAACGGCCGCCGCGGCCGCCCGGTCACCGGGCCGGGCAACCGCCCGCTGAAGTCGCTCTCGGACATGCTCAAGGGCAAGCAGGGGCGCTTCCGCCAGAACCTGCTCGGCAAGCGCGTGGACTACTCCGGGCGCTCGGTGATCGTGGCCGGCCCCTACCTCAAGCTGCACCAGTGCGGGCTGCCGAAGATCATGGCGCTCGAGCTGTTCAAGCCGTTCATCATGGCCCGCCTGGTGGAGCGCAAGTCGGCGCAGAACATCAAGGCGGCCAAGAAGATGGTCGACTCGATGATCGCCGAGGTCTGGGACGTGCTCGAGGAGGTCATCCACGAGCACCCGGTGCTGCTCAACCGCGCCCCGACGCTCCACCGCCTCGGTATCCAGGCGTTCGAGCCGCTGCTCGTGGAGGGCAAGGCGATCCAGGTCCATCCGCTCGTCTGCCACGCCTTCAACGCGGACTTCGACGGCGACCAGATGGCGGTGCACCTGCCGCTCTCGGCGGAGGCCCAGGCGGAGGCGCGCATCCTGATGCTGTCCTCCAACAACATCCTCAGCCCCGCCCACGGGGCGCCGCTGGCGACGCCCACCCAGGACATGATCCTCGGGGCCTACTACCTGACCTACGGCCCCGAAGCGGAGGAGCTCTCGAAGATCGACCGGGCGACGTATGAGCCGCGGCCGCACGTGTTCCGCACCGCGCAGGAGGCCGAGCTGTCCTACGAGGGCAACGTGGTCAAGCTGCACGACATCGCCGAGTTCCGGCCCTACGGCCGTGAGGGCGGCCACGTGCTCACGACGATCGGGCGGATCATCTACAACGACCGCATCGAGCGGGCGCTGGCGGAGGCCCTCGGCGACGAGTTCGACGCCTCCAAGTACACGTTCGTCAACCAGTCGATGAAGAAGCGCGACACGACCCGGCTGATCGACATGCTGGTGCAGACCTACGGCGCCACGACGATCTCGCTGGTGCTCGACGCGTTCAAGGACCTGGGCTTCAAGTACGCGACCCAGGCGGGGATCACGATCTCCAAGAACGACGTGGTCGTGCCCCCGTCCAAGCAGTCGATCCTCGACAAGTTCGACAAGATCGTGGGCGACATCACGGGCCAGTACGACGACGGCCTGATCACCCAGGAGGAGCGCCACGAGGCGGTCGTCGAGCAGTGGAACGCCGCGACCGATGAGGTGGCCGAGGCGATGATCGAGAACCTCGACACGCTGAACCCGATCTTCATGATGGCCAACTCGGGTGCCCGCGGCTCCTTCAAGCAGATCCGCCAGCTGGCGGGGATGCGCGGCCTGATGGCCAACCCCAAGGGTGAAATCATCGAGCGGCCGATCAAGGCCAACTTCATGGAGGGCCTGTCGGTGCTCGAGTACTTCATCTCCACGCACGGCGCGCGAAAGGGCCTGGCCGACACGGCCCTGCGCACGGCCGACTCCGGCTACCTGACCAGGCGCCTGGTCGACGTCGCCCAGGACGTGATCATCCGCGAGGTCGACTGCGAGACCGAGGACTACATCGAAATCCCGGTGTTCAAGGACGACGGAGAGCCCAACGAAGGCCTCGTGGGGCGCATCGCGGCGCAGGAGATCAAGACCAAGCGCAATCGCGTGCTCGCCGAGAAGGGCGTCGAAATCACGCGGGCGGAGCTCGCGGACATGGTCGGTGCGTTCGCCGACGACCACGACAAGGGCATCGAGCTGCGCGTGCCGGTCCGCTCGGTGCTCAAGTGCGAGGCTCCCAGCGGCGTGTGCCAGGCCTGTTACGGCCGCGCGATGGCGACCGGTGCGCTCGCCCAGATCGGAGACGCGGTCGGAATCGTCGCGGCGCAGTCGATCGGCGAGCCCGGGACCCAGCTGACGATGCGCACGTTCCACACCGGCGGTGTCGCCGGCGCGGACATCACGCACGGCCTGCCGCGCGTGGTGGAGCTGTTCGAGGCCCGGCGCCCGAAGGGCCTGGCGAAGATCGCCGAGCAGGACGGCGTGGTCTCGATCGAGGAGACCGACAAGGCGCTCACCGTGGTCATCACCGACGACGCCGGCGAGGAGCATCGCCACGCCTTCCCGCGCCGCACGCGGCTGTTCGTCTCCGCGGGCGAGAAGATCAAGGCCGGCCGCCAGCTCAACGAGGGCTCGGTGTACCCGCACGAGCTGCTCGCGATCCGCGGGCGGACCGAGACCGAGCAGTACCTCGTCAAGGAGGTGCAGGAGGTCTACAAGTCCCAGGGCGTGGACATCAACGACAAGCACATCGAGCTGATCGTGCGCCAGATGCTCAAGAAGGTGCGCGTGGACCAGAAGGGCGACACGGACTACCTCCCGGGCCAGTTCGTGGACCGCTTCGAATTCGCGAAGGTCAACGAGGCCGTCGGCGATCAGGGCGGCGAGCAGGCCCAGTTCGAGGACATCATCCTCGGCATCACCAAGGCGTCGCTCAACACCGACTCGTTCCTGTCGGCGGCGTCCTTCCAGGAGACCACGAAGGTCCTGACCGACGCGGCGCTCGAAGGCAAGATCGACCGGCTCAACGGCCTGAAGGAGAACGTGATCATCGGCAAGCTGATCCCCGCCGCCACCGGGCTGAAGCGCTATCGGCGGATCGAGATCGAGCCCTCCGAGCCGCTGCCGCGCGCGATCGACGATGTGGGGCTGCTCGACCAGGACGAGATCGCGGCCGAGCTGGGCCTCGCCGGCGGCGATGCCTTCAACGGCGGCTACGGCCAGGAGTTCGACGCCGACCTCGCGTCGCTGGAGAAGATCGGGGCAGGCGGCACCGACCCCGGCTTCGCCGAGGAGCTGGCCGAGCTCGAGATACCCGACGAGCCGGCCGGCGAGGACTCCTAGAGCCGGTCCGGAGGCTCACGGACGGCCACGGCGCGCCGCCACCGCGGCGCGCCGGCGTAGCGGCGGGCGGGCGCGACGGGGCGCGGCACGGGCGGCCGACGGCCGGCTGCGGCGAGTCGCTCAGCCGTGCTCGAGCCGGCGGGCCCACGAGGCCAGCAGCCGGGCCTGCTCGCCGGTGAGCCCGAGCGCGGGGTCGGTCTGCACGAGCAGGGTGGGCGCGGCGCGGTCGCCGGCCCAGTCCCGGCAGGCCTGATCGAGCGCGTCGTCGACCCAGGCCAGCGCGCGTGTGCCCGCGTAGGTGTCGATTGCCTCGAGCTTCCAGTGGGCTCTGGTGTGAGGCGCGCGGCCGCCCACATCGCGCGAGAAGCTCAGCCAGGGCATCTGCGGGGGCGTGCCCAGCAGGTGCGGGAGGTGCTCGTTGGCCCGCTCTTCCCAGCCGCTCGCCCAGACCAGCTCGAAGTCGCTCGCGAGCGCTTGCAGGTGAGCGGCCGCCTTGGACGAAAGGAAGTGGGGTATGCCCTCGATCGAGTGGAAGGACCCCTCAGGCGGCGGCGTACCCGCGGCCGGGGCGAGTGAGCCGATCGAGCTGCCGAACAGCGAGATGACCCCGTCGATGTCCACCATCAGCAGCGGCCTCGACGCCGCCTCGATGCGACCCTCGGGCCCGGGATCGCTGGTCCCTGCGTTCTCGCCGCAGGCCCGCCGGGAGGGGTCTTCGCCGACGCCGACGGGTTCTTTAGCTCGCATAGAGGTTGGACTCAGTACTCTGCCGGAGACGGTCGATCCGCCTAGGTCGTTCTCACGGAGTAAAGCAACGAGCGACCCCAGTCGATGGATCCACCCGTCACCGCCTTTCCACCATGAACCTTGATCTAGGCATACTCCTGGCCCTCTCGTGCGCCTTCGTGGCGAACCTGGGGTTCTTCTACAAGTACCGCGGCGCCAACGAGGTGCCCAAGGTCGTGGTGCTCCACCCGCTGCGCTCGGCCCGCGCGCTGTACTCCTCCAAGTGGTTCGCACTGGGGATGCTGACGGCGACGGCCAGCTGGGGTCTGCACGTGGCGGCGCTCACGCTCGCGCCGATGTCGGTCGTGCAGGTCTCGCTCGCGGCGGGCGTCGTGTTCATCGCCGTGATGGCCGAGCGCTGGTTCGGGTTCCAGGTCGGCCGCCGCCAGTGGATCGGGCTGTTCCTCACGGCCAGCGGGCTCGTCCTGCTCGGCGTCACGCTGCCCGCTCTGCACGGCGCGCACTCCCACTTCTCCGACGCGGCGATGATCTCCTTCGAGGCCGGCCTCTTCGGGCTCGGCGGCCTGCTGCTGATGGGGCCGCGGCTGGGCGGACCGGTCGAGCATCACGGCGTGATGCTCGGCGCCGCCTCGGGGATCCTGTTCGGCGTGTCCGACACGGCCATCAAGGCGCTGACGGGCATCACGGCCGCCCATGGCGCGCTCGGACTGCTGCTGAGCCCCTGGCTCGCCGTTGCCGCGGTCGCCTCGATCGTGGCCTTCTACGCCTCGGCGCGGGGGCTGCAGGACGGCGAGGCGGTGCCCGTGATCGCGGTCACCGGCACGGCCGCCAACATCGCGGGAATCGCGGGGGGATCGTCGTCTTCGGCGACCCCATGGCCGCGAGCCCGCTCGGCGTGGTGCTCCAGGCCCTGGCCTTCGTGCTGGTGGTCGTGGCGGCCGCGCTGATGCCTGCGCCGACGCGCGCGGCGGCAGCATCCGGTGGGGCCGTGGCGGCCCAGCCGGCCTAGCGCTGCTACCATTCGCGGCCGATGCCAACCACCTCGCAACTCGTGCGCAAGGGCCGCGTGACGCCCAAGAAGAAGCTTGCCACCCCGGGCCTGAAGTCGGGCAAGGGCCGCAAGAAGAAGGTGGCCGCCCCCCAGCGCCGCGGCGTCTGCACACGCGTCTACACGACGACCCCGAAGAAGCCGAACTCCGCGCTGCGCAAGGTGGCGCGCGTGCGCATCTCGGGATCGATCGAGGTCACGGCATACATCCCCGGCGAGGGGCACAACCTGCAGGAGCACTCCGTCGTGCTCGTGCGCGGCGGCCGTGTGAAGGACCTTCCGGGCGTGCGCTACAAGGTCGTCCGCGGCACGCTCGACGCGGCCGGCGTGAGCGATCGCAAAAAGGCCCGTTCGCAATACGGCGTGAAGAAGAAATAGCCGGTCCCTAGCTGATGCCGCGCCGCGCGCCCGCCCAGATCCGCCCCGTCGAGGCGGACCCCATCCACCGCTCGAAGCTGGTGCAGCAGGTCATCAACAAGGTGATGCTGGACGGCAAGAAGTCGACGGCCGAGCGCATCGTCTACGACGCGCTGGCGATCCTCGCCGAGCGCAGCGAGAAAGACCCGGTCGAGACGCTGGAGTCGTCGATCAAGACGCTCACGCCTTCGCTGGAGGTCAAATCCCGCCGCGTGGGCGGCGCCACCTACCAGGTCCCCGTCGAGGTGGCATCGAGGCGGGCACGCACCCTGGCGGTACGCTGGCTGGTGGAGTTCGCGCGCCAGCGCCGCGAGAAGACGATGGCCCAACGGCTCGCCAACGAGCTGATGGACGCGCAGTCCCAGCAGGGCGGCGCGTACAAGCGCAAGGACGACATCTACCGCATGGCCCAGGCCAACAAGGCCTTCGCGCATTACCGCTGGTAGCGCCCTCCTCGCAGCTCGCGGCTCCACGAGGCCACTTCAGGGCCCGCTCGTCGCGTGAGCGGGAGCCTTTCCTAGCGCACCGCCGGGTCCCGCCGCCGTTCGCCCGACGGATTTCCGCGGGGGACTTGAAGAACAATACTTTGGTACCTAAACTTTAGGCACCAAATGTCCAGCCGGCCCGAAATGACAGCAGCATCCGACGCCGCCGCGGGCGATCGGATCGAGCCCTACGTGTGGAAGATCGCCGGCGTGGTGATCCTCGGCATGATCATGTCGATCCTCGACACCACGATCGTCAACGTGGCGCTGCGCACGCTCGGCCGCGATCTGCACAGCTCGATCTCGCAGATCCAGTGGGTGGTAACCGGCTACCTGCTGGCCCTCGCCGCGGTGATCCCGATCACCGGCTGGGCCGCACGCCGCTTCGGCGCCAAGCGCGTCTACATGACCTCCCTGGTGCTGTTCACGGCGGGCTCCGGCCTGTGCGCGGTGGCCAACTCGACGGCCAGCCTCGTGCTGTTCCGCGTGCTGCAGGGCGCGGGCGGCGGGATGATCATGCCGCTGGCGCAGCTGATCATGGCCCAGGTGGCCGGGCCGCGGCGGATGGGCAGGGTGATGGCGATCGTCTCGATGCCCGCGATGCTCGCGCCGATCCTCGGCCCGGTGATCGGCGGCATCATCCTCCAGAACCTCCACTGGTCGTGGATCTTCCTCGTCAACCTCCCGATCGGCGTGATCGCGCTGGTGCTCGCGGCGCGCATGCTTCCCCACACCGACTCCGGCGAGGCGGGCAAGCTCGACGTCGTCGGCGTGGGCCTGCTCTCGGGAGGTTCGGCGGCGGTCGTGTACGGCCTCAGCGAGCTCGGCACGAACGCCAGCTTCACCGCGCCCGCGGTCATCTGGCCGATCATCGCGGGCAGCCTGCTGACGCTGGCCTTCTGCTGGCACGCCACGCGCGTGGAGCGCCCGCTGCTCGACGTGCGCCTGTACCGCAACCGCGTCTTCAGGTCGGCTTCGCTGACCACCTTCGCGCTCGGCGCGTCGCTGTTCGGGGCGATGATCCTCGTCCCCTACTACTACCAGGAGGTGCGTCACGAGAGCGTGATCGCGACGGGCCTGCTGGTCGGCCCGCAGGGGCTCGGGATGCTGATGGTGATGCCGTTCGTGGGCCGCCTCACCGACCGCCACGGGGGCGGGCGCGTGGCGATCGTCGGCGTCTCGATGCTGTGCCTGGCGACGCTGCCGCTGGCGTTCGTGGGCGCCGACACCTCGATCCTGTCGATCTCGCTCGTGCTGCTGTTGCGCGGGGTCGGGATCGGCCTCGCGTTCGTGCCGGCGATGACCGCGGCGTTCGCCTCGATGCGGCCCGAGCAGCTCTCCGATGCCACCCCTCAGCTGAACGTGCTCCAACGCCTCGGCGGCGCGATCGGCGTGGCGGTGCTGGCGGTGGTGCTGCAGCGCGCCGAAGGGCGATCGCCCTCGCTGACGCACCTCGCCGGGGCGTTCGACAGCGCCTACCTGTGGTCGTTGGCGATCTCGGTGCTGGCGCTGATCCCCTGCATCGCGCTGCTGCGCGCGGAGCGGTCCCCCGCGCGCCTGAGCCGCGAGGCCGCCGTGGCCGAGGCCGGCGTCGAGCCGCTCGGGGTGTAGGCGGCGGCGATGGGCGCACCGGCGACGATCGCCAAACCCTCCGCCCGCGAGGAGCGCATGGCCGAGCTCGGGGTGGCCTTCCGCCGCGTCTTTCGCACATTCAACCGGCTGCGCGGCCGCGACACCCACCTCGGAGGCGCGGAGCTCAGCCACGCCCAGTTCCAGCTTCTGATCGAGCTCGAGGAGCGCGGCGGGCTGCCGGCGGGCGAGCTCGCCACAGCAGCCCTGCTGACACCGGCGACGGTCACCCAGATGCTCGACCACCTCGCCGAGTGCGGGCACGTCGAGCGGGTCCGCTCGGAGACCGACAGGCGCGTGGTCGTCTCGCGGCTGACGCCCCAGGGCAGGCGCAAGATCCAGGCCAAGCGCACGGCTTGGAAGGGGCGCTGGGACGAGGCCCTCCGAGACGTCTCCGCGTCCGACCTGCGCGCCGCGACGACGGTGCTCGAACGCCTCGCGGCGATGCTCGAGCAGGAGCCACCGGCACCCACCTGCGAGGCCGGCGAGCCGGCCTCCGCGGCACCCGCGACACCCTCCGGGCGGTGAGCGCACAGCCCGCCAAGCGCCGGGAAAGGCTCTGCTATAGTCGGGATCGCGTCGCGGGACGAGCCGCATTGTGCGCCCGCGGAGTCGACTTTTGATGATGGAGACCTCGAGCAGATAACGACGCGGACCGGTCCGGACACGACCAGCAGCGCGCGTGGGCCCGAGGGGCCCATTTTTTTGCCCCGAGCGCAGCCACCCCCGAACCCCCCAGATCCGATCTAGATGCCACGCAAGTTCTCACTTCAAAACACCCGCAACATCGGGATCATGGCCCACATCGACGCGGGTAAGACGACGACCACCGAGCGCATCCTCTACTACACCGGGCGCACCTACAAGATCGGCGAGGTCCACGAGGGCGCCGCCGTGATGGACTGGATGGAGCAGGAGCAGGAGCGCGGGATCACGATCACCTCCGCTGCCACCACCGCGCAGTGGAAGGACCACCGGATCAACATCATCGACACCCCCGGGCACGTCGACTTCACCGTCGAGGTCGAGCGCTCGCTGCGCGTCCTCGACGGAGCGATCGCGCTGTTCGACTCCGTCGCCGGCGTGGAGCCGCAGTCGGAGACGGTGTGGCGCCAGGCCGACAAGTACCACGTCCCGCGGATCGCCTACATCAACAAGATGGATCGCGTCGGCGCCGACTTCGACCAGGGCGTGCAGACGATGATCGACCGTCTCGGCGCGCACCCCGTGCCGATCCAGCTGCCGATCGGCAGCGAGGGCGACTTCGAAGGGATCGTCGACCTCGTGAGCATGAAGGCCGTCGTCTACAAAGACGAGATGGGCAAGGAACAGGACGTGATCGACATCCCGGAGCGCCTCGCCGAAGCGGCCGGTGCCGCCCGCGAGCACCTGCTCGAGGAGGTCTCCCACTACGACGACGCCCTGCTCGAGCTGATCCTCGAGGAGGCCGACGTTCCCGAGGACGTCCTGCGCCAGGCGATCCGCAAGGCCACGCTCTCGACCAAGCTGACACCGGTGCTGTGCGGCTCCTCGTTCAAGAACAAGGGCGTGCAGCCGCTGCTCGACGCCGTCATCGACTACCTGCCCTCGCCGCTGGACGTCCCGCCGGTGGTCGGCACCGAACTGATCAAGGGCGAGGAGGAGGAGCGCCCGGCGGTCCGCCAGGCCGACGACTCCGAGCCGTTCGCTGCGCTCGCCTTCAAGATCGCAGCCGACCCCTACGTCGGCAAGCTCACCTACTTCCGTGTCTACTCCGGCCATCTCCAGGCCGGCTCCCGCGTGCTCAACGTGGGCAGCGGACGCACCGAGCGGATCGGGCGCATCCTGATGATGCACGCCAACGAGCGCGAGGAGGTCGAGGAGGTCTACGCCGGCGACATCGCGGCCGCGGTGGGGATCAAGCAGGTCATCACCGGCGACACCCTCGCCGCCCCCGACGCGCCGATTCACCTCGAGAACATCGTGTTCCCCGAGCCCGTGATCAAGGTCGCCGTCGAGCCCAAGACGAAGGCCGACCAGGAGAAGATGTCGACCGCGCTCGGACGCCTAGCCGAGGAGGACCCGACCTTCCAGGTTCGCACCAACGAGGAGACCGGCCAGACCGAGATCTCCGGCATGGGCGAGCTGCACCTCGAGGTCCTCGTGGATCGCATGAAGCGCGAGTTCGGCGTCGAGGCCAACGTCGGCAGGCCACAGGTCTCCTACCGCGAGACGGTGCGTGGAACGGTCGAGAAGATCGAGGGCAAGTTCGTCCGCCAGACAGGCGGCTCGGGGCAGTTCGGCGTGGTCTACATCGACCTCGAGCCCGCGCCCGGCGAGGGCTTCGAGTTCATCAACAAGATCAAGGGTGGAAACGTCCCCTCCGAATACATTCCGGCGGTCAAGAAGGGTGTGGAAGAGGCCCTCGAGAACGGCGTGAAGGCGGGCTACCCGATGGTCGATCTGCGCGTGACGCTGGTCGACGGCAAGTACCACGACGTGGACTCCTCGGAGATCGCCTTCAAGGTCGCCGGGTCGATCGCCTTCAAAGAGGCCGCGAAACGCGCCAAGCCAGTCCTGCTCGAGCCGATCTTCGCGGTCGAGGTGGTCACGCCGGAGGACTTCCTCGGCGACGTGATCGGCGACCTCAGCCGCCGGCGCGGGCGCGTGGAAGGACAGGAGCGCCGCGGAAACGCGCTCGCGGTCACGGCGCGCGTGCCGCTCAGCGAGATGTTCGGCTACGCGACCGACCTGCGCTCGAACACGCAGGGACGCGCCACCTACACGATGCAGTTCGAGGCCTACGAGGAGGTCCCGCCGAACATCGCCGAGAAGATCGTGGAACAGAGAACCGGCGAGCCGGTGCCGGCCTGAGCACCTCGGGGAGGGCCGGCCCAGGCCCGAACTCCCGAGGCGTTGCCCAGCAGCAGCAGTCAACGAAAGCCGCAGTTAGATAGATTTCCCCGGTTCGCCCTCACGGAGCGGCGAACATACAAGCCGATACAGGAGCGAACCAAAAGTGGCGAAGGAGAAGTTCGAGCGCGACAAGCCGCACGTCAACGTCGGGACCATCGGTCACATCGACCATGGCAAGACGACGCTGACCGCTGCCATCACGACCGTGCTGGCGGAGAAGGGGGGCGCCGAGGCCCGGAGCTTCGAGGAGATCGACAACGCTCCCGAGGAGAAGGAACGCGGGATCACGATCGCCACTTCGCACGTGGAGTACGAGACCGAGAATCGCCACTACGCCCACGTCGACTGCCCGGGTCACGCCGACTACGTCAAGAACATGATCACCGGCGCCGCCCAGATGGACGGCGCGATCCTGGTGGTCTCGGCGGCGGACGGCCCGATGCCGCAGACGCGCGAGCACATCCTGCTCGCCCGCCAGGTCGGCGTGCCCTACATCGTCGTGTTCCTGAACAAGGCCGACATGGTCGACGACGAGGAGCTGCTCGAGCTGGTCGAGGTCGAGGTCCGCGAGCTGCTCTCCGAGTACGACTTCCCGGGTGACGACATCCCCTTCATCACCGGCTCGGCGCTGAAGGCGCTCGAAGGCGATGATGCCTACAAGCAGAAGATCCTCGACCTGGCGGCCGCGCTGGACTCCTACATCCCCGAGCCCGTGCGCGAGCTCGACAAGCCGTTCCTGATGCCGGTCGAGGACGTCTTCTCGATCACCGGCCGCGGCACCGTGGCCACCGGCCGCGTGGAGCAGGGCATCGTCAAAACCGGCGACACCGTCGAAATCGTCGGCGTCCACGACTCCACCTCGACGGTCGTCACGGGCGTCGAGATGTTCCGCAAGATCCTCGATGAGGGTCGCGCGGGCGACAACGTCGGCTGCCTGCTGCGAGGCACCAAGCGCGAGGAGATCGAGCGCGGGCAGGTGCTGTGCAAGCCGGGCTCAATCACGCCGCACACCAAGTTCAAGTCGGAGGTCTACGTGCTCAAGAAGGAGGAGGGCGGTCGCCACACCCCCTTCTTCACGGGCTACCGGCCTCAGTTCTACTTCCGCACGACCGACGTCACCGGGGTGGCCAAGCTGCCCGATGGCGTCGAGATGGTCATGCCCGGCGACAACGTCCAGATGGAGATCGAGCTGATCCAGCCGATCGCCATGGACCAGGGGCTCCGTTTCGCCATCCGAGAGGGTGGCCGCACGGTCGGCTCGGGCGTGGTCAGCGAGATCATCGAGTAGCACCCGCGCGTCCGTCTCCAGCAGCGCCGGAGGCGACGCGCGCCATTGGCAGTCCGATACGACTAGAAGGCCCCGCCGGCAAGGCATGAGGGTGCGGGGTGGATTCCGCAGGGGATCCGCTCCCGCCCCCGCCGCAAAATGGGGAACAGACGCAGTGTGGGCTGCGCGCGCGGATGACGCAGCGAGCACGACGCAGCCGGCAGCAGAGCAAACAAGCGAACCAGACAACCCAGAGAGCTTCCATGGCAGCCGCCAACCAGAACAAGATCCGCATCCGCCTGAAGGCGTACGACACCTCCGCGATCGAGTCGGCCGCGAAGGAGATCGTCGAGACGGCCACGCGTACCGGTGCGAGCGTCTCCGGGCCGGTACCGCTGCCCACGGAGAAGAACGTCTACTGCGTGATCCGCTCACCGTTCAAGGACAAGGACTCGCGCGAGCACTTCGAGATCCGCACGCACAAGCGACTGATCGACATCCACCAGCCGACCCCCAAGACGGTCGACTCGCTGCAGCGCCTGGACCATCTCCCGGCCGGTGTCGACATCGAGATTCGCCTGGCGACCTGAGCACCCGCAACCTCCGACCAATCGAGCACATCACCGCCACCATGCCCGCAATCCTCGCCAAGAAGCTCGGTATGACCCAGGTCTTCCAGGAGGACGGCAGCGTGGCGCGCGTGACCGTGCTGGAGGCGGGTCCCTGTCCGGTCACCGGCGTGCGCACCGAGGAGCGCGACGGCTACGAGGCCGTGCAGCTCGCGTTCGGGCAGACCAAGGAGAAGCACCTCTCGAGGCCCGAGCTGGGTCATCTCAAGAAGGCCGACGCGCCGCCCATGCGCACGCTCGTGGAGTTCCGCTCCCGGCCCGGGGAGCCCGCCCAGGAGGCCAAGCTGGGGGAGCTGGTGAAGGTCGACTCCTTCAGCGTCGGCGAACGGGTGAAGATCGCGGGCACGACCAAGGGCAAGGGCTTCCAGGGCACGATCAAGCGCCACAACTTCGCCAGCGGCCCCAAGTCGCACGGCTCCCACAACGTGCGCGCGCCCGGCTCGATCGGTGCGTCGGCGACGCCCTCGCGGGTCTTCAAGGGGATCCGCGGACCCGGGCAGATGGGCAACAAGCGCGCCACCCAGGAAGGCCTGGAGATCATCGGCGTCGACGCGGAGGAGAACCTGCTGCTCGTACGAGGCTCGGTACCGGGCCCCTCCGGCGGCATCGTGGAGGTGCGCAGCAATGGCTGATGCACCGCTGCTCGGCGCGAGCGCCGCGAAGAAGGTCAAGCTGGAGGAGGCGGCGTTCGGCGCGCGCTTCTCCAAGTCGCTCGTTCACGAGAGCGTGCGCGCCGAGCAGGCCGCGCGCCGCCGCGGCACCGCTGCGACCAAGACCCGCGCGATGGTCTCCGGCGGTGGCGCCAAGCCGTGGCGCCAGAAGGGCACCGGCCGCGCCCGCGCCGGCTCGAGCCGTTCGCCGATCTGGACCGGGGGAGGCATCGCCTTCGGCCCCCAGCCCCGCTCCTACACCTTCAAGGTCAACCGCAAGGAGCGCCGTGCGGCGCTGCGCAGCGCGCTCTCGCTGCATGCCGACCGGAGCTCGATCGCGATCCTCGACGCCGGTGCGTTCGCCGCGCCGAAGACGCGCCAGGCGCTCGACCTGCTCGAGGACTGGGGCGGCGCGCGCCCCACGCTCGTGGTGCTCGGCGCCGAGGAGTCGGCGGCCGCGCTCTCGTTCCGCAACCTCGCGCGCGTGACCGTGGCCACACCGGAGAACGTGGGCGTCACCGAGCTGCTCGCGGCCGCCTCGATCGTCGTCTCGGAGTCGTCGCTGCAGGCGCTCAGCGGCCGCGCCGGGCGGACCGCGAGGGGCGCGGGGGAGCAGGCCTGATGGACCCCACCCAGGTCATCATCCGTCCCGTCGTCTCGGAGAAGAGCTATGTGCTCGCGAGTGCCAACCGCTACACCTTCCGCGTGCACGCCGACGCGCACAAGACGCTGATCCGCCAGGCCGTCGAGGAGCTGTTCGGTGTGCACGTGGTGGAGGTGCGCACGATGAGCGTCAAGTCCAAGCCCAAGCGTCGCGGCGTCACGCGCGGACGCACGCGCTCGTGGCGCAAGGCGATCGTGCAGGTACGCGCCGACGAGACGATCCCGATCTTCCAGGCGCTGCAGGACCTCGAGGCGGCGAGCTGAGCAGATGCCGATCCGCAAGCCAAAGCCCACGAGTCCAGGACGGCGCTTCGTCTCCTACCCCGACTTCGCGGAGATCACCAGGTCCAAGCCCGAGAAGACGCTCGTAGAAGGGCTCAAGAAGTCCGGCGGGCGTAACGCGCATGGGCGCAAGACCGCGCGCCATCGCGGAGGCGGCGCCAAGCGTGCCTATCGCCGCGTGGACTTCAAGCGCCGCAAGGACGGCGTTCCGGCGAGGGTCGCCGCGATCGAGTACGACCCCAACCGCTCGGCCTACATCGCCCTGCTCCACTACACCGACGGCGAGAAGCGCTACATCCTCGCGCCCCAGCGTCTCACGGTCGGGATGACGGTCGCCTCGGGCGATGGCGCCGACATCGCCGTGGGCAACTGCATGGAGCTGGCCCGCCTGCCCGTGGGGACCGTGGTCCACAACATCGAGATGCAGCCCGGCCGCGGCGGCCAGATGGCGCGCTCGGCCGGTGCCTCGGCCCAGCTGATGGCCAAGGACGGCGACATGGCGACGCTGCGACTGCCCTCGGGCGAGATGCGCATGGTCCGCGCGGAGTGCCGTGCGACCGTCGGCGTGATCGGCAACGCCGAGCACCAGAACGTGAAGGTCGGCAAGGCCGGCCGCAAGCGCCACATGGGCGTGCGTCCCCAGACGCGTGGCGTGGCGATGAACCCCGTCGATCACCCCCACGGAGGCGGCGAGGGCTCGACCACCGCGGGCCGGCATCCGGTCACGCCATGGGGTGTGCCCACGCTCGGCTATCGCACCCGCAAGCGCAACAAGACCTCCAACCGTTACATCGTGCGCGGCAGACGGCGCGGGAAGGGCAAGAGCCGATGAGTCGCTCAAGCAAGAAGGGCCCCTGGGTGGAAGAGCGCCTCATGAGCCGAATCGAGGCGCTCAACGCCGAGAACAACAAAAAAATGCTGAGGACCTGGTCGCGGGCCTCGACGATCTTCCCCGAGATGGTCGGCCACACGATCGCCGTCCACGACGGCAAGAAGCACGTGCCCGTTTTCATCAGCGAGTCGATGGTCGGACACAAGCTCGGCGAGTTCGCTCCCACCCGCGTCTTCCGCGGGCACGCCGGCTCGGGGCGGGTCCGATGAGCGCCGAGGAGGAGAAGGGCAGCGCGGGCGGAGAGCCCGAGGAGCCCCGGTCCGGCGAGAAGAAACCGACTGCTGAGAAGAAACCGACTGCTGAGAAGAAACCGGCGGCCGAGAAGAAACCGGCCTCCGAGAAGAAACCCGCGGCCGAGAAGCAGCCAGCTGCCGAGAAGAAACCCGCTGCCAAACGGCCGGCGAGCGAGACGAAAGTGAAAGCGGCGGCGAAGAAGACCACCACGGAGAAGGACGTCCCCGCTGAGGAGGACGCCGATCGGAAGGGGTCCGAGCCCGACGGCCAGCAGGCGACGCTGAAAGCCCCCGCGAAACGAAAACGCGCCGCCAAGAAAGCCACCGTCGCGAAAGCCGCCGCCCCCGGCGACCGCGAGGAGGCCGCCGAGGTCGCCAAGGCGCAGGACGCGGCCAGGCCCGCCAAAAAACTCGCCCGCAGGGCGGCCGCGAGCGCGAAAGCGCGGCCCAAACGGAGGGTCGTGCGCGCGCATGCCCGCTACGTCCGCACCTCCGCGCGGAAGGCCCGCATGGTCTGCGGGCACCTGCGCGGCAAGTCCGTGCAGGAGGCACGCGCTATCCTCGCCTTCACCCCTCGTGAGGTGGCCCGCGACTGGAGCAAGCTGCTCGAGTCCGCGGTGGCGAATGCCGAGAGCAACCACGAACTGCTCGAGGACGATCTGATCGTCCGGGAGGCATATGCCGACGAGGGGCCCACGATCAAGCGCTTCAGGCCGCGCGCGATGGGGCGGGCGACGCCGATTCGCAAGCGCACGAGCCACCTCACGATCACACTCACCCCGCGCCCCGAGCCCGGGACCACCAAGAGACACGGCTGAGAGACGAGAAATGGGACAAAAGGTTCATCCAGAGGCCATGCGCGTGGGCTACATCCACGACTGGAAGTCCAACTGGTTCAACGAGAAGAACTTCTCGGAATACCTCGCCGAGGACATTCGCGTGCGTGAGCACATCATCGGCAAGCTCGCCCACGCCGGCCTCTCGGACATAACGATCCGCAAGGACGCCAACGAGCTCGAGGTCAACATCCACACCGCTCGCCCGGGCATCGTGATCGGCAAGTCCGGCACCGAAGTGGACGCGCTGCGGCGTGACCTGCACCGCATGACCCAGAAGCAGATCAAGGTCAACATCCTCGAGATCAAGCGCCCGGAGCTCGACGCCAAGCTCGTGGCCCAGTCGATCGCCGAGCAGCTGCAGAACAGGGTCGCGTTTCGCCGCGCGATGAAGCGCGCGCTCACGAGCGCGATGCGCTCCGGGGCGAAGGGCGTAAAGGTCCAGGTGGCCGGCCGTCTGGGTGGCGCCGAGATGGCCCGCACCGAAAGCTACTCCGACGGCCGCGTGCCGCTGCACACGATGCGCGCCGACATCGACTACGGCTTCTACGAGGCGCGCACGACGTTCGGCCGCATCGGCGTGAAGTGCTGGGTCAACAAGGGCGAAATCATGCCCGAGGGCTACACCGGCGCCGACCTCACCGACATGACGGCTCCGGCCCCGCCGAGCTCCGACCGCGACTCCCGCAACGGCCGCGACGGCCGTGATGGCCGAGGCCGGGGACGGGGCGGCGCGAGCGGGCGCGGCGGCGGCGGTCCCGGCGGCCCCGGACGCGGCCGCGGGCCGGGCGGAGGGTCCGGCGGCGGACGCGGCGGACGCGGGCCGGGCGGCGGCGGACGCGGAGGGCGACCGGGCGATGCCCCGGCGCCGGGGGCAGGAGCGCGCTGATGCTCTCGCCCAAGCGTGTGAAGCACCGCAAGCAGCATCGTGGGCGTCGCCGCGGCTACTCCCGCGGCCAGCTGCACGTTCAATTCGGCGAGTACGGCCTCAAGGCGCTCGAGGGCGGCTGGCTGACCAACCGCCAGATCGAGGCTGCCCGTGTTGCGATGACGCGCAAGATCAAGCGCGGCGGCAAGGTGTGGATCAACGTGTTTCCGGACAAGCCCGTCACCAAGAAGCCGGCCGAGACCCGCATGGGCTCCGGCAAGGGCTCGCCCGAAGGCTGGGTCGCCGTGGTCAAGCCGGGGCGCGTGATGTTCGAGCTTGCCGGCGTCTCCGAGCCGCTGGCGCGCGAAGCGATCCGGCTGGCGGCGCACAAGCTGCCGGTGAAATCCAAGTTCGTGCTGCGTGAGGACTGAGGCGGAGCGATGACTGCCGGAGAGATGCGCGACATGGACGAGCAGGAGCTCGCGCGGCACGTCGCGGACCTGCGCAAAGAGGTGTTCGGGCTGCGATTCTCAAACGCGACCGGAGAACTCGACGACACCGCCGCCCTGCGCCGCGCGCGACGCGACCTCGCGCGGGCCCTGACGGTTGGTCGCGAGCGGACCCTTGCCGGCACGGCCCGGCAGGGCAACTGAGGCCTTCGAGACGACGACGAACGGACGACATGGCTGACGAGAACGACAACGAGAACATCGAGGCCGACGAGGCCGCAGCGGCGCCCGAGGCCGAGGCCGTGCAGGAGCAGGCCGCCGAGCCCGAGGCCGGCGCCGAGCCCGAGGCCGGCGCCGAGCCCGAGGCCGGCGCCGAGCAGGAGTCCGCCACCGCCGAGGCCGGTGACGACGCGGCTCCGGACGACGCCCCGGCGGCCGCCGAGTCGCCCGCTCCCGCAGGGGATGAGCTCTCGGCGAAGGAGCGCCGGCGCCTGCAGCGCTCGCTGCACAGCGGTGAGACCCGGCCGGCGCGCTCGCCGCAGGAGCGCGCCGAGGAGCGACTGCAGCGACGCCGGGCCAAGGCCGTCAGCCGCCGCGCGCGCCGTCTCAGCGAACGCGCCAAGGCCGCCGAGCGGCGGGCGGCCGCGCCTCCGCCGGAGCCGCTTGCGCCCGTGCATGCGGCCGTGGAGGGTACCCGCCGCGTGCGACAGGGCGTGGTGGTCTCCGACAAGGCCGAGAAGACGATCACCGTCAGGATCGACGTCGCACGCCGTCATCGCCGCTACGAGAAGATCGTGCGCAGCTCGAGCACCGTGCACGCGCACGACGAGAACAACGATGCGCACGAGGGCGACATGGTGCGCGTGATCGAGAGCCGGCCGCTGTCGCGCACCAAGCGCTGGGCGCTCGTCGACGTGCTGGAGCGGGCGCGATGATCCAGAACGAGACCCGGCTGCGGGTCGCCGACAACTCCGGTGCCCGGGAGATCCTGTGCATTCGCGTGAAGGGTGGCTCGCAGCGCCGCTACGCCTTCGTGGGCGACGTGATCACGGCCACCGTCAAGCAGGCCAACCCGCAGGGCGCCGTCAAAAAGGGCGAGGTCGTCACCGCTGTGGTCGTCCGCACCAAGAAGGCGATCGGCCGAGACGACGGGACCTACATCGCCTTCGACGAGAACGCCGCGGTGATCATCGACGAGCAGAACAACCCGCGCGGCACCAGGGTCTTCGGCCCGGTCGCCCGCGAACTCCGCGACCGCAACTTCATGAAGATCGTCTCGCTCGCGCCGGAGGTGCTGTGATGGCCCGCCGCACCCAGGCCGCGCCGAAGCGGCGCTCGATGAAGATCCGCTCCGGCGATCAGGTGAAGGTCATCTCGGGCAAGGACCGGGGCAAGACCGGCCGCGTGCTGCGCGTTGACCCGCAGCGGGAACGAGTGTTCGTCGAGCACCTCAACATGATCAAGCGGCACACGCGCCCGCAGCAGGTCGCGGGCGCGCAGAGCGAAGAAACGCTCGGTGGCGTGATCGAGCGCGAGGGTCCGATCCACGTCTCCAACGTGATGCTGCTCGACAACAAGGGCATCCCGACGCGCGTGCGGATCGAGCGCGAGGACGGCCGCCGCTATCGCGTGGCCAAGAGCTCGGGTACGAGGCTGGACTGAGCCGATGCCGACGATGACCGACAGTGGGGACGCCGCCGCCCCCGAGGCCCGCCTGAAGACGCGCTACCTGCAGGAGATTCGCCCGGCGCTGATCGAGCGCTTCGGCTACAGCTCCGTGATGCAGGCGCCGCGGATCGAGAAGATCACGCTCAACATGGGCGTGGGGCTCGCCAAGCAGGACTCGAAAATGCTGAAAGCCGCCGTCGAGGAGCTCGCGACGATCGCCGGACAGCGCCCCAGCGTTCGCCGGGCGCGGAAGTCGATCGCGGCCTTCAAACTGCGCGAGGGCATGCCGGTTGGCGTGTCGGTGACCCTGCGCGCCGAGCGCAGCTACGAGTTCCTCGACCGGCTCGTCTCGATCGCGATCCCGCGCATCCGCGACTTCCGCGGCCTGAACCCCCGCTCCTTCGACGGCCGCGGCAACTACTCGATGGGCGTCAAGGAGCAGATCATCTTCCCCGAGGTCGACTACGACGGCATCGACCAGGTGCGGGGGCTCGACGTGACGATCACCACGAGCGCCGCGACCGACGTCGAGGCCTACGCACTGCTGAGCGCGATGGGGATGCCATTCGCATCCCAGGGCCGCCCCAAGGGCTACGACCCCGAGGCCGATGCGCGCGCCGAGCAGGAGGCAGCCGCCGCCAAGGAGGCCCAGGCGCAGGCCGCCGCCGATGACGCCGCCGCCGAGGCCGTCGCCGAGGAGATCGTGGCCGCGGCGGTCGCCGAGGAGGTGGCCGAGGAGCTTGTTGCCGAGGTCGTCGCCGAGGCCGTCGCCGAGGAGATCGTGGCCGAGGCCATCGCCGAGGAGATCGTCACCGAGGAGATCGCCGAGGAGCTCGTCGCCGACGGGGTCGAGCCGGAGGTCGCTGAGGCAGTGGCCGAGGAGATCGTCGCCGAGGTCGTCGCCGAGGAGGTCGCGGAGGAGATTCTCGCCGAGGAGGTCGCCGAGGAGGTCGTTGAGGAGGTCGCCGCCGCCGAGGAAGCTACGGAGGAGGCGCAGGCCGCCGCGGATGCCGAGACCCCGGAGCCGGCTGCCGGTTCAGACGCAGACACCGCCGAGAAGGAGAGCACCGACTGATGGCCAAGACATCGCAGCGCGTCAAGCAGGCGCGCACACCGAAGTTCAAGACACGTGCATATACTCGATGCAACCGGTGTGGCCGGCCGCGCGCGGTGTACCGCAAGTTCGGGATATGCCGCATCTGCCTCCGCGAGCTCGCCCACAATGGACAGATCCCGGGGATGACGAAGTCCTCCTGGTAGGAGCCTTCCCGGAGAGAACGAGAGCCGACCAATGTCAATGACCGATCCCATAGCCGACTTCCTCACGCGGGTGCGCAATGCGATCCGCGCCGCCCACGAGACCGTCGAGGTGCCCGCCTCCAAGCTCAAGGGCGAGCTCGCGCGTATCCTCGCCGAGCAGGGGTACATCGAGTCCTGGTCGGTCGTCCCCGCACCCGAGGGAAACGCCGGCCAGATCATCCAGATCCGCCTGAAGTACACCGAGGATCGGCGCTCGGCGATCACCGGGCTGAGGCGCGTGTCGCGGCCCGGCCGGCGCACCTATGTCGACGCCAAGCACATACCGAAGGTGCTCGGCGGCATGGGCACATCGATCGTCTCGACATCCGACGGCGTGATGACCGGCCACGACGCTCGCGCGGCGGGTATCGGCGGCGAGGTCCTCGCCCAGGTGTGGTGAGTCGGCGATGTCGAGAATAGGCAGACAGCCGATCCCCGTCCCCGCCGGCGTGACCGTGACGATCGAGCCGGAGTCCGTCAGCGTGAAGGGTCCCAAGGGCGACCTGATGGAGCGCATCCCGCGGGACATCGAGGTCACCCAGGAGGGCGAGCAGCTGCTCGTCACACGTCCTACCGACCGTGGCGAACACCGCGCACTCCACGGCCTCACGCGGACGCTCGTGGCCAACATGGTGCAGGGCGTCACCGCGGGCTACGAGAAGCGCCTGGAGATCCAGGGCGTCGGCTACCGCGCCCAGCTGAAGGGCAAGAACCTCGAGCTCGCCGTGGGCTACTCCCACCCGGTGCCGATCCCCGCGCCCGACGGCATCGAGTTCGAGGTTCCCCAGCCCACCCGCGTCGTGGTCAAGGGCATCTCCAAGCAGCTCGTCGGCGAGACCGCCGCGATCATCCGCAAGCAACGCCCGCCCGAGCCCTACAAGGGCAAGGGGATCCGCTACGAGGGCGAGTACGTGGCCCGCAAGGTCGGCAAGCGCGCATGAGCGTGTTGACGAAGGAGAACCGCCGGCTCAAGCGCCGCCGCCGGGTGCGCGCGAAGGTGTCCGGCACCGCGGAGCGTCCGCGCATCTCCGTGTTCCGCTCCAACCGGGGTCTGTCCGCCCAACTGGTAGACGACGTCAACGGGCACACGCTCGCGGCCGTGAGCTGGTTCGAGCCGGACCTGCGCTCGCTCGGCAAAGCGGAGCGCGCGAGGCGCTCCGGCGAGGTGTTCGCCGAGCGCGCGAAGGCGGCCGGGGTCTCAGGTGCCGTGTTCGACCGCGGGGGCTACCGCTATCACGGCCACGTGCGCACCTTCGCCGACGCGGTGCGCGAGGCGGGCATCACCGTCTAGCGGCCCCGGGCCCCCACTACCGCTACCCTCTCCCTCTGCTCATGTCCAAAACCGTAGATCGCTCAGTCAACTCCGCCGGCCTGGATCTCCAGGAGCGCGTCGTCGAGATCAACCGCGTGGCCAAGGTGGTCAAGGGCGGTCGGCGCTTCTCGTTCACGGCGCTCGTCGTCGTGGGCGACGAACGCGACGTCGTGGGCGTGGGCTACGGCAAGGCGAACGAGGTGCCCCTCGCGATCCAGAAGGGCGTCGAGCGCGCCAAGAAGGACCTCTTCCGGGTTCCCAAGCACGGCAGCACGATCACCCACCAGACAACCGGAGTGTTCGGTTCCGGCAGCGTGCTGCTCAAGCCGGCCTCGCCCGGTACGGGTGTGATCGCAGGCGGCGGCGTGCGCGCCGTGCTCGAGCTCGCCGGGATCCACGACATCCTCTCCAAGAGCCTCGGCACGCAGAACCCGATCAATCTCGTCAAGGCGACCGTCGCCGGTCTGCGCGGGCTGCGCACGCCCGAGGAAATCGCCAAGCTGCGCGGCCTCACGATCAACCAGGTGCTCGGCCTCGGTGGTGACACGGCCAACGGCACCGCGGAGGCCGGCGAGGCGTCCGCTGCGCCCGCGGGCGAGCCCGCCGCGGCCGCCGCCGAGGGGGCCCCCGCCTGATGTCCGAGCTGACGGTCACCCAGCGACGCTCCAGCAACGGCGCCGACCAGCGGCAGCTGGACACGCTCCGCTCGCTCGGCCTGCGCCGCATCGGCCATACCGTCGAGGTGAAGGACTGCGCGCAGGCGCGCGGCATGCTCCACACGGTGCGGCACCTGATCGAGGTCGAGGAGGGCAAGTGAGCCCGTCGGAGGACAGGGAGCCCGGGCGGATCGGGCTGCACAGCCTCGCGCCCGCACCCGGCAGCCGCCGTCCGCGCAAGCGCGTGGGGCGCGGCGAAGGCTCGGGTACAGGCAAGACCGCGGGCCGCGGGCAGAAGGGCGCCGGATCGCGGTCGGGATCCAAGCGCCGCGCCGCCTTCGAAGGCGGCCAGATGCCGATCCACATGCGCATGCGAAAGCTGCGCGGACCGCACATGAAGAAGTCGATGCCGTTCGAGCCCTTCCGCACCCATACCCAGCCGGTCAACATCGCCGCCCTGGAGAGCCGGTTCGAGGCGGGCACCGAGGTGACGATCGAGCTGATGAAGGCCAACGGGCTGGCATCGCGCAGGGATGTGCCCGTGAAGGTCCTCGCCAAGGGGGAGCTCACGAAGGCCCTCACCGTCCATGCCCACGGGTTCAGCGCGGGAGCGCGCGAGCGCATCGAGGCGGCCGGCGGCACCTGCAACGTCATCGAGGGCTAGCGGCCGGCGCCGTGGCATCGGCGGCGCCCGCGAGCGCATCCTCTAGAATCGGCCCCCGAGCGGCCATGCCAGCGCCCCGCGCGCGTGCGGCCGCCTGAAGCCCATGCTCTCCACGATTCTCAACGCCTTCCAGGTCGCGGACATCCGCAAGAAGATCGCCTTCACGGCGGCGATGCTCCTGATATACCGCTTCGGCTCGCACGTGCCGGTGCCGGGCGTGAACCTCACGGCGGTCAACAACCTGCAGAAGGAGTTCGGCGGCTCCAACATCCTCGGGCTGCTCAACCTCTTCTCCGGCGGCAGCCTCTCGCGGATCGCGATCTTCGCGCTCGGCATCATGCCCTACATCACCTCCTCGATCATCCTGCAGCTGCTGCAGGTGGCGGTGCCCTCCCTGGAGAAGCTCTCCAAGGAAGGCGAGGTGGGGCAGGCGCGCATCACCCAGTACACGCGCTACCTCACCGTCGGGCTCGCCTTCGCCCAGTCGATCGGCTACGTGTTCCTGTTCCACACATTGCAGGCCAAAGCCGGCGAATCGGTCGTCTCCCACTTCGACGCGCCGCACATCTTCCTGATCGTCGTGTGCCTGACGGCGGGCTGCATCATGCTGATGTGGATCGGCGAGCTGATCACCCAGCGCGGCATCGGCAACGGCATCTCGCTGCTGATCTTCGCCTCGATCGTCTCGCGCCTGCCCTCCGGCATCCAGACGTGGTGGACGACGCAGGACCAGGTCTTCAAGGTGATGATGCCGTTCCTCGTGCTCGCTGTGGTCGCGGGCATCGTGTTCGTGCAGGAAGGCCAGCGGCGCATCCCGGTGCAGTACGCCAAGCGCGTGATCGGCAGGCGGATGTCAGAGGGCGGCCAGACCTACCTGCCGCTGCGCGTGAACATGGCCGGAGTCATCCCCGTGATCTTCGCCGCGAGCATCATGGCGTTCGCGCCGACCGTGGGGCAGCTCGTGAAAACGCACTGGGGTCAGCAGCTCTCGGACTTCTTCACGCCGAACGGATGGCACTACGTGCTCGGCGAGTCGATCTTCATCATCATCTTCACCTACTTCTACACCGCGGTCACGTTCAACCCCGTCGATCAGGCCGAGAACCTCAAGAAGTACGGCGGGTTCATCCCGGGCGTGCGCCCGGGCCGCCCGACCGCCGAATTCCTGGACCGGATCCTCGCGCGCCTGACCTTCCCCGGATCGCTGTTCCTGGCGGCGGTCGCGGCGCTCCCGGCGATCCTGTTCGCGCGCACGCACCAGAACTTCAACTTCGGCGGCACCTCGATCCTGATCGTCATCGGCGTGGCGCTGGAAACGATGAAGCAGCTCGAGGCGCAGCTGATGATGCGTAGCTACGAGGGCTTCCTGAAGTAGGTCCACCGGGCGTTTCGCCGGCAGGCGCGCCCGCCCCGCAGCCAGGTCTACCCGGCGTTTCGCCGGCAGGCTAGCCCGCCCCGCAGCCCTCGCGCGCGGCGGGCTGCTCGAGTGGCACGCCCCAACACGAGCGGATAGGCTGACGCGGTCTTGTCCGAGTTGAACCTGATCCTGCTCGGTCCGCCTGGCGCCGGCAAGGGCACGCAGGCCGACCGTCTGCGCGACGACTTCGGGCTGCCGCACATCTCCACCGGCGACATCCTGCGCGCGCAGGTCGCCGAGGGCACCGACCTCGGCCGCAAGGCCAGTCGCTACATGGACGCCGGCGAGCTCGTGCCCGACGATGTGATCGTGGGAATGATCACGCAGCGGCTCGGCGACGGCGACGCACGCGACGGCTTCCTGCTCGACGGCTTCCCGCGCAACGAGCAGCAGGCCGAGGCGCTCGCCTCGGCGCTGGAGGGCCTCGACCGCAGGCTGACGGCCGCGATGCTGATCGAGGTCCCCGACGACGAGCTCGTGCGCCGGCTCGCCGGGCGCCGTGTGTGCGTGAAGAACCCCGCTCACATCTACCACGTGGACTTCGATCCGCCCAAGCACGAGGGCGTCTGCGATCAGGACGGCTCGCGCCTGATCCAGCGCGAGGACGACCGGGAGGAGACGATCCGCCGCCGGCTGGAGGTCTACCACTCCCAGACCGAGCCGCTCATCGCGCACTACGACCGCGCCGGGCTGCTGCGCCGCTTCGACGGCCGCCGCAACGCCGAGGAGGTTCACGACCACATCCGTGCCACCGTCGCCACGCTGCGCCTGGAGGAGGAACTCTAGCTCCGTCACGGGCCTCCCCGACGGAGCCCGCCGGCGAGATAAGCTCCCAGGGTGATCATCAGGAAGTCGCCGGAGGAGATCGAGAAGATGGCGCGCGCGGGCGAGGTGCTCGTGGCGACGCTCGATCTGATCGAGACCAAGATACGGCCCGGTGTGAGCACGGCCGAGCTCGACCGTGTGGCGGAGCGCTTCATCCGCTCGCAGGGAGCCACGCCCACGTTCAAGGGCTATCGCGGCTTCCCCGGATCGATCTGCGCCTCCCCGAACGCGATGATCGTGCACGGCATCCCCGGTCCCTATCGGCTGGCGAGCGGCGACATCATCTCGATCGACGTCGGCGTGACGCTCGACGGCTGGGTGGCCGACGCCGCCCGCACGTTCGCGGTGGAGACGGTCGGCGAGGAGATACAGAACCTGCTGAAGGCCACCGAGGCCTCGCTGCACGCGGGCGTGGAGCAGGTCCGGCCGGGCAACCGCGTGGGCGACGTCTCCAACGCGATCCAGGGTGTCGCCGAGGGCGCCGGGCTCGCGGTCGTGCGCTCGCTGGTGGGGCACGGCGTGGGCCGCAGCATGCACGAGGAGCCGCAGGTGCCCAACTACGGAAAGCCGGGGAAGGGCCCGCTGCTGGATGAGGGCATGGTGCTGGCGATCGAGCCGATGACCACCGCCGGGCGCCAGGCGGTGCGCGTGGCCGGCGACGGCTGGGCGATCTTCACCCAGGACGGCTCCCCCGCGGCCCACTTCGAGTTCACGGTGGCCGTCACCGGGGCGGGTCCCCGCGTGCTCACGCCCTGGCATCTGGGCTCCCCGGCCGAGGCCGGCGAGCCGGTCGTGGAGCGGTTCGCAAGCGCCGGATGAGCACCGGCGCCCCCGGGCGCGCAGCGGCTCTGCGGCCGCCCGCCGTCGGGCCGCAGCGCAGGCGCTCACCGGGTGCGTGCGCCCCAGCGAAGTTGCTACTATGCGGAGTCCTGCCTGAGTGCTACGCAGTCTGCGCGCGCGAGGGCACCTCCACGACCCGGTAGCGGCGGCCGCAACGGCAGCCAGAGCCGGGCCGCCGGAACCCAGCCGCCGAAAGGGATCATGAAGGTAAGACCGTCGGTCAAGCCGATGTGCGAGAAGTGCAAGATCATCCGCCGACACGGCGTGGTGCTCGTGATCTGCCAGAACAAGCGCCACAAGCAGCGCCAGGGATGATCGGCTAGATGGCACGCATCGCCGGAGTCAACCTGCCGCTGAACAAGCGCTCGGAAATCGGGCTCACCTACGTCTACGGGATCGGGCGCTCGACCTCGGCCAAGCTCCTGCAGCAGGTGGGGATCGACCCCGACACCTACGTCCGGGACCTCACCGAGGACGAGGTGGTCAAGCTTCGCGACGTGATCGACGAGAGCCTCACGGTCGAGGGCGATCTGCGCCGCGAGCGCGTCAACGACATCAAGCGCCTGCAGGAGATCGGCTGCTATCGCGGCCTGCGCCACCGCCGTGGCCTGCCCGTGCGTGGGCAGAAGACCAAGACCAACGCCCGCACACGCAAGGGTCCGAAGCGCATGCAGGTGGCGGGCAAGAAGAAAGCGGGCAAGAAGTAATGCCCCCCGCCCCCAAACGTGCGCGCGGCCGGCGCAAGCCGAAAAAGAACATCCCCATCGGACAGGCCCACATCAAGACCTCCTTCAACAACACGATCGTCTCGCTGACCGACACCCAGGGCAACGTGATCGCGTGGGAGTCGGCGGGCGGAGCAGGCTTCAAGGGCTCCCGCAAGTCGACCCCGTTCGCCGCGCAGGTGACCGCCGACGCGGCCGCCCGCAAGGGCCTGGAGCAGGGGCTGCAGAAGGTCGAGGTCTTCGTCAAGGGCCCCGGGTCGGGCCGCGAGACCGCGATCCGCTCGCTGCAGGCCGCGGGTCTCGACGTGACCGGCGTCAAGGACGTCACCCCGCAGGCCCACAACGGCTGCCGGCCGCGCAAGCGGCGGAGGGTCTAGGCGATGGCACGCGACACAAGCCCGCAGTGCAAGCAGTGCCGCCGCGAGGGCCAGAAGCTGTTCCTCAAGGGCGAGCGCTGCCTGACGGACAAGTGCGGCGTGGAGCGACGCTCGTACCCGCCGGGAGAGCACGGACGCGGGCGCATGAAACAGAGCGAGTACCGCGTGCAGCTGCGCGAGAAGCAGAAGGCGCGCCGCTACTACGGGGTGCTGGAGAAGCAGTTCCACGGCTACTACGTCAAGGCCTCGCGCCAGCCCGGCATCACCGGCGAGAACCTGCTGGCGCTGCTGGAGTGCCGCCTCGACAACGTGCTCGTGCGCCTCGGCTTCGCCGCCTCGCGCCGGCAGGCCAGGCAGCTGATCCGCCACGGCCACTGGACGGTGAACGGCCGGCGGGTGGACATCCCCAGCTATCAGGTGCGCTCGGGCGACGTGATCGCGATCAAGGCCGACACCCCGGCCACGCAGGTCGTCAGGGACGCCACCGAGCTGACCGGACAGATCCCCGCATGGTTGCAGGCCGACCACGAGTCGCTCACCGCCAAGGTGCTGCGCAAGCCGGAGCGCCGCGAGGTTGCCGCCCCGGTGCAGGAGCAGCTCATCGTCGAGCTGTACTCGAAGTAACAGGAATTTGCCCGCGCTGAGGCCCATCCGGGCGCCAGCGCTTCAGAGCCGGTGTCCGCGCGACGCCGGTGCGACATCAAAACGACGTTAGGACTCTCATGCTCGACTTCCAAATCCCCCGGATCACAAGCGAGTCCGTGGAGCAGAACCGTGGCACGTTCACGATCGAGCCGCTCGACCGCGGATTCGGCTACACGTTCGGCAACTCGCTGCGGCGCGTGCTCCTCTCATCGCTCGCCGGAGCGGCCGTGACGAGCGTGCGCATCGAGGGCGTCGCGCACGAGTTCTCCACGATCGAGGGCGTCAAGGAAGACGTGACCGACATCGTGCTCAACCTCAAGGGCGTGGTCTGCCGGATGCACTCCGACGCGAGCGAGGTCGAGGCGCCGCTGGTCGTGACCGGCCCGGGCGAGATCACCGCGAAGGACATCGACCTCCCGGCCGGTGTGGAGATCCTCAACCCCGACGTGCACATCGCCACCCTCGAGAAGAAAACCAAGCTCGAGCTCTACATGACGATCGGCCGCGGCCGCGGATACCGTCCGGCCGAGGAGAACAAGTCGGCCGACCAGCCGATCGGCGTGATCCCGATCGACTCGATCTTCTCACCCGTGCGCCGCGTGGCCTACGCGGTCGAGCAGGCCCGCGTCGGGCAGAAGACGGACTTCGACAAGCTCACGCTCGACATCGAGACCGACGGCTCGATCGACCCGCAGGCGGCGCTGCGCGAGGCCGCCGAGCTGCTGATCTCCCAACTGGCGATCTTCACCGACGCCGACCGCATCCAAGAGCTGCGCGCGACCCCGGGCGGAGCGCTCGACGGGCATGGGCTGGCGGTTGCGGGCGGCGCCCCGGCGGCGCTCCAGGGTGAGGAGTTCGGCATCCTGATCGAGGAGCTCGAGCTCGGTGTGCGCTCCTACAACTGCCTCAAGCGCGCCGGGATCCAGACGGTGGGCGACCTCATCTCCAAGTCCGAGGCGGAGCTCAACGCGATCCCCAACTTCGGCAAAAAGTCGATCGACGAGGTCATCGAAACCCTGCACGCCCGCGGCCTGAACCTCCGCCAGGACTAGTCGGGCCACTACACTCACCAGTTCGATGCGCCATCAGAAGACACGCAACAAGCTCAGCCGCGACTCGGCGCACCGCAGGGCGCTGCTCATGAACCTGAGCAAGGAGATCATCGAGCACGAGCGGATCACGACGACCGAGGCGAAGGCCAAGGCCGTCAAGCCGCAGATCGAGAAGCTGATCACGCTCGCCAAGCGCGGGGACCTGCACGCCCGCCGGCAGGCGCTCTCAACGCTCTCCCAGGACAAGTTCGCGGTGCACAAGCTGTTCGCGGAGGTGGCGCCGCGCTATGCGGACCGCCCCGGCGGCTACACGCGCATCCTCAAGCTCGGCCCGCGCCGCAGCGACGCGACCGAGATGGTCTTGATCGAGCTCGTCTGAGCTCGGCCGAAGGCTGGGCGGCCGCCGCGCCCGATGGTCACGAAGCTCACGGTCGAATACGACGGCAAAGGGTTCGCCGGATGGGCGCGCCAGCCGGGTGAGCGCAGCGTGCAGGAGGAGCTCGAGCGGGCCCTGCGGACAGTCCTCGGCGAGACCGGCCACGACGGGATGCCGCTCAGGCTGACGGTCGCCGGCCGCACCGACCGCGGCGTCCACGCGCGCGGGCAGGTGGCCAGCTACGTCCACGAGGCCGTCGATCCACTGCGGCTCAACGGTCTGCTGGGCGCCGACGTCGCCGTGCTCGCCGCCGAGCCCGCGCCGGATGGCTTCGACGCGCGCCGCGACGCCACCAGCAGGACCTACTGCTACCGCGTGCTCGCGCGGCGCACCCGCAGCGCCCTCGAGCGCGAACGCGCCTTCTGGTGGACCGGCGGCACCGATCGCGCGGCGCTGCATCACTGCGCGCGCGCTCTGCGCGGGCGCCACGAGTTCACCGCCTTCACCCCCTCGGAGACCGAGCACTCGCGCTTGCGCTGCGAGGTGCTCTCCGCCGAGTGGCGCGCGTCCGGGGACATGCTCGAGTTCTGGATCGAGGCGGACATGTTCCTGCGCCACATGAACCGCGTGCTCGTGGGCACGATGCTCGAAGTGGCCGCCGGGCGCCGTTCCCCGGCAGACTTCGAGCGGCTGCTGGAGGGAAGGCCCCGGGCCGAGGCGGGCCGGACCGCCCCCGCACACGGCCTGACCCTTGCGCGGGTGTCCTATGCCGCGGGCTGAGCGCCGCACCGCCGGGGCCCGCGGGTGCGCCGCCGTGCCGGCCCGCGGCGGCCGCTGTGGCGGCGGAAGTTCACAGGTGCGCCCGCGCCGGCCCCTATGCTGGACCCGACATGCTGAACGTGCTGCTCACGAACGACGACGGGATCGAGGCCGAGGGCCTGCAGGCCATGCGCGTGGCGCTCGAGCAGCTCCGGGACGTGCGCCTGGCGGTGATCGCCCCCGATGGCAACCGTTCGGCGATGGCGCGCTCGATCACGACGCGCAGGCCCCTGGTCGTGGCCGAGGTGCCGTTCTCCGACGGCACGACCGGCTACGCCACCGACGGCACCCCGGTCGACTGCGTGCGCCTGGCGAGCCTCGGGCTCGTCGAGGGGTTCGCCGCGGACCTGGTCGTCTCGGGGATCAACCACGGGGCGAACCTGGGCGATGACATCACCTACTCCGGCACCGTCGCCGCGGCGCTCGAGGGGGTCGTCCTCGGCCTGCCGGCGATCGCGGTCTCCCAGCAGTCCAGGGCGGGCGCGCTCGACTACCGCTTCGACGGCGGCTTCGGCTTCGAGGTGGCGGCCAGCTTCGTGGCGCAGCTCGTGGCGCGCATCGACGACGTGCCGCTGCCACCGAGGACGCTGCTCAACATCAACGTCCCCGCGGGCGAGCCTGTCGGGGTGGAGGTGACCAGCCTCGGCAAGCGCATCTACCGCGACGAGCTGAAGCTCGAGCACGAGGAAGCGAGCCGGCGCCGCTACTGGATCTACGGCTCCGATCCGGGTTTCCGCGACGAGCCCGGCACCGACCTGGCCGCGGTCGCAGGGGGACGGGTCGCGGTCACACCGATCCACTTCGACCTGACCGACCGTCCGAGCCTCGAGGCGCTGCGGCGCTTCGACCTGGAGGAGCTGCTCGCACCGGTCGTGCGCGACGCGAGCGCGTGACGGCGCGCCGAGGCTCCGCCCCCGCCGGCGAGCGGGAACCGGCCCGGGACGGCGCCGGCGCCGAGCCGGCCGCGGAGCCCACACCCGCCGAGCGGGCGCGCGCGCTGGAGCTGCGCGCCCGCCTCGAGCACCACGCGCACCGCTACTACGTCCTCGACGACCCGGAGATCGGCGACGATCAGTACGACGCGCTGCTCGACGAGCTGCGCGAGCTCGAGCGTCGCCACCCGGAGCTCGCGAGTGCCGACTCGCCCACGCGGCGGGTCGGCGGTGAGCCGGTCGGACGCCTGGAGAAGGTCACCCACCTGGAGCCGATGCTCTCGCTCGGCAACGTGCGCTCGGCGGAGGAGCTGCGCGCGTGGGTCGAGCGGATGCGCAGCCATCTCGCGCGCGAGGGGATTGTCGACCCCGACTTCAGCTTCGTGGTGGAGCCCAAGATCGACGGCCTGGCCATCAGTCTCATATATCGCGACGGCGTGCTCGTGCGGGGCGCCACCAGGGGCAACGGGGAGGTCGGCGAGGACGTGACGCACAATCTCCGCACGATCGGCGCGATTCCCCTGCGCGTGCCCGACGCGCCGCCACTGCTGGAGGTGCGCGGCGAGATCTACATGTCGCTGCGCGACTTCACCGCCCTCAACGAGCGGCGTGCGGAAGCCGGCGAGTCGACCTTCATGAACCCTCGCAACTCGGCCGCCGGCACGATTCGTCAGCTCGACCCCGCCGACGCTGCCAGCCGGCCGCTGTCGATCTGGTGCTACCAGGTGGGCGTCACCGAGGGGCTCGCCTTCGAGACGCACTCGCAGGCCCTGGCGTGGCTGCGGGAGCACGGCTTCCGCGTCAACAGCGGAATCGAGCTGCTCGCGAGCGCCGACGAGGTGGTCGCGCAGTGCCAGGAATGGGAGCGGCGCCGCGGCGAGCTGGACTTCGAGATCGACGGTGCGGTGGTGAAGGTCGACGATCTCGCGCTGCAGCGCCGGCTCGGCTCGGTGGGACGCGACCCGCGCTGGGCGGTCGCCTGGAAGTTCCCTCCCACCACCGCCCTGACGCGGCTGGAGCGGGTGATGTGGAACGTCGGGAAGTTCGGCGACCTGCGCCCCTACGCGGTGCTCGAGCCGGTCGCCGTCGGGGGCGTGACGATCAAGCTGGCGACGCTCCACAACGAGGAGGACATACTGCGCAAGGACATACGGGCGGGCGAGCAGGTGATCGTGGTGCGCGCGGGCGACGTGATCCCGCAGGTCGTATCACCCGCGCCGCACGTCGTCGAGCGGCCCGGGCGGCCGCCCCGTCCGCATCCGCCCGCGCGCTGCCCCTTCTGTGCCACCGAGACCGTCAAGCCCGCGGGCAGCGTCTTCACCAAGTGCCCCAACCGCGACTGTCCGGGACGCGCCTGGCAGCTGCTCAAGCACTTCGTCTCGCGCGGCGCGATGGACATCGAAGGCCTCGGCGAGAAGCAGGTGGCGCTCCTGCAGGAGCGGGGACTCGCGCGCGGCGCCGCGGACCTCTACCGCCTGAGCGCCGAGCAGCTCGTCGAGCTCGAGGGCTTCGGCGAGCTGTCGGTCCGGAACCTACTGGCGGCGATCGAGGCCTCCAAGGAGCGCCCCTTCGCCCGCGTCCTGTTCGCGCTGGGGATCGAGGAGGTCGGGGAGGTGACCGCGCGCAACCTCGCACAGGGCTTTCGCGACATCGACACGCTCGCCGGAGCCTCCGTCGAGCAGATCGCCGAGATCCCCGGGATCGGAGAGAAGATGGCCGTGGTCATCCACGCTCAGCTCCACGAACAGCGCATGCAGGAGCTGATCGCAGAGCTGCGCGAGGAGGGGCTGCGCTTCGCCGAAGAGGGTCCGCCCCCGTCGGAGGGACCGCTCGCGGGCCGTGCGCTCGTGCTCACCGGGAGCCTGCCCGAGTGGTCGCGGGAGACCGCCACCGAGCACATCCTCGCGGCGGGCGGGCGGGTGACCGGCTCGGTCTCCAGGAAGACCGACTACCTCGTCGCCGGGGAGAGCCCGGGTTCCAAGCTCGAGAAGGCCGAGCGGCTGGGGGTGCGCGTGCTCGACGAAGCGGGGCTGCGGAGCCTGCTCGGGCAGTCAAGTAGCTAGGAGGCGCCGCCCTCCGGCCGGGGTGGTGCAGGTCTGCTGCGGCTCGGCCGGCCGGCACGGCACGGGCCTATTCTTCTTCCGGTTCCCGTTCCTTGACCGGGTTGAAGGCCCCTGCTTCTTCGAGTTCGGTCTGTTCCCTCAGTTCGCCTTCTTCTTCGCGTTCCTCCCGCGACTGGGGTTCAGCTTCGCGCATTTCCTGCACTTCGGCTTCGTCGTCGGCCTCTTTGAGTTCTTCGGCGAGCCCTCCGACGATCCCGCCGCGGAGGTTCTCGGCGACCGCCGCCGCGATGCTGCGTTCGCGCGGCTGGGTGGCGGCGCAGCCCGACAGCGCGGTCGCCGCGAACAGCGCCAGGGCGGCCATCCAGCCGAGATGCCAGCGCGCCGGAAGCATGGATGGCTCTTCGGCGCGATCGGTGCGCTGCTTGAGCACGGCACGCGCTCACGCGGAGATCCGTCCGCTCGCACCGCGGTGGCGGCGTCCGGCACGGCACGGTTCGGGGGGCGGGCGACCCGGCGCCGGCTTCGTCCGGGCCGCAGGCCGGCTAGGGCGCCGAGTCGGCGATCGTGATCGTCATGTGATCCTGGAAGGTGTGGGCGGCTTCGGTGGAGATCCCGTCGGTGAAGATCGCGAAGACGATCTGCTCGCCGTTGATCGTCTGGCAGTATCCGGCGAGGTTGGAGACGCCTGTCAGGGTGCCGGTCTTGGCCTGGCAGCGCCCCGACGCGCCGGTGTCGCGCATGCGCAGCGCGAGCGTGCCCGTGTGGCCGGCCACCGCCATGTGGTCGCGCAGCACCGTTCCGATCGGCGTGCCCGCCACCGAGGCGAGCAGGTCGGCCACCTGGTAGGGGGAGGTGTGGTCGGATTCGGAGAGGCCCGAGCCGTCGACCACGCGCGGGCGGAAGCCGAGCAGCGCGGAGATCGTCCTGGCCACCACGGACGCGCCGGCCGCCGTCGTGCCGGCCCCGCCGAAGCGCGCGCCGAGATCCTTGACGAGCATCTCGGCGAAGAAGTTGTCCGACGGCGGCAGCATCAGGCCGAGCAGTTCCGCGAGCGTGGGTGACTGGACCTGGGCGAGCGCGACGGCGTCGGCGGGTGTCGTCGCGGCGCCGCTGCCGCCGGCGACGCTCACGCCCGCGGCCCGCAGCGCCGACCGCAGCTCCCGGGCCGCGTAGGCGGCGGGGGCGTGGCTCCCCCTTTCCGACCCGCTTTCGCCGCGGTTGAAGGCGAGCGCGCTGAGCGTGCCTTCGAGGTAGGGGTCGGGCGCGTAGGAGCTCGACGGCTCGCCCCGCAGCGAGTCGAAATAGGACTCGTCGCCCTCGATCGACCCCGTGACGCGGTGGATGCCGTCGACCTTGACGAGCGTGTTCACGAGTGCCGAGACGCTCGCCCCGACGCCGCCGTAGTGGGAGCGGATGAATGCGCTGCTGCCAAAGGTCGGGTCGCCGCCGCCGCGCAGGTAGAGGCTGCCTTCCCACACCCCGCCGGGCGCAAGCCGGCCGACACCGAGCACGTTCGTGGACAGCCGCGCGGTCGCGCCCATGTCCTGGAGCGCGGCCGTGGCGGTGTAGAGCTTCTCGACCGAGGCGGGCGGCCTGGCCGTGGTAGCGCGCTCGGAGAAGAGCACCTGTTTGGTCGTGAGATCGTAGGCGTAGGCGCCGTCGTGGGGCCCCGCCAGCATCAGCTGGTTGGCCAGATCGGCCTGCAGTGCGGCCGTCGTGACGGGTGTCTGGGCCCTCGCAGCGGCTGCGGGGCCCGCCAGCAGCGAAAGTCCGCAGAGCAGAATTGCCAGCCTTGCTGGGTGGTTCCGGGCCACGCGGACATACAATGTCTAGTCATGGGCAAGGTTGTCAAGCTGGAACCGGCGGCCAAGGAGCGGGCCGCAGCCAAGGCGCGTAGCCGGCGAATGGCTCCGCGGGGCGTCGGGCGACCGGCCTCGATCGACCGCCGGCGCCGACGCCGGCGTGACAAGACGGCGCTGGTGCTCGGGGGCGGCGGCTTCACCGGCGGGGTCTACGAGATCGGCGCGCTGCGTGCGCTCGACCTGCTGGCGGTGAACAGCTCGGTCAACAACTTCGACGTCTACGTGGGCACCTCGGCGGGGGCCTTCATCGCCGCGCTGAGCGCCAACGGCGTGACGCCCGAGGAGATGATGCGGGTCGTGACCGGTCAGGGCACGGTGTCGTTCAAAGACATCGACATCGGCGACCTGCTCCAGCCGAATCTGCTGGAGTTCGCGCGCAAGGCCGCCGGGCTGCCGCTCCGCACCGCGTCGCTCATCCGGCAGGTGATCGCCCAACCGCGAGGCGTCTCGATGATGGACATCGTGATGGAGCTGGCCGACGGCCTGCCCTCGGGCATCTACTCGGGCGCCGGGATAGAACACTACCTGCAGGAAGTGCTCAGCGAGCCCGGTCGCACCGACGACTTCGGCGAGCTCGCCTGCGAGCTGTACCTGACGGCCACCGACCTCGACACCTGCGAGCGGGTCGTGTTCGGCGTCGATGGCTCCGAGGATGTGCCGATCTCGGCCGCCGTGCGTGCGTCAGGGGCGCTGCCGATGGTGTACGCGCCCGTCCGCATCAACGACCGCGAGCTGATCGACGGCGGCATGGTATCCACGACCAACCTCGACATCGCGGTCGAGGCGGGCGCGAAGCTCGTCGTCGTGATCAATCCGATCGTGCCGTTCATCAACGACTTCTCGGGCCGCGTGAAGACGCTGCGCGGCACGCGCGTGCGCAAAGTCTCCGACATGGGATTCGCCCAGATCGGCTACCAGGCCTTCAAGCTGGTCGCGCACCAGCGCCTGCACGAACTCGCCAAGACGTGGGAGGAGCGCTATCCCGGGGTGGACATCGTGCTGATCGAGCCCGAGCCCGCCGACGAGCTCATGTTCCAGACCTCGATGATGAGCTTCACCTCGCGGGTCGAGATCGCCCGACACGGCTTCGAGTCGGTCACCAAGCAGCTGGCCGGCGAGTACGGCCGCTTCCAGGAGGTCGCCGAGCGCCACGGGATCGACATCTCCGCCAAGCGGGTGCGCCAGGTGGTGGAGCACTTCGACGAGGAGACCGAGTCGGTGAGCGCCTGGCGGAAGATCCTCGAGGGCACCACCGGTGCCCTGCTGCGCCAGGCCGGCTCGGCCAGCTGAGCTAGACCGACTTGTCGACCGCGTCGAGGAGCCGTTCGGAGGCGACCCTCGAGCGCAGGCCGATGCGGACGTGCCGCGGCTCGCCGAGCGCGTCGCCGGCGGCGACGAGGATGCCCGCCCGCGCGAGTCGCGCGGCCAGCTCGCCGCCGTCGATGGCGGGGTGGGCGGCCCACAGGAAGTTGGCCTGGCTGTCGGCGACCTCGAAGCCGCGGCCGCGCAGCTCGGCGCTCACGCGCGGGCGCTCCTGCGCGATCCTCTGCACCCGCTCCTCGATCAGCTCCGAGCAGCTGGCCAGCGCCTCCAGCGCACCGGCCTGAGAGACCTCGGAGACGCCGAGGTCGGGCTCGAGCTCGGCGAGCAGGTCGGCCGAGCCGGGAGCTCCGATCGCGTAGCCGATGCGCAGGCCGGCCAGTCCCCAGGCCTTGGAGAAGCTCCGGAAGACGAGCAGCCGCGGGTGATCCTCCAGCAGGTCGAGCGAGGCGTTGCGGGGCTGGGCGTCGGCGAACTCCACGAGCGCCTCGTCAAGCAGCACCGCGACGCCCTCCGGCAGCCCGTCGAGCAGTCGGCGCAGCTCGCTCGCGGCCAGGAGCTCGCCGGTGGGATCGTTGGGGCTGGCCAGCGCGATCACGCGCACGCTCGGGTCTGCGGCGGCCTCGAGCAGCGCGTCCACCCCGCCCGGGACGCGCACCGCGCGGCCGTGGGCGCGACGGGCCATGATCGGATAGAGCGGGTAGGAGGGCCAGGGGGTCAGCAGCTGCTGACCCGGCTCGATCACCGCGCGGGTGGCCGCGGAGAGCAGCTCCGCGGCGCCGTTACCGAGGATCAGGCGATCGGGCTCGATGCCGTTGCGCTCGGCCAGGCGGTTGCGCAGCTCGTTTCCGCTCAGATGGGGGTAGCGGTGAAGACCGCGCCGGGCGACGTAGGTGATCGAGTTGACGATCCTGGGGTGCGGGAGCTCGGGCCAGGTCGTCTGGGAGAGGTCGAGCGTCTCCACGCGCGCGAGCGCTTTGCGTTTGCGCTCGGCCGCCTCCTCGCGCAGGCCGGCGTTGACCTCCTCCTCCGACATCGCTTCGAACTGGCGGTAGTAATCCAGAAGGCCCACGTATGGCCTCGTTCTAGCAGCGGCGCTCGGCGGTACGCTCCGGCGCGAGGGCCGGGACGGCGCTGCCGAGACTCCTCACAGGCCCCCGTTGCCGGGTCCGTGGATGATGAAGAACCAGATCATGAAGGCCACCGCACACAGCGCGGCCGTGATCGCGAAGACGCGGCCGAGCACGCCCGTGCGCTGGTCGTAGCCGGCGGCGCGCCGGACGAGGATCCACGCGCCGTCGAGCCGGCGCAGGATCGAGAGCGCTCCGAACAGCAGCGCGAACAGCGCCACGAACGAGGCGAGGATGCCGACGCTCACGCTGCCGGAGAGGTAGTTTGCGCGCGAGCCGATCCACAGGCACGCGAGCGGGATCGGTCCCCAGCAGAGCAGGCTGAGGAACACCATCGCCGCCAGCATGAGCCCGGCCAGTGAGCCGTCGATGCGCTGGCGCTTCTCACCGCCGCGCTCGGGCAGCTTGCGGAAGTGGACGGGCGCGGTGCCGGGCCGGCGCCCGACGAACAGGCCGCCGGTGTCTGATGGATCGCTGCGCATCTGCCCCTATGTTCGCAGCTGAGGCGCTCGGCGGCGCCTCAGCCGCCGTAGAGCGCGTCGAAGATGTCCGCGTACTGCTCGTTGACGACGTTGCGCTTGACCTTCAGCGTGGGTGTCAGCTCGCCCGTGGCCTGGGAGAGGTCGTGGTCGAGGATCGCGAACTTCTTGACCTGCTCGACCTGCGCATATTTGCTGTTCGCGCGATCGATCTCCTGCTGGATCAGCTCCCGCACGGCGGGCTCGCGGGCGAGCGTGGGTATGTCCTCCGGGAGCCCGTGTTCGCGAGCGTAGACGGGCATCTCTTCCTCGTCGAGCGTGATCAGGATCACCGGGTAGGGGCGCTGGTCGCCGTGCATCACCGCCTGGGAGATCCAGCGGCACTGTTTGAGGTCGTTCTCGATGTTCGCCGGCGTCAGGTTCTTGCCGCCCGCCGTGATGATGATGTCCTTCTTGCGGCCGGTGATCGACAGGTAGCCGTCCTCGTCGATCGCGCCGAGGTCGCCCGTGTGCAGCCAGCCCTCCTCGATCGCACCGAAGCTCGTCGACGCCTGGTTGTGGTAGCCGGCGAAGATGTTCGGGCCCTTGATGAGGATCTCTCCGTCGTCGGCGATCTTCAGCTCGACGCCCGGGAGCGCGCGTCCGACGGTGCCGAAGCGGTGGTTCTCGAGCGTCGAGACCGTCGCCGCGGTGGCGGTCTCGGTCATGCCGTAGCCCTCGAACACCGGGATACCGCAGGCGTAGAAGAACTCGAGGATCTCGTGTGCGATCGGGGCCGCGCCGCTGGTCGCGTGGCGCACGTTGCCGCCGAAGACCGCTCGCACGTTTTTGAACAGCTGCTCGTCGGCCACGTCGAAGGCCTGCTGCATCTCGGCGGGGATCGATTCGCCGCGGATCATCATGTCGCGCACCTTCACGCCGAGCTCGATCGCCTGCTGTGAGAGCTCGCGCTCGGCCGGCGGCTGCGCCTCGATCGCGCCGTGCGCGATCGTGTAGATCTTCTCGAAGACCCGCGGCACCGACGGCAGGTACGTCGGTTTCACCTCGAGCAGCTCGGGCACGATCTGCTTGGTGTCACCGCCGAAGTAGGCGAGCGTGCTGCCGAGCGCGAACGCCGCCAGCTGCACGAGCAGCGCGTAGGAGTGCGCGAGCGGCAGGTAGAGGTAGATGACCTCCTCCTCGGTGATCTCGCGCACCTCGGAGACCATGTCGATGATCGAGCGGTAGTTGCCGTGGGTGAGCACGCAGCCCTTGGGCGGCCCGGTGGTGCCGGAGGTGTAGATGAAGGTGTAGGGGTCCTCCGGCCGCACGCCCGCACGGCGCTGCTCGAGCTCCTCTGCCGAGCGTCCCCGCCCGCGCTCGCGAAGCTCCTCCACGGTGATCGCCTCGAGCCCGGCTAGCGCCGGGTCGCCGGCACCCGCGGGATCGATCACCACGACCGCCCGCAGGCTCGGCAGGCGATCACGGATCTCCGCGATCTTCGCCAGCTGCTCGGCGTCCTCGCAGATGACCACGCACGCGTCGGAGTCGGAGAGCACCCAGTGGCACTCCTCGGGGGAGTTGGTCTGATAGATCGGCACCACGACCGCGCCCGCGGAGGTCGCAGCCAGGTCGACGTAGCTCCACTCGAGGCGCGTGTTCGCGAGGATCGAGACACGCTCGCCCGCCTGAACGCCGAGGTCGATCAGCCCGAGCCCGATCTCCTGCACCACATCGGCGAGCTGCGCATAGCTGACGTCATGCCACTCGCCGTCGCGCTTGTACCTCGCCGCGACGCGCTCGGCGTGGCCGGCCACCGTGTGCGGGAGCAGGTCGGCGATCGTCTGCGACCCCGTCGTCGATGCAGTGGCAGCCTCCATCAGATCTCCCTCCTCGAGAGTCAAGCGATTGGCATCAGATCTTAGACCCTCGTCGCAGCTTTGGCACGGCGCGGATTCACACGGGGTTGGGCGCGTCCAGGAACACGTGGCGCAGCCCGAAGCGCTCGGCCAGGTGCTCGCCCAGGCGCCGCACCCCGAACGTCTCGGTTGCGTAGTGCCCGGCGGCGATGAAGTGCATCTCGCACTCGCGGGCGAGCGCCATCGTCCGCTCGGCCGGCTCGCCGGTCAGGAAGGCCTGCGCTCCGGCGGCAGCCGCATCGGCGAGATAGTCGGCTCCCGCGCCCGAAACGATCGCCAGACGCTGCACGCGGGGAGGCCCCGCATCGAACACGAGCGGCTCGCGTGAGCTCGTCACGCGGACCCGCTCGAAGAGGTCCCCGGCCGCGATCCCATCTACGGGGAAGCTCGCGAGGAAGCCGATCGGCTGGCCGCGGTGCATGGCGAAGGGGACGAGATCCCCGGCGCCGAGCGCACGCGCGAGCAGCGCGTTGTTGCCGAGCTCCTCGTGCGCGTCGAGCGGCAGGTGGTAGGCGGCGAGCGCGATGTCGGCGTCGAACAGCAGCGCGAGGCGGCGCTTCAGCAGCGGATCGATGATCCGCGCGCCCGCGCCCCACAACAGCCCGTGGTGGACGAGCAGCAGCCCGACCCGCTCCCTAGCTGCCATCTCGAACAGCTCCGCATGCGCGGACACGCCACTGGCCAGCGCCGTGATCTGCTCCGGTCCGGGCACCTGCAGGCCGTTGACGCAGTAGTCCTCGAAGCGCTCGGGCCTCAGGAGCCCGTCGATCTCCTCCAGGATCTCATGCAGCGCCGCGGGCACAGTGGCGAAGATAGCGGTGTGGAATACTCATGTACGCGCCGGGGCGTGGCGCAGCCTGGTAGCGCGCACCGTTCGGGTCGGTGAGGTCCCGAGTTCGAATCTCGGCGCCCCGATAAAAAGCCCCGCAACCGCGGGGTTTTTTTGCGGCCGCAGTGCGCCTGGGGCGTCGTTCGCCGGGCCCATCTGCCGGGCCCATCCGCCGGGCGGGTTCGCCACCGGCGTCACGCCAGCCAGCGGCCGGCGCGCATCAGCTCGCGGCCCGGCAGCTCGTTGACCTCCCGCCAGGCCTGGATGCGCCGCGGGGTTATGCGGAACCAGCGGTAGGGCGTGGGCAGCGGGCGCGGGTCGAAGCCGGTGTTGGCGGCGAAGCGGTCGGCCCGCTCCCGCGGCAGCGCTTCCAGCTCGAGGACCTCGACCTCGCCGTCGATCATGGACACGTCGCGGGTGTCTCCCAGGCCCAGCCGAACGGTCCGGCTGCGGGCGAGGTTCCTGCCGGTGGGGCTGTTCGCCGGCGTCGCCACCAGCAGCGTGTCGCCGTCCCAGTGGAACGACAGCGGCACGAGGTAGGGCGCACCGTCCGCCGAGGCGCTGGCCACCCAGAGGTCGACGTCGTGCGTGAGCCGGTGCTCCGTGTCGCGCCGCCGCCGGGAACGGGAGCGAGGGGCGGCGCCCAACTAGCACCGACCCCCCGAGATCACCGGGCGGCCACACCTCAGGCCTGTGTGTGACCGGGGCGAGACACCTACCCGAGCACGGCGCGTCCGCGGTCCCGATGGCTCGCGCACGCCGGCAAATCTACACCACCCGCGCTCGCTGCGTGTCATCTTTTCACCCCGACCGCTCGGTGTTCGATGAGGAGGCCGGGAGGGGGGCCGGCCCGCACGGCGCCCGGCCTTGGAGCCCGACGTGCGCCGGCTGCACCACTGCGCCGGCACGAGCGAGTGTGAGACCGGCCGGCGGCAGCGACCCCCGAGCGCGGCTCAACCGCGGGATAAGATGCCAGCGATGCCGGCAGAGGGCTCACAGGGGGCGGACTCCACGACCGCCGCCGAGCGGCGAGCCCGGGCTGCTGCGAGCCCGGTGGGTGGGCGCAGAACCCGTGCCGGAGCGTGGCTGTCACGCGCCACGCATCACTCCTCGCTCGTGCTCGATCAGCGCCTGGAGGGTACCTCGGCCGCGGGCGCCCTCGCCCGGGTCTGGGCCTGGCAGCTGTGGCGCCGAACGGTGCGCCGCCCTGCGCTGATCCGGTGCGCCGACGGGTCGCTGGTGCTCGCGCCGTGCTGGAGCCGTGTCGCCGCGGTCATCGCGGGAACCGGGCTCACCGAGCGCGATGACGCGGTCTTCGTGATCGACCTCCTGCGCGCGGGCGACCTGTTCGTCGATGTGGGCGCGAACATCGGCTTCTACACGGTCGTGGCGGCGCGCCGCGGCGCCAGGGTGGAGGCGTACGAGCCGACGCCCGAGGCGGCGGCGATCTGCGAGCACGTGGTCGAGCTCAACAAGGTGGGGTCACTCGCCACGATCCACCAGGTCGCATGCGGAGCATCCTCCGGGACAACGCGATTCACGACGGGGCTCGACATCAGCAATCACGTGGTCGCCGGCGACGCGCCGGGGATCGACGTGCCGATGAGCACGCTGGACGAGCAGCTCGCCGGCCTGGACGCGGAGCTGTGCATGCTCAAGATCGATGCCGAGGGCCACGACCTCGACGTCCTGCGGGGTGGCGTGGCTGCCATCGAGCGGCTTCGGCCCGCGATCCTCGTGGAGATCTGGACGGGAGGCGGGGGTCCCCTGGCGGTCCTCGAGCCGCTCGGCTACCGACCCTACATCTACGATCGTGCATCACGCGAGCTGAGCGAGATATCCGCCGGTCATCACCAGGGCGGGAATCTCCTGCTGGTCGCCGATGCGAATCTGGAGACGGTGAGGGACCGGCTGCGCAGCGCCCGGCGGCCGCTGTTGCGCGCGCCCTCGATCCGCCCGGCGCCGGGCCCGTACCCGCGAGGGGCGAGCGGCTGAGACGGCCGCGGCGTTCCGCGCACCCAGGTGCTAGCGCTCGCGTGCCAGGAGGTCCTGCACGAACCCCTGCATCCGCCGCTGCTGCGCGGCCACGTCGAACGGTTCCTCGCGCCGGTTCAGCCCGGCCCGGCGCCGCCGCTCCACGTCCGCGCGCGTGATCCCGGCGAGGAGCCGCGTCAGAGCCTGCACATAGTCGGCGCTCCAGGGAGCGTCGCCGGGAAGCCTCCACATGTAGCCCTCGTCGAGGTCGTATGCGAGCGGCGTCTCCCCGGTTATCACGGGGAGGCCCGCAGCGAGGTACTCGCTTAGTTTCGTGGTGTAGCGGAAGGACCCGACCGCGTCGGTGCTCTGCGAGAGGCTGGCCATGTCGAACGCGGCCAGGTAGTCGGGGACCTCCTCCGCGGGCACGCGGCCGGGGAGGAACACACGCACCCCCAGGTCATCGCCGGCCAGATCCCTCAGGCCCTGCAGGCCGCCGCCGTCGCCCACGATGCAAGGCCACGACGTCGCGGCGTTCGGAGCCCCGCACCGCCTGGACGAGCTCGCGGCCATACGTGTAGTTCCGCCGGCGCGAGTGGTGGACCGAACCGGTGAGGCCGACCACGAGCGCGTCCTGCGGGATCCCGAGCCGCGCTCGCACCTGCTCGCGCGCGCCCTGCGCAGCCTCGCCGCGCGTCCATCCCGCGGCGGTCATTCCCCGTGGCGCGCCGTATGTGAGCGCCCGACCCACCAGGTACGGGGTCCAGCCGACGAAGCCGGTGCAGCGCCTGCACAGGAGGCGCTCGTAGAGGCCACCGAGCGCTCCGGCGAGGCGTCCGCGCAGACCCAGGTATGGCCCGACGGCGTCGCCGCTGGAGACGATGTATGGGATCCCCAGGAGCGCGTCGATCGCGATCAGCGGAAGGCCTCCCGCGATGCCGGTGCCCTCCATCACGATCAGCGCCGGGCGACGTCGCAGCGCCAGTCTCAGCAGGCCGAGACCCGACCTCGCCTTGTGCGTGCGGGCGAACGGGTAGGCCTCCGCCCCCAGCGGCTCCAGCAGCTGACGAATGCGTTTGCCCTCGATGTGATCGTGTCCCTGTGTCGCGAAGCAGACGATCAGGGGCGTGCCGCGGCTGCTCGATGGCTCCGGGCTGGGGTCGGGCGCGGATGAGGTGTTCGGTGCTCCGGCGGCCATCGGGGCGTTGCACCCTATCGCCGCTCGCCTTTCAGCGCGGTGGCGGCGTCGCGTCCTCCGGGGCGATGCCGAAGCGCTGCTCGTAGGCGCGATTGAGCTCGCTCCACCCCTCCGGGATCGCTCGGTCGGGGCCCGGCTCGGGGCCCGGGTCGGCCGCGCCGCCGGAGTCGAGGTGCCCGGACAGCGCCTGCAGGCAGAGCTCCCAGCCGGCGGCGTCGCGCGCGGCCTTGAGGCGGTCGTCGAAGGTGTGGGTCAGGACGAGCAGGCAGCCCGCCGGCCCTGGTTCGAGCTCCCAGCGCAGCTCGTCGTCACCCCAGGTGTAGGCGAGGACGCGCGGCGGGTCGTAGTCGAGCACCTCGCCGTCGGGCATCTCCGTGCCGGCAAGGGGGGCGAGGTAGCGGACGCGGCCCCCCACCCGCCGCTCGAACTCGAACGGCGAGGGGTGCCAGTGCTGGAGCTCGGCGGCCGTCGTGAGCGCCTCCCAGATCTGATCCGGGTCGTGGGGGAGTACCCGCTGCAGGCGCAACGTGTGTCGTCCCCGCTCGTCCGTCTGGATCCTCGCCGTCGCGTCGGGCATCGCTCACCCCTTCCTGTCGAGATGGTCTTCCAGGGCATCGAGCCTGCCCTGCCACATGCGCGCGTACGGTGCCAGCCAGCGCGCGAGCTCGCCGAACCCCTCGCCGCGCAGCCGGTAGAGACGCCGCCGGCCGTCGCGCTGCGCCTCCACCAGCGCCGCCTCGCGCAGGATCCGCAGGTGGCGGGAGGTGTTCGGCTGGCTCAATCCCGCCGCTGCCGCCAGCTCGCCGACGGCACGCGGTCCGTCGACGAGCAGGTCGAGGAGCCCGCGGCGGGCCGGCTCGGCGACGACCTCGAAGGTGGACGGCATGATGATAATAGCTAATCAGACGCTTATATGTCTGTCAAGACATGTTAACGTCGCGACCGGTGTGTCAAGACATGCGAAGTCGGGAGCGGTGAGATCACGGACTTTCGCGTGCGGGTGTCGATCTCGGCAGGTCCTGTTCGTCTCCTGAGCATCCATACTTCTTCGAGAGAGGATTCCGATGCAATACATGCTGTTGATCTACAGCGACGAAGCGGCAGGCGCCGTCACCGCGATGAGCGAGGCCGAGCAGGCCGCGGTCACCGGGGAGTACATGGCGATCGCGCAGGAGGCGGGCGTGAGCGGCGGCGCGCGTCTGCAGCCCGCCGAGACTGCGACGACGGTGCGCGCGCAGGATGGCCGCACGCTCACCACCGACGGGCCGTTCGCGGAGACCAAGGAGGCACTCGGCGGGTACTTCCTGTTCGAGGCGGACGACCTCGACGCCGCGATCGACATCGCCGCACGCATCCCCGCGGCCCGTCTCGGCGGCGCGGTCGAGGTACGCCCGGTGGTGCAGCGCTGATCGAGCAGCTCTTCCGCGAGCAGTGGGGCCGGGTGCTGGCCGCTCTGATCGGCCTCCTCGGCGACTTCGACCTGGCCGAGGAGGCCGCCCAGGAGGCCTTCGCGATCGCCTCCGCGCGCTGGCCGGAGCAGGGAGCACCGGACAACCCCACGGCCTGGCTGATCACGACCGCCCGCAATCGCGCGATCGACCGGATCCGCCGTGAGCGGACGCTCGCGGCGAAGTCGCGGCTGCTCGAGGTGCCCGAGGCGGTGTACGACGACCCGGACCAGACGATGTTCCCCGACGAGCGCCTGGAGCTCGTCTTCACCTGCTGCCATCCGGCGCTGTCGATCGAGGCGCAGGTGGCGCTGACGCTGCGCACGCTGGGCGGGTTGAGCACGGGAGCGATCGCGCGTGCATTCCTCGTCCCGGAGACGACGATGGCCCAGCGCCTGGTGCGCGCCAAGCGGAAGATAAGGGACGCCGGCATCCCGTTCCGGATCCCGCCGGCGCACCTGCTCCCGGATCGCCTGGACGCGGTCCTGGCGGTCCTCTACCTGATCTTCAACGCCGGCTACGACGGCGACGCCGAGCTCGCGGCCGAGGCGATCAGGCTCGGGGTGGCGCTGGCGGGGCTGATGCCCGATGAGCCGGAGGTGTTCGGGCTCCTGGCGCTGATGCTGCTCAACGACTCCCGTCGCGAGGCGCGCGCGCCCGAGGGAGAGCTCGTGCTGCTCGGCGAGCAGGATCGCGCGCTGTGGGACTGGGCGCAGATACGGGCCGGCCGCCAGGCGCTGGAGCGCGCACTGGCGTTCGGGGGCAGGGGCGCCTACTGCCTGCAGGCGGCGATCGCGGAGTGCCACACCCGCCCGCAGAGCGACTGGGTCGAGATCGCCTCGCTGTATGGCGAGCTGCTGGCGCTCACGCGATCGCCCGTGATCGAGCTCAACCGGGCGGTCGCCCGCGCGGAGGCCGAGGGCGTGGATGCCGGTCTGGAGTCGCTGCAGGGGCTCGATCTGGAGGACTACCAGTACCTGCACGCCACGCGCGCCGACTTCCTGCGGCGCCTCGGCCGCGAGGCCGAGGCTCGCACGGCTTATGAGCGCGCGCTCGAGCTCGCCGGCTCCGAGCCGGAGCGTCGCTTCCTGCAGCGACGCATCGCCGAGCTCGGGGCCCAGCCGGCGAGCTAGTCTCATCGCGATGAGCCGCCAACCGACCCCGCAGGTGGGCGAGCTCCTCGCCGCGCGCACCGGCGAGGAGCTCGCGCTCAACGACCGCTTCCTGAATCCACAGATGGGACGGATCCTGAGGACGCTCGGGTTCGATCGGGTGTGGACCGGGGGCGAGGGCGCGCATCTGATCGACGCCGAGGGGGATCGCTACCTCGACCTGTTCGGTGGCTATGGCGTGTTCGCGATCGGCCGCAACCATCCCGCGGCGATCGAGGCGCTCGAAGAGGTGATGGCCGCACGCACCGGCAACATGCCACAGCTCGGGGTCACGCTGTTGAGCGGCGTGCTCGCCGAGCAGCTGCTCGCGCGCGCGCCCGCGAGCGTGGCCGCGATGGTCCCGGCGAACAGCGGAACCGAGGCCGTCGAGGCGGCGATCAAGATCGCCCGCGCGGCCACCGGCCGCCCCCGCGTGCTGTACGGCGAGCACGCCTTCCACGGGCTCACGCTGGGCTCGCTGTCGATCAACGGCAACGTCGAGTTCCGCGAGGGCTTCGGGCCCCTGCTCGCCGGCTGCGACGCGGTGGGGTTCGGCGACCTGGAGGCGCTCGAGCGCGAGCTTGCACGGGGCGAGGTGGCGGCGTTCGTGGTCGAGCCGGTGCAGGGCAAGGGGGTGCACATCCCCGACCCCGCCTACCTTCCCGCCGCACAGCGCCTGTGCCGCGAGGCGGGCACGCTGTTCGTCTGTGACGAGGTCCAGACCGGGCTCGGCCGCACCGGGCGCTTCCTCGCGCTGGAGCACTGGGATCTCGAGCCCGACATGGTGTGTCTGGCCAAGGCGCTGTCGGGCGGCCTCGTCCCGATCGGCGCGCTGCTGGTCTCGCGCGCGGCGTTCGCGTCCGTCTTCGACGGGATGGAACGCGCCGTCCGCCACGGCTCGACCTTCGGCGGCAACGATCTCGCGGCTGCCGCCGCGCTGGCCACGCTGCGCGTGCTCGACGAGGAGGATCTGGTTGCGCGCTCGCGGCGGATGGGGGAGCTGCTGCTCGAGCTGACGGCGCCGTTGGTGGACCGCTTCGAGGTCGTCAGGGACGTCCGCGGCCTCGGCCTGATGTGGGCGATCGAGTTCGGGCCGCCCTCGGGCGCTGCAGCGAACAGGTTGTGGCAACGGGTCGAGCGCCGCCAGCCGGGCCTGTTCGCGCAGCTCGTGACGGTGCCGCTGTTCCACGATCACCACATCTTCTGCCAGGTCGCCGGCCATCACATGAACGTGATCAAGGCGCTCCCGGCGCTCACCGTCGAGGAGTCCGAGATCCGCCGCTTCGCCGAGGCGCTCGAGCAGACGATCGCCGCCGCAGAGCGCTATCCGGCCGCGCTCGCACGCTTCGGTCTGCGCGCCGGGATCAGGGCCGCGCGTGTGCGCCGCTAGCCTAGTCGGGCTGTGCCGACACCGAGAGAGGACATACGCAACGTCGCGATCGTCGCGCACGTCGACCATGGGAAGACCACCCTGGTCGACGCGATGCTGTGGCAGTCGGGCGCCTTCCGCGTGGGCCAGGAGGTGGCGACGAGGGTGCTGGACTCGATGGATCTCGAGCGGGAGAAGGGGATCACGATCCTCGCCAAGAACACCTCGCTGCGCTACGAGGGCGTCAAGCTCAACATCATCGATACGCCGGGCCACGCCGACTTCGGCGGCGAGGTGGAGCGCGGCCTGACGATGGTCGACGGGGTGCTGCTGCTCGTCGATGCCTCCGAGGGCCCGCTGCCGCAGACCCGCTTCGTGCTGCGCAAGGCGCTCGAGTCCAAGCTGCCCGTGATTCTCGTGGTGAACAAGGTCGACAGGCAGGACGCCAGGGTCGCGGAGGTGGTGGACGAGGTCTATGAGCTGTTCCTCGACCTGGACGCCGACGAGCATCAGATCGATTTCCCGATCGTCTACTGCAACGCGAAGGCAGGGATCGCCTCGCTGCACTACGAGCCGGGAGAGCCGCTGCAGGGAACCACGCTCGCGCCGCTGCTCGATCTACTGCTGCAGCGTATCCCCGCGCCCATCTACGAGCCCGGCCACCCGCTGCAGGCGCTGGTGACGAACCTCGATGCCTCGCCCTACGTCGGGCGGCTGGCGATCTGCCGCGTGCGCAACGGCAGTATCCGCAAGGGCCAGCAGGTCGCCTGGTGCCGGGCCGACGGCTCGATAAGGCGCGTCCAGGTCGCAGAGCTCTACGTGACCGAGGCGCTCGAGCGCGTCGACGCGCCCGAGGCCGGCCCGGGGGAGATCATCGCCGTGGCGGGCATCCCCGAGGTGACGATCGGCGAGACGCTCGCCGACCCGGACGATCCGCGCCCGCTGCCGGTGATCACGGTCGACGAGCCGGCGATGTCGATCACGCTCGGTGTCAACAGCTCGCCGCTGGCCGGCAAAGACGGCGACAAGATCACGGCCAGGCAGATCAAGGCCCGCCTCGACCAGGAGCTCGTCGGCAACGTCTCGCTGCGGGTGCGCGAGACGGCGCGGCCGGACACCTACGAGGTACAGGGCCGCGGGGAGCTGCAGCTCGCCGTGCTCGTGGAGATGATGCGCAGGGAGGGCTTCGAGCTGACCGTCGGCCAGCCCCACGTCGTCGAGCGCGAGATCGACGGCAGGCGCCACGAGCCCGTGGAGCGCCTCTCCGTCGACGTGCCAGAGGAGCATGTCGGCACCGTCACGCAGCTCCTGGCCGCGCGCAAGGGTCGCATGGAGCACATGATCAACCACGGCACCGGCTGGGTGCGGATGGACTACCTGGTGCCGGCGCGGGGCCTGATCGGGTTCCGCACGGAGTTCCTGACCGAGACGCGCGGGACGGGGATCATGCACCACGTGTTCGACCGCTGGGAGCCGTGGGCCGGCGAGATCCTCACACGCGCCAGCGGGGTGCTGGTCGCCGATCGCAAGGGTGAGACGGTGACGTTCTCGCTGTTCACGCTCCAGGAGCGGGGCTCGCTGTTTGTCGGCCCGGGCGAGGAGGTATACGAGGGGATGATCATCGGCGAGAACGCCCGCGCAGAGGACCTCGACGTCAACCCCGTCAAGGAGAAGCACCTCACGAACATGCGCTCGTCCACCTCGGACGTGCTCGTGCGGCTGGACGCCCACCGCAGGCTCACGCTCGACGAGGCGCTGGAGTTCGTCCGCGAGGACGAGGCGGTCGAGGTCACGCCGGCGTCGGTGCGCATGCGCAAGGTCGTCCTGCCCAAGGTCGAGCGCCTCAAGGCCGTCCGCAACGCGCGCAAGTGAGAGGCCGCGGGCGGCAATCCGCGTGAGCTACGGCGCAGCCACCGCAGCCGCAGCGCCGGGCGCCGACGAGCCGGCTCGGATACGGATGAGCGGGCTGGTGAAGAGCTTCCGCAGCCCCGCGGGCCCCGTGCGCGCCGTGCGCGGCATCGACGTTGACATCGAGCAGGGCCAGACGGTCGCGCTGCTCGGACCCAACGGCGCCGGGAAGTCGACCACGATCGACATGCTGCTGGGGCTGCTGGCACCCGACGAAGGCGCGGTCTCCGTGTTCGGACGCTCGCCGCAGGAGGCCGTGTCGGCAGGCGCCGTCGGCGCGATGCTCCAGACCGGTGCCCTGATCAGGGACCTCTCGGTGCGGGAGCTCGTGAGCATGATGGCCAGCCTCTATCCGGCGCCGCTCGGGGTCGATGAGACGCTGCGGCTGACCGGCATCGGCGACATCGCCGAGCAGCGCACGCACCGGCTGTCCGGCGGGCAGACCCAACAGGTGCGCTTCGCCGTGGCCCTCGTCAGCGACCCCGAGCTGCTGGTGCTCGACGAGCCCACCGTCGCGATGGACGTCGAGGGCCGCCGTGCGTTCTGGACGACGATGCGCGAGTTCGCCGCGGGCGGGCGCACGATCGTGTTTGCGACCCACTACCTCGAGGAGGCCGACGCATACGCCGACCGGGCCGTGCTCATGGCCCACGGGCGGATCGTCGCCGATGGGCCACCCACCGAGATCAGGGCCAGGGTTGGCACGCGCACGATCCGCGCCACGCTTCCAGGCGCGGACCTCGACGCGCTGGCGGGGTTGAGGGGGGTCAGCCGGGCCGAGCGGCGTGGCGAAGCGGTGGTTCTCACCTGCCAGGACTCCGACATCGCGATCCGCGATCTGCTCGCCCTCGCGCCTCAGGCGCACGACATCGAGATCGCCGCCGCGGGCCTGGAGCAGGCGTTTCTCGAGCTCACCGGTGAGGACCGGCCGCCCGACGCTGCCGATCGCGTGTCTGCGGGGGAGCCGTGATCTCGGTTCCCTACACGCGGTATGAGCTGCTGCGCACCCTTCGCAACAGACGCTTCTTCTTCCTCGCGCTCGCCTTTCCGCTGGTCCTCTACTTCGTGATCGCCGGGCCGAATCGCCACGTCAGCAACTTCGCCGGCACGGGCATCCCCGCGCCGCTCTACTACATGGTCGGGCTGGCCTCGTTCGGGACGATGAGCGCGATGCTCTCCGCGGGTGCGCGGATCGCCTCCGAGCGGGCGGTCGGCTGGAACAGGCAGCTGCGCATCAGCCCGCTGGGGTCGCGTCCCTACTTCTTCGCGAAGGTGCTCACGGGCTACATGATGGCCGGGCTGAGCCTGATCGCGCTCTACCTGGCGGGGGCATCGCTGGGAGTCAGCCTGCCTGCCGGCGACTGGTTGCGGATGACCGGCCTGATCCTCCTCGGCCTGATCCCGTTCGCCGCGCTCGGGATCCTGCTCGGCCACCTGCTCACGCCGGACTCGATCGGCCCCGCGATGGGCGGCGGCATCGCGCTGCTCGCGCTGCTCGGCGGCACGTGGTTTCCGATCAGCTCGAGCGGCTTCGTGCACGACATAGCCCAGTACCTGCCTTCCTACTGGCTCGTGCAGGCCAGCCACGTTGCGCTCGGTGGGCGCGCGTGGCCCGCCATGGGCTGGCTGGTGATCGCCGGCTGGACGGTGATCCTCACGATGCTCGCCGCGCGCGCCTACCGCCGGGATACCGCTCGCGTCTGAGACGCCGACCGGCGCCGGAGCAGGCGAGTCGATGCTCCGCCCCCTCCGCTGCGATGACGCTAAGGTACCGCGGATGATCAAACCGACCAGAGCACCCAACAGCACCAGGATCGCCGTTCTGGCGTGCCTCGCCTGCATCGGCGCGGCCTGCCTGGCGCCGGCCGCAGCCCTCGCAGAAACGACCATCACCTACACCCACGAGAGCATGCCGGCCTACGAACAGCAGCTGGCCAGTGGACAGATCCAGTCGGCGACCTTCAACAAGAGGGTTCGCTCGCTGCACCTGACGCTCAAGAACGGTACACACGTGCTCGTGCATTATCCGGCGCACGATGAGCCGACGTTGAACGCTGCGCTGACGGCCAAGGGGATACCCGTTGCGGTGCTCAAGCCGGCTGCCGCCGAGGCGGAAGCGAAGAAAGCCCCGGTGCACCACAAACTGCGCTACATAGCGGGCGGCATCCTGATCGTCATTGTGATCGTCGTAGGTGGCGTGCTGCTCTACGATCGGCGGCGCAAACGCCTGGCCGAATAGGAGCGCGGGACCGCGCCGGTCCCATCGGGCCGGCGGCCGGCTGCGAGATCATGGTGCGGCTGCAGCCGCGGGCGCGGGCGAACGAGATCCGCGGGGAGCGCGACGGCGCGGTCCTTGTGGGCGTCACGTCCCCGCCGATCGACGAGCGGGCCAACGAGGCACTCCGCCGCCTGATCGCCAAGCGCGCGCGGATCGGCGTCCGCAGCGTGACCATCGTGCGGGGCTCGCGCGCACGCGTGAAGGTGCTCCGGGTGGAGGGGCTCGAGCCGGAGGCGCTGCGCAGGGCACTCGGGCTGCCCGCTGCGCCTCCCTGATCCGTCCGGGGCGGCACGCCGAGGGGTGTCGCCCCGGAGGGCTGTGCACGGTACCCGGTGCCGGGGTGGCGACGCTAGCGCTCCACGAGCACGACCGCGCTCGGGGGGACGTCAATCACGGCCGTGGCCGGCCGCGGCGCGGCCGGCCGGGCGTGGAGGTAGATCGCGACGCACGCCAGGGTGAGCATGGCTCCGATGAACAGCAGCGACCCCGAATCCTCCACCAGGGTGCCCACCACGCCCGCCGTCAGGGCGCCCGCGAACGCCGCGGACCAGCCCGGGTCGCCTTCCACCGGGCCGAGCACCTCACCACTGCGCCACAGCCCGACGCCCGCGCCCAGCAGCGCCGCCGCCGCCGCAAGAGCCATCGGGAGGCCCCGCGACGCGTCCCATGCCGCGCGGTAGCGGCGAACGATCAGATCACGCACCTCGCTCGCGGAGCGGGCGTGCAGCACGCTCCCGCTGAAGTGGCCGCTCCCGCGGGCCGTCGCGAGATCCAGCGCGGCCAGCGCCATCAGCCCGAGCACGGGGCTGGCGAGCACGATCAGGGCGCGTCGCCTCGAAACGGCCCCCGGCAGCATCATCACGCTGGCCACGGCGAAGCTCGCGCTCACCAGGATCACGCCGCCCACGCCGGCGCCGATCCGCGCCGAGCCCTCGACCGCCGCCAGCACCGCCCCGCACCCGGCCACGACGATCGCGGGACGCCGGCCGCGCGCCGACGGGTAGAGCGCGGCCGCGACTCCCCCGAGCACCAGCACCGCCAGCGCCGGCTTGAGCTCGTTGCCGATGCCGTAGAAGCGCGCTCCGCCGATCGGGTCGGGGCCGAGCAGCGAGCGCATCAGCAGCTGGGTGCCCGCGAGTGCGTCGAGCGTGAGCCCCGCGACGGCGGCCGCGGCGGGGGCGATGACGGCGCGGGGCCATCGCACCAGGCGATCTGTGAGCGCGCCGAGCGAGAGGCAGGCGGCCACGACGATCGCATACTCGGCGACGGCCGCCGGCTCGATCGCCGCCGTGAGCAGCGTCGCGACCGGAGCCCACAGGACTCCCAGCGCGCCGACCCGCAGAGCCCAGGCGCGCCTGGGCACCCAGGGCGAGCACGCGAGCACGAGCAGTGCCCACGCGCCGAGCAGGAACGCGAGTGCCGGCAGGCGCCTGCCGTCGATCACTCGCAGGCGCGCCATCAGGGATCGCAGCCCGTCGGACCCCAGGCGGCCGTCGGTGACGATCGTCCTGCCGAGGATCGCGGCCGGTAGAGGCCCGTCGTGGAGGTGCCCGAGGATCGTCGGCGCGAGGTCCACCGCGGCGATCAGACCGCGCTGGTTGGTCGTCGCGGAGCTCAGCTCCATACCGCCGCCGCCCGGCAGCCCAGCCGCTGCGCTCCACAGCAGTTCGCCTCCGGACGCGTCCGGGACCCGCTGGAGGACCACCAGCAGCTCGGTGGGCGGGCGCCTGCGGGCGAGCGTGGCCAGGTCGCGGCCCCCGTCCTCGCCGTCGGGAAGGTCGGCGACCACCAGCGGCTCGCGGCGCTGCAGACGGGCGATGCGCGTCAGCAGCGAGGCGCCGCTCCCCAGCGAGACGGCGGCGATGCGCCCGGCCGTGTCGGCGGCGAGCACAGCGTCGATGTCCGCCTGGCCCTGTATGCCCGCGTAGCCGGCGCCGCCCGCCGAGGCGGCGAGCAGTCCCGGTATCAGCTGGGCCGGAGCCGCGCGGGCGCGTCTGACCGCTGCCGCCCAGCCGGCCACGAGCCCGCCCGGCCCGACCGGCACCAGCGCCAGCGGTCCGGGTCGCGGGCCGGAGTAGGCGGAGCTCGCCACTCGTGCGCCCTGTGTGACGTCGAGCAGGAACTGGGCGCTCGAGTATTCCCCCTGCGTAGCCGACATGATGCCGAGCGACAGGCCGCTGACACCGGCGAGCTGTCTCTCCGCGGCTGGCAGCAGCACCACCAGCACGGAGGGCCGCCCCCGACCGGGGCTCGCGCCTGCCTCGGCGGTGCAGGCCCCGAGCGACGCCGCGCAGAGCAGGAGCGCGAGCGCCACCCTCCGCGGGGATGTGCTCAGCCCTCCGCCCCCTCCGTCGCGACGTCCGGGCGCGCGCGGGGAGCGCCTCCGAGGGGCGGAGATTCCTCGCTCGCCCGCCCGCCTTCGCGCAGCGTGGTGCCCTCGACGTTGATGCGCGGCAGCCGGCGCGAGAGCCACGCGGGCATCCACCAGGTGACGGGGCCGACGAGATGCAGCACGGCGGGAAGCAGCAGGCAGCGCACGACCACGGCGTCGAGAAACACCGCGCTCGCGAGACTCAGGCCGAACTCCTTGATGATGCGGTCTTCGCCGAGCATGAACGAGAGGAACACGCAAACCATGATCGCTGCCGCCGCCGTGATCACGCGTCCGGTCAGCGCCAGCCCTTCGGCCACCGCCCGCGAGTTGTCGTGCGTGTGCCGCCAGCGTTCGTGGATGCGCGAGATGAGGAATACCTCGTAGTCCATGGACAGTCCGAACACGATCGCGAACAGCATCACGGGGATGAACGACTCGATCGGACCGCGCTGCACGCCCATCAACCCTCCCAGCCAGCCCCACTGGAAGATCATGACGATCACCCCGAGCGAGGCGCCGATGCTGAGCAGGTTCATGGCGGCGGCCTGCAGCGGGATCACCAGCGAGCGGAACACGATCAGCAGCAGCAGCGCCGAGAGCAGCACGACGACGCCGATGAACAGCGGCAGCTTCTGTCCCAGGGTGTTCGCGAAGTCGACCGAACCGGCCGTCACCCCGCCGACGTACACGCTCATCCCCGTACGCGCCGCCACCGGCGGGATCACCTCGCTGCGCAGATGCGAGACGAGCTGGCTGGTCGCATATGCCTGCGGGGAGGAGTGCGGATAGACCGTGAGCGTCGCCACGTCGCCCGACGGGCTGATCCGCGGCGGGGCCACGGACACGACCCCGGGGGTTGCCGCGATCGCGCTGCGCAGCTGCTGCACCGGTCCCGCGCCGGCGCTCGAGACCGTGGTCTTCAGCACGCCGCCCTCAGCGGCTTCCCTGATCGGATTCGGCACCTTGGCGACGACCAGCAGCGGTCCGTTGAAGCCTTCCCCGAAGCCCTCGGCCAGCAGCTTGTAGGCGCGGTTGGTGGTCTGGCTGGCGGGATCGTTCGACGCGTCGCTCGATCCGAGCCGCAGCGCGACGGCCGGCGCGGCGATCAGCAACATCACGAGGGTGGCCACCGTCGCGATCGTCTTCGGGCGGCGCTGGACGAACGCGCTCCACGCCAGCCACGTTGCGCCCGCGCCCGCAGGAGCATGCCCGTTCCCGCCGGGGCTCGCCTGGGCCCGACGACGTCGTGAGCGGCGTCCCGGCCGCGCCACGCGGGCTCCCGCAATGCTCAGCAGCGCCGGCAGCAGGGTCAGCGAGCCGAGCATCACCATCAGCACCCCGATCGAAGCCGAGATGGCCACCCCGTAGAGGAAGTCCACGCCCAGCAGCATCATCCCGAGCAGCGCGATCACCACCGTGCAGCCGGCGAACAGCACCGCGCGCCCCGCCGTGTCGATCGCCATCACAACCGACTCGTGCACGTTCTCGAAGGTCGGCCCGGGAGTCGCGTAGGCCTCCCGGAAGCGGGTCAGGATGAACAGCGCATAGTCGATGCCGACGCCGAGCCCGATCATCGCGGCGAGCTCGGAGGAGAAGTTCGGCGTGTCGACGACGTGGGTGAAGAGAGCGATCAGGCCGAGTCCCGTGCCGAGGCCCGCCAGCGCCGTCGCGATCGGCAGACCCATCGCGATCAGGGAGCCGAACGTCAGCAGCAGCACCACGATCGCAGCCGCCAGCCCCACCGCAGTGGAGAGCCCGAATCCGGCCTGCTCGGTGGCCTCGATCGCCTGCCCTCCGAGCTCGACCTCGAGCCCCGGTCGCGCGGCCGCGCGCGCGACGTTGACGACGCGTTCGGGGGCGCTCTTCGGCAGCAGGTTGGCTTTCTCGTCGAACACCACCGTGGCGAAGGCGATCTTCCCGTCGGCGGACACCGTCCGGCCCGCCCCGGCGCCCGAGTACGGGCTGATCACGCTTGTGACGTGAGGCAGCCGTGCGACCTGCGCGAACATCGCGTTCATGCGGGCGCGCACGGCCGGATCGAGCACCGAGCCGGAGCTGACCTTGAAGACGATCGTGTCGCGGTCCCCCGCCTGCTGGGGGAAGCTCCGCTGGAGCAGGTCGGACGCTCGCTGCGCGTCGGAGTTCGGGAGCGTGAAGTTGTTGGAGTAGCTCGTGCCCGCCTGCTGGGCGACCACGTTCACCGCGATCAGCAGCACCACCCAGCCCAGCACGACGTACTTGCGATGGGTCGTCGACCAGCGGGCGAGCTTCAGCATTGCGAACTCCAGGGGGATCGGCGGGACACGGCCGGGACAGGACGCGCGGCTACGGACGTATCGTGCAAGCTTAGTATGCGATTCGCCGGCGCCGGTCGCTGTCTCGGTTGATAGGCTCGCCGACCCCGGGATGGGGGATCGGCCGATCGTCCCGCTGGGGAGCCACCATGATCTCGACGACGCGCGACGCTGGTATCGCAGGAGCGGATGGGCGAGCATGAGCCCGCTCAGGCGCGCCGCGCGCTCTCTCGTACTGCCCTTCCGCCACGGCTTCCGCCAGACGCTCGAGGATCCGCACGCTCCCCTGAGCCTCGATCTTGGCCATGACTCGCCGACGCTGCTGGTCGCCTTCGGCGGAATGGCCGGCCAGCTCGGGATGCCGCCGTTCGAGTTCTTCAAGGCCACGGGCGAGATACCCGTCAAACGCCTGTTCGTCCGCGACCTGCACCAGGCCTGGTATCACCGCGGCATTCCCGGGCACGGCTCCACGCTGGAGACCGCCGCCGCATCCCTCGGCGAGTTGATCGCCGGGCAGGACGTCGAGCGGCTGGTGGTCGCCGGCAACTCGGCCGGCGGCTATGCGGCTCTGGTGTTCGGCACGCTGCTCGGCGCCGACGCCGCTCTGTGCTTCGCTCCGCAGAGCACCCTGGAGCTCGATGCGCTGGCCGAGATGGACGACCATCGCTGGGACGATCAGCTGCTGGCGCTCGTGCGTGCCGGCGAGCTCGACTCCCGCTGGACGGATCTGCGCGGGGCCCTGCCACAGGCGCGCAGAGCCGGCACGACGTACGAGGTCTTCTACGACGAGGCGCTGCGCGTAGATCGCCTGCACGCCGAGCGTCTCAGCGGCCTGGACGGAGTCGCGCTGCACCCGCGCGAGGGCGGCGCGCACAGCGTCGCCCTGGAGATGCGTGAAACAGGCGAGCTGGCGGGGGTGCTGCGCCGTGTCCTGGTGGCCGAGAGCGCGCCGGGGACAGCCCCGGCGCCGTAGATGGATCAGATGAGGTCGCTCAGCCAGTCCGGGTCTCCGCGCTCGATCCGCTCGATGAGCTGCTCGGCATACTGAGCCTGGCCGCGTTCCCAGCGGCGCTCTCTCTGTCGGTTGACCCGGCGCATCGCCTCGCGCACGACGGGGATTCCGGGAAGGGGGAAGCGTTCGGGCGCGACGCCGCGGTGCGCCCTGCTCCGCTCGTTCGAGCGGAACCCGGCGCCGTGGTGATAGATCACGTCACCGTATACGGCGAAGAAGAGCGGGTCGGGGTTTCGGCGATTGGACCGCAGCACTTCCACCCATGGCGTTTCCGTCAACTCGAGTTGCCTGAGGAGATTCCCTCCGACATCGCTGACGAGTTGCCCGGCCGCGTTGGGCCAGCTGTAGCCGGCCGACCAGTCGCCGGGAATGCGCCGCCAGGTGGCGACCGTCGTGACGCAGAAACAGGGATGCGGCTGCAGGTCGTTGACGTTCTCGGCCCTTCGAACTGCGACCAGGGCGGCGGTCCGGAGGCCCGTCGTGATCAGCGGCATCGGGTCGGCGATCGGGAACGCATCACCGTCGAGGAACATGATCACGTCCTCCTCGTCGGCCTCGTGCGATATCTCGATCGCCAGGTGGTTGAGCTTGTCGGAGTGGCGTCCGCGGCTGTCAATCACCCGGTCGAAGTGAACCGCGTTGGAGGCATCGATTTGCTCGAGTGACGCCCACGTCATATAGGGAACGGCGATGTGCTCACGGAGATGCCTGTTCTGGATCTCTATCCACCGGGGAGAGCGATAGTGCACTGTGGCTACGTGGAGCATTAACAGGTTGTCCCGATCCGGGTATTCATCTGAAATCGCACTCGGCGAGGCGAGATGCGGCGCCCGAGCGGACCGCCGCCGTCCGTCGTTGTGCCGCGCCGGCCGGACTATACTGGGGTCGATCCTGCGGTGAGCACGCTCAGCAGACACATGCGGTTCCTTCGGCGTCGGCGCGAACGCCGCGCTAGGCTCTGGAACCCGGGGCCGGTCAACGAGGAGAACGTCTCGGTCAGCCTCGACACGCAGAGCGACTCGAGGACGCTCTTGATCGCCTTCGGCGGCATGAATCTTCAAATCGGCATCCCGCCATTCGAGTTCCTGTCGCTCACCGGCGATATTCCGGTGAAAAGGCTGTTCGTGCGCGATCTCCACCAGTCGTGGTACCACCGCGGCATGCCAGGGTATGGAGACACCCTGATGGCCGTCGCCGACTCACTCGGCAGAATGATCGCCGAGGAGGATGTCGAGCGGCTCGTCGTCGCGGGCGGCTCCGCCGGGGGCTACGCAGCGCTCGTCTTCGGCTCGCTGCTCGGGGCCGATGTCGTGCTCTGCTTCTCACCCCAGACGATCCTCGACCTCGACGTGCTCGCCCGCATGGGCGATCACCGCTGGGACGATCACCTCAAGCCACTCGTCGCCCATGGCGCGCTCGATCCGAACTGGGTCGATCTGCGCGTCGCGCTGCCTCCGGCGAGACGTGCCGACACGCGCTATCGCGTGTTCGTCGATGACACCGTCTCGACCGATCGCCAACACGCGGAGCGGCTCAGCGGGCTCGATGGTCTGGTGCTGTATCGCTTCGGTCGCGGTGGTCACAGCCTGGTTCGCGGCCTGCGCGACAGCGGAGCGCTCCCGGGCATACTGCAGAGCGCGTTGCAGACACCCAGCCCGGCCTGACCGGGGCGCCCCGTCCCGCCGGCGGAACTCAGTTCAGGCTCGGATCGTCGGGCATGCGCGCGAGCAGCGCGTAGCTGCCGCCCTTGCGCTCGAGCGCCGCGGTCCAGAGCTGCTCCGAGAGCTCGGTGAAGACGTCCTCGGGCGTCGCCGGGGCGGTGATCCAGTCACCGCTAGAGAGCTCCGCGTCGAGCTGGCCCTCGCCCCACCCGGCGTAGCCGGCGAACACCCGCCGGCGCAGGGTTGCCTCCGTCAGCGCCTCGGCGTCGGTGTCCGGCGCAGGAAAGCCGATCCGGCCAAGAATGAGCAGCTCGGCGGCAGAGGGCTCCACGAACTCCGCCACGCAGACGACCGAGCTCGGCTGCACGGGGCCGCCCACGTACACCGGCTCGAGCTCCTCGACCGCGCTGCGCAGCTGGGGGACGGCGTCGCCCACCGTCACGCTCGAGGGGCGGTTCAGCACGACCCCCATCGCCCCGTCGGCGTTGTGCACCCCGACCAGCACCACGGTGCGCGCGAAGTTCGGGTCGCCGAGGGCCGGCGAGGCGATGAGCAGCTGACCCGCCATCGAGGGTCCCATGGCGTCGAGGCTAGCGTGTCGGCGGGCACCGGTGTGCGGAGCGGCCCGTCGGCGAGCTCTCTCGGCGGGCGCGCTCAGCCGGCCGAGAACACCTCGAGCGAGCCGCTCAACGAGTGTTCGTTGGCGTCGCCCTCGGGCTCCACCACGTGCCCGTCCGCGACGATCGGGCTGTTCCAGTGCCCGGGTGAGCCGCCGAGGTCGGCGATCGGCCGCGGTGAGCCCGGGCGGTAGACGCGGATCCCGCCGCCGGACGGTTCATACACGTACAGCAGCCCGCCGGCGAGCACCGGGCTCGTGCCGGCGGTCGAGTTCTCCCACACGCGGTAGAGCGATCCGCGCGCCAGCACGAATGCGGCTGTGCCGTTCGCGTCGGCCACGAACACGGTCGTGTGGCCGTCGTGGGACCACACGGCCGGCGCCGTGAACAGCTGGCCGCCGCCCGGAATCGACAGGAGCTGGACTTCGCCGCCCAGAGGATGACGGCGCGCCTGGGCGCTCGCCGGCGGATGGCCGTCCAGGCGCGAGAGGTCGAGCACGCGCATGATCCCGTCCTTGCCCGCCAGCACGATGCGATCGTGGCCGAGCAGCGCGGGCGCGCTCGAGCCCAGGTCGGTGTCGCTCGTGTTGAGCTCCGCCTGGTTGACCGGCGTGAAGGACTGGCGCAGGGAGAGGCCCGGGAAGCGGAGCTCGAGCACGCTGTCGCCGAAGTCGCTCGTGCCGTTCCAGGGGCCGTTGCCCGTGTCGATCAGGATGCGTCGGCCTCCGGGCTCCACCACGGGCCCCCCGCGCGAGAGGATCGCCGAGTCGCTCGCCGGGCAGCTGCTCGGCTGGAGCAGTTCCCGCCTGTTGGCGCAGAGGGTGTTGAACAGCGCCTCGATGTGGCCGCTGGCTCGGTCGATCGCCACCAGGTGGCCCTGGTATGGGGGGATGTCGCCCAGGTAGCCGCTGGTCGCGACGAGCAGCGCGCCACCGTCGAGGTTGAGCGCCGCTCCGAGCTTCTCGTGCGTGGGGTCGCGCGTGACCCTGACCGGCCAGGCGCCCGCCCGGTCCTCGCTGCCGTCGCTCACGGCGAGCTTGTGGATCAGCCCGTTCGGCGAGGCGGCGTACACGAACCGGCCGCCGGGGTCGGCCAGCGGGCTGGCGTTCGTGATCTGCGAGCCGCCGGCCCAGCTGCGGTAGCCGGGCGGTGTGAAGGTCCAGATGATTCGCCCGCTGTCGGCGTCGATCGCCAGCGTCTTGCCGTAGCTGGTGGTGACGATGATCGCGTTTCGCACGGCTCCGCCGACGAGCACGTCGTGGAGGTAGATCGGCGATGAGTCGACCGTGCCCGGGAGCGCGATCGTGATGTGGTGCAGATGGCCCACGTTCGCGGCGGTGATCCCCGTGGCGAGTTCGCTGACGTCGCTTCGCTGGGGGTCCAGGCCGAACTCCGGCCAGTTCAGCAGCATCCCCGCCGGCGTGCCCGACGGCGAGGCGATCGCCGTTGGGGAGGCCACGGGCGTGGAGACATCGGCCCCCGCGCCGCTGCCGCACGACGCGGCCAGCGCGCAGCCGCAGGCGAGCAGCGCCAGACGAGGAAGCGGACGTGCGCTCATCGGGCTGTTCTAGCGCATCTCCGGCCTCCCCGGAGCGGGACTCCGGGATCGTTATGCTCCCTCGCGGGCGCCGGGCCGGTCGCTCTCGCGGGCCTCCGCCTGCGGTCCCGTTCACACGATCAGGAGGTGACAGCCCAGATGGCGAAGAACCCTCAGGTGGGCGAAGCGGCGCCGGACTTCGAGCTTGCCGGTACCGACGGCAGCTTCCGCCTCTCCGAGCACCGTGGCGAGCGGGTGGTGCTCCTGTTCTATCCGGGCGACAACACGATGGTCTGCACGAAACAGTTCTGCTCATACCGCGACCGCGCGAACGACTTCGCCGACCTGCACGCGACCGTCGTGGGCATCTCCTCACAGGACCTCGAGAGTCACGAGGCCTTCGCTGCCAAGCACTCCCTGAACGTGCCGCTGCTCGCGGACGTCGACAAGCAGGTCGCGCGCAGCTACGACGCGTTCTCGCCCAGGCTTGGCGTCAAGCGGGCGGTGATCGTGATCGACGAGGAGGGCATCGTGCGTCATCGCCACGACCACCTGCTCGGGCTCGACTACCAGTCGGTGGACGAGCTCAAGGCGGTGCTCGACGCGCTGCCTGCGGCGGCGGCTCAGTGACCGATCTGCAACGCGGGCGCCGCGCCGAGCTCGCGCTCCTCTGACGGGCGCTCGGCGGTCGCGCGGGCGGCGTACAGCTCGGCCAGCTCGACCTGCAGGCTGCGGGGCCGCTCTCCCGGTCCCGGCGAGCGGCGCCGCCACTCTCCGGTTGACTCCAGATCCCAGGAGCTCTGGTTGTCGGCAAACGCCCGATCGAGCGTGTCGAGCAGCTCCGCCCGGAGCTCTGCCGCCTGGATCGGGACCGCGAGCTCCACGCGATGGTCGAGGTTGCGCGGCATCAGGTCGGCCGAGGCGGTGTAGACCGTGTGCTCGCCGTTGCGCTCGAACGCGTACACGCGCGAGTGCTCCAGCAACCTGCCGACGATCGAGACGACCCGGATGTTCTCCGATATCCCCGGCAGACCGGGACGCAGGCAGCAGATGCCGCGCACGTTCAGATCGACACGCACGCCGGCAGCCGATGCCGCGTACAGGGCGCGGATGCAGCGGCCGTCCACGAGCGAGTTCATCTTCATCAGGATCCGCGCCGGCTGCTCCTGCGAATGCGCGGCGATCGTCTGCTCGATCTGCGCGAGGATGCCGTCACGCAGGTGGTTCGGTGCGATCAGCACCTTGCGGTAGTGCAGCGGGCGCCCGTAGCCCGTGAGGTAGTTGAACATGTCGGCGACGTCGGCGCCGATCTGCTCGTCGGTGGTGAACAGGCCGAAGTCCGTGTACAGCCGCGCGGTCGCCGAATGGTAGTTGCCCGTTCCGATGTGCACGTAGTTGCGCACCCCCTCACCCTCGCGGCGGACCACGAGCACACACTTGGCGTGGGTCTTCAGAGCGGGCTGGCCGTAAACGACATGCACGCCGGCCTCCTCCATCGCCTTCGCCCAGTGGATGTTCATGCGCTCGTCGAAGCGTGCCTGGAGCTCGACGAGCGCGACCGCCTGCTTGCCCCGCTCGGTGGCGTCGATCAGGGCCGGGACCAGCGGCGAGTCGTCGCTCGTGCGGTACACGGTCTGCTTGATCGCCAGCACGTTCGGATCGGCCACGGCCTGCTCGACGAAGCGCTCGACCGAGGTGGCGAACGAGACGTAGGGGTGGTGCACGAGCACGTCACCTTCGCGCATCGCGCCGAGGACGTCCGGGCGGTCGCCCTCGCGCCGGATCAGCTGCGGGTGGGTGATGCCGACGATCGGCTCTTCGCGCAGCTCGGCGTGTCCCGGGAGCTTTACGATCTGCCACAGGGCGCCCATGTCGAGCAGCCCGTCGACCGGATACACCTCCTCCTCCTCGACGCCGAGCAGCCCAGCCAGGGCCTCGCGCAGGGCCTCGGCGCAGTGCGCGCCCACCTCGACGCGCACGACCTCGCCGAAGCGCCGCCGGCGCAGCTCGTCCTCGACCGCCTGGAGCAGATCGGCGGCGTCGTCGGAGACCTCGAGGTCAGCGTCGCGGGTAACGCGGAAGACGTCGTAGTCGACGATCTCCATCCCCGGGAACAGGGCATCGAGATGGTGGGCGATCACATCCTCCAGCGGCACCAGCAGGGCCGGCTCGGGCGCGGGCTGCCTGAGCGTCACGAACCGCGGCAGGATCTCGGTCGGCACCTTCACGCGGGCGAACACAGTCTGGTCGGTGATCGGGTCGCGCACGAGCACGGCCAGGCTGAGCGATAGGTTGGAGATGTAGGGAAACGGGCGGCCGGGCGCCACCGCCAGAGGGGTCAGCGCCGGAAAGATCGCTTTCTGGAAGTGCCGGGCCAGATCGGCGCGCCTGTCCTCGTCGAGCTCTGCCACCCCGACGATCCTGATGTCGCGCTCGGCCAGCGCCGGGCGCAGGCGGTCTTCGAAGCAGCTGGTCAGGCGGCGGCCCTGTTCGAGCACCCGCTCGCGGATCCCCGCGATCGCCTCCGAGGGAGTCAGGCCGTCCTGGCTGGGCGTCTCCACGCCGGCGTCGATCTGATCGCGCAGGCCGGCGACCCTGACCATGTAGAACTCGTCGAGGTTGGTCGTGTAGATGGCGCAGAACTTCACGCGCTCCAGCAGCGGCACCTGCTCGTCCTCGGCCAGCTGCAGCACGCGGTCGTTGAAGTCAAGCCAGGAGAGCTCGCGGTTGAAGTAAAGGGAGGGGTCCTCGGTCCCGGCGTCGGAGGCCGCCGCGTGCGCCGGACGTGACTCTGGGCTGTGCGTACGGTTGCCGTCCACAGCCCTTCAAGCTACACCCTGCGCGGCGCCCGGGAGCGCCCGCCGGACTCGATCGCGTCTCCACACGGTAGGGTGCCTGAGAGAGGAATGGCCCGTCAGCTCTGGCTATTACGTCACGCCGAGGCCGAGGCGCACGGAACGCGCGCGGATGCGGAGCGTCGCCTGACCGAGCGCGGAGAGGCCCAGGCCCGCGCCGCCGGGGTCGCCCTCCTGCGGCTCGGCGACAACTTTGACGCGGTCCTCTTCAGCCCCAAGGTGCGTGCTCGCCAGACCGCCGAGCTGGCGGCCGAGGCGTGGACTGCGGAACAGCGCGGGCGCCTGGGTGTCCACCCTCCGCTGGCGGGGGGCTTCGACGCCGCGCAGGCGCTCGACGCGCTGGCGGCGGTACCCGGCGAGAAGCGACTCCTGCTGGTCGGGCACGAGCCCGACCTCTCGAGCCTCGTCGCCGGGCTCGCGGGCGGCAGGGTCGATCTGAAGAAGGGCGGAGTCGCGGTGCTGCGCCTAGAGGGCGCCGCCGGCGAGCTCGTGGCTCTCCTGCGACCCCGCGAGATCGCCCTGATCGCCGGCCGTCCAGCCGGCCGGAACTGAGGAGGGCACGGCGCTCGGGTCGACGACCTCGAGCGATTCGGCGGCGAAGCGATACCCGATGCCGAAGTGCGTGTGGATGTAGCGCCAGGACGGCGAGGCCTTCTCGAGCTTCTGCCTGAGCTTGCGCACGAACACGTCCACCGAGCGGTCACCACGGACCATCGTGTAGCCCCACAGCCGCGAGTAGATCTCCTCGCGCTCAAGCACCCGGCCGTCGGCGGCGGCGAGCAGCTCGATCAACTCGAACTCGCGCCGGGTCAGGTCGATGCTCTGCTCGCCCACGAAGGCCTGGAAGCGGTCCGAGCGAATCACGACCTCGCCGGCGCTGACCGGCTTGCTCTCGGTCCGGCTCGCGCTGCGCCGACGGCGGCGGACCACGGACTGCACGCGCGCGATGACTTCCTCGGGGTGGCATGGCTTCGTGATCCAGTCGTCGGCGCCCAGGCGTAGCCCGCGCACCCGCTGGGCGACGGTCGAGGGTCCGGTGCAGACGACGATCCCGAGCTCTGGTAGCGCCGTGCAGAGACGCTCCAGCCAGGTCCACGCCTGCGGCCCGAGCACCGCCAGGTCGACGACGACGGCGCTCAGCCGCATCGCGACCACGGCCTCGGTCGGCACCGGGCTGGCGAGCACGCGATGCTCCCAGCCGAGGCGGTCCAGGCGCTTGCTCAGGACCTGGATGAAGCCGCTGTCACGATCGAGTACCGCGATCCGCAGGGACCCGGCAGAGGGCGAAGGAACCTCGGTGGCCGACGATGAGGCCCCCCCGTCGTCGGCGCGCACGCTTGCCGTCATCGGGGCGGAGTCTAGGCGATCGCGGGAGCCCGCGGGCGGATCGGCGGGCATCGTCACCAAATCTTCACAGAGGGCCGGGACGGGCGCCGGCAGCCGCCCGGGGGCCGCCGGCAGCCGCCCGAGGGACCGCCGGCAGCGCGGCGGGACGTGGCGCTCGCAGCCGCCGCGACCGGGTGAGGGCATGCGCCTGCCCGCCCTGGCACCGCCGGGCGCCCGCGGCGGCGTGCTGCGGTGTGGCCCCGGTTCTCGGGGCGGGGGCTCAGAACCGCTCGGGTTCGTCGTCCGGCGCCGAGTCCAGCGGCGCACCGGCGCGTCCGAAGTCGGCGAACTCCCGGAACAGGCCGGTGACGACGAACGCCACCTGCTCGCCGATGTCGACCGCGTTGTCGCCGATGCGCTCGAGCGCCCGCGCCACCAGGATCATGTGCATCGCCCACTCGCGCGTGTCCGGGTCGTCGCCGATCTCGATCGCCAGGCGGAAGATCTCGCGGTTGAGGCGGTTGATCTCGCGGTCCTGGCGCACCAGGTCCTCGGCCAGGCCGATGTCGCGTCCGGCGAACGCCGCCTTGGCCTGCACCACCTCGGAGCGTGCCAGCGCTCCCATCCTCGCGAGCGCCTGCAGGACCTCGGGCCGCACGGGCGGCTCGTAGCCAGAGAGTGGGATCAGCTTGGCGATGTTGACGCACTGGTCGCCCATGCGCTCGATGTGCTTGATCATGTGCAGCAGCGCCGCCACGAGCCGCAGGTCGCCGGCCACGGGCGCCTGCAGCGCGAGCAGCGAGAGGATGCCCTGGTGCACCTCCAGATAGCGTCCGTCGACACGGTCGTCGTCGGCGATGACCATCTGCGCGAGCTCCACGTCCTGGTGCTCGAGGGCCTCGAGCACGCGGTCTAGCTGCTCGATGATCAGGTCGAGCCCCCCGAGCGCGTTGCGCTCGAGCTCCTTCAGCTGCTGCTGGAAGTGCGCGCGGCCCTGCTGCGCGGCGGGCGATGGGCCGTTGGCTCGCTCGCCGAGCGAGGCCTGCGAGAGTCCGCCCTCGCCGCTAGCCGAACTTGCCGGTGACATATTCCTCGGTTCGCGGATCGCCCGGCGTGGTGAAGATCTCCTCGGTGGGACCGACCTCGACGACCCGGCCGTCGAGCATGAAGGCGGTGCGGTCGGCGACGCGGGCCGCCTGCTGCATGTTGTGGGTGACGATCACGATCGTCACGCGCCGCTTGAGCTCGTCGATCAGCTCCTCGATCTTGAGCGTCGCGATCGGGTCCAGCGCCGAGCAGGGCTCGTCCATCAGGATCACCTCGGGGTCGACGGCGAGCGAACGGGCGATGCAGAGCCTCTGCTGCTGGCCGCCAGACAGGCCGGCGCCGGGCTCCTGCAGTCGGTCGCTGACCTCGTCCCACAGGCCCGCGCCGCGGAGGGCCGTCTCGACCTTCGCGTGCAGGTCTCCGCGCCGGCGCGAGGTCAGGCGCAGTCCGGCCGCGACGTTGTCGAACACCGACATCGTCGGAAACGGGTTCGGCTTCTGGAAGACCATCCCGATCGCCCGGCGCACGGCCACCACGTCGACACCCGGGTCGTACACGTTCTGCCCCTCGAGCAGCACTCTGCCCTCGGCCCGCGCTCCGGGGATCTCCTCGTGCATGCGGTTGATGCAGCGAATCATCGTCGACTTGCCGCAGCCCGACGGGCCGATGATCGCCGTCACCTCGTTGGCGCGGAACTCGAGGTCGATGCCCTTGACCTGCTCGGCGTCGCCGTAAAAGGCGCGCAGCTGCTCCAGCCTGACGCTCACGGCGACGTTTGCGGCCACCGCGGCCAGGGCGCCCCCGGGGGCGCCGGCGATCCTGGCGGCGCCGGGCGCCCGCTCGAGACCTCCGTCCGCCGGCTGCGCCTCGGGCTCCGGCTGCGCCTCGAAATCCCGGCGGGCCTCGGGCTCGCTGTCAGCCACGCTCGAGGTGGGTGGTTCGGGTCTCATGCAAGACGGCTCCTTCGCGAGATGAGGCGGGCGATGACATTGAGCAGGAGGATCATGACAACAAGCGTTAGTGCCGCGCCCCACGCCCGTTCGACGACGCTCGTCGTGGGCGAGGTCACGTCGGAATAGATTTGCACAGGCAGCGAGTTCATGAAACCGCTCAGGTTCGTGCTGACCTTGAGCGTCGCCCCCGCGGTGAACAGCAGCGGCGCGGTCTCGCCGGCGGCGCGCGCGACGGCGAGCAGCACGCCGGTGATCATGCCCGGGAGCGCCGTCGGCACGACCACCTGCGCGATCACCCGCCAGCGGGGCGCGCCGAGCGCGAGCGCCGACTCCCGCAGCGCGTTCGGCACGAGCAGCAGCACGACCTCGGCGGAGCGGATCACCACCGGCAGCATCAGCAGCGAGAGCGCCAGCGAGCCCTTGTAGCCGGCGTAGGTGCTGCCCGTGCCGGTGATCAGCACGATGTACACGAACAGGCCGAAGATGATCGACGGGACGCCGGTGAGGACGTCGACGAAGAAGCGAACCGTATGCGCGAACCAGCTGTCCTTGCCGTATTCCACCAGCCAGATTGCCACGCCGATGCCGATCGGGATCGAGATGGCGGAGGCCAGGGCGACGATCTCGATCGTGCCGATGATCGCGCTCCTGATGCCGCCGATGCTCTCGTTTTTGAAGAACGTGTTGCCCGTCGGATCGGTGGTGAAGAAGCTCGGGCTCCAGGAGCTCAGGCCCTTGCTCAGCAGGTAGTAGATGATCAGCAGCAGCGGGACCAGCGCCAGGATCGTCGCGGCGAGCACCGCTCCGCGTCCGAGCCGGTCCCGGCGCCGGCGCGCGGCGCTCACCTGAAAGCGCGCGAGGCCCGCCTCCGGGGTCGCCGGGCCGCTCATGCGCCCGCCGCCGCGTCGGCGAGCAGCTGGGTGCCCGCGGCGGTTGCGTCGGCGCGCGGCGCACCGCGCTGTCGGGCGGCGCGCGCGACGATCACTCGGGCGATCGCGTTCACGAGCAGCGTGAGCACGAACAGCACAAGGCCGGCGGCGAACAGCGCCGAGCGGTGCAGGCCCTGGGCCTCGCCGAACTCGTTGGCGATCACCGCCGCCAGGCTGTACCCCTGCTCGAACAGGTGGTGGCTCAGCTGGGGGGCGTCGCCGATCAGGATCGTCACGGCGATCGTCTCGCCGATCGCGCGGCCGAGGCCGAGCATCGCCCCGCCGACGATCCCGCCGCGGCAGTAGGGGAGCACCGCGAGGCGGATCATCTCCCAGCGCGTGGCGCCGAGCCCGAGCGCGGCCTCCTTGTGGTCGCGCGGCACCGTCGTCATGACCTCCCGGCTGATCGCGCTGACGATCGGCAGGATCATGATCGACAGCACCAGTCCGGTGACGAAGTAGTTGGGGATCGTCGCGGTGCCGCCGCCGACGAAGGGGATGAACGACAGCCGGTCGGCGACCCACTGCTCGGCCGGCAGCAGCTTGGGGGCGAGGAAGAAGATGCCCCACAGGCCGTACACGACGGAGGGCACGGCGGCGAGCAGCTCGACCAGCATCGTCAGCGGCGCGCGCAGGCGTAGCGGGCACAGCTCGGTCGCGTAGATCGCCGTCGCGACCGCGACCGGAACGCCGATCAGCAGCGCGATCACCGAGGTGACGAGCGTTCCGATCAGGAGCGGCAGCGCACCGAACTGTTCGGCGCTGACGTTCCAGTCGTTGTCGAACGTGAAGCCGAATACGCCGAACTTCGCGAACGCGGGTTTGGCTTCGCCCACGAGACGGAAGAAGAAGTAGACGATCAGCGCGAGGATCAGCGCGGCAAGCGCCGTCAGGCCGTACCTCAGCGCCCTGTCGGGCAGACGGGCCAGCGGCGAGCGCTCGAGGATCGAGCGCTCGCCGCCGGGAAGGGATGCCGCCTCCACCGAGCCTTAACTACCGGATCGCAGGATGCGGCGCATCCGGGTCAGCCCGTGATCGCCGAGCCGTTGCACTGCAGACCCGCCGCGGCTTCCTTGGACTTGGCCAGGATCGCGGCCGGCAGCGCCGCGTAGTCGGCCTGGGAGAGGACCGCCTGTCCCTGGCCGAGGCCGTATTCGAGGAACCGCACGACTCCCTTGGCCGCCGATTCGCCACCCGGTATGCCCGCCTTGCAGAGGTCCTTGTTGACGACGATGAACGTCTGCGAGGCGATCGGGTAGGCGCTGGGGGTTGGCGAGTTGATGACTTTGATCCCGAGGTTCGCCGGCACCGTCACGCCTTCGCCCGCGGCGCTCGTCGAGGCCAGCGAGGGCGCGACGAAGTTCCCTGCCTTGTTCTTCACCGACGCGTAGGTGAAGTTGTGCTGCAGGGCGTAGGACTGCTCGACGTAGCCGACCGCGCCGACCGTCTGCTGCACGGCTCCGGCGACGCCCGCGTTGCCCTTCGCGCCGGTGCCCGTCGGCCACTGCACGTCCTTGCCTTCGCCGACCTTGCTCTTGAATTCGGGGTCGTCTCGGCGAGGAAGCTCGTGAAGCCCGAGGTCGTGCCCGAGGAGTCCGAGCGGTGTATCACGGTGATCGCCGTGCTCGGCAGGCTCACGCCGGGGTTGAGCGCCTTGATTTCGGGGTCGTTCCAGCTCTTGATCTTGCCGAGGTAGATGTTGGCGATCGTCTTGCCTTCCATCTTCAGACCGGTAGCGACGCCGGGCAGGTTGTAGGAGACCGTGATCGCGCCCAGGAACATCGGGATCTGCACCGCCGGGCTGCCGTTCTTGGCGATCGCGGTTTCATCGGCGGGCTTCAGCGGCGGGTCGCTGGCGCCGAAGTCGACCGTTTTGCTCTCGACCGCGGTGAGACCCGCGCCGGAGCCCACGGCCTGATAGTTGACGGTCAGTCCGGACAGGGAGGAGGCCCACTGCTGGTAGACGGGCGCCGCGAACGTCGAGCCGGCGCCGGAGATCGTTCCGGTCGCTCCCCCCGAGGACGACGCGCCCGAGCCCGTGTTGGAACTGCTGGTTGAGCCCGAGCTGCCGCACGCGGCGATGCCCAGGGCGAGCAGCGCACAACCTGCGAGCGCGCCAAGCCTGTTCTTGATCACTTCGTCTCCTCTGGCTGGATTGCGTGGCCCATCGGTCCACCGGACGGCGGTCGGAGCCCGACCGCACATCTGCGGAGGCTCCTAGCTCCCGGGAACCCGAATGTGAACATCTCGTGAAAGTCGTTGCGGTTCATCGCGGATGGCGGGCGCCAGCGCGGCCTCGGGGGCGGGCTGGGCGGCCAGCGTCTCGCGCGAGGACTCGGGCTGGAAGCGGTAGCCGAAGCCCTGATGGGTGTGAATGAAACGCCGGTCGGGCAGGGCCAGCTCGAGCTTGCCCCGCAGCTTGCTCACATAGACGTCCACCGAGCGGTCACCGGGCCGGAGCTCACCGCCCCAGACGGTGTCGTAGAGCTCCTCGCGCGTGATGATCGCGCCCTGCCGGCGGGCCATCGCGGCGAGCAGTTCGAACTCGCGCACCGACAGGGTCAGTGCCCGTCCGGTCGCCAGCACGAGCCCTTCGCGCAGCCGGATCTCCAGCTCGCCTGCATAGACGATGTCCGCGCTGTCGGGAGATGCCGCCACGATTCCAGACGCTCGCACCCGCCGCGCCGGTAGTGGTTGCAAAGTCGTGATCGGACGGTGAAAAATCCGTGAAGCAGGCGGCGCGGGCGGCGGCGGTCAATATTCTCCGCCGATGAGCTTCCTGAGCAGGGGTCTCGACGCCACCCTGATGGCGCTCGTGGAGGAGTCCGGCCGCAACGTGCAGCGCTGCGGCCTGCTGCTCCACGACCTGCTCGTCGACTACCCCGAGCACGCGACCCTCGCCAGGGACATGAAGGTGTGCGAGCAGGAAGGGGACCGCATCACGCACGACATCATCCATCGGCTGGCCGCGCGCGGACGGGCGCGCGCCCCCTTCGACGCGGGCGACGGGTACCTTCTGGCGACCGCGCTCGACGACATCGTCGACCACTCCGAGCAGGTCGCGGCGCAGCTCGGCCTGTACGGCGTCGAGGCGCCGATGGAGCAGGCCGTCGCGTTCACCGAGGTGCTGGTCGGCGCCGGCGAGCAGATCGCCCAGGCGCTCCGGGCACTGCGCACGGGCACCGACCTCGCTCCCCACCTGGTCGAGATCCATCGCCTCGAGAACGAGGGGGACAGGCTCCAGCGCGACGGTGTCGCATCGCTCTTCGCCGGAGGCATCGATCCGATGGTGGTGATCCGTTGGAAGGACATCTTCGAGTCGCTCGAGGCCGCGGTCGACGCGTGCGAGACCGTCGCGCACGTGCTCGAGGGCATAACGCTCAAACAGCGCCGCCGGCGCCGCTGAGCTCCGCGCCCACGGCCTCCTCGGTCAGCCGGCGGAGGTGGCGGGAGCGCTGAGGTCGAGGCTGCTCCCGGCGGCCTGGCCGATGAAGAACACTTCGAAGGGCGTCGAGGAGTGCGCGGCCAGTTCGGGGACGACCGCGCGCCCGGCGGCCACGATGCGGCCTCCGCGGCGCGCGACGGCGAACACGACGAGCTTGTGCTGCACCTGTGCGGAGGGGTTCCCGGCGCTGCCCGCGGCGCCCGCTCCGCTCGGGCCGTCGGTGCGGTGCACGCCGCTCAGCGAGATCGCCGGGAGCGTCGCCGACGTGGTCGCCGATTCGCCGGCGAGGGCGGTGACCGTGCTCGGGTCCCCGTTCGCCGGAATCTGGTCGTTGACCCAGGTCAGCTCGGCATGCGGAGCGAGCGACGGGACCGAAACCAGCGCCGCTTCCAGCCCCGGCGAGTTGTTCTGGAAGACCGTCGCCCCGGCGGCGTTCCTGACGGTCAGCGCGATCGGCACTCCGACGAGCGTGCGATCCGTGAGGTTGAGCAGCGTCACAGCCGCCGCCGCGCCTTCGGAGCCGTGCAGGAGGGTCGCCCCGAGCACTCTCACGGTGGTGCCGGCGCGCGTGATCGACAGTCCCTTGGCAGCCGTCGCACCGTGGCCCGCCTGCACGCCGGCGGCCCGTTCCAGCCTGGCGCTCTCTTCGGCGGTGGTCTCGCATCCGCCGAGCGCCAGCGCCACCAGCAGCAGCGCCGCCGCTCTCACCCGAAGGCTCCGCTGATGTAGTCGCGGGTGCGCTGCTGGGCCGGCCGGTCGAACACCTGCGAGCTCGGGCCGTACTCGACGAGCTGCCCGAGATGCATGAAGGCGACGTGGTCGGCGACGCGAAAGGCCTGCTGCAGGTTGTGCGTGACGATCACGATCGCCACGCTCTCGCGCAGGCCGACGATCAGCTCCTCGATCGCCGCGGTGGAGATCGGATCGAGCGCCGAGCACGGCTCGTCCAGCAGCAGCACCTCGGGCCGGGCGGCGAGCGCGCGCGCGATGCACAGCCGCTGCTGCTGACCGCCGGAGAGCCTGAGCGCCGAGCGGTCGAGATCGCCGGCGACCTCGTCGTGGAGGCCGGCGCGCACGAGCGCGTTCTCGACCGCCTGCTCGATGTCCACCGTGCGCCTGCGCCTGCGCCCGCGCGGGGGCCGCTGCTCGGCGAGCGCATAGGCGACGTTGTCGAAGATGCTCATCGGGAACGGGTTCGGCTGCTGGAAGACCATCGAGACGCGGCGCCGCAGGTCGTTGACCTCCAGCTCGTGGATGTCCACCCCGTCGAGCGTGATCCGCCCGCTGCGGGCCGCGCCGGCGGTGATCTCGGTGAGCCGGTTGAGCGATCGCAGCAGGGTGGTCTTGCCGGACCCCGAGGCGCCGATCAGCGCCAGGACCTCGCCGCGGCGCACGGGCAGGGTCACATCGTGGACCACCCAGTTCTCGCCATAGGCGAGCCACACGGACTCGGCGAGCATGCGCTCCTGCACGCACTCGACCGGCGGTCGCGCGAGGCGGAGGTGGGCGTTGGAGCCGGCGGCGGAGGCTTCGCCGGCGCCGTTGACCCTCGCACGCGGGGGCACTATCTGTGGATCGCGCTCGAGCTCGATCCGCCGGATCGGAGGCGGCATCAGCGGGTCCACGAGACGCCTCCCAGCAGGCGCAGCGGGCCGCGTCGTCGCCGACCGTGGGTCCCGCCGCCGGTCAGGCGCGTGACGAGCGCGTTGATGGCGAGGACGATCATCAGCAGCACGAACGCCGCGGCGTAGGCCTTCTCGTGCGCGTTGCCCTCGCCGGCCGGCGAGTTGTTGTAGATGTAGCTGGTGAGCGTCGAGCCCGTTCCGCGCAGGGTCCCGAGGATCGGGACCCCGTTGACCGGTTCGTTCTTCAGCGTCGCCCCCAGCAGGATCGTCACGATCGCGGTGTCGCCGATGATCCGCCCCATCCCGAGCACGACGCCGCTGGCGATGCTCGGACGGATCGAGGGGAGCAGCACGCTACGGATCGTCGTCGCGCGTGTCTTGCCGAGCGCGTAGGAGCCCTCGCGCAGCCGCTCCGGCAGCTGGGCCAGCGCCAGGCGCGTCGAGCTCACGACCAGGGGCAGGGCGAGGATCGACATGACGATCCCGGCGTTCAGGAACGACTCGCCGAGCGAGCCCTGGGCGGCACCCTGGGAGAGGAAGGCGAGGAAGCCCCGCGAGAAGATCAGCAGCCCGAAGATCGCGAGCACGATGCTGGGAACGCCCGCCACCATCTCGATCGCCGACTCGACCGCCCGCGCGAGCCCCGCCGGCCGCGCGTACTCCGACAGCCAGGCGGCCACGGCCACGCCGGTGGGCGCTGCGATCACGGTGCCGATCGCGGTCACGATGAAGGTCCCGATCAGCGGGTCCTTGAAGCCGCCGCTCTGGGTCTGGTGCAGCGACGGCGCGGGCGACTGCACGAGCAGGGACGGCCTCAGGTAGGAGATGCCCTTCACGAACATGAACAGCACGATCCCCAGCGCGATCAGGCAAAGGCCGATCCCCGTCACCCAGCAGAGGCAGTACGTGGCGCGATCGGCCAGCGGCCAGGCGGAGACGCGGTCGCGAGGGGGAGCGACGATCTCGTGCGTCGCCGGCGAGGGCGAGACCGCGACGCCGTCCATCAAACGCGGATCCCGAAGCGCTTGAGCGGCTGCTTGGCCGCCCATCCCACGAGCGAGAGCATCATCGCCGAGACGAGCAGCACGGCACCCATCGCGTAGATCGTGTGCGCCAACGGCCCGATCGTCAGACCCTCCGATTCCTGGAAGATCGTCGCCGCCAGCGGACGCACGGGCTCATACAGGAAGGTGAGGCCGTCCAGCGGGTTGGGCGAGAAGCCCCTGCCGCCCGAGACCATCGCCAGCATCACCGCCTCGCCGAGCGCGCGCGCGGTCGCGAGCACCGTGGCGGCGGCGATCGCCGGGAACGCCATCCGCAGCGAGACGCGCCAGATGGTTCGCCAGCGGTTGACGCCCAGGGCCGCCGAGCCCTCCTTCCAGGAGGCCGGCACCGCCGTCAGGGCGTTGGCGCTGATCGCCACCATGATCGGCAGGATCATCACCGTGAGGATCAGCGTCGCGGTCATCAGGTCGGCGCCGTTCAGCTGGACGACATAGATCACCGACTGCTTGCGTGCGTTGCTGATCAGGTGTTCGTTGATCCACGGCGCGAGCGCGAGGATCCCGATCAGGCCGTAGATCACGGACGGAACCGCGGCGAGCAGCCTGATCACCGGGTCGAGCGTGCGCCGCACCGCGGCCGGGGCGAACTCCGTCAGGAAGACGGCGGCGAGCGTCGAGACGACGACCCCGATCAGGACCGCCAGGACCGTGGTCAGCAGCGTGCCCCAGATCAGCGGCCAGGCGCGGAAGTAGAGGATCGAGTGCCCGGGGATCGGCGTGCCTTCGCGCATCGCGCGCAGCTGCGCATCGACGTCGCCTCCGGGCCCGAACCAGGCCAGGCCGTTGGCCTGGAACGACGGCCACGCCTTGACTATGACGGTGACCACCATCACGCCGATCAGCGCCAGCACCGCAACGGCGAGCGCGCCGAGCATCAGCTCGGCGCGCCGGTCCTTCTGAGCGCCCGCGCGCGGGCGCGTCTCTGTTCGTGAGCCCGCGTCCACTCGCTAATAGATGGCGATCCAGCTGGAGTTGATGATTTCTTTGGTGACCTTGTTGCCGCTGATCACCCATTTGATGAACTTCGCGGCTTCGCCTTTCGGGGTTCCCTTGGTGACCATCCAGAAGTTACGCACGCCGCCGTACTGGCCGGACCTGGCGTTGGCCAGGTTGCACGCGACGCCCTCATAGCCGACCGCGTTGACTCCCTGCGTGTAGGCGAAGGAGACGAAGCCGATCGCCTGCCTGTCACTGCCGACCTGGCTCTGCTCGAGGCCGTTGGAGGTCTCCGCCGTGGCGCTGAGGGAGATCTTCAGGGTTTCGCCGAGGAAGATGTGCTGGAAGGCGTCCTGCGTACCCGAGGCGCCGTCGCGGTCGAACAGGTCGATCGGGCCGGTGATCTTCGACCCGGGCACCTCGCTCCAGTCGCGGATCCTGCCGGTGAAGATGCCTTCCACCGATTCCTGGGAGAGGTTGCTGATGGGGTTGGCGTCGTTGGTGATCACGCACACGCCGTCGCGTGCGATCTTGGTGAAAACGAGCCCTTTCGGATCCACGCCCTTGATCGGGTCGCGCGAGGAGTCGCCGATGTCGAAGCGGCCGCTCGCCGCCCCGCTGATGCCGATGTCGGACTGGCCGCCCCCGACCTGGGGCGCCGGGATGTGGGGGTAGGCCTTGTGGTAGGCGCTCGCGAGTTTCTGCGCCAGCGGCAGCACGGAGGTGGAGCCGCCGATGATCAGGCGCCGGGCGGCGGCGGTGGCCGGCACGGCGAGGACGAGGGCCAGGGCCATTGAGACGATCAGGGTGCGGTGCGCGCGCAAGTTAGTGCTCCTTTGTTCTTGTGAACGGGGGCCGGCGGGTGACTCCTGGAGAGGGCCCCAGGGTGCGGTGGGAGGCCGCGTGCCCGGAGTGGGGCACCCGATCGGCAAGACTGCCCGCCGGCGGCGCCAGCAGTGTGTCGTTTTTGTGAACGCCGCCGGATCGGCCGCCCGGTGGATCCATTTAGGACTGTTTCCTTTCTGTGAACGTCACCGACAGCCAGATGTGAACGCTGTGTGAACACCGGCGGCGTGCAATGTGTCGTTTTTGTGAACGCTGTTGCTTTTCCAACTGCCGCCTGTGACCCTGCAAGGCGTTTGAACACATCGGCGCCGGCGGGGCTGCTACGACCCGGCCCGTGCCGGCGCGGCGATTCGCACGATCGGACTTTGCGGAGCCCGCAACCCGACCGACCGTCCTCACGAGAGCCCGAACCGGAGAAACGCGAGACATGACCGACGATCCAGCTTCGCCCGAGGGTCCCAGCTCAAACGGCGCCGGTTCCGGTGCTGGTGGTGTGGCTGGTGTGGGTGGGGTGGGGGTGCGGTCGGGTTTGGCGCGTCGTCGTAATCCGGTTGTGGTGGCGGTTGGTGATGTGGTCTTGGCGACGGCGCGTGTGTTGTTGCGGGATCCGTTGGCGTTGTTTTTGGCGTTCGCTTCGTTGGGGTTGGCGGTCGCGTTTGCGACGTTGTTGGGCGATATCAGGCCCGCGAGTTCGGGGCGGCAGGTGCCTTTGAGTACTGTTCAGACGCTGGCCCGCCAGCACCAGGTCGCGAGCGCGGTGTTGCTCGACCACGACAGTCGGGTGGAGCTCTCGACGACCGCGAGCACGCCGTTGGTCTCGTCGGTGGGGGTGGTGGAGAGCGGCAACGTGAACTCTGGCAGGGCCCCGGCGGGTACTCCACTGTCGGGCGCGGGGGCCTCCGCCGGCGCGACCCGGAGTGCCACGCCCGCCGGCGCGACCCGGAGTGCCACGCCCGCCGGCGCGACGGGGTTCGTGCAGAGGTTGTGGGCGGCGTATCCGGCTTCTGGTGCGCAGACGGGTCAGGTCGCGAGCGAGTTGTATGCCGGTGGTGCGACGGTGACGATTGATCAGCAGTCGGGGAAGGGCACGGCGACGATCGTCGTGCAGTTTTTGATCCCGATCTTGTTGTTGGTGTGTTTGTTCTCGTTCTTTATGCGTCTTGGTGGGGAAGGCGCGGCGGGGGGTCTTGCGGCGTTCTCGGCGTTCTCGGGGAAGGGTCGGCGTAGGGGTAAGGGCACGCGTGACCGGATCACTTTTGCGGATGTCGCGGGGGCGGGTGAGGCGCTGGCGGAGCTGCGGGAGATCCGTGATTATCTCTCGGATCCGAGCAAGTATTTGGCGGTTGGTGCGGCGGCGCCGAAGGGGGTGTTGCTGGTGGGGCCTCCGGGGACGGGCAAGACGTTGTTGGCGAAGGCGGTCGCTGGTGAAGCGGACGCGGCGTTCTTCTCGGTGTCGGGCTCGGATTTCGTGGAGTCGCTGGTTGGGGTTGGTGCGGCGCGTGTGCGGGATCTGTTCCGTAAGGCGCGTAAGGTGGCGCCGGCGATCATCTTCATCGACGAGCTCGATGCGGCTGGGCGTAAGCGTGGCGCGGGTATCGGGCAGGGCAACGATGAGCGTGAGCAGACGCTCAACCAGATCCTTGTCGAGATGGACGGGTTCGCGGGTGATGGTGGCCTGGTCGTGATGGGCGCGACGAACCGTCCGGATATTCTCGACCCGGCGCTGTTGCGTCCGGGGCGTTTTGATCGCCAGGTCGTGGTTGATGTCCCGGATGTTCATGGGCGTCTTGAGATCCTGCGGTTGCATGGTGGTAAGCGGCCGATGGCCGCGGATGCCTCGCTGGAGGAGGTCGCGCGTCAGACACCGGGGTTCAGTGGTGCCGAGCTGGCGAACGTGATCAACGAGGCGGCCCTGTTGAGTGTTCGTGATGGGCGCGGGATGATCGACCAGGCGACGTTGGAGGAGGCCATCGACCGGGTCGTGGCGGGGCCCGCCAAGCGGCATATCCTGACCGAGCAGGAGCGGTGGCTGATCTCGATCCATGAGGCCTCTCATGCGGTCGTGACCGACGCGTTGGGGCATACCGCTTCCACGCGCAAGCTCTCGATCGTCGCGCGTGGACGCCAGTTGGGGACGGCGGCGCACATGCTCTCCGACCGCGACCAGACGATCATGAGCGAGCCCGACCTGCAGAGCCAGCTGATCGTGATCACGGCCGGCCTGGCGGGTGAGCGGATCGCGTTCGGGCATACCTCGACGAGCGTCAACGATGATCTGCATGCCGCTACCTCGCTCGCGCGTAGCATGATCACTTCTTTCGGGATGTCCGAGGCGCTGGGCCTGGTGACGATCGGGGAGAAGGGCGGCGAGGTGTTCCTCGGCGCCTCGCTGCAGGATCTCGGGTCGGTCGGCCCGGAGACGCTGAACGTGATCGATGGTGAGATCGAGCGGCTCGTCGGGGACGCCGAGGCCAGGGCCGCGAGCATCCTTGACCGCAACTGGAGCACCGTCGAGGAGACCGCCGCGGCGCTGCTGGAGCAGGAGACGCTCTCCGGGGTAGCACTCGACGCGGTGCTCTCCACCGTGCAGGAATGCTCGCTTGAGGAACTGCGCGACATTCGCCGGGCCGTGCCCCCGCGCTTCACCCAGCAAGACCCCAAGCAACGCCCATGAGCAGGCTGCGCCTGCCCTCACCCGCGATGATCGTAGCGCTGGTCGCGCTCGTGCTCTCCAGCACCGGGCTCGCCGACGCGGCCAGGAACGCGGTCCTCAGCGCCTTCGACGGGCACCCCCTCAGCACGATCCCCCACGCCGGCGGGATCCTCCTGCTCGGCCACAACCGCAAATTCCCCGCCAGCGCGATCCCCACCGTCCACAACGCCTCCCGCGTCGCCGGCAAAACCCCCACCGAACTCGAAGGCACCTGCCCACCGGACACCGTGGACCTCGGCACCTACTGCATGGAAAGCGCGCCGTACCCCCTGACGAAGGAACAGCTCGGCAAGAACAACTTCATCTTCGCCAGCAAGACCTGCCAGAAACAGGGCGGCTGGCTGCCCTCCGCCTCGGAACTGCTCGGCGCCGCCGAACGGGTGAAGCTGGAGTCGACGATCCACGACTCCCAGCTCACGGCGACCATCAACCTCGATCCCTCGCGCGGGCTCAAAGACGAACGCGAGATGAGCTCCACGCTCGTCACGACCGAAGCGGGCTCGGCGGCCGCCGGGTTCGAGGGCGTCAGCGAAGGAGCAACGGGGAACCCGCGCCAGGGCCAGGCCAACCCGATGCCGCTGCCCGCCGACCCGACCCCGGAATCGCTGCAGTACGTGACCGTCTACAGCAACGGGCAGAAGGGCGGCTTCGCCGGCTCCGAGCCGGTCACGAACCCCGAGAACTTCCGCTGTGCCTACGACAAGGCGCCGGGTGCCCTGAACAAATCGGAATCTTGAGGCCGGCGAGGCACACACCGCCGATGCGCGCCCGAACGGCAAGCGGGCAGGGCGGACACGGCCGCTCCTCGAGGCTCGCGCTCGCGGCCGCGATCGCCGCCGCGATGCTCGCGGCCTGGGTTCCGGCCGCAGGTGCGGTGATCCTTCCGGCGAGCACGATCGACGGCCCGAACTCGGCGATCGACGGCTTCGGCGGCGTGGCGATGGCCGAAGACGGCACCGGCGGCCTGGTCTACCTCAAGAGCGTCGAAGGCGTGACCCACGTGTTCGTCTCGCGCTATCTGAACGGCCACTGGCTGGCGCCCGATCCGGGTGGACAGCGAAGAGCCGTTTCCCGGCAGCTGGCCGCGCATCGGCGCGGCCGATGGCGGCGAGCTGATCGTCGTCTGGGCCACGCCGTTCGCGACGAGTCCCGAAACCGGCAAGCCGGTCTACGAGCTGGTCGGAGCGCTGCTCGGGCCGGGCGGAGAACGCTTCGGCCCGGCGACGATCGTCGACCGCGACATCGAAGAAGCGACCGGCACGAGCCCCGACCTGGCCGTGAGTTCGACAGGCCAGGCCGACGTCGTCTACCGGGTCATCGACACCAGCAAAGTCGGCGTCACCCCGCTGCGTCCCGGCGACGTCGCCGAGAGCGTGCGCGTCGCCCATTTCGACGGCCGGCGCTGGGTCGAGCCTCGGGGCGATCAACCGCGACCCCGCCGTCGGCATGCGCCCGCCGACACAGGCCAACGCCCCGCAGATCGCGATCGGTCCAACCGGCAACGGGGTCGTCGTCTGGCAGGAGCCCGAAATCGAAGGGATCGCGCGGATCTGGGCGAGACGCATCTTCGGCACCTCGCTCGACTACGTGCTGCCGGCCAGCGCAACGACCTATGACGGGCAGCCGATCACCGACGATGCGGACGCGCCGGCCGTCGCGTTCTCCCGCCTCGGCCAGGCCGAGGTCGCCTACCGCCAGGCGGCCGGCCCGTCCTCGCCGATGCCGGGGCCCCGCATCTTCCTGAACATCCTGCCGGACGGTGAATCCGCCAACGGGGCGCAGTTCCAGGGCGCAGCGGTCGTCGACGAATCGGTCGCCGGCGGGAAGGGGGCGAGCGTCGGCACGCCGAGCATCGACATCGACGAACAGCAGGGCATGCGCCTGCTCTACGACAGCAACGGGACGCCGCGCGTGATCGAAGGCAACGACCGCGGGCTCGCGGGGGCGATATCGCTGGGCCCGCCGTTCTCCGGCGCTGAACCGTTCGCCGTCAGCGTCATGAATCCGCAGGGTGGCGGGGTGTCTGCGTGGCCGAGTGTCGAAGCCCACGGCCATCCGGCGGTGGCCGTTCGCGAGGACTTCCCCAGCGGGGCCGTGCAGACGGCGCTCGTCAGCGGCGGCGCAGGCGGCGAAGTCGATGAACTGGCGGTCGGGCGCTCCGGCCTCGGCGACGGGCTCGTGGCGTTCCGCCAGGGCCAGTTCGGCAACGCGGCGATCGTCGCGGCGCAGGCCACCGCGCCGCCGGCGCCGTTCGTGCTGACGGCACCCAAAACGTGGGTGAAGCCGTCGCAGGTGACCGTCTCATGGCTGCCCGCTCCAAGCGCCGACGGGCCACTGACCTACCAGCTGGTGCTCGACGGCCACGTCAAGTCCACGCCCGCGGGTGTGCTGCAGGCGCGTCTGGATCCACGCGGGCTGAGCTCCGGCCGCCATCGCCTGCAGGTGCTCGCGACGGACATGGACGGCCAGTCGACCCTGACGGCTCCCGCGACGCTCCTGATCGACGGCGTGCCGCCGAGCGTGAGGATCGTCACCGTCGACGGCGGTAGCGCCGTGCGCGTGCGGGTGCTCGACCCCTTCTCGGGGGTCGCGCGCAAGTCGACCGTCGTGAGCTTCGGCGACGGCGCCTCGGCCCGGGCCGCACGTCGGTTTCCTCCACCGCTACGGCCGGCCCGGTGTCTACCGCGTCACGGTGCATGTGTCCGACAAGCTGGGCAACGCGGGCGTGGTCAGCCAGTGGGTGAGCGTGCGATGAGCGGTCGCCGCCCCAGCCGGCGGCTCGGGCCCGTGGCGGCGCCGGGCCTGCTCGCCGCGGTGCTCGCGTGCCTGGCGGCGACGCTGGTGCCCGCCCGCGCGGGCGCCGACGTGTTCGGGCCGATCTCGCTGGTGTCCGCCGGCGCGCTCGGCGGCAGCGAACCGCAGCAGGCCGAATACGCCCACGACGCCGCGGTCTCGGGCAACGGCATGTACGTCGCCTTCGACGGGTCGGTGGCCGGGGTCACCGGCGTCTGGCGACGCGACCTGGCGACGGACACCCTCGAACAGGTCGCGGGCGGTGATGCGGAGATGCCGTCGATCAGCGAAAGACGGCCAGTACGTGAGCTTCACGACCAACGAAGGCGGCGAGCCTGGCCGCCATCACCGACGGCCGGCCCGACGTGGCTCCGAAACGGGAAGCGGTGAACGTGTACGTCCGCGACATGGGCGCCGGCCCCTCCGCGGAAGGCGCCTTCGCCGTGGTCTCGGCGCCGAGCGGCTCCACTGCGCCGCTGGAATACCGCGGCGCCGGAACGGCGACGGGCGCCAGCGCGGCCGGCCGCTCGGCGATCAGCGCCGACGGCAACGAGGTGGCGTTCGTCACGACGGCGGTCTCGAACCTCGTCGCATATCCGAAGCTCGAAGAAGAAGAACGCGAGCGGTTCGAGACCCCGCCGCCACGCACGCCGCCCTTCCAGGTCGCCGTCCGCTACCTCGACAGCGACCGCACGGTGCTCGTCAGCCGCTGCTACTACCACTGCGCCGAAGCCGCCGACGAAGACGCGGCGGAACCTGTCGTCGGCCGTGAAGCGCTCGGTGCCGTCTACCCCGGCGAGCGCACGGAAACCTTCCCGACCGTCCCCGCCAGCGGCGAATGGGCCGGAGCCTCGATCAGCGCCGACGGGTCGACCGTCGCCTGGATGGGGGAGGACGTCGGCGAGCAGGCTCCCGCGCTCGCCGCGGAAACGCTCGAACCGCTGTACACCGAGCCGCTGTGGCGGCGAATCGAACCAGGCTCGGAAACCGCCACCGAGCGCGTGACCGGTGGCTCCGATCCGGGCAACCCCCTGTGCGCGGCCTCGGGTGAGACCGTCCTGCCCAGCACGCCGTCGCCGTCGGACCCGTGCCAGGGGCCGTTCTCCAAGGGTGCCGGCCCGGGCCGGACCAAAGGGCATCTGGATCCAGGGGCCGCAACGTCGGCGACTTCATCCCCAGGCTCAGCGCCGACGGCTACACGGTCGCGTTCCTCTCCCAGGCCGGGCTCGTCTCCGGAGGCTCGGGCTTCAGCCAGGGGCGGCGAAGGGCAGGAAAGCGACCTCTACCTCGCCGACATGCAGCCGGGCCTCACGCGCGAGCAGGCGCTCACCCAACTCACCGAGATCGGGCCCGTCGGGCTGGCCTACAGCGCCCCGATCGCCGAATTCGCGATCTCGCCCGACGGCAGCCAGGTCGCGTTCGCCACGCGCGCGCACGCACTTCTCGCTGGGGTCGCCGGAGCTCGTGAGCGCCCCCGGCGCCCGAACCGGGGCTGCCCGAACTGTTCGACATCGACGTCGGCAACGGAACGCTCACGCGCGTCACCCACGGGTATCTCGGAGGTCCCAGCGAACAGCCGCACAGCGTCAACCTGCAGGAAGAAGACGGGTACGGCTCGAGCCCCCAGGGCTTCGGTGCGTTGTCGCCGTCGTTCTCCGCCGACGGCGAAACGCTGGTGTTCACCTCGACCGCCGACAACCTCGTCTACGGCGACGGCAACACGCCCCCCGGCGAACCCTCGGCCGCAGCCGACAACGGCAGTGACGCGTTCCTCGTCAAACCCGAGGCATTCGTCTCGCTCCCCACGCCACAGGCGATCGGACCGGCACCCGCTACGAGCACCGAACCGGAGTGGAAGCTCGGGGTGCAGCGCTGTCTCACGGGCCGACGGCACGGTCCTGCTGTACGTGTCGGCTCCCGCCGCGGGCATCGTGAAGGCCGGCGCGCAGGGCACCGTGCTCGTCCGCGCCGTCCACTCCTCGCGCTCGGCACGCCGCTCATCGAGCGCCGCGCGCAAGGGCGCGCGGGAGCAGGTTGCGACCCGCACCGTCGCCGCGGCCAGTGCGATGGCGCACGCCGGCGCGGGGGAACTGGTCGGGCTGGTGCTCAGGCTCGGCAGCTCCTATGCCGCGCTCGCCTCGAGCGGCGCGGGCCTGTCGGCGCGCGTGAGCGTCACGTTCAGCGCCAAGGGCGAGGCGGCGCTCCGTGACGTCGTCACCGTGACCTTCAAGCGCACCCTCCGAGCCGTCCGCCACACCGCGAAGAGCTCCGACCACCGGCGATCGAAACGGTCGGCCCGCCGATGAGACCTGCGGCCGCCCACCCGCGGAGCCTGCTCGCCACCGCCGCCGCTGCGCTCGCGATCGCGAGCGCGGTCCTGTGCATCGCGGCGCCCGCCCGCGCCGCGGCGGCCGGCGGCGAAGCGGGCTGGCGCCTGGAACAGCCGCTGCCGCCGAAGGCGCCGACGGGCACGCCGGAAGCCTCGGTGCCGATCGGCCTCGGGCCGATCGGCGACATCGAGTTCTGGGAACCGAGCCGCGGGCTGCTGATCACCCGCGGCAACGGGCCGGCCATCCCGCCGGGCGTGTGGGCCTACGACGGCGCCGAATGGCACGAGCTGTCGAGCGAATGCGGGGCCACCGAAGGGAGCATCGCGTGGGCCGGGCCGGCCGAGTTCTGGACCGTCTCCGACGGGCGGCCGGGGCAGGCCAACGAATCCTCCGGCAGCACCTTCGAAAAAGGTGTGCCGCTGGAAGACAACACCCTCTGCCACTTCGCCGAAGGTCGGGTGGTCGGCTCCTATGCTCACCCCGCCGGCGAAGCCGACTCCTATCAGGCGATGCACGCCGCCGGATGCATCCCGCCGGCGCCCCCGGCCCTCACCTCCACCGACTGCTGGTTCGGCGGCGACCCGCTCCCGGAGCCGCAGCTCGGCGCCTTCCACCTGCACTGGAACGGCAGCGCCCTGGAAGCCGAACCGTACCCGGGCGAAGGCCATGCGGTGGAGAGCATGAGCCTGCTCGAAGGGCTGCTCTACGAGAGCGTGCGCGTGAAGAGCACCGATGCCGTGGCCCGCGAACAGAGCCGGTACCCGGTGCTGCACGTGATCGACCCCGAAGCGGCCGCGATCGAACCCGAAGCGGAGGAAGTCCCGCTGTACGGATCCTCCCAAGAGCTCACCAGCGCGCTGGACTTCCTGCACCTGTCCTCGGCCGAAGGCTCGATGTGGGGCGCGACGGGCAAAAGCTCCAAGGAGATCACCCCTCCCGAAGTACCCGGGCAGGTGACGGTGGTTCGTCGCCAGCAGGGGCTCTGGACCCAGCTGATCGGTCCGGGCTCGCCTCCCAACGGGACGCCGCCCAACCCGCTCGGCCATGTGCTGCCGAGTGAAGGTGAAGAAATACGCCTGCTGGGCGGGGAAGCGAAGAACGCCGCCGTGAGCGGTATCGCCGCCGAACCGGGCAGCGAAGACGCGTGGCTCGCGCTGCGTCCGCCGGTCGGCTCGGGAGAAGGGATCGCCGCGGTGCTCCTGCACATCTCGGCCGCGGGCAAGGTGCTCGGCGAGCAGACGCTGCCCTCCAGGACAGAAGGCGAAGAAGGCATCGGTCCAAAGGGGGCGGCCGCCCGGATCTCCTGTCCCGCGCTCGAAGACTGCTGGCTGGCGACCACCGAGGGCTGGCTGTTCCACCTGGCGCCGGCGGGCGAACGGACGCTGCCGCGCAACGAAATCCCGGGGTTTGGCAGCGTGATCACATATCGCCCGCCCGACCAGGGCCTGCCGCAGGTGGTCGCCGACGCGCCGCCGCCCGACACCTCCGGCCTGGATGAAGAAACACCGCCGCCGACCGGCGAAATCGAACCGGCCTCGGTGCGCTCGACCGAATCGAAGGTGCAGCTGCCGCTGCTCTCGCGCCTGCACAGCCGGTTGATCGACGGCTCGACCCTTCAGCTCAGCTTCCACCTCGCCGTGAAGGCTCGCGTGCGCCTGCTGGCCAAGCGCAAGGCGCGGGTCGTCGCCGCCACCCCGACCCGCACGCTGAAGGCCGGCAACCGCCAGCTGCTGCTGCGGTTGAGCGCGCGCAGCTGGCCGACCAAGCTCAGCCTGCAGACACATGCGCTCGCCCCGCTGCCGCTGGTCTCCTCGGTGACGGGCGAAGGCGCGAACATAACCACCGAGTCGACGGGCGTGTTCGTGCTGCCGCGCGCGGCCCTGGCGAGCGCGCCGGACTGGCTGCGTTGATGGCTCGGTGGCTTCGTGCGCGGGCGGCGCGCCCGCGGTCGGCCCTGCTCGCAGCCGTGATCGCCGCGGGTACGACGCTGGCGTTGGCGATCGGCGCGCTCGGCCTCGCGGGCGGCGCCCCGGCCGCCTCCCGGCCGAGCTCATCCGAACCGGTGCCCCAGACCGACGCCTCGGTGCCCGCACGAGGCGTCACGATGATCGGGGCGACACCCGAAGAACCCGGCGCGCCCGGCGCCGAGGAGACCTGGGGCGTCGGCCTGGAGGGGTCGAAGACGGTGCTCGTCCGCTACTACGTGCACCCGGGATCGGTCGAAGCCGAAGAAGGCACCTGGACGGCGGGCCCTGCGCTGCCGGCCGGCTTCAGGCTCGAAGCGAGCCCGCTCGCCGGGCAGATGACGCCGCGGGGATTCGGGGTGCTGGCGGGCACGACTGCCGCCGGCCAGGTGGTGCTCGTGCGCAAGCCGGGTGGCGGCTTCCAGGAAACCGCGCCGGTCCCGAGCGAAGGCACCGAACCGCTGCTGAGCGAAGGCCAGCGCCTGTTCGGCAGCCCGAACCGAGCACCGATGATCGCTCCGCTGGAAGAGGCGGACGGCGAAGCGGGCGCGCTCGTGGTGCCCGTCAGCGAAACCGGGTCCTCGGTCGAGAAGGAGGTTCTGCACTGGGACGGGAGCGACTGGAGCGCAGAGCCGATCGAGATCCCGGCGGCGAGCTCCGAAGGCTTCCGTGTCCTGGCGATCGGCGCAGCCTCACCTGGCAACGCCTGGCTGCTGGCGCGGCTGTCCGCCAACTTTCCCGCCGGTGCCGTGGCCCTGTTCCGCCGCGTCGAAGAAGCCCCCGAACGCTGGAGCTGGAAGCCGGTCGCGCTGAAGGCCGGCTCCGGCGACGGCGAAGCGCACCCCCTCACCGTCCCGGTGGCGGGCCCCGGCGCGCCGCCGGAAGGAGAGCCCTTTGCGGTGCCGGGCGCGAGCAGCTCGCCGGTGATCCGGGCCCAGCTGCTGACCGTGACCGGTCAGGGGGTCTGGATCGACGGCGCTCGCGCCGACGTCGAAGCGCGCACGCCCGCCTCCACGTCGCTGTTCTTCAAGCCGGAAGGCAGCGGCGGAGGCCACGTGCAGTCGAGCTGGTGCGAGCTGCCCGGCGGCGCGCCCGCGGGGACTCCGAGCTGCCAGCACGAACTACCCGAGCCGCTGCCGCTCGGACCCTCCCGCAGCATCGCCTGGTCGGGCTCCTCGCCGTTCGGCGAACGCGTGATCACCGGCCTGCCCGAAGGCGTAAGCCTGCGCCTGCAAGGGGAATCCTTCAAGCGGGTGCTCGCGCTCGGCGGAGGCGAAACCGCCGAACAGGATCCGGGCGCGGCGCTCGGCGCGGCCTTCTCCTCGCCGGCAGAGGGCTGGCTCGGCGAGAGCGCGATGCCGGTGCACCTGACGCAGAAACCCCAGCCCAGCAGGCTGACGCCTTGGCCGGTGTCGTTTCGCCACCCGATTCTCGCGATCGCGCCCGAGCCCGGCGCGCCCGTCGGTGCGCTGAGCAGCGAAGCGCTGGCGGTCGGCGAAGGCGGGGCCGTCGCGCGCTTCAAGCCCGGGGAGGGCTGGCTGCCGGAAAGCCTGTTCGGCCCTGGTGGGCGCGTGGAAACGAACGTGCGGCTGCGCTCGGTCTCCTGGCCGACGGCCAGCCGCGCCTATGCCGTCGGGGACGAAGGGGAAATGTGGCTCTGGCGCGGCGAGACCGGCCTGTGGGAACGCGACCCGGCCACGCCGATCAACTTTCGCGCCAACCTGCTCGGTGTCGCGTTCGACCCCGCCGACCCCACCCGGGGATATGCCGTCGGCACGAACGCCGTCGGTCAGGGTGGTGTGCTGCTGCGCTACGGCAAGACCTGGGCCGAAGAAACCGAACTCCCCCCACAGGTCCAGGGGGCGAGCTTCAACGCGATCGCCTTCTCCGGCTCGGAGGCGATCGTCGCCTACAGCAAGCAGCCGAACCCGCAGCGCGATGAATTCGTCGGCGGGCTGCTCGTCAACGAAGGCTCCGGGTGGCGGATCGACCAGGAAGCGGAAGCGGTCGCCGGCGGCGCCGTTCCGCGCGCGGTGGCGGGGCTGCCCGATGGTGGGGCGGCGTTCGTGGCCTCCTCCCCGGGCGAAGGTCAACGTCTCTACGAGCGCGAATCGGCGGCTTCGCCGTGGCGTCCCGTGCCGACCCCGCTGCCGAGCTCGCCGGCCGGATCGCTCGCGCTGTTCCGCGAAGGCGGAGCCCTGCGCGCGATCGTCACGGCGGGGGGCGTCGGCCTGTCCGGGAGCACGGAGGGCTCGACCCCCGGGTTCCCGCCGGTCCTGACACCCCCGAGCGGCGTGCCCTCCGGGGCGGAAAGCGGCGGCGTGCTGCGCCAGACGGCCGATGGTTGGCGCGATGAGAGTCACGAACTGAACCCGGTGGGGGCGCCGGAAGGGTCCTACGTCTACCACGACCTTCCCTACCGGCCCGACCCGATCTTCGCGGTCCTGATCGACCCGACCGGCACACAGGGATGGGCCGTCGGGGGAACGCTCAACAGCGAAGAACCACTGGAGACCTCGAACGTCGAGCGCTACCCGGCCGACGGGGTCACGCCACTCGGGTCCAGCGCCGCGCCGGTGCCAACGTCCGGCGAGGCCACGTTCGCGTTCGGCGGCGGCGCCCAGTGCGCCGCGCCCTGCGCCGACCGCGAACTCGCCTCTGCGGGCCCGCCCGTCTGGCTGGCCTCCGCGCTCGCGCTCGCCGGACGGGTCAGCGAAAGCTCCGGCGGCCGCCTGGGCGGGTTCTTCGATCTCGGGCCGACCGTGACCGAAGGCGCCTATGTCGGGGCGGTCCCGCCCGAAATCCCGTTCGCGCGCGAGCTGGAAGGCTACGCCTCGATCCTCGCCGGTTCGCACGTCCCGGTCTACGACACGATCTCACCGTCGGACCTCGACGCGCGGCCCGAGCAGGAAGGCACCGAGGCCTCCTGGGAAACCGGGTTCGCCGGCTTCCCGAGACCGTTCGGCAGCGAAGGCACGCCGAGCGTCGGCGAACCCGCGCGATGCGGCGCGATGGTGGGGTGCGAGTCGGCCTACTACGCCGTCGAACACGAGGGCGTGTGGATCCTCGTGCTCGACGACTCCGCACACGGCCAGGTCGAGCAGGCACAGCGCGAATGGGTCGAGCAGCGCCTCGGCCTGGCGGGCATCGAAGGAAAGCCGGTGATCGCCGTCGGCAACTCGGATCTCGGCGCCCAGATCGCAGCCCACGACGGCGAAGCGATCAGACTGTTCGAAGCACTCGTCGGCGAGAACCCCGACGGGTCCCCCTCCGGCGATCCCGGCCACTACGTCGCATCGGCCTACTTCTACGACGCACCCGAAGAAAACGTCGAGCAACCGCTGACCTACGGCGGGCGGCGTCTCCTCACGGTCGGCTCGGGCACGCTCGGGTACGAGCAGGCCTTCCGCGAGGCCGAGGGGAACTTCCACGGCGCCAAGGGCATCGTGCTCGGCGAAGCCGATCTCGCCGGGCGCCTGCCGGACGACCAGGTCCCGGTTTCGGTGCGGCTGATCCCGGTCGTCGGCGAACTGGCGCTCGAGGCCCGGGAGGGGATCCTGCTGCACCGCAGCAGCCCAGCCCTGTTCGAAGGGCTGGCGCGCCGGCCCCGGGCCGGCTGCCGGGCCCAGGCCAGCGAAACGCTCTGCTCCGAAGACCAGTACACGCCGATACCGTCGCTGTGCGTCGTCGCCGGCTGCCAGACCGCGCTGCTGCCCGAATACGAATTCACCTCCTCCGATAAGGAAGTCGGCCGGTTCGTCGCCCGCAACACCGGCTCGAGCGATCCGCTCACCGTGCTCCAGAACGCCAAGGGCGAACCGATCGTCGACGAACCCGGCGCCGAAACGCAGCCGTCGGGCCCCGAGTCCGGGCTGTTCTGTGCCTACAACCCCGGAACCACCACCGTCACGATCCGTGTCGGTGGGCTGTCCGCGTCGCTACCGGTCACCGTGCAGCCGGGAAGCGTGCGCCAGCCGTGCGGAACCGTGCCGCTGAAGGCGGCCGCAGCCGCCGCCCAGACGTCGAACCCGCCCGCGCCCGCGCCCGCGCCGGCCGCCTCCCCGGCCGTGGCGCCGGCGTCGACCCCGCCGCCGGTCCCGCTGCCGCCGCCACCGGCTGTCATCGCCCCCGTGCCGCAGAGCCGCCCGGCCGCGCCGCCGCCCTTCCTCCCGCTGGTCACGCTGCCGACCCCGCTGCTGCCGTTCGTGCCACCGCCGGTCCCGACCCCGGCCCGACCGACGCCGCCGTCGGGCACCTCCGCCGTGACGTCACCGATCGAGGTCGCCGAAAAGCAGGAGGAGGAGGAGGAGGCGACCGAGTCGGTCTCCAACCAGGCGGTCGCCTACCGCCCCTCAGAAGAAGAGCCGGTGCCCCTGTACCTGCTCGGCGTCGTCCTGCTCGCGGCGTTCGCCGGCGCCTCGATCCGGCGCCGGCCACGCCGCGGCCGGGGCGAGGTGAGGATCGCGCCGGCGACGATCTCGAGCGCGCGCGCCCAGCGGCAGCTCGACCCCCACCGTCGCCGACGATGGTGAGCACCCGGATGTTCACACATCGTTCACAGCTTCGCACCGGATGGGCGCCGTTGTCGACGATCGTGAGCACCCGGATGTTCACCGATCGTTCACCGCTTGGCAACACCCGGATGGGCGCCGTTGCCGACGATGGTGAGCAGCCGGATGTTCACCCATCGTTCACCGCTTGGCAACACCCGGATGGGTGGGAGAAGGCAACCTGCAATGGCGATCCCCCGTTCACCCATGACCATCTCCCCGAGCCAGCTCCGCCGTTACCTGCCCGTCGCCCTACTGGCCGCACCGGTGCTGCTGTGCTGGGGGCTCGCCACCGGCGCCCGTGCCGAAAGCTGGGGGGAAGTCGGCCACTCGCGGATCGCCACCGGGACCGGGCCGAAAGAAGTCAACTTCGCTGGAAGTGCGAGCCTGATCGCGTTCGCGGTGGACGCAAACGACCGCAGCTACTACGTGGGCGACGAACCCAACACCGGGGAATTCCGGATCCAGCGGTTCGTGGAAGGTAAAAGCGAAGCCTCGATCTCGTTCTCACCGCCAGAAGCCAAGAAGTCCAAAGACGGCGTCGGCGAAGCCGGGGTCGGACTGCAACTGGCCGTCGATCCGGCCCGCAACCGAATCTACGCGCTCGTCGTCTACAAACGCCGCGAACGCGACGAAGCGGAAGAAAAAGCGGAAGAAAAAGAAGAAAAAGAAGGCAAGACACCCTACGAACGCTTCCCGCTCGACTCCGAAGAACTGGCGGCCGGCGAGCTCTATGCCTTCGAATACAAGAGCGGCAAACTGGTCTCGGCGAAGGAAGCCGAAGGCAAGCCGGCTCCGCTGATCGCCGAAGCGCGGACCGAAAGCTCGACCACGGGCTTCACGGACCAGAGCGAAACCCCCAAGGAAGCGCTGCTGAACCCCCGCGGGATGGTGGTCGATCCGGCGACCGGCAACCTCGCGATCCTGGGCGTCGAGGACGAGGAGCCCGACGTCGACGTCGAGAAAGGCGAAGCGCTGAAACAGTGCCGCGCCGTCGGTCAGTTCATCGACTTCGAAGAAAAATCGGGCGTGCTGAAAAGCGGCAAGCTGGGGCGCCGGTACGTGGACAGCGCCGACGCGCTGCGCCCGCTGCAGCCCGAATGCGAACCGCAGGAACTCGAAGAGGTGCCGCTCTCGCCCGCCGTGACGCCCGGCGGAAACCTGCTGATCACCTCCGCCGCGGAAGGCGAAGGCCAGGTCTGGGAACTCCCGACCCCCGGAACAGGGGCGGGCGAAGGAGAAATGGAAGTCCGCCCCACCAGGCTCTACGCCGAAGCCCAGATCGGGACAGGTGCGCTGCTGAACGCGCTGCCGCCCGAAGAAGGCGGCGGCCCAACGTTGTCATTCGTTCCCGAAGGGCCCGAAGTGGAAATCGAACATCACAAGCGCCAGGTGGAAGGCAGCATCTACCTGGCGACCAAGGCCTTTGGCTATTACCCGGCCCCGCTGGTCCTGCACTATGCCGAAGCGGAAGCCAAGCCCGCCCAGGTCAGCGAGATCGGGTGGACCGCGGGTAGCTCAACGCCCAAGTCGTGTGGGATACCGCGCTTCAGCAACACCGTCATCCTCGGAGGGGTCAAGGAAGACAAGGCGGGCGGCAAGGCGGGCGTGCTCGTCCTTTCGCCATGGGTCGAAGAAGGCACCGACGCCGCCTTCCTGGAAGCCTACGAATTCGGGCCCGGCGGGTCGACGGCGGGCTGTCCCAAGGCGACGGTCTCCACACCCCGCGTCACCTTCGGTGAAGACCAGAACGCCCTCGAAGTGCCGACCGGCGAAAAGGTGAGCATCTCCTCGGAACTCGCGGGGGCTGACGCCAAGAGCATCGAATGGGAATTCAAGTACGACGACCCGAAGACCGGTGAAAAAGGCAGCGAAAAAGTGGTGCAGCCGGCCTCCGAATTCCAAATTCTCGCCGGTTACGAATTCAAGCCGCTGGAATACGAATTCAAGCACGCCGGGACCTACGAAATCTCCGAGGTGATCAGGACCGACGACCTCGCCGGCGAAGCCGTCAAAGCGACCGAAATCCTCAAGATCACCACGACGCCGTCGCCGCCGCGGATCAGGCTCACCGCACCCGCCGCGGTCCGCGTCAATGAAGAAGCGGCCGAAATCTCGGCGACCGTGAGCGACCCCAACGAAACCCTGCTGCACCTGAAGAAGGTCCTCTGGAACTTCGGCGACGGCAGCCCGCCGGTCGAAGAGACGGTCGCACCCGAAGAACCGAATCCGGCCGCGCTGCACATCAAACACGTGTTCATCTCGCGCTGCGGCAAAGGCAAATGCAAGATCACGCTGACCGTCGAAGACACCGTGGCCGAAGGCAAGCCGGCCGTGGCCGGGCCAGTCGAAATCACCGTCAACGAAAGCAAGGCCGAAGAAGCGGCACGCAAGGCCGAAGAAGCCCGCCGGGCGGCCGAAGCGGCTCAGAAGGCCGCCGAAGAAGCGGCGGCTCAGAAGCGGGTCGAAGAAGCGGAGCACAAGAAGCCCGAAGAAGAGGCGCAGCAGAACGTGCTCGGCGTGACGGTGCTCAGCAATCCCGAAGCGCGACTGGCGAGCACCGCGATCAGCGTCAGCAGCAAGGGCGCGCTCACGCTCAAGGTGACCTGTCCGAAGGGCGAGTCGGCCTGCACCGGCACCGTCACGCTGCGGACGCTCAGTGCGGTGAGCGCCAAGGCCAGGAAGGCCATCCTCACGCTGGCCAACGGCACGTTCAGCGTGCCCGGCGGCGCTGCTGACACGGTGACGCTCCATCTCTCGGCCAAGGCGCGCCTGCTGCTTTCCCGCAGCCATACGCTGCGCGCCCTCGCGACGCTCGTCGCCCACGACTCCTCGGGCGCCACGCACACGACGACCGCGACGGTCACGCTGAAGCTCGCCAAGCCCGCCGGGCACAAGAAGCGCTGAGCGCCCGGCGAGACGGGCACCCTCGAGACGGCCCTCGCGGCGCGCGCGCCAAGTCGGCGATGCCGGGCTTTCACTAGGGCGCGTCGACCCGTCACCCACCGTGCGCGGGGAGCCGCGCCTGTGAAGCGGGTGTAAAGAGACTGGTGGGCTGCCGTGGCCTCATGTGAATGCCAAGTGAACGGATCGTGTGACCAACTCGTTAAGTCTGGGCGGGAACGCAGGATCGTAACCAGCGCGGTCCGCCCAGCTGCGAGATTCCGAGCCGCGGGGCACTCCCGCTCGCGTGGGCCAGCATCCGCGCCGGAAACGGAATACCAACCAGGAGGTAGTTACGCGATGACGTATCTCTCCGCACGTCGCATGCTAGCCGCGTGCGTCGTCTCGGTGGCCGCGGTGGCCGCCCTGGCGGCACCGGGCGCTGCGAGTGCCACGACCCTCACGAACCAGTGTGCGGGGTCCAACATCAAAGGCCTGGGCTCGACGTTCCAGGCGCCCGCCCAGGAACCGGTGTGGAACGTGGACTTCAACCTGTCCAGCAACACGAATGTGCTGGGCTGCGCAGGCAACACCGGCCAGGGCGACCTGAAAAAGCCGGAAGTGAAGTACGAATCGACCGGCGCCAACTCCGGAAGCGGCGCCTGCCTGAAGGACTTCGGCGACGGGGGAACCCCGAAATGGGGCATCAAAGCCGGCGAAGACTACCCCTACTGCGGAACCGATGAAGCGCCGAGCCCCTCGGCTCTGACCGCGATCGAAGCCCACAAAGAAGCGGGCGACACCGAAAAAGAAACGGTCGAGTCGATCCCGGTGCTGCAGGGAGCGGTGGCCCTCCTGGTTCACCTCCCGACCGGCTGCAAGGCGGAGTCCGAAGTCGCCGTCGGCGCCAAAAAAGCGAAACTCGGTCGGCTCGTCTTCGACGACTCGACGGTCGAGGGAATGTACCGCGGCAGCATCAGGAACTGGAAGGAAGCGATCACCAACCAGGGGAGCGACGGCAAAGACTCGCTGACCTGCACGGGCGGCGTAGCTGAAGAGGAAACCCCGATCAACGTGGTCGTCCGCGTCGACAAATCGGGAACGACGCACATCTTCAAGTCGTTTTTGGCCCAGGTCAACACGGCGCCGTTCGAAGCGGAAGAATTCAACAACATCACCGAAGAAAACGTCGCCAAGAAAAACCCGTGCGGCGTGGTCCTTCCCGAACAGCCCAAGACATGGTTCGAAGTCCAGGAAGGCTGCGAAAACCAGCGCTGGCCGACCGCGGCCAAAGTCGTCCGGCCCGAAAAACCGGGCGAAGTCGGCTACAAGGGCAACCCGGGAGTCGTCTACCAGGTCGCCAACACCCCCAGCAGCGTCGGCTACGCGGACCTCGCGGTCGCCCGCAAAGAAGGCTACTTCTCCAAGAAAGGCGGCCTTCCGAACGGCGGCGGCGAAAACAAAAAAGGCTCGGAAACCAAAGTCGGCGAACAGAACGTGAGGTTCTGGGCGGAGATCCAGAACAGCGCCAAAGCCGGCGAAACGTACGCGGACCCCGCGAGCAACGGTGACGTCGAAAAACTGGCGCAGTCGAACTGCGCTGCCACCAACTACATCGGCAAAATCGGCGAAACCATTCCGCCGAAAACGACCCGCCTGCCGTGGAACACGGTGAAAGCGGCGCTCGTGCAGAAAAAGTACCCCATTTGCGGCCTGACCTACGATCTGGCCCTGAGGGACTACAAGCCCTACCTCCAGCTCGCACCCAGCGAAGAAGCGGCGGGCATCGAAGAGGCGCAGACAACGCGTGACTACCTCCTCTGGGAGCTCAGCGCCAAACCGGAGGGCGGCGGTTACTACATCAAAAACCACGACTACGAAAAACTGTCCGGCACCGTTCTCAAAGAGGCCGAAGTCGGCGTGAAGGAAATCACCTGGCCCTGACCGGACCAGCTGAGCTCCCGAGACTCGCGCGGCTGACGTAGCGGCCGTGAGGGATGAGGGACGCGCACGGAAGCGCAGCCGCCGGCCGCCCCAGGGATGGGGCGGCCGGCGGCGTTCCGGCGCCGGCCGTCCGCGCCGGGGCTCTGGCGCGGCGGGACGAGCCGTTCTACCCAGCGGGCGGCGTCGCGGGTGTGGGGACCGGCGCGCGGTGCGTCGGGTGGTCCTCGGCCGGACGCATGTCGCGGGCGATGAACACCGGTGCCTCCAGCCAGAGCACGACATCGGCGAACGACGCCTCCCGGCTCGCCGAGAACGCGGCGGCGGCGGAGCTGTCGCCGTGGGCCGCCAGGCGGCAGAGCGCGACGACAAAGCCGCAAAGGCCTGCCCAGGCGAGGCCGATGATGACGAGGAGGGAGATCATCGCGTCGGTGCGACGAGGCCCCGGGCAAAGCGTCCGGGGGCCTCGCGCAGGTTCTTCTTCGGCTGGTCCGCTCCGGGTCTTTAGCGCGACGCCGCGGGTTCGACGCGTGTCCGCCGCAGACCGCGGCCGGCCGCCGTCCTAGTCTACGTCGCCCTCCGGCATCGGCAGCGGTCCGGGGCCGGGCAGGGGCGGGGATGGCGTTGGCGCCCGGGCGGCAGCGGCCCGCGCGCGCGCCGGGCGCTTGTAGGCGAGCCACACGGCGAAGGCGATGAGCAGCGCGCTCACCAGGATCCAGCCGAGGGCCGTGGTGCCGACCCCGACGTACTTCAGGCCGGATGCGGCGATCACGAACGTGATCACGGGCCGGATGTAGCGATCGGGCGCGCTGGAGGACAGCATCGAGCCGACGAACACGGCCGGCACCGAGCCGAGGATCAGCGAGAGCGTCACGCCGAACTCGACATGTCCGAAGGCCAGGGCTCCCAGGGCCGCGGCGAGGGTCAGGGGCACGGCCTGCGTGAGGTCGGTCCCGACGAGCTGGTTGGCGCCGAGCAGGGGGTAGAGGAACAGCAGCAGGATGATCATCAGCGAGCCGGACCCGACCGAGGTCATGCCCACGACGAGCCCGCCCAGCATCCCGATCAGGACGGTCGGCACCGGGCGTGGCACGATCTCGTGGATCTGGCCGGTTCGTTTGGCCCCGTCGCGACGGTCCAGGGCGTAGCGCAGCACCATCGCCGCGGCGCCCAGCAGCAGCGCGGCGCCGAGCACGGTCTCGATTTTGCTCTGCGCCGACTTGGCGTCGCCCATCACGTGCAGGAGATAGGCGCCGAGGAAGGCCATCGGGACCGAGCCCAGGACCATCCAGCCGACGAGCTGCCGGTTGACCGTCCCCTTGCGCAGGTGCACGGCGGCGCCGACCGGCCGCATCACCACCGCGGCGACGAGATCGCTCGAGATCGCCGCCGACGGCGTGACCCCGAACAGCAGGATCAGCATCGGCGTCATCAGCGCCCCGCCGCCGGCTCCGGTCATCCCCACGAGGAAGCCCACGATCGCGCTGCCGATGACGATGTAGGGGTCGATGTGCACGTTGTCTCAGCTCTCCGCGGCCTCCGGCGGCCCGGGCCTGCTGCCGCGGCCTCCAGCCCCAGCGGTAGAATACACCAGTTTCTCACGTTGCGGGTGGGCTTGCCAAGGATTCCTCGGCGGGGACCATGAGCGCGTGCATCCCTTGCTTTGTCCGTGGGCTCTGTCTATGATGCGGAAGCTTCACAGGGGTCACGGGATTTCGACATTTGTTCGGCTTGGCGGGTGGAGTATGGGGTCGTGGTGGCGAGCAAGGAGGCGGCAGGGGAGATGAGCGTCGACACAGGTAGGGAGACCGAGTCGGGTGCGGCATGGGGCCGTCCGCTCTCGGTGTCGCGGGGTCTGCTGGGCAGGCGCCGCGAGTCGGCGACGGAGGTCACGGAGGTCCGGGGCCCGGCGGCGTGCATGCGCCGCGACGCTGTCTTCCGCCGGACGCTGCTCGTCGCCGACGTGTTCGCGATCGTGACCGCCTTCCTGCTGGTGGTGGAGCTCTCCCGGCGATCCCTGGAGCTGACCTGGGCGGCAATCGCGGCCGTGCCGATCTTGGTCGTGGTCGCAAAGCTCAGCGGGCTCTACGACCGCGACGAGACGCTACTGCGCAAGACGACCCTGGACGAGGCGCCGAAGCTGTTTCAGCTGGCGACGCTCTGTGCGCTCGTCTCCTGGCTGGCGGGCGGGCTGCTCGTGGGCGGGCCCCTCGACCGCCACGAGGCGGCGTTCCTGTGGCTGGCGCTGGCGGGCCTGCTGATCGTCTCGCGCGCCGCGGCGCGCGCGGCCGCCCTGCGCATCTCGCCCGTGGAGCGCTGCCTGTTCATCGGCGACGAGGTCTCGGCCGAGACGATCCGCTCCAAGCTCACCGGCCACGGCGGGGTCAACGCGAAGGTCGTCGCGCATCTGGACCTCGACAAGGTGGAGCCGTGGTCGACGGACTCGTTCTCGGAGCCGAGGCTGGCCGAGATCCGCGATCTCGCTCAGACGCTCGACGTCCACCGGGCGATCATCGCTCCTCGCAGCGTCGATGCGGGCGAGATGCTCAACCTCGTGCGCACGCTGAAGGCCGTCGGCGTCCGCGTGAGCGTGCTGCCGCGGCTGCTCGAGGTCGTCGGCTCCTCCGTCGAGTTCGACGACCTCCACGGGGTCACGGTGATGGGCGTGCGGCGCTTCGACCTGACCCGCTCCTCGGCGGCCTTCAAACGCGCGTTCGACCTGTTCGGCGCGACGCTCGGGCTGCTCGCGATCTCACCGCTGCTGATCGTGATCTCGATCGCGATCAAGCTCGACAGCCGCGGGCAGGTGTTCTTCCGCCAACTGCGGGTGGGTCGTCACGGGCAGCGCTTCCACATGGTGAAGTTCCGCACGATGGTCCCCGAGGCGGAGGCGATGAAGGCCTCCCTGCGCCACCGGAACGAGGCCAAGGAGGGGCTGTTCAAGATCGCCGAGGACCCCCGTGTGACCCGGGTGGGCAGGCTGCTGCGTTCGAGCGCCCTCGACGAGCTCCCGCAGCTGCTGAACGTCATCAAAGGCGAGATGAGCCTGGTCGGCCCGCGTCCGCTCGTGATAGAGGAGGACCGGCGGGTGGAGGGCTGGCACCGCCGCCGTCTGGAGCTGATGCCCGGCATGACCGGTCCCTGGCAGATCCTCGGACCGTCACGCGTGCCGCTCAAGGAGATGGTCGCGATCGACTACCTCTACGTCGCCAACTGGTCGCTGTGGACCGACGTGAAGATCCTCCTGCGCACGATCCCGCACGTGATCGGACGCCGCGGGCTCTGAGGCACCGAGCCGCTGGCGGCTCGGCCGGCCCGGATATGATCAACCTGGCCGGCGAGGTCGCCGAGGCCCTGCGGCCGCCGGGCTCGACCGGGCCGGGTCACACCACGCTCTGACCGGATCGACCCATCAATGCTCTACATCGCAACGGTGCACTACCGATCTCCGCGCTGGATCGAGATCCAGGCGAGCCAGCTGCGCCGGCACATCTCGGTGCCCTACCAGACGTGGTCCTCGCTCGAGGGGATCGACCCCTCCTACGCGGTGCACTTCGACCGCGTGATCGAGCAGCTCGGACCTCACGCCGGCAAGCTCAACCACCTCGCGATGGAGATCTCGCAGCAGGCCGACGACAGCGACCTCCTGATGTTCCTCGACGGCGACGCGTTCCCGATCGTCGACCCGATGCCGACGATCGAGGAGAGCCTCGCGCAGGCGCCGCTGGTGGCGGTGCGCCGGGCGGAGAACCTCGATGAACCCCAGCCGCACCCCTGCTTCTGCGTGACGACCGTCGGGACCTGGCGCAGCCTTCCCGGTGACTGGTCCGCGGGACCGACGTGGCCCGGCCCCAAGGGCCGGCCGCGGACCGACGTCGGCGGTGCTCTCCTGCGGCGCCTGCAGCTCACCGAAACGCCCTGGATCGAGTTGTTGAGAACGAACCGGAGGAACCTCGACCCGATATTCTTCGCGGTGTACGGTGACGTGGTCTACCATCACGGCTCCGGCTTTCGCAAGGGCGGGCCGAGCGGGGTTCACAAGACCTCGGAGGGGCCGGCGCTCCTGTCGGTGCCGGACCTGCCTGTCCTGAAGCAGGCAGTCGCCGCGGTGAACCGGCGTCGTTGGCGGTCATGGGAGAACCGGACCCAGGGGTCGCGGATCGAACTGTCGCAGACGATCTACGATCGAATCCGCTCAGGGGATCCCCGCTGGCTCTCGGAGTTCACCTAGATGGGGCGCGAGGAGCCGGAGCCGCTGCATGAGCTGAACCTCGGAGCGGCCAAGACCCGCATTCCGGGATTCGTGAACATCGACATCCACGAGCGTGCCGAAATCAGCCTCGACCTGGGGACCGAGAGACTGCCGTTTCCCGACAACAGCGTCAGGACCGTGGTCTCACATCACACGCTCGAGCACGTCCCCGACTACCTCTTCGCGCTGTCGGAGATACACAGGGTGCTCGTGCACGACGGGGAGCTGCTGCTGTCCCTTCCCTATGCGACGCTCACCGAGCACCACCAGATCAATCCCTACCACCACCACAACTTCACCGAGCGGTCGTTCGACTTCTTCGACCCGCTGCTGCTCAAGGGGTCGGCGGCCGAGGACGGCGATACGGCCTTTCGGCAGGTGGTCGTCCGCTTCACCTACATGGGTGCCTTCGGCGTCCTGCCGCGCCCGCTGCGCGTGTGGTCGCGCCGCCACCTGCTCAACGTCGTGCGTCAGTTCGATGTCGCGCTGGTGGCGATCAAGGACCCCGATCGTCCGGTCGACGTGGGGCCGGCGCGCGCGCGCGAACTGGAGGAGCGCGTGGTCGAACTCAAGCGCCGGCGGGAGCCGTACCCGCACGACGGCGGGGGCGGCGGCGGAGACGATGACCCGCCGGGGACGGTATCCGCCGCGGCGGAGCGGGCGTCCGCCGCGCCGGTGCGGCCCACGCCCCCGCGGAGAGAGCGCATGCCGCTGCGCGCGTTGCGCTATCGCGCCGATACGGTGCTGCGGCGCTGGGAGGTGCGGCACGACTGATCGCCAGGCCGGGGGGAGCGGCAGCGGCGCACCGGGCCGCACGAGCGGCGCACCGGGCCGCACGTCATCGCGGGACCGCGGGGCTCTCGCGGCGGCTGCCACAGAGGCGCTCGAGCGCGCGCGATATCTCGGCGCAGACCACGGCGGGGTCGAACAGCCGCTCGGCCTCCGAGCGAGCTAGCGCCCTCACCGCCTGCGGGTCGGCGCGCGTGCGCTCGAGCGCTGCGAGGATCGCCGCAGCCATCGCCGCGGGCTGGCCCACGGGCACCTCCGCGGCGACGGAGCGCTCCACGCCGCCGATCGCCCCGACCTCGCTCGTGCCCACCACCGGCACGCCGGCTGCCAGTGCCTCCGCGACCGTGAGTGCGAACGGCTCGTACCGGCTGGGCGCCAGCAGCACGTCCGCGGCCTCGAGCTCGGCGCCGACCCGGGAGGCCTCCACGGGGCCCACGTACTCGGCGTTCTCGGGCGGCAGGTCCTCGAGCAGCTTCGTGTAGTCGGACCACAGGCTCGGGCCTCCCACGACGCGGACGCGCACGTCCGCGCCCCGCTCGAGCAGGATCCTCGCCACGGCGACTACGTCGTCGATGCCCTTGCGCACCGCGATCCGGCCCAACACGAGAACCACGGCCGGCTCCCCGACCGGCCTGTCGATGACCGCGAAGCGCTCCAGACGGACCGGGTTCGGGACGACCACGGTACGGCCGCTGGGAAACCTGTAGTCGCGCACCAGGTGATCGCGGAACACGCTGCTGATGCAGATGAGCAGGCTCGCGCGGCCGATCGTGATGCGCTGCAGGAATGAGCGCATGAGCATGATCGCGGCCACCGCGGCGAAGCGTTGTGGGGGGTGACAGCGCAGCCCCAGCCGCCGCTCGGCGATCAGCGATCGCAGCTCGCCGGCGCTGTGGGTCTCAGGGTGAAGCACCAGCGGCACCGACGTGCGCAGGCGTTGCGGGAGGGCGAAGCTCTCGATGCTCGAGAACTGGTAGACGAGGTCGAACGGGTCCTCGCGGTGTCGCGCCATGATCCGCTGGCGCAGACGCACGGAGGCCGACCCCGCGGGCGACCATGCCGCTCACGAAAGCCGTGATGCGAGTGCGGCTGTACCAGCGGTCCCACCTCCACTCGCTGGTGCCCCATGTGAATGTGAGGTTGGGGTCGGCGGCGAGCCGCTCCGGCAGCGGCTGGCCCGAGGAGGGATAGAAGGAGTCGATGCGGTGCCCGAGCGCGGCCAGGCCGTGGAGCAGCTCCGTCGCGACCCCGGAGACGCCGCCGCCGCCGCCCGGCGCCGGCCCGAGCCAGGCGATGTGCAGTGGGCGCTCGGCCATCCGCGCGCACCCTATAGGACCGGCGGAGCTCACCCGGGTGCTTGACCTGTGCGAGCGGCGGCCTCGCCCACGAGGGTCCGCAGGCGCCGCTGGAACGCCTCGACCGAGAACAGCTCGGCGTTGGCGACCGCGCGTGCCGGCTCGAAGTCGAGCTGCTCGATGCCCGTGATCGCGGCCGCGAAGGAGTCGATGTCGTCCAGCCGCGCGAGCCGTCCGGTCTCGCCGTCGCGCACCGTCTCGAGCGCGCCTCCGGCGGCCGCGGCGATGACGGGCCTGCCGGCGGCCTGGGCCTCCACCGCCGTGATGCCGAACTCCTCCATGCTGGGCACGACCACCGCGCGCGCTCCTGCGTACAGGCCGGCGAGCTCGGCGTCGCTGGCGCGCCCCAGGAACTCGGCCTCGGGATAGGCCTCGCGGAGCGCGGCCTGCTCCGGCCCGCTGCCGACGACGCTGATCGGCGCGTGCGCGCGCCTGGCGGCCTCCAGTGCGACGTGCACACGCTTGTGGCGCACGAGCTCGGAGACGACCAGGAGCGAGTCGCCGGGTCGCCCGGGCGCGAACCGGTGGGTTTCCACCGGCGGGTGGATGATCGGGGCCTCGCGCCCGTAGAAGCGCAAGATCCGCTCCTGTGTGAGCTTGGAGTTGGCGACGTATGAATCGACGCGCCGGCTGGCCGCGAGGTCCCAGCGCCTGATCCAGCGCAGCTGGGCTCTCAGGGCCGGCCGGAGCAGCCGTGGCGTCTCGCCGAGGGCTCGGGCTTCCTCATACCACGCATAGCGGAACGGGGCGTGGCAGTAACACACGTGCACGGCGCCCTCGGGTACGTGGATGCCGTGAGCGAATGCGCTGCTGCTGGTGATCACCACCTCGCACTCGGGCGGTCGCAGGCGCTCGGCCGCGAGCGGATAGAGCGGCAGAAGGCGCCGGAAGTTGCGCTGACTGACACCGAGCCGCTGCAGCGGTGAAGTGGTGATCGCGCGGCCGGCGAAGCGTCTCGCGGTCCCGTCCTCGTCGTAGAGAAGGGTGAATATCGGCGCATCCGCGTAGAGCTCGGCGATCGCCGCGAACGTGCGCTCGGCTCCGCGCATGACGAGCAGGTAGTCGTGGGCGATCACGGTGCGCTCGGAGTGCGGCCAACGGGCCGGGCCTGGTGTGGAAGCTGGCATGAGGTGGTCTGTGCACGCAGCGGTCCTCGCGGGCCGAACCAGGGTACCCGCTGCCGGACGTGCCCCCCGGCGGACCGGCGCGGGCCTTTGTGTATGTTTGGCCGATGCCGGACGTCATGCTCAGGGCTCTTGGATGGAGCCCGCTTCTCATTCACGGGGATCCGTGCGTGTTGGATCGCTGGCTGTGGCTGCGGCGCCATCTGCGCAGGGGCAGCGTGCGAACGTTCGACGCCGGCTGCGGCAACGGCGCGTTCAGCATCTACGCCGCGCGTGCCGGGAACACGGTTCTCTCGGCCTCCTTCTCGCCGCGGGAGCAGGAGGACGCGCGGCGGCGGGCGCAGGAGCTCGGCGTGAGCGGGATCGACTTCAGGCTGATCGACCTGCGCGAGCTCGAGGAGCACACCGAGGAGCTCGGTCGGTTTGACCAGATCATCTGCCTCGAGACGATCGAGCACATCGGCGACGACGAGGGTCTGGCCGGCTCGCTCGCCGCGATGCTCGAGCCCGGAGGCCGGCTCCTGCTGACGACGCCGTTCGACCGCCACCACCCGCTGCACACCGAGGCGCCGGTCCCCGACCCCGTCGAGGACGGATCGCATGTGCGCTTCGGCTACTCCGCGGAGAGACTGAGGGAGATAGCCGAGGGCGCCGGCCTGGAGGTCGAGAGCGAGGGGTTTGTCAGCGGCTTCGTCTCCCAGAAGCTGACCAACCTGATGCGCCGCCTGACCGCACGGGTCGGACGTATGCCCGCGTGGGCGATCATGTTGCCGCTGCGCCCGCTGGTCGTGTTCGACAGGCCGCTGAGCCGGATGTTGGACTACCCGTACCTGAGCGTTGCGCTGAGCGCCGTCAAGCGACCGTAGGGTCAGCTCGGTGCGGGTCATCATCACGGCGCCCTGGGGGGAGCGGCTCGGCGGCGCCGAGGCGATGCTGCAGGGCATTCTCGAGGACGGAGGCGAGCACGAGCTCGAGGTGGTCTTCTTCGAGCCGGGGTCCTGGCCCGAGGAGCTGCAGGCGGCCGGCCTGTGGGTCTCGGTGATCCACGCCGGCCGGCTTCGCCAGCTTCACAGGTGGGTCGCCACGGTCATCAGGCTCGCGCGCATCTTCCGCGCGCGCCAACCCGACGTGATCCTCAACTGGTCGGCGAAAACGCACCTGTACGGCTCGCCCGCCGCCGTTCTCGCCGGCATGACCGACCGGGTGGTGTGGTGGCAGCAGGCGATCCCCGAGCGGACATGGCTGGACGGGGCGGCGACGCTGCTGCCGGCGGCCGCGATCGGCTGCTACTCGCAGGCGTCCGTCCGCGCCCAGGCGCGGCTGTTTCCCAGGCGTCCCACGTTCGCTGTCGCGGCGGGCTCGCCGCCACCGGATCCCGCATCCGTACCGGCGTCGATCGACCTCCCCGAGGACGTCCCGATCGTGGGCCTGGTGGGCCGGCTGCAGCCGTGGAAGGGGCAGGATCAGCTGCTGCGCGCCCAGGCGATCCTCCGCGACAGGGGCCGGAACATGCACGCCGTGATCGTCGGGGGGGACTCCTACGGGCTCTCGCCCGAGTACGCGGCCTCGCTGCAGCCGCTCGCCGACGAACTGGGCATCGCCGGCGCCGTGACGATGACCGGGGAAGTGCCGGACGCGGGCCCCTACATCGAAAGGATGGACGTGCTCGTCAACGCCTCCGACCCGGAGCCCTTCGGGATCGTGATCCTGGAGGGGATGGCCAGGGGGGTTGCGGTCGTGGCCGTCAACTCGGGTGGCCCCGCTGAGTTCGTCGAGGACGGGCGGACCGGCGTTCTGGCGCGCTCGGGGCACCCGGACGCGCTCGCGGACGCACTCGAGCTGCTGCTCGCCTCGCCGGAGCTGCGTGCGCAGGTCGCTAGCGCGGGGAAGCAACGGTACGCCGAGCGGTACACGACCGCGGCGATGCGCGAACGATTCTTCGCCCGGCTGGCCGAATACGTCACCGACCGCTGAGTCTCCCCGTCCCGTTCGCGCGGTCGGGCATCCGCATGGCGGCAGGTAACCTTCGACCGAGGATGCCGGCGAGGAGCACAGGAGCGGTCGAGCAGGTCGCGCCGCCCACGATGTCGTCCGCCCCGCCATGCGATGTCACGATCGTGGCCGCCGACGTCGGCGCGGTCGGCGGGATGGAGCGCCAACTGGAGCAGCTGCTGCTGGGGCTGCGAAGCATGGGGCACGAGGTCACCGTGATCGCCCGCACCTGCGAGCTTCCCGAGGGATCGGGTGTTGTCTTTCACCGCGTGCGCGCACCCGGGCGGCCGTTCCTGCTGGCCTATCCCTGGTTCATGATCGCCGGCTCGCTCGCGCTGCAGCGGTGGCGACGCGGAGTGGTGCAGGTGACCGGGGCGATCGTGCTCAACGAGGTCGACGTGATCGCCGTCCACTACTGCCACCAGGTGGGGCCCGTCAACCCCAGCCGTGCGAGCGTGCTGTTCCGCGCACAGGTCAGGGCAGCCGGGGTGCTCAAGCGGCTCGGCGAGCGGCTCTACTACCGCCCGGGCAGGACCTCGGCCGTCGTCTGCGTCTCCGACGGCGTGGCGGAGGAGGTGCGCGCCCATTTCCCGAAGCTTTCCGACCGAATCGTGACGATCCACAACGGTGTCGACACGGAGGCCTTCGCACCGGGGGTGCGCCGGGAGGAGGCACGTGCGCTTCGCAGCTCCCTGCGGCTGGCCGAGGAGCAGCACCTGGCCGTGTTCGTCGGCAGCGAGTGGCGACGAAAGGGCCTGGAGCCGGTGATCCGCGCCCTCGAGCAGGCGCCGCAGTGGAGCCTCGCCGTCGTCGGCGGCGGCGACCGCACGCATTTTCAGGGCCTCGCCGAGGAGCTCGGCGTGGGTGAGCGGGTGCGCTGGCTGGGTGTCCTCTCCGACGTGCAGCTCGTCTATCAGATGGCCGACGCCTTCATCCTCGCGTCCAGCTACGAGACGTTCTCGCTGGTCACCTTCGAGGCGGCCGCCTGCGGGCTGGCGATCCTCGCCACGCCCGTGAGCGGTGTGCGCGAGCTGATCGACGACGGCCGCAACGGCTTCCTCGTCACGCGCGATCCCCAGGTGATCGGGCGGCGGCTGACAGAACTGGCTCGCGATCCGGGTCTGAGAGCGCGTCTGGGGGCCGCAGCCCGGGTCTCCGCGCTCGGCTTCTCCTCGCAGCGGATGGTCGCCGAGTATCAGGCGCTGTACGAGCGACTGGCGTCGCAGTCACGCGTCTGAGGCCGCGACGCACCGCCGCGAGCGCGACGGGACCGCTGTTAGACTGGCGGAGCCGAGTTCGGCGGGCGGCGCGTCGGCCTGGCAGCGCGATCCGATCCCGGGCCCAGTCGAGGACTTAGGTGGTCGTGGCGGGCGGGCTCGACCGGCCCCGCGAACTGCACTCGAGCTTGCGCCAGGGCAGGCCCCGATCAGTACCCTCTAACGAATACCGAAACCCCAGATGGCCGACACGACCATGGACGGATCCAGAAGCCGATGAACGTCGAGACGACGCACGCCCCCAGCATCTTCGCCCCGCTCTGGAAGCGGAAGTGGCTGATCCTCATCGTTGCGATTGCGGTGGCCGCCGGGACGTATGAGCACTACAAGGGCGAGACCCCCAAATACGTCGCCCTGACCTCGCTGTATCTCGGCGGATCCAACGAACAGAGCAGCATCGGCTCGACCACGAGCGGGAGCAAAGCCCAGAGCGGCCGCGAACTCGCCAACCAGGTCGAACTGATCAACTCGAGCATCATCGGTGGACCCGTGCGCGCACGCCTTCGCGCCAGAGGCGACCTGGAGGCAGCGAAGGCGAAGGCGAAGGCGGCGGCCAGCGCAACGGCCGCCTTCATCAAGATCACGACCGAAGGCTCCAGTCCAAAGGCGATCACGGACCTGGGGAACACCTACGCGACGGTCTACATCGAACGTGCGCGCGCGAACTACTTCAAAGGGCTGAAAGCCGCGATCGCCAACGCGCGCAAACAGCTCCTGCGCCTCGAAACGCCCCCTCCGTCGACCGGCAAAGGCTCGAAATCCTCCGGCGGAGCGAGCGCCTCGATCCAGGAGGCGACGCTGGCCAGCAAAATCAGCCAGCTCGAATCGGGCCTGTCGAGCTTCAACGGCGTCCAGCAGGTGGGCAAAGCCAAGGCGGATCCGCTGCCACTCTCGCCGACCCCGCGAAAGAACGCGGAGTTCGCATTCGTGATCGGCCTGCTCCTCGCTGCGATCGCGGTCTACGCGCTGGCGCAGTTCAATCGCCGCCTGTCCTCGCTCAACGACATCGAAGGCGCCTTCGGCTTGCAGATCCTGACGGCCCTGCCCAAGGTGCGATCGCCGGTGCGCCGGCCGGACGGCACGCGCGCTCCCGCCAAGTCGCATCTGGAGCCGCTGCGGCGCCTGCACACCACGCTGACCCTCGGCGGCATGCTCGAGGGCGGCCGCGAGGGCGGTCCCCGATCCATCCTGTTCCTCAGCGCGGAAGCCGCGGAGGGCCGCTCGACCCTGGTCGCCAACCTCGCCCATGTCCAGCGCGACGCAGGCGCCCGCGTGGCCGTAGTCGAGGCCGATCTCCGCCGGCCGGTCCTCGGAAGGCTGCTCGGCCTGGACGGGCCGCTCGGCCTGGCCGACGTGCTCGTGGGGAAGGCCACCCTCGATCAGGCGATGCAGAGCGTGCACAGCGGCGACGCGGCGGAGGAGCCCGCGCCGCTCGCGGCCGACGCCGGCTCGACGATCGTCGCACCGCACCGCACCGGCTCGGTATCGGCCCTGCTGAGCGGCGAGGCGGCCGACAACCCGCCGGCGCTGCTGGCCAGCGGGGCGATGACGGAGCTGCTGCGCGTCGTCGTCGAGCAGTACGACTCCGTGCTGATCGACACCCCTCCGTTGCTGGAGGTCAGTGATGTGCTCCCGCTCCTGGCCCTCGTCGACGGCATCGTCCTGGTCGCCCGCGTCGGGCACACCCGCGACCAGTCCTCCCAGCGCCTGATGCAGCTCCTGGCGCGCACGGCGTCGGCCCCGGTGCTGGGTGTCGTCGCCAACTGCGCAACGCCGAAGGACATGCAGCGCCACGGCTTCGCGCGGGCCTCTGCGCCGGCGCGCCGCAGACGCGGGCCCATCGCGCGATGAGCCTGCAGCAGGGACGGCTCGCCGGCCCCGTCGGGGGCGTGCATCCAGCGGTGCTCAGCCGGCGCCTACACGATCTCCTCCTCCTCGGCCTGGCTGCGCTGATCCCGCTCGTGCTCGGGCTGGCCATCAGCCTGAAGGATCCGAACCCGAGCATTCCCCTCGTACTGGCGATCGTGTTCGGGATGCTCGGCGTGATCGCGCTCGTCGTCAACAAGCGCCTCGACGTCGGGGTGATGTGCGTCGCCCTCTACCTAGGATTGCTCGAGGGACCGGTCAAGCTCGGCACGGGCGGTCACGAACTGGCCTCGGTCATGCGCGATGTGGTCATCTTCGCCGTCTGCCTCGGAGCGCTGCTGCGCCTGCGGGCCAGCAGACAGCCGATAACGCTCCCTCCGCTCTCGGGATGGGTGCTGGCCTGGGGCGCGTTGGTGCTGGTCGAGGGCCTGAACCCGAAGACGCATGGTCTGCTCAAGGCGCTCGGCGGCTACCGGCAGCAGCTCGAGTGGGTGCCGTTCTTCTTCTTCGGCTACGCGCTGATGCGCTCGCGCAGGCGCTTTCGACAGTTCTTCATGGTGCTCGCCGTGATCGCGCTGGCCAACGGTGTCGTCGGCACCTACCAGTCGCAGCTGAGCCCCGCCTCGCTCGCCAGCTGGGGTCCGGGCTACAAGGAACTCGTGTACGGGACGAAAGCCACCAACGCCAGCAAGACCGGGATCTCGGGCAGGGTGTTCGGGGTCGAAGGAGAAGCCAGGGTCCGTCCACCGGCACTGAGCACCGACGCCGGCTTCGGGGGCGGCATGGGGGGCCTGGCGCTGCCCGCCACGCTGGCGCTGCTGGCGTCGGTGGGCCTGCGCCGACGATGGCCGATCCTGCTCTGCGTCTTCGCCGAGCTGGCCGGCATCGCCACGGGGGAGGGGCGCCAGCAGGTCGTGGCGGCGGTGCTGGGGGTGCTCACGTTCGCAGCGCTGTCCCTCAGCACGGGGCGGCGAGCAACGCGCACGATAGCCGTGATGCTGGGTGTGATCCTGCTGACGATCCCCGTCGGGGCGCTGTTCGTCTCGGCCCTCGGGAGCCACACCTTCAGCCGCTACGAAAGCATCGAGCCGGAAAACCTCTCGCCCTCGACCAAGGACAACAAGCTGCCGACGCTCGCATTGATTCCCAAAGACATCGAACAGGCACCGTTCGGTGTCGGCCTGGGCGAGGTCGGGGCGGCGACGGGCTTCGGGGGTGTGGTCGAACACGTCGGCCTTGAAGAACACGGCGTCAGCGCCGAGACGCAGTACAACTATGTCGTCGACGAACTCGGGCTTCCGGGCCTGCTGCTCTGGATCGGGTTCTCGATCAGGCTGATTGCTCTCGGCCTGACCGGGCTGCGACGAATCCCCGACCTGGAAATCCGCCTCTATCTGGCGGCGATGCTCGGCTCGCTGATCGGCATGACGCTCGTCGGAGTCTCCGGTCCCACCCAGTCCAGCCCCGCCTGGGGGTGCTTCTTCTGGTTCACCGCGGGCACGTTCGCTTACTGGTTCATCTCGATGCGCCGCCGCCCGATCGCCAAACCGCGACCCGCGCTATCCCAATGACCGACGGCGAGCCCGACGCGGAGGCCCCGCCCGCGCTGGTCACGCGGCGCGGCCGGCTGGTCCTGCTGATCGGCGATCGCCGCCGCTCGATCGTCGCGTTGGCGTTCTGCTCGTCGGCCTCCGCGCTGGCCGAATCGGCGATCCTCGTGCTGATCGCGGAGATCGCCACCAGCGCCGCGAAAGGGTCCACGAGCACCAACAGCAAGCTCGGCTTCCTGCACCTGCACGCGAAGCCCGACACGCTGTTCCTGGTGGCGTTCGCCCTGACACTGGTCCGTGTCGGGCTGCAGGTGCCGCTGGCGACCCTCCCGGCCCGCATCGCCGCGGACGTGCAGTCGCGGCTGCGCCGAGAACTGTTCGGCACGTTCACGCGCGCGTCGTGGGCGGTTCAGTCCAGCGATCGCGAGGGGCACTTCCAGGAGACGATGACGGGCCAGGTCGCCCAAGGGACCGGAGCGGCGATGCAGTCGATGCAGCTGGTGATCTCGTCGTTCACCTTCGTCACGCTGCTGCTCTCGGCGATCGCGCTGAACGCGGTCGCCGCCGTCGTGATCTTCGCGGCGGCGACGCTCCTGTTCGCGTGCCTGCGACCCCTGAACACGCTCGCCGTCCGCTATGCACGCGAACTCTCCCGTGCGCAGCTGGAGTACGCGGGCGGGATCAGCGAGGCCGGCCGCCTGGCCGAAGAGACGCACGTGTTCGGCGTCGGCGGTGCCCAGCGCGACCGCATCGATCGAATGATCGCCAAGGCCCAGAAGCTGTTCTATCGCTCGGGACTGGTCATGCGCCTGGCGCCCAGTCTCTATTCGAGCGCGGTCCTGGTGATCCTCGTGGGGGGGCTGTTCGTGCTCTACCAGGAGGGAGCAGCCCATTTCGCCTCGCTCGGTGCGGTCATCCTGATCATCGTTCGCGCCGGCAACTACGGCCAGGCCGCCCAGGGGTCCTACCAGGGCCTGCGCACGTCGATCCCGTTCATCGACCGTCTGCAGGCGTCCGCGCGGCGGTACTCGGAGAACACGCCGCCCGCCGGCTCGCTGCCGCTCGACGTCGTGCGAAGTGTGGCCTTCGAGTCCGTCTCCTTCGCTTATCAGCCCGAGCGCCCGGTGCTCAAGGAGATCAGCTTCGACGTCGCGGCGGGCGAAGCCGTCGGGGTGATCGGCCCCTCCGGTGCCGGCAAGTCGACGCTGATCCAGATCCTGCTGCAGCTGCGAGAGCCGGATGAGGGCCGCTATCTCGTGAACGACCTCCCCGTCGCCGAGGTGAGCCGCCACGACTGGTACCAGAGGGTCTCCTACGTGCCCCAGCAGCCGCGCCTCCTGCACGCGTCGGTTGCCGACAACATCCGCTACCTGCGCGATCTGGATCACGAGCAGGTGGAACGTGCCGCCAAGCTCGCGCGGATCCACGAGGACATCATCAGCTGGCCGCTCGGCTACGAGACCGTCGTCGGTCCTCGGGTGGATGCGGTGTCGGGCGGGCAGCAGCAGCGGATCTGCCTCGCACGCGCGCTGGCAGGCCGGCCCGAAGTGCTGGTGCTGGACGAGCCGACGAGCGCGCTGGATCCCAACTCCGAGCGGCTCATACAGGCATCGCTGTCGAGCCTGCGCCACGAACTGACCCTGTTCATCATCGCCCACCGCATGTCCACGCTCGACATCTGCGATCGCGTGATGGTGATCTCCGACGGCCGCCTGGTGGCGTTCGACTCGCCCGATCTCCTGCTCACCAACAACGACTACTACCGCTCGGCGTCGCTGCTGGCCGCCGGCAGCACCGGTGGCGACGGGTCGTGAGGCGGGCGGGCGGAGTGCAGGACGCGACCGAGCCCCCGGGACCGGCCGAGCGGGCCGCGGCTCGCTCGGACCGGTCGCTCGCCGCACGTACTCCCGACTTCTTCATCGTCGGCCAGCCCAAGAGCGGGACGACGGCGCTGTACGAGATGCTGCGAGGCCACCCGCAGATCTACATGCCCGACAGCAAGGAGCCGTGGTTCCTGGCCGACGAGCTGCTGGAGCGAACGCCTCCACGGCCGGGCGGCACCGCGCGCACCCTGCAGGAGTACCTGGGCCTGTTCGCCGATGCCGCGCCGGAGCAGCGCACGGGGGAGGCATCGGCCCTGTATCTGTGGTCCGCCACGGCCGCCGGCCACATCGCGGAGATCTCCCCGCACGCACGGATCATCGCTATCCTGCGCGAGCCGGGGAGCCTGCTGCGCTCGCTGCATCTGCAGTTCCTCGAGAGCTACGTCGAGACCGAGCGCGACTTCAGCAGGGCGATCGCGCTCGAGCAGGACCGGCGCGCGGGTCGCGGCATCCCCCGCCACACCTACTGGCCGAGCGCGCTGCTCTACTCCGAGCACGTGCGCTATGTCGAGCAGCTGCGTCGCTACCGGGAGCACTTCACCGCCGAGCAGATGCTGGTCATGGTCTACGACGACTTTCGCGCCGACAACGACGCGAGCGTGCGCTCGGTGCTGCGGTTCCTGGGTGTGGACGACACCGCGCCGATCGAGCTGCGCGAGGCGAATCCGACGGTCCAGGTGCGCTCCCAGCGCCTGAACGAGCTCACCCATGCCGTGTCCGTGGGGCATGGTCCCCTCTCGCGCGCGATCAAGTCCTCGATCAAGGCGGTGACCCCTCGGCGTCTGCGCCGCAGCGCGCTCTCGGCGACGAAGCGACGCGCGCTCTACGGGACCCCGCGCCCGGTCGACGAGGACTTCATGCTCGAGCTGCGTCGCCGCTTCAAGGGCGAGGTGCTCGCGCTGGCCGAGTACCTGGATCGCGATCTCGCCGCCCTCTGGGGCTATGACGCGATCGGCTGAGACGCCGGCGCCGGGCCGGCTGCCCGACTTCTTCATCGTCGGGCACGCCAAGAGTGGCACCACCGCGCTGTACGAGATGCTGCGGGGCCACCCCCAGCTGTTCCTGCCCGAACTGAAGGAGCCGTGGTTCTTCGCGAGCGACATGCGCCCCCGCCTGCACAGGCCCGGGGCCGGGGTGCCGCCCGAGACGCTCGAGCAGTACCTCACGCTCTTCCACGGGGCCGGGCCCGAGCAGCGCATCGGCGAGGGCACCTCGTCCTACCTGTGGTCCCGCACCGCCGCGCAGGCGATCTGGGACGTGCAGCCCGACGCTCGCATCATCGCCATCCTGCGCGAGCCGGCCAGCTTCCTGAGGTCGCTGCACCTGCAGTTCCTGCGCAGCCACATCGAGGACGAGCAGGAGCTGGGCAGGGCTCTCTCGCTCGAGCGTGCCCGGCGGGAGGGGCGTCACATCCCCCGTCGCTCGGACCGTCCACAGCTGCTCCAGTACTCAGAGCACGTGCGCTACGTCGAGCAGCTGCGCCGCTACGAGAACCTCTTCTCCCGGCAGCGCATGCTCGTGCTGATCTACGACGACTTCAACAGCGACAACGAGGCGACGATCGCCACCGTCCTGCGGTTCCTCGATGTGGACGAGACGTACCCGATCGCTCCCGAGCAGGTGAACCCGACGCTGCGCATGCGCTCCCAGAATCTCGACGAGCTCGTGCACGCGGTATCGGTGGGACATGGTCCGATCTCACGCGCGGCGCGGGCGACCGTCAAGACGATCGCCCCCAAACGGCTGCGGCGCGAGGCGCTCGAGCTCGCCCGGCGCCACCTCGTCTACGGCGAGCCGCGTCCCCCGGATGAGGCCCTGATGCGCCAGCTGCGGCAGCGCTTCAGGGGTGAGGTCGAGGCTCTGAGCGACTATCTCGGGCGCGACCTCGTGACGTTCTGGGGCTACGACGAGCTCGATTGAGCCGGGGCCGCTCGCCGGAGCTCAGCTCGCGCCGGCGGGGGTCAGCTCCCAGCGCACCTCGAAGCCGTGGATCGCGGGATCGCTGAGCAGGCCCCTGGCGCCGTAGCTCAGCGAGGCGAACTGCGTGCGGTAACAGCGCATCGCCTCGAGCTTGGCCGCGGCGGCCGGTGCGTCGAGACGCTCGACGTTGGCGGAGCGGAGCGCCGGCATCTCCGGGACGTCCTCGAGGAAGGAGAGCCAGAAGGGGTCGACGTCGCGATGCGGGTCGACGTCGCGGCCGTCGACCCAGCCGGGCCATCCGTGCAGGATGCAGTAGGGGAGGTCGGCGTAGAGCGTGACCGGCATCCCACCTCGCAGGAGCATGCGGGCGTAGCGACGGGTGAGCAGGTGGTCGGGGTGTGAGCCCAGGCCGGCCGGAGCGTATACGTGCGAGGCAGCTCCGACCGCGCCAGACACGGCGAGGTCGAGCTCTTGCAGGGCGGGCGCCGGCGAGCGACGATATTGCTGGTCCAGGAAGGGGAGGCACACGGGGCGGCGCCCGGCCCGCGCGAGCGCCTCTGCGTCCTCGGCGATCCGCTCGCGGGCGCGCTCCGCGGAGTCGGTGGCGCCCGTGATCGCGTCCCACACGGTCAACCGGCCCGGCGCGGGAACGCCGGCGAAGACGTCCACCACGTTGAGCGCCGCCGGGCTCGCCAGCAGGGTCCAGCAGTCCAGGACCGCATCGTCCCAGTGCGGGGAGAGGATCAGCCCGGGCGCGCCGGCGTCGATCTCGATTCGCGAACGGAAGCCGCGCTCCTCGTGCGCGCCGCGCACGGCCCGCACGCGCCCGTAGAGCCGGCGCGGGATGCTCTGCGGTGGAGGTAGCTTCATCACGGCCGCCGCGGAGTATAGGTACCGGGAGCCTCCCGCCACCAGCGCTTCGCACCCCCGGTTCGCTGCCGGCTGGTGGTCACTGGCGGGCCCGAGCCCCGGGGTATCATCGAACGATGAAGTCCTCCTGCACGGTCGCCTCGAGCATCCCCCCGGATTGCGATCCGGCCGGTCCGCCGAGGCCATGAGCGCTACGGGCGAGCCCGTGCCGCTCCTCGACCGGGGCGCAGACAAGCGGATCCCGGACTTCTTCATCGTCGGCCATCACAAGAGCGGCACGACCGCGCTCTATGAGATGTTGCGCCGCCACCCGCAGATCTTCATGCCCGACCTCAAGGAGCCGCGGTTCTTCGCCGGCGATCTGCGTCCTCAGTTCGAACCGCGTCCCTCGGGCGGGCTGCCCACGACGTTGGAGCAGTACCTGGAGCTGTTCGATGGGGCCTCGCCGGCGCAGCGCGCCGGGGAGGCCTCGCCCGCATATCTCCGCTCGCGGACCGCGGCCGCCGCGATCGCGGCGGTGCAGCCGGCTGCACGCTGTATCGCGATCCTCCGCGAGCCGGCGAGCTTCGTGCGCTCCTTTCATCTGCAGCTCGTTCAGGAACACGTCGAGGCCGAGAAGGATCTCGGCCGGGCGATCGCGCGAGAGGAGGTGCTGGTCGGAGGGGAGCCGGTGCTGCGGTACTCCGACCACGTTCACTATGTCGAGCAGCTGCGGCGCTTTGACGCCGTCTTCCCGCCCGAGCAGATCCTGGTTCTGATCTATGACGACTTCAGGAGCGACAACGAGGCGACTGTGCGGAGGGTTCTTCGCTTCCTCGATGTCGACGAGCTGGCTCCGATCGAGGTCACCGAGGCCAACCCGACGGTGCGGGTGCGCTCGCTGCGCGTCGATGCGCTCTCTCGCAGGCTGTATGGAGGAGGTCCGATCCTGAAGGCCACGAAGGCGCTCCTGCCCGCACCGCTGCGCGACGCCGCCCGCGGGCTGCGTCGGAGCGTGGTCTACGCGGACCCCGCCCCCCCGGACGAGGCCGTAATGGCCGACCTCCGCCGGCGCTACGCCCCCGAGGTGTCGGCCTTGAGCGAGTACCTCGATCGCGACCTGATGACCCTGTGGGGATATGACCGGCCTGGCTGAGGTGCCGCCGACCGAGGGCGAGGCGGAGCGCTCGGTGGGAAGCGCCCGCTGGCGCGCGGCGGCGCACATGGCCCAGGACGCCGCTCTGCCGGCGGGGACGTTCGTCGTGAGCTGCTCGGCCGCCATCGGGCAGGGTGGCCTCGGCCGTCATCTCCAGGAGTTCGTAGACGCGCTGGACCGCCTGCATCAGCCGAACACCTGCATCTGCGGGTCGAACACCCCGCCGCGAGCTCGCTCGGCGGTGAGCAGGATCCGCGCACGGGCAGGGCGTGCGGCGCTCGCGCTGCCGCCGCTTCGCCTGGCGACCGCGCAGCACGTGCTCGACCTGAGCGCACAGTTCGACCATGACGCCGCGGGGCGGCTGCCCGCCGCCGACCACCTGATCGCGTTCAACGGGCTCGCCCTCGAGCAGATCGAAGCGATGCGCCGGGCCGGATGCGAGTCGACCTCGATCGTCTCGGCCACCTCGCACTTCAGGCGGGTTGTGCGTCAGCACGCGCGCGCGCATCGCCAATACCCCCTGGAGGGCTCCTGGGCGGCGCGCATGCTCGAGCGGAACCTGAGCGAGTATGCCCTGGCTGACAGGATCTACGTCGCGTCGGAATACGTGCGCGAGTCCTTCCACGAGGAGGGGTTCGGCGCCGAGCTGCTGCCGCGCTTCCCGCTGACGCCGGATCCCCGCTTCCGTCCGCCGGTCCTGCGATCGGACTCGGCCACGTTCGACATCGTGTACGTGGGAAGCCTCTCGGTCGTGAAGGGCGTGCCGCTGCTGATCGACGCCGTCCGCGCACTTCCCGCGCCGGACATCAGGCTGGTGCTCGTCGGCGGCTGGAAATCGCGTGGCATGCGTCGGTTCGTCGAGCGGGCGTGCACGGATGATCCGCGGATCACCGTCTCGCACGGGGACCCGCTGCCCCATCTGCAGGCGGCGCGTCTGTGCGTGCACCCCAGCTACAACGACGGGTTCGGCTACTCGCCCGTCGAGGCGCTCGCCTGCGGTCTCCCAGTCCTCGTCAGCGAGGATACGGGGATGAAGGACCTGCTGGAGGGCGGCGGAGCGGACGGCCTGGTGCTGCCAACCGGCGATCTAGGCGCTCTGACGGCGGCGATCGAGGCCGCCTACAGGGGCGAGCTGTTCGGTGGACGCTAGCGCGGCAGCTGCAGCCGGGGCGCTCGAGGGCACCCGGTCGTCCGATCCGATCCGCCTCAGCGTGGCCCTCGTCACCCGTGGCCGCCCCGAGAGCCTCCAGCGGACGCTTCGCTCGCTGCGGGCGCAGGCGAGCCAGCCCTTCGAGGTGGTGGTCTCCGACGACTCCGCCCCGCAGGACGCGGCGGCGACTCGGGCCGTCGCGCTCGAATTCGACTGTCGCTACGTCGAGGGGCCTCGCCGCGGCCTGTATGCCAACCGGAACTTCTCGGCGCTGGCCTGCGAGGGCACGCACGTTCGCACCATGGACGATGACCACGAGTTCCCCCCGGGGCATATCGAGGCGTGCATCCGGGCCGTGGGCTCCCACCCCGACCTCATCTGGATCATCGGCGAGTGCCTGCCGGGACAGGAGGAGACGGACGCGCCGTGGGAATGCCCGGCGCAGCTCGGCCCGCGCGGCTTCTCGGTGAGACCCGTCCCCGGAGGGCCGATATGGGCGATCGCGGACGGTGCGACGATCTATCCGCGTGCCATCTTCGACCGGGGTCTGCGTTTCTCCGAGAGCTTTCCATTCGGCGCCGCCTATCTGGAGTGGGGAAGCAGGCTGCACTGGCTCGGGTACCGGATACGCCACCTCGATGACACCTTCATCGTCCATCACCTCGACCTGTCGGCACGCTCCTTCATGAACGTTCGCGTCAACGCGGGCTCGAGGCTGTTCGCCGCCCTGTGCCATTCGTTCATCTACCAGCCGTCGCTGCGCAACCGCCTGCTCACCCTCGGCCAGGTCGTGGTCATCGCGCTGGGCAGGGGTCGAGTCGGAATCCGCGCGGATTTGGACGGCGTCCGCGCCTTTCGCTCCCAGCGGCCCCGCTCGCTGCAGGACGCCATGCGCTCGTCGGCAGGCGACTCGCCGGCTCGCTCTCGCTCGCACTGAGGCCTCGCGCTGACACGGCCCAGCGCGAGCGCGCCGCGATGACGTGTCGTGGCCGCCGGGTGCTCCATACGCCTCGGCGGGATCGGCCTCGGGGCGCCGTCCGGCGGCGCTGGCCCGTGCCGGTGCCGATAACATGCCGACCGGTGGTTTCATCCAGCCATTCGGACGTCCCGGCCGTCCCCCCAGGACTCGCGGACAGGCCGGAGCACCCACTCGATGGACGCCACCGGTTGGTGTTCAGCTGGATCCCGCTCGGCGGCGAGCGGCTTCTCGACGCTGGATGCGCCTGGGGCTATGCGACCCGTGAATATGCGACGCTGACGACCTCCGCAGCCGGGATCGACCCAGATTCCAAGGCGATCGCGGTGGCGCGCTACAGGTACCCCGAGATCGACTTCTCACAGGGCACGCTCGAGCACCTGCCCTACGCGGATGAGAGCTTCGATGTGATCACTTGCTGCGACACGCTGGAGCACGTCGCGGACGAGCGCGCGAGCCTCAACGAGCTCTGGCGAGTGCTGAGGCCGGGAGGCGTGCTGATCATCACGACGCCGCACCGTGGACTGTTCGGCTGGCTCGACCACGCCAACTATCTCCCGGCGCTTCGCCGGCAGCTGGCGCGGCGGCTGCCCGGCCTGTTCGCGAGGGTCCAGCGGGCTCGTCACAAAGCGGTACTGGAGCCCTCCGCCTACGAATGGACGCGGCACCGCCACTACTCCCTCGAGGACTTCAGGCGGCTGTTCGCGAGCACCGACATGGCGGGCTCCTACAGCATCGATCGCGTACGCCGTTCAGGCCTGCTGCTGTTTCCCCTGGCGCTGTCGATCACCTCCTTCGGGTCGAAGATCCCGCGGCCGCTGCGGGCCCCCGTGCTCGCCGCGGCCGCCTGGCTGAGCGAGCGCGAGTACCGCGTCCCGTTCGGAGCGCTGGCCTACAACGTCGGCGTGCGCGTGATCAAGCGAGCGCCGGCCGGCGCCAACGGAGCGCTCTGACGTGCTCCCGGCCTCGGGTGTGAGCGTGTCCGGCCCGGCCCGGACGTGACACCTGGGGCCGCCCCCGCGGGTGAGCCGTCACGATCACCCGGCCGGCACCAGATTGATGGCAACGGCACGTCCATCTCGAGCTCGGCACCCGCCGACTCCGTGGACGCGCTGCGCGTGCTGATGGTCATGCACGTCCCCGCCGCGATGGAGTTGGGAGCGGCTCGTGGCCAGCTGGAACTCGCCGAGGTGCTCCGTGGCCGTGGATGTGAAGTCCGCGTGATCGACCGCGAGGAGATCCTCGGCGGGCGTGAGTCGGGCCGACTGGGTGCCTCACCCGACGCGTTCGCGGCTGCCGCAGTGCGCCTCGTGCGAGCGATCGCTCGCGACTACGACGTCATCGACGCGCACCAGGGCAATCTTCCGGTGCCCAAGGCGCGGCTCGGATTCGCCGGTCTCATGGTCGCGCGCTCGGTCGGGCTCGCGCCGCTCTACGCAGAGTTCCTGCGCCGTGCGCGCAAGCGTTGGCCGGAGAAGACCAGGGGTCACATCGTGATGCGTCCCGCCCGCAGGTGGCGAGGGTGGCGTTCCCTGCAGAACGCGACGAAGACGTTCCGGCTGTGTGACCTGATCGTGGTGCCGAACAGCGATGAGCAGGATTACCTCGCGACCCATCTGGATATTGGTGAAAAGACGGTGGTCCTGCCGCTCGGAATCAGTGACTCGCGGCTGCAGGCGCTGGCTAGCCGGTCCGGAGGACGCGCGCAGACGGGACCACGCGTGGCGTTCATCGGAGACTGGTCGGCGCGCAAGGGCTGCCACGACTGGCCGGAGATCGCCGCGAAGGTCAGAAGACGCGTCTCGGATGCGACGTTTCTCTTTCTCGGCACACACGTCAGCGCAGACGAGGTGGTGCGAGCGATGGGGGTCACCGGCGACGCAGTCGACGTCGTGCCCTCGTATCGCTCCGAGCAGCTGCCGGACCTGCTAGACGGCGTACGCGCCGGAGCGCTGCCGAGCTACATCGAGGGACTCGGGCTGGGCGCGCTGGAGAAGATGGCAAGTGGCATTCCCAGCGTTTGCTACGATGTGCCCGGCCCGCGGGAAACGCTTGGGAGAGTTGATTCCAGCCTACTGGTGGCCGCCGGCGACACCGACGCGTTTGCCGAACGTCTCGCCGACCTGCTGGTGCTCGACGCCGAGCTTTACACACGACTCTCCGAGCGCTGTCGTGCCGTCGCGGAGCAGTTCTCCTGGGGCTCGATCGGCGCGGACACCCTCTCGATCTACAGGGAAAGACTGGCGATAGTGAGGGGTTATACTGACGCGCATGGCACGGATGGCTGAGGCGCCGAGTACCGAGCCGGGGGTGAAGGCGAGGATCCCCGACTTCTTCATAGTGGGCCACTCCAAGAGTGGGACAACGGCGCTGTACGAGATGCTCAAGCGCCATCCCGAAGTGTTCATGCCAGAGCTCAAGGAGCCGATGTACTTCGCGCGGAACGCCCCGGCTGATGCGACCTCACGCACTCGGTCGCTGACACAGACCGGAATTCGGACGGAAACACTCGAGGATTACCTGTCACTCTTCAGCGCGGCGCGGCCCGGGCAGCGGGTGGGCGAGGCGTCGACCTTCTACCTCTGGTCGCACGTCGCGCCCGGGAGGATCGCCGAGTTGCAGCCGGCGGCCCGGATCATCGCGATCCTGCGCGAGCCCGCGAGCTTCCTGCGCTCGCTGCACCTGCAGATGCTTCAGAACCACGCCGAGGTCGAGAAGGATCTGACGAAGGCGATCGCGCTCGAGGGGGTGCGGGCCGAAGGTAAGAGCATTCCCCGCCACGCGTACTGGCCGCAGGCGCTGATGTATTCGGAGCGCGTGCGATACGTAGACCAGCTGCGACGGTATCACGCGGTGTTTCCGCCAGAGCAGGTGCTCGTGCTGATCTATGACGACTTCAGGCGGGAGAACGAGGCGACGGTGCGCAGGGTGCTGCGATTCCTCGATGTGGATGACACGGTCGATCTCGAGGTGATGGATGCGAATCCGAGTGTCACAGTGCGCTCGATCCGACTCGACTCGATGATCCGTGACGTGCGCGCGGGCAGAGGTCCCGTGTTCTCTGCGGCGAGGGCCACGGTGAGAGGCCTCACCAGCTGGAAGCTGCGCGCGAAGGTGTTCTACCCGTTGCGCCGGCGCCTCATATATGGAACCCCGCCACCTCCCGATGCCGCGGTGATGGACGACCTGCGCCGTCGCTACCGGCCGGAGGTGGTGGCATTGAGTGAGTATCTCGACCGCGATCTCGTCACGCTGTGGGGCTATGACAAGCTCTGAAGGCGAGCACCTCGACCCCGAGGGCGCGGTCGCAGCGGGTGCCGGCGGGCGTCCGCATGCCCGCGCGGCGCGGCCTTCACGCGAGCCATCGCCAGACCGTCGTTGATGTGACCGGACGAGCGGCCGACGGCGCGCCTCTGTCCGGGCCGGGGATCCCGGCACGGCTCGGCGCGCCGCGACGGGTGGTCACCGTCGGGCTCTCGGTGCGGAGAACCTGTGGTGTACGCGATCACGCGACCCTGCTCTCCGAGGCGCTCGCCCGCGACGGCCTCGACTGCCGGATGTGGTGGCTGCAGCGCAGCGGCGGGTCGCTGGTGCACGAAAGCCGGGAGATCCGGCGCTGGACGCGCGAACTCCTCGCCGAGCTCGCGCGGGATCCACCCGAGGCGCTGCTGCTTCACTACTCAGTGTTCTCCTACTCCTACCGGGGTGTGCCCATATTCGTTCCCCGCCTGCTGGCGGCCCTCCGATCGACCGGGATCCCGATCATGACGATCATGCACGAGTTCGCCTACCCCTGGAGGTACGGCGGCTGGCGGGGCGGCGTCTGGGCGGTGACCCAGAGGATCCTCCTGGTCGACGTGATGCGCACATCGGCTTCGGTCCTGGTGACCGATGAAGAGAGAGCCACGTGGCTGCCCTCGAGACGCTGGCTGCCGCGGCGGCCCGTCCTCTTCGCGCCGGTGTTCTCCAACCTGCCGCCGCCCGTCGTGCCGCCGCCCGTCGTGCTGCCGCCCCCGGAGCCCGATCCCCCGAGCGTCGGGTTGTTCGGATACGCATATCAGGGGGCGGCCGTGGCAACGGTGCTCGACGCACTGTCGATGCTGGCTGCCGAGGGCCTGCGGGCGCAGTTGAACCTCCTCGGCAACCCTGGCGCAGCCTCCGCCGTGGGCAGGCAGTGGCGCTCGGCGGCGCGCGACCGCGGCATCGAGGACCTCCTCCGTTTCTCCGGAACGCTCTCCGCCCAGGATCTCGCCGACGCGCTCGCCGGGTGTGGCGTCCTGCTGTTCGCCGACTCCTTCGGCCCGTCGTCGCGCAAGGGCACGCTCGCCGGTTCGCTCTCGTCGGGCCGGCCGGTGATCGCCCTCGACGGCCCTCGGCGCTGGCAGGAGCTCCTGCGCTCTGAAGCGCTGCTGCTCGTGCAGCCGTCGCCGGCGGCGCTGGCGGACGCACTTCGGAGGCTCCTGCAGGACGTCTCGGCGCGTGAGCGCCTCGGTGCCCGCGGTCGCGCCTTCGCCGACCAGAGCATGGGTGTCGAGCGCACGGCGCAGGCCGTGAGGGGATCGCTCGGCGAGATCATCGGCGACCGCGCGCGATGACCTCGTGCTCGCGCCGAGGGCGCTCGCATGTCTGAGAGACTGGGCCCGTGAGCGCTCCGCAAGCAACGACTCCAAGCCCGGCTGCCGAGCGGGCGCCCACGAAGGTGCTCTATGTGATGGGCGCCGGTCGCAGCGGCAGCACGATCCTGGGGGTGACTCTGGGCAACTGCGCGGGCGTGTTCTACGCCGGCGAGCTCGACAAGTGGCTGGTGCGGTCCGGCACGCCGCAGATCGACGATCCCGAACGAGCGCGATTCTGGGACGGAGTTCGCGACGGCGTCCGTGATCCCTCGGCACTGTTCGGCGGTGAAGTCCAGCAGACCTTCGAGCGCTCGTCGGTCCTGTTCCAGCCCCGCAGGTGGCGCGTTCGCCGACGGCTTCGCGGAGGCTATCGTCGTGTCTCGGAGGAGCTGTATCGCGCGGTTGCCCGCACCTCGGAGGCCGCCACCGTGGTGGACACCTCCCATTACCCGCTGCGCGCCTGGGAGCTGAGAGCGCTCGATGGAGTGGATCTCTACCTCCTGTTCCTCGTTCGCGAGCCCCAGCGGGTCGTGTCCTCGCTCGGGCGCCGCGATGTCGCCGAGCGCAGATTCGGCGTGCTCAGGGCGAATGCGTATCTCTGGCTGACGTACGTGCTGTCGGCACTGGTCTTCCTGCGGCAACGGCGCGATCGTCGGCTGTTCCTGCGGTATGAGGATTTCATCGGCCATCCGGCGGCGGTGCTGCGCCAGATCCTCGACATGGTCGGCTCCCCCGCGGACATCCCCGACCTGTCGGCCCTGCGGACGGGGTTCCCGCTGCAGGGCAACCGCCTGATCAACTCGCAGGTGATCGCACTCGATGGCGAGCCCGCCGCTCGCGGCCGGGGGTCGCTGATCACGGCCGCGCTCCAGTCGCCCTGGAGGCTCGTGTTCTCGCGCCTGGAGCCGGCCTCGAGCGACGCCGCCGAGCAGCCGGCCGGGACCGCCTAGCTGTCCCTGGCTGCCCGGGCGCCCCGGAGGGCGCGGCCTATTCTTCGGCGCTCCGATGTTCGGCACGTTTCGCGGCCGCGGCTTCGCGGGCTTCTTCGCGTTCAAACTGCTTGCGCGCCGCGGCTTCGGTGGGGGATTCCGCCACCTTGCCCTTGCTCCTCGTCCTGGCTGTGCTCGTGCCCTTGCCCTTTGCCGCACTGCCGCCGCCGGGGCGGGCCTTGGCGTGCTTCTTGCCATGATGGCCGTCGGCCTTGTGCGCCTTCGCCGCTGCTTCTTCTTCCTCGACGCGGCGCTTCTCCACTTCTTCGTTGCGCTTCTTTGCCGCCGCCGCCGCGGCCGCTTCCCGCCGCACTTCTTCGGCGGTTGTCTGTGCGCCGGCCTGCGGCGTGGCTTCCGCCGCGGCTCCCGCCCCGGCGGTGGACGCTACTTCGCCGGCGGCTTCGCCCCCGCCGCCGCCACCTCCTCCGGAGCTTCCGCAGCCGGCCAGGACGATCGAGGCGATCGCCATCGCGAGGATCGCGACGAGAGCCGACCGGGCGCCGCGCCCGGGCCGTGGACAGCGATCGTTCATCGGCATCAGTCTAGGGCGGGCAGTCGTGCCAGCGAGGCGGTTCGCTGCGTGCGCTCAGGGCGAAGGGCCGGTTGGCGGCCCTGAGGCGGTCGTGGACGCGGTCGGCGCGGCCGCGGCCTTTTCGCGTTCACGTCGCTGTCGAGCGGCGTGTTCGCGCTTCCTGGCTTCGGCCTGCGCGGCTTCCTGGCGCTTCTTCGCTTCGGCCTTGGAGGCGGCTTCGCGCTTCTGGATGTTTGCCTTGGCTTCTTCTTCGAGCTTCTTGGCGGCCTGCTTGGAGGCTTCTTCGGTCTTCTTGGCCTTGGCGTCCGCCTGCCGTTCGCGGCGCTTGGCGACCGCTTCGGCGGTTTCTTCCCTCTTCTTCGCTTCTATGCCTGAGAGCAGTTCCCGATCCTTCGCGATTTCCGCCACTTCGTTGCGTTTCTGTTCCGCTTCTTCGGCATGCTCGGCCGCTTCTTCGCTCGCTTCGGGCGAGGTCGGTGGGGGGGTCCCGGTTTCGCCGCAGCCGGCCAGTCCGACCGTGCCGGCCAGAGCCAGCAGGCACGCCGCTGTGAGGACGCGCGTCCTGGCTGTCGATGGCATGGCCACATTCTAGGACCGCCGGCGGCCCCACCGACGGGCACGCATCCGCGCCGGGGCGCGCCCTGGTGGGCCCATCGCCGGTCATCTATGTTGCAGCGATGACGCACACAACCGTCAGAGGGCGCGATCCGCTCGCGCTCGCGGCCGGATGACCGCCGCCGGTCGGTCGGGCGCGCCTACGCCTCGGCTGCTGGTGCTGACGCCCGACTACCCGCCCGCGCGAGGCGGGATCCAGGCGCTCGTCCACGGGCTCGTGACCGCACTGGAGGGGTTCCGGACGCGGGTCATCGCCCTCGATGGTCCCGGTGCCGCGGGCTTCGACGCCGCGGGCGGGGTCGACATCCGGCGTGTCCGCGCGCGCGGCCGCGTGGGAGCGCGGCGAAACCTTGCTCTAAACGCCGTCGCGCTGCGGGAGGCGGCGCGCTTCCGGCCGGACCTGCTGCTGAGCGCGCACATCGTCGCAAGCCCTGCCGCGGCGGCGATCGGCCGCCTGTATGGAGCGCCTGCCGCCCAGTACTTCTATGCCAACGAGATCGGGGACAAACCCCGGCTCGCCGCCTTCGCAGCGCGGCGCGCGCGGGCCTCGATCGCGATCAGCTCCTACACGGCCGAGCTGCTCGCCGCGGTCGGAGCGCCGGCGGCGGGCGCATGGCTGATCCCGCCCGGCATCACCGTGCCCGACGACACGGGCCCGCTCCCCGCCGAGCGGCCGACCATCCTGACCGTCTCACGCCTGGCGGGGGCCTACAAGGGACACGATGTGCTCGTGCGCTCGCTCGGATCGATTCGCGACCGCGTGCCCGATGTTCAGTGGGTCGCGATCGGAGACGGGCCGCTGCGCGCGCAGATCGAAGCGCTCGCGCGGTCGTGCGGCGTGGCTGACTGCATACGCTTCCTCGGCTCGGTCGAGGATGCAGAGCGGGATACCTGGCTGCGTCGCGCCGACGTGTTCGCGATGCCGAGTCGGCTGCCCCCGGGCAGGCTGGCGGGTGAGGGGTTCGGGATCGTCTTCCTCGAGGCGGGGATCTACGGCAAGCCCGTGGTGGCGGGTAACGTGGGCGGCGCGCTCGACGCCGTCGTGCACGAGCAGACGGGACTGCTGGTGGATCCCGACGATCCCGCGGCGGTCGCGGACGCGGTCAGCTCGCTGCTGCGCGACCCCGAGCGCGCGCGGCGCATGGGAGCGGCCGGCGCCGAGCGGGCCCGTGGCTTCGCATGGCCGCTGATCGCCCGGCGGGTCGAAGCGGTTCTGCTCGAGCTCCTCGGGGCCTCGCGCGAGGCCGCCGGGCGGGAGCGGTCGCGTTGAACGTCCTCTACGTGAACCACACGGCGGTCGTCAGCGGCGGCGAGCGCTCGCTCCTGGCGCTGCTCGAGGCGCTGCCCGCGGAGGTCGATCCGCTCGTCGCGACTCCGCGGGGCCCGCTGCTCGACGCCGTGAGCAGGCTCGGGATCCCCACCGCCGTGATCCACGGAACGGCCGGCAGCCTGAGGCTGCACCCCCTCCACACGCCGCGCGCGCTGGCGGACATGGAGCTGGCTGCGCTGGGCGTCGCGCGGATCGCCCGCCGCCGCCGGGCAGATCTGCTGCACGCAAACTCGATCAGGGCAGGGATCGCGCTCGCCCTCGGAAGCGGTCACGGGGCCGCGCGCCTAGTCCACGTCAGGGACTGCCTCCCCCCGGGGATCGCGACCACAGCCACGATGCGGCTGATCGCCGCGCGCGCGGACACGATCGTGGCGAACTCGCAGTACACCGCGCGCTCGGTGCGCGCCTCCGTCCCGGACGCGCGTGTACAGGTGGTTCACAATCCGGTCGACCTGCGGCGCTGGGATCCGGACCGCATCGATCGCGCGAAGGCGCGCGCGCGGCTCGGGGTGGCGGGCACCCGGCGCGTGCTGCTCGGGGTGCTGGCCCAGATCAGCCCCTGGAAGGGGCAGCACACGGCGGTGCAGGCCCTCGCGATCCTGCGTGAGCGGGGCCTGGACGCCCATCTGCTGCTGATCGGATCGGCCAAGTTCGTCGCCCGCTCGACGCGGTTCGACAACGAGGCCTACCTCGCCAGGCTGCACGGCCTCATAGCCGCGGCGGATCTCGGCGATCGCGTCTCCTGGCTCGGCGAGCGCGACGACGCGCCCGAGCTGGTGCGTGCCATGGACATCCTCCTGCTGCCCTCCGAGGAGGAGCCGTTCGGGCGGGCCCTGATCGAGGCGATGGCGCTGGGCGTACCGGTCCTCGCGACCAACGTCGGAGGCCCGCCGGAGATCGTGCAGGACGGCCGCGAGGGCTATCTGCTTCCACCCGGCGATCCCGCGGCCTGGGCCGGCGCGATCGAACGCATCGCCGAGACCCCGGAGCTGGGTGCGGAGCTGGGGCGGGCGGGGCGGATACGGGTCGAGCGGGAGTTCAGCGCCCGGCACCACGTGGATGCGATGCTCGACGTGTACAGGCGTGTCATCGCTTGACAACGGAGACCTGCCCCCTAAAGTTCACAGGTCTCTTGTCGCACGCGGATAACCTGAGCCAGACAGCACGGATGCAGCCGACCTACCACCTATCGCACCTGCGCACGCTCGAGGCCGAGGCCGTACACGTGATGCGGGAGGTGGCGGCGGAATTCGAGCGGCCGGTGCTGCTGTTCAGCGGCGGCAAGGACTCGATCGTGCTGCTGCGGCTCGCCGAGAAGGCCTTCCGGCCGGCGCCGTTCCCGTTCCCGCTGATGCACGTGGACACCGGCCACAACTTCCCCGAGGCGATCGAGTTCCGCGACCGGCGCGTGGCGGAGCTGGGCGAGCGGCTGATCGTGGCGAGCGTGCAGGACTCGATCGACAGCGGCCGCGTGGTCGAGGAGACGGGGCCGCGGGCATCCCGCAACGGCCTGCAGACGGTGACGCTGCTGGACGCGATCGCCGAGCACGGCTTCGACGCGGCGTTCGGCGGCGCCCGCCGCGACGAGGAGCGCGCGCGCGCCAAGGAGCGCATCCTCTCCTTCCGCGACGAGTTCGGGCAGTGGGAGCCCCAGCGCCAGCGCCCGGAGCTGTGGAGCCTCTACAACGGCCGCATCCGCAAGGGCGAGCACGCACGGGTGTTCCCGATCTCCAACTGGACCGAGCTCGACGTGTGGCAGTACATCGCCGAAGAGGAGCTCGAGGTGCCCTCGATCTACTTCGCCCACGAGCGCGATGTCTTCTCGCGCGACGGCATGCTCTACGCGGTCAGCCCGTTCGTGGAGCTGCTCGAGGACGAGGAGCCCTTCAGCGCGCGCGTCCGCTACCGCACCGTCGGCGACATGAGCTGCACCGGCGCGGTCGAGTCGGATGCCGCGACGCTCGAGCTGGTCGTCGCGGAGATAGCCGCCACCGAGGTCACCGAGCGCGGGCAGACGCGTGCCGACGACCGGGTCACCGAGGCGGCGATGGAGGATCGCAAGCGGCAGGGGTACTTCTGATGGACCGGCACGGCCGTCCAGGGGGCGTGGTCGCCAACGCCAACGGCAACGGCGCCGAGGCGAGCTCGAGACCCGGCGAATACGAGGGGGCCCATGAGGTCTTCCGGCGGCTGACCGAGCGCCCCGCGGACCTGCTGCGGTTCGCGACCGCGGGCTCGGTCGACGACGGCAAGAGCACGCTCATAGGTCGGCTGCTGTACGACTCCAAGCAGGTGCTCACCGACCAGCTCGCCCACGTCGAGGCTGCCAGCGAGCGCATGGGCCACGACTTCCTCGACCTGTCCCTGCTGACCGACGGTCTGCGTGCCGAGCGCGAGCAGGGGATCACGATCGACGTCGCCTACAGGTACTTCGCCACGGCCCAGCGCCGCTTCATCATCGCGGACACCCCCGGGCACGAGCAGTACACGCGCAACATGGTCACGGGAGCGTCCACCGCGGACCTGGCGATCGTGCTCGTGGATGCGCGCAAGGGGGTCGTCTCGCAGTCCAAGCGCCATGCCTTCATCAGCTCGATGCTCGGCATCCCGCATGTCGTGGTCTGCGTGAACAAGATGGACCTCGTGGACTTCGACGAGGGCGTCTTCGAAGGGATCGTCGAGGAGTTCGACGCGTTCGCGGCGCGTCTGGAGATGCCCGACGTGACGTTCATCCCGATCTCCGCCCTGCTCGGGGACAACGTCGTGGACCGCTCCGAGGCGATGTCCTGGTACCAGGGGCCGCCGCTGCTCTACCACCTCGAGCATGTGCACATCGCCTCCGATCGCAACCTGATCGACGTGCGCTTCCCCGTGCAGTACGTGATCCGTCCGCCCGCCAGCGGCGTGGCCGACTACCGGGCCTATGCGGGCCAGCTCGCGGGCGGCGTGCTGAGGGAGGGCGACGACGTGGTCGTCCTGCCCAGTGGCCAGCACACGACCATCGCCGGCATCGACAGCTTCGAGGGATCCGTGGGCGAGGCCTTCCCGCCGATGTCGGTGGCGCTGAGACTCGCCGACGACATCGACGTGGGGCGTGGATCGACGATCGTGCGCCCGCAGAACCAGCCGACCGTCTCGAGCAGCTTCGAGTGCCTGCTCTGTTGGATGTCCGAGCACCCGCTGAGCCCGAAGCGGCGTTATCTGGTCAAGCAGACGACGCGCACCGCGATGGTGGGGCAGGTCGACGTTCGATACCGAATCGACGTCGAGAGCCTGCGGCGAGACGAGGATGTGCCGGTGCTCGAGATGAACGATCTCGCGCGCGTCCATCTGCAGCTGAGCGCCCCGCTCGTGTTCGACTCATACCGCCGCAATCGGGTGACCGGCAGCCTGATCGTCATCGACGAGGCGACCAACGAGACGGTCGCAGCGGGTGTCATCCTCGACACCGAGGTCGAGGAGCCAGCCGAAGCCAAGAGCGACCGCAGTCCCAACGTCAGATGGCAGGGCACGAGGATGACCCGCCAGCTGCGCTGGAGAGCCCTCGGGCACGCAGGTGCGACGCTCTGGTTCACGGGCCTTCCCGGCGCCGGCAAGTCGACGGTCGCCGCCGCCGTCGAGGAGCGCCTGATCGAGGCCGGCCATCCCGCCTTCCTGCTCGACGGGGACAACCTCCGCCACGGCCTCAACGGGGACCTGGGCTTCGACGAGCATGCCCGCACCGAGAATGTCAGGCGCACGGCCCACGTCGCCAGGCTGCTGGCCGAGTCCGGCACGGTTGCGCTCGTCAGCCTGGTGAGCCCCTACGCGGCGGATCGCGATGCCGCGGCCGCTCTGCACTCGGCCGACGAGCTGGCCTTCATCGAGATCTTCGTGGACGCTCCTCTGGAGCTATGCGAGCAGCGCGACCCGAAGGGCCTGTATGCGCGGGCGCGGTCCGGCGAGCTCGAGGGTCTCACCGGGGTGGGCGCGCCCTACGAGCCGCCGAGCGAACCCGACCTCGTGCTCGGCAGCCACCGGGAAACGGTGGAGGATGAGGTCGAGCGCGTGATGGACCTGTTGCGTGCCCGCGGCCTGGTCTCCACGACGGACCCCCAGGCCGGAGGCGCCTAGCCCTTCGTGCTGGCAGGTGCCGCGTGCAGCACGACGGTGCGCGGCCCCGCGCCGGAGGTCAGCGCGGCGGACTTCACTTTTGCGTAGGCGCGGTAGCGCCCGCCGTGGTGAATCCTCTCGATCACGCTGAAGCGCGAGCTGTTCCCGACGCCCTTCGCGACGGAGGTGGAGAACTGGGTCACCCACTGCTGGGTGATTTCCTTCTTTCCGGGCCTGACCATCTTCTGGACCTGGAAGGACACCCTCGAACCGGGAATCGCCGGGGTGATCGTGCCGTACAGGCGGACGAATCCTGTCTGTTTACTGGAAGCCACGTGGAACACGACGCGCGGGTGCACATCGACAACGACCACGCGACTGTAGAGGGGCAAGGGGTCCACCGTGGCGAGGCGGAACTGCGTGTCCGCCCGCAGGTTCCCGACGCGGAAGGAGAAGGCGCCGGCGGCGTTCGTAACGGCGGGCGCCCCGATGCTCGTGAACGCTTCGAGGAACGGATACGGGCTGGCCTCGAGCGAGACCCCGTGGCCCACGCTGCCCAGGCCGGTGAGGCTGCCGCTGAGAATGAATGGCGACCCGTAGGTGGTCGTGAACACCCTCTGCAGGTTGAAGGCCAGCGCGCTGCCCTTGGCTTTGAAGGTGTGATCGCGCCCTTCGATCGGCGGGTAGGCAGCGGCCACCCCGATCACGCGGAAGTGGTAGGTCACGCCCGGCGCCAGCCCCGCGATCGCCTGCCCGACCCTGATCTTTTTCGTGCCGGCGCCGACGTTCACGAGGGGTGTCTGCATGCCGTAGGCGGTGGTCGGCCCGTACTTGAAGTAGTAGCTCGTATCAACGCCGTTGGGGTCGATCACGGCGGTCAGAAGGGCCGAGGTCCCGAGGACGTGGCTGGCTCCGCCGGTGGACACCTTTGGTTTGGGCGGCTGCAAAGCGGACGCGGCGACGGGCAGTGCCAGTGCGGTGGCGGCGATCACCGAGCCGACCAGGGCCGTCACCTTCGCGACTTTGCTGCTGCTCATGTCGAAGTCCTCCGTGTTCTCGGTTTCCGTGCTCGGTCGTCCCGCCGGGCGGCGGCGATCTGCCATGGCCTGAGGACAGCCGCGGCGGACGCCAACCTCCATAACCCGTTCGCGGCGGCGTCGATGCGGTGCCGCGGGAAATCTCCCGCCACCGCCGCCCGCCCGCAACCGGGCCACGCATCACGGCGTAGAGAGGATATCGGAGGGGGTTGACCCGCCGGTCCGGGGCATCCGGCGTCCATGTGGCCTCGCGCCCGCGCCCGCGCTCGCGCGGCGCAAGCGCGGGCGCGGGCTCGGAGCAATCGCGTTGGTGCGGGCCCGTGTCGCAGCGGCGGCCGATCGAATGGAACGCGGAGATCAAGCGGACGTACAAAACCGGATAAACCCGATACACTCGCTGAGGAACTGTCCCCCAGATCTCCGGAGCCCCGCATGATCCTCTTCGCGCTCGCCGTCTGCTGGATTCTCGTCCTCTGCGTCGTGGTGGGGCTGTGCATGGCGGCTCGCCTCGGCGACCTCGATCCCGCGCTGCAGGTCCGCCCGCTCGCGAGCGGGCCCGGCCGCAACCGCAGCGAGGGGAACGGCGAGCACGCATCTCGCCGCGCCGAGGAGCCCGCAGCCGATCCGGTCCGCCACGGTCGCTCGAGGACCGCCTCGCTGGCAGGTGCGGCAGGCGCGGCACGCTGACAGCCGGCACACGGGCCGACGCCCTTTGCGCCGGCTTGCCCGAACGGGCCCGGCCCACCTGAACAGGCCTTCACAGGATCGTCACGACGGTACCGACGGACTGGCCGACCATGTGCACGGAGGCAGCGGGCGTGTAGCACGCACGGCCCCGCTCGCCGATCGTGCCATCTCGAGACCAAGCCGGTGCCCACCCTGTCCAGCCCCTCTACCGAGTCCGCCCTGCCGGCCACCGGGCCCGAGGCCGGTTCCGCGCCCGAGGCCGGTTCCGCGCCCGATGCCGGTTCCGCGCCCGATGCCGGTTCCGCCCCGACCGGCTCGCCGGCATCGTGCTCCAGCTGCGGGGCGCCGCTCGCCGGCGACCAGCGCTACTGCCTCGAGTGCGGCGAGCGGCGGGCGCCCATGAGCTCGGTGCTGCTCGGCGACACGCCGCTCGGCGGCCGCTCCCGGCCGGATGCCGCCGTCGCAGCGCCCGTGCCGCCGCGCCCAGCGGGAGGCGGTGCGGGGGAGGGCCGCGGGTCGCGCAACGCCACGCTCAACGTCATCGCGGGCGTGGGGGTGCTGCTGCTCGCGATGGGCGTCGGCGTGCTGATCGGGCGCTCGGGCGCGCCGAAGCAGAGCTCTGCGCCCGCCCAGGTGATCACCGTCGCGGCCGGCGGCGGATCGGCGACGCCGGCGGGCACCACCCCCGAAGCCGCATTCGCAGGCGACTGGCCCGCGGGCACGAGCGGGTACACGGTGCAGCTGCAGACGCTGCCGGCCCAGGGCACGACCGCCGCGGCCGTGCAGGTCGCGAAGTCCGCGGACTCGGCCAAGGGCGCATCCGCTGTGGGCGCGCTGAAGTCCGAAGAATTCAGCAGCCTCACGGCCGGAAGCTACGTGATCTACTCGGGCACCTACCACAAGCGCGCCGAAGCGCAGAAGGCCCTCGCGGGCCTGCGCAAGAGCTTCCCCGGCGCCGTCGTGATCAGGGTCTCGAACAGCTCCTCGAGCGCGGCCGGCGAAGGCGCATCGACGTCCTCCTCGGGGTCCGGGTCGGGCTCGGGCGCGAACATCAACCACCCGGCGCCGGCGTCCGTGCTCGAAGGGCTCAAGGGCGCCAAGGGCAAGAGCTACGAGGAAAAGTCCAAGAACCTCCCCAACGTGGTCTCGACCGGGTAGCGGCCATGGGGATCCTCGGAGAGGCGATCGGGAGGGAGGGGCGCGAGCCGCCGGCCCCACCGCCGGCAGCACCGCCACCCGCCGCCGCAGGATCCGAGGCCGCCGGTACGGTCCACGCCCCCGCCGAGGAGCCCCGCTCGGAGCTCGCCCGGCGGCGCGATGCGCTCGCGCAGCAGGTCACCGAGATGCACTGGGACCTCGGCGGTCTGGCCTACGAGATGGCGATTCGCGACCACTTCCGCCTCGACGTGCTCGTGCGCCGGGCGGCGCTCCTGCAGGAACGGGACGCCGAGCTGGCGGAGGTCGAGCGCCTGCTGCGCATGGAGGAGGACGGCGTCGCCGGGCAGTGTCCGCGATGCGCTGCGCCGCACAGCCGCGGGGCCCTGTTCTGCTGGCAGTGCGGCGCGACGCTGATGGAGCGCATGCCGAGCAGCGCGATCGCCGAGCACGCACGGGCAGAAGACGGGCTGGACGGTCTGTGCCCGGGCTCCGCCGCGGCCTTCCCTGCGTCCGCCCGGCACGAGCAGGGCTAGCGGGCCGCGACGCCCGTGCCCGGCGAGGCGGCGACCTGCAGGGAATGCGCCGCGCCATTGGCCGCGCAGCAGCGCTACTGCCTGGCCTGCGGGGCGCGGGCGGGTGATCGCAGCCCCCAGCTGCAGGAGCTCCTGCGCCGCGTCGCAGACCCGGGCCCGCCGGCAGCAGCCCTCCCGGCCGTGGCGGCGTCCGCCGGCGCCTCACCGGCGTCCGAGGCGCACGCCGCGGCCCCGCGGGCGTCCCGGACGGCCGCCGGCCCGCCGGGAACCATCCTGAGGGTGCCACCGCCCAAGGCGTGCGCACTGCTGGTGGCGGCCTTCCTCGGGTTCGGGATACTGCTCGGCAACCTCGCCGGCGGCAGCACGGGGGAGACCCTCGCCGCGAACGCCGACTCGCGGCTGCGGCTCGTGGTGGGGCCATCCGCGTCCGGCACCACGCCGTCCTCGCCGTCCTCCGCCTCGCCATCCTCCTCCACGGCCGGAAGCGAACCGCCCGCGGCCGAAGCCGAACCGGCGCCCGCCGCTCAGACGAGCAGGACGACGGCCAGCGCCTCGAAGTCGCCGTCGACCAAGGTGAGCCCCGGCACGGGCTCGTCGGGCTCGGGTGGCGGCGAAGGCGGCTCCGCAGAATCGTCCGCGGGCGCCCCCGCCAAGCACCTCCCGCCGATCAAGCACGTGTTCCTGATCATGCTCTCCGACGAGCCCTACGCATCCGTCTTCGGGCCCGCGGCGCAGGCGCCGTATCTCGCACACACACTCGAGCGCGAGGGCGAGCTGCTGGTGCGCTACGACGCCGTCGCACACGAGCAGCTGGCGAACGAGGTCGCGCTGCTGAGCGGCCAGGGGCCGACCGCGGAAACGGCGGCGAACTGTCCCACCTACACCGAACTGACGCCTGCCACGGCGGGAGCATCCGGACAGGTGCTCGGCGACGGCTGCGTGTATCCGCAGGCCACCCAGACGCTCGCGGGGCAGCTGAGCGCGAAGCACCTGTCCTGGCGGGCCTATGTGCAGGGCACCGACGAACCCGGCGCGCAGGCGGGTGCCTGTGCACATCCGGCCATGGGCGGCGCCGATCCCACTGCCGCGCAGAGCTCGGGCACGGGGCCCTATGCCACCTTCCTGAACCCGTTCGTCTACTTCCACTCGATCACGGGCTCACCCGCCTGCGCCCGCGACGACGTCGGCATCACTGCCCTGAGCGGCGATCTCGCCAGCCCGGCACGGACGCCGAGCCTCCTCTACATCGCCCCCGACCGCTGCAGCGACGGCAACCCCACCCCGTGTGCCGCCGGCGCCCCGGCCGGGATGGGCCCCGCGAACAGCTTCCTGGCAAAGGTCGTCCCCGAGATAACGGGGTCGAAGGCGTACAAGGACGGCGGCCTGCTCGTGATCACCGTCGACGAGGCGCCCTCGAGCGGGGAATTCGCCGACTCGAGCTCATGCTGCGGCCAGCCGCGCTTTCCCGACCTGCCGGCTGCGCCTGAAACCGGGCAGTCCCCGCGCGGGGGCGGGACCGTCGGCGCCCTGCTGCTGTCCCCGTACGTCAAGGCGGGCACGACCACCCAGGAAGAGTTCAACCACTTCTCGCTGCTGCGCACGATCGAGGACCTGTTCTCGCTGCCGCATCTCGGCTACGCGGCCCTTCCCGGCGTGAAGCCCTTCGAACCCTCGATGTTCACCGCTGGTCCCGCGGCCAGCTCGCGATAGGTCACGGCGGCCCGTCGACCGGCGTTGCGCGCCAGCACCCACTCCAGCGCGAGCATGTGCCGGGGATGATGGAGATCGGCCGGGTGCAGGTCGACGCGCAGGGTGTCCGTGGGGAGCAGCGATCCGACCCGCACCAGCGGCGGAGACATGGCCCGCGCGAGCGGACCGCCCGCGGTGAAGCTGAACGCCGGGGCGAGCGCGGCGCGCGTGGGCGCCTGCGGGCGCGAATGTGCCCGGTGCACGCGCATGAGCCCGGCCCACCACTGAAAGCGCGGGCTCAGCGCCCGGCGCAGGGCGGCGGTGTAGGCGTAGGCGGGGGCGACGAATCCGTCGGGCGCGATGCCGGCGAGCTTGAGCACCCGCCAGCCCGCGTGCAGGGCGCGCCGGGTCTCCTCGGGGTCGAGGTCGCTGAACTCGCCCGTGCGCCTGCCGCGGGCGAGCGCGAGCAGCCGTCCGGCCGGTTCGCGCGGCCGCCGGCAGGCGTGCTGGAAGCCGTGCTGCGCGATCGAGTCGCCCGCCCGCCTGCGCTCCCGCAGCCAGGCGACCATCTCCGGCGAGCGCTCGCCGACCGGATGCAGGTCGCGTGCGGGGATCACCAGCAGGGTCACGCGGTCGACGCCGTGGTCCGCCAGCCAGTCGCGAATCAGGGCGCAGCGCTCGAACGTGGCCGGCTCGATGCCGTGGAGGGCGACGGCCAGCGTGGCGGGCGCGCGTGGCTCAGGGCGCAGAACCTTCATCGATGACAGATTTCCCTGCAAACAGGGGATTTCTGTGACCAAGCAGCAATGATCGTGTGAACCGCCGGTGAACACCCGGGAGGCGCGTCGGCAACACCGGGGCGGCTGCCGCGGCGCCTGCCGGGGCGCCTTCGTCCCCGCCACCGGACCGGGATCGCCGCCCAGCCAATAAGCTCGCCGCCATGATCGCCCTGCCCACGCTGCCCATCGCCGCATCCCTGACCTACTTCCAGGCCGCCGTGCTCGGGCTGCTGCAGGGGATCACCGAGCTGTTCCCGATCTCCAGCCTCGGCCACACGGTGCTGTTCCCGACCCTCTTTGGCTGGAACGAACTGGTGGATGTGCAGTCGCAGTCCGAGTCCTACTGGCTGGCGCTGGTCGTGATGCTGCACGTCGGCAGCGCGCTCGGGCTGCTGTTCTACTTCCGCCGCGAATGGGTCGAGATCATCAGGGCCTTCTTCCGCACGCTCAGCACGCGCGAGGTGCAGACGCCGACCGAGCGCCTGGCCTGGCTGATCATCTTCGCGAGCATCCCGGCCGGGATCCTCGGGCTGGTGTTCGAGCACCAGCTGCGTACGATCACGGCCAAGCCCGAAGTGGCGGCGTTCTTCCTCACGCTCAACGGCCTCGTGCTGTTCGCGGCCGAGCGCTTCCGCAAACGCGCGGAGGTGCGCGAACTCGCCGTCCGAGAGGGCGCCAAGCCCGACGGCGGCCGCGAACTGAAGACGCTGGAGTACCGCGAGTCGGTCGTGATCGGGGTGGCGCAGTCCACCGCGCTGATCGCCGGCATCAGCCGCGACGGGGTCACGATGGGCGCCGGGCTGGCACGCGGGCTCGACCACAGCGACTCGGCCCGCTTCGCGTTCCTTCTGGCCACACCGATCATCCTCGCGGCCGGCCTGTTCAAGCTGCCCGACCTGCTGGGTCATCTCGGCAACGGGATCCGCGGGCAGGCGCTCGTGGCGTGTGCGACGGCCGCGGTGACGGCCGTCTTCACGGTGGCCTTCCTGATGCGCTACTTCAAGACGCGCACCCTGATCCCGTTCGCGATCTACTGCGTCGGGTTCGGGGTCTTCATGCTCATCTACACGCTCGCCTAGAGCGAGGTGCGCAGGCCGGCGCCCGGCCTCGGGCGCGGTCTTGCACCATCATTGGGAGGCATGCCCGCACCGCGCACACCCCAGAAGCTGTTCGAGACACGCAGCCACGCCTGGAAGGAGGTCGGCCTGCTGCGCCAGATCAACCCCCGCGTGGTCAAGCGCGCGCGCCTGGAGGCGCTGGTGCTGATGGTCGTGTTCGTGGGGATCGTCGTCCTCTACGACAACCGCGTGAGCCTGATCGGCACGCACACCAACACGGTGCGCGGCCCCCACGGCGTGGTCGAACTCGAATCGGCGATCGACACGCCCCTGCGGATCTTCATCGTGATCGTGCTCGTGATCCTCGGCTGGGCGATCGCGCGCGACGTCGGGCGCGGTCTCGGGCCGCCGCTGTTCCGGCGTCTGGACCCTGCCACGGCGGGCACCGTCGGCTTCCTGATCAGGCTCGGCACGATCATCGTGGCGCTGCTCGTCGCGCTCGGCATCGCCGGGATCGAACCCCGCACGCTGGCGCTCGGAGGCGCCTTCACCGCGGTGATCTTCGGCCTCGCGGCCCAGCAGACGCTCGGCAACCTGATCGCGGGCACCGTGCTGCTGAGCGCGCGCCCCTTCAGGGTCGGCGAGCGGGTGCGGCTGCAGGGAGGGCCGCTGGCCGGGCAGGTCGAGGGCACCGTCAGCTCGCTCGGGCTGCTGTACACCACGTTCGCCACGGGCGACGACTCGATCATGGTGCCCAACAGCGTGGTGCTCAATGTGGCGGTCCTGCCGCTGCGCGAGCCCGAGGCCGTCAACCTGCGCGCCAGGCTGCGCGCCGGCATGACGCCGAGCGACCTGCAGGAGGTGCTGGAGAAGTCACTGCAGACGCCGCTGCGCGACGCGCCTCGGATCACGCTCGAGGAGCTCGACGGTGAGGAGGTGGTGGTGCGGATCGCCGCCACCCCGCGCGAGGCATCCGAAGGACGTCACCTCGCCGGTGAGCTGCTGAGCATCGTCTCGCGCGAGACACGGTCGGGCGCGACCACCGAGTAGCGCAGGAACAGCTGGCCGTCGCTCTCGAGGACGCTCAGCAACTCGAGCTCCACCGGGGGATCGAGCTCGGCGCCGGCGAGGATGCGCCCGGGGCCGGCACCCGTCGGATCACCGCCGGCGAGCGTGGGTGCGAGCGACAGGAACACCTCGTCCAGGAGGCCCGCAACGAGCAGGTCGTTGGCCAGGTGCGGACCGCCCTCGCACAGCAGCGTGGCGACCCCGAGCTCGCCCGTGAGCATCGCCAGGGCCGCCGCGAGATCGAGCTCGCCGGCGCGCTCAGCGCGCACGTACCGCACATCGGCCGCGCACTCGCCCAGCGTGCCGGGGGACGCGGTCAGCACCACGACGCGGGACTGCTCATGCGCCAGCAGTGGCAGCTGCCGGTCCAGCGCGAGGCTGCGGGTGGCGATGCACGCGAGGGGCTCGGGCGGGAGCCCGCGCTCGCCGCGCAGCCGGCGGCCGTGCTCGTCGGCTATCAGCCGTCCGTAGCGCTCGGCCCGCGCCGTGCCGGCGCCGACCAGGATCGCGTCCACCGGCAGGCGCAGCGCGTGGAAGAGCTGCCGGTCGGCCGGGCCGCTGAGGGGCGCCGAGCGCCCTCCGAGCGCCGCGCGGCCGTCGAGCGAGCTGACCATGTTGAGCAGCACCCGCGGGCGCCCGCCGGCAGGCTCGGGCGGGCGCTCCCACAGGCCGAACCCGGTGACGATCTCGGCGGCGGTGGCGGGCTCTCCGGGGGGAAGGAGCCGGCGCAGGCGCGGCGGCGGCCGCGAAACCCCGGCGTGCGGCTCGCTGCTCTGCTGTGGGCCCACCAGGGCACCCTAGCCGCCGCCGCCGAACGGCCGCCGTCCGCCCGCCGGAGCTCGACAACATCTATGCAACACGGGCACGCGATGACGTGCTACGGTCGTGCTGTCTGGCCGGGAAAAAAGCCGGCGAAAGCAGTGCAAGCGCTCGCAGGTCGAAGCTCTGAGCAGCATCCTCCGCGTAGCAGCACGCACATACCGTGGAGGAGCACAAATGCCTACCGGCACCGTTAAGTGGTTCAGCGACGACAAGGGGTTCGGCTTCATCACCCCCGACGACGGCGACAAGGACCTCTTCGTCCATCACACGGGCATCAACGGCGAGGGCTACCGCTCGCTGCAGGAGGGCGCCAAGGTCTCCTACGACCCCGAGCAGGGCGAGAAGGGTCCCAAGGCCGTGAACGTCCAGGCTCTCTGAGCCTCCTTTCCTCTGATTGATCCTTCGAGGGCTCGCTCCGGCGGGCCCTCGAGGTCTGCCTAGGACTATTGTGGCGTCGCTGCGAATGCCCAGCGACGCGAGCACCCTTCCCCTCGGCAGCGCACCGGTGGATCCGGTCGGCCCTCGCCATGCGCTGGGCCGGCGCCTGGAGGGAGGCTCCTCGGCGCGCATGCGGGTCTTCGCCGCGGGGCTATCGCTCGCCGCGATCCCGCTGATCAGCCTGCTGGTCGTGGTGATGGCGGCCGATCGGCCGAGCGGTCTTGCGCCCACCACCCACACGGGCTACTTCCCCGGCTGGATGGCGGGCCCGCTCGGAGGCCTGTGGCCCGGGCTGACGAGCAACGGCACCACCCTGCGGTACCTGATGACCGCGGCGATCGTGGTGATGTTCGCCCTCTACCTGGTGCTGCTGCGCGGGGTCTCCCAGCTCCCTGCGCGCTGGGTGATCGCGGCGATCCTCTGCGCGCACGCGATCTTCCTACTCGCGCCCCCGATGGCGCTCACGGACGTCTTCAACTACATCAACTACGGCCGCATGGAGATCGTGCACCACCTCAACCCCTACACGACGATCCCGATCGTCGAGCCGCACAGCGACCCGGCCTTCATCCTGAGCAACTGGCACGAGCTGCTGAGCCCGTATGGCCCGCTGTTCACGCTGCTGACGTTCGCCGCCGTACCGCTCGGCGTCGCCGGCTCCTTCTGGGCGCTGAAGGGCATCCTGGCCCTCGCGAGCCTCGGCACGATCTACCTCGTGTGGCGCTGCGCAAAGCTCCTGGGACGCGAGCCGCGGGCGGCGATAGCGCTCGTCGGGCTGAACCCGATCGTGCTCGTCTGGGGGCTGGGGGGCGACCACAACGACTTCCTGATGGTCATGTTCCTGATGCTGGCCATCTACCTGCTGCTGCTCGCGCGAGCGCGAGCAGCAGACTCCCAGCCGGCGGTCTCGCACCGGCGGCAGTGGCTGCTGCCGCTCTCCCATCCGGAGCTCGGCGCCGGCGCCGCGCTCACGACCGCGACGGCGCTGAAGGCATCGGCCGCCATCCTGATCCCGATCGTCCTGGCGAGCCTGCTGCGCTCGCGCCGCTCGCTGGTGCAGGTGCTGGTCGGCATCCTCGCCGCCGGCGCGGTTCTCGGCGTGGCGAGCCTCGTGGCCTTCGGGCTGCACATCCCGGACCTCAGCACGCAGGGCAGCGTGGTCACCGCCGAGAGCATCCCCAACCTGGTCGGGCTGGCGGTCGGCGCCGGCGGAGAGACCTCCTCGCTGCGGCTGCTGATGAGCGCCGCCCTGATCTGCGCGGTGCTCGCGTGCTGCCGGATGGCCTATCGCCGGCGCGATCCGATCACAGCCTGCGGCTGGGTGAGCGTCGCGCTGCTGGTGACGCTCAGCTGGGTCCTCCCCTGGTACGTGCTGTGGGTGCTGCCGTTCGCCGCGCTGTCGTCCTCCCGCCGCCTGCGCACCGCCTCGATCGTCATGGGCGTCTACCTGATCTTCGCCTGGGCGCCGGCGTCGGGGCTGCTGTTCAACGCGATCGGCTTCCACCCCGAACGCACGGCGATCGGGCGCCTCCATCAACGCTACGTGCGGGAGCTGTTGAACTGAGTGCGAGCCGCCGCGGCACGCGGTCAGTCGCCCTCCGCAGGTGGTCTCCGGCGCTCCTGCTTGCGTCGCCCCGCTCGGCGCTTTGCCTCCAGGCGTCGCCTGCGCGAGGCCGCCGAGGGACCGGTGGCGCGCCGCTTGCGCGGCACAGCGAGCGCCCAGGAGATCCGCTCGGCCAGCCGTCCCAGCGCGAGTTCCCGGTTGCGCGTCTGGGAGCGCTCGTCCTGTGCCACGGCCACGATCCGCGCTCCGCTGCGCTCCAGCGCGCGGCGGCGCTGCGCCTCGGTCAACGATGGTGAGGCGACGACGTCGAAGACCGCCTCGACCCGCGAGGCGGTGACGTTGGCATGCTGGCCGCCCGGACCGGAGGATCGGCTCGTGCGCAGCGTCACCTCCGAGAGCGGGATCACCAGGCGCGCATCGATGCGCAGCTGCCCGCGCTCCCGCTCAGCCGAGCTCACCCGAGCCGCCGACCGGCATGACGCGCTGCTCCTCCCCGGGACGGACGCGGCCGTCGCGGCCGATGTAGCCGCCCTTGCCGCCGGCGCAGAGGTAGACGGCGTCCACGTCGCCGACGTTGCGGATCTTGCGTACCGTCGCCGCGTCCACTCGCGCCAGGCCGCCGGCGTCCAGGCGCTCGACCGAACCGTCGCCGAACTCCATCTCGATGACGCCGCGGTGAACGAAGTAGAGCTCCTCCTGGAGGTCGTGGTAGTGGAAGCCGGTTTCGACGCCCACGGGCAGCACGATCGCGTTGACGCCGAACGCCGTCACGTCGAGCGCCTTGCGGACCTTGCGGAACCCCGGCCCGGCGCCGAGGTCGTCGAGATGGCCGACTGCATATCCGTCGCCGCGCCTGACTTTCGGGTACTCGGTCTCTGTGCTCACAGGGCTCCTCTCAGTGTTCGGCCACGCGCCCGTCCTCGGGCACGAGCGGGTTTCCCTCGCGTGTCCAGCGCACGAGGCCGCCAGACATGGAGTATGCCTCGAACCCGGCGGCACGGAACGCTTGCGCGGCCATCAGCGAGCGGGCGCCGACCCGGCAATAGAAGACGACCGGCCGGTCGCGCTCGAGGGTGCTCGCCTGGGCGGTGAGATCGACGAGCTCGATGTGGCGGGTGCCGCCGATGTACCCCAGCTCGCGCTCGTGCGGCTCGCGCACGTCGATCACCTGGGGCGGGGGATCCTCCGACATCCAGCGGGCGACGCGATCCGGGGCCACCTCCACGCCGGAGTCGATGCTCTCGGTGCTCATCACATGAGCCTAGCGCCGGGCCTCGCGCCGGGACGCCGGGATCTCCGGCGCCGCGGTCTCGCGCCGGGCACGCGCGCCTCCCGCGCGTGGGAAGCCCCGCATCACTTAGGATCAGCGCATGACGCAGGCCGTCGGCGACGTGTACACGATCCCCCAGGAGAACCTCGACTTCTGCCAGACGATCGGGCAGATCGCTCGCGAGCGGATCGCACCGCGCTCCTCGGAGATCGACGAGCGCGCGGAATACCCCTGGGACGTGCGCAAGCTCCTGGCCGAACAGGACATCCTCGGCCTGCCCTTCCCGGTCGAGTACGGCGGCACGGGCACCGGCACGCTGATGCTCAACATGGCGGTCGAGGAGATCGCCAAGGTGGATGCCGCCTGTGCGCTGATCCTGATGGTGCAGGAGCTCGGGACGCTCCCGATCCAGCTGTTCGGCAGCGACGAGCTCAAGGAGCGGTTCCTGCCGCGCTGCGCGACGGGAGAGTGCTCGCCGGCGTTCGCGCTGTCCGAGCCCGAGGCGGGATCAGACCCGGCCGGGATGAAGACGACCGCGCTCAGGGACGGCGATGAGTGGGTCATCAACGGCACCAAGAACTGGATCACCAACCTGGGGATCGCCGACTTCTACATCTGCTTCGCCGTCAGCGATCGCGACACCCGCCGGCTCACGGCCTTTGTCGTCGAGGCCGATCGCCCCGGGTTCAGCGTCGGCAAGCTCGAGCACAAGCTGGGGATCCGTGCCTCACCCACCGGCCAGCCGATCTTCGACGAGGTCCGGGTCCCGCACGAGAACGTGATCGGCGAGGTGGGCAAGGGCCTGTCGGTCGCCCTCGGGACGCTCGAGCGCACGCGCCTGGGCGCCGCCGCACAGGCCGTCGGCATCGCCCAGGGAGCCGCCGACTACGCGGTGGCGTACGCGCGCGAGCGCAGGCAGTTCGGCAAGGCGATCAACGAGTTCCAGGCGATCCAGTTCAAGCTGGCGGACATGGAAACGCGGACGGCGGCCGCGCGCGAGCTCCTCTACAAGGCATGCGCGATGGCCGATCAGCGGCATGCCCAGCGCGCCAAGTACTCCTCGATGGCGAAGGTCTTCTGCTCGGACACCGCGATGGCCGTGACCGTCGAGGCCGTCCAGGTCCTGGGCGGCTACGGTTATGTCAAGGAGTATCCGGTGGAGCGGATGATGCGGGACGCGAAGATCACCCAGATCTACGAGGGCACGAACGAGATCCAACGTCTCGTGATCGCCCGCACGCTCAAATAGGAGACCACGGATGCGCCGAACCTCCTCACCAGGCGCCTCCGGCCATCTGCGACGCGTCGGTGTGGCGGCGATGGTGGCGATGTCGCTCGGGCTGCTGGTGCTCGTGATCGGCCAGGGGTTCAGCTCGATCGGCGTCGTGCGCGCGCTCGAGGATGTCGCGCTGGGCGTGATCGTGGCCGCGGCCCTGATGGGAAGCGTCGCCTTCGTGGCGGTGCGTATGGCCGGCTGGCGCGACCCCGAGTCCGAGCTCGAGTTCGAAGAGATCGTTCGCCACTCCGAGCTCCTCGCCCGGGAAGGGCTCGCGGTGGCGCCCGCCGAGAGCGAATTCATGGAGCTCGACCCGCTCGACGACGAGGACTTCGAGGAGCTCGTGCGCGACGCGCTAGACGACCTGCCCGACCTCCTGCGCAACGCCCTCCGCCACGTGGCCGTCGTCATCTCCGACGGCGGCCGGCGTGCCGGTGCCTACGGTCTCTACCAGGGCGACGGCGCCACGCGCGACCACGTGCATGATCGGATCGTTGTCTTCCGCGACACGCTGCGCCGCGACTTCGGCCACGACGCAGACCTGCTGCGCGACCAGGTCACACGCACCGTGCGTCACGAGCTCGCGCACCACGTCGGCTTCGACGAGCTCGGCGTCAGCCGCCTCGATCTCTGAATCCGGCACCGTGCGCCCCCCGGCGCCCTCACCGCTGCCGGTACGCTTCGGTGATGACGATGTTCGCCGAGTCAGAGTCGCCCGCACAGGGCGCTGGCGTCGCCGGTGGGGCGAGCCGGACGGTGGAGGCGGCCGGGCGTAGCGCCGGCGAGTCGCCCGCGCCGGGGATCGGAGCGGGAGCCGGCGGACGGGTTCCCGACTTCTACGTCGTCGGACACCAGAAGTGCGGCACCACGGCCCTGTACATGATGCTTCGCCGTCATCCCGGGATCTTCATGCCGGACACGAAGGAGCCGAGATACTTCGCCTCCGACCTCTACTCGCGCTTCGCCGCCGAACGCCGGACGCCGCCCCCGCTGCACACCCTGCCCGGCTATCTCGAGCTGTTCGCCGACGCCCGGCCCGAGCAACGTGTGGGCGAGGCCTCTCCGCAGTACCTGAGATCGAAGGTCGCCGCCGCCCGCATCGCCGAGCTGCAGCCGCAGGCGCGGATCATCGCGATCCTGAGAGAGCCGGCCGGGTTCCTGCGCTCGTTCCATCAGCAGATGGTCTCCAGTCACGTCGAGACCGAGGGCGACATGCGCAAGGCGATGGCGCTCGAGGAGGCCAGGCGGGAGGGCAGGAAGATCCCGCGCGCCTGTCACCATCCCGCGTCGCTCCTCTACTCCGAGCATGTCCGCTACGTCGAGCAGCTGCAGCGCTTCGACGCCGCGTTCCCGCGCGAGCAGATCCTCGTGCTCCTCTACGACGAGTTCCTGAGCGACAACGCCGGCAGCATGCGCAGGGTCTACCGGTTCGTCGGTGTGGACGACCAGATCCCGATCGAGCCGGTTCGAACCGACACGCTCGGCACGGTGCGCTCGCATCGGCTGCACCAGTTCGCAGGTGCGGTCCACGCGGCCGGGCGCAACCCGCGCAGGGCCGGTCCGCTGGCGCGGGCCGTCGGCGCGATCACGCCGTCCGGGCTCCGTGAGGGTCCGCTCCGCTCGGTCTGGAGGCGGGCGGTGTACGGGGCGCCGCGGGCGCCGGACGAGGCGCTGCTGCTCGAACTGCGCCGTCGCTTCAGGCCCGAGGTCGTGCAGCTCAGCGAGTACCTCGGGCGCGATCTCGTCACCCAGTGGGGCTACGACCGCCTCGACGGGTGATCGCGGCGCGCGGGCGGTCACCCGTCCGCCGCGTGGATCTAGCCCGATGATTCGCGGGCGCGGCGCGCCCGCCAGATCTCCATCGCCCGCGCAGATGCCTCCGCGGGGACGTAGTCGTAGGGGATTCGTGCCCGCTCCTTGAGCAGGCGCGCCGGGTTGCCGGCCACGACCGCATATTCCGGTACGTCGCTGCCCACCACGGACCCCGTGCCGACGACCGCGTAGTTGCCGATGCTCACGCCCGGGAGGACGATGATTTTGCGAGGCAGCCAGACGTAGTCCCCGATCGAGATGAACATCCGTTCCGCTTTGAACCCCGGATCGTCGAGTTCGTGCTGGGTCGTGAACAGGTCGCTGTCGTTGATGATCGAGTTGGTCCCGATCGTCACCTTGCCGTAGGATTCGATCGTCACGCGGCCGCCGAGCTTGGACCCGGAGCCGATGCTGACGTTGCGAGGGTTCCGCATCCAGACCCCCGGGCCGACGCGCACCGTTTCGTCGAATGTGGCGCCCAGGGCGCGCCAGGCGGCACGCCGTCCCGGCGGTCCGATGAAGCGCCGGAAGCCGTAGTGCGTCATCAGGCTGCCGAGGTGGCCGCTGCGCCGGGCGAGCGCGATCATGCCCATGGCGAGCCGATGTCTAATCCGCTGGGTCATCGTCGACGCACCGCCGGGATTGTACGGCACAGCCGCGCCGCCGCCCATTCGCTGGCGGCAATCGTTCGCGCGACCGCGCGGCGGCACCGCGTGCGGCCGTCCGGCGAGTGCGGCGAGTCCGGCGAGTCCGGAGCGATCGTTTTCACGTAGCATTGCCGGCCCCGCGATTGCCGGCCCCGCCGCCCGTCGAGCGAAACGCACGCCGATGTCCGCCGGCACCCGCGCCGGTGATCGCCAAAACGACCAAGGAGAGAGCCCCAGATGCCCGAAGCAGTGATCGTCGACGCCATTCGGACGCCCATCGGGCGCGCGGTCAAGGGCTCGCTCAAATCGGTGCGGGCCGACGACCTCGCCGCGGTCCCGCTGCGGGCCCTGCTCGAGCGCAACCCCCAGCTGGACTCGAGTTCGATCGTGGACGTCATGATGGGATGCGGCTTCGGGCAGGGAGAGTCCGGCTACAACGTCGGGCGCAACGCGGCCCTGCTCGCCGGTATCGATCATCACGTGCCGGGCACGACCGTCAACCGCTTCTGCGCCTCCTCGCTGCAGACTGCGCGGATGGCCTTCCACGCGATCAAGGCCGGCGAGGGCGACACCTACATCGCGGCCGGGGTGGAGGCGGTGTCGCGGTCGGGGGAGAGCCCGCCGTTCGAGTTCCACCACGAGCTCGACGGCTCCGAGGGATCCATGTACAACGTGTACATCCCGATGGGGATGACCGCCGAGAACGTCGCGGACGAGTACGGGGTCAGCCGCGAGGCCCAGGACGAATGGGCCGTCATCTCGCAGGCCCGTGCGGTCGAGTCGCAGGCCTCCGGCCACTTCGACAAGGAGATCGTCCCCGTCACGGCACCGGCCCACAAGGACAGGGACCGCGAGGGCAACGAGGTCGACGTCCCCGAGCAGGTGGTCACCAAGGACGACGGGCCGCGCGCGGGCACGACGATGGAGAAGCTCGCCGCGCTCCGCCCCGCGTTCAAGCCCGACGGCAGCGTCACCGCGGGCAACGCGTGTCCCCTCAACGACGGCGCTGCTGCGCTGCTGATCATGTCCGAGGAGCGCGCGCGCGACGGCGGGTTCCAGCCCAAGGCCCGCATCGTCGCCTCGACCGTGGTCGCGATCCGTCCCGAGGTGATGGGTGTCGGTCCGATCCCCGCCATCCAGCAGCTCCTGAAGAACACCGGCATGACGATCGACGACGTGGACATCGTCGAGATCAACGAGGCCTTCGCCGCCCAGATCGTGCCGTGCCGGGACGAACTGGGGATCGACCCGGAGAAGCTGAACCCGTTCGGCGGGGCGATCGCGCTCGGGCACCCGTTCGGCATGACGGGCGCGCGCATCATGACCACCCTGCTCAACGGCCTGCAGGCACGGGATGCCACCTACGGAGTCGAGTCGATGTGTGTGGCAGGCGGGATGGGCATGGCGATGTTGGTGGAACGCCTGTCCTGAGCGGCGGCGCCGGGGCTCGGGGCTCGGCCCACGCGGCGGCGTCCCGGCCCGGCCTTCCGGCCCCCCGGCCCCCCGGCCCGGCGGCCCTGCGGCCCTGCCTCGCGCGGCCTGCGCGCCGAGCCGTCAGCGGGGCGGCATCCGCAGCGCCCCGTCGAGACGGATCGTCTCGCCGTTGAGCATGCGGTTCTCGATGATCTGGCAGGCGAGCTGCGCGTACTCGGCCGGCCGGCCGAGGCGCTGCGGGTAGGGGACGCCGGCGCCGAGCTTGGCCCGCGCCTCCTCCGGGAGCGCCGCCAGCAGCGGCGTATCGAACAGTCCGGGCGCGATCGTGTTCACGCGGATGCCGTATTGGGCGAGGTCCCGGGCGGCGGGCAGCGTGAGCCCGACGACGCCTCCCTTGGAGGCCGAGTAGGCGATCTGGCCGACCTGGCCGTCGAAGGCGGCGATCGACGCCGTGTTGATGCACACGCCGCGCTCGCCGTCGTCGAGCGCCTCGTTGGCGATCATTGACGCGGCGGACAGGCGGATCACGTTGAACGTACCGATCAGGTTGATGGCGATTATCGTCTCGAACGGCAGCAGCGGATGCGGGCCCTTGGAGCCCGCGACCTTCTGCGCCCAGCCCGTGCCGGCACAGCACACCGCGATCCGCAGCCCTCCCTCGGCCGCGCCGGCGGCGTCCACGGCCGCCTGCACCTGAGCCTCCTCGCGCACGTCGCAGGCGTGGAAATCCAGGCCGAGCTCTGCCGCCAGCGCCTCGCCCTTCTCGACGTTCACATCGGCGATCGTCACGTGCGCCCCGCGCCCGCACAGGTCTCGGACGGTTGCCTCTCCCAGCCCGGAGGCGCCGCCGACGACGAGTGCCGATGAGTCTGCGATCTGCATCAGGCGGGTGAGTCTAACGCTCGCGCGCGCCGCCAACGTCCGCGCCCGGGGGTTCCTCCGCGGGACGCGAGAGCGTCAGCGCGAAGTAGTCCTCGGGGTCGGTCAGCCAGCTCACCAGCTGCAGTCCCGCGGCCGCCAGGTCGCCTTCCAGACGCTCGGGCGTGAACTTGGCGCTGATCTCGGTGCGCAGCTCCTCGCCGGCGTCGAAATGCACGAGCAGATCGAGTCCGCGCACGAGCGTGGTGTGCTCGCGCCGGGAGCGCAGCCGCATCTCGATCCACTCGTTCTCCTCGTCGAACAGAGCCACGTGGTCGAAATCCTCGGGGTCGAAGTCGGCCTGGAGCTCGCGGTTGAGCACGCAGAGGACGTTGCGGTTGAACTCCGCGGTGACGCCCTGGGTGTCGTCGTAGGCGGCCTGCAGGACCTCCGGGTCCTTGACCAGGTCGGTCCCCATCAGGAGGTGGTCCTCGGGGCCCAGCAGCCTCGCGATCCCCCGCAGGAAGCGCCGGCGGCTGCCCGGCGGGAAGTTGCCGATCGTGCCGCCGAGGAACGCCACGATCCGCGGGCCCCGGGCCGGCGGCAGCCGATCGAGGTGGCGCTCGAAGTCGCCGATCACGCCATGCACCCGCAGGCCGGGGTACTCCTCGGTGAGCTCCTCGGCACATTCGCGCACCATGCTCTCGGTGACGTCGACCGGTACGTAGCGCTCCAGCGTGCCCGCGGCCGCGAGCGCGTCGAGCAGGACGCGCGTCTTGGCGGCGGTCCCCGATCCGAGCTCGACGAGCTCGACCGCGCCGGTGAGCTCGGCGATCTCGACCGCGCGCTGTTCGAGGATCGAGCGCTCCGCGCGCGTGGGGTAGTACTCGGGAAGGTCGCAGATGCGGTCGAACAGCTCCGCGCCGCGGGCATCGTAGAAGTGCTTCGGCGGGAGCTCCTTGAAGGGGCGCGTGAGCCCGTCCAGAGCATCGTCGGCGAGCGAGCGCTCGCTCGAGCCGTCGAGGTGCGAGTCGATCCTGATCGAGACCTCGAGGGCGGAGTCGGGGGGCGTCGCGGGCTCCATCAGGGGTCCTGCACCAGGCGCACGCCGGCGAAGATCTGGCGTCTCTGTGGCAGGTCCCAGTTGCGGAAGGTGGGGCTGGCCAGGCGTCTGTCCGTCGCCCACGAACTGCCGCGCAGCACGCGGTAGCGCTCACCGAAGAAGACCTCGGAGTACTCGCGATAGGGGTGTGCGCGGAAGCCCGGATAGCCGTGGAAGCACGTCTGCGTCCACTCCCACACCTGTCCGACCCCGGCCAGCGCCCCGGCCGCTCCGGTGGACCCCCCGCCGCCGTTCCTCGGCGCCTGCTCCCAGGTCGCGGCCCGCTCCCACTCCGTCTCGGTGGGCAGACGCGCACCGTGCGCGCCGGCGAAGGCCTCGGCCTCGAACCAGGAGACGTGGCACACCGCCGCCTCCGGGGGCCCCGTCCCGGCGGCGGGATGGCGGGTTATGTCGTACTCCTGCTTCCACGCCCACCCCTCGTCCGACCACCACTCACGACGCTCGTAGCCGCCGCCCTCGCAGAAATGCATCCAGCTCGCGTTGCTCACCGGCAGCCGGGCGATGCGGTAGCCGTCCACCCGCACGGTGTGGCGGGGGCGCTCGTTGTCGTAGGCGAAGCCACGCCCGGAGGCGCCCATCGCGAACTCGCCGGCCGGCAGCTCCACCCAGCCGTCGGGCTGCGGCAGCGGGACGAGCGCGGGCTCGCCGGCGGGCAGCAGCCCGGCGATGGCCATCGTCTGGCGCATCGTCTCGCAGTGCTGCAGCTCGTGGCGCAGGACCATCTCGCAGACCTCCCCGTCGCCCGTCCCCTGCTCGGAGACCACGGCGGCGGTGCGCTCGCGCACCTCATCCATGTAGGCCCGGGCCTCGGCCGGGCCGAGCGCGGCGATGTCGCCGCGGACCGCGCGCGGCGTCTCGAAGGCGTCGTAGAGGGCGGCCAGGTCCGGGCGCAGGAGGGACAGACCCCCTGCGCGGTGCGCGATCCACAGGTCCTCGTAGGCCGCGATGTGCCCTAGGTCCCACACGAGCGGGCTCATGATCGGTGAGTGCACCCGCTCGAGGTCGGCGTCGTCGAGCTCTGCGACGAGTGACAGCGTGCGCTCGCGGGCCGCCTCCATCGAGATCAGGAACTGCTCGGTGTCGGGGGAAAGCGGGGTGGTCTTCACGGCGTCGGATACCACGAGTTGCTTGTTGGGCGTCACTCTAGAAGGAGGCGTCCGTGTCTCACGACTGTTCCCTGCCTGGCGCTCATTATGCCTCCTCCCGCCGTGGGCAGCGGGTCGTGCGCCCGGCGCGCGCGCCCTCAGGCCGTGCCGGTGTCGTTCCAGCGCGCGAGGATCGCCCGCTCGCGCTCGTGGCCGAGCACGCTGATCGCGCCCGGCGAGAGCCCGAGGCGCGCGCCGGCGGAGGGCGCCAGGGCGATCCAACGGGCCCCGAGGACCCTGAGCAGGTGTCCATGCGCGAACACCACCGCCGTCACCCGCGCCCGCTGCAGCTCGGCGATCACGCGGTCGGCGCGCGCGCCCACGTCGTTCGCCGTCTCGCCCTCCGGGCACCCGTCTCGCCACATGTCCCAGTCCGGGCGCCGGGACCTGATCTGGGCGGTGGTCAGGCCCTCGTAGCTGCCGTAGTCCCACTCCTGCAGATCGTCTCGCTGCAGCGCCCGCGCAGCCAGCCCGCTGAGCTCGCAGGTTTCGCGCGCACGCCTGGCGGGGCTCACGAGCACGAGCTCGAACGACCACGCCTCCAGGCGTGAGGCCAGCGCCCGCGCAGCGGAGCGCCCGCGATCGGTCAGCGGGATGTCCGAGCGGCCCGTGTGCCGTCCGGCGAGGCTCCACTCCGTCTCCGCGTGGCGCACCAGCACGACATCCGGTGGATCGGCGGGAGCGCTCGCCGCGGGATCGCCGGGAGCGCTCACCGTCGCAGCGGGGGCGGGGCGGCGTCGTCGTCGACGATCACCGTGAGCCGCTCCCGCCGCAGCAGGCTCGCCGGAACGTGCGGGGTGGGCTCGCCCAGCATCGCAGCCACTGCGTCGGCCTTGCCCGCGCCCGTCGCGATCAGCAGGCAGCTGCGTGCCGCGCGCAGCACGCCGAGGCTGAGCGTGATCCGCTCGGGCGGCGGCTTGGGCGATCCGGTCACGCCGAGGCATACGGCGTCGGCGTCGGCGTCGAGGGTCGGCGCGCCGGGGAACAGGGATGCGACATGACCGTCCGGCCCGATCCCCAGCACCACGACGTCCAGCTCCGGCAGGCCGCCGTCGGGCGAGCCGATGCGATCCCGCAGCGTGCCGGCGTACGCGTCCGCACCTGCGGCCGGGCCGAGCTCGCCCTCCATGCGATGGATCTGCCCCGGGGGGATCGCCGCCGGCCCCAGCAGCGCCTCGGCCGCGAGCCGGTAGTTGCTCTCCTCGTCCTCGGGGCCGACGCAGCGCTCGTCGGCGAACCACACCTCGACGCCGGTCCAGTCGATCCCGCGCGTGGCCAGGAGCTCGTATGTGCGCCCCGGGGTCGTGCCGCCGCTCAGGGCGAGATGGGCCTCGCCGCGCTCGGATCGCGCGCGCTCCAGCGACCGCTCGACCGCGTCGGCGGCGCGGACCGCCACCGTCTCGGGATCGGAGCAGGTGGTCAGGCGCGTCATGCGACCATCGCCCGTGCTGCCTGCAGCGCCGGAATGTAGGTCGGGTCGCGCAGGAGCGCCTGGCGAATCCCCTCGCCGAGCACGCCGGTCTCGCCGCGCGAGGCGCCGGGGATCGTCCAGTCGCGCTCCTGGCCGGCGGGGTCGACCGTGTGCGCGTGCAGTCCGCCGCGACCGCGGGCGAGGCTGAGGCGGCGACCGGTCGCGGTCTGGAGCGCGACGTCCTCCAGGCCCCTCACCAGCAGCTCGGGCGCCGCCTGCAGGCGCAGCGCCACATCCTGGCCGTCGGCGCGGGCCAGGCCGAGCATCACGTCGCCCTCCAGCACCAGGGGGCCGGGCTTCCAGCCCAGACGCGAGGCGAGCCAGCCGACGAGCAGCATCGCGGCGACACGCGACTCGGGATGGTGGCTCACGGTCACGCTAGTGATCGCAGCCAGCTCGCGGCGCAGCGGCGACGGGTCGAACGTGGCGGCGACGCGCTCGCGCCACGGTGTGGATCGCAGCCAGGCGAGATCCACGACGTAGACGCGCTCGGCGAGGGCGCCGGCGCGCTGCAGCGCCTCGCCGGCCAGGGGCTCATCGACGGAGTCGAGCAGCACCGACTGCGCCAGTGCGAGCAGCTCGCCGACGATCTCGTGATGGCCGTGCGGCGACCACAGCAGTGTCGGCAGGTCGGTGACGACGAGCGGATCGGCGATCGTGAGCAGATCGTCGAGGTGGCGGTCGCCGAGCTCGACCACGACCGTCTCACGCAGGAGCGAGAGCTCCCCGGGGGCGGGCTCGCCTTCGGAGGCGATCATCACGCGAGCGTCCAGACGCTCGCGCCGGGGCTCGTAGGCGAGCACGAGCAACCGCGAGGCGTGGTAGCGGCCGACGCCGCGCAGGCGGTTGGCGATCTCCCCGCTCCACTCGCGGTCGACGAAGGCGATCATGTTGAGCACCCGCGCCGGCACGTAGCGGTCGCTCTCGGCGTGACGTTCCACCAGCAGCTGGCGGAGCGCGGCTTCGATCGCATCGGGGGTGGTGCCCTGCGCTCCCCAGACCGCGTCGCTGCCGCTCATCAGATCGCGCGCCAGCTGTCGCTCTCGGCGAGCAGCCGCTCGGCCTCCGCCGGTCCCTGAGAGCCGGCCTCGTACCGGGGCAGCGGTCCCGGCATCTCCGACCAGGCTTTGATGATCGGGTCGCAGATCAGCCACTGCGACTCGACCTCGTCGTTGCGGGTGAAGAGCGTGGCGTCGCCGCGCATCGCGTCGGTTATCAGGCGCTCGTAGGCCTCCGGCGACTGGGACAGGAAGGCCGTGCCGTAGAGGAACTCCATGTTGACCGGACGGATGATCATCCGCGTGCCGGGGATCTTCGCGCCGAGTCTCAGGGAGACGCCCTCGTTGGGCTGCAGCGTGAGCACCAGCTGGTTGGGCTGCACCCCGAGCGAGCCGTCCTGGCTGAAGGCCAGGTGCGGAACCGGCTTGAGCGTGACCGCGATCTCGGTCACCTTGCGGGCCAGCCGCTTGCCCGTGCGCAGATAGAACGGTACGCCCGCCCAGCGCCAGTTGTCCACTTCCAGGCGCAGCGCCGCGTAGGTCTCGGTGGTGGAGCCCTCTGGCACGCCGTCCTCTTCGAGATAGCCGCGCACGTCCTCGCCGCCGGCGTGGCCGGGGCCGTACTGCGCCCGCACGGCGATCTCGGACACATCTGCGATCGCCGGGTGGGGGATCGCCTGAAGCACCTTCACCTTCTCGTTGCGCACCTCTTCTGCGGTGAAGTTGACGGGCGGCTCCATCGCCACGTGGCAGAGCAGCTGGAGCATGTGGTTCTGGATCAGGTCGCGCAGCGCGCCGGCGGCGTCGTAGTAGTCCGCGCGCGTGCCGATGCCGAGGTCCTCGGCGGCGGTTATCTGGACGCTGTCGATGTAGTTGCGGTTCCACAGCGGCTCGAACATCCCGTTGGCGAACCGGAACGCCATCATGTTCTGGACCGTCTCCTTGCCCAGGTAGTGATCGATGCGGTAGACCTGCGTCTCGTCGAAGATCGCCAGCACCCGCCGGTTGAGCTCGCGCGCCTCCTCGAGGCTGGTGCCGAACGGCTTCTCGATGATGGCCCTCACCTCGGCACCCTCGTGGGTGGCCAGGTTTGAGCGGCCGAGCTCCTCGATGATCACGGGGAAGAAGTTGGGAGCGGTGGAGAGGTAGAAGGCACGGTTGACCGGCTCGCCGGCCTCCTGCTCGAACTGGTCGAGCATCTGCGCGAGGGCGGAGTAGACGCCGTCGTCGTCGAAGGTCCCCGGGATGTACTTCACGTTCTCGAGCAGGGTGGCGAGCACGGCGTCGTCCGGTGTGCGGCGCGAGAAGCGGCGGATCGCCTCCTCGCACTCGGCGCGGTAGTCGGCGTTCTCCTTCTCTTTGCGCGAGACGCCGATCAGGTGAAAGCGCCTGGGAAGCGCGCCGTCGTGGGCGAGGTTGTAGATCGCGGGCAGCAGTTTGCGCCGCGCGAGATCCCCCGTCGCCCCGAAGATGACGAGTGTCGTTGGTGCCACCGGCATGCGCTCGAGCCCCGCCGTCAGCGGGTTCTCGGGCTCGATCTGGCCGGTGGGGCGACCGGCTGCGACGGCCACGGTCAGCGGCTCCCGCGTCGACTGCTCGGGCGCCTCGCCGCAGCGCCGCTGCCCGATCGGGGAGCGGGCTTGACGGCATGCCCACCGAACTGGTTGCGAAGCGCCGCGAGCACGCGGTCGCTGAAGTCACCGTTGCCGCGCGAGCGGAATCGCGCGTACAGGGAGGCGGTGATCACGGGCGTGGGGACATCGTGGGCGGTCGCATCCTCGATCGTCCAGCGGCCCTCGCCCGAGTCCGCGGTGTAGCCCTCGATCGCGCCGAGGTCGTTGCCGTCCGCCTCGAACGCCCGGGCGGCGAGTTCGCACAGCCACGAGCGCACCACCGACCCCTGCCCCCAGAGATGGGCGATCTTGGCGTTGTCGAGCTCGTACTCGCACTTGTCGAACAGATCGAAGCCCTCCGCATACGCCTGCATCAGCCCGTACTCGACGCCGTTGTGCACCATCTTCACGTAGTGGCCGGCGCCCGAGGGGCCGAAGCGCAGCCAGCCGCGCGGGCCGATCGCGTCACGGCTCTGCTCGTTCGTCTCGGGTGCGAGCACGTCGAGGATCGGCGCCAGCTGCCTGACCGCGCGCTGCGGGCCGCCGACCATCATGCAGTAGCCCACCTCCAGGCCCCACACGCCCCCGGACACGCCGACGTCGACGTAGTCGATCCCGCTCCGCTTCAGCGCCTGAGCGCGACGCTTGTCGTCGGTCCACCTCGAGTTCCCGCCGTCGATGATCATGTCGCCGCGGTCGAGCAGTCCGGCGAGCTTGTCGACCGTCTCCTGGGTGGGGGCGCCCGCGGGAACCATGATCCAGACCATCCGCGGCGCCTGCAGCTGCCTGACGAGTTCCTTCAGCGACGACGCGCCGGAGGCGCCGCTGCGGACCGCCTGCCTGACCGCCTTCTCGTCGAAGTCGAACGCCACCACCTCGTGCTCGGAGTCGCGGCGGATCCGGCGGACCATGTTCCCGCCCATCTTGCCCAGCCCGACGAAACCGATCTGCGTCATGTTGTCGACTCCTTGATGCTCGCGGTCAGGGCGCGGAGCGCGCCCACGGGGTCCTGGCCCTCCAGCCGCACGCGCTCGGCGGGCAGTCCGAGCTCGCGCAGCGTGTCGAGATCTCCGATCGCCTGCGCTTCCTTGAGCGTCGTGAACGTGTACGGGGCGCCGGGGATCTCGACGTCGCGCGGACCGTCGTGCAGGAGCTGCAGAAACCGTCCCGTCCTGGGCCCGCCCTTGTGAAACTGCCCCGTCGAGTGCAGGAAGCGCGGGCCGTAGCCGAACGTGGTCGTCGCCCGGGTTGCGCCCCTGATCGCGGCACGCAGCTCGGCGGCGGCCTCGTCGAACGCGTCGGAGGGCTGGGCGTAGGCCATGATCGCGACGTACTGCGGAGGCTCGGACTCCATCAGCAGCGCGCGCACAGCGTCCGTCGCGGCCAGTGCGGGGACGGTCAACCGGTGACTGGCTTCGTAGGCGGCCAGCACCCGCTTGGTGGCATCCTTGGCCTGCTGGACGTTGGGCTGGTCGAACGGGTTGATCTCGAGGCCCCAGCCGGCGACGGCGACCGCGATCTCGGCCAGCAGGAAGACGCGCCCCAGGTCACCCGGGCCCTCCGTGGGGATCGTGAACAGCGGGAAGCCGGCCTCGGCGAGCGCCCGCACGCGCGTGTCGAGCTGCGGATCGGGCGCGCCGACGTCGGGGACGTAGGCGAACACACGATCCGGCCCGTAGTCCGACGGCTCGCCGAGCGGCTCCTCGGCGATCGGGAGGATGCCGGTGCCGTGCTTGCCCGTCGACTCGGCCACCAGCTGCTCGAGCCACAGCCCGAGCCCGGGGAGCGTCTCGGCGATCACGAAGGTGAGCTTGTCCCGGCCCGTCCGCGCCAGCCCGCTGAGGGCGGCGCCCAGCCAGCACCCCCGCCGGCGTGGCCGCTGCGCCGGGATCGGCCAGGCTCGTCTCCCAGGCACCGCCGGACCGCTCGAGCAGGTCGCGCACGTCGACCCCCATGAGTGCCGCGGGCACGATCCCGAAGGCCGACAGGGCGCTGTAGCGCCCGCCGATCTCGGGGTCGCCTGCGAAGGTCCTGCGGAAGCCGTGCTCGGCCGCGAGGGACTCCAGGCCCGAGCCCGGGTCGGTGATCGCGACGAAGTGCCGTCCGTCTCCGAGCAGCGACCAGAAGTGCGCGAACAGCGACAGCGGCTCGATCGTGCCGCCCGACTTCGAGGAGACGATGAACAGCGTGCGCTGCAGCTCGAGCTGATCCTGCACCGCGGCGATCGTCGCGGCGTCCGTCGTGTCGAGCACGTGCAGACGGGGCCTCCCGGCTCGGTGGCCGAAGGCGCGCCGCAGCACCTCCGGTGCAAGCGAGGAGCCGCCCATCCCGAGCAGCACCACGTCGCTGAAGCCCTCCGCGCGGATCTCCTCGGCGAAGCCCTCCACGGTCCCGAGCCCGGCGAGCATTCGCTCGGCTATCGACAGCCATCCGAGCCGGTCGGCGAGCTCCGGAGTGCCCGCTGGGCCCCACAGTGTGGGATCCCCGGCCCGCACGCGCCCGGCCACGCGGTCGCGCTCGCTCAGCGCGAGCCGCTCCTCGATCGTGGGCCTGATGGACGCCGGGATGCGGGCTTCGAGATCCAACGTCTGGGCGCTCACGCCACGATCGTAGTGGCAGCGCCCCTGGTATAGGTTTCCGCTCATGTCCGACGGCGGCCACCGACACGCTTCAACCCGCGCGGACGCCCGCATGCGCGGGGGTCGGACGGAGTCTCGCGGGGAGACTCCGTGAGCGCCGACCGCTCGCGGCAGCTGCCGGACCGCAACCTCGCGCTCGAGCTGGTCCGGGTGACCGAGGCCGCGGCCCTGGCTGCGGCCCCGCTCGTGGGCCGCGGCGACAAGGAGGCGGCCGACCAGGCCGCCGTGGACGGCATGCGCTACATGCTCCACTCGATCCAGATGGACGGGGTCGTCGTGATCGGCGAGGGCGAGAAGGACGAGGCGCCGATGCTCTACAACGGCGAGCAGATCGGTGACGGCTCCCCGCCGGCGGTGGACATCGCGGTCGACCCGCTCGAGGGCACGACACTCGCGGCCCACGGGATGCCCAGCGCCCTGGCGGTGATCGCCCTGTCGGCACGCGGCACGATGTTCGATCCGGGCCCGTGCGTCTACATGGAGAAGATGGCCGGCGCACCGGAGATCGCCGACCTGCTCGACCTCGACCGGCCGCTCGGCGAGACGGTCGCCCTGATCGCCGAGCGCAAGGGCACCTCGGTCGGCGACGTGATGGTCGTCGTGCTCGACCGTCCCCGGCACGAGGACGGCATCGCGGCGATACGGCGAGCAGGAGCCCGCGTGAGGCTGATCGCTCACGGCGATGTCTCGGCCGCGCTGCTCGCGGTGACGGAGCGCTCGCCGGTGGACCTCCTCTGGGGAATCGGCGGTACCCCCGAGGGCGTGATCTCGGCGGCGGCCGTCAAGTGCATCGGCGGACAGCTGCTCGGACGACTGTGGCCGAGGGATCAGCCGGAGCGCGACGCCGCGAGCGAGGCGGGTTACGACCTGACCCGGGTCCTCGACCGCGACGATCTCGTCGCCGGTGACGACGTGTTCTTCTCGGCGACGGGGATCACCGACGGAGACGTGCTGCAGGGCGTGCGCTATCCCAGCGCCGGAGGGGCGACGACCGAATCGCTCGTGATGCGCTCGCGCTCGGGGACGATCAGGCGCATCCGGGCGACCCACGACCGCGCCAAGCTCCGGGCGGTCGGCGGCGATCGCTTCTCGGCGGGGGGACGCCCGGGGGGATGAGCCCGCAGAGGCTTTGGCTGCTGTCGGCCGCGCTGCGCCGGCGGGGGCACAAGCGGCTGGCGCTGATCGTGAAGAAAGTCAACTCGGCGATCTACCACAACTCGCTTGCGCCGGGTGCGTCGTTCAGCCCCGACATCCGTTTCGGGCACCACGGCTTCGGCACGGTGATCCACAGCAACGTCGTGATCGGACGCCGGGTGACGATCTACCAGAACGTCACCATCGCGGTCCGCGCGGCCACCGGATCGCCGCATCGCATCGTGATCGGAGACGATGTGACAATCGGCGCCAACTCCGTGGTCATCTCGCCGAACGAGGGAAGCCTGCACATCGGCCGAGGGGCGCGGATCGGCGCGGGTGCCGTCGTCGTCAAGGACGTGCCCGCTGGCGCGACGGTGATCAGCGCGCCCGCCCGCGTGCTGCTCGACGCCGACGGCGAGAGCGAGGATCAGGTCGCCGAGAGCGAGGAGCGGATCGTCAGCGGCGAGGAGCGGGAGGGCGAGCAGCCGACCGTCGATCGAGATTGAGATCAGCGCCGGTCGGAGAGTCGCCCCACCCGCGACTCGGCGAGGTCCAGGCTCGCCAGCGACCGCAGGAAGCCATGGGTGACGATGACATGGATCGGGGATTGGGTTGCTTCGTAGAGACGCAGGCTCAGGCCCGAGGCGATCGCGGGGAAGAAGTTCGCGACCTCGACCTCGACGTGCAGGAGCTCGTGCCGAGCGTCGCCCGCCGGACTGCGCCGTACGGTGATCTGAAGATGTCCGCGGGCGTGGCGTCCGTGCCGGGCGAGCAGCAGCCCGCCGGCGATGCGCCAGCGCACGAGTCCGCTGTCGGCGTCCATCTCGTATTCGGGCGCGTGGAAGGTGAGCAGCCGCAGCGGCGGCGCCAGCAGCACCACCGACCGTTGCGTCTCGCTGTAGCTCACCCGCACGAGCCCGAGCGTCACGCGCGTGAGGAATCGCCAGTAGGTGCGGGCCAGGCGCTCGAGGTCGGCGGGCGACCAGATCTGCTCGAGCGCCTCGGCGCTGATCAGCAGGTCGGCACGCTGGACCGAGCGCACCGCTCCCGTGTCGGCGTCGACCGTGGTCGAGTCGCGCAGGCCGCCAATCAGCCTGCCCGCGGGCCGCACCCCGCGAGCGCGCCGCGAGATCAGGAGGCGCCCGGCGAGCGTCGCGCCGATCAGCGCGCCGGCCAGAGCCGCGATCGACCTCGCTCTCATCTCGCCCACGAGCCTCTCATCCTCCGGCAGGCTATCCCCGGGCCGTGGGTCGGTGATGTCCCCGGCGGCTGCTATTCAACGTGCTGTGAGTAGCGAGCCTCCCGAGCGACCCGTGCCGCGGGCGCGGCCCGTCGCCGATCTGGCGCTCGAGACCCTGGCCTCGACCGCGGGTGAGCTGGCGCGTCGCTGGGCGATGGCGCTCGTGCTCGCGCGACCTCTGGAGCGGCTGGGCGAGATCCCGCTCGAGACGATCGCGCTGCGGGGGCCCGAGCTGTGCGGGGCGGCGCTGCGAGCGCTGCAGTCCGACGATGCGCTGGACCGCCTCGCCGGCCGTGGTGCGGGGGCCGGTGGCAGGACCTCCGCGGCGGCCGGCGACCTCGCGGCGATCGCCGGAGCCACCGATGCCGTCGCGGCCGTCGAGGCGGCCGAGGCGCTGCGGGGTGTGCTCTGGGAGGCGGTCTCGCGAGAACTGCGGGAGCCCGCGGCGCCACGGCCTGCCGATGTCTGCGACCGGCTCGCGCTCGTCTGCGCCGAGGCCCTTGCGGCCTCCGTCGCAACCCTCGAGCGCCGCCCGCCCGCGAGCGCAGCCGCCGGAGGCGGCGGCGGGCCGGACGAGCCGCCGGCCGAGTCGCCGCGCGGTGAGCGCGCGCCCTCGCCCGGCGAGGCCGTGATCGTCGACGAGCGGACGCGCCACCTGGCGACCGTGCCCGCGCTTGAGGATCCCGCGCCGCCGGCCCATCCCTCCCCGCGCACGATCGAGATCCGCGACGAACGCCCGGCGGGCGGGGCGGCCCCGTGGATCGGGTCGATCGGCAGCCAGCTCGAGCGGTTCGAGCAGGATCGTGCTCCGTTCGCCGTGCTGCTCGTCGAGCTGGTCGATCTCGAGCAGATCGCCGCGGAGGAGTCTCGGGGCGCGGCCGAGCGGCTTGCCGGGGACGTGGAGCAGCTGCTCGCCGGCGCGCTGCGCTCCGCCTCGGGCCAGACGCGCGGCCGGGGCGCGATCGGCGCGGGACCGTCACTGCCCACGCTCACCCGTGAGCGCATCGGGCGATATTGGTTGATGGCGCCCGAGATGGACCGCGCCGGCACGCAGCTGCTGGCCGAGCGTCTGACGCGCGCTGCCGGCACGGCGATGACGACCCGAGGAAGAGCCGCGGCCGTGGCGATCGGCTCGGCGCTGTGCCCCGTTGACGGGCGCGAGGCAGAGGCGCTGTCGGCGTACGCCGACGTCGGGCTGTACGCGGCTCGCGCCGCCATGCGCGCCGGCCGCACCGCGCGCTAGACGATTGGCTCCGCCGGCGAGGGAGTCAGCCGGCGCTGGCGCCGCCGGCGAGCGCGGCGGCGGCGGGAACGGCCGGCAGCCCGAGTTCCGGGGTGTTGGGCTCGCTGCCCACGATGCGCGTGTGGATGCGGACCGTGTCGCTGATGCCGAGCGCCTCGGCCGCGCCGGAGGTGAGGTCCCAGTCGGCGCCGATGTGGCTGTAGGGACCGCGGTCGAGCACGGGGAGCGTCAGCACGTGCGCGCCGTAGCTGACCCGCACCAGCGTGCCGCAGGGGAGGGTGCGGTTGGCGAGCCCGACCACGCTCGGTGTCAGCGTCTGCCCGCAGGCGGTCTTCCTGCCGTAGAGGCCGGGGCCAAACCAGGTGGCGATCCCGCTGGTGTGGATCCGCGGGGGGGCCGGCGTCGAGCCGCTCGCCACCGGAGCCGACGCGCCGCCCGAGTTCGCGGCGACCGCGGCGGGGGACACGACGCACCCCGACAGGGCGCTCACGGCGAGCAGGGGCACGAGTGTTCTTGGGTGCATTCGCATGTCGTCGGCGCCTACGGGGTGAGCTGACGGGCTCGCGCGGCATCGGAATGCGGCGCTACGGCCCTGATCGGACCGATTCGCCCCAGCGGATCCGTGGATCCGCATTGGGTCCCCCGCCTGCCGCGGCCTGGGCCTTGGCAGCTCGGCGTGGCGTGAGTATACAGGCGGCGCTCGGCGGAGTGGCAGCGGCGAACAGACGGCGCTCAGCGGAGCGGCAGCCGCGAGAACACGTCCTTGACCAGCCGCTCGCCGGTGGAGATCCCGGCCCTGGCCACCTCGTTGACGATCTCGGCGGCGGTCGCGAGGAACTCGGCTCCGCCGGGTGGCTGCACCGGTCCCGTCGTGCGCTCCTCGTCGCTGGCGAATCCCTGCCGCGGAACCGGCTCGGGCGCCGCGCGCCGCGTCCTGCGCGGGCTTCTGCGCGGCGAGCGGTCGGCGCCGGCGTCCGGCGCAATTCGCGCCTGTCCGCCCGCGGCCGCGCTCGTCCCGGCCGCGCCGGCCTTTGCGGAGCGGGCCTTCGCAGCGCCGGCCCTGGTCGGACTCGTCTTCGACGCTCCCGCCCTCGACGCGCGCGCCTTCGACCCGCCCGCCCTGCCCGCGCCCGCTTTCGCGGAGCCCGCCTTGGACGCACGCGCCTTCGCGGAGCCCGCCTTGGAAGTTCCCGTCCCGGCCGTGCCGGCTTTGGCCGCCCCTGCGAGCGCGCCGCTCGCCTTCGGCGCGCTCGCCTTGGACGAGCTCGCCTTGGACGAGCTCGCCTTGGCCGCGCGTGCCTTCGTGGCGCCCGTGCCGGCCTTCGCGGCGTTCGACCCGCCGGCCGCGGCACCCCGCGCGGCGACCCGTCGCGCGCTCGACCGCTGCGGGCGTGTCCGCGGCAGATTCGCGAGGACTCCCCGGCCGTCCCGGGCGGCGCCCGATGGGTCCTCGGCGTCCTCGGATGCGCTCATCGGCACATCATTGCTTAAGGCGTGAGCTTCAAGCACGGCGGCGACCGGTCCGATACGGATGACGCGTTAGCATGGGAGCCAGAAGGATCGCCATTGGGTTGTAACGTCGGCAGGGCTACGGCCGTATGTGTGGCGGTGTAGCTGTTCCCAGCCGTGACCCGGCAAGTGCAGTGATCACCTTCGGTTGTCGATCGACGCAAAGAAATGGAAACACGAATGTCAGTAGCCGAGCTTCAGGAGCTGGACGAGGTCAAGGGCCTGCTGGCCAAGGGGCAGCAGGTCGGGGTCCTCTCCTACGCGGAGATAACAAAGGCGATGTCGGAGCTCGATCTCGACGAGTCCGACGTCGAAGAGCTGCACGGCTTCTTCGAGCGCTCCGAGATCGAGCTCGTCGAGGACATCGACCCGGCGCTCGCCGCCGCGGCGCAGGTAGAGCGTGCGCCCGACAAACGCGGCAGGCGCAAAGCCAAAGCCGCCCTGGACCTCAAGCCGGACATGACGACCGACTCGCTGCAGCTGTTCCTCAAGGACATCGGCAAGGTCCGCCTGCTGACCGCCCAGGAGGAGGTCGATCTCGCCAAGCGCATCGAGCGCGGCGACCTCGACGCCAAGCAGAAGATGGTCGAGTCCAACCTGCGGCTGGTCGTGTCGATCGCCAAGAACTACCGCAATCAGGGTCTGCCGTTCCTCGACCTCATCCAGGAGGGCACACTCGGTCTCGTGCGGGCCGCCGAGAAGTTCGACTACCGCAAGGGGTTCAAGTTCTCGACCTACGCGACGTGGTGGATCCGCCAGGCGATCGCGCGGGCCCTCGCCGACAAGGCGCGCACGATCAGGATCCCGGTGCACGTCGTGGAGAAGCTCAACAAGATCGGCCGCGCCGAGCGCAAGCTCGTGACCGAGCTCGGCCGCGAGCCGACGGCCGACGAGATCGCCGAGGTGACCGGCATCGACCCCGAGGAGGTCGACTCGATCAAGCGCTCCGCTCAGGCGCCCGTCTCGCTGGAGAAGCCGGTCGGCGACGAGGAGGAGTCGGAGTTCGGCCAGTTCATCGCAGACGAGCGTGCCGAGTCTCCCTACGAGCGAGCGGCCGAGATCCTCACCAAGGAGGCGCTCCGGGAGGCGCTCGAGAACCTCTCCTACCGCGAACGGCGCGTGCTCGAGCTGCGCTACGGGCTCGGCGGCGAGCACCCGCGCACGCTCGACGAGGTCGGGCGCACGTTCAACGTGACCCGTGAGCGCATCCGCCAGATCGAGAACCAGTCGCTGAAGAAGCTTCAGAGCCTCGCCGAGGCGCAGAAGCTCCGCGACGTCGCCTGACGGATCTCCCGCGCCGCCCCGCGGCGGCGTTCGCAGGCTGCTCGCGTGCGCCGTCCGGCCGCGCTCCGCGTCCAAGGTCGCGGGCGCGATTCAAGCCGGGCGGCGGGACTGCCGATCTGCAAACCATGTTCGACGTCAAGACGGCCCTGCGCGAGCTGGTCGAGAAGCAGGGCTCCGATCTCCACCTGAAAGTGGGGGCCAGTCCCCTCAACCGCATCAACGGCGAGCTGATGATCGACTCGCACATCGAGCCGCTCACGAACGCGGACACCGAGACCGCGCTGCGCGAGCTGCTCAGCGACGAGATCAAGCTCGAAGAGTTCGCCCAGGACCACGAGGTGGACTTCTCCTACGAAATCCCCGAGGTCGCGCGCTTCAGGATCAACGCGTTCCGTCAGCGGGGGCACATCTCGATGGTCTGCCGCGCGATTCCCCACCGCATCAGCACGATCGAAGAGCTCTCGCTGCCCGAGGTCGTGCGCGAACTCGCCGAGGAGGAGCGGGGCATCATCCTGCTCACCGGCACCACGGGCTCGGGCAAGTCGACGACTCTGGCGGCGATGATCGACCACATGAACGAGACGATGAGCAAGCACATCGTCACGATCGAGGATCCGATCGAGTTCGTGCACGAAGACAAGCGCTCGGCCATCAACCAGCGCGAAGTCGGCATGGACACGGCCTCCTTCAAGCGCGCTCTGCGGCGCGTGCTGCGCCAGGACCCAGACGTGATCCTGGTTGGAGAGATGCGCGACGAGGAGACGGTCCAGACCGCCCTCTCGGCGGCTGAGACAGGGCACCTCGTGCTGTCCACGATCCACACCGTTGACGCAACCGAGTCGATCAACCGCATGCTCGACTTCTTCCCTCCCCACCAGCACGGGCAGGCGCGCAGCATGATCGCGGGAACCGTCCGCGGCGTGATCTCACAGCGCCTCGTGCCCGGCGCCGACGGCGGGCGGGTCGCGGTCTGCGAGATCATGCGCATGACCGGCCGCGTGCGGGACATGATCCTGGACCCCTCGCAGACGGGCAAGCTCGTCGAGGTGATCACCAGCGGCGGCTACTACGGCATGCAGACCTTCGACCAGGCGCTGTTCGGCCACGTGAAGGCCGGCCGGGTGACCTTCGAGGACGCGATGCACGTGGCCTCGAGCCCCCACGACTTCAAGCTGCTGATGCAGGCGGACGGCCGCCGGGGCACGACGATGGAGGACGTGGCGGCGGCCGAGGCGAACAGGGACGCCGCGTCCAAACCGTCGCTCAGCGCCGCCTAGCGCACCCGCGCGGCACCCGCACCGATCACTTCAGTTGGTAAAGTAACGGTTGAAATGGCCGTCGACGAGACCTGTCCGGTGTGCATGACCGCGGAAATCGTGTGCGGCAAGTGGACGCTGCTGCTGATCCGCGACCTGGCCAGCGGGCTGCTCACGGTTCTGCGAGCTCGAACGCTCGCTAGCGGGCATCAGCCCGCGGACCCTGTCGCTGCGCCTGCGGGCGCTCGAGGAGGCGGCGATCGTCGAGCGCCACACCTTCCCGGAGGTGCCCCCCGCGTGTGGAGTACGCGCTCACCGAGAAGGGCCGAGCGCTGCTGCCGATCATCGACGACATGCGCGCCTACGGCGAAGACTGGCTCGGGGCGGAGTGCGCCGAGCGCGACGAGGGCCAGGCCCTCGTCGTGGCCTGAGCCGCGCCGGGCGGCCCGACCGGGAGCTGAAATGCGCGCTGCGCCCGCAGGAGCGCGGCCGGTGAGCGCGAAGTTAGCGCACCATGCATTCGGTTCGCCTGGATGAGACGCTCGGGGAGTTCATCGCCGAAGCCGGCGGCGCGCTGCACGCGGAGGTGCTCGCCGGAGCCGAGGTGCCCTTCGAGCTCGCATCGCAGACCGGCCGCCGCGGCTCGGCGGGGCCGGCCCTCTACTGCTACAGGCAGCTGACGGCGAGTTCATCGCCGAGCGCGAACCGATGCTCGCCCGCCTGCCCGGCTACGACGAGGCGGCGCGCCGCGCTCGCCGCCTTCGACGGGCTCGACCGCTATCTCGCCGGTGCACGGTATCGACCCGGGCGCGCGAGCGGGCCGGCACGGGTGCGCGCCGCCATCGAGAACGCGTGCTGCGCGACGTGTTCGCCGAAGCAGAGCGATTTCGAGCTGCGCCCCGAGCGGCTGCGCGCGGCGCTCGCCGCCTCGAGCAGTCCGCGCATGCGAGTGCGCGGAGGGGTGATGCTGGTCGCGACGCTGCACGGGCTGACGATCGCATCGGCCGAGCTCGCCCTCACGCGGGGGCTCGAGATCGCTCATCCCGATGCGCTCGAGGGCCTGCCGGAGGCCGCTTTGGCGCTGGGCGAGAGCGCGCAGGGCGGCCACTGATCGCTGTGCTCGCGCTCGAGGACCAGGACCCACGCCGCGCGCTCGCTCAGGGGCGCGCGCGTGCTCGACGGAGCTCCTGCGCGCGCTGCGACTGTTCGGCGACGGGCGCGTCACGCTCGGCGCCCTCGGCGTGGTCCCGCATCGGCAACGGCGGCTGGAGCGCCCTCGCGCTGCGGGGCCGGCGGACGCCCGCGCGGGATGCTGATGGTCACCGCCGAGCAGGAGGACGAGCTCCGCGCCTTCTGCAACCTCGTCTCGCGCCGGGCTCCGGAGGGCAACGAGCTCGCGTGGGCGCTGCGGCGCTTCGAGCTGGGGTGCGAGCGCGAGAGCCCGCACGAGGCGCTCACCGACCACCTCCTCGCGCTGCGCGCACTGCTCGAGCCGGAGGGCCCGGCCAGCGGCATGCTCCCCGGGCGGCTGGCCGCGCTCTGCGCGACCCCCGAGCACCGCATCGAGCTGGCCGAGCGCGTCGTGCGTGGCGGTGGCGCTCGAGCGCTCGCTGCATCGCGCGGCACCGCCGTCCGGCACGCGGCGGACGAGAGCCTCGCCGCGAGCATCTCCGACCACCTGCGCGCGCTGCTGCGCGACGTGATCTGCGGCCACCTCGACCTGGAGCTGGCCGCGCTCGCCGATCGCATCCTGCTGGAGCCTGCGCCGCAGGCCCCGGCCGAGCGGCAGCGCCTCTCAGCCGAGCGGCAGCAGCTACCAGCCGAGCGGCAGCCATCCCGCAGCCGAGCAGCACGCAGCTGTCAGCCGAGCAGATGTTCGGCGATCCTGGCGCAGGCCCTGGAGATCCTGGACCTCTTCGTCTAGGTGCGGGACGAGGACCGGCTCGCGGTCCACCGTCGCGGTGAGGCGGGTCGATCGTGTCGCGGTCGCGGCGCGACGAGCACGTCGAAGTCGGCGAGGTTGCTCGCGACGCGGCCCGCCAGCTCGGCTCCGAGCTCGTGCTCCAGCAGCTCGCCCGACCTCCCGCCGCGAGCGGCCGCCGAGGCCCTCGGAGTGGACGCGGTTGACGATCAGCTCGTCCGCCGGCATGCCCGCCTCCGTCAGCCGGCCGCGCGAGGAAGGTCGCCTCCGCCGCCGGCTCGGGCTCGGGCGAGGTCACGATCAGGAACGACGTCTCAGGAGCGCGCAGCAGCGCCGCCACGTCGCGTGTGCGCTCGCCGAAGCCGTCGATCACGCCCGACAGGGAGCGGAAGAAGCGTCGACAGCTCGGCGAGCATGTCCACGCCGGTGACGCGCGCGAAGATCGAGAACACGAGCGCCGTGCCGCGGCCGAACAGGCGCGCGGTGAGGCCGCCGGGCGCGAGGAACACCTGCAGGGCCCTGCCTTCGAGGAACCCCAGCAGGCGCGTCGGCGCGCTCGAGGAAGTCGAGCGCGTTGCGCGAGGGCGGGGTGTCGAGCACGATCACGTCGAAGTCGTGCTCCTCGTAGAGCTCGTAGAGCTTGGCGATCGCGCTCAGCTCGTGCGAGCCCGCGACCGCGGTCGACAGCTCGCGGTAGATGGGGTTGGCGAGGATCTCCTCGCGGGCGCTGCTCGTCGGGCGCGAGCCGCGTCGACGATCTCGTCGAAGGTCCGCTTGGCGTCGAGCATCATCGCCCACAGCTCGCCCCGCATCTCGACGCCCTGCGCCGCGAACATCTCGGGCGGTATCCGGCGGGGCTCGGCCGAGAGGCGCTCGCAGCCCGAGCGCCGAGGCCAGCCGCTTGGCCGGATCGATCGTCACCACGGCCACCTTCGCTCCATCGCGGGCCAGTCCCAGGGCGAGTGCGGCGGAGGTCGTCGTCTTGCCGACGCCGCCGGCGCCGACGCAGATCACCACCCGCTTGCCCTGCAGCCGCGCCGGAAGGCTGTGCGGGCTCCTCGTCCGCGCGCGCGGCCATCCCGTGATCGTAGTTCCCATGCAGGAATCGGCCCTCGTCATGCGAATACCCATCGGACGGCTTTCCAACAATCGAGTATCGGAGCCACCGTGGAAGGAAAGGCCAAGGTCATCGCATTCGCCAACCAGAAGGGCGGCGTGGCCAAGACGACGACGACGCTCAATCTCGCCGCAGCGTTCGCCGAGGAGGGGCACCGCGTGCTGTGCGTCGACATGGACCCCCAGGGCAACCTCACGATGTCGCAGGGGATCGACCCGGACACCCTCGAGCAAATCGATGTACGACGTGCTCGTCCACAAGGTCTCGATCCGCGAGGTGATCCGCAAGCGCGAGATCGACGTCGCGTGCGCCTCGATCGACCTCGCCGGCGCGGAGATCGCGATGTCGACGATGATCGGCCGCGAGCGCTCCCTGCAGAAGGCCTTCGAGCCGATCCTCGAGGACTACGACTTCATCTGCATCGACACGCCCCCGAGCCTCGGGCTGCTGACGATCAACGCGCTGACGGCGGCCGACAAGGTGATCGTCCCCGTGCAATGCGAGTATCTGTCGATGCGCGGGCTGATCCAGCTGCAGAACACGCTCGCGATGATCCGCGAGAACCTCAACCCGGGGGTCGACATCGAGGGTATCCTGCCGACGTTGGTGGACTCACGCACGATCCACGCCAAGGAGGCGATCGAGATCCTCGAGGAAAACTTCGGGGACCGGGTGTTCGCCTCCCGCATCCGCAAGACCGTGCGCTTCGCGGAGGCGCCCGTGAAGGGCATGTCGGTCCTCAGATACGAGCCCGACGGTGTTGCGGCCCAGTCCTACCGCCAACTCGCGCAGGAGGTTCTCACCCATGGACAACGCTAAACGCGCGAGCATGCGCGAAGGGCCCCTGGCGGCACTCTTCCGCAAGACGGAACTGGACGAGGAGGGCGCCGGCCCCGGGCGCCCCGCGGCCGAGCGTGCCGACCCCGGGACCGGCGAGCGAGGCCGGCGCGGTCGCTGCCGGTCCACGCGAGAGCGCCGTGCCACACCCCGCGCTGAGCCCCTCTGCGCCCCAGCCCCCGGCCCAGGAGACCCACGTTCCCACGCCCCGCGAGCGTCTGCGCCACGCCTTCTCCTCGGAGATCCCCGAGAACGTGATGGACCGGACCGCGGCGCGGCCACGGATCGAACAGCACGACCCCGAGCCCGCATCGACGCTCGACCCCGGCGGCCTGGGACAGCCGATCATCCGCGTCGTCGGCGTCGGCGGTGCGGGCGTGAACGCGGTCAATCGCATGGTCGAGGCCGAGGTGGAGGGAATCGAGTTCCTCGCCGTGAACACCGACGTGCAGTCCCTGCAGCAGTCCACCGCCGACATCACCCTGCACATCGGCGCCGACATCACCCGTGGCCTCGGCTCCGGCTCGGACGCGAACATCGGCCGCCAGGCGGCGATGGAGGACTACGACCGGATGAAGTCGCTGCTGAAGGGGTCGGACATGATCTTCATCACGGCCGGCGCGGGCGGTGGCACCGGTACCGGAGCGGCGCCGATCGTCGCGCGGATCGCCCGCGAAGTCGGAGCGCTCACCGTTGCGATCGTGACCAAGCCGTTCGGTTTCGAGGGGACGCGCCGCAGCGAGCAGGCCGAGCGGGGCGTCTCGGCGCTCGCGGAAGAGGTCGACACGCTGATCGTCGTGCCCAACAACCGGCTGCTGACGGTGCTGGACAAGCAGACGGCGATGGTCGAGGCCTTCCGTGTCGCCGACGACGTGCTGCGCCAGGGCGTCCAGGGAATCTCCGACCTCGTCACGCTTCCGGGGCTCATCAACCTCGACTTCGCCGACGTGCGCACGATCATGCGCGAGGCCGGCAGCGCACTGCTCGGCATCGGCATGGGCGTTGGCGAGAACCGGGCCACCGAGGCGGCCGTGCAGGCCGTCTCCTCGCCGCTGCTCGAAACCTCGATGGAGGGCGCCCGGTCGATCCTGCTGTCGATCACCGGCGGGACCAATCTGTCGCTGTGGGAGGTCAACGAGGCCGCCAAGTCGGTCTCCGAGGCGGCTCACCCCGACGCCAACATCATCTTCGGGGCGATGGTCGACGAGAAGCTCGACGACCAGGTGTGGGTCACCGTCGTGGCGACCGGATACGGCGATGCCGGCCGGCGCAAAAGCGCCGAGCGCTTCCGCGAGCCGGCGGCCGGCGAGGTCAGGGTCCAGCGCGCGGCGGGCCAGCGGCCCGCGGCCGAGCGGCCCGAGCCGCCGCGGCGCCGGGGCGGCCTCGACGAGCTCGAAGTGCCCGAGTTCATCCCCAACCTCTAGCGCGGCGCTCCGAGACGGAGCCCGCGCTCGATCCGCATCCGCGGCGAGCACGCCCGAGCGCGTCTGTGGTATCGCTCTGAGATGGCCGAACCTGAGAGCGGTGTGGTCGCGGCGGGTCACCCGCTGGCGGCCGAGGCGGGAGCAAGGATCCTGCACGAGGGCGGCAACGCGGTCGACGCCGCGGTGGCCGCGATGCTCACGTCGTTCGTCAGCGAGTCGCTGCTGACAGGGCTCGGGGCCGGCGGGCACATGCTCGTCGCGGGCGGGGGGGTGGAGCCGACGCTGCTGGACTTCTTCGTCGAGGCCCCCACCCGCAAGGACGACGGCAGCGAGGCGGAGCTGCTGGCGATCGACGTGTCCTTCGGAGGGGCCGAGCAGGTGTTCAACATCGGCCCCGCATCCTGCGGCGTCTACGGCACCCCCGCGGGGATCTGCGAGGCGATGCGCAGGTGGGGGACGATCGCACTGGAGGACCTGGCCGCGCCCGCCGCGCGCCTGGCGTGCGAGGGGGTCGTGCTCAACGCCGGTCAGGCCTATGTCGCCGAGATCCTCGCCGAGCTGCTCAGCTCGACACCGGAGATCGCCGCGCTTTGGGCCCCGGCGGGCCGCATCCTGCGCGAGGGGGAGCTGCTGCGCAACCCCGAGCTCGGCGAGGCGCTGATGCGCCTCGCTCGCGACGGAGCCGAGCCGTTCTACCGCGGCGACGTCGCCGCCGCCGTGCGGGACTGGCTGCAGGACAGCGCGGCGGGTCGGTCAGCGAGGCCGATCTCGCCGGCTACCGGGCGATCGAGCGCCGGCCGGTGCGGATCGCGCTACCGCGACCGCGAGATCCTCACCAACCCGCCGCCCTCGGCGGGCGGCACGCTGCTCGCCTACTCGCTGGCGCTGCTGGACCGCGGGCCGGTGCCGCCGACCCTGAGCGGGCGTCGTGGACGCGATGGCGGCCGCCCAGTCCGAGCGCACGTCGGCGTTCGTCGAAGGCCTCGACCAGGAGGGCTTCCTCGAGCACTTCCTCGGCACGCGCCTGGGCTCCACCACGCACATCTCGGTGATCGACGCCGACGGGTGCGCCTGCAGCGTCACGTGCACGAACGGCGAGGGCTCGGGGATCGTGGTGCCGGGCACGGGCATCCACCTCAACAACGTGATGGGCGAGGCCGACCTGAACCCCCTCGGTTGGCACCGGCATCCTCCCGGCCGGCGCATGCCCAGCATGATGGCCCCCTCCGTCGTCATGCGTGGCGGCGAGGTCGAGCTCGTGCTCGGCAGCGCCGGCTCCAACCGGATCCGCTCGGCGCTGCTGCAGACGATCGTGGGCGTGGTCGACCACGGGCTCTCGGCGCGCAGCGCGGTGGACGCTCCGCGGGTGCACTTCGAGGACGGCGTGCTGTTCGCCGAGCCCGGGATCGACCTCGGCGAGCTCGAGGGCGAGCTGCCGATCATGCGCTTCAAGGCGCCCAACCTCTTCTTCGGCGGCGTGCAGGCGGCTCAGCGCCGCGGCGCTCTGCTGAGCGGCGCCGGCGACCCCCGGCGCGGGGGTGTGGCGGTGGGGGCGTGATCCGCCCCGCCGCGCTGCTCGCCGCGCCACTGCTCGCCCTCGCGCTGGGGGGATGTGGCGGCATCAAGGCCGCGGACCTGTTCATCGTGACCCGCACCTCCACCACCCCGCCGACGAGGCTCACGCTGCTGATCGACGAAGAAGGCGGGGTTCAGTGCAACGGCGGCCCGGTGCTGAAAATCAGCGATCCGGAGCTCGTGGAGGCGCGGGCGATCCAGGAAGAAAGCAGCGAATCCGCCGGTAAGCACCTCTACCTGCCACCGCGGCCGGGCTCGGTGTTCAGCTACCTGCTGCGCGAGGAAAGCGGCACGGTGCGCTTCAGCGACAACTCCGCCCACACGCCCGCCATCCTCCACCAGCTCGCCCTCCTCGTCCTCCAGGTCGGGCAGCAGGTCTGCCATCTGCCCCAGTAGGCTGCCGCACCCTCCCCGTCGGCCGTCAGCGCTCCTCGTCGGCCGGGCCCCAGCGCACATCCCCCAGGGTCATCCTCTCGGCCAGACGCAGCAGCCCGATCAGGGAGTGGGTACGGACATCGCTGCTGCGCATCGCCACCTCCGAGCCGTGCGGCCCGACGACCTCCACGATCGTGCACACGTCGCCGATCTCGCAGTCGTCGCCGAAGCGGCTTTCCAACGCCTCCATCTGTGCTGCGACGACCTTGCCGATCTTGGTTGCGTCAATCGCCATCCGATCCGCCCTTCTCCAGAGATGTCGGTTACGCGCACCAGTATCGCCCGCACGGAGGCCCGGGCCCGGGCTGCGATGTAGTCGGGTGCGTGGGCGTGGCGGCGAGCAGCGCCGGTCGGAGGGCCGGCGAGGAGCACCGGATGGAGGTTGAGGAAGCGAAGGCCTCCATGCCTTCGCCCTGGCCTCAATGGCACGACGTGGGGATTCATCGTGCCGGGTGTCTCTCTCCATCCCTCACCCCCGCTAACTCGCGGGCCCGTCCCGAGTTGCGCCGTGGCCGATCGCGGCGGCCGAGCCGGCGGCCGGCTATGCGAACCTGACCTTGCCGTTGGACCGCGCCCGCGCCTGGGCCCGCTCGATCAGATCGAGACGCTCGATCGCCGCCTCGAGCATGACGGCGAGCAGCCGCATGCGAGCGTTCTCGGAGCGGAGCTCGAGCAGCTCCTGCTTGGCGCTCGTGTCGAACTCGACCGTGGCCGCCATCGCGTAGGCACCCATCGCGAGGAGCTCCTCCTGCTCCATCTCCCGGTCGGTCGCCTGCCTGACCAGCTCGCGGTAGAGCTCGCGCGCCGCATGGGCGGCCTCGGCATCCCCCTCCTCCTCGATGTCTGCGAGGAACTCGATCGCACCAGCCGGGAAGGGAAGGTCGTCCTGGCGCTCGAGCAGGCGGAAGGGACGCAGGCCGCGCGCCAGGATGTTCAGCCGGCCATCCTCCATACGCTCGAGCACCTGCTCCACCGCGCATGCGCACCCGATCGGCTTCAGCTCGTCCTCGGACAGCCACATGATCCCGAACGCGCGCCCGTCGGTGCCTTCCCCGGCCTGCAGGCAGTGCTCGATCAGCCTCAGGTAGCGGTCCTCGAAGATGTGCAGCGGCACGCCCTCGCCGGGCAGCGCCACGATGCCCAGCGGGAACAGCGGAAAGCCCCGTGCGAGTGGCTCCGGCATCGTCATGAGTTTAGGCTCACGGGCGGGCCGTCCCCGTACCCCCCGGCGTGCCGGCCGGCCCCGCGGGGCCGGCCGGTCCGGGGCCGGGGCGACGCCGGCGTCGCGCTAGGCCGCGGCCGCCGGCTTGCGCGCGGTGAGCATCAGGTTGTAGAAGATCGCGGGCGGCAGGCGCGACTCGAGCAGGCGGCGATCGAGTCCCTGCAGCAGGAGGTAGCCCCGGTGGGCATAGACGCGCCAGGCCCAGGGAACCCGGTCGGGGTCGGCCGTCGCCTCGAGCGTGCGGTTGGTCCAGCCGAACCAGTTGGCCAGGAGCTCTTCGCCGCTCACCCGCACATCGCCGAAGCCCGCCGCAAGCGCGGCGCGCGAGAGCTCGGCGGGGGCGAACGCGTGGACGTCGACCACGCGTTCGAGCTCCGCCTCGGAGGAGTCCCCCTCGGGCCGCGGCGCACGACCGGCGCGCAGGGCGCTGCGCCAGAGCGGCGCGAGCGTTGTCGCGAAGCGCTTGGGCACGTTCGCGAGCAGGTCGCCGTAGCGCGAGGGCTCCCCGGCGAACAGCAGCGTGCCGCCCGGCGCGAGAACGCGATGGAACTCCGCCAGGGCGCGGGGGAGGTCGGGGATGTGATGCAGGACGGCGTGCCCGAGCACGAGGTCGAAGCTCGCATCCGCGAACGGCAGCCGCTCGGCATCGGCCGGGCGCGTCTCCACGTCGAGCCCGAGCCGCTGCGCGTTGGCCTGCAGCGTCTGCAGCATGCCCGGCGAGATATCGCTGCAGGTGCCCTTCGCGACGATGCCCGCGAGCATCAGGTTGAGCGTGAAGTAGCCCGTCCCCGAGCCGATCTCGAGCGACCGCGCGAAGCGCTCGGGCTCGCGGCCGAGCGCCTTTCGCACCTTCGCGGTCACCTGCTCGCGGCCGGTCCCGCCGAAGTCGATCCCCCACTTGGCGTCGTAGTGCTCGGCCGCCACGTCGTGGTAGCGCGTGTTCGCATCGCGGATCTCCTCGGCGCTCAGGACGGGCGGCACGGGGCGGCACCATATACTCGCGCGCCTGCCCGCGCGTCCGTCGCCCGGGCCCTCTCCAACGACGGCAACCGATGAGCCAAGCCCTCTACCTCCAACGCGATCAGCCGGAGGGCGTGCCCCCGCTGGCCCTCACCGGCGAGCGCACGCTCCCGGACGTGCCCGAGGAGAACTACTGGTTCCGCAGGCATCTCGTGGTCTACGAATGGATCGCCGCGCAGCTCGACGGACTGCGCGTGATCGATATGGCCTGCGGCGAGGGCTACGGCTCGGCCGTGCTGGCCCGCGCCGCAGCGACGGTCGTCGGCGTCGATGCGAACCCCGAAGCGCACGAGCACGCTCGCGCGCGCTATCTCGCCCCCAACCTGCGGTTCGCACGCGAGCTCGTGGACGTCTTCTCCGAGGAGGCGGATGCGGTCGTGTTCCTGCAGACGATCGAGCATCTGGAGAGGCCCGGGGCGGTGCTGGACCACTTCCGGTCCCTGGTCGGCGGGCGCGGCCCGGTGTTCGTCTCGACTCCCAACGTGCTCACGCTCGCGCCCGCCGGCGCGCCTCGCTCGGACAACCCCTGGCACGTGCACGAGTACCGCCTCGCCGAGTTCGAGAAGCTCTGCCGCGATCATTTCCCGTCGGTCGAGATCCACGGCCTGTTCCATGCCCGCAAGCTGCGCGCCCACGAGCTCGCCCTGCGCCTCGGCTGGGATCGCCTACACGCGAGCCTGCGGCTCACGCGCGCGTTCTACGACCGCTTCACCCCGGCGATCGCGAGCTCCGACTTCGCGCTGCGCCGAGCGGGAGCGTGCGACCTGGAGAGCGCGCTGGACTTCATCGCGGTGTGCCACCCGTGAGCGGCGACGGCGACCGTGGCGCCCTCGCGATCGTCCTGCACACGCACATGCCCTACGTGGAGGGCTTCGGCACGTGGCCATTCGGCGAGGAGTGGCTGTGGGAGGCGATCGCAACCTGCTATCTGCCGTTGCTGGAGGTGCTCGACGAGGGGCCGCCGCTGACGCTGTCGCTGACCCCGGTCCTGTGCGACCAGCTCGAGGTCCCGGGCCTCGACGGGCGCCTGCTCGCGTTCATCGAGGAGGTGCGGTCGAGCACCCACGAGCAGGATGCGGCCGGGCTGCGCACCGCCGGACACGAGGACCTCGCGTGCGAGCTCGAGCGCTCCTGGCGGGACTATGACACCGCCGCCGAGCGCCTGCGGCGCCGCGGGGGCGACCTGCTGGGCGCGCTCGCGGCCCACGCCGACTGGACCTCCTCCGCCACGCACGCGATCCTGCCGCTGCTGGCGACCGAGGCCGGCCTGCGGGCTCAGGTGCAGAGCGGGGTGGACGCGCATCGGCGCCGCTTCGGGGAGGGCTGGCGGGGGGGCTTCTGGCTTCCCGAGTGCGCCTATGACCCCTCGCTGCTGCGTGCGCTGGAGGATGCCGGCGTGGGCTCGGTCTGCGTCGAGCTGACGGGGCGCCTCGGGCTGGGTGCCGCAGAGCACCTGCGCCCGCTGCTCAGCGACTGCGGCGTGGTGCTGGTCCCGATCGACCGCACGACGATCGCCCGGGTGTGGAGCGACGACGGCTACCCGGCAGCGGGTGCCTACCGCGACTACCACCACCACACCGTCCATCAGCACAACCCCTGGAACAACGCGGGCGAGGCCTACGACCACGAGGCGGCGCTCGCGCTGGCGCGAGCGCACGCCGCGGACTTCGTGGGTCGCACGCTGGCGCGGCTCGCCGAAGCCCGCGAGCTCGCCTCCGGCGGGCTGCCGGGCGGGGGACTGGTGGTGTGCGCACTCGACACCGAGCTGCTCGGCCACTGGTGGTATGAGGGCATCGCCTGGCTGCGAGCCGTCGTGCAGGAGTGCGGGCGCCAGGGGCTGGAGCTGGTGAAGCTCGACGATGCGCTCGCTCGCGCCGACCCGCTGCCGCTGGCGTCGCTCGGCGGCGATCGGGCACAGGCCCGGGCCGCGCAGAGCGAGCCGCCCGCGCGGGAATGGCAGCCGAGCAGCTGGGGCCAGGACGGGGACCTGTCGACCTGGTCGGGGCCGGCGGTGGCCGAGATGGCCTTCGCGGCGCGGGCGGCGGAGCTGGAGGTCGTGGCGGCGGGCGCCGACGCGACCACGGGGGCCGTCCGCGAGCTGCTCGCGCTGCAGGCGAGCGACTGGTCTTTCATGGTCTCCCGCGGGATTGCCGTCCCATACGCCCTCGAGCGCTTCGAGGGGCACCGGCGCGCGCTCTCGCGGGCGCTCGCCCGGGGCGGCGCTCACGCCCTTCGCAACCTTGCGATCGACGCCGACCGATCGCTCATGCTGGCGCCGTGAGCGCCTCGGGCGGGCAACGTGGTACCGGCCCGAGTGGGCACCGTGTCATGCCGGCGCCTGCTCAGTCGGGTCGCCTGAGCACCACCAGGGCGAAGCTCGTCATGGCGGCCACGGGATGCCTCACCAGCGCCTCCGCGATCCGCTGGTGGGCGTCATGGAGGGGCCCCAGTGGCGAATAGAAGCTGTGCCCGAAGAAGCCGGTGTAGGACTCCACCGAGTAGCCGATCTCCTGCAGCCGGCGAATCTGCCCGGCGCTGGGACCGCGGCACCACGAGTAGTAGGGGCGAAACTTGGCCTTGCGCGCCGGCGAGGTGCGGAACAGCACGGCGGCGGACGGCTTCGGCGAGAGGACGCGGTTGATCACGAAGGGGACGCTGTAGAGCGTGGGGAAGAGATGCACGGTCGTTCCTCCCGGTCGCAGCATCTCGAAGATCCGCTCGTGGAACCCTTTGCCGTCGGGGATGTGCTCGGCCGTCCAGCGGCTGATCACGGCGTCGAAGGGACCTCGGTCCGCCACGAGCCTCGCCACGGCGACCTCGTCCAGGATGCTCGCCTCGTAGCGTTCGTAGCCCTCGGGTGCCCGCTCGAGCTGCTCGAGGGACTCGTCCAGCACTACGTAGTCCAGACCGCAGGCGTCGATCCTGCGAAGCGGCAGGATCGGTTTGGCGCCTCCGCCGACGTCGCAGACGCGCTTGGCGCCGCCGTCGAGGACTCGGCCGATCTCCGCCCAGAAGCGCGCTTCGGCCTCCAGGTGCAGGGCATAGGAGATGCCGTTCGATGCGGTGTGAGTCTGCGCCGTTTGCATTGGGCTCGTGGGCGCGGGGTCGCGTGGAAGCTGGAGGTTGCGACACCAGACGATCGATGCCCGTGGCGCCGATTGCGCGAGCTTGAACTCTATCATCGCGCCGGTCGCCCGATCGGGCACCGTCGCATCCGGCGACGGCCGCGATCATGAGGTCTCACGCCCCGCCGCGCCCGTCCTCTACTCCCAGCGCATCGCCTCCGGTGCCTCCCGCATCCGGATCACGCGCGCCGGCGCGCCGGCGATGACGGCGTTGGCGGGAAACCCGCGCGTCAGCACCGAGCTCGTGCCGATCACGCTGTTGTCACCGACGCTCACCCCGCGCAGGACGCACGCGCCGTAGCCGATCCAGACGTTGTTGCCCACGGTCACGTCGCGCTTGTAGATCCCCTGCAGCCGGATCGGCCGCTCGACCTCGGTGACGCCGTGGTCGAAGTCGATCAGCATCACGCGGTCGGCGATGATGCACTCGCGGCCGATCGAGACGTGCTGGAAGGCCGAGATCGTGCACTCCTGGCCGATCACCGTCTTGGCTCCGATGCTCACCTCGCCCTCGTGGACGCGGACCTTGCATCCGTGTCCGAGCCAGGCCCAGCGCCCGATCCGCAGGGTCGCGCCGCGCCCGATCTCGAGCTTGACCCCGGGGCAGATGAAGCACAGGCCGTCGGTCTGCAGGCGGCGGCCGAAGCGCAGCTTGAGCATCCCGAGCCGGAGCAGGAGGATCGCGTAGCCGGGCGTGAGCATGTCGTGCCGGTGCATGAAGCGCAGCAGCGCCAGCGGCCCGCCGCGCAGCGGCGGCGGGCTCGCGGCGCACCCCGTCCTCGCCCTGCTCGGCGATCGTCCCGTCGGCGGGATCGGCAACGAGGCCCATCGCCGAGGAATCGTATGGGACGGCAGGGGCGCGGGCGATCCGCACCACCCCTGCGATGATTGCGCGCTCGATGACCGAGCCCACCCTCGCCCAGCGGCTGCTCGACGGCGATCGCCGGGCGCTCGCGCGCGCGATCACGCTCGTCGAGAACGACCGGCCCGAGGGCTGGGAGCTCGTGCGCGAGGTCTACCCGCACACCGGGCAGGCCGAGGTGGTCGGCTTCACGGGACCGCCCGGCGTGGGCAAGTCGACGCTGATCGGGGCGCTCACCCGGGCTCGCCGCGAGGCGGGGCGCAGCGTCGGCGTGCTGTCGATCGACCCGTCGTCGCCGTTCACCCAGGGCGCCCTGCTCGGAGACCGGATACGACTCAGCGAGCACTTCCTCGACCGGGGGGTCTTCATCCGCTCGATGGCCAACCGCGGGGCGCTCGGCGGGCTGTCGGAGGCGGCGCTGCAGGCGGCGCTGCTGCTCGACGCGGCCGGCCGCCAGGACGTGTTCGTCGAGACCGTCGGCGTGGGCCAGGCGGAGATCGACATCATCGACCACGCGGACACGATCGTGCTCGTGCTGATGCCCGGCTCCGGCGACTCGATCCAGGCACTCAAGGCCGGCGTGATGGAGATCCCGGACGTGATCGTCATCAACAAGGCCGATCACCCCCTCACCGACACGATGGTCCGGGAGATCCGCGGGGTGCTCTCGCTGGCCAACCTCGACCGCTCGCCGGAGGAGGTGCGTGATCGCTGGCGGGTCCCGATCCTCAAGACCGAGGCGGCGCGCGGCGAGGGCATCCCGGAGCTCGTGCAGAGCCTGCAGGAGCACGGCGAGCACATCCGCGCAGCGGGGCAGCTGTCGGAGCGCCGGCGGCGCAACCTGCGCAACGAGGTGCTCGCTATCGCCGCGGCGCGAATGCGCCGGCGCCTGGAGGACGAGCTGCGCGAGGACCCCGAGTTCCAGCGCCTGATGGACGAGGTGGTCGCGCGCAGGCTCGACCCCGCCAGTGCGGCGAGCGAGCTTCTGGGGCGTGGGACGGCAGCCGACGCGCGGACGGGCTGAGCCGCCGGCGGGGCGTATCCTCGCCCGGTGCCGTTCTTCGAGCCGCCGCGGCCCCGCGAGCCGTCCACCGAGCGCGCTCGCGTGCGGCCTGCGACGCCGCCGTGGATCGGGCGCCCGCGCGGGGTCCTGCTCGGCGGCGTAGCGCAGGAGGTGCTGCTCGTGCGAACGCCGGCGCTCGCCGTCGCGCTGTCCCACCTCGCGGCCTGCCCCGACGGCTTCGCGGCGACGCTGATCGTGCTGGCGGCGACGGACAGCGAGGATCCGCAGGAGGCACCCTTTGGCTGGGGCCCGTGGGCGCGCCACATGGATCCCGAGCTGGTGCTCCGCTTCGGCGTGCGCTACGCCGACGGCGGCCAGGCGGAGCTCGACGAGCGCTCCGGCCCGGCGCGCGAGGGTCGTCCCGACGGACCCGTGATCCGCAGGGGCGGCGGCGGTGGCGGCGGCGGCGAATGGCGCCAGGAGATGTGGTTCTGGCCACTGCCCCCGCCGGGGCCGGTCACGCTCGCCCTCGAATGGCGCGCGCGCGGGATCGAGCAGACGCTGCACGAGCTCGACGCGGCGCCGTTGCTCGACGCGGCGCAGCGAGCGCAGACGCTGCTCCCGGCCGCGGAGATGCCCGACACGCCCGGTTACAGCACCGGCGCGTCGCACCTGATGGAGCGCGAGGACCGATGATCCCGTCGTTCGAGGCGCCGCATGCGGCGCCTCGGGCAGCGGCGCATGCGCCGCTGCCGGCGCCCCGCACATGTGCGGGGCGCTCCCCGCATGGGCTCCGGCGAGGCGGCCTCCGCTCGGCTCAGGCCCCGAGGATGCGCGCGATGACCATCTGCTGGACCTCGTCGGTGCCCTCGCCGATCGTGAGGATCTTCGCGTCGCGGTAGAAGCGGCAGACCGGGTACTCCTCGATGAAGCCGTAGCCGCCGTGAATCTGCACGGCCTCCTCCGCGCAGCGCACCGCCAGACGCCCGGTCTTCAGCTTCGCCTGCGCCGCCGTGAGCGTGAAGTTCCGTTTGGCGTCCTTCTCGAGCGCCGCCTTGTGCACGAGCAGCCGGGCAGCAGCGATCTCGGTCGACATGTCCGCGAGCTTGCACTGGATCGCCTGGAACTTGGAGATCGGCTTGCCGAACGCCCTGCGCTCCCGGGCGTACTGCAGCGCCTGCTCGAGGGCGCCCTGGGCGAGCCCGACGCCCATCGCCGCGACCCCGATCCGGCCGATGTCGAGGATGTGCAGGAACTGCTTGAAGCCCGCGCCGCGGGGTCCGAGCAGGTTCTGCTCGGGGACGCGGCAATCGCTGAACGTCAGCGGACGGGTGTCCGAGGCGTTCCAGCCCATCTTGCGGTACGGCTCGCCCTGCTCGTAGCCCGCGGTTCCGTTGGCCACGATGATGTTCGAGATCTCCCTGCCCGCTCCCTCTCCGTCCTCGCCGGTGACCGCGGTGATCGCCACCATCCCCGAGATGTCGGTGCCGGCGTTGGTGATGAACTGCTTGGCGCCGTCGATCACCCATTCGCCGTCCTGCAGCCGCGCACGCGTGCGCGTGTTCCCGGCGTCGGAGCCGGCCTCCGGCTCGGTCAGGCCGAATGCGCCCAGCAGCTCGCCCGAGCAAAGTCGCGGCAGCCACTCCCGCTTCTGCTCCTCGCTGCCGAACAGGTAGACGGGCTGGGTCCCCAGCGAGGTGTGGGCGCACAGCGTGATCGCGACCGAGGAGTCCACGCGCGCGAGCTCCTCCACGGCGAGCGCGTAGGCGAGCGTGTCGCCGCCGCCGCCGCCGTACTCCTCGGGGAACGGGATGCCCATCAGGTTCAGCCGGCCGAGCTGCTCGACGATCGCGTAGGGGAAGGCCTTGGTGCGGTCGAGCTCCTCGGCGACGGGCGCGACCTCGCCCTCGGCGAATTCGTGCACGGTGCGCCTGATCAGCTCATGCTCGGGGGACAGGTCGAAGTCCATCGCGCGCCCATTCTCACAGGTGGGGTCCTCTAGCATTGCCGAGCGTGGGTCGCCGCCGCCTGATCCTCGACCTGCTGAGCCGGGGTCGCACCATCAGCTATGGCCCCGACCGCTCGCAGCGGGGCGAGTTGCACCTGCCGAAGGGGCCGGGGCCGCACCGCGTGATGATCCTCATCCACGGCGGCTCCTGGCAGGCGCGCTACGGCCGGGTCGTGATGCGCGGGCTGGCCGGGGACCTGCTCAGGCGCGGGTGGGCCGCATGGAACATCGAGTACCGGCGCGTCGGCAACGGCGGCGGATGGCCGCACACGTTCGCCGACGTGGCCGCCGCGATCGATCACCTGCGGCAGATCGACGCGCCGCTCGACCTCAGGCGCGTGAGCATGCTCGGGCACTCCGCCGGCGGTCACCTCGCCCTGTGGGCGGCGGCCCGCGCGAACCTCCCCGGCGGCGCTCCGGGGTCCCGTCGGGGCGGACCCCTCGTAACCCCCGGCCGGGTCATCGCCCAGGCCGGGGTGTGCGATCTCGCCGGCGGCTACCGGCGCTGGCACGGCGGAGCGGTGCGAATGCTGATGGGGGGCGGGCCCGACGAGCTCCCGGCGCGCTACGCGATCGCGGATCCGCTGCGGCTGCTCCCGCTGACGATGCCGGCGCTGCTGGTCCACGGGGTCCAGGACACCACGGTCTCGGTCGAGCTGAGCCGCGCCTACGAGCGCGCGGCCGCGGCGCTCGGAGCCGACGTCGAGCTGGTCGAGGTCGCCGGCGCCGCCGGCGCCCACAGGGCGCACATCGACCCGCGCGGGGGCGCCTGGGCGGAGGTCGTGCGCAGGCTCGGGTGAGGCGCGCGTCAGGCGCCGTAAGAGCGGGCGAGCTCCACGAGCACCCGAACGCCGTAGCCGGAGGCGCCCTTGCCCACGTAGGCCCGGCCCAGATCCCAGGCCGAGCCGGCGATGTCCAGGTGCGCCCACGGCACATCGCCGACGAAGTTGGAGAGGAACGCACCGCCGACGATCGTGCCGGCCTTGCGCGCCTCGGGCGCGTTGTCGAGGTCGCCGTAGGTGCCCTTGATGAGGGCGTCGTACTCCTCGTGCAGGGGCAGCCGCCAGAGGATCTCGCCGGTGCTGCGGCCCGCGTCCTGCAGGCGTGCCGCGAGCTCGTCGTCGTTGCTCATCAGGCCGGCGTAGGTGGATCCGAGGGCGATGATCACGGCCCCGGTGAGCGTCGCCAGGTCGACGATCCGCTCGGCGCCGAGCGACACGGCGTGGGCGAGGCAGTCGGCCAGCACGAGCCTGCCCTCGGCGTCGGTGTTGTTGACCTCGATCGTCTTCCCGTTGGCGGCCACCACGATGTCCCCCGGCTTGATCGCGCGGCCGCTCGGGAGGTTCTCGGTGGCGCCCACGACCGCCAGCAGCCGCACCGGCAGGCCCAGGCGGGCGATCGCCGCGGCGGCCTCGATCACGGCGGCGCCGCCCGACATGTCGAACTTCATCTCGGCCATCTTCGCCCCCGGCTTCAGCGAGATGCCGCCGCTGTCGAAGGTCACCGCCTTGCCGACGAAGGCGAGCGTCGGCTGGGCGCCGGCCTCGGCGTCCCCGCCCGCGCCGTCATATCTGAGCGTGATCAGCGCGGGCTCCTGCTCCGAGCCCTGTGCGACGGCCGCGAAGGCGCCCATCCCGCGCGCGAGGATGCCGGCGCGGCCCTCGACCTCGACACTCAGCCCGTCGATCCCGGCCGCCAGCTCCCGGGCGTAGTCGCCCAGAGCCGCCGGCGTGAGGTCGTTGCCGGGCCGGTTCTGCAGGTCTCGCGCGCTGTTCACAGCGGCCCCGAGCAGCGCGGAGTCCGCGACGGCCCCGGCCACGGCGGCGGCGCCCTCTCCCGATGCCGAGACGATCAGACCCTCGAGGGCCTTCGGCTCGCCGCCCGCCGAGGAGCCTCCGGCGTCGGTCGGCGCGGACTTGCTGCGCTCGTAGCGATAGTCCCGCAGCAGGGTGCCCTCCACCAGCGCGCCAGCGATCGCCGCGTCGCCCTCGGCGGGAAGCTGCCAGCAGAGCACCCGGGTGGAGATCTCGCGCGCCCGCTCGGCGGCCACCGCGGCGGCGACCCGTGCCCGCTCGGGGTCGAAGCGGGCACGCTCGCCGAGGCCGACCACCAGCCAGCGCCTGCCCCCCGCGTGCGTCACGGCGATCGCCTTCGCCGACGTTCGCGCCTCGCCCGAGGACAGCAGCTCGGCGACCTCGGCCGGCGCTCCCGCCGGCGCCCCGTCTCCCTCGAACACGCCCACGGCGACCGTGTCGGCCTCGCATTCGCCGGGTTCGAGCGGGCTCGCTGAGACGTGCATCGCCGGCACGATAGCCAGCTCGCCGGGCGATCGTCGGCGCCGTGGTGCCCGGCCCCGGCGCGGCGCCGCAAGCACGCGCACGGCCGGCGCCCGGGCGGGCGCGCGCGGCGGTCCACTACCATTCTCCATCTCGGGTACCTGCCCATCGATCCCCCAGGAGAGACCAGCCCACATGCCAAGCACCGTGATCCTCGCCGCCGCGCGCACCCCGATCGGCAAGATGGGCGGCGGCCTCGCCTCGCTCGACGCGACGGAGCTCGGCGGGCTCGCGATCGGCGCGGCGCTGGAGCGCGCCGGGGTGGAGCCCGACCAGGTCGAGCACGTGGTGATGGGCCAGGTGCTCCAGGCCGGCCAGGGGCAGATCCCCTCGCGCCAGGCCCAGATCAAGGCCGGCATCCCCAAGGAGGTCTCCTCCGAGACGATCAACAAGGTCTGCGCCTCGGGACTGCGCGCGACGGTGATGATCGACCAGGCGATCCGGGCGGGCGACATGAGCATCGGCGTGGGCGGCGGCATGGAGTCGATGTCGCAGGCCCCCTATCTGCTTCCGCAGGCTCGCTTCGGCTACCGCATGGGCGACGCCAAGATGCTCGACTCGATGGTCAACGACGGGCTCACGAACCCGTTCTCCGGCAAGCAGATGTTCGTCGAGGCCACCGAGGTCGGCGACGAGCTCGAGATGACGCGCGCGGACCTCGACCGCTGGGCCCTGCGCTCCCACGAGCTGGCGCTGGCGGCCACCGACGAGGGCCGCCTGGCGGAGGAGATCGTGGCGGTGACGGTCAAGGGCAAGAAGGGCGACACCGTCGTCGAGGTCGACGAGGGCCCGCGGCGCGACACCTCGCTGGAGCGGCTCGCAGCCCTGCCGGGGCTGGTCGGCAAGGACGGCTCGCACACCGCCGGCAACTCGCCGGGGGTCAACGACGGCGGCGGCGCGCTGGTGCTCGCATCCGAGCAGTGGGCGCAGGACAACGGGCGTGAGGTGCTCGCCACGATCGTCGCCCACGCGCAGAGCGCCAACGACTTCGCCTACCTCGCCACGACGCCCGCGAGCGCCGCCAAGAAGGCGCTCGAGAAGGCCGGGCTGCAGCCGGGTGACATCGATGTGTGGGAGATCAACGAGGCCTTCGCCTCGGTCACCCTCAACTCGATCCGCATGCTCGGCATCGACGAGGAGCGGGTCAACGTCAACGGCGGCGCGGTCGCGCTGGGCCATCCGATCGGCGCCTCGGGCGCGCGGATCCTCGGCAGCCTCGCGCTGGAGCTGCGGCGTCGCGGCGGCGGTCTCGGCTGCGCGGCGATCTGCTCCGGCGGGGGGCAGGGCGACGCGGTGATTCTCAAGGTCTAGTGCCCGGCAGCGGAACGGGCGCCGGCGGATCGCCACCGCGGAGCCTCCGCGGAGCCGCCTTCTTCGACCTCGACAAGACGCTGATGGCGGGCTCCTCGGGGATCTTCTTCGCCCGCGCGGCCTACGAGACCGGGATGATCTCGCGCCGCCGCCTGGCGCGGGACGCCTACGAGAACCTGCGCTTCCGCCTGCTCGGCTCGACCGACGATCGCGCCGACGACGTGCGCAGACGGGTGGGGGAGATGATCGCCGGCGTGCGCGTGCGGGACCTCGAGCGGCTGTCCCCGCGCGTGCTCGCGGGAGTGCTGCCGCGGCTATACCCGCAGATGCTCGAGCGGGCCTACTCCCACCAGGACGAGGGGCTGCCGGTGTACATCCTCACGGCGGCCTCGCAGGAGATGGCCGACCTGCTGGCCCGCGTGCTCGCCTTCGACGGCGGGCTGGGATCGCGCTCGGAGGTCGTCGACGGGCGCTACACGGGACGCCCGGCCGGGCCGTTCAACTACCGCGAGGGCAAGGTGCTCTCGATGCAGGAGGTCGCCGAGCGCGAGCGGATCGACCTGAGCCGCTCCTACGCCTACTCGGACTCCGAGTCCGACCTGCCGATGCTGAGGGCTGTGCGCCACGCGGTGGTGGTCAATCCCGACACGGCGCTGCGACGGATCGCGGCGGAGGAGGGCTGGGAGGTCGTCGAGCTCGACCGCCTCGCGCGGCGGCTGAAGCTGCTAGCCGCCCTGGGTGCGGGAACCGCGATCGCCTCCGCCTCGCACGTGGTGCTCACGCGCGGCGGCGCCGGGGGCGGCGGGCGCCGGCCCGCCCCGTGGAGCGCGCGCGCTCTAGAATCCCCCGCGTCCCCTCGCCGGCCGGGCCTGCCCCGCCGCGGTGGCCGCGGCCGCCGGTGAGGATCGCCACGTCCATCCATGTCCTCTCCCGCCTCGACAATCCAGAGCAAGATCCGCGTGGTTGTGGCCAAGCCCGGCCTCGACGGACACGACCGCGGCGCGAAGATCATCGCGCGTGCGCTGCGGGACGCGGGCATGGAGGTGATCTACACGGGCCTGCATCAGACGCCCGAGCAGATCGTGGAGACCGTCATCCAGGAGGACGCCGACGCGGTCGGCCTCTCGATCCTGTCGGGCGCCCACATGACGCTCGTTCCGCGGGTCGTGGAGCTGCTGCGCGAGCAGGGCGTCGAGGACGTGGTGATCACCGTCGGCGGCACCATTCCCGCCGAGGACATCCCCGAGCTGAAGAGTCTCGGGGTCGCGGAGGTGTTCACACCCGGCGCGCCCACCCAGGCGATCGTCGATTTCATCCGTGGCGCGATCGCGCCACGAGACTGATTGACTCGTCAGTCAATCGCTCGAGTCGGTAGGATCGCACCCAACAGAACCCAAGGAGTTGCCTGAATGAAGATATGCGTCCTGGTGAAGGAGGTTCCGGACGCCGCCGTCGAGAAGAGGATCGACCCCTCGACGGGGCGCATGGACCGCAGCGGGGAGAAGAACCTCAACCCATATGACACGCACGCCATCGAGGCGGCGATGCAGATCAAGGAGGGCGGCACCGTCCCGGTGGAGGAGATCGTCGCCGTGACGATGGGCCCCGAGAGCGCCGTGCGCGCCCTGCACAAGGCCGTCTCGCTGGGCGCCGACCGCTCGGTGCACCTCAGCGACCCGGCCGTGGCGGGCTCCGACGTGGCCGCCACCGGCTACGCGCTCGCCAGGACGCTCCAGCGTGAGAGCCCCGACCTGGTGCTGCTCGGCCAGCAGTCCGACGACGGCGAGTGCTACACGATCGGGGCGGTCGTCGCCGAGCATCTCGGCATGCCCTCGCTGACGCAGGTGATCAAGATGGACGTCGAGACGGAGAGCCTGCGCTGCGAGCGCCAGGCCGAGTACGGCTACGACACGGTCCAGGTCAGGCTGCCCGCCGTGATTTCGGTGGGCGACGCGATCAACGAGCCCCGCTACCCGTCGCTGAAGGCGATCATGGGGGCCAAGAAGAAGCCCCTGGAGACGGTCACGGCCGGCGAGGTCGAGATCGATCCGAGCAAGGTCGGCGGGGATAACTCCGCGGCACAGTGGATCGCGGCGAAGGCGCCGCCCGCGAAGGCCGCCGGAGAGATCATCGAGGACGAGGACACCGGCGAGACGGTCGAAAAGATCGTGGCCTGGCTCGACGAGCGCAAGCTCATCTAAGGAGGAGCTCAGAAGACATGGCGAACATCCTGGTTTACGCGCTGCACTACGACGGTGCGATCAACAAGAACTCACTCGGAGCGGTCTCCGAGGGCGCCAAGCTCGCCGCCGAGCTCGGCGGCGAGGCTCACGCGCTCCTCCTCGGCGAGAACGTCCCGCAGGACCTCGCGGCGTCGCTCGGCAACTACGGCGCCAAGAAGGTGCTGGTGGCCGAGGGTCCCGAGGGCCTGGCCCAGCCGCTCGTCGATGCGATGGCGAGGGCGATCTCCGACGGCGGCTACTCCTACGCCCTGTTCGGCGGCGGCCTGCTCGGCTTCGAGATCGGAGCGGGTCTCGCGGCGCGCCTCGGCGCCGGGGTCGCGATGGAGGTCACCGCGGTGCGCGCCGAGGGCGGCGAGCTGATCGCCGAGCGCCCGATCCTCGGGGACTCGGCGATCTCGGAGATCAGGTACCGCTCGAGCGTGGGCATCATCATCGGCCGCCTCAACGCGTTCGAGATCCGGGAGACGGGAGCCGGCGCGGCCCCCGTGGAGCAGCTCGGCTTCGAGCTCAGCCCGCACGCCTCGCAGGCGACGATGATCACCCGCGGCGAACAGCGCGGCGCGGACGTTGACATCGAGGGGGCCGACATCCTGATCGCGGGCGGCCGCGGCCTGGGCAAGGCCGAGGGCTTCCAGCTGGCCGAGGAATTGGCCGGAGCGTTCGGCGGCAACAGCGCCGTCGCGGCAACCCGCGCGGTGGTCGACGCCGGCTGGTACCCCTATGCGGCCCAGATCGGCCAGACCGGCAAGACGGTGGCGCCCAAGCTGTACCTCGCGGCCGGGATCTCCGGAGCGATCCAGCACAAGGTCGGGATGCAGGGATCGGAGAACATCGTGGCGATCAACAAGGACGCCAACGCGCCGATCTTCGAATTCTCCGACCTCGGCGTGGTCGGCGACCTCAACAAGATCCTGCCCAAGCTGACCGAGGCTGTGAAGGCCAAGAAGGGCGCCTGAGATGTCCTCGAACGGCTCCTCCAACGGGAGGGTCGCGCCCGCGGCCTTCCCGCCGCCGGTCGACCCCCAGAAGGAGTTCATCAAGCGGGGGCTCGATGCCGAGGACGAGCTGATCGAGGTCGGCGTGGCGATCGTCGGCGGCGGCACCGCCGGGCTGGCCTGCGCCAACCGGCTGCTGCAGCTGCTGGCCGAGGACGCCGAGACGATGGAGCGCCTCGGCGAAGTGCCGGTCGCGGTGATCGAGAAGGCCAAGACCTGCGGCGGGCACAACCTCTCCGGCGCGGTCATGCGGCCTGAGCCGCTGAAGGAGCTGTTCCCCGAGCTCAGCCGTGAGGACTGGCGCAAGCTGGGATTCGCCTTCGGCGAGGTCACCAAGGAGGCCGTGTACCTCACGCCCACCTCGAAGATGTCGCTGCGCATCCCCACGCCGCCCCCGTTCAAGAACCACGGCAACGAGGTCGTCTCGGTCGCGGCGCTCGCGCGCTACCAGCAGCAGCAGGCCGAAGAGGCCGGCGCCTACATCCTCACCGAGACCGCCGCGACCCAGCTGATCGTCGACGGCGGCGCCGTAGTGGGCGTGCGCTCCGGCGACAAGGGCCGGGGCAAGGACGGCGAGCCGCTCGGCAACTTCGAGCCCGGCACCGACATCAAGGCCCACGCCACCGTTCTCGCCGAGGGTTGCTGGGGACATCTCACGGGCGCCGCGATCGGAGAGTTCAACCTCGGCGAAGGGCGCGAGCCGCAGGTCTGGGAGCTCGGCGTCAAGGAGGTCTGGAAGGTCCCGCGGCCGCTCGACCGCCTGATCCACACGATGGGCCCCTGGCCGCTGAAGGTCTCGCGCAAGTACGGGCAGGTGGGGGGAACCTGGATCTATCCCATGAAGAACGAGAAGACCGGCGAGGATCTCGTCTCGATCGGGTTCGTCGTCGAGCTGGAGTACGCGGACGCGACGACCTCGGCCCACGACCTGCTGCAGACCTTCAAGACGCACCCGCTGGTGCGGCGGATCCTCGAGGGCGGCGAGCGCGTGGCGTGGGGCGCCAAGGCGCTGCCCGGCGGCGGCTACTGGTCGATGCCGAAGCTGTCGATGCCCGGCGCGCTGCTGGTCGGCGACTCCGGCGGGATGGTCGACACGATGGCGCTCAAGGGTGTGCACCACTGCATCCGCTCCGGCATGCTCGCCGCGGAGTCGATCTACGCGGCGCTCAGGCGCGGCGAGCGGAGCTTCGCGTCGTATGAGCAGGTGATCGAGGAGTCCTCGGTCGGCAGGGAGCTGTGGGAGGTGCGCAACGCTCGCCAGCCGCTGCAGAAGGGCCTGCTCCTCGGCGGGCCGCTGAGCGGCATCCAGCAGATCACCAAGGGGCGCCTGCCCGGCCGCGCATCGTGGCATCGCAACGACGCCAAGCCGATGTTCATCGGCAAGACGAAGGACGTCTACGTCAAGCCCGACGGCAAGTACACCTTCGACAAGCTCTCCTCGGTCTACATCACCGGCAACGCCACCCGCGACGACGCGCCCAACCACATCCGCGTCCGTAAACACGTCCCGCGCGAGGTCGCCGAGACGTGGCGCTGGATGTGCCCGGCGGGCGTCTATGAGATCCCCGACGATGCGCCCGCGGAGGGTCAGGTGGACGTGATCGTCAACTACACCAACTGCGTGCAGTGCGGCGCGATCACCGCCAAGGGCGGACGCCTGACCACACCCGAGGGCGGCGACGGCCCGCTCTACCAGATCACCTGAGCGCGCGGGACCGCGAAACCTGGAGCCGGCGGGGGTGTTAGGGGGATGTATGGCACGCCCGAACTCAAGCCCGGACCGGGTCCTCGGCCATGCGATCCTGCCGCTGGCATGCGTGCTCGCGTGGCTGCTCGCCGTCCCCGCGGCGGCGGCCGCGGCCCCGCTGGCCGGCCCGGCGCCGGCCGCTGCGCTGGCCGGACCGGCGCCCGCCGCTGCGCTGGCCGGACCGGCGCCCGCCGCTGCGCTGGCCGGCCCGGCGCCCGCCGCTGCGCTGGCCGGACCGGCGCCCGTCGCGGCGCTCGCGAGCCGTTCACCGGGCGTGCGGCAGTCCGCCTCGGCGACGCTGGAACAGTGCACGCCGGCTGCCCTCCAGAGCGAACGCTCGGCGACGTTCGTCGGCGAAATGAGCGCGATCACGGGCACCGCACGTCTGCAGATGCGCTTCGAAGTGCTCGAGCGCACACCCGCCGAAGCGTCATTCCACGCGGTCGCCTACCCCGGGGTCGGGGTGTGGCTCAAGGCCAGCGCGGGGGTCAAGAGCTTCAAGGACCTCAACCGGGTGACCGACCTGACGGCCCCCGCGATCTACCGCGCGCTCGTGCACTTCCGTTGGATGAACGCCCGGGGTCACGCGATCAGGACCCTCGAACTGCGCACCCCCGAATGCGACCAGCCCGCACCGCCGCCCCCGCTCGTCGGCTCGGCCTGAGCGGCGACGGGCCTCCGCGGACGCGTGAGCGGCATCGTCGCGTGCGCCGATGCGCATTCGCAGGCGGGGTCGGCCGGGGACCCCTGGCCCGCTAGAATGCAGCGACCATGAAGGAGAAGATCCACCCGAAATACGGTCCGGTGCACGTGACCTGCACCTGCGGCAACGAGTTCATGACGCGCTCGACGCGCGAGTCGCTGCACGTGGAGGTCTGCTCCAACTGCCATCCCTTCTACACGGGCAGGCAGAAGCTGATGGACACCGGCGGACGCGTCGAGCGCTTCCAGCGCCGTCTCGCCAAGGGTCGCCTGCAGTCGGCGCAAGCCCGGTCAGCCAAGTAGCGACATGTCCGAGCGCGCGGCCGCCGGTTCGTCGACGACGCTCCTCGCATCGATGACGGTCGCGGCGCCGGCCGCTCCGGCGCAGGAGCCGCTCCCGGCGCCGGGACAGAGCGCGATCCCGCGTGCGGACGCGGGCGAGCAGCCGTTCGCGCGCGCCGGCGAGGAAGGCGAGCTCAACGCCCAGCGCGACGCCCCGGTGGGCGGCCAGGCCGTGCTCGAGGGCGTGATGATGCGAGGGGTCTCCAACTGGGCGGTGGCGGTGCGCAAGCCCACGCCCGAGCAGCTCAGCGAGGGCCCGCTCTCCCCCGAGGAGGGCGCGCGCGGCGAGATCGCGGTAAGCACCTTCCCGCTCGAATCGGCGATGAGGCGCCACCGCCTCCTGCGGCTGCCGATCGTGCGTGGAGTCGTCGCGCTCGGAGGCTCGATGGCGATCGGCTTCAAGGCTCTCGAGGTCTCCGCCAACGCCCAGCTGCCGGCCGAGGAGGGAGAGGACGAGGAGGACAAGGCGGAGATCTCCGGGGCGATGTGGACCGGCGCCGTGGTGATCGGCATGGCGGTCGCGATCGTGCTGTTCTTCCTCGTGCCGGTCGGCCTGACGAGCCTGATCAAGGGCCAGCTCGACTCGTCCTCGGTGCTCTTCTGGGTGGTCGAGGGGCTAGTGCGGACCGTGATCTTCCTCGGCTACATGCTGCTGCTCTCGCGGGTTCGCGACCTGCGGCGCGTGTTCGAGTACCACGGCGCCGAGCACAAGACGATCTCCTGCTTCGAGTCGGGGATGGAGCTGACCCCGCCCAACGCGCAGCGGTTCTCGAGGCTGCATCCGCGATGCGGCACGAGCTTCCTGCTCGTGGTCATGATCGTGGCGATCTTCGTGTTCGCACCGATCGGGCTGCCCGCCTGGTACTGGCTGGTGGTCACCCGCATCGTGGGGATCCCGCTGATCGCCGGGATCTCCTTCGAGCTGATCAAGTTCGCCGGGCGCAATCGCCGCAGACGTTGGGTGCGCGCCCTGATGTGGCCGGGGATGAAGCTCCAGCTGCTGACCACGCGGGAGCCCGACCTCGACCAGCTCGAGGTCGCGATCGCATCGCTGCAGGCCGTGCTCGCCCTGGAGACCCCCGGAGAGCTCTCGGCCGCCGACCTGGTCGGCGTCGAGGTCGTCGCCTAGCCCGACCGCTCCGCCCGCCCGCGCCACGGGCCCTCGCACGCCGGCATTGTACGCTCGCACGGTGATCGAAGATCTCGTCAGGCAGATCGAGACGCGCTTCGCCGAGCTCGGCGAGCAGATGACCGACCCCGAGGTGATCTCCGACCGGGAGCGCTACGCGGAGGTCGGGCGCGCCTACAGCCAGCTCGAGCCCGCCGCGAGGCTGGCCGCACGCTGGCGCCTGGCGCAGGACGATGCGGCCGGCGCGGAGGAGCTGCTCTCGGAGATGGGCGAGGACGCGGAGATGCGCGAGGAGCTCAGCGGCGCGCGGCAGCGGATCGAGGATCTCGAGGAGGAGATCCGGCTGGCGATGGTCGAGCGCGACCCCAACGACGAGAAGAGCGTGATCGTCGAAGTCCAGGGTGGCGCCGGCGGCGAGGAGGCCGGGCTGTGGGCCGGGGACGTCTACCGCATGCTCACCCGCTACGCCGAGCGGCTCGGCTTCCAGGCGGAGCCGCTGGAGACGGCGGAGGGCAAGTACACCTTCGCGATCAAGGGCGACGGCGCCTACTCGGTGTTCAAGTTCGAGGGAGGCACACACCGCGTGCAGCGCGTGCCGGCGACGGAGTCCCAGGGCCGGATCCACACCTCCACCGCGACCGTCGCCGTGCTGCCCGAGGCCGAAGACGTCGACATCGAGCTCGAGCCCGCCGACCTGCAGATCGACGTGTACCGCTCCTCGGGCCCCGGCGGGCAGTCGGTCAACACCACCGACTCGGCGGTGCGCATCACGCACAGGCCCTCGGGCATCGTCGTCTCGATGCAGGACGAGAAGTCGCAGCTGCAGAACCGGGAGAAGGCGCTGCGCGTGCTGCGCGCGCGGCTGTATGAGCGCGCGCTCGCCGAGCAGCAGGCCGAGCTGGCGGCCGACCGCCGCTCGCAGGTCGGCACGGGCGACCGGGCCGAGAAGATCCGCACCTACAACTACGGCGAGCGTCGCGTCACCGACCACCGCATCAAGCTCACCGTGCACAACCTCGACCAGGTGCTGGAAGGTGACCTCGGCGAGCTCACCGCGGCCCTCGGCGCCGACGAGAAGCGCCGGCGCTTGGAGGCGCAGGCGCTGCGATGAGCCCCGGCCTGCGCGACCGCGACGCGATCGGAGGCCCGGCCCCTGGCGGGGAACGCGAGCCGCCGGGCCCCGCTCCCCGCCGCCGCCCGGGGGCTGACGCGAACAGCGCCCGCGACGCCCTGGACGGCGCTGTCACGGCGATCGCCGCCGCCGGCTGCGAGACGCCGAGGCTGGACGCGGAGGTGCTGCTCGCGCACGTGCTCGGCGTATCCCGCGCCCGCCTGGTGACCGACCGCGAGCTGGTCGTTGAGGGCCCGGCCGTGCGCGCCTTCCAGGATGCCGTGCGCCGCCGCGCCGTGGAGCGTGAGCCCGTCGCATACATCGTCGGGCGCCGCGGCTTCCGCCGCCTCGAGCTGGCCGTCGATCCGCGCGTGCTGATCCCGCGCCCGGAGACCGAGCTGCTCGTCGAGGTCGGCCTCGAGCTCGCCGGGGGGCTGCGCGTGCTCGACCTCGGCACCGGCAGCGGCGCGGTCGCGCTCGCCCTCAAGGACGAGCGCGGAGACCTCCACGTCAGCGCCAGCGACGCCAGCCGGGCCGCGCTCGAGGTCGCACGCGCCAACGGGCGGCGCCTCGGCCTGGAGGTCCGCTGGATGCACGCCGACCTGCTAGCCGGGCTGGACGACGAGTTCGACGCGGTGCTCGCCAACCTGCCCTACGTCGCCGAGGGCGAGCGTGCGGGCCTGGCCCCGGAGATCGTGCGCCACGAGCCCCCCGCGGCGCTGTTCGCCGGCAGCGACGGGCTCGAGGCGATCCGTGCGCTGACGGCCGAGCTCGACCGCCGGCCGGTGGTGCGCACGCTGGCGCTGGAGGTGGGCGCCGGGCAGGCGCCCGCGGTCAGCGGGATCGTCCGAGCGGCGGGCTTCCCCGCGGTCTGGAGCCGCCGCGACCTCGCCGGCATCGAGCGCGTGGTCGTCGGGGTGCGCCTGCCGTGAGACGCCCACCGCGGAACCCGCGGCGGCGGCCGTGAGCGCGGCGCTGGGACCGCAGGACGCGACCCGCCTGCAGGAGTGCCTGACCGGCGGCGGCGTGGCGGTGTTCCCCAGCGACACCGTCTACGGCATCTGCTGCGACCCCGAGGACGAGCACGCGGCCGCGCGCCTGTACGAGCTCAAGGGCCGCCCCGCGAGCCGTCCGGCGGCGGTCATGTTCTTCACCCTCGAGCCGGCGCTGGCCGCGCTGCCGGAGCTCTGCGAGCGCGAACGGGCCGCCATCGATGCGCTGCTCCCGGGTGCACTCACGCTGCTGCTGGCCAACCCCGGCCGGCGCTTCGGCCCGGCCTGCGGACCGGAGCCCACGACCCTCGGGCTGCGCGTCCCCGGACTGCCCGAGCCGCTCGCTGCGCTCGCGGGCGTGACCGTGCCGCTGCTGCAGTCCAGCGCCAACATCTCCGGCGCCGGCGAGGCGCGGCGGCTGGAGGAGGTGCCCGATCGGCTGCTGCGCGGCGCCGATCTGGTGCTCGACGGCGGCGAGCTGCCCGGGGTGGCCTCGACGGTGGTCGATCTGCGCCGGTACGCCGCCGGTCACGGCTGGAGCGTTCTCCGTGACGGTGCGGTGGCTGCGGCCGAGGTCGAGCGGCGGCTGGCGGCGGTCGCCTGAGCGGCCGTGATCCCGCGCCCCTGATAGCCTCGTCCTTGCCGCCGCAACTGGCGCCTGAGGTGGAATCGACCACCGGGGAGCGGCGAGCCAACCCGTCGCGCGCCTGGGCACCAAACCGTCGTCGCCTGCCAAGGGAGAGCGCCGTGTCCGAGCTGAGCCCCGACTACTTCAACCGCCCGCTGGCCGAGGTGGATCCCGAGATCGCCGACGTCCTGCGCGGCGAGCTCGAGCGCGAGCAGGGCACGCTCGAGATGATCGCCTCCGAGAACTTCGTTCCCCGCGCCGTGCTCGAATGCCAGGGCTCGGTGCTGACCAACAAGTACGCCGAGGGCTATCCGGGACGCCGCTACTACGGCGGGTGTGAGTGGGTCGACGTCTCCGAGCAGCTCGCGATCGACCGCGCCAAGGAGCTCTTCGGCGCGGAGCACGCCAACGTCCAGCCCCACTCCGGCTCCCAGGCCAATGCATCCGTCTATCACGCGCTGCTGAAACCCGGCGAGACGATCATGGGCCTCTCGCTGGCGCACGGAGGCCACCTCAGCCACGGCATGAAGATCAACGTGTCCGGGCGCCTGTACGACATCGCGCCCTACGAGGTCGACCGGGAGAGCAGCCTGATCGACATGGACGAGGTCGCACGGATCGCCCGCGAGCGACGGCCGCGGCTGCTGCTGGCCGGCTGGTCGGCCTACCCGCGCGAGCTCGACTTCGCCCGCTTCCGCGAGATCGCCGACGAGGTCGGGGCGCTGCTGATGGTCGACATGGCGCACTTCGCGGGGCTCGTCGCCGCGGGCCTGCACGCGAACCCCCTCGACCACGGCGCCGACGTCGTCACCACGACGACCCACAAGACGCTGGGCGGCCCCCGCGCAGGGGTGATCCTGTGCAAGGAGGAGCACGCCAAGAAGATCGACTCGGCCGTGTTCCCCGGGCAGCAGGGCGGCCCGCTCGAGCACGTGATCGCGGCCAAGGCCGTCGCCTTCAGGATCGCGGCCGGCCCGCTCTTCCGCGAGCGCCAGGAACGCACCGTGGAGGGCGCGCGCGCCCTCGCTCGCGAGCTGCTCCAGGCCGGCCACGGCGTCAACGTGCTCACCGGCGGCACCGACGTGCATCTCGTGCTCGTCGACCTGCGCGAGACCGAGCCGGCGCTCACGGGCAAACAGGCCGAGGACCGCCTGCACGAGATCCAGATCACCGTCAACCGCAACGCCGTCCCGTTCGATCCGCGTCCGCCGATCGAGGCATCCGGCCTGCGCATCGGCACGCCGGCGCTCGCCACGCGCGGGCTGGCGCAGGAGGACTTCGCCGAGGTCGGACGGATCCTCGCGATCGCGCTCACCCCCGCCTACCGATCCCGCGCCGAGGAGCTCGCCGAGCGAGTGGCCTCGATCGTCGAGCGCTATCCGCTCTACGACGGCCTGGGCGCAGCCGCGCTCCCCGCCTGATCGGCCGCGTCCCCGCGAGGCCGAGCGGCCTCGCGGGCGGCGCCGCGGCATGCGATCGCCCTCGCCGCGGCGGCCGGTGATGCTCTCGACCTCGACGCCTGCCATGCTTTGCCGCAGTCGATGGCGCATCCGAACGAGCTCGACGCGGTTTACGCCTTCCTGGTCGCAGCCACGGTGACGGCCTTGCTCACGCCGCTCACCAAGCGGCTGGCGCGGACCGTCGGCGCGATCGACGAACCGCGCGAGCGCGGCCTGTCGGAGCGCCCGACGCCGCTGCTCGGCGGCCTGGCCATCTTCGCCGGCGTGCTCGTCGCGGGTGCGATCTGGCTGCCGGCGGAAGAAGTCTGGCACGGGGTGTTCCTGGGGGCGGCCGTGATCACCCTGGTGGGCGCCGTCGACGACCGCTTCGACCTGCCGCCCGTCCTGAAGCTCGCGGGACAGGTCCTGGCGGCGGTGATCGTCGTGCACTTCGGGGTTGCCGTGAAGGCGATCACGCTGCCGTTCGTCGGGCAGCTGCACTTCCCCAACGTCGGCGCCACGAACGCCGGCCCGGTGCTCACCGTGGTCGGGCTGGTGGTGATGATGAACGTCGTCAACTTCTCCGACGGCGTCGACGGTCTGGCGGCGGGCGTGTGCGTGATCATGGCCGCCACGATGGCGGTGATCGCCTTCGACCTCGGCCGCCCGCAGCCGGGCGTGCTGGCCGCGCTCACCGCCGGCGCGGCGCTCGGGTTCCTGCTCTACAACTTCCCCCCCGCATCGAGCTTCATGGGCGACTGCGGCGCCAACCTCCTCGGCCTGCTGATGGGGGTGATCGCGGTCGAGGCGGCTGTCAAGGTCGCGGCCGTGGTGTCCTTCGTGCTGCCCCTGATCCTGCTCGCCGTCCCCTTCCTCGACACCACCTTCGTGGTGCTCAAGCGCTTGAAGTACGGGCAGCCGATCTACCGTCCGGACAGCGAGCACTTCCATCACCGCATGGCCCGCATCGGCTTCAGCAGCCGCCGCACGATCGCCTACCTGTACGCGTGGACCCTGATGCTCGCCGCGCTCGCGCTGGCGCTGCGCTTCATCCCCTACAGCGATCACAAAGGCCACTACCACACGGGCTGGGTGCTGGTGCTGCTCGGCCTCGGGCTGGTCGTCGTGGCCGCGAGCGTCTACCTGGTGTACGTGCTCGAGATCCTCAAGTTCAGGCGCCTGGACGCGATCCGTCTGCGGCGGATACGTCCCGAGGCCTCACCAGCGGAGATCGACCTGGACGTGGCGAAGGATTTCGAGACCGGTGAGTTCGAGGCGGTGGCGGGCGCCGGTGACGGGAAAGGGAAGGTGGCGGTGTCCGACGTGGGGGGCGACCGGGCTCAGCAGCCCGTCGGCGAGCGAGAGGTGGATGAGCACGGCGTAGGCGCAGAAGACGAGCGTGGCGGCTCGCAGGCGCCGATCGCCGCCGACCGCCGCTAGCGGCACCAGCCAGACCGCATACCAGGGGAGCAGCCACGCGGTGGCGATCAGCAGTGCCAGCATGCTCCAGCCGGCCGCGACCCGCCAGTCGGCGCCGCGGGCGGTCCGCCACAGCGCACATCCGAGCACGACCGCGAAGCCCGCGAGGAACAGGTCGCGCCACCAGGCGGGTGTGCCGTCGAGCCCGAGCAGGCGCGCGGTCTCGGCCGGGATGCTGTGGGTCGCCACCAGCTGCTGCTGCTCGCCCACGGCACCCAGGAAGCCGAAGGTGTGCACGCCGAAGCCGACCAGCCCGATCACGCCGAGAACGAGCAGGCTGAGGCCGGCGGCGGCCGCGACTCCCAGCCGCTCGCGTGCGCGGCGTGGAGCAAGCACCAGGAACGGCAGCAGCAGTCCCGCGGTGACCTTCACACCGACCCCGGCGACGATCGTCGCGGCCGCCGCCCGCAGCCGCGGCACGGCGGTGGCGCTGAGGGCGAGCGCGATGGCCAGCACGAGCATGATCAGCGTGTCGTTGTGCGCCCCTCCGACGGCGAGCACGAGCACCACGGGGTTGAGCCCCACGAACGCCGCCGCCCAGCGCGGCGACTGGTCCAGCCGCCGCGCCGTGAGCGCGATCAGCGCGATCGCGGCGAGGCTGGCGGCGGCGGCGAGCGATTTGAGCGTCCACAGGCCGCCGGCCAGCCCGAGCGGAGCGACCGCGTAGCTGAGCAGGGTGAACAGGGGGCCGTAGGGGGAGTGCTGGAACGGCCAGCCCAGAAACGGGAACGCCGGGTCGGTGGGGGCTTCGGAGGGGAAGTGCGTGTAGGGGTCGAGGCCGTGGAGCGCGCCCATGTGGGCGAACGCGATGTAGCCGAAGACGTCCTGGGAGAGCAGCGGCGGGCCCAGGGCGAGGATCACATGCGCCAGCAGGATCGCCGCCGCGAGCGCGCGCATCGGCAGCGAGCGCGCCCCGACGAGCACCAGCGCGTAGCTCGCGCACATCACGATCATCAGGATCTGGAAGCGGCCGTCGGGCAGCCCCAGGTGGAGTCCCGCGAGCGGGCCCGCGAGCCAGCCCGGCCAGCCGCCGCTGCGCGCCGGCACATAGGACGACGGCGCGCCGGCGGCGCCCGCGCTGAGCAGGAACACCGTCGCGACCACGCCGGCCAGGCCGAGACCCCCCAGCGCGATGCGCAGCGCGGCGCCCCCGCGCTCGGCCTCCCCGCCGCCCGCGGATGACGCTCCGGCGGCGGGGGCCCTCGTGATGGGCGTCGCGGCCTGCATCGGCCCATTGTGACCCCTGCCCGCGTGCACTCGTCCCACGGGCCCGCTAGCCTGTGCTCAGCAGCCGCGCCCGCCGGGGGGTCCCGCACGCTGGTGCGTAGCTGTCCAGGTCGCCCTCGTGACGGCCCATCCACCCATGCGTCGCTCTCATCGCAAACGTACATCGCGCCGGACCCCCGGGCCCCGTCGCGTGCTGATCCTCTCGGCCGACGTCGGCGAGGGCCACGCCGCGGCCGCGCGGGCCCTGGCGGGCCAGGTGGAGGCCTCGCCGCAGGACGTCCGGGTGACCGTCATCGACGGCCTCGCCGCGATGGGGCCGCTGCTGCGGCCGGTGGTCGAGGACGGCTATCGCGTGCAGCTGCGTTTCTTCCCGTGGACCTACACGGTCGTCTACTGGCTGCTCGAGCACGTGGTGCCGATCCGCATGGTCGCCCGCCGGCTGCTCTGCCTGCTCGGGTCCGCCCCGCTGGCACGGGCGATCGGCGAATACGAGCCCGACGTGATCGTCTCGACCTATCCGGCGGTCACCGTCGTGCTGGCCCATCTGCGGCGCCGCGGCGAGATCGACAGCCCCACGGTGGCCACCATCACCGACCTCACCGGGCTGTTCTTCTGGGCCCAGCCCGGGATCGACATGCATCTCGTGATGTACGGCGAGTCGATGTCCTCCGTCGAGCGCATCGCGGGTCGCGGCAGCGTGCAGCTCGTGCGCCCGCTCATCTCGGCCGAGTTCCTGGAGCCCCGCTGCCCGCGGCAGGCGAGGGCCGCCCTGGGTCTGCCCGAGGAGGGCCGCATGGTCGTCGTCTCGGGCGGTGGCTGGGGGGTCGGCGACATCGCCGGGGCGGTCGGCGAGTTCACCCGCGTCGGCGAGGTGAGCAGCATCGTCTGCCTTGCCGGCCGCAACGAGCAGCTCGCCGAGAAGCTGCGCACGAGCTTCGCCTCCGAGCCGCGGGTGCACGTCTACGGGTTCACCGACAAGATGCCCGAGCTGCTGGCGGCGGCCGACGTGCTCGTGCACTCCACCGGCGGGGTCACCTGCCTCGAGGCCAGGGCGGCCGGCACCCCGGTCGTCTCCTACGGCCTGCCGGTGGGCCACGCCCGCCTGAACACCCGGGCGATGGCCGACCTCGACCTGCTGCGGCTGGCCAACGACACCGACGAGCTGCGCGAGCACGTCGAGGCGAGCTTCGCCGAGCGCGCGCAGGCCGAGCTCGACGCGCCCCGGCCGGCCCAGCACAGCGCCGGCCCCGCCGCCGTCGACGTCGTGCTCGGGGCACCCCGCCGCGTGCGGCCACTGCCCGCCTGGCGACTGCGGCTGGTGGCGTTCGCGACCCAGCTCGTGCTGCTGCTCGCGGTCGGCTCGTGGATGGCCTCGACCGATGAGGTGACGGCGCTCGCCTCGAAGTTCCTCGACGTCCACCAGCTCTCCCACGTGAAGACCAGCCAGCCGGACGTCGGCCTGATCGTGCACGCACCCAGGCGCGTGGTCGACCGCCTGGCTCCCCGTCTCGCCGCGCTCGGGATCCACGTCACCTTCGCCGACGACGCGGGCGTGCCCTCTGCGACACGGATCGCGAGGCTCCACTCCCTCGGCGACGAGCTGCTCCCAGAAGTACCCGGCTCGGCGCTGTTCCATTGGGTCCGCACCCGTGCGACGCTGCATTCGCAGGCACGCGCCCTCGGACTGCACCACAGCTTCTACTACCTCGAGCCCCTCGGAGGGCTGTCCGTGGGTCAGCTGGTTCTCGCCAGGACGGACGGCGCCACGCCGGTCAAGGGCGCTCTGCGCCTGTCGGCGACCTCCTCGCCGCCTCAGCGCACGATGCGGGCGGGCGACGTGATCGTCGTCGAGCTCGGCGGGTCCCCGTCGTCGCTGCGCGGACTCGAGCGGATCGTGTCCTGGCTGGCATCGGAGCGGCTCGGCGTCGAGCCGCTGTCCTCGCTGACGCGGTCGGCGTCCATCAGCCCGAGCAGCAGCGGCGATCGCGCCAGCATCGCCGCCCCGCCGACCACGACGGTGAGCGAGACGAGCAGCGGGAGGCCGTGAAGCGGTGTCGCGCTGAGCGTCTCGCCGAGCAGCAGCAGCGCGAGCACGATCGGTATCACCGTCTGGGTCACGAACACGACCGGAGCCACCTGGATCGCCGGGCGTGACTGCAGCGCGCTCATCTCGCTGAGCACCCCGACGCCGGACGCCGCGGCCGTCGAGAGGCCCCATGCGGCCGCGGTGAGGTAGTGGCCGCCGGCGAGGTCGTCGGCGGCGAGCTTCGTGGCGACGCCGCTCCACCCGAACGCGAGCCCCGCCCCGATCATCGTGACCCCGGGAAAGGAGTGCCCGAGGGCGCGGAGCATGTAGGGCAGCAGGCTCGCGACACCGAGGCCGATCAGCACGAGGGTGATCGTGAGCGTGTCGCCACCGTGGCTCGTGCTGCGGGGCGGAGCCGCCAGCGCGACGCCCACGACGCCGAGCACGATCGCCGTGACGCACGCGTACTCATAGCGCCCGGGGCGCTCGCCGAGCACCTGCTCGGCGATCACGAGCAGCACGAGCAGCCCCGCGGCGAGAGCCGGCTGCACGACGACCAGCGGCGCAAGCAGCAGAGCGATCACCTGCAGCGGCCAGCCGAGGATCGACAGGCCCGTGCCCAGCAGCCAGCGCGACCGGCGCGCCAGACCCCCGAGCAGGGCCAGGCGCAGGTTCTCCTCGTGGGAGGCCTCACGGGCGTCGAGCGCCTGAAGGGCGATCCCTAGGCTGTAGAGGGTCGAGGCCGCGAACGCCGCCAGGATGCCCAACACCAAATCGACCATGTCTGCGCACGATCATCGCATTCCCGGCGCCCGTCTCGCGGGCGCTGTCGCGGGCGGTGTCCTGCTCGGCTATCTGCTGCCGGGCCTGGCGGGCGCCCTTCCCGCGCTTCGCGGTCCGCTCGGCGTGGAGGACCGCACGGCCAGCGGGCGCGGCTACGCGCTCACGTTCGACGACGGCCCGCACCCGCAGGGGACCCCCGCGGTGCTCGAGATACTGGCCCGCGAGCGGGTCCCCGCCACGTTCTTCCTGGTCGGCGAGCAGGTCGAGCGCAACCCGGCGCTCGCCGGCGAGATCGTCGCAGCCGGCCACGCGATCGCGCTGCACTGCCACCGCCACCGCAACCTGCTGCGCCTGGCCCCGCCGCAGGTGCGCGAGGACCTCGCACGGGCGCAGGCGGCGATCGAGGGTGCGACCGGGCTCACGCCGGCCCTCTATCGCCCTCCCTACGGCGTGCTCAACGCCGCCGCGCTGGGCCTGGCACACCGGCGCGGCTGGCGCACGCTGCTGTGGAGCGAGTGGGGGCGGGATTGGGAGGCGCGCGCCACGCCCGCCTCGATCGCGATGCGCCTCACCGCGGGGGCGAGCGCCGGCTCGGTGCTGCTGCTCCACGATGCCGACGACTACTCGGCCCCGCGCTCCTGGGAGCGGACCGCCGCGGCGCTCCCGCGCGTACTCGACACGCTCGCCGCGCGCGGCCTGCAGCCAACGGACCCCTAGCCGCAGGTCCGGGGGCGTTCCTCGGGCGCACGCCGGGCCCTCCGGCTGCATCCGCCCGCCCGGCGGCCGCCCGGCTGGCTAAGATCGAATGCTTGTCCACCGCGGTCTCGACCGAGCCCGGCGCGGCCGCAGCGGCGGCTGCGCCGGCGGCCCTGCCGGCGTTCGCCCAGGCGGAGGCGCGCCCCCGCGCGCGCTGGTGGGTCGAGGTGCTCACGATCGCCTGGCTGTGCTGGATCTACGACGCGATCACGAACCTCGCACCGCTGCGGCTGCACCTGGCGCTGGCCCACGCGCAGTCGATCCTGGCCCTCGAGCAGTCGCTCCACATCGCGCCCGAGCACGCGCTCGACACCTGGCTGGCCGGGCATCAGACGCTCGGGCTGGCGATCTCCGACTACTACGACAACGCGCACTTCGTCGTGACGCTGGGGCTCCTCGGGTGGCTCTGGTTCCGCCGCGCGGACATCTACCGGCCGCTGCGCAGCACGCTCGTGGTCGTCAACCTGCTGGCGTTTCTCGTCTTCTGGCTGTATCCCGTCGCCCCGCCGCGGATGCTCGGGGGGTTCACCGACGTGGTGGCCGCGACGCACGCGATCGGCTCCTGGCACACCGGCGCGCTCGCCTCGCACGCGAACGAGCTCGCCGCGATGCCGTCCCTGCACATCGCCTGGGCCGTGTGGTGCACGCTCGCGATCTGGACGGTCTCCACGCGCGTATGGGTGCGCGTGCTCGCGGTGCTGTACCCGTGCGTGACCGCGCTCGCGGTGCTCGCGACCGGGAACCACTTCGTCCTGGACATGGTCGGAGGGCTTCTGGTGCTGACGCTCGCGGCGCTGATCGTGCGGGCGGCGGAAGGCCTGCGCAGGGGCCTCAGGAGCCCCGGGCGCGGACATCTGGGATCGCCCGCAAATAGCGCCCAACCGGCGTATCGCATGTCACAAAGTTGTTACGAAGTCGGCGACCGGTTAGACTAGACGGCGCCGCCGCAGACTGTTGAGGGACATTTCGACGGCTCCGCCGCCCGAGAGCGCGGGGACTTTCTCGTCTGTAGGGTGGACCCTGCGCACATGCCAGACTTCGATTCCCACGAGGATCACACTCGCCCGTCCGACGCCCGATGGGGACGGCGGCGCGACGCCCGCCGCGGCCTCTCCGGCGCGCCGATGAGGCGTGCGCGCCCCCTCAGCCTCGCCACGCCGGCGCTCGCCGGCGTCGCGCTGGCCGCCGCGGGTGCACCGCCCGGGAGGGTGCAACCGACGCCCGGCCCGCTCACCGCGCGGCCGACCTCGCCCGAGCCGCCGGCACCCGCAGGCGGCGCCGCGGTCACTCCCGAGAAGCGCGCGATGCTGCTCCTGCGTTACCTCGATGTGGTCCTCGTGCTGCTCGCGGCGGCTCCCGCCCTGGCGCTCGGGGTGCCCGCCGTCGGCTACCTGATCGGCGCCGGGGCCTGGATCATCCAGCGCGTCCTCGCGGTGGCCGACCGCCGCTGGATCAGCGGCTCACGCGAGCCTCGCACGCAGCTCGGCCTCAACCTGTTCGAGGCGTTCGGGCGCATCTGGCTGCTGGCCGGAGCGATCGTGATCGCCGGGGTCGCCGGTGGACGCGCCGACGGCCTGACCGCCGCCGTGACGATCTTCGTGGCCTACTCGGTGGCCTTCGCGGTGCGGGTCCTCAGCGGGCCCCCGCGGTCACACCCGAAGGCATCGCGATGAACCCGCGCACGATGAGCAGGGGCCGAAGGATCGGATGGAGCATCGCGCTGTTGTACCTGGTCGGCCTGATCGGGTTCGCCGTCGCGTTCGGCGTGAAGGGCCACAAAAACGAAACCTTCAAGGTCATCGACGCCTTCCACCTCGAAACCTGGTTCCACATCGCGGGACCGCTGAACTTCGACAAGGGCGTCCTCTACCTGCTGCTGGCGAGCGCGATAACGCTCGGCGTGATGATCTACGTCGCCGCGCACATGCGCAGGCGCCCGGGACGCCTGCAGGTGGCCGTCGAGCTCGGCTACAACCTGATGTCCACGCTGACACGCGAGAACATGGACGAGGCCAGGACCAAGAAATGGTTCCCGTTCATCTTCACGCTGTTCATCTTCATCCTCGTCTCCAACCTGATCGGCTACATCCCGCTACCGGTCGACTCCAGCGAGACCTTCAAGCTGTTCGGCGTGAACATCCCGTCGTTCCAGATCTACGCCGCCGTGACGAACGTCGCGGTGCCGCTCGTGCTGGCGCTCGGCGTGTTCGTCGCCTACAACGTCGAAGGCCTTCGCGCCCACGGCTTCGCCGGGTACATCAAAAGCCTGATCCCGGCCGGCATCAAAGGGCCGATGCTGATCCTCATGTATCCGCTGGAGATCGTCTCGAACTTCCTGCGCCTGCTGTCGCTCACGATCAGGCTCTGGGCCAACCTGCTGGCCGGTCATCTGCTGATCGACTTCATGGCGGGCAACCTCGCGGTGCTCCTCGGCCTGCAGCTGCTCGGCTGGCTGACGCTGCCGATCGGGGTCGTGATCTTCCTCTTCGAGGCCGTTCTGATCGCCGGCCTGCAGGCCTTCATCTTCGCCATCTTGACCGCCATTTACCTCGGCGGCGCCACCTCCGCAAGCCACTAGCACCCGATAAGGAGAACGATGCTGACTCACCTGTTGCCTTTCATGTCCATCCATCTGGGCACCCCGCTGCTCGCCGCCGCCGAAGCGTCGAAGGAAGTCGGCGCGAACGCCGGTAAAGCGATCGCGCTGGGCGTGGGTGCCGGCGGTGGAGCCGCGGGCGCGGGCGCCGGCATCGGCATGCTGTTCGGGAAGGTGATCGAGTCGGTCACCCGCCAGCCCGAGATGCGCGACGAGATCGCCTCGATCCAGTGGCTCGGCTTCGCGCTTACCGAGGCGACCTTCTTCTACGGCCTCGTCGGCGGCTTCATCGCCTTCTTCCTCTAGGCCGATATGCAGCCGCTCGCCAGCATTCTGAGCCCGCCCGTCGCCTCGAGCGACTCGTGGCTGATCACGCCCAACGTCGGCCTGATGATCTGGACGCTGGTCGTCTTCGCGATCTCGCTCTACATCCTCATCAAGGCTGTGTTCCCGCGCATCCGCGACGCGCTCGACGAGCGCCGCGTGGCGATCGACGAGTCGATCGACGCGGCCGAGCGCACCCGGACCGAAGCCGACCAGCTGCTCGCGGAGTACCGCGAGCGCCTGAAGGAGGCCCGGACCCAGTCGGAGGAGATCCTCCAGCGTGCACGCCAAACCGCCGAGGCGCACGAGAACGAGGCGCGCGACCAGGGCAAGGAGATCGTCGCCGAGGCCGCCCGCAAGGCCGAGCGCGACATCGACGCCGCCACCAGGCGCGCACTCGACGATATCCGCCGCGAGGTCGCCGATCTCACGATCCTGGCCACCGAGAAGGTCGTGCGCAAGACCCTCGACGAGGCTGACCAGCGCCGCCTCGTGGAGGAGGCCCTCGGCGAACTCGACCTCTCCGGCCTGTCGGCGGGCACCACGGGCAACAACTGATGGAGGAGCTCGCCCAGGTCTACGGACGCTCGCTGTTCCAGGTCGCCCGTGAGCGCGGACGCCTGGACGAGCTGCGCGAGCAGATCGGCCAGTTCGCGGACGCGCTGGACCGGAACCGCGAGCTCGCGGTGTTCTTCTTCTCGCCCTACTTCTCCAGCAGCGAGAAGCAGCAGGCGCTCGGCAGCCTGCTCGACGGAGCCGACGAGATCCTCCTGAACTTCCTCTCGCTGCTCATCGAAAACCACCGCATGCCGGTGATCTTCCGCATCCGCCAGGAGTACGAGCGGCTGTGGGAGGAGGAGAACAGGACCCTGCCGGTGGAGATCACGAGCGCGATCGCCCTCGATCAGGCCACCACCGAGAGCCTCGGCAGGACGATCGGCGAGCGCGCCGGGCGCAAGGTCACGCTCGCGGCGCGCGTGGACCCGGACATTCTCGGCGGCATCATCATCAGGGTCGGAAACTCGATCCTCGATGCCTCTATTCGCAACCGACTGGAGCAGCTGCGCAGGCACGTTGCCCAAGGAGCCTCTTAGGAAACGACATGCAGATCAATCCCGACGAGATCACAAGCATTCTGAAGAGCCGCATCGAGGGACTCGACAGCGGCACGGCCGAGCTGACCGAGGTCGGCACCGTGCTGTCGGTCGCCGACGGCATCGCGCGCCTGCACGGCCTGGAGAACTGCATGTCCTTCGAGATGCTCGAGCTCCCCCATGGCGTGACCGGGCTCGCGCTCAACCTCGAGTCCGACAACGTCGGCGCGGTGCTGTTCGGCGAGTGGGAGCACATCTCCGAGGGCGACACGGTCAGGCGCACCGGCGCGCTGCTGGAGATCCCGGTCGGCGAGCAGCTGCTCGGACGCATCGTGGATCCGCTCGGGCGCCCGCTCGACGGCAAGGGCGCGATCCCCGCCGGAGAGACGCGGCCGGCCGAGTTCAAGGCGCCGGGCATCGTCCAGCGCCAGCCGGTCAAGCAGCCGATGCAGACCGGACTGAAGGCGATCGACGCGATGATCCCGATCGGCCGCGGCCAGCGCGAGCTGATCATCGGCGACCGCCAGACGGGCAAGACCGCGATCGCCATCGACACGATCATCAACAACAAGGACACCGGCGTCGTATCGGTCTACGTGGCGATCGGCCAGCGCATGTCCACGGTCGTGGCGCTCGCCCAGACGCTCGAGGAAAACGGCGCGATGGAGCGGACGGTGATCGTCGCCGCGCCCGCCGACGAGGCCGCGCCGATCAAGTTCATGGCCCCCTACGCCGGCTGCGCGATGGCGGAGCACTTCCTCTACAAAGGCGAGCACGCGCTGTGCGTTTACGACGACCTCACCAAGCACGCCTACGCCTACCGTCAGATGTCACTGCTGCTGCGTCGCCCGCCGGGGCGCGAGGCCTACCCGGGCGACGTCTTCTACCTGCACTCGCGCCTGCTCGAGCGGGCCGTCAAGCTCAGCGACGAGCTCGGCGGCGGCTCGCTCACCGCGCTGCCGATCATCGAGACCCAGGCGGGCGACGTATCCGCGTACATCCCCACGAACGTGATCTCGATCACCGACGGGCAGATCTTCCTCGAGTCGAAGCTCTTCAACTCGGGCGTGCGCCCGGCGATCAACGTGGGGATCTCGGTCTCGCGCGTGGGAGGCAACGCGCAGATCGGCCCGATGAAGAAAGTCGCCGGGAGGATCAAGCTCGAGCTGTCCCAGTTCCGCGACCTCGAGGCGTTCGCGCAGTTCGGCTCCGACCTAGACGTCGACACCCAGCGCACGCTCGCCCGCGGCGAGCGGCTGGTGGCCACGCTGAACCAGCACGAGCGCGCGCCGCTGGCGGTCGAGGATCAGACGGTGCAGATCTTCGCTGCCACCAACGGCTTCCTGGACCGGCTCAACGTCGACCGCGTCGAGGAGTTCCTGCTCGGCATCACCGAACGCCTGCATGCCCAGCACCCCGAGCTGCGCGCGAAGATCAACGGCGGCGACTGGTCGGAGGAGACCCAGAGCGAGGTGCGCGCGACGGTCGAGGCCTTCGCCGTGGACTTCGGCTACGACCTCGACGAGGAGGGCCAGCCCCTCGAGGAGGCCCGGGTGGCCTGACGGCCCCGGAGAACACGCCATGGCTTCCCAGCGCGACGTCAAGAACAAGATCGCATCCGTGAAGAACATCCAGAAGATCACGCGGGCGATGGAGATGGTCGCCGCCGCGCGCCTGCGGCGGGCCGAGCAGCGCATCTCCGCCCTGCGCCCCTATGCGGATGCGATCGGTCGCATGACACGTCAGGCGGCGCAGGCGGCCGGCGCCGAGACGGCGCGGCTGCCCCTGCTCTCCGAGCACGAGTCCCCGGTGAACGCAGGGCTGCTGCTGGTCACCGGCGACCGTGGTTTGGCCGGTGGCTTCAACTCCCAGATCATCCGCGCGGGCCTGCGCCGCTCCGCGGAGATGTCCGAGGAGGGGCTCAGCACCGGCTGGTACGCCACCGGGCGCCGCGGCGTCTCCTCGCTCGCGTTCCGCGGGCACGAGCTGCGCGGCGCCTACACCGGCTTCGCCGACCGGCCCGCCTACGCAGACGCCCGCACGATCGCCGACGAGCTGATCGGGGCATACGTGGACGGGCAGCTCGACCGCGTCGAGATGGTCTACAACTCCTACGTCTCGCCGCTGACCCAGCACGTGACCAGCCAGACCCTGCTGCCGCTCTCCGAGGATGCGATCGACGGCGACGGCGAGGGCGAGGGCCAGGGGTCCGCCGGCCCCGCCGATGCGGCGCCCAGGAAGCGGACGCCGGTCGACTACGAGCCGGATCCCGAGAAGATCCTCCGGCGCCTGGTTCCCGACTACATCGAGATCTCGATCTACCGCGCGCTGGTCGAGTCCGCCGCCGGTTTCTTCGGGGCCCAGATGACGGCGATGCGCAGCGCTTCGGAAAACGCCGGCGAAATCATCACCGACTACACACTGCAAATGAACCGTGCCCGCCAGGCCGAGATCACCCAGGAGATCATGGAGGTCGTCGCCGGCGCAGAGGGGCTCAGCTAGCGGCCCCGCAAGCCGACTCGCCCGGGACCCCGACGATCTCAACGAAAGAGGAGAACCAACACAATGAACGCCGTCACCGCCACCGAGTCAAACGGCTCGCCCCAGCCCGGAAGCGAGACCTCGCGCAACGTCGGGCGCATCGAGGAGATCCAAGGCGTAGTGATCGAGGCCGCCTTCCCCGACCGCCTGCCCGAGATCAACCACGCGATCACCGTCGCGCGCCCCGCCGCGGCCGCGGAGGAGGAGGCGCCCGGGATCAGCTCCGAGGCGGGGGGCAGCGTGCTCGTCTGCGAGGTCCAGCAGCACCTCGGCGACGACCGCGTCCGCGCGGTCGCGATGGACACGACCGACGGTCTCGCGCGCGGCGTGGAGGTCATCGACACCGGTGCGCCGATCACGGTCCCGGTGGGCGAGGCGACGCTCGGGCGCATCTTCAACCTGCTCGGCGAACCGATCGATCTCGGCGCGGATCTGCCCGCCGACGTCGAGCGGCGCGGGATCCACCAGGAGGCGCCGCGCGCCGAGGACCTCACGCCGACCAGCGAGATGTTCGAGACCGGAATCAAGGTCATCGATCTGCTCGCGCCCTATGCCAAGGGCGGCAAGGTGGGGCTGTTCGGAGGAGCCGGTGTGGGCAAGACCGTGCTGATCCAGGAGCTGATCCACAACCTCGCCAAGGAGCACGGCGGCCTGTCGGCGTTCTGCGGCGTGGGCGAGCGTTCGCGCGAGGGCAACGACCTGTGGCTCGAGATGAAGGAGTCCGGCGTCCTCGACAAGACGATGCTCGTCTTCGGCCAGATGAACGAGCCCCCCGGGGCCCGCATGAGGGTCGCGCTCTCCGGCCTGACGATGGCCGAATACTTCCGCGATCAGGGCCAGGACGTGCTGCTGTTCATCGACAACATCTTCCGCTTCGTGCAGGCGGGATCCGAGGTCTCCGCGCTGCTTGGACGGATGCCCTCCCAGGTGGGCTACCAGCCGACCCTCGAGACCGAGATGGGCCAGCTGCAGGAGCGGATCACCTCGACCCGCGACGGCTCGGTGACCTCCGTGCAGGCGATCTACGTGCCGGCAGACGACCTCACCGACCCGGCCCCGGCATCGGTGTTCGCCCACCTCAACGCCACCACCACCCTGTCGCGGGCGATCTCCGAGAAAGGGATCTACCCGGCCGTCGATCCGCTGGACTCGACGTCGACGATTCTCAAGGCGGACATCCTCGGCGACGATCACTTCCGCGTCGCCAACCGGGTCAAGGAGATCCTGCAGCGCTACAAGGAACTGCAGGACATCATTGCGATCCTCGGAATCGACGAGCTCTCCGACGAGGACAAGCTCACCGTTCAGCGGGCCCGCCGGATCGAGCGCTTCCTCTCCCAGCCGTTCTTCGTGGCCGAAGAGTTCACCGGCACCCCGGGCGCCTACGTGCCGATCGCGGAGACGATCAGGGGCTTCGAGGAGATCATCGAAGGCAAGCACGACGAGGTGCCCGAGAGCGCCTTCTTCCTCAAGGGCACGATCGACGAGGTCGTCGAGGCGGCCAAGAAATGAGCCACACGAAGTTCCCCGTCGAAGTGCTCACGCCCGAGGGCGAGGTCTTCAGCGAGGAGGTGGAGATGCTCTCCACCTTCACGACCGTGGGCTCGATCGGGATCCTCGCCAACCACGAGCCGATGCTCGCCAGGCTCGAGCCGAGCGAGCTGCGCCTGTACCGCTCGGAGGATGAGGTCGTGCGCTTCGCGCAGGCAGAGGGCTATCTTCAGTTCGCCGAGAACCGCGCGCTGGTGCTGGTCGAGGAGGCGATCGCGCCCGAGAGCATCGACCGCGAGGCCTTCCAGGCCAAGCTCGAGGACGCCCGCGCCGCCGCCGAGCAGGCCGCCGACGACAGCGAGGAGAACGCAAGGGCGCTGCGGGACATCCGCCGCTACGAGGCTTTCCTCTCCGCAGGGCAGTAGGACCAGGGCCCCTCCGCCCTTCCCGCCCGATGACCGCATCGCACCAGCCAATCGGCGTCATAGGCACCGGCTACGTCGGCCTCGTGACCGCCGCCGGCTTCGCCGAGCTCGGCAGCGAGGTGTGGTGCGTGGACATCGATGCCGAGAAGATCGAACGCCTGCGCCGCGGCGAGGTGCCGATCTACGAGCCGGGTCTCGAGGAGCTGCTGCTGCGCAACGCGGGGCGCCTGCACTTCTCAACCGAGCTCGGCGGGGCGCTGGAGCACGCCCGGCTGCTGTTCGTGGCGGTGGGGACCCCGCCGACCTACTCCGGCGACGCCGACCTGTCGGCCGTGCACGCCGTGGTCGCGGCGATCCCGCCCTCGCGCGATCACGCGCTCGTGATGAAGTCGACCGTGCCATGCGGCACGGGAGCGGCGCTGCAGCGCGCCTTCGCCACGCAGGGCAAGGACGGCCTGGCCTACGTCTCCTGCCCGGAGTTCCTCAAGGAGGGCTCCGCGGTCGCCGACTTCATGCGGCCCGACCGGGTCGTGGTGGGAGACGGGGGCGACTGGGCGGGTGACGCCGTGGTCGAGCTCTACGCGCCGCTCGGGGCCCCGCTCGTGCGCACCGACGTCGCCAGCGCGGAGATGGTGAAGCTCGCCTCCAACGCCTTTCTCGCGACGAAGATCTCCTTCATCAACGAGATCGCCAACGTCTGCGAGGAGACTGGCGCCGACGTGGTCGAGGTGGCCCGCGGGATGGGGCTGGACGATCGCATCGGCTCCAAGTTCCTGCAGGCGGGGATCGGCTTCGGCGGCAGCTGCTTCCCCAAGGACGTCGATGCGCTCAAGCAGCTGGCGGGCAACTCGGGCTACCACTTCCAGCTGCTCAACGCGGTGATCGAGGTCAACGACCTGCAGAAGCGCCGGGTGATCGGCAAGCTGCAGAAGCACCTCGGGGGCCTCGCCGACAGGCGTGTGGCGCTGCTCGGCCTAGCGTTCAAGCCCAACACCGACGACATGCGCGAGGCCTCCTCGCTCGTTCTCTCCGCGCGGCTGATCGCCGACGGCGCCGCGGTCACCGCCTATGACCCGGTCGCCGAGGAGCAGGCCCGCAAGCTCGTCACCGGGATCGACTTCGCCGGCTCGGCGCTGGAGGCCGTCACGGACGCCGACGCGGTGGTGCTCGTGACCGAGTGGCGCGAGCTGCTGGACCTCGACTGGAAGGCCGTCTCGCAGGCGATGGCGGGAAGCCTGCTGATCGACGGGCGCAACGCCCTGGATCCGAGCGAGATCCGCGCGGCGGGTCTCACCTACGAGGGGATCGGCAGGCGGTGAGCACGGGTGCGAGCGTCCCCGGCGCCTGCCGCCGGCCGCCACGATGCAGGCGGTGATACTCGTCGGCGGGCAGGGCACGCGCCTGCGCCCGCTGACCTCCAGGCTGCCGAAGCCTGTCGTGACGCTCGTCGACCGGCCGTTCATCGCGTTCATGCTCGAGTGGCTCCGCGGCCACGGGGTCGAGGAGGTGATCATGTCGTGCGGCTTCCTGGCCGAGAGCATGAGGGAGGCGCTCGGCGACGGGTCCGGGCTCGGCGTACGGCTGCGGTTCGTCGAGGAGCCGGAGGCGCTCGGCACCGCCGGGGCGCTGAAGCTGGCCGAGCCGATGCTCGACGAGCGCTTCCTGATGCTCAACGGAGACGTGCTGACCGATATCGACCTCACCGCGCAGATCGCGCAGCACGCGCAGACCGGCGCGCTGGCCACGCTCGCGCTCGTGGCCGTCGCCGACCCGACCGCATACGGTCTCGTGACGCTCGAGGACGACCGCGCGGTGCGGGACTTCATCGAGAAGCCAAGCGCCGAGGAGCTGCCGACCAACCTGATCAGCGCGGGCGCATACGTGCTCGAGCGCAGGATCCTCGAGCTGATCCCACCCGCGCGCAATGTCTCGATCGAGCGCGAGGTGTGGCCGCGGCTGATCGGCGCGGGGCTCTACGGCTTCCCCTCGGAGAGCTACTGGCTCGACATCGGCACCCCCGGCCGCTACCTGCAGGGCACATTCGACATCATCGAGGGCAACGTCGCCACCCCGGTGCGAGAGCGCCTGGGCGAGGACTGGCTGTCGATCGCCGAGGACGCGCGGGTGCAGGGTCGCGTGATCCCGCCGGCGCTGCTGGAGCGTGGGGTGCGGGTCGAGGCGGGCGCTCACGTCGGAAGCCTGGTGGTGCTCGGCGAGGACGTCTCGATCGGCGCGGGCGCGGTCGTCGAGCGCTCGGTGGTGCTCGCGGGGACCCGGATCGAGGCCGGCTGCGAGCTGCGAGACTGCATCGTGGCGGCCGGCTGCCGCATCGGCAGGGGCAGCCGGATCAGCGGCGGTGCGGTGCTCGGCGAAGGCGTGAGCATCGGGGCGGACAACGTGATCACGCGCGGGGCGCGTATCTTCCCTGGTGTCGAGCTGCCCGACGGGGCGATCGAGTTCTAGCGCCGAGGCCCCGCCGCGAGCACCCGACTACCGATTTCAGGAGCGATACCCATCGATACCCGATCCCACAGGAGGTGAGCAGCAGATGAGCGAAGGCGGCCTCACGGCCACACCCACCGCGGAGGAGCTCTCGCGCGCGGCGATCGCCCAGATCGACCCGTCCGACCAGCTCGGCGACATGCTGGCGCTGCCTGAGCACCTGCGCGACGCCCTCTGGCGCGTGGAGTCGGCGATCATGCAGGACTGGGACACCCCCGCCGGGCTCGTCGTCGCGGGCATGGGCGGATCGGCGATCGGCGGCGCGCTGGCACGGGCGGCGCTGGCCGACCACGCCTCCAGGCCGATATTCGTCACCCGCGCCTACGGGCTGCCCACCTGGACCACCCCCGAGACGATGGTGCTGTGCGCCAGCTACTCCGGCAACACCGAGGAGACGCTCGCCTGCTTCGAGTCCGCGGGCGCCCTCGGCGCCAAGCGCACCGTCGTCACGACCGGGGGGCGCCTGGCCGAGATGGCCCGTGCGGACGGGGTGCCGGTGATCCCGCTGCCCGGAGGCCTGCAGCCCCGCGCCGCGGTCGCCTACATGATCGTCGCCGCCCTCGAGGTCGCGGCGCTGTGCGGTGTCGGCCCGCGCCTGACCTCCGAGATCGACGTCGCCGCATCGCACACCGAGCAGCTGGTCGCCGAGTGGGGCCCCGACGCCGCCGAAGACTCGCTGGCCAAGGAAGTCGCCCGCGGCCTGCTGGGCACGATCCCGGTGGTGGCCGGCGCCGGCCTGACCACACCGATCGCCTACCGCTGGAAGACGCAGATCAACGAGAACGCCAAGCAGCCGAGCTTCTGGAACGAAGTTCCCGAGCTCGACCACAACGAGATCGCCGGCTGGGAGGGCGCCGGAGACCTCGGGCGCTTCTCGGCCGTGTTCCTGGACGACTCCGACGCGCACCCCCGCGTGAAGGAGAGGATGGACCTCACCGAGCGCCTGATCGCCGGCAACGCCGCCGCCAGCTTCCGCCTGGAGACGCGCGGGCAGACGGCGATCGAGCGCGTGATCTCGCTCGTGCTCCTCGGCGATCTCGTCTCGATCTACCTCGCCGCTCTGCGCGGTGTCGATCCCGGGCCTGTCAAGGTGATAGAGGAGCTCAAGGCCGCGCTCGCCGCGCGCTGAGAGACAGCGCAGCCGAGAAGCCCGACCCGCCGACTGAGGAGCCACCCCATTACCATGGAGACCCAGACATGACCCCGACCGCAACCGTCACCGCCGATTTCAAGGTCGCCGACCTCTCCCTCGCGGAGTTCGGCCGCAAGGAGATCACGCTCGCCGAGCACGAGATGCCCGGCCTGATGTCGATCCGGCGCGAGTACGCCGACGCGCAGCCGCTGAAGGGCGCGCGCATCACCGGCTCGCTGCACATGACGATCCAGACGGCGGTGCTGATCGAGACGCTCACGGCTCTCGGCGCGGAGGTCCGCTGGTGCAGCTGCAACATCTTCTCCACCCAGGATCACGCCGCGGCCGCGGTCGCGGTGGGTCCCGCCGGCACGCCCGAGAACCCCCTGGGCGTCCCCGTGTACGCGTGGAAGGGCGAGACGCTCGAGGAGTACTGGTGGTGCACCGAGCAGGTCCTGCGCTGGCCCGAGGGCGAGGATGCCTCGGCCGGCCCGAACATGATCCTCGACGACGGCGGCGACGCGACGCTGCTCGTCCACAAGGGGACCGAGTACGAGGCGGCCGGCCAGGTGCCCGATCCGGCGAGCGCCGACTCGGAGGAGTTCCAGGTCATCCTCGGCGTGCTGACGCGCTCGCTCGAGGAGGACCCGCAGCGCTGGACGCGCATCGGCGAAGGCATCAAAGGCGTGACCGAGGAGACGACGACCGGTGTGCACCGGCTCTACCAGATGGTCGAGACCGGCGAGCTCCTGTTCCCGGCGATCAACGTCAACGACTCCGTCACGAAGTCGAAGTTCGACAACCTCTACGGCTGTCGCCACTCGCTGATCGACGGGATCAACCGTGCGACGGACGTGATGATCGGCGGGAAGGTCGCGGTCGTGTGCGGCTTCGGCGACGTCGGCAAGGGCTGCGCGGAATCGCTGCGCGGGCAGGGAGCGCGCGTGATCGTCACCGAGATCGACCCGATCTGCGCCCTGCAGGCCTCGATGCAGGGCTACGAGGTCAGGACCCTGGCGGAAGTGCTCGGCAGCGGCGACATCTTCATCACCGCCACGGGCAACAAGGACATCATCACCGCGGCTGACATGCAGCGCATGAAGCACCAGGCCATCGTCGGCAACATCGGGCACTTCGACAACGAGATCGACGTCGCGGGCCTCACGGAGATCGCGGGCATCGAGCGCGTCAACATCAAGCCGCAGGTGGACAAGTGGGTGTTCCCCGACGGCCATGCGGTGATCCTGCTCTCCGAGGGCCGCCTGCTCAACCTCGGCAACGCGACCGGCCACCCGAGCTTCGTGATGAGCAACTCGTTCTCCAATCAGACGATCGCCCAGATCGAGCTCTTCACCAAGAACGAGGAGTACGAGAAGCGGGTCTACGTCCTGCCGAAGCATCTCGACGAGAAGGTCGCCCGCCTCCACCTGGACGCGCTGGGAGTGCGCCTGACCGAGCTGACGCCCGAGCAGGCGGACTACATCGGCGTGCCCGTGGACGGGCCGTTCAAGCCCGATCACTACCGCTACTAGGTCGCCGGACGCCCGATGAGAGCGATGGTCCTCGCGGCGGGGCTGGGCACCCGCCTGCGCCCGCTGACCTACGAGATCACCAAGCCGATGGTGCCGGTGCTCGACCGTCCGGTGATGGAGCACATCCTCGACCTGCTCGATCGCCACGGCTTCGACGAGGTGATCGCGAACCTGCACTACTTCCCGGAGTCGATCCGCGCGCACTTCGGCGACCGGCTGGCGTACCGCTTCGAGGAGGAGCTGCTGGGCACCGCCGGCGGCGTGCGCGCCTGCGCGGCCTTCTTCGGGGAGGAGCCCTTCCTGGTGATCTCCGGCGACGCGCTCACCGACATCGATCTCGGCGCGCTGGCCGCCCGGCACGCCGAGACCGGCGGGATCGCGACGCTCGCCGTCAAGAAGGTCTCCGACACGCGCGAGTACGGCGTGGTGCTGCACGACCGCGACGGCAGGATCACGGGCTTTCAGGAGAAGCCCGAGCCCGAGGAGGCGCTGTCGGACCTCGGCAACTGCGGCATCTACGTGTTCGACCCGCGGATCTTCGAATACTTCCCCGAGCGACCGTTCGCGGACTGGGCGCAGGACGTGTTCCCGGCGCTGCTCGAGAACGACGTTCCGTTCCACATCCACGAGGTTCGCGAGTACTGGAACGACGTCGGCTCGCTCGGCGAGCTCGAACAGGGCACCTTCGACGCGCTGCGTGGCGAGCTGCACCTCGACGTGGTCGGCGAGGAGGTCAGTCCCGGCGTGACGATCGCCGGCCCCTCGCCGCTGCGCGAGGACACCGAGCTCGAGGGGCCCGCCTGGATCGGCCATGACGTGCGGATCGGGGCCGGCGTGCGTCTGATGGGGCCGATCGTGGTCGGTGACGGCGCGATCATCGGCGACGGCGCGCAGGTGCGCGCCAGCATCATCTTCCCGGGCACCGAGGTCGCCCAGCGCTCGATCCTGATCGGCGCGATCGCCGGCCACGGCGGCATCCTGGAGAGCCTGCGCCGCCGCCGCTAGCTGACGTCCCTCGGGTCCTTCCATGCGGCCACCGCGGCACTGCGGCGGCGGGCGGCAACTCCGGCGCGCAACTCGGGTGCGCCGTTCAAGCCGCCAGCTGGGGTGCGCCGCTCACGCCGGCAGGTCGGGTGCGGCGCTCAGGCCGGCAGCTCGGGTGGCAGTTCGTAGCGCTCGCGGCGCTGCTGCGCCCGCTCGGACTCCGTGAGCGCGCGCACGAACAGCACCACCAGGGCGATGCCCATCACGATCGACTGCTCCACCGCCATGATCAGACCCGCGATCGACTGGTCGTCGATCGCGGAGATGCCCCACACGCGGGCGTGGTGGACGTAGTAGGGGTACAGGGCGTAGGGGGCGAACGCGAGCCCCATGCCGAGCGCCCCCACGCACAGCTTGGTGCTCGCCATGTAGACGACCGGCCCGAGCCCGTCGAGCCGCATGCGGGCACGGATCGGCGAGAGCAGATGCCACCAGTAGAGCGAGCCGGCGAGGAAGAAGCTGGTGTGCTCGAGAACGTGCACGACCGGATGCTGCACGGCCAGGTCGTAGGCCGACGGTACGTGCCACAGCCAGATCACGCCCACGTACAGGATCACGGCGAAGGCGGGGTGCGCGAGCGGACCGGCGCGGCGCTCCAGGTCGTGGACGGAGCGGGTCACCGGCCGCAGGATCACCTTGGTGAGCCCGAGGATCGCGAGGATCGGGGCGACGTCGAGCAGCAGCATGTGCTGGGTCATGTGCGCGAAGAACAGCTGGTCGGCGAGCGCGTCGAGCGGCGAGACGAGCGCGAGCAGCGTGACGAGCACCGACGCCATGAAGCAGCACAGCCGCCACACCGGCGCCTCGTGGGTGCGCCGCGGCGAGCGCCCGCGCCGCACCTCGAGCCAGCGGCGCAGATACACGCCGGCGACGATCGCCGCACCGATCAGCGCCCCGGGGCTGAACGACCAGTAGAGGTGTGGGCTCATGCCGGCGGATTGTCCCACTCCGCCGCCCGCAACCCGCCGCAGCGCGGCCGCGATCGTCTCTGCGGATGATCCGCAGAGACGATCCGTGCTTCCCGGCACATCGGTCCAGCTCCATTTACATCCGCCTCAAGCGGGCGTAGCATCGTGGACAGCCAGACAAGGACGACCGAAGGGAGCCTCGATGCAGATCGACATCAAGGGCCGCAACGTCCCGGTGACCGACGAGCTGCGTACCCACGCCGAACGCCGGCTGACCAAGGTCGCGCGACAGGTCTCTGACCTGGCTCGCCTCGAGATCGAGATCTTCAAGGAGCCCAACCCGCGCGTGTCGGACTGCCACGTCGCCGAGGGCACGCTCTACCTGAAGGGCGTCACGCTGCGCGCCCGCGATGCCTCCCGGGACATGCTGCACTCGCTGAACCTGATGATCGACGAGCTCGCCCGCCAGGTCAAGCGCCACCGCGACAAACTGCGCCACCGCCGCGAGGCCCACGCCGCCGCCAGCCGCGAGGCCGCCGCCGCGCTGCTGGAGCCGGTCCTGCCGGCGATGCTCTCCGAGCCGCTCCCCGCCGAGGGAGGCTAGCGCAGGGCCCGCCGCGCCGCTCCCGCCGAGGGCGGCTGGCGGAGGTTCGCCGAGAGCTATCCTTGGCTCATGCCATCCCTGCTCGATCGCGCGCTCAACGTCGGCGAGGCGAAGAAGTTCAAGACCTACCAGAAGCGTGTCGCGCTGATCGGCGCCTTCGAGGCCGAGCTCGAGCACGACAGCGATGCCGAGCTGCGCGAGCGGATGGACGCGCTGCGCGAACGCGCCGCCGACGGGGACAGCCTCGACGCCCTGCTGCCCGAGTGCTTCGCGATCGTCCGCGAGACCGGCAAGCGCACGATGGGCATGCGTCATTTCGACGTGCAGCTGATCGGCGGCATGGCCCTGCACGAGGGGCAGATCGCCGAGATGAAGACGGGGGAGGGCAAGACGCTCACGGCGACCCTCGCGGTGGTGCTGAACGCGCTCGCCGTGCGCGCGCCCAAGCGCGACGACGCCGACGCGTCGCCCGAACGCAAGGGCGTGCACGTCGTCACCGTCAACGACTATCTCGCGCGCCGCGATGCGGAATGGATGAGCCCGATCTACGACGCGCTCGGCGTCAGCGTGGGGGTGCTCCAGACGATGCAGCCCTACGAGGAGAAGCAGCGCGCCTACGCCTGCGACGTCGTCTACGGCACCAACTCGGAGTTCGGCTTCGACTACCTGCGTGACAACATGGCCAAGGACCTCAGCGAAAAGGTTCAGCGTGGGCACGCCTTCGCGATCGTGGACGAGGTCGACAACATCCTCATCGACGAGGCCCGCACCCCGCTGATCATCTCCGGGGCGCCCGAACAGGCGGCCGACCTGTACGTGAAGTTCGCGCGCCTGGCGCCGCGGCTGAGCGCGGGGCAGACGCCCGAAGGCATGGACCCGCGGATGAAGAAGCAGTTCATCGCGGACTTCGACTACGAGATCGACGAGAAGCACAAGACCGTCTCGATCACCGAGCAGGGGGTCGCCAAGGCCGAGCGCTTCCTCGGCATCGACCACCTCTACCGTGCCGAGAACGGGCATCTCGTCAACCATCTGATCCAGTGCCTGCGCGCGGAGGCGCTGTACAAGCGTGACGTGGACTACGCGGTGATCGACAGCCAGGTGCAGATCATCGACGAGTTCACGGGCCGGATCCTCGAGGGGCGGCGCTGGTCGGAGGGACTGCACCAGGCGATCGAGGCGAAGGAGGGCGTGGCGATCCAGGAGGAGAACCAGACGCTCGCCACGATCACCTACCAGAACTACTTCCGCCTCTACGACAAGCTCGCCGGCATGACCGGGACCGCGCTGACCGAGGCGACCGAGTTCATGAAGATCTACGAGCTGCCGGTCGTGCAGATCCCCACCAACCAGGAGATGGTCCGCGAGGACCGCAACGATCAGGTCTACAAGACCAAGGAGGGGAAGTGGAGCGCGGTCGTGCGCGAGATCGCCGCGCGCCACGAGAACGGACAGCCGGTGCTCGTGGGAACGATCTCGGTCGAGGTCTCCGAGCTGCTGTCCGAGCGTCTGACCAGGCGCGGGATCAAGCACACCGTGCTCAACGCCAAGCCCGAGCACGCCGCGCGCGAGGCGGACATCGTCGCCGAGGCCGGGCAGCCCGGCGCCGTGACGATCGCCACCAACATGGCGGGCCGCGGCGTGGACATCAAGCTGGGCGGCAATCCCGAACACCTGGCCCGTCAGCAGCTGGCCAGGGACGGCGTGGACGCCGAGGACACCGAGGAGTACGAGGCTCGCCTGCAGGCCCTGATCCCCGGGCTCGAGGTCGACGTGCAGGCCAGCCGCGAGCGCGTGATGGCGGCGGGCGGGCTGTTCATCTGCGGCACCGAGCGCCACGAGTCACGCCGGATCGACAACCAGCTGCGCGGTCGCGCCGGCCGCCAGGGGGACCCGGGCGAGTCGCGCTTCTTCCTGTCGGCCGAGGACGATCTCGTGAGGCTGTTCGCGGGCGATCGCATCTACAAGATCCTCGACCGCCTCGGCGGCGTCGACGAGGAGGGCAACGAGGAACCGATCGAGGCGGGCATGCTCTCCAAACAGATCGAGAAAGCGCAGAAGAAGGTCGAGGAGCAGAACTTCCTGATCCGCAAACGCGTGCTCGACTACGACGACGTGATGAACGAGCAGCGACGCGTGATCTACGCCTACCGCGACGAGGTGCTCGAGGGCCAGAGCATCGGCGAGGAGGCCCGCCAGGAGGTCGTCAAGGTGATCGAGCGGACGATCGAGCAGTACACCGAGGGCGACTACATCGAGGACTGGGACCTCGACGGCCTGTTCGTGGCGCTCGGCCAGTTCCTGCCGCTCGACGTCGGCGGCGAGGACCTCGACCGCGAGACCACCGATCACAACGCGCTGAGCGAACAGATCGTGACGATCGCGATGGAGCGCTACAACGCCCGCGAGGAGTCGCTCGGCGAGGAGCTGATGGGCGCGCTCGAGCGCTTCCTGTTGCTGCAGATCATCGACGAACGCTGGCGCGAGCACCTGTTCGACATGGACTACCTGCGCGAGGGCATCCATCTGCGCGGGTTCGCCCAGATCGACCCGCTGGTGGCCTACAAGAACGAAGCCTTCGCGCTGTTCGGCGACCTGATGAACAGCGTCTGGGCCGACTACGCCCGGATGATCTTCAACGTCCAGGTAAACGTCGAGGGCCAGAACGGGGCGGATTCGCCGGTCCCGGCGTTCGCGGCGGCGGGCAACTCCACGCGTGCCGGCCGCGTCTCCTACTCCGGCGGCCACAGCGCCGTCGGCTCGGGCGCGCTCGCCGCGGCGGCTGCCGCGGCCGCCGCCGGCTCCCCGCAGTCCCTCGACGAAGAGGGCCAGGAGGCAGGGATGATGCCGGTCGTGGAGCAGCGCGTGCTCGACGACGAGCACCAGGTCGGGCGCAACGACCCCTGCTGGTGCGGCTCCGGGCAGAAGTACAAGAAGTGCCACGGCGCCTAGCAGCGTGTCGCGCGGCGTCGGGCGGGGCGAGCGCCACGCCGTAGCGCGATCTCACGCGGCGCAGGGGCTAGGCGGGCAGCCCCCACGGCGCGTCGATGGCGATCCGCCACGAGCCGTCGCCCGCCCGCGAGTAGACGACCACCGACGCCGACTCCTGTGCGTCCCGCCGGCCGGGGACGCGCACGCGCAGGCGACCCGTCGCGATCGCGACATCGGCGGCCGCGTGCAGCCGCGAGACCTCGATCTCGACGGTCGCGCGGTTGCCCACCAGCGTGCTCAGGGCCTCCTCGATCGCGTCCCTGCCGCGCGTCATCCGGCCGTCCGGGGCGAGGATCGCCGCATCCTCGTCCCAGAGCGCCAGGGCCGCGGCGACGTCGCCGGCGTTAACGGCCGCCGCGAACACGGCGGCGACCTGCTCGGGGGACTGACAGGACACGACCGTGACCCTACCCGCCGCGTGCCCGCGCCGGGCCCGCCGCGCGCGGCCCGCGCCGTCGCGCCGGGCCCGCGCCGCGGCGCGCGGCGCTCCGGGATGCGCCGCGGCGCGCTGATAGCGTAGGGCCATGCCGACGAGCGCACCGAGCGAGTCCACGCCACAGCGCCTGGCGGCGATCCGCGAGCAGATGAAGCTGCTCTCGGACTATCTTTGACCCGGCTGCGCTCGACGAGCGCGTGGCGGCGCTCGAGCAGGAGATGGGTGCGGAGGGGTTCTGGGAGGACTCCGAGCGGGCCGCGGGCGTCTCCGCCGAGCACGCACGTGCCGCGCGGCGCCTGGAGGCCTTCCGGCAGCTGCAGGCGGACGTCGAGGACCTCGACGCGCTGGCCGAGATGGCGGCCGAGGAGGCCTCGCTCGAGGGCGAGGTCGACGAGCAGATCGCATCGGTGGAGAGGCGCCTGGCAGCGCTGGAGGAGCAGCGGCTGTTCTCCGGCCGCTACGACGCGGGCGACGCGCTCGTCACGGTCAACGCCGGGGCCGGCGGAACCGACGCCCAGGACTGGGCGGAGATGGTTCTGCGGATGGAGATGCGCTGGGCCGAGGCGCGCGGCTTCGAGGTCGAGCTGCTGGAGGCCGGCGCCGGCGAGGAAGCGGGCATCAAGTCGGCGACGTTCAGGGCCTCGGGCGAGAACGCCTACGGGCTGTTCGGAGCCGAGCGCGGCGTGCACCGGCTCGTGCGCCTGTCGCCCTTCGACTCCGCGCATCGCCGCCAGACGAGCTTCGCGGGCGTCGAGGTCGCCCCGGTCGTACAGGACACACGGCGAGATCGAGATCAACGAGGACGACCTCCAGGTCGACACCTACCGCGCCTCCGGAGCGGGCGGCCAGCACGTCAACAAGACCGACTCGGCGGTGCGCATCACGCACCGCCCGTCGGGGATCGTGGTGCAGTGCCAGAACGAGCGCTCGCAGTCCTCCAACCGGGCGACGGCGATGGCGATGCTGCGGGCGAAGCTGCTCGAGCGCAAGGAGCGCGAACGCCAGGAGGAGATCGCCCGCGAGAAGGGCGAGGCGCAGGACGTGAACTTCGGCTCGCAGATCCGCTCCTACGTGCTGCACCCCTACACGCTCGTCAAGGATCACCGCACGGACTTCGAGATGGGCGACGTACAGCGGGTCCTCGACGGCGACCTCGACGGCTTCGTGCGGGCCTCCCTGCTCGCCTCCGCCGCGCCGGACGGCTAGCGGTGGAGGACCTGGCCGCGCTCGTGCAGCGCGCACTCGCCGAGGACGTGGGCGAGGGCGATGTCACGACGCTCGCGACGGTCCCCGAGCGGGCCACCGCGCACGGCGCTGATCACGCAGAAGGCGCCCGGAGCGATCTACGGCCTGGAGGCTGCGAAACCGCGTTCGCGCTGCTCGACGGCGGATGCGGATGCAGCGCCTCGTGGCCGAGGGAGTGTGGCGGCAGGAGGGCGGGCCGGTGCTCGCCCTGGACGGTCGCGCGCGGGCGCTGCTCACCGGCGAGCGGACCGCGCTGAACCTGCTGGCGCACCTCTCGGGCGTCGCGACGCATGGCGGCGCGGGCCGCCCGCGCCGTCGCGGGGACCGGCGCGCAGGTGCTCGACACGCGCAAGACGACCCCCGGCCTGCGCACGCTGGAGAAGGCCGCGGTGGCCGCGGGAGGCGCGGTCAACCACCGCGCCGGCCTCTACGACGCGATCCTGATCAAGGAGAACCACATCGCCGCGGCAGGCGGCATCGCCGCGGCGGTCGAGCGGGCCCGTGCGGCCGCGCCGGCAGCTCGCCGGCACGCTCGAGGTCGAGGTCCGCGGCCCCGAGGAGATCGAGCAGGCGCTCGCAGCCGGCGCTCCGCGCCTGCTGCTCGACAACATGGACGAGGCCCAGCTGCGCGCCGCCGTCGCCCAGGTCGCGGGCCGCGCCGAGCTGGAGGCCAGCGGCGGCGTGACGCTGCAGACGCTGCCGGCGCTCGCCCGCACCGGGGTAGAATGGATCTCGATGGGTGCGCTAACGCATTCGGCGCCCGCCCTGGATCTGTCCCTGCTCCTGGAGGTCTCGCCATGATCCCCTTCCCGGCCCTCGACGGATGCGGGTGCGGTGCGCCCCGGGGAGGTACCCGGCGATGAACCTGCCGATGGCCCCCTCCCAGAGCTCCTCCGGAGCGCTCTCGCCGCAGGAGATCGACGAGCTGAAGGCCGAGGTGCGCTCGCTGGCCCGCGAGCGCGGGGCTGTGATCCTCGCCCACAACTACCAGGTGCCCGAGATCCAGGACGTGGCCGACTACGTCGGCGACTCGCTCGGCCTCTCCCGCGTGGCCGTGGCCGCCGAGGGCGAGACGATCGTCTTCTGCGGCGTGCACTTCATGGCCGAGACCGCCTCGATCCTGTGCCCGCGCAAGACCGTGCTGATCCCCGACCTCGACGCCGGCTGCTCGCTGGCGGCCTCGATCGACGCCGGGCAGCTGGCCGACTGGCGGGCGCGCTATCCGCAGGGCGTGGTCGTGATGTACGTCAACACCACCGCCGAGGTGAAGGCGCTCACCGACTACTGCTGCACCTCCGCCAACGCCGTGGAGGTCGTGCGCCACATCTATGAGACGCACGGCCCCGACACCGAGATCCTGTTCGGCCCCGACATGTGGCTCGGTGCCTACGTCGAGAAGGAGCTCGGCCGGCGCATGCACGTGTGGGACGGCGAGTGTCACGTGCATGCGGGCATCCGCCCCGCGGACATCGAGCTCACGCGCGCAGCACACCCCGGCGCGGACTTCCTGATTCACCCCGAGTGCGGCTGCTCGACCAGCGTGATGGAGTACGTGGCGGCGGGCGACGTCTCGGCCGAGGGGGTGCACATGCTCTCCACCGGCGGGATGCTCAAGTACGCCAAGGACGCCGAGTCGCAGGTGCGCGAGGACGGCGCATCGGGTCCGCCGCCGGCTCGGGGCGCCGGCCCGGGTGAGCGCAAGCGCGCCCGCCAGGCGGTGGTGGCCACGGAGATCGGGATGCTCTACCCGCTGCAGATGGCCGCGCCGGACGTGGAGTTCATCCCCGCCAACGCTGAGGCCTCGTGCCGGTACATGAAGATGATCACGCTGCCGAAGCTCCGTGATGCGCTGCGCGAGATGCAGTTCGAGGTGCGGGTGCCGCCCGAGATCGCGCGCCGGGCCCGCGTGCCGATCGACCGCATGGTCGCGATCGGCTGAGACGCGAGCGGCGCGGCGCGGCCCCGCCGGCCGGCGCTCAGAACTCCGCGGCGGTGTGCGGTCCCACGCAGGCGACGGCGAGCGATTCGGCGACGCCGGCGGCGACCCCGCGAACCTCCTCGAAGGTGACCGCGTCGAGTGCCGCGATCGCGGCGTCGGGGTCGATCTCCTCGCCGTAGACGATCTTCTGCTGCGCCCCGTGCCGCGCGACGGCGTTGGTGTTCTCGAACGCGAGCACGAGCCGTCCGGCCGAGTAGGCGCGCGCCCGCTCGACCTCCTCCGCGGTCGGGCCCTGCACGCGGAGCTCATCGACGATCCCGCGCATGCGCGTGTAGGCCTCGATGCACTTGGCCGACTCCAGTCCCGAGCCGAGCTGGAGGATGGGGACGTCGGCAAAGGCGTGCGAGAGCGCGTAGACCGAGTAGCACAGCCCGCGCTTCTCGCGGATCTCCTCGAACAGGCGCGACCCCATCGAGCCGCCCAGCAACGTCGAGTAGATCGCCAGCGCGGCGCGCTCGCGCACGCTCGCCACCGAGATCGTGGGCCGGTAGATCATCCGCAGGTGCGACTGGTTGGTGTCGCGCTGCTCGACCAGCGTCTCGGTGAGCACGTCGGGGCGGGCGAGGTAGGGCTCCGGCTCGGGCAGCGCAGGAAAGCGCGCGAAGCGCTCCTGCAGCTCCTGCTCGGCCGGCAGGTGCTCGAGGTTGCCCGCCAGGAAGGCGCCGCCGCGGGCGCCCGACCACTGGCGCTCGCGGAAGGCGACGATTCCCTCGCGGCTGAAGCTCCTGAGGTTCTCCTCGGGGCCGAGCACGGTGCGCCCCAGCGGATGCTCGCCGAAGGCGGCACGGTCGATCAGGTACTCGGCGACCATCGAGGGCTGGTCGTAGGCGCGGTTGATCTCCTGGATCACCACGCCGCGCTCGCGGTCCAGCTCCTCGGCATCGATCCGGGGCCGGCCGACGAAGTCGCTCAGGAGGTCGATCGCAGGCCCGGCGCTCTCCGCCCTGACCGTGATGTGAAAGGCCACGAGGTCATGGCTGGTGTAGGCGTTTAGCACCCCGCCGAGGCGCTCCGCGGTCTCGTTGACGTCCTTGTAGGTCGGGTACTTCTCGCCGCCCTTGAAGACGAGGTGCTCCAGGAAATGCGCCATCCCGTTCTCCTCGGGGCGCTCGTTGCGGGCGCCCGCGTCGAACGCCACGAGGATCGTGACGGCGCGCGTGCCGGGGAGCTCGATCCGGTGGATCGGCAGGCCGTTGCTCGCCACAACGAGGACCTCGTCCGTCCGCCCCTGGAGTCTGGGCTCTGAGCCGGTTGCCACGCGATTGATCCTAGCGGTGTGGGGCGCGACGCTCGCCGGCCGAGCGGGCTGCCGCCGCCGGGCGCGGCGAACCTCTCACGCGCCCGCCGGTGCGTCGAGGCCGTGTCTCGAGAACGAGGACATTCAGCCTGTTCCCGTACATCCTCTTGACAGATTGGCGCCTGATGTGATTGGATTGCCGACGAGGGTAGTTGCCACATCACCCGTGGCACCTGGGAGGGATATGAGTAGCTGACTCAGCTAGCTCGCGCATTCGGGAGTGCCGGCGCCGAGGGCCTCTGGCTCGACCGCGAGACGCCGTAGCTCGCGCTTCACGGGCCGGAGGTGGTCGTGACCGCTCCTTGCGCAGGCCGGCGAGGAGGCAGCTCTGCCGTCATCGAGTCGCCTCGCGCTGGGCTATCGACGCCGACCGCAACCTAGGAGTGGTGGAGGATGAGATCGATATCTACGCTGGGACGAGCACTGGGCTCGTGCCTGATCGTCGCGCTCGCAGTCTGTGCGGCTGTCAGCGCCACGGCGCAGGCCACGCTCGTCGAATATGGGGAATACAAGGAAACGGAAAAGGAACACGCCGAATTTCAGGCGTTTGCGAACTGCCCGTTTGCAAACGGCGAACCCCTTGAAGGCTTTGACTGCTCCTGGGCACAGTCGACCTATAGGGAACAATGGCCATCCAAGAGAGCGAAGGAAGAATACGAATCAGAGCACGAAGGCAAACCGGCAGAACTTCCCTCTGAGTTCAAGGCCGGCAACATAACCGTGCCACTCAAGAAGACGATTCTCCTGCGCGGCGCCATAGGTGGCCTTCTGGGAGAAGAAGGCGAGACCTGGCTCGGTCCCGAAGGCGTTGAAACGATTCAGCCGACGGCTCAGGCCGCAGCTCCGCTCACCAAGGACGTCAACACGGCCCTGCTGTCGGCATCCGAACGCAATCGCTACACCTATTACACGAAAATCAGCAAAGAGACGGCGACCACGGCAACGGTCGAACTCGCTGGGCCGGCCACGGCGATCACGGTGAACGTCTCGGCCCTGCTGGGCGAAGAAGGCACCGCGTTCAGCTTCCCGGTCAAGGTCAAGCTGAGCAACCCGTTCTTTGGCAACAGCTGCTACGTGGGCTCCGACGCCAGCCCGATCGTGGTCGAATTCACGACGGGCACCTCCGGGGAACTGAAGGGCAAAAGCGGAAGCTCGCTCACGGAGGACAAAAACGGCTTCGTCGTCACGATCAGAACGGATACGCTCGTCAACAACGCGTTCGCCTCCCCGGGGGTCGAAGGGTGCGGCGTTGAAGGCGGCGCGGACGAGGCCATCGACTCCGCCCTGGGCCTGCCGTCGCCGGGCGGGCACAACCTGTCCGTGCTCAACGGCACGTTGAAAATCGCAACCGCGGAAAACGCGAAAGAAGGGCTGGAAGGCAAGATCTGAGCAGGGCGCCTCGGTGGCGCATGACGCAATCGACCCGGCAGGCCCGTCCGGCGGCACGGCGGACGGGCCTGCGCGTTGACGCGGCCTGCGGGTTGAAGCGGCCGGGGCACCGGCTCGCTCGTCGCGGCGGGCGCCGCCCGGGGCCGGGCAGATCGATCTGCCGCATGCGCACGGGCTCCACCGCGACGATTCTCTGCGCGCAGGAGGCCGAACAGCAGCCCGCGAGCAGGGATGCCGGTCGGTAGAGGGCTCGCTTGGTGTCCCGCGATCGCGCCCGCCTCGTCTACGCTTGGCTGCAGTCCGATGTCGCGTTCCAGTGCAAAGCCGATCACCGTGGTGCTCGCGGTCCTGCTTCCGATCCTGCTCGTGCTGGGCGTCTGGCTGGGCGGGCATCCCGAAGACCTGCCGGGCTTCATGCGGAGCGCGTTCGTGGCCGACCACCAGACGCGTGTGGTCGACGAAGCGATCGAGCGGATCAACCAGGAGTACTACCGCCCGGTGTCCACCAAGCAGCTCTCGAACGCGTCGATCTCGGGCGTGGTCGCGAGCCTCGGCGACCGCTTCTCCCACTACCTCACGCCGCAGGAATACAGCGAATTCAACTCACCGCCCCACTTCGCCGGGATCGGCGTGTCGGTCGGCCCCGAACACAGGGGCCTGCTGATCGCGAGGGTCTTCAACGCCTCTCCGGCCGCCCGCGCAGGCCTGCAGCCCGGCGATCTGATCGTCGCGGTCAACGGGCACAAGCTGGAAGGGCTCGCTCCCGACGCGGCCACGGCGCTGATCAAGGGCCTGCCGGGTACCGACGTGCGGCTGGAACTCGAACGCGAGCTGCCGGGCCGGCCGGGCAAGGGGCCGCGCCGCAGGGTGCAGCTCACGCGGGCGACGATCGACGAGCCGGTGGTGGCATCGGTGAACCGCACCGTGGATGGCGTCAAGCTCGGCGTGGTGGAGCTCGCGATGTTCAGCCCCGGCGCCCACGCCGAAGTGCGCGAAGCCGTCGAAAAGGCGCTGCACCAGGGCGACCGCGGGATCGTGCTCGACCTCCGCGACAACGGCGGGGGGCTGGTCGAGGAGGCACAGCTGATCGCCAGCATCTTCATCCCGAAGGGCACAATCGTCAGTACGCGCGGGCGCACACAGCCCTCGCAGACCCTGCTGGCGCTCGGCGACGCGATCCCCAGCTCGATCCCCGTGGTGGTGCTGGTCGACCACAACACCGCCTCCTCCGCCGAGATCGTGACCGCCGCCCTGCAGGACCATCGTCGCGCGACGGTCGTTGGCACCCACACGTTCGGCAAGGGCGTCTTCCAGGAGGAGCAGCCGCTCTCCAACGGCGGCGCGCTCGACATCACCGTGGGCGAGTACTTCACGCCGGACGGGCGCAACCTCGGCGGCGGCGGGGTCAAACAGGGCGCCGGGATCACGCCTGAAGTGCTCGTCCGCGGCGGCGTCGACAGCCCCCACGGGCTGAGTGTGGCGCTGAGCACGCTGGCAGCGAAAGTCAGGTGAGCGGCGCGCACCCGCCGCCGCGGGGCGGGCTCGGTAGCTCCGGCCGTCCGGCGCCGCCGGGGGCGTTCGTGGCGGTGCTCGAGCGGCGCGGGCGGTTCCTCACGGCCGAGCCGCTGTTCCCGCCCCGCGATCCCGCCGGGGGCGGATGCTCCCGCCGTGGCGGCGGTCGCATGGTGCTCCGCACGCGCGGTCCGGGGGGCGCCGGCCGCGCGCGGCCGGGCGACCTCGTGCTCGTCACGGCCGGCGCGAGGGGCTCGGGCGCGAACCTCGTGCGCGTGATCGGTCGCCCGGACGTGGCCCGCAACGTGATCGAGGCGCTGATGCTCGATCGCGGCCTGCGCCTGGGCTTCGACCCGGCGGTCGAGCGCGAGGCGCGAGCGGCGGGGGAGCGGGTCGCGGGCGCCGACGGCGCCCGCCGCGACCTGCGCGAGCTGGCAACATTCACGATCGATCCCACAGGCGCGCGGGACTTCGACGATGCGATCTCCGCCCAGGCGCTCGCCGACGGCGGCGCGCGCGTGTGGGTGCACATCGCCGACGTCGCCGCGCACGTGCCCGAGGGCTCGCCGCTCGACCGCGAGGCGCGCCGGCGCGCCACCAGCGTGTACGTGCCGGGCGCGGTCGAGCCGATGCTGCCGCATGCGCTCTCGAGTGGCGCCTGCTCACTGCAGGCCGGCACGGACCGCACCGCGGTCACGGCGGAGCTCGAGCTGCAGGACGCGCAGGTCGTCAAGGCGGTCTTCTACCGCTCGCTGATCCGCTCCGACGCACGGCTCGACTACGAGCAGGTGGATCGCATCTTCGCCGGCGCCGAGTCCGCGGGCGAGCCCTGGGGGGAGCCGCTGCGGGTCGCGCGCACGGTCGCGGCGGCGCTCGAGCGCAGGCGCGAGCAGCGCGGGTCGCTGGTCCTCGACTCGGTCGAGCCCGAGTTCGAGTTCGACGAGCACGGCAACCTCAGTGCAATCCACGCGCGCAGTCAGACGGAGGCCCACCGGCTGATCGAGCACCTGATGATCGCCGCCAATGAGGCGGTGGCGAGCCTGCTCGGCCAGCGCGGCGTGCCCTGCCTGTTCCGCGTGCACGAGGCCCCCGATCCCGAGCGCATCGAGCTGCTCGCCGACCAGCTCGCCTCGCTCGAGGTGCCCACGCCGCCGCTGCCCGAGCCGATGTCCTCGACCGAGGCGGCCGAGCTGGTGGGCGTGATGTCCCAGCGCGTGGACCAGCATGTCCGCCGCACCGGCCGCGGCAGGATCGCGCTCGGCTCGCTCGTGCTGCGCTCGCTCAAGCAGGCCTACTACTCGCCGCGCAACCTCGGCCACGCGGGCCTCCGCTCGACCGCCTACTGCCACTTCACCTCGCCGATCCGCCGCTATCCCGATCTCGTGTGCCACCGCGCGCTGCTCTCCGTGGTCGGCGGCGGCGAGTCCGCACCCCGGTCGGGGGAGATGGCCGAGCTCGGCGAGTGGACCTCCGAGCGCGAGCGGGAGGCCATGAGGATCGAGCGGGACGGAGACGACATCGCCCGCTGCTTCGCGCTCGATCGCGAGCTCTACGAGCTGGGACCCGAGCATCCCTTCGCGGGCGAGATCATCGGGCTGATCCCCGCCGGCGCGTTCGTCGCATTCGGCGGGGACGGGCTCGCATCCGCCTCCGAGCTCCAGGCACCGCCTCCGTTCGAGGGCATGCTGCCCGTGCGTCTGCTGCGCGCGCCCGCCGCCCCGTCCACGCAGAGGCCCAACCGGCCGGCGGCGGCACGGCAGGGTACTGGCCCTCGCGGGCGCGGACACGGTCGCGGGAGTCGCGCCGTAGGCGAGCCGGAACGCGACTGGTGGGAGCTGAACGAGCAGGGCACGATCCTGCGCGCCGAGCGAAGCGGCGCGACGCTGCGGCTGGGCGATCCGCTGGAGGTGCGCGTGGCGCGCGTGGACACCGTGCGCGGCCGCGTGGACCTCGCACCGGCAGGCTAGGCTCAGGGCGATGGCCAAGGGCAAGGGCAAGCGCAAGATCGGCGCGGGGGACGTGGCGTCCAACCGCTACGCCTCCCATCGCTATGAGCTGATCGAGCGCGTCGAGGCGGGGATCGCCCTCGAGGGAACCGAGGTCAAGGCCCTGCGAACATCCGGTGCGCAGCTCAAGGACGGCTATGCGTCGGTCCGCGACGGCGAGCTGTGGCTCCATTCGGTCCACATCCCGCCCTACGGGCCCGCCTCACGCGAAAACCACGATCCCGAGCGCCCGCGCAAGCTGCTGCTGCATCGGCGCGAGCTCGATCACATCGCCTCGCGCGCGAAGGAGCGCGGCCTCACGCTCGTGCCGACCCGCATCTACTTCGCGGGATCGCGCGCCAAGGTCGAGATCGCGCTCGCGCGCGGCAAGGACCTCTACGACAAGCGCCAGTCGATCCGCGAGCGCGAGACCAAGCGCGACATGGAACGCGCGGTGCGCGAGGCCAGGCGCTAGCAGCGACCCGCGTGACGGGCGCCGGGCGCGGACCCCTGTGGCCGGCGCCGGCGCGAGCTGGCGTGGCCGCAGCCTGCGGTCCGCGCTCAGATCGAGCGGAAGCTGTGCCCGGACGCGTAGAGGATGTGGGTCTCGTACATACCGAGCACGAGCACGACGATCAGTCCGAGATACACGGCGCCCACGAGCGCGCGGTGGCGGGGCGCGACGCGATAGTAGGCGGCCTGCTCGAGGGAGCGTGTCCCCCGCAGCTTCCAGCGCCGCCAAGTCTCCATGCCGCCGAAGAAGATGATGATGAAGAGGATCGGGTTGGGGAACACGATCGCCAGCGCGATCAGGGCGCCGAATCCCAGGAACCACGCCCAGGGTGCCATCGCGGCCATCGCCCGGCCACCGTCGAGAGGCACGACGGGCAGCAGGTTGAAGAGGTTCAGGAAGAAGCCCACGTAGGCGAGCGCGAGCAGCATGTCGCTGTGGGTCGCTTCCGCGATCGCCCAGCATGCGGCCGAGGCGACGGTGCCGAGGATCGGTCCCGCAAGGCCCACCCGCGCCTCCGCGAGGGCGTTCTCGCCGAGCGACTTGGCGGTGATGAGTGCGCCGAGGAAGGGGATGAACATCGGCGCGCTCGCCTTGATGCCCTCGCGCCGAAGCTGGATCACGTGTCCCATCTCGTGGATGAACAGCAGGATCACGAAGCCTGCCGCGAACGACCAGCCCCACAGCAGCGAGTAGGCGGCGACCGACACCAGAGCGGTGCCGGCTGTCGCGAGCAGCTTGGCCTTGGGCAGCAGCAGGATCGCGCCTTTGATCGCCGCGAAGAACTTCGCGATCAGCGCTCCGATCGCGGCCAGCGCGCTGCCGATGCGGTTGCGCAGCGTGCGCACGGGACCCTCGCGCCGGCCGGTCTCCCCGAAGGGATTCTCAAGCGGCGCCTGGGCCGGGGTCAGCGGCGCGGCGGGAAGCACCTGGGGGTGCGGTGACAGGGAGATCTCGGGGTTGTCCATCGGCTCCATTGTGGCACGGCCGATAAGCGTCTCCTAACGCGCGACCGCGACCGCCCACGGTCTCCCCGGGCTCTCCGGCGCGCGTCGGCGGCCCGGATCCCCGGGCCGGCCCGGCGCCCGGCTAGACTGGGCGTGCAGAACGTTCCCGGGGACGACAGGCTTCGACGTGGTCGGCTCGTGGGGATGGTCGCGAGTCGAGGTCCCGGGCGGCCTCGTAAAACACCCGGGAAAACCATAAGTGCGGACTCTCACGAGTACGCCCTCGCCGCTTAGTCAATAGCTAAGCCGTGAGGTCTCGGGCCCCGCTCGCCTGCGGCGGGGAAGGCCGGGATCAGAAAGCAGGCTCACCCGTCGCGGTCCGCCTCCGCCAAGACGGGGACGCTTCAGGGGGCTGGTCCCGCGCAACCCCGCCGGCGAGGCGAGCGAGGGATGAGATCAGAGCGCCGGCTACGCTCGTAGACGCCATTCACACGCGATCGCGGACGTGGGTTCGATTCCCACCGTCTCCACTTCAGACAGGACGCTGCGAAACCGCGACCTTTCGCAGCTCGCGTGCGCCCCACGCGGCCGGCCCTTTCACGATTCGACCTGAATCTCGGCGGCGCCGGCGCACGCTGTGCAAAGCGCCTAGAGGAGAACATGGTCCCGCCCCGCGGCCAAGCGGCAGCCTGCGGATTCGCGCACCGTTGGTCACGATCGCGCTCGACGCCGGATCACGAATGTCGTCGTGAGCGATCGCCCGGTCACCCCGAGCTGCTCCGGAGTCAGCTGCAACCGGTAGGAGCCTCTCCTGAGATGGCCCAAGTTGATCTGGTTGCGTCCGAGCCTGTCGTGGCGGGCGAGGCGAATGACGGTGTGGTATCGCGCGCAGCGGCCATGGATCCTGCGTGTGCAGCGTTGGAGTTCCACTGTCGTGGTCGACCGCTGCGAGTCGCGGTAGCGGACACGCGGCAGTGACAGCGTCAAGGCGCTGAGCGTCGGCGGCGCCTTCGTCTCCATGTTTAGCCAGCAAATATGTGCTTCTTGAGTTTCCTGGAGCCCTTATACCGCGAGCAGAGCCGGCGGCATCGTCGATCGCGGCCGTCAGCTCCTTGGGCGCGTCGCTTCTAAACAGAGCTGCGCGCCGCCTTCGTCCTCCGCGGTCGCGTCTGGGGCGCCGTGCACCCCGGTTGCCGAGATCCCGCCCGCGCCGGCCGCGCCGCCCGACATGGAGCCGGCGCCGCCGAGCGCGTGCCGGCCGACCACGGGCTCGAGATCCTCGGCCCTCCCGGTATCCCGGCCTGAGGACCGTGCATGAGCACTGCGACGGTGAGCGACCTGATCCCGAGCGCCGGCGGCTCTCAGTCACGGTGCATGACACCTGCGCGGGCGAGCGGCGCAAGCGTCGGACCGGTGATCGCCACGTCCTCGAGGGCGCTGTCGATGGCCTCGAGCACGTCGCGGCTCAATTCGATCCCGGAGGCCGTAGCGTTGTCGTGGACCTGTTCCGGGCGTGAGGCGCCGACGATGGCGGAGGCGAGCTCGTCGCGGCGCAGGACCCACGCCAGCGCCATCTGCGCAGGGCTCAACCCCGCCTGCTGCGCGATCGGGCGCAGGCGGGCCACCGCCTCGAGGATCGGGTCCTGCATGAGGGCGGCGATGAAGCCACCCATCGCCGCATCGGCCGCGCGCGAGTCGGCGGGCGGCGCCTCGCCGGGGGCGTACTTGCCCGTGAGCACTCCCTGCGCGAGCGGGGACCACACGATCTGGGAGATCCCGTTCGCGGCCGACAGCGGGAACAGCTCGCTCTCGGGCGCGCGCCACAGCATCGAGTACTGCGGCTGGGAGGAGACGAACAGGTCGCGCCCACCGATCTCGATCGCGGCGGCGATCTGCTCGGAGGTCCACTCGCTGAAGCCGAGGTAGCGCGCCTTGCCTTCCGCGACGACCTGCTGGAGCGCCTCGACTGTCTCCTCGATGGGCACGTCGGGATCGAAGCGGTGGGCCTGGTAGAGGTCGACGTGGTCGGTCTGCAGGCGCTGCAGGGAGGCGTCGATCTGCTTGCTGATCTGGACTGCCGAGAGGCCGCGATCGTCGGGATCATCGGACATCTGGCCCCAGACCTTCGTCGCGAGGACATAGGAGTCGCGCGGTCGCCGCGACAGGATCTCGCCCCAGGCCAACTCGGCGGCGCCGCGGCCGTAGACGTTGGCGGTGTCGAAGAAGTTGATGCCGACGTCGAAGGCGGCGTCGGTGCACGCGCGGGTCTGCTCCTGTGCGACCCCGCCCGAGTAGGTCAACCATGATCCCAGCGAGATCTCCGAGACCTCCAGGTCGGAGCTTCCGAGTTTGCGGTAGCGCATGTTCCCTCCTCTGTGGGTGCTCGCGGTCGGATACCGGCGGTACAGTCTCCATCTCGGCGCGCGATCGCGGCTGCCACCCGCCTCGGGCGTCCCTTGCCCGGCCGTCGCACGGCCACCTCTGCCTGATCTCTCAATCTCGCATCCCAGGACTGTTCTCATCCTGTGTCGAACCGTCCGTCCCGATCAGGGCTTGAATAGCTAGCGTTATCTGGCTATTGTAGCTCGCATGGTGGTAGCGACGATCACGGAAGCAAAGAACCGGCTCAGCGCGTTGATCGATCAGGTGCGCGGCGGCGAGTCGGTGCTGATAGTGGACCGAGGAACTCCGGTCGCGCGACTGGAGTCCGCCGTCAGCGGCGCCCCAGATGCTGAGGGAAGGATCGCGCGCCTCGAACGTGCCGGTCGCGTCCGGGCCGCGCGTAAGCCGCCGGCTATCGAGCTGCTTTCGAAGGAGGCTCCGACATTGCGAGCCGGCGCAAGTGCCGTGGCGGCGATCCTCGATGAGAGACGCGAGGGTCGTTGAGGTACTGGGACAGCTCGGCGATCATCCCGCTGACGGTCACCGAGGCGAGCACGGACGCGATGCGGGCGATCGCCAAGGAAGACCCGGTCATGTGTGTCTGGTGGGCAACGGAGGTCGAGTGCGTGTCCGCGCTCGCCCGGCTGGAACGCGAGGGCGCGTTGTCTGACACGGCGACGACGGGTGCCCTCGAGCGCTTGGACCTGTTGGCCGAGAGTTGGAACGAGGTCCAGCCGGTCGCGGCCGTGCGAGGCGCCGCTCGCCGCCTCCTCCGCGTCCACACGCTGCGCGCGGCTGACGCGCTTCAGCTGGCCGCCGCGGTCGTCGCTGCCGAGGGCCAGCCTGCCTCATTGGAGATCGTCACTCTCGATGAGCGACTGGCGGCCGCGGCGCGACGTGAGGGCTTCACCGTGGAGGCCATCGATCGCGCTGTGTGAGGCTTGCAGACGATGCCTCATGCACAGGCGTCACGCATGCCGAACGTAGTACGCAGGGCCCGTCCGGCCTGACCCGGCTATACCGCATTCCAGAGCCCTTACGGCCAACACTTCGCGCCTATCGAACCCACCATCTCCACTTCGGAGCCGTACAGGGCTCACATGAGCGGAACGATCTCTCGCCTCGTCTTCGGTTCCGCTGCCGTGGCCGGTCATCGCCCGCGCAGGCCATCGAGCAGGTGAGCGATTTCCGGCTCGATGCGGGCCAGCGCTCGATCTGGGTCCGGGTCGGTGGCGGCGAGCAGGCCCGCTTCGATCAGGGCAGCCAGTACGAGATGGGTGGTGGTGGTGACGTCGTCGCTGACCAGTTCGCCGGCATCGACCGCGGCCTGGATGCCGGCTCTCATCGCGGCGATGCCGAGAGACGCGGCGGTCTCGCGCCACCCCTCCCAACCGAGTACGGCGCGACTCTGGCGCAGCCCGATCCTTTGTAGCTCGCCATCGCTCGCGCACTCACGCACGTATGCGACACAGCCCGCGAGGAGCTGGTCGAACGGACCGGAACCGGGTCCTGCCTGTTCTCCGGCGATCGATGCCAGGCGCACGAGGGCCTCACGCTCGGAGGCTTCGAAGGCCGCCTTGAACAGCTCGACCTTGCTCGCGAAGTGGTGGTACATGCCGCCCCGGCTGACGCCTGCACGAGCCAGGACCTCCTCGGTTGCGATCTCGTCGAAGTCGCGCTCGAGCAGCAGTTCGCGCATCGCGCTCACAAGCCGCTCGCGAGCTCCGGTGGAAGGTCGACCACGGCGCCGGTCGGTCGGCGCGGCGAAGGCATCCGATGAGGCGTTGACATCGTGCAAGGACGTCGCTAGTATAACCGACACTCAGTCGGTAATCCATCCCAGCGGGGCGGCTGGGTCCCGCCGGGTCTCACCCAAGGGAGGACGCGATGGACCTGTACGCAATTCTTCGTCGCAGCGGCTGGCGCTCTGGCGCGGAGCTGGAGCAGGCCGCCGAGCGCTCAACGAAGGTCGCGAACGAGCAGATGCCCGACGATGTTCGCTGGATCCGCAGCTACGTCCTCGAGGAGGACGGGGGGTCGGTGGGCACCGTCTGCATATACGAGGCCACCAGCCGCGAGGCGATCCGCAAGCACGCGGCGCTCGCCGATCTGCCCCTCGACGAGGTCGTTCCGATCGCCGACACGGTCGTCGTGCGGCCCGATCCCCAGGCGGCTGTCGCCCCGTAGGGCAAAGCTCCGGCGCCTGCAGAAGCTCGACGGCGCAAGCATCTCGGGTGGCGAGGTCGGCGTGCGAATAACGTACGCAGCGCCTTCCTCGCTGTCCCGAGAAGCCGCCTTGCTCAGCCGGTTCCAGCCGAGATCTCCGCCTATCCCGGCCTACATGATTGACCACAGGCTAGGTAAGCGGGCGGAAGCGCATGATCGTCGCGGCGCCCGACCGCCTGCTGTCGAGCGGTTGCAGGTCGATCGTGGGCAGGCCGGGCGCCGAGAAGGGGATACCCTCGCCGAGCAGCACCGGCAGCACGTAGACCAGGATCTCATCGACGAGCCCGCGCCGCAGGCACTGGGCGGCCACATCGGCACCGAGGACCTCCAGGTTCCTGCCGCCTGCGGCCCGGCGCGCCGTCGCAACCGCCTCGCCGATGTCGCCGCTCAGGTATGCGACCCCCGGCGGCGGTGACTCCGGCGGCCGATGAGTGAGGACGAACACGGGGCCCGAGAAGGGATAGTCCACGCTGCCCGGCTCCTCCGCCTCCATCCGGGCACCGACATCGGAGGTGCGCCTGCCCACCAGCATGGCGCCGGTGGCCGCGGCGATCTCCAGGAAGTCGTCCGCGTCCACGAAGTCGGCAAGCTTGCGAGCTGCGCCCCACTCGACCACGTCGCCGGGGGCGGCGATGAAGCCGTCGAGCGACATCGCCCTGTTCACGACCACCTTGCCGTCCACGGTGTTCGTATCGCTCATCCGCGCCTCGCCGCAAGGATATCCGAGGCAGCGGAGCGTCGCACCTCGCGGCAGCGGCGAGCAGATGATCCCCACCGCAGATGACAGGAGAGGAGAGCTTGGGTGGACGATCGAGCTCGGTCCCCAAGCGGGCGTTTCGAGAAGCCTCATGCGGATACCCTGACCGTGAGCGTCTCAACGACGATGACCGAGGCCCGGCCGAGGACTGTTGGCAACGATGAACTGGGACCTGCGACACCGGAAGTCATCGCTGGTGATCCGGCTGCTGCTGGCTGTTTGGATCGCCGCCGTCGTCGTTGTGCTCTGCGCCACTGGACATTGGTGGGGCCTGGTGTTCGTCATGCCTCTGGTTCTCGATCTGTACCTGCTCCGCCGGATCCTGGTGGCCGGCTCAGGCCGGTAGCACGGGGTCGACGGAGCTCGGGGTCCTCGCGCTGCCGGGCGGAGCGTCGATGCGCCGGCCTCGGTGATCGCGATCCCGCAGACGCTGCGTTGCCGATCCGGGGGTCGTCAGAGGGACTTGCGCCGGCCGGAAGGGGACTGACGTGATCGGTCGCCGTCCGGCAGGACGACATCGAAGCGCTGGCCTGACCGGGTAATACCATCTGCCTGTGAGCACCGAGAGATTGCCCGGTGGGGTGGTGCACGATCTCCCCCCGGACCTGCGTGAGGCGCTGATCGCCGACGCCACCGCAGTCGATGCCTGGAAGGACATCACTCCCCTGGCGCGCAACGAGTTCATCTGCTGGGTCGAGGATGCCAAGCAGGAGACGACCCGGGAACGCCGCATCCGGCGCACCAGGGAAGAGCTCGAGGAAGGCCAGCGCCGGCCCTGCTGCTGGCCGGGTTGCAAACACCGCGAGCGCAACGGCAAATAGGGGCTTTGCGTCGCGCGCGGCTCCTGCCCTCGCGATCGACGTTCGCCCGGCGATGGTGCGTCCGCGATCTGGCCGGGAGACGGTGCCAGCTGCTAGCCGGCGTCCGATCTGTGGCGGATCCCGCGGATGCGACGTCGGGCCACCTCGAGGGATTCGAGATCGATCTCGTCCTGCGGGCGTCCCGCGGCGCGCTTCATCGCGATCAGGTCCTCGAGCGAAGCGATGCGCACGGCATCTCCGTCGAGGTCCACGATGTCGGCGTGGCGGCGCAGCGCAGGATAGCCGGGCGAGCCGGGGGGGTCCGTGAGGAGGTCGAGGTCGCCTTCGCGCGTCGTGAGCGTGAGCATCCGTGCGTGGCGCAGGGCGCGTGCGTCCGGCGTGAACGGCAGATCGTTCTCTACGCCGCGAAGCCTGGCATCGAGGGCGAGCAGCAGGGCGCCGAGCCTCTGAAGGTTCGCGGTGTCGGTGGAGTAGCTGATGTCGAGATCGCGCGTGAAGCGCGGGCTGGCCTGGACCACCACGGCAACGCCGCCGATGATCACGAAGTCGACCTCGGCCCGCACGAGCGCTCCGATCAGTGCGGCTGGTCGGAAGTCAGGCCAGCTCGCCACGGTGCATCGCGCCGGCGGATGTGAGCCTTCGAGCCTGCTCATACATCGCTTCCAGGCCGCGCAGTCGCGCAGCGGGGCTCAGTTCGAGCTGCCGGCGGACCAGGCCTTCATCGACCGTGGGCCGTCGCGGACGCGTGGTGAGCACCAGCTCGGTGTCGGCCGCTCGTAGGGCGCGATCCAGGGTCGCCAGGCGCGGGTTCGAGCCGGCTCGCTCGAGCTGGGCCACGGCCGCCTGGCTGATCGCGAGCCGCTTCGCGAGCTCGGCCTGCGTGAGGCCCGCACGCCGTCGAGCATCCGCCAGCAGTCTGCCGGGTAGCGAGGCGGAGCCGCGGGCGGGAATCGGATCTGTCGCAGCTACATCCACCTGCCGATTATAGCTAAAAACTTATATCACGAGGTGAGATACTCCTCACCGGCGGGCGCCGGGCGTGAAGTGCACGCTCGTGGCGGCGAGCTGGAAGGGGCCCGAGGGTGCTGCGACGACGCCGAGTGCGAGCCGGCGTGAGCAGTGCTCCCGGCTCTTACGTCCTCCCTACACAGCGAACGGGTTGGCATTAGCCTGGAGTTCGATCATGGGTCACCTCGCAACCCCGAATCCACCCCCAGGAGGTTTGACCTGATGCACCTGTCCACCACCCTCAAGGCGGCCATCGTCGCGGGAGTGCTCGCGACCGGCGGCGCTGCTGCCGGCATAGCAGGCGCCGCTGCGGCGACGTCGACGACCCCGAGCACGACCACGCCGAGCACCACGACGCCCAGCACATCAACCCCGGCACCGAACACGGGCGCCCCGCAATCCGGGTCGACCAGCAAGCATCCCTGCCCCAACATGGGCTCCGGCTCGAGCGGAAGCTCCGCCCCCGGCGCCAACTCGGGCTCCAGCTACCAGGGTGCCGCCCCCGCGGTGACCTACCAGTGATCGGACGGGGCCGCTAGTGCGGCCCACAGACGCGGGCTGCTGGAGCCGGTGAGCGCCAGCGGCCCGCATCTGCCCGCCCTCCCTCGCGGGACCCGTCTCGCGCTGGCCGCGGCTGCACTGCTCGCGGCCGGCGCTCTGGCGGGCTGCGGATCCTCGGCCGGCTCGCCCGCGGCGCCCGCCGCGCTGGTGGCGATCGGCGCCGGAGTGAAGGGCCCGGCGGGGCTCCGGGCGAGCGTCTACGCGGCCGGTCCCAAGACAACCGCCAACTTCATCTTCGACCCGCACGGACGCCTGTGGGTGGCGGCGGCCGGGCTGGAAACGCACACGCAGGACGGCGTCTACCTGATCGCCACGCCGGGCGCCGCGGCGGTGCGGGTGATCTCCGGCCTGAACGACCCCCTCGGCCTCTACTGGTACCGCGAACGGCTCTACGTGGCGTCGGTCGGGCGCGTCGACTCCTACGGCGGCTTCAACGGCAGGCGCTTCACCGAGCACACGCGGATCCTCGACGGCCCTGTGGCCGGCGGCGAGAACAACTGGCTGGTGATGACGGCCGCGGGGCGCTTCCTGATGGGTGTGACCGCGACCTGCGACCACTGTGTGCCGGCGTCGCGGTTCTCGGGGTCGATCGTCTCCTTCCTGCCCGGCGGGAGCGACCTGCGGGTGTTCGCCTCGCGGATACGCGCTCCCGTCGGTCTCGCCTTCCTCCCGGGGACGGGCGACCTGTTCGCCAGCATGAACCAGCGCGACGATCTCGCCCGCGCCACGCCCGGCGACTGGCTGTCGCTGGTGCGCGAAGGAGAGGACTGGCGCTTCCCCGGTTGCTACGGACAGGCCGGCCCGGCCTGCACCGGAGTGCCCCGCCCGACGGCGGTGCTGGACAAACACGCCGCCGTCGGCGGCTTCGCGTTCGTCTCCGGGCAGCTTGGAGGCGGGGCGGGAACAGCCGCGATCGTGGCGGAGTGGGCCACCGGGAAGGTGCAGCGGGTGGCCCTCGCGCGCTCCGGGTCAGGCTACGTCGGCACCGTTGGCCCGTTCCTGACGGGCATCGCCAACCCGCTCGCCGTCGTGCTCGCGTCGGACGGCGACCTGCTGGTGGGCGACTGGGCCTCCGGAACCATCTACCGCATCAGCCCCGCCGCCTCCTAGCCGGGAGGTCTGCGCGTCAGCTCAGCACGCGCGTGCGGGGGCGGTCGGCACGCTCGAGGATCACCGTGCGATCGCGGCCCGCGCGCTTGGCCCGGTAGAGCGCGGCATCGGCACCCTGGAGCATCACGTCGAGGCTGTTCGGCGCCACCGCGGCGAGGATCCCCGCGCTCACCCGCACGGATGGCAGACCGGCCGGATCGGGCGCCTGCAGCGCACTGCGCACGCGCGCCGTCAGCACCTCCGCGTCACGGCTGGTGCAGCCCGGCAGCAGCAGCACGAACTCCTCCCCGCCGAAGCGCGCCGCCACGTCGATGTCCCGCGACTGCGCCGCGAGCAGCTCGCCGAGCCGTACGAGCACGCGGTCGCCGACTTCGTGTCCCCACTCGTCGTTGATCCGCTTGAAGTGGTCCACGTCGAATGCGACCACGGCGATCGAGCGGCGCTCGCGCCTGGCGTGTGCGAGCTCGAGCTGGGCGCGCTCCTCGAAGCCGCGCCGGTTGAGCAGTCCCGTGAGGGCGTCGGTGCGGGCTTCGTCGGCGAGCTGCGTGAGCAGCAGGTCGTTGTGGTGCACGAGCGTGAGCACCACCGCCGAGACGACCGAGACCGACACCATCACGTCGACCCAGCGGCCGGGATAGCTGCTCGCCGCCGGCAGCACCAGCAGGGTGCCGGCGTGGGCTACGCCGATGCAGGCGACGATCGCGACGGCGCCGCGGCGGCCGAAGAAGAAGGTGGTCCAGAGCGCGGGCCAGATGTAGAGGACGGCGCCGTCGCCGGCCCCCGGGGTCGCGCTCAGCGCGATCGCGATCAGGACGACGCCGATCGGCCCGAGCGGCGCCAGTGCCCAGCGCGGCAGCCGCGGCCCGAGCAGCACCAGCAACACGGTCACGCCGATCGCGACGAACACCGGCGCGACCGCGAAGCTCGGATCGCCGGGCAGAAGCCCCTCGATCGAACCGTCGAACGCGGCTCCCCCGTACATCGCGGCGGCGGTGTACGCCATGAGCTGTTTGTTCAGGCGGAGCTTGGCGAGCGAGGGGCTCACCCTCCATGTATCGGCGCTCGGGTGGCGCGACAGTAGCCCCGACGGACGCTATTCGCGCAAGTTGCGGGGTCCGTCATGTCCCCGAGGGCACGGGCCTCGTTCAGGAGCGGCGTGGCGCCGCCCGCCGGGGGCGCCCTGCTGCCCTGGACTAGGCTGGGGCCGGTATGTCAACCGCAGCCAGAGGAGACAACATGTCCCGCTTCGCCGTCGTGAATCTGCTGGATGTCGAGGACTCGGTGGGCGAGCGCGCTCCCGGGATCGAGGGACGCTTCGCCCGCAAGCACCTGGACTCCCGCGATCTGGGTGTGAGCCTGTTCCGCTACTCGCCCAACCTGCGCAGCCCGTTCGCCCACAGCCACCGCGAGCAGGAGGAGGCCTACGTCGTCGTGGCGGGATCCGGCCGCGTACTGCTCGACGACGAGGTTCACGAGCTGCGCCAGTGGGACGTGATGCGCGTGTCTCCCGAGGTCGTCCGCACGTTCGAGGCCGGGCCCGACGGGCTTGACCTGCTCGCGGTCGGAGGCCCCAAGCCGGAGGACGGCGACGGCGTCATGGGCAGCGCCAACTGGCCCGACGCGGAATAGCGGCCGCGCCGCTCCGGACGATGGCGAATCTCCCCGAGTAGGCTCCGCGCGGATGAGCACCACACCGGACCACGCCACGGCCGGAGCGCTCGCGGGGCGCCGCGTGCTGATCGTCGGCGGCGGTCAGCAGGACCACGGGATCTCCGATCCGCCGCCCGGCAACGGGCGCGCGATCTCGCTGCTCCTCGCGCGGGAGGGGGCGGCGGTCGCAATCGCGGACATCGACGCCGACAGCGCCGCCGCGACCGCCGCGCTCGTGCGCAGGGAGGGCGGGACCGCGATCACCGCGAGCGGGGACGCCTCCGAGGAGCGCGACCTCGCACGCATCTTCGAGGAGGCACGCGGGGGACTCGGTGGCCTGGACGGGGTCGTGATGAACCTCGGCATCGGCGCCGGGCTCGGGTTCAGGGGCACGACGGTGGAGGATTGGGACACCGTGATGGCGGTCAACCTCCGCTCGCACTTCCTCGGCTGCAAGCTCGCGCTCGCCACCCTCGAGGACGGCGGGTCAGTGGTGCTCGTGGGCTCGCTCGCCGGGCGCGAGTCGATGCCGATCCCCGCCTATGCCGCTTCGAAGGCGGCGCTCGAGGCGGTCGCCCGCAACGCCGCGGTGGAGGGTGCGCCGCGGATTCGCGTGAACCTGCTGGTTCCCGGCCTGATCGACACGCCGCTGGGGCGCTTCGCGAGCAGCAGGAGCCCGGGACGGGCGGAGGTTCGGATCCCCGCCGGGCGTCAGGGGACGGCGTGGGAGGTCGCGCACTGCGCGAGCTTCCTGATCAGCGACCGCTCCAGCTATGTGACCGGGCAGCCGCTAGTGGTCGACGGCGGGCTCAGCGTCGCTTTCAGGACCTGAGCGGGGGCGGGAGCGGGGAGATGTGCGCAGGGGCGCCTCTGGCGGCGCCCCCGCGCCAGCGGCCTCAGGTGGCCTGGACGTTGATGGCCTTCGGTCCCTTGTCTCCGGCTTCGGAGTCGTAGGTGACCTTCGCGCCCTCGGCGAGTGAGCGATAGCCCTCACCGATGATCGCGCTGTGATGAACGAAGAGGTCCTTCGACTGGTCATCGGGGGTTATGAACCCGAAGCCCTTGTCGTCGCTGAACCACTTCACGGTACCTGTCGCCATTGTGTTCCTCCGGCGTTTTGCGTGCTGCGAACGCGGAGATTGCTTTGAGCAAGGGCTACGACCGCTGGCACTTCTTCATCGGGCGAATGCCCGACCTGATGTGAGGACCGTAGCAGCAACCGGCCGCCGCAGGCGGTAGCCGGCGTGTGGCCATGGCGCGCGTGACGGCGCCGGGCGGCCCCCTCGAGAGCGCGAGGCGCCGCGAGCGAGAGCGCGAGGACGGCCGGGCGAGGTGGCCCAATATGCTCTGCCGGTCCCAGTCCATCGGTTCGAGGGGAGCCCATCGGTGTCACGCATCCCACCACTGCCCGAGTCCGAGTGGCCGGACGACGTCCGCCCCATGCTCGAGGTCGAGCCGCCCGGCCTCGGGTCGCGGCTCGGCGACAACAACATCTTCGCCACGCTCGCCCGTCACGGAGACCTGTTCCGTGCCTGGCTTCCGTTCGGCGGCTTCCTGCTCACGCGCGGCGTGCTCACGGCCCGCGAGCGCGAGCTGCTCATCCTGCGGACGGGCTTCAACTGCGGCTCCTCCTACGAGTGGGGACAGCACGTCGCGATCGCCGAAGCGGTCGGCGTCGAGCGCGCCGAGGTGCTGCGCGTGGCCGCGGGCCCGGACGCCGAGGGCTGGACGCCCGCCGACGCCGTGCTGCTGCGCGCCGCCGACGAGCTGCACGCCGGATCGAAGATCTCGAAGGACACGTGGGCGGCCCTGTGCGAGACACACGACGAGCGAGGCCTGATCGAGATCGCGATGCTCGTGGGCCACTACCACATGGTGGCGTTCGCGCTGAACTCGCTCGAGGTCGAGCTCGACGACGGGCTCGAGCGCCTGCCGGGGGAATAGAGACCGACCGCCCCGGCGGCGGCGCGGGGGCTCCCGCCTGGGGTGATGCGCCGGGCTGCTAGCGCAGGGGGGCCAGCATGGGGCGACCCTCGCCCCGTGCCTTGGATTCGTACATCGCGCCGTCGGCACGGCGCACGAGCTCTTCGGAGCCGATGCTCTCGCCGTGGCTGCACGCCACGCCGACGCTGCCACGCAGGCTCACGGTGCCGCAGGAGAGCGCGAACTCGCCGGTCAGCGACTCGCAGATGCGCTCGGCGACCCTGATCGCGACCGCGGGCCCCGGGATGTCGTGGAGCACGACCAGGAACTCGTCGCCCCCGAGGCGTCCGATCAGGTCCGTGTCGCGGCTGGCCAGGCGCAGGCGCTCGGCGACCAGCACGAGCAGCTCGTCGCCGGCCGCGTGGCCGAGGCGGTCGTTGACGGGCTTGAACTCGTCGAGGTCCACGTACACGGCGCCGATGCCCGCCGAGCCCTCGCGCGCGAGCTCACGATCGAGCGCCGCGAGGATCGAGGAGCGGTTGTGGCAGCCGGTCAGGGGGTCGAATGTCGCTCGCCGCTCGAGCTCGCTCCGGGCGCGTGCGCTGTCGGTCACATCGAGCACACAGATGATCGCGCCGTTGACCTCGCCGTTGCCGCGCAACAGTGCGCGCAGGCTCATCAGCGCCCGTCGTTCCTCTCCGGAGAGGAGCGCCACCTCGACCTCGACGTCCTTGTCCACGCCGTCAGCGAAGACCTCGGCCAGCGCAGCGTCGAAGCTCTGCAGTCCCTCCTCGGTGAGGCTGCCCAGGAGCTCGTGAACCGAAGGCTGCTGCTCGGAGGGCTGCGCGAGCTCGCCGTCAGCCTCCTCGCCGGCGGGCTGGCAGGAGCCGTGCAGGATGTCGATCAGGCGCTGGTTCCTGTAGAGGACCCTGCGCTTGGTGTTCACGTGCAGCAGGCCGACGGGCATCGCGTTGGTCAGGCGGCGCAGCAGCTCCTCCCGGTCGGCGAGGGCCTCCTGCGCCTGCATCTCCGCCGAGATGTCGATGATCTCCACGAGCACGTGGTTGCGCCCCGGCTCGTTGAGGAAGTTGTGAAGGGTCGTGTCGACCCACATCCAGCTGCCGTCGGTGCGCTTGCGCCGCAGGCGGGTCTGCTGGTTGCGCGAGGTCGAGAGCACGCTCAGCCAGCCCTCGACCGCGCGGCCCTGGTCGTCGGGGTGGATCTGATCGAGGACGGACTTGCCGTGCATCTCCTCGAGCGTGAAGCCGAACATCTGGGTGAAGGCCGGGTCGCAGTCGATCACGCGCGCGCCCTCGTCCTCGGTGAGCGTGCAGAAGCGCGGCGCAGCCACCGGCGGCTCGTGCTCCTCCTCGTCCTCCGTCGCCTCGTCCTCGCTGGGGAGGATCACGCCGAGCAGCACGCCGTGGATCTCGCGCAGATCGAGGAAGTGCAGCGTCGACCATCGCGACGGCGTGCTGAGCAGGCGAACGCGCGTGGCGGCGGCCCCGTCCTGCTGTGCGGCGAGCCACAGTCTCACGACCGCGGTCCGGTCGCCGGCGACGACGTTGTCGACCAGGGCCCGGCCCTCGATCAGCCCCTGTCCCCACAGGCCCACGGTGCGTGGCACCGGGACGATCAGGCCGTTGCTCGCGAGCGCGCACACCTGTGCGTCGGGGTGCTCGCGCAGCAGTGCCTCCGCCGCGAGCGCCACCGTCTCGGTGTCGTGCTCGCCGGGAGGGGTCGGGGAGGTGCTGGCGCGAGTGCTCATGGATGCGTGGGAGCCGGGACGTCTGCGCGCCTGTCGACTGCGGGCTGCGCGGGTGGGGCCGCGGGTCGATTCTGGGTGGGGGGAGCCGGTCTCATCGTTGTTCTGGCCAACGCATCGGTCATCTCGGTGGTGCACATGAGGGGCTCGTGCGCGCCTGGACAAGCAGACGCAGGAGCGCCGTGCTACGATTAGTTAGTAAACATTCATTTAGTTAGGGGGCTGGCATGGAGTTGACGGCGCTGAGCACCGGCACGGTGCGGATAAAGACGGCGATGACACGCGGCCGCGGGATGACCCCCGTGCGCCAGGCGCGCATGCTCTGGGACAGGAATTTCACCGAGGAGGCACCGATCCACGCCTGGCTGATCGACCATCCCGAGGGCCCGATCCTCGTGGATAGCGGCGAGCTGTCCAGCACCGCCGATGCGCCGATCGCCCGTTTCTCGGTCGACCGCGAGCAGGAGATCGATCGGCTGCTGGCCGGCCGTGGGATCGGGCCCGGCGACCTCCGCCGGGTGGTTCTCACCCACGTTCACGGCGACCACGTCAACGGCCTGGCGCGCCTGCCTGGCGCGCCTGTGGCGGCGTCGGCGCAGGCTCTGCGCGGCGGCTCCCGGCGCCTGCGACGGCTCGGCGTGCGGCCCGCGGCGATCGCGCTCTCGGACGGGCCGTTCGGCGCCTTCCCCCAGTCCTGTTCGCTCACCGCGGACGGGCGGCTGGTCGCGGTCGCGACGCCCGGCCACGCGCGCGGACACATCGCCGTGATAGTGGTTCAGGAGGACCATCACGTGATCCTCGCGGGTGACAGCGCATATACCCAGGAGCAGCTGCTCGACCTGCAGGTCGACGGCGTCTCGATGTCGGCGAGCACGGCCGTGGCCTCGATGCGCCGCATCATCGAGCACGCCCGTCTTCAGCCGACCGTGTTCCTCCCCTCGCACGACCCTGGCTCCGCCACAAGGCTGGCCGATCGCGTGCCGCTCGCCGGCTGATGGCGCGCCCGAGCCGCGAGCCGCAGATTCTCGCGGCGGCCCTGGCCGTCTTCGCCGAGCGCGGGTACGACGGCACGCGCGTGCGCGACATCGCTGCGCGCGCGGGCGTGAGCGAGGCCGCCCTCTACTCTCATCACGCCTCCAAGGAGCGGCTGGCGCTGGAGCTGTTCCGGACGCACATCGGCCGTTACTCGGCAGCGCTGGAGATGATCGCGGAAGACCGCTCGCGAGGCGTTCCCGACCGCATCCGGGCGATCGCCGTGCGCTCGCTGGAGGTCTTCGCCGCGGAACCCGACGCGTTCGCGTTCGTGGTCACCCACCAGTCCCGGTTCATCGACTCGCTCCCCGCGGAGTTCCCGTTCCCGATCCGCGTGGTGGAGGCGGTGATCGCCGAGGGGCGCGTGCAGGGGATCGTTCGCGACGGCGCCGACCGGCTGCTCGCGGCGCTCGTCTTCGGCTGCATCATCCAGCCGGTCCGCACCGTGCTGGAGGCGCCGCCGGGCAGCATCGACGTCGGCTCCGCCGAGGCCCACGCGCTGATCGCGGACGCCGCGTGGGCCGCGATCGCGGCGGGCGCGGCGGACCCCTGAGCGGGAACCGCAGCGCCGTGCGAGGCCCGCCGGTCAGGCCGGGATGCTCGCCACGCGGTTGACGTCCTCGCCGGCGATCAGGAGGAACTCGTTGCGCGCACCTGCGATCCGCGCCTCACGATGGGGGCGGTACTCCTCGCTCTCGTAGAACGCGTCCGCCGCCTCGCGCGAGGGCCATTCGATGATCAGGAACAGCGGCGGTGCCGGGCGCTCGCCCTCGATCCTCTCGACCCGGCCGGTGCGGGCCAGATAGCGACCGCCGCGGTGCTCCACCATCGCGGTGACCTCGGCGACGTAGGCGGGGACCCACGCCGGGTCGGTGATCTCGAGCTCGGCAACCGCGTAGTACCTCATGAGGCCTCCCCCTCCGATGGCTCGCAGGGACCTCTGCGGATATCGTCTGCGCGGATGAGGTCGCCCTGCCGGTCGAACGCGATCCTACCTCGGGGCGGCTGGGGCGAGCCGGCGGGCGGCAGCTGCGGAGGGCCGCGCGCCGTCCGGCGCGCCGGGGCGGTCGCATGAGGACGAGACTGTCCTCTCCGCGGGTCAGGCTCCTGCTCGGGGTCGCGGGCGCCGCGATCATCGGCCTCGTGATCGTGCTGGCGCTCGAGCACCCCGCTCCACCGCACCCGGGGCCGTTCTATGCGGTACCCGCGCGGCTGCCGTCGGGGCCGCCCGGGACGCTCATCCGCCAGCAGCCGATACCGAACTACTACGCCGGGGCGAAGGCCTACCGCATCCTCTACAAGTCGACCGGGTACGACGGGCGTCCGACGGCCGTCAGCGGTGTGGTGGTCGTCCCCGAAGGTCCCCCGCCGCGGCGCGGCCGCCGCGTGATCGCATTCGCGCACGGGTCGGTCGGGGTTGCCAGCAGCTGTGCGCCGTCGCTGCAGTCGGGCGACGCCGCGCAGGTGGTCGAAGGGCTCGGCGAGTTCATCGCGGACGGTTACGTGGTCGTCGCGAGCGACTACCAGGGACTCGGCACGCCGGGTCCCAGCCCATACCTCGTCGGGCGTGTGGAGGCGATGAACATCCTCGACAGCGTGCGTGCCGCCCACCGGCTGCGGCCCGCGCACGCGGGAGTGGAATTCGCCGCGTGGGGCCACTTCAGCGGCGGACAGGCCGCTCTGTTCACCGCACAGCTCGCGCCCGGCTACGCGCCGGGCCTGCATCTGGTGGGGGTGGCGGCGGGTGCGCCCGTCCCGAGCCTGGCGGATCTCTTCAGGGTGAACGCGAAGACCACGATCGGCAAGGTCCTGCTGGCGATGGCGCTCAGCTCCTGGGAGAGCATCTACCGGGACCCGAACCTCGACCGGATCCTCGCGCCCAGCGCGCGGTCGTCCCTCGACGCGATCGCTGGCTACTGCCTCTACGGACGCCAGATCCTCGCCGCCGTTCCGAGCGAACTGCTGCTCGGCCTGACCTTCGCGCACACGCCCCGCTGGAGGACCGAGCCGTGGCGGACGATCGCCGAGCAGAACACCCCCGGCACGGCGCCCATCGGGGTGCCGATCCTGATCACCCAGGGCGGTGCCGACAAGATCGTTCCGGCCAAGATCACAGAGGGTTTCGTGAGGGCGCTCTGCGCCCGGGGGGAGACGGTCGAGCTGCGGGTGTACCCGACCGTGGAAGACCTCGAAGCGGGCATCGTCGTGGCCCCCGATGTCGCGGGCTGGATCGCCGCGCGCTTCGCCGGCGTCCCGGCCCCGAGCAGCTGCCGCTGACCGGCGGCCGCCGGCGCCGCGCGCCGGGCGCTCAGCCCGCTCCGCTGTGGGCAGCCGCGCCCTCGCCGATCGCCGCGCGCACCTGCGTGCGGATGACCGATGCGACCGCGGGAGGGTCGTCGTAGAAGGGCACATGCCCCGCCCCTAGTGTCACGTGGGTGGCCCACGGGAGCATCCGCCGTGCCCGCGGCGCCTGCAGGCGGTAGGGGAGCAGGCGGTCTCGATCCCCCCAGGCGATCGTCACCGGGACCTGGCGGAGGTCCTCCGGATCCTGGAAGCGGTATCCGGAGAACGCCGCCAGCGTGCGTGCCATCGCCGGCGAGGCCCACGCGTCGCGAAGCGTCCCGGCGGCCTCCTCGGCGGGCAGCTTCGCGGGGAAGCCGAACGTCTGGGAGAACAGCGCCACGCGCCCCAGCCGCGACCGCGACAGCGACAGCACGGTCGGCCGCAGTGTTTCGGGCGTGTCCGCCAGCGCGCGCAGCGAGAGCTGGCAGAAGCGCAGCTCCGCCGCCGTCCAGAAGCCCGCAGGCGAGAAGGCGCAGGCCGAGCCCACGGCGCGCCTGCGCGCGAGCTCGAGGGCGATCGCGCCGCCCATCGAGTTTCCGGCGACGTGGGGACGTTCGAGGCCGAGCTCCGCGAAGAACCACTCGAAGGCGTCCGCGTAGGCCTGGATCGTCGGCTCGATGCCGGATGGCAGGGGCGCGGAGCTGCCGAAGCCCGGCGAGTCGCAGGCCAGCAGGTCGAACTCGCCGGCGAGCAGGTCGATCACCGGGCGCCACGCCTGCCAGTGATGCCCGACCCCGTGCAGCAGGACCACCGGCTCGCCGCCGCCCTCGCGGTGGCAGTTGATCGAGATGCTCACGCCCCGGCCCTGATCAGGTCCGCGCCGCGCTCGGCGATCATGATCGTGGGTGCGTTGGTGTTGCCGCCCACGATCGTCGGCATGATCGATGCGTCGATCACGCGCAGACCGCGAAGGCCGTGGACGCGCAGCTTGGAGTCGACCACCGCATCCTCGTGCGTGTCGCTCATGCGCGCGGTCCCGACCGGGTGGTAGATCAGCATCAGGCGCCTGCGCAGGTCGGCTTCGAGCTGCTCGCGGTCGACGTTCTCCGGCCCGGGCTTGAGCTCCTTGACCACGATCTCCCGCAGCGGCCCCTGGGCGGCGATCTCGCGTGCGAGCGCCATGCCGCTGAGAAGCGACTCGACGTCCTCAGGCGGCGACAGGGTGTTCGTGAGGATCCGCGGCTTGGCCGTCGCGTCGGCAGAGCGCAGCCACACCTGCCCGCGGGCCCGCGGCGAGACGAGCACCGGCGCGATCACCATGCAGTGGCCGTCGTATTCCTCGGCGCCGTGGTCTTCGAAGTAGGCGGCTCCCATGTGGAACTGGATGTCGGCGGCGGGCAGGCCGCCACGCGTGCGGGTGAAGGCGACGACCTCGGCGATCGTCGAGGTGAGGGGGCCGGACCTCCGCAGGACCCACTCCGCCAGCGGCCGCGGCTTGTCCGCCCCGTAGAGCGTGTTCGTGTCGGACACTTCCCACAGCATCGTCACGAACGGATGGTCCTGCAGGTTGCGCCCGACCCCGCGCAGATCGTGATGCGCCTGCACGCCGACGGCGCGCAGCTCCTCCGCGGGGCCGACCCCCGAGAGCAGCAGCAGCTGAGGCGAGCCGATCGCCCCGGCGGACAGCAGCACCTCGCGCTCGGCGCGCACCACCTCCGCGGCCCCTCGCCCCCGCGCCAGCCGTACCCCCACGGCGCGGTCGCCCTCGAGCTCCACCCCCAGCACCATCACGTTCATCCGCACCTCGAGGTTGGGGCGCGTCAGCGCCGGACGCAGGTAGGCGTCGGCTGCGCTGAACCGCCGGCCGTTGCGCTGGGTGACCTGGAAGACGGAGACGCCGTCCTGCTCGGGGCCGTTGTAGTCCATGATCCGTGGGATGCCGGCGTCCTCGCTGGCCTGGAGCAGGCGCCGGTTGAGCGGGCGTGGGGAGCGCTGCTCGGAGACCCGCAGCGGCCCGCCGACACCGTGGTACTCCGACGGGCCCCGGACGTTGTCCTCGGACTTGATGAAGTAGGGGAGCACGTCGCGGTAGCCCCAGCCGGGCGCCCCCTGGGCCTCCCAGCCGTCGTAGTCGAGCGGGCGCCCGCGCACGTAGAGCATCGCGTTCATCGAGCTGCTCCCGCCGAGTGCCTTGCCGCGCGGAACGTAGAGCGAGCGGTCATCGACATGTGGCTCGGGCTCGGTCGCGAACTCCCAGTCGAGCTTGGTGTGGAACTGTTCGGGAAAGGCCGCCGGGATCTTGATCTTCGGGGAGCGGTCGCGGCCGCCGGCCTCGAGCAGCAGCACCCGGACGGACGGATCCTCGGAGAGGCGGTTGGCCAGCACGCAGCCGGCCGAACCGGCACCCACGATGACGTAGTCGTACACGTGACCCCTACGCGCCCGTGAGGGCCACGCGGTCGGGGAGCGGCGTGAAGCGGAACTCGCTCGCGTCCAGCCGGCTGGTCTGCTGCTGGTACTCCCGCATGTAGCCGGGCCAGTTGGCGATGACCCGCCCCTGCTCGTTGCGGTACCAGCTGTCGCACTCGGTCCAGGCCGTCCCGGCGAAGCGCGCCTGCAGCGCGCGGTCGCTGGCCGCCTCGACCTCGGCGCGCACCTCGATCGCCCCCGCGCCGCGCTCCCGTAGTGCCACGAGCGCCTGCCTGACATAGGCCGACTGCATCTCCAGGTAGAAGATGATCGATCCCCCGGAGGTGTTCGTGTTGGGTCCGTACAGGATGAACATGTTCGGGAAGTCGGGCACCGACATTCCCAGGTGGGCGTGCGCGCCCGCGGCCCACCGCTCGCGCAGGCTGCGTCCTTCACCCCCGGTGATCTCCATCGGGAACATGAAGTCGTTGGTCTTGAATCCGGTCGCCCAGATGATGCAGTCGACCGCGTGCGTGACACCGTCAGCGGTCACGGGCCCCTCGGGCGTGACGCGCGCGATCTGATCGGTGACGAGCCCTACGTTGGGCCGCTGCAGCGCGGGCAGGAAGTAGGAGCTGAAGAGGATCCGCTTGCAGCCGAAGGTGTAGTCGGGCCAGGCCTTGCGACGGATCTCGGGGTCCTTCAGCTGATGGCGCATGAACGCCGCCGAGCGGGCCGCCCCCAGGCGCCCGACCGTGCGCGGATGGCGGATCGCCAGCGTCAGCGACTCGCCGTACTCGAACATGAACCGCCGCCTGAACTCCTGCAGGCCGGGGATCCGTTCGATCGCGGCCCTATAGGGCGCGGGATAGCGACGGTTGCGCCGCGGCAGGAACCAGTTGCCCGTCCTCTGGAAGAGCGTCAGACGACGCGTCAGGGGAGCGATCTCCGGGACGAACTGGACCGCGCTCGCGCCGGTGCCGACGACGGCCACGCGCCTGCCGGCGAGGCGGTAGCCGTGGTCCCATTCGGCCGAGTGGAAGCTGTGGCCCGAGAACGTCTCGCTGCCCTCGATCGCCGGCATCGACGGCTGATGCAGCTGCCCCGTGGCGAGGATCAGCGCATCGGCCTCATAGCCGCCGCCCTCCGCGCTCGCGAGGACCCAGCGGCAGCGGTCCTCGTCCCAGCTGCACGACGTGACCGTCACGCCCGTCTCCACCAGGCGGTCCACGTCGTGCTCGCGGGCGACCGCACGCAGGTACTCGTGGATCTCAGCCTGTGGCGAGCACAGTCTCGACCAGTCGGTGCGCTGGGCGAAGGAGAACGAGTAGAGGTGGCTCGGGACGTCGCAGGCGGCGCCGGGATAGCTGTTGTGAAACCAGGTACCGCCCAGCTCGGGGGCCTTCTCGAGGATCCGCACGTCCTCGATGCCCGCCCGCCGCAGCTCGATCGCCGCCGCGATCCCGCCGAACCCCGCACCCACGATGATGACCTCGAGGCTGCGTCCCGTCGTTCCCTGATCACCCCCGGCCACGGCGCCCCATCTCCGATCTTCCTCCTCGACGTTTCCCTCGCTGAACCTTATGCGCTTCCCGTCCCGGCTGCGCCCGCCGCGCCGGGCGCTCAGGGCTGCGCCGGGCCGTGCCGGGCGCTCAGGGCTGCGCCGGGCCGTGTCCCTCGTCCATGGCTGCGCCGCGGGCTCAGGCGCGGGCGGGCGTGGCGGCCGGGAGGGTCCGCTCCAGCCAGGCCGATGCGGCGGGCAGCTCGCGAGGGTCGATGTGGTGCCCGGCGTCGGACTCGTGGTACTCGACGGCGAGCCCGCCGGCCGTGAGTCGCTCCTGGGCATCGCGGGCGAAGCGTACGTCGATCACCTGGTCGAGGCGGCCATGCGCGATCAGGACGGGCAGGCCGCGGCGACCCGGCAGGTCCGGGGTCCAGTCCGCGACGGTCGGTAGGAAGCCCGAGAAGGCGAGGAGGCCCGCGGGACGCGGGCGGCGGCCGTCGAGCCCGAGCGCGTAGCTCATCACGCTGCCCATCGAGAAGCCCCCGAGGACGGTCCGCGCCGGGTCGATTCCAGTGCGCTCCCACGCCTGATCGTGGAACGCGGCGAGGCTCTCCCAAGCTGAGTCGAACGTGTCGGGGTCGGGCGTGCCGACACGGGGCACCAGGTACCAGTGGTACCCGGGCGATCCGGCGAGCGTGAGCGGGGCTCGCGGTGTGAGCACGTGCAGGCGATGCCGGGGGTCGAGCACCTCGGCCAGCGCGAGCAGGTCGTGCTCGTCGGCTCCGCGCCCGTGGTGCAGGATCAGCATGCCATCCGGCTCGCCCGCCGGCTCGCGCTCGCGAAAGCTCAGCCGGGAGGGAGCGTCGTGCATTCCCGGGAACCTAGAGCACCCGCCCGGCTCCGGGGCGCGACGCCGGCCGCGCGCCCGAGCCCGAGCCGTCACGGCGCGACATCGGCTGCCGTCCGAGCCGGGGCGGGGTCGGGGCATTCGCTCAGCCGCCGAAGGTCACCGGCAGGGAGGTGGCGGGTGCGAGCAGCGCGTGCAGCGCGGGCCGGAACCCGATGCGCGCGGTCCATCGCGCCGTTCAGCTACCCGTCATCGAGGTGCGCTATTCGCGGCGGGCGGGATCCGACCGGCCGCGCCGCGGCCCGCGGGCGGCGGGCAGCCGGGCCCGGCGGCTACTCCGCGCGGGGCATGTAGGGGGCCAGCTCGCGGCGCGCGATCGAGAGCTTGTGCACCTCGTCGGGGCCGTCTGCCAGCCGCAGCGTGCGCAGGTGGGCGTAGGTCGAGGCCAGCGCGAAGTCGTCGGAGACGCCGCCACCGCCAAACACCTGAATGGCGCGGTCGAGGACCTTCAGGGCCACGTTCGGCGCGGCCACCTTGATCGCCGAGATCTCGGTGCGTGCGTGGCGGTTGCCGACCGTGTCCATCAGCCACGCCGCCTTCAGCGTGAGCAGGCGCGCCATCTCGATTTCGATGCGTGACTCGGCGATCCAGTCCTGAACGTTCCCGCGCGCGGCCAGCGGCTGGCCGAAGGTGACGCGCGAGACCGCCCGCGCGCACATCGCCTCGAGTGCCCGCTCGGCCGCGCCGAGCGCGCGCATGCAGTGGTGGATCCGCCCCGGACCGAGGCGCGCCTGGGCGATCATGAAGCCGTCGCCCTCGCTCGCGATCAGGTTCGAGGCGGGAACGCGCACGTCGGCGAAATCGACTTCCGCGTGACCCTCCTGGTCCTGGTAGCCGAACACCGAGAGGTTGCGCAGGATCGTCACGCCGGGGGTGCCGATCGGCACCAGGATCTGGCTCTGCTGCTTGTGAACAGGGCCCTCGGGCTGGGTCTTGCCCATCACGATCATGATCCGGCAGTGCGGGTGCAGGGCGTTGGAGGTCCACCACTTGCGGCCGTTGAGCACGTAGTCCTCGCCGTCGCGCTCGATGCGCAGCGCGATGTTGGTCGCATCCGAGCTGGCCACGTCCGGCTCGGTCATGCCGAAGGCCGACCGGATCTCGCCCTCGAGCAGCGGACGCAGCCACGCGTCCTTCTGCTCGGGCGTGCCGAACTGGTGGAGCACCTCCATGTTGCCGGTGTCCGGCGCCGAGCAGTTGCACGCCTCGGAGGCGATCGGCGAGCGTCCGAGGATCTCGGCCAGCGGCGCGTAGTCGGTGTTGGACAGCCCGGCCCCGTACTCCTCGTCCGGCAGGAACATGTTCCACAGCCCCGCCTCGCGCGCGCGAATCTTCAGTTCCTCCATGACCGCAGGCTGATGATGCGGGTTGCCCGAGTCGAGCATCTCTTCCTCGTAGATGGCCTCCGAGGGGTAGATGTGCTCGTCCATGAAAGCGGTCAGGCGCTCCTTGAAATCAGAACAGCGCGGGCTCGGCTCGAAGTCCATCGGTCCTCCTCGGTGCGGACAATGTGCCTAGGATCATCGCCGATGAGCGAGCGAGACGTCAGCTACCGCGCGGCAGGTGTGGACTACGACGCACTCGACGCCGGCAAGCGCTTGGCGATCGCCAAGGCCCTCTCGACCTCTCCGCTGCTGGCCGCCAGGGGCGGGCGCGCGGTCGATGCCTCGCGCGGGGAGCCGGCGTTCGTGTTCGAGCTCGGCGAGCAGAGCTTCGCGTTCGTGGTCGAGGGGCTCGGCACGAAGTCGGTCATCGCCCGCAGCGTGCTCGAGGAGCAGGGGATCAACCGCTTCGACGATGTCGCCTACGACACGGTTGCGGCGATCCTCAACGATCTCTGCTGCGTCGGCGCGCTGCCGCTGGTCGTCAACGCGTACTTCGCCACCGGCGCCTCGGAGTGGTATCTGCAGTCCGAGCGGGCCGAGGCGCTGCTGGAGGGCTGGCGCCGGGCGTGCGCGGACGCCGGCTGCACCTGGGGCGGGGGGGAGTCGCCCTCGCTGCCGGGGCTCCTCGACGAGCGCGAGATCGAGCTCGCGGGCGCCGCCGTGGGCGCGGTGCCGTCGGGACGCACTGCGATCCTCGGCGAGCGGCTGGGCCCCGGTGATGAGATCGTGCTCGTCGCCTCCAGCGGCCTGCACGCCAACGGCGCCTCGCTCGCGCGCCTGGTGGCCGGCGGGCTGGCCGAGGGCTACGCCACGCGACTGCCCGACGGCCGCACGTTCGGGGAGGCGCTGCTCGATCCGTCGGTCATGTACGTGGCGCTCCTCGCGGCGCTGATCGGGGCGGGGGTGGAGCTCACCTACATCAGCCACGTGACCGGTCACGGGCTGCTCAAGCTGATGCGCCCGCCGCGGCCGCTGACCTACCGCCTGGAGTCCCTGCCGGCGGTCCCGGCGGTGCTCTCGTTCCTGGTCGAGGCCGCGGGGCTGGCCCCGGACGCCGCCTACTCCACGTTCAACATGGGTGCCGGCTACGCCCTCTACTGCCCGGCAGGTGTCGGGCGGAAGGTCGTCGGCGTGGCCGCGGGTCTCGGGCTCGAGGCCTTCGTCGCGGGGCGCGTGGAGGAGGGGCCGCGGCAGGTGCTGCTGGAGCCGATCGGCGTCCGCTTCTCCGGCGACAGGCTCGAGCTCTCGGCCGAGCCTCCTTCACCCTCAGGCTCAGCCTGAGTCATCGCCCAGGGCGACCGGGGCGCGACGCGGTCGGGGCCCGCGCCGCCGGCAGATCGGTTCGGAGCGCGGCCCGATGGCGATGCGGGCAGATCGTGCGCCGGCTGCGCCCCGGGTTGTAGCTCGGCGAAGCTTCGGGCTTGCGGCTTGGCGGTGCTGCGGGTTGCAGCTTGAACGCCGCGCCCGCGACGGATAAGGTGCGCGCTAAGTCGCCACTGTTCCCCGGGGGACCTCCCGGGGATCTCGATGTCGCCGGACCGGCATGGCTCCGGAGCACTCGGATCGAGGGCGGAGCTGTCCATCAACAGAGGAGAGAGAACTGATGCGCAGAGCATCCACCTGTCTTGCCGTCGTCGGTCTTGCGCTCGTGGCGCTGACCGGGGTGGCATCGGCGGCACCGACCGTCACCTTCAAAGCCATCGCGGTTCCGATCAAAGGCTTCCCCCACACGGGGAACATCCTTGGCGCCGGGGCCGCCGTGGAAGCCGAATACACGATCTCCGGGACCGAATACGCGGGCTTCCCGCCGCCGCTGATCGGCGTGAACTTCTACCTGCCCGCCGGCTCGAAGCTGCACCCCTCGGGCTTCCCCATCTGCAACCCGTCGAACCTCGAACCCGCCGGAGCGGGTCCCGCCTCGTGCCCCAAAGGCTCGGCTGCCGGGCCGGTCGGCGAAGCCGTCGGCGTCGTGTTCATCGGCGGCGAAGGCGTGAAAGAGAAAACCACGATCGAATCGTTCTACGCCCCCGGCGGCGGCCTGGAGTTCTACACCTCCGGCCACAGCCCGGTGTCGCTGGAAATCCTCTCCAAGGGCAAGTACATCCCCTCGAGCGGGCTCTACAGCAACGAGCTCACGACCGTCGTGCCGCTCGTGGAATCGCTCCCGGGCGCACCGGACGCATCCGTGACATCGATCAAGGTCAAGGCGGGCTCGGCCTACAAGAAGGGCGGCAAGACCTACTACTACGGCACGATGCCCAAGAAGTGCCCCAAAGGCGGCTTCCCCGTCAAGACCGAACTGACCTTCGAAGCCGAGGACGGCTTCCCGGTCCAGACCGTCACCTCCCTCTACAAAGCGCCCTGCCCGCGGAAGTAGTCGATCGCAGGAGCGCGAGCGCCCCGTAGGGGCGTAGCGTAAGCTCCTTCCAGAGCAGAGTAGGACGGGCGACCTCACCGGATGGTGGGGTCGCCCGCCTCGTTGTGAACGGCAAGGAAGGATCGGGGAATCGGGTGAGGACGGAGACCATGGGGTGGAGGAGAGGGGCAGCCGGCGTGGCCGGCGCAGCCGCCCTCGTCCTGCTGCTCGGCGTGGTCCTGCTCTCGGTCTCGGCCGGCGGCACCAACAAGTCCTACACGGTCCGCGCGATCTTCGACGACGCCGGCAACGTGATCGCCGGCGAGGTCGTGAAGATCGGCGGGGTCAAGGTCGGCACCGTCGAATCGGTCACCCCCACGCCGCTGGCCCAGGCCGCCGTCGTGCTCGACATCGAAAACCCCGGCTTCCAGGACTTCCGCTCGGACGCCAGCTGCACGATCCGGCCCCAGGCGCTGATCGGCGAGAAGTACGTCGACTGCCTGCCCACCCAGCCGCGTGTGGAAGGCACGCCGCTGCCGCCGCCGCTGCACAAGATCCCCGGCGGGCGGGAAGGCTCGGGCCAGTATCTGCTCCCCGTCACCAACACCCACAGCCCGGTCGACGTCGACCTGCTCGGGGACATCGACCGCCTGCCCGAACGGGAGCGCCTGACGATCATCCTCAACGAACTCGGGGCGGGGCTCGCGGACCGCGGCAGCGATCTCAACGCGGTGATCAGGCGCGCCGATCCGGCCCTGCAGGAACTCGACAAGGTGCTCAGCATCCTGGCCAGCGAGAACCACGTCCTGTCCGAACTCGCGGTCGACTCCGACAAAGCCCTCGCGCCGCTGGCGCGTGTGCGCGAACACGTCGCCGACTTCATCGTGCAGAGCAACACGGTCGCCCAGGCGTCGGCCGCACAGCGCGCTGCGCTGAAACGCAACCTCGAACTGTTCCCCTCCTTCCTCGAACAGCTCGGCCCGGCGATGGAACGTCTCGGCCGCTTCGCCGACCAGACCACCCCGGTCTTCACGGACCTCAAAAAGGCCGCGCCGGGGCTCAACGAGGCATTCACCACCCTGCCTGCCTTCTCGAGCAGCTCGACCGTCTACTTCAAGAGCCTGGGGCAGACCTCGAAGGTCTCCGGGCCGGCGCTCGTGGGGACGCTGCCGCTGCTCAAGCGCCTGGAAGCGCTCGGCGGTGCGGCCAAGCCGTTCTCGAGCAACCTCGCCCAGCTGTTCGGCAGCTTCCGCAACACAGGCGGGCTCGAGCGCCTGCTCGACTTCATCTTCCTCGGCGCGGGCGCGGCCAACGGCTACGACGCGCTCGGCCACTTCCTGCGCACCGAGGGCGTGGGCACCGCGTGCCTCACCTACGCGGTCGAACCGGCGGCGGCCTGCAACCGCAAACTCGGCAACTCCGGCAGCCCCAACGCCGGGCTCTCGGCGAGCACCGCGTCGGTGAGCAGCCCGAGCACCACGAGCCTCGTGATGGACCGCACGCTGGCCGTCATCAAAGGCGCCACGCCGGCCCAGGCCTTCGCCGAGTACCCCGGCCCCACGCCGACCCCCGCCGAACTCGAGGGCGGCGCTCCGAGCGCCGCCCAGGGCGGCAGCACGGCGACATCCCAGCCGGTCGGAGGCTCGACCGCGGGGACCACCTACTACTCGCCCTCCAGCGAAGGCAACGAAGCCGGCGGGATGCTCCTCAACTACCTACTCGGGAACTGAGCGCGACGAGATGACCCCGCGACCCACATCGATCCGTCATCTCCTGATCGCCCTCGCGGCGGTCGCGCTGGCGCTCCCGGCGTCGAGCGTCGCCGCGGAACCGCCCGCCGCTCCGGCCGGGCCGCAGACCGAGACCACGACGCCGGCGCCCGCGCCCGAAGCGCCGGCTCCTGCCGCCGCTCCCCAGGCGCCGCAGACGGAAACGGCGCCGGCAGGCTCCGAAGCGGCCGCTGCGCCGAAGGTGGCGCAGCAGCTGCCGCAGGGCGCCACCTCCGGCGGCCCCCGCGTCTCGCACGCCAACCGCGCAAACAACCAAGCCCAAGCGGGCGCTCCCACCAAGAACGGGGGCGCGGGCGAAGGCGAAGGCACCGGCTCGGCTCCGCGCGCCGAGCGGCCGGCCCCGCTGCCCTCGGGGCTGACGCCGTCGCTGCCGTCGGCGCTGCAGTCCTCGCTCACGGGCGTGCCGGAGTTCTTCATCGAAAGCTTCCAGATCCCGCCGTTCCTGCTGCCGATCTTCCAGGCCGCCGGAACGGCCTACGGCGTCCCGTGGCAGGTGCTCGCCGCGATCAACGAGGTCGAGACCGACTACGGCCGCGATCTCAGCGTCTCCAGCGCCGGGGCGGAGGGGTGGATGCAGTTCCTGCCGGCCGAGTGGGCGCAGTACGGCGTCGACGCCAACGGCGACGGCGTGAGGGATCCGTACAACCCCGCCGACGCGATCTTCGCCGCCGCCAGGTACCTGCGCGCAGCCGGTGGCGAAACGAACATCCGGGCCGCGATCTACTCCTACAACCACTCCCAGGCCTACGTGGCCTCGGTGATGCTGCGCGCGCAGCTGCTGGGCGGAACGCCCTCGGAACTCCTCGGCGCGATCACCGGCCTGACCGAGGCCCGCTTCCCCGTCCACGCCGCGGCGCACTACAGCGACGGGTTCGCCACGGCGCCCGCCTCCGGCTCGACCCCGGGGGCGCCGATCGTCGGCACCACGATCTACGCCGCCGCCGGGTCTCCCGTGATCGCCGTGCAGGACGGTGAAATCGTGCAGATCGGCGAATCGCCGGCGCTCGGTCACTTCATCGTCCTGCGGGACGCGTTCGGCAACCGCTACACCTATGCCCGTCTCGGCGACATCGCCTCCCTCTACCCGGTACTCGAGCCGCACCTCGACTCGACCGTCAGCTCGCGCATCTCGCGCAGCTCGGGCTCACGCGAACCGGCGCCGGGCGGCCCGGCCACGGCGGGCGCGCAGCCGCGCTCCCCGATCTCCGAAGGCGCCACCGTCTCCGGCCTCGCGCTCGGAGCGGCCGCAACTCTGGAATCGGTCCCCCAGGTCGGCAGACGACGACGACGGCTGCACCGGCCCCGGCGCCCGCTCCCGCGTCCCAGCCCGCGGCGCAGGTGCGCTCGTTCCGGTCCGGCGCCGACGAAGTCTTCCTGCATCCGCTGCACACGGGGGTGGAGGTGATCGCCGGCACCGTGCTCGGCCACGTCGGTGCGGCGACGGAAGGCGCCGGCACGGAAACCGCCCCGCACATCCTCTTCCAGATCCGACCTGCCGGAATCGGTGCGCCGCTGATCGACCCCAAGCCGATCCTCGACGGCTGGGTCGCGCTCGAGAACAGCTCGATCTTCAGGGCCAAGGGCGAGAACCCGTTCCTGGCGACCTCCCCGACGGTCGGCCAGGTGCTGCTCGAGTCCAAGCAGCAGCTGGAGCCGCAGGTCCTGCACGACACCGGCATCAGGCTCGCCGCCTGCGGGCGCCAGGACGTGCAGAGCGGCAGGGTGGACAAGCGCGTTCTCGCACTGCTCGAGTACATGTCGGTCTCGGGGCTGAAGCCGACCGTGGCGGGGCTGAGGTGCGCCGGCGCCACGCCGGCGGCGATCGCCGCCTACGCCCCCGCGCGCGCCGCCAGCGAGAACATCGACATCACCGCCATCAACGGCATCCCCGTCGCCGGGCACCAGGGCCCGGGATCGATCACCGACATCGCCGTGCGCAAACTGCTCATGCTGCAGGGGGCGGCGCGCCCGCTGCGGATCGTCAGCCGTCTGAGCTACCGCGGCGCGGCGAGCGCGGTCGCCAGCGCCGCGGCGACGAACGCGATCGAGGTCGACTACTCGCCGCCGGCCGGCGCAGCGAGGGCGGCGAGCGCGGCCTCGACGCTCACGCCGAGCGAGTGGATCAAGCTGGTCGCGCGGCTCGGCGAGATCCCGGACCCGACGGTCGCGGCCGCCCCCTCCGCCGCCGCGATCCCCGACGAATCGCACGCGGCCGGCAACGGCGCAGAAGGGGGAGCCGGTGGCGACCACTAGCCCTCCCAGCCCGCCCGCCGCGCCGCCGCCCCCGGGCCACCCGCCCGAGGCGGGCGGCACGCGTGCCTCGCGTCCCGGGATCGGCCGGATCATCGCCGTCGGCGCGCTCGCCCTGGTGGTGCTGATCGTCGCCTACATCGTCTTCGGCGGAAGCGGCGGTGCGGACTACCATCTCGTGTTCAACGAAGCCGGCCAGCTCGTGCGGGGCGACCAGGTGCAGGTGGGCGGCGTGCCGGTCGGCAGCGTCACCAACATCGTGCTCAGGAAGGACTTCAAGGCGGAAGTCACGATCCACGTGGACTCGTCGCTCACGCCGCTGCACCAGGGGACGATCGCGCAGGTCAGGGTGCCGTCGCTGTCGAGCGTGGCCAACCGCTACATCCTGCTCACGCCCGGGCCCAACAACAACCCCGCGCTCAGCAACGGGGCAACGCTGCCCGCGAGCGCCACCCGCGAAGTCGTCGACCTCGATCAGCTGTTCAACACGCTCAACCCGCGCACGCGGAGAGGCCTGGCCGAGTTCATCCAGGGCAACGCCGAACAGTACGAAGGCGCCGGCAAGCAGCTCGGCGAATCGGTTGAATACTTCGCGCCGTTCCTGAGCGCCACCAACCACCTGTTCTCCGAGCTCGTGCGCGAACAGCCGGTGCTGACGAGCTTCCTCGTCGAAACGGCCAAGGCGGTCACCACGATCGGCGCGCGCCATGAACAGCTCGCCGACCTGATCGAAAACGCAAACACCACGTTCACGGCGATCGGCTCCGAGCAGGAACAGCTCGCGGCCGGTCTCAAACAGCTCCCGATCACACTGCGCCAGGGCAACCAGACCTTCGCCGAACTGCCCGCGACCTTCGACGCGCTCGAAGAACTGGTCGTGGCGTCCAAGCCCACCAGCAAGCCGCTCACGCTGCTGTTCTCGAAGCTGCGTCCGCTGCTCGTCACCGCCACGCCGGTCCTGCACAACCTCAGCCTGTCGTTCAGCCGCCCCGGCCCCAACAACGACCTCACCGATCTCGCCCTGTCGCTGCCCGAACTCGCCAAGACGCTCTCCTCGGCGGCGCCGGCCAGCGTCACCGCGCTGCAGGAATCGGTGCCGATCACCGCCTTCTTCGGGCCCTATGCCCCCGATCTCGCGGGCACCCTGCGCACCTTCGGACAGGCCGGCGCCTACTACGACGCCAACGGCCACTACGCTCGCGTCACCCCGATCCTCCCCGACTTCGCGCTCGGCTCCAACAACACGCTGACGCCAACCACTCCGACGCAGGCGCTCGAAAACCTCAAATCGGGTCAGCTGCGCCGCTGCCCGGGCGCGGCCACCCAGCCCGCCGCGGACGGCTCCTCGCCCTTCACCGACGGTGAACAGCTGACGTGCGACCCATCGGAGACGCCCTGATGAACAGGCGCCGCCGCAACTCGCTCGCCGGCAGCCCGCTGCTGATCGGCGCCGTGACGACGCTGATCGTCGTCGTCGCGGTGTTCCTCTCCTACAACGCCGACAACGGCCTTCCGTTCGTGCCGACCTACGACATCAAGGTGGAACTGCCCGAGGCCTCCGGCCTGCTCAAGTCCAACCAGGTGAGGATCGCGGGCACGCGCGTGGGCATCGTCACAGGCCTCACACCGAAGCAGAACCCGCGCACCGGTGCGATCACGGCGGTCGCCGAACTCCAGCTCGAAAAGAAAGTGCAACCGCTGCCGGCCGACACCAGGGCGATCGTGCAGTCGGTATCCGCCGTGGGCCTGAAGTACCTCGAACTCGAGAAGGGCAGCTCGCACCGCACGCTGAGCGCCGGCAAGACGATCCCTGTGAGCCAGACCAGCGAACCGGTGGACATCGACGAACTCTTCAACATGTTCGACAAGCCGACGCGTGAAGCGATCAAGATAAACACGAACAACTTCGGCGACGGTCTCGCCGCGCGCGGGGCCGGCCTGAACAACACGATCGCCGAATTCCGCCCGCTCGTCACCAATGCGGTGCCCGTGCTGCACAACCTCGCCTCGCCCCAGACCGACCTGCGCGGGCTGTGGATCGCGCTCGAGCGCGTCGCCGGCCAGAGCGCGCCGGTTGCCGAACAGCAGGCCAACTACTACGTGTATCTCGACACGTTCTTCACGGCCTTCGCGAGCGTCGCGCGTTACCTCGAAGCGGCGACCGCCGGCGGACCGGCATCGCTTGAACAGGCGATCTACTCGCTGCCCCACCAGGCGAAGCTGATCGAAAATTCGACCGAGTTCATGCGCCTGCTTCGCCCGAGCGCAGCCGACCTCGTGACGGTCGCCCCCGAACTCGGGCACGCATTCAAGGTGGGCGCGGTCAACCTCAGAGCCGCCACGTCGCTCAACACCCAGCTGGCCAAGTCCGCCGTGGCCCTGGAGACATTCGGGCAGAACCCGATCGTCAACCTGGCGCTCGAAGACTTCACGCAGACGCTCACGATCGGCAACCCGCTGCTCGCCGGGATCGCCCCGGTGCAGGCCCAGTGCAACTACTTCACGCTCGCCTTCCGCAACGTCGCGAGCCTCGAGGCGGAGAACGTCGGCGTCGGCAGCGTGGCGCGAGCGGGCTTCGTGCTCTCGCCGAACGGCCCCAACAACGAGGGCTTCCCGTCCTCCGCGCCGGCCAACGGCCCGTCGGTCGACCACGCCTTCCACAGCAGCACGATCATCGAAAACAACCACGTGCACGTGAACCCCTACCCGTTCGTCTCCGCCCCCGGTCAGCCGCAGGTCTGCGAAGCCGGCAACGAGGTGTACATCAAGGGCAAGACCGTCATCGGCAACGTGCCCGCCGCCTCGGTTCTGAAGAACCGCGAATTCACCACCCGCAGCCAGAACCTGTTCGGCGAAACGTACCCGAGCTCGACGCTCAAGGCGCTCGGGATCTCCACGGGGAAGAGCAAATGAGCAAGGTCCGCTTCTGGCGCCGCCGCGACGACCTGCCCGTCCAGGAGCTGCAGCGCTCACGGCCCGTGCGCACGGGGATCCTGGTGGTCGTTCTGCTCCTGCTCGTGGCCTACTTCAGCTTCAACAAGCACATCCCGTTCAAACACGGCTTCCGCCTCAACGCGGTTTTCACCAACGCACTCAACGTTCACTCCAAGTCGCCGGTGCGCATCGCCGGGGTCAACGTCGGGCAGGTCAGCTCGATCAAGCGCGAGGGCAACTACGGCGTGGTGACGATGGAAATCAACAACGTCGGCCTGCCGATCCACACCGATGCGACGGCCAAGCTGCGGCCGCGCATCTTCCTCGAAGGCAACTGGTTCATCGAACTGCAACCCGGCAGCCCGTCGGCGCCGACGTTCTCCTCGGGGGGCACGATCCCGGTCACGCACACCGCCACGCCGGTCCAGCTCGACCAGGTGCTCGACGCGCTCAACAGCGACACGCGCGCCAACCTGCAGGAGTTCCTGATCGAATACGGCTCCGGGCTCACGCGCCTGCCGACGCCCGCCGAAGACGCCGAACAGGAACCCGAAGTGCGCGGCGTCAACGGCGCGCAGGGCCTCAACAAAGCCTACAAGCGCGGGCCGGCCTCGCTGCGCGGCGGCGCGATCGTCAACCAGGCGACGACCGGTACCCGGCCGCACGATCTCTCGAAACTGATCGCCGGGATCGGCAAGGTCACCGCCGCGCTGAACGTCCACGAGCAGCAGCTTGGCGAACTGATCGGGAACTTCAACACGTTCTTCGCGGCCTTCGCCGCACAGGCGGTGCCGCTGCGCGCGACGGTCGCCGAGCTGCCGAGCGCGCTCAAGAGCATCGACCGCGGGCTGGCGGCCCTGGATGCCTCCTTCCAGCCCACGCGTGAATTCGCGCACGCCATCATCCCCGGGGTACGCCTGACGCCCTCGACGGTCACCGCGACGCTGCCCTGGATCGCGCAGGTTCAGGCATCGCTGGCGCCGAGCGAGCTCGGCGGAGTGGCCCAGGGGCTCGAGGAATCGGTCCCCACGCTCGCCAAGCTCGAGGCCGAACAGATCCCGCTCTACCAGCAGACCGACCTGTTCAACAAATGCCTCACCAAACTCATCTACCCCGCCGGCAACACCAAGCTGCAGGACGGATCCAGCACCACCGGCGTCGAAAACTACAAGGAATTCTGGTACTCGCTCGTCGGCCTTTCGGGCATCGGCCAGAGCTTCGACGGCAACGGCACGGTCGACAAGTTCCTCGTCGGCAACAGCGGGCAGACGCTGCGCTCGCGGCCGGTGCAGGTCACCGGCGCGAAAGTCAGGCCCGGCCAGCGGCTGCTGGGACGCTCGCCGTTCAGCCCGCTCGGCACGCGTCCGGCGTTCCCCGCCGAAGAGCCGCCCTACCAGCCGCTGGTGCCCTGCTACAAGCAGACCCTGCCCAACTTCAACGGCCCGCTCTCGCAGGGCCCCGCGGACGGCACCGAATGAGCGCGACCGAACCTCCGCGCACGAACGGCGCGGGCAACGGCGCCGGCGGGATCGACCCGGCCGAGAGCCAGGCCGCGCACGAAGGCGGCCTGAGCGTCCGCGACCAGATCGAGCGCTACCGCTCGGCCTTCATCGCCGTCGTCTCGATGGTCGTGATCGCAGCGGCCGTCGGCGGCTACATCCTCGCCCACGAGAACCTCAAGCTTCCCGGCTGGGTGCCCGTCCTCGGCCGCAACTACTTCGAGCTCAAGGCCGAATTCCAGACGGCCCAGGCGGTCACCCCGGGGCAGGGACAGGCGGTCACGATCGCCGGTGCGAAGGTCGGGGAAATCGCCACCGTCAACCTGCACGACGGCGTGGCGATCGTGACCATGAACGTCGTCCCGAAGTACGCGCGCTTCTACCACAACGCCACGCTCCTGCTGCGACCGAAGACGCAGCTGCAGGACATCACCGTGGAGGTCAATCCCGGCACGCCCGCCGCCGGACGGCTGCACAGCGGGGAACTGATCCCGCAGCAGCAGACCGCGGCGAACGTCGACTTCGACGAATTCCTCGCCGGCCTCGATGCCGAAACGCGCTCCTACCTGCAGCTGCTGCTGGCCGGCGCGGCGCAGGGCTTCAGCGGCAACTCGCGGTCGTTCTCGGCGGTGCTCAAGCGCTTCGACCCGACCGCGCGCTACGGCGAAGAGATCACCCGCGAACTCCAGCTCCGCCACGCCAACATCGCGCGCTCGATCCACAACTTCAGCCTGCTGATGGAAGCGCTCGGCGGCAAGGACCAGCAGCTGGCCCAGCTCGTCGATGCCTCCAACGCGGTGTTCGCGACGTTCGCCGAAGAGGAACAGAACCTGCAGAAGACGCTTCACCTGCTGCCCACCGCGCTGCACAAGACGGGCGTGAACCTCGACAAGCTGGCGGTCGCCGCGAACGTGCTCGGGCCGACGCTGCACGAGCTGCAGCCGTTCGCAAAAGCGCTCGCTCCCGCCAACGAAGCGACCGCGAAGCTCGCCAAGGAAACGACGCCGATCATCAAGAACCAGCTCCGGCCCTACGCGGTGGAAATCCTGCCCGTGGTCAACCAGCTCAAGCCGTCCACCAAGGACCTCGCCGAAGCCTTCCCGCAGCTCGCGACGAGCTTCTCGGTGCTCAACGAATTCTTCAACGAGCTCGCCTACAACCCCGGCCCGAGCAGGGGCGGCTTCCTGTTCTTCGTGCCGTGGGCCAACCACGACCTCAACAGCGTCGTCAGCACCTCCGACGCGCACGGCCCGCTGGGACGCAGCCTGCTCTACTTCAACTGCGAAATCCTGCCGATCCTGAAAGGCGCCTCGGAAGCAAACCCCACCGTGAACCTGCTCGTCGGCCTGCTGAAACCGCCGACGAAGGCCGAATGCCAGAGCGAGGGGATCCTCGGGACGACGGCGAGCGCCCATGCCTCCAAGGCGAAGGCGGGCGGGCTGTTCTCCGGGCTGCAGTCACAGCCGTTCGGCCCTGTGGTGGCCCACAGCAGCCGCGCCGGAGGGAGGGGCTGAGATGCAGAAGCGTGCCCCCACGGTGGCCAACATGGTCGTGATCATCCTGTTCGTGCTCAGCTGCTTCGGGCTGCTGATGTTCCTGTGGGAGTCCTTCGGCGGGCCGCTGCCGTTGAAGCCGAAGGGATACAGGTTCACGATCCCGTTCTCGCGCACGATCGCACTCGCCGAACAGTCCGACGTTCGGATCAGCGGCGTGGACGTGGGCCACGTGATCTCCCTGAACCTCGGCAGCGACGGGCGCACGCACGCGACCGTGGAACTCTCGAGCCAGTACGCGCCGATCCGCGCCAACACGCACGCGATCCTGCGCCAGAAGACGCTGCTCGGCGAGACCTACGTCCAGCTGATCCCGCAGGTCCCCCAGCGCGGGCCGTACCTCAAGGAGAACGCAGAGCTTCCCGTCAGCCAGGTCGAACCGTCGGTCACGCTCGACGACATCCTCGCCACCTTCGACGCCAAGACGCGCCGCGCCTTCCAGGTCTGGCAGCAGGCGGTCGCCGAAGGGATCGACGGACGCGGCGAAGAAATCAACGCCTCGTTCGCGCAGCTCGAACCGTTCGCCCAGAGCGGCAACAAGCTGCTCGCGGTGCTCGCCTCGCAGGAAGGGGCGCTGCGCGCGGTCGTCAAGAACACCGGTGTCGTCTTCAACGCCCTGGCCAGCCGCGACCACCAGCTCGAAGGGCTGATCGTCAACGGCGAACACACCTTCCACGCCGCCGCCGAAGGCAGCCAGGCGTTCGCCGAAGCATTCAAGGAACTGCCCGCATTCGAGGCCAACTCGACGGCCGCGCTGAAGCGGATCGACCAGTTCTCGGTCGTCGCGAGCCCGTTCCTCGAAGAATTCCGGCCCGCCCAACGTCAGCTCGCGCTGCTGCTCAACGCCGCGAAGCCGTTCACCCCCGAATTCAACGCGTTCCTCACCAAGCTGGGGCCCCTGACGAAGGCCGCCAACGCGGGTCTCGGCGACGTCGGCAACACCCTCAACCTGACGATTCCGGTGCTGGAAAACCTGCGACCGGTGCTGCACAACCTCGATCCGTTCCTGCAGTACACCGGCGAATACGTGCCGGAGGTCCAGGCCTTCTTCGCCAACCTCACGGCAGCGTCCCAGTCCCAGGGCTTCAACGGCAGCCTGTCCGCCAAAGAAGGGCCCAAGCAGCATCTGCTCACCACGATGGCGGTACTCAGCCCGGAGAGCCTCGCGACGTACGCGAGCCCGGTCGGCACCAGCCGCGACAATCCCTACCAACACACCGGCGCCCAGCTCGATCTGCCAACCGGCCTGCCGGTGTTCAGCAGCAGCTCGTGCGCCAACTCGGCACCCGCCGTCAGCGGACCCCCGAACGAAACGATCTCCCAGAGCATCATCGAACAGATCATCGGCTTCAAAGTCGCCAACGCCCCCGAAACCCCCAACCAGGTCGCCGCGCCGCCGTGCATCCAGCAGGGTCCCTTCACCTTCAACGGGCAGACCAGCCAGTTCCCGCACGTCGTCTACCAGGCGAAATGATGTCCGACGACTTCCAATATCACTCAGACGAGCTCGAACTCTCCGGCGATCCGGACACCGGCAACTGGTCGATCCGCTGCATCGACGTCCACAAGCGGCTCGGCGGCGTTCCCGTGCTCAACGGCCTGAACGTGGCGTTTCCCGACGACACCATCACCGTCGTGCTCGGTCCGTCGGGGACCGGCAAGAGCGTGCTGATCAAGAACCTGATCGGGCTGATGTTCCCCGACTCGGGCGACATCATCGTCCACGGACTGTCGGTCCCGAGCCTGACGATGCCCAAGCTGCTCGAGCTGCGCCGCACGATCGGCGTGCTCTTCCAGGACGGCGCACTGTTCGGCTCGATGAACGTGTTCGACAACGTCGCCTTCCCGCTGCGTCAGCACACCGACTTCTCCGAGGCGAAGATCTCCGAGCGCGTCACCCAGAGGCTGGCCGACGTGGGCCTCGCCGACGCGATGGAGCACGCCCCCTCGCAGCTCTCCGGCGGCATGCGCAAGCGCGCCGGGTTCGCCCGGGCGCTGGTGATGGAGCCGAGCATCGTGATCTTCGACGAGCCCGACTCCGGGCTGGACCCCGTGCGCACCGCGCTGCTGTGTGAGCTGATCCAGGAGATGCACGCGATCCACCGCGGCACCTACATCGTCGTCACCCACGACATCGCCTCCGCGCGGCGGATCGGGCAGTACATCGCGCTGCTCTGGCGCGGGCGCATCGTCGAAGCGGGCGACGCCGAGCGGATGTTCTCCTCGGAGAACCCCTTCGTGCGGCAGTTCCTCAGCGGCTCCGCCGAGGGCCCGCTGACGATGGACTGAGGCGCCGGAGCCGGCACCCGGAGGCCAGCCGCGATTGACAGGCCCGCAGGACCTATGCGAACATGTGTTCGCATGGTCATCTGCGCGTACCTCCCCCGCTTCGAGCTGGTCCTGGTCGCCGGGGGCTCGCAGGCTCTGGCGGGGCGGGCGCTGGCACTGGCGCCGTCGGTCGGCTCAGAACAGCGCATAGGGGAGGTATCGGGTGCCGCCGAGGCCTGTGGGGTGGCCCGCGGGATGATGCTCGGTGAGGCCCTCGCCCGCTGCCCCGAGCTGGTCCTCGTGCCGCCCGATCCCGTGCTGGTGGAGGATGCCTGGGAGGGTGCTCTCGCCGCCCTGGAGTCGATCGGCGCAGCCGTCGAGCCGGCCGGCCCGGGTCTCGTCTACTTCCAGACGGACGGCCTCAGAGGGATCCACGGCACGGAGGCCGCGACGCTTGCGGCCGCCCGCCACGCACTCGCCCGGCCGCCGCGCATGGGGGGCGGGCCGACGCGCTTCTGCGCGCTGGCGGCCGCTCTGGCGGTGCGCTCGCGCCGTCCGCTCCTGCTGGAGGCCGCAGGGGCCCGGCGCTGGCTCGCCGGGCGGCCGGTGGGCCTGCTCGGCTACAGGGAGGACACCGCTGTGCTGCTTGAGCCGCTGGACCGCCTCGGTGTGCGCACGCTCGGCGAGCTCGCGAAGCTCGGGCGGGCGGCGCTCACCGACCGCTTCGGCGCGGCGGGGGCGCTGGCGCACAGGCTCGCCTGCGCGCAGGACACCGAGCTGCGACCCCGCCGCCGGCAGGAGCTCCTCGGCGAGGCGATGGAGGTTGGCGACGCGAGCTCCGGCGAGGCGCTGGGACGCGTGCTGGGCGTGCTCGTCGACCGCCTGCTCGCACGGCCTGAGCGACGCGGGCGCACGCTGCGGGCCGTCATCCTCTCCGCCCCCCTGCTGGCGGGGGGCGGCTGGCGCGAGCGGGTGGTCTTCCGTCAGGCGCTCGGCGATCCCGAGCGCATCCGGCTGGCCCTCTCCGCGCGCCTGCTGCTGCTGCCCGCGCCCGCCCGCGGGCTGGCGTTGACCGTCGAGCGCTTCGGCCCTCCCGCGGGCGAGCAGGGCGCGCTGCTCGAGCAGAGCCGCGCCGCCCGCGCCGCCCGCCTGCGGGAGGCCGTCGCCCAGATGCGCGCCGTGGCCGGTCGGGATGCGGCGCTGCGCGTCGTCTGCATCGACCCCGATTCGCGCGTGCCCGAGCGGCGGGTGGTGCTCGCGCCCGTGCCCGAGTGAGCTCCGGATGACCGTCCGGGCTCTGAACCCGCCCCGCCCCGCCCGCGTCCGCTGGGGCGGCGGCCATCCCGCCGAGGTCAACGGCGAAGCGATGCTGTCGCTGCGGGAGTCCTGGCTGGTGGAGGATCGCTGGTGGACCGCCGAGCCGCTGCGACGCCGCTACTGGGAGCTCGTGGGGGAGCGGGGGCGCAACGTGGTGGTCTTCCACGACCTCTCCTCCGGCCGTTGGTTCCTGCAGGGGCCATAGCCACCCATGGCCTCCTCCACGCCCCCCTATGTGGAGCTGCACTGCCACTCGGCCTACTCCTTTCTGGACGGGGCCTCACTGCCCGAGGAGCTGGCCCGAGCCGCGGGCGAGCTCGGCCATGCCGCGCTCGCCCTGACCGACCACAACTCGGTCTCCGGCTCGATGGAGCTGGCCCAGATCGCCTCCGATCACGGGGTGCGGGCGATCCACGGCGCGGAGGTCGACGTCGACATCCCCTCCGTCAGCGGTTCCTGCGGCCGGGTGCAGGCACGTCACCTCACCCTGCTCGTGCGCGACGAGCGCGGCTGGAGCAACCTCTGCCGGATCATCACCCTCGCTCACGCTCACACCCGCGACGGGCCGGCCCACCGCGATCCGGGCGCACCCTCGGTGGACCTGCAGGCGGTGCTCGACCACGCCGAGGGCCTCGTCTGCCTGACGGGCTGCGCGGAGCGCGGCGTCCGCGAGGAGCCCGTGGCCCGGCGGCTGCTGGGGGCCTTCGGCCCCGAGGGTCTCTACGTCGAGCTGCAGCGCCCCTACGCCCGCCACGACCGTGCCCGCAACCGCTCGCTCACCGCGCTCGCCCGGCGCCTGGGGGTGAGGTGCATCGCCACCGGCAACGTCCATGCCCATGCCCGCTGCAGGGCGGAGCTGCAGGACGCCCTCGTGGCGCTCCGCCGGCACGCCACCCTCGATGCCTCCGAGCCGCTGCGGCGGGGCAATCACAGCCATGTGATGAGCACGCCGCAGGCGATGGCCAGCCGCTTCGCCGACCACCCCGACGCGGTCAGCGAGACGCTGCGGCTGGCCGAGCGGCTGACGTTCAACCTGGAGAGGGATCTCGGCTACCGCTATCCGGGGGCCGAGGAGGAGAGTGCGTCCCGGCGGCTGGGCGAGCTCTGCGCGGACCGGCTGCGGGAGCGCTACGGACCGGATCCCCTCCGCGCGGCCGCGGATCCCGGGCGGGCGGGCCGCGAGGCGGCCCGGGTGCGCCTGGAGCAGGAGCTGGGAGTCATCGACGAGCTCGGCCTGGCGGGGTTCTTCCTGCTCCACCACGACATGCTGGAGCTCGCCCGCGAGGTGGCCCTGGAAGTGCGGGGACCGGACTCGGTGCGCGCCCTGCTGGCACCGGGACGAGGGCGGGGCTCGTCGGTCTCCTCGCTGGTCTGCTACCTCACGGGGCTCTCCCACATCGATCCGATCGCGAACGGGCTCGCGCTTGGGCGCTTCCTGCACGAGGACCTTCACGGGCTGCCGGACATCGACCTGGACTTCCCGCGCGATATCCGCGAGCGGCTGATACCCCGCGTGCACGATCACTACGGCCACGATCGCGCGGCGCTCGTGGCGGCCTTCCCCACCTTCCGCACCCGGGGCGCGATCCGCGAGCTGGGCAAGGTCCTCGGCCTGCCCGCCGGGGAGATCGAGCGCCTGGCACGGGGCTCGGACAGCTTCGGGCCCGGCTTCGAGCGCGACGTCGCCGGGATCGGATCCCCGCTCTCCCCGCGGGTGGGCGGCGGTGCGGTGCAGGATGGGGGAGAGGCGAGGGTGGAGCGCGCCTCCGAGCGCTGGCGCTGGCTGGCCCGCCTGGTCGAGCAGGCCTACGGGCTTCCCCGCCACCTGTCCCAGCACCCCGGTGGGATGATCGTCGCGACCAGGCCCCTGATCGACTGCTGCCCGGTGGTTCCCGCCGCGATGGAGGGCAGGCAGATGGTCCAGTGGGACAAGGACTCGTGCGCGGATGCGGGCTTTCTGAAGATAGACCTGCTGGGCCTGGGGATGCTCTCCGCGGTGGAGCGCTGCGTGGAGGAGATCGCGCGCGTCCGCGGCAAGCGGATCGACCTCTCCCGCATTCCCTTCGACGACCAGCGGACATTCAGGGCGATCCGCGCGGCGGATACCGTCGGGGTCTTCCAGATCGAGAGCCGTGCGCAGATGCAGTCGCTGCTGCGCACACGGCCGATGAACCTCGAGGACCTGACCATCCAGGTGGCGATCGTGCGGCCCGGGCCGATCCAGGGAGGCGCCATCAACCCCTACATCGAGCGGCGCAGGCGGCTGCGCGAAGATCCCGGCTACGAGATCCCCTACGAGCATCCGGCGCTCGAGCCGGTCCTGCGGGAGACGCTCGGCACGATCATCTTCCAGGACCAGGTGATGCAGGTCGCCGAAGCCTTCGCCGGCTTCAGCCCCGGCGAGGCCGACGGGTTGCGCCGGGCGATGAGCCGCAAGCGCTCGCAGGAGATGCTCGCCCGCCAGCGAGAGCGCTTCATCGAGGGCGCGATGCGGCACGCGGGCGCCGGTGAGGCCACGGCGGAGCGCGTGTGGAGCATGGTCGAAGGCTTCGCCGGCTTCGGCTTCCCCAAGGCCCACAGCGCCGCCTTCGGCCTGCTGGCCTACCAGTCGACCTGGCTGCGGGTGCACTACGGCGCAGAGTTCCTCTGCGCGCTGCTCAACGAGCAGCCGATGGGCTTCTACGCCCCCGACAGCCTCGTGCACGAGGCCGAGATCAGGGGAATCGAGATGCTCGGGCTGGACGTGAACGCCTCGCAGGTGCAGTGCACGACGCAGGACGCCGGCGTGCGCCTGGGTCTCGGCTATGTAAAGGGTCTCGCGAGCACCGAGGGGCATGCGCTCGTGGCCGAGCGAGAGCGCAATGGGCCATTCACCAGCCTCGGCGATCTGGCCGCTCGCGCCGGCGTCAGGCGTGTGACGCTCGAGCAGCTCGCCTGGTCGGGTGCCTGCGACAGCCTGATCGAGCCGCTCGCCCTCCCGGCCGGAGAGCGCCCGGCCGCCACCCGCCCGCACGCGTCGGGCGGTGCAGACAGGCGCTCGGCCCTCTGGCAGCTGGGTCTCGCCACCCCCGCGGAGACGGTTGGCGGTGATGGCCGGACGGGGCACGGCGCGGGGGAGAGCACCCAGCTGGCGCTGCCCATCGAGCTGCCCCAGCCGCCGCGTCTGCGCCGGCTGGGACGCTGGCAGCGGCTGATCGCCGACTACTCCACCAGCGGGATCACGATCGGGGATCACGCGCTGGCGATCCTGCGCCCCCGCCTGGCCGTCCCCCTGCTGGCCACCAGCGCCCAGCTCGCCCGGCTGCCCACCGGCGGCGAGGTGGCGGTGGCCGGGCTGGTGATCGCTCGCCAGCGGCCGGGGACGGCCAACGGGACGATGTTCCTGCTCTTCGAGGACGAGTTCGGCACGATCAACCTGATCGTCTCCAGGGATGTGTACGAGCGCCATCGCCAGCTCGCGCGCGCGGAGCCGCTGCTGCTCGCGCGGGGTCGCCTGGAGCGCTCCCGGGAGCAGACCCTGACCGCAGCACGGGAGGCGAGGGCGGGCCGGGAGCCGCCCGAGGAGATCCGCCCGGTGATCAACGTGCTGGTGCGGGAGCTGGCTCCGCTGGAGCGCTTCCTGCCGGGCGGTATCGACGAGACCGAGACGCGCGACGGCGGCGTGCACCGCCTGCGCGGGCTCGAGGTCGGGCAGGAGGACGCCGGCGGCGCCGAGGTCGGTTCGAGCATGCGTGCGGCGGCGCCGCCGGTGCAGAGCTTCGCCTCCGGCAGGCGGCGGTAGGACACCGCGTCGGGGCGAGCGCCACTCTCGCCTAGGCTGAAGCTATGCGGCCTGTCGTGTGCTCGGAGCTGACGGAGCAGGACTGGGACGCGCTGATCGCAGGCGAGGAGCATCCCTGGGGGCGGGTGGGCGAAGTGCTGCGATGGCGCGAGAAGGACAGGCTTCTGGCGCTCCGCGCCCCGGGAGGCGCCCCTGTGGCCGTGGCCGGCGCGGTGAACGTCGAGGTCGAGGTCGCGGCCTCCTCGCGCGTGCACCTGCAGGTGGTCGGCATCGGGAGCGTGTTCGTCACCCGGGCGATGCGCGGCCGTGGCCTGGCCTCCGGGCTCGTCCGCGAGCTGCTGGGGGTCGCCGAGACGATGGGTCCGGACCGCGCGATGCTGTTCTGCCGCGCCGAGCTCGTCCCGTTCTACCGACGGCTGGGCTTCGCCGGGATTCCCGCCACGGTGTGGGCCGATCAGCCGGACGGGGAGGTCGAGATGCCGCTGCGGGCGATGTGGCGCGCCCTGCGCGGATCGCCGGGCTGGCCGGAGGGGCGGGTGGACGTTTGCGGGCTGCCCTTCTGAGCGACCCGTGCAGCATGGAATCAATCATCTAGGCTGAGGCCCATCACGCGCCTCGGCGACAGCGACCTGGAGGTCTTCCCGCTCTGCCTCGGTGGGAACGTGTTCGGCTGGAGCATCGACGAGGAGCGCTCCTTCGCCGTGCTCGACGCCTACTTCGCCGCGGGCGGCAACTTCATCGACACGGCCGACGTGTACGGCCGCAGGGGACCGGACGGCGCGGGCTCCTCCGAGCGGATCATCGGGCGCTGGATGGCCGCGCGGGGCAACCGCGACAGCGTCGTGATCGCGACCAAGGTGGGGATGTCGGCCGAGCTGCACGGGCTCTCGCGGGACACGATCCGTCGCGGCATCGAGGGCTCCCTGGAGCGGCTGGGGATCGACACCGTGGACCTCTACTACGCCCACCGGGACGATCCCGATACGCCGCTGGAGGAGACCCTCGCAGCCTTCGCCGAGCTGATCGGCGAGGGGCGGATCCGCTACGCGGGCGCCTCCAACTACAGCGCGGCGCGCCTCGCGCAGGCGCTGCGCATCGGCGCGGAGGGGGCGATGGCCTCCTACGTCGCGCTCCAGCCGCACTACAACCTGTTGGAGCGCGCCGAGTACGAGGGTGAGCTCGAGCAGGTCTGCGAGCGCCACGGGGTCGCGTGCGTCCCCTACTTCGGCCTCGCCCGGGGCTTTCTCAGCGGCAAGTACCGGCGCGACGGGCCCGCCGTGGAGGGGCCGCGGGCGGCGGGTGTGCGTGAGAGCTACTTCAACGACCGCGGCTTCGCGGTGCTCGACGCCGTGCGCGACATCGCCGCCGACCGCGCGACCACGATCGCGGCGGTCTCGCTGGCGTGGCTGCTGTGCCAGCCCACCGTGCTCGCGCCGATCGCCAGCGCGACCTCCCCGGAGCAGCTGGCGGAGCTCGTCCCGTCGGTCGAGCTGGAGCTCACCGCCGAGGAGCTCCAGCGCCTGGAGCGGGCGGGCAGCTGAGGCTCGCGGCCCCGTGCGGGCCCGCCGCGCGGCGGCGGCGGACCCCCCGACGGGTTCTCGCCCGGGCGCGGTCGCCCGGGCGAGGCGGGGCGCTCAGGCGGCCCGTACGGCGGAGAGCTCGATCAGGATCTTCACCTTGTCGCCGACGACGACGTTGCCCGAGCCGAGGGCCATGTTGAACTTCATGTCGTAGTCCGAGCGGTTGATCTGCGCCACGGCCGAGACGCCGACGCGATCGTTGCCTTCCATGTCTGCCTCCGTGCCCTCGACGGTCGCGGTCAGGGTGAGCGGCCGCGTGACCCCGTGGATCGTGAAGTCGCCGGTGATCTCGAAGGTCTCCTCGTCGACCGGTGAGACGCTCGTGGACTCGAAGACGATCTCGGGATAGCGGTCGGCGTCGAAGAAGTCCGGTGAGCGAAGGTGCGCATCGCGCTGCGGCTCGCGCGTGTCCACGCTGGCGACCTTCACGGTTCCGCGGGCGGAGGTTCCGCCGGGTGCGACCTCGAGAGAGCCCTCGAACTCCTTGAACTGGCCCTTGACCGTCGCGATGCCGAGGTGTTTGACGTGGAACTCGATGCTCGAGTGGACCGGATCGACGGTCCAGGTTCCGCTGGGGAGGGCGGTTACGGCGCCGGTGGCTTGCGCTGACATCCTGGGACTCCTTTCGTCCGGCCCCTGAGGGCCGAAGCGGGGTCTGTTTTATGGGGAGACCCTGACGCTAGCAGATAATTGCTTGCGCACGCAATAATGTGCCGGAGGGTCCGTCGACCGCTCAGCGCGCCTCCACGACCAGACTCTGAAAGCCACGTGCGACCGGGCCGTGGACGTCGTGGATCACGCTCTCGGCGAGTCCGCTGCCGCCGGGATGCAGAAGCGTGCGCGAGTCCATCCCGATCCAGTCCCCCTGCGGTGGGCGGTGCAGGTGGACGCCGAGGTCGGCGTTGACGAACAGGTAGCGGGCGAACTCGAGCGACGCGCTGATCCCGTTGCCGAAGTCCGCGGTCGCCACCAGCCGTGCGAGCGGGCTCGCGGGCCGGTCGTCGATGAGGGGGTGGCGCAGTCGCATCCACACGCGTGCCGGGCCGAGCAGCCCTGGATCGTCCAGCCAGCGCATCTCCATCGCGCTGGCGGCGAAGCTCGCGGTGTCGGCGTCGTTGAGGGCGAAGCGGTGGAGCCGGCCGCTCTCCGGGCCGGGCATCGGCGGCGCATCCGCGCCGGCGGCGCTCGCCGGCAGGTCCTCGGGCACCATGCGCACCCGCAGTGCAGCGGCCCTGCACACCGGTTGCTCGCCGGCGTGCAGCTCCGCGGCCAGCTCCTGCACGCGGCGACCGTCCCGCACGAGACGGGTGGTGAGCGTCAGCGGCACGCACGGAACGGGCCGCAGGAACTCGAAGCCGAGCCGCGCGACCTGCAGATCGGGGCGGGGGTCCGCGAGCTCGAGCGCAGAGGTGATCAGGGCCGCGGGGGCGCCGCCATGCAGCGCCCCGGGATCCCACGGTCCGCGTGCATGCTCGGTCGGCACGAACCGATCGCCGTCGGCGATGAAGATGCTCTGGCCCATCGCCCGCTCAGCTCGGGAGCCGGTCCACGAAGTCCGCGAGCCTCCCCGGATCGCGGAGCGGCGCGCCATGGCCGAAGCATGTGAGCGCCGGTCTCAGCGCCGCGAGCCGGCGCGCCGACTCGCGGTTGCGGGCGGGGTCCGGGGTGAACACGGCGGGCGGCTCGTGCAGACCGGGCAGCCCGGTCCTGAGGTTGACGTTGTTGAGCACGTCCCCGAGGATCAGGACGCGATCGGATTCGCGCCAGTAGGCGACCTGGCCGCGCGAGTGGCCGGGGCTCTCGAGGATCGTGAAGCCCGCGACGTCGTCGCCCTCGACCAGTGCCCGCGCCACCGGGTGCGGAGGCCCGGTCCAGAAGCGCTGCTGCAGCCGGTTGACCCAGCCCGGGGCCTGCGAGTTGGAGACCCCCCCGGGCTTCTCCATCGCCGGCACGTCGCCCTGCCCGCACCACAGCGGGATGCCCAGCCGTTCGCAGATCGCGTGGCTGGAGCCCTGGTGATCGGGGTGGGCGTGCGTGAGGGCGTGTGCGCTGATCGTGCGCCCGGCGATCTGCCGCATGATCCGCTTCTCGGCCTGGCGCGTGCCGGCGTCGAGCAGAACGTCGCCGATCACGTACACGTTGATCGCGTTGCGCGGCCGGCCATCCAGCAGATGGACTTCATCGGCGAGTTGCCTCATCTTGCGGTCTCCTCTGCGGTCATGTGCGCTTCTGCTCCCAGGAGAAGCCGCGCACGGCGAAGTACAGTCCAAACGCGCCCCACAGCGCGATCACCACGAGCGCATCGAGGTGGTCCGAGAGCCCCGATCCGGTGACCATCGCCGCATACAGGCCTTCGATCAGGGGCGTCAGCGGCAGCGCGTCGGCGATCGTGCGCAGGAACCCGGGTGCGCTGGTGGAGTCGAACACGTAAAAGGAGAGGAACACGACGGGCAGGAACACGGCGTTGACATAGGCGGCGGTCGACTCGAAGTTGGGGATCACGTGCGCGAACGCGACGCCGAGCGCGGCGAAGCAGACGACCCCGGCGACGACGAACACCACGAGCTCCAGCCAGTCCTGCGGCCAGCCGATCCCGAAGAACACGCGACCGGCGAGGATCACGAGCGCGATCTGCAGGGCGGTGTTGGTGACGGCGTTGGCGGCCACGCCGCCGAAGTAGGAGATCGTCGGCAGCGGCGTGCCCCGGATCCGCTTGAGCACGCCCCGCTCCCTCAGGAAAACGATGTTGTAGGCGAGCGCGGTGAAGGTCGTGGACATCACGCTCATGCCCGCGATCGCGGGCACGAGGTGGTTGAGGTCCCGCTGGCTGCCGCTGAGGATCGCACCGCCCGCGGCGAGGAACAGCAGCGGCAGCAGGAAGTTGAAGAACGCCGCGCTGGGGTTGCGCCAGAACATGCGCCGCTCCAGGCGATACTGGCGCCAGCCGAGGGTCACCGCCTCAGGCATCGGCGGTCAGCTCCAGGTAGACGTCCTCGAGCGTCGGCCGGCCGACCGAGAGCTCCTGCAGGCTCTCGCCGCGGGCGAGGGCCCGGGTGGTGAGCTCGTGCAGGAGCGTGGTGGGGTCGTCGGTTTCGCACTCGACCAGATCACCCTCGCCGTCGCGGTAGGCGACCTGGTAGCGCGGCCGGCCGGCGCCCGCGCCCACGCCGAGCTCGCGCGGCGGTCCGATCGCGAGGATCCGCCCCTCCTTGATGATCGCCACGCGGTCGGCGAGCTCCTGCGCCTCCTCGAGGTAGTGGGTGGTCAGCAGGATCGTCTTGCCGAGCGCGCGGAGCGAGCGAACGGTCTCCCAGGCATTGCGCCTGGCCTCCGGATCGAAGCCCGTTGTGGGCTCGTCCAGGAAGATCAGCTCGGGGTCGCCGACGAGCGCCAGCGCGAGGTCCAGGCGCCGCAGCTGGCCGCCCGAGAGCTTGCGGCTGCGCACGTCGGCCTTGTCCTGAAGACCCGCGAGATCGAGAACTTCCTCGACGTCCCGCGGGTGCGGGTAGAAGCTCGCCCAGTGGCTCAGCGCCTCGCGCGGGGTCACATGGCTGTAGATGCCGCCGGACTGCAGCACGATCCCGATCCTGCGGCGCAGCGCCAGTGAACGGCGCGCTGGATCCTGGCCGAGCACGGACACCTCCCCGCCGCTGCGCAGGCGGTAGCCCTCGAGGATCTCCACTGTCGTGGTCTTGCCCGCGCCGTTCGGCCCGAGCAGCCCGAAGACCTCGCCCCGCTCGACGGCGATGTCGATGCCGCGAAGCGCCTCGTAGGCGCCGTAGCGCTTGCTGAGGCCGCTGACCTCGATCGCGGGGCCCGTCTCGCTCACGGTCTGATCATCTCAGGACCGCGCCCGCTCCCTACCAGTGCACGCCCCTCGTCAGCGTCGCCATCGCGATCTGCTCGAAGGACACGTGCTCCTCGGTCTCGCGCTGGCCCTTGGAGGCGGCCGAGTCGGGGAAGACGCGGTAGGCCAGGTGCAGCAGCCGATCGACGGCGCTCGGGTTGAGCGAGTAGGCGACTTCGCCGAACTTGCCGATGCGCGTGCCCATCTGCTTGGGGCGGCTTCGCATCGCCTCGCAGATCATGTCGGCGGCCTCTTCCGGGCTGATCGCGGGGAAGGCGTCGTACATCTTCGTGGGGGCGATCATCGGCGTGCGCACCAGCGGCATGTGGATTGTCGTGAAGCTCACGCCGTCGCCGACGACCTCCGAGGCGACGACCCGGCTGAAGGCGTCGAGCGCGGCCTTGGAGGCGACGTAGGCGGAGAAGCGCGGCGGGTTCGTCTGCACGCCGATCGAGGACACGTTGACGATGTGGCCGGAGCCCCGCTTGCGCATGTGCGGCAGCAGGCCGATGATCAGCTTCACCGCCCCGAAGTAGTTCAGCTGCATGGTGCGTTCGAAGTCGTGGAAGCGGTCGTAGCTGAGCGCGATCGAGCGGCGGATCGAGCGCCCGGCGTTGTTGACGAGCATGTCGATGTTGCGGTGGTCGGCGAGCACGCGCTCGAGCAGGCGTTCGATCGACTCGGTGTCGGAGATGTCGGCCGCGTACACGTAGGCGGTACCGCCCGCGGCCACGATCTCGGCCCGCACCTCCTCGAGTTTCTCGACGTTGCGCGCGACCAGCAGGGGGACGCCGCCGGCGGCGGCGACCTTCAGCGCCGTCGAGCGCCCGATGCCGGAGGAGGCGCCGGTGATCATCACGTGCTTGCCCGCGAGCGCGTCCCTGAGGCTCCTGCCGCGACCGAAGTCGGTGTCCATCTCCCGCTCCCAGTAGTCCCACAGCCGCGGTACGTAGGAGCTGAGCAGCGGCGGCGCTTCCAGCGGCGAGCCGGCGAGGGCGTGCGCGGCCTCGCGCGTGTCGAAGCGTGGCACGAGCTCCATGTGGCCCAGCACCTCCTCGGGGATGCCGAGCTCCCGCAGCGCCAGACCCCGCACCTGGCGCAGCGGGGGCAGCGATGCGGCCAGCGCCAGCGGCCACTTCGGCAGCGGATCGACGAGCCGTTTGTCAACGCTGAAGGCGAACCGCGGCGCGTGCGCCGCGGCGGCGATCTCGTTGAGCAGGTCGTCCACACGCTGGGGGCGCGGGTCGGTGAGGTGAAAGGCGCGCGCGTCGAGATCGGGCTCGTGCGCGATGTGCTCGAGCGCGCCGGCCACCCAGTCGACCGGCACGATGTTCGTGTTGCCGAGGTCCAGGCCGACCAGCGGCACCCACTCCGGAAGCAGGTGGCGCATGCGCTCGATCGCCTTGAAGAAATAGTACGGGCCATCGATCTTGTCCATCTCGCCGGTCTGCGAGTCGCCGACCACGATCCCCGGCCGGTACACCCGCCACGGGACGTAGGGCTGCTCGCGGACGATCCGCTCGGATTCGAACTTCGTGCGGTGGTAGGGCGAGGGTAGCTTCTGACCCTCGTCGAACATGTCCTCGTCGAACACGCCCCGGTAGGTCCCTGCCACGGCGATCGAGGACACGTGATGCAGATGCTTGGCGTCGACGGCGCGAGCGAGTTCCACCGCGTGTGTCGTTCCGCCCACGTTGACGGCGGTGTTGCGCTCGGCGGGCGCGGTCATGTCGTAGACCGCCGCGAGGTGGAAGAAGTGGGTGACCTTGCCGCGCAGATCGGCGACCTGTTCCTTCTCCACGCCGAGCAGCGGCCTGCGCAGGTCGCCGAGCACCGGCTCCACGCGCTCGGCCGCGGACGATCCGACCACCATCGTCCAGCGCTCCAGCAGCTCGTCGAGTCGATCCGCGGAGCTCTCGCGCACCAGCACGTAGACCTTGCCCTGGCGCTTTTCGAGCAGCCGCTCGACCAGGCGACGCCCGATGAAGCCGGTCGCTCCGGTAACGAAGTAGGCCATCCTCGGGAGAGCCTATATGGAACGCGCCGAACGCGCCGCGGGATGTGACGCGGCCGGGGCCGTGATGCGCGGCGTCGCCGTCGGGACCGCCCGGGCGCTCGCGTCTAGGCTCCCGCGCCGGCTCCGCCGCGCCCCTCGCCGGCAGCGAAGCGCGCGGCGCCGCGCGCGCCGTCCTCGAACACCTCGGGCCCCGCCCGGGCCTCGAGCGCAAGCCCGTCCGCGAGCGGCATGCCGAGCCCCTCGATCGCCGCGCGCCGGTCGGCGAGCATCGTGCGTTGGGGAAACCGCGCGAGCCCCTCCGCGAGCTCGAGCGCACGCGTCACGTGGGCGCCGGCGGCGACTACCTCGGTGAGTAGTCCCATGCCCTGCGCCTCCCCGCTGCCCACCAGGCGTCCGGTGAGGATCATGTCGAGCGCGCGGCCGAGGCCGACGATGCGCGGCAGCCGTTGAGTTCCGCCGTCGATCAGCGGGACGCCCCAGCGGCGCTCGGGGTAGCCGAGCACGGATCCCTCCGTGGCGATGCGCAGATCGCACCACAGGGCCAGCTCGAGGCCGCCGGCCAGGCAGAACCCCGAGATCGCCGCGATCGTGGGCTTCGACGGCGTCAGCCGCGTGAACCCCATCGGGCCCTCCTCGCTCATCAGGCGCGGCGCGAACGTCTCGGTCGCCTTCAGGTCGGCGCCCGCGCAGAAGGCGACCCCGCCGGCGCCGGTGAGGACCAGCACGCGGGCGCCCTCGTCGGCCTCGAAATCCAGGTAGGCCGCGTGCAGGGCCGCGGCCGTGGGCCCGTCGACCGCGTTGCGGCGATCCTGGCGGTCGATCGTGATGACGGCCGCCGCCCCCACCCGCTCGTAGCGGACGGCCGGGGCGCCGCCTCGCTGGTCCTCGGCGGACGCGTCCTCGGCACGCGCGCCGCCGGTCTCGCTACGCTCGCCGCGCCCGCTCTGCTCGGGCTCGCGCATACTCGCCGCGGCTCTACCAGCCGCCGTGCATGTGGGCGTTGCCCAGCATCGCCTTGGCGGCGGCTTTGCGCGCTTCCTTGCGCTTCTCCAGGTGCGCCTGGATCCTGCTCATGACGAACACGAACGTGGGGAAGAAGATGATCAGGATGAAGCCGGAGTCGGTGACGACCTTGTCGTTCGTCGCCCCGTAGAACCCGCGTCCGTCGTTATAGGCGTCGGCCGCGGGGGCGAGCACGAGTGTCAGCAGCAGCGCGAGCGCCAGCAGCCTCGTGAGCAGGCGGTTGATCCTCATAGCGCAGATCCTAGCTCAGGGTGCGGGGGCGAGGGGCCAGGGTCGGAGCCGCCGCGGGGATCGGCCTACCATCAGCAGCCGATGGCACTTCTGATCGCCTCCGACCTCCACAAGGACATCGCCGGCAAACCGCTGCTCAGCGGCGTATCACTCAAGCTCGAGCGCCGCGAACGGCTCACGATCGCGGGCCGAAACGGCGCGGGCAAGACGACGCTGCTCAGGATGCTCGCGGGGGAGACCTCGATCGAAAGGGGCGAGCTGAGCATCGCCAAGGGCGTGCGGATCGCGCTCCACGACCAGCGGCCCCCGCGGGAACGCGGGATGCCGTTGCGCGAGTACATCCTCTCCGGCTGCGTGGAGGAGCTGGCGATCGAGCTCGAGCTGGGCGAGCTCGAGGCGAAGATGTCGGCGGGCGCGACCGACGAGGCGACGCTCGCGCGCTACGCCGACGCGCAGGCGCGCCTGGAGACGAGGGGTGGCTACCTGTGGCGCAACCGCGCCACCGCGATGGCCCACGGTCTCGGCTTCCGCGAGGCCGACATGGAGCGCAGCCTCGCCAGCTTCTCGGGTGGTCAGCTCACCCGCGCCTCGCTCGCCCGGGCACTGGCGACCGGTGCCGAGGTGCTGCTGCTCGACGAGCCCACCAACCATCTCGACATCGAGTCGCTGGAGTGGCTCGAGCAGACGCTCGTGGAGCTCGACGCGGCTGTGGTGCTGGTCGCGCACGATCGCTGGTTCCTGGAGGCTGTCGGCACCGCCGTGCTCGAGCTCTACGGGGGCCCCCCGACGCGCTCACGCTTCTTCGCGGGCACCTGGCACCGATGGCGCCGCGAGCAGGCTGCGCGCGAGATGGCGCTGGGCAAGGCGATCGACAAGCAGAGGGCCGAGATCGAGCGCATGGAACGCTTCATCGAGCGCTTCCGCTACAAGGCGACGAAGGCCCGCCAGGCGCAGTCCCGCGTGAAGAAACTGGCGAAGATCGACAGGCTCGAGCACGAGCCCGCCGATCAGCGCAGCCTCGAGTTCGCCTTCTCCAAGCCCGGGCGGACGGGCCGGGTGATCTTCGAGCTGCAGGACGGCCGCATCGAGGTCGGCGAGGATCCCCCGATCGTCCTGCTCGAGCACGTGGAGCTGTGGCTGGAGCGGGGCGAGCACGTCTCGCTGGTGGGGCCGAATGGTACGGGCAAGACCACGCTGATCGAGACGCTCGCCGGGCGCCGCGGGCTGGCGGCGGGCAAGCTCAGCACCGGCCACAACGTGAGAATCGGCTACCTGTCCCAGCACGCGGAGGAGCTCGGTGCGGGTGGCCCGGCCGAGCAGAGCGTGCTGGACGCGGCCCAGCGCGCGAGCGGTCTCAGCCCGAACCGGGCGCGCGCGCTGCTGGGGCGCTTCCTGTTCTCCGGCGAGGACGTCGACAAGCCGCTGAGTGGGCTCTCGGGCGGTGAGCGCAGGCGCCTCTCCCTGGCGGTGCTCGTCGGTGGCGACGCCAACCCGCCCAACGTGCTGATCCTCGACGAGCCCACCAACCACCTCGACCTCGAGAGCCGCGAGGCGCTCGAGGATGCGCTGCTGGGGTTCCCCGGCGCGATCCTGCTCGTTTCGCACGACCGTGCGCTGCTCGACGCGGTGGGCAACCGCACGGTCGCGGTCGAGGACGGGTCGCTGCACAGCTATCTCGGCGGATGGCCGGAGTACGTGCGGGTTCGCGACGAGCGCCGCGCCGCCGGGCCCGGCGCGCCGACCGCAGCCTCGCCCATGGCGAACGGCTCCGAACCGTCCGCGGCCGCGGACGACGCACACCCGCGCGGTGGCGCGCGATCGCCCGCGAAAGGCGCCAAGGGAGCGTCGGGGGCGCGCAAGTCGCCGCCCAAGGGTCCGTCGAAGAACCGCCTCGGCGAGCAGGAGAAGGCCGAGCGCGCCGTCGAGGAGGCCGAGGCGTCGATGCGTGTCCTCGAAGAGCAGCTGGCCGACCCCGCCGCCTGGGCCACGCGCTATGAGGCCGCCAAGTCCGAGGCTCGCCACACCGCCGCCAAGCGCGCGATCGACGAGGCCTACGCACGTCTCGAGGCGCTGATCGACTGAGCGCCTCCCGGGGGGCTGTCCTAGACTCTCCCCATGAACCGGCTGAGCACCGCGCGCAACGTGGCCATCATCGTGGTGATCGCCGCGCTGGTCGCGTTCCTGCCCGGCGGAGGGGCCGTGGCGAGCGCCTTCGAAGCAGCCCTGTGGGTGGGTTTCGGGGTCGGCTTCGGCTACATCGGGGTGCGCCTCTACCGCGAACATCGCGTAGCCATCTACGGTCTCGGCGACCGCCACAGGGCGCTGCTCTACTCGGGGGTGGCGATGATCGTCTTCGTGTGGGCAGCGCGCTCGCGCATGTGGCAGTCGGGTGCGGGCGAGCTCGTTTGGTTCCTGCTGGTCGCCTTCGTGGTGTACGCGCTGCTCGAGGTGTACCGCCACTCGCGCAGCTACTGAGCCGCCGCGCCGCGTCCGTCCGCGCCCGCACGCGAGGACGTCTCCGGCCCGCACGCGAGGACGTCTCCGGCCCGCAGGCGAGGACGTCTCCGGCCCGCACGCGAGGACGCCTCGTATCCTCGAACGCGATGGCAACGACCGACCGGCAGACCGACTCCGCGCAGCCGCAGGCGAGCCTCGCCGAGCAGCGCCGTGCGCTCCCCGACCAGCCCGGCGTGTACCTGTTCCGCGACGGCGGCGGGCGCGTGCTGTACGTCGGCAAGGCCAAGTCCGTGCGCAAGCGCGTGGCCTCGCACTTCGCCAAGGCCCAGCTGCCGAGCAGCCCCGGTCACGCCGAGATGGTGGCGGGCGTCGAGCACATCGAATGCGTGGTCGTCGCCTCCGAGGCCGAGGCGCTGCTGGCGGAGCAGAGCTTCATCAAGCAGTACCGCCCGCGCTTCAACATCCGGCTGCGCGACGACAAGTCCTACCCGTTCATCGCGATCTCCCTCGACGAGAGCTTCCCGCGGGTCTACTTCACGCGGGAGCGCCATCGCGTGGGCCGCGCCTACTTCGGCCCCTACTCGAACGCCAAGCGCGTGCGAGCGACCCTGGAGGTGCTGGCGAAGGTCTTCATGTTCCGCTCCTGCACCGGCCCCGAGCCGGGCAGGCGCAGCGGCAGCCCCTGCCTGGACTACTACATCAAGCGCTGCGGGGCGCCCTGCGTCGGGTATGTCTCCAGGGAGGAGTACCGGGAGAGCATCGCCGGCGTGATGGACTTCCTCTCGGGGCGCTTCTCGGCGATCGAGACCGACCTCGACGCGCGCATGCGCGCGGCCGCCGCGGCGGAGGAGTACGAGCAGGCGACGCTCGAGCGCAACCGGCTGCGAGCGGTTCGCTCGCTGCTGGAGCGCAGGCGGGTGACCAACGAGTCGGTGGGCACGTTCGACGCGGTCGCCGTCGCGATCGAAGGCCGCGAGGCCAACGCCCAGGTCTTCCAGGTGCGCGACGGCGTGCTCTCCGACCGCCAGTCGTTCTACCTCTCCAACGAGACCGAGCGGGGCACAGCAGAGGTGGGTGAGGAGTTCATGCTCCAGTACTACGGCGGGCACATGTCGATCCCGGCACTGCTGGTCGTGCAGAGCGAGCTCGGCGAGCGCCCCGCTCTCGGCGACGCGCTCTCGCGCCGCCGCGAGGGCCCGGTCGAGCTGCGCGCGGCCGAGCGCGGCGAGAAGCGGCGGATCCTCGGGCTGGCCGAGCGCAACGCGCGCCTCGCGCTCGATCAGGAGCGTCTGCGCGCGGAGCGGCGGCGCCAGAGCCGTGTCGAGGCGCTGGAGGGCCTGCAGCGGGCGCTCGACCTCGACGTGCCGCCGATCCGGATCGAGTGCTTCGACATCTCCAACCTCGGCGGCACCCACACGGTGGCCTCGATGGTCGTCTTCGAGGGCGGCGCGCCGAAGAAGGCCGACTACCGACGCTTCACGATCCGCACGGTCGAGGAGTCGCCGGACGACTACGCCTCGATGGCCGAGGTGCTCTCCCGGCGCTACGGCCAGTGGGAGCGCCAGGCCGACATCTCGCCGCACGACCCGGCCTACGACGCGAGCTTCGCGGCGCTCCCCAACGTGGTGGTGATCGACGGCGGCAGGGGACAGCTGGCGGCCGGGCTCGGGCCGCTGAGGGGGTTTCGCAAGCGCGGGGTGGCCGTCGTCTCGCTGGCCAAGCGCATCGAGGAGCTGTTCATCCCGGGCCGCTCCGCACCGCTGGTGCTCGAGCACTCCACGCCCGAGCTGCAACTGCTGCAGCGCGTCCGCGACGAGGCCCACCGGTTTGCGATCACCCACCACCGCAGCCGGCGGGACAAGGCGATGACGAGCTCGCTGCTCGACGAGCTGCCCGGGATCGGCCCGGCGCGCAAGCGCGCGCTGCTGGCGCACTTCGGCTCTCCCGAGGCGATCGTGGCGGCCTCGAGCGAGGAGCTGGGGGCCGTGCCGGGGCTGCCGGCGAAGGTGGGCCGCGAGCTCTACGGCCATCTGCATCGCGCGGGCTGAGCGCTGCGTGGGCGCCCGTCCGCCGAAGGCGCCAGAATGGACGGGATGGCCGTCATCAGGCCCCTGGCCACGCAGCGAGCGCCGAGCAGCTCGCCCGCGCCGACGTTCGAGTCGCGGCTGCAGGACCTCGTGATCATCACCGGCTTCTCCGGTGCCGGCAAGTCGACCGCGATGAACGTGTTCGAGGACGCCGGCTACTTCTGTGTGGACAACCTCCCGCCGGAGATGATCCGCTCGCTGGTGGAGCTGTTCGTGCACAAGGGCTCCAAGGTCGAGCGGGCCGCGGTCGTCTCCGACGTTCGCGGAGGCGTCTACTTCGAGGCGCTGAGGGCCGTGGTGGACGACCTCGACGCGCTCGGCCTGAACCATCACGTGCTGTTCCTCGAGGCGGCCGAGCAGACACTCGTCACGCGCTACAAGGAGACCCGCCGCCGCCATCCCCTGGCGCCCGAGGGCAGCGTCGCCGCCGGGGTCGCGGCCGAGCGGGAGCTGCTCGAGCCCCTGCGCGGACGCGCGGATCTGGTGATCGACACGACCGGCATGTCGGCGGCGATGCTGCGCGAGCGGATCGCCGCGGAGCTCCTGCCGCGGCAGCGCGCCGGACGCCTGTCGGTGACGTTCATGAGCTTCGGCTTCAAGCACGGTCCCCCGCGCGAGGAGGATCTCGCCTTCGACGTGCGCTTCCTGGCCAACCCGCACTACGAGCCCGAGCTGCGCGACCTCACCGGCCTCGACAAGCGGGTGCTCGAGTACATCGCCCGCGACGGGCGCCTGGGCCGGCTGTACGAGCGGCTGGACGCGCTCCTGGACTTCCTGCTGCCGGAGTACGTCGCCGAGGGCAAGGCGCATCTGGTGGTCGCGATCGGGTGCACCGGTGGGCGCCATCGCTCGGTGGCGATCGCCGAGCATCTCGCCGAGCGCTATCGCGACAGCGAGGATCTCGAGGTGACGGTGGCCCACCGCGACATCGACTGGTTGCCGCGGAGCTCATAGCGGGTCTATCGAGGTTGCTACGGTTCCCTGATGCTGCTCGCCCTTCGCATGGCCGTGGCGCCACCATTCGAGTGCGCGCCGCGCCTACGGACTGCACCGTAGCTTGCCCGCACGCAGGACCACGGCGGTGCTGGCGGCACAGGCCACGCAGCGACTGCGGGGGCTGAAGAAGCCGATCGGCGAGTACTGGAACGCGTACCTGCGCGCGACCGGCGTCGAGATCGGGGCCGGGGCGAGGATCGCGCTCGGCTCGCACATCGAGGGTGGCACGACGATAGGTCACCACGTTCACATCAACGGACCGATCTCGATCCGTGGTGCGGGCGAGGTGAGCATCGGACCGTTCTGCGCGATCGGGCGCCGCGTGACGATCCTCAGCGAGAACCACGCGATCCACTTCCCGAACCTCCAGCTCCCGCTCCACTGGAGGCTCGGCTTCCAGCGAGGATCGCTGATCATCGGCGAGCCGGTGACGATCGCGCCGGGGTGCTGGCTGGGCGACGGGGTGACGGTGCTGGCCGGCGTCAGCGTGGGCGTCGGCGCGGTGATCGCGGCCGGTGCGGTCGTCACCGCAGACGTCGCGCCCTTTGCGGTGGTGGGCGGGGTGCCGGCGCGCGAGATCCGGCGTCGCTGCAGCGACGAGGTGGCTCGGGTCCTGATCGACAGCGAGTGGTGGGATTGGGCGGCAGAGCGCCTGGGGCGCAACACCGAGTTCTTCTCGGTAGACATAACGTCGGTCTCGGCGCAGGAACTGTCAGCGACGATCAGGGATTGACGACCGTCCGCGGGCGTGGCGGAGCGCTCGGCCGCGGGGTAATCCGTAGAAACACCCGAGGCCCGGCGAGGGGCCCACTGATAGCCTGCGCGGGCACGCCGGGCGGAGGAGCCGCGCTCCCCGCGCCCGGCATCGTTCATTTTCGCTTCAGGAGGCAACGCATGCCGGTACGGGTCGGGATCAACGGATTCGGTCGGATCGGCCGGAACGTGTTCCGCGCCGCCAAGGCTCAGGGCGCTGACATCGAGTTTGTGGCGGTCAACGATCTCACCGACGGACGGACGCTCGCTCACCTGCTCAAGTACGACTCGATCCTGGGGCCCTTCCAGGGCACGGTGGAGGAGCAGGGCGACTCGCTGGTGGTCGACGGGCACGAGCTGAAGGTGCTGGCCGAGCGCGATCCCGCGGGTCTGCCGTGGGGCGATCTCGGGGTCGACGTGGTGATCGAGTCCACCGGTCTGTTCCTCGATCGCGCGAGCGCCGCCAAGCACCTCACGCAGGGCGCCAAGAAGGTCGTGATCTCGGCGCCGGCACCGGACCCGGATGCGACCGTGGTTCTAGGCGTGAACTTCGACGAGGTCTATGACCGCGACCGTGACGACGTGATCTCCAACGCCTCCTGCACGACCAACTGCCTGGCTCCGGTTGCCAAGGTGGTCGGCGAGACGGTGGGCATCCGGCACGGGCTGATGACGACGATCCATGCCTACACGGCGGACCAGCGGCTGCAGGACCTGCCCCACAAAGACCTCCGCCGCGCGCGGGCCGCCGCGATCAACCTGATCCCCGCCTCGACGGGCGCGGCGAAGGCCATCGGGCTGGTGATCCCCGAGCTCAAGGGCAAGCTGCACGGCTTTGCGGTGCGGGCGCCGGTTCCCACCGGCTCGGTGGTTGACCTGACCGTGGAGTGCGAGCGCGAAACCGGCGTCGAGGAGGTCAACGAGGCGCTCAGGGCCGCCGCCGAGAGCGCTCCACTGGCGGGCATCATGCAGTACACCGAGGATGCGATCGTCTCGAGCGACATCGTCACCTCGCCCTTCTCCTCGATCGTCGACTCGAAACTGACCGCGGTGATCGACGGCACGATGCTCAAGGTGGTCGCGTGGTACGACAACGAGTGGGGCTACTCCAACCGCCTCGTGGACCTGGTGCAGAGGGTGCTGTGAGCGGCAGGCCGGGGGGCGCCGCCGCGCCGATCGCGCTCGGCGGGCCGGATATCGTGTCGAGGCGAGGGAAGATCGGAGGGAACTGATGCGCTGTATCGACGAACTGGATGTTCGCGGCAAGCGGGTGCTGGTACGGGTCGATTTCAACGTGCCGCTCGAGAGCAAGCCCGACGGCAGCGTGGTGGTCGCCGACGACACCCGCATCGTGGCGGCGCTCGGCACGATCGAGGAGCTCCGCGCACGCGGCGCCCGGCTGATCCTCGTCTCGCATCTGGGCCGGCCCGACGGGCACCCCGAGGACGGCCTGTCGATGGCGCCAGTGCTCACCCGCCTGCGTGAGCTGACAGATGCGCCCGTGACGCTCGCCCCCGCGGTGGTGGGCACCGAGGTGCTGGCTCTGGCCGACGCGCTCGCGGACGGCGAGATCCTGCTGCTCGAGAACGTCCGCTTCGAGCCCGGCGAGACGCGCAACGACCCCGAGTTCGCACGCAGGCTCGCCGAGCTCGCAGACGTCTACGTGAACGACGCGTTCGGCGCGGCGCACCGCGCGCACGCGAGCACCGAGGGTGTCGCCAAGCTGCTGCCGAGCGCGGCCGGGCGTCTGCTGGAAGCCGAGGTGAAGACGCTCACCGGGATCCTCGAGCACCCCGATCATCCGCTCGTGGCGGTCATCGGCGGCGCCAAGGTCGCCGACAAGATCGCGGTGATCGACCGCTTCCTGGAGATCGCCGACGTCGTGATCATCGGCGGCGCGATGTGCTTCCCGTTCCTGTGCGCGCAGGGCCACGCGGTCGGCGACTCGCTGTGCGACGAGGAGGAGACCGAGCATGCGCGCCGCGTGCTGGCGATGGTCGCCGGCTCCGGCCACGCACGCGTCGAGCTGCCCGTCGATCTCGTGATCGGCCGGGAGCTGTCCGCCGACACCGAGCACCGGGTGCTGGACACCGTGGAGGTTCCCGCCGGCTGGATGGGCCTGGACATCGGCCCCGCGACCGCGGCCCGCTACGGCCGCGAGATCGCGCTCGCGGGAACGGTCTTCTGGAACGGCCCGATGGGTGCGTTCGAGCTCGAGCCGTTCGCCGCGGGCACGCGGGCCGTGGCGCAGGCTGTGGTCGACGCGCCGGGGCTGACGGTGGTGGGCGGCGGCGACTCCGCCTCTGCGTTGGCCCATTTCGGCATGGAGGAAGGGGTCGACCACCTCTCCACCGGCGGTGGCGCGACGCTCGCCCTGGTGGAGGGCGAGGTGCTCCCCGGCGTGGCGGCTCTGCAGGGCGCCGAGGTCATCTCCCGATGACCCGCACGCCGCTGATCGCTGGGAACTGGAAGATGTACAAGACCGAGGAGCAGGCGGAGCAGTACATCCAGGCGCTGCTGCCGCGGGTCGCCACCGCCGAGGCCGACATCGCGATCTGCGTGCCGTTCACCGATCTGCGGGCGATGGTCGACAGCGCACGCGGCTCGCGTGTCGAGGTCTACGCGCAGAACGTCCATCACGAGCCCGAGGGTCCCTTCACGGGCGAGATCGCCGCGCCGATGCTCGCCGAGCTCGACGTGCGCGGGGTCGTGCTCGGCCACTCCGAGCGGCGCGCGCTGTTCGGCGAGACCGACAGGGCGCTCGCGCTGAAGGTGCCCGCGGCGCTCGCGGCCGGTCTCGTGCCCATACTCTGCGTCGGCGAGACCGAGCAGGAGCGCGACAATGACGACACCGACCGGAAGCTGCGCCAGCAGATCAGGGAGGACCTGGCGGGCGTGCCGGTCGAGCGCCTGGCGGAGGTGGTTATCGCGTACGAGCCGATCTGGGCGATCGGCACCGGCAGGGTGGCGAGCCCCGAGCAGGCGCAGGAGGCGATCGCCTTCATCCGGGCGCTGGTGGGCGACCGCGACGCCCAGGCGGCCCAGCAGGTTCGGGTCCTCTACGGCGGCTCGGTGAAGGCCGAGAACGCGGCCGAGCTGCTCGTCCTGCCGGACGTGGACGGGGCGCTCGTGGGAGGCGCCTCGCTGGAGGCGGAGTCGTTCGCCGGGATCGTCGCCGCGGCCGGGAGATGAGCATCCCCGGCGGGCCCGAACGCCTGCCGGCGGCGCACGCCTGTCTGGTGGTGCTCGACGGCTGGGGGCTGGCCGAGCCGGGCCCCGGCAACGCGGTCTCCCTCGCCCGCACGCCCGTGTTCGACGAGCTCTGGGAGACCTTCCCGCACACAACCCTCCAGGCCTGCGGGCGCGCGGTGGGGCTGCCCGAGGGGCAGATGGGCAACAGCGAGGTCGGGCACCTCAACCTCGGCGCGGGCGCCGTCGTGCGGCAGGACCTGGTGAGGATCGACGACGCGATCGCCGACGGGTCGCTGGCCCGCAACGAGACGCTGCGGGCGGCCTTCGCCGACGCCTCGCGCGTGCACCTGATCGGGCTCGTCTCCGACGGCGGCGTGCACTCCTCGCTCGACCACCTGCGCGCCCTGATCGCGCTCGGCGCCGAGCTCGGGGTACGCGATCTGGTCGTGCACGCCTTCACCGACGGCCGGGACACGCTCCCGCACGCGGGCGCGGCGTATCTGGCCGAGCTCGACCGCACCCCCGGCGCCCGCGTGGGCTCGGTCGTCGGCCGCTACTGGGCGATGGACCGGGACCGGCGCTGGGAGCGCACGCAGCGTGCGTACGACATGCTCGTGCACGGTCGCGCTCCCCATCACGCCGACAGCGGCGAGCAGGCCGTCACCGCCGCCTACGCCCGCGGCGAGACCGACGAGTTCATCGAGCCGACGCTCGTCGGCTCCGAGGCCAGGATACGCGCGTCCGACAGCGTGATCTGCTTCAACTTCAGGCCCGACAGGATGCGGGAGATCACGCGGGCGCTCGCCGAGCCGGGGTTCGGTGAGGACGGCTCGCCGAGCGGGCGCTCCGAGCCGGGCTGGGAGGGTCGCGGCGGCGCCCCTCCGATCCAGCGCTACGTGACGCTGACGAGCTACGAGGAGGACTGGTCCTACCCGGTCGTGTTCGCCCCCGAGCACCCCGCCACGACCCTGTCGGTGGTCCTGGCAGGGGCGGGCGCGACCCAGCTGCACGTCGCCGAGACCGAGAAGTACCCGCATGTGACGTACTTCTTCAACGGCGGCGAGGAGGCACCCCTGGCGGGCGAGCGGCGCGAAATGGTGCCCTCGCCGCGAGACGTGCCCACATACGACCACAAGCCGCAGATGAGCGCGCGTGAGGCGGCCGCCGCATTCGTCGGTGCCTGGCGCCAGGACCGGCCGCGCTTCGGGATCATCAACTTCGCCAATGCCGACATGGTGGGGCACACGGGCGTGATCGACGCCGCGGTGAGCGCGATCGAGACCGTGGACGAGTGCCTGGGGGAGGTCGTGGCCGCGGTGCACGAGAGCGGCGGCGCCGTTGTGGTGACCGCCGACCACGGCAACGCCGACCACATGCTCGAGCCGGACGGCAGCCCGAACACGCAGCACTCGATGAACCCCGTGCCGCTGATCCTCACGGCCCGCGGGGTCGCGCTTCGCCAGGATGGCGGGATCCTCGCCGACGTGGCTCCGACCGTGCTCGAGCTGCTGGGGATCGAGCAGCCGGCGCAGATGACCGGTCGATCGCTGATCGAGGGGCGCTAGATTCTGCGCAGAGGCGGGCGCGAAGCGAGCCGAGACGGAAACGCGGGAGGCGGTATGGACGTGGAGCAGCAGCAGCAGGCGGCGACGAGGGAGACCGGCGGCACGGGCAGGCGCTCGCGCGGGCTGCTCGCGGCGCTGTTCGTCGGGGCGGGCATCAACCACTTCGTCTCGCCCCGGCCATATGAGGCGATCATCCCTCCGCGCCTGTCCGGTCACGCCAGGCTGCTCGTGCAGGTGAGCGGTGTCGCCGAGATCGCGGGCGGTCTCGGTGTGCTGCTGCCCTGGACCCGCCGGCTCTCAGGGGTCGGGCTCGTGCTGCTGCTGCAGGCGGTCTTTCCCTCGAACCTCTACATGGCGCGGAACCCCGAGCGGTTCCCGAAGATCCCGCGCTGGGCGCTGATCGCGCGCCTGCCGCTGCAACCCCTGATGATGCTGTGGGCGTGGCGGGCGACGCAACCATGACAGGCGTCTTTCGAGCGCGTCGCATCGACGCTGCTATGTTCGGCTGGTAGGGCTAACCCGGACCACCATGTTGACCGCGACCGCCGTCAAGATCTCACCCCCCGAGCAGGAGACGCTCAGCCTCGGGGAGCAACGCGCTCTACGGGGTCTGCTGCGCGCCCACGCCTGTCTGGCCAAGCGCCTCGATGCCGAGCTCGAACGCGAGCACAGGCTGCCGATGACCTCCTACGAGGTCCTCAACCGCCTGCAGGAGGCCAGCCAGGGTCGCCTGCGCATGTGCGACCTGGCCGAGCAGGCGCAGCTCTCGCGCAGCGGGCTCACGCGGCTGGTCGACCGGCTCGAGCGCGACGGTCTGCTCGAGCGCTGCTCCTGCGAACACGACGCTCGTGGCTCCTATGCCTGCCTGACGGCCTCCGGCCGCGAGCGGCTGGAGGAAGCGCGAGGCACCCACCTCGCGGTCGTGCGCGAGCACTTCTTCGCCCATTTCTCGGAGGGCGAACTGGGGGCGATGGCCGACATGTGGGACCGCATCGCCCCCTGCGGTGGCGCGGACTCGCCCGCGGCGGCTGCGCCGGCGGACGCGGCGGCGGCTCCGCACTGAGCATCTGAGCGCGCGCCGACGCCGTGGCGCAAAGCGAGCAGGAGGCCTCGGCCTAGGCGCTGCCCGGCGGCGGGCTCCCGTCCTCGGCCGTTCGCTCGGGTGGCGCTCCCAGCGCGCGCGCGGAACGGCGGCGATGGCGACGGTGCGCGTACAGCGCACTGCCGGCCGCCAGCAGCAGTGCCACCAGGCCGAAGATCCCGAACGCTTCGATCGCGTTGCCGGCGGAGTGGCCGAGGAAGTATCCGATCAGCCCGATCCCGCTCGCCCAGAGGATCCCGCCGAGGGCGTTCCACAGCAGGAACAGACGCCAGCGCATGCGTGTGGCGCCAGCCAGCCACGAGGCCCACACGCGCAGCCCGAGCAGAAACCGGCCGAAGAACACTGCCTTGGGCCCGTGCAGCCGGAAGAAGGGCTCGCCCACCCTGAGCACCTCCAGGCGCTGGCGGTGGAAGGCGCCGGGACGCTCGAGCACCCAGCGCCCTCCCTTGCGGCCGATCAGGTAGCCGATGTTGTCGCCAACGATCGCGCCCGCCGCCGCGAGTGCGATCACGATCTCGATCTGGAGTTTGCCCTGGCTGGCCAGCACCGCCCCCGTGATCAGCGCCGTCTCGCCGGGCACGGGGACGCCGCCCGCCTCGCTCATCACGAGTAGGAACAGAAGGGGATAGCCCGCCGTCTCGACGAGCTGGCTGACGTTTACGATCGCCGCGAGCATGTGCCTGGGGCTCTAGCGTGCCGCACATCGCCTGCCCGTCCAGCCGCGGGCCGCAGCCGGCGGGGGTTGCGGGTGGCCGGGCGAGGCGATCGCCGTCTCTATTTGGATTCGTTTTCGGAGACGAGCTGTTCGAGCGCTGCCGATGCCTTGCCGACGTCTTCGTAGACGACGTTGCGGAGCACGATCTTGGTCGGGGAGGGGGCGGTGGCCACGACGACCGCCACGACCACGAGCGCGAGCGCGAGGACCGCGAGCGCCATGGCGACGAGGCGGCGGGCGCCCCTCCGCCTCGCGGGCCGCGCGGCACGCGGAGCCGCCTGCGCGGCGGGCACGGCACGCGCGGTGCCCTGACGGGGCCGGCGAGGGGCCACCGTCCCGCCGCGGGGGGCCGGCCGCCCTCCCGCCGAGAGCACACTCGTGGCCTGCGTGGGCGGCGCGCTGCGGGTGCGCCTCGCCGGCGCCCCGGGGGCGATGCCGTGGGCTCCCTCGCGCAGGCCGCGCCCCATCTCGCGGGCGGTCTGGTAGCGGTCGCCGACGTCGAGGGCGAGCGCTATCGCGACCGCTTCGGCCAGCTCGGGCGTGACGGCGGCGACCAGCGTGTCGAGCATCGCGGGCGCCTCCTGCTGCTGCTTGAGCGCCAGCTCGGTGAGGGAGCTCGCTTCGTAGGGCAGTCGGCCCGAGATCAGCTGGTAGGTGACCACGCCGAGCGCGTAGAGATCGGCGCTCGGCCCCGCCTCCTCGCCGCGGGCCTGCTCGGGGGCGAGGTAGGCGGCGGTGCCGAGCACCGAGCCCACCTGCGTGATGCTCGACTGCTCGGTCGCCTTGGCGATGCCGAAGTCCGCCAGCTTGACCTCTCCTTCGCGTGATCTGAGCAGGTTGCCGGGCTTGACGTCGCGGTGCACGACGCCGTGGCGGTGGGCGTAGTCGAGCCCCTCGCAGGCCTGCTCGATGATCGACAGTGCCTCTTCGACCTCCACCCAGCCCTGGTCCCGCAGGATCTCCGCTCCGGATGAGCCCTCGATGTACTCCATCACGATGAAGTACTGGCCCGTCTGCTCGTCGCGCCCGGAGTCGAACACCTGCACGATGTTGGGGTGCACCAGGCGCGCCGCCGCCTGCGCCTCGCGCTGGAAGCGCGACACGAACGCGGGTTCGTCGGCGAGGTGCTCGGCGAGCAGCTTGACCGCGACCTGCCGCTCCAGGCGCAGGTCCAGCGCGAGGTGCACGGTGGACATCCCGCCGTAGCCCAGGCGGCCCTCCAGCCGGTAGCGCCCGGCGATCTCCACCGCGCTCATTTGCCGCCTTCCTGGCCTGCGCCGACCCCGCCGCCGGCGCCGGCTTCACCGACGCCCGTCCCGCCCCCGGTGGCGCCGCCGGGCGGAGCTTCGGTGGACCCCGGGGCGGGGGTACCGCCGCCGGTCGCCGAGGGCGTCGTGGTCGGCGTCGTCGTTGGCGTGCTCGTCGCGGGGGTCGTGGTCGTCGTCGTCGTCGGGGTGGTCGCCGGCGCCGTGGCGGTGGTCGTGGCGGTGGTGGTCGTCTTCACGGTCGATCCCGTCGAGGTCGTCGCCGATGCCAGCTGGGCGCAGCGCACTTTCGCGCGTAGGCGCAGGTTGTCGATGCCCTGGCGCAGGGTTCCGCGCAGCCCGGCGTCGACCGTCGCCGGCAGCGCGGCGAAGTCCTGTTCGGTCTTTGCGATTGCCGTTTCGGTGGCACTGCAGTCGCCGCTCTGCGCCGCCTGGCTGACTTCGGCGAAGTCGGTCCGCAGCGGGCCGCCGTAGTTGGCCGGGATCAGCCCCTCGGTGGAGCTGCCACAGGAGACGAGCAGGGCGGCCGCCACGCCAAGCAGTCCTGCGAGTCCAAGCTGCAGGGCCGCGCGGCCACGGCCGCGCGGCCACGACGATGTCGAGGTGTCCGGCATCCTCACTGACCGTACTCCAGGCGCTCGGCCAGCGAGTCCGGTAGCCGTGCGGCGCGAATCGCCGCGGCCGCCCCGGCGATGTTGTAATCGGAGCGGTGGAAGGAGGCGTCCATCGCGTCGAGGTCGAGCAGCAGCCACGAGGCACGCCGGTCGCCGTCGCGAGGCTGTCCCACGCTGCCCGGGTTCAGCAGCCATTCGCCCGCAGCGAGATCGAGCCGCGCACCGTCACGCCGGGGCTCGCCGGTGGCGAGCTCGCCCTCGTTGCGCACGAACGAGAGCGCCACGTGCGAGTGGCCGATCAGGCAGATGCGGTTGCGCTGGACGTCGAGGCAGAGCTCCGCGAGCAGGGCCGAGAGCACGTACTCCCACACGGGGTCGCGCGGGCTTGCGTGGTAGAGGCCGATGCTGTCCTCCTCGCCCAGAGGGCTCAGCCCTTCCAGGAAGGCGAGGTTCTCGGGTGCGATCACCTCGCGGGTCCATTCCGCGGCGATGCTCGCCCCGCGCGAGAACTCATCGAGGGGTATCTCGCCTGTCACGGCGAGGTCGTGGTTGCCGGCCAGGCACACGGCGACGTGCTCCCGCGCGAGTTCCACACAGGCATCAGGCTCGGCCCCGTAGCCGACGAGGTCTCCGAGGCACCACAGCTCGGCGGCGTCGCTCGCCGCGACCGCCTCCAGCGTCGCCTCGAATGCGTGCCGGTTCGCGTGGATGTCGGATATGACGGCGACCTTCATGCTCGAAGGGTATGAACACCGCATCTGCGCGGGCGTTCCATGACGGCCGGCGCTGCAAGACGACGGCCAGCCGCAGGGGGGCGCAGACGGCGCCCCCGCGCTCCGCGAAGGCTGCGCCTAGTCGGCCGCCGGCCCCTCGCCGCCGCCGTACTCGGGCAGGTTCTTGATGCCCTCGCGCGCGTGCCACTTGGAGTAGTTGTCCTCCATGGCGTCGATCAGCTCGCGCATGAAGCGGGGTGAGAGGTTCACGCGCGAGACGACCACCCCCGGGACCTCGTCGGCCTCGACCTCGTGGTCGACACGCGCGAAGGTGACGGTGAACTCGTAGTCGGAGTGGCTGACGTTGGCGAAGTTCGCATATACGCCCCCCATGATCTCGGGGGAAAGATGGATGTTTATGTGGCGCTCGGCGCCTGAGTCTTGGTCGTTCACGTAGCTAGTATCGCAAGCCCCGAGCACGGACCCATGACCACGACCTCCTCCGACGACACCAAGGCCCCTCCCGGCGATGCCACCGTGCCCCCCGGCTCCCCGCTGCAGGCCCTCCGCGCGACCGTGCTCGCGGCCGCGGCGGAGTTGCGGGGAGGGTCTCGGGTGCGAGCGAGCAAGAGGGCCCGGCCGGAGCCGGGGGAGGGGGCGGCGGGCACGCCTCGATCACGCTCGAACGCCCCCGCCGGGCGCAGTTCGGCGACTACTCGACGAACGCGCCGCTGCTGCTCGCCCCGCTCGTCGGCGAGGCACCGCGCGAGGTGGCCGAGAGGCTGGGGCGGGCGCTCGGCGAGCGACTCGCCGGAAGCCTCGAGCGGTTCGAGGTGGCCGGGCCCGGCTTCCTCAACCTGTTCCTCGCCGACTCCTGGCTGACGGGGGCCCTCGGCGATGTGATCGCCACCGGCGAGCGCTTCGGAGCGGGCGCCGCCGCCAGCCCCGAACGCATCATCGTCGAGTTCGTCTCTGCCAACCCGACGGGCCCGATGCACGTCGGCCACGCGCGCAACGCGGCCTACGGAGATGCGCTGGCGCGAATGCTCGCCTGGCACGGGCACAGCGTGGCGCGAGAGTTCTACGTCAACGACGCCGGCTCGCAGGTGCGCAAGCTGGGCGAGTCGATCGCGGCGCTCGCGCGCGGAGAGACGGTTCCGGAGGACGGCTACCGGGGCGACTACGTGCAGCGGCTTGTGACGCTCGTCCCGGCCGAGGGCGACCCGACCGCGATCGGGCGGGCGGCCGTGGGCGCGATGGTCGCGGACATGGAGCGCTCCCTGCGGTCGTTCAGGGTCGAGGGCTTCGACCGCTGGGCGTACGAGAGCGCGCTGCACGAGGGCGACCCGAGCGAGGTCGACCACACCCTCGCGATCCTCGAGCAGCAGGGCCGAACGTACCGCAGCGAGGGCGCCCTGTGGCTGCGCACGAGCGAGTTCGGCGACGACAAGGATCGCGTGCTCGTGCGCTCGAACGGCGAGCACACCTACTTCGCCTCGGACATCGCCTACCACCAGGACAAGCGCGAGCGCGGCTTCGAGCGTCAGATCGACGTGTGGGGCGCCGACCATCACGGCTACATCCCGCGCATGAAGGCCGCCTATGCGGCGCTCGGCGGCGATCCCGACAATCTCGAGCTGCTCATCATGCAGCTCGTGCACCTAATGCGCTCGGGCGAGCGCGCGCAGATGTCCAAGCGGGCGGGGGAGTTCGTCACCCTCGACGACCTCGTCGGCGAGATCGGGGTGGACGCCGCCCGCTGGTACCTGCTGGCGCGCTCACACGACACCACCGTCGACCTCGACCTCGATCTGGCTCGCGAGCAGTCCAGCGAGAACCCCGTCTACTACGTTCAGTACGCCCACGCCCGCATCGCCTCGATGCTGCAGCGCCTCGGCGACGCGCGCGTCGCCGGCGCGCTGGAGGCGCTGCCCGCAGGATCCGGCCAGCCGCTCCACGCGGCCGAGCGGGGCCTGATCGAGCAGCTGCTGTCGTTTCCCGACGAGCTCGCCGAGGCGGTCGACCGTCGCGCCCCCCACCGCATCGCCGCGTATGCGCTCGAGCTCGCGCAGGGCTTCACCGCCTTCTATCGCGACTGCCGCGTGATCGGAGCCGATACGGAGTCGCTCGAGTCGTTCCGGATCGCCCTCTGCGTGGCCACGCGGCGGACGATCGCAGGCAGCCTGGGGCTGCTCGGCGTGAGCGCGCCGGAGGAGATGTAGGCCGGTCGCTCGCTGGCACCGGCGGTCAGCCGGCTCCCGCCGGGGCGCGGTCCGCGTCCGGGCTGAGGTCTAGTCGAAGTGCGCGAGGTCGGAGTCCAGACGGGCCGCATCGGCGGGGCTGAGGGGCGGCTCCTCCGCGCCGTCTGCCCGCGCGCGGCCGTCGCGGCGCCAGCGCGGAAGCATCACGATCATCAGCGCCACGAGCCCGACCACGACGGCGAGCGGCACGAGATAGGCGGTCAGGTCGAAGCCGTGGTCCCCCGGCAGCCCCAGCACGGTCTGGCCGTACTGGGCCACCAGTGCGCGCTTGATCTGCGCTTCGTCCTGGCCCTCGGCGATCAGCCCTTCGATGAACGCCTTCTCGCGGTCCGCCTGCGGCGATTCGGCGACGTCGAGGGGGATTTTGCAGGTCACGCACATGACCTGGCGCTCGATCGTCGGCAGCGAGGCCCGAGCCGGTGCGGCGCTCGCCACGGTCGATGCGCTCGACGCGCCGACCAGCACGGCGAGCGCGAGCAGCGGTGCCGTCAGCGATGCGGCGCCGCGGCTCACGTGCTGCGCGCCAGCGCGAGGGCTCGGTTGATGAATTCCTGTTCGATCTCGCCGCGCGAGATCGCGACGATCCGCCCCTGGCGGTCGATGATGAAGCTCTCGGGGAGCTGATCGGTGCCGTAGGAGGCGGCGAACGTGCCTTCCTTGTCGCGCAGGTTCGGATATGTGAGATGGAACTCGCGCACGAAGCTCTGGGAGTCGGGCGATGCGTCCTTGTAGGTGACCCCGAGCACAGTCCCGTCATGGGCCGCCAGCGCCGGCTGGGCCCGCTCGAGCAGCGGCGCCTCGACCTGGCACGGTTCGCACCACGATGCCCAGAAGTTGAGCACGACCACCTTCCCGCGATAGGAGGCGAGCGAGCCGGTCCCGCTCCCCGAGAGCACCGGCAGCGAGCGAGACGCGTCGGGCGCGAGCGGCTGTTCGCCCCGGTGCACGCGCTCATCCAGCGTGCGGCTCGCCGCCTGCGTGGAGACGCCGTAGACCAGCAGCGCGATCAGACCCGCGCCGAGGAGCGAGGCGACGATCGGCAGGACGCGAGCTTTCACGGCCACCTAGGGTAGAACGCGCCAGGCCCGCATGGAGCCAGCACCGTGGGTGCACGCCGTGACAGCGGGCCGGCGCCGCGGCCGGCCCGACGGCGCAGAGGGGCTCGGCCGTCAGGCCGCAGGATCCGGGCCGGTGTGGCGGTAGCTCAGTCGGTAGAACGCAGGCTTGCGAAGCCTCGCATGCGCCCCAAGGGCGGCATCCACCCCGGCGTCACTGGTCTTCGGGGGTTGCGCTAAAGGGCCGATGGGGCTGGATCGGGCCCTGATGGGTGGCAGGACGGGCTCGATGCCCGTTTGGGGGGCTCAGCTGGGGCGAAGTAGGCCACGCCGACGGCGCTTCAGCGCCGCGTTCACGGAGCTGACGGCAAGCACGGGGTGGGGTGGCCGCCTGCGAGATACTCCAACCGATGACCGAGGAGTCCACGACCCCTGACCCGGTTGAGCTCATCCGCAGTGCCTTTGAGGCTGCGAATCGCCGTGATGTCGACGTGGTGGCGAGCGCCTTTGCCGAGGATGCGACCTTCGACGGAAGGGCGTTGGGGGACCGCTTCGAGGGGCGGGCGGCCATTCGCAGCTTCATTGAGGGCTGGTTTGACACCTACGAGGGGTTGGAGTACGGGCTCGAGGAGGTCCGCGACCTCGGCAACGGGGTCGTGTTCGCCGTGGTCGTCCAGGACGGTCGTCCGGCTGCCAGCGCGGGTCACGTTCGACAGCGCGAGGGATGGGTCTTCGTCTGGGTGCGAGGCTTGGTCGCGCGCCTTACGGTGCTCGAGGTCGACGAGGCGCGTGCTGTCGCCGAGCGCCTCGCCCAGGAACAGGGGTAGGCGATGTCGCGGGAGAACGCGGAGGTTGTGCGGCGCGCGTTCGACAGCTTTGGCGCGGAAGGGATCGATGCGGCGCTCTCGTTCTGCTCGCGCGATGTCGTCTGGTATCCGAGTGATCGTTGGCTGGACGACTCCGCATACCGTGGGCATGACGGCATGCGGAGGCTCGCGGCTGCCTTTTCTGAGAACTTCGATGGCTTCCGCTATGACGTCCACGACATCCGTGATGCGGAGGATCGCATTGTCGTGCTCGTTGACATGGTGGGACGTATCAAGCACGCAACGGCTGAGGTGAGTCAAAGACGCGGGTTTGTGGTGTCGGGCTTCCGCGACGGCAGGTTTCGCGAGGTTCGCGCCTTTCCAAGCTGGCAGGACGCCCTCGACGCCGCCGGGGTCGAGGTGTAGGCGATGTCGCAGGAGAACGTGGAGATCGTGCGCAGTATCTACCGGCTGTGGGGCACCAACGAGTCGGCGCGGCATCTGATCGACCCGCAGCTGGAGTACGTGAACCCACCGAACGCGGTGGAGTCGGGGACGCGGGTGGGCCGGAGCGCGTTGGGCAACATACGAGAGGTCTACCCGGACTTTCGCGTGGAGACGGAGCGCTTCGTGGACGCGGGCGAGGACGTGCTGGTGATCGGTATTGCTCGGGGCACCGGCGCCAGCGGCTTGGAAGTCCAGTGGCGCCAGGGCTACGTGTGGACCGTTCGGGATCGGCGGGCCGTGCGGTTCCGCTGGTTCAACGACCCCGTCGAAGCGCTCAGAGCTGTGGGCCTGGAGGAGTAGCGGGGCAGGCTGTCGCGGGCGATCAGCGGCAGGAACCGGAGCGCGGCGCGCAGTTCGATGGGCTTGCCATGCTCGATGCGGAGTTCCTCGGCGAGCGTGACGGCGTGGCGCAGCTCGCCTTCGCTCGAGGCGGCGTCAAGCTCGGCTGCTCGTAGCCAGGTCGGCGATCCCATACGAGCACATGTTCGACTAGCGGCGGGCGGCGCGACTGCTTAGTGTGCGCCCATGAAGCCAATACGGAAGCACCTCAGCTACGCGAACGTCGTCGCGACGTTGGCGCTCGTGTTCGCGATGAGCGGCGGAGCGCTGGCCGCGAGCCACTACCTAATCACGAAAACCAGCCAGATCAAGCCCTCCGTGCTCAAGAAGCTCAAAACGCCTGGCAAGGCCGGGCCCCAAGGGCCAAGCGGTCCGGCAGGCACGACCGGTCTCCAAGGCAAGGAAGGGCCCCCGGGGCCGGCGAATGGTCCTGCCGGCGGGGCCCTCGCGGGGATGTATCCAAATCCAAACATTGCCAGTGGAGCGGTGACGCCCCCTCAGACCGGTTCCTTCCCGGGTGCGCACGTCATCGCGGGGTCCCAGGCCATCACCCCAGGCGAATATGCGCCCGTACAATTCGACGCGGCCGAATTCAACGTCGGCGGTGTCTACGCGAGCGGCTCGCCGACGGAGCTGAGAGCACCCATCGCCGGCGTCTACACAGTGACCGGCAGTCTGGAATGGGAATCCGGGGGAGTCGGCTGGCGGCAGTTGGAAATCACTCGGGCGTCGACCGGAGAGCGTATCTCGACAAACCTGATCCCCGTGGGTTCGCCGGACTACGCATACAACAGCGTGGCGACCCTGGTCAGGCTGAACGCCGGCGACGGCGTGGTCTTCAAGGCAAGCCAGGCGAGCGGCGGCTCGCTGAGCACATTCGGCGGTTACTTTGGCCTGGCTTGGGTCGGCACTGGCTCCTAGCTCGAGGCTTGCATTGGAGTCAGACCCGCGCGTCGGCCGTCATGGTGCCTGACCGCCGGCACCATGACGGCCAACCGCCACGATCGGCCAACGGCCACGCTCGGAGTACAGGAGCGCCCCCCGCCGCAGAAGCCATGCTCGCACGGGCCCAAAGTCCGTCAGCCGCCCAGATGCGGCAGACGGGGTACGCTCGGGCTGACATGACTACTCTGGAAGGACGAGCGCCTCACCCCAAGGGCGGAGACCCGAACGTGAAGATGATGCGCTTGACGTTGACGCCCGACGAGTGGCGCAAGCTGCGCGTGTGGGCCGCCGAAGACGACACGAGCATGCAGCAGATCGTCGGGGATATCGTGCGACGCGAGCTCGCCGGCAAGCCGCGACAGGGGTTCTAGATGGCCCGTCTTCACGAGCCAGGTCTACCGCAAGAGCTTCACGGGCGCCTTCGAGCCGACGTCGTGAAGGCCGATGAGGATGCCGTCACGGCCGCGTCCCAGACGGCGCTGATCGCAGGCGCGAACACGGCGCACGCAGCGCCGGGGATCGCCGATCGGGAGCTGCCAGCGGGCGACCAGTGGGTCAAGGACCTTGGCAGCGGCGCGAATTGTGGTGCGTGATGGCGACCATAGGGCGGCTTGTGGAACTGCTGCGCGAGGAGTCCTACGCGGCGAAGGCCGCGGGCGAACAGGCCACCGGCGAACGGCTCTGGGAAATGGCCGAGGACCCCGGTGACATGAGCCCCGAGCAGGTTGCTTGGGTCGAACAGGCGACCGACGACCAGATCTTGGGGTTCGTCGCAGCCGCACGACGAGAGGGAGGCGATGCGTGATGCCTGGAGATCCATGGCCTTTTTGAAGACATGGTGAGTCCGTATGAAGAATTCGACGGTGAGGTCGAGTGGATGACGCACCGTGAGACAGGCGGCGCAGGCCAGCACTGGCCCTGCGCCGCCTGTCCCACAGTGCAGCAAGGGGCCGTTGGCGGCTATTTGGTGACGCCGAGGTCTTTCAGCGGCACCGACAGGATCGTCCAAGTCGCCGACCAACCCGTCGATTCGACCACACAGGACGGACACGCTTCCCATTCGAGTTGGGGGGGCCCAAACGACGGCGGAAGCATTGCCGTGTACTGCTGTATGCCGAGGGTGGTTTTGAAGCCCAGTTTGAGACTGTTCGGAATGACATTGGGGGGGGCGTCAGTTCACTCGGTCCGGCAGTGAAAGCTCCGATCACGTCTTTCGTCATGGTCACGATCACGGCACCGCCACCGCATTCGAACTTCGCCCATTGTCCTGTCTTGCCCTGCGTTTCGGAGTAGAGGCGGAGCCCGGGTTTCAGCAGAGTGATGTTCCCGAGTTCGCCTTCCAGGACATCCGTTTCGATTTCTTTGGTGCCGGGACCCCTGTTTTCACATGGGATCCCCACGACTTCACCAGCCTAACCGATGTCACGAGTCCGGCGCACAAGAAGCGCCCGACATCACTCAAGCTCCCGACATCACGCTAGCCCCCTGCGTAAGGCGGATGGTGTCCAGCGCCGCCGGCTCGCCTGGAAGGTCCGCGAGCGATGCCGCGACCTCGGCTGTTCGGCGGTCGCGGTGGGGATCTCGCTGGCCCAGCGTGCGAGCCACCTCAGTGCCCAGGAGTCGTACTCGCGAGGGCTCTCGGGGGCGAACAGGGGGAGGAACCGGGCGGCGGTGTCCAGCCGGATCGGCTTGCCCTGCTCGATGCGGAGTTCCTCGGCGAGCGTCGTCGCGTAGTGCAGGTCGCCTCGGTCGAGCGCCGCGTTCAGCTCGGCTGCTGGTCGCCAGGGTCGCGGTCCCATACGAACACATGTTCGGATAGCAGCGGGCGGCGCGACCGCTTAGTGTGCGCACATGAACCCAATACGCAGGCATCTCAACTACGCAAACGTCGTCGCGACCTTCGCGCTGGTGTTCGCCATGAGTGGCGGGGCACTCGCGGCGAACCATTATCTGCTCAGCAAAACGAGCCAGATCAAGCCAAGTCTGCTGAAGAAACTTGTGGGCAAGAAAGGCGCCACGGGCCCCGCCGGTCCCATGGGAGCCGCAGGCGCCACGGGTCCTCAGGGACCGAAAGGCGAAACAGGGGCGGCCGGCCCCTTCCCGGCGACGCTGCCCAGCGGGCAGACGCTGACGGGCGCATACGAGGTGGATGGCACCGACTTCAGCAGCAGCGTAATGGCGGTCGCGGGTGGATCGATCTCGTTCCAGTACCCGCTGGCGGCCGCGCCCACGCCGCATTTCATCGCCAGTGGGGCCACGCCACCGGTCCAGTGTCCCGGCAGCGTGACGAACCCCAAGGCGCTATCGGGCAACCTCTGCGTCTACGAGGGCGGTTTTTTTGAAGTTGGGGTGGTAACGATCTACGAACCCGCTACCGGACTGCCGGGTGCAAGCGCCTACGGCGCTGGCATCGTGGTCACCTCGACCGCCAAGGAAGGGCCCTTCTACAGCAACGGCACCTGGGCCGTCACGGGGTAACCCGGCGGCTCGTCCAACCCTCGGCTCCCTGACGGCCGGTTCTCGGGCCGCGCCGTCAGGAGTCGCCGGCCTCGTGGGCGCAGCAGCGACCTCGAACGGGAGTAGGATGAGATCGTCTACAAAGCGCCCCCGCACCGTTGACGCGGCCGGGGGCATGGCACAGGAGGTTGAGTCCTGATGCGCCCCTCAAAGTATCGGAGGGCCGTCTGATGGCCCGTCGCAGGAAGCTTAACGAGCCAGCTCTACCGCGCGGCGCGGCTCAGCAACACGATCGGCGCCGTGGCGTCGGGCGAACCGCGGAGGGTCGCTACGCGCGGCAAGAACATCACCATCGGCCGGGGGTTGGTCCGGGCCGGCGTCTCTCGGGAGCGGGCCGCGAGGCGACCTCGATGATTAGCCAGATCACGACCGCGACCAGCAGGAGGGCAGCGAGAACGTAGAGCTTTGCGTGACCGGACGGGCGGGTGTCCCTAACGGCGCCGAACAGGACCAGGGTGGCTAGGACCACACCGGCGACCACCCCGGCCGCTCGCCGGACGTATCGGAGCACGTCGAGAGCCTATGCGGACGACTCACGAGATGCCTCTCCCGCGCGTCACATGGGAGCAGGTGTTCGGATGGGGCCGAGACCCTCGAGACCAGCGATTGTCGCTGAGGGACAGGGCAGAGATGCCTGTGTCGGCCTTGACTTGCGGGTTGTGGCGAGAGTCGTAGCGTCCCGGTGGAGATCAGGCTGGTGGTCGTGATCGCAGCGATGACCCTGGCGGCCTTGCCCGCTGGCGCCAACGGGGGTCAGCTGCCACCCCAGCCGCTCACCGAGGCGGTTCGGGCCGCGCGACGCGAGGCCAAGGCGAGTGGGGACGCTCACCCGAAGGAAATCGCGGTCGTGCAGAGCACACTCCACCTCAGATTGAGTCCGGGCACCGTGACGGGACTCCGCCCGCAGATCACGCAGGAGTAGTTGTCCCGCAAAAAGACTTCGAGCTTCGTCTTGGAGTTTGGCGGTTTGCGCTTCGGCTCGTTCATCTCAAGCGAGTCTTGACGCCATTTGCGTCAAAATGTTGCCCTAGTCCGAGAGGTTCCCGTTTATACCGGCAGCGACTGGCGCACCCTAGCCGCACCCGACTTCCGAGGTCGCCTCGTCGCTAGGCTCGCGCGCGGGGCGTCAGGTGACTTTGTATTTTTGTTTGATGGTGAGGGCGGTTTGGGTGCTTTTCGCGCCGATGGTTGCCGGGCCCTCTTCGGCGAGCGCTGGCGTTGTGATTTCGGTTTCGATCTGGCCTTTGCTGTTGGCTTTGACTGCCGGGTAGACCGTCTTTTCGCCGTGGTCGGTGAAGGTGGGGGTGATCGTGTCGCCCGGGTTGTAGCCGCTGCCGGTGAGCGTCACCGTGGCCCCAGGAGCGCCGGTGCCCGTTGAGAGGGCGAGGGTCGCCTGGGTGGCCTTGAGTGTCACACCGCCAGCGGTGTAGTTGGGCTTGTAGTAGAGCCCTGTGGAGCTGATCTGATCCCCGGTCTCCTTCGCGAATGCTCCGGTAAGCGAGCCGGCTGTCAGGACGGCGAATTCTTCTCCGAGCGCCGCCCGGAAGGGCAGGGTCTGCTTGACGCTCAGCGTTCCGCCTTCGAGCTTGCCGGCGCCGGAAACCGATAGCGCGCCGTAGCCTGAGGAGCCCGCGATGAACGTCTGCAGCGTTGCTTTCGGTCCCTGGGTGTAGCCCCCGGCGACCTGGAGGCTCACCCCGGCGGCGAGCGAGAGGATCTTGCTGCTCGAGAGGCTGCCGTTGATCGAGCGGGTGCCGCCGTGGGCCGCTTCGATGTCGAGTGTGCCAGCGTTGCTCACAGCACCACCGAGGGTGACGTTGCCCGGGCACAGATCGCCGTTGCTGAGCACCATCGCGCCCCTGGCGGCGATGCTGATCCCTGCGGTGCTGTCCAGTTCAGCGCTCTGAGCGCAGGTGCTGGCGACCACGAGGGTCTGGGTGCCTTCCTCCCCGCCGAGTTTCAATGACTCCATGCTGACGGGCCCTAGCGTCTGGTCCATCGTGACCGTGTAGGTGCCATTGGCCAGGACACATGCTTCTTCGCCCGCTCCAGGCGGTGCCCCCGTGCTCCAGTCCCCCGCGGTATACCAGCTCCCGCCGGCGGTGTTGATCCAGTAGTCGCTGCACCCCGCCAGCGGCACCAGCGCCCCGCTGCTTGTCGCTGACGCGCTGGCGCTGCTGTTCGTCGCGGTGACCGTGCAGGCAAGCGTGTGACCCTCATCGGCTGCCTTCACACGGTAGGTGGAGGTGCTCGTCGCTTCGGTGATCGCATGCCCATCACGCGACCACTCATAAAGGAACGTCGGCGCGGGACTCCCGCTCCAAGACCCCGAGGAGCACGAAAGCGTCTTGCCCACCTGAAGTTTCCCCGAGACCATCGGCAGACCGCTGTTCACGGGGCCGCTCGAGCTGCTCTGCACCGTCAGCGTCGCGGGTTCGCTCGTAGCTTTGCCCTGAGAGTTCGTAAACACCGCCTCGTACTGGTCACCCGATTCCGACAGCTGCGCACTACCGATCGTGAAAGAGCCAGACGTCGCGCCTGATACTTCTTCAAAGGCACTGCCGTGCTTAGAGACCCACCATTGCGCGGTCGGCGCCGGGTTCCCGGCGGCGGCCGCTTTAAACGTCGCTGCCTGTCCCGCGGTTACCATCACGCTTTGGGGCTGTTCACTGACGAGTGGTTCGGTCAGCGCCAGATTAACCGTTAGCGTAGCCGGTTCGCTCGTCGTTTCACCCTGACTGTTCTTGAACACCGCCTCATACTCGTTGCTTGATTCCGTGATTGCGGTGCTTGGAATCGAGTATTCGTCCGCCGTCGCCCCAGCGATTTCTTCGAAGGTCACACCACCATTGGTCGAAACCCACCACTGCACGCTCGGTGACGGGTTGCCCGTCGCTTCCGCCGTAAACGCCGCCGGTTCGCCTGCCGTCACCATCTCGCTCACCGGCTGTCTGCTGACCGACGGCTTGACCTTCGGTGGGCTGACCGTCAACGTGGCGGGTTCGCTCGTGGCTTCGCCCTGGCTGTTCTTGAACACCGCCTCGTACTCGTTGCCCGATTCATTGACTTCAGCGCTTGCGATTGCGTAGGTGTCCGAGGTTGCTCCAGGTACGTCTTCGAACGTCAGCCCACCATTCGTGGATACCTCCCACTGCACCGTCGGAGTCGGGTCGCCCGACGCTTCCGCCGTGAACGACACCGCATCCCCAGCCGTGACGGCCGTCCCTTCCGGCTCCTTGGTGACGGACGGTTTGGTCAGCGGCACCGGGGTGCCGACCCCGAACACGGCACCATCGATCTGCGACAATTCCGGGCTGTACGTATTAGCTGGAGGGGCGTTTCGTATTTCCACTTCGATACATCCATTGCCGGAGTTATAGCTCTGTATTGCGACCTTTGGCCAGGAACCGCCGTCATCCCAATACAAGGTCGGGGTTGGCGAACTCGGTATCCCGCAGACGGACAATTCGAGCTTTGAGAAGGTGTTCATTGCGCTGAGGGATACTTCGAGGTACTCGCCGTCACTCTCAAACGTTGTCGGAGGCGTCCCTGGAGCCGGAGCCCTCCCTAGGCCGAGGCTACCGCCACCGCCGCTTGCTGTGGCCTTCAGGTCGCCGCCAAGAGTGTGTGTCGAAACCGTGCCGCCGGTCGCAGGCAGTTCGTAGAGGTAGTACTCGAAAACGGAATGCAGTTTCACGCCGTGTTCATCAGATGCTTGGAGCTCGCTACTTTCGACAGGGAAAATTTTGCAGCCGTAGACGCCACAGGGGTCGACGGCGAGCGCTTCCACTTCCCCGTTCATATCGGTTTCTTCTTCGTCGTAAGGAGGGCTGGTGCGGTTCGGGAACTCCAAATGGACGAGTCCGGTAGGTGTGTCGAATTCGGCTTTGACGTTATCTTCCCTCACCGGCGCCCCACACGTCGGGGGGTTATGGCTCGATTCTGCGACGAGCTTGATTTTGACCTCAAACTCGGGCTGCGCATATTCGCTCGAGAGCGCCGGGTTGGGGCTGGTGGAGATGGTCGAGCATTTTTCTGCCGGTTCGACCGTCGTGGTCGCTAGCGCGGCGCCAGGCAAGAAGATCAGGAGCGCGGAAACGGAGGCCGCCCCAAGTGCACAACACGCCGATACTGCCCGCGGCGCGAGGGCCGCCCGGCGTCGAAGTTCTACCCCAAGAGCCACCGTGGGGTGCGGTGTCTGCGTACCGCCGAGCGGGCCAACCATGATGCCCCCCAAGATCGCAAATCCGGACCACGACGAGAGCGTCCACGGAGCGACACCGCGCCGGATTCCCAGCACTATCACATGCTCTACCGTCGTGTCAATATGATTGACCGAAACTTTAGGAAGGCGAGCGCCGCGAGTCATTGGGATCGCCTATATATGGTGCGCACCGACCTATGCGACTCCACCAAGACCACCACCGTGCTCCAGTGCAGCCGAGGCGACGTCAGGGCAACCAGCTGGACCGACGACACAGTGGACATCTGCATCGTGGACGACAGGCATCCTCTCAGCCGGAATGCCAGCGCTCATGCGGGACTTCTGCAGCGCGCCTTACCACCGCACTCCCGTCCCGAACCGGCCGCGCGGGTGGCGCCCCGCCGCCCGGGATGCTGCCACTTCTTCACCGAGCCGCTTGATCTCACGATCGCTGTAGCGCGGTCCGCTATCGGGTTCCCCGGCCCTCGCGACGACCATCGCTCGACGCGCTCGCTCAACGCCGCCGCCCAACGCCGCCGCCCAACGGAACCGCCTGCCGGACGACCGTGAGGGGCGCACCGCGCGTGTCCTCGAACCGGTATCCCGCCGCGCCGAAAAGCCTCTGGCCGATCATCTCCGCCTGGCGTTTGCGCTCCTCAAAACCACCCCTGCCGCGAACGGCCACCAAACCCTGGGTTGCGGGGGAAGCAGCCCGTCCGACGACGCTCACGTCGCCACGACGCAGATCCACCTGCTTGATTGGCCGGGCAGCCCGGATGACGGACGGGGAGCCGGTCCCCGGAACGGGGGCTGTTGGCCTCGCAAACGGCCATCTGGCGGCGGCGGGCCTCACGCACTCCCGGACGGTCTGACGCTGCATGCGCTGCGCCGCACGTACTGCTCGCTGCTGATCGCGACGGGGCGTGACGCGGCGTATGTCATGGCGCAGATGGGCCACACCGACCCGAAGATGACCCTCGGCCTCCACGCGCAGGCGATGGCCGCAAGCGACGAGGACCATGATCGGCTGCGGCGACTCGCTGACGGCCAATGGGTGCGAACCGCCCGATTCGGCGGCCCGCGGAGCGGGCGGCGGGTTAGCCGCAAGCGGCGAAAACCGCACCGTAGTGCGTAATATGCAGCATCGTGCGGCGGTAGCTCAGTTGGTAGAGCGCAAGCTTCCCAAGCTTGAGGTCGCGGGTTCGACCCCCGTCCGCCGCTTCGAGACAGGCCTGCCTGGGAGCTCGTCGTCGGCGGTCCCTGCCAGAGCGCCTGCGGGATACTTCCTGCCATGGCTGAGGAGTCCACGACCCCCGACCTGATGGAGCTTTGGCGGCAGCTGAGTCAGGCTGGCCACCGCCGCGATGTGGATGGGATCACGGCCTTCTACACGCGGGATGGTGTCTGGGATATGACGCCCATCGGTATGGGCAGGTTCGAGGGCCGGGCGGCAATTCGCGGCTTCATGGAGGACTGGCTCGGCTCCTATGAGGAGTGGGAGCGCGAGGCCGAGGAGCTTCTCGACCTCGGCAATGGGGTCGCCTTCGCCGTGTGGCTTCAGAGGGGCCGTCCTGTCGGCAGCAGCGGTGAGGTCCAACTGCGCTACGCGGCCGTGCTGCTGTGCGACGACGGCAAGATCGCGCGAGTCACGACCTACACGGACGTCGACGAGGCCCGTGCTGCCGCTGAACGTCTAGCGCACGAGCGGGGGTAGGCGATGTCGCAGGAGAACGTGGAGATCGCTGCGCGTGCAGCCGACCTCTTCAACGCGCGCGACATCATCGCGTTCACGGCCCTCACCACCCCAGACTTCGAATGGTCGCCGTCGATGGGTCCCGTCGAGGCGGAGATCTTCCGGGGGGCCGTCGGCATCCGAGCTTATTTCGCAAGCCTGGGCGAGTCCTGGGACGAGTTCCGCATTGTGCCTGAGAGCTTCCGCGTCGGCGACCAGCTCGTGCTTCTGATCGGTCGGCTCGAGGCGCAGGGAAAGGGCAGCGGCGTCCCGGTCGATGCGCAGCTCGGGATGCTGTTCGAGCTTCGCGACGGGACGATCTCGCGCATCCGGGGCTTTCTCGATCACGGCGAGGCGCTGCGAACGGCGGGACTGGCCGAGTAGGGGACGGATGCCGCGAGCTTCGGCGGCGGCTCGACCCCGCGGCTCCTGCGGGATGCTCCCGCCACGTGGCGGCTCCATGCCGCGGCGCTACCGTTTGATGCGTGGGTTCCAGGTTGCGCATAATCGCGTTTGGGTCGGCCTTTGCGCTCGTGCTCGCAGGAGCCGCGTGCGCCGCTCTGGTCGCGGGCGTGACCGGCGAAGTCCTCACGATCGTCCTGATGTCCGCGGGGCTCGCCGGCGCCCTGCTGCTCGTGTTCCTGGAAATCGGCCTCGGCGAGGAACGCGATCTCGCGCGCTCGGATGCCCGGCGCCGCCGGCAGGAGCGCCGGGCTCGCGATCTCGTCCGCGGCTCGCGCCTGCGCAGGTGGCCGCGACGCCCGCTGTGAGCCGGCCGGCAGCGGCCGTGGTGCCGCGGTCAGCCGCCGTCGGGCTCCTCGACGTCCATGCGAGCGATCAGCCCGTCGCGGAGACGGTAGACGTGGACGACAGGCCCTTGGCCAAGCACCGTCCCGTCGAGGCTGCGCGCGACCTGATCGACGAGCACCGCGACCCTGCCGTCGGACAGGGAGCGGAAGGACACCGGATCGACCTTGGAGTCGATCGCCGCCCACTGCCGTATCCAGTAGTCGCGCACGCCGGCATGGCCCGTCACGCGACCTCCCTCCCAGGCGTTCGGCCAGTCGACGTCGGGCGTCATCGCGTGCAGCGCGCCCTCGATGTCTCTGGCGTTGAACGCCGCGTAGGTGGCGCGCAGGAGATCCTCGCTCTCCATGCGGGAGATCCTAGGCCGACCCGAACCCGCGCGGCCGGACGTCCGGCCAGGCGCGGTTCCTAGGAGCTCGAGAACGCGGGCAGGAGATCTGCGGGCACGGTCCCCGGCGCGACCTCGCCGACCATCGGCGGGAGCTAGCGCGTGAGCGCCGCGGCGGGCCGTCCCTCGATCAGCGGGCGCACGTCCGCGAGGCTGATGAGGGTCCGGATGCTGCTGCCGATCTGCAGGTCGGCGGCGTTGGGCCGAGCGCCGCCGGGCACGCCATCGGCGATCCAGCCGTCGATGCGGTCGAGATCTCCCGACAGCTCGGCCGGGCGCGCCGGCGCGTCGCGCGACCTGGTCCTGCGGGCGAGCAGTGGATGGGCGGCTAGCGCGAGCGCGCGCGGGCTTGGAGCCCGATCGATCCGGCGTCGGGCGAGGGATCCTGGCCGCTGCGTTGGGTGTAGGCGAACCAGACGGCGCCCGCCAGCGTGAGCGCGCACGCCACCCAGAAGTTCAGCCGCTCGCCAAGGATGTGGTGGGCCGGATCCACGCGCAGCAGCTCCTCGAAGATGCGGAAGGCCGAGTAACCGGTCACGTACAGCGCAAAGATCCCCGGCGGGCGGATCCGCCTGTGGCTGGTGAGCCACACCAGCAGCGCCGCGAGCGCGAGGTCCCAGATCAGCTCGTACAGGAACGTCGGCTGGAAGGTCGTGTATCCGAGGTAGCCGGCCGGCCGGTGCTGGGCGCTGATCTGCAGTGCCCAGGGCAGGCTGGTCGGTCCGCCGAACAGCTCCTGGTTGAAGTAGTTGCCCACTCGGCCGATCGCCTGCGCAACCAGGAGCCCGGGCGCGGCGGCGTCCAGGAACGCGGTGATACTCACGCGGGCGCGGCGCAGGGGGATCATCCCGCCGAGCACGCCGCCCACTATCCCGCCCCAGATGCCGAGCCCGCCCTGCCAGATCGCGAGCCAACCCCACCAGTTGTGCGGAACTTCGTTCCAGCTCGTGATGTCGTGGTAGAGGCGGCCGCCGAGGATGCCCGCCGGGACACCCCACAGTGCGACGGAGTACACGAGATCCGGATCGCCGCCCCTGGCCCGCCACAGGCGGCGGGTGAGGATGATCGCGGCGGTGATGCCGACGACGTAGCAGAGGCCGTAGAAGTGGAAGAACAGCGGCCCGACGTTGAAGCCGTTGGATGAGGGGCTGGGGATCGAGGCGAGCATGCTGATCGAGGATATGATCGACTGCAGCGGATCGGAGGAACGTGTCAGAGGACCAGGACTGGCGACTGAGGGCTGAGCTCGACGCTGCGGACAAGCGCGGCGCGCTGGATCATCTGCTCGGGCGCCTGCGCGGCCCCAACGTGGTCGAGGAGGTGGCGGCCGCGGTGCCGCATGACGTGGTGATCACCCACGACGGGCAGGTGCTGTTCGCCTATGCCGCGAGCGAGTCGGTGCTCGCCTCGGCGCGGGCGGCGATCGAGGGCGTGCTGGAGCGCGAGGGCGTCGGCGCGAGCATCGTCGTGAGCCACTGGGACGACACGCGTGATGAGTGGCGGCAGACCGATCCTCCCCTGAGCGCGGAGGCCAGGCGCCTTGCAGATGCGGCCGAGCGCGACGCCGACGCGATCGAGACGCGTACGCTGGTCGCCAGCTCGGGCAAGCTCATCCGCGCCGAATTCGAGCAGTCGATGGAGGCCTGGGCGAGCAAACTCGGCCTCCGCTGCGAGATCATCGAGCATCCTCACATGCTCACCACGCAGGTCGCATTCACGGTAACCGGCCCCAGGCGCAGGATCGACGAGTTCGCCGAGGGGCTGCGCGACGAGGAGGTCGCCACGCTGCGGGCCGAGGGCGTCGTGATGGCGAGCCCGCTCTAGCACCGCAGGCCACGCGCACGGCCTCGCCGGCCGCGGGAGCGCTAGGAGGGATCCTCGGGCCTCTGCCGCTTGCGCCCGTTCTGGTCGGTGCGGCCGGTGCCGATGCACTCGCGACACACGATCCACTTGCCCTCGGGCTCGGACTCGGGCGACCACCAGGTCCAGCCCGCGCCGCTGCACGTCTTGCAGCGGTCCTTCTCGGGGATCTGCCTGTCGGACTGCGCCATCGGCCCGAGCATACCCGGCGACGGGCCCGGAGCGTCGGCTCCGAGCGCGCCGATCCGCCGCCGCCAGGGTTGGGTTTAGAAACGCCAGGGGCTGGGTAATGCCATGTCGGGCGCCATCGACGTCGCGGGTGCTTTCAACGTGCCAGCGCCGGCGGTCACGCCCTCCGAGGGTCAGAAGGCCGAGCTTCGGGAGAGCAGCACACAGGGGCGGACACCAACAACGGGCGTGCGAGACGAGCGCGGGGCAGCATCAGACGGACCGCGAGTGGGCGGCGCACGGGAGGGAGCAGACATGAAGGGCAGCAACGCGAGGCATCTGAGGCAACCAGGCAACGCGCGCATTGTGCGCGGGATCGTGGGGGTACTCGTCCTCACGGCGGCGCTGGCCGGCGCATCGTCGGCTCTGGCGCGCTCCTACCAGAACGAATACGCGCCGTTTGCCCACTGCCCGCTCGGCACGCCCGGCATCAGTCTGTGCCTCGCCTCGACCGTCACCGGCGGGGAATTCAAGATGGGCAGCACCGCGGTGCCGATCGAAAAGACCGTCACCCTCCAGGGCGGGCTGAAGGCGAAAGACACGGAACTCGTCGCGCCCACCGGGGCCGAAACCCTCGCGCGGGTACCACTCACGGTGCCGGGCGGGCTCGTCGGCGTGGAAGGCGTCGGCGGGGAAGTCACGGCGACCGCCGAACTCGCGGGCGTTGCTCATATCAACCTGGCCGCCCTGTTCAGCGACAGCGAAACCCTCGTTGAACTCCCCGTGAAGGTCAAACTCGACAACCCGGCCCTCGGCGAAGAATGCTACATCGGCTCGGACTCCGAACCGGTGACGCTCGATCTGACCGTCGGCAAGACGGACCCGCCGCCGCCGAACGAACCGATCCAGGGCAGCAACGGCACGCGCACCTCCAAGGACGAAGTCACGACGATCGAGGGCGCCGAGCTCGTGGACAACTCCTTTGCGGTCCCGGGTGTCAGCGGCTGCGGCGGGATACTTGCGCCGGTGCTGGATCTGGCCGTCGACGTCAAGGCCGGACTGCCCTCGGCGGCTGGTCACAACCTCGCGATCATGAAGGGGACGCTGCTGGAGGCGGAAGCCCGGCTGGTGAGGACCGAGCAGGAAATCCCGCAGTTCGGCCGTTGCAACAAGGTCACGCCGGTGAAAAACGGCAAGGTCGACACCTACGGCGGACGCTTCACCGAAGCGGGCTGCGTGATCGAAACGGCCGAAAGCCCCGAACCGGGCAAGTACGAATGGGCGGCGGGCCCAGGGCCCGATGCGCAGTTCTCGGGCGCCCTCGGGCGGGTGACGTTCGAAACTATCGGCGCGCACAAGGTCGTGTGCGCAAGCGGTTCCGACAGCGGCGAAATCACCGGCCAGAAAACGGAGAAGCTCGACCTCGCGCTGTCGGGCTGTGAAACCGGCACGCACGAACCCTGTCGCAGTATGTCGGCGGGAGCCGGCGACATCGACACGGCGCTGACCGGCACGCTCGGATTCGTCAACGACAGTGAAGGGCGGGCACCGGCGGTCGGGCTGGACCTGAGGCCCGAATCCGGCTCCAGGCTGGCGACGCTCGAATGTGGCGGCACCGAAGAGCTGCTGGAAGGTGGGGCGATCGCGCCTGTCAGCTCGCCCGACAAAATGCTCTCCACGCTGTCGTTGAAACTGAAAGAGCTGAGGGGTCTGCAGGCGCCCCAGAGCTTCGAAGAAGTGGCTGCGGACACGCTCAGCACGACGATCGTGAGCGGTGCCTCACGCACGACCGAAGGGTCCGGCGTCACGGCCAGCGTTCCCGAGCGTCCCGCCGAACGGATCGAGATCAAGGCAAGGTCGGTGTAGCGGCTGCCTGGTGCGGGGGCCGGCACGGACACGCCGGTCCCCGCACGCCTCCCTCAGCGGCGCTCGGGTACCCGTAGGACGGCGGCGTGGGTGCGGTGCGGGTCGTTTGAGCCCGCCAGGCCCGCTCAGGCGCCGTAGGACGGCGGCGCGGGCGGGTCGGAACGCACCGCCGCCACCTGGGCGAGAAGCTGCTGCGGTTCGGTGCCGCCGAGCACACGCAGCCGGGGCAGCCGGTAGGGGTCGCTGTCCGGCTGTGCCCAACCCGGCTGGACGGTCGTCGAGCCCCGGTAGCCGGCGCTGCGAACCGCCGCCACGACGCTCGCGTCGTAGTGCCCGGAGGGGTAGCAGAACCAGTTGACCGGGACATGGAAGCGCCGCTGCAGGGTCGCGCGCGCGGAGGCGACCTGGTAGCGCAGCGCGCTCGCATCCAGCGTCACGAGATCGGCGTGGCTGATGCCCTGCGTGTCGAGCTCCCAGCCGGCCGCGATGAGGCCCCGCACCTGGCCTTCGCCGAGCCCTCCCTGCGAGGGTGGAAGCCCTGTCAGCTGCAGGTTCTCGACCCCGACCCAGCCGAGCCGACGAAGCACCGGAAGCGCCTGGGTGTACTGCGAGTTGTAGCCGTTGTCGAAGCTCAGCACGATCGGTTTGCCTGCTCCGAGCGGCACGCCCCTCCGCCAGTAGGCGGCGACCTGGTCGAGTGTCACCGCGTGCCACCCGGCGTCCTTGAGGGCCTGCATCTGCGCCGCGAACTCTTCTGGCGGTACGTACAGGCCGGGGAACGGCGCGCCGGCCGGCGGGGCGGCGATCACGTGGTACATCAGGATCGGCACCGGCTCCGTGCCGGGCGGACCCGTCGGTCCGGCGGCTGCGGTCCCGGCTGCGGCCGCCGAGCCGGCGCCGGGCCCGGCGCCGGTGGCGTGCGCTCTGGCCGGAGCTTGGGCCTCGCGCGGTGAGGAGCCGTGTGAGGTTCCACCGGAGGAGCCGGCGGCGAGGACGACGGCCGCGACCAGCGCGACGGCGGCGATCAGGCCGAGCGCGGCGAGCCGTCTTCTGCGAACTGCGCGACGGCGTTCCTCGCGACGGGCCAGACGTGCCTGCTGGTCGATCTCGCTCACCCTCTCCAAAGCATTCGGGCGGCCCCAGGCATGCCGGCCAAGAATAGCTCGCGCGTGGTCAGTCGCCGCTCAGGTTCGGCGGCACGGGCTCGCCCGCCGGGGGCGGGTCGTTCAGCATCAGGCGGGGGACGGTGACGAGATGGAAGCCGCGAGACCGCAGGCCGCGGATGATCGCGGGCAGCGCCGCGACCGTCTGCGTACGGGTGCCACCGGCGTCGTGCAGGAGGATGATCGCACCCGGTCGTGCGCCGGCGAGCGCACGCTGGACGATCGCGGGGACGCCGGGCTGCAGATAGTCGCCGGTGTCGACGGTCCAGAGCACCATCAGCAGGTGCATCGCGTGCAGCTCGTGCAGGGTCGTCGCGTTGAAGGATCCGTACGGCGGCCGGAAGAGGTCGGGCCGGCTGCCTCCCAAGGCTTCCACCCGGATGATCTGTTCAAGCAGCTCTTCGCGCTGTTCGTGCGCCGACAGCGAGGCCATCATCGGGTGGGTCTCGGTGTGGTCGCCGATCACGTCCCCGTCATGGATCTCCCTGACGGCCGATGCGCTGAAGTACTGCAGCATCTTGCCGATCACAAAGAAGGTCGCATGGACGTGCAGGCGCTCGAGCACGCTCAGGACCTGCGGCGTGTACGGCCCCGGCCCGTCGTCGAACGTCAGCGCCACGTCGCGCGCACGGCTGCTCCCGGTGGCCACGAACGGTGTGTAGGCCAGCACGGCCGAGACCGCTCCCTGGTCTGCGTTTTCCGGGGGTGGCGCCGGCTGCGCCGGTGTGCGGCGGACCCGCGACGGCGCGGGCACCGAGGGCGCACGATGCCTCCCGCTCGAGCCGGACAGCGCTAGCGCCACGATCAGTACCGCGCCTCCCAGCGTGAGCAGGGCAGCACCCTGGCGGCGGCGATAGGACGGCGGCCGGCCCGGAGGCGGGGTCGGCGGAGGGCTCGGCGGCGGCGCCGCAGGCAGCTTCGGCCGCGATGCCGCGCGGGCCGCTCGCTCGCGCTCGTCCTCGAAGTCCCAGCTCCAGCCGCGGGTCATCGCGCAGATGCTAGACACACGCCCGCGGCTTCATCGCCTCTCGCGCGGCCGGGCGTGAGCGGGCGAGCGCGACCAGGCCGATCGCCAGCACGAGCGCGCCGATGATCACAGACGCCGCGAGCACCCAGGCGGGGGCCAGGCAGAGAAGGTCACCCGGGCCGAGGCCACCCTTGAGGCACACCGCTGCCAGAGTTGCCGCCTCAGCCGCGGAACAGATCCGCAGGAGACGCGTCCTCGTGAGGTTCACGACGATGGCAGCGTATCGCCTCGCAGATGCCGGTGTATCGATCAGCGATGACCTCCGGCTGCAGTCGATCGGCCCTCCGAACGCGGTCGCGGCCGCCCGGCGGCGCCCCCCGGCGGAGCTCGCCGGGGGCTCCCCGCATGGGGGGGCCACGGCGATGAGACGCCCGGGCGGCTGGCCGGTGATCGTCGCCTACTCGCTGGTGTGCGCCGCGACCCAGGTGCTGTGGCTCAGCTACGCCGCGATCACGACCGAGACGGCGCACTACTACGGGGTCTCGGTGGGCGCGGTCGGATGGCTGGCGGAGATATTCCCGCTGATGTATGTGGTGCTTGCGATTCCCGCGGGGATCCTCCTCGACCGCTGGTTTCGCCCGGTGCTCGCCGCCGGCGGAGCGCTCGTGGCGGCCGGCGGATTGCTGCGGCTCGGCGGCCCCACGTACTCCTGGGCGCTCGCAGGGCAGCTGGTCGTGTCTGTGGCTCAGCCCGTGGTGCTCAGCGCTGTGAGCAAGCTCGCCGGCGAGTACCTCCCAGCCGAGGAGCGCGTGGCGGGCATCTCGCTGGGCTCCGCGGGAAGCTTCGTGGGGATGCTCCTGGCGCTCCTGCTCGGCCCGACATTCGGCGGCCACGGGCACGTGCACCGTCTGCTGGTGCTGGAGGCCGTGCTCGCCCTCCTCCCGGCGCTCGCGCTCGCGCTGGCGCTGCGGCGGCCGGGCCGGGAGAGCGCCGAGCGGACCGCGATCGCCGGCGGCGCGGCGCGCGCGCTGTGGGCGCTGCCGCCGATGCGCATCCTGTGCGGGCTCGTGTTCATCGGATTCGGCATCTTCGTCGCGTTGGCGACCTGGCTGCAGACGCTGCTGCAGCCGGCGGGCGTGTCCGAAGCCGCCGCCGGCGCCCTGCTCGTGGGGATGGTCGTCGCGGGCGTGCTCGGCTGCGTGCTGCTGCCCGAGCTGATCGCACGCCGCGGCACCGAGCGTGGCTTCATGCGTGCGGCGGTGTTGATCAGCGCGGCCGGATGCGTGGCGCTCGGCGTGCTGCCCTGGCTGGGCGCGCGCGGGGCGGTGCTCGCGCTGATGGGGTTCGTGTTGCTCCCGGCGCTGCCGATCGTGCTGGCCGGCGCCGAGCGTCTGGCCGGAGCGGCCGCGGGGACGGCCGGAGCGATCGTGTGGATGGCAGGCAACCTGGGTGGTCTGGCGGTCGCTCTCATCGTCCAGGTGCTGGTCCACGCTCCGCTTGCCGCCTTCCTGGCGATGGGCGGCGTCTCGCTGATCGGACTGCCGCTCGCCGCGCGCCTGGCGCTGCCGCGCCAGGGTCCCGCGCGCGGTGGTGAGCCCGCGGGTGCGATCGCCGGCTGACAGCTCGGCACAGGCGCGAGGCCTAAGATCCGGCCGGCTCAATCCTCGGGCAGGGGCGTGACCGCTCCACGTGCGGCGACACTGACCGGCGTGCCGACCGGGAGCGCCTGCTCACCGTGCACGCGCGCCAGCAGGAGCCCCGGCTCGCCCCGACCCTCCGCGCGGATGTGCAGCATCGCATCGTGGCCGTAGTAGCGGCACTGCTCCACGCGCCCATCCAGCCCGTCGCCGCGTGCCGCGCCTGCTCCCGCCGCGTCCAGCTCGTGGTTGGCGCTGCGGGGGCGGACCTCCAGCTGCTCGGGCCGCACGATCACCAGTCCGGCGGGCGCGGTTCCGGCCGCCGCGCCCACGTGCAGCGGCAGCGCGCCCAGCGATGTGTGCGCGGTCCCGTCGCGGAAGCTCGCCTCGACCACGTTGGCGGCTCCCAGGAAGTGCGCGAGCCGGGCGTCGGTCGGCTGCTCGTACAGCTCGGCGGGGGCACCACGCTGGACGATCCGCCCCTCCCGCAGGACCGCAACGGTGTCGGCCAGTGACAGCGCCTCCTCCTGGTCGTGGGTGACGAGCACCGTCGTCACGCCCTGGCGGCGGAGCAGCTCGTGGACCTCCTCGCGGACCCGCGCCCGCAGCGACGCGTCCAGCGAGGAGAAGGGCTCGTCCAGCAGCAGCGCCTGCGGGCGCAGCGCGAGAGCGCGCGCGAGCGCCACGCGCTGCTGCTCGCCGCCCGAGAGCTCGTGCGGGAGGCGCCGCGCGAGGGGGGCGATGCCGACCATCTCGAGCAGGCGCGGCACGGCGTCACCGCGACGCTCCGAGCGCGACAGGCCGAAGCCCACGTTGCCCTCGACGGAGAGGTGCGGGAACAGCGCCCCCTCCTGGGGCACGTACCCGATTCCGCGCCGCTCCGGCGCGACGTAGCTGGCTCCGTCGTCGAGGACCCTTCCCGCGAGCGAGACTGTGCCGCGTTCGGCCCGCTCGAAGCCCGCGATCACGCGCAGCAGCGTCGTCTTGCCGCAGCCCGACAGGCCGAGGACCGCGGTGAGGGATCCCGGCTCGATCTCCAGGTCCACGCCCTGGAGCACGGGCCGCCCGTGGTAGCCCTTCCAAACGTTGCTCACCGTCAGCGGGCTCACCGGCTGCGCTCGATCCGCGCGATCGTGGCCATGCGGCGGCTGAGCAGGTATGCGGGCACCGCCGAGATCACAACCATCATCGCCGCGTAGGGAGCCGCCGCGCCATAGGCGAAGTCGCTCGTGTACGCCCAGAACTGGGTGGCGAGTGTGTTCACCCCGGTCGGCCGCAGCAGCAGCGTCGCCGTGAGCTCGGTCGCCGAGGAGATGAACACCAGCGCGAACGCCGCCCCGATCCCGGGCGCGATCAGGGGAAGTGTGATCCGCAACCACACCTTCGTCGGCCGCTGGCCGAGCGAGCGGCCCATCTCCTCCAGCCTGGTCGGCGCCTGGGCCATCGCCGAGCGCACGCCGACGACGGCGAGCGGGAGGAACAGGATCGCGTAGGCGACGATCAGCTCGAGCGCGCTCTGGTAGAGGGCGAACGCGTACCGCACCGAGAAGGACACGAGGCCGAGCGCGATCACCAGCCCGGGGAGCGCCATCGGCAGATACGCCAGGCGCTCGATCACCAGCGTCAGGCGGTTGCGGTGGCGCGTGGCGAGCGCGGTCACGGGTATGGCGAGAGCGGTCGCCAGCGCGGCCGCGCCGGCGCTGAACTCGGCCGTGTGCGCGAGCGCGGCGAGGATCGAGGCCGAGGGGAGCGTGGTGGAGCTCCCACGGAGCATCCAGTAGGCCAGCGAGCCGAGCGGCACCACCAGCGCCAGGCCGGCGAGTACCACCAGCGCGATCACCGCCGGCGCGGTCCAGCGTCCCAGGCCGACCTTGGGGGCGACCCGTGGCGCGCCGGCCCCCGCGCGCCACGGACGACTGCGCCCGGTAAGCGTGAGCTCGCCGCCGAGTGCCGCGACGCTGAGGAGCACCAGCACGAGCGAGAGGGCGCACGCCGCGGCCGTGTCGAAGCCGAGCTTGAACTCGGTGAAGATCGCGACGGTGAAGGTCTGGTACTGGACGATTTCAAAGGCCCCGTACTCGGCCAGCAGTCCGAGCGTCACGAGCAGGCACCCACCCAGCACCGCCGGGCGGACCTGCCGCAGGGTGACCCGCCAAAACGTCCTCCAGGGGCCGAGGCCGAGGCTGCGCGCGGCCTCCTCCAGGCCGGCATCGAGGTTGGCCAGCGCGGCGGCCACGGGCAGGTACACGAGCGGGTAGAGCGAGAGCGTCATGATCATCACCGCGGCCGCGTAGCCGTGCAGGCCCGGGTCCAGCGAGACCCACCCGAACCCCACGACGAAGTCGGGTATCCCGAGCGGCAGCACGAGCGCGACCGCCCACAGGCGCCGCGCGGGGAGGCGGGTGCGCTCAACCAGCCAGGCGGCGCCCACGCCGAGCAGGGCGCAGAGGATCGTGCAGGCGACGGTCAGCCTTACGGTGTTCCACAGCAGCACGGCGACCGCGTGACGGAAGATCAGACGTTCGATCTCCCCCCATCCGGACTGCTGGGCCTCCACCACCAGGAAGGTCAGCGGCAGCAGCACCAGGGCGGAGGCGAGCAGCCCGCCCGCGATGCTCACCAGAGGCCAGCGGCGATGCCCCGACCAGGCGCGCGTGAACCGCCCGGGGAACGGTCGGCTGGTCGGGAGCGTGCTCATCGCCTGGGCCTAGAGCAGGCCGAGCTTCTGCTCGAGCGCCAGCGCCGCGCTGCCGTTGCCGAGCTCGGCGGGCGTCAGCGACAGCGGGTGCAGGGCGGCCAGCGACGGCAGGCCCGGGGCGGCAGCCACGCCCGGGCGCAGCGGGTACTCGTAGCTGCTGCTGTGGGCGATGACCTCCTGCCCTTCGCGGCTGACCAGGAACGCGAGGAACTTCTGCGCCGCCGACTTGTGGGAGCTCGATGCGAGCATCGCCGCGCCGGAGACGTCGAGCAGGTCGCCGGGGTCGCCCGGGTGGAAGTACGCGAGGGCCGAGTGGATCCCGCCGGGTCCCACCTCCTTACGCAGGCGATACCAGTAGTAGTGGTTGATCGGGCCCAGCTGGCTCTCACCGTTGTTGACCTGCGTGGTGACCGTCTCGTTGTCCGGGTAGACAGCGCCGTTCGCCTGGAGCCCCTTCAGCCACCGTTCCGCGGCGGCGACGCCGTCGAACCTGATGACGGAGGTGATCAGCGGCTGGAAGTCGGTCTCCGAGGGGGCGTAGCCGAGCTTGCCCTTCCATCTCGGTTCCGCCAGTTCAAGGATCGATGTCGGCAGCTGCGACGGGGTCAGCTTGGCGGTGTTGTAGATCAGCGCGGAGATGCGCGCCGAGACCCCGACCCAGTAGCCCCGCGCCGAGCTGTAGCGGCTCGGCACCGCCGCCAGCGTCGACGGCGAGACCTTCGCAAGCAGCCCGTGTTCGGCGAGGTCTTCCAGCACCGGCGTGTTCTCGCTGTAGAAGACGTCGGCCGGGGAGTTGGCGCCCTCCTGCAGGAGCTGGTTGCCGAGCGCGGCCTCGTCACCGGAGCGGATGCTCACCTTGATCCCGCTGTGGCGTTCAAAGGCGCTGACGAGCGCGGCGGTCGTCTGTTCGTGCTGGCCGTTGTAGAGCGTGAGGCCGTCGCTGCCGCTCGAGCCGGCGCAGGCCGCCAGGAGCAGCGCGGCGGCGGCCAGCAGCGGGCAGAGGATGGCGGGCTTGCGACGGCTCATCGGTAAATCCCGAGCTGCACGGTCGGGATAGAACAGGAAGGTAGCACAGGGGTTAGGGTTGCCTAACTACCGGACCGGCGGTGCGGACTGCCGCCGAATCAGTGAGAATCACCGCCATGCACGTGACCGCCAAGGCCGACTACGCCGTGCGCGCGGTGGTGGAGCTCGCCGACAGCAGCCAGGACACCCCACGCAAGGTCGACGAAGTCGCGCAGGCGCAGCGCATCCCGGTCTCCTTCCTGGAGAACATCCTCACGCAGCTGCGCTCCGCCGGCGTGGTCCGCAGCCAGCGCGGTCCCGAAGGCGGCTACTGGCTGGCGCACCCCCCGGAGGAGATCGACCTCGCGCACGTGATCCGGGCCGTCGAGGGACCGCTCGTCGGCATCCGTGGACAGCGGCCCGAGGAGGTCGAGTACGTCGGCTCTGCACAGAGCCTGAGCCAGGTGTGGGTCGCCGTGCGCGCCAACCTGCGCAACGTGCTCGAGCACGTCACCGTCGCCGACGTGGCCTCCGGCAAGCTGCCCAAGGAGGTGCTCGCGCTGACCCGCGCGGAGGAGGCCTGGGAGGCGCGCTGAGCGTTTGGCGGGGCGTGGGATCGGGTAGCCTGCGAAGCGGTCGCGCGCACGAATCAGTCGAGGGCCTCCCGCCGCGCGGGGAACCGCGAGAGGCCCGTGTACTCCCGAGGTGACCGAGTCAGTGTCAGTCCCGCCGCCAGCCGTATCCCCCGCGTCCGGGGCCGCTGAAGGCGGGTCCGCCGCCGCGGACGGCGAGGCGCCCACAGGAGCGCAGGCGGGCTTCTCCCTGGCTCTGAACCAGGATCAGCGGGATATCCGCGACTGGGTCCACGGCTTCGCCGCCGACGTCGTGCGCCCGGCGGCGCACGAGTGGGACGAGCGCGAGGAGACGCCGTGGCCGATCATCCAGGAGGCCGCCAGGATCGGCCTGTACGGCTTCGAGGGACTGGCGCAGTTCTTCGCCGACCCGAGCGGCCTGACGCTGCCGATCGTCAACGAGGAGCTGTTCTGGGGCGACGCGGGGATCGGGATGTCGATCATGGGAACCGCGCTCGCGGTGGCGGCGATCTTCGGCCAGGGCAGCGGCGAGCAGATCGGGGAGTGGATCCCCCGCTGCTTCGGCAGCGAGGACGACGTCAGGGTGGCGGCCTTCTGCGCCTCGGAGCCCAACGCCGGCTCGGACGTCTCGAACGTGCGCACGAGGGCCAGGTTCGACGAGGCGACCCGCGAGTGGGTGATCAACGGTCAGAAGGCGTGGGCCACGAACGGTGGAATCGCCGATGTGCACGTGGTGATCGCCACCGTCGAGCCCGAGCTCGGCGCCCGCGGACACGCCGCGTTCCTCGTGCCGATGAGCGAGGCGAAGGGGATCTCCCAGGGCACGAAGGTCTCCAAGCACGGACTGCGGGCCTCGCACACCGCCGACGTGTTCCTCGACGACTGCCGGGTGCCGGCCGGGTACGTGCTCGGCGGAGCCGAGAAGCTGCAGGAGCGCCTTGCGCGTGCCCGCGAGGGCAAGCGCTCGGGTTCCCAGGCGGCGATGCAGACGTTCGAGTCCTCGCGCCCCACGGTCGGCGCCCAGGCGCTCGGGATCGCCCGCGCGGCCTACGAGTACGCGCTCGCCTACGCCAAGGAGCGCGAGCAGTTCGGGCGCAAGATCATCGAGAACCAGGCGGTCGCGTTCACGCTCGCACGGATGAAGATGGAGATCGATGCCGCGCGGCTGCTCGTCTGGCGGGCATCGTGGATGGGCCGCAGCGGCGTGCGCTTCGAGAACGCCGAGGGGTCGATGAGCAAGCTCAAGGCCGGGGAGGTCGCGGTGTGGGTCACCGAGCGCGCGATCCAGATCCTCGGCGGCAACGGCTACACCCGCGAGTATCCGGTCGAGCGCTGGCACCGCGACGCCAAGATCTACGACATCTTCGAGGGCACCGCCGAGATCCAGCAGCTCGTCATCGCCAGGGCAATCTCGGAATGCAGATCAAGTAGCTTCGGCCCCCGACCGCCCCGGGGGAGACGACCTGCCGCTCGCCGCCCGCGGGGCCGGCGCCCGCGCCGGCAGGGGACCCGCGATGGTGAGCGTTGCAACCGTGCATGGCAGCACTGCCCGCGCGACCCTCGGGACCCCGCGGTCCGCCCGCGCGAGCGCATGGGCGCGCGTATGATGCCAGCGGCCGGCCGAGGGGGTCGGCCTCGAATCCGTAAGGGGGATCATGTTCAGCTCGATCGTGGTCGGGACTGATGGCTCGGACACCGCCACCCAGGCGGTGCGCGAGGCCGTCGACATGGCGCGCGCGGTGGGGGCCACGCTGGAGATCGTGAGCGCCTACGCGCCGGTCTCCGAGCAACGACTGCGCGCCGAACGGCGCGACGCCCCGGCGGACGTGCAGTGGGCGATCAGTCCGCGCCAGGAAGTCGAGATGTCGCTCAGCGACGCCGCTGACATCGCCCGCGAGGCCGGCGTCAACGTGAACACCTATGCCCGCGAGGGAGAACCGGCGGATGCGATTCTCGACGTGGCCGAGGAGCAGAAGTCCGACCTGGTGATCGTGGGCAACAAGGGGATGGCAGGCGCCAAGCGCTTCCTGCTGGGCTCGGTGCCGAACAAGGTCTCCCACCATGCCCCCTGCTCGGTGCTGATCATACGCACCAGCTGAGCGCCCGGGTCGCGGGCGCTTGCGCTCGCGAGCGTGCTAGCTCCGCGCCGCGGCCGTGGACGCCAGCTCGCGGGCTCGCGCGGCGAGGTGTGCGACGCCGAGCCCGTCGTACTCGTCCGCCGCGCGCTCGAGCGCTGCCAGTGCGGCCTGACTGTCGCCGTCGAGCAGTCGCTGCCCCCGCAGGAGCTCGCAGCGCGCCGCCTCCAGCGGACGCTGCAGACCCTGCCAGGCCTCGCGCGCCCGCTCCAGGTTTGCCAGCGCCTCCGGGAGGGGGCCCACGACGCCCTCGGCTTCTTGGGCGGCCGCCTCGCCGACCGGATAGCGGACGCGCTCGGCCAGCTCGATCGCGTCCTTGGCCGCCTCGCCGGCCTCCTCCTCGCGGCCGGCGAGGCGGTGCAGCAGCGCACGTGCCGCGTTCGCCTGGATCGACTGCACGATCAGGCCGGCGCGCTCGCACACCTCCAGAGCCTGGACGAGGGCCGTGTCCGCGCCCGCGAGCTCGCCCTGGTCGCGCAGCGTGTTCGACAGTCCGTAGAGGGAGTCGAAGCAGACCTCCGACCAGCCGACCTGCTCGGCCAGCTCGTGCGCCCTCCGGTAACAGCTCTCGGACTCCTGCCACTCGCCGTCGCGCCAGCGGAGGCGGCCGCGCAGCGCATAGGGAAGACACAGCTTGCCGATCAGGCCCTCGCGCTCGGACAGCTCCGCGCTCGCGTCGGTCGAGCTGCGCGCCTGCTCCCAATCGCCGGCGTAGAGCGCCAGCTGGGCGACCGCCGCGTGCAGCTCGATCTCGGCCGGCACGTCACCGATCCGCTGCGCGAGCTCGAGCGCCTCGCGGTAGGAGCCCCCGGCGCCGGCGTAGTCGCCGTCGGAGGTCTCGAGATGGTGACCGAGAGCCATCAGCGCCAGCACCGTCTCGTGGGCATCGGAGTCGCGCGCCAGCTCGACCGCTCGCTCGAGGTTTTCGCGCGCCTTGACGGTGTCGCCGATGCGCCCGAACACGCGGCCGAAGATCCCGTGCGCGCGGCTGGCCGCGCGCACCTCGCCGAGGCGCTCGGCCAGGCGCAGCGCCTTCTCCGAGGCGTAGATGGCGAGCATGTTGTCGCCCGTCTGCATGTACAGCCACGCCGCCTCCTCGTACAGACGCACGAGCGCCAGCGACGGGTCGCTGTCCTTGATCAGGTTGATGCCACGTTGGTGATGCTCGATCGCCTGCTTGCGCTCGCCCTTGTGCGCGAGCCCGGCGCCGATCTTGCGATGAAGCTCGGCCACGTGCTCGAGGTCCTCGCGCCCGCTGTGATGATCCAGCGCCCGCCCCCACACGTCGATCGCGAGGTCAACGCGCCCGAGCCGCAGCGCGACGTCGCCCTGCTTCTCGAGTATCCGTGCGATCGCGTCGGGGTCGTCGACGGCCTGCTCGAGCGCTGCCTCGTAGCTGGAGAAGGCGTCGGCGTTGGAGTAGAACGCCGTGGCCGCGTCGCCGGCCGCCTCCAGGTACCTGAGGGCGGCCGCCCGATAGGGCTGGAGGTCCGCGGGCGGCAGGCTCAGCTCGGCGCCGAGCTCGGCCGCGCGTCCGTAGTGCTCGGCCAGCAGCGCGACCACCTCCTCGACGCGGTCGCCGGCGCGCACCTCGATGAAGCGGGCGACCTCGTAGTGCTTCTGGGCGCGCACCGCCTTCGGCAGCATCTCGTAGGCGGCGTCGCGGATCAGCGCGTGCTTGAACGCGAGCTCGGGTTCGCCGGCGAGCGCGCTGCCCTCCCCGGCGACGACGATGTCCTTGTCGCGCAGAACCCGCAGCGCCTCGTCGAGATCGCAGCCCTCGGCCTCCGCCAGCGGCGCGAGCGCGCCCTCCCAGAAGGTGCGCCCGATCACGGCCGCATGGGCGACCAGGCGGCGCTGGAAGGGCTCGAGCGAGTCCAGCCGCGCTGCCAGGAGCGCCTGCACCGTGGCCGGCAGCTCCGCGGCGCTGGCTCCCTCCTCCTCGCCGAGGCGGCGGACCATCTCCTCCGCGAACAGCGGGTTGCCCTCCGCCCGTGCGGCCACCGCGGCGATCACGCCCTCGCTACCCACGTCCGCTCGCAGCAGCGATGCGATCAGCTCGCGCGTGTCGTCCTCGCCGAGCGGCTCGAGGAACATCGTGGTGGAGTCGCGGCGCACGCCGCCCCAGCCCACGCGGCGCTCGAGCAGCTCTTCCCGGGCGAGGCAGATCTGCAGCACCGGTGCCCGTACCCATTGCACGAGGTGCTCGATCAGGTCGAGCATCCCCTCGTCCGCCCAGTGGATGTCCTCCCAGACGAGCACCAGCGGGCCGTCCTGTGCAAGGCCTTCCACGCACGCCCGCACCGCCGCGAAGAACACTTCCCGAGCGCGCTGGGCATCCTCGGGCTCTGCGAGCGCGGCATCCTCGGGGGTCTCGATCCCGAGCAGGCGCCCGATCACGGCCGCCTTGGAGGAGGCTGACCTGCTGTCCGGATCGGATTGCTCGAGCAGCTGCCCCACGCGCTCGCTCAGCTTCGTCCAGGCGGTCGCGGGAGGGTCGCCGTCGACGATCCCGCACTCGGCGCGGATCACCTCGCCGAGCGGCCAGTAGACGAGGCTCGACCCGTACGGCAGGCATCGCCCGTGGCGCACGGTGGGCTGGGTGCCCCGCCGCGGCATCTCCTCCTCGAACTGGTACAGCAGCCGCGTCTTGCCCACCCCCGCTTCGCCGATGACCGTCGCCAGGTGCGGGCCGCGACGCCGTTCGACGCGCTCGATCAGATCGCGCAGCTGCGCGAGCTCCGCCCCTCGCCCGATCATCGGAGCGCGTGCAGGGGGCTCGCCGGCGCCGGCGGCGCCCTCCGCGGCGGCGCCCTGGACGGCCTCCCAGGCGGGTACGGGCTCGGCCTTGCCCTTCAGCCGCAGCGGCTCCTCCAGCGGCCGGAAGCCGATCGCCGCCTGCGTGGCACGGAAGGTTGCCTCGCCGACGGTGACCGTGCCCGGGCGCGCCGCCGCCTGCAGGCGCGCAGCCACGTTGACGGTGTCGCCGATCACGGTGTAGCTGTCGCCCACCTGGCCCGCGAGCGCCTCGCCGGTGTTGATGCCGACGCACAGCTCGAAGCTGACGCCATGCTGCTGGCGCAGCGGCTCGTTGACCTCGTCCATCGCCGCCTGCATCCCCAGGCCCGCGCGCACGGCGCGCTCGGGGTCGTCGCCGTGGGCGACCGGAGCCCCGAAGATCGCCATGACGTTGTCGCCGATGAACTTGTCCACGTAGCCGCCGTACGCCTCGACCTCGTCACCGAGCCGCCGCAGGATCCGCTCGAGCTGGCGCTTGACGGACTCGGGGTCGAGCCGCTCCGCGACGGACGTGTACCCCGACAGGTCTGCGAACAGCACGGTCACGGTGCGCCGCTCGTCGAGCGTGTGCGCTGCGACCGGCGGAGACGCTGCGGTGCCGCCGACATCGGGGTTCGGTGCCGCGGCCGGCTCAGGTGTGGCGAGCCCGGCGCCGCACGTCATGCAGAACCGCGCCTCTCCTGGCGCGGGCGCCCCGCACGACGGACAGCGGCGCTCGAGCGCGCCGCCGCAGCCCATGCAGAAGCGAGCCTCGTCCGGGTTCTCGGTGGAGCATGCGGCGCAGAGCGACATCGGGCTGGCTCAAACGGCCTGGCGGGGGGTCGACATGTCAGCGAGTATCCACGATCCGGCGACTGCTCCCCCGGCCCGCGGCGAGGGCTCGAGGAGCGTGCGACTCAGCTGAAGATCCCCTGCCCGATGTGGCCACCCGGTGCGACGCCGCCCGGACAGGCAAATATGGCGCTCGAGGTGTGAAGCGTGTGCCGGCTGAGCGCGTCGAACGACGAGAGGCGGAGCTGCAGTGGAATGAACTGGCTGTTGGGGCTCCGCTGGAAGGAGATGAAGAAGAGGCCGGCGTCGAGCTCGCCGGTGACCGGATCGTTGCCGTCCGAGTAGGAGTAGCCGCGCCTGAGGATGCGCTGGCCGCCGTTCGTCTGCGGGCTGGCGATACGGATGTGGGCGTCGTTCGGGATCACCATGTTCCCCTGCGCGTCGCGCGCCGCCAGATCCACCGGATCGTACTCCGCGCTCTCGCCCAGCGGCGCGCCGCTGAGCTTCTCGCGGCCGATCGTCCGCTGCTGTTCTTCCAGGCTGCTCGTGTCCCAGCCGCCGAACAGGATCCTGATGCGCCGCGCGATCAGATAGCTGCCGTCGGTCATCCAGGCCGGCCCGTCGCCACGTGTGAGCCACACGAAGCGCTCCATCTCCTCGGCGTCCTCGGCGTGGATGTTTTCGGTCCCGTCCTTGAAGCCCATGAGGTTCCGCGGCGTGATCTGGGCGCGGGTGGTGTTGGAGGTGCGGCCGAAGCCGAGCTGCGTCCAGCGCGGCTGCGCAACCCCGGCCGCGACGCGGCTGAGCGTGTGGATCGCGTGGAAGGCGACCTGGGGATCGTTCGCGCATGCCTGCACGCAGAGGTCGCCGCCCGATCTGTCGGCCTGCAGCTGCTCGCCCGAGAACGGCGGGAGCGGCTGCAGCCCAGGCGGCTGTTGGTCGGAGAGCCCGAAGCGCTCTGCCGCGAACATGCCCGGGCCGAAGCCGAAGGTGAGCGTCAGCTGGGCCGGCTCGAGCCCGACGGCCTCGCCGGTGTCCGCTGGAGGCAGGCTCGCCGGCTGCGGCCCCGGGGCCGGCTTGTACGGCGCTCCGGCGCTGAGGGTGGCCGCGGCCTCGGTCCACCTCGCCAGGAGCGCGCGCAGGTCCTCGCGCGAGCTGGTCGTGAGGTCGAAAGCCGCGAAGTTGAGGTAGTCCTGGGCCGCGGTCGCGATGCCCGCCTGGTGGCGGCCGTGAAAGGGCACGGCCGACGAGGCCGTGCTGGCGGAGGCGCTGGTAGAGCTGCCCGGCGCCCGCCCGATGACGTGGTCGAGGCCGGCACCCACCCCGAGCAGCGCCGCGCCCGTGAGCACACCGCGGCGGGTGAGCCGGTGGCCCTCCGCCCGATCGGCGGTCTGATCATTCCCATCGGTCAAAAGCTGCTGCTCCCCTCGCGACGATCCCTGTCCCCAGCCCAATTCTGACGCATCGGCGGCAAGGTTCGCGCCATTTGGCCCGGGACGGTGGACGCGGCGGTCCCCGCGCCCGCCACGCCGGCGGGCTCTACCAGGCCTGGCCGGCGCCGCAGTGGGGGCAGCTCACCGTGGTCGAAACCGGAGCGGAGAAGAGGTATCCGCAGCCGCAGCTGTACGCGGCCTGGTCGATCGGTCCGCCGGCCGCGCGCACGCGCTCGACGTCAGGGTCCGCGTGGACGGTCTCCGCCGTCGGCCTGGCGGCCACGGCGTGCGCCGCGCGCACGGCCCTCAGGACCGCCGCCTGGGCGGCGGGCTCGGCCTGGACCGGCGCGGCGCCGGCCAGCCTCTCCCGCCGGGAGCGGTGGCGACGCCTGTCTCGCGGTTCGCGCCGGGGATGTAGGAGGCTCGGTCTCATTCGATACCCCTTAACACGACATGCACCCCGGAAGGTTTCGCTCTGCGACCATTTTTTCCTCGTTTGTTCTAGTCGCACGGTTTCGCGCCCGCTCGATAGCCCCCGCTCCGGCCCCTCCCGGCGGCACGGCCGCGAGGGGCGTTTGCGATACTGAGCAGGATGAATCCCGCGCGCAAGCGAACGGTGCGCCTCGTCGTCGCGTTGAGCACGGCCGTGGTTCTGGCGAGTGCGCTGATCTACACCAGCTTCAGCGCCGCCAGCCCGGCGCTCACGCCGAGCGAGCTGGTGCGGCAGGCCCAGCCCGGGCGCAGCTACCAGGTGACCGGCACGGTCGCCCCCGGCTCGGTGCACCGCGCCGGCGAAGTCCTGCACTTCAGCGTCGAGGACCGTGTCGGCGGCACCACGATCCCGCTCGCCTACACGGGGACGGTGCCGGATCCGTTTGCTGAAGGCCGCGAGGTGATCGTGACCGTCTCCAAGCAGGGCGACGCCTACATCGGCGAACGCAACTCGCTGATCACGAAGTGCCCCTCCAAGTACAAGACGGCGCCCCCCACCGAGAAGCAGAACCTCTGAGTGCGCTCCCGCACCGCGCACGAGAGTCCGGGGCGTAGGCGCTGATGGCCGGCTTGGGATTCGTCTGCCTGCTCATGGCACTGGCCGTGTGCCTGTACGGCATCGGGGCCTCGCTCTACGGCGTCCGCAGCGGGCGGGTGCAGTTCTCGGAGTCGGGGCGACGAGCCGTGTACGCGCTCGCGGGCATCCTCACCGTGGCCTTCGCGGTGCTCGAGGTGGCGTTCCTGCGCAACGACTTCACCTTCAACACGGTCGCCAGCACCTCCAGCCGCACCACCCCCGCGTTCTACCGGGCGGCGGCCGTGTGGTCCTCCCAGGAAGGCTCGCTGCTGCTGTGGGCGTGGCTGCTGTCGCTGTGGTCGAGCCTCGCGCTGTTCCTCACGCGGCGCCGCATGCGCGACATCGCGGCCTACGCGACGGCGATCCTGCTCGGCTTCGGCGGGTTCTTCGTGGCGCTGATGGTCTTCTACGCGAACCCGTTCGCGACGACAGCGCCGGCGCCGGTCGAAGGCGCTGGTCTGGACCCGCTGCTGCGGTTCCCGACGATGATGATCCACCCGCCGATGCTCTACTCGGGCTACACGCTGTGCACGATCCCGCTCGCCTTCGGGATGGGCGCGCTGCTGGCGCGCAGGGTCGACGCCGACTGGATCAAAGCGATCCGCCGCTTTGCCTTCGCGGCCTGGCTGTTCCTCGGGATGGGGATCCTGCTCGGTGCGCGCTGGTCCTACTCGGAGCTCGGCTGGGGTGGCTACTGGGGCTGGGATGCCGTCGAGAACGCCTCGCTGATGCCCTGGCTGACGGGGACCGCGTTCCTGCACTCGCTGATGATCCAGGAGAAACGCGGGATGCTGAAGGTGTGGAACGTGTCGCTCGTGCTGGCGACCGGCACGCTCGCGATCATGGGCACGTTCCTCGTTCGCAGCGGCGTGCTCAACTCGATCCACGCCTTCGGCGGCGCCACGCTCGGCGTCCCCTTCGTGGTGCTGATCGGGGTGCTGATCGCGAGCTCGATCTATCTCGTGGTCTCCCGCAGGGAGATGCTGCGCTCCGAGCATCGCCTCGACTCGCTGCTGTCACGGGAGTCGGCCTTCGTTGCCAACAACATCGTGCTCGTGGGGCTCTGCTTCGTGATCTTCTGGGGAACCTACTTCCCGCTGATCTCCGAGGCCCTCACCGGCCAGGAAGCGTCGGTCGGACCGCCGTGGTTCGACCGCTACACGGTGCCGCTCGCGCTGGTGCTGGTCCTGCTCAGCGGCATCGGCCCGGTGATCGCGTGGCGGCGCGCCACGCTCGCCAACGCGCGGCGCAACTTCCTCACGCCGACGCTCGTCGCGCTGGCCACGTTGGTCGCGCTGCTGCTCGCCGGTGTGCGCGAGAAGCCCTTCGCGATCGCGATGTTCTGCTGCGGAGCGTTCGTGTTCGGCAGCATCGGGCAGGAGTTCTACCGTGGCGCGCGCGCTCGCCGCGCGATGGCGGGAGAGCCGCTACCGCTTGCGCTCGTCTCGCTCGTGCGACGCAACCGCAGGCGCTACGGAGGCTACATCGTGCATCTCGGCATCGCCGTCCTGTTCATCGGCGTGGCCGCCTCCTCGTCGTTCCAGCACCAGACCGAGCTCTCGCTCTCGCCGGGACAGTCCGCGAAGGTCGGCGCCTACAAGGTGCGCTACGTGCGCCCCACCGCCACGATCACTCCCAAGAACGACGCTGCCCACACCGGCTCCACACTCAGTCTCGGGGCGCAGCTGGACGTGACCAAGGCCGGCCGCCACGTCGCCACGCTCTACCCGAGCGAGGGCTTCTACGCATCGCAGGATCCCAGCCAGGGGACCGTCGGGAGCCTGATCGGCGGCCAGCCGGTGAGTCACATCAGCATGAGCGCGGGCATCACCCGCGATGTCTGGACGGCGATCGCGCCCGACATCGAAGCCCCTGCGCTCCAGCGGATCGTGAAGGCCGGCAACGCCACGCTTCCGCCGGAAGACTCGCTCGTCGCGATCGGCTACCTGGCGCGCGCATATCTGCACAGCCCGCCGCCGGCCCAGTTCCACTTCATCGTCTCACCGCTGGTGATGTGGATCTGGATCGGCGGTCTGATCGTGTTCGGTGGTGGCATCATCGCGCTCTGGCCCGCGCCCAGCACGGTCCGTCGCCGGGTCGCCGCACGCTCGCGCGCGCGCACGCTGCGCGGGCTCGCCCGCGCGTGAGCGCCGCGCGCCGTGCGAGCCTGAGCGCGTGAGCTTCGTGATCGCGATCCTCGCGCTTCTGCTGCTCGCGCTGGTGGTGCTCCTCGTCGGCGCCCCCCTGCGCGGCAGGCATGCGGCCGTGCCCGGCGCACCCGCTGGTGCGGATTCCTCCCAGCGCACCGATGAGCGGACCGTTCGCGAGCTCGAGCGCCTGCAGGCGGAACGTGAGTCGAAGTACCGGGAGATCCGCGACGCGGAGCTCGACTATCGGACCGGCAAGCTCTCGCGCGCGGACTTCGAGGCGATCGACGGGCAGTTGCGAGCCGAGGCCATCCTGATCCTCGACCGCCTGGAGCGCGCCGATCCCGATGACGGCCCCGCGCAGCACGGCCCCGCGCAGCACGGCCCCGCGTAGCACCGCGCCCCGCGTAGCACGGCCCCGCGCAGCACGGCCCCGCGCAGCACGACGACCCTCCGGATGCTTGAGGCGGGCGCACGCCACCCGTGCGCGGCGGGTGCGTCAGGACCAGGGGTGCTTGAGCAGGAGGATCGCGTTCAGGAAGAACAGGACCGAGAAGAAGACCGTCCAGCGGTTCAGGTTGCGCTCGACCATCGACCCGCCGCCGAGCGGACCAGCGCCGCTGCCCACACCAAAAGCGCCGGAGAGCCCGGCATCCTTGCCCGAGTGCATCAGCACCAGGAAGATGACGATCACCGCGATGACGACCTGAATGACGGAGAGGATCGTTTCCACGGGTCCCAGCCTAGCGAGTGGCGGCGTCCCCGCGCAACCCGGGTGCGGCCATCGCGACCGAGGGTTCCCGGCCTGCGCGGCCGGGGCGGCGAGTGCAAGGCAGGTTGCGCACATGAGGCCGGGTTGGCTCCGGGGTGCTCGCCACGGTTCTCCCGCTCCCGGCGCATCCATTGGCCGCCTCATCGGTTGAAGCCCTCGGTATGAGGACAGCCCATCACCGCCGGGGAATCGCAGGGTGCTGCGCGCGGCAGGAGTGCCGCCGGCAGGCGCGAACAGGCAAGCCGTGCGCACTGTGAGCCTCCTCGAGCCGTCCACCGGCGGCGGCCGATCCGGCCCTTGCGCCCGTTCGTCCCCGAAAACGGCCTGTAAATCGGGTAATTTGGCCAACAGGGGCGGCAACGCCTTCAGCGGCGCCGGCTTCCTGTCGCTTTCGACTCCGATGGCCCGCGCTTCCCGCCCGAACCCTCGCTGCGATTACGAATCCTTTACGGATTCCTGGTTTTGTGCCGATATGAATGCTGGTGGGCGTGCCCGCGATAGTGGGTCATCTGCGCCGATCACGACGAATGGGACGACCCCGAGATGACCAGTTTCAGCGCATGCCGCCTATGAACGCCGCCCGCCGCCGGGCGCTTCGCGCGGTCCTGTCCGCCCTGGCAGGGGGTGGTCTGACCGCGGCGAGCCTGGGTGCCGCCGTGCCGAATGCCGCGCTGGCGGCGGGTTCGGCCGATGCCGTGGGCGCGCCATCGCCGACGGCCGGGCAGAGCACCATCAGCCAGGAAACTCCGGCGCCGGAAGCGCCCGCGACCACGACGCCGACGACGACGCCCACCACGTCGACGACCACGACAGCACCTGCCACCACGCCGCCGCCGAGCACCACGACGACACCGCAGGCCTCGACGCCCACGGCCGTGCCCGTGGAAGTGCCGACGGTCGTGCTCCAGCGCCGCCAGCGGCCGACGCGCGCCTCCAAGCCGACCGCGGGCGGCACCGCCAGCAAGAACGCCACGAAGGAAACGAGCAAGGAAGCGGCCAAGACGGCGACCGGCCCCAGCAACGTGGCCCTCTCTCCCCAGGAGATCGCCGCGCAGGCGACCGCGCTCGCGTCCACCGCAGCCTCGATCCAGGCCCTCGGCTTCTACCGCATACCGCTGTTCCTGCTGCCGATCTACAAGGCCGCGGCCGTCCAGTACGGCGTGCCGTGGCAGATACTCGCCGCGATCAACGAAATCGAGACCGATTACGGGAGCGACCTGTCGGTGTCCAGCGCAGGGGCCGTGGGCTGGATGCAGTTCATGCCAGCGACATGGCTGCAGTACGGCGTCGACGCGCTGAACGCAGGCTACGCCGACCCCTACAACCCGGTCGACGCGATCTTCGCGGCGGCACGCTATCTGCGGGCGGCGGGCGCCTCGACCAACCTGCACGCCGCAATCCTGGCCTACAACCACTCCGAAGAATATGCCCAGTCGGTGCTCCTGCGGGCGAGGCTCATCTCGAGCTATCCGCGCTCGGTCATCGCGACCCTGACGGGCCTGGTCGACGGCCGCGTGCCGGTCACCGGGAAGCACGTCGCCTGGAGCCCGCTGATCTCGCCGGGCTCGAGCTCGAGCGCCACCGGCCAGGCGAACGCGGTGAGCCCCGAAGCAGCCGCCTCCGGCACCGGTGCCGGTGTCACGGCCCCGGGCACGCCGGGCTCGGTGGCCGCGTCCACGCCCGCGGCGGCAGCCGCCGCCGTGAAAGGGGGCTCCAAGGCCGCACCCATGCAGATGGCCGAGCTCACCAGTGCTCCGAACGCGCTGGTGGTGGCCGTGCAGGACGGCCGCATAGTCAAGCGCGCCTACTCGCGCGCGCTCGGCAAGTACCTCGTCCTGCGCGATGTCTACGGCGACATCTTCACCTACGCTGATCTCGGCAGCATCGCGGCGACCTACACGCTGCCCAAGGTTCCGCCGGCCAGGGTGGACGCGCCGCTCGTGGAAGCCGCGAGCAGGCACGATCCGGCGCCCTCACAGCCGGCCACCGCCGGCGTGCAGTCGCCCGTGACACTGCAGGTCAAGGCGCCCGCCGCCAAGAAGCCCGGCGGCTCCTCGCTCGCGTCGGGCCAGGCCACCACGCCCGTGACCTCCGAAGCCGTCCCCGCCGGCACGAGCAAGGTCCGGCTGTTCGCACACCCCGGCAATCCCGACGCTCGCGCCGCGGCCGTCGTCGAGGCTGCGATGAGGGCGGAGCTGGCGCGTTCCGCCACCCGCCTGCCGCTGCGGCGTGGCGCGGTCGTGGCCACTGGCACGGTGCTCGGCACGGTCTCGGCGACCCCGGGAGCCCCGTCCGGCCACATCCGCTTCGCGATCCGCCCCGCCGGCGACAGCGGCACGATCGCGCCGGGTCCGGTGCTGGCCAACTGGGCCGAGCTCCAGAGTGCCCTGCACCCCAAGGGAGCAAAGGCGCAGAACGCACTGCTGGGGGCGACCGCCGCCGACGTGTTCCTGCTGTCAAAGGCTGAACTGCAGCGCACCGTCCTCTCGGACCCGGGCATCACGATCTATGCCTGCGGGCGCCACGACGTCGCCGCCGGTCTGGTCGACAAGCGGGTGCTCGCCGTCCTGGCGTTCCTCTCGCGCAGCGGGCTCAAGCCCACCGTCAGCGGATTGCACTGCGGTCAGAGCGCCGTCACGTCGTCGGGCGCTCCCTCGCCGGCCTACAGGGGAGACGAGGCGGAGATCTCCGCGATCAACGGCACGCCGGTCGCCGGCCATCAGGGGACGGGCACGATCACCGACCTCACGGTCCGGACGCTGCTCAACCTTCCCGCCGGCTTCGTGCCCAGCACGATCCTCAGCCTGATGCACTACCCCGGCGCGGCGAGCACGCACGCCTCGCCGGCCTACTGGAACCGGATCGCACTCGAGTTCCCGCCCGCCGAGAGGAACGTGGCGATCTCGCCCGCGGCGGCCGCCTCGGCGGCGCACTCGGCCGGCGCCGGCAAGGTGGCCGCGGCTCCGGTGGTGAGCACCGAGGATCTCAGCGTGCAGGAGTGGGACCAGCTGATCAGTCGCGTGGGCGCGCTGCCGACGCCGACGATCTCGAGCAAGCCCAGCTCATCGGCGATCCCGGACACACAAGCAACTCCCGATACCAAAGCGCACTAGGCCCGACACCAAAGCGCGCCAGGCCTACCCGGGAGCCGGACCCGCCGGGGGCCTACCGGTAGTCCCACCCCGGTCAGTCCCACCCCCGGGCTTGAGGCCCGCGGGCCCGCCGGGAGGGCGAGCACGCGCGGCACCTCCCCGGGGCCGCGGCTGACGCGGCGGCCCCGGGAATCGTCCACGCGCCGGCTAGCCGGCGTTGGGGGCGACCGGCACTCCGCCGCGGGCGCCCGGCAGTCCGCCGGGCTTGCCCGGCCTTGGTCCCAGGACACCGCGCAGGTCCGGCAGGCACTTGGCGCTCGCCGCCTTGAACTGAGGGCTGTTCTGGTCGACTCCCGTGCTGCTGAAGATCGGCCCGCTGCCTGATGTGTTGGGCGTACCCACGTCAACGCCGTTGGAGCGCATGCACGCGGCGAACGTGTTCAGCGCCGCCTTGGCCTCGGGGGTCTGCACGCGGGAGCCGCCGCCGGCGAGCCCCCCGTGAAGCCCGCCGCCGCACTTCTTCAGGGCGGCTTCGTACTGGGCGCGCGTCACACCGGCCGGCAGCGCCGGTCCCGTGCCACCGCCGAAGAACCCACCGGCGCCGCCCGTACGATGCTGGCCGGGTTTGCGCTCGGGCAGCGTGATCCCGTTTTTGGTGAGGCATTCACGCAGCGCTTTGAAACGCGCCTGGAAGGCGCCCGAGCCGCCCGCGGCGGGAGCGGCTCCGGTTGCCGCGGCGTTCGTCGAGGTGCTGGTCGACGGGCTGCTCGAGGAGCTTCCGCAGGCCGCGAGCAGCAGGCCCGCGAGCAGCAGGGCCAGCGCTGCGGTGGCGGCGACCCGGGGTTTCTTGGTGTTGGTGTGATGCATTGAACTCCTTGTCGTGTCGTCCGTGTCAGTGGATCATCGCGCAGGTTGGTGCGCGGGTCCGCAGGTTGATTGGCGGCGGCCGGCCGGATCGCTCCTCCGGTCAGCCGCCGAACAGGCTTGATACGGCGCCGGATGAGCTGCTCGAGCTACCGCCGGTGCTCGAGCTGCCACCGCCGCGGCCGAACAGCGCGCCGAGTCCGCCGCCGGTTGCACCGACGCTGATCGATTCGGCCGTGACCGCGCCGTTGGCGCCTGTCGCACCGGTCACGGTCACCGTTTCACCGGGATGGATCCCGGTGACGTCCGCTTTGACGGACTTGGTGACCGTGGTCGCCGGCGAGGTGCTGACCTTGACGGTGTTGCCTTCGGCGTCGGTCACGTAGAGGGTGGGGCCGTCCAGGTAGGCAACGGTGCCGGCGGTCGGTCGGGTGAAGCCGCCGGCAGCGGCCGTGCGCGAGCTCGCGCCCGTGGCCGCGGTCGAGCCGGTGCCGGCGCCGGCCGCGCCGCCGCGCAGTGCCGCGAAGCGGGCCGCGAGACCCGAGCCGGAGCTGCCTGCCGCGCTCGAGGATGAGCTTTCGCCCTTCTCCACGAGCACACCGCCGATGAACCCGCAGGCGATCAGCAGCACGCCGGCGAGCGCGAGCGGCAGGGGCGTCAGCAGCCGCCGTCGCGGTCGGCGGGGAAGCTCCTCGGGCTCGTCGAGCCACTCGTCGTGATCGTCGAACGGCTCCTGCGCGGCGGTCGGGTCTTCTTCGAGCGCGGGACCGCCGCTGTCCGCGGCGAGCGCGCCCGCGGGGGGCTGGTCGGGCGGGACGTCCGCGGCGAGCGCGCTCCCGGCAAGGGGATGGTCGTCGCCTATCTCCCGGAAGGGCGTGGCGGGCTGTTCGGGCATCGTGGGCTCCTGGTGGGGCATTGCGGGCTCCTGGCGGGGGGAAGTTGGGTCACTCAAAGCGAAGCGCCTCGATCGGTCGCAGGGAGGCCGCGCGGGCGGCCGGATAGGTGCCGAAGAACAGGCCCGAGGCGAGCGCTGCGCCGAAGGCGAGGAAGATCGAGTACGTCGCGATTTCGGGATGGACCCCGGCGATTTCGAACTGGCTGCCGATCACGCCGACCGCGACCCCCGTGACGCCGCCGAACAGCGAGACGAGCATCGCCTCGGTCAGGAACTGGGTGAGGATGTCGGCGCGCCTGGCTCCGATCGCCTTGCGGATGCCGATCTCGCGGGTGCGCTCGGTGACGCTCACGAGCATGATGTTCATCACGCCGATCCCGCCGACGAGCAGCGAGATCGCGGCGACCTCGCCGAGCAGGGTCGTGAACACGCTGCTCGTCGAGCTCGAGGTTTCGAGCAGCGACCCCTGGTTGAGCACGCTGAAGCCCGGTTCCGCGGTGTCTTTGATCTTGTGGCGTTCCTCGAGGATCTGGGTGACCTCCGATTCGGCTGCGTCGAGCGAGGATTCCGACTTGGCCTGAACCGTGATGGAGTCGATCGATCCGGGTCCCGTGATCGAGTTCTGCACCGTCGTGATCGGAGCCATCACCACGTCGTCCTCGTTGGTCGCCCCGTTGGTCCCCTTTTTCGCGAGCACACCGACAACTTCGTAGTTGCTGCCGTTGATCTTCATGTTCTGTCCCACCGGGCTGCTCCCGGCGAACAGTTCCTGAAGCACTTCCTGTCCGATCACCGCAACGCGCTTGTGTTCCCTGACGTCGGCTTCGGTGAACGAGGCGCCTTCGGCGATGTCGTAGCTGTGCGCGGACAGGTAAGAGGGAGTGGTGCCGATGAACGACGAGGGTTCATAGCTCGAGCTGCCGGAGACGAGCTTGACCCCGGTGGCGTTGACCACCGGCGAGGCGCTCTTGACGTCGGGTGCGAGGCCGGGGCTCTGAAGGGCTTCCGCATCGGCCTTCGTGAGCGACACGGTGCCGGCGGTGCTCGCCCGCGCGCCGCCCCTGAACCCGCCGCTCGACTGCACGATCAGCACGTTGGTGCCGAGGCTCTGGATCCGTGAGGCGACCGCCTTGGAGGACCCGTTGCCGACCGCGATCAGGACGATCACCGAGGCCACGCCGATCGTCATGCCGAGGATCGTCAGGCCCGCGCGGAGCTTGTTCGCGGTGATCCCGCTCCAGGCGATCCGCAGCGTCTCGGGGCCGATCACGGCCGCGCCTGCGCTATCCCGGGCTCCCGCGGAGCGGTGTGCGACGACTTCTGGTGGTGTGGGGGTGGCGGCGGGTCGTGGAGGCCCGCCAGGCGCCTGTCCTCGACGACTTCGCCGTCGCTCAGGCGGATCATGCGCTTCGTCTGTTCGGCGACGTCGGGCTCGTGGGTGATGAGGACCACCGTGCGGCCTTCCTCGTTGAGGCGGGCGAAGATCCGCAGGACGTCCTCGGTGGAGTGCGAGTCGAGGTTGCCGGTCGGCTCGTCGGCGAGGATCAGCGCCGGGTTCGTCACGAGCGCGCGGGCGATCGCGACCCGCTGCTGCTGGCCGCCGGAGAGCTCGGAGGGCTGGTGGCGCATGCGGTCGGCCATGCCGACCGAGCGCAGCGCCCCTTCGGCCCGCTTCCGTCGCGCCGCGCCCCTCAGGCCCGCGTAGGCCAGCGGCAGCTCGACGTTGACGAGCGCGCTCGTGCGAGCGACCAGGTTGAAGCTCTGGAAGACGAAGCCGATCTTGCGGTTGCGCAGGTCGGCGAGGTCGTCCTCGTCCATGTGGGCGACGTCCACGCCGTCGATCAGATACCGCCCGCTGGTGGGCGCGTCCAGGCAGCCGAGGATGTTCATCAGCGTGCTCTTGCCGCTGCCGGAGCTTCCCATGATCGCGACGAAGTCGCCCGTCTCGATGTTCAGCGAGACGTGGCGCAGCGCCCGCACCCGGATCTGCCCGAGGTCGAACACCTTGCCCACGTCGTGGACCTCGATGACGGGGTGGCGCCGGCGTCTGGAGCCGCGGGCGGCTGCACGGGCCTGGGTGCTCGCGGGCCGGTGCACCAGCGGACGCTCGCGCGGTGTGCGCGCCTGCATCTCCCCGTGCGTGCGGAGCGGGCGGCGCATCAGCCGCCGCCCCTGAAGAAGGCCGCCCCACCGCCCGGAAACGCCCCACCTCCGCCGAGTCCACCGCCGATCCCCCCGGTGCCGCTCCGGCCCGTCGTCGAGGTGCGGCCGGTGGTGCCGGTGGTGGTCGAGGGAAGCACCACCGTTTCGCCGGCCTTCAGGCCGCTGAGGATGATCGTCGAGCTGTTGCCCGCCAGGCCGGTGACGACTCGCTGGCGGACGTGCTGGCCGCCGCGCACCACGGTGACCGTGTCGGCGCTTATCGCCGAGGTGGGGACGTTGATGCCTTCCGCCTGCTTGACCACGACTTCGGCCGTGGCGCTCATCCCCGGCTTCAGCCCAGGGTCCATCTGGTCGAGCTGGAAGGTCACGTCGTAGCTGACGACGCCGCTGTTGCTCGTGGAGAGGATCGCGACTTCGCTGACGTGAGCGGCGAGCTTGCGCCCGCTGAGCGCTTCGACGGTGACCGTGGCGATCTGGCCCGTCTTGACGTTTCCGATTTCCGATTCGCTGAGCGGTGCGACGAGCTGCATCGAGGTGAGATCGCTGAGCACCGCGAAGGCCGACGAGGAGCCCGTCGATCCCGAGGAGCCCGTCGACCCCGAGGAGCCGGTCGAGGAGCTCGCGGCGCCGGTCGTCGAGCGCCCTGTGGCCCCGGTCGCGCCGGTCGCACCGGTCGCGCTCGAGGAGGAGCTCGAGCTCGACGCTTTCGTGGTGCCGCTCCCGGTGACGACTTCGCCGACCGCTCCGCTGAGCGAGACGATCGTGCCGCTCTCGGGGGCGTAGAGCTTGGTGTCGCTCACCGCCTGTTCGGCGCTCTGCACGGTCAGGGTGTCGCTCTTGACCTGCGCGCGGGCCGAGGCGATGTTGGCTTCACGCGTCGCCGCGCTGACGGTCGTCTTCGTGGCGGAGCTGCTCGATTCCTTGCTTTCGCTCTTGCTCGTGGCTTCGCCGGAGCGGCTGCCCGTGCTCGTCGAGGACGGTGTCGTGTCCGTGTGTTCCTTCTGGGGCGTGGCTTTGGCAGCCGGCGTGCTGTTCGACGCGGGTGTGGTGTTCGCCGCGGGCGTGGTGCCGGCCGCCGGCGTGGTCGTCGTGGGGGAGGGGGTGGTCTCGGTGGCCGTGCCGGGGGCGGTGCTCGGGGTGGTGGACGCGGGCGTGTAGGCGGCCGCGCTTGCGACCCCGTCCGCGTCGTCGCCGCGCAGCGAAGCCGTCGAGGCGCTGGCACCTGTGGTGCCCGAGCCCGTGCCGGCCGAGCCGCTCGCGGTTTCGCCGTCGGTTTCTTCCTCCTTGGCGAGGTTGGCTTCGGCCGACTGCAGGCTGGCCTTGGCCTGTTCGAGGCTCACTTCGGCGCTCTGCGGATCGAGTTCGGCGATCAGCTGGCCGGCGGCGACCTGCTGCCCCTGGGTGACGTAGATGCGGGTGACGGTCCCGCCTGTCTTGAACCCGAGGTTGAGCTGGCTGAGCGCCTGCAGGTTGCCGCTGCCGGTGACGGTCGACTGCACCACGCCCTCGGCCACGGTGGCGGTGCGGGTGACGGTCGCCTGGCTGCCCGAGGCCGGGCCGACGACGAGAACCGCGGCCACTATCGCACCCAGGCAGAGAGCTCCGAGTGCGTAGACCACCCAGGATGCTCTGGAACGATCGGTCATCTTGTTCAGCTCATGATGGGGTCAGGCAGTAAGAGCCTTGTAAGTACCTCTATAAGCAGTGCTAAATTCGACTTCCTGCGCCCTCAGACCTCCCCCTCGGGGTCCGCCGGTCCGGGGGAGCGCGTAGAGTCATGGACGATTTGCCACCGCCGGTAGTGCATCTCTCCTCGATGCTGCGCAGTCCCCTCCTCGATCGCGCGGGGGACCGTCTGGGCCGCGTCGAGGATCTGATCGTGCGCCTCGCCGATGGCGGTTACCCGCCCGTGACGGGCCTGAAGGCGAGGATCGGCGGCCGCGAGCTGTTCGTTCCGGCGGACCGGGTCGCCGCGCTCGAGCCCGGCGCGGTGCGCCTGTCCGGCGAGAAGCTCAGCCTCGGCCGGTTCGAGCGTCGCGCCGGCGAGGTGCTCCTCGGCGCCGACGTGCTCGGACGCAAGCTGGTCGATGTCGAGGCCGACCCGCCCCGTCTGGTCACCGCCCACGAGATCGAGCTGGCCTGCATCGACGGGTGGTGGCGCGTGGTGGGCCTGGACCACAGCTCGCGGGCGCAGCTCCGCCGCCTGCTGCCCCGCCGCATGCGCGGCATGGTGGCCGACCGCCCGTTCCTGGACTGGGCCGACATGGAGCCGTTCGTCGGACACGTCCCCAGCTCGCGGCTGCGCTTCTCCCATCGCAAGCTGGCCAACCTCCACCCCGCGGAGATCGCGGATCTCGTCGAGGCCGCCTCGCACGAGGAGGGCGAGGAGATCATCGAGGCGGTTGCGCAGGATCGCGAGCTCGAGGCCGATGTGTTCGAGGAGCTCGACGAGCATCACCAGCTCGAGTTCATCCGCGAGCGCCCGGACGCCCAGGTCGCCTCGGTGATCGCGCGGATGGCCGCCGACGACGCCGCCGACCTGATCGTGGAGATCGACCAGGACCGCCGCGCACGGATCCTCGCCCTGCTGCCCGCCGCGCAACGGCTGCAGATCGAAGCGCTGCTCGGCTACAACCCCTCCACCGCCGGCGGTCTGATGAGCCCCGACTTCGTCGGCCTGGCGCCCGCCGACCTCGTCGCCGACGCGCTGGAGCGCGTGCGCACGAGCGACCTGCCCGCGGGCACGCTCACGACCGTGTTCCTGCTCGAGACGACGGGCGCGCTGGCCGGCTCGGTGTTCGTCGTGACGCTGCTGCGCTCCGATCCCGGGCGCCCGCTGCAGGAGATCGCCGAGCACGAGCCGATCTCGGTGGCGACCGACGCCGATCTGCCCGAGGTGGCGCGGCTGATGACCGACTACAACCTGTTCAACCTGCCCGTCCTCGACGAGCAGGGGAAGATGGTCGGCGTGGTGACCGTCGACGACGTGCTCGAGCTGACCCTCCCGAGCGGCTGGCGGCGGCGTTTCGGGCTCGTGCGGGACTGAGCGCCCGTTGCTAGGCTGGGCCCTGACGGGCCCCACTGTGCAGGTGCGTGGAAAGGAGGCCGGCATGGATCGAGAACAGCCACGAAGTACCCAGCCGGCCGCACGCCCGTCGGGCCCGTCCCTCCTGCCCTAGGGCTCTCCGGGGACACGTCCGTGCCGCGTGCGGCCAGACGTGACGAGCAGTCCCGCGAGCAAGGAAAGGAGGACCCCCGAGATGGCCGAGGATCAGAGCACGCTGGCGCCCGAGGCGCAGCGGCCCGAGGGTGTGCCTCCGGTCCTCGACGAGGCGCACATCGGCGACATCCGCGGGGCGCTGGGGACGATCCGCATGCACGACACCGGCGAGCGCCACGGCTGGCGCTCGCGGGGGATGGCGCTGCTGGCGATCATGGGCCCGGGCCTGATCGTGATGGTCGGCGACAACGACGCCGGCGGCGTCTCCACCTACGCGCAGGCGGGGCAGAACTACGGCACCAGCCTGCTGTGGGTGCTGCTCCTGCTGGTGCCGGTGCTGATCGTCAATCAGGAGATGGTCATCCGGCTCGGGGCCGTCACCGGGGTCGGTCACGCGCGCCTGATCTTCGAGCGCTTCGGCAGGTTCTGGGGCGCGTTCTCGGTCGGCGACCTGTTCCTGCTGAACTTCCTCACGATCGTCACCGAGTTCATCGGCGTGAGCCTCGCGCTCGGCTACTTCGGTGTCAGCAGGTACCTGGCCGTGCCGATCGCCGCGGTGGCGCTGATCGCGATCACCTCGACCGGCAGCTTCCGCAGCTGGGAGCGCTTCATGTACGTGTTCGTGGTGGCCAACTTCCTGGTCATCCCGCTGCTCGTCCTGGCCCATCCCGACCTCGGCGAAGCCGTCCACAGCACGTTCGTGCCGAGCATCTACGGCGGCGCCAGCTCGACCGCCGTGCTGCTGATCATCGCGGTCGTCGGCACGACGGTCGCGCCCTGGCAGCTGTTCTTCCAGCAGTCGAACATCATCGACAAGCGGATCACCCCGCGCTGGATCAACTACGAGCGCCTCGACACGGTGATCGGTGCGTTCGTGGTCGTGATCGGCGCCGGCGCGCTGATCTGCGTGACCGCCTTCGCCTTCCTCGGCACCCCCTACTTCGGGCATTTCACGAACGCCGGCGCGGTGGCCGTCCAGCTCAGCCACGAGCTCGGATCGGTCGCGGGGACATTCTTCGCGATCGTGCTGCTCAACGCCTCCCTGATCGGCGCCGCGGCCGTGACGCTCGCCACCTCCTACGCGTTTGGCGACGTGTTCGGCGCCAAGCACTCGCTCAACCGCGGACCGCTGGACGCGAAGCTGTTCTACGCGAGCTTCAGCCTGATGGTTGCGGCCGCCGCCGGGATCGTGCTGATCCCGGGAGCCCCCCTCGGACTGATCACCACCTCGGTCCAGGCCCTCGCGGGCGTGCTGCTGCCGAGCGCGACCGTGTTCCTGCTGCTGCTGTGCAACGACCGCGAGGTGCTGGGGCCGTGGTCCAACGCGCGCTGGCTCAACGCGGTCGCCGGTGTGATCATCGGTGTGCTCGTGGAGCTCTCGCTGATCCTGATGGCGAGCACGATGTTCCCCGGCGTGAACGTCGCCCAGCTGTTCCTCTACATGACCGGTGTGCTCGTCGTCGTGCTCGCCGTGACCGGCGCGCTCGCGCTGCGCAGCGGACCGCCGTCGGCGATGGCACCGGAGCGCGTCTCCAAGGAGAAGCGCGGCGCCTGGACGATGCCGCCGCTCGCGCTGCTGGAGCGGCCGGTGTGGTCGCCGGGGCGCAAGGCGGCGATGCTGCTGTTGCGCGGCTACCTCGCCGTCGCCGTGGTGCTGCTGATCGTCAAGACGATCCAGCTCGGCCACTGAGCGGCGGGCGGTCCCCGCGCGGGATCTATGTTTGGTGGCGGTGCTGCCGTTCTGGATCTCCATCGCCGCGCTGTCGCTCCTCCAGGGTGCCCTGGTCGCCGCTCCGCGCGCGCTCGAGCTGCCGCGGCTGCGCCGGCTGGCCGGGCGCGGATGGGCGCTGATCCCGCCGCTGTCGGTGATCGGCTTCGTCGTGATCGGGAGCGCGGCCGAACGCGCCAGCGCCCAGGGGCTCACCTACCTGGCCCTGGCCGCCGTGCCGCTGCTGGCGGCGCTCGCGCTCGGATGGCTCTCGAGCGGCGCCCGCCCGATCAGGGCGCTGCTCGTGCTGCCGCTGTTCGCGCTCGCCTGGGGCGATCGCGGCGGGCTCGCGGGCCAGGCGGCGGCGGTCGCGCTGACGGCCCTGAGCTGCGTCGCACTGGGCACCCTGCTGGCCGCCGTCACGCCACCCCGCTGGCTGGGCGCCGGGATCATCGCGATGGCGCTCGCCGACACCGCACTGGTGGTCTCGGATCTGCTCCAGCGCCCCAACAACGCGCTCAACGCCGCGCGCCCCGTGGCCGGGCTGCCGCAGCTGCAGAGCGAGGTGTTCGGCTCGGCGGTGATGGGCTACGGCGACCTGTTCGTCGCCGGCGCGCTCGGCGGGCTGCTGGCAGTGGCCTTCGGGCGATCGCTCCAGCTGCGCGGCGCGGCGCTCACGGCGCTGCTGGCGCTGTCCTTCGACCTGCTGTTCCTGCTGGTCGACGAGCTGCCGGCGACGGTCCCTGTGGCGCTCGCCCTGGTGCTCAGCGCGCTTGCGCGGCGGCGATCCGCTCGGCTGAGATCTCATCTTCCGTCCTCAGCGGCCGCAGCGCGGGCGTCTCCGCGGGCCCGGGCGGCACGCTGAGCTTGCGCGCAGCGAGCTCCACCGCCCCCGGTGCCGAGGCGTCCTTCTCGGAGGCCGCGCCCGCGGCCTCGATACGCCGCACCTGCGGGATCACGCGGTGCTCGAAGGAGCCCACGGCCTCGTTGTAGGCGGACACCGCCGAGTCCAGCTGGCGGCCGACCTTGCCGAGCGGCTCCACGAAGCGTCCCAGGCGCCGGTGCAGCTCGCGTGCGGAGTCGGCGATCTCGCGCGCGGAGTCGGCGATCAGCTCCTGGCGCCAGCCGTAGTGGACGGCCCACAGCAGGCCGATGAGGGTCGTGGGCGTGGCCATCAGCACCTGCTGCTGGACGCCGTATTCGATCAGCGCAGGATCCTCGGCCAGCGCCGCCTGGTAGATGCCGTCGGAGGGGATGAACATCACGACGAACTCCGGGGTCGAGTTGAACTGGCGCTGGTAGCCCTTGGATGCGAGCTTGGCGATGTGCTCGCGCGTCTGTCGCGCGTGGCGCGCCGCGTGCAGGCCGCGCTGCTCCTCCTCGGCTGCCTCGAGCGAGGAGAGGTAGGCATCGAGCGGGACCTTCGAGTCGACGACCACGAGCTTGCCCCCGGGCAGGCGCACCAGCATGTCCGGGCGCAGCGTCCCGTCGCCGGTCTGGATCGTCCGCTGCTCGATGAAATCGCAGTGGGAGACCATCCCCGCCATCTCGACCACGTTGCGCAGCTGGATCTCGCCCCAGGCGCCGCGCGTGCTCGGCCGCTTCAGCGCCGAGACGAGGTTCCCCGTCTCCTGGCGCAGCGTGCCGACGCCGTCGCCCAGCTGGCGCACCATCTGCGCCAGCTCGCCCTGGGCCTGGCGGCGCTCGCGCTCCAGGCGCCCGATCTCGCTCTCCATCCTGCCGAGCTTCTCCCGGACCGGTCCGACCAGTCCCTTGATCTCCTCCGCGCGGGTGGCCATCTCGCCGGCCGAGCGCTCCTCCTCGGCGCGCCGCGCGTCGGCCATGCGCTGGGCGAGCGAGTCGCCGGTGCGGGCCAGAACATCGAGCGAGATCGCCTTGAGCTCCTCTCGCATCCGCTCGCGGTCGCGCCGCAGGAACGCAGCCGCGCAGGCCACGCCGAGGATTACTCCCGCAAGCAGCAACAAGACGCTCATCTCCACCGGCCCCCTTCGCGAATCGACCTGGATCGTCAAATATCCCAGCCGGCGCGGACGGTGCCCGCAGCGCGGGACAACCGTGGAACCGGTTGACAACCCCGAAACATCCGGGTACGGTTCCGAGCGGACGTGTGACCACGGGTGGAGGGGCCACTGCACGGCAGACGATGCCTCGTGCACGACGGCGTGACGCGTGGCACGTCCACAAAGCCCCTGGAGGGGCAGGTGCTCAAGGGCTACGGCGCCCGGGGGCTTGGAGAACAACGAATGGAGATGTGGGAAATGACTGGAAGGATTCCTAGGAGGGCCGCCAGACTCGCTGCGGCGGTCCTCGCGACGGCGGGCGCCTTGGCCATGACGGCCGGCGCGGCCAGTGCATCCGAAGTGATTTACAACAACATTCCTAGTCCGCTGCCGGGCAACCTGCCTTCGGTTCCGTTCCAGGCAATCCAGAGTTCGGAGTTCGGTGGCCAGGTCGAATTCGCCGGCAACGACCGTGCGAACCCGACCGTGACCGTGACCATGAGCATGTGGGCCTGCGGCAACCTGCTGAGCGGGTCGGCCTGTCACACCAACCCGGGGCAGAGCCTCGCGTGGCCGATCACGCTGAACATCTACTCGGTTCAGGGCAACAACGAACCGGGCACGCTGCTCAAGTCGGTCTCGAGCACCTTCAAAATCCCATTCCGGCCGACACCGTCGGCGTCCTGCCCGATCAACGGTGAAGGCGTCCAGGGCTGGGGTCCGAAATGCTTCCACGGGAAGACACACAACATCGTCTTCCACACCACGGGCGTGACGCTGCCGCAGAAAGTCATCATGAGCATCGCGTTCAACACGACCGACTACGGCTACCACCCGACGCACGCGCCGGACATGGGCGAGGACTCGCTGAACGTGGCGACGACCGAAAACCCGGCAACGGCACCGTCGGTCGGTTCTGACCCGCTGATCGCGGACGGCTACCTGAACTCGAGCACCGCGTACTGGTACTCGGGCCTCGGCACGCCGGGCACGTTCAGCCTCGCCGGTCCCGCCAACTACCTGGAAGAACTGCAGCCGGCGATCAAGGTCTCAGCGTCTCCCACGACCGCTCTGGTGGCGATCGGCGACTCGCTCGCCTACGGCTACAAAGAGCAGACGTTCAACGAACACTACGAACCGTGCCTGACCGAAGGACCGAAAGGCGCGAACTGCGAGCCACCGTCTGACTTCGAAGGCGGCTACGTGGGCACCTTTGCGACGAAACTCGCGAAAGTCGAAAAAACGGCCGGCAACGTGCTCGAGACGATCAACCTGGGCTGCCCCGGGGAGACGACGGGCGGGATGCTCGGAAACGGCGCGCTGGGGAGCTATCTCGAATCCCTGCGGACCGAACCTCCGTTCGTGCTGGGCCTGCACGCTCCGTGTGGCTACCAGAACGTCGACGGGTTCCGCATGAAGACGGAACTCAATGGCGCCTCGGAGCTCGAAAACGCGGTTGGCCTGCTCGAGTCGGGCGTGAAAGTCTCGGCTGTCACGCTCAACATGGGCTCCAACGACGAGCTCGAGACCGTGGGCAAATGCGAGAGCCCGACCTATGACAGCGAACAGGGCTTCGTCGGCGGTCTGCTCGAATGCATCGTCACGGAAGCCGGTCCGTCAGGCCACGAGTACCAGGGCGGCCTGTTCGACCACATCCTGACCAACGACGGCGAGGCGATCGCCACCCTGCGCGACTACGGTTACACGGGACCGGTCGCGATTCTCGGGTTCTACAACCCGCAGACGTTCCTTCTGCCCGGCAGTAACAAACTGCAGAAGGAGCTGAACGAAACGTTCGAATACTACGTGTACGGTCTGCACGCGTTCGGACCGGGCGTGTCGTACGGGAACCCGTTCCCGCTCGTCAACCCCGAAACCGGATCGACCACGGAAGAAAAAACGATCTGTAAATACACGGAAGAGTGCAACCCGACGGACATCGCGTTCAACGAAGCAACCAAACACGAAAAAGCCGGCGACATCCACCCGACCAAACTCGGGTACCAGAGGATGGGCGAAATCCTCTGGACCGCCAGCGGCCTCTAGGCCTCCGGCCTGAGGGAAGCATGACTGGGGCCCCGGCTTTGCCGGGGCCCCAGTTGCCTTAAGCGCTCCGCGGAGCGCTCGAGGATCCCCAGCATCGCCGGCGCGGCGGGCATCAGCTGCGCGCCGGGCGGCGTGGCGGCGATCACGCGACGCACCGGCGGCGACGGCGCGAGCGCGCGGATGGCGATGTCATCGCGCACGACCGACAGCGCGAGCTGCGGGATCAGCGCGACGCCCACCCCGGCCGCGACCAGGCCCTGGACGGTCTGGTAGTCGTCGCTCTCGAAGGACACCCGCGGCTCGAAGCCCGCCGCATGGCAGCTGCGCACGACGTGACGCGCGCAGGGACTCGAGCGCGAGGTCTGAACCCACGCCTCGTCGCGAAGATCCTCCAGGCGCAGCCGCCGCCTGGCGACGAGCGGATGCTCGCCGGGCAGCGCCAGGTACATCGGATCCTCGAGCAGCTCCACGGCGGCGAACTCCTCGGGCAGGGGCGCCTCCTCGCCGAACTCGTAGACCAGGGCGAGGTCGAGCTCGCCGGCTCGCAGTCGCGGCACGATCTCCTCCGGCTCGCCCTCGGCGAGCGTCAGCTCGACCGCGGGGTAGTGCTCGCGGAAGGTGGCGATCGCGAGTGGCATTAGGGTGGCGCCGGCGGACGGGAAGGAGGCCATCCGCAGCCGCCCGCCGCGCAGACCGGCGATCGCCGCCAGAGCCCCCTCGGCGGCGTCCAGGCGCGCGAGGATCCCCTCGGCGTGCCCCACGAGCGTCTGCCCCGCAGCGGTCAGCCTGACCCCCCGCGCGTGGCGCTCGAGCAGGGCCATGCCGGTCTCCGCCTCGAGCGTGGCGATCTGCTGGGAGACCGCCGACTGGCTGTAGGAGAGCGCCTCGGCCGCGGCCGACAGCGATCCCCTGTATGCGACCTCCTTCAGGACCCTCAGGCGAGCGACATTGAGCATAAGTAAAGCTTATCGCTCAGTCCAGAAGAATCACTGGCACTGATGGCAGGAGCATGTCATCATCGGACGAAACAGCCATCACACAAACTCCGGGCCGGTACCTCCGGCCCACCACGACAGGAGCAAGCAATGTCAATCAAGGTCATCGTCTCCTACGACGGCACAGCCAACGAGGACGACGCCACCACCCTCGGCCGGGTGTTCGCCCAGGCCGGCGCCGAGGTCGCGCTCGCGTACGTGCGGCACACGCACGAGCCCGACAGCGACCGCGAGACCCTCGCCCAGGCCGAGGCCGAGCAGCTGCTCGACCGCGGCGTGCAGCTGCTCGGCACATCCGCCGCTCGCCACGTCGTCACCGACCGCTCGACGCCGGAGGGGCTGCGCGCGCTGGCCGAGCGGGAGGGCGCCGACGTGGTCGTGTTCTGCTCGGACTCGCACACGGCCAAAGGCCACGTCGCGATCGGCAACTCGGCCGAGCGCCTGCTCGAAGGCGGCCCCACGGCGGTCGCGATCGCGCCGGTCGACCTCGCCGAGCGGCTCGGCGGACGCGCCATCGGGCAGATCGTCGCGATCGGCGACGCCGACGGCGGGGCGCGCGAGACGGCCGAGTCGCTGGCCCGCGCCCTCGGCGCGAGCGTCTCACCGGTCGTCAACGCGGAGACGGATCTGCTCGTGATCGACTCGCGTCCCGAGGCCGAGACGGGGCGGATCTCGATCAGCTCATCCGCCTCCCACCTGATCGAGATCGCCACCTGCCCGGTGCTCGTGCTGCCTCGCGGTGGCGCGCTCGCATTCACCGGGTCGGGCTCCGTGGTCGCAGCCTGACCGCGGCTCGCACGATGCACGGCCGGACCGCCGGCGGGCGGCCCGGCCGGTGGCGGGCCCTCGGGGGCCGCTGCGATCCGGCCGCGTCGGGGACGCGGCCGGGCGCGGGGGAGGTCCGTGACCGGGATCGCGACGGAACCCGCAGGACTGCGCGCCGGCTGAGGCTCAGCGCCGAGGCCCGGTGCCCGGCCGCGCCACGAGATGGCGCGCGATCGCACCGAGCAGGTCGAGCGCTCCGCCGAGCAGGTGCGCGAGCGGCCCGGTCCACAGGCGGGCCTCCAGGCGCCGCTCGATCGAGCGCTGGCGATTGGCGCGCATGCGGCGGCACGGTATCGTGGCGGGCGTGCCGGTCGCCGTCAAGACAACCCTCACGGAGCTCGGCGACTCGCGCGTGAGGCTTGCCGTGCAGGTGCCCCCGACCGAGGTCGAGAGCCGCCTCGCGCGCAAGGCCCAGCAGCTCGGGCGCGAGCTGAAGCTTCCCGGCTTCCGGCGCGGGAAGGTGCCGGCGCCGCTGGTGATCCAGCGAATCGGACGCGAGGTGATCCTCGAGGAAGCCGTCCGCGACACGCTCTCCAGCTGGTACTCCGAGGCGATCGAGTCCGCCGGCATCGTCCCCGTGGGCGACCCCGAGCTCGACCTCGGGGATCTTCCGCCCCAGGGTCAGGCGCTGGAGTTCTCGATCGAGATCGGCGTGCTCCCGACGGCCGAGCTCGGCGAGTACCGGGGACTCGAGGTGCCGCGCCGCGAGCCGGAGGTGGGGGAGGAGCAGATCCAGCAGGAGATCGAGGCGATGCGCGAGCGCCTGGCCAGGCTGCAGACCGCCGAGCGTCCCGCCGCGCAGGGAGACTTCGTCGTGATCGACTACGTGGGCTCGAGGCTCGCCGGCGACGGCGGGGAGGACGCCGAGCCCCGCCTGGAGCCGTTCGCGGGGGGCGAGGGGCGCGACCAGCTCGTGGAGCTAGGCAAGGGCAACCTGATCCCCGGCTTCGAGGAGGCGCTGCTCGGCGCCGCCGCCGGGGAGACCCGCACCGTCGAGCTGACCTTCCCGGCCGACTACGGCGCCGAGGAGCTCGCCGGGCGCGATGCGTCCTTCGAGGTCACGGTCAAGGAGGTCAAGCTCAAGGAGCTGCCGGCGATCGACGACGACCTCGCGGTCGACGCCGGGTTCGAGGACCTCCAGGAGCTGCGCGAGGACATCCGCGGGCGGCTGCTCGAGGCCGAGGAGGCGCGCGTGCAGGCCGAGTTCCGCCAGGCCGCGCTCGATGCGGCGGTGGGGCGCGCCAAGGTGGGCGTGACACCCGAGCTCGTGGCGGCCCGGGCCAAGGAGATGTGGGAGCGGATGCTCCACTCGCTCTCCCACCGCGGGATCTCGCGCGAGGCCTACCTGCAGATCATGGGCCGGCCCGAGTCCGAGCTGCTGGCCGAGATGGCGCCCGAAGCCGATCTGGCGCTGCGCCGCGAGGCCGTGATCACCGCGGTCGTGGCGGCCGAGGGGATCAGCCCCGCCGAAGATGAGGTGCTCGAGGCGCTCACGCCGACCGCCGAGCGGGAGGGCGTGGAGCCGCTGACGCTGCTCGGCGACCTGCGCGCGGCCGGGCGCCTGGAGGAGGTGCGCGAGGATCTCGCCGCACGCACCGCGATCGACCTGCTCGCCGAGTCCGCCGTGCCGATCGCGCCCTCGCAGGCGCAGGCGCGCGAGGCGCTGTGGACGCCGGAGAAGGACCATCCCAAGGGCTCCGCCGGCGAGGACCCCGCTGATGAACCTGGACGGCTATGGACCCCCGACCGCTAGCCTTCTGTAGAGGAATCCGGTCGGCTAAGCGAAACAAAGGCGGACTATGAGCCCACTTGTCCCGATGGTCGTCGAGCAGACTTCGCGCGGAGAGCGCGCGTTCGACATCTACAGCCGCCTGCTCAACGAGCGGATCATCTTCCTCGGCACGCCCGTCGACGACCAGATCGCAAACCTGATCGTGGCACAGCTGCTGCACCTCGAGTCGGAGGATCCCGACAAGGACGTATCGATCTACATCAACTCGCCCGGGGGCTCGGTGTACGCCGGCCTGGCGATCTACGACACGATGCAGTTCATCAAGCCCGACGTGCAGACGATCTGCGTGGGGATCGCGATGTCGATGGGCGCACTGCTGCTCGCCGGGGGTGCGGCGGGCAAGCGCATGGCGCTGCCCAACGCGAAGATCCTCATCCACCAGGTCTCCTCGAGCTTCCAGGGCCAGGCCACCGACATCGAGATCCACGCCAAAGAGATCATCGACGTCCGCAGGCGCCTGGACGAGATCATCGCCAAGCACACCGGCAAGGACCTGGAGAAGGTCCGTCAGGACACCGAGCGGGACTACTTCATGAGTTCCGAGGAGGCCAAGGAGTACGGCATCATCGATCGCGTGATCTCCGAGCACTAGCTCGGCGGGCACGAGAAGCGCTCGACCGTTGGGGAGCATTGGGATATGGCAAGACCGACCGACTCAAACGAGCAGCTGCTGTGCAGCTTCTGCGGCAAGTCCCAGCGGCAGGTCAAGAAGCTGATCGCCGGACCCGGCGTCTACATCTGCGACGAGTGCATCGATCTCTGCAACGAGATCATCGACGAGGAGCTCTCGGCACCGCCCGCGTTCGACATCGAGAACCTGCCCAAGCCGCGCGAGATCTACGAGGTCCTGGACGAGTACGTCGTCGGCCAGGACCCCTCCAAGCGCACGCTCTCGGTTGCGGTCTACAACCACTACAAGCGCGTTCAGATGATGATGTCCGGGGACTCCGACATCGAGCTGCAGAAGTCGAACATCCTGCTGCTCGGGCCGACCGGCTGCGGCAAGACCCTGCTCGCGCAGACGCTCGCACGGATCCTCAACGTCCCGTTCGCGATCGCCGACGCGACCGCGCTGACCGAGGCCGGATACGTCGGCGAGGACGTCGAGAACATTTTGCTGAAGCTGATCCAGGCCGCCGACTACGACGTCAAGAAGGCGGAAACGGGGATCATCTACATCGACGAGGTCGACAAGATCGCGCGCAAGGCCGACAACCCCTCGATCACCCGCGACGTCTCCGGCGAGGGCGTGCAGCAGGCGCTGCTGAAGATCCTCGAGGGCACGCAGGCCTCGGTGCCGCCGCAGGGCGGACGCAAGCACCCCCATCAGGAGTTCCTGACGATCGACACGACCAACGTGCTGTTCATCTGCGGCGGTGCGTTCGCCAACCTCGACAAGGTCATCGAGCACCGCATCGGCCACAAAGGCGTCGGCTTCGCCGCCGCGATCGAGAGCAAGTCCGAGCGTGACCCCGGCCTGATCTTCGAGCACTGCCTGCCCGAGGACCTGATCGAGTATGGGCTGATCCCCGAGTTCATCGGCCGGCTGCCGGTGATGAGCGCGGTGCACCAGCTGACGCGCGAGGACCTCGTATCGATCCTCGTCGAGCCGCGCAACGCCCTCGTGAAGCAGTTCCAGCGCTTCTTCTCCTTCGACGGGATCGAGCTGGTCTTCTCCGACGACTCGCTGGTGGCGGTGGCCGAGAAGGGTCTCGCGCGCGAAACGGGCGCTCGCGGGCTGCGCTCGATCATCGAGGAGATCCTGCTCGAGGTGCAGTTCGAGCTGCCCTCCCGCCGCGACGTCAAGAAGTGCGTCGTCACCAAGGAGACCGTCGAGAAGGGGCTCACGCCTACGCTCGTCACCGAAGCGGCCCCCGAAGAGTCCGAGGAGACCCTGCACGAGGAGTCGGCCTGAGCGCTCGCCTGCCGTGCGCCCGGGCCGCACGCGGCTAGCCTCCGGCGAGCGGCGCCCGCCGGAGGTCGCGGCTCGCTACCATCGCCTGCGTGGCACGTCCCTCGGGCAGCTCCAAGCGCGATCGCCTGCGGGCGATCCCCTGGACGGCGATCATGTCGGTGGGCCTCGTCCTCGGCCGCCGCGTCAGCGAGCTCTCGGAGAAGGATCGCGGGCGCCTGGCGCAACTGCTGCGCGAGTCGCGCGGCTGGCCCTGGCGGCTGGCCGAGCGCGATCGCGACGAGCTGCGCAGGCTGATCGGCAGGCTCGACCCGCTGAGCATCGGCGCCGAGATGATGCGCAGCGGCCGCCGCGGGCGCAAGCGTCGCTGATGCACGGTTCAGTCGGGGACGCGCGCCCGCCTGGGAGGCCGAGGGGATGACGGACGCCCTCGAGCAGCTGCCGACGCGGGAGCTGCACGACCGTGCGATCCGCCGCGCGGAGCGCCACCTCGACGTGAGGTTCTTCTGGTCGCTGCTGCAGATGATCCCCGCCGTGGAGGCCGCGCTCGGCGACCAGGGCGAGGCGGACTTCGACATCCAGTTCTCCAAAGGCCTCATCAAAGACGCCCTGCACAGCGGCGACGGCGAGCTCGGCGAGGCACTGCGCCCGTTCTTCATCGATTATCTGCGTGAGCACTCCGACGCATAGCCCCGGGCTGCGGCGGGAGACACTGCGATGACAGCGCACGAGCACGACGAGCAGCCGCCCGGTGCCGGGCGGGCCCCGCGCCGGGGGTGGGAGGCAGACGGCCCGTCACGGGGGAGCACGGGCGCGTGGACCGAGGCGCGGGCCGAGGCCAGGCTCCGCTCGCTGGAGCTGTTCGGGATGCGCTTCGGGCTGGACCGCATGCGCCGGATGATGACCGCGCTCGGATCGCCCGAGCGGCGCTTTGCGGCGATCCACGTGCTGGGCACCAACGGCAAGAGCTCCACCACGCGGATGATCGCGGCGATCCTGCAGCGCCACGGTCTGCGGACCGGCGCCTACCTCTCGCCGCACCTCGTCTCCTACCGCGAGCGCGTGCTGATCGGCGGTGAGGAGCTCGGCACGGAGGCCTTCACGCAGGCGATCGCCCGTGCCAGCCACGCGGCCGACCACGTCAACCACACGCTCGCCGAGGACGACCACGTGACGCAGTTCGAACTGCTCACGGCGGCGGCCTTCTGGCAGATCGCCGAGGAGGGCGTCGAGGTGGCGGCGATCGAGGCGGGACTGGGAGGCCGCTACGACGCCACCAGCGTGGTCGAGGCGGGCGTCACCGTCCTCACGAACGTCGGCCTCGAGCACACCCGCTGGCTCGGCCCCACCGTCGCAGACATCGCCGAGGAGAAGCTCGCGGCGGTGGCTGATGGCGCCACGCTGGTGCTCGGCGCCGAGCTGGCGCCGTCCGCGCAGGAGGTTGCCGACCGCGTCGCACACGAGCGCGGCGCTCGGATAGTGCGGCCCGCTGCCGGCGTCGCGGCGTCTGCCACGCTCGCGCGGGGCGCCTTCCAGCGGCGTAACTTCGCGCTAGCCTGCGCCGCGGCCGAGGCGTATCTGGAGGGCGCCGGGATCGCGCTCAGCGAGGCGGCGGTTCGCGACGCCGCGGCGCACACCGAGGTCCCGGGCCGCCTGCAGGTGATCGGCCGCGACCCGCTCACGATCGTCGACGGCGCCCACAACCCCGACGCGGTAGGCGCGCTCGTGGAGTCGCTGCCCGAGATCCTCGCCGGCGCGCCGCTGGCGCTGGTTCTGGGGGTGCTCGAGGACAAGGACGCGGCGGGCATGCTGAGTGCGCTGCTCCCGCTCTGCGAGCGGGCCTGGTTCACCGCGCCCCCGAGCAGCCGCGCGCTCTCGCCGGCCGCGCTGCAGTCGCTCGCCCGGCAGCTCGGCTTCGAGGCGGTGGTCAGCGAGCCGCGCGTGGTGCAGGCGCTGGCGCAGGCCCGGGAATGGGCCTCGTCCCGTGGCGCGGCCGTCGTCGTGACCGGCTCGGTCTATCTGGTGGGCGAGGTCCTCGCAAAGGCCCGTGGCCCCGCCGAGCCGGGGCGCTCCGGCACGCCGCTCCGGAGCACGGGCAGATGAACGACGAGGGGCCCTCGGTTCTCACCATGATCGGCGCCGTCGCGCTGATCGTGGCCCTCGTCATACTCGTATTCTTCGCTGCTGGATACGGATTCGGCCGCCTCTTTCTCTAAACTCAGCCGGCCGATGCTTCCCCTCGCATACTTCGGAATTGAAAGCAGCGGCTTGAGTCTGGCCGTCGATCTGTTCCTGCTGTTCCTCGTAGTTCTCTACCTCGCTCTGATCTACTGGACCTACGCGGACGCGCGCCGGCGGATCGTGGATCCCGTGATGGTCGGCTGTGCCACGGCGGCGTCGCTGTTCCCGTATGTCGGGACGATCGTCTACATGATCCTGCGCCCGCCCGAGTACCTCGAGGACGTGCGCGAGCGCGAACTCGAGATGCAGGCCGCGGAGGCGCGGCTGCACCAGCTCGAGCACACCCTGTGCCCGCACTGCGACTACCGCGTCGAGCACGACTTCGTGCGTTGCCCGAGCTGCCTGCGCAAGCTCAAGGAGCGCTGCGCGAACTGCTCGCGCCCGCTCGACCAGGCGTGGACGATCTGCCCCTATTGCGAGGCCGACGTCGCCGGGATCGCCCCCCAGCGTCCCCGCCGGCGCCGGACGGCGCTCGACCCCGATCTACCCGACGTCGGCGCTGCCGTGGCCTCCGAGGAGGATCCCGAGGGCGCAGCGCCCACGGTCACGGCGGAGCCGGCCGCGGCCCCCGGCGAACGCAGGCCGGCCGGCGGCGGGCGCGCACGGCGCCCACGCCCTACCTCCTAGAAGACACATCCAAGCCGAGCAAAGGAACCCATGGACCGAACGCTGATCCTCGTCAAGCCCGACGCCTTCGCCAGGGGGCTCAGCGGCGAGATAATCGCCCGCTTCGAGCGCAAGGGCCTGTCGATCGTGGCGCTGCGCCACATGACGGTCACGCGTGATCTGGCCGAGCGCCACTACGCCGAGCACGCCGAGCGCCCCTTCTTCGGCGAGCTGGTCGACTTCATCACCTCCGGGCCGATCCTCGCGATGGTGCTCGAGGGGCCGGAGGCCGTCAGGGCCGCCCGCCAGCTGATCGGGGCGACCAACCCGCTGGAGGCCGCCCCCGGCTCGATCCGCGGCGACTTCGCGATCGACATGGGCACCAACATGGTGCACGGCTCGGACTCCCCGGAGTCCGCCGCTCGCGAGGCGGCTCTGTTCTTCGAGGACCTGCGGCCGTAGCGGGCACGCCGCCGCTCGTCCTGGCCTCGACCTCGCCCCAGCGGCGGGCGATCCTGGAGCGGCTGGGCGTCGACTTCACGGTGAGGGTCTCGGGCGTCGCCGAGCTCGCCACCGGCGACCCGGCGCATGTCGCCCTCGAGAATGCGCGCGCGAAGGCGCGGGCGGTGTGCCAGGACGGGGCCCGCGAGGCCGTGCTCGGCTGCGACACGCTCGTAAGCCTGGACGGCGAGATCTACGGCAAGCCCGCCGACGCCGCGGAGGCGCGCGCGACGCTGCGCGCGCTCAGCGGGCGGACGCACCTCGTGATGAGCGGGGTGGCGGTGCTCGTGGAGCAGCAGGAGCGTTCCGCGCTGGCCACCACCGAGGTCACCTTCCGTCCGCTCGACGAGACCATGCTCGCCTGGTACACCGCGACCGGCGAGTGGCGCGGGCGAGCCGGCGGCTATGCGATCCAGGGTGCGGGCGCCGCGCTCGTGCGCGAGATCCGTGGAGACTACGAGAACGTCGTCGGGCTTCCGCTCGCGCGGCTGCTCGAGATCTATCCCGAGCTCCTGGTCGGGCTGCACCGGTGAGCGCGCGCGGGGCCGGGGCGCGTCCGCGAATCCGCTCGCCCCGGAGCGGCGATGAGTTCGGTCGAGGCGACCCGGCACCGGCATTTCGCCTGCAAAGCGGCTGGCACGCCGCTCGGCCGGTGGTTGGCGTCCGCTAGACTGCCGGTCGGGCACGCCTCGATACGCGCTGGCCGTCGAACGCGCCGCGATCCAACGCCGGCAGACCAGATCCAAGCGTGGCCCCTCTCTCTACATGGGCATCTTCAGCTATCTGACAGGATTCGGCGGGCGCGACATGGCGGTCGACCTCGGAACCGCCAACACGCTCGTGTACGTGCGCGGCAGGGGCATCGTGCTCTCGGAGCCGAGCGTGGTCGCGATCGACTCGCGCTCCGGCGAAGTGCACGCTGTCGGGATCGAGGCCAAGCGCATGCTCGGCCGCACCCCCGGCACGATCCAGGCCATCCGCCCCCTCAAGGACGGCGTGATCGCGGACTTCGACGTGACCGAGCAGATGCTCAGGCACTTCATCCAGAAGGTCCACCAGAACCGCTGGGCCCATCCCCGGGTCGTGGTGTGCGTGCCCTCGGGCGTGACCGGTGTGGAGAAGCGCGCCGTCGAGGAGGCCTGCCTGTCGGCAGGAGCGCGCACCGCCTACCTGATCGAGGAGCCGATGGCGGCCGCGATCGGTGCCGGGCTGCCGGTCGGCGAGCCGACCGGCTCGATGGTGGTGGACATCGGTGGAGGGACCTCGGAGGTCGCCGTGATCTCCCTCGGCGGGATCGTCGTCTCGCAGTCGATCCGGGTCGGCGGCGACGAGATGGACGAGGCGATCATCAACTACGCCAAGAAAGAGTACAAGCTGCTGATCGGCCAGCAGACGGCCGAGGAGCTCAAGCTCGAGATCGGCTCCGCCTGCCCGATGTCCGAGGAGCTGCAGGCCGAGATCCGCGGACGCGACATGGTCGCGGGGCTGCCGAAGACGGTGGTGCTCACCAGCGAGGAGATCCGGCAGGCGCTCGAGGAACCGCTCAACCAGATCATCGAAGCGGTCAAGGAGACGCTCGATCGCACCCCGCCGGAGCTCGCCTCCGACATCATGGATCGCGGCATCATGCTGGCCGGCGGCGGCTCGCTGCTGCAGGGCCTTGACGAGCGGCTGCGGGAGGAGACGCAGATGCCAGCGCACCTCGCCGAGTCCCCGCTGACCTGCGTCGCGGTCGGCTCAGGCCGTTCGCTCGAGGAGTTCGAGGCGATCCACCGCTCGAACCGCACCTCGCGCAACCGCCGCCGCAGGTGATCTGCTGAGACGGCTCGCCTGCCCCGCGGGTACTCTGTCCCGTGAACGCTTCGGAAGGTAGTCATCGGTGTACGACAAGACGGTTCGGCGTCGACGGGCGGTGCTCATCCTGCTCGTTGTGCTCTCCCTACTGCTCCTCACGGCCTACTTCGGCGAGGCGCCGAGCGGACGGCTGCACGGCGTCCAGCGCGACTTCCTGACTGTCGTCTCGCCGATCCAGGACGGCGCCAACAAGGCCCTGAAGCCCGTACGTGACCTGTTCGGCTGGTTCGGCGAAACCCTGCACGCGAAAAGCCAGCGTGACCAGCTGCTCAAGCAGACCGACAAACTGCGCCGCGAACTCGTGGCCGATCAGGCCGAAAAACGGTCCTACAGGCAGCTGCTGGCGCTATACCACGTCGATCAGCTGGGCATCGACGAATACCACCCCGTGACGGCGACGGTCGTCGGCAAGTCCCCGAACATCTGGTACTCGACCGTCACGATCGACAAGGGCGAATCGTCGGGCGTGCGCGAAAACGACCCCGTGATCAACCAGGAAGGACTCGTCGGGAAGGTCGCCCAGGCATCCTCCGACGCCGCGCAGGTCGACCTCATCACCGACAGCACGATGGGCGTCTCCGCGCGCATCGGGTCCAGCAGGACGACCGGCATCGTCCAGCCCAAGGTCGGCGAACCCGACGACCTGCTGCTGCAGTACCTGCCGGCCAACACGCAGGTGCCGGCGGGCGAATACGTCGTGACGTCGGGCACCATCTCCAGCGGCGGCGAATCGCTGTACCCGCCGGGGATCCTGATCGGGCAGGTCACATCGATGAACGAAGAAAGCGGCTACACCTCCGTCAACGTGCACCCGATCGCCAACCTCCACAATCTCGACATCGTGCAGGTGCTAACGGCCGCCAGCGGGTCCCGTCCGGCGAACCTGAGCAGCGCCGTGGCCGCGCTGCCGCCGGGCCAGGGCGCCCCCAGCTCGGGGTCCGGCGAAGCGCTCGCCTCGACCGGGACCGGCGGATGACCTGGTCACCGCGACCAGCCGTCGGACGCGGCGGGCGCCCGCCCGCGCCGGGGGCCGGCCGATGAGCGGGGGCCAGGGCACCGGCGCCCTGCTCATGCGCGTGACCCTGCTCGGGTTCGCCGTCGTGTTCTTCCAGATCGGCGCCGTCTCGGAGGTGCCGGTGTTCGGTGTCAACGTCGACCTCTCACCGCTGCTGGTCGCGTTCGTGGGCCTGCTGTGCGGCTCGACGATCGGTGCTGCGACCGGCTTCGGCGTCGGTCTGCTGGTCGACCTGGCGCTGCTGCAGACGCTGGGCGTGACTTCGCTGATCTTCACGCTGATCGGCTACTGGTGCGGGCGCCTGCGCGAACTGCGCGACCCGCAGGCGGCGCTCACACCGCTGCTCGTGGGCGCGGGCGCCTCGGCCGTGGCGCTGGTGGGCTACTCGCTGATCGAGTTCATGCTCGGCGTCGACGCGCCGGTGAGCCTCGAGCTCCTGCGCCAGATCATCCTCGGTGTGGTCGTCAATACGATCGTGGCGCTGCCGATGTGGGCGATCGTCCGGCGCTGCCTGGAGAGCGCGCTGCCCGAAGACCCACGTCGCCGCAGGCGGCGGCGGGCCTACACGACCGGGGGCCTCAGCCCCCTGTCCCGCCCATGAGCGCGATCGAGAGGGTGCGGCCGAGCGACCCGCGCGTGCCGGTCGCGCCGCAGCTCGCGCTGCGGGTGGCGATCCTCGGCGGCCTGGCGATGGTGATGTTCGGCGTGATCTTCTTCCGCCTCTGGTACCTCCAGGTGCTGACCGGCGAACAGTACGTGCGCCAGGCCGACGTCAACAACGTGCGCGACCTGCCGATACCCGCGCCGCGCGGGGAAATAGTCGATCGCTTCGGCCGCCCGATCGTGACGAGCACGACAACCAACGCGGTGCAGATCGTCCCCCAGCTGCTGGGCGGGGCGCTCGCCCAGCAGGCGGGCGAATACCAGGAAAACCTCGCCAAGGCCCAGACCTCGTATCTGGTGACGGCCGAACGCGTGCACGACTTCGAACGCGCGCACGCCGTCGCCGGGCACACCAGCTCGCGCAGCCAGCGGATCGAACTCGACGAGCTGCGCGGCGCGGCCAAGGCGGCCGGGGTGCGCGTGACGAGGACACCGGTGCCGCCGCTGCCCGCCTCCGCGGTCGGCGTGCGCCGCGTCTTCGACCGCCTCGGACGCGTGATCGACCTCAGCCCGCGCACGATCGACGAACGTGTGGTGGTGGGCATGACAGCCACGCCATACGCGAACGTCACGGTCAAGACCAATGCCGGCGTTGGGCCCCTGACGGTCCTGGCCGAGCGCCAGACCGACTTTCCGGGCGTCGTCCAGCGCCCGGTCTCGATCCGCTCCTACCCCTACGGCGAGATGGCTGCCCAGGTCCTCGGCCACGTCGACCAGGTGTCCCCCGAAGAGCTCAAGACACGCGCCTTCCGCGGCGTGGCACCCGGGACGATCGTGGGGCAGGAAGGGCTCGAGTACTACTACGACAGCTACCTGAGGGGCAAATCCGGCGTCGAACGGATCGAGGTCGACGCCGCCGGCAACCCGGTCGGGCAGAAGCCGCCGACCGCACCCGTCGCCGGGCACAGCCTCAAGCTGACGCTCGATCTCGGCCTGCAGCAGGAGGGCGAAAAGGCGATGCTCGAAGGCATCGACAACGCGCGTGCGGGCGGGAAACCGGCCACCGCGGGCGCGTTCGTCGCGCTCGACCCGCGCAACGGCGAAGTGCTGGCGATGGGCTCCTATCCCACGTTCGACCCCAACCGCTTCTCCAAGCCTCTCACGCCCGCCGAATACGCCGAACTGCAGGGCGGCAGCGTGGCCGGAGACCGGCTCGTCAACCGGGCCGTCAACGGCGAATACCCGACCGGCTCGACATTCAAGCCGATCACCGCGATGGCGGCACTCGAAGGCGGCTTCCTGAGCCCCTCCGAAGGCCTCGGCGCCGGCCAGTGCATCACCGTCGGGCTCGAGCCGTTCTGCAACGCCGGGCACGCCGACTTCGGTGCCGTGGGGCTCGTGGAAGCGCTCAAGGTGAGCTCCGACACCTACTTCTTCGAAGTCGGCGAGCGGGCCAACTCCCATGGCGACGCGATCCAACGGATGGCCAACGAGCTCGGCGTGGGCCAGCGCACCGGGATCGACCTGCCGAGCGAGTTCCCCGGCGTCGTGCCGGACCCGCGCTGGCGCGCGGAACGCGACGCCGAAGAGGAACGCTGCCGCGCCCGCAAGCACGTGCCGAGCTGCGGCATCGTCAGCGAAGTGCGGCCCTGGACGGTCGGTGACGACATGCACCTGGCGGTAGGCCAGGGCGACCTGCTGACCGATCCGCTGCAGATGGCTGTGGCCTACTCGACGCTCGCCAACGCCTACATGAACAACGGCGAAGGCACGGTCGTCACACCCCACCTCGGCCTGCAGGTCGACGAAGCCGACGGCGGGGTGGAGCAGACGCTCAGCCACCCGCCGCAGCGCCACGTGCACCTCAACCCCGCCAACCTCGACCTCGTGATGGAAGGGATCCACGACGCTGCCAGCGAGGCCGGTGGAACCTCGGCGGACGTCTGGGCCGGATGGGACCAGGCGCAGCACCCGGTCTACGGCAAGACCGGCACGGCCGAACGTTACGGCCAGGAAGACCAGTCGTGGTACATGACCTACATAGCCGATCCGAAGCGGCCGATCGTGATCGCCGTGACCGTCGAACAGGGCGGCTTCGGCGCCGAAACGGCGGCCCCGATCGCCCGGCTGATGGCCTCGGAGTGGTTTGGTCAGCCGCTCAAGTTCGTCGCGGGAACATCGAAAACGTTTTGAACCGCCGGGCGACATACACAGGTGCCCGCGAGCAGGGCCGCGGGCCCGCCGGCAGCCACGACCGGAGCGGGGGTCGCCGGTGCCGCTGAGCCCCATCACATCCAGCGAGGAGGCGCAGAAGGGTCCGCCGTCGCGCGATGTGCGCCTGCCGCTGGACCCGCTGCTCACGCTCGCGGTGATCGGGCTCGGCGTCTGCTCGATCTTCACGCTGCGCCAGGCCACCCGCAAACTGATTCCGGGCGATCCGCACTACTACGTCGACCGGCAGGCGGTCTACCTGATCGCCGGCTTCATCTTCATGCTCGCGCTCACGCGCATCGACTACTCGCGCCTGCGCCGGTTCAAAAACGCCTTCTACGGCGCGCTCATGATCACGATTCTGGCGGTGCTCGGGCTCGGTCACGCGGCCCGCGGGTCGACCCGTGCGATCAGCTTCTCGTTCTTCTCCTTCCAGGCCTCCGAGCTCGGCAAGGTGCTGCTGATCCTCGCCCTGTCGGCGTTCGTGGTCGAGCGCTCACGGGTGCTGCGCTCGCGCGACACGACCGTGCGCGTGATGATCGCCGCGCTCGTGCCCGCGATGTTCGTGATCGCCCAGCCCGACCTCGGCTCGGGGATGGTCTACATGGTGATCGCCTACGTGCTGCTGTTCGTCGCGGGCGCATCCTGGCGCCACCTGAGCGCGCTCGCCGTCCTCGTCGTGGTGTCCCTCGCGTTCGTGCTCGTGGCGGCGCCCGCAGCGGGTGTGCACGTGCTCAAGCCCTACCAGGTGGACCGCCTGACGGCGTTCCTGCACCCCTCCTCCAACCCCCGCAAGGAAGGCTACCAACAGCAGGAGTCCAAGATCGCGATCGGGGCCGGCCAGAAGACCGGCCGCGGCGCGAACGCCAGCCAGATCCCCAACGGGTTCGTGCCCGAGAGCCAGACGGACTTCATCTTCGCGGCCGTCGGCGAGCAGTACGGCTTCGTGGGCGCCGGCGTGGTCCTGCTGCTATATGCGCTGCTGATCTGGCGCACGATGCGCATACTCGTGATGTCGAAGGATCTGTTCGGCTCGCTGATCGCGGCCGGCGTAGCGGGTATGCTGATGTTCCAGGTGTTCGTCAACGTGGGGATGACAATTGGGATCATGCCCATTACCGGCGTGACGCTTCCGCTCATGAGCTACGGCGGTTCGTCGGTGATCACCACCCTGTTGGCGGTCGGCCTGTTGCAGTCCATCTACGTTCAGGCGCGCGCCTCAGCTGCAATGAAGGGCCGCGTTCTGCGCCACTAGAGCCCATATGCACGCCGAGTACCCCTCACCAGACCACCCGCAGCCCCCCCGGGCTGTGAGCGCCGACGCTCAGGGGCCGTCCGATCGGACGCACCCGGTGAGCGCGGGGCTGCCCGTCTGCGCCTCCGCCATGCCGGCCCGTGGCGCGCACCCGCACGCGCCGTCCGCGCGGCCGCCTCTCGGTCGCCCGCCGGCCCTGCACACGCCCATCGGGCGCACGAGCCGGCCGGCCCACCCCCACATCGAAAGACTGGATCACATTGAAAAAGCAAGTGCTCGTCAGCGTCGACCGCGCGGAGACGCGCGTCGCGCTCCTGGAGGCCGGCGGAACGCCCGCGGCCTCGCGTTCGTCCTCCAGCCGCGCCCGCAAACGTCCCAGCGGCGCACCGGAGGCCGGCTATCGCGTCGCTGAGCTCTACATAGAGCGCCGCGGCAACCGCTCGATCGTCGGGAACATCTACAAGGGCAAGGTCGACAACGTCCTGCCGGGGCTGGAGGCCGCGTTCGTCGACATCGGCCTCGAGAAGAACGGCTTCCTCCACGTCGACGAGATCGTGCTGCCCGGCGTCGAGACGCCCAAGCGGGGTCGCGGCGGGGGAGGGGGGCGGAAGATCAGCGACCTGCTCTCTCCCGGCCAGGAGATCGTCGTGCAGGTCGTCAAGGACCCGCTCAAGACGAAGGGCGCGAGACTGTCGATGGAGCTGACGATCGCCGGGCGCTACATGGTGTACGCGCCCACCGGCGAGGGCGTCGGCGTGTCCCGCCGCCTGGAGGACCGCGAGCGCGAGCGCCTGCGCCGTCAGAGCACCAAACTGCCGCTGGAGGAGGGTGGCGTGATCATCCGCACCGCCGCCCACGGCGCCAAGCGGGAGGACTTCGAGCGCGAGCTGAAGTACCTCCACAAGCTGCACGAGGTGCTCGTCAAGCGGGTGCAGGAGACCACCGCCCCGGATCTCGTCTTCCAGGAGGCCGATCTCTCGGTGCGGGTCGTGCGCGACATCTTCTCCGCGCACTTCGAGCGCGCGATCGTGGATGACGAGCAGCAGTACCACCGGCTGGTGTCGTTCTTCACGCGCACCGCTCCCGAGCTGGTCGAGCGGGTGGAGCTGTGGCAGCAGGAGGAGCCGCTGTTCGAGTCCTACGGCATCGACAAGGCGATCGAGGGGGTGCTCTCGCGGCGTGTGGACCTGCCGAGCGGGGGCTACCTGATCATCGACTACGCCGAGGCGCTGACGGTGATCGACGTCAACTCCGGGAGCTTCATCGGGCGCGGCAAGGGGGCTGGCCTGGAGGACACGATCACTAAGACCAACCTCGAGGCCGCCGAGGAGGTCGTCAACCAGCTTCGGCTGCGCGACATCGGCGGCATCATCGTGATCGACTTCATCGACATGGCGCGCGCGCGCAACCGCGACGCCGTCATGAAGACGCTGCGCAAGACGCTCGACGAGGACCGCACGAAGACCTTCACCGCCGAGATCTCCAAGCTCGGGCTCGTGGAGATGACCCGCCAGAACGTCACCGAGGGCGTGCGCGAGATCATGAGCAGGCCGTGCCCCACCTGCGACGGGGAGGGCGTGATCCGCTCCGAGGAGACGATCGCGATCGAATTCGAGCGCCGGCTGCGCGACGTGGTCGCCGAGCACGGCGACGCGGACGCGTTCCTCGTCCAGATGAACCCGCGAGTGAGCACCCAGTTCACCGGCCACGGTTCGCGCGTGCTGCACGCGCTCGAGGCGAGGACCGGTAAGTCGTTTCTGTTCGAGGGCTCCGAAGGCCTCGCGCTCGACCACTTCGCGATCACGTTCATGGGTACGCGCGAGGAGGTCGAGGAGCGGGCGCTGCCGTTCCGCCAGGGCGACGAGGTGCTCGTCGAGATCGTCGAACCGCACATGTACGCCGTGGATGACGCGGTCGCGAAAATCGACGGTTACATAATCTCGATCGCCGGCGCGGCGCAGTTCGTGGGCGAGAAGCGGATGGTGCGCATCGACCAGGTCGGGCGCACGGCCGCCAGCGCGCTGCTGCTGGACGAGTCCGGCGAGGTCTTTCGCCCGCCCGCCCGCGCGAGCAGCCCCCGCGAGAGCGGCGGCCGCCGCCGCTCGTCCTCGCGCAGCGAGGAGAAGGCGGGCGTCCAGCCGGAGCGGCGCCCGCGCGGACGGCGCTCTGTCGCCGACCCCGAGGACGCCGAGACCCGCCGGGAAGCGGGCTTGAAGGAGTCGCCGGCGGCCCTCGACGGCGAGCCCGAGCAGGAGCTCGCGGTGACGGCCGCGGGCGACGGCGAGGGTCAGACCGGTGAGGCCGGGGACGATGGCCTACAATCCAAGCCTCGGCGTCGTGGCCGCAGAGGCGGGCGGCGCCGTTCGGCTGCCAAGGCCGAGGCGACGCCCGAGTGATCGGCAGCGGTCGTCCACGGAACCGGCGCGAGCTGCAGCGGAGCTAGAGAAAACGAGGCCTTGAAAGAGATGTACGCGATCGTCAAGACGGGCGGCAAGCAGTACCGCGTCGAGCGGGGCCAGCGGCTGCTGATCGAGCGCCTCCCGGCCGAGGAGGGCGCCGACGTGGTGCTCGAGCCAATCCTCTACCGCTCCGAGGAGGCCATCTTCGACAAGAACGGGCTCGCGGGCGTCAAGGTCACCGCCAAGGTGCTCGCCCACGTGCGCGGCGAGAAGCTGCGCGTGTTCAAGTTCAAGCCCAAGCGCGGCTACAAGCGTCGCACCGGCCACCGCCAGGAGCTGACGCAGATCGAGGTGACCGAGATCACCGCGGGCGCCGCCAAGCCGAAAGCCCGGCCCCCGCGCGCGAAGAGCACCGACGCGGCGCGCGAGACCGCCAAAGCGACGAAGGAGACGGCGAGCGATGGCTCATAAGAAGGGGCTCGGCTCGAGCCGCAACGGGCGCGACTCAAACGCGCAGCGCCTCGGCGTCAAGACGTTCGCCGGGCAGACGGTGACCGGCGGGGAGATCATCGTGCGCCAGCGCGGCACCCGCTTCAAGCCGGGCGCCGGGGTGGGCATCGGCAAGGACGACACCCTCTACGCGCGCGCCGCCGGGACGGTCGAGTTCAAGACCGGCCGGCGCGGACGCGTCGTGAGCGTCCTGCCCGCAGGCGAGTAGCCCCGTCCGGATGGCGGCGCCGAGTCCGCGCGCAGCAGTCCGGCTGATGGCCGCCGGGCGAATCGCGCTCGGCATCGGCGTCCTTGCAGCCCCGACCCGCGTCACGGCAGGCTGGCTGGGCGAGCAGCACGCAACGATGCCCGTCGTCGTGGACCTCGCCCGATCGCTCGGCGCGCGCGACGCGGCGCTCGGGGTCGCGGTCCTGGCGACGCTCGATGATCCCGTCGCCGGGCCGCGGCTGCAGGCGGCGGCCGCCGCGGTGGACATCGTCGACGCGCTGGCGACCGTGATCGCGCGCAGACACCTGCCGCGCAGCGGCGTGGTCGGCACCGTGGCGCTCGCCGGCGGCGCCGCGCTCGCGGGCCTCTACTGCGCCCACCGGCTCGCCCATGACTGAGCCGCTCCGCCGGAGCGGCTCTAGCCCTGCTGGGCCACCGGTCTGATCAGGATCTCGTTGACATCGACGTGGGCGGGCTGGGAGATCGCGTAGATGACCGCGCGCGCGATGTCCTCGTCCAACAGCGCATGCTCGGGACGGTTGTCGAAGAACGGGGTGTCGGTCATGCCGGGCTCGATCAGGGTCACGCGGATCCCGGTGCCGTGCACGTCCTGCCTCAGCGCCTCGCCCATCGCCGTGACGGCGTGCTTCGTGACCGAGTAGAACGAGCCGGGCAGCGCGCGCCGGCCGGCGACGCTGGATGTCAGCAGCAGGTGGCCGCGCGACTGGGTCAGTGCGGGGATCGTAGCCCTGACGGTGAGCGCCGCGCCGTAGACATTGGTCAGGACCATCTCCCGCCAGTGCTCGGTCGTGTCCTTCAGGAACCCGCGCGGGCCGCCGAAGCCCGCGTTCGCAAACGCTGCATCGATGCGCCCGAAGGCAGCCAGAGCCTCCTCCACCATCGCCTGCTGATCCGTCCACTCGGCGACGTCGCAGCGCACCGCGCGCGCCCGCTCGGGACCGCCGAGGTCCGTCGCGAGCGCCTGCAGGCGCTCGATCGAGCGTGCGGCCAGGACCAGCCGCCAGCCGGCGGTGGCCGCCGCCCGCGCGGTGGCCGCGCCGATGCCTGAGGAGGCACCGGTGATCAGGATCACACGGTCGGGGTCAGCGGTGGCATCAGCATGCATGGCCGGTCCTCTCGTTCGTCGTCGGTGGGTGCCCTCACGCAGGCGAGCCGCGCCGCGCCGCCTCGGCGGGCGGTCGCGCGGCGGTCCCGCGGGCGGGAGGCTGTCACGATTGACGGCATGCTGCACGATCAGGCGAGGATCCACGTCGAGGCGGGCGCCGGCGGTGACGGCTGCAAGAGCTTCCGCCGCGAAGCCAAGGTGCCCCGGGGCGGCCCCGACGGGGGCGATGGGGGACGCGGTGGGGACGTGGTGGCGGTGTGCGACGAGTCGCTGCGGGACCTGCAGGGCTTCCGGCGGCGCAGCCACTACCGAGCCGGCCGCGGCGGCCACGGCGAAGGCGCGCTGCGCCACGGCGCCGTGGGGGACACGCACACGATCCGGGTGCCGCCCGGAACCCAGATAGAGGGTCTCGAGGGCGAGGAGGGCGACCTCGGCGGGCGGCGCTGGGATCTGCTCGCCGACGGCCAGCGTGCCGTCCTCGCGCGCGGCGGCAGCGGCGGCAAGGGCAACAAGCATTTCGCGACGCCCACCCGCCAGGCGCCGCACTTCGCCGAGCGCGGACTCCCCGGCGAGGGCGGCTGGCTGGCGCTCAGGCTCAAGCTGCTCGCCGACGTGGGGCTCGTGGGGCTGCCCAACGCGGGCAAGTCGTCGCTGCTCGCACGCCTGACCCGCGCGACGCCGAAGGTCGCCGGCTACCCCTTCACCACCCTCTCGCCGGTGCTCGGCGTGCTCGAGGGCGAGGAGCGCCAGCTTGTGATCGCCGACATTCCCGGGCTGATCGAAGGGGCAAGCGAGGGGGCGGGACTCGGTCACGACTTCCTCGCTCACGTCGAGCGAACGAGCATGCTCGTGCACGTGCTCGACATCGCTCCCGAGCTGTCAACGGGAGCGCAGGCGGACGCCGAGGCCAACCATGCGACTATCGAGCGGGAGCTCGCCGCGCACGACCCGCGACTGGCCCTGCTGCCGCGGGTGCTGGTGCTGTCCAAGGCCGACCTCGTGACGGCCGATCGCGCGCACGAGGCGAGCGCCCGGTGGCGCGAGCGGCTCGGTCCCGAGGTGCCCGTGCTCGCCACCTCGAGCGCCACCGGCGCGGGACTCGGCGAGCTCGCGACGGAGCTGCTGCGCCATGCCGGCGCGCCGCCGGCGCCCGCCGAGGCCGGCCTCGCGCCGCGCGGGCCGGGGGTGGCCGCCGGTGCCGTGGGCGGCCTGGCGGCGGGTCCCCGGGGCGGATCCGGCGGAGAGAGTGCCGGGACCGGCGCGCCCACGCAGGACCTCGCCGAGCACATGGTGTTCCGCCCGGCCGCACCTTCGGGCTTCGAGGTGCAGCGCCTCGGGCCGCGGTCCTTCGCGGTGCGCGGGCGGGGCATCGAACGGCTGCTGGCGCGCCACGACATCGACAACGAGGAGGCGATGGCCTACCTGGAGGGGCGTATGCGCCGCATCGGCGTGCTCAGGGCGCTCGAGGCCGAGGGCTTCCAGCCCGGCGACGAGATCGAGATCGCCGGCGTCACCTTCGAGCTGGACCCGGGCTCGCCGGCCTGAGGCGCTCGCGGTGCGGGGCGGGCTCGCCCGCCAAATAAGCTCCTCTCATGAGACGGGTAGTGGTGAAGCTGGGCTCGAGCGTGGTCGCCGACAGCGAGGGCACGCCGCGCATCGAGGTGCTGACCGGCCTCTGCGAGCATCTCGCGCAGTTTCACGGCGAGGGCGCCGAGGCGATCGTCGTGACCAGCGGCGCGATCGCGCGGGGCATGCGCGTCATGAACCTGCCCCAGCGGCCGACCAGCATCGGCGCCCTGCAGGCCGCCAGCGCGGTCGGCCAGGGCAAGCTCTACCGCATCTACGACGAGCTGCTGCGCGAGCGCGGCGTGACCAGCGCGCAGGTGCTGCTCACGTTCTTCGACATGAGCGCGCGCACCCACTACCTCAACGCACGCCAGACGCTCACGACCCTGCTCGAGTGGCGCGTACTGCCCGTGATCAACGAGAACGACACCACCGCCACGGACGAGATCTCCTTCGGCGACAACGACTTCCTCGCCGCCCAGGTCGCCGTGCTCGTGGCCGCCGACGAACTGGTCCTGATGACCGACATCGACGGCCTCTACACGCCGACCCGCGCCTGTATCCCGATGCGCACATCGTCGGCGAGGTCAGCGACTTCGGCGCGCTCTCGGAGCTGGAGATCGGTCACACCACCTCGCCGCTGGGCTCCGGGGGCATGCGCTCGAAGGTCGTCGCCGCGGAGATGGCAACCGCGGCGGGCATCCCCACGGTGATATGCAACGGCCTGCGCTCGGACACGATGCCGGCGGTCCTCGCCGGGGACCGCGAAGGGGCCTGGCTCGGCACCTACTTCCCGGCGCGCGAGGCACGCTACAGCAGCTTCAAGCTGTGGCTGAAGTACGCCAAGCCCTCTCGCGGCACGCTGCTTATCGACCCGGGCGCCGTGCGCGCCGTGCGCGAGGGCAGCGCCAGCCTGCTGCCGGTCGGCATAGTCGAGGTGATCGGCGACTTCGACGTCGGCGACGCGGTCGAGATCGCCTCGCGCGACGGCGACGAGCCGGACGCCACGCCGAGGGTCCTCGCCAAGGGCATCTGCAGCTACTCCGCCGCAGAGCTGCGCCGGGTGATCGGGCTGAAGTCGGAGTCCGTGCGCGAGATCCTGCCGCGGGCGACCGACGAGGCCGTGCACCGCGACTACCTCGTCGTCGACTGAGGGGTCGTACCCTTTAGAGCCATGGCAACGGTGCTCACATCGGTCGCAGAGGTCTGCCAGGAGGCCAAGCGCGCCTCGCGCGCACTCGCCCAGGCCGACACGGAGGTCAAGGACGCCGCGCTGCATGCCATCGCCGACGCCCTGCAGGTGCGAGCCGAGGAGGTGCTGGCCGCCAACGCCCAGGACATGCGGCTCGCGGCCGACGCCGGGCTCGGCGAGGCGCTGCTGGACAGGCTGCGCCTCGACGAGGGGCGCATCGCAGGCATCGCGCTCGCCGTGCGTCGGATCGCCGCGCTCCCCGACCCGGTGGGGGAGGTGATCGAGGGGCGCCGGCTGCCCAACGGGCTCGACCTGCGCAAGGTGCGCGTCCCCCTCGGGGTGGTAGCCGTCGTGTACGAGGCGCGCCCCAACGTGACGATCGACGCCGCCGCGCTGTGCCTGAAGTCCGGAAACGCGATCGTGCTGCGGGGCTCCTCCTCGGCGATGCACTCCAACGCCGCGCTCGCCGGGCTGGTGGCATCGGCGGCCGTGGACGCGGGGCTGCCCGCCGGCTGCGTCGGCCTCGTGGCGGGAGGCGGGCGGGAGGAGCTGGCCGAGCTGGCGACCCAGAAGGGCTCGCTCGACCTGATCATCCCGCGTGGCGGGGAGAGCCTCAAGCACGCACTCGAGGCGGTCGCGACCGTGCCCGTGATCTACGCCGCCTCGGGCAACTGCCACGTCTACGTCGACGCCTCCGCCGACCTCGACTGCGCCGAGGCGATCGTGGTCAACGCCAAGACCCAGCGGCCGGGGGTCTGCAACGCCGCCGAGACGCTGCTCGTGCACGAGCGCGTGGCCGCCGAGTTCATCCCCCGGATCGTCGGCACGCTCGTGCGCGCCGGCGTGCAGATCCGCGCCGACGAGCGCACGCGCGCGCTCGCCGCCTCACCCGGGCCGTCCGGCGCCGCGCCCGCGGCGGATGCCGGGACCGGGCTGTCACCGGCCGCCGAGGACGACTGGGCCAGCGAGTACCTCGCTCTCACGCTCGCCGTCGCCGTGGTCTCCTCGGTGCAGGAGGCGATCGAGCACATCGGCAGATATGGCAGCGGGCACTCAGAGGCGATCGTCACGGCCGACACCTCCAGCGCCCGCGCCTTCCAGCTCGGTGTGGACGCGGCCTGCGTGTACGTGAACGCCTCCACACGCTTCACCGACGGCGGCGAGTTCGGGATGGGGGCGGAGATCGGCAATTCCACGCAGAAGCTCCATGCCCGCGGCCCGATCGGGCTGCGCGAGCTCTGCACGTTCAAGTACCTCGTCGAGGGCGACGGGCACGTCCGCGCCTGAGCGGTCGCCGGCGACCGGCGATCCTCGATCGCTCGGGATTCTCGGTGGGACCTTCAACCCGCCCCACCTCGGGCATCTCGCTGTCGCGCGTCACGCGCGCGACGCGCTCGCGCTCGAGCGCGTGCTGCTGGTGCCCGCGCACATCGCGCCGCACAAGGGCGACGCCGAGGACCCCGGCGCCGAGCACAGGCTGTGCATGTGCCGTCTGGTGCTCGCCGGCGAGGCCGGGCTCGGCACGTGCGCGCTGGAGATCGAACGTGGCGGCACGTCGTACACGGTGGATACCCTGAGAGCCATCCATGCCAGCCATCCGCACGCTGAGCTGACGTTCATCGTGGGAGCCGACACCGCGAGCACGCTGCCTGCCTGGCGGGAGCCACGGGAGCTGCTCGGACTGGCCGGCCTGGCGGTGGCGGCGCGCAGCGGCTCGGCGCGGCACGCCGTTCTGGACGCGATCGCGCACGTTCCCGGGCCGCCGATCGCGCCGGCGGCCGTACGCTTCCTGGAGATGCCCGTGATCGACATCTCCTCCTCGATGGTTCGCACCCGCGCGCGGGCGGGGCAGCCGCTGGAGGATCTCGTCGGCGAGGCGGTGGCCGGCTACATCTCCGAGCACGGGCTCTACCGGAGCCGAGCGCATGGCATGAGCGGGAGCACGGCTGCGGGCCCGAGTGGAGCAGCGACGGCGGGCGCGGACGGGCCCGGCGCGGGGACGCCGCAGTGATGGACTCGGCGGCCCTCGTAGCGGCGATCGCCGGCTACGCCGCGGACAAGAAGGCGCTCGACGTCGTCGAGCTCGACCTGCGCGGGGTGCTCGGCTACACCGACTACTTCCTGATCTGCTCGGGCAACAGCGGCCGCCAGGCGAAGGGCATCCACGACGGCATCCTCGAGGGTCTCAAGCGCGAGCACGAGGTCCTCCCCCGGCGCGTCGAGGGCTCGGCCCAGACGGGCTGGATCCTGATGGACTATCTCGACGTGGTGGCCCACATCTTCACGCCCGCGATGCGCGAGTTCTACCGTCTGGAACAGCTCTGGGGAGAGGCCCCCGCCCGCGCGGCAGGCGAGTGACCGGCAGCCGTTGACGCGGCGCGGGGCATCGTGCCGGGGTCGCAGTGACAGCGTCGTCGGAGGGGCGGCGCGCCGAGCGGCAGGCCTCGGCCGCGCGACAGGCCCGCTCTAGTGTCCGCTGGGCCCGGAGAGCGCGCCGGAGGCCTCGGCGACCCGGGCCGCGCCGAGGGCCGGCCGGCGCGCCATCAGCGCCAGGATGGTGCCCTGGGTGAGCAGCGCCACCGCCGCTGCCAGCGCGAACGCGGCACCGACGCCGAGCGACCTCAGCGAGATCGCCAGCGTGAAGCAGAACAGGGCGAAGGCCCCGTAGCCGCCGAGCAGCCAGCGCAGCAGCCGCTGCACTTCATCGGTGCCCCGCTGGGCGTGTGTGAAGGTGGCGAGCACCGTCGCGATGATCGGGAACGGTGCGAGCAGGCCGCTCAACTGTGGCCCCAGCCAGCCGGCGACGGCGGTCAGCGTGACGACGAGCAACAGGGCGCAGCCCGCCCGCATCGGCAGATCCCACGACGGCGCCTGGGCATGGGTCCGCGCGGCCGGGCGGCCGCGCGGGGTGAGGGCCAGCCCCAGCAGCAGCCCGGCGCCCGCGATCGCGAGCGCGACGCCGGGCGGCACCGAAACGGCGCTGAAGACGGCCGTGACCAGCGCGAAGGCGAGCCACCCGGCGAGCATCGCCACGCCCCAGGAGGCGCGACCGGACAGGCGGGCGTACACGACCACGAAGGCGATCAGCGACACCAGGCCAAGCAGCGTGCCGACCGCGGCGCCGGCTGCGAACGCGCCGCCGTGGGCGAGAGCGTAGACGAGCAGGATCGGCCCGGCCACGACCGGCAGACCCGCGATCAGGCCGCCGACGCGCGGCCCGTAGTGACGTGCGGCCAGCGACGCGCACACCACGAAGATCGGGGCCAGCAGGAGCTTGACGGCGAGCAGTCCCACGCGTCCATGATTGCGCACCGCGCAGCCGGCCAACGCCGCCGGGCTCACCAGGGCCAGCGGCCCGGGCGACGCCGGATGGCCGCCGCGGCGCGATCGGGTTATGCTCGTTCGAGTTCGCGACCGGGACGACAGCCGCCTCGCATCGGATGGGCCCGGGCACGAGCCGAGTCGGCAAAGCGACTCCCGCGGTTTGCGGGAAGGCAGAGGGGTGACGCGATGGCCACCGTAGGGGATGACATCAAGAACGCTGAGCTCGCGCAGCGCGAGCTGTGGCGCGACGGTCCTCCGTATGAGCTCTTCAAGCAGATGCGCAGCCGCTGCCCCGTGCACTGGACCGGGCGCATCGAGCAGTTCCCCGAGGAGGCCGGCTTCTGGTCGGTGACGACCGCCGATGACGTGCATGCGGTCAGCCGCGACTGGCAGACCTACTCCTCCGAACTCGGCGGGGTGACCGCGTTCGCCGAGATCTTTCCGATCGAGCTCGCGCGCGGCATGTTCATCGGGATGGACCCGCCCAAGCACGATCGCATCAAGGCGCTGTTTCAGCGTGGCTTCACGCCGAAGCGGATCGCCGACCACGAGGACGCGATCAGGTCGATCGTCGTCAAGGTGCTCGACCGCCTCGGGGACCGCGAGACGTGCGACCTCGTAAGCGACGTCGCCCAGCCCGCGGTCTCACGCGTGATCGGCAGCTTCATGGGCATCGAGGAGGACCAGGACGCCGTGTGGGCGCGGATCGTCAACTCGGCGTTGGCCCCCGACGACGAGGATCTCAGCCCGGGCGGGATCGAGGGGGTCCTCGAGCAGGAGATCCCCGAGATGTTCGAGCGCTGCCGGGAGATGATCGCTGATCGTCAGGTGAGTCCGACGGATGATCTGACGAGTGTGTTGGTGCATGCGGAGGTCGATGGTGAGAGGCTCGAGGAGCATGAGATCGTGATGGGTTTCTTTCTGTTGATGGCGGCGGGCAATGACAGTACGAAGGCGACCTACTGCAGTGGGATGCGCGCGATCATGGAGGATCCTGAGCAGCGGCGGCTGTTGTTGGAGGATCCGGCGCTGGTGCCGGATGCGGTGGAGGAGGCGTTGCGGATGTTCCCGGCGTTCGCGCATTTCCGGCGTACGGCGACGTGTGATACCGAGTTGCATGGGCAGAGGATCGCGGAGGGGGAGAAGGTGGTGATGTGGTACGTCTCCTCCAACCGTGATGAGTCGCGCTTTGAGGATGCCGATCGTTTTGATCTGCGTCGTAGGGCCGAGCATCAGGCGTTTGGTGCGGGTGGGCGGCATTTCTGTCTGGGGACGGCGCTGGCGCGCCTGGAGTTGAGGATCCTGATCGAGGAGACGCTCAAGCGCTACCCGGACATCGCCATCGAGGGCACACCGGTCGCGGCCCAGGCGCTGTTCCTCAACCAGCTCAAGACGCTGCCGGTGAGGCTCCACGCGTGAGCGCCCCCCGCGACCCGGAGGCGAGCACCAACGGGGGCGGTCCCGGGCCGGTGCTCGCCGGCGGCCGGGAGCGCTCGGTCGCCGTGGTGGGTGGCGGCTTCGGCGGCGTCGGCGCCGCCGTGATGCTCGCGCGCGCCGGCTATCAGAACGTCACCGTGTTCGAGCGCGGCGAGCGGCTTGGCGGGGTCTGGAGCCACAACACCTATCCGGGCGCCGCATGCGACGTGCCGTCGCATCTCTACGAGTTCTCCTTCGAGCCGAACCCGCGCTGGTCGCGCCGCTACGCCCCGCAGGCCGAGATCCAGGATTACATCGAGGGCATCGCGGGCCGCCACGGCGTGTTCGAGCGGGCGCGCACCGGCACGGAGGTGACGCGCGCGGAATGGGACGAGGACAGCGCGCGCTGGCATCTGCAGACGAGCGCCGGCCCGTTCGAGGCCGACGTCGTGATCGCAGCCTGCGGTCAGCTCTCGATCCCCAAGGCACCCGCGATCGACGGGCTGGAGAGCTTCACCGGCCCGGTGTTCCACACCGCCGAATGGCGCCACGACATCGACCTCACGGGTCGCCGGGTGGCCGTGATCGGGACCGGGTGCAGCGCGATTCAGACGGTCCCCTCGATCCAGCCGCTCGCCGCCCAGATCGACGTCTACCAGCGCTCGCCCGGCTGGACGATGCCGAAGATGGACTTCGCCTACTCCGAGCGCTCCAAGCGCCTGTTCGAGCGCTTCCCGGTGATCGCCCGCCTCGACCGGCTGGCGACGTTCGTGTTCATGGACGTGGGGGCCGCCGGGATGACGAGCCGGCACTGGCTCCTCGCGCCCTTCCGGGCCGCCGGACGACGGCAGATCGAGAAGATCTCCGACGATGAGCTCCGCGCCAAGGTCACCCCCGGCGACGAGATCGGATGCAAGCGGATCATGCTCACCGACGAGTGGTACCCCACGCTCGAGCAGCCCAACGTGGAGCTGATCACCGATCGGGTGCAGGAGGTGACCCCGACCGGCATCCGCCTGCAGGACGGCAGCGAGCGCCCCACGGACGTGATCATCCTCGCGACCGGCTTCCAGAGCCATGCGTTCGTCGCGCCGATGGAGGTCGTCGGTGCCGAAGGCCGCGTCCTGGCCGATGAGTGGGACCCCGTCGCGCGCGCCTACCTCGGGCTGAGCGTGCCCGGGTTCCCGAACATGTTCCTGATCTACGGGCCCAACACCAACGGCGGCACCGGGTCGGTGATCTACGTGATCGAGTCCGGCGTCCGGCACGTGATCGAGGCGCTCGAGGCGATGCGCCGGTCAGGCGCGCAGCGCATCGAGGTGACACGCGAGCGCGCGGAGGTGTTCGACCGCGGGCTCCGAAGTGCGCTCGCCGGGACGGTGTGGCACACCGGATGCACCAGCTGGTACGTCGACGAGAACGGCAACGATCCCAACCAGTGGCCGTGGACGTGGAGCGCCTACCGCCGCCGAACGGGGTACCTCGAGCCCGGCGCCTATCAGCTCGGGGCGGGCGCCCGCGAGCGCTCGCTCAGCGCCTAGTCCTGCGCCGAGGGCTGCTCGGCGACCGCCGACGGCCAGCGGTTTTCTACGAGGCGGCCTGTGGCCTGTCCCGGATGGGCCCGGATCGCTGCCGCCGTAGGTTGGAGCCATGCTCTCAACACGCTCCACCACCTCCACCGCGCCGGAGACGAGCCTCCAGCCTCAGCCCTGGCGCTGGGACCATCCACGGGTGCTCGTCGAGCACCCCGACGAGGCGACGGGACTGGCGATCGCGGCCGGCCTGCGCTACGCCGGCTATGCGGTCGGCGTCTGTCCCGGCCCGCGCGGGCACGGCAGGTGCCCGCTGACCGGGCCCACCGGCTGCGCCCCCGCCCACGACGCCGATCTGCTCGTGTGCTTCCTCGGCTACGAGCAGGACGAGGCCCGGGAGATCCTGCGCGAACTCCGCACGCGCTACCCGGACACGCCGCTGCTGGTCGAGGTGCCCGCGGAGATCGACACGGACCTCGCGGAGCTCCTGGAGGGCTGCCATCGCCTGTCCGCACCGGCGAGCCCCGAGCAGATCCTGGCCGCCGTGCAGGGCATCTCGGCACAGCTCGCAGAGGACGGTCCGACCGATGCGTAGCCCGTTTCACAGCGAGCCGGAGGCCTTCCGCACCGTCGTACTGCTGCTCCTCGCCCTGATCGCGATCGTGCTCGCCGCTGCGCTCGGGCCGACGTGGCTCGCCATCGCCGTGCTCGCCGTCGTGCTCCTCGCATGCGCCGCGAGCGTGGTGTGGATGCGCATGCGCAGCCTGCGGGGGCTCGAGCTGTCCGTGAAGATGGCGCCCCCCCACGTGGGCTCGGCGGCGGAACGCCGGGTCCTGGTCCTCGCCAGCGACACGCTCGCCGAGGATTCGCTCCTCGGTGAGGTCGAGCGCCTGGCGGACCTGCCCGGCACCCGCCTGCTCGTGCTCGTGCCCGCGCTGATCCCCGCCGGCGCCCGCCTCACCGGAGCGGTCGACCCGCTCCTGGAGCAAGCTCGCGAAGGACTGAGGGCGGCGCTCGACCGCGTCGGCCACGGTCAGACGGTCGCCGGCGAGGTCTCCGACGCGGATCCCCTGGAGGCGGTCGAGGATGCGTTCGCAACGTTCGCGCCCGATGAGGTCATAGTCGCCACCCGCTGGGAGCGGGTCGCCGACGGCCTGGATCCGGCGCTCGCGGCGCTCGTACGCGAGCGCTTCGCGGTTCCCGTGCGCCACCTGGTCTTCGAGCCCGGTGCCGCCGTTCGGGAGCCCGATCGGGCCACCGAGGTCCGACTCCGGCATGAATCCGGCGATGCCGCGGCCAGGAGGTTCGGGCTGAGGGCGCTCGCCGGCGCCGCGATCCTGGCGGCGGTCACGATGTCGATGGTGGCCCTCATCCAGAGCAGCGAACACCAGGAAGCGCGCGCGGACGCACAGGCCGCGGCGGCGCAGCTCGCGGCACTGCCGCCGGTCGCCAAGGAGGTCTCACTGTCGGTCATCCCCGAAGGCAAGCTCGGCCCCGAAGGCGAAAAGCACGACGAGTTCACCACGACCAACTTCTCGGTCCGGGCGGGACAGCCGCAGGAGCTGCGGATCGACAACACCGACGACCAGCCCCACAGCATCACCTCGCCCGAAGCGGGCGTGAACATCGTCGTCATGCCCGGCGTGCACACCTACACGCTGCTGGTGAGAGCGCAGGGGAAATTCCTCTGGTTCTGCGACTTCGTATGCGACGAATGGGCGATGCAGCACGTGGGCTACATGAGCGGCTACATCACCGCCACCTAGTCTGCCCCAGCCGGGCGGAGCCGGTCGGCCACACCGGGCCGCGCCGGCCTGCCGCGTTGCGCTCAGGGCTGCTCGACGACCATCAGGCTGTGGCCGCTCGGGTCGCGGAACCAGAACATCGGCGGCACGGGATCGCCCATGCGCGAGATCTCCTGGTCAACGTCCACACCGAGCTCCCGGAACTGCTCGTGCGCCGCCTCGACGTCCCGGGTGTTGAGCGTGATGCCCGTCTGCGCGGGCACGATCTCCCCGCTGCCCGGCGGCGGCGGCGCGAGTGCTATACCGGCGCTTCCCTCGGGCGGATACACCTCCACCCAGCGGTAGCCGCCGCCCATCGCGACATCGGTCCGCTTCTCGAACCCGATGGACTCGTAGAAGCTGATCGCGCCGTCCTGGTCGGCCGTCGGAACACAGACCAGGCCAATCCGGCGTACGGCGGTCGTTGCGGTGCTCATTGCGAACCTCCTGTGGTGATCGGCTGGGGCCCGTCAGGACCTCGCTTCCGCGGGAGAACCAATCGGGCCTCCGCTCCAATCCTACGGCGCCGAGATCGGGGCGGCCTGGCGCAGGTCAGACCCCGCCGTGCCAGCCGAGGGCGCGACGATCGGCTTGCGGGAGCCTGCTGAGGACGATGTCGTAGGAGTCCTCGATCATGTCCCGGACGGTCTCGTCGGCGAGCGAGCCGTCGAGTATCACTGTGTTCCAGTGGCGCTTGTTGAGGTGGTATCCGGGGATCACCGCGGTGTGCGTCTCGCGCAGGGCCTCGGCGAGCGCCGGCTCGCACTTGAGACTGACGCGAAGCGAGTCCGCCTCGAGCTGTGAGAGTGCGAACATCTTTCCGCCGACCTTGAACACCGAGGTCCGGGAGCCGAACGGAAACGTCTCCTCGGCTCCGCTGAAGGAGAGACAGTGATTGCGAAGCTCGCCCGGGGTCATCGTCCCACTCGCTTGCGATTCGGGAGCTCTGCTGGGAAGCGCAGCCGCCCGTGTGCGATGCGCGCCTGTGCGTTCCCCTGGGAGGATCTCCACGGCGGTTGGAGGGAAAGCGGGTGGACGAACGCGATCGGATCTGAACCTGCCCGGCTCATATCCGCCGTTCGCACTGAGTTGGGTTTCATGGAGCTAGTCGGGCTCGAACCGACGACCTTCTGGCTGCCAGCCAGACGCTCTCCCAGCTGAGCTATAGCCCCGGGGATCCGGTTCCGAAGTGTAGCTGCCGGGCGGCTATCTCCGCGGCACGAACTCGGGCACGTCGAGGTCGTCGCCGGAGGTGTCCTCGGCCGCCTCACGCCGTGAGCCCCCGGTGCGTGCCGTGCCGTTCCCGGCGTGGCCCTCGCCGGGTGCCACCTGATCAAGTCGCGCCGTCAGGCCACCGTGCGCGAGTCGCACGTCGCGAAGCAGCCGCTCCGCGTTGTTACGCATCGAAACCGACAACTCGCGGAGATTGCGCGAGAGCTCGGTGCCGTCCTGAAGGATCTCGTGCGAGACGATGTGCGCCTCGCTGGTTATCTCGCGGGCCTGAGCCCGTGCCTGGGCCTTGGCGTCGCGCGCCGCGGTCTCGGCCTCCGCCTGCATCCGGGCGATCTCCTCCCGGCGCGCGACGAGCAGGCTCTCCGCCTCGCGGCGCGCCTGCTCGGTGATCCTGTCCGCCTCCGCACGGGTGCTCTCCAGCAGTTGCTCAGACTCCTTCTCGGCGGCGGAGCGCAGCGCGTTCGCCTCCCTCTGGGCCGCTGCCCTGGAGTGCTCCACCTCGAGCGCGTCCGCGGCTCGCACCCGCTCAGCCTCGGCGAGCACCTCCGCGCGGAGCTGCTCCGATTCCTGGTGAACCTGCGTCTGCAGCCGGTGCGACTCTTCGCGGGCGTCCTCGAGCATCGCTGCGGCCTGTTCGCGTACCAGCTCGGCGTCGCTGTGGAGCTTGGCGACGCTCACAACCGCGTCGTTCCTCGTCGTCTCGGCCTGGGCGCGCGCGACCGCAAGCGTCTCCGCGGCCTCTTCGTCGGCGGCTTCGACCCGGATGGCGGCCGCGCGGTCGGCCTCCTCGATGCGCTCCTGGGCGCGCACCTCCGCCGTCTCACGGAGCTCGGCGGCGGCCCGTTCGGCGGCTCCGACGATGCTCGCCACGCGGCCCGCGGCGGCGCTCAGTTCGTCCGGATGCCCGTCGTCGGCGTAGGCGGGCTCGCGATAGGCGGGCTGCTCGTACTGATCCTCGTAGAACTCCTCGTCCATCGCGCCATCGTAGACAGGTCGGCGGCAGCTCGCTCGAAGGGTCGCTCCGCTCGCTCCCGGGCACGCGTCGCGGGGCCGCTGCGGCCCGGGTCTGATGGCAGTAATCGTGGGAAAGTCGTCCTTGCAGTCAAGCCTGGACTAGGCCATGATCAGGGCATGAGCAGACCCCGCAGCCCGCGCCAGGTGGCGATCCTCGCCTTTCCGAACGTCCAGAGCCTGGACGTGACCGGCCCGCTTGAGGTGCTCGCCGGCGCCCAGCGCGTGATCGAGGGGGAAGGGCGCCGCGAGCGCGGCTACGAGGTCCGCGTCGTGAGCGCGGACGGGGCGCCGCTGGCCAGCTCGAGCGGGCTGCGGATCCTGCCGCACGCCTCAATCGAGCAGGCGACCGTGCCGCTGGACACGCTGATCGTGGCGGGCGGCGACGGCCATCGCGAGGCGTCGGGCGACCCGCGGCTGATCGAGTGGATCAGGAGGACATCCGGGACCGCGCGCCGCACTGCCTCGGTCTGCACCGGAGCGTTCCTGCTGGCCGAGGCCGGGCTGCTGCAGGGGCGACGCGCGACCACGCATTGGTCCGCCGCAAACGAGCTTCAGCGCAGGCATCCGGGCGTGAACGTGGACGCCGACCCGATCTTCGTGCGCGACGGGCGCGTCTGGACCTCCGCCGGCGTCACCGCGGGGATGGACCTGGCGCTCGCCCTCGTGGAGGAGGATCTCGACCGCGACGCGGCGCTCCTGATCGCTCGGCACCTGGTGCTGTTCCTGCGCCGTCCTGGCGGCCAGTCGCAGTTCAGCGCGACGCTTGCCGCGCAGCAGCCCACGCGGGAGCCGCTGCGCGAGGTCCAGCGTCAGGTGCTCGAGGACGTCGGCGGCGATCACTCGGTGGCGGCGCTCGCGGCCCGCGCGCACATGAGCCCACGGCACTTCGCCCGCGCGTTTCGCGCGGAGACGGGGCTCACGCCGGCACGTTACGTGGAGCGCGTACGGCTCGAGGCGGCCCGCCGGCGCCTGGAGGACACCGGCGAGCCGGTCGCGGTGATCGCCCTCGCGTGCGGGTTCGGGACCGCCGAGACGATGCGCCGCGCGTTCCTGCGCTCGCTGGGCGTCGCGCCCGCCGAGTACCGCCGCCGCTTCCAGGGCGGCGACGGGCATGCGCGCGTGGCCGCATGAGGAGACCGTCCACGCCAGAACCGTCCGCCACAGGCCAGACCCGCCGGCACGCATCCCGGCCACGGCCACGACCAGAGGAGAGCAAGTGAAGATCGCGATCGTCCTATATGACCGGCTGACTGCGCTCGACGCGATCGGCCCCTACGAGGTGCTCAGCCGGCTGCCCGGTGCCAGCCTCAGCTTCCTGGCGCCCGCCGCGGGGCCGGTGCGCACCGACAACGGCATGCTCACGCTGATCGCCGAGCACGCACTGCAGGACATGCCCGACCCCGACATCATCGTCATCCCGGGCGGGCCGGGCGAGGTGGCCGCGAGAGCCGGCGGAGACGTGCTGCGCTGGCTGCGCGCCGCGCACGAGACGAGCACGTGGACGACCTCGGTGTGCACCGGCTCGCTCGTCCTGGCCGAGGCCGGGCTGCTGGCCGGCCGGCGGGCGACGAGTCACTGGCTGGCGCTTGAGCAGCTCCGCGCGCTCGGCGCCGAGCCGGTCGCAGAGCGCGTCGTCTTCGACGGCAAGCTCGTCACCGCGGCGGGCGTGTCCGCCGGGATAGACATGGGTCTCGCGCTCGCCGAGCGGGTCGCCGGCAGACAGGTCGCCGAGGCGATCCAGCTGGGGATCGAGTACGACCCGCAGCCACCGCTGCGGGCGGGCTCGCCGCATACGGCGCCGCCGGAGATCGTGCAGGCGCTGCGCTCGAGCTCGCGCTTTCGGTGAAGGAGGCGCTCCGGCGGGCGCCGGCTGCGGGGGAGCGGTTCTGCAGGAGCCGACCGCTAAGGTGCGCTTGCGGATGGCCGAGCACCGATACGACCCCCACGAGATCGAGCCGCGCTGGCAGGCGCTGTGGGCCCGCGAGCGCACCTGGGAGGTCCTCAACGGGGGTGACGGCGACACCCGCGCCGAGGGTCCCGCGGCTCATGCGTGGGCCGGCTCGGCGGCATCCAACTCCTACGTCCTGGAGATGCTGCCCTACCCGAGCGGCGAGCCGCACATAGGCCATCTGAAGTGCTATGCGGTCGGCGACGCGATCGCGCACTTCCACCGCAGACTCGGCCTGCGGGTCCTGCACCCGATGGGGTTCGACTCCTTCGGGCTCCCCGCCGAGAACCACGCGATCAAGACCGGCGTGCACCCGAGCGTCTCGACCGCCGAGTCGATCGCCTCCTTCCAGCGGCAGTTCCGCTCGTGGGGGATCTCGATCGACTGGTCTCGCGAGCTCGCCACGCACGAGCCGGACTACTACCGCTGGACCCAGTGGATCTTCCTCGAGCTCTTCCGCGCCGGCTTGGCCTACCGCAAGGAGGCCGCGGTGAAGTGGTGTCCTCACGACCAGACGGTGCTCGCCAACGAGCAGGTCGACGCGGAGGGCCGCTGCGAGCGCTGCGGCTCACTGGTCGAGGTCCGCCAGCTCGAGCAGTGGTTCCTGCGCATCACCGACTACGCCGAGCGGCTGCTTGGTGACCTCGAGAAGATCGACTGGCCCGAGCACGTCAAGACGATGCAGCGCAACTGGATCGGTCGCAGCGAGGGCGCCGAGGTGATCTTCCGCTGCGCCGAGCTCGGGATCGACTACCCCGTGTTCACCACACGCCCGGATACGCTGTTCGGCGCGACGTTCTTCGTGATGGCGCCGGAGCACCCGGACGTGATGCGGCTCGCCCGGGGGGCACCGACCGAGCAGGCGGTGCAGGACTACGTAAACCACGCGCTCAACGAGACCAACGAGGAACGCGGCAACGCCGATAGGCCCAAGACCGGGGTGGCGCTCGGGCGGACGGTGACGAACCCCGTCAACGGCGAGCAGATCCCGATGTTCGTCGCCGACTACGTGCTGATGGAGTACGGCACCGGCGCGATCATGGCGGTGCCGGGGCACGACGAGCGCGACCATGCCTTCGCCCGCGCCTTCGACCTTCCGATCAGGCGCGTGATCGCCCCGCAGCCCGGGGCCGGCGCGGCGGGCGGCGCCGAGGAGGATCTGCCCTACGCCGGCGACGGCGTGCTCGTCGGCTCCCATCCCGACTTCGACGGCATGGGCAACCGCGAGGCGCTGGCCGCGATCGTGGCGTGGCTCGATCGCCAGGGCAAGGGGCACGCGTCGGTCAACTACCGACTGCGCGACTGGCTCGTCTCCCGGCAGCGCTACTGGGGCTGTCCGATCCCGATCGTCTACTGCGCCGCCTGCGGCACGGTGCCGGTCCCGTCCGCCGAGCTGCCCGTGCGTCTCCCGGAGATCGAGGACTACACGCCCAGGGGCCGCTCTCCGCTGGCGGCGGCGGAGGACTGGGTCAACGTCGGCTGCCCGGAGTGCGGCGGCCCGGCGAGGCGGGAGACGGACACGATGGACACCTTCGTCGACTCCTCCTGGTACTTCCTGCGCTACTGCGACGCCCGCAACCGGCAGGCGGCCTGGGACCCGGCGGCACTGCGCGAGTGGATGCCCGTCGACCAGTACATCGGCGGAGTCGAGCACGCGATCCTGCACCTGCTCTACGCGCGCTTCTTCACCAAGGCGCTCGCCGATCTCGGCCACCTCGACTTCCAGGAGCCGTTCAGCGCGCTGTTCACGCAGGGCATGGTCACCAAGGACGGCTCGAAGATGAGCAAGTCCAAGGGCAACGTCGTCTCACCGGCCGCGATCGTGGAACGCGTGGGCGCCGACACCGCGCGCGCCTACACGCTGTTCGTGGGCCCCCCCGACCAGGATGCGGACTGGTCGGACGACGGCGTGGAGGGCGTGCATCGCTTTCTCGGCAGGCTTTGGCGGCTCGCCGCCGAGACGGCCGAGCGCACGGGCGGGAGCTCGCCAGAGCTGAACAGCCCCGCCGGCGCCGACGGCGGGGACCTCGTGCTGCTCCGCAAGACGCACTGGGCGATCGACAAGGTCGGCGGCGACCTGCGGCGGTTCGCGTTCAACACGGCGATAGCGGCGGTCATGGAGCTCCTGAACGAGGCCTCGCGCCTGCGTGAGTCGGTGCGGGCGGAGACCCTTCGCTTCGCCCTCGGCAGCGCCGCCTCGCTGCTGTTCCCGTTCGCGCCGCACGTGTGCGCCGACATCTACGACCTGCTGACCGGCGAGCGAATCTGGGAGCAGCCCTGGCCGCACGCCGACGAGGCGCTGCTCGAGAGCGAGGTCTACGAGCTCGTGTGCCAGGTCAACGGCAAGGTCCGCGACCGCGTGCAGGCCGCCACGGGCGCCGGGCCCGAGGCGCTGAAGGACCTCTGCCGGGCGGCGCCGAACGTGCGGGCCCACCTCGACGGTCGCGAGGTCGTCAAGGAGATCGTCGTGCCCGGCAAGCTCGTGAACCTCGTCGTCCGGTGAGCGGACCTGTCCCCGACGCCGGCGCGGCCACTCCGGGCGGCGCCCGGCCACCGGCCCTGAAGGTCGCCTACCTGATCCACGGCGACGATCACGGCGCCGTTGCCGAGCGGCGCGCGCGGCTGCGCGTGCTGGCCGAAGGCCAGGGCGGCACGGCGGGCGTGGAGCTGCTCGCCGGCGAGGCGGGCACGCCCGCCGGTGTGGCCGAGGCGCTCGCGGCGATGACGCTCGCAATGGGCCGGCGGGTGATCATCGTTGAGGGCGTCGAGCGCTGGCGCGAGGCCGACGTCGTCCAGCACCTCGTGCCCGCGATGGCGCAGATGCCGCCCGAGACGACACTCGCGCTGTTCGCGCGTGAGGAGGCTCGTGCGAAGGCTCCGGGCGCCGTGCACGAGGCGGTCAGGGCCGCGGGCGGCCAGGTCGTGGCGCAGTCCAACGTCAAGCCGTGGGAGCTGGGCGGGTGGGTGCGCGAGCAGGCGGCGCGCATCGGCCTCACGCTCGACGCCGCGGCCGCCAAGGCGCTCGTGGCCCAGGTGGGCGATCGCCAGCAGCGGCTGCTGCGCGAGCTGGAGAAGCTCGCGCTCGAGGGTGGGCCCGAGCACGTCGCGAGCGGCGCGCGCGCGCCTGCGGCGGCGAGAACGGTGCCGGCGGAGGAGATCGAGCGCCGGGCGGCGCATTCCGCGGAGTGGCAGGCCTACGGGCTCGCCGACGCGCTCGTCGGCGCCGACCCCGGGCGCGCGCTGCGCACCTACCTGCGGCTTCGCCAGCAGGGCGAGCGGCCGGCGGGGCTCGTCTACGTCCTGGCGCAGCGGCTGCGCGATGCACTGGCGGTGTCGCTGCGACTGCGGGCGGGAGCGTCCGCGGCAGAGGTCAAGCGCGGACTGCGCATGCCGGCGCGGGCCGCCGATCGCCTGCTCGCCGACGTCGCGCGTAGCGACCCTGAGCGGCTGCGCCGGGCGCTCGCGGCGCTTGCCGCCCTGGAGCTCGACTCCCGCGGCGGCGCGCCCATCCGCACGAGCCGAAGCGCCCTCGCGGGCACCGCCGAGGACACGCTCGCCGTGCTCACGATCGAAGGAATCACCGCGCCCCGGTGACGTGAGACGTCTCAGCCGGCCGGTCGCCGGGCTCGCGGCGGGCGTCCTGCGGCCGCGAGCGGGGCCGCCTACTCGCCCGCGGGCTGCTTCTGCTCGAGCGAGCACATACGCGCTGCGCGTGACTTCTTGCGCGCGCCGGTGTTCCGGTGCAGCGCCCCGGCCTTGACGGCCTTGTCGATCATGCTGGCCAGCTCACGGTGGGCGGCCTCGAGCTCGCCACGATCGCCGCCCTCGGCGAGACCCTCCAGGCGACGGAAGTAGGTCTTGATCGTCGAGGTGTAGCGCCGGTTCTCCAGGCGCTCGCGCTCGGATCGCAGGATGCGCTTCTTCTGTGAGTGGATATTGGCCATTGGTGAGCGCCGCCGGGCGTGCAAAAACGACCCTGTGCGGCGCGCCGTACTATAGCGGCCTTGTCCGCACCCGGAGAACCGCCTGCCGCCGGAGAGCCGCCCGATCGAGACCGGCCGGCGCCGGGAGAGGCACCGTCAGCGAGCCTCGCGGGCCCCGATCCGCCCTTGGAGGCAGATCCGGCGGCGGAGGCCGAGCTGCCGCCGGAGGGCATCGACCGGGTTGCCGGCGCACAGCTGACGGGGGTCGCGCCGATGCCGGTGCCGGCGACGGGAGAGCCCGCCGACGACGGGTTGCCGGCGGCGGGAGCGGACGGGGAGGGAGCCGAGCGGGAGCTCGCGCAGTCCGCCGGCGGCCGGCGCGTGGCGCGCAACACGGCGATCTTCTCGATCGGTACGGGTGTCTCGCGGATCGTCGGCCTCGCGCGGGAAATCGTCTTCGCCAGCTACTTCGGCACCAGCGGCGAAGCGTCGGCCTACACGATCGCCTCGCTCGTGCCGAACCTCGTCGCGCAGCTGTTCGCCAACGCTGCGCTGTCGGCGGCGTTCGTACCGGTGTTCACCGACCTCCTCCAGCAGGGGCGCCGCAGGGATGCGCTGCGCCTCGCCTCGACGCTGTTCTGGATCATGCTGATCGTTCTCGGAGCGATCTCCGCCTTCTTCATCCTTGCGGCCGGCACGATCATGCCGCTGTTCATCGGACCCACATTCACGCCGGCCCTGAACGACCTGACGATCGGCCTCTCCCAAGTGCTGTTCCCGGTGGTTCTGCTGCTGGGCCTGACGGGCCTGCTCACCGGCATCCTGCAGTCCTACGACGAATTCACGATCCCCGCGATCTCCCCGGCGGTGTGGAACCTGGTGATCATCGTGCTGCTGGTCGCGCTCGCCCCGCACTTCCACGGCGAGGACAAGATCTACGCCTACGCGATCGGCATCCTCGCCGCCACCGGCGTGCAGCTCGGGCTCGCGCTCGGCGCGCTGCGGCGGATCGACTTCCGCCTGCAGCTGCACGTCGACTGGCGCGACCCGCGCATCAAACAGGTGTTCATGCTGATGCTGCCGGTGACTATCGGGCTCGGCATCGTCAACCTCGACCAGCTGATCAACTCGGCGTTCGGCAGCCTCGTCTCCGACGAAGCGCCTCGCGCGATAGACAACGCCTTCCGCATCTACATGCTGCCGCAGGGGATGTTCAGCGTGGCGGTGGCAACCGTGCTGTTCCCCGTGCTCAGTCGCCTGGCCTCGAGCCACGACGCGGCAGGAATGCGCGCCACCCTGGGGACGGGGATGCGCCAGATCAACCTGCTCCTGATCCCCTCAGCCGCGTTCATGATCGTGCTCGCCACCCCGATAACCCGCCTGGTGTTCGAACGCGGGCAGTTCAACGCGCGGTCCACCGCGCTGGTCTCCGAAGCGCTCTTCTGGTTCGCCTTCAGCCTTCCGTTCGCCGGGATCAACCTGCTGCTGACGCGGACGTTCTTCGCGCTGCAGCGTCCGTGGATCCCGACACGGCTCGCGGCGATGAACATCGTGGTCGACGTGATCGTCAGCGTCGGCCTGTACAAGCCGCTCGGCATCGCCGGGCTGGTGATCGGGACGGTCGCGGCCAATGCCGTCATGACGGCACTGCAGCTGCGGCGCCTGCGGACCGGATTCAACGGTCGCCTCGAGGGGGGACAGACGACGATGATCACCGCCCGCATCGCGGTTGCCTCGGTGCTGCTCGCGGGCGTGTCGTGGGGGGTGTGGTACGCGCTCGACAGCGCGCTCGGACGGTCGCTGCCGGCGCAGATCGTCAGCGTCGGCGCGGCCGGTGCGGCGGGCGTGTGGATCTACACGCGCGCGGTGCTGGCGATGCACATCCCCGAGGCCCACCAGGTCAACCGCATGATCCGCGCTCGGCTCGGGCGCGCCTAGCGAGCCCGCCGGGCGAGCAGAGGCCGGGTGGACCGAAGCCCACCCGGCTTGCGCCCGATCAGAGATCGCCGCTTACTTCATACGTCCCAGGACTTTGTGTCTTGCCTGGGCGGCGTGACACTCCCGACACCTGGACAGGCCGTCACGCTTGCGCGTGGCGCGTAGCCGCGGTTGGATCCCGAGAGATCCGCGTCGGGTTGGCGATCCGCCGGACCGTCAAGGCTAGCGTGTTCGACGCCCGCACTACGCTGTAGCGGTCCATGGACCAGTCCCACATCCGCAACTTCTCGATCATCGCGCACATCGACCACGGCAAGTCGACGCTCGCCGACCGCATCCTCGAGCTGACCCACACGGTCGAAGCGCGCGAGATGCGCGCCCAGCTGCTCGACTCGATGGACCTCGAGCGCGAGCGTGGAATCACGATCAAGGCCCAGGCGGTGCGGGTGTTCTTCACCGCCGCCGACGGCGAGACCTACCAGCTCCATCTGATCGATACGCCCGGCCACGTGGACTTCACCTACGAGGTCTCGCGCTCGCTGGCGGCGTGCGAGGGCGCGCTTCTGGTCGTGGACGCCGCCCAGGGAGTGGAGGCACAGACGGTCGCCAACACCTACCTGGCGGTCGAGTCGGGCCTCGAGCTGATTCCGTGCCTGAACAAGATCGACCTCCCCGGCGCGGAGCCGGAGCGGGTCGCGGCCGAAGTGAGCGACCTGATCGGGGAGTCGCCCGAGTCGATCCTGCAGATCAGCGGCAAGACCGGCGAGGGGGTGGGCGCCGTGCTCCAGGAGCTGGTCGCGCGCGTACCTCCGCCGGCCGGCGATCCCGACGGGCCGGCGCGCGCCCTGATCTTCGACTCGGAGTTCGACCAGTACCGCGGCGTGATCGCCTACATTCGGGTCGTGGACGGAGTGTTCGCCAAGGGAGAGGCGATCCGGGCGATGGCGACCGGCACCGAGGCCGACATCGACGACATCGGGTTCTTCAGCCCGCAGATGATGCCCACCGACCAGCTGTCGGCCGGCGAGGTCGGCTACCTGATCACCGGCCTGAAGGACGTCACGCAGCTGCGCGTCGGTGACACGCTGACGACCCGCACGAGGGTGAGCGGGCCGGGAAGCCGGGCGGGCAGGCGCGAGGCCACGGAGCCGCTGCCGGGCTACCGGGAGGTCAAGCCGATGGTCTTCTGCGGCCTCTTCCCGATCGACTCCGACGACTACCCCGATCTGCGCGACGCGCTCGAGAAGCTGGTGCTCAACGATGCGGCGCTGTCGTGGGAGCCCGAGACCTCCGACGCGCTGGGCTTCGGCTTCCGCTGCGGCTTCCTCGGCCTGCTGCACATGGACATCGTGCGAGAGCGCCTCGAGCGCGAGTACGACCTCGAGCTGCTCGCGACGATGCCGTCGGTGGAGTTCGACGTGACGCTCACCAGCGGTGAGGAGCTCGAGGTGCACAACCCCTCGGACATGCCCGATCCGGGTCGGATCGAGGAGATCCGCGAGCCCTTCATCCGCGCCTCGGTGATCGCCCCGAAAGAGTACGTGGGCGCGGTGATGGAGCTCTGCCAGGAGCGTCGCGGCGAGCACGCCGGGATGCACTACCTCTCGCCGGAGCGCGTGCAGATGACCTACGACCTGCCGCTGGCGGAAATCGTGCTGGACTTCTTCGACCAGCTGAAGTCGCGCACCCGTGGCTACGCCTCGCTGGACTATGACCTCAGCGGCATGAAGCCCTCGGACCTCGTCAAGCTCGACGTGCTGCTCGCCGGCGATCCGGTCGACGCCCTCTCGATGGTTGTGCACAGGGACAAGGCCTACGAGATCGGGCGGACCCTGACCGAGAAGCTGCGCCGGAAGATCCCCCGGCAGCAGTACGACGTCCCGATCCAGGCGGCCATCGGCGCGCACGTGATCGCCCGCGAGACGGTCAAGGCCTTCCGCAAGGACGTGATCGCTAAGTGCTACGGCGGCGACATCACGCGCAAGAAAAAGCTGCTCGAGAAGCAGAAGGAGGGCAAGAAGCGGATGAAGCAGGTCGGCCGTGTGGAGGTTCCCCAGGAGGCCTTCCTGGCCGTGCTCGAGCTCGGCGAGGAGTAGTGCGGCTGCTGTTCGTGTGCCTGGGGAACATCTGCCGCTCGCCCACGGCCGAGGGCGTGATGCGGGCGCTGGTGCTCGATGCGGGGCTCCAGGAGCACCTCGAGCTCGACTCCGCCGGCACCGGCGCCTGGCACGTGGGCAGCCCGCCCGACGCTCGCGCCACCGCCAGCGCCGGCGCGCGCGGGATCGCGCTCGGCGGCGCGGCGCGCCAGGTGGCGCCCGAGGACTTCGCCGAGTTCGATCTCCTGCTGGCGATGGACAGATCCAACCTCCGCGATCTGCAGCGTCTGGCCCCCGGCGCGGCGGAGCGGGAGAAGGTGCGGCTGCTGCGCGAATTCGACCCCGCCGCGGACGGGGGCGACCTCGATGTGCCGGACCCCTACTACGGATCCCACGACGGATTCGACGAGGTGCTCGACCTCGTGCAGGCGGCCTGCGAGGGCCTGCTCGAGCGGATCCGCTCGAGCGCGAGCCTGTGAGTGCGCCCCCCGGGGTGCCGCCGGGCTCGAGCGCGGTGCGGCGGGTCACCGGCGGTGACATCAACGAGGCCTATCGCGTCGTCCTCGCCGACGGCCGCGACGCCTTCGTCAAGACCCGCGCGGAGGCCGAGGCCGGCGAGTACGCGGCCGAGGCCGCCGGCCTGGCCTGGCTGGCCGAACCGGGTGCCCTGCGCACCCCGCGGGTGCTCGAGGTGACCGATCGCTACCTGGCGCTCGAGTGGGTCGATGCGGGCACCCTCGGCGAGGCGGGCGCCGAGGAGCTGGGCAGGGGCCTGGCCGCGACGCATGCGGCAGGCGCCGCCGGCTTCGGAGGGCTCGACGCCGGGGCGCACGGGCACGACGCCCCGACGCGGTTCGGCTCGCTGCGGCTGGCCAACGATCCCGCCGCGGACTGGCCGGCGTTCTACGCCGAGCGCCGGCTGTTGCCGCTGGCGCGGATGGCCCGCGAGCGGGCGGCGATAACCCCGGCCGGCGCCGCGGCCGTTGAACGTGTCTGCGAGCGCCTGACCGAGCTCGCCGGGCCCGCGGAGCCGCCTGCGCGCCTGCACGGCGACCTGTGGGCCGGCAACGTGCTCGCGGACCTCGACGGCCGGCCCTGGCTGATCGATCCCTCGGCCTACGGCGGGCATCGCGAGGTCGACCTCGCGATGCTGAGGCTGTTCGGGGCGCCGTCCGAGCGCGTGTTCGCCGCCTACGAGGAGGTCCACCCGCTCGCCGAGGGCTGGTCCGGCCGGGTGTCGCTCTACCAGCTCCTGCCGCTGCTCGTGCACGCACTCCTGTTCGGCGGCCCGTACGGAGCCGCCGCCGCGGCGGCAGCCCGCCGCTACAGCTGAGCCCTTCGGGCGCCCGACCACCCGCTGTCCCCGGGGGAGCCGGGCTGCCGCCGCCTCGCGGAGTCCCGCAGGCACCCGCCTGCGTCCCGCCGTCCGCATGCCCGTCGGAGTCGGGTGCGTGCGATCCGAGACGTTCTCAGCCAGACGCCGGCTGTACCTGCTGGCGCGTGTGACGGTTGCGCGCCACTACCGCCGCGAGCTCACGCTTGAGGTGCTGGCCCGGGCGCTGGCGAGCTCGCCACGGCAGCTGCAGCGGGCCTATGAGCAGTTCGGCGAGACGACCTTTCGCGAGGATCTGACGGACCGGCGGATGGCGGCGGCGGCCGAGCTCCTCGTGCGAGCAGCGCTCGATCCCGGTTCGGGACGTGGCGCGCCTGGTGGGCTACCGCCAGGGCTCGCACTTCGCGCGGGTGTTCCGCCGTCGCTACGGGCTCGCTCCCGCCGTCTACCGTGCGCGCGCGCTCGAGGCGGTCGAGCGCTCGTAGGGCGGCAGGCCGTCGCCCGCGGCCGCCCGCTCGCCGCGTGACGCCGGCGGGTCGCCGTCGAAGCGCTCGGCACCGGGGAGGTGCAGGCGCATCAGCGTGCCGCCGCCGGGTGCCGGCTCGGCGGCCACGCTACCGCCATGCTGAGCGGCGACCTGGCGCACGATCGCCAGGCCAAGCCCGGACCCCGGGCGCCCGCGCGCGTCCGCGCCGCGGTAGAAGCGATCGAAGACGTGCGGCAGGTCCTCCCCGGAGATCCCGGGGCCGTGGTCGCGCACGGTGAGCTCGCGCGCGCGCAGGCGCACCTCGACCGAAGCGCCGTGCGGGCTGTACTTGACGGCGTTGTCGATCAGGTTGCCGACCGCACGCTCGAGGCGGTCGGGCACCCCGGCGACCAGGGTCGGGGCGAGATCGAGCTCGAGGATGGCCTCCGGCGCGGCACGTGTTGCGCGCTCGGCCACCTCGGCGACGAGCTGGTCGAGCCGCAGCTCCTCGGTGTCCGCGCGGGGCTCCTCGCCGCGGGCGAGTTCGATCAGGTCGTTCATCAGCAGCGTGAGCTCCTCGATCTGCTCGACGACGTCGCCGAGCAGCCGCTGCTGCTCGCCGGCATCCATCGATGTGCCCTGCTGCTGGAGGATCTCGATGTTCGTGCGCAGGCTCGTCACGGGGGTGCGCAGCTCGTGGGAGGCGTCGGCGACGAGCTGGCGCTGGGCGTGGACGGAGGCGTCGAGCGCCTGCATCGAGCGCTCCAGCGCATCGAGCATCGCGTTGAAGCTCGCGGCCAGACGCCCGATCTCGTCGTCGCCCGCCGGCTCCATTCGCCGGCTGAGGTCGCGCGTGACGGCCACGTGCTCGGTGGCCTCGGTGAGGCGCCTGAGCGGCTGCACCGCCGTGCCGGCCACGATCCGTCCCAGCAGCGCCGCGAGCGCGATACCGCCGATGTCGAGCAGCACGAGGATCAGCCGCAGCCGGTAGAGCAGGTTGTCGACATCGGTGAGCGGCTGGGCGAGCTGGACCGCCCGGCCGGGCCCGAACGGCTCGGAGAGGACCCGCAGGTGCAGCCCGTTCACACGGGCGTCGCGCAGCAGCGGCCGACCTCCGTGGGCGGCCAGGCGGCGTGTAGCCGCGTCGACCGGGAGCTGGACGTTGCGCGAGGAGCTGAGCAGGATCCTGCCGTTGGCTTCCACCACCTGCTGGTAGCCGCGCACCTGGCCCGGGCCGGGCGGCAGCCGGCCGAAGATGCTGTTGGCGCTGCTGCTCGCGCGCGCCGCCGAGCTGGGCGATTTCCCGGCGAGTCTCCGCAGGGCACGCCTGGAGAGCGGACCGATCTCCTCGCCCGAGGGCAGCGTGACGGAGGTGCCCGTGGCGGTGCGTGCGGCAGCGGGGCCGCCGTCGAGGAGTCGAACGAGTCCACCGACGCCGCGCCCACGATCACGCAGCTGCGCGTCGAGCTGGCTGTGCAGCTGGTTGGAGGTCAGCACGTAGATGAGCAGCGAGGCGAGCACGACGGCGACCGCCACCGCGGTGGCCGAGGCGAGCGCGATCCTCCTGCGGAAGCTCATCGCGGCGCCCGCAGCACGTAGCCGACGCCTCGCACCGTGTGCAGCAGGCGCGGCTCCTCGTCCACCTCGGTCTTGCGGCGCAGGTAGCCCATGTACACGCCGAGGGAGTTCGAGCTGGCGCCGAAGTCATAGCCCCAAACGTGCTCGAAGATCGCCGAGCGGGTGAGCACCTTGCGCGGATGACGCAGGAACATCGCCAGCAGCAGGAACTCGGTGCGGGTGAGGGCGAGCAGCCGATCGCCGCGCCAGGCCTCGTGCGAGCGGAGATCCATGCGCAGGTCCTCGAAGGTGAGGACCTGCTCCTGACCCTCCTCGTCGCCGGTACGGCGCAGCAGCGCACGGATCCGGGCCAGCAGCTCGCGCAGCGCGAACGGCTTGACGAGGTAGTCATCGGCGCCGGCGTCCAGGCCCGCCACGCGATCGTCGACCTCGCCGCGTGCGGTCAGCATCAGCACCGGCGTGCGGTCTCCCACCTCGCGCAGGCGCCTGCACACCTCCAGGCCGTCCAGGCGGGGCATCGTCACATCGAGGATCACGACCTCGTAGGGGATGCTCTCCAGCCGCTCGAGGGCCTCCTGTCCGTCGGCTGCGCGGGCGACCTCATAGCGCTCGAGCGTGAGCGCGCGGAACAGCGCGTTCTGGACGGCGGGCTCGTCGTCGACCACGAGTATGCGTGCCTGCTCAGCCATGATGGTCCCGTCCACGGAGCCGGAGCCGTGACCCGCCGGGTGGCCGGCGGGCGGACGTGGCGCTAGTTCAGGCTAGCGTGATGGGTGGCCTCGCCACTGCGAATAAGGAGAGGCGAAGAGAATGATAAGAATCGAAAGGGGCGCGCACCATCGCTGAGGACCACAACGATCCGGTGGTGGGGGAGGACGAGCTCGCGGCGAGCTCGCGCACCCTTCGCAACAGCCTGATCAGCCTCGTGGTCTTCTTTCTGATCGTCGCCGGCCTGCTGCTCGGCGTACCCGGCCTGCGGGCGGCGGGAGAGGAGATATCCGATGCCAACGCCGGGTGGGTCATCGTGGGCGTGCTGCTGGAGGTCCTCTCGTGCGCGTCCTATGTGGTGCTGTTCGAGCTCGTGTTCGGGCGCCTCGGGCGTGGGGTGGCGTCGAAGCTCTCGCTGTCCGAGCTCGCGGTCAACTCGGTCGTGTCGGTGAGCGGGCTGGCGGGGATCGCGCTCGGCGCCTGGGTGCTGCGCAGCAAAGGCATCTCCGTCGAGCGGATCGCCAAGCGCTCGGTTCTCATCTTCGTGCTCACCAGCGCCGTCAACGTCGCCGCGGTGTTCGTGATCGGCGTACCGATGTGGCTCGGGCTGATCCCCGGATCGACGAACCCGCTGCTCACGCTGCTGCCGGCCGCGGCCGCGCTGGCGACGATCATCGGCACGCTCGTGCTCGCCGCATGGGCACGCAGGGCGGCCGCCGCGCGCAGGCTGCAGCAGGGACGCATGGCGGTGGCACTGCGCGCCACCGGGGGCGGCGTGGCGGACGCGCTGGAGCTGATCCGGGCACACAACTGGCGACTGCTCGGAGCGATCGGGTACTGGCTGTTCGACAACCTGGTCCTGTATGCGTGCTTCGCCGCATTCGGCCACACGCCGTCGTTCTGGGTGATCGCGATGGCCTACCTGGTCGGCATGCTCGCCAACTCGCTACCCGTGCCCGGCGGGTTCCTCGCGGTGGAAGGCGGACTCGTCGGCATGCTCCTGCTGTTCGGCGTGCGCCCGGCCTCGGTCGTGATCGCCGCGGTGATCGTCTACCGCGCGATCTCGCTGTGGATTCCGGCACTGATCGGCTCGCTGGCCTTCCTCAGCCTGCGCCGGGAGATCGGCAAGCCGGTGGCGCCCCCGGTCCCGGGTTGAGCGGCTGCTAATCGCCGCTGACCGCTTTGGCGAACGCCTCGGTGGCCGCCGCGCGCTGGCACGCCGCGTCGGGCAGCGTTTCCATCACGTGGGCGACGCTCGTGCTGCGCGGGCCCGAGAGCCCGGGGCAGTAGATCGGGGAGGGCAGGTTCGCGGTCGAGGACCCGGGTGCGTTCACCGGCGAGAGCTCGGTCGCGGCGGCGTAGGCGTGGGCGAAGTCGTCGGCGAAGATGTCGATCGCGACCCTGCCGGAGTAGACCTCGATCGAGCGGCCTTCGTCGTAGACGGTCGCCGGCACTCCCCGCACCACAATGTTGCGCTGCGGCCCGAGGGCCTTGTTGGAATGAAGGTGGTAGATCACCGTCGTGACCTGCAGCGGCAGCTGGCAGCCCACGCCCCCGAGGATCCCCTTCTTCTGCACGCAGTCGCCGTAGTAGACGCTGTCGCCGGTGGTCGGGATGTAGCTCTTCAGACCGTCGACCGCGGCCAGCGGCCGCCCCTCGAAGCGCGGGCCGGTCCAGTAGACCTTGTAGTAGGGAAAGGTCTGGGCTTCGGCCAGGTCCGCCGCCGTGATCTCTCCCGGATCCCCGGTCGAGCAGCCCGCGGCGGTCAGCGCCGCCGTGATCGCCAGCAGCGCGAGCGCGGGCATGACGGCACGGCCGTTCCTGCCGGTGGCGGTTGCGGATCCCATCGTCGTCATTATCTTCACGTGGCGATCAGGACCACAGCTGCCCGGAGCCGGCCGGCGGGCACCGGGCTCCCCAACCGGCTCGCCGAAGGCCCGAGCGCATCGGCGGACGCCGTGGCGGGGCTCGTGGCGGTGCTCCTCGCCGCCTGGCTGCTGGTCGACCCGCACACGCCCGACCTGTCGGCGCAGGTCTACCGCGTCGGGCTCTTCCGCGAGCTGGGGTTCAGCGTGTGGGATGAGCACTGGTACGGCGGACACCCCCTGCCCGGCTACAGCCTGCTGTTCCCCGCGCTCGGATCGCTGCTCGGCCTGCGGCTGCTCGGGGTTCTCTCGGTGGTGGCCTCGACGGTCCTGTTCGATCGGCTGGTCGTGCCGGTCTACGGCGAGCGCGCGCGCTGGGCGGTTGCATGGTTCGCGGTGGCCGCCGCCGGAGACATCTGGATCGGCCGGCTCTCGTTCGCGCTCGGTGTGACCTGCGCGCTCGCGGCAGCGCTCGCACTGATGCACCGTCGCGTCGTGGCGGCCGCAGCCCTGGCGGCGGTCTGCGCGGCCACCAGTCCGGTCGCCGGCCTGCTACTCGGGCTGGCCGGGTTGACGGTGGCGATCGATCGGCGCTCGTGGCGGCCGCTGCTGGTGCTGGCCGTGCCCGCCGCGGTGGTGGTGCTGGCACTGGCGGTGCTGTTCCCCGAAGGCGGCTGGGAGCCGTTCCCGATCCGTTCGTTCGCGGTGACCGCGCTCGTCGTGCTCGCCTTCCTGTGGGCGCTGCCGCCCGGTGCGCGGCTGCTGCGCACGGGAGGGGTGATCTATCTGCTCGCCTGCGTCCTGTTCCTGGTGGTTCATTCGCCCGTGGGGAGCAACATCGAGCGCTACGGCGTTCTGCTCGCTGGGCCCCTGCTGATCTGCGCGTGGATCGAGCCTCGTCGCGCACGCCCCGGAGCGGGGTGGGGGTGGCCGGTACTCGCCGCGCTGTGCCTGACGGCCGTGTGGGTCGTGTGGGGGCCGGTCCGGGAGACGCTGGCTGTCGCGGGCAGCGAAGCTACTGACGCCGCCTATTACGAGCCCGTCGAGCGCTTCCTGGCGGCGCTGCCGGGAGGGCCGGTGCGCCTGGAGGTCCCGCTCACCCGCTCGCATTGGGAGGCCGCGCTGCTGGCGCCGAGCGTGTCGCTCGCGCGCGGCTGGGAGAAGCAGCTGGACACCCGCTATGACGATGCGCTGCTCGCTCCGGGGCTCACGCCGGCGCGCTATCGCGCCTGGCTGAGCGAGCAGGCCGTTGCCTACGTGGCGCTGCCGGACGTGCCGCTGGATCCCTCCAGCGCACAGGAGGGGAGGCTGATCCGAGCCGGCCTGCCGTACCTGCACGAGGTCTTCTCGAGCAGGCACTGGCGCATCTACCGGGTGCTCGGCGCCACCCCGCTCGTGTCGGGGCCGGGGCGGCTGACCTCGCTCGGCCACGACAGCTTCACGCTGAGCGCGCGTGCGCCGGGGCGCTTGCTCGTCCGCGTGCGGTTCACCCGCTACTGGACCCTCACGCGGGGGGTTGGCTGCGTCTCGCAGGCGCCGGGCGGCTGGACGGCGGTCAGCCTGCGCGCGCCGGGCCCCGCGACGGTCGCGGCGCGCTTCTCGCTCGCACGGGCGTTCGGCTCGGGGCCGTCCTGCCACTCGGGCTAGCGGCGCTCGGCACCGGCGCCAGGGCGTAGAGGCCGGTGTAGCCGGTGAGGTAGAGGTGTTCGCTGTCGCTAATCACCGGATCGAAGGCGCCCGTGTCCATTTCGAAGAGCACGCGGCCGGTGGAGATGCCCAGCCCGCGCGTGCGATGTTCGCCGAGGTCGGCGAAGTAGACGATCCGCCCGATGATCGTGGCCGAGCCGGAGATTCGCCCGTGCGTCTGCAGGTGCCAGTCGACCTGGCCCGAACGGGCATCGATCGCGTAGAAGATGCCGTTGTAGGAGCCGACGTAGAGGGTCGGGCCCAGCCCCGGGGCATTGGTGACCGCCGGCGAGGCGTACACGTAGGCGCCCGTCTGGACCGCCCAGTCGAGCCGACCCGTGAACGCGTCGTAGGCGTAGACGCGGCCGTCGGTGTTGCCGAGGAACACACGGCCGTAGACGACCGCGGCGGTCGAGTAGAACGTGCCGCTGCCGAGCAGCGCTCCTTCGGAGGAGCTGATCCAGAGGCGCCGCCCGCTCTTCTCGGAGATCGCCTGCACGTGGCCTGAGTAGTCGCCGAAGTAGAGCGCTCCGTGGGCGAGTGTGGGGCTCGCCTTGACGGCGCCGTCGGCGTGGTAGGTCCACAGGACGGCGCCGCTTCGCGCGTTCAGCGCGTAGACGGTGCCGCCCTGCGAGCCCAGGAACAGGCGTTCTCCGTCGAGCATCGGAGAGGACTCGCTGGGGCTGGAGAGATTGCGCGCCCAGCGGGTCTGTCCGGTGGCGGTGTTGAGCGCGAACACGCGCCCGGGGATTCCGCGTATCCCGGTGTTGAGGATCGTGGCGTAGATGGTGGTCGCGTTGACCGCCGGTGCGGAGGCCGAGAGCGTGCCGAGTTGGCGCTTCCAGACGGTGTGGCCGGTCAGCTTGTCGATCGCGGTGAGTATTCCGTCGTCGGCGAGCTGGAATATGCGCTCGCCGTAGATCACGGGCGGGAACTCCAGGAGCGCGTGGCTGTTGTGTACCCAAAGACGCCTGAACGGGGGGCGCACGGTGGCGGGGGCGGGGAAGAAGCGGGTGTGTTCCGGGTCGTAGCCGTAGAGCGGCCAGGCGAAGCGATCGGGGCCGGCGCTCGGGAGCGTAGGCGTGGGCTGCGGCACGAAACGGGCGTGCGGGTGGTAGATGCTGCCGGTGCGGTTGCGCTCGTAGACGTAGCCGCCGAGCGCGAGGGCCACGAGCAGCACGAGCAGCCCTGCGGCCACCGCGCCGGCTCGTCTCGAGCGTGGGGAGAGGCGCCAGCCGCGGTCGCTCACAGACCCTGAGTATGTCGGCTCAGGCCGCGAGCTTGCGTGAGGAGCGGCCCGAGGCCGTGCCCGCCGGTGCGCCGGGCTGGACTCCGCCGGCCTGCTGGTCTTCGCCGCCGGGCGTCGTCGCGTGCCCGTCGCGGGCGGCCTGCCCGGCTGCCGGACGGTGGGTGCGCCGTGTGAGCAGACGCACGACGCTCAGCACCAGCAGCCACAGGCACGCGACGCCGAGCGGCGTGAGCGTGAGCCCGGAGACGAGTGCCAGGACGTCGTGATTGCCGTTGAGGGACCACTTCCAGAGGAGGTAGTCGCCCAGGGTTATGCCTACCAAGAGGACCAGCGGACGACGGTGCACGGAGAACACCCTAGTGCGCTTCGGGGACGGACGCAGCGCCGGGCGCGGGGGATCGCCATCCAGCGCCTATGATCGCGCGTCATGGGCGACGGCGCGGAGCATTCGGAGATCTTCGCCGGGAGCATGCTCGCCGGAAACGTCGCGCTCGTGACGGGCGGCGGGACGGGTCTCGGCCGCGCCACGGCGCTCGAGCTCGCGCGCTGCGGGGCAAGCGTCGTCATAGCGGGCCGACGGGCGGAGGTGCTCGAAGAGGCGGCCGCGGAGATCGCGGCGATCCCGGGCTCGGGCGGCGGGGGCTGGATCGCGGGCGACGTGCGCGGCGCCGGCCCGGCAGGCGACCTGATCGGGACGCTGCTCGAGCGCCACGGGCGGCTGGACCTGCTCGTCAACAACGCGGGCGGGCAGTTCTTCAGCCCAGCCGAGCAGGTAGCGCTGAAGGGCTGGCGGGCGGTCTGGCGGCTGAACGTCGAGGGCATGCTCAACATGTCCGAGGCAGCGTTCGCGCTCGCGTTTGACCGGTGCCGGTGCGGCACGATCGTGAACGTCACGCTCTCGCCCCACCACGGGATGCCGGGAATGGCCCACTCCGGAGCCGCGCGTGCGACCGTCGAGGCGCTCACCGCCGAGCTCGCCGCACGATGGCAGCCCGCCGGCGTGACCGTCGCAGCGGTCGCGGCCGGGCACTTCGACACCGAGGTGCTCTCGAAGTACCCCGCCACCGTGCGCGCCGGCGCGTCGCGCACGGTGCCGCTGCAGCGGCTCGGCACGGTCGCCGAGCACGCGTGGCTCGTCGCGCTGCTCGCCTCACCGCTCGGGCGCTCCTTCAACGGCTCCACCGTCACGCTCGACGGGGGCCGGGACAATTGGTTCGGCCCCTGGCCACCCCCCGGTCTCGCCGACGAGTCGGGCCAGGTGCCCGTCGAGGAGCGGCGCCCGAGCGCCTGACGCTGCGGGCGGCCCGCCGTGGCCAGACGGGGGCTAAGATGGCCACGGGCACGTGCGGGCGAAGTGTTGTGGCTGCACAGAAGCCTTCCAAGCTTCTAGGGCGGGTTCGATTCCCGTCGCCCGCTTTTGAAGTGCCACGGGGAGTGGCGCAGTCTGGTAGCGCACCCGGCTGGGGGCCGGGCGGTCGCAGGTTCAAATCCTGTCTCCCCGATAACAGAATGCGGCATTGCAGAGCGGCCTGAGTGGGTAGTCCGATGACCAGTCATCGCGCCCCTGAACGAGCGAGGCAAGGTCGCACGCCCCTGGGTTTGTCAGCGCAGACATCGCCGGCTCGTCATTCGCCTCCGAGTCAGAAGGCTCTACGGCGTTGTGCTCGCGAAGCCCCCGGGCACCTCATAATCCAGCGATTTCCTTGGGCCGCCTCTCTGGCCGCGGGCGCTCACACGCTTCCTTCGAGCGCCGGCTCGCCGGCCTTCGCGTGTCCGCTCGATGGTGCCGGCGAGCGGTCGATAGCGAGTTTTGGCAGGTGCCGCTCGAGCCAGGTGGGGAAGAGCCAGGTGCGCCGACCGAGCAGCTCGAGCACTGAGGGGAGCAGCAGGCTACGCACGACGAACGCATCGAGGAACACTGCGGTTGCGAGGCTGAGCCCGAACAGCTTCAGCACGCGTTCGTCGCCCAGCGCGAATGAGGCGAACACACAGATCATGATCGCGGCCGCAGCGGTGATCACGCGGCCCGTCGATGCCAGCCCGCGGTTGACTGCATAGGAGGCGTTGTTGCTGCGTCCCCACTCCTCATGGATGCGCGAGACGAGGAACACCTCGTAGTCCATCGAGAGGCCGAACACGATCGCGAACAGCATGACCGGTATGAACGCCTCGATCGGGCCGCCCTTGACGTTGAAGAAGCTGCCGAGCCAGCCCCATTGGAAGATCGCCACCACCACGCCGAGCGAGGCACCGATCGAGAGCAGGTTCATGACGGCTGCCTGCACCGGGATCACCAGCGAGCGGAACACCACGAGAAGTAGCAGTGCGGAGAGCAGCACGACGATGCCGATGAACAGCGGCAGCTTGCTGGAGAGCACGCTTGTGAAGTCGATCGTGGTGGCCTGCTGTCCCCCGACGAGCAGGGTCGTGTTGGTGCTGTGTGCCACCGGAGGCAGCAGCGTTTCCCGTAGCGAGTGGACGAGTTCGGTCGTGGCCAGCGACTGCGGCGCGCTGCGGGGGTAGACGTTGAACACGGCCGTCTGGCCGCTTGGGCTCAGCCGTGCGGGCGAGACGCTCGCGACGTTCGCCGTTGTCCGCAGCGTGGCCGCGATGCTCGCCAGGGCAGCGGCGTCGCCGGCGCGGGGGAGGCTCGCGACGACCGCGAGGGGGCCGTTGGAGCCAGGTCCGAAGCCCTTGGCGATCAGGTCGTAGGCCTGTCTGGTGGTGTCGCTGGGCGGGTTGTTGCCCGCGTCGCTGTTGCCCAGTCTCAGCGCGAGCACGGGCGCCGCCAGGACGAGCATGATCGCCAGACCGGCGAGTGCCCCCGGCCAGGGGTGGCGTTGGATCGCATTGGCCCACGAGGCCCAGAAGCCGCGCGGGGCAGCGCCGGGCTCGCGCGGGTTCGCCCGCTCGCGGCGGCTTGGGCGCCCGATGCGAGCGCCCAGGCGGGACAGCGCGGCGGGCAGGACGGTGAGGGCGGCGAGCATCGTCATCAGCACCGCGAGCGCCGAGGCGACCGCGAGCCCGTACAGGAAGCTGACGCCGAGCAGGAACTGCCCCAGGAGGGCGATGATCACGGTGACGCCCGCGAACAGGACCGCCCGTCCGGCGGAGTCCACCGCGTCGTCGATCGCTGGCTGCAGCTCGGCGCCCGCCCGGAAGTTCTCGCGGAAGCGGGTGACGATGAACAGCGCGTAGTCAATGCCCACGCCGAGCCCGATCATGGCCGCGAGCTCGATCGCGAAGCTCGGGACGCCGATCACCTGTGAGGCGAGCCCCGCCAGCCCGATTCCGGTACCGAGCCCCAACAGCGCCGTCACGATCGGCAGACCCATGGCCAGGAGCGAGCCGAAGGTGATGAACAGGATGATCATGGCGGCCAACAGGCCCACCGCGGTGGCGGTTCCGAGCGAGGGCTTCTGCGCCTGTTCGATCGCCTCGCCGCCGAGCTGCACTTCGAGCTGGTTGGAGCGAGCATGCTCGGCAGTGGCGATCACGCCTTCGATCGACGCTTTGGGCAGGACGTTGGCGCGCTTGTCGAAGTTGACCGTGGCGAACGCGATCTGCCCGTCCGTAGAGACCGCATGTGCTCCCGCCGGTGAGTAGGGGCTGACGACGCCTGTCACGTCCGGCAGCGCCGCGACCTCCCGGAGCATCGGGTCGACCTGGGCGCGTACCGCCGGGTTGGTGATCCGCCCCTCGTGTGAGCGCAGCACGATCTGGTCGGAATCGCCCGACTGCGCCGGGAAGTCGCGTTGCAGGAGGTCCGTCGCCCGCTGGGATTCGGTGCCCGGGAGCGAGAAGTTGGTGCTGTAGTTGGTCCCGACCGCACCGGAGATCCCGAGTGAGCCGACGAGAGCCACGATCCAGCCGATCAGCACGACGCGCCGGTGGCGCCCGGACCAGCTGCCTGCGCGCGCCACGATCCCCAGCCTGCGCTCCTGCGGTGCCGTCGAGCTCATGTCAGACCTCCGGATATACTGTGGGGCGATGAACAGTACATTTTACGAATAGTTCGCAGATCGAAGTAGGCTAGCATACGAACCATGGCCGTCAGGAGCACACCGAAAAGCGAACCAGGGCCGAGCGTCGAGGACGACCTCGCCGAGCTCACCTCGCTGTTGCCTGTCACGCTCCATGACCTCAAGAGCGCAGTGCCCGCCCCCATGCCGATGCGAGACGCGATGGAACGCGCATCACTCGGCAAGCGTCACGCATCCGCGCTGCTCGCCGTGGCGGCCGTCGAACCGATCGGCGTCAGCGAACTGGCCAAGCGCCTCGGCCTGCTGCTCTCCAGCACCAGCACGATCGTGGGCGAACTGAGCCGCGCAGGCCTGCTCGAGCGCACCGAGGACGACCACGATCGAAGGCGCACGATCCTGCGTGTGCACGACGACTATCGCGATGCCATGGAGGGATGGCTCGAGGTGGCGCTCGCGCCGGTGCACAACACGCTCGCGCGACTCTCGCCGCGCGCGCGTGCGCACTTCATGGAGGGCTGGCGCATGCTGCACGAAGAGGCTGCCCGGCTCGCATCCGACGAGGATCCGAGTACGCACTGCGAGCCTTAGCGATCGCGGTCATGGGATCACTCTGCCGTCGAGCAGGCGCGCCAGCGAGTGGCCTCTGGTCGGCCGCGAGATGGTCACCGACATCCCAACATCATCATCATTAGCCGTATCGACCATGCGCGTCATCCAAAGGAGCAAGACGTGATGTCCACCGACCCGACCGCGCTCTCCACGCCGGGCGAGCTCACTGACGGTATCTGGCGTCTTGACCCCTCGCAGTCGAGCGTGGAATTCCACGTGCGCCACTTCTACGGCCTGATGACCGTGAAGGGGCACTTCGACCGCTACGAGGGAACCGTCGAGCTCGGGTCTGAGCCGGCGGTGCAGTTGACGATTGATGCGGACAGCCTGGACACGAAGAACGCCAGGCGCGATGCGCACCTGCGCTCGCCCGACTTCTTCGACGTCGAGCACCACCCCAAGGTCCGATTCGTCTCCGACTCGGCCGTCCTCGACGGCGACACCCTGAAGGTGCGCGGCCAGCTGCATGCCGCCGGCAAGCACGTCCCGCTCGAGCTCCACGCGACAGTCCACAACGTCGATGACGGACTCGAGATCGAGGCGATCACTCACGCCGATCATCGTGAGCTGGGCATGACGTGGAGCCCGCTGGGCATCCTGCGCGCACCGAGCAAGCTCATCGTCCGCGGACGCCTTATCCGCTGAAGAAATGTGGCGAGTCGTGAGCACTAGAAAGCGAAAGCTAGGTGCGACTGGATGGCTGATGAACAGCAGCTCCTGGACCTGATCGCGAACAACCAGCAGGGGATTCTCGCGGCTGTCACAGGCGCTGGTTATCCGCATCTGACGAACGTGCTCTACGTCTGGGATCCACAGGAGCGGACCGCACGCGTGTCCACCACGGCGGATCGCGTGAAAGCCCGGATTCTGCGGCGCGATCCCCGTGCGGCGCTGCACGTCGCCGGATCGCACTTCTTCGCCTACGCCGCTGCCGAGTGCGACGCGGAGAGGTCCGAGGTTGCCAGCACGCCCGGCGATGAGGCGTGCCGAGAGCTTCTCCAGGTGCACTCGGCCTTCTACGGCGAGCAGGACGAGACCGTGTTCTTCCGGCAGATGATCGACGCCAAACGGCTAGTCATCCGCCTCAAAGTCCGGAGGCTCTACGGCGTCGTGCTCGCCGAGCCACCCGGCACCTGATAATGCTCCGCCGCCGAGACCTGACACAGTCCCGGACGGCGCGGCTCCTCGAGCTGGCTTCGAGATGCATCCTTGTTCCAGGCGGGCGAAACCGTCCGCGCACCGAACCCGGAGGTGAGGGCGTACTACGAGCGGTCTACATCACTCCGTCGGAACCGAGCCCCCGCTGAGCAGGGGTTTTTCCATGCGCCCGAGTGGACTCGAACCACCACGGACCGTGAAGTCCACAAGGCCCTCAACCGCGCGGAACCGATGCAGATGCGTTCGCCTGCGTCCCGATCGGCCAAATCGAGGGGATTCGCGGACGCATCGGACGCATATGGCTGGGCGAGTGGTGCCACGGTGTTGCCACGACGGGCACACCTCCCACGGCAGGTAAGGTGCCTGGGCATGCTCTCGCGCTTATGCACGGGCACTGGCGCGTAGTCGCACGGCGAGACGACCGCCTTTCGTCCATAGCGCTCGTCTGTAGGGGTGTCGCTTATGCTCGCTTTTGGTTGCGAAGGGCAGTCGTCCGCGATACTTCGACAGTGGGGATTGTGCGTTTATCGTGGCGCTTGTGCGGGTCGTTGCGGTGTCAGAAAGCTGTCTAGCCAGTCGAAGATCCGGCTCTCGCGGATTGCCTGCCCCATCGGCTCGCAGTGGCGGGCGGCGCCCTCGGCCGACGTGAATTTGACTATGCGCTTCTCGCCGTGGAGCATCTCGTAGAGTTCCTGTGACTGACCGGGCCAGAATTGCTCTTGCTCTGGGTCGGTGATCAGCAGCGGCGTTGTGATGGCTGCTGCCTGCTGCTCTGAGATCCGGTATTTCAGCACCTCGCGATAGAGATCAAAGCGCGAGCCGGTATCGATGCCGTATGGCTCGCCGCGGAAGTGAAGCGTCGCTCGAGTCGACTTTGAGATGCGCTCTGCCCAACCCATCTCCTTGTCGAACGAGTCACGCTTGTTGTCGTCCTCGAGCTGCTTGCGCATGAATGGCGGCAGGTCAGCGGTCCAGGTTGTGGAGACGTCGATGACTGCGGGGTCGGCAACAGCCGCCGCGAAGCGATGCTCGAACGCGAGCGCACGCGGCACCCAGTAGCCGCCCTGGCTGACGCCGATCAGGGCGATGCGGTCTCCGGCGACGTCGGGCCGCTCGAGCATCGTGTCCAGGACGGGCGTCAGCACGGACTCCCAGTCGTATCTGAAGGGCAGGCCGCGTTCGAACAGCGAGGCCTGCTGGCCGGGGCCATCGAAGGCGAGCCAGTGGTATCCCCGTTCGGCGGATGCGAGGCCGCCGAGCATCGCCATGTCCTGGGTGGCGCCGTCGCTGCCGTTGTTCATCACGACCAGCGGCCGTCGCTCGCCCGGCGCCGCATCGGGCGCCTTGAAGAGGGACCCCGGAAGCCACGTGTCCTCGTAGGGGATCTCGACGTGCTCGACCGGGGAGGGCATCAGATCAAGCGCCTTTTCCCATGCCGTCCTGTGGTGGCGCCAGATCTCGTGCTGGCGCTCGGGCTCGCTGGAATGGGCCACGAGGTAGAGCGCGGTCGCGTAGTACTTGCCCGCTCGGTTGTAGAGGCTGCGGGCGCTCACGGGGTGTCCCGCCGCCTGCGCCCTGGCGGCATCCTCGTCCAGCGTGCGGGCGGTGGCGGTCCACTCGCGCACCCATGCGTCGGCGTCTCCGTCGGCGATGCGCCCGGCTGTAGCCACCACCTCGCCGACGTCGGCAAAGCCCCGCACGGCGCTGCCCATCGCGATTTCATAGCCGAACTGGAAATCGTCGTGCTTGTACCGCACATTTCCCGAATGTCTCATCTCACGAGTTCCTTTGTTGGATGGATTGCAGCGTGTGATCCCTCCGCCTGGCGATGAGCTGTCCTCCGAGAAGCGGGACGTGACCGGTGGTCGGGCGCATCAGGGGATCGACGGCACCTCGTCCATGTCGGAGTAACGAAGACGCGGCTGAATCATCAGGAGCATGATCGCCGACGCCATCGCGCACGCCCCGATCACGATGCTGAGGAGCACGGTTGCGAATCCCAGCGCACCGTCGCTGCCCGCCGCGAGGTAGGCCCAGGTCGCGATCGGGAGGTAGAGCACGACGGCTGTGAAGACACCCGGGTTGGGCCGGCGGGCGCCGATGCTCGGCAGGATGTGGAAGAACACGGCATTGATCAGGCACACTGCGGGGAACGCCAACGCGAAGGCGGGGGCCTGCCATCCGACCGCAGCGGCGCTGATCGCGAAGATGATCAGCAGCCCGTTCGTCGCCCAGAAGTCCTCCCACGACGGCGCGAGACCGATTCGCGGCCCGAGCGTGCGGGCCGCCCATCCCTGCCAGCCAAGGCCTCGCTCCTCCACGACGTGCATCGCTGAGGCAGTGGCCAAGATCCAAAGCACCCACTCGTGGCTCATTCCGTGCTCCTCGTCGTTAGAATAATTTACCGACATGGGGAAATTACCAGAGACGCCGACCAAGCGTGGGCCCAAGCGAGGCCGCGGCGTCCTGCCCGCGCAGATCGTGGCTGCGGCCCGGGGCTCCTTCGCCGAGCACGGATATGCCTCCACCTCGATGCGCTCGGTCGCCGATGACGTCGGCGTGGACCCACGGCTGATCGGCTACTACTTCAGCTCCAAGCGGGCGCTACTCGAGGCATGTCTCATCCCGCCGGCTGGTTTCCTCGACGGCGTCGCCCGGGCTACCAGCAGCGATCTTCCCACCCGCGGGCGCAGCCTGGTTCGCTTCCTACTCACCAGCTGGGAGCGCCCTGCCTCCGCTGAGGTTCTGCGCTCCATCCTGCTGACGGCCGCGCACGAGCCGATCGCGCTCGAACGGCTACGGCAGATCATCCACGGGAGTCTCGTCAACGCCGTTGCGGCGAATCTCGATGACGACGAAAGAGTGCTCCGCGGCGGACTCATCGCCACCCAAATGCTCGGGCTCGCGCTGACGCGCTACATCTGGCGCATCGAGCCGATTGCCTCGCTCCCCGCAAACGACGTGCTCCATTACATCGCACCTACGATCCAGCGCTACCTCACCGGCGAACTGGAGCCGGGGCTCGGCTGAGTTCCTGCAAGCTCGCTGGAGCCCGGGGCTGTCATCCCCCCGGGCGCACCCATCGCCACCAACCGGCCCGCCGAGTAGCGCGCGGGCCGGGCTCGGCTTGCTCCGGACACCTGGGGAGTGTTCACGTGGGTCAGGTCTGCGGTGTTTCGACGCTCGCGACGAAGCCCAGCTTACGACCGTCCGGGGACCACGACAGGTCGGAGATATCGTGGCCGGAGAGCCCTACCACCTTCCGGGCTGGCCCTCCGGCCAGTGGAGCTGTGTAGAGCGCCGATCCCGACACGAACGCGACCGCGGCTCCGTCGGGCGACCAGGCGGCGCCGCCGATCGGTCCAATCGAGCGACCGCGGCGGACCGTGTCGGGGAGCGAGAGCTCGAGGATGCTCGTCGACCTTGTCTCGCTGACGCTGGCAGTGTCGAGCAGCTCGAGTGTGTGCTCCGAGCGCCATGCTGGATCAGAGGCGAACCCGGCTGCGTGCACCTCGCGAACGGCGCCACCCCCGGCCCCCATCAGCTCGATCGGGCCGGGCACTGAATTGGGCGCCTGGGAGGTATCCGATTGGGCGACGATCTGCCGCCCGTCGGGCGACCAGACGTATTGGTGGTCGCGCTTGTCGCTGGTGAGCTTGTGAAGACCGGAGCCCTCGACCGAGACGACGTAGACCGCGTCGTACCCCGACTCGACTTCTTGCTGGTGGGTGCGCACCAGCGACCCGAGGAACACGGCCACGATCGCCGTGATGATTGCGAGGGGCACAATGAGCAAGATCCAGAGAACACTGCGCACGACGGGCGATCGCAACGTCCTGCAGTGCCGAGCCGACGATCCCCACTGGGGTCGACGAAGCTCCAGCCCGACGCTTCCGTCGCCGCGCAGGCAGCTCCGGCGTTTCGATGCTCGTCGACGACGCCGGTGTGCTGCTCGGTAGATCGGTGCTCGCGGCACCCCTACCCCGCATCGAAAGCGAGCTTGACACCAATCCCTTCGGGCTGATTCGCCTCGCGGGGGCGTTTACGGCGGTTCTCGCTGAGCCTCCCGACGGCCCCTGCGCCAACCTTCAGACTCGAGGACGGCCGAGTGATTTGCGGCGGGGGGTATGCTTGATGGGACGCGGGCTCTGGCTCTCCTGTAATCCATGAGGACCGGGGAGCGCACGCAGCTTGCACGGATCTCGTTCGTCTCTCTCCTTCTTGTGCGCTGTCCGATCTCGTGAGAGGGGCGAGGAGAGAGCTGGCGATGTCCGGCACTAAGATCGTCCATCGTGTTGTACGACCAGACGCGGATGTGAGAAGGGATGATGAGCTGATCACCCGCGCAGCCAAGCGCACAGATTGGGCAGGCACGGCACTAGAGAGCGCTGCCGGAGATCTGGGCGACGCGCATGGCATCGAGGGGAAACCGCTGACGGACCTTGCGGAGGTAGTCCAGGATGAGGCGACGCGCGTGTCTCACCTCGCCGAAGACATCGAGAGTCTTAGGCCCGTCCCGGATGACGACGCGCCCGGCGACCGGGTGTGAGGCTCGCTCGAGAGCATCGAGGCGAGATCCCGCAAAGTGATGCTCCGCGCGTTCTACGTGAATGAGAGCTCGCGACGGACGCCGGTGAGGCTCCTGCTTGGGACGATGCGGTGCAGCCACGACCGACGTCGGCGAGACGCCTGTCTCGCCCCAGCAGGAGCGATCTTCTGCGGCCCGGAGAGCACGATCGCGAGGTGTCCAACCCAAGAGCACGCATCCGCGCCGCTCGCCGATCGTCCAATCCAGGAGTGTGCGCGTGTGCATCCGCACGCTTGTATTCACGCGAAAGCACACCTCTCGTTTGTGGTTGGGCCGGTGACGCGGAACCCTTCCCTGCATGGTTGGCGTGAGGTGTAGTGTGGAAGTTCTGGGTCGCTCGAGGTTTCGCCGCCGGGTGGGTTTGCGGATGTTGTGGCGGCGAAGGGGACGTGCTGCCGTACCGAGGAGGCATGGAAGGCGCGGCTTTGGAGCGCGGAGTTGGCGAGTGGTTTCCCGGCGGCTGACGGGATCCGGGGCTGCCCTTGTGTTCGCGATGGCTCTCGGTGCGTATGTGGGCGTGTCGCCGGTGGCCGGCGGGCAGGCCTTGCGTGTTCCCTCCGGGATCCGCCTCGGTGAGCTGCTGCGGCTGAGTGCCGAGCTCGGCGGTGGCGTCAAGGGCGGGGAATCTGAGTCCTCAACCAGCGTGGCGCTGTCATCGAGTGGCGATATCGCGCTGGTGGGCGCGCCGGCCGATGATGGCGGTGTCGGCTCGGTGTCGGTCTTCATGCGCTCGGGCTCGAGCTGGGTCCAGCAGGGCCCGGCGCTTGCAGGTAGCGGCGAGCTCGGCCAGGGCCAGTTTGGCTCGAGCGTGGCGCTGTCCGCCGACGGCGACATCGCGCTGGTCGGCGGCCCCTCGGACGGCGCGTCGCGCGAAGGCCAGTGCTGCGCGAGGGGCGCCGTGTGGGTCTTTGCGCGGTCCGGTTCGACGTGGACCCAGCAGGCAGAGCTCACCGATGGTCGGGCGGTCGGTAGCGCTGAATTCGGCAGCAGCGTTGCCCTCTCCTCCGGCGGCGGGACGGCGCTGATCGGTGCCGAGGGCTTCGGGCGCGCCGGGGCGGCGTGGACCTTTACTGGTACGCCCTCCGGCTGGGAGCGTGGCGCAGAGCTGACGGGCCGTCGCGCGAGCCCGGGCGCCTTCTTCGGGAGCAGCGTGGCGCTCGCCTCCGGTGGCGGCACCGCTCTCATCGGCGGGGATGGGAATAAGGGCGGCGGCGCGGCATGGGTGTTCACGCGCCGGGACTCGCGGTGGATCAGCCAGGGCGCGCCGCTCGCGGGGAGGGAAAATAGTGGGTTCGCGCGGTTCGGTGCGGCCGTCGCACTCTCGAGTGTTGGCGATACGGCGCTGGTCGGGGCTGGAGGCGAAGGCGGCGAGCAGGGAGCGGCCTGGATCTTCACGCGCTCTGGGTCGACCTGGCGGCGCCGCGAGAAGCTCACCGGTCGCGGGGAGACTCGACTCGGGAACTTCGGGGAAAGCGTGGCACTGTCGTCCAACGGGAAGATCGCGCTGATCGGCTGCCCGCAGGACAACAGTGCCGGACTGCAGCGTGTCGGCGCGGCGTGGCTGTTCTCCGGCTCGGGCTCGGGCTGGACCCAGCGCGCCGAGATCCTCGCTCCAGCAGCCAGCGGCGAAGACGGCCTGTTCGGCTTGAGGCTGGCCCTCTCGGGGGCAGGTACCACCGCGCTGGTCGGAGTCGAGGTCGACGACGGCGACCCCGGCACGGCTTGGGTCTTGACGGACTAGGGGAGGGGATCGTGCGGGATATCCGGAGGAAGGCCGTCGCGCTGACGGCTCTGGTGTTCCTAATGACGGGCACGGGAGTGGCCGCGAGTGGGTACCTCGCCACGAGCCCATCACGGATCAAGCCGAGCGCGCTGCGAGGTCGGCGTGCGCCGGCCGAGGCTCCAGCCGCGAGGCCCTCCTCGTCGGGTGTGCATGCGATCGTCGCGAAGTTCCGCTCCTCGGTCTCGAGTTCGCCGGCGCCGAGCCCCAATGCGTCCCTGCCGCGGGTGAGCGCAAGCGGGGCGACGGTACGAGCCCTCTGGCAGCTGCGGCTGATCTACCCGAACCTTCTCGGCGACACGGTCGTGGGCTTGGCGGAACAGGGATCGGCGGCTCGCATCGAGGCCGTCTCGGCGCTGACCGGCCAGCCTCGGTGGTCTGTCCCGACGCCTGCCGAACCCGACGTGCTGGGAGTCTCGGTCGAGGGCTCGGTGGCCATAGTGGAAGCTGGCAGAGGGCTCGACGATCCAGCGGGACAGATTGTGGTCAAAGAAGTCGCCGTTTATTCGCTCGCCGACGGCCGCTCGCTCTGGCACACGCCGGTAGGTGTCGGGCCGGAGTACCTGCCGGGCAACCAGCGTGCGTACGTGGCGGGGTCGATCGTGTTCGCCGAACCGGGTGGAGAACTCATCGCCCGCCGAGTGGAGACGGGAGGCATCGTCTGGCGCGCGCGCCGACCACGAGCTTGTCCGCAGGGTGGCGGTGGCGAAGCCGGCGGCGACGCGCGCGTGGCGTCGGACGGCAGCCTGCTGGTCGCCTCCTACGCGTGCGAAGGCGGCGGCGGATCATATGTGCTCGTCGAGCGACTCTCGCCGGGTCGTGGCAAGCCGGTGTGGCAATGGCGAACAGTCTCGGTCAAAGCGGGAGACCCGGCCTCGTTTATCGGCTTGGCGGTCGTTGGTGTAGCCTCGGCGGGCAAGATCGTGTTGCTGCAGGGGCAGGTGAGCAACCCCAGACGCTACGTGCGAACCCTCCCGAACGCGCGCCGCTGGCCGCCGGCGCTCGGCCCGGAAGGCGACGAAATGGTGCTCGCCCTCGACGCCCGCGACGGACGACCGCGCTGGAGCGAGCTCGGCTTCCAGAATCCCGAACTCGCGCTCACCCACGGCGTCGTGTGCGAGTTCGACATACAGGGCCTGGAGTGCCGAGACGACTTGACGGGGCTGCCGAGCCGGCTGTTGCTGAGGACCGGCCTCTCGGAAGAGGAATCGGGGCGCGCCTTTGGCGGCGACGAAACAGCGGGAGTCGCTGGCAGCCTCGTAGCGGTGGCGCTCAAGCGCAGGCCTGGCGCCCCGCTGGCCGTGGAGCTAGCCCCCGTACGAACCCCGGGCGAGGCCGCGCGGGTGCTCGTGTGGCTCGGGCCCAATCGGCCCGAACCCGCCCACTCGACACCCACAATCGTACGAGCGGGAACACTGCCTGGCGGCGCGACACTCTTGCTGCTCCGCCGCCTCGACGTGCCCGAAGACCCGCTGCTCGCGCTACGTGTCCAGCCCACCGGGCACGGCTGAGCACCACGAGGACGCTCGCGTTAGCGCGTCATCGCCAACACGCGCGGACGCCTGGACCCCGGGACACACGCCTACCCTGCAGCGCCAGGAAGCCGAGGGCAAGACCCGCATCGAGGCGAGGCGATGCGCTGCGTCAAGCGCTACCTCGCACGCCACTGCCACTGTGAGGGAGGGTTTGTATGTTTGGCGATCAAGGGGCGAAACGGGAGGCCTGGGATGACTGAGGCGAGATTGGACGACGGAATACCCATGACCGCAGGATGGTTCGTGGTCAATGTCCGAGACGGCCGCTGGATGTACAACGACATGCGCGCTGTGTGTCGGTTCAGCGGCGAGGGCGAGGCTCACTTCGACGAATTGGGCATCGGTCTGTACTGGCTTGAGCCGGGCAAGCTGATGGCGCTCTATCACCACGAGGCCGGACAGGAGGACTTCCTCGTCTTGCGTGGCCGTTGCTTGCTCATCGTCGAGGGCCGCGAGCGACCACTGGAAACCTGGGACTTCGTGCACTGTCCGCCCAGAACTTCTCACACGATCCTCGGAGCAGGCAACGAGCCCTCACTTGTTCTGGCCGTAGGTGCTCGAAAGGAGGCGGGCAGCGCGCGCTACCCAGTCGACGAGGCCGCCGTACGCAATGGCGCAGGCGTAACACGGGCGACGGCCTCGCCCGCTGAGGCGTACGTATGCTTCACCGAACCTCAGCCGGGACCGGCTCCGGAGCCCTTTATCGAACCGCAGGGCTCCTGAGCCGCCCCAGCCGGGGCACGTCACTGTGATGCCGTCGCCGTGCCTCGAAGGGAGCGTGGCGCTCCGATCTCAACGACTCGACCAAAGCCCTGCAATAGGCGGGGCTCGCGCATCGGGGCGAGAAGCCTGACCTCTCGCCCCGCGTTCTATCTGGGCTCTGTTTGAGGCCCAGTGCAGTGCCGTCGCCAATGCTGTCACAGGCGACCCGCCGCCTGATGTCCGGGCCGCCGTCAACGCGTTCGGCTACCACCTGTTCGAGCGCTCGCAGACCGAGGGGCGCGACCGCGAGCAGGCTCCGTACGGGCCCGCGATGGAGCTCGGCGAACGAGATTCCCGGGCCGGCTGGTGGATGTCGAGGATGCGGAACTCGATGTGTGGGCGCGCATGCACAAGGCGACCGTCCAGCCGCGGCTCCGAGCGAGGCTGGGCGATCTGCTCTGGGTCCGTCGCCGAGAAGACAGGCCAGATATCTACGGTCGCGACGCGGCCACAGCGGCGATTGCCCTGCTCGAAGACGACGAGTGGTCCGACATGAAAGCCGTTCGCGGCGTCGTACGTGCCGCAGAGGTCGCGGCGGAACTAGGTGACCGCACGCTGCAGGCGTTGCTCGCCCGAGCCGTCGTGACCCGCATGAGCGCCGAGCTCGCCGAACGAAACGATAGACCGGGCATCGAGCTACGCCTCATCGACGTCCTCATCCCGGCTCTTGTGGGTGGGGGGGTGCGCCGCACCCTGACGGGCCTGTCACTAGTCTCGGCGGTCGTGCTCACGATCGCTCCCTTCTGGCGGCACGTGGCCGACCGCGGCATGCGTGTCGGCCGCATCGTGCTGTTCGAGTCTCGGCCCGTTGGGCCTAATGCTTTTCCGCTGGCCACGGGGCGCGGACCGCTGCGGTCCGTGCCCAGTGGCCTTGCGTCTCTCTCAACCGTTCACAACCTGTGTAGGCACGTCAGCTAGCTCGCGCAGTTCCACCCGGCCGCGGTTTTCCCGCTTTCCAGGCAGGGGAGGATCGTGGGCGGCGTCCAGTGTTCGGCGCCTCCATCGAGGATGCCCCCAATCGCCGATTCTTCGGTGCCGTAGAGCCGCAGGTACACCGAGAACGGCCCGCCTGGGGCAGGGAGCCAGTTGCTCTTCTGTGCTTCTTCTGTCGGTTCGCCCGCCTGCAGGTAGATGTCGAGCGAGCCGTCTTCGTTGAAGTGGAGGTCCGAGCGGTCACCGAGCGTGTAGCGTTCGAGCGGGTTGGCGACGAAGAAGCCGCTGGCTTCATACATCGTCAGTGACCAGAATGCTTGCACGGGTACCGGGAAGTCGCTCGCGGGGAAGTGGGCGACATACCTGGTCGCGGCTCCGTTGAGCGGGTGTCCGGCGCGTTCGGTCTGCGCCACCGGGTAGATCGCGATGTTCGACGGCAGCGCTCCGAGGCCGATCTTGTCGACGATTGCCCTGAGTGTGTAGTTGGTGCCGTACGTGCCGGTCGGCGACACGAGCCACCCATTATGGGCGTTGAACCCAGTCTGGAACATGGTTGTGAGTTCTTTGGTCACCTGGACTGGACCCGCTGCGACCGCGGCGCGCAGGCCAGCGAGCGTGCCCGGGCCAAGCTTCGGGTCGCTGACGGGGAACCGACCCGGCCCGATGCCGACGGTCTTCAGGAGTTCGAGCTCTGCGTCGTCGGCCGCCGGAGGCTTGAACTGCTTCAGCGCGACGCCCAGCGCGGTCCAGTAGTTGAGCGGGTCTTCGCCCGCCTGCGTGCCCGGAACGTGGTATTCGGTCGGCGTGGTTATTTCCTTTTCGGGCGCGGGAGGCTGGTAGTCGAGGCCTTCCTTTTTCCACCTGTTCAGCGGCACGAGCTTCGTGTCTGCCTGAATGGCTATGGCATTCGACAGGTCTTCGTGGCTATTGACCTCGGTGCGCTGGATAACCCATGCCCGCGCGTAGGGTGAGTGGATTACCTTCATGCCTTTGACTTCTTCCACGCCGACGAACCTGTTCGGGCCGGCAATCACGTAGTTGCCTGGAGGAAGCATCCCGGAGGCCCCCTCACCGATGTTGGCGAAGTTTTCGGTGTAGGGCGTCATCAGCGGCACGACGTTGAAGCGCCCTTCGCTCGAGGGGACGTGGAGGACGATCGGCTGCGGCTTGAGCTGAAGCCATGCGATCGAGTAGAGCGTATCGGCGTTTGGCGCCACCACTACGCCCTCTTTGGTCGTCGCGAGGTTGGTGAAGTGCGAGAACTGATTGACCGGGGCGTCACCGACGTTGTCTGGGACGGTAACGCTGGTCAGCGTCTGAAAGACCCGCTGCATGTCGAGCAGCGGTTGGCCGTACTCGTACGCCTGCGTCCCGACGCTGAGCGCGTGTTCATATTCGGTGTTGTATTCGGCCGCGTAAGCGCCGGCGGCGGTAACCGCCGGCACGGCGCAGACGAGCACCGCCAGTGCCACGAGCATACGTCCCCGATGTGTCCCTTGGTTCCTCATCCTCATCTTCCCTCCTGGATCGATCCGCCGCGCGGCAGCTGATTGCCGATAGTCGATCGCGGCCCTGTCTCCTGCGCTCGAGTCCTCGAACCGGACTCGGTGCCCGCGTGACTTTCCCTCGACGGGCTATTGGTGTATTCGGCGGACGATAGGCAAGACGCTGGTAGAGAATCTTGTTAGAACTCGATACTCGAAACGGGGCTCGCTGTAGGATCCCACAATCGGAGGTACGCGCCCGGCCATCGACTCAGCGGGCCCCATCGCCATAGACGACGCCAAGCAGGACAAGTGCGATGCCGAGATCCAGTCGGCGCTCCTGGACCGTGCGGCCGAGCATCTCCTCCGTCTGCTTGACCCTGTACCGAACGGTGTTCTCATGGATGCCCAAGCGTTTGGCGGTGCGGCTATGGCTCGCGCCCTCCTCGAGGAAGATCTGCAGCGTCTCCCTAAGGCGGACGGACTGATCATCGGTAGCACTCAGACCGCGCAGTTCACGCTCCACGAACGCCCGCGCCTGCCCGATGTCGGCGGTCGCCATCGCGCTCACGGCGACGGTTCGATAGCGCGTGATCGTGCCCGGGGGCCTGGCCGCGAGCCCGGCGACTCGTCTCGCCTGAAGCGCCTCCTGATGGCTACTGCGGAAGCCGGCGATGCCGTACGCGGGCTCTCCCAGGGCGAGCCGCGCGTCCGGGGCCAAGGCGCCATCAGCGCGCAGGCCATCCAGCGCCGCGTCGTTGAAACCGGATTGGCTGCCGACCCACGCCGCGACGGCGAGCAGGCCGAGCGGCTCAATCAGCGGCCGCGTGGAGCCGAGTCGGCCCGCCAGCTCGCCGATCGCCGCCTCGAGCGCGGCAATTGTGTCGCGTCCCTCCTCTGCGTCTTCATACCACCCGATGACCGCAACGTGCTCCCGCTCGAGCTCGTACCCGAGCCGCAGCGCGGCAGACCCGGCGTCGATCTCACGTTCGTGAAGGATCGACTCGATCGTCTCGGTCCTGACGGCGGCCGCCGTCCGAAGCCAGCGTTCGCGCTCCAGCGTGTACGTCTCCTCTGCGACACGCGAGAGCACGTCCACATATGCGAACAGCCACGCCGACGCGAGGTCGACCGCGGCGGCAAACTCCTCCCAGTCCTCAGTGCGCTCCTCCAGCTGTGCCAGGATCGACCGCCAAACCGCGGCGTGTCCTAGCCGCAAGCTGTGCAGGAACGCGGCAAGCGGCAACCCGCGGTGGACGCCCTCGCGAACATATGCGACGGCGACGCTGGGCCACTCGGCCTCCCGCGGCTCGCGGCCCTCTGCGACCAGCTCGGCAAACAACGTGATGTTCGCCTCGGTCGCCGCGCGGTTCTCCTCGAAGTCATCGACGCGCGGGAACAGGTCGGGCGACTCCTCCTGGATCTGCCGGACGACGGCGCTCGAAAGCTCGGCCGCGCTGGCGCGAAGGTGCTCGGCGAGCGGGAGCAAGACGCTCGACCAAGCCCGATGCGCTCGAGGCGCTCGTGCCGGCTTGAACTCCGGGTCCATTGCCCCAAAACCATACCGTCGTCGCCTGAGAGTCCTGACCCCTCGAGAGTCGCTCAACGCGAGTCCTTGAGGGTCAGTCCATGAAGCTCGTCAGGTCCCTAGCCTTGAGACCATTCCCTTGGCAGTAGGCCTCATAACGTGCAAGTGAGGTCTTTGCGTTCTCGCGGGCAAGCAGGTTGCCGCTCGCGTCGAGAAACTCGAGCTCGCCGACTAGGTAGAAGAACACCTCAGCATCGTCCTCGCCGACGCTCTGCGGCGTGTGTGAGGACGCCGCGGTCTCATACACGGTGTCGCCCGGGCCTGACACCCAGTCGTGCTCGATATAACGCCACGCGCCACGGACAGTGTGCGCGACGACGACACCCGTGTGGTAGTGCGTCGGCAGCTCGACTCCGGGCGGGAATCGCATCGAGACGACGATCTCGCCGCGGACCGGGTCGACCCTCCAATACTTCAGCAGCACCTCCTCGCTAAAGGGAGTAAACGGTATCCACGGCAACGAGTCTCCACCGAGGTAGTTCGTGTCAACAGGTTCGTGACGCTGCGGCATGACGGGCATGACGGGCTCCTTCTCGGGTTACCCGAGAGTACGGGACTCGCCGATGTGGGCCTTGGGCGTTTCGCCAAAAGGCGCGGTCGCGCTTGTAGACGATCAATAACACCCAAGGGTCGAACGGATGGCTGTGGCCCGGGTCTTGCTGGCGAGGAGGGCCGCGACGCGCAGTCGGAGCTGCCACGCCGCCTGCCGACCGCGACCAGGGGCCGCTCCCCGCTCGGCGATCCGTTGCCCTTGCCACCGTTGCCGGTCCCGTCGCCGAGCGAAAGCGATCTGCTTACCGTCATCGATCTGATCGGGCAGCACCGCTGCGAGTTCAGCTTCGCCACGCCCGCGAACGGCTGGTTGATCGGCCTTGTTCATGGGTCTATGGAGCACAGCGCAGTGGGCGGCAAGCATCTCGATCTACGTCGTCATTCACGCCAGTCCCCTCCGGGGCAGCAGCGTCGCCGGCAGTTCGGCCTGAGGTCCGCCGGGCGACGCTCGCGCTGCCAGTGACGCCCATCCGGCGCGTCGCGCTCGGACGGCCCGCCCGCCGCGGCCGTCGGTCGGCATGTGATCCAAAGCGCACTCCTCCGCGTATTCGAGGGATAAGAGGCCGAACACCGGTGCATTTCTTCGCCGTCGGCTGTTGCCCCCGAGGATTGGAGACGAGATGACCCACCAGACGAACGTTGACGAGATCGATGCCAGTGGCTCGGAGCCGATCGCCTCGACCGGGGGGATCGTCGAGCAGCTCGTGCGCGACGACGTCAATCGCAAGCGGTTCCTGAAGATGGTGGGAGGCGCCGGGGCCGCGAGCTTCACGGCGTTCGTCCTCGCCGCCTGCGGCTCGAGCAGCAAGTCCTCGTCAACCGCCAGCACGGCGGCGACGGCGGCTGCGAGCTCGACCGGCTCCAACAACACGGATCTCGCGATCCTCAACTACGCGCTCACGCTCGAGTACCTCGAGACTACGTTCTATGAAAAGGTGATCGCGTCGGGCCTCTTCACGGGCAAGAACGCCAGTCTGATCAAGACGTTCGGTGGGCAGGAGAAGACCCACGTGGAAGCGCTGAAAGGCGCGGTCGAAAAGCTGGGCGGAACCCCGGCGGCCAACCCGAACGGCAAATTCCCGATCGACAGCGCCACGCAGGTGGCGAACCTCGCCTATGAAGTGGAGAACCTCGGCGCGGCCGCGTATCTCGGCCAGGCAGCCAACATTCAGAGCCCCGAGATCCTTGCGACGGCGTTGTCGATCCACACCGTCGAGGCCCGTCACGCGTCGAGTATCGGCACGCTCGTCAAGAAATCGCTCACCCCGGATGGCCCATTTGCCAAGCCGGCTTCGATGGCAACGGTCATGGCGGCAATCAAGCCGTTCCTGGCCTAATTCCAAGACCTGAGGAAAAGGAGCTGAAGCTGATGTCACACGACACACTCTGCGAGACCGCATATGCGGATCCATCCACGCCTGAGCTGGCGGACGTGAAGGTGGGAGGCATGACCCGCTCGAGCTTCATCCTGCGCGGGGCGCTGGCTGCGGGCTCGGTCTACGGACTCTCGGCGGTCACGCCGTTCGTATCGCAGGCGCTCGGCGCAACCGGCGGCAGCGACGCTGAAATACTCAACTTCGCGCTCACCCTCGAGTACCTGGAGTCCGATTTCTACAATGTCAAGGGCAAGCAGGTCGGGCTCAGTGGGCAGGCCAAGAGCTACGCGATGCTGTTCGGCGAACAGGAGCAGGACCACGTCAAGGCGCTGACCGCGGCGATCAAGCAGCTCGGCGCGACACCTGTTGCCAAACCGAGGTTCGTGTTCCCCGTGTCCGGCCAGAGCGCGTTCCTCGCCCTGGCATCGGAACTCGAGAACACCGGTGTCGGCGCCTACAACGGCGCGGCGCCGTCGATAACGAGCAAGCCGGTGCTGCTGGCCGCTGGAAGCATCGTGCAGATCGAGGGACGTCACGCCGCTGCGATCGACCTGCTGATCGGCAAGAGCCCGACGCCCAACGGAGGCTTCGACGTGCCGCTGAGCAAGGCGGAAGTGCTCGCCAAGGCGGGCCCGCTGATCAAGTCCTAGCGGGCGCCTGGGCAACCAAGAGCGCCGCGCCGGCGGTGATCCGCCCTCCGCTCCATTGCGTAGGAACCAGTGCGTGATCGTCTCCGGCGGCCACGACAACTCAATCCGGCGGCCACGACAACTCAAACCAGGAGGCAACCTCAGCCATGGGACTCGACAATCCAATTCACATCGCATTTCTGCTGATTCTGCTGCTACTCGTGTTCGGCGCCAAGCGCCTGCCGGAGATGGGCCGCTCGCTCGGTGACGGCATGCGCGGTTTCAAGGACGCGATCAGCGGCGAGGGCTCACAATCCCCGGCCGAACCGGCATCACAAGCCACGAAGCCCGCGCTTGTGGCCCAGCACCAGGAGCCGACTCTCGGCGCCACGGAGGTCCGCACAGCACCCGTCGAGACCGCCGAGAAGCTGACCGCCTGATCATGGCGACGGCAGTCGGCAGCATCGGGCACGAAGATCGGCTGAGCATCGTCGATCACCTCGAGGAGTTGCGCTCGAGGCTGATCGTCTCGCTTGCGGTGGTTGCCGTGGCGTTCGGCGTCTGCTTCTGGCAGAACCACGCACTGCTCAACATCGTCAACAAGCCGCTCGCGCACGAGACCCAGAAACAGGTAAAGGCCGGCAACGGCCCGCTCGGCTCCACCTACACGGTCCAGCAGAGCGCCCGCACGGTGGCCACGCAGCTTCAGGTGGTCGTGCAGGCGCTCGAGCGGCCGGGGAGCGGGGCCTCGGCCGCCACACGCGCCTCGCTGCAGGGTGTGCAGCCCAAGCTGCGTGGCGCGATCGTCCACCTGTCGGCAGCGCCGCAGGGCAACAAGCCCGTCACGCTCGGCATCGGCGAGCCGTTCACCACGACGCTCGCCGTCGCCCTGATCTTTGCGCTGATCCTGTCGCTACCGGTGCTGCTGTACGAGGCCTACGGCTTCCTGCTGCCCGCGTTCAGCCCCGATCAGCGCCGTGTCGCCGCGCCGCTGATGCTCGCGATCCCGTTCCTGTTCGTCGCGGGGGTGATGTTCGGCTACTTCGTCGTGTTGCCCGCGGCCGTGAGGTTCTTCCAGAACTTCAACAGCGGAGAGTTCAACGTCCTCGTGCAGGCCAGCCAGTACTACCACTTCGCGGCGGTAATCCTGCTGGCGATGGGGCTGGTCTTCCAGGTACCCGTCGGGATTCTCGCGGCGACCCGCGCGGGGATCGTCACGACCAAGCAGCTCCGCCACAATCGGCGCTACGCGATCCTCGCATGCGGCGCCGTCGCCGCGTTCCTGCCGGGCGATGCGATCACACTGCTGCTGGAGACCGTTCCGCTCTACCTGCTCTTCGAGCTGAGCGTGCTGATCGCTCGTGTCATGGACCACCGCGAGGCGCGGCGCATGGCGCGCGTGATGCGATGAGCCCGGCGTGCGAATGAGAGCGACCCTCAGACCGCTGCGCTGGGGCGAGGAGATCGGTTCCTCTCTCCTCAGCCGAGGTCATCGACGAAGGCCGCGATCTCCTCGATCTGACGGCCCTCAGCTCCGCTCCTGCAGACGGCTCATCCATTGGGAGTGACGCCGGCGAAGCTCGTCCCCGTCGAGGTCCGCACGGCCGAAGGGCCGGTAGTTCTCAGCCCAGCTTTCGACGATCTCATGCGAGCGCGCGAGCGCCCAGCCGTCCCACGTCTCGATGTCGGCGACCGGGGCGCCGGCCGCATCCTCGTAGGCCGCGAGGAAGACATCGGCGACCCGCTCATCGAAGAGCAGGTAGAGATCCAGACGGCACCAGCCCACGTCAAAGCCTCGCGGGCCGCGCGCTGCGCCCGACCAGTCGACGATGCCCGTCAGCACCCCGTCCCGCCAGACCACGTTGCCCGACCAGTAGTCGTTGTGCGTCAGCACCTCAGGGGCGGCGGTGATCCGTGGCCAGTCAGCCCGGATCGGCGCTGCGAGGGGGCCGTCCAGGGCCTCACGGGAGCCACCGGTTTGGTCGAACACGCTCGCCAGGGTGGACAGCCGGTCGGCCGGCACCGCGTGCACCGAGGCCAGCGTGCGGCCGAGCTGCGCCGCCCAGGCGTCGGGGTCGGCCGGCGCGATGTCCCCGCCGCCGTCGAGCCAGCTGATCAGCGTCGTCTGGCACTCCGACCAAAGGCCGGCCAGGTCGCTGCCGAGCAGCACCGGCGCCAACCCGCCAAGGCCGTCGAGCATTCGCAGGACCTGCGCCTCGCACGCACCGGCGGAGTCGCCCGCCGGGAACTGCCGAACGACGACGGTGAGCGCGGGGCACGCCGTGTCGACCCTCCACGTGGCCGCATGCTGGCCGCCCTCCAGGCTCGACACCGAGTCGATCGTGGCCGCCGATCCGGCCAGGCGCCGGACCTGCTCGAGTGCACCTGCCGAAGGCGATCGCTCCGGATGGACCATCTCAGGGATCTTATGGAGGAGCTCCAGTCGATCCCCGAGGAGCTCCGCCACCGCGGCGACCGTTCAGACCGCGCGGCTCTCGCCCCGGGGGCTGCGCCGGCGGGTCCCGGCGCGGCGGCGCTGGAATCGGGCGCATCAGCGAGCCCTGGCCGCTCAGCGTGACCGTCTCCCCATAGTGGGTCAGCTCGAGCTGGCGGCCCTCGAGCAGCTGGTAGCGAGCGTGCCGAGCGTCGATCTCCACGCGCAGGCGCTGCCCGCGCACGAGCAGCCTGAAGCTGATGCGCGTCAGTGGGGCCACGAGCCGGGGCGCGAACGAGAGCCGACCCTCGTGGTCGCGCATCCCGCCGACGCCCGCGACCGCGCCGATCCACGTGCCCGCGAGGGACGCGATGTGCAGCCCATCGCGGGTGTTGTGCGCCAGGTCCTCGAGGTCGATCAGCGCCGCCTCGCGCAGGTAGGCGTAGCCGAGCTCGAGATGCCCGAGCTCGAACGCGATCACCGCCTGCGTGCACGCCGACAGCGATGAGTCGCGCACGGTGAGCTGCTCGTAGTAGGCGAAGTCGCGTGCCTTCTGCTCGTCGCTGAAGGCGTCGCCGCACAGGTGCAGCGCGAGCACGAGATCCGCCTGCTTGACGACCTGCTTGCGGTAAAGGTCGAAGTAGGGGAAGTGCAGCAGCAGCGGATACCGCTCCGGGCTCGTTCCCGCGAAGTCCCAGATCTGATGCGCGGTGAAGCCCTCCGACTGAGGGTGCACCTGGATCGACTCGTCGTAGGGAATGTGCACGGAGGCCGCCAGCCGCCGCCATGTTCCGGGCTCCTCCGGCTCCACGCCCAGTCGTGCAGCCTGGCCGGGGTGGCGCTCTGCGGCGTCGGCGGCGGCGAGCAGGTTACGCCGCGCCATCAGGTTCGTGTAGACGTTGTTGTCGGCGACGGCGCTGTACTCGTCGGGGCCCGTGACGCCATCGATGCGGAACGAGCCCGACGCGTCGAGGTGTCCGAGTGAGGCCCACAGCCTGGCGGTCTCGACCAGCAGCTCGGTGGCGCCGTTCTCGGCGAACTCCGGATCCTCGGCGGCCGACAGGTATCGAACGACGGCATCGGCGATGTCGGCGTTGATGTGGAACGCGGCGGTTCCGGCGGGCCAGTAGCTCGAGCACTCCGAGCCGGCGATGGTCCGCCAGGGGAAGCTCGCTCCCTGCAGATCGAGTTGGCGCGCGCGCTGGCGCGCGGCCGGCAGCGTGGAGTGGCGCCAGGTGAGCGCGTCGCGCGCTGCGCGGGGTGCGGTGTAGGTGAGCACCGGCAGCACGAAGCTCTCCGTGTCCCAGAACGTATGCCCGTCGTACCCGGAGCCCGTCAGCCCCTTCGCGGCGATGGGCCGGCGCTCGCCGCGCGCGCCCGCCTGCAGGATGTGGAAGAGCGCGAACCGCGCGGCCTGCTGCAGGTCCTCGTCCCCGTCCACCTCCACGTCGGCGCGCTCCCAGAACGAGTCGAGGTATTCGCGCTGCTCGGCGAGCAGTGTCTCCCAGCCGGCGTGGTTGGCACCCGCCACCGCCGCGGCGACCTGGTCCTGAAGCGCCGCCACCGAGCGCTTCCCCGACCAGCCGTAGGCCAGAAACTTGACCAGGCGCAGCGGCGCGCCCGGCGCCGCGTCGGCGGCGATCGTGATGCGCGCCAGATCGCCGCGGCTCTCCGCGCTGACGTCCGCTTGCTCCGCCGACTCGACCACGTGGTCCATGGCTGCGGCGATGCGAAGCGCGCTGCTGCGCGTGGCATGCATGAGCACCGCACGCGCGTCGGCGGCGATCGCGCGCTGGGCCACGAGCACCGACTGCAGCGGCGTGCTCTCGCGAGGGTCGCCGGGGTCGGCGGGAACGGGCTCGTTGGCGACGAGCTCGGACTGAAGCACGACCGGCAGCTTTCCGTCCAGCGGCTCGACTTCATAGCGGATCGCGGCGATTGCGCGACGTGGGAACGACACGAACCGCGTGGAGGCGACGCGCACCCGGCGGCCCGTCGGCGAGGACCAGCGCACGTTGCGTCGCAGCACGCCCGCCCGCAGGTCGAGCTCTCGCTCGTGCGCCTCGAGCTTGCCGTAGCGGATGTCGAACGGCTCGTCCTCGACGAACAGGCGGATCAGCTTGCCGTTGGTGACGTTGACGACCGACTCGTCGGCCTCGGGATAGCCGTAGCCCGGCTCGGCATACGGGAGCGCAGAGAGCTCGTAGAAGCCTGCGAGATAGGTTCCGGGGATGCCGCTCGGCTCGCCCTCGTCGAGGTTGCCGCGCAGGCCTATGTGGCCGTTGGCGAGTGCGAACAGCGACTCCGTCTGCGCGAGATGGTCGAGCTCGAGTGTGGTCTCGTGCAGCGACCAGGGCTCGACGGAGAACGCCGGGTGGTGGATCACGACGCGTCCAGCAGCTCGCTGAGGTCGGCGACCACGACGTCCGCGCCGTGGGCGCGCAGCGCGTCGGCCTGCCCGAGCCGGTCGACCCCTACGACGACTCCAAACCGCCCTGCGCGGCCCGCCTCGACGCCGGCCAGCGCATCCTCGAACACGGCCGCGCCGCGTGGCTCGGCGCCGAGAGCCCGTGCGCCGGCCAGATAGGTGTCCGGCGCGGGCTTCCCGCGCAACCGCTCGCGCTCGGCGAGCTCCCCATCGACGACGGTCTCGAACAGATCCTCTATGTGCGCGGCGCGGAGGACCGCGTGCGCGTTGCTGCTCGACGAGACAACCGCGGTGCTCATCCCCGCAGCACGAGCCGCGCGGACGTACGCCACCGAGCCCTCGTACGGCTCCACGCCGTCGTGTTCGATCATCGACAGCACGATCTCGTTCTTGCGGTTGCCGAGGCCGTGGACCGTTTCGGTGTCCGGGGAGTCCTGCTCGGAGCCGTCTGCGAGCTCGATCCCGCGTGAGTCCAGGAACGACGCTACGCCGTCATATCTCGGCTTGCCGTCCACGTACTGCTCGTAGTCGCCGACCTCGTCGAACGGAACGAACGGTTCATCCTGCCCCCGCGCGCGTTCGCCCAGGAACGCGTCGAACATTCGCTTCCAGGCCGCGGCGTGCACCTGCGCGGTCTGCGTGAGCACGCCGTCGAGGTCGAACAGGCAAGCGTTCACCCCGTCAGGCAGCCCGAGCACGCCTGCGCCCACCCGGCGTCAGCGCCAGACCGAGTGATCGATGTGACCCACGGCTCGAAGCGTACATCCGCAGCTGGTGAAGAGCTCGGGGCACGGTCCCCGGCGTTCGGCCGGGGGAGGTCCAGCAGGCGCTACTCCCCGTCCTCGCCCGGCGCCGCGTATCGCGCCAGTCGCAACGCGAGCTCGAGCTCGAAGCGTCCGTCCGGGTTGTCGAGCTCGTCGCCGAACAGCTCGCGCAGCCGCGCCATGCGGTAGCGGACGGTCTGCGGATGCACAGCGAGCGAGTCGGCGATCGCCTTGCGCTGACCCGGGTTGTGCAGCCATGCGCGCAGCGTCAGCGTCAGGTTCCGCCGTGTCTTGGCACCCGTGATCGCCTGGAGCGGCGCAAGACGCCGTCGCACCAGGTCGCTCGCGAGCTGCGGCTGCGCGGACAGCAGCAGGGCGAGGTCGTGATCGTCGGCGCGCACGAGCGGGGAGCTCTCGACGAGGCCGCGACGCGTCAGGGTCAGCAGCGCCGTGGCTCGTTCGAGGCTGCGCCCCGCCTGCGCGACCGCCACGGCCGGGCCGAGCGCGAGCTGCGCTCCCGTGCGTTCGCTCGCCGCAGTCAGCCGCGCCAGTCGCCCCGGGCTCTCCGGGTCGAGCAGGGCGCCCACGAAGACGCCGCCTCTGGGCTCCAGCACGAAGTGCTCCTCACCCGAGCGCACGAACGCGTCATAGAGTTCGGCCGGGCCGGCGAAGAATGCGAGCGTGGGGGAGAGCTGTGCGCCGGCCGCCTCGGCGGCGGCGTCGAGCACGTCGCGGTCCGGCTGCGGTGTGCGCAGCAGCAGGCGCAGCAGCTCGGTGCGTCGCGACTGTGAAGCACCCGAGCGGTGCGACTGCTCCCCCGCATAGCCCGCGGCCGCCTGCGTGGAGAGCTCGTCGACGTAGCCGAAGCCCGTGCCCGCCAGCCGGTAGAGGTAATCCGGCTCGATGCCCTGGGCGGCGCCCACTTCGCTCGTGCGCTCCCACGCCGTCCGCCCGGCGATCCGGTAGAAGCCCATCAGCTCGTCGAGCGTGCGGCCCGCGCGTGCGTGAGCCCTTCCGAGCGCGAAGTGCAGATCGGTGTCCGCCGAGGGGGACGCGGTGGCAAACCAGCGTTCGACGGCGTGAGTCAGGCCAAGCCTGAGGTTGCGCTCGAGTGCGCTCTCGGGGAGCCCGCCGCGACGCAGCTCGTCGCGAATCGCGGCTATCACGGCATCGACGATCATCGGTATCGCGGGCACGAGCGCTGCGCGCAGCTGCGCGGGGAGCATCCCGCTCCGAACGCGCCGTTTTGTCAAGTGGGAACAAGTTCAGTTGGTGTCGAGCCGCCCCGCGTCCAGCGAGACTACAAGAGTTGCTCGCTGGGGACGGCCGCGTACAGGACCGGCTCGCGGCGGCGGGTGACGGCCTGTTGGCGGCGGTGACGGACTTTCCTGTGGCGGTGACGGACTGCCCGCGGCGACGGTGACGCAGGTCGGCCCGCGAACGCAGGAGCACTAGCGTGCCGCCACGCAGGTGCGCCGCCACACAGCACGGGGGAGGGCCCGGCCTTGGGCGAGCCCTCCCCGTCGAGAGAAGCCGATCGAACCCGCGGTCGGCGGGTGACGCTCGCCCTAGATGGCCGCCTCGACCAGCTTCGTGAACTCTTCCTGGCCTTTGACGTTCGGGTGGTAGCTTTCTTCGAGCGGGTTCGACTGGCCGTTGAGCCATTCTTCTTTGGCGCACACCTCGTGTGCTTCGAACGCGCTCGTCGGGTTGACGAACGTGAATTTCAGTGCTTCGGCCCGAGCCTTGATCACGGCATCGAGCTTTTCTGCGGCTTCATTGATCTTCTTCTCGTTCCCCGAGGTGAGGAAGTTGACGTTGCACGTCGTGCCTTCCTTGGTGAACAGCTTCGGATAGCCGAGCACGATCACCTGGGCGGTCGTCGCCCTGGCTTGGATGTCTTTGTAGGTGGTTTCAAGCAGCCCGGGCAGCTTTTTCGCGATGAATTCCTCCCCTTCGCTGATCGCGCTCCCGCAGGTGAAGTAGTAGAGGGCGCAATTGAGCATCACGTTGCTGAAGCCGGCGTCGTTTCCGCCGATCGTGATCGTCACCAGCGCCGTGCTGCTGCTCAGTTTGCCAAGCTGTTTTTCGTCGACTTCGGGCGTCTTTGCCCCACTGCACGCTTCGAAGTTCAGCGTGTACCCCTTGGCCGCCGCGATCTTCGGCCCATAGGCATCGGGACTGCGCTTGCATTCGCCCGATTCTTCATAGAACACCCTCGTGCCTACTCCCGCGGAGTATGAATCCCCCAGCGCTACGTACTGTGATGCCGATGCCGCTGCGACCGGTGCCAGTACCCCGACGACCAGCGCAACGAAACCGACGATGCGGGCTCGTTTCCCCATCTGCTCTCCTGTTCCCTCGCCTCGTGTCGCTCGGAGCCGACCCATCTGTGCGAACCGCCGTCTCGAGCGCTTGTCGCGCGAACGTAGCCGAGTTTGACGCGACTAGTCAAGTCCTGCGGGCGGTATTTATGAGAGTCGCCTCCAAGCAGGTGAAAACTTGTCTCAGCGAGACATCTGCCGTCGCGCGCGCGTGCGAAATCTTGTCCCGGCGCGACAGTCGCCCGGTGCCCCGCCCCGGGGGGCGGCCCGAGACACGATTACGAGCGGTTCAGACGATCGAGTGCCAGATCGCCCCTCGACCGTCTCGATGCTGAGCTATAGTGGCCGGCTCCATGGGCGGGAAGCGAACGACTGCGTGCCTCGGGCTCGCCCTCGCGGTGATGACGGCGCTGCTCGGGACGCTGGGCATGGCTGGCTCGGCCAGCGGAGCCACCTCGTGCTCTGAGGTCCCCACCGTTTACGGGATCCCCCCGTGGGGCTTTCATACTGGCCCGTACACCGGCTCGAGCAGCTTTGCCAAGGGCCACGGAGACATAAACCTCGAAGCCAACACCGTCTCGGGGGTCATCTGCCAGCAGGATCGTGCCGGCGTGATCATCATGTCGGTGGAGCACAAGCTCCTCTACCACTCGCACTACGCGACCATGTGGGGATATCCGGGGAACATCATGAAGATCAAGGTCCGGGTCACTACGAGCAGCGACCCGAACTGCGCCGTGGGCACCGTCGGGCGCGCGACCCTGTACGCCAGCTACAACGGGGTGCGCAGCGACAGCGTCCAGTTCTTCTTCCCGGCTGCCTGCCGCGATCAGGACCACCTCTACCATGGCACGCAGGTCAACAACCAGGTCCCTCCGCTCTAGTCGTCGCGCCGCGCCGGATCACCCTTGTGATTCGGGCGTCCGGAGTGGTCACGAGGAGTAGCCGCCGCCACTCTGTCGCGCCCGCCGGCTGAGGGGGGACCTGTCGCCGACGGACCAGACGTGCCCGAACGGGTCTCGGAAGCCGCCCTGGCGATGCTTCCCCCAGGGCACGTCATGGTCCTCGAGCTGGGCGCCGGGGCTCGCGCCCGCGGAGATCGCGCCCGCGATCAAGCGATCCGGGTCGTCCACGAGGAGCTCGATGCGCGTGCTCGTGATGCCGCCGGGGCCAGGGCTGCTCTCCGAGGGGTTCTTCGGGTTGACCTCGTGGAGGAAGAACGGGGCGCCGTCGACCTCCAGGCCGGCAACGCCCCCGAGGTTCCACAGCTCGGTCGCGCCGAGCGCGTCCCTGTACCAGGCGACGGCAGCATCGGCGTCGGGGACGATCAGCATCACCGAGATCGACGTCACATGCTCCCGGTGCGGCTCGGTCACCGGTCACTCCCCGAGCCTCGCCGCTCCCCGTTGTGAGGCCCGCCCTCGCCAAGCCCCGCGCCGCGCCGGCGCATGACCGCGGGAACGGTGTCGACCATCCACAGGACCACGAGATCACCGCCGGGCATGGAGCCAAGTTGAGCACAGATCGGCAGAGATCGGTCGCCGGAGGTACGCCGACCGCACCCGCGACCGGCTCCGGCGCGCTGCTGCCGCCGCCGCCGCTCTGCCGGTGAGAGCGGCGGCGGTCTTCGCGGTCGGTGCCGCCGGGTCTCCGCAGCGCCCTAATCACAGAGCGGGTTCTTCGGGACCCCCCGGCACGGGTTGGGCATCGTCGGCTGAGGCGGCGGGGCCGGCTGGTCTTCCGGATGCCGCGCTTCCGATTCCGCTTTCAGCTGCAACAGGTATTCCACTGCTTCGGGCAGTTCCTCGGGCCCGAAGCCGCCGTAGCCCGGGATCGGCGTCGTGTCGTGCTGGCAGCCCCAGGTGCCCTCGATGTTCACCGGGAAGGTCGCGTCGGTGAGCACGTTGCCGCTCACGCAGTTGTTCACCGAATGCGATTCCGGGCCTCCGAACAGTTCGCTGTAGCCGCCTGTGAACATCACGTCGCCCGCGAACTGGCTGCTCTTGTACGTCGGGTTGAAGCCGTTGTGGACGAACACGTTCTTGGCGACCTTGTTCCCCGCGATCTGGAAGAAGATCGTTTCCGTCGTCGGCGGGAACGGGTTCGGGTACTCGAGACCGAGGAAGCCGTTGTTTGCATTCCCTGCGATCACGTTGCCTTCGACGAGGTCGGCGTAGACGCCGGGCAGCAGGATGCCGCTGCCCCAGTTACCGGCGGGTGCGCCGACCGCGGGCACCTTGAGGTTGTTGTTTTCGAGCACGAGGTTGTCGCGCAGCACCGTGCAGCGCGGGATGCGCGTCGAGGTGATGATCGGTGTGGGTTCGGGGTGTTCGATGTTTTCCCGGTTACATTCGCCGTCCTGCGGCGGCGGAGGGTCGCCGGGGTTTTCGGAGTTCGGATCGATGCCGACGGAGTTGTGGCGGAAGAGCGAGTCTTCGATCGCCAGGCTGCCACCCGAGTTCGACCCGGAGTAGCCAAGCGCGTTGTCTTCCATCGTGGCCCTGATGATCCGCGCCTTGCATTCCTGGCAGGCGCCCAGGTACATGCCGGAGTCGTTGAACCCGGATGCGTAGATGTTTTCCCACGAGCCTTCGATCTCATTGCCCGTGAAGATCCCATAGCCGCCGTTCAGGCCGGTGTCGTACGCCGTGAGGTAGGAGCCGTACCATCCGTGCGCGCCGATCTTCCCGGACTCGGCGCCCCCGTTCCACCAGATCTCGTTGCCGCACTCTTCGTCCCCGCATGGCCCGCCGGGTTCATAGTCGAAGTTGCGCACGGTGAGGTTTTCGATCCACACGTCATCGGCCTCGTGGACTTCGATCCCGTTGCCGATCCGGTGCTGCCCGTCGATGATCACGGAGTTGCGGTTCATGCCCCTGATCCAGATCCCCGAGTGTGCGCTGGCGACCTTCACTTCTTCGTCGTAAACACCCGGCTCGATCAGGACGTAGTCGCCGCTCGTAGAGGCATTGACGGCGGCCTGGATGGTGGTGAAGTAGGCGGTGTTCGCAGGCGGTTTACCCCATGGCGGGCTCTTTGTGACGATGTTGACCTTCGCTGCGAGGGCCGTGCCGGCGGCCGCCGCGAAGGCGCCGAACACGAGCGCTGTCACGGCGACGCGCCAGAGCCCTCTGGCCGCGCTGCGTGATCGCACCCGGTGGCGACGTGTAGATGACATCTGTCATCCCTCCTCTCATCTCGCCTTCCCCGCCGCGGGCGGCGGGTACTGTTGGCGGCGAGCCTCCGATCCGCGCGCTGAACCTCTGGGCACGTGGCACTCCACCCGTGCTGCGCGCCCGACGTCCGGGATCGCGCAGACCCCGGTCTCGCCCGGCTGATCGGGGCCAAGTCTACACCGCGATGCTCACGCTGCTTGGCCTGCGCGCTCGATGAGGCCGGCGACCCATGCGCCGCCGATCTGCCCGGTGGCGGCATTGAGGCGATTGAACGCGTTGATCGTCGCGATCGCGATCACGAGCGCCGCGAGCTGCGGTTCGGTGTAGTGGCGTGCCGCCTCGTCCCAGATCTCGTCCGGCACCGGGTCGGCGTGATCGGCGAGACGCGTGGCGGCCTCTGTCAGCGCCAGCGCTGCGCGCTCGGCCTCGCTGAAGTAGGGAGTCTCGCGCCATGCCGCGACGAGGTGTATGCGCTCGCCGCTCTCGCCCGCCTGCTCGAGCTCCCGCGAGTGGATGTCCACGCATACGCTGCAACCGTTGATCTGGCTGGCGCGCAGGTGCACCAGATACAGGGTGGTGTCGGGGATCCCGGCGGTGCCCGCCGAGGCTCCGAGCTGCTGGAGCGCCTCGAGCGCTCCTGGAGTGGTGAGGGCCGGGTTCTTGATCCTTGCTTTCATCATCGTGGTCTCCCTCTGGTGTGTGGTGCGACGTGCCGTCGGCCGGGACACCGCGAGTCGCCTGTTCCCGTCGAGTTCCGGCCGATCGGCGTCTGTACCTCCATGACGAACGGCGAGGGGCGAATGCGACACGCTGAACTCGCCGGCCTGGCCGACCCGAGCGGCACCGTGGCGTCCTTCGCCGGCTCGGGGCGCGGGTGGAGGGCGAGGACGGTGTCCCCTCGGCGGCGATACGAGCGCGACTCGGGGTTTCTCCGGAGCAGGGGATCGCCGGTGGTCGGCCTCCGTGACGAATGGCACAGACATGCGCGTCGATCGGAGGCAGTCTCCGATCATCGGCAGAAGGGCTGCCGAGGCGGTACGCCTCCAAAGGGGGGCGGGGCGTGCCGCAGCGAACTGAGTAGGGACCGCCCCGGGCTGTCGGCGACATGTGACGGGCAGGCCACGAGGCGGTCCCATCCCTCAGAGCCTCGCCAGGGGGGCCAGCGAGGCCCAAGTCAACTGTAGCTCGGCCCGGTGGCGTGCTCGGTCGCGAAGCTCCGGCACGGACGAGGCCGAATACGATGCTCGGCGATGGCGCTGGTGCGAATCGAGATACTCCGGGGACGCACCGCGGCGGAGAAGCGGGATCTGCTGGAGGCTGTCGGCGAGGCTCTCGTCGCCGTGCTGCGCGTGCCCCGCGGCGATCCCGCCCTGCGGATCATCGAGCATGATCCCGAGTGCTTCCTACGGCCGAGCGTCCCTGCCGCCACGACCGATCGCTACACGCTGCTGGAGGTCGTCCTGTTCTCGGGGCGCTCCGCGGAGGCCAAGCGGGCGCTATACCGGGAGATCGTGCACCGCCTCGGCAGGATCGGCACACCCGAGCACGACATCACGATCGTGCTGCTCGAGTCGCCGCGCGGAAACTGGGGCGTCCAGGGGGGCCGGCCGGCGGACGAGGTGGAGCTGGGCTTCGAGGTCGAGATCTGAGACGCCGCGATAGTCTCTGGCCATGGAGCCCGATCGCGCACGCCAACTCCTGGCCCGCGAGCGCGAGGCGATCGAGCGGGCGCTGGCCGGGCTCGGACATGCCGATCCCGAGGCCGCCGCCGCGGACAACGAACCCGGCGAACGGGGCTCCGAGCAGCTCTACCAGAGTGAGTTCGACGCCGGCCTGGCCGAGGACCTCGCCGACAGGCTTGCCGCGCTCGAGCGGGCCGAGGCGAGGCTGGCGGCTGGGACCTACGGTTTCTCGGTCGACAGCGGCGACCCGATTCCGGACGAGCGGCTGGAGGCCTTCCCCACGGCCGAGCGTACCGTGCAGGAGCAGGAGCTCCACGGCGGCTGAGCGGGTCGATGACGGCCTCGCCGAGCGCCTTCGAGCCGCGGTCGCCTCGCGGCGGGAGGAGCTCGTCGAGCTGACGCGTGCGCTCGTGCGCGAGCGCACGCTCGTCGGCGCGGAGGAGGGCGCCCAGCGCCTGATCGCAGAGCGCCTCGCGGCGCATGGCTTCCGGGTGGGTCGGGTCGAGATCGACCCGCCCGTCGAGCAGGCGGATTCCACCTGGGGCTACCCGCCGTCGACCTACGACGGCCGCTCCTGCGTGGTCGGGCGAATCGACGGGATCGGAGGCGCGCGTTCGCTGCACCTGTCGGGCCACGTGGACGTCGTGCCGGTCGAGGAGCCGGGGCGCTGGGAGCACGATCCGTGGGGCGCGGAGGTCGCCGGCGGGAGGGTGTGGGGCCGGGGCGCCGGGGACATGAAGGCGGGGCTCGCCGCCTACCTCCTCGGCACGGAGGCGTTCCTGGCCGTGTGCGGAGCGCCGCGGGGAGACCTGCTGTTCAGCTCGGTGATCGAGGAGGAGTGCACCGGGAACGGCATGAAGGCGGTGCTCGCCGCGGGCTACGACGCCGACGGCACGCTGATCGGCGAGCCCAGCGCGCTGGCACTGATGCACGCAGGGGTGGGGGTCATCTGGGCCCGCCTGCGCGCAACGAGCTCCGGCGCGCACGTCGCGTTCAGCGCCGGCGAGTCCAGCAGCGCGCGGATCCTCACCGCCCTGGAGGCGCTGCGCGCGCTCGAGCAGCGACTCAACCGACGTGCGGACGACGCCCCCGGCGCCGCCGACCCGGATGACGTCTTCCTGTCGGCTCACGAGCTTCCGTTCCGGCTCAACGTGGGCACGCTCGCGGGCGGGGTCTGGCCCTCATCCGAGCCGTCCAGCGCCGAGGCGCGGATCCGTCTCGGGTTCGGGAGGAAGCTCACCCCGTCGGCGGCGCAGCGTCTCGTGACCGCGGCCGTGGCCGGCGCGGCGACCGGTGTCACGGTCAGCTTCGAAGGCTTCCGCGCCCCCGCCTACTGCGACGAGCTCGACCACGATCTCGCGGCGGCTCTGATCGGCTCGCATGTGCGGTTGCACGGATCGCCACCGACCAGGCAGGCGCTGCCCGCGACCACCGACGCACGCTCCGTGGCGGGTCCGTGCATCTGCTACGGCCCCGTCGCGGGCCAGATCCACGGCAACGACGAGTGGGTCGACATCGACTCCACCGAAGCGGTCGCGGCCGCGGTCGCGCTCACGATCGCGGGGTTCCAGGGGCGCCGGGAGCTAGGCTCCCGGCCGTGACAGCTGTTCTCTACGCGCTCTCGCGCGCGTGCATACGGCGGCGGTTTCTGGTGGTTGGCGTGTGGCTCCTGGTGACCGTCGCGGCGGTCGCCGTCTCCCACCGTCTCGGCGACAAGACCAACGACAACCTCTCACTGCCCGGCACCGACAGCCAGCGGGCGACCGACACGCTGAAGAGATCGTTCCCCGATCAGGCCAACGGGAGCAGCCCGATCGTCCTGCACGCCACGGCCGGGAAGCTCACCGAACCGAAGTACGCCGACGCGGTCGAGCAGGCCGTCGCCGATGTCACCAAGGCGCCGAACGTGGCATCGGTCGTCAGCCCGCTGAGCAAGCAGGGCGCCGCTGCGCTGAGCAAGGACCAGGCGACCGGGTACATGTCGGTCACGCTGTCGATCAGCCCGGGCGAACTGACGGTCGGCGAAGCCCAGAGGATCATCGACGCGGCCCACCCGGCCGTGGCGGCCGGACTCGAGGTCGAGACCGGCGGCCCGCTCGGGCAGAAGGTGTCAAAGCCGTCGACCGAGTCCAGCGAGCTGATCGGGATCATCGCGGCGATGGTGATCCTCACGCTCACCTTCGGTACGGGCGTCTCGATGCTGCTTCCGATCATCGACGCGATCGTGGGGCTGGCGCTGACGTTGGCGATCATCCGCATGCTCGGGCACGTGCTGACGGTGCCGACGGTCGCGCCGACGCTGGCGACGATGATCGGGCTCGGCGTCGGCATCGACTACGCGCTGTTCGTCGTCACCCGGCACTTTCGCGGACTCGGCGCCGGCCTCGACATGCACGAGTCGATCGCGAGAGCCGCAGCCACGTCCGGCGGCGCCGTCTTCTTCGCCGGCGGTACCGTCACGATCGCGCTGATCTCGCTGGCCGTCGCCGGCATCCCGCTGGTGACGACGCTCGGTCTGATGGCCGCGATCGCCGTCGTCGTCGCCGTGCTCGCCGCGCTGACGCTGCTGCCCGCCATGCTCGCGATCGTAGGCGGCCACATCAACTCGCTGCGCGTGCGCACGCCACCGTCGGAGGCGCAGGCGCGAAACGGCCGCTGGGCCCGCTTCGCTGCAACGATCGGCCGGCACCCCGTCGTGGCCGGGCTCGCGGCGCTGGCGATACTGCTCACGCTGAGCATCCCGCTGCTGTCGCTCACGCTCGGCCAGCAGGACACCGCCGCCCTGTCGACATCGACGACCGCCCGCCGCGCCTACGACCTGCTGGCAAAGAGCTTCGGAGCGGGCGTGAACGGCCCGCTGCTGATCGCCGTCACGCTCGGCACGCCCGCGCAGCCGCCGCCGGGCGGCGGTTCGGCGGGCAGCTCCGGCTCGGCCTCGCCGGATGCGCGCGCGGGCGATCCCCGGCTGGCGACGCTGCAGAAGGACGTCTCCGCGGCCGCCGACGTTGCCGCGGTCACGCCCATCCAGATCGACAAGGCGGGCACGACCGCGTACTTCAACGCGATCGCCAGGGAGGGCCCGGCCGAGGCCAGCACGACGGAACTGGTGGAAGACCTGCGCGCCAAGGTGATCCCGGAAGCGGAGAGGGGCACCGACATGAGGGCCGACGTGGGGGGGACCACGGCCGGCTACATCGACCTCGCCGCGCGCATCTCCAGCAAGCTCCCGCTGCAGATTCTGGTCGTGATCCTGCTCAGCTTCCTGCTCCTGATCGTGGCCTTCCGCACGGTCGTGGTCCCGATCCAGGCGGCGGTGATGAACCTGCTCTCGATCGGGGCCGCCTACGGCATCCTCACTTTGGTCTTCCAGAAGGGCTGGCTCAGCGGTGCGATCGGGCTGAGCGGCCCCGTTCCGATCGTCTCCTACGTGCCGCTGTTCATGTTCGCGGTCCTGTTCGGCCTCTCGATGGACTACGAGGTGTTCCTCGTCAGCCAGATCGAGGAGCACGTGCGCGCGGGCGAGGACAACAGGACCTCGGTCCTCTCAGGGCTCGTCACGAGCGCGCGCGTGATCACCGCGGCCGCGATGATCATGGTGTTCGTGTTCGGCAGCTTCGTGCTCAACGGCGACCCAACCATCAAGCAGTTCGGCGTCGGGCTCGCGGTCGCGATCGTGCTCGACGCGACGATCGTGCGCTGCCTGCTGGTTCCGGCGGTCATGATCATCGTGGGCAGGGCCAACTGGTGGATGCCCTCCTGGCTGGACCGCATCGTGCCGCGCGTCAGCATCGAGGGCGCCGAGATCTTCGGAGATGCCGAGCCGGTGGCGACCTCGTCGGCCGGCGCCGCGGGCGGCTGAGCGGCGAGACAGGCCGGCAGCCGAGCGACGCGGACCGGCCCGCGCGAGGGGCGGTCTGGTGGCGGGGGCGGCTCAGGGTGCGAGCGCGCCCGCCGGCAGCACGTAGCGCAGCGGCTTCGACTGCGCGCCCGCTCGCGCGCTGCTCATCCGCGCGCCGTGCAGCCCCGCTGCTGCGGGGTCGGCGGTGCGCGCCTCGGGCGTGCCGGCGTGGTCGGTGATCCAGGCCATGATCGCCGGGAACTCCGATCCCTCCGCCAGCAGGGCGGCCCGCTCGACCACCTCGCCGCCGGAGGGATGCGGACGGGCGAGCCTCCGTAGCAGGGTGCGAATGGCGTCCTCTGCGGCGTCGTAGTCGGTCACGAGAACTCGGTGACCGAGTAGACCGGATGCTCGACGCGCTCGGTCCCGCCGATGCCGCCGCGGGATGTGTGCACGCAGTAGGGCTCGAAGCGCCCGTGGTCGAGGATCGCGACCACCACGTCGCCGCGGTCGTGCGACAGCGGCCTGCCAACCTCGATCTCGCGGTCGCGCCCGTCGTAGCGGCAGCTCAGCTTGAAGATGCGTCGTGACCTCGCCGGGCATCCGACGACCACCCGCGAGCGCTCGCGCAGCTCGTCGTATACGAGCTCGGCATCGTCACCCGGCGCGCCCGCGCCGGCGACGAAGAAGCTCGTCATCTGCGGCGTGCCTTGGGTGGCATCGCCGGGTAGCGCTTGCGCTCCTCCTTGGTCATCGTGCGGATCTTGAGCGAGCCCTCCGCGACCTGTCGCTGGATCTCCTCGAGCTTCGCTCGCCGACGCTCGGCCGCACGCTCTGCCTGAGTGATCATCCCTCTAGGCTAGCGCGGTGCGGGCCTGCTGCCCGGCGGCGGCTCCGGGCATGCTCGGATCGGCCTCGATCGCGGATCGACCTCGATCGGTCTCGCGGACGGGGTCACGCGCGGGCCGACGCGGCGGCCGCTACGCCCACAGGTTCGCGAGTGTCCAGCCGGCGTGACTGAGCAGGCGCTGCGGCGGGAAGCCGTCGGGATCGATCAGGGTCAGCCGCGCGTACTCGTCGGCGATCGCCGAGAGGATCCTCGCGGTGAGCTCCGGGTCCGGGGGCTCGTTCCGGGCGGGCAGCCCGGGCCGCACCGCGTTCGTGAGCCCCGCGAGGACCGTCGCGCGTCCGTCGATGATGCTCGTGCGCAGCGTCTCGGGTGCGCCCTCCGGCGGCATCAGCACCAGCCGCCAGGTGCTCGGATGCGCGCGCACCGCGTCCAGATAGGTGCGCAGGCTCTCGAGCAGCAGCAGCTTGGGATCGCCCGAGCCGAGATCGCCTACGGCCGTCTCGGAGACCTGCTCCAGCGCCCGCCCGGTTTCGCGCTCCACGAGCGCCTCGAGCAGGCCGCCGAGGTCGCCGAAGTGCTCGTAGACGATCGGCCTCGAGATCCCCGCTTCGCGGGCCACGGACTGGATCGAGACGGCCTGGAAGCCATGCTCTCCGACGATCTCCATCGTCACATCGAGCAGCTGCTCGCGCCGCATCCGGGCCGACATCCTGGTCGGGCTGGTGGCGGGGGGTCCCGGCATCCCCGGTATGTTACACTCCTGTCGGTTACACTAGTGTAGCTACGGAGACGTAAGCCCGAACAGCCAAAGGGAGCAAGGTGGATCAGTCGCGCAGAGACCACAGGATCGTGATCGTGGGCGGGGGATTCTCGGGATTGGGGATGGCCATCCGCCTCAAGCAGAGCGGCATCCATGACTTCGTCGTGCTGGAGCGGGCCGAGGACGTGGGCGGTGCATGGCACCACAACACCTACCCCGGCTGCAGGTGCGACGTCCCCTCGCATCTCTACTCGTTCTCCTTCGCGCCGAACCCGAACTGGTCCGAGACCTATTCGCCGCAGGCCGAGATCCGCGACTACCTGCGCCGCTGCGCGGACGAGTTCGGGATCCGGCCGCACATCCTCACCGACACCGAGGTCGAATCGGCCACCTGGGATGAGGGCGAGCGGCGCTGGCAGCTGCAGACCAGCGCCGGACCGTTCACCGCGGGAGTGCTCGTCAGCGGCATGGGCCCTCTGACCGAGCCCATGCTTCCCGACGTGCCGGGCATCGAGCGCTTCGAGGGCAAGATCATGCACTCCGCCCGCTGGGACCACGACCACGACCTCACCGGCCGGCGCGTGGCGTCGATCGGAACGGGAGCGTCGGCGATTCAGTACGTGCCCGCGATCCAGGGCCGGGTCGACACGCTCTACGTCTTCCAGCGCACCGCGCCCTGGATCATGCCCCACAGCGGGCGCCCGATCAGCCCCCGCGAGCGCACCCTGTTCCGCTGTGTGCCGGCCGCGCAGCGGCTGGTGCGGGCCGGGGTGTACCTCAGCAAGGAGCTGCTCGTGCTCGGCTTCGTCAAGCACCCGCGTCTGATGGGTGCGCTCGAGCGAATCTCCCGCTCGCACCTGCGCCGCCAGGTCCCCGATCCCAGGCTGCGCGCGAGGCTCGCCCCCGACTACTCGCTCGGCTGCAAGCGCATCCTCCCGTCCAACGACTGGTATCCGGCGCTGCAGCAGCCCAACGTCGAGCTCGTCCCGGGCGCGCTCTCCGAAGTGCACGCACGCTCGGTGCTGGGCGCCGACGGGGTTGAGCGCGAAGTCGACACGATCATCCTGGGGACGGGCTTCCACGTCAGCGACCCGCCCGTCGCCGATCAGGTGCGGGGACGCGACGGCAGGCTCCTGCGCGAGGCCTGGGAGGGAACGCCGCGCGCCTATCTCGGCACCTCCGTCCCCGGCTTCCCCAACCTGTTCCTGCTGCTGGGCCCCAACACCGGGCTGGGCCACAGCTCGATGGTGTACATGATCGAGACCCAGGTCGAGCACGTGCTGCGCGCGATCCAGGCGATGGAGAGGAGCGGCGCGAGCACGATCGAGGTGCGTCCCCCGGTGTACGAGACGTTCAACCGCGAGGTCGACTCGCGCATGCACGGCACCGTCTGGGAGAGCGGCTGCGCGAGCTTCTACCTCGACGTCACCGGACGCAACGGCGTGCTCTGGCCCGACTGGACGTGGCGGTTCCGCCGGCTCGCGACGCGGTTCGACGAGAGCGCCTACACGCTCACCGCGCCCGAGCGCGCGGCGGTCGTGGCATGAGCGCCAGGCGGATCATCGTCACGGGGGCGGCGAGCGGCATCGGTGCCGCGACGATGGCCGAGCTCGAGCGCCGCAGACAGCGCGTGCTCGGCCTGGACATAGCCGCCGCATCAGAGCGGATCATCGCCTGTGACGTACGCGATCAGGAATCGGTCGATCGCGCGGTGGCCGAGGCGATCGAGCGTCTCGGGGGCGGCCTGGACGTGCTCGTCAACGTCGCCGGGCTCGCCACACCGCAGAGCGCCGGGCTGCCGCCGGACGAGCGGGCGCTGGCCGTGATCGACGTCAACATGGTCGGACCGTGGCGCGTCACCAGCGCCGCGCTGCCCGCGCTCCGGACCGCGCGCGGACGAGTCGTCAACGTCGCGTCCGGCATGGCCTTCGTGGCGCTGCCGTTCGCCGCCGCGTACGCGATGAGCAAGCACGGGGTCGTCGCCTACTCCCAGGCGCTGCGGCTCGAGCACGGCGACGCGATCTCCGTCTCGACCGTGTATCCGGGCTACATCCGCACGCCGATCCACAAGGACTCGGTCGACTTCGGCCTGACTCTCGAAGGGAACTCTCCCGAGGAGAGCCTCGACAGCGCGGTGGGCGCGCTCACGCGCGCGGCGCTCGGCGAGCCGCCGGTCCGCGATCTCATCACCACCCGCACCGGCAAGGTTACGGTGGCGCTGTCGCGCTACGCGCCAGGGCGCTTTGTCGACTGGGTGATCCTCTCCCAGTTCCGCAAGACCCTGCGGCAGCGGCGGTTCGATGACCCGTCGAGTCCGCCTGCGGTGTTCGCGCGCCGCCTCGCCGGCCGCGGGCGCCGGCGGTAGCGTCATTCCGAGCCGAGGCAGGCCCTCATCCCGTACCTCGACGCCAGGGCGCTGCTCGCCGCGATGTCGCTCCTGAGCGCCTTCTCGGCCGCTTCGCCCAGGTCGGCTTCCTGTTTGGCGGCGGCGTTCGCGAGCGCGGCGGCGTCGGCGACCTCCGCAGAGTAGCTGGCCAGCAGCCGCCCGATCGCCTGGGCGTCGCCGACCGGACGGGGCAGCGCGGCGATCCTCCCCTCGGCCCCCCGCGAGAGCGCGACCACCTGCCGGGCGAGCGCGACGAACGCCGCGTCCCCGCCCGTGGCGGGCAGCGCCCTCAGCGATTCCTGCCGGGCGCGGAGCGGCGCCTCCTGCTCGCTCAGCCGGTCGCAGATCGCCTTCGCCTGCGCGCTGAAGCGGGCCTTGGCCGCCACCGCTGCCGCCGTCGGCACCGTCGTCGTGGCCGTCGATCCACCGCTGCTCCCGCAGCCCGCGATCACCAGCGCCGCGAGGACGGCTGCGCCGAGCGCTGCACTGGAGCGGTTCGGCATCCCGGGGATCCTCCCACACCCGCCGGGCGCCTCCTCCCCGAACATCCGCCGGGCCGCCCGGGTGCAGGGGAGTGCCGCTGTTAGGCTCGCCGCACATGGATGTGAGGCCGGATGCGCACAGATGCGGCGGTCGTGCTCGGTGGATTGCTCGCGCCGCCTGCGCGACCCTCGCGACGACCGCGATGGCAGCGGCACCCGGCGGGGCGGCGGTCGCGTCCGCGCCGTCCGCCGGCACAGGAGTGCCGGCGGCTCAGTGCGCCGCGCTGGGCGGGACGCGCGCCGCGGAATGCGCAGCAGCCAGCAGCGAAGCCGCGGACGGGCTCGGCGGCGCCGACGCGGGCCTCTACGTCGCGTTCTGCCCGAGGGCCCGCCTCCCCCGGGGCCGGGCGCGGGCCGCCAACACGAGCGAGGCCGGATGGCCCCCCGACGAATGCCTGAAGATGGACAAGGGCGGGTGGCACACGCGGCACACGATCGTGGGACGCAGCGGCGTCCACAACTGGCTGCTCGGCGGCTATGGCGACGACACGATCATCGGCGGCGACGCGGGGGACGTGATCTGGGGTGACTACCACCCGGGCGGCGGCCCGCCCGTGCAGACGGCGACGATCTACGCCGGGGACGGCCGCAACGTGATCTACGCCAACGACACCCACGACCTCGTCTGGACCGGCACCGACCCTCACACGGTCGTGCATGCCCACGACGCCGGCACCTCGGGTGCGATCCACTGCCAGTCGCCGGGGATCGTCGTCTACCTGAGCACCGTCAGCGAACGCGACTTCAGGCTCCACGGCTGCCGGCACATCAGCCACTACAGCGTCGGCTACTGAGGGGCTCCCGCTCCGTCCCGGCGCGCCGGCGGCTCCGGCGCGGGCCGCGCCCGCGCCCGTCTGAGCCGCGCCGCCAGGCCCCAGGCGCCGAGCGCGGCGCCCGCCCCGAGCGGGCCGAAGGCGGGATAGCCGTAGCGCGCGTCGTAGCTGTTGCCGGCGACAGCCAGGATCACCGACAGCAGCGCGGTGAGCGTGAACAGGAGCGCGCCGGCGCGCACGCGGCCGCGCAGCAGCGGCGCACCGAGCACGGCTGCGAGCAGCAGCAGGACGAGCAGCGGGCCCTGCACGCGCGTGTGGCGCTCGTAGGAGGCGAGCGGGCCGGCGCCGCCGTCGTAGCCGTGCGCGCCGGGGTAGTAGGCGGAGATCGCCGGCTGGATCGAGCTCGTCCCCTTGCGCTGGAGCAGTGCTTCGCGCAGGCCGGCCGGCGTGTAGCCTTCGCCGGCGCGCGGGTCCACGAAGAACGCCAGCCCGCGCAGGATCGCCCCCGCATAGGCGATGGGCTGCTGCTCGATCGCCGCGATGCTGAAGCGCTCGAGCATCCCGTTCGCATAGGCCGGAGCGCGCGATGGCCCGCCGAAGCGGCGCACCGCCGGCGCGGTGCGCCCGTACTGGTAGTAGCTCTCGCTCTGGCGATGCCCGGGCGCTTCGGGGGGGCACAGGAAGCGGGTGCCCGCCGGCGCGCTCAGCTGTGTGCAGTCGACGAACGTGGCCACGCGGCCGTACAGGTTCCATGCGCCCTGGCGCTCGTATCCGCGGTAGCCGGTGACCTGGGCCTGCACGAGCGGGTAGGCGAGGATCACCGCGAGCGCCGCGAGCGCCGCCGCGGCCGCGACCCGGCGGCGCTCGCGCCGCGGGCCCTCCGCGCCCAGCAGCAGCACGGCTGGGACCAGCACGGCGCCCGACACCCCGACGGTCTTGATCCAGAAGGACGCGCCCATCGCCAGGCCCGCGAGCGCCGCCCAGCGCAGGCCCGCGGGCGCCAGCGCACGCACCGCCGCATAAAGGCCGGCCGCCTGCACGAACGCGAACACGCTGTCGGCGAGCAGCGCGTGCTCCAGCAGCAGGCCCGTGCCGCCGAAGAAGGCGATCGCCGCGGGCAGCAGCCCGAGCCACGCCGGCGCGCCGGTGCGCGCCACCGCGCCGTAGAGCAGCAGGCCGGTCGCGATCCCGAGCAGGTGCTGGAGCGCGATCGTGAAGCCCAGGCCGTCGCTGAGCAGATGGGCGGCGGCGAGGAAGATCGGGTAACCGGCCGGTTTCTGGGCGTCGCCGAACACGCCGCCGGCGGCCGCGGTCACGTACTCGTGCGAGTCCCCGAAGCCGAGGAAAGCCGGGCCGTAGGCGAGCATCAGCCAGGCCCGCACCGCGACCGCGCCCGCGAGCAGCGCGGCGATGGCGATCAGCGTCGCCCGCGAGGCGCGGTCCCGCTCCCGCCAACGCGTGGCCACGTGACCGGCCGCGCCACGCGCGCGCCCGCCGCCGCGGGGAATCGCAGGAGGTGTCCACCGATCAGCGGCCAACAGCGACAAAGTACCCGCTGGCGCGCCGCCCGGCGCGGGCGCTTCCGCTCCGCCGAGGCGTAGACTGGGCCCGGTCCACAGGGGGAGGTTTCGGTGGGGTTCGACGTGCGCGCTGGTCTCCTGACGGCGCTGCTGGGAGCGGCGCTGGCGCTCGCGCCGGCGGCGCAGGCCGAAGGGCTGGGCAGCGCCTCCGTCCTGGCCAACCCCGCGCTGCCCAGCCCGGTCTCTGCGGCCGGCGGCCTGGTGGCCTGGGTGGCGGCCTCCGGGGGCGGCCACCGCTTCGAGGTCGTCCTCGGGCGCGGCGGGCGCGTTCACGCACTCGGGGCGACGTCCGCGGTGGGCTGGATCGACGGGGTGAAGCTCGGAACCGAAGCGCACCGCAACCCGATCGTCGTCTATTCACGCTGCCCGCACGCCCCGTTCGCGGGCGGGCCCGCGGGCAGCGCCGGGACCGACGGCTGCCGGCTGTGGTGGGCGCGGACGAGCGGCGGCGCCGCGCACCGGATCGCGGCGGCACCGTCCGACACGAACCTCGGCGACGCGGTCGACGGGACCGTCGTGTTCGCCGTCCAGCACGGCACCGCACACGAACACGGCGCGGCGCGCCTGTACACCGCGCGCCTGGTGGGCGGCTCGGCTCGTGCGCTGAGGGTCCCGCAGGCGGACGGCGCAACGATCGACGACCTCAGCGCGGACGGCACGCAGGTCGCCTTCAGCGAGGCGCTCGCCCCCAGATTCATCACCGGCACGGAGGCTCCCCTCGGCAGCTCGCAGATCTGGCTCGACGCCGGCGGCGCGGCGCCCAGGCTGATCGCGCAGGTGGCCTCCGACGCGAACCCGGTCGATGACTCCGAGCGCTACTTCGACGGCATCACGCTCGCGTCAGGCTATGTCTACGCGTTCCTCTACTCACAGGGCGGGATCGTCCCGCCGGTCGCCTCCGCGCTGCAGCGGATCGCGCTGACGGACCTCACGACGGTCCAGGCGCCGTGGCTGGCGCCGCCGTCACTCGCCGCCTTCGGCATCGGCGCCGCGGCGTTCGACCCGTCCGGCGGTGTGCTCGTACTCGGCATGTTCTCCCAGAGGATCGAACTCTCGACGGCCTCGGCGTCGTGCTCGACGCACGCCGGCAGCGACGACGCGTGCCCCGTCGTCCGCTCCGCGCCGGTCACGCTCGACGAAGGCTGAGCCGCGGCCCGGCGCGAGCCCCGAACGCGACGCGGCCCGGAGCGAGCCCCGAACCCGACGCGGCCCGGAGCCGGCCCAGAACGCGAGACGGGCGACCCCACCGTGGTGGTGGAGCCGCCCGTCCTACTCGGCCCGGAGTCGGGTCCGTGGTGTCTCCGGGCGCAAGGTCCCCGGGTCGTCGTCTACTTCCTGGGGCAGGGTGCGTTGTAGGTCTTGGTCACGGTCTGCACCGGGAAGCCGTCCTCAGCTTCGAACATCAGTTCCGTCTTGACGGGGAAGCCGCCCTTGGGGCACTTCGTCGGCATCGTGCCGTAGTAGACGGTCTTGCCGTGCTGCTTCATCGCCGAGCCGACCTTGACCTTGATCGAGACCACCGACGCGTCGGGTGCGCCGGGCAGCGATTCGACGAGCGGCACGATCGAGACGAGCTTCGGTCCGTAGCTGCCGCCCGAGACGTAGTGGCCCTTGGACAGCAGTTCCAGCGACACCGGGCTGTGGCCGGAGGTGTAGAACTCCAGGCCGCCGCCGGGGGCGTAGAACGATTCGATCGTGGTTTTCTCTTTCACGCCTTCGCCGCCGATGAACACGACGCCGAGTGCTTCGCCGACGGGCCCGGCCGAGGAGCCTTTCGGGCAGGCGCCCGGTCCCGCGCCGGACGGTTCCAGCGTCGCCGCCGGGCAGGACTTGAAGCCGGAGGGGTGCAGCTTGGCACCTTTCGGCAGATAGAAGTTGACGCCGATCAGCGGGGGCGGGAAGCCGGCGTATTCGGTCCCGGCGATCGTGTATTCAGCCTGCACGGCCGCTCCCGCGCCGAGGATGTTGCCGGTGTGGGGGTAGCCGCTGATCGGGACCGCGACCGCTTTGAAGGTCACGGTGGGTGCCGCCGAGGCCACGCCGCTCAGCGCCGTGAGGGCGAGTCCGAGGCTGGCAAGAAGGGTGATTGCTCTGCGCATGCTTGTTGTCTCCTCCATTGGGGAACGGCTCCGTTGCTGGGTGGCTCCGCCGATCCGGAACTCCGGAGCACCCCGTCAGTGGCCTCTGCTGGAGCCGGCCTGGTCCTCGTGGGTGCGGTGCATCTGATGAAACACGGCAATCGACCGATCGATGCGCTGTAGCGCCGCAGTTCGCCGGGGGGCGCCACGCGCGCCCCTCCTGCGGCGGCGGGCGCGGTGCCGGGCCGGCGCTACCACGACGACTGCTCGCGCAGGGCCCGGATTCCGCGCGTGAGCGGCGCGTTTCCGCGGCGGCGCCACGGCCGGTTCTTGATCGTGGAGACGCCTCGCGCTAGTCTTGCTCGGTGCAGCGGGGGTCGACCCGGACGGGCGGGCCGCGGCGCGCGGGCACCGAGGGGTGCCGTTCATGCGGCGACGGAGAGGGACGGGGATGCCACGGATGACCGAGAGGGCCCGCTTGACGATGACGGCCGGCGGGGGCCGCGGCTCCGAGCCGCGCGTCGCCGGCGCGATGCGCGGGCTGGTGCTCGCCGTGGTCGCCTTCGTGATCCTCGCCGGCGCGCTGGCCGGCTCGGCGCTCGCGGCGACGCCGCCGAAAGTCACGAAAAGCCCGCTCAGCATCACCGTCGAAGAAGGCCAGCCCGCGACGTTCACGGCGACCGCCGGTGGCACGCCCACGCCCACCGCCCAGTGGGAAGTCTCGTCCAACGGTGGCACGTCGTTCAGTGCCGTGCCGGGCGCCACGACCGCCACGCTCACGATCGCGGCGGTACTGGAAGCCGAAAACGGCTACCAGTACCGCGTGACCTTCAAGAACACGGCCGGCGAAGCGACGAGTAAAGCGGCCACGCTGACCGTCCAGCGTCTCCCGGCGCTCACCCTCCAGCCGATCGGCACGACCGTCGAAGAAGGTCAGACCGCGACCTTCGAAGCCACCGCCTCGGGCCTGCCCGCGCCGACCGTGCAGTGGCAGACCTCGCCGAACGGCACCAGCTGGAGCAACATCTCGGGCGGGACATCCGATCAGCTCGTGATCGTCGATGCGCAGAGCTCGATCAACGGGCACGAATACCGCGCCGTGTTCACGAACGCGGCCGGCAAAGCAACGAGCCAGGCGGCCAGGCTGACCGTGCAGAAGGTGCCCACGATCGAAAAACAGCCGGCCAGCGCCAACGTCGAAGTGGGCCACTCGGTTTCGTTCGAAGCGACGGCGGGAGGCTTCCCGGCCCCGACCGTCAGCTGGGAGGTCTCGATCGACGGCGGCTCGACGTGGACCACAGTCGAAGGCGCCACCGCCGATCGGCTCACGATCGAAGGCGTCACCTCTGAGGAGTCCGGATACGAGTACCGCGCGATCTTCAGCAACATCGCGGGCACCGCGACGAGCTCGAGCGCGACCCTGACCGTCGTGGCACCGCCGGTCATCACCCAGGAGCCCGTCGGTGCGCTCGTGCAGCAGGGCGGCGAAGCGGTGTTCGAAGCGAGCGCGACCGGATCTCCCACACCGACCGTGCAGTGGCAGGTCTCGACGAACTCCGGCGGTAGCTGGAGTGCGATCGCGGGAGCCAACTCGAACACGCTGAGCCTCGCCGACGTGGAAGCCGTACTGAGCGGACACGAGTACCGCGCGGTGTTCACGAACTCGGTGGGCTCCGCGACGACCACGGTCGCGCGGCTGACGGTCTCCACGAGCCGCTTCGAAGCGCTCGCCTGGGGTGACAACCTCGAGCGCCAGCTGGGCAGCGGCTCCAGCGAAGCCTTCAGCGACCTCCCGCTGTCGGCCGGCGGACTGGACTTCGTGACCGCCGTCTCGGCCGGCGGGGTCCACAGCCTGGCGCTCCTGGCGAATGGCACGGTGATGGCCTGGGGCGACAACGAACACGGCCAGCTCGGCGACGAAGAAGTGGAAATCAGCAACACCCCGGTCACCGTCTCGGGACTCAGCGGCGTGGTGGCCATCGCCGCCGGCGGCGACCACAGCCTGGCGCTGCTCGAAAACGGCACGGTGATGGCCTGGGGCGACAACGAAGACGGCCAGCTCGGCGACGGCAACACGGTCGAAAGCCGCGTCCCCGTCACCGTCAAAGGGCTCACCGGCGTGAAGGCGATCGCCGCCGGCGCGGATCACAGCCTCGCGCTGCTCGACAACGGAACGGTGATGGCCTGGGGCGACAACGAAGACGGACAGCTCGGCAACGGCACCACGGTCGACAGGAGCGTGCCGGTCGCCGTCAAAGGCCTCAGCGGCGTATCCGCGATCTCCGCCGGCGGCGAATTCAGCCTCGCGCTTCTCTCCACCGGAACCGTCGAGGGGTGGGGCAGCGACGCGTACGGGCAACTCGGCACGGCCGTCCCCAAGGAAGAAGAAGAACGGCTCAGCGACGTGCCGGTCTCCCTCAGCGGTCTCAGCGGTGTCACGTCGGTGGCGGCCGGAGCCAAGCATGCGCTCGCGCTGCTCGGCAACGGGACCGTGATGGCCTGGGGCGAAGACAGCTACGGCGAGCTCGGCAACGGCACGATCACCGCGATCGAGGAAACGCCCGTCGCCGTGAGCGGGCTCTCGGGCGTCGCCTCGATCTCGGCCGGCGGGATGGACAGCGCCGCGGTGCTCGCCTCGGGACCGGCCTGGACGTGGGGCATCAACAGGTGGGGAACCCTCGGGGACGGCACGGCCGGGAGCCCGAGCGACGTGCCGGTGAGGGTCAGCGGCCTGGCCACGGTGAAGAGCGTCTCGGCCGGCGGGATGCACATGCTCGCCTACGGCGAACCGCTCCCCCAGGTCTCGCGCGTCGCTCCCGCCTCCGGCGCCGCCGCCGGAGGCAACACCGTGACGATCACCGGCTCCAATCTGACGGGAGCCACCGCGGTGAGGTTCGGCAGCGCCGAAGCCACCGACGTGGAAGTCGTCTCGCCGACGTCGGTCACGGCGACCGCGCCCGCCGGGACCGGGACGGTGAACGTCACGGTGATGACGCCCGCGGGCACCACCCCGGTCAACCCCTCCGACGAGTACACCTACGTGGCGGCCCCCACCGTCAAGAAACTGTCCGTCAAATCCGGCCCCGCAGCGGGTGGAACGTCAGTGACGATCACCGGGACCGGCTTCACCGGCGCGACCGTGGTCAGGTTCGGCAACGGCGAAGCGCAGTTCACCTACGTCTCCTCCACCACGATCATCGCGACGTCCCCCGTCGAAACGGCCGGCTCGGTGCACGTGACGGTGACGACCGTGGGCGGCACGAGCGCCGCCACCGCGGCCGGCCTCTTCAAGTTCATCCCCGCGGTGGATGCCGTCGCGCCGAACACCGGATCCCACCTCGGTGGCACCTCCGTGACGGTGACGGGCACCGGCTTCGCCCTCGGCGCGACCGCGACGACGTTCAAGTTCGGCAAAGTCAAAGCGAGCTCGGTCAACTGCACGAGCAGCACCACCTGCGTGGTGACCGCTCCCAAAGAGGCCCTGCCGGGCACCGTGAACGTGATCGCCACCTCCAACAAAGTGCCGAGCCCGATCAACGAACCGGGCGACGAGTTCAGCTACAGCTGAGCGTGGGGCGGCCTGCACCGGGGCGCGCGCGGCACCCCGCCGAGCGCGCGCGACGTCCCGTCGGGCGCCGGCGCCGCGTCCTGCCGGCCTCGTAGGCTGAGGCGATGGACTCCCTGCAGCGGCTGCGCGACCGGCTCGCCGAGCTGTCGGATCTCGGCGCGCTCGAGATGCTCGCCGAGTGGGACCAGCTCGTGATGATGCCGAGCGAGGGCGGGCCCGCACGGGCGCAGCAGCTCGGGACGCTCGCGCGCCTGCGGCACGAGCGGGCCACGGACGAGCGGATCGGGGCCTGGCTGACGGAGCTGGACGGCGAGGAGCTGGGCGAGCTCGACCGCGACATCGTGCGCCTGGCACGCAGGGACTGGGGGAGGGCGAGGCGCGTGCCCTCCGAGCTCGCCGTCGAGATCGCCAGCGCGGCCGCGGCGGGCCAGGAGAGCTGGCAGCTGGCGCGCCGCGACGACGACTTCGCCGCCTTCCTGCCCGCCCTGCGGCGTAACGTCGAGCTCGCCCGGGCATACGGGGAGTGCCTGCGCGAGGGCGAGGAGACCGTCTACGACGCGCTCCTGGGCGACTACGACTTCGGCCTGCGCACCGAGGAGCTGCGCAGGCTGTTCGCTGAGCTCGCCGAGCAGCTCGCGCCGCTCGTGGCCGAGGCTCGGGTGCACTCGCCGCGACGGAGCATGCGGGTCCCCACATCCGCCCAGCAGGCGGCCGTGAAAAGCGTGCTGGCGCGCCTCGGGGTCGACGACGCGAGCTGGCGGGTGGACGTGTCCGCCCACCCCTTCACGACCTGGATGGATCGGCGCGACACGCGCGTGACGACGCGCTACGACGACGGCGACGTGGAGTCGCTGCTCAGCTCTCTGCACGAGTACGGGCACGCACTCTATGAGCGGCAGATCGACCCCGCGCTGCAGCGCACCAACCTCGCGGCGGGCACCTCGATGTCCATCCACGAGTCCCAGAGCAAGCTGTGGGAGAACCACGTGGCACGCAGCCCGGCATTCGCGGAGGTGCTCGCATCCGAGCTGCTCGCCGGTGGCTTCGCGGTCGCGCCCGCGGAGTTGCACGCCACGCTGGTCGGCGTCGAGCCGACGCTGATCCGCGTCTCGGCCGACCCGATGACCTATCCGCTGCACATCATCCTGCGCTTCGAGCTCGAGCACGCCCTGATCGAAGGACAGCTCGAGGCGGCCGATCTCCCGGCGGCCTGGCGCGAGCGGACGAGCCGGCTGCTCGAGCTGGAGGTGCCCTCCGACGCGCTCGGCTGCCTGCAAGACGTGCACTGGAGCGCCGGCAGCTTCGGCTACTTCCCGAGCTATGCGCTCGGATGCCTGATCGCGGCGCAGCTGTGGGAGGCGATCGAGCGGAGCACCGGCTCGCGCGAGGACGATCTCCGGCGCGGCGATGTCGCGGCGATCCAAGGCTGGCTCGGCGAGCGCGTGCACCGCTACGGACGGCGCCTGGACACGCTGCCCCTGATCGAGCATGCCACCGGAGGGCCGCTCACGATCGAGCCGTTCCTGCGATACGTCACACCGCTCGCCGGACGCTGAGCCCCGCGGGCACCCTCTCGTGGTGACGATCGGCTCGCCGGAGGCAGGTGTGCTGCGACGTTTGCGCTCGGCGCCGAGCAGGGTCCGATGCGACTACACTGCGCCGCTATGTCTTCCCCGCTACGGAGGCTGGCCGGCGGTCTGGGGCTCAGCGGGCCGGCCAGAGCATTCAAAGGCGAGTATCTCGCGCACCGCAACGCCCGTCCACGGGCGACGCCCGCGGACGGAGCCGGCGTGCTCGCCGCGCTCGGCGGCGCCGCGGGCTCGACGCTGCGATACCCGGAGTCGATGCGCTACTTCGCGCGCGGATACAGCTACGCCCAGAGCCTGCCACCGGTCGCGAGCGAATCCTCGGACGGGCGCGCCGAGAGCACCAACCCGCTCGAGCGGTACTTCGACGAACAGGCCGAGGGGGCCGGCATCTGGAAGTGGCGGCACTACTTCGACATCTACGATCGCCACCTCGCGCGCCTTCGCGGGCAGGCGGTCAACATCGTCGAAATCGGCGTCTACGGCGGAGGCTCGCTGCGGATGTGGCAGGAGTACTTCGGGCCGGAGACCCACATCTACGGCATCGACATCGATCCGACATGCCGGGACCTGGCCACCGACGGCGTGGAGATCTTCATCGGCGATCAGGCCGACCCGGCCTTCTGGAGGGGCTTCCTGGAGACCTCGCCCGCGATCGACGTCGTGCTCGACGACGGCGGTCACTGGCCGGAACAGCAGACCGTCACGCTCGAGTGCCTGCTGCCGGCGATGCGTCCCGGCGGCGTCTACATCTGCGAGGACGTGCAGGGAGCTTTCCAGCCGTTCCACGCATTCGTGGACGGCCTCACCCACCCGCTCAGCGGAATCGGCTTCGGCGCGCAGGCGATCCCCGGCTCCGTGCACCACCATGTCGCCTCCGTCCACCGCTACCCGCTCGTGGCCGTGATCGAGAAGCCGCCGGCCGGTCCACCCAGGTTCGAGTCCGAGCGTCACGGGACAAGCTTCCCCACCTCGCGACGCTGGGCCTGAGCGCCCGGCGGGCGCTGGGGGGTGCCGATCTGCGACCCCCCCCCCCCCCCCCGGGCAGTCGGCCCGCGAGGTCGATCGCCGGCGAGCGCATCCGGCCGCGCCACGCGCGTGAAGTAGGCTGCTCGCCCTTGGCGTCCGACCCCGAGCCCGACCTGATCGACCTGTTGCACAGGGGGTCCCCGCGCGTCATCGGCGCCTGGCGGGTCGGTGACGTGGTGGTCGACCCCGGCCCGAGCAGCGCGATCGAGCGGCTGCTGCCCGCGCTGGAGGAGCACCCACCGCGGGTGATCGCCCTGACCCACATCCATCTCGACCACGCCGGGGCGAGCGGCACGCTGCTGCGGCGCTTCCCCGATGCCGAGGTGTGGGTACACCAGCGCGGCGCGCGCCACATGGCCGACCCGAGCCGGCTGCTGGCCAGCGCGGGCCGCCTCTACGGGCCGGCCATGGAGGAGCTGTGGGGCGAGATGCTGCCGGTGCCGGCGGATCGAATCAGGGCGCTGCAGGGCGGAGAGTCGCTCGGCGAGTTCCGTGTCGCCTACACGCCCGGCCACGCCTCCCACCACGTCTCCTACCTGCATCTGCCGAGCGGGTTTGCCTTCACCGGCGATGTCACCGGGGTGCGCATCGGCGAAGGGGCCGTGCTCGTGCCCTCGCCGCCGCCGGACATCGACCTGGTCGCATGGGGCGCATCGCTGGAGCTGATCGAGGCCTGGCGCCCCCGGGCGCTGGCGATGACCCACTTCGGCCTCCATGCAGACGTGGAGGCCCATCTGGCGGAGCTGCGCGAGGAGATCGCCGCCACCGAGACGAGGGCCGGGAGCCTGGATGAGAGCGGCTTCGCGGCCGCGGTGCGCGCCCGCGTGGCCGACTCGGCCGACGCCGAGACGGCGCGCGCGTACGAGCTGGCGACGCCCCCGGGGCAGAGCTTTGCGGGCCTGCGCCGCTATCTCGGCGGCGGCGATCCTGCGCCGCCGGGCCGCTGAGCGCGGGGTAGGCTGGGCGCGTGGCCCTGCATCCGCTCGCAGAGAGCTTCGCCTCGGTCGCCGGCGCGTACGAGCGCGGCCGGCCGGAGTATGCGCCGGCGGTGATCGGCGCGCTCTCCGCCGAGCTGGGTCTCGCCCCGGGTGCTCGGGTGCTGGATCTCGCCGCCGGGACGGGCAAGCTCTCGCGTGCGCTGCTCGGCGCGGGCGCCGACGTCGTCGCGGTCGAGCCGCAGGCGTCGCTGCGCGAGCTGCTCGCGGCGCGCCTCGGCGGTGACCGCGTGCTCGACGGGCTCGCCGAGGCGATCCCGCTCCCCGACGCCTCCGTCGATGCGGTCACGGTGGCCGATGCGTTCCACTGGTTCGATCAGGCCGTCGCGCTGGCGGAGATACGGCGCGTGCTGCGCCCGCGCGGCGGGCTCGCGCTGCTGTCCACGATCCCCGACTGGAGCGGCGCCTCATGGGCGCACGACGTGGGGGTCCTGGTCGCGCAGGCGCGCCCCGAGCACCCTCATTTCGACGGGCCGCCCTGGCAGGAGTCGGTACGAAACATGGGGGCCTGGACCGCTCCCCGCGAGGTTCGCGTGACGTGCTCCCACCCCGCCGATGCCGAGCGGGTGATCGATCACGTCGCCTCCTTCAGCTGGATCGCCGCGCTGGATGCGCCGGAGCGCGAGCGAACCCTCGCGCGCGTCGCCGAGCTGGTTCACGCCGGTGCGATGCCGCCGGAGATGCTTGTCCACGTGAGGATCGGGCTCAGCTCGCTGGCCTGAGCCGCGGGTGTGTCGGACGGCCGATCGCCGCCGCCGGCCGGGCGCGGCGGGGGCAGCGGGCGCAGAGCCGGGGCCACGCGGACCGGCCGGCGGGTACGTCTCAGGCGCAGTCCCCTTCGAAGAGGTCGACGAGGCGCGCGCGGCAGTAGGTCCACTGCTTGCGGTTGCGGCCGCTGCCGGGGTGCAGGGTGTCCAGCAGGGACAGCCCCCGGATCGTCGCGACCGACATCTCCACGAGGCGATCGAAGTCGGGTTGCTCGGCCCGGTCGGCGAACATGCGCCTGGTGATCTCGAGCGTCTGGCGGTCGAGCCTGCGCTCGACCTGCACGAGGCGCTCGCGCAGCTCGGCATCGGTTCGCGCGTGCGACCACAGCTCCAGCGCGGCCTGGAAGAGCGGGCTGGCATAGCCCGCCCACAGCAGGTCGAGACCCTGGGGGAGTCGCTCCCGTCCGGCGGGAAGCTCGCCGGCCGCCGCCAGCAGCTCCGCGCCGCGTCTCTCCGCGAGCCGTTCCATGGCCGCCGCGACGAGCGCCTGGCGGGTCTGGAAGTGATGCAGGTGCGCACCGCGCGAGACCCCGGCGCGCTCGGCGATCCGGCTCGTGGTCGTGTTCGCGTAGCCGTCCGCCGCCAGGCACGCGATCGTGGCGTCGAGCAGCGCGTCACGCGTGGCCGCGCTGCGCTCGGCCTGGCTGCGGCGCTGAGGGGTTTGTGAGGCGGCCGGCATGGGGGTGATCCTAGGGCATATTTGCGTTCATGCACGAACGTTTCTGTGGTAGCGTTGCCCCGCGCCCTGAGCACACCCGCCCGCGCAGCCGCCCGGGTCCACGACACTGGAGGTTCGACTGATGCCAGCCACCGACGCGCTCGTCTTCGATGCGATTCGCACCCCGCGCGGGAAGGGCAAGTTCAACGGCTCGCTGCACGGCACCAAGCCGGTCGACCTCGTCGTCGGGCTGATGCACGAGACGCTCATCCGCAACGACAAACTCGACCCCTCGCGGATCGACGACGTGGTGCTCGGCTGCGTCTCGCCGGTGGGTGACCAGGGCGCCGACATCGCCAAGACCGCCGCGATCAAGGCCGGCCTGCCCGACACGGTCGCGGGCGTGCAGCTCAACCGCTTCTGCGCGTCGGGCCTGGAGGCGGTGAACATCGCCGCGCAGAAGGTCGCCTCCGGCTGGGAGGACCTCGTCTTCGCCGGCGGGGTGGAGTCGATGTCGCGGGTGCCGATGGGCTCCGACGGCGGCGCGTGGGCGATGGACCCCGAGACCAACTACGACACGTCGTTCGTTCCCCAGGGCGTCAGCGCGGACCTGATCGCGACGATCGAGGAGTTCAGCCGAGAGGACGTCGACGCCTACGCCGCCCGCTCGCAGGAGCGCGCCGCGGCCGCCGAGACCGAGGGTCGCTTCGCCGGCGCGGTGATCCCCGTGAAGGACCTCAACGAGAACGTCGTGCTGGACCGCGAGGAGTTCATCAGGCCCGGAACCACAGTGCAGACGCTCGGCGGCCTGAAGCCCTCGTTCGCGGCGATCGGCGAGATGGGCGGCTTCGACGCCGTGGCTCTCCAGAAGTACCATTGGATCGAGCGCATCGAACACGTCCACACGCCCGGGAACTCCTCGGGCATCGTCGACGGCGCGTCGCTGCTGACGATCGGCAACGAGCGGACCGGGGCCGAGCTCGGCCTCACGCCGAAGGCCCGGATCCTGGCCACGGCGGTGTCGGGCGCCGACCCGACGATCATGCTCACCGGGCCCGCGCCCGCCAGCCGCAAGGCGCTCGAGAAGGCCGGCATCAGCGTCGATCAGCTCGACCTGGTGGAGATCAACGAGGCGTTCGCCGCGGTTGTGCTGCGGTTCGTCAAGGACATGGGCCTCGACATGGAGAAGGTAAACGTCAACGGCGGCGCGATCGCGATGGGCCACCCGCTCGGAGCGACCGGCGGGATGATCCTCGGCACGCTGATCGAGGAGCTCCACCGCACCGGTGGCAGATACGGACTCGCCACGCTGTGCGTCGGCGGGGGAATGGGAATCGCGACCGTTGTGGAGGCGATCTGACATGGCGCAGAGCACGACCATACGCTGGGAGAAGGACGGGGACGGCATCGTCCTGCTGACACTCGACGACCCGAACCAGTCGGCCAACACGATGAACGCCGCCTACGCCGAGTCGATGGCGGCGACGATCGAGCGCCTCGAGGCCGAGCGGGACGAGATCACCGGGGTGGTGATCACCTCGGCCAAGAACACGTTCTTCGCCGGCGGCGACCTGCACGACCTCAGGCGCGCGACCAAGGACGATGCGCCCGAGCTGGCCGAGATGGTGCGCGCGGGCAAGGCCCAGCTGCGGCGCCTGGAGACGCTGGGCAAGCCGGTCGTGGCTGCCATCAACGGCGCGGCGCTCGGCGGCGGCCTGGAGATCTGCCTGGCCACCCATCACCGCATCGCCCTCGAGGACCCGAAGGTGCAGATGGGCTTCCCGGAGGTCCAGCTCGGTCTGCTGCCGGGCGCCGGCGGCGTGGTGCGCACGGTGCGGATGCTCGGCATCGTCGACGCGCTGATGCAGCTGCTCATGCAGGGGCAGCGCCTGCGTCCCGCGAAGGCGATGGAGGTGGGAATCCTCGACGAGGTCGTCGCCACCCAGGAGGACCTCGTGCCGGCCGCCAAGGCCTGGGTCAAGGAGCACTCCGGCGACGAGCCCGTCACCCAGCCCTGGGACGTCAAGGGCTACAAGATCCCTGGCGGCACGCCCTCCAACCCGAAGCTGGCCCAGAACCTCCCGGCGTTCCCGGCGAACCTGCGCAAGCAGCTCAAGGGCGCCAACTACCCGGCTCCCCACCACATCATGGCCGCCGCCGTCGAGGGCGCGCAGGTGGACTTCGACACGGCGATCGAGATCGAGGGCCGCTACTTCGTCGACCTCCTCACCGGTCAGGTCTCCAAGAACATGATCCAGGCGTTCTTCTTCGACCTCCAGGAGGTCAACGGCGACCGCGGACGGCCCGAGTCATACGAGCCGTTCAGGGCGCAGAAGGCAGTTGTCCTGGGGGCCGGGATGATGGGTGCGGCGATCGCCTACGTGTGCGCCAAAGCGGGCATCGAGGTGGTGCTCAAGGACGTCTCGATGGACGCCGCCGTGCGCGGCAAGGCCTACTCGGAGCGGCTGCTCGAGAAGGCGATCGCACGCGGCCGCTCGACCGAGGAGAAGGCGCAGGAGCTGCTCGCTCGGATCACGCCGGCGGACGATCCCGCGGCCGCCGCCGGCGCCGACCTGGTGATCGAGGCCGTGTTCGAGGACCCCGCCGTCAAGGCGCAGGTGTTCGCGGAGATCGAGCCGCACCTCGCGCCCGGGGCGCTGCTCGGCTCAAACACCTCCACGCTGCCGATCACCGACCTCGCCGAGGGCGTCTCGCGCCCGGCGGAATTCATCGGGCTGCACTTCTTCAGCCCGGTGGACAAGATGCCGCTGCTGGAGATCATCAAGGGCGAGAAGACCAACGAGGAGACCGTCCATCGCGCGCTCGACCTCGCCAAGCAGATCAAGAAGACTCCGATCGTCGTCAACGACAGCCGCGGCTTCTTCACCAGCCGCGTGATCGGCACCTTCATCAACGAGGGTGTGGGGATGCTGCTCGAGGGCATCCCGGCCGCGTCGATCGAGCAGGCCTCGAACCAGGCCGGCTATCCGGCTCCCGTCCTGCAGCTGAGCGACGAGCTCAACCTCAACCTCGCCCGCAAGATCCGCGACGCGACGCGGGCGGCCGTCGAGGCCGAAGGCGGCACGTTCGTGGATCGGCCGTCCTTCACGGTGGTCGATCGCATGCTCGACGCCGGTCGCGGCGGCAAGCTGGCGGGCGCCGGCTACTACGACTACCAGGACGGCAAGCGCACGGGCCTGTGGAAGGGCCTGAAGGAGATGTTCCCCGAGACCGCGGACCCGTCCTCGATCTCGCTCAAGGAGCTCGAGGAACGGATGCTGTTCGCCGAGTCGCTCGAGACGGTCAGGTGCCTCGACGAGGGCGTGATCGAGTCCGTCGCCGACGCCAACGTGGGCTCGATCCTCGGGATCGGCTTCCCCGGCTGGACCGGCGGGGTGCTGCAGTACATCGACGGCTACCAGGGACCCGCCCAGTCGGGTCCCGCCGGCTTCGTCGCGCGGGCGCGCGAGCTGGCGGCGAGGTACGGCGAGCGCTTCGAGCCGCCGGCCTCGCTCGTGGAGCGGGCCGAGCGCGGCGAGACCTACAGCGGCCTCGCACCGGCGCTGGCCGTCGCCTGAGACGCAGCGACTCCCGAGGTTCCCGCCGGCGCGGCGGGAACCTCGGAGCGCCTCGGTCCACGCCCGGCGAACCGGCGCCCGCGGCGTGCGGGCCGGGCACAATCGGCTGATCGTCACCAGACCGCTCTGGATCTGCCTCGCACTGTGCCTGCTGCCGGCGCTGCCCGCCGCCGCGTCGACCGACCACATCGACGGGATCTCCGACCAGGACCTCCCCGCGTGGGACGGCTCCTTTCAGGACAGCCCCCTGGCGGATCTGCTGCGCGACTCGCTGGCCGGATCGCCGGGGGCGCGGATCACGATCGCCCGCTACGTGATGCAGTGGAACGTCGCGGGCGAGCCGAGCGCCGGCCCGAGCGCCACGGGCGACTACCGCGAACGGTTCGAAGCCTGGCTCGCGGACGTCGGTGCGATCGGGCTCACGCCCGTTCTGGCGCCGACCAGCTACAACGGTGTCTACCCGGACTCGCCGGGGGCGTATGCGCGAGCGCTGGCGGGGGTGCTGGCGATCGCGCGCGCGACGGGTCATCCGGTCGCCGACGTGGAGCCCTGGAACGAGCCAAACGGCCAGGGGCGCCTGGCTCCGGCGGTGGCGGCGTCACTGGCCAACGTCGCCGACTCGCTGTGTGCGGCCGCCGGATGTCAGGTGATCGCGGGCGATCTCCAGGACAGCGCCGGCGCGGTCGCCTACGAGCGCGCCTATGAGCGTGGCCTGCGCTTCACGCCGGCCGCCTGGGGCGTGCACCCCTACATCGCCGTCGCCGACCACGACGATGCCACGCTCCTGAGCCTGGAGGCGCAGCTGCCCGATCACGGCGGCGGGGCGCAGCTCTGGATCACCGAGGTGGGCGCGTTCTACTGCCGGCGCGGCGTCGTGCTCGGCGAATCCAGGCAGGCCGCTGACGCCTACTATCTGCTGCACACGCTGATCGCCGGTCCCGGCCTGCGCCCGTCGCACGTCATCTACTACGGGCTGCTCGCCGGCGACAACGTTCGCGCGGAGTGTGCGCCCGGGGGCGGTGACGACAGCGAGCTGTTCGCCCCTGACGATCGACCCCGGGCGGCTGCGGCGGTGCTGCTCGGGGAGGCGGGCGCAAGCGTGGGCCGCTCCCTGCTCTTCGGTCCGGGGCCGGGCGCTGGCGAGAATCCGGTCCCGGACCCCTGGGCGCTGGCGTAGGGCTTGCCCTATCGTCGGCGTCGATGACCCTCGAGCGCATGCCGATCCGCTGGACGAGCGACCCGGATGAGATCCGCGGTGCGCTCGCGCTGCGCCGGGCGGTGTTCGTCGGCGAACAGGGCGTGTCCGTCGAGGAGGAGATCGACGGCGCCGACGACGCGGCGCTGCATCTGGTGGCCCTCGCCCCGGACGAGGGCCGCGTGATCGGCACGCTGCGCATGCTGTCGGGCGCCGACACCGCAAAGGTCGGCCGCGTGGCCGTGGCCCGCGAGTGGCGGCGCATGGGAATCGCGCTGGCGATGCTCGAGCTGGCGATCGCGCGTGCGCGCGCCGATGGCTACCGGCGGGCCCGCCTGGCCGCGCAGCTCGATGCCGTCGAGCTCTACCGGCGGGCGGGCTTCGCGGTCGAGTCCGAGGTCTTCCAGGAGGCCGGCATCGACCACGTGTGGATGGGGAGGACACTGGCGCCCGGCGACGGCGGGCGCGAGCCCGAGAGGTGGGCCTAGACGCCGTGCGGCGGCGGCTCCCCGGCGAGCTCGCGTGCGAGCCGCCGCAGGAGCCGGTCGACGGCCGGGTCGCGGCTCGCGGTGTCGTCCGCGAGCACCTCGAGCAGCAGCTCACGCCTGGCCGCCACCGCGCGCCCGGCGAGGGTGCGCCCGTCGGGGGTGAGGTCGGCCGTCCCGCCCTCGCCCGCGATCAGGCCGTTCCCGCGCAGCTCGTCCACCGTCGCGGCGATTCGCTCGGCCTCGACGCCGTCCTCTTCCGCCATCGCGCGCGCCGTGAGGACGCCGTGCTCGTCGATCCGCACCAGCGCCCACGTCGCGGCGCCGCTCAGGCCCATGTCCGCGCGCTCGGCGATGCGGGTGGCGAAGCGGCGGCGCAGCTCCAGGCCGGTCGCGCGGGCGAGCGCGCGCTCGATCTCGGCGAGCGAGTCGGGCGATCTCGGCGCCGCGAGGCTGTCGTCGAGCCCGGTGCTGGTGGCGGCCGTCTCGCGCAAGGGCTTCTCCTGCAGCAGCCAGCTGAGAGCGAAGCCCACCGCCGTCACGCCCCCGGCGGCCAGGAACACCGGCGCCAGCGCGTTCACGTAGGCGTGCTCGTACAGCGAGCGCGCGGGGCCCGGCAGCCGGGCGACCTGTGCGCCGGTGAGTCGTGCCCCGCTCGCCACCTGGCGGCCGAGCGGCCCGGTGAAGGCTCCGCGCAGCTCAGAGGTCAGACGCGAGGTGAAGATGGCACCGAACACGGCGGCCCCGAGCGATCCGCCGATCCCGCGGAACATCGTCACTCCCGAGGTGGCCGCTCCGAGCATCGTGTAGTCGACCGCGTTCTGGACGGCGAGGACGAGCACCTGCATAACCGACCCGAGGCCGATGCCGAGCACGAACAGATACAGGGCGGCGCTGCCCGCGGACGTCCCGACGCCCAGACGCGAGAGCAGCACGAGGCCGATCGTCATCAGCGCCGTCCCGGCGATCGGAAACGCGCGGTAGCGCCCGGTACGGGAGATCACCTGTCCCGAGACGATCGACATGATCAGCACGCCACCCATCAGGGGGATCAGCCGGATCCCCGCCTGCGACGGGCTCGCGCCGTCGACCGTCTGGAAGTAGAGGGGCAGGAACGTCACCGAGCCGAACAGCGCGAACCCGACGATCAGCGACTCCGCTCCCGCCACCCTGAAGATGCGGTCGCGCAGCAGCGCCGGGGGCAGCACCGGCTCGGCGGCCCGCCGCTCGATCGCGATGAACCACGCGATCAGGGCCACGCCGAGGGCCGCGACCAACACGATCTGCACCGAGCCCCACGCCCACGTGTTGCCGCCGAGGCTCGCCACCAGCACGATCGCACTCAGGCCCGCCGCCAGGACGCCGGCTCCGAGGTAGTCGATCACCGGCCGCTCGCGGCCCTGTGTGTTCGGCAGGGTCGTCGAGAGCACGATCAGCGCGACCACCCCGACCGGAACGTTCACGTAGAAGATCCAGCGCCAGGAGACCGTCTGCACGATCGCGCCGCCGAGCAGCGGGCCGGCGACGCTCGCCACCCCGTAGACGGCGCCGAACAGGCCCTGGTACTTCCCGCGTTCCCGGGGCGGCACCACATCGCCGACGACCGACTGCGTCAGCACGATCAGCCCGCCCGCCCCCAGGCCCTGCACGGCGCGGAAGGCGATCAGCTCGGTCATGTCTTTCGAGAGCCCGCACAGCGCGGAGCCGAGCAGGAAGATGCAGACCGCGCTCTGCAGGATGCGCTTGCGCCCGTAGAGGTCGCCGAGCTTGCCGTAGATGGGGGTGACGGCCGTCTGGGCCAGCAGGAACGCGCTGGTAACCCAGGCGATGCGGTTGAGGCCGCCGAGGTCGCCCACGATCGTCGGCAGCGCGGTGGCGACGATCGTCTGGTCGAGCGCCGCCAGCAGCATCACCAGCATCAGCCCGCTGAAGATCAGGCGCAGCCGGGGCCGCGCCACCGGCGCGGGTGCCGTTACCGGGACGGTGGCGGCCGACATGGCCGCCGATGGTAGATCACCCGCCCCCCGCCTCGCAGGGCGCTGGACGCTAGGTGATGTCGACCGGCGTGCCCAGCGTGACGCGGGGTCCCAGCCAGGCGATGTTGGCATCGAGCATGCGGATACAGCCGTGGGAGGGGTCGCCGGGGATCCGTTCGGGTTCGCCGAACGGGCCGTGTATCCCCACCACGCCGCCGCCGGGCCATTCGCTGAGCGTGGAGTAGTCGGAGGTGCCGAGAGCGTAGGGGTAGTACGGGCTGCTGGGGTTGGTGATGCGGAAGCGCTCACGGATCCAGAAGTGGCCCGCGGGCGTGGGGGTGCTCGGCTTGCCGACGCCGACCGGCGCCACCATGCGCACCACGCCGTTGTAGTAGGCGGTCAGCCGCCGCTTGCTCCGGCTGACCACGATCAGCCAGTGCGTCTGGTGGAACGTCCCGAGCAGTTCGCGCGGCACCCAGCCCTTGCGTCCGTTCGGCCGCCCAGGGATGCGCAGCTTGATCCATTCGCGCCCCTCGGCGTCGATATGGCTGGTGAGCAGCAGGTAGACCTCAGGGAATCCATCCTCGGTCGCCAGGTGGATTTCCCCGACCTGTCGCGCGTGCGGTTCGGGCGCCGCGTATATCGGGCCCGGTTCGGCCGGGTGCGCCCACGTGGTGAGGGTGCGTTCGTTGGAGAGCCGCTTGCTGGATGGCGTCACCGCAGTCGTCGGGCCGCCACCTCCGCCTGCGCCTTCGGTCGAGGGTGGAGCGGGTGCGTGCGCCGTGGGGCTCGGTGGGGCCGGGAGCGGCCCGGCTTCGGGGCCCGTGCTCGCCGCCTCGGCCCCCGCGAGCCAGGCCTGCCCGGGGGCGAGCGCCGGCGCGGAGAGGGCCAGCGCGGAGAGGGCCAGCGCGAGCGCCAGTCGCCGCACGCTCATCGCCGGCCCGCCGAGCGCTTGCGGGCGGCCGTGTGGTGTTCCCGGTCGCCCGCTGCGCTCATCGTGGATCGCTCCCCGGCGCTCAGCCGGTGAACCTCGGCGTGAAATGGACCGCGGCGCAGCGCGCCAGGGTCTTCTTGATGGTCAGCGACTTCGAGCTGCTGGCCGAGGTGAATGTGACCTTTATCGTGAGGTGGTGGTTGCCACCGGGCTTGACGCCGATGCGCACCGCGAACGCCCCGTGCGAGTTGGCGTGCTTGAGCGTCTTGATCTTGTGGCCATCCAGCGTGTAGGTGACCGACGCGATCAGCTTCCCGCTGACCGACGCCAGGTAGCCGGTGCTGGCCACGCACGCCCTGCTGCTCGCCAGATGCGCCGAGCCGAACGACAGCACCGCGCCTTTCGGCGTCACGGTCGACGTCGTCGGGACCGTGACCACCGGTGCGGGCGCTTCCCACGTCTGCGAGACGCTGTTCGATTCGAACTTCGCCCCCGCGGCGCCGGTGAACATGGCGATGATGTGGTCCGTGCCGGCCTTGCTCGAGCTGTAGGTGAACTGCGCCTGGCCCGCCGAGTTCGTCGTCGCTTCGCCGGTGGTCCCTTCATTCGGTCCCGAGGTCACGAGGAACCGCACCGCGGCCCCCGAGAGCGGTTCGCCGTTCGCGTTCTGGACGCTCGCGGTCACCGTGTGGGATTCCCCGACCTTGCTCGTCCCCGAGGCCGGAGAGAGCGTGAGCCCTTCGCCGACGACGGCAGCTCCTCCGTGTACTTCCAGAGCGGCGAAGAAGATGTTGTCGTTGTCGGAGGGGTTGTCGGTGTTGAACGTGAGCGCGCTTTCGCCGTCGCTTACGAACGGCAGCAGGCTGTAGAGCTCGTCGTCGCAGCGCGGAGCGGGTTCATGCGCTGAGTTTTCACACGTCTCGTCGGTGGCTTCGGGGTTCGGCGGGTCTTCCGTGGTGTCGCCGATACCTCCGACGGTGATCAGGGTGCCGTTGCCACAGTTTCCCCAGTCCGGGGACGGCGAGAACTTTTCGTAGCAGTCGTCCTGTCCGCCGGCCGACGAGCTCATCAGTTTTTTGTTGACTTCAATGACGCTGTACTGGCCCGCGGGCTGGTAGCCGAAGGAGATACCGAGGCTGAGGTTCAGCGCGAAGCTGGGGTTGGAGAGGTTGATCGGTTCGGCCAGTCCCACGTGGAAGGTGTCGCCTTCGGCGTTCTGCGCCCCATACAGGAGGGTGAAGTCGCGCTGTTCGTTGACGGCCGGGTCTTCCATCACGACGGCGAGGATCTCACCGTCGTATTCGGTGGTGTGCACCCCCTCGGCCACAGTGAGGTCCACGAGGCCCGTGGGGGCCGCGTTGACGACCGGTGCCACGATCGAGGTCACGTTCGCGACCGCGTTGTAGGCGCCGACGCCCGGCGTGGTGGGGATGGTTTTCCCGGCTTCCCATTCGATCGGTTCGCCGTCGAGGGTCACGTCGCCGTTCTGGGGGATATACCCGCGGCCTCCGGTGCTGGCCGCGAACAGGTACGCCGCGCGGACCGTCTCCCCGGCGTCCGTCTTTTCCACCCTGATCGGCCCGCCGGCGGGGTTGTTGGTGCCCAGTGCGTCCATGGAGAGCGCGAGGTGTTCACCTGAGACGCTCGTGTACGGGCTGAGCGATTCTGCGCCCGCGAGCGCAGGTGTACCCAGAAGCGCCAGTACCGCAAACGCCGCTCCCGAGATCAGGATGCGACGGATGGCTCTCAACATTCCCTCCATGACGTGTGTCCCCCCTTGTGAGCTGCGATGGATGCGAATCGGTCCACTGAAGACCCGCGGCCCATTCCCGCGAAACCTCGGTGTGCGCCGGCTTGAGGCCCGGCGCGGGTCCGGGATCATAGACCCTTTTCTGTAAATTGCTAGGTCGCGGGCGGCCTTTTTGTCCCATTCCAGAGCGAAGTTGAGGCCTGCGCAGCTTTGCTCGGATTCGGCCCCGACGATGCATCCAACGAGCGCCTCCCACCGCCGGTCATGAGCGCGCCGCGACGTGGCGGCCACGCGATCGAGCCCGCCACTGCGGCCGACCTGCAGGAGCTCCTGGGGTTGATGCGCGCCTACTGCGAGTTCTACGAGACGGCCCCCGGCGACGATGCGCTGCTGGGCCTAGCGCGGGCCCTGCTGGCCGACCCGCAGGCGGAGGGGCTGCAGCTTATCGCCCGCGGTGAGAGCTCGGCGGCCGTCGGGTTCGCAACCGTCCTCTGGAGCTGGGATACGACCGTGGCCGGGCGGGTCGGGATCATGCACGATCTGTACGTGGCCCCGCCGGCGCGCGGCCGCGGCCTCGCACAGGAGCTGATTGACGCCTGCGTGCAACGCGCCGCCCGCCGCGGGGCGGTGGCGCTCGACTGGGAGACGGCGCCGGAGAACCTCCGCGCGCAGGCCGTCTACGACGGCGTGGGGGCCGTGCGCACACCGTGGATCACCTACCGGCTCGAGATCGACGGGCCGTGAGCAGCGCTATCCTGGCGCGCGTGCCGGGGTGGACGCTCCTTCGGGGCAGGACAGTGGTGTGGGCGGCGCTCGCGGCGGTGATCGCCGCGTTGGCGGGCGGCCCTGTGCCCGCGGCCGCAGACGCCACGGGCGGACCGGTCGACCTCTCGGCTCCCTATGAGTACCTCGGCTGGGGCGATCCGCAACCGCCGGCGCAGGTGATCGCCGCCACCGGCGTTCGCTCGCTGACGCTCGCGTTCATCCTCTCCCACGGCGCCTGCAACCCCGAGTGGGACGGCAGGCGGCCGCTGCTCGGCGGTCCCGACCAGGCCGCGATCGAGGCGATCCGTGCCGCCGGTGGCGAAGTGGTGGTCTCCTTCGGGGGCTGGAGCGGCGTGAAGCTCGGCAACTCGTGCAAGACGCCCTCCGCGCTCGCGGCCGCCTACCAGAAGGTGATCGACGCCTACGGTCTCGGCGCGATCGACATCGACATCGAGCACACCGAATTCGCCAGCGCCACCGCTCGCCGACGCGTGGTCGCCGCCCTGCAGATCGTCCAGCGGGCGGATCCCGCCGTCGAGATCTCGGTCACACTCGGCGTCGGCGAAGCAGGTCCCGAACGCGACGGCGACAGCCTCATCTCCGACGCCGCCGCGATCGGCTTCCAGCCGACCGTCTGGACGGGCATGCCGTTCGACTTCGGCCGCCCCCTGACGCCGATGGGCGAAGCCTCGATCAGGGCCACCGAAGGACTCGAGCGGGAGATCGCCTCGGTCTACCACCTCTCCGCGCCGGCGGCGTACGAACGCGCCGGCATCTCCTCCATGAACGGTGACACCGACGAAGCCGTGGAGACGGTCCGGGTCGCGGATCTCGAAACGATGCTCGCGTTCGCCACGGCGGAGCACCTGGGCCGGCTGACCTTCTGGGCGGTCAACCGCGACCGTCCCTGCGAAGCCGGGCTGAACCCGGGCGAAGACTGCAGCGGGATCGCCCAGCAGCCCTACGCGTTCACCGACGTGATCGCCCGTTACGGCGGCTAGCGCCGCGCCGGGGCGCAACCGCGCCCGGCACGGCTCAGGCCCGTGCGCTTGCCTGTGGGTCCAGCCGCGACATCGTCACGGCGGCGCTCAGGTCCGAGCTTGCGCCGCCGAGATAGAGGCCCTTGACGGGGGGCACGTCGGCATAGAAGCGACCGTGGCCGATCTTCACGTGTGTCTCGCCGGTGAGGCGGCGGTTGGTGGGATCGGCGCTCACCCACACCGGCTCGCCGTGGCCGTCGCTGCTGGGCAGCAGCGCCTCGAGCCACGCGTGCGTGTCCACCTCCATCGAGTCCCGGCCCTCGTCGTCGGGGGCCGCCCAGAGGTAGCCGGAGACGTAGCGCGCGGCGATGCCGCGGCGCCGCAGCAGCAGCAGCGAGAGGTGGGCGAAGTCCTGGCAGACGCCGGCGCCCATCTGCAGCAGGTGCTCGATCGTGGAGCCCACATAGGTGGCTCCGGGCCGGTACTCGAAGCGGTCGGGGATGACCTCGCAGAGCAGCTCCAGCGTATCCAGCGGGCTGCTCGCGTCGACCGCCCGCTCGAGCTCCTCGAGGCCCGCCAATGCGGGCTGATCCTGCCAGGGCAGCGCGAACTCGCCCGCGGCGTCGATGTAGGAGGGGCTCCGCAGGCTGTCCCAGCTCCCCTCGGGAGGATCGCCCGGAGCCGACGTGACGACGCGCGCACGCACATCGATCGTGAGGTGGTCGTGGCTGGTGGGGATGCCGAACTCGAGCACCTCGGTGCCGAAGTAGTCCAGGTAGCGGCTCACGCGCGCCTCAGGCTCGATGCGCGTGTGGAATTCGTCGCAGCGCTGGGTGGAGGTCGTGGCGGGCCGCACACGCAGCGCGTTGAGGTTGTCGGTGACGGTCGCGTCGTAGTGGTACTCGGTCAGGAAGCGGATCGCGAAGTGCACGGGGCGCTCACCTCCTCTCCCCGGCCGAGGCGGCGCCGGCGAAGTAGCGCTCGGCGACGTCCTGGTCGATGCGGGCGAGCTCCTGCTGGGCCTGTTCGCAGATCCCGGTCAGCTCGGCGCCCTCGGGCAGCGCGCGGCGCTGGAAGTCGAGGTCCGCGGCGAGGCGGCTCACGCGCAGCACCGGCTTGGAGTTGCGGGGCCCGGCGTCGGCCGTGGTGAACACCTCGTGCAAAGAGTCCACGCAGGCCGCGACGCTGTCGGGGTAGGCGCGCTCGAACAGCAGGAATCGCGCCACCGGGTGGGCGTTCGGCGGGGCCGTCACCGCGCGCAGGTATGCGTGGAAGCCGCCGACCGCCTGCAGCAGGATCAGCGCGTGACCATCGGCGGCGGTGGTGTCGCCGGGCGGCAGCGCCACGCGCAGCATTCGCAGCACCATGTCGGAGACCTCGATCAGGCCTCCCGCGTCGAGGAAGCACTTGGCTTCGTCGCGGAGCATCGAGCGATTAGCCACGCCCCAGATCAGCGCGGTCCGCTCCTTGACGTACTGCGAGGCCATGTAGGGTCCGGCGGGCGCGGTCCAGCCGGGCTGGCCGCCGTTGCGCAGGCGCAGCGTGGTCGTGTTGATCGCCTCCCACATCTCGGCGCTGATCACGTCGCGCACCGTGCGCGCCCCGCCGCGGGCGCGTTCGATGCTCGCCAGCATCGACCCGGGGTGCTCGGGATCGAGCGTCAGCTGCCCGAGCGCCTCGGTGCTCGAGGAGCGCTCGTCGACGTCGCCCAGCATCGCGAGCAGCCCGCCCGAGCCGAAACTCACGCTCGGCCTCGAATCGGAGGTGCTCTGGAGCTCGGAGTGGAACACGGCCTCGGCCGCGCGGGCGGTGAACTCCGCGCGCGCGAGGTTGCGTCCGAGCCAGTACAGCTCGTGGGCGATGCGCGCGAGCATCAGCCCGCCTCCGGCCTCTCGCCGCCGTGTGTCGCCCGGCGCTGCCGAAGCTGCTGCTGCTGTTGCTGCTGCTGTCCGACCCAGGCTCCGTAGCGCAGGTCGGGCAGCGCGGGGGGAGGGTGTCGGCGACGGGGATCCCGCCCACGCCCGCGCGGTCGGGGTCGCCGCCGTCCTCGAGCACCCACGTGTCCTTGGAGCCGCCGCCGCGTGAGGAGTTGACGATCAGCGAGCCGTCATCGAGGGCGACGCGCGTGAGGCCCCCGGGGACGATGTCGATGCGCTCGCCGAACACGGCGAAGGGACGCAGGTCGACGTGCCGGGGGGCGAGCACGCCGTCGGCGCCCACGGTGGGCACCGTCGAGAGCCGCACGAGGTCCTGCGCGATCCAGCGTTCGGGCGCGGCGACGATCAGCGCGCGCATGCGCTCGATCTCGGCCTCGCCCGCGTGTGGCCCGATCATGACGCCCTTGCCGCCGGACTCGCCGGTCGGCTTGATCACGAGCCGGTCGAGCCGCTGCAGCACGTGCTCGAGCACCTCCGGGTCGGACAGCAGGTAGGTCCGCACGTTCTGCAGGATCGGCTCCTCGCCGAGGTAGAAGCGGATCATCTCCGGCACGAAGCAGTAGATCGCCTTGTCGTCCGCCACGCCGGTTCCGAACGCGTTCGCGATCGCGACGCTGCCCGCGCGGTAGGCGCGCACGAGCCCCGGCACGCCGAGCAGCGAGTCGGGACGGAACTCGAGCGGGTCCACGAAGTCGTCGTCGAGGCGCCGGTACACGGCGTGCGCGCGCTCGAGGCCGCGTGTGGTGCGCATGTAGAGGACGTCGTCGCGGACCACCAGATCAGAGGCCTCGACGAGCTCCACTCCCATCTGCCGCGCGAGGAACGCGTGCTCGAAGTAGGCGGGGTTGGCGGGGCCGGGTGTCCACACGACGACCGTCGCCTCGCTCTCGGCGGACGGCGCGACCGAGCGCAGCGCGCCGAGCAGGAGCTGCGGATAGTGGTCCACGCGGCGCACCCGGTAGGAGTTGAACAGCTCGGGCACCACCCGCGCCATGGCGGCGCGGTTCTCGAGCACGTAGGAGATGCCCGAGGGGATGCGCACGTTGTCCTCGATCACCCGCCAGCTCCCGTCGCTGTGCCGCACCAGGTCGCATCCCGCCACGTGCGTGTAGACGCCGCCCGGCGGCCGGATCCCGTGGACGGCACGCGCGAAGTGCGAGCAGGACGCCACCAGCCGCCACGGCACGAGGCCCTCGCGCACGATCTCGCGTGCGTGGTAGACGTCATCGACGAAGTGGTTCAGCGCGCGAATGCGCTGGGCCAGTCCCCGCTTGATCTCACGCCACTCTGCGCCGCCGATCACCCGCGGCACGAGGTCCAGCGGGAACGGCCGCTCGTGGGAGGCGCCGCTCACGCCGCTGGTCTCGAAGGTGATCCCCTGCTGCATGAAGATCGCATCGCGGCGTCGTCCCGCCTCGATCAGCCCCTCGGGGCCGAGCCGCTCGAGTTCGCGCACGAGCGGCTCGGCGGTCGCGCGCGGTTGCCCGTCCGGTTCGAACAGCTCGTCGAGGAACGGCTCCCCGGCAGGGCCCGGCCCGGCTCCCTCCAACTCCATACGCGAGCTCACCGGGGAATATTCGCCCTCCGGGGGTACGCCCACCTTCGACTGGTGGAGAAGCCGCGGAGCCCCGCGGTCCCCATCTGTCCCAACGGCTGGACGCCGGCGCCACGCGCCGGCGGCACCGGGCCGCGGCGCTCAGTCCGGCCAGCGACCGTGCAGGTCGTAGTAGTCGCGGGCCGCGTCCTCGGCCTCGCGCTCGAGGTCGCTCGCCGCTCCCGCCCGGAACAGCCAGTTCAGGAAGTAGATCGCAAGACCGGCGCTGAGCAGGCCCGCTCCCCCCTCGAGGTCCGTTTCGCTGCCCATCGCCATGATCACGAGGCCGGCCAGCGCGACGGTCGCGGGCAGGACGTAGCGGACCGCGATCAGCAGCCACCCCCGCCTCGGCGCTGCGGCCGGGGCGAGAGCCCGAGCGGCCGCCTGCTCGCCGCGGGCGGGCGCGGAGGCTGTTCGCCGGGCGGGCATCGCGTGGTGCCCGCGGCGCGGGCGTGACGGGTGATGGCTCATCGTCGCTCTGACCATGGATCCTAGGCGCTGGCTCCGCCGTGTACCGTTCGCACGGCCCGCCCGGCGGCGGGCCCGCGACCGGCGGGCAGCGCGACCAGCGAACCGAGGCGATTGCGACGACTACGATCGACGAGCTGATCCTGGCGGAGGACCCCCGGCGCTGGGCGGATCTCGGCTTCGCCGTGGCCGACGGCTGCTGTGAGATCTCCCGCGTGCGCGTGCGCTTCGCGGGCGCCGGGGCGGGACGGGGGGTCCTGGGATGGACGCTGAGGGACATCTCGAGCACCGAGCTCGACGGGCTGCCGAGCAGCCGCAGCGAACGGCCCGTCCCCGAGGCGGCCGCCGAGCAGCCCAACGGCGTGCTCGCGATCGACCATCTGGTGGCCGTCTCGCCGGACCTCGACCGCAGTGTGGCCGCGCTCCGGGCGGGCGGGCTGGAGCTGCGCCGTGTGCGCGAGGAGCCCACGCCGGCCGGCGCGCCGCGCCAGGCCTTCTTCAGGCTCGGGGAGGTGATCCTCGAGGTGGTCCAGGAGCCCGCGGACGTGCTCGAGCGCTCCGGCGGCGCCGATCGCCCAGCGATCTTCTGGGGGCTCGCCCTGCTCGTCGGCGACATTGAGCGGACGGCGCGGGCGCTCGCGCCGCACGTGGGGGAGGTGCGGGCCGCGGTCCAGCCCGGCCGGCGCATCGCCACCGTGAAACGCTCGGCCGGTCTCGCCGTCCCGGTCGCGCTGATCAGCGCGACCGACCGGGCGGCGGTGGCCCGATGAGCGGCGACGCCCCGGCGGGCGGGGGCGGCTCACCCGAGCGCCAGCGCTGGGAGGCGGTGGACGGCTACATCGCGCGCATGCTCGTGGGTGAGGATGCGGCGCTCGCGGCCGCGCTGCGGGAGAGCGCCGCTGCCGGTCTGCCGCCGATCGCTGTCTCGCCCGCGCAGGGCAAGCTGCTGCGCCTGCTGGTGATGATCCACGGGGCGCAGCGCATCCTCGAGGTGGGAACCCTGGGCGGCTACAGCACGATCTGGCTCGCCGGCGCCCTCGGCCCGGCCGGGCGGCTGCTGACACTCGAGGTCGAGCCGAGCTACGCGCGCGTGGCGGGCGAGAACATCGCCCGCGCGGGCCTCTCAGAGCAGGTGGAGCAGCGTGTGGGACCGGCGCTCGAGGCGATGCAGGGGCTGCTCGCCGAGGGCGCGGGCCCGTTCGAGCTGATCTTCATCGACGCCGACAAGCCGACCACGCCGGACTACTTCAGGCTGGCGCTCGAGCTGTCCCGGCCGGGCGGCGTGATCATCACCGACAACGTCGTGCGCGACGGCGCGCTGGCCGACGACGCGAGCGAGGACGCCGGCGTGCTCGGCATGCGCGGTCTGCACGAGCTGATCGCCGCCGAGCCGCGCGTGAACGCGACCACCATCCAGACGGTGGGCAGCAAGGGCTACGACGGGTTCACGCTTGCGCTGATCGAATAGTCGTGGCGATGTTCGCGGCGGTGCGGTGCGCCAGCGACATGATCGAGATCATCGGGTTGACACCGGGCGCCGTGGGGAAGGCCGAGGCGTCGCCGATCCAGACGCCGGCGGTGTCGTGCAGCTGACCCCGGCCGTCCGCCACCGACTCCTCCGGATCGGAGCCCATCCGGCACGAGCCCATCTGGTGCGCGGTGAAGGCGGCGACGTCGTTGGCCGCCAGCGAGCCGGCCTCGATCTCGGCCAGGAACGCGTCGAAGTCCTCGCCCTCGCTCCAGGTGGGGGAGGGGCGCTGGTAGAAGGTGATGATCTCGGTCGCCCCGGCCGCCCTGTGCAGCCGCGCCAGCTCGACCATCGCCCGGCGGAACAGGCGCGCGTCGACCTCGTCGCCGAAGCCCCAGCGGGTGACGGCGCGGCCGTGGGCGTCGAGCGCCACTTCGCCCTCGCCGTGGTCGCGGGCGACGGAGATGAAGGGGGCGATGCGGCGGAGCTTGCCCAGCGTCTGCTTGTGTGCCAGTCCGTCCTGCCACGGCAGCGACATCGCGACGATCGCGGGCGCGACGGTGGTGGCCTCGATCAGGAAGCCGTGCTCGCCCTCGCACTGCTTGAACTCATCCGAGAGAGCCGACTGGATCTGGCCGATCCAGCCCTCGATGGGCTGCTGGTAGACGCCGCCGACGAGCGCGGCGGGGTGCAGCCGCAGATGCTTCCCGGCGGCCGGCCCGCCGATACCCGAGCGCAGCAGCAGGGCCGGCGACTCGATCGCGCCGGCGGCCACCACCACGGTGGAGGCCTCGACGGTGAGCGTGGTGGTGGTGCCGTCCTCGTGGGTGACCGTCGCCTGTACGCCGCTCGCGCGACCGTCGCTCGTGAGGACCCGCTCGGCGCGCGCGCCGACCACGAAGCGCGCGCCGGCGTCGGCGGCGTCCTGCAGGAAGGTCTTCATCGTCGACTGCTTGCATCCCTTCTGGCAGCCGGCGAAGCAGTAGCCGCACACGGCCGGGTCCTCGCAGGCGGTGTCGGTGTTGCGGGTCAGCGGGCGGTGCGGGTAGCCGAGCTCCTCGCAGGCGGCGATCAGCCGTTTGTGTGTGCGGTTCTGGGTGGTCGCGGTGTCGTTGACGCCGAGGCGCTTCCAGACCGCGTCGATGTGGCCCTCATAGCCGGGATCGTCGATCCCCGCGACGCCCATCGCGGCCCACTCGCGGCGGATGTGCTCGGGCGTGCGGATGCAGTTCATGTAGTTGACCACGGTCCCCCCGCCGAGGGTCGAGCCGGCCAGGATCGCGATCGAGCCGTCCTCGGAGGCGGCCAGGCCGCCGCCGAGGTAGAGGTCGAACATTCCCTGGAGCTCGAGCTGGTTGAAGTCGGACTCGTTTCGGTAGCCGCCCATCTCGAGCACCACCACCGAGGCCCCGGCCCGCTGGAGTTCGGCGGCGATGACACCGCCGCCGGCGCCCGAGCCCACGACGCAGACGTCGGCGTGGATGCTCGCCGAGTCTCCGCTGATGCGCTCGATCGGGATCGTCTTGGGTGCGTCCGCGGGCGAGGGGGCCGCCGACAGGGGCCCGGGGTATCCGAGCGCCTCCCAGTTGGCGTTCTGGCCGTTCTCGTCCGGCAGGCCGTAGAAGAAGAGGAAGGTGAGGGCGCGCAGCTGGCGGACCCCGAGCTTGGCCTCGGGGCTGGAGTCCGCGACGGCGTGCACCAGCTCGGTGCGCGCCTGGAGCGGCAGCCCGGCGAAGCCCTGTGCGGCGAAGGCGTCGAGCAGCTGGCCGAACGCCTCGATCTCCTCGGGCATCGCGGTCTGGGCGAGCAGGCCCTCGATCTGGTCGGCCACCCCGATGTCGGAAGCCGCTCTGGCGTAGAAGGCGCTCGCCGCCGGGTCGCCGTCGTCGATCTCGAGCGCCGGCGCGAACGTGTCGCAGACGGCCTTCAGCGTGCTGCGAGCGGTGTCACTGAGCACCCCAACGGTTACAGCCATGATCCCTCCCTCGGTTGGCCCTCCCTCGGTTGGCCGGCCAACTATAGTCCCGCGCGATGGCACGCGAGCTGAAGCTGGGACTGAATACCGGCTACTGGGCGGGAGGCCCTCCGGCGGGGGTGACCGAGGCTGTGGCCGAGGCCGAGCGGCTGGGCTTCGACTCGATCTGGACCGCCGAGGCCTACGGCTCGGACTGCCTCACGCCGCTGGCGTGGTGGGGGGCCTCGACCGAGCGTCTCAAGCTCGGCACGGCGATCGTGCAGATGTCGGCGCGCCAGCCCGCCGCGACGGCGATGGCGGCGATGACGATGGACCACCTCTCGGGCGGCCGGTTCATCCTCGGGCTCGGCGTGTCCGGCCCCCAGGTCGTGGAGGGCTGGTACGGGATGCCGTTCGCCAAGCCACTCGCGCGTACGCGCGAGTACATCGCCATCCTGCGGGACATCTGGGCACGCAGGGGGCCACTGGTGGCGCCCGGGCCTCACTATCCGCTGCCGCTCCCCGACGGCACCGGACTGGCCAAGTCGCTGAAGGCCTCGATCCACCCGCTGCGGGAGGACATTCCGATCTACCTCGGCGCCGAGGGGCCGAAGAACATCGCGCTCTGCGCAGAGCTGTGCGACGGCTGGCTGGCGATGCTGTTCTCGCCGTCGGTCTCCGAGGAGCTCTACCGACCCTCGCTGGAGGAGGGGTTCGCGCGTCCGGGAGCTCGCCGCGGCGCCGAGGACTTCGAGGTCGCGGCGACGGTGCCGCTGATCGTCACCGACGACATCGAGGCGGCGGCCGACATGCTGCGCCCCTTCTACGCGCTCTACTTCGGCGGCATGGGCGCCAAAGGCGCCAACTTCCACGCCAACGTCCCGATCCGCATGGGCTACGAGCGCGAGGTGGCCGAGATCCAGGAGCTCTACCTCGGCGGCAAGAAGGACGAGGCGGGCGCGAAGATCCCGACCGCCCTGATCGAGGAGCTGTCCCTGATCGGCCCGCGCGAGAAGATCAGCGACGACCTCGCCAAGTGGCGCGAGTCGGTCGTGACCACGCTGCTCGTCTCCGGGGATTCCTCCACGCTGCGAGCGGCCGCCGAGCTCGTTCTCGGCTGACCGTTCAGGGGCACCCCATTGGCGGACGATCCACGAACCGACCGCGGGGAACCCGTGCGCGGTCTCGTCCCTGCTCCGGCGGGGATCATGTACTCGGCCGTCGGCCGGCAGTACATCGACGAGGCGATCGCCTCTGCCCGCTCCTCGCTGCGGCACAACGCGCTGCCGCATCTGCTGTTCAGCTCCGAGGAGGTCGAGGATCCCCCGCCGGGACTGACGGTCGTCCGCTTCGACCCGATCTCGACGTTCCCGTGGGTGGACAGGATCGCGAACATCCGCAAGTCCCCGTTCGAGCGGACGCTGTACCTCGACACCGACACGTTCGTCGTCAGCGAGATCGGACACGTGCTCGAGGTTCTCGACAACTACGACCTCGCGCTCGCGTTCTCGCCGGGGCATCGCGGGCTGGACGACCCCGAGGTGCCGGTGGCGTTCTGCGAGTTCAACTGCGGCGTCATCGCGTGGCGCTCCAGCGAGCGGGTCGCCGACTTCCTGCGCAGCTGGGAAGAGACGCATCGCGCGTGGCTGGAGGAGGACGTCCTCCCGGGCGCGCCCGGCAATCCGGATAACCCCAGCCGCAGCTGGCCCGGCGATCAGCCGGCGCTGCGTCGGTGCGCGTGGCAGCACGGTATGGCGGTCTACGTGCTCCCGCACGAGTACAACCTGCGCATCGGCCTGACGAGCACGGTCGTCGGGCCCGTTCGGGTGATACACGGGCGCTTCGGTGACTACGAGGCCCTGGCCGCGCGCATGAACGAGCGGCTCGTGCCTCGGACCTACCCGACGCCGCACCCGATCAGGCGGCTGCGCCGGAGGGCCTGGAAGCGGCTACGACGCGCGACCGGGCGCCGACGCTAGGGTCTGGGCATGACCGACATCGAGATCGCCGCGATCGAGCAGCTGTTCGGCAACTTCCAGTACGAGATCTACGCGCGCGGTCTCGCGGGGGAGACCCCCGGACGGCCGCTCACGGCGCCCGGGCTCGAACGCGCGGCGGAGGAAGCGCTGAGCGCGGAGGCGTTCGGCTATGTGGCGGGCGGGGCGGGCGCCGAGCTGACCATGCGTGCGAACCTGGCGGCGCTCGAGCGCGTGCAGATCGTGCCGCGGATGCTACGCGACGTGGCCGTGCGCGACCTGCGCAGCTCGGTGCTGGGCACGGCGATGGCGGCGCCGGTGATGCTGGCGCCGGTGGGGGTGCAGTCGATCATCCACCCCGAGGCCGAGCTGGCGGTCGGCCGCGCGGCGGCGGCGCTGGGCCTTCCGTTCATCCTCAGCACGGCCGCCTCGAACTCGATCGAGGACGTCGCCGGGGCGGTGGGCGGAGCGGCGCGCTGGTATCAGCTGTACTGGCCCAAGGACCGGGACCTGGCGGCGAGCTTCCTGGAGCGCGCGGGACACTCGGGCTATGAGGCGATCGTGGTGACGCTCGACACCTGGATGCTCGGCTGGCGCCCGCGCGACCTGCAGCATGCCTACCTGCCGTTCCTGAAAGGGGAGGGGGTGGCGAACTACCTCAGTGACCCCGTGTTCCGATCGCGCCTGGAGCGCTCGCCGGAGGAGGACCCGGGCGCGGCGATCGGACTGTGGGCGGAGCAGTTCTCCAACCCGGCGGTGACGTGGGCCGAGCTTGCGTGGCTGCGAGGGCAGACCGATCTGCCGATCGTGCTGAAGGGGATCATCCACGCCGACGACGCGCGCCGCGCGGTCGAGGCGGGGATGGACGGCGTGATCGTGTCCAATCACGGTGGGCGTCAGGTCGACGGCGCGATCGGCGCGCTCGACGCCCTGCCGGCGGTGCGCGCGGCGGCCGGCGACGAGCTGGTGGTGCTGTTCGACAGCGGCATCCGCACGGGTGCGGACGTGTTCAAGGCGCTGGCGCTCGGCGCCGAGGCGGTGTGCATCGGACGCCCGTACGTGTGGGGTCTGGCGCTCGACGGCCAAGCGGGGGTCGAACAGGTCCTGCGCTGTCTGCTGGCCGAGCTCGACCTGACGCTCGCGCTGAGCGGCTACACATCACCGGCACAGCTGGACGAGGGCGCTCTGCGACACAGGGACTGAGCTTGGTCGCCATGTCTGGGCGCTCGGAGGCGACGGTCAAGCGCCTGACGCTGATCGCGTGCATCCTCGGCTCGGGCATCGCGCTGCTCGACGGCTCGGTCGTGAACGTGGCGCTGCCGAGCATCGAGCGCGCGCTCGGCGGGGGCCTGGCGGCTCAGCAGTGGGTGGTGAACGGCTACCTGCTCACACTCGGCTCGCTGATCCTGGTGGGCGGCTCGCTCGGCGACCTCTACGGCGAGCGGCGGATCTTCGCGCTGGGCGTGTCGGGCTTCGGCGTCGCCTCGCTGCTGTGTGCGCTCGCGCCGACGGTGGGCCTGCTGGTGGCCGCCCGCGCGCTGCAGGGGGTGGCGAGCGCGCTGCTGACGCCGGCCTCGCTGGCGGTGATCGTGAACACCTTCCCGGAGTCCGAGCGCGGCGGCGCGATCGGGGCGTGGACGGCGTGGGGCACGATCGCGGCGGTGCTCGGGCCGCTGGTGGGGGGCGAGCTGCTGGCGATCGGCTCCTGGCGTCTGATCTTCCTGATCAACATCCCCTTCGTGGTCGCCTGCACGGCGCTGATCGTGATCGCGATCCCGCCCGGCTCCCAGCGCGGGGCCGCGGGGCGGCACGTGGACGTGCCGGGGGCGACGCTGTGCGCGCTCGGCCTGGCGGGGATGGTGTTCGCGCTGATCGAGCAGCCGCGGCTCGGGTGGAGCGCGGGCGTGATCGCCGCGCTGATCGGGGGAGCGGCGCTGCTGGTGGCGTTCGTGATCCTCGAGTCGCGTGTGCGCGACCCGATGCTGCCGCTGCGCCTGTTCGGCAAGCGCAACTTCTCGGCGGGCAACGTGGAGACGTTCGCGATGTACGGGGGGCTGGCGGTGGTGTTCTTCTTCCTGATCCTGTTCCTGCAGCAGATCGCCGGCTATACGCCGCTGCAGAGCGGCCTGACGACGGTGCCGGTGACGGCGGTGATGTTCGTCCTCTCGCGGCGGTTCGGCGCGCTGGCCGACCGCTTCGGCCCGCGGATGTTCATGGGCGCCGGGCCGCTGGTGTGCGCGGCCGGGCTGCTGCTGTTCCAGCGGGTGGGGGTGAGCGTGGACTACGTGACCGACGTGCTGCCCTCCCTGCTGCTGTTCGGCCTCGGCCTGTCGATGACGGTGGCGCCGCTCACGGCGGCGGTGCTCGCCGACGCGACGAAGTCCGACGCGGGGATCGCCTCGGGTGTGAACAACGCGATCGCACGGGTGGCGGGCCTGATGGCCACCGCCGCGGTGGGCGCGGCCGTGGCGGGCTCGTTCGCGGCGGAGCTCGACCGCCGTCTGGCCGGGGTACGGCTCGGGCCGGCCGCGCGGGCGGCGGCGGCGCAGGCGAAGCTCCTGCCCCTGGGGCGTCCTGACACCACGGGCCTGCCGCCGCGCCAGGCGCGGGCGCTGAGCGGGGCCGCGGAAGCCGCCTCGCTGCACAGCTTCCACGTGGGCATGGCGATCGCGGCCGGGCTGCTGGCGCTCGGGGGCGCGATCGGCGCGATCGGCGTGCGCAACCCCCGGGGCATCGTCGCCGCGGAGGAGTGCCCGACGGGACAGCTGGTGGGCACGGGCCGCGATCTCATCGAGCGGTATCCCGCCGAGCTCGCTCGGCGGGAGCGCGCAGCGGCGAGTTGATCCAGGCCCGCATAGATGATCGATTCCACGTCCGTGCACGGCCGGATGGCACGTCCGGCCTTCGCCGGCCGGCGTCCTCGCCCTCGACCCTGGCGCCGGAAGGGCCTTCGGGCTGCGTCCTTGGGCGGCTCGGCGATCCGCACCTCCGGAGAACGGCAAACCGCCGTGGACGCAATCCTCTAAAAGCCCTCGCGCGCGTACTCGCGCATCGCGTCGATGATCGGCCCGAGCCGCCGGCCGCGCTCGGTGAGTCGGTACTCGACGGTGGGCGGGCTCGAGGGGATGACGGCGCGCTGCACCAGGCCGGCGGCCTCGAGGTCACGCAGGCGCTCGGAGAGCATCCGCGGGGAGATCCCGGCGACGGCGTCGGCGAACTCGCTGAAGCGGAGCGCGCCGGTGAGGGCGGCGTAGATGATGGAGAGCTGCCAGCGCCGCTCGAGGAGGTCCGCAGTCTCGCGGACCTCCACGGGCACCGGCGCGCATCTACGAGACGGACGCGACATTGCGAGCCGGCTCCAGCGCGCGGTCGAGGACCTCCTGGACCGTCATCACGGGGTGGAAGGTCATCTGCTCGCGGACCTCCTCCGGGATGTCGTCCAGGTCGCCCCGGTTGCGCTCGGGCAGGATCACGTCGGTGAGGCCGGCGGCGTGGGCCGCGAGCACCTTCTGCTTGAGGCCGCCGATCGGCAGCACCCGGCCCTGCAGCGTGACCTCGCCGGTCATGCCGACGGTGTGCTTGACCGGTCGCCCTGACAGCAGCGAGGCGAGCGCGGTGACCATCGTGACGCCCGCGCTCGGGCCGTCCTTGGGGATCGCTCCGGCGGGCACGTGCACGTGGAACTCGACCTTCTCGAAGGCGTGCTCGTCGATTCCGAGCTCCTCGGCGTGACCGCGCACGTAGGAGAGGGCGATCTGGGCCGACTCCTTCATGACGTCGCCGAGCTGGCCGGTGAGGACGAGCGAGCTGCCGTGCGAGCCGCTCTTCATGGCGGTGGCCTCCACGAACAGGACGTCCCCGCCCGCGCCCGTGACGGCGAGGCCGGTTGCAACCCCGGGGGTGGCGGTTCGCGCGGCCGACTCCTGGAAGAACTTCTGGCGCCCGAGCGCGTCGCGCACGGTCTCCAGGTCGATCTTCACCGGGGTCCTGGCGGCGGCCTTCGCCTTGGCCGGCTTGGCGACCTTGGCCTTCTTCGCGGCCTTGCCCTCGGCCGCCTGCCCTGCCTTGGCGGCCGCCCTGGCCTTCGCGCCGGACGGCTCGGCCTCGCCATCGCCGGAGGGCTCGGGCGGGGTCTCGCCGCTGATGCTCGAGGCGATTCGCGTGGCCGTCTTGCGCAGCACGGTGCCGAGGCTGCGCTCGAGCGTGCGGACGCCCGCCTCGCGCGTGTACTCGGAGATGATCGTGCGCAGGACCTCGTCGGAGACCTCGACCTCGTCCTCGCGCAGCCCGTTGCGCGCGCGCTGGCGCGGCCACAGGTAGCCCTTGGCGATGGCGAGCTTCTCCTCGGAGGTGTAGCCGTCGAAGCGGATCACCTCCATGCGGTCGAGCAGCGGCCCGGGGATCGTGTCGGCCACGTTTGCGGTGGCCAGGAACATGACCTGGCTGAGGTCGAGCTCGACGTCCAGGTAGTGGTCGCGGAAGGAGTGGTTCTGGGCGGGGTCGAGCACCTCGAGCAGCGCCGCGGAGGGGTCTCCGCGCCAGTCCGCGCCGACCTTGTCGACCTCGTCGAGCAGGATCACGGGGTTCATCGTGCCAGCGTCGCGCAGCGCCCTCACCAGGCGCCCGGGGAGCGCGCCGATGTAGGTGCGCCGGTGCCCGCGGATCTCGGCCTCGTCACGCACGCCGCCGAGCGACATGCGCACGAACTCCCGGCCGGTGGCGCGGGCGATCGACTCGCCGATCGAGGTCTTGCCGGTCCCGGGAGGCCCGATCAGGGTGAGGATCGCGCCCGACTTCGGGTCGGCCTCGATGCCGCGGTCCTGGCGCAGCTTGCGCACGGCGAGGTACTCGGTGACGCGGTCCTTGACGTCCTCCAGGCCGGCGTGGTCGGCGTCGAGCACGGCACGCGCCGCGACGGGGTCCAGGTGCTCCTCCGAGCGCTTGCCCCACGGCACAGCGATCAGCCAGTCGAGGTAGGTGCGGATCATGCTCGACTCGCCGGTCTGCTCGCCCATCCGCTCCAGGCGGGCGAGCTCCTTGAGGGCCTGCTCCTTGACGTCCTCGGGCATGTCGGCCTCGTCGATCTTGGCGCGGTACTCCTCCGCGACCGAGGCGTCGTCCTCACCCAGCTCCTTGCGGATGGAGTCCATCTGCTTGCGCAGGAAGTAGTCGCGCTGCTGCTTCTCGGCGCCCTCCTGGACGTCCTCGCGGATGCGCTTGCGGACCTGGAGCTCGGCCAGGCTCTCCCGCTGCAGGCTGACGGCCAGCTGCAGGCGCTCGGTGACATCGAGCGTGCGCAGCAGCTCGACCTTCTGGTCGTAGGAGATGGTGGGGGAGTAGCCGGCCGAGTCGGCCAGCGCCCCAGGCTCGGCGATCGCGCGCAGGAACGCGGCGATCCGCCCGTCGTCTCCGCGCAGCTCGAGGATCTCCTCGACGGTCGCGCGGTACTCGCGCTCGAGCTCGCGCGTCTCGCGGTCGACGGGGGTGTCGTCGGGCCGCTCGTCGACCTCCACACGCAGCTCGCCCGAGGGGCCGGTCTGAGCCGCGCCTATGAGCGCGCGGTGGAGGCCCGAGAGGGCGACCGCACGGCCACCGCCGGGCAGGCGGATCTGCTCGGAGACCTCGGCGATCGTGCCGACCTCGAGGAACTCGTTCTCGTGGCGCGGCACGAGCACGACGCGCTCGTCCTCGCCCACGTCCACCGTGAGCGTGATCCCCATGCTGGGGAAGACGACGGTGTCGTCCAGGGGGATGAGCCGCAGCCTGAGGCCGGGCTCGGAGGGGTGGAAGCTGGGGTGCTCTGCGGGGGTGGGCATAGGTGACGGCTCCATATGAGCTTACAAAAGTATAGTTAGTATAGCGAGCGTTGGTTGCGGGCGCAAGTACTCCTGGGTGATCCCGAAAAACGGCAGCGCAGAGCCGAAGAGCGGGCATTCGACGGGAGGCAACGGCGCGCGCGGCCCCGCAGTCCGGCGGGTGTGGCCGGCCTCCCGGCGGGCTGGTGCGAGCCCGGCAGGGTCAGTCGGGCTCGTCGAAGCTGACCTCGACGTTCTGCGCCTCGACGCGCTCCTGCGCCTCCGCGGCGGAGGTCAGAGCGCGCTTGTCGGCGTCGAGCAGGGGCGCGAAGAAGCTGCGTGGCCAGAGCCGGCGGCGCAGGACCACGTTCACCTCGGCTGCGAAGATCGTGAGCTGCGCGCCGAGGTACAGCCAGGCGAGCAGGCCGAGCACCAGCGCGAAGACCCCGTAGAGAGGGCTGAGCCGTTTGAGCTGGTGGTCGACGTAGTAGCCGCCGAGGTGCTGGAGCAGCTGCCAGAACACGGCCGCGGTGATCACCCCGGGCAGCAGCTCCCGCCAGGAGAGATCCATCGCGGTGAGCAGTTTGAACGCGATCATGAACAGCGCGAGGTTGAAGGCGAAGGCGATCACCACGCCGGCCACCACCGTGAACGCGGGATGACTCGAGGACCCGACGAAGCCGCCGACGACCGCGGAGACGATGCTGAGCGTGCCCAGGATGCCGAGCATGCCGAGGCTGCGCACACGGGCGTGGAAGAAGTCCGGACGCCGCTTGTGCGGCACGGCCCAGATGCGATTGAGCGCGTTCTGCGTGGCGTTGGTGATGCCCATGCCCGCCAGCAGCGCGAGCACGATGCCGATCACGAGCGCGGCGGTGCTGCCCGTGAGCGAGTGCAGCTGGAGCTGGTCGCGGATGATCGGCACCTGCCCGAGCGTGCCGTCGAGGATCTTCTTCTGCTCGTCGGGATCACCCTGCAGGACGAACCCGAGGATCGTGACGAACACGAGCAGCAGCGGGAACAGCGACACGAAGGCGTAGTAGGAGATCAGCGCCGCGAGCTGCCCGGCCTGGTCGTCGCCGAACTTCTTGAACACCGCCGCCACGAAGCCGATCCGCCGGCTCTTCTGCTGACGCTGGTCGAGCCCGCGCAGGAGGTCCTCGACGCTCATGGCCGTACGAGCGCCGACGGGCCCGCACCCCGCCGCGCGCGTTCGTCGGCGAGGTCGCACGCGGGCCGCCAACGGGGGCGGGCGAGCGGACGGGGGGGTGGTGGCGGAACGGGGCTCGACATCCTCATGTGTCTACCTCAAACGAGCACCGAACACGAATCGTGGGCGCGCTCTGGCCGCAGGCCGGCGGGGCCGGCCGGCCGCCCGACCCCGCGCAGGAGGTGGCGGTCGTGGCGAGCGCCAGGCGCGAGCTCCTCCTTCGCGCGCATCGCTACAGGCTGCGCCGGGAGGATCTCGAGGACTGCTACAGCCAGGCCACGCTCGAGCTCGTGGTGCGTGCGCGGAGCGGTGCGCGGTTCGCCAGCCGGACGCATGTCGCGCACGTCATCGAGCAACGGTTTCTCTCGCGCATCCTCGACCGGCGCCGCGCGCTGTCGGGGCGAAGCCCGATCCAGGCGGCCCTGGAGGGCGCCTCCCCGCTCGGCGAGGCTGGCGGGGTCGGTGACGACGGGAGGGGGTGGCGGACGCGCGCGCCGAGCTCGAGGAGCTCGTGATGCTGCGCCAGCAGCTGCGGCAGGTGCGCCTGCTCGCGCGGCAGCTGACCGAGGACCAGCGGCTGGCGCTGGCCGCGCAGGTGGGACAGGTCAGCGCCGGCGAGTTCTGTCGCCGCTACGGCTGGTCGGCAGAGAAGTACCGCAAGGTCGCCCAGCGCGCCCGTGCCCGCCTGCGGTGGTTGATGGCTCTCGAGGAACACGGCACGGGCTCGCTCGGCCGGTCGAATGAACCGGACAGGCGCGCCGGCGGCGGGCACTCGGGCGCGGGGCCGCGCGTCCCGCCCGAGGGAGGTGGGTCGGAGAGGGACAGGGGCCCCCGCCCGTGAGCGATTCGTCCCCCACCCGCGGGCGGCACCCCGGGCCGCCGGCGGTCGGTCAGACCGACGACCGCGCGGCGAGCCCATCCGCGCGCAAGCGGCCGGAGCCCCGGGAGAGCTACCCACTCCCGGCTCCGGCCGCCCGCGTCGAGGGCAACGGCCCTGGGCCGTGCGTGGTCCCCGGATCTGGCGCTGCGCTCCCACCTGGTGAAGCCGAGCGTCGCCGGAACCGACTGCATCGTGATGGTCGTGCTCGTGCCGACCCTTTCGGAGGGGCTGTCTTAGGTCCATTCCCACCGCTCGTTACCCCGGGGGCCCTTCAAGGGCGAACCGCAGCCGTGCTGAATCGGCCAGGGCGCGCCCGGTGTGGCTGTCCCGGGCAAGCGCCGGCCGTCGGAGGTGCAGGCAGGGAACTGTCTATGACCACGACCTCACCACCCACTCATAGGCGGATCCCGAGGGCCTTCGGCGATGGCTCCACGAGACGAGCCGGCCGCCGTGCCCAAGAGAGCGCACGTGGCCGGGAACAGGAGCTCTCCCCTCTCCGGTTCCCGGCCGCCCGCGCGGGCCGGCGAAGGGTCCGGGGATGACCCTCCTCCGGCGCCAGCCGCGTGCGGTCTACCACGTGTACGAGGAGGACGAGTTTCTCGCGGAGTCCGCCGTCGGCGAGCCGCTGCGGCCGCCCTCGGCCCGTCCCGCGGGTCCGCGACCGGCACGGATCGTCGCGGCCAGCCTCCTGGCGGCGGTGGCGGGTGCGGTGATCGGGCTCGTCACGGTCGCGGCGCTGCGCGCGTTGGCGCGTGGGCCCGTCCGGCGGCCCGCAGTGATCCGGACTCCGGGCGCCGGGCAGAGTTCCGGGAGAGCAGCGTTCGCGCGGCGAAGGATCCTCGCGCCGGCCCCGGGGATCGGCGGCGGGGGGAGAGCCGGCGGATCCCGGTTCGACACGCCACCAGCCGGAATGACCGCCGCTGGACGTGTCCCGCCCCGCCCTCCTCGGAGAAGGCAGCAACCCGCTGCTGACGGACTTAAAGGATCGAGGACGGCTGCGGGGGGCGGACCGGCCGGTGAAGGCGGATCAAAGGGCGAGGCGGAGTTCGGCTTCGAGCGATGAGTTCGATTCGGTCGAATGCGCGGGTCCGGATCACGAGACGGCCGCTGTGGCGCATCCGCGCGGCGTGGGCAGCGTCACGGTACCTCCTCTACGCGCTCGCCGTTGCCGGCTTGGCGGCATCGGCGCGATTCGCGATCGCGCCTCCTCGCCCGTCGGCGGTGAGCGCGGTCCGTCCCAGCTTCGAAGGCGCCGATCGCGGTGCCGAAGCGTTCGCAGCGCTGTTCGCGCGCCGCTATCTCACGTGGAACGCTGCCGATCCCCAGGGGAGCATGCACTCGCTCGCGAGCTTCGTCGGGCCGGGGATGGAACCCGGCGCGGGCCTGGTGCTCCCGCAGGCCGGCGAGCAGACTGTGACCTGGGTGGACGTCGTCCAGGCGCGCGAGCCCGAGCAGGGTGTGCACGTCTACACGGTGGCTGCGCAGACGGACACGGCGGGTCTGCTCTACCTGACCGTCGGCGTCGTGCGCGAGACAGGTGGCTCGCTGGCGCTCACCGGCTATCCCGCCTTCGTCGGTCCGCCCGCGAGCGGACCGGCGGTGATCGGGCCCCACGGGGACGAAGTGACCGAACCGGCACTCGAGACAGTCGTGAGCCGCGCCCTGCGCAACTACCTTGCGGACGCGCCGGACGAGCTTGCCGCGGATCTGAGCAGCGACGCGCACGTGTCGCCACCGGGCCTGCCACTGACGCTCGAGTCCATACAGCGGCTCGACTGGGCAGAGGGCGCCGACTCGGTACTCGCGGTTGTGCACGCGGCCGACGGGCGTGGCACGCAGTACCTGCTGGCCTACGAACTCGATGTGAGTCGCGAACAGGGCCGCTGGGAGATCACGGCGGTGCAGATGGACCCGGATACATGACCCAATGGAGCGATCGAACGAAGGAGTCGCGATGAGGATCCGTGTGGCGCGTTTGTTGACAGTCCTCCTTCTCGGCGCCGCCGGAGCCGCCACGGCGGCTCCGGGAGCGCGGGCGGCGGTGGCCGCGGGCGGGGCGGGGCCGCCATCCGCGGTGCCGACCGAACATGGCGCGAGCCTGCTCGAATCGGCCGCTGCCCGGGCCGGCGAAACGGGTCGCGCGGTGGCGATGAGCCTGATCGGGCTGGCCTTCGCCGTGGCGGCGACCGTCCTGGCGTTCCGCCGCGACTTCAGGGAGGCAGCAGGGGTGTTCGCGGTAGGGATCGTCTCGGTGCTGCTCGCGACCCCGACCGGCGTGAGCCTGCTACGCGACACGGTCGCGTCGCTGTTCGGGGGCTCCTAGCGATGGAGGTCCGCTCCTATCGAAGGGTGTTCGATCTGGAACGCCGCATCTACCGCATCGATCAGCTTCGGCTGAATCCGGGCGGCGTGCCGGTTCGAGGTGTCGTGTACTTCCTGGTGACCCTCACGGCATGTGCGCTCGTCGGGCGCGTGCCGCTCGCCGGAGCGCTGCTCGCGGCCCTGCCCTGGTTCCTGCCGTACCTCGCGGCCCCGGCCGCGGTCGCGGCCGTGCTCGCGGCGATCCGCATCGAGGGCAGGCCGTCGCACACCGCGGCACTCGCCCTGCTGCGCTACACGTGCTCGGGTCGTCGCATGGTGGGCGTCCGCCGCTGCACGGCGGAGGATCGAGCCTGGCATCCGCAGGAGCTCCTGCTGCTACCCGATGGCTCGGACCGGCGCATGAGGGGAATGCTCTACACCGGGCCGGGCGCCCTGCTGCTCGCCGTCGAGCACGACCGGGAGCTCAGGTCGAAGGCTCGTCGACTCGAGCTGGTCGGCGCAGGGATGTGGCCGTTCGGGCCGAGGCCCCTGCTCGTCGTAAGTGAACGGCCCCGGGCCGCCGTGCTGCGCCGGCGCCAGGCGATCGCGATCGCGCCGGGCGCGCGCGTGCTGATCAGTCCTCGCCCGAGGAACGGCGAGGGCAGCGCTTGAGGCCGCCGCTCGCCTTCGTATACGGCAACTGCGCGTTTGCCGCTGGCCTCGAGGACGTGTGGGCATGCTTCGCGTTGAGAGCGGCCTCTTATGCCTGGCTGAGCGAGGAAGCCAAGCGGGCCCGCTTCCTCGGGCTCGTCGGGGCGCTGGAGGCCGTCGAGGCGGACGTGCAGATCGTGCGGGTCTGCCGGAGCTCCGGCGAGAATCGCGGCCCACGGGAGCCCGACGGGGAGCGAGAGCCCGGCACGGGCGCGCCGCGACACGAGCGTGCGCTCTCACGCTACCTCGAGGCGCAGGGCAGGCGCCTGGGCGAAGTCGGCCGCGCGCGCCCGGCCGTGTACCTGATCGTGAGCCTCAGCGAACCGGAGCGCGACGTCGCATCCTACGTGTCGCGAACGATTGCTGAGCCTCCTCGGGAGTGGCGTCGCCGGCTGACACGGACGCTCTCGCTCGGCACGCGATCGGTTCTTCCCGTTGCGGAGCTGGAGCGTGCGCGCGTCCGGGCGGACGAGGTCCACGCGTGCCTGGCCGACTATCTCCCGGTAAGGCCGGCGCGCGGGGCCGAGCTCCAATGGCTCGTCCGGCGAGCGTACTGTCGCGGGCTCGGCGAACCAGTCATCGACGGCCTGCACGAACCGAGCGCCCTCGTTTTCGAGCGAAACGGAGAGGCGGTCCTCGCGCCGCTGGAGGGCGACGTGATGCGCTGGGCTGACGGGTACGTCGAGCACCGCGGCCGCAGCCTGCGGATTGAGTCGGAGCTCGGTGTCAGCCTCCAGGTGCACCTGGTGATGGGCGCTTTGCCCGAACGCCTGGAGTTCCCGAGCGCACGCGCGGAGTTGATGTTCACCGCGCCCGAAGCACTCCCGTTCGGCATCGATCTCTCGCTCAACGCGAGGTACCTGCCGAATGAGCTGGCGCTGAGGATCGCCCGCAGGAAGATCCAGGACGCCGACCAGATTGTGCGAGCCGAGTCCGATGGCGACCAGGGTGTGAGCGACCTCGGCTATGAGCGGACGCAGGAGGCGCGCGACCTGCTCGCCTACCTGCAGTCGTCGAGCAGGCCGCCTCTGCTGCGGGCGACGCTCGCGATAGCCGTTGCGGGCGCCAGCGAGGAGCAGCTCGAGCGCCGTGTCGAGGCGTGCCGCCGGGCCTACGGCGAGATCGTCCTCCATCGCCCGCTCGGCGACCAGATGCACCTGTTCCTCCAGCACCTGCCCGCACAGCGAACGAGGGTGACCGGCTATGACGACATGCTCACGACCGAGCAGGTGGCCGCGATGATGCCGACCGCCACATACACCGCGGGCTCCCGCGGTGGCTTCTACCTCGGTCATACGCTGTCGGGCTCGAGGCATCCGATCAGCTTCAACCTGAGGGAGGGTTCCGACAGCGATCGCAACACCACGATCCTCAGTGTGGGGGCGCTCGGGTCCGGCAAGACGACGCTGGCACAGAAGCTCAAGTACGAGGGCTTCCTACAGGGTGCGCGGGTCATCGACTGCGACCCCAAGGGGGATCACCGCTTTCATCTGCTCGAGGAGGTCGCTCCCCACGTCGAGTGCGTGACGCTCCGCCCCGATCCCGGGTTACGGGGCGTGCTCGACCCGCTGAGGGTCGCGCCGGACCACCTGCGCCAGGACGCAACCGTCTCGTTCCTGCGGGATCTGCTCCCGAGCAGAGCCGAGCCGAGTTGGGAGACGGCGGTGGTGGGAGCGGTAGACCGCGTGATCGCGCGTTCTCGGAAGCCGACATGCCTCGAGGTGGTGCGCGCGCTCCTTGATGGCGATGAGACACAGGCGCAGGTCGGCGCTGCGCTCGAGGTGTATGCGCGCTCAGGGCTCACCCAGCTCGGGTTCGCGGATCCCGATGTGACGCTGCCTCCGCTCGGCCAGCGGCAGGTGACCTACCTGCCGATACGTGACCTCCCCGCGCCGGAACCGGGAATGCGGCGTTCCGAGTACTCCCAGGCCGAACGGGTGGGCGAGCAGATCGTTCGCCTGATCGCGATGTTCGCGCTGCACCTGATGAGCATCGAGCGGGCACGTCTGAAGCTGTTCTCCTTCGATGAGGGCTGGCGTCTGCTCGGAGATCCCGTGGGGAGGACCCTCCTGAGCTCTCTGCAGCGCATGGGGCGCTCCGAGCTGGCCGTGCCGATCATCAGCACCCAGCTCGTCACCGATGCGCTGGTGGGTGAGCGCGAATCGCTGGAGAATCTGATCGGCGCGACGTTCGTGTTCGGGATGCGCTCGGATGCCGAAGCGGCGAGGGCACTGACCCTGCTCGGACTCGACGGCGAGAATCCGCGGCTGCGCCGGAGCCTGCTGGAGCTCGAGGCGGGCAGATGCCTGTTCCGCGATCATCGCGGGCGGGTGGAGGCGATGCAGGTGGACGTGGTGTTGCCCGGGCTGCTGCAGGCCTTCTCCACCACGCCCCCGCGCACGTGACCTGGAGGCGGCGGGCGCTCGCGCTCACCGTCGTCGTGGCTGCCGTCGGCAACTGCGTGGGTGCGACCGCCGCTCCCCTGCACGGCGCTCGCCGGCCCGCCGCGGGGGTGGGCGGCCGAGGAGCCGCGTCGACGGCCGGTCCGGGGCCGGTGGGAGCGACCGCGCCGAGCGGTCCGCCGCTGCTTAGCGGAACCGGCGGCGTGAGCGCCGGCGGCGCCGAAGAAGAAGCACCGAGAGTCCCCCAGGGCGAAGAGGACCCGCTCGTGAGCAACGGGCTCGACAGCCCGCTCTGCAGCGGAGCGCTCGGCGAGGGCGAAATGTCGGCGTCGAGCAGGAGCCATTGCGAAACATCCGGGTTCGTCGCCGCACCCGCACCCACCGGGGACTACGGGATCGACGTGCACATCGACACCGGAGTGCTCGGACTGAGCTCGGGCGGACTGCTCAGCGCCGTCCAGGACGTGCTCGTGACACCGCTGTGGATGGGGCTGGTGTGGGCCGTGCACGCGCTCATCGTGATGCTCGAGTGGAGCTTCACGATCGACCTGCTCGACGGGGCGGCCGCCGGGGGGCTCGGCAGGGGCCTGCACCAGATGCAGGCGGCCTTCACCTATCCATGGCTGACGATCGCTTTCGCGGTGGCGTCGGTGCTCGCCCTCTACAACGGCCTCGTCCGCCGTCGCGTGGGTGAGACACTGGGGCAGGCGCTGCTGATGGCGGCGATGATGGCGGGGGGCCTCTGGGTCATCGCCGATCCATCCGGGACCGTTGGCGCCCTCGGGGAATGGTCGAACCAGGCGGGCCTCGGCACGCTCGGCGTGGCGGCGCGCGGGACGCCGGAAAGTCCGGGTAGGACGCTGGGGGAAAGCATGGATGCGGTATTCGCCGCGGCGATCGAAGCGCCCTGGTGCTACCTGGAGTTCGGGAACGTCGGCTGGTGTCGTGATCCGCGCCGGATCGATCCACGCCTGCGGGCCGCAGGCCTGAGGATCGCGGCGGGCGAGCTGCGGCTGGCCGGCTGCCGCGGAAGCGCGCCGGCCTGCGCGGCGCGTGGCGCTCCGGCGAAGGCGCTCGAGCACAGCGCGCAGTTGCTGCGCGAAGCGCGCAGCAACGGCTCGGTCTTCCTCGCTCTCCCCGCGAACGGGCCGGCCCGCAATTCGATCAACGAACAGGGCTCCCTGCTGAGAACCATCTGCGCGAGCGCGGAAGCGACGAACTGCCACGGCGCCGACGCCGCCGAGGCCGAGTTCCGCACGAACGACGGCACGTGGCCGCGGATGGGAGGGCTGCTGCTGATCGGCGGAGGCCTGCTGGGCATGCTGTTGCTGCTCGGGTTCATCGCGTTGCGCCTGCTCACGGCGGCCTTGTTCAGCCTTCTGTTCCTGCTGCTCGCGCCGGGGATGGTCCTGGCCCCGGCGTTCGGCGAGAGCGGCCGGGCGCTGTTCCGCCGGTGGCTGGCCCAGCTGCTGGGGGCGGTCTTCGCGAAGCTGCTGTTCGCCTTTCTGCTCGGCGTCGTGCTGGCCGTGGAGGCCGTTCTCTCCGAGCTCACCCCGCTCGGATGGTGGACCCAGTGGCTGCTGATGTCGACTTTCTGGTGGGGTGGGTTCGCGCGCCGCCATCAGACGCTCGCGGTGACGTCGGGCGGTCCCAGCGGGTCTCGGCAGGAACGCCGGCCGCTGGCGCGTCGGGTGAAGGAGGTGCTGGATCCCCCGCGCAAAGCTCTTGGGGCAGGGCGCTGGGCGAGCCGGAGGATCTTCGGCCAGGCCCCACCGGTGGAGCGGCGCCGGCGTCGCGAGCGTCTGCGGCAGCAGCAGGCGCGGGCCGGACTGGATGCACAGGCGCGGCGCACCCTCGACCACGAACGTCGTCAGGCTGGCGCCCTGCTCGGCAGCGCGCCGCATCTGCAGACGCGACTGACGGCTCGACGAGCCCAACTGGCGCGCGTGCGCGCCGAGCACGGTAGGGCCGTGGCCGGCGGTGATCGACGCCGCGCGCACGAACTGGCCGATCGCGGGGCGCGGATCGAAACGGACGTCGCGCGCCGGCAGGCGGAGCTGGCGGATGCACGGCGAGCCTCGCGCGAGGCCGAGCGGGAGATGCGCCCAGGGGGTCGCACAGGTGCGCACGAGCGGCAGGCCGAGCGGGCACGCTTCCTCGACGAGCAGGCGAACCTTCCCGCTGCGGGGCGCCCGCGCGGGCCCGGTGTTGCGTCTCGCCGCGATTACCCCGCGCTCGCCGGGCTCGTGGGTCTCACGCATGCCGAATACGAGCGGCTCGCTCCCGGCGAGCGACGTGCCGCGCGCTTGGAGATCGACCGTGAGCTCGCGTTGCGCCGGGCGCTCGGATCGGCCGGGCGGGGCGCCGTCGAGGAGCCGGGCTCCGCGGCACGGCGGCGCGAGCAGCGGACGGCCGAGCGCGACCTCGATACCGCGATCTGGAGGCGGATGCACGAACAGGGGCAGCGCATGCCGGGCTCGCGCCGCGAGCGTCACCCCGCCGAGCGCGTGGGACCGGCAGGGCAAGGACCGGCAGGGCGAGGATCGGAGGGTCGAGGACCGGCGCCAGCGGAGTCCGGCGTGATGCGAGACGCACGCGAGGTGGCGGCGAGGCGCAAACGACAGCTCGGCATCGGGCGTGATTGAGCCTCACGCGGAGCCGATTCGCCGGCCCGCAGTCCGCGCTCGCTGTGCCGCGGCGCTGGCGCTCGCAGCGGCCATGTGTACGGTCGCGGTGCTGATCGGCGCACTTGCCGGCGTGCAGGGCGCCCAGGTCGTCACGGAGGCGGCGCACGAGGGCGTCTCGCCGTTGGCCGAAGCGGAAATCCCACCGCTCTATCTCACCCTGTACATGGCCGCCGCGCGCCGCTATGGGATCGACTGGGCGATCCTCGCGGGAATCGGAAGGGTCGAGTGCGACCATGGGCGCGACCCCGACCCTTCCTGCACGAAAGAGGGTGTCGTCAACGCCGCCGGGGCAGGTGGTCCGATGCAGTTCATCGCGGCAACCTGGGCTCGCTATGGGGTGGACGGTGATGGCGACGGCCGGATCGACCGCTGGGACCCGGCCGACGCGATCTACTCGGCCGCCAACTATCTTCGCGCGTCGGGTGCCCCAGGTGATGTGGGCAGAGCACTGCTCAGCTACAACCACGCGGCCTGGTACGTCGCCGAGGTGGAGCACTGGGCAGCGCTGTACCGCGCTCCTGAGCTCGTTCGGGAACCGGTCCAGATCGAGACCGCCGCGGACGACGGCGCGGACGTCTCACTGGCCGAGCGGACCACCACGCCGGTGCGGTTCATCGCGGGAGACCGGGCGCTGCTGTCACCCACCGACGGCCATCTCGCGATGGTGCCGGCGGGCGCGCCGGCGGTGGTTCAGGCGATGGTCGTGGCCGGCAATGAGCTGCAGGGGCTCGCCTACGGCCCCGGCGGGCACCCGGACCCGCTCGGGGTCTCCGAAGAGGACTGCTCGAGCACGGTCAACTACGTGCTCTATAGGGCGGGGATACGCACGATCGCGGAAATCATCAGGGAGAACCCCCTCGCCCAGGACTACGTGCGTTGGGGAGCCTCCGGCCCGGGGAGGTGGGTGACGATCTACGCGGCGGACGCCCCGACGCCGCACGTCTTCATGGTCATCGCCGGCCTCAGGCTCGACACCAGCCACGACGGCACCGACATCGGACCCAACCGCTTCCAGGACGGCCCGCGCTGGCGGATCCTCGATCGCATACCCACGTGGGCGCACTGGTCGGTGAGGCATCCGCCCGGGCTGTAAGGTGGCAGCGATGGCCCCGCGCAAGGTCGATCACCTGCTCATCGGCGGAGGACTCGCATCGGCCAACTGCGCGCGCTGGCTTCGCGAGGAGGGTGCCTCGGGCGAGGTGCTGCTGGTCGGTCGCGAGCCGGACCCCCCCTACAACCGCCCGGACTGCTCCAAGGGCTATCTGCAGGGCAAGGAGGATCGCGAGGAGGCCTTCTTCCGGCCGAACGACTGGTGGCAGGAGCAGAACATCGAGCTGCTCACGCGCACGAGCGTGACCGCGCTCGACCTCCAGGCGCGCACGGCTAAGCTCTCGACCAAGGAGGTGGTCGAGTTCGAGAGCGCGCTGATCGCCACCGGCGCGAACGTGCGGCGGCTGAACGTCGAGGGCTGCGAGCTCGAGCAGATCCACTATCTGCGCACGCTCGGCAACGCCGAAGCGATCCGCGCGGGGGTGAAGGACGCGGAGGAGATCGTCCTGATCGGCGGTTCCTACATCGGGTGTGAGGTGGCCGCATCGCTGACGGCGACCGGGAAGCACTGCACGATCGTGATGCAGGAGGAACTCACGCTCGAGCGGACCTTCGGCGAGCACGCAGGGCGCTTCTTCCAGGATCTGCTCGAATCCCACGGCGTGACGGTCCACGGCACGGACGAGCTCGAGCGGTTCGAGGCCGACGGGGAGAGGGACGGCGCGCGCGTGGCGCGGGTGATCACGCGCGGCGGGCTCGAGCTGCCGGCCGACGCGGTAGTGATCGGCGCCGGCGTGACCCCGGACGTACAGCTCGCACAGCGGGCGGGCCTGGCGATGGGCGAGCGTGGGGGGGTGCTCTGTAGCTCGCGCTTGGAGAGCTCGGTCCCCGGCGTTTTCGCGGCGGGTGACATCTGCGAGTACGAGTCGGTCGTCCACGGCGGCGCCCGGGTGCGGATCGAGCACTGGGACGTGGCCTTCAACCACGGCAGGACAGTCGCGCTGAACATGCTCGGAAGAGATGTACCGCACGAGGTCGTCCCGTACTTCTTCTCGGTGTTCGCCGACTGGGGCGAACTCGAGTACGTGGGACCCGCCTCTGCGTGGGATCGCGAAATCCTGCGCGGGTCCTACGAGGAGGGAAGCTTCACCACCTGGTACCTCGAGGACGCACAGGTCAGGGCGGCCCTCACGTTTGGGCGCTCGGACGACCTCGAGGCGGCGCGGCGCCTCATCTCCGCGGGCGCTCCGCTCGAGCAGGATCAGTTGGCGGCGCTCGGCGATCTCGACGCCGACCTCGGCGAGCTGGCCCGAGGCTGACGCGGAGCGCCGCTGGCGCGCCGGTTCACGGCTGGACACGCGCCGGCCGGTCTCGCGGTGGAGTAGGATCAGCTGGTTCATAGGTCGGTGGCGAAGGGAAGCCGGTGAGAGTCCGGCGCGGACCCGCCACTGTGACCGGGGACGCCCACCGTGGTGTGCCGCAAGCGCACAGCCACTGATCCGCCCGACGGCGGATCGGGAAGGCGCGGAGGGGTTGGCCCGGGAGCCAGGAGACCTGCCTCCGACCAAAGCCCACAAGACCCTCGTGGAAAGGGGTTGGCTCATGTCTGGATCGACTCGCTCCAAGCTGGCGCTCGGCGCCGCCCTCCTGCTCGCAGGCGCGCTTCAGGGCGTGCCATGTCTCACCGCAGTGGCCGCCGCCGCGCCGATCACCGTCGAGCTCCGTGTCGAGGGTTCGACCTCGACGCTCTATGAAGGTCCGGTGACCACTGAAGGCACCAACTTCGAAACGCGATCCAGCCCCGCCCCGCACCCCTGCGATTACGCCGAAAACGGCTCCTACGAATCCGAATTCGCCAACGGCGGGCCCGTCTCGGGGACGCCCACGACGGCTCTGCGGACCGCTGCACTGGCGAGCGGGCTGGCCTTCGACGCGGAATGGTTCGGCAACGAAAAAGACGGCGGGACCCCGGGTGACTTCCTCGTGACCCAGGTTGGCCCCGACGCCAACCTCTCGGTGGCGCCCTTCGACGCGTGGGGCTTCGCCGTCAACTACACGACCGCGCCCGTCGGCGGTTGCCAGATCGCGCTCGTGCCCGGCAGCGAAGTGCTCTGGGCGTACAACTACTTCAACCTCAGCCACCTGCTGCTGCTCTCCGGCCCGGGCGCGGCATCCGCCGGAACGCCGTTCACCGTTCATGTGGCCGACGCGCAGAGCGGCTCCCCGTTGGCCGAAGCGACGATCGGAGAAGACGTCGGCGGCGCTACCACTCCGATCGCCGGTGCCGTGACGAACGCGGCCGGCAACGCGACCGTGACGCTCGTGCACGCCGGGGCTGTCGTGCTCAAGGCCGAACGCGCGAGGGACTCGGTGCGCTCGAACGGGGTTGCGGTGTGCGTCCACAACGGCAGCGACGGTACGTGCGGCACCACGCTCGCCACCGGAGTCCCGTCGGTGCCCGGTGGCGGTCCGTCGGGGTCGCTCACGACAACGCAGACGGCCGGGGCGCTCGACCGGCCCTCGATCCAGGGTATCGCCAACGGCCACCTCTACAGCCGCCGTCGCGCCCCGCGGCTGCTGCGCGGCAGCGTCGCGTTCGTAACCGGGGCCACGCTGCGCGAGGTCCGGATCCGTCTCGAACGTCGCGTCGGCCGGCGCTGCTACGCGTTCAGAGGTGAGCGTGCGGCGTTCGTGCGCGCCCACTGCGGCACCGCGCGGTTCTTCTCGATCGGGACGGCCGCTTCGTTCACATACCTGCTGCCCGCGCCGCTGCCCGCCGGCAGCTACACATACGACATCGACGCGGTCGACGCTCGTGGGCATGTGACGCCGCTCGTCGACGGGGTCAGCCATGTTGCGTTCCGTGTGCGCTGAGCTCCGGGCGTTGCGCAGTCTCGCCGGCCGCGTCGCGGCGCTCGCGCTCGTGGCCGCGCTGACGGCGGTCCAGGTGGCCGTCGCCGGCGGGCCGGCGCCGACCGTCGAGGCGATGGTCGTCGGCCGCGGCGGCGCGCTGCTCGCCCCCGAGCGGCTGCTCGCTGCCGGGCCCGCCGCGGTCAGCGTGGATGGACGCACCTGCTCCGTCGCCGGCGGCACGGCTCTCGCGGCTCTGCTCGCGTTACGCGCGCAGGGAGGTCCTGGCTTCTCGCTGCGCGACTACGGCCACTGCGGCGGGTCGGCCGCGAACTCGGCTGAGCTGTTCGTCGCCTCGCTCGGCGGGGAGGCCAACCGCGGACAGGACGGCTGGGAGTACAAGGTCGGTGGCGCCGCCGGCGCCACGGGCGCGGCGGATCCTTCGGGCCCAAGCGGCGACGGCCGCGCGATCCGCGCCGGTGAACGTGTGCTCTGGTTCTGGTGCGAAGCCTCGGCGGGCGGCTGCCAGCGCACGCTCGAAGTCTCCGCGTCGGTGCCCGTCACCGCCGGCAAGACGGTCACGGCGACGGTCTATGGCTATGACAACGAAGGGCGTGGCGTGCCCGTCTCCGGGGCGACGGTCGCGCTCGGCGGCCGCCGAGCGGTGACCACGTCGCGCGGGCACGCCAGCCTCGTCGCACCCTCGCGCCCGGGCCGCTACGCGCTGACTGCAACCCGACCCGGGATGGTGCCCGCTTTCCCGGTGACGATCGTGGTCGGGTGAACGCGCGCGCGGGAGCGACAGGCCGGCTGGCCGGCGCGGTCGCCGCCTGCGGGCTGCTGCTGGCCGGCTGCGCGCTCGCCCTCGCAGGCTGCGGACTCGGCGCCGGACCGGCGCCGACCGCCGTGGAGCTCACCGTCAGCCGCGACTTCGGCTCGCAGGTGCTGCACGCCACGGCCGCGCCGAAGATCAGCGGGCAGGAGACGGTGATGAGCCTGCTGATGCGCAACTACCAGGTGGAAACCCGCTACTCGGGCGGGTTCGTGCAGAGCATCGACGGGCTCGCCGGGGGGCAGGAAGACGGCCGGCCGGTCGACTGGTTCTACTACGTCAACGGCATCGAGGCTCCGCAGGGCGGAGCGGCGACGAACGTGCTTCCCGGCGATCACATCTGGTGGGACCGGCACGACTGGAGTCAGACCGAGGACGTGCCCGCGGTCGTCGGCTCGTTTCCGGAGCCCTTCCTCAACGGCATCGAAGGCAAGCGCCTGCCGGTGCGCCTGGAATGCGAATCGGTGGCCGGCTACGCGTGCCGCACGATCAACCAGCGGCTGCTCGCGCTCGGCGTACCCGCGGCGATCTCAGCTCCAGGCTCCAGCGAAGGGCCGCAGACGCTGCGGGTGCTCGTCGGCGACTGGACCCACATCGAGAGCGACCCCGAAGCGGCGCTGATCATGCAGGGGCCGCGTGCGAGCGGCGTCTACGCGCTGACGACCCTCGCCGGGAACACGATCACCGTCCTCGACCCGGACGGACGCCAAGTGCGCACCCTCGGGGCGGGAGCGGGGCTGATCGCGGCGACCCGGCGCGGCGAAGACGCTCCGGTGTGGCTCGTCACCGGCACCGACGCCGCAGGCGTGGAACTCGCCGCGCGGTCGTTCGACACGGCCACGCTCGAGAACCGGTTCGCCGTCGCGGTCACGGCGGCGGGCGCGATCGCGCTGCCGCAGGTGGGATCGTGACCGCATGAGGCCGATGCTGCTCTTCTACCGGCGCCTCGCCAGCCCGCTGCATGCCACCCGCGCCGGCGTGGGCGTACTGTGGGTGATCGCGCTGGTCACGGCGGCGCTGCTGTTCTTCCACCCCGTGGTCCTCGCCACGCTGCTTCTCACCGTCCTCTGCGCGGGTGCGGGGGCCGGCGTCGGCGGCTCGCTGCGTCGCTCGATGCGCGCCGCCACGTTCATCTGGCTGCCGATCGTGCTCGTCAACGTGCTCGTCTCGCGCGAGGGGCTCACCGTGTTCGCCCGGCTTGGCGACCTCGGCCCGTTCGGCCAGGGCGACCTCACCGTCGAGGCGGTGGTGTACGGCGCGGTGATCGCGCTCAAGGTGGTTCTGCTGGTGCTAATCACCACGCTCGCGAGCCTCGCCGTGGACCCCGACGAGACGCTCAGGATCCTCCGCCGGCTGTCGTTCCGCTCGGCCCTGACGGCGTCGTTGGCGACACGCATGATCCCCGTGCTCGGCGCCGACGCACAGCGTTTGGCCGAGGCCCAGCGGACACGGCCGGGCGGCCCCCCGCGCGGAACGGCCGGCCGGATCGCACTCCTGCGCGCCGTCGTGGCCGGCTCGCTCGACCGCGCGATGGATGTCGCCGCAACGCTCGAGGTGCGCGGCTTCGCCGACGCGCGCCGTGCTCCCCGGAGCACCCGTCCGTGGTCCCGCCACGACGTCGCCTTCGCGGTCTCTGCGGTGGCGATCGTCGGCCTGTCGGTGCTCGGCAGGCTCAGCGGCGCGGCGAGCTTCACCGCCTACCCCGAAGTCCGTGCGCCCGTCGGCGTGGACACGCTCGTGCTGTGTCTCGCGATCTTCCTCGCGGCTCTGCTTCCGTTCGCCGACCGCCGGGGGATCGACCCGTGAGCGGCGCCCTGCTGTCGATCGAGGGTCTCACCTACCGCTACCCCGGCGCCCGGACCCCGGCGCTCAGCGACGTCACGCTCGACATCGGCCCGGGGGAGTTCTGCCTGCTCGCAGCGCTCTCCGGGCACGGCAAGTCCACGCTCCTGCGCGCCGCCTGCGGTCTGGTGCCGCACTTCCACGGCGGCCAGCTCGCCGGCAGGGTCACGCTCGCGGGACTCGACACCCGTGTGCACGGCCCCGCCCGGCTCGGGGCGTTCGCGGGCGTCCTCTTCCAGGACCCCGAGACCCAGCTCGTGATGAGCACGGTCCGCGCCGAGCTGGCGCTGGCGCTCGAGAGCCGTGGGCATCCCGCGGGCGCCGTCGCGCGCGGGGTGGAGGAGGTGGCGCTCGCGCTTGGAATCGACGCCCTGCTCGATCGCTCGTCGCACGACCTCTCCGGCGGTGAGAAGCAGCGCGTGGCCCTCGGTGCGGCCCTCGCGGGCCGGCCGAGGATCGTCCTGCTGGACGAGCCGACCTCGCAGCTGGATCCGGTCGCGGGGGACGAGCTCATCGGCCTGCTGCGCAGGCTCAACCAGGAGTGGGAGACAACGATCGTGCTGGCGGAGCACCGCCTCGAGCGCTGCCTCGCCGCCGCGGACCGGGTGATCGCTCTCCAGCACGGGGCTGTGGGCTGTGACGGCACCCCGGAGGAGTTCCTGGAGTGGGCTGCGGTGCACCAGCCGGCGCTGCAGACGCCGGCCGCCAAGCTCGTCGCGCTGGCCGGGCTGCATCCCGCCCCGGCGGGTGTGAGGCAGGCCCGCCGGACGCTTCGCGCCGGTGGGCTCCTGCCGGAGGAGCAGACCGGGGAGCAGCCCCCAGGCCCGCTCCCCGGCGGCCGCGGCCGAACGCGCATCTCGCGCCACGGGGAGCCGGCGCTCGACATGCGCGGGGTCTGGCACGAGCTCCACGACGGGCCGGCGATCCTGCGCGGCGTCGACCTGCGGCTCCAGCCGGGCGAGAGCGTGGCCCTGATGGGCAGGAACGGGGCCGGCAAGTCCACGCTGCTGCGCCACGCCGCCGGCCTGCTCGCGCCCACGCGCGGTCGGGTGCGTAGCTCCGGGCGGGTGGCGCTGCTGCTGCAGAACCCCGGTGACTACTTCATCCACGAGCGAGCCGGCCAGGAGACCGACGGGCATGCGCTCGCCTCCGTCGGCCTCGCGGACAAGGCCGACCGCAATCCGCGCGACCTCTCCGGCGGCGAGCGCCAGCGCCTGGCGCTCGCGATCGTCACCGGAGCCCCGGCAGCTGCTGCCGGGGACGTCGAGGGAGCCGGGGCGGGAGGTGACAGCGAACGCGCTCCCGCCGGAGCCGGTAGCGACAGCGAACGTGCGCCCGCCGTACTCGCGCTCGATGAGCCCACGCGCGGCATGGACCGCGAGGCGAAGGCGCTGCTCGCCGAGGACCTCCGGCGCCGGGCCCGCGAGGGCCAGGCCGTGATCGTAGCCACCCACGACCCCGAGTTCGCCGCCGCGTGTGCCGAGCGGGCGGTCCTGCTCGCCGACGGCCGCGTGATCGCCGATGGCACCACCGCCGAGCTGCTCGCGGGCGGCTGGTACTTCGCGACCGAGACGGCGCGCATCCTCGGTGGTGCCGGCGGGGCTCTGCTGCCGGAGCAGGGCGCGGCGCTGCTGGCCGAGCGCGCGGCCGAGCTGCCGCCGGCGGCGCCGGCCCCGCGGCGTCCGGCGCCGGGCGCGGCGGCCGACACGCCCGCAGCCGGCCGCGCGGATGCGGCGCCGTGCTCTGAGGCGTTCATCCCCGGGGTCGCGCCGTGAGCTGGCCGGTGGCCTCGTTCCTGATCGTCGCCGGGGTGCTCGGCCTCGGCTGGCTGGCCTACGAGCGCAGGCGGCCGTCGGCGCGGATGGCGGCGGTCGTGGCGGTGATGGCGGCGCTCGCGGCGCTCGGGCGCGACGCGTTCGCCGCGCTGCCCGACGTCAAGCCGATCACGGCGATGACATTCGTCGTGGGCTACTCGCTCGGGCCGCTCGCCGGCTTCACCGTCGGTGCGCTCGGCATGCTCGTCTCGAACTTCATGCTCGGACAGGGTCCCTACACGCCATGGCAGATGGCGGCCTGGGGGATGGTCGGTCTCGCGGGCGCCGCCGTCGGGCGGGTGAGCCGCGGGCGGCTCGGCCGCGTCCCGCTCGCGCTCGGGTGCGCGGCCTCCGCGCTCGCGGCGAAGGAGGTCATGAACCTCTACACGTGGACACTCGGAGCGAGCCACACCCCGGCGGCCTTCCTGGCGGTGGCTGCGCAGGCCGTCCCCTACGACATCACCGACACCATCGCAAGCTTCCTGTTCGGGCTGGCCTTCGCAGCGGAGCTGGCACGCGTGCTCTCCAGGACGCGCGATCGCATGGAGGTCACGTGGGAGGACCCCCTGCCCGCATCTCACGCAGAGGCCGCCGCCGCATCCGGGGGCGAGGAAGCCGCCGCCGCTGGTGCGGGGAGGCTCGCCCCGGCCCGGAGATGGGCGCTGCTCGGAGCGGCCGCCTGCCTCGCGGGCCTCGCGATCGCGGCGGTGTCGGTGCTGGGCGACTCGCACACGGCCGGAGCCCGCGCCGAACGATCGCAGCCGACGGGGCCCGGCCCACCGGGCGGCGGAGGCGCGCCGCGTGGCCAGGCGCGCGCGGCGCGCCTGGCGGTATCGCGCGAGGTTGCGTTCCTGGCCGCCGCGCAGAACACCGACGGCGGCTTCGGCGGCGCGCGGGGACAGGCCACCACGGAGCTGTACTCCGCCTGGGCCGCGATCGGGCTCGCCGCCGCCGGGCGCAACCCGCTGAGCATGCGCAGGGACGGGCACACGGTACTCGACGCGCTGCGCTCGGAAGCCGGCAGCCTCCAGGGCGCGGGCGACCTCGAGCGCACGATCCTCGCGCTCCGCGCCTGCGGCGCCTCCGTGCACGTGCTGCCCGGCGGCGATCCGGTGGCGCGGCTGCTGCTGACCCGAAGCGCCGACGGCTCGTTCGGCGACCTCGGCAACCTCACCGCGTTCGGCATCCTCGCGCTGCGGGCCGCGGGATACTCGCCGGCGAGTCCGCCGGTGCGCGGTGCCGAGCGCTGGCTTGCCGCCCAGCAGGATCGCGATGGCGGCTTCGGCTTCGCCACGGCCGGCGGGCAGAGCGACGTCGACGACACCGCCGCGGTCGTGCAGGCCCTGGCGTCGGCGGGCCCTCGGAGAGCGCGCGCGATCATCCGCGCGACCGCCTACCTCGTGCGCGCCCAGAACCTGGACGGCGGGTTCCCCCAGGAGCCGGGCGGCGAATCGAACGCCCAGTCGACCTCCTGGGCGGTGCAGGCCCTCACGGCGGCCGGCCGCGATGCCTCGACGCTCAGCCGCAGCGGCAGCCGCTCGCCCGTCGGCTACCTGGAGAGCCTGCTCGCACCCGACGGGAGCGTGCGCTACTCGCGCACCGGCTCCCAGACTCCCGTGTGGGTCACGGCGCAGGCGCTCACCGCACTTGCCGCCCGCCCCTTCCCGATCGCCCCGTCCAGCCGTTCAGCGGGGGTTTAGCCTTCCCTCTAGCCTGTTATGCGATGCCTGCACACGCCTACACCGCCGAGGCCGTCCAGCCTCAGCGCGTGAGCACGAGGCGCTGGGCAGGCGGCCCGGCTGCTCCGCTGGCCCTCGCGGCGCTCTGTCTGCTGGGCCTCGTCCTGGTGTGGCTGATCGCCGAGCACGTGCCCGGAGCGCGTCTCCGGGACTCGCTCACGCTGCACGACTTCACCAGGCTCGATCGGCCCGGGGTCGAAAAGGTCGGGACCTTTCTCATACATCTGCTCGAACCGCTCGTGTTCGTGATCTGGGGCATCGCGCTCGTCGCGGTGGCGATCGCCCGCAGCCGCCCGCGCGTGGCGATCGCGGTCGCTGCGGTGATGGCGCTCGCGCCCCTCGCCGCCGAGATCCTCAAGCCGCTGCTCGCCCACCCGCACATCCGCATCGACGGCCTGCGCATCGGCGCGGCCTCCTACCCGAGCGGCCACTCCACCGCCGCGCTCACGCTCGTCCTCTGCGTGGTGCTCGTCACGCCCGCCCGTCTGCGTCCGCTGGTCGGTGCGATCGGCGCTCTCTACGCCGGCGCCGTGGGGCTGTCGCTGCTGATCCTCGCCTGGCACATGCCGAGCGACGTCATCGGCGGCTACCTGCTGGCGTCGCTGTGCATGGCACTCGCCGTCGCCGCGCTGCGGGCCGTCGACCGCCGCTGGCCCGCGCGCGGCTCCTGACGCTGACGCCTGCGCACACGGCTCCGACGCCGACGCCTGCGCAGAGCGCTCCCGACCCTGACGCCGGCGCACACGGCTCCTGGCGCGCACGCGCTCGGAGGCCGAGATCCGGGTCGAAGGCCGGCCGACGGGGAGGGACGCCGACGCCCACGCACTCCGTGTGACCCGGTGTGCCCCTCAACCCGCCGCCGGTCCGCCGGCGCCATGCGTGCCGGGGCCCCACAGCGGCTCGGCGCCCTCGCCCTCGGCGGCGGGCGGGTTGGCGGCGCGGGCCAGGATGAACAGCAGGTCCGACAGCCGGTTGAGGTAGCGCACCACGTGCGGGTTCGCGTCCTCGCCGACCGCGATCGTGCGGCGCTCGGCACGGCGGCAGACGGTGCGGCAGACGTGCAGGTGGGCCGCCGCCGGGCTGCCCCCCGGGATCACGAACGAGCGCAGTGGCTTGAGCGTCGCGTTGACCTCGTCGCACGCGTGCTCGAGCCAGTCGGTGTACTCGGCGTCGACCCGCAGCCGCGCGCGCCCGTGCTCCCCGTCGTCGTCGGTGGCGGCGCCCGGGACCGACAGGTCGGCGCCCACGTCGAGCAGGTCGTTCTGCACGCGGCGCAGCCACACGTCGAAGCCCCCGGGCAGACCCGGCTGCAGCAAAGCAACGCCGATCGCCGCGTTCAGCTCGTCGACGGTGCCGTATGCCTCAACCCGGGGATGCAGCTTCGACACGCGGCTCATGTCGCCCAGATGCGTCTCGCCGTCGTCGCCGAGCCGGGTGTAGATGCGGGTCAGGTTGACGGTCACGGTCGATCGAGTTTCGCACACCGAGCGGCCGCCCATCCGTGGGATCGGATACGTTCTCGCACCTCATATGCGCATCGGGGTACCGAAGGAGACGGCGGCGGGCGAGCATCGGGTGGCGCTCGTGCCGGAGGTCGTAGGCAAGCTCAAGGCCAAAGGCCTGGAGGTGCTCGTGCAGAGCGGCGCGGGCGTCGATGCGCTGCTCGACGACGAGGCCTTCGCAGAGGCCGGCGCGAAGGTGACCGCGGACGCGGGGGAGGTCTGGAGCGCCGACGTGGTCGTCACGATCGCGCCCCCCGACCCCGAGCAGGTCCGCTCGCTGGGGACGGGCTCGATCCTGGTCGGCTTCCTCGCCCCGCTCACCAGCCCCGCCACCACCAGCGCGCTGGCCGGCGCCAGGGCGACCGCGTTCGCGATGGAGGCGATTCCGCGGATCTCGCGCGCCCAGTCGATGGACGCGCTCTCGTCGCAGAGCAACGTCGCCGGATACCGCGCGGCGCTGCTGGGCGCCCAGGAGCTCGGGCGCTTCTACCCGATGCTGATGACCGCCGCCGGCACCATTCCCCCGGCCAAGGTCCTCGTGCTCGGCGTCGGCGTGGCGGGACTACAGGCGCTGGCGACCGCCAAGCGGCTTGGTGCGCGCACGACCGGCTACGACGTGCGCCCCGAGGTCGCCGAGCAGGTCGAGTCGCTCGGCGCTCAATGGCTGGATCTCGGCCTCGAGGCTAGCGGCGAGGGTGGCTATGCGCGCGAGCTGACCGAGGAGGAGCGGGCCCGCCAGCAGCAGGCGCTGACCGACGCGATCAAGGGCTTCGACGTGGTCATCACCACCGCGCTCGTACCGGGCCGACCCGCGCCCCGGCTGGTGACGGCCGAGGCCGTGGAGGGGATGAAGCCCGGTTCGGTGATCGTCGACCTCGCCGGTGAGTCGGGCGGCAACTGCGAGCTCACCGAGCCCGGGCAGTCCGTCGTGCGCCACGCGGTGAAGATCGTCTCGCCGCTCAACCTCCCGGCGAGCATGGCCGAGCACGCCTCGCAGCTGTTTGCGCGCAACGTGCTGGCGCTGCTCGAGCTGTTCATCGGCGAGGACGGTGCGCTCCACCTCGACTTCGACGACGAGGTCGTCAGTGGCGCCTGCGTCGTGCGCGAGGGCGAGATCGTCAACCCCGGAGCGAAGGCCGCCGTCGAGGCGGCCGGGCAGAAGGAGCCATCGGCATGATCCTCGCGAGCGTCCTCACGACCAACCTCGCCATCCTCGTGCTCGCCGGTTTCATCGGCTTCGTGGTGATATCGAAGGTCCCCAACACCCTGCACACGCCGCTCATGTCGGGGACCAACGCGATCCACGGGATCGTGCTGCTCGGCGGGCTGCTGATCGTGGGGCTCGCGGGCAACGACGCCTTCAACAAGGTGATCCTCGTGATCGCTATCGCCTTCGGCACGATCAACATCGTCGGCGGCTTCCTCGTGACCGACCGGATGCTCGAGATGTTCAAGTCCAAGCCCAAACGGGCCGGCGAGGACGGGGACGAGAAGCCATGACGGCACTGCCGCTGGCCACGAGCTTCGTGCAGGACCAGAGCTTCCTCGACGTCCTCTACATCATCGCCTTCGCCCTGTTCATACAGGGCCTGCGTGGACTGTCGGGGCCCACGAGCGCCGTGCGCGGGAACCGCATCGCGGCGGTCGGCATGGTGATCGCTGTGGCCGCCACGCTGCTCGAGCCCAGCGAGGGCAACTGGGGGCTGATCGTCCTCGGGGTGGCGCTCGGGACCGCCGTCGGCGTGCCCGCGGCGCGCCAGGTGAAGATGACCGCGATGCCGCAGATGGTCGCGCTGTTCAACGGCGTCGGCGGCGGCGCGGTGTTCCTGATCGCCTGGGCCGAGTTCCGCCGCCACGGCTCCACCTACGGCTCCCACACCGTCCACGTGGTGGGCGAATTCGGCAGCATCACGCTGCAGGGCCCCGGGGTGGCGACCTACGTGGCGATCTTCTCGGTGTTCGCGGCGATCGTCGGGTCGATCTCCTTCTGGGGCTCGAACATCGCCTTCGGCAAGCTCCAGGAAATCCTGCCCGGCCGGCCGATCACGCTCGGTGCCGGCCAGCAGATCGTCAACCTCGTGCTGCTCATCCTCGCCGTTGCGGCGGGGGTCGATCTCGTCGCGGGCGCCCACTCCGAACTGCTGTTCATCGGCATGCTGGTGTGTGCGGCGCTGCTCGGCAACGCGGTGGTGCTGCCGATCGGGGGCGCGGACATGCCGGTCGTGATCTCGATGCTGAACGCCTTCACCGGCCTCTCCGCGGCGGCCACGGGGATGGCGCTCGACAACACCGCGCTGATCGTCGCGGGAATGATCGTGGGGGCCTCCGGGACGATCCTGACGAACCTCATGGCCACCGCCATGAACCGCTCGATCCCGGCGATCGTCGCCGGCGGATTCGGGGGCGGCGGAGCGATCGAGGGCGCCAGCGGTGCGGGCGAGCACGCCGGCACGGTCCGCTCGACGAGCGCCGCCGACGCGGCGATCCAGCTCGCCTACGCGAGCCGCGTGGTGATCGTCCCCGGCTACGGGATGGCGGTCGCGCAGGCCCAGCACGCCGTCCGCGAGCTGACCAAGGAGCTCGAGGCCCGACAGGTCGAGGTCAGCTACGCGATCCACCCGGTGGCCGGCCGCATGCCGGGCCACATGAACGTGCTGCTCGCCGAGGCCGATGTGCCCTATGACCAGCTCAAGGAGATGGACGACGCCAATCCGGAGTTCCAGCGCACCGATGTCTCGCTGGTGATCGGCGCCAACGACGTCACCAACCCGGCCGCCAAGAACACGCCGTCGTCGCCCATCTATGGGATGCCGATCCTCGAGGTCGCCGACAGCCACTCGGTGATCGTGATCAAGCGCTCGATGAACCCCGGGTTCGCGGGCATCGAAAACGAGCTCTACTACGACCCCAAGACGGCGATGCTGTTCGGGGACGCCAAGACGGCCGTGAGCGAAATCACGGCCGAGCTCGCCCAGCTGTAGCGCGGACTCCCGCCCGCCCCGGCTCTGCCAGACTGGGCGCGTGATCGAGCGCAGCCAGGCACTGGCCTCTCTCGCGCAGGACGAGTTCGACGTCGTCGTCGTCGGCGGTGGGATCACCGGAGCCGGCGTCGCCCTCGACGCCGCCTCGCGCGGCTACAGCGTCGGCCTGCTCGAGCGCGCCGACTATGCGGCGGGGACCTCCAGCCGCTCCAGCAAGCTCGTCCACGGTGGCCTGCGCTACCTGCAGAACTTCGACCTCGGCCTGGTGCGCGAGGCACTGCTCGAGCGGCGGCTGATGGTGTCGCTGGCACCGCATCTCGTCCGACCACTGCCGCTCGTCGTCCCCGCCTTCGACGGCGCCCGCCCCGATCGGCTGACGGGCGTGGGCCTGAACCTCTACGACGTGATGTCGGTCGAGCGCGGACGGCGGGCGCGCAGGGGCAGGCGCGGCCGCGCCGAGCGCGCCGCGGCAGGTGCCTCCGAGGCGGACGCCTCGGGGCTGGCGGCCGAGGAGGCGGAGTCGTGGAGTCCGGAGCGCCACCGCGTGATCAGCGGCGAGGAGGTCGTCGAGCTGCTCCCCGCCCTGGCGCCGCGCGAACCGAGCAGCGGCTACCTCTTCTACGACTGCCAGACCGACGATGCCAGGCTCGTGCTGACGGTGCTCGGCGAGGCCGAGCGCTTTGGAGCCGTCTGCGCCAACCGCATGGACGTGCTCGAGCTGCTCGAGAGCGACGGCCACGCGCGCGGGGTGCTGGCGCTCGACCGCGAGTCCGGCGAGCGCTTCGAGGTTCGCGGCGCCAACGTCGTGAACGCGACCGGGGTCTGGGCCGATGAGCTGCGTCCGCAGGAGCTCCACGACGAGGCCGAGCTGCCGCGGATCCGTCCTAGCCGTGGCACCCACGTGACGATCAGGCACGCGGACCTTCCGCTCGTCGGGGGCGCGATCGTGCCCGCCGGCGCCGGTCGCTCGATCTTCGCGCTGCCGTGGCTCGGCCACACCCTCGTGGGCACCACCGACAACGATTACGAGGGCCCGCTCGACCACATCCGGCCCTCCGCCGAGGACATCGACTACCTGCTCGAGGCGGTCAACGCCTTCTTCGGCGTGAGCCTCGAACCCGCCGCGCTCACGGGCGCCTTCGCGGGCGTTCGTCCCCTGATCTCCACGGGCGACCCCAAGAAGTCGGTGGACATCTCGCGCAAGGCCGAGCTGTACGAGACCTCCTCGGGGATGATCACGATCACCGGCGGCAAGCTCACCACGTGGCGGCGGATGGCCAAGATGACAGTCGACCGCATCGTCGAGCGCGACGCCCGCGACGCCCCATGCCGCACCCAGGAAATCCCGCTCGGGCAGGCGATCGCCGCCGAGGACCTCACGCCGCTCGAGGGCGTCCCCGAGCAGTCCTACGCTGCGCTCGCCTCGCGCTACGGCCACGCTGCGCACGACGTGCTCGCGCTGGCGGCCGAGCGCCCGGAGCTCGCCCGCCCGATCGTCCCCGGACTGCCCGACCTGCTCGCCGAGGCCGCCCTCGCGGCGCGGCGTGAGCAGGCGCGGAGCGTCGGCGACGTGCTCCTGCGCCGCACCCGCCTCGGACTGCTCGCCGCGCGCGAGCTGGCTCCCGCGGCGGGTGGGGGAGCAGGCCCGGGCGAGGAGGGAGCGGGGGCGGCGAGCGGGCGGGCGAGCGCAGCGGGCGATGGAGCCGGCACAGCGGGTCCGGTGGCGCGCGTGGCGGAGGTCATGGCACGGGAGCTCGGCTGGGACCGCGCGCGTGTCGAGCTGGAGCTCGAGCGCTTCGCCGCCGAGGCCGAGGCCGAGGGGATGCTCGGCGAGCGCAGCCACGAAGGGACCGGGGAGCCGCGGGTGGCGCTGCCGGCAGACATCGCGCCGTGAGGTCACCGGCGAGACGCGTGCGCGCCGGCGAGATGACGCTCGAGCTCGGCGGGCGGCCGTGGCTGATGGGCATCGTCAACGCCTCGCCGGACTCCTTCAGCGATGGCGGCCTGCACCGCGGCCTGCACGCCCAGGTCGAGCTCGCGAGCTCGCTGCTCGCGGCCGGGGCCGACATCGTGGACATCGGCGGTGAGTCTGCCACCACCGGGCGTCCGCCGGTCAGCGTGGGGACGGAGATCGAGCGCGTCGTTCCGCTCGTGGAGCGGGTCGCGGGCGAACTCGGGGCGCTCGTGTCGGTCGACACCTACAAGCCCGACGTCGCACGTGCGGCGATAGCCGCGGGCGCGCGGATCGTCAACGACGTCAGCGGGCTGCGCGACCCCGGTCTGGCCGGCGTCTGCGCCGAGACGGGTGCCGCGCTCGTCGTGATGCACACGCGCGCCGCACCGCGCGAACGACTCCAGAGCCCGGACCTCTACGGCGACGTCACCGCCGAGGTGATCTCCTTCCTGAGCGAGCGGATCGAGATCGCCCTGGCCCGCGGCATGGAGCCCGAGCAGCTGATCCTCGACCCCGGGCCCGACTTCGCCAAGACGCCCGCTCAGACGATTCGGCTGCTGTCTCAGATCGAGCGGCTGCACGAGCTCGAACGGCCCCTGCTGATGGCGATCTCGCGCAAGGACTTCATCGGTGCCCTCACCGGCCGGCCGCCGCGCGAGCGGGTCGCGGGCACCCTCGCCGCGCTGGCCCACGGGGTCGATCGCGGCGCACACATCTTCCGCATCCACGACGTGGCCGCCGCCTGCGACTTCCTGACGGTGCGCCGCGCGCTCGCCGGCGAGCGCGGCCCCGATCGGGACCTCGCGCTGTCCGAGGAGATGCGGCACGAGCCGGCGCCGGCGGACCCGGCAGCCTCCCGACCGGGCCGCGGCGCCCTCCGCTCGACGCGCTAGGCTGGGGTCATCACGGGTGCCAGGCCGCTGTCCAACGCGGCGGGACGCCAACCGCCCATCACAACGAAAGAAGGAACAACATGGCTGTACTTCAACGCTCCGAGCTGGAGGCGAGTCCTCTCGCCGACCTCCACGCGATCGCCGACCAGGTCGGGCTCGAGGGCTTCAGGCGGCTGCGCAAGGCCGATCTGATCGACGCGATCCTCGGCGAGACCCCGGACGCCGACAGCGCAGCCGACGCGCCCGAGGCGGCCGATGAGGAGGAGCGCCCGCGCGCCCGTCGCCGCCGCTCGCGCCGTTCGGCGACGAGCACAGGCGGCTCGGACGGCGAGGGCGACGAGGGCCCGGAGGACGCCGAGGCGGCCGAGGAGACCGCGGAATCGCCGCGGGCCCGCCGCGGAAGCGCACGTGCCTCCGCGACCGAGTCCGAGCGGGGCTCGCGGCGCAGCCGCTCGCGTGGCAGCCGCTCCGGATCGGAGCGCTCGGCCCGCACGGGCGGCGGCGCCGAGGAGGAGCCCGTGGATGCCGGCGCGCGAATCGCCTCGGGCGTCGTCGAGGTGCTGGGCAACGGCTCCGCGTTCCTGCGCGTCGACCCGCCCGAAGCCTCCGAAGAGGACGTCTACATCTCGGCCGCCCAGGTTCGGCGCTGCGAGCTCGTCTCCGGCGATCAGGTGACCGGGCCCGTGCGCACCCCCCGCCGCTCCGAGCGCTACCCGTCGCTGGTGCGCATCGACACCATCAACGGCGAGTCGGCGGACGCGGTATCCGACGGATCGCGCTACGAGGACCTTCCCGTCGCTTGGCCGAGTGAGCGGCTGGCGTTCGGCTCCCGCGATGCGACGCTCGAGGCGATCGAGTGGCTCACCCCGCTGGGCCTCGGCTCGCGCGCCGTGATCGTCGGCCCGCGCCGGGCGGGCAAGACCGAGACGCTGCGGCGGCTGCTCGAGGCGGTGCGCGAGCGCGACGACCTCGAGGTCAGCCTCGTGCTCACCGGCGTCCGGCCCGAGGAGATCTCCGAGTGGGGCGAAGGGGCGCTCGCGCCGGCCGCGGCGCTCAGCTTCGCCGCGTCGGCCGACGCGCAGGGCCAGGCCGTGGAGCGGGCGCTCGACGCCGCCAAGCGCGTGGCCGCCCGCGGCGGCAACGCGCTCGTGCTGATCGACAGCCTGGACTCGCTCAACCCGCAGCTGGCGCGCAAGGCGCTTGCCGCGGCGCGCAACCTCCGCGAGGGTGGCTCACTCACCCTGATCGCGACCGCGAGCGAGCCGCTCGGCGGCGAGACGACCGTGATCGCGCTCGACCCCGTGCTCACCTCCACCGGGCGCCAGCCGATCCTCGACCTGCTCGGCAGCGGCACCCTGCGACCCGAGCTGCTCGTTGGCGAGGACGGCGCCGAGGCGATCGCCAGAGCGCGCGACTCCGCGCTGGAGTCCGTCGCCTAGTAGCTAGAAGCTCGCCGCGGCACAGGCGGCGCGCGCCGCTGCACGATGGCCGGGACTGTCGCCTCGGTCCACGGGGCGATCGCCCGGACCGCGCGAGTCGGCCGCCGAAGCGGGTCGCTCGGAGGCGCCTCCGCCGGGACTAGCGGCGGTAGGCCACCCGGCCCCATGAGGGCTCGGGTGCCAGCTCGATCGGCTCGGCCGAGCCGCCGCTGCTGGACGAGACGGGTTGGACGTAGGCGAAGCCGCCCGTGCGATCGTCGAAGGCCACCGTCAACTCGCCCTCCTTGACGCGCTGGTCGAGCCATGCGCCCCGGAACACGAGCCGGCGCAGCCAGTGCACCAACGAGCGCTCGGCCGGGCCGACCAGCTCCGGCCAGCAGTCGTTGACGTGTTCGCCCAGGCCCGAGGCCGGATCGAGGATCTCGCCGTTGACGGCGAGGTTGACAAGGTCTTCGAGCTCCTCGCCGCCTAGGCGTCCCCCGACGAAGCCGAGCTTCAGCGCGGCCTGCTCGCAGCGCTCTGCGAAGTCCTCCTCGTTGAAGGTGAAGCGGAGCTCCCCGTATTCCAGGACGAAGTCCTCGCCGGAGTCGTAGTTTTCGCGTCGCGCCGTTTCCATATCCGATTCCGGGCTCGCTGGCCGGGTCGTCGGGATCATACGGCGCGTTCCTCCTCGGGTGACTGCGGTGCATGGGATTTTGCACGCCGTCCGACCTGTACGCTCACCTCGGATGGCACGCCTCTCAGAGCACGGACTGCGCAAGTCGGTCGGCGTATCGGGGATGTTCGCGACCGCCTACGGCAACGTCGGCTCGTCGATCTACTACGCGCTCGGGCTCGTCGCGGCGCACGCGCTCGGGCTCACGCCCCTGGTGTTCCTGTTCGCCGGCGGGCTGTTCGCGCTGACCGCGAAAACCTACGCCGAGGGCGCCTCGATGTTCCCGGAAGCGGGTGGCTCGTCGTCCTTCGCCCGGCACGCCTTCGACGACGTCGTATCGTTCTTCGCCGGCTGGGCGCTCAGCCTCGACTACATCCTCACGATCGCCATCTCGGCGTTCTTCGTACCGCACTACCTGAGCGCCTTCCCGGGCCTGGGCGCGCTCAAGCACAACCCCGACGACATCTTCGGCGGGCTGATCGTGGTCGTGCTCCTGGCCTGGCTGAACATCCGTGGGCTCGGCGAGTCGGCGCGGCTGAACCTCGTGCTCGCGGTCCTCGACCTGTGCACGCAGGTGCTGCTCGTGGGCGTCGGCACTGCGCTCGTCCTGAACCCCCATCTGCTGGTCAGTCAGGTCCACCTCGGCAGCGTCCCCACCTGGAAAGAACTGATCTTCGCGCTGTCGCTGGCGATGCTCGCCTACACGGGCATCGAGACCGTGGCCAACATGGCCGAGGAGGCCAAGGACCCGGGCAAGCAGGTGCCCAAGGCGGTCAACCTCGTCGTGCTGGCCGTGCTCGCCGTCTACGCAGGAATCTCCGTGGTCGCGCTCTCGGCCCTGCCGGTCGTGCATCACGGGGTCGGCTACAGCGCCGAGCTCAAACAGAGCTTCAGCTCGCCCGGCTACGCCACCGCCCTCGGCGGTTTCTTCGAAAACGACCCGGTGCTGGGGGTCATCTCGCGCCTCGGGCTGCACGGGGCCGTGCTCAAGGGCGCCGAATACTACGTCGGCATCCTCGCTGCGACGATCCTCTTCATCGCCACCAACGCGGGCATGATCGGCATCTCGCGCCTGTCGTGGTCGCTGTCCGAACACCGCCAGTTGCCCCAGCTCTTCTCGCGGCTGCACCCGACCTACCGGACCCCCTGGTTCACGCTCGTGTTCTTCTCGATGCTCGCGAGCACGTTGATCATCTACGGCAACACCGAAGTGCTCGGCAACCTCTACTCCTTCGGGGCGATGCTGTCCTTCACGATCGCCCACGCCGCGATCATCGCGCTGCGCGTGAAGGACCCGGATCGCGAACGCCCCTACAAGACCCCGGGAGGGGTGCGGATCCGCGGATATCTGATCCCGATGGCCGCGGTGATCGGAGGCATCGGCACCGCCGGGGCCTGGGTGGCGGTCACCGTGCTGCACGCCGAGGCCCGGGTCGTGGGGATCCCCTGGATGATCGTCGGCATGACCGGCTACTTCATCTACCGCAAAAACCAGGGCCTGGACCCGCGCAAGTCCTACCGGCTGCCCCGCGCCGAACGCCCCGCCGACTTCGAGGAGCTCGAGTACAAGACCGCGCTGGTGCCGATCTTCGGCGAGGACGTCAGCGCCACCGCGCTCGGCAGCGCCGCCAAGCTGATCGGCGAGGAAGGCGTGGTGTACGCGATCTTCGTCCTGCCGGTGCCCAGCCAGCTCTCGCTCGAGTCGGGCCTGGAGGAAGAGGAGGCGCAGGGGCGCTCCGTGCTCGAGAGCGCCCGCATCAAGGCGCGCCGGCTCGGCATCAAGATCCACACCGGACTGATCCGCACGCGCAATCCAGGCGCGGCGCTGGTGGCCGAGGCCGAACGCGTCGGATCGGACGTGATCTACTGGTCGACGATCCACGCGCCGGCGGGCGAGCAGCGGATCGGGCCGACCGCGGCCTACCTCCTCAGCAAGCGTCCCTGCCGCGTCATCATCGAGACGGAGAACCGGGTACCCACCGCCGTCTGAGCGGCCCCCGCGGCCGTCTGGGGTGCCCGGCGGCCGTCTGCGGGTGCCCGCGGCTGTCTGAGCAGCCCCCGCGGCCGTCTCCAGGGCGCTAGCCGGCGATGGCCGAGCGCAGCGCCTCGGACAGCTGTGGATGGCGGAACTCGTAGCCGAGCACCAGCGCCTTGGCCGGAACCACCCGCGCGCCGGTCGTGACGATCGCCGCCATCTCGCCGTAGAGGGCCCGCAGCGCCAGCCCCGGCACCGGCAGCAGCGCGGGGCGTCCCAGCGTCCGGCCGAGCTCGCGCGAGAACTCGAGGTTCGTGACGGGTCCGGGCGCGGTCGCGTTGACGGGCCCCGCCCACGCCTCGCTGTCGAGCCCGGCGAGCATCATCCCGACGAGGTCCCCGATGTGGATCCAGGAGATGTACTGGCGTCCGCCGGCCACCGGACCGCCGAGGCCGAGCCGGAACGGGGGCAGCATCTTCCCGAGCGCGCCGCCCTCGCTGTCGAGCACGACCCCCGTGCGCACGGTCACCACTCGCAGCCCGAGCCCGGTTGCGCGATTGGCCTCGTTCTCCCAGTCGACGCAGACCCGTGCGAGAAAGTCGCGGCCGGGCGGGGCCTCCTCGTCCAGGGGCTCTTCACCGTGCGCGCCGTAGTAGCCGATCGCCGATGAGCTGATCAGCGTCGCGGGGCCATCCTCCGCCGCGGCGAGCCCGGCCAGCAGGTTGCGTGTTCCCAGCACCCGGCTGTCGCGGATCGCGCGCTTGGTCGCGATGCGCCAGCGCTGCGCGATCGGCTCGCCGGCGAGATGCAGCACAGCCCGCCGCCCGCTGAGGGCGTCTGCCGGGGCCGCTTCGGCGCCGGCCGTCCAGCTCACGGTCTCGACGTCGCCGAGGCGTTCGCGCGCAATCCCCGGATGGCGGCTGAGCACGGTCACGTGCGCGCCGCGCTCCAGCAGCGCGGCGACGAGTTGCACCCCCACCAGCCCGGTCGCGCCGGTCACCGTGACCGACAGGTCGCTCACGGCCGCGAGCGCCCCGCGCTCGGGTACGTGACGCCGTGGGCGGTCGCGTCCGGGCCCGTCACGCCGCGTGCCGTCTCACCGCGTGCCGTCTCACCGCGTGCCGTCTCACATGTGGCCCTCGCCGGCGCCCGACGCGGCGGCCGGGATGTCCCCCTCGGCGAACCCGACCTCCTGCCCCGCCAGAGCCGTGCCCGCCGCGCGCGCCTGCTCGGCGACCGCCGCCGCGACCGCGGGGGCCACGTCGCGGTTGAAGACCGACGGGATGATGTAGTCCTCGCGGAGCTCGCTCTCGTCCACGATCGCCGCGATCGCGCGCGCTGCGGCCATCTTCATGTCCTCGGTGATCGAGGGTGCGCGCACGTCCATCGCGCCGCGGAAGATCCCGGGGAAGCAGAGGACGTTGTTGATCTGGTTGGGGTAGTCCGAGCGCCCGGTCGCCATTATCCGCACATACTGCGCCGCCTCCTCGGGGGTGACCTCCGGGTTCGGGTTGGCCATCGCGAACACCATCGCATCCGGGTTCATCCGGGCGAGCGCATCGGGCGGCAGCGCGCGGGCCCCGGACACGCCGATCAGCAGGTCGGTGCCGTCGATCACGTCGGCCGGCGAGCCCGAGCGCAGCTCGGGGTTGGTGACCTCCGCGAACCAGCGCTTGACGCTGTTCATCGACCCGTCGAGGTAGTCCTCGCGCTCGGTGTGGAGCGCGCCGCGGGAGTCCGCGCCGATGATCTCGCTGACGCCGGCCGCGAGCAGGATCTTCGTCACCGCGATCCCGGCCGCGCCGAGCCCGATGACGAGCACTTTCAGGTCGGAGAGGCTGCGGCCCGTGAGCTTGGCGGCATTCAGCAACGCCGCCATCACCACCACCGCGGTCCCGTGCTGGTCGTCGTGGAAGACGGGAATCTCGAGCTGGTCCTTCAGCTGCTCCTCGATCTCGAAGCAGCGCGGCGCGGAGATGTCCTCGAGGTTGATGCCCCCGAACGCGGGGCTGATCAGCTTGACGGTCCGCACGATCTCCTCCGGGTCGGTCGTTTGGAGGCAGATCGGGAACGCGTCCACGCCGGCGAACTCCTTGAACAGGCAGCACTTGCCCTCCATCACCGGCATCGCCGCGCCCGGCCCGATGTCGCCGAGGCCCAGCACGGCCGTTCCGTCGGAGACGACGGCCACCGTGTTGCGCTTGATCGTGTACTGGAAGGCCTTGTCGGGGTCGTCGGCGATCGCCAGGCAGACGCGCGCCACGCCCGGCGTGTAGACCATCGAGAGGTCGTCGCGGGTCTTCAGCGGATGGCGGTTGTGCTGCTCGATCTTGCCGCCCACGTGAAGCAGGAACGTGCGGTCGGTGGTATCCAGCACGCGGGCGCCCGCGACCGCGTCGATCGCCGCGAGGATGCGGTCCCAGTGGTCCCGGCCGGAGGCGTCGACGACGATGTCGCGCAGGCTGTGGTCGCCGCCGGCCTTGACCAGGTCGATCGCTCCGATCGCGCCGCCGGCCTCGCCGATCGCGCCCGTGACCTTCGCGAGAATCCCCTGTGAGTCGTCGAGCTTCACGCGGATCGTAAGTCGGTACTGCGCGCTTGTGGTGGCGCTCACTGGGGTAGTGCTCCTCGGTTGGTGGCGGCACGGGATCTTAGGAGGTATCCCGCATGGAACACGTGTTCCTGTGGTGGCAGCACGCCGCAGCCGATGCTCCGCGGGTCCTCGTAGAGTGCTGTGTCGATGGCCACAGAGATCAAAGCCGGGGAGGCTCCGAGCGCCGCTCGCCGCTCCGGCGCGAAGCGCCAGGCCGCCGACGGGGGAGAGCGGCGCCTGTTCCTGATCGACGGGCCGAGCCTCGTCTACCGGGCATTCTTCGCGCTGCCGGAGTCGATCGCGACGTCGACGGGGGTTCCCACCAACGCGATCTTCGGCTTCGCCTCGATGCTCGTGAAGATCGTCACCGAGTACGGCGTCTGCCCCACCGTCGTGGCGTGGGACGCCGGGACCTCTGGGCGCACCGAGATGTTCCCCGAGTACAAGGCCTCGCGCCGTTCCCGGCCGGACCTGCTCAAGCAGCAGTGGCCGGCGATGGAACCGCTCGTCGAGGCCTTCGGCTACAGCAACGTGCGCGTCGAGGGCTACGAGGCCGACGACGTGATCGCCTCGCTCGTCGATCGCGCGCTGAAGGCCAGCCCGCCCGTGCCGACGATGATCGTCACCGGCGACCGCGACGTCTTCCAGCTGATCGACGATCAGGGCCTGGTCAAGGTGATGGCAACCGCTCGCGGGATCACCGACACCAAGATCTACGACCGCCAGGCCGTTGTGGACCGCTACGGCATCCCGCCTGAGCTGATCCCGGACTTCTACGGGCTCAAGGGCGACACCTCCGACAACATCCCCGGCGTTCCCGGTATCGGCGACAAGACCGCGAGCGAGCTGATCCAGAGCTTCGGCACGCTCGAGCGGGTACTCGAGCACGTCGATGACATCAGCGGGCCAAAGCGCAAAGCGAACCTGCTCGAGCACGCCGAGGATGCGCGCGTGTCCAAGCGTCTGGCGACCGTGCAGCGTGACATCCCCGTCGACTTCGACATCTCGCTGGAGGCCGCGCGCGAGCCCGACCGCTCGCGGGTGCGCGAGGTGTTCCGCGAGTACGAGCTGCGTGACCCCCTGCGACGGCTGGAGGAGGCGCTGCTGGACCCCGAGCTGGCGGCGCCGGCGCCCGCCGCCGACGTGATCCTCACCGCCCGCCTGCGGGCCGGGGTGCCGGGCGACCTCGCACGGCTCGGCGGTGCCGGGGAGGAGCTCGACGTCGTCGCTCGCGCGAGCGAGCCGCCGGAGGGCGCGCTGTTCGCCGAGGGCGCGCCCTGGCGCTTCGCGGTGGCCGCCGACGGCGAGGTTCTCGCAGGCGACTGCGGGGCCCCCGAGGAGCTCGTCGCGGCGCTCGGCGAGCGCGCCGTCGTGGCGCACGACGCGAAGGCCCTCGGGAGCGTGCCTGGCGGGCTCGTGCACGACACCCTGCTGGGCGCCTACCTGCTCGAGCCTGCCCGGCGCGGCTACCCGTTCGGCGAGCTGTGCGAGGAGCGCGGGCTCGCGAGCGATCTCGACGATCCGCTGGCCGCCGAGGCCGTGATGCTGGGCGCGCTGGCAGACTGGCAGCGCGAGCAGATCGCCGAGCGTGGCCTGGAGCAGGTGATGCACGACATCGAGCTGCCGCTGGTGATCGTGCTGCGCGAGATGGAGCTGCTCGGCGTTCGCCTCGACCTCGATCGGCTCGCCGAGATCACCGGCCGCGTGCACGCGGAGATCGCCGGCCTCGAACGCGAGATCTACGAGCTCGCCGGGGAGGAGTTCCTGATCTCCTCGCCGCAGCAGCTGGGCGAGATCCTCTTCGAGCGGCTCGGGCTCTCCCGCAAGCGCCGCGGCAAGACCGGCTTCTCGACCGATGCCAGGGTCCTGCAGGCGATCCGCTCCGAGCACGAGATCATCCCCAGGATCGAGCGCTGGCGCGAGCTCTCCACGCTGATCAAGACCTACCTCGACGTGCTCCCCGACCTCGTCGACGGGCGCTCGCGCATTCACACCACGTTCCTGCAGGCGGTGGCCCAGACGGGACGCCTCTCGAGCACCAACCCGAACATGCAGAACGTGCCGATCCGCACGCCGCTCGGGCGCGAGATCCGGGGCTGCTTCGAGGCAGAGGAGGGCCGCGTGCTGATCTCCGCCGACTACTCCCAGATCGAGCTGCGGGTGCTCGCCCACGCCGCCGGCGAGCGGGTGCTGATGGAGATCTTCGAGCGCGGCGAAGACGTGCACAGCGCCACCGCCTCGCGCGTGTTCTCCGTCGAGGCGCAGGAGATCGACGCGGGCATGCGCTCGAAGGCGAAGATGATCAACTACGGCATCGTCTACGGGCTCTCCGACTACGGCCTTGCCGACCGCCTCAACATCCCGCGCGCGGAGGCCAAGGAGTTCATCGACGCCTACATCGAGCGTTTCCCAGAGGTCGCGCGCTTCATGGCCGAGACGGTCGAGCGGGCGCGCGAGGAGGGCTTCGTGCAGACGCTCTGGGGCCGGCGCCGCCAGATCCCCGAGCTGCGCGCCCGCAACTACCAGACGCGCACCCAGGGGGAACGCCTGGCCGTCAACACCGTGATCCAGGGCACGGCCGCTGACATCATCAAGTTGGCGATGGTGCGCACGCACCGGGCGCTCGCCGACGGGGCGCTCACGACACGCCTGCTGCTCACGATCCACGACGAGCTCCTGTTCGAAGGGCCACCCGAGGAGGCGGAGCCGGCCCGCGAGCTGATCGAGCGGGAGATGGTCGGCGTGTGGGACGATCGCCAGCCGCCGCTGGCCGTGGACATCGGCATCGGGCGGACCTGGCTGGAGGCCAAGTGAGGCGGGAGGGGTGAGCCGGGGGCTGGCGGTGCTGCTGGGCGTCGGAGCCGGCTGCCTCGTGGGGATGCAGGCGCCGATCAACTCGCGGCTCGGCCGGTCGGTGGGCACGCTCCAGGCGGCGACCTTCTCGTTCCTCGTGGGAACGGCGCTGCTGCTCGCGATCGCGGCCTTCTGGGGCGGCGGGCTCGGCTCCCTGGACAAGGTCGGGCAGGTGCCCTGGTGGGCGCTCGTCGGAGGGCTGCTCGGTGCCGTGTACGTGACCGTGGCGCTCGTCGCGGTCCGCACGCTGGGAGCGAGCGGCCTCACGGCCGTCGTGATCACGGGGCAGCTCGCGATCTCGGTCGCGATCGATCGCTTCGGCCTGCTCGGCGTCACCCGCAGCCAGATCGGCATCGGACGGATCTTCGGACTCGTGCTGCTCGTCGTGGGCGCCGCGCTCGTCGTGCGGAAATAGCCTCAGCCGAGGTCGCCGCGGAACCCCTCGCGCCAGCTCGGGTGTGCGGGAGACCAGCCGAGCTCGCGCACCGCGAGCTCGTTGGAGGCACCCTGGGCACGCGTCATGCTCGCCACGCCATAGGCGCCGGCGAGCGGGCGGGCGAGCCACGCGGGCACCCGCCGCGGGCGCGGCGCGCCGATCGCCTCGGCGAGCGCGGGCAGCCACTGCGACACCCGCGCGGGCTCGTCGTCGACGACGTTGTAGACGCCCGGCTGCGCGCCGTCGAGCGCCGCGATCGTGGCGCGGGCCGCGTCGTCGACATGGACGAACGACCACACGCCGGTTCCGCCCCCGACGACCGGGAGTCGCCGGCGCGCGAGATCCCCGCCCATCGAGCCGGCGCGCGAGACGGCGCTGCCGGGGCCGTAGAAGTAGCCGTAGCGCAGCACGATCCCGCGCGCATCCCGTACGCGGGACTCGAGCTCCGCGATCGCGCGAGCGGAGCGACGGAAGCTCGGCGGCGCCTGCGCCTCGGCGATCAGCGGGTCGGACTCGCGGTGGATCGTCCCCGGCGGTCCGGGCGCGTAGGCGAAGGCGATGCTCTGCGCGATCAGCAGCCCTGCGTCGGCCTCTCGCGCTGCCGCCACGAGGATCGCGGTGCCATCGGTGCGGAGGCGGTCGTTCATCGCGAAGTCGCGCACCATCGTGCGCGGGTTGATGTGCGCCGGGATGGAGGTGAGCTGATGGATCACCGCATCCGGGCGTGCGGCGCCGACCACGGTCCTCATCGCGTCCGGGTCGAGCGCATCGGCGAGCACCGCCTCGGCGCCGCTGTCCCGCAGCCCGGCGAGCTTCTCGGGCGAGCGCGTCATCGCGCTGACCTCGTGACCCTCGGCGAGCAGCATCGGCAGCAGCCGGCGCCCGATCACGCCGGTCGCTCCCGCCAGGAAGACCCTCATCGGGCGCCGATCGCCACCCGCACCTCGGACGGCCGCTCCTGGGAGCGATCCGGACCCTCCATCGCGGCGCAGGCCGCGCCCTCGTTGTAGCCCATCGAGCCGAGGCCCATCGCTGCGTTGAATCGCGAGCGCAGGTTCTCCACCGCGATCAGGTTCACGAGCTCGACGAGCTCGGCGTCGTCGAAGCGCTCGCGCAGAGCCGCGAACAGCTCATCGCCGACCGCGACCGGCGTGACGGTCATGCCGACCGCCAGATCCAGGACCAGCCTCTCGGTCTGATCGAAGTGGGGGCTCTCGCGATAGTGCACCAGGTCGGCCAGCTGCTGCTCGCTCACCCCGGCGGCGAGGGCCTGCTGGGAGCCGATGTCCTGGCACATCTCGCAGCCCTGCATCACCGCGGACTTCAGGACCGCGAGCGCCCGCAGCCGCCCGCTCACGCGCGGCCTGGTCGCGACCGAGCGCTCGAGCAGGCCGTAGCCCACGAGCAGCGAGGTCCGGTGCGCGCGCAGCGGGATGTCGCCCGGCATCAGATCCGGCCGGCCGGTCATACGCCCCACCTCGCGGCGGACCATGCGGTAGATGAGCCGGACGAGCGGGTTGGCGCGCTCGGGCGGGACTCCCTCGATTCTGCTCATGAGGCACTCCTTTCGTTTTCGAGGCTCGCCCTGTGCCACAGCCACCCCAGCACGACGGTCGCGGCCGCGAGCGAGAAGAAGTCGAAGTAGCCCGTCCACAAGGGGTGGGCGCGGCCGATGTCGAGCAGGTGGTTGAGGCTGTGCAGCGCGAACTGGATCGTTGCCAGGGCCAGCGCCGGCACACGCCAGGAGGGCCGGCGCAGCGCGATCTGCAGGACCACCCCGATCGCCGCCTCGAAGCTCGCGACGTCGCGGATGTAGTGCGCGTTGTAAGCGCCGAACGGTCCGATCGCGCGGAAGAAGGCGTGGGGCGAGGCGGCCATCGCAAGGGCCAGGAGCAGCTCGAGCACACCGAACGCGAGCAGGCCCGCCGCGACCGGTCCAGTGGCCACGCGCGGCTGGGGCGCGGCCGGTGCGGATGCGCTCTGCACGCTCATTCTCAGCTTCACGATATGGTCATGGTGGAGCCCTGTAAAGGACCACTCCAGGCATGAGATTGGGTACCAATTCCGCACCTGAGCTGCTGCTTGTGCTCGACCGCACGGCGCGCCGCCCGCTGCGTGCGCAGCTCGAGGACGGCCTGCGCGAGGCGGTCCGCTCGGGGCGCCTGGCCGCCCGCACCCGGCTGCCGGCCACGCGCTCGCTGGCCGCCGACCTCGGCGTCTCGCGGCGCCTGGTCGTGGACGCCTACGCGCAACTGCTCGCCGAGGGCTATCTGCTGGCGCGGCGCGGCGCGGGCACGTTCGTGGCCGAGGCCGCCGCGGCCGTGTCCGTGCCCGAGCCCGAGCCCGAGCCGGGTGCGCCGGCGTTCGACTTCTTCCCCGGCTATCCCGACCTCTCCTCGTTCCCGCGGGGAGCCTGGCTGCGCGCGTTGCGCGAGAGCCTGCGCGAGGCCCCGGACCGGGACCTCGGCTACCCGGACCCCCGCGGCGCACCGGAGCTTCGCTCCGCGCTCGCCGCGCACCTGCGCCGCGTCCGCGGAGTGGTCGCCGACCCCGGCTCGATCGTGATCTGCGCGGGCGCCGCGCAGGGGTTCGCGCTGCTCGCGCGCGCACTCGGCGCGCCGCGCATCGCCGTCGAGGACCCGGGCCTGCCGGCACACCGAGCGATCCTGCAGGCGCACGGGGCATCACTGCTCGCGCTCGCGGTCGACGAGGACGGCGCGCGCGTCGCGGACCTGTCCTCGGCCGCGGCTCCGTCGGGAGCGATCGACGCGGTGCTGGTCACGCCCGCCCACCAGTCGCCGACCGGCGTCGCGCTGTCCGCGGAGCGCCGTGCAGCGCTGCTCGGCTGGGCGGCGGCGACGGGCGCCGTGGTGGTGGAGGACGACTACGACGCCGAGTACCGCTACGACCGCCCTCCGCTGGCAGCGCTGCAGGGCATCGCGCCCGACAGGGTCCTCTACATGGGGACGGTCAGCAAGACGCTCGCTCCCGCGCTGCGTCTGGGCTGGCTGGTGCTTCCCGCGCGGCTGCTCGACGCATTCGTGGGCGCGAAGGTGCTCGCCGATCATGGCTGCCCGACGCTGGACCAGCTCGGTCTCGCGCGCCTGTTCGAAAGCGGCGCCTACGACCGTCACCTACGGACCGCCCGGCGCCGCTACCGGGCGCGGCGCGACGCGCTCGTTGTGGCCGTGCAGCGTCACCTGCCGGGGGCCCGCGTCACGGGTCTCGCGGCCGGGCTACACGCGATCGTGCGACTGGAGCACGGGGTGGACGGGCAGCGCCTGGTGCTGGCCGCGCGGCGCCACGGCGTCGGCGCCTACCCGCTCGGCTATGCATACATGCGGATCAGACCCGTCCACGACGGCTTGGTGCTCGGCTACGCCAACCTCGCCGAGCCGGCGATCGACGAGGGCATCCGGCGTCTGGCAGCGGCGCTGGAGGAGGTCCCGCCGGGCCTCGCACCCACGAACGACGGCGGTGCGATCGCCAGGTAGTGACCGAAGATCCAGGACGCGAGCCGGCGGTTCTCGACACTGTGCACGACCGCCGTCAGCGCCCGCGACGGGGTCATCTGGCCGACGGCCCGCTGCGCCCCCAGCAGCCAGCGGAACTTGCGCTCGTGCGAGTCCGAGAAGGCCGCGTAGCGGGCGAGTGCCTGCTCGCGCGTGCGATTCCCCTCCAGCACGGCGCGCAGCTCGCGGCCGCAGGCCAGGCCGAAGTAGATCGCCGTGCGGATGCCCTCGGCCGTCAGCGGCAGGCAGTGGCCGGCGGAGTCCCCGGCGAAGAACACGCCGTCCTCGACGGCGCGGCGGAGTCTGTGCGGGATCCAGTTGCCCTGGTAGCCCTGTGGCGGCAGGTCCAGGTCGCGGGCGAGCCGCACGGTCGGCTCCTTGACGTGGTGGGCGGGCCAGAACGAGCCGACGCCGACCCGCAGCTCCTCGCCGGCGGGGAAGCTCCAGCCGTAGCCGGCGCGGATGTAGCCCGCGTCGATCCACAGCTCCATCTCCCGGCCACGTCCCGGCGGGTGGACCTCGAGTCCGCGCGAGAGCGGCGCGTTCGGCGGCTGGATCGGGATGGCGCCGCTGAGCACGCGCCGCCAGCCGAGCGCGTCGACGATCAGCGGCGCGCTCAGATCCCCGCGGTCGGTGTGCACGACCTCGCCGGAGCGGCCGGTCACGGTCGCGGTCTCGAACTCGAGCTCGCCCTGCTCGCGCATCAGCGCGCACAGCTCGCGGTAGTCGAAGGTCGAGAACGACCAGGGCAGCGGCCAGCGCGCGGTGCGGTAGGGCGTGTGGACGACCAGCTCACCGAACGTCTGGCGCAGCGAGGCGGTCAGCTCGAGCGCCGACAGCCAAACCGTGGGCATCGCGCAGGCGGAGGTCTGGCGCTCGCCGATCTCGTAGCGATCGATAACGAGCACGCGTGCGCCGCTGCCGGCCAGCTCCCGCGCCACGGCCAGTCCGGCGAAGCTGGCTCCGCACACGAGCACGTCGCAGTCGCGCTCCAAGCGGGTGCGGTCGGCGCCCCGCTTCGTCGCTCGCACAGGCATATACCCCGTAATGATACGGCTGCGCTACGCTTCGCCCGGTGCAAACACTGATGGAGAATCCCCAGGCCCGGGTGGTCGAGGGGTCCAATGGGCTCCTGCTCGAGGTGGACGGGCAGATCGTCCCCAACTACGACGCCACCTTCCGGACGATCGAGGAGGGCGAGGTCGTCACCGGCCACGTCGTCCGTATCGACAAGGACGAGGTCCTCGTCGACATCGGCTACAAGTCCGAGGGGGTCATCCCAGCCAACGAGCTCTCGATCCGCAAGTCGGTCGACCCCAACGAGGAGGTTCACCTCGGCGAGGAGGTCGACGCGATCGTCCTCACCAAGGAGGATCAGGACGGCCGCCTGATCATGTCCAAGAAGCGCGCCCGCTTCGAGAAGGCCTGGCGCCGCATCGAAACGGCCGCCGAGTCCGGCGAGCCGGTGGAGGGCACCGTGATCGAGGTTGTCAAGGGCGGCCTGATCATCGACCTCGGCGTGCGCGGGTTCCTGCCCGCCTCGCTCGTCGACATCCGGCGCGTGCCGAACCTCGACGAGTACATGGGCACGAAGATCGAGACGAAGGTGATCGAGCTCAACCGATCCCGCAACAACGTCGTGCTCTCGCGCCGCGCGGTGCTCGAGGAGGAGCGCAAGGAGGTCCGCCAGCAGATCCTCGACCGGCTGCAGCCCGGAACCGTGGTCGAAGGCCAGATCTCGAACATCGTCGACTTCGGCGCGTTCGTGGACCTCGACGGCATCGACGGCCTGATCCACATCTCCGAGCTCTCCTGGTCCCACGTCAACCACCCGAGCGAGATCCTCAGCATCAGCGACACCGTGAAGGTGAAGGTGCTCGACATCGACCGCGACCGCCAGCGCATCTCGCTCGGCCTCAAGCAGACCCAGGAAGACCCGTGGCAGCGCATCGTCGACACGTACAACGTCGGCGACGAGCTCGCCGGCAAGGTGACGAAGGTCGTGACCTTCGGAGCCTTCGTCGAGATCCTCGACGGTGTCGAGGGCCTCGTGCACATCTCCGAGCTCGCGCCCCACCACGTGGAGAGCCCACGCGAGATCGTGCACCCCGGCGACGAGATCCGCGTGAAGATCCTCGAGATCGACTCCGAGCGCCGGCGCCTCTCGCTGTCGGCCAAGCGGGTCGAGGACCAGATCCTGCCCGTCTCGCGGCCCGGCGACTCCGACGCCGCGCCGGCCGCTGGCGAGGCTAGCCCAGACGGCCAGGACGGCACGGCGCCGTCCGCCGAGGCGGCGCAGGCCACCGAGGCGGCCGCTACCGTGGAGGCTCCGGCCGAGACGGGAGCTGCAGAGGCCCCGGAGGCTCCCGCGGAGGTCGCCGAGGCTCAGGCGGAGGTCGCCGAGGCTCCCGAGGCTCAGGCGGAGGTTGCCGAGGCTCCCGAGGCTCAGGCGGAGGTTGCCGAGGCTCCCGAGGCTCAGGCGGAGGTCGTCGAGGCGCAGCCCGTGGACGCCGCCGATGCTCCGGCAACCGAGGCGGCCGCAGACGGGACCCTCGAGGCCGCACCCGCGGATGCGGGCGCCGAGGACGCGCCCGCCGCTGCACCGGCCCAGCAGGACTGACCCAAAACCGGCGAGGCGCGCCCGTGGGAGCCGAGGTCCCGTTCGTCGGCCTCACCGGGGGAATGGGCTCGGGCAAGTCGACCGCCCTGGCGGCGCTCGAGCGACTCGGCGCGGCGGTGCTCTCCAGCGACGCCGTGGTGCACGAGCTCTACGCAGGCGGCGAGCTCCGCGATGCCGTCGTTGAGCGCTTCGGGGCGGATGTGGCTCCCGGGGGGGTGGTGGACCGCTCCGCCGTCGCCGCACGCGCGTTTGCGACGCCCGAGGACCGGGCGTGGCTGGAGGGACTCGTGTGGCCGCTCGTCGCCGCGCGGGTGGCCGCATGGCTGCAACAGGTCCGCGCCGCGCCGAGCCCGCCCCGCGCGGCGGTGGTCGAGGTGCCGCTTCTGTTCGAGGCGGGCCTGCAGGGGATCTACGACGCGACGATAGCCGTGGTCTGCGAGGAGCGGGTGCGCACCGAGCGCGCCGCCGCGCGCGGCCACGCCGTCGTAGACGAGCGCGCCGCACGCCAGCTCTCCCAGGAGGAGAAGGCCGGGAGGGCGACCTTCGTCGTGCACAACGACGGCACCGAGGAGGACCTGCAGGAGCAGCTGTCGTGCGTCCTTGGCAAGCTTGGTGGATGACAGGACGGGCACTCGGCACGATCACGGCGATCATGGTCGGCGCGCTTGTCGTGGCGCTTGTGGCCCTCGAGGTGCACCAGGTCACCGGGAACCTGGCGCTGCCGCTCAGCAACACGGCGATCATCCGCGAACAGGCGGCCGACAAGCACATCGATCCGGCCCTGATCGCGGCGGTGATCTACGCCGAGAGCAAATTCGAACCGCGGCCCTCCCCGGCGGGCGCGCAGGGCCTCATGCAGATCCTGCCCGCGACCGCGTATTACCTCGCGCACCTCTCCGGTGGCACGCGCTTCACCGCCAGCGATCTCGCCACGCCCAGCGTGAACGTCGCCTACGGCAGCTACTACCTGCGATACCTGCTCGACCACTACCGCGGCAACGAGATGCTCGCACTGGCGGCCTACAACGGGGGCCTCACGAACGTCGACAGCTGGGTCGCGCAGGCCAACGCCGCCGGGCACGAACTGAGCGCCGAAGCGATCCCGTTCCCCGAGACGCGCGAATATGTGCGTCGCGTGCTCGCGGCCCAGCGCGAATACCGCGACACCTACGCGCGCCAGCTCGGCATTCAGTAGCCGGGGCGGCGGCGATCCCCGGCTGAGAGCGCTCCGGGCGGCGCCGGGGGTGCTGGCCGAGCGGCTACTGTAGGGCGAGCTACAGCACATGCCCGACTTCAAGCTCGACTCCGTATTCACGCCCACCGCCGACCAGCCGAAGGCGATCGCGGAGCTCGCGCGGGGCGTGGGCGAGGGGGCCCGCTTCCAGACGCTGCTTGGAGCGACCGGGACCGGCAAGACGATGGCGATGGCCGGAGTGATCGAGGCCGTGCAGCGCCCGACGCTGGTGATCGCCCACAACAAGACGCTCGCGGCGCAGCTGTGCAACGAGTTCAGGACGTTCTTCCCGGACAACGCGGTCGAGTACTTCGTCTCCTACTACGACTACTACCAGCCCGAGGCCTACGTCCCGAGCCGGGACCTCTACATCGAGAAGGACTCCGCGATCAACCAGGAGGTCGACCGGCTCCGCCACGCCGCCACGGCGGCCGTGTTCGCCCGCAGGGACGTGATCGTCGTGGCGTCGGTGTCCTGCATCTACGGCCTCGGCTCGCCGGAAACCTACGAGATGAACATGCAGATCCTCAAGCAGGGCGCGCAGGTCGATCGAGACGAGCTCCTGCGCAAGCTCGTCTCGATCCAGTACACGCGCAACGACACGGTGCTCTCCCGGGGGACCTTCCGGGTCCGCGGGGAGACGCTCGAGGTCTTCCCCGCCTACGCGGAGACCGCCTTCCGGGCGACGATGTTCGGGGACGAGGTGGAGCGCCTGCAGCACTTCGATCCGCTCACCGGCGAGGTGCTCGCGGACGGTCTCGAGCACGTGGCGATCTGGCCGGCGACGCACTACACCGTCAAGGAGGGCACGATCGACGCCGCAGTCGAGGAGATCGGCCGCGAGCTCGGCGAGCGCTGCGAGCAGCTCGAATCGGAGGGCAAGCAGCTCGAGGCCCACCGCCTGCGCCAGCGGACGCAGTACGACATGGAGATGCTCCGCGAGGTGGGCTTCTGCTCGGGCATCGAGAACTACTCGCGGATCCTCGACGGGCGCCGTCCCGGCGAGCGCCCCTACTGCCTGATCGACTACTTCCCCGACGACTTCATCTGCTTCATCGACGAGTCCCACCAGACCGTGCCCCAGATCGGTGGCATGTTCGAGGGTGACCGCTCGCGCAAGCAGACGCTCGTGGAGTACGGGTTCCGCCTGCCGAGCGCGCTCGACAACCGCCCGCAGACGTTCGCGGAGTTCCTCTCGATCACGCCCCAGCTGATGTTCGTGTCGGCCACGCCGGGCGAGTACGAGCGCACGCAGTCGACCAACGTGGTTGAGCAGATCGTGCGGCCGACCGGGATCGTCGACCCGGCCGTCGAGGTGCGCGAGACGCGCAACCAGATCGACGACCTGATGAACGAGGTGCGTGCCCGCGTCGAGCGCGACGAGCGCGTGCTGGTGACAACGTTGACCAAGAAGATGAGCGAGGACCTCTCCGGCTACCTGCTGGAGATGGGCTTCAAGACGCGCTACCTGCACTCCGAGATCGACACGCTGGAACGCATCCAGATCATCCGCGATCTGAGGCTGGGCGAGTACGACGTGCTCGTAGGTGTCAATCTGCTGCGCGAGGGGCTCGACCTGCCCGAGGTTTCGCTGGTGGCGATCCTCGACGCCGACAAGGAGGGGTTCCTGCGCGGAGAGACGTCGCTGATCCAGACGATCGGGCGAGCGGCGCGCAACGTCGACGGGAAGGTCCTGATGTACGCCGACAAGGAGACGCGCGCGATGCGCGCGGCGATCTCGGAGACCGACCGGCGCCGCGAGATCCAGCTCGCCTACAACGTGGAGCACGGCATCACCGCGGCGACGATCGTCAAGGGCATCTCCGACATCGCCGAGTTCCTGCAGTCCGAGTCCAAGGTTCCGCGCGGGCGCAAGCGCCGGAGCCGCTCGCGCGCCCCGGGGCGCGAGATGCCCCGGCACGAGCTCGAGCGCATGGTCGTCGAGCTCGAGGAGGAGATGCTGGCCGCCGCGGAGGACCTTCGCTTCGAGTACGCCGCACAGCTCCGCGACGAGCTGCGCGAGCTGCGCCGGGATCTGCAGGAGATCCGATCCGAGGAGGCGCCGCCCGACGACGGCGCGGCCCGTGAGACCCCGACCGGCGACATCGCCTAGGATGCCCGCGGTGGATCTCGATCGGCAGGCAATCGAACGCAGGGACTTCCCGATCGGACGGCGCGGATACGACGCCGCGGCGGTCGACGCCCATCTGCGCGCGCTGGCGGGCGAGGTCGAAGAGCTGCGCCGGGCGGCGCTGACCGGCGGTCCGGACGCCTCGCTGGCCTCCAGCGCGGGCAGCCAGGTCCAGACGATCCTCGAGGCGGCCGAGACGGCGGCCGGCGAAATCGAGCGCCAGGCCCTGGAGGCCGCGCGGGCGGTGCGCGAGGCGGCCGACGCGGATGCCGAAAGAACCCGCGAAGAGGCGGTCGAGAAGGCTCGGGCGCACGTGGCGGCCGTCGCCCAGGTCGCGGCCACGCTGCTCGAGCGCGTCGGCGCGATGGACGGCGAAGTACGCGGCCTCGTGGACAGCCTGCGAGCGGGCGCCAGCCGGCTGGCCGGCGACCTCGCCGCCGTGGAGACCAACATGGGCGAGCTCTACGACGCCGCCGCGGGACAGATGTTCGCGGCGAGCCAGCCCCAGCAGCCCCCGCCGCAGGGGCAGTTCGACGCCGAGCTGGCCGGTGCGATGTCGGCCGCGCCGGCGCCGGCCCCGCCGGCGTCGCAGCCGGCGGCCGACCTCGCCGAGCCGGCCACCCAGGCGGCACCCTCGGGTGACCTCGACGGCGCGCGGCTGATAGCCCTGAACATGGCGCTCAACGGCGAGTCGCGGGCCGACACCGAGCGCTACCTGGCCGACAACTTCCAGCTGCCCGACCGCATGAAGCTGGTCGACGAGGTTTACGCAGCGATCGAAGGGTGAGGCCGCGCCCGCCGTCCGCCATGCGAACGTCTGTTCGCAGTCATAGAATGAGCGGCAGATGGCAGCCGGCAACCAGATAGTCGTCTCGGGTGCGCGCGAGCACAACCTGAAGGACATCTCCCTCGCGCTGCCGCGCGAGGCGCTCGTGGTGATCACCGGCCTCTCCGGCTCGGGCAAGTCGAGCCTCGCCTTCGACACGATCTACGCCGAGGGTCAGCGCCGCTACGTGGAGTCGCTCTCCGCCTACGCCCGGCAGTTCCTGGGCCAGATGGACAAGCCCGACGTCGACTCGATCGAGGGTCTCTCGCCGGCGATCTCGATCGATCAGAAGACGACCTCGCGCAATCCCCGCTCGACGGTCGGCACGGTCACCGAGATCTACGACTACCTGCGCCTGCTGTGGGCGCGCGTGGGCAAGCCCCACTGCCCGATCTGCGGGCGCCCGATCGTGGGGCAGTCGGCCGAGCAGATCATCGATCAGGTGATGGAGCTCGCGGAGGGTACGCGCTTCATGGTGCTCGCGCCGGTCGTGCGGGGACGCAAGGGCGAGTACGGCAAGCTCCTGCAGGAGCTGCGCGCCGACGGTTTCGCGCGCGTGAAGATCGACGACCGCGTACGCATGCTCGAGGAGTCGATCGTGCTCGACAAGCGCTACAAGCACGACATCTCCGTGGTCGTCGACCGGCTCGTGATGCGCCACGACGTGCGCAAGCGCCTCGCCGACTCGATCGAGACGGCGGTGGCGCTCGCCGAGGGGCTCGTCGAGATCGAGATCGTTGGCGCCTCGAGCGACATGCCCGCCACCGAACGGTCCACCGGCGCCAAGGGAGCGCGCGCGAGCGCCGTACAGATCGTCCCGGGAAGCCGTCCGGAGCCGGGCACCCTGTTCACCTTCTCCGAGCGCTTCGCCTGCCCCGAGCACGGGCCCTCCCTGGTCGAGCTCGAGCCGCGGATCTTCTCGTTCAACTCGCCGCACGGGGCGTGCGAGCACTGCGCGGGTCTGGGCTCCCAGATGGAGATCGACCCCGACCTCGTCGTCCCCGATCCGGAGCTCTCGATCTCCGAGGGAGCGCTGGCGCCGTGGGCAGGCAGCAGCTCCAACTACTACGAGCAGGTCACCGAGGCTCTGGCCGACAGCTACAGGATCGATCTGCAGGCGCCCTGGCAGGACCTCCCGGCCGAGCAGCAGGACGTGTTCCTCTACGGCACCGGCGGCGAGCCCGTACAGGTCACCTACCGCAACCGCTACGGGCGCCGGCGCTCCTACGCGACGAGGTTCGAGGGGATCGTCAGGAGCCTGGAACGCCGCTACCGCGAGACCGACTCGGAGCTCTCGCGCGAGAAGATCGAGGAGTTCATGTCGCTGCGGCTGTGCCCGGTGTGCGGCGGGGCGCGGCTGCGCGCCGAGTCGCGAGCGGTGCTCGTCGGCGGGACCCGCATCGAGGACTTCTGCGCGCTCTCTGCGCGGCGGGCGCTCGAGTGGCTCGCCGAGGTGGAGCTGTCGGAGACCGACCGACATGTCGCGAGGCTGATCCTGCGTGAGATCTCCGAGCGGCTGCAGTTCCTGGAGAACGTGGGCATCGGCTACCTGTCGATGAGCCGGGCCGCGGCCACGCTGTCCGGCGGCGAGGCGCAGCGCATCCGCCTGGCAACGCAGATCGGCTCCTCGCTCGTGGGCGTCCTCTACATCCTCGACGAGCCCTCGATCGGCCTGCACCAGCGCGACAACGCCAAGCTGATCGGCACCCTGCAGCGGCTGCGCGACCTGGGCAACAGCGTGATCGTGGTCGAGCACGACGAGCAGACGATGCGTACGGCGGACCATCTCGTCGACCTCGGTCCCGGCGCGGGCGAGCACGGCGGCCGGATCGTCGCCGAGGGAACCGCAAGCGAGGTCGAAGCGGTGCCCGAGTCGCTGACCGGCCAGTTCCTCTCGGGCGCGCGCGCGATCCCCGTGCCCGAGCGCCGGCGGACGCCGAGCGGATACGTGGAGATCGTCGGAGCCTCCGAGCACAACCTCAGGGACATCGACGTGCACATCCCGCTCGGGGTGCTCACCTGCGTGACGGGCGTCTCGGGGTCCGGCAAGTCGACGCTCGTCAACGACGTGCTGTTCAAGGGCGTCGCCAACCGCCTGCATCGCGCGCGCAAGCGTCCGGGGGCGATGCGGGCGATCCACGGCGTCGAGCAGCTCGACAAGATCATCACCGTCGACCAGTCGCCGATCGGCCGAACGCCGCGCTCGAACCCCGCCACCTACACGGGCCTCTTCGACGTCATCCGGGATCTCTTCTCGAAGACCCAGGAGGCGCGTGCGCGCGGCTACAAGCCGGGCCGCTTCAGCTTCAACGTGAAGGGCGGGCGCTGCGAGGTCTGCCGCGGGGACGGCCAGATCAAGATCGAGATGCACTTCCTACCCGACGTCTACGTCCCCTGCGAGCAGTGCCACGGCAAGCGCTACAACCGCGAGACGCTGGAGGTCCGCTTCAAGAGCAGGAGCATCGCGGACGTTCTCGACATGCCCGTCGAGGAGGCGCTCGAGTTCTTCGAGCACATACCCAAGATCCGCCGCCGGCTCGAGACGCTCGACGCGGTCGGCCTCGGCTACATCAGGCTCGGGCAGCCGGCGACCACGCTCTCCGGCGGTGAGGCGCAGCGGATCAAGCTGGCAAGCGAGCTCTCGAAGATCGCCACCGGCCGCACCCTCTACATCCTCGACGAGCCGACCACCGGCCTGCACTTCGCCGACGTGCAGCGCCTGCTCGAGGTCCTGCAGCGGCTCGTCGACGCCGGCAACAGCGTCGTCGTGATCGAGCACAACCTCGACGTGATCAAGTGCGCCGACCGGCTGATCGACATGGGCCCCGAGGGCGGGGAGGAAGGGGGCATGGCGATCGCCGTCGGCACCCCCGAGGAGGTCGCGGCGGAGCCCGCCTCCTACACCGGCAGGTTCCTCGCCGACCTGCTCACGCCGACCGTGAGGCGCGGATCGGCCAAGTCCGGTGCGCGCAAGCGCCGCGCCCGGGTTCCCGCCTGAGGCGATGCAGACGCTGGGTCGCCAGGCCCGGCTGTGGGGCCGGAAGTGGCGCTGGTACGAGCGGAGCTCGCTGCCCTGGAACCGCGCGAGGATCCACTGGGAGTTCATGCGCCGCGAGGCGTTCGTGCGCTGGCCGGTGCACGGCAACGTGCTGGAGGCGCTGCGCGAGGGCCGCCTGCAGGTGGGGGCGGGGGTGCTGCTCGAGCCGGGCGTCTGGATCACCGCCCCCGGCGGCGCGCGCGTGATCATCGGCGAGGGCACGTTCCTGAATCTCGGCGTGATGGTCGCCGCCCAGGAGCTCGTGGAGATCGGCCCGCACTGCATGCTCGCCAACGGCTGCTTCGTCTCCGATGCCAATCACCGCTTCGACGATCCCGCCAGGCCGATCACCTGGCAGGGGTTCGAGAGTCGCGGCCCGACACGGATCGGATCCAACTGCTGGCTCGGCGCCAACGTGGTCGTCACGAGCGGGGTCACGATCGGCGAGCGCTGCGTGATCGGCGCCAACAGTGTCGTGACCCGTGACGTCGAGGCGTTCTCGATCGCCGCGGGTGCGCCGGCGCGGGTGCTGCGGCATGTGGAGTATCCGGGCTAGGCGCCATCGGATTGAGCGGGACAGCATCGGATTGAGCGAGGCGCCGTCGGATTGAAGTACCGTCCAGCCGATGGACCTGTTTGAGGCGATGCGTTGCGCGCCGACGTCGCGGCTGTTCACCGACGAGCCCGTCGCGCCGGAGGCGATCGAGCGTGCGCTGGAGAACGCGCGCTTCGCGCCCAGCGGCGGGAACCGCCAGGGCTGGCGCGTCCTCGTCGTCCGCGACCCCGAGCTGCGCCGTGCGCTCGCGGACCTCTATCTGCCGCCGTGGCGCGCCTACATGGAGCAGACCGGCGGCGCGCGCGTGCTCGAGGACCCCGACGGCTTCGACCCCGCGCGGGTGCGCATGGTGGCCCGCGCGAACGGTTATGCGGTGAACCTCGCCGCGGTCCCCGTGCACCTCCTGGTGGGCGTGCGCCTGGACGACCTCGCCGTGACCGATGCCGGGCTGCCCCGGCAGAGCATCGTCGGCGGCGCGTCGATCTACCCGTTCGTGCAGAACCTGCTGCTGGCCCTGCGCGCGCAGGAGCTGGGCGCGGCGATGACGACGCTGCTGATCCCCGCCGAGGCAGAGGTCAAGCGCCTGCTCGCGATCCCCGATGAGGTCGCCCTCGCGGCGCACATCGGCGTCGGCCACCGTGCGGATGCCTGGCCCGCGCGACTCGCACGCAGACCGGTGGTGCAGTTCGCGTTCGCCGACCGCTGGGGAGAGCCGCTGCCGCAGGTCTAGCGCGAAAGCGCGGGCGCCATTATGGTTGGCACGTGGACCGGGGTGTGCGCCTGGCGATCGCGCTTGCGCTGGCGGCGACGCTGCCGGCGCTGTCGGCCGCCGTCGCACGGGCCGGCACGATCACCGTCACGAGCACGGCCGACTCCGGCGCCGGGTCGCTGCGCGCGGCGATCGCGACAGCCGCCCCGGGCGAAACGATCGTCGTGCCGGCGGGGACGATCACGCTTACGAGCGGAGAACTGAAGATCGCCAAGTCGCTGACGATCGACGGCGCCGGGCCCGAAGCGAGCACCGTGAGCGGCGACGGCAAAAGCCGCGTGTTCGCGATCAGCGGCGAAGGCTCGACGGTGCTGCTCGCGGGACTCGAGATCCGTGAAGGGCTCGTCGTGCAACCCGGCGGCGAAGAGGTCAAGGGTGGCGGGGTGGACGACGAAGGCGCGAGCCTCACCCTGCGCGACGCCGTGCTCGCCGACAACCGCGCCGATGCGGACGGTGGCCCGAAAGAGGCATCGGCGGGCGCGGACGGGGGCGCGATCTACGCGTCGGGCCCGCTCGCACTCGCGAACGTCACGCTTGAAGGCAACGAAGCGAGCGCCGCCGGCGACGCCGGCGAACCGGGAGGACAGGCGACTGGCGGCGCGGTCGATTCGAACGGGATCAGCCTCCAACGCGTCACCTTCGCCGGCAACGTCGCCAACGCGGAAGGCGGCAGCGGCGCCGCCGGCGGCGCCGCTGCCGCGGGCGCCATCAACGCCGTCCCGTCGGGCACCGGCGCCCAGCTGCAGATGAGCGAAGTCGAGCTGCGCGCGAACACGGCCGAGGCGATCGCGGGGGCGGGCGCCGGCGGCGGGTCGGCGGACGAGGGCGCGATGCACGTCTTCTCCAGGGGTCCCGCGGGGTCGATCTCCGGCCTCACGGCGAGCGAAAACGTGGCGATCGCCGGGGGCTCGGGCTCCGGGGCCGCGACCGCCGAGGCGGGCGGGATCGAACTCAAAGCGGGCGAACTGGCGATGACGCTCACGAACGCGACCATCACCGACAACACCGCGCAGGCGCTCGGTCCTGGCGGCATGGCCGAAGCCGGAGGGCTCGAGGCGAGCGCGAACGTCGCGCCCGTCACGATCGCGAGCTCGACGATCGATGCCAACCGCGCCGAAGGGGCTGCGCTGGCTTCCGGCGGAGACCTCGTCTTCGGCGGCGGCGATCAGGTGCGCGAAACGATCGTCTCCGGCGGCACCGGCCAGGCGGGTCGCGAGAACTGCTACGCCTCCGGCCCGGCCGTCTCGCTCGGGCACAACCTCGACAGCCGCAACGAGTGCGGCTTCAACGGGGAAGGCGATCGGGTGGACACCGAACCGCAGCTCGGCCCGTTGCAGGGCAACGGTGGCTCGCTGCCGACGCAGGCGCCGGCCGCCACCAGCCCCGCTCGCGACGCGGGCGCCACGAGCGGATGCCCAGCCACCGACGAGCGCGGCGTGCGCAGACCGCAGGGCCCCGCGTGCGACATCGGGGCCTTCGAGCTCGCGCCGCCGTCGGCGAGCACCGAGCCGGCGAGCGGCGTCACCGCGGCCTCCGCCACGCTCAACGGAATCGCCTCGAACCCCGACGTGCTCGACGGCAGCGTCTTCTTCCAGTACGGCACCACCACCGCCTACGGCTCGCAGACGCCACCGGGCTCGCTTCCGTCGGCTCTGATCGCGACCAATGCGCCGCTCGGTGGCGCACCGGGCGGCGTCTCCGAGCCGGTCACGGGCCTGGCGCCCGGCACCGTCTACCACTTCCGTGCCGTCGCGGTCACGCCTGAAGGGACCGCCTACGGCGCGGACGCGACGTTCACGACGACCCGCAGCGTTCCGTCATCGGTTCCACCCCGTCCGGTGCTCACGTCCGTGCGACTGCGGCCATCCAGCCTGAAACCAGAACGCGGCCGTGGCGCGAGCATCGGCCGCACGCGCCGGCGGCGCGGCGCGGCGCTCACCTACCGCGACAGCGTGCCCGCGACCGTCACGTTCACGGTGCAGCGCGCGGAGTCCGGGTTCCGCAGCGGCAAGAGCTGCGCGGCGAAGGCTCCGCGACGCCATCGCGGCGCACCGCGGCGCTGCACCCGCTATGTCCGCGTTGGCGGCTTCAGCCACACCGACTCGGGGGCAGCCGTGAGCCTGCGCTTCACCGGCCGCGTCGCCGACAGGCCGCTCGCGGTCGGCCGCTACCGCCTGCTGCTCGCGCCGAAGGCCGGCGGGCAGGCGGGCGCGACGGTCACGCTCGGCTTCCGCATCGTCCACTGAGCGCCGCCCGTCGAGCGAGGCGCCCGGCCGACGCCCTCGCCGACGCTATCCGTGTGTGGCTCGGAGCGCAGGCGAACCGCGTGGTGGACCGTGCTCAGGCGCCCTCCACCAATTGCCTGTGCAGCTCGCCCAGCTCCTCGGGGTCGATCGAGTAGGTGTGCTCGGGGCCCGGATAGCGGCGCGTGCGGACATCCTCGGCGTACGCCGAGACGCCCGCGTCCATTTCCCGCTGGATGTTCGCGTAGCGCTTGACGAAACGCGGGCCGAGGCCGTCGCGAATGCCCAGCAGGTCGTGGAACACGAGCACCTGCCCGTCGGTCGCAGGGCCCGCACCGATCCCGATCACCGGTACCTCGATCAGGCCCATCAGCTCCTCGGTGACCGCACTCGGGATCGCCTCGAAGACGATCGCGAAGCAGCCGGTCTCCTGCAGCGCGAGCGCCTCGGTGGCGATGCGCGCGGCCTTCGCGGCGGTGCGGCCCTGCGCCTTCCAGCCGCCGAGCGCCGTGGAGGTCTGGGGGGTCAGGCCAACGTGGCCCATCACCGGGATGCCCGCGCCGATGATCGCGCGGGCACGGCGGACCGAGGCCTCGCCACCGCCCTCGAGCTTGACGGCCTCGCAGCCGGCCTCCTTGACCATCCGCATGGCGGTCGTGATGGCCTGCTCATCGGATACCTCATAGGACCCGAACGGAAGGTCGCCGATCATCAGCGGCGTGGTCAGGCCGCGGCGCACGGCACGGGCGAGCACGAGCATGTCGTCGAGCTCGACCGGCGTGGTCGCGTTGAAGCCCAGCATCGTCGTGGCCGCCGAGTCGCCCACCAGCACGAGGTCGACGCCGGCCGCCTCGGCCGCCCGCGCACTCGGGTAGTCGTAGGCGGTGACCATCACGATCGGGTCACCGAGCCGCTTCTTCTCGATCAGCTGCGGCAGGGTGGTCGGCAGGCGGCCGGGGTCGGCCGGGGTCTGCAGTGCGGGTCGGCTGGACATGGTGATTCCTCTCTGACTGTCGGTTGACGCCCGTCGGGAGCTCATCCCAGGAGGGTCGCCACCTCGTCGTCGATGGTGATGATGCGGTTGGTCTGCGACTCCACGTGGACCACGCGGGGCTCGTAGCGCTCCAGGTCGGCCTCGGTGTAGGAGCCGTAGGAGATGACGATGATCGTGTCGCCGCGGTGAACGAGCCGGGCGGCGGCGCCGTTGACGCGCATGTCGCCCGAGCCGCGCTCCCCGGGGATCGTGTAGGTCTCGAAGCGCGCCCCGTTGTCGACATCGACAACGTGCACCTGCTCGTGCTCGAGGATGTCGGCGGCCTCGAGCAGGTCCGGGTCGATCGTGATCGAGCCCACGTAGTGCAGGTCGCAGTCGCTGACCGTCGCGCGGTGGATCTTCGACTTGAGCATCACGCGCTGCATGCGCCCACCTCCTCCTCCCGGGGCCGACCCCGGGGCCGCCGTGACTCCCGCGCCACCGGCGCGAGGACCGCGTTGTCGATCAGGCGCACCTCGCCCACGCGCGCCGCCAGCACCAGCAGCCCCTCGCCGTCGATCTCGTCGATCGGCTCGAACGTGTCGGGGGCGACGAGCTCGACGTACTCGGGCTCGACGCCGCGGGAGCGCATCGTCGCGGCGGCCGCCGCGACCACGGCGCCGGCACGGCGCTCGCCGGCCGCCGTGAGGGCCTCGCCGGCCCGCAGCGCGGCCGGCAGCGCGAGCGCACGGTTGCGCTCCTCCCGGCTGAGCCGCGCGTTGCGGCTGGACATCGCCAGACCGTCTGCCTCGCGCACCGTCGGCAGCGCCTCGATGCGCGTGGGTATGTTGAGGTCGCTGACCAGCCGTCGGATCACCATGACCTGCTGCGCGTCCTTCTGCCCGAAATAGGCGACGTCGGGTCCGGCCATGCAGAGCAGCTTCGTCACCACCGTGGCGACGCCCCGGAAGTGCTCGCTCCCGCGCACCGCACCCTCCAGGCGCTCGCTGAGCCCGAGCACCTCGACCGCCGTGGCGAAGCCCGTCGGGTAGACCTCCTCGACGGAGGGCGCGAACAGCAGGTCCGCGCCGGCACCCGCCGCCAGCTCAGCGTCGTCGGCCTCGTGCCGCGGATAGCGCTCGAGGTCGGAGCGCTCGTTGAACTGCGCCGGGTTGACAAACAGGCTGGCGACCACCACGCCACATCGCTCACGGGCATGGGCGATCAACGAGAGATGGCCGTCGTGCAGCGCGCCCATCGTCGGCACGAGCCCGATCTCGAGACCGTCGCGACGGGCAGGCGCCAGCGCCGAACGCAGCTCTGCGACCGTGCGCACCGTTCTCATGCGCACATCGAGGTGGGGTGGAGGGGGATCAACGTTTCGGTCCAGTTCCCTTGGGGATACCGGCGCGACTGAAGGATCTTGCGGTGGCTCACATCGGGTCCATCCCGGGCGTGCCCGGCGACAGCCTGAGGCAAAGCATACCGCCGTTCGCGGTTCGGTGGAAGGGTTCGGCGGTGGCGCCGGGATCGCGGCTACCAGGCGTCCACGTGCGGGCGGCGCTTGCCGGCGTGGCGCCACCACTCGCCGCTGTGCCCGTCGAGGAGCGTCGCGATCCAGGCACGCGAGTCGGCGGGGTCGATCACGTCGTCGATCTCACCGTAGGCGGCCATGTTGATGCCCCGGCCGCGCTCGTAGGCGGCGGCCACCATCTCCTCAAAGGCCCGCTCGCGGGCGACCGGCTCCGCGATCGCCTCGAGCTCGCGGCGCATGCCCAGCCGCACGGCTCCCTCGAGCCCCATCGCGCCGAACTCCGACGTCGGCCATGCGACGGTGAACTGTGGCGCCTTGAAGCCGCCCCCGGCCATCGCCTGGGCGCCGAGGCCGTAGCCCTTGCGCAGCACGATCGTGCCGGTCGGGACCGACAGGTTGGCGCCGGCGAGGAACAGGCGCGCGAAGTGGCGCACGGTCGCGGTGCGCTCCGCCGCCGGGCCGACCATGAAGCCGGGTGTGTCGCAGAGGAACAGCACGGGCAGGGCGAATGCGTCGCACAGCCCCAGAAAGCGCGCGGCCTTGTCGGCTCCGTCGGCGTCGATTGCGCCGCCGAGGTGCGTCGGGTCGTTCGCGACGACGCCCACCGGACGCCCGTCCAGGCGAGCGAGGGCCGTGAGCATGCCCGGCGCGAAGCCGTCGCGCAGCTCGAGTACCGAATCCTCGTCGAACAGCGTGTGCACGATCGGGCGCACCTGGTAGATCCGCTTGCGCTGCTCGGGGATCAGCTCGCGCAGGCGCTCCTGGTCCGGCACGGCGCCCGGTGACCCGGCGCCGCGGAAGTAGGAGAGGTAGCGCCGCGCGGCCGCCACCGCCGCGCGGTCGTCGGCCACCCTCAGGTCCACGACGCCGTTGGCGTGCTGGACGTCGATCGGCCCGACCTCCCCGGGAGCGTACTCGCCCAGCCCGCCGCCCTCGATCATCGCCGGGCCGCCCATGCCGATGCTCGAGTCCTCGGTGGCGATCACCACGTCGCAACAACCCAGCAGCGCCGCGTTGCCCGCGAAGCAGTAGCCGGAGGCGATTCCGAGCAGCGGCACGAGCCCGCTGAGGCCGGCGAACAGCTCGAAGGCGCGGCAGTCCAGGCCGGCGACGATCGGCATGTCGACGTCCCCGGGCCGTCCGCCGCCTCCCTCGGCGAACAGCACAACGGGCAGGCGGCGCTGCCTGGCTATCTCGAACAGGCGGTCCTTCTTGAGGTGGTTGCGCAGGCCCTGGGTGCCCGCCAGGACCGTGTAGTCGTAGGACATCGCCACGCACCTGCGGCCCTGCACCTCGCCGATCCCGCCCACCAGCCCGTCCGCCGGTGTGCGCTCGATCAGCTCCTCGCGCGTCCTGCGCCGCTCCTGGGCGGCGAAGATCAGCGGCCCGTACTCGACGAAGGTCCCGTCATCCACGAGTTCCCCGAGGTTCTCGCGGGCGGTGCGCCGGCCCGCCTCGTGCCGGCGCGCGACCGCCTCTGGGCGCCAATCGTCAAGTCCCATCGCGTGGCGCTCGCGGACCGCGGCGAGATCGGCGCGCTCGCCCCCGTCGGCGGCCCGGCCCGGGTCGTGGTCCGTGCTCGTGATGCCGCCCGCACCGGGGCGCAGCGTCATCAGCAGCTGGCCCTCCTGCACGGCGTCGCCGACGGCCACCGCCAGACGGCGCACGACGCCATCCCTCTCGGCGAGCACCTCGTGCTCCATCTTCATCGCCTCGAGCACCACGACCGGAGTGCCCGCCGCCACCTGCTCCTCGTGGCCGTGGGCGATCGCCACGACCACACCGGGGAAGGGTGCCAGGACATCGAGCTCGGGCTGCTCGGGCATGGTGAGATCATCGCTGAAGCGCCGCGCGCCGGTCGTCCGAGCCGCACAGGTGCGGGCGTGGCTGCGTGCCCGCGCGCCGTGGGGCTGCGTGCTCGCGCGGGTGCAGAGCAGGAACTAGCATCCCTCGCGATGTCTTCCGCGATGCACCCCGACGGCGGGGAGCGCCCACCGTCGCAGCGGCGCGAGGCGCTCAAGCAGGTGTTCGCCCGGGCGCGCACCTGCACGCGCTGCGCCGAGCTCGCCGCGACGCGCAGACAGGTCGTCTTCGGCGCCGGCAACGCAGACGCCGCGCTGATGTTCGTCGGCGAGGCCCCCGGCGCCAGCGAGGACGAGCAGGGGGTCCCGTTCGTGGGGCGTGCCGGCAAACTGCTCGAGCAGCTGCTCGTGGAGATCGGGCTCTCGCGCGAGGAGGTGTTCATCGCGAACACGTTGAAGTGCCGTCCGCCGGGCAACCGCGACCCGCTGCCGGTCGAGATCGCCAACTGCCAGGACTACCTGCTGGAGCAGGTGGAGCTGATCGAGCCGACCGTGATCTGCACGCTCGGCAACTTCTCGACGAAGCTGCTGCGCGGCGATCCGACCGGGATCACGCGCCTGCACGGGCAGCCCGAGACGCTCGTGCTCGGAGCCAGGGCCGTGCGCCTGTATCCGATCTACCACCCCGCGGCGGCGCTGTACACGCCGCGTATGCTCGAGACGCTGCGCGAGGACTTCGCGCGGCTGCCGGAGCTGCTCGCGCTCGGCGCGCCCGCGCAGCCACCACAGGTCGCGGGCGGGGCCTCAGCGCAGGCCCCGGCGGCCGGCCCCGAACCGCCGCCGGCGGAGCCCGTTCCGCGCGCGGGGGAGCCGCCGCCGGAGGACCTGACGCGGTCCGGTGCCCCGCCACGCCCCCCGGCCGACGGCGGCGGGCGCTCGGAGACCGATCAGCTGGGTTTGTTCTAGACGGGTGTCCAGTGGGAAATCCCCTGCAAAGAAGGGGTTTATCGGTCCCCGCCGAAAATTTAAGTCCAGGTCCTAAAGTCAGCCGGGTAGATGGCCGATGAAGAACCTGTCTCCATCCCTCCAGGAGTAACGACCGGCCCGCGCCCCATTCTCCCGCGGGTCGGTCGATTTAACGGCCCGGGCGCCAGGCTCTAGAGTCTCCCGGTGGCCATACGCAGCGTCGATACCGCGGGTTCCGAGGAGACCGAATCGCTCGGCGGCGAGCTGGCCGGTGCGCTGCGCGAGGGAGACCTCGTGCTTGTCTGCGGCGAGCTCGGCAGCGGCAAGACCACGCTCGTGCGCGGGGCGGCGCGCGCGCTCGGCGTGACCGACCCCGTGACCAGCCCCACCTTCAGCATCGGGCACCGTTACCGCGGACGCGAGCTGACGGTGGCGCACCTCGACCTCTACAGGCTCGCCGGTCTGGAGCTGGAGGAGCCCGCGCTGCTGGCCGACTACCTCGGGCCGGGCCGCATCGCATTCGTGGAGTGGCCGCAGGATGCGGCGCTCGAGCTGTCGGACCCGCGCCTGCGCGTGACCCTCAGCCACCGCGGTGGAGACCTTCGCCGGATCGAGGTGGAGGAACCCTCGTCCCGAGACGCCCAGGAGCACTACCGGTGATGATCCTCGGCTTCGACACGGCCACCTCGGCGACGTCCGTGGCTCTGCGCGGCGACGGCGTCGCGGGTGAGCGCCGCGACGATCCGGCGCCGGGCGAGCATCCGGGCCACGCCACCCGGCTGCTGGCGATGGCCGCCGAGCTGCTCGGCGAGGCCGGCACGAGCTGGGGGAGCTCGACCGCATCGCGGTCGGGGTCGGGCCGGGAACCTTCACCGGCCTGCGGGTCGGGATCGCCACTGCGCGCGGCCTCGCCCAGTCGCTCGCGCTCGAGCTGGTCGGGGTCTCGAGCCTCGCCACCCTGGCCGCAGCCGCCTGCGGGGTGGCCCCGGCGGGCACGCCCACAGGTCCAGCCGCGCCATCCGCGCAGGACATGCCGCCCGCCGAGGCTGTGCTGGCCGTGATCGATGCCCGTCGCGGGGAGGCGTTCGCGGCGGCCTACGAGCCGGTGGACGGGACGCTGCGGGAGCTCTCGGCGCCGGTCGCGCTGGCGCCGGGTGACCTGCCCGCGCTGCTGGGAGAGGCCGAGCGGCAGCGGAGCGGCCCGCACTCGCCCTGGCTCGCGGTCGGGAACGGGGCGGTGCTGTTCCGCGGCGTGCTCGAGGACGCCGGTGCGGAGGTGCCCGACGAGGCCTCGTCGCTGCATCGCGTGAGCGCCGCCGCGACCTGTGCCCTGGCGGCGCGCGTCTCTGCGCCGGGCGGCCTGCAGGCGATCGTGCCCGACTACCGGCGTGCGCCCGACGCCGAGCTGGCGCTGCAGGGGGCGGGCGGCTCCCTAGGCTCACGAGGATGAACGAGCGACCCGTGGCCCACCAGACAGACACCGAGCGTAGCGCCGACACCTCGCCCCCCGCGGAGATCAGGCGGCTGAGCTACCCCGACCTGCCGCAGGTGATCGGGATCGAGCGGCGCGTCTTTCCCACCCCCTGGTCGATGGCGATGTTCGTGCTGGAGATGTCCAAGCAGACCGGGATCTGCCTGGCGGCGGTCCGCGAGGGACGCCTCGTCGGCTATCTCATCTGCTCGCGCTACGAGACCGTGTGGCACGTGATGAACGTGGCCGTCGACCTCACCGAGCAGCGCCGCGGGCTGGCCTCGGCGCTGCTCGCCGAGCTCTACCGGCGCGTCGACGACGACCAGGCGCGCTTCACGCTGGAGGTGCGCCGCTCCAACAGTGTGGCGATCCATCTGTATGAGCGTGAGGGCTTCCGTGCGGCCGGGACGCGACGCCGCTACTACCAGGACAACGGGGAGGACGCACTAGTGATGTGGCGAACGCCGGCGACGCTCGAAGGTTCGCTCGCGGACGTCCCCAATCCCGGCCCGGTATGAGGGTTCTCGCGCTCGAGACGAGCTGCGACGACACGTGCGCGGCGGTGATCGACGGGGATGGCCGAATGCTCTCAAACGTGATCTCCTCACAGCACGTCCACGAGCGCTTCGGCGGCGTGGTGCCCGAGATCGCCTCGCGCCATCACCTGGAGCTCGTCAACGCGGTGGTCGAACGCGCGCTGGCGGACGCCGCCGCAGAACTCGACCAGGTCGACCTCGTGGCCGCCACACAGGGCCCGGGCCTGGTGGGGGCACTGCTCGTCGGCTTCTCCGCGGCCAAGGGGCTGGCGGCCGCGCGCGAGCTGCCGTTCGCCGCGGTCGATCACCTCCAGGGTCACGTCGCTGCCAACTTCCTGCACGCGCCCGGCCCCGGCGTGGCGGACGCCGAGAGCGGGCCGTTCGAGCCCCCGTTCGTGTGCCTGATCGCCAGCGGCGGCCACACGCTGCTCGTCCACGTTCGCGAGCACCACGGCTACGAGGTCCTCGGACGCACGCTCGACGATGCGGCCGGCGAGGCCTTCGACAAGGGCGCGCGGATGCTCGGCCTCGGCTACCCAGGGGGAGCCGCGCTCGAGCGTCTGGCCTCGACCGGGGATCCACGGGCGTTCAGCTTCCCGGGATCCTCCGCCGAGCGCCGGCGCGGCGGCCGGGGAGCGCGCCATCGAGCGTTCGCGGACGGTCTGGACTTCTCCTTCGCCGGGCTGAAGACGGCCCTCCTGTACAAGCTGCGCGAGCTGGGCGAGCGGCGTGGGGCCGAGCGTGCCGCCGACCTCGCGGCCTCCTACCAGGCCGCGATCGTGGACAGCCTGCTGCAGCGGGCCGAGAGCGCGCTGGAGCGCGTGGGTGTGCAGCGCCTGGCCGTCGGCGGGGGAGTGGCGGCCAACGGGGAGCTGCGCCGGCGCCTGCGGGCGCTGGCGGCCTGCGTTCACGTGCCGGAGCGAGCGCTGTGCACCGACAACGCGGCGATGATCGCGAGCGCGGCCCTCCACGGCGAGCGGCTGCTCTATCCGGACTACCTCGCGCTCGACGCCTACGCGACCGGAGAACGCCCGCTGTGAGCACCGTGACGGTCTACTCCAAGCCCGACTGCCACCTCTGTGTCGAGGCGATGGCGGTCCTCGGCGCGCTCAGGGCCGAGCTCGGGTTCGAGCTGTGCGAGCGCGATATCACCGGCGACGACGCCCTCCACCGGGCGTATTTCGAGCGCATTCCGGTCGTGATGCTGGACGGCGAGGAGCTGTGCGAATACTTCGTCGATGAGGCGGTCGTGCGCGAGCGTCTAGAGTCACGCCGATGAGCTACGTAGAACCGAGCACGGGTTCCACCGAGTCCGGGCGCGCCGCCGCGCCCACGGCCGGCGAGCGGCTGTCGCTCGGCGTCGCGGCCCGCCTGTCGCGATACCTGCAGGTACTCACCCAGGCCAAGAAGATGGGCAAGGAGACGATCTCCTCACAGGAGCTCTCCGACTACACGCACGTGAACTCGACCCAGATCCGGCGCGACCTGTCGGGCTTCGGCAAGTTCGGCAAGCGCGGCGTCGGCTACAACGTCGAGGCGCTCGTCTCGCAGATTCGCAAGATCCTGCGCACCGCCGGCCAGCACAACATCGCGCTGATCGGCGCCGGCCACCTCGGCAAGGCGATCGCCTCCTCGGAAATCTTCGCCGACCACGGCTTCCGGGTGGTGGCGATCTTCGACGTGGACACCGCCAAGGTGGGCACCCAGGTGGGGTCCCAGGCGGTACGCCACATCGACGAGCTGCGGCAGGTCGTCGACGACGAGGACATCGTGGTCGGGGTGCTCGCGGTGCCCAACCAGGCCGCACAGGGGCTGGCCGACGAGCTCGTCCAGGCCGGCGTGAAGATCATCTTCAACTACTCGGAGTCCCTGCTGGACGTCCCCCCGGAGGTGACCGTGCACACCTCCAGCCCGGCCGTCGATCTGCTCTACGCGCTGTACTTCTACCTGACCTGAGGGCGGACGCTCCGAGTGCGCACGTCACACTGGAGGCCGGGCACCAGAGCGAACCGAGAGGTCTGGCTCGCAAGCGATGAACAGCCTTGATCTAGATACCGTGGCCGAGACCTTCGCGGCGGCGTCCGACTTCACCGTCGGCGTCGAGGAGGAGTTCTCGATCCTCGATCCACGGACGCTCGAAATGACACCCCGCTTCGAGGAGTTGCGCGAGCTCGCCGCCGCCGACCCCGTGCTGCGCGAGGCGGTCGCCGGCGAGCTGATCTCCTCGGAGATCGAGATCATCTCCGGCGCCGGCGCGAACCTGCACGACGCGCTCGGCAGGCAGCGCGAGCGCCGCGCACGGCTGTTCGCGCTCGCCCGCGCCAACGGCGCCGCGCTAGGGGCCACGGGGACGCACCCGTGGGCGGACTACCGCGGGCAGCCGATCATCGACACCGAGCACTACCGCCGCGTCGAGGACGGCCTGAAATACGTGGCCTGGCGCAACAACACCTTCAGCCTGCACGTCCACCTCGGCATCCGCGACATCGACCGCGCCGTGCGCGTCTGCGACCGGCTGCGTCCGGTGCTGCCGCTGCTGCTCGCGGTCTCGGCGAACTCCCCCTTCCTCGACGGCCGCGACACCGGGCTCCACTCGGCGCGGACACAGAGCTTCACCAAGAGCTTCCCCCGCTGCGGCGTTCCCGACGCGTTCGGCGGCTGGGCGGCGTACCGCGGGTACATCGAGTTCCTGCTCCGCACGCGATCGCTGGTGGAGTTCACGCAGGTGTGGTGGTCGGTGCGTCCGCACTTCAGCTTCGGGACGGTCGAGGTGCGCATCTGCGACGCGCAGGCGACCGCCGAGGAGTCCGATGCGCTCGCCGCGCTGATGGTCGCCTGCGCCGCACAGGCCGCCCGCGACGTCGACGAGGGCGTGCCGTTCGAGGACCCTGCGCCGCGCCTGATCGAGGAGAACATGTGGCGAGCGATCCGCTTCGGGCTGGACGGCCGGCTGATCGACCTCGAGCGCGGCGAGGAGTACCCCGCGCGGGCAGTCATCGAGCGGCTGGGCGCATGGACCGCGCCGATCCGTGCGGAGCTCGGCATCGACCCCGTGTTCCCCGAGCGCAACGGCGCCCAGCGCCAGCGCGCGATGATCGAGGCCGGCGCCACGCGCGAGGAGGTGTTCGCCTCCTCGGTTGACGAGACGCGGGAGACCTACTCCGAGGAGGTGGTGGTTTGAGCCCCGACCAGACCGATCACGAGGCGGCTGACTCTGCCGCCGGCGCAGACTCGAGTCCGGAGCCCGCGGGCGTCGGCACGGGGGAGGACTTCGCCGCGGGTGGGGCCGGCGGCCCCGGAGCGGCCCCCGGAGACCCCAGCGAAGAAGAGCTCCGCGCCGCATACGAGGAGGAGCTGAGCCGCATCACGGTCACCGACATGATCGCCCAGGCGGCGGTCTCGCTGCTGAACATCGCGGCCAGGAGGCTGGGGCCACCTCCCTCGGCGCAGACCGCGGACAGCGCCGCGGCGGATGCCGGCGGGCGCGACCTCGACCAGGTGCGCGACGCGATCGACGGCGTGCGGGCCCTGCTCGCCATCCTCGAGCGCACGATCCCCCAGGAGGTGCGGCCGCTGCGCGACGCGCTCTCCCAGCTGCAGATGGCATATGCCGCCGAGGTCAAGGCGACGGCCGGTGCCGGGGCGGTGCCGGAGACCGCCGCCGGCGCGGGTGCGGGGGACGCGGACGCGAGCCCGAAGGAGGGTGCACCCGGCGAGGATCCTCCGCAGCCGGCCGCGCCGGACTCCGGACCGGGACCGGCTCAGGCGAGCGGTCGGCTATGGGTGCCCGGCAGCTGAGAGCGGGCGGCCGGGAGCGCCGCTGGCGGGCACTTCTCCGGCCGGCACGCTAGACTCGCCCTGCGTTTGCACCGGTTAGACGCTCGCGCTGAGCGGTCCGGGCGTCAAATGTGCGCGCGAATGTCCTCGCGCGGCACGCAAATCAGACCGCGGAGGATTTCTGTTGAGCAGCTTTCTGACGAACCATGGGGTCGTCGTCGCCCTCGTTTGCGCCGCATGCGCCGTGGCCTACGGCCTGCTGACCACGCGCGCCCTGATGGCGCTCTCGCCCGGCAACGAGCGCATGCAGTCCATCTCGCTCGCCGTTCAGCAGGGCGCTCGCGCGTACCTGAATCGTCAGTACACGACGATCGCGATCGTGGGCGTCGTGCTGTTCGTGGCCCTGATCTTCATCCAGAACATCGCCGTGGCGTGCGGCTTCGCGATCGGCGGGATCCTATCCGGCTCGACCGGCTACATCGGCATGAACGTGTCCGTGCGCTCCAACGCGCGTGTCGCCGAGGCGGCCCGCGGCGGCGTGGCGCCCGCCCTGCAGGTCGCCTTCAGGGGCGGCGCGATCACCGGCCTGCTGGTCGTCGGACTGGCGCTGATCGGCGTCGCAGGCTACTACGGCGTACTCACCTCCTTCTTCAACGACAGCCCCAAGACGGCGGTCGACGCGCTGATCGGCCTCGGCTTCGGAGGCTCGCTGATCTCGGTCTTCGCCAGGCTCGGCGGCGGCATCTTCACGAAGGCCGCGGACGTCGGCGCGGATCTCGTCGGCAAGGTCGAGGCGGGGATCCCCGAGGACGACCCGCGCAACCCGGCGACGATCGCCGACAACGTCGGCGACAACGTCGGCGACTGCGCCGGCATGGCCGCGGACCTGTTCGAGACCTACGCGGTGACCGCGATCGCGGTGATGCTGCTCGGCGTCCTGACCTTCCACGAGTCCACGCGTGTGGTGCTCTTCCCGCTGGTGATCGGCGGCGCCGCGATCATCGCCTCGATCATCGGCACCTACGCGGTACGCACCAAAACCGGCAACGTCGAGCGCGCGCTGCTGCAGGGGCTGCTCGTCTCGGGCCTGCTCGCCGCCGCGGCGTTCGCGCCGATCACCTACTGGATGATGCGCGGGATCACCTTCCGGGTCGTCGGCAGCGTGGTGAACACCCCGAGCTGGGGGCGCCTGTACCTCTGCACGCTGATCGGGATCGCCGTCACGGCGCTCCTGTTCGGCCTGACCGAATACTACACCTCGACCCGCTTCTCGCCGGTGAAGAAGACCGCCAAGGCCTCGATCACCGGCCACGCCACGAACATCATCCAGGGCTTCTCCTCGGGGCTTCAGGCCACCGCCCTGCCGGCGGTCGTGATCGTGCTGGGGATGCTCGGGGCGTGGAAGCTCGCGGGCGGTGGCGTGACCGGGATCTACGGCATCGGTGTCGCAGCGGTCGGCCTGCTGTCGCTGACCGGACTGATCGTTGCGCTGGATGCCTTCGGTCCGATCACCGACAACGCGGGCGGCATCGCCGAGATGGCCGACCTGCCGGAGGAGGTGCGCAAGGTTACCGACCGCCTCGACGCGGTCGGGAACACCACGAAGGCCGTCACCAAGGGCTACGCGATCGGGTCGGCGGTCCTCGCCGCGATCGTGCTGTTCGCGGGCTTCGAGAAAGAACTCGAGGTCAAGGCGGGACACCTGATCTCCTTCGGCATCAACGAACCGCCCGTGCTGATCGGCCTGCTGCTCGGGGGCTTGATGGTGTGCCTGTTCGCCTCGCTGTCGATCGAGGCGGTCGGCCGCGCCGGGGGCGCCGTCGTGGAGGAGGTTCGCCGCCAGTTCCGCGAGCACCCCGGGATCATGGACTACTCCGAAGAGCCCGACTACGCGGCATGCGTGGACATCGTCACCAAGACAGCCCAGCGCGAGATGATCCTGCCCTCGCTGCTGCCGATCCTGCTGACGCTGGTCGTCGGGCTGATCGACGAACAGGCGCTCGGCGGCCTGCTGATCGGCGTGATCGTCGTCGGCTTCTTCTTCGCCGTCATGATGACCGCCGGCGGTGGCGCCTGGGACAACGCCAAGAAGCTCATCGAGGACGGCGCATTCGGCGGAAAGGGCTCCGACGCACACGCCGCGTCGGTGACCGGCGACACCGTCGGCGATCCGTTCAAGGACACCGCCGGGCCCGCGATCAACCCGATGATCAAGGTCGCCAACATCGTCGCGATCCTGATCATTCCGCTGATCACCTGAGCCTCGGGGGACGAGCTCGCGCAGCGGGCGCACCGCACCGGTGCGCCCGCCGGGTCGCCCTCGGGACCCCAGCTCCGGAGGACGTAAGCTCACCTTGAGATGAACGGCCGACAAGCGCACCGCCTGGGCACGTTCGTGCTCTCCCTGCTGATGGTCGCGATCGGGGTGGCGCTGATCGCGCAGGCCATCGGCGAGCACGGCAGCGTGCTCTCGCCGCGCCTGCTGCTGGGGCTGCTGTTCATCGCCGCCGGCGCCGCCCGCAGCTACCTCGAGGTACGCCGGAGCCGCGAGCAATGAGCGCGGACGGCGCCGAGCCTCCGGCGGAGCCCAGCGGCGCGAGCCGGTCCGGTGCCCCCCACGGGCCGGGCGAGCGTGCGGCCGCGGAGCTGGCGGCGCGCTCGCGGGTGATCGCCAGACGCAGCATCGGCTCGCCGATCCTGTTCACGGTCGTCTACACCTCGCTGGCGAGCGCGCTCTACTTCTCGCTGGGGGTCATCGCGGGCCACGCCCTCGGCCTGACCCCGCTCGTCTTCCTGATCGCCGCGCTGCTGTTCTCGCTGACCGCGATGACCTACGTGGAGGGCGCCTCGCTGCATCAGGACAGGGGCGGCTCGACAGTGTTCGCGCGCTACGCCTTCAACGAGCTCGTGAGCTTCATCGCCGGCTGGGCGATCCTGCTCGATTACGTGATCCTGATCGCGGTCACGGCCTTCTCGGCGACCCAGTACCTGCGCGTCTTCTGGAGCCCGCTCGGGAACCACGACGAGGCGCTGGGCCTGGCGCTCGCGTTCATCGCGCTGATCGTGCTCAGCAACATCCGCGGGTTCAGCCAGCGCCGCGCTCGCCGGGTCGGCATCCTCGTCGCCGGAGATCTCGCGCTGCAGGCGTTCATCGTGATCATCGGGCTGGTCGAGTTCTTCAACCCGCACACGCTGCTCGATCCGATCCACCTCGGCACCGCGCCGACGTGGTCGAGCCTGATCTTCGCCCTCACGCTCGCCGTGATCGCGTTCACGAGCCTGGAGTCCGCCTCCGGGCTGTCGGGGGAGGTGCGGATCAGCCGCCGCGGCCTGAAGCGCCTGGTGTGGAGCACCACCGCAACGGTGGGGTTCCTCTACGTGGGCATCGCGCTGGTCGCGGTCACTGCACTGCCGGTGCACGACGGCCACACGCAGCTGGCCACCCGCTACCTGAACGCGCCGATGCTCGGGATCGTCGAGCAGATGCACCCGCACTGGCTCGAGCAGGGCCTGATGTATCTCGTCGGCGGGCTCGCCGCGCTGACGCTGGTGGCCGCCGCGAACTCGGCGATGCTCGGCCTGTCGCGGCTTGCCTACTCGCTCTCCACCAACCGCCAGATCCCCAGCGGGCTCGGCCGCCTGCACCCCGTTCGCTCCACGCCCTACGTCCTGATCATCATCGCCGGGGTGATCGCCGCGGGGCTCGTCGTCCCGGAGGATCTCGACTTCCTGGTGGGGATCTACGCCTTCGGCGCAATGCTCGCCTTCACGATCGCCCATCTCTCCGTATGCCGCCTGCGCTTCACCGAGCCCGACCGTCCCCGCCCCTACAAGGTTCCCTTCGGGATCCGCGTCCGCGGCGGCGAGCTGCCCCTTCCCGCGGCGTTCGGGGCGCTCGTCTCGGCCGCCGGCTTCGTGGCGGTGATGATCGTGCACGAACCCGCGCGCTATGTCGGCATCGCCTGGATGGCGGGTGGACTGCTCCTGTACGTGATCTACCGTCGCGCCGACGAAACCTCGTTGCTTCGCCGCGTGACCGTCTCGCCCACCGTCTTGCGCGCCGAGCCGACACCCGAACGCGACTACGGCTCGATCCTCGTGCCGCTGTTCGGGACCGATCTCGACGACGACATCGTCCAGACCGCCGCGCTGCTCGTCTCCGGCGAGCAGACCGACGAGGCCGCGATCGACGCCGCCACTATCGAGGCGCTGTGGGTGTTCGTGCTGCCGATGGCGCTGCCGCTCGACGCGAGCCTGCCGGAAGCCCAGATCAAGCACGCCCGTCAGGTGCTCGCGCGAGCCAAGGCCGTGGGGGAGGAGTACACGGGTGTGCAGGTCGCCACGGCCACCGTGCGCACGCGCCGCGCGGGCTTCGCGATCGTGGACGAGGCGCGCCGTCGGGGCGTCGAGGCGATCGTGCTCGGCGCCGAGGAACCGTCCCTGATCCGGGGCGGCTCGGTCCTCGGCGGGCGCGGGGGCGGGCCGCTCGAAAGCAGCGTCGGCGACGTCGTCAAGTACGTCGTGAGCAAGGCCACCTGCCGGGTGATCGTGACGGCGCCCGCCGCGCGCGAGTCCGCTGCCGAGCAGGCGCGACGGAGCCGTGAGAGCGCCCCCATGGTCTAATCTGGCGGCTATGGAGATCCTCGCAGAGACATGTTCGTACTGATCGTCGGAGCCGGGCGTGTGGGCTCGGCGGTCGCCAAGAACGCGCTCGCCGCCGGCCACGAAGTCTCGGTCCTCGACCAGGATCCCCTCTCCCACGAGCGCCTCGATGCCGGTCAGTCCCAGAGCTGGGAGGACGCCCGAGGGCAGTTCACCGTGGGCACCGCGCTCGAGATGGACGCCCTCATCCAGGCCGGGATCGAGCGCGCCGACGCGTTCATCGCCTCAACCGCCGGCGACAACACCAACCTCGTCATCGCCCAGATCGCCCAGAAGCGCTTCGGCGTGGAGAAGGCGATCGTCCGCGTGATGGACCCGGCCCGGGCGGACTGGTACCGCGAACAGGGCCTGCAGACGATCTCCCCGACCAAGCACGCGATCGAGATGTTCGAGAGCGCGCTGTCCGCCGAGGCGTCCTAGCACCATGTACGTGATCATCGCCGGCGCCGGCAAGGTCGGGCGCAACCTCGCCCGGGAGCTGATCAGCAAGCAGCACGAGGTGACCCTGATCGAGTCCTACCGCCCGCACTACCTCGCGATGGAGGAGGAGTTCGAGCACGCCGTCCAGTACGGCGACGCGACCGAGCTGTGGGTGCTCGAGCGCGCCGGGATCCAGCGGGCCGACCTCGTGATCGCGGTCACCGGCGATGACGAGGACAACATCCTCGTCTGTCAGGTCGCCAAGGAGAAGTACCTCTGCGACCGGATCATCGCGCGCGTCAACAACCCCCGCAACCACGACCACTTCAGGCTGCTCGGCATCCAGCCCGCGGTCTCCGCGACCGACCTGATCCTGCGCCTGATCGAGCATGAGGTTCCCCGCTACGGGCTCGTGCACCTGCTCGCGCTCGAAGAGGAGCGTCTGGAGATCATCGAGCTCGAGGTGACAGCCGACGCCCCCGTGGTCGGCGAACGGGTGGGCGACATCGCCCTGCCGGAGGGCAGTCTGATCATCTCGGTGCTGCGCGCCGGCCTCGGCTCGGTACCCAAGCCCGACACCGTCATCGAAGCGGGCGACGAGGTCCTGCTCGTGCTCGACCCCGGCCTCGAGGACGCGATCACCACCTTCTTCGCGCCCAACGGGCATCCCGCCGCGCTCTGACGCCCGCCCTGCTCCCGGCCGGCCGGCGGTGCCCACCCGTGGCGCCCCGCGGCTGCCGAGGCGGCCCGGCGGGCGGCGCAGGCAACGAGGGCGCCCTGCCGCGGCGGCTACCGTTGACTATCCTTGGGTGGTCTCGATCCGGGATGGTGTAATTGGCAACACGCGTGCCTCTGGAGCACGAATTTGGGGTTCGAGTCCCTGTCCCGGAGTGGCGATCGGTCCCGTGAGCATGGCGCTTTTCGGGTCTTTCGGGTCACGAACCGCGAACATCATGCCTCCGAAGAGCACGACGAAGAGACAGCTGGAGCGATCGTTGATCTGCATGAAGAAGAGCACATGCTCCTCTCCGAGCGCGAAGGAGCCCGAACGCAGGCGGCTCGAAGGAGGCCTCGACCTTCAGCACGGGATACGCCCTTCCGATGCTTGAGGAGTCCACGACCTTCGACTCGGCCTCGGGCAGGGCGTCGCGTTTGCGGGGTGCGCTCGGTGCAGCCCGGAGAGCGCCGCTCGCTCGCGTCTGGTAATAGGGTGCAGGCCTCGGGCTCGCGCGAGGCGGCTGGCAAACTGTCGACGGGAGGCAATATGGCTGGAAGGTTCCCCTTCGCGGTTTTGGTGCTCGGAGTGGCCGTGGCGGTGGCGGCCTGCGGGAGCACGAAAACCGCAGCCACGACCACGACCAGCGCGCTCGCTCCGGGCGCGACGGAAATCGGGACCCCACCGCCGGTCAAGTCCGCGACGTATCACGTCACGCTGCTCGGTAGCAACGGAGCGCCCGCCGGAGCACCGGGCGGAAGCGCACTCGGGGTGATCAGCGTCAAGGCGCCCACCCTCGAACTCTGCTGGCAGTTCTCGCAACTGAAGAACGTCGCCTCACCAACCGCGGCGCGCATCTACCGCAGCCTCTCCGGAGGACCCCCGCAGGGCTCCGGGGTTCCACTTGGCGAGGGGTACACCCCAACGGGCTGCACGCGCGAGCCCGCAATCTTCCTGGGCCTCCTGAGTGAGCACCCGCAGAACTTCTTCGTGGCCATCGACAACGCCCAGTTCCCCCAGGGAGCCGTTCGCGGAAGGCCCTGAGGCGCGCGCCACAAGGCCATCGGCGGATGCTCTGCCGGCGCGCCCGCGGGATATTTCCTGCCTATGACCGATGAGTCCGCGAGCCCGGACCTGATCTCGCTTTCGCGGCGGCAGTTCGAGGCGGGCAACCGCCACGACGCCGATGCCGTCCTTGCCAACTACCTTCCGGGGGCGGTGTGGGACCTCTCCGACGCGGGGATGGGCGTCTTCGAGGGGGTGGATGCGATCCGTGGGTTCTTCGAGGATTGGTGGGGCACGTGGGGAGATCACGCGATCGAGGTGGAGGAGGTTGTGGATCTCGGGCACGGGGTGATGTTCTCGTGCGTGCGGGAAGACAGTCGCCTGGCCGGCAGCGATGGACACGTCGAGCAGCGGCGGGGCTGGATCACCCTGTGGGCGACGGACAAGGTCGAGCGGGTGACGGTCTACCTCGACATCGAGGCGGCCCGCGCGACCGCTGAACGCCTCGCGCTGGAGCGGGGGTAGGCGATGTCGCGGGAGAACGTCGAGATCGCAAGGCGGGCCACGGACGCCCACAACGAGCGCGATTGGGACAGCTTCGCCGGCCTCATCACCGCCAACATCGAGTGGTTCCCGTCGATGGCGGGCACCCTCGAAGGCGGCAGCTACAGGGGGCGCGAGGGGATGGAACGCTACTTCGAGCAGTACGACGAGACCTGGGAGACGTTCATGGTCGAAAACGAGGACTACCGCGTCGTCGAGGATCGCGTCATCGCCGCCGGTCGTCTGACCGCCAGCGGTCGCGGCAGCGGCGTGCCCGTCAGCACGCCCGTATGGACCGTGTTCGAGTTCCAGGCCGGCAAGGCCTCGCGCGCCCATGTCAATCTCGACGCCGGCGAGGCGTCGCGGGCGGCGGGCGCAGCCGAGTAGGCGCGAGCGCGGCCGGGGCCCTGCCCGGCCCGGTCGCGGATCTGGGCGGTGGGATATCGTTCCCGCCCCCGTGGCCCGCCCGAACATCCTGCTGGTGCTCACCGACCAGCTGCGCTACCCGCCGGTCTACGAGGCCGAGGAGCTTGCTCGCTTCCGCAACGAGCACATGCCCGGGCAGGAGAGCCTGCGCAGGTCCGGTGTCTCGTTCACACGCCACTACCCGATGAGCGCGGCCTGCGCGCCCAGCCGCGCGTCGCTGCTGACGGGTCAGTACCCGTCGCTGCACGGCGTGACCCAGACCGACGGGCTGGCCAAGGCCCCCGACAGCGAGGACATGTTCTGGCTCGCGCCGGACACGGTGCCGACGCTTGGCGACTGGTTCAGGGCCGGCGGCTACCGGACCTACTACAAGGGCAAGTGGCACGCCTCACACGCCCACCTCGATGCCCACGACGGAGACGGCTACCTGCTCTCGATCGACGATGACGGCAAACCGATCGAGGAGAACATCGAGGAGTACCTGGAGGCCGATCTGCTCGATGACTACGGCTTCTCGGAGTGGGTCGGCCCCGAGCCCCACGGGCTGGGCAAGCACAACACGGGGACCGTGAAGGACCCGTTCACCGCCGACGAGACGATCGACCTGCTCGCGCGCCTCGATGGTGAGGAGAGCAAGCAGCCGTGGCTGACCGTGTGCTCGTTCCTGAACCCGCATGACGACTCCCTGTTCGGGCTCGTGGCGCTGTCCCAGGGTCTGCGCTACCACCCGGCGACCGTGCCGCACGTCGAGCAGGCGCCGACGCGTCACGAGGACCTCTCCACCAAGCCGGCGGCTCAGCAGAGCATGGTCGACCTTTGGTCCAGGCTCGGCGCACCGCAGCCATGGATCGAGACGCACCTGAAGTTCTACTACCAGCTTCAGGCGACGGTCGACCTCGAGATCGAGCGGGTGCTGCAGGCGCTCAGGGCGAGCAAGGCCCACGAGAACACGATCGTGGTCTTCAGCTCCGATCACGGCGACATGCAGGGTGCGCACGGCGGCATGCACGAGAAGTGGCATGTCGCCTATGAGGAGGCGCTGCACGTCCCGTTCGTCGTCTCCAGCCCGCTGCTGCCGGGCGGGGCACGCGAGCTCAACATTCCGACCAACCACGCCGACCTGCTGCCGACGCTGCTTGGGCTCGCCGGCATCGATCAGCCACAGGCGCTTGCACAGTTGCAGCGCGACCACAGCGATGCGCGCCCGCTGGTCGGACGCGACCTCTCCGATGCGATCCGTGTCGCCGAGCCCGACGCCCCGCACACGCCGGTGCTGTTCTTCACCGACGATGAGATCAGCGAGGGCGGCGCCCGCGGGATGAGCCCGTTCCAGCGTGTCGCGCGCGCCACCCGCACCTACGCATCGATCGCGCAGCCCAACCACGTCGAGACCGTGATCGCGGAGGTCGAGGTGGGCGGCGAGCAGCACCTCGTGAAGCTCTCCCGCTACCACGACAACCAGCAGTTCTGGACCGTCCCGGGCGAGCGGGACGAGCGGCTGCGCGGGCGCAGGACCATCACCGTCACCGAGCCCGAGCCCGACGACTACGAGCTCTACGACCTCACCCTGGATCCGCGGGAGGAACGCAACCTCGCGCACCCCAGCCACGCCGACGAGCATACGCGCGCGCTCCGGCAGCAGATGCTCGGGCTGCTCGTCCGGGAGCTCGCGGCCAAGCGCCTGACGCCCGCGGCGGGCGAGACCCCCGGGTACCGGCCTCCGGCCACCGTCCAGCGGGGCCGCGCTCGCGGCCCGGGGGTGCGCGAGCGCCGCCGAGGCGATGCGTGAGCGCCGCTCTGCGCGATACTGCTGGCATGGCCGAGGAGTCCGAGCCCGCGGATCTGGTCGAGCTGACACGGCAGGTGTTCGAGGCAATCGACCGCCGCGACTTCGAGGTGGCGCTGGAGCACTTCGCGCCCGACGCCGTGTGGCAGTCGGAGGTGCTCGAGACGAGCTTCGAGGGGGTCGCGGCGATCAGGGAGTTCCTCGAGCGCTGGTCGGCTGTCTACGAGGCGTTCGAGGTGCGCACCGAGGACATCCTCGACGTCGGCTACGGCGTGGTCCTCTGCGTGTTCATGAACAGGAGCCGGCCCGTCGAGGGGCTGGGCGAACCGCGCCTGCGCTTCGCGCTCGTGATCGCATGGAATCAGGGCGTTGTGGAGAGGGTGGTCGGGCACGAAGACATCGATGCGGCCCGCAGCACCGCTGCGCGGCTGGCAGCGGAGCGGGAGGGCACGGTCGAGCCGCACGTCGAGCCGACGCGCCGCGATGACGGTGGGCCGGGATTCGCGGGGTAGCCCTGCGGACGGGCGGCCGCTATCGTCATTGTGACCGTCCGCGGCGCTCCGGGAGGCTGCGCCGCAGATCAGATCCATGGTGGGGATGGGGGCGCCCGCTGTGCGCGAATCGATCGTCCTGGCAGCACGTGAACTGGTCGTCCTCGTACTGGTGGCGGGGTTCATCGTGTGGGGCGCCTACGAGCTCTATCGCCACCACTAGTGGCCGCGCGCCACCCCGCCTGCCGGAGGCCTCGCGTCACTTCACGCGGGCGCGGTCGCGTTCGACCAGCAGCGCGAACGTGGGGCAGGCACGAGCGGCGCGCATAGCATGCTCGACCTCCCGGCCCTGGAGCGGGGTCTCGTCGACCACCGGGTAGCCCCAGTCGTCGAAGCTGATCCGCTCGGGGAGCAGCTCGACGCACATTCCGTGTGCCTCGCAGGCGATCGGGTTGACGCGTACGCGATGGCTCATCGGCGCGCCGGCATCCCGCGTGCGGGCTCGTCGCTGACCGGCCTGTAGGGCAGCGGCAGCTCGGCCTCGCGGGCGCAGTCCTCGCAGGGGCCGTGGCGAGCGTGGTCGGCGAACTCGGCCGGGAAGGCTTCCAGGGCGCTCAGGATCAGGTTGACGGCGCCGTCTGGATGGGAGCAGGCGCCGCGCCTGGCTGTGAGCGAGGCCAGGCGCTCGATCCGCCGCGTCACCTGCGGCTCGGCGTTGCCTGCGGTGAGCTGCTCGAGGTTCCGGGCGATCGCGCCCAGTCCGTTCACGCAGGGTCCGCACTGTCGCGTGCTCTGTTCGGCCAGCCAGCGCGCCACACGCGCGGTTTCGGCCACCGGACACGCTTCGCCCGACAGCAGCAGGACGATGCCGGCCCCCAGTGAGGCGCCGTGGACCGCGAGGTGCTCGTTGGAGAGGGCGAGGTGGGGGAGGGCCTCGCTACCCACCCACGCGCCGGCGTAGCCGCCGATCAGCGCACCGCGCACGCCCGCGGTGGTCCCGCCGGCGGCGTCGATCAGCGAGGTCAGCGACGACCCCGGCTCGATCTCGTAGACCCCCGGGTAGGTGAGCGGACCCGACAGCGTGATCAGCGCAGATCCGGGCTGGGTCGGGCGCCCCAGCCGCCGGAACCAGCGGGCTCCGTGACGTGCGATCAGCGCGATGTGCGCAAGCGTCTCGACGTTGTTGATCAGGGTGGGACGCCGTTTGAGCCCCTGCTCGAAGGGCATCGGCGGCGTGAACGTGGGCTTTGCGGGGCCGCCCCCGAGGTGGTTGACCAGGGCGGTCTCCTGGCCGGCCACGTAGTGACCGGGCACGGTCGTGAGGCGCAGCCGGGCCGAGCGCCGCACACGAGGGGTCCGCGGCGCGTTCTGAGAGCGCCAGTTCGAGGCTCTCCAGGCTCGCATCGGCGGTCTCGCAGACACACACGATCGCCTCCTCGGCGTTCACCGCCCGCGCGGCGAGGACGGCGCCCTCGAGCACGAGCTGGGGGGCCATCTCGAGCAGCGTGCGGTCCTTCAGGCTGGCGGGCTCCCCCTCGGCGCCGTTGGCGATGACGATCGCCTGCCCCTTGGAGCGGGCGACGGCGCGCATCTTGGTCGCCGTCGGGAACGCTGCGCCGCCGCGCCCGAGCAGCCCCGAGCGCTCGATCTCGTCGATCAGCGCGCTTGCGTCCTCGCGCGAGTGACGGCGGCCGCGCCGGGCCTCCGGCAGGGGGCCGTGCAAGGCGACGTGCTCGGCGAGGCTCACCGCACCATGCGGATGCACGCCCGCGAGCAGGCGCGGCAGCGGAGCGGCCTCTCGCAGGAGGCGTGTATCGGTCCTCATCTCGGTCATTGTGGAAGGTGCGCCGCTCATCGCTCCCCCTGGGAGCTCGCGCTGTGGCTGTGCGGCAGCAGGTCCGCCGGCGTGCCCGAGCGGCGCGCCCATTCCGAGCCCAGCGGCCCGCTGGGGAAGCCACAGGGCGATGAACACGGCGAACGCGCCGGTGCCGCCGAGCGCGGCGCTGCGGACGCGCACGTTCTCCGGCCATCCGGAGATCAGCCGCGCGAGCACGGCTGCGAGGACGATCATCACGCAGATCGCGGTGAGTCCGAGCATCCAGGCGCTTTTCACGTCGCTGCCCGTGCCGAAGCCGTGCAGCAGCGCGATCGGCCAGCAGGCGTAGGTGAGCCAGTGGACCGCGCGCCAGCTCGCATAGCCCATGCGTGCGCGCATCAGGCTCGTGATCACGACCGCGAGCACGAGGTCGAACGCGACGGCGCCGAGGCCGAGCCAGAACGGCCGGTAGGAGCCCACGAACGGGACGACCGCATCGACCAGGGCGATCGGCGCGAACGTGTCGAGCACGGAGGTGAGGATGTGCACGACCAGGAAGACCACCGCGAGCAGCGACACGCTCCGGTGCAGGCCGTCGAGCAGGAAGCGTGGCCAGCTCGGTGAGCTCCAGCGCTTGACGTCGACCACCCCGAGAGCGATCGCGATCGAGAGCAGCAGCATCGCCACCGCGCCGGTCGAGCGCGTGAGGTACCAGTCGAGGCTCGGGCCCGCCGATGCCAGCATGAGGCTCATGCTGCCGCCGCTTCCCGCGGCCAGCTCGCCACCGTGGTCACGTTCCCCGCCCAGTCCAGCAGGCGCGCGGGCAGCCCCATCAGCGAGAGCCACCCCGGAGCGTCCGCCGTCCGGATGAGCGCGGCCGTCGCGGCGATGTTCGCGTCGGCGCAGGCGCTGGCCGCCACGCTCACGGTGCGCCAGCTGCCACGCACGGGCTGGCCCGTGGAGGGGTCGATGATGTGGTGCATCGTGTGGCCGTCGTGGCTCCAACGGCGAACGGCTGTGCTGGAGGTGGCCAGGCCGCCGGAGGCGATCGAGATCGTCTGGCCCGCCGCCGAGGGGTCGCTGCGGTGGTCGTCGGTCACGTGAACGCGCCATCCCCCGCGCGGTGCCCGACCGCAGGTCGCGATGTCGCCGCCCAGGCTCACGAGCGCCCCGGCGCCGCCGGCTGCCACCGCGGCCGCGGCGGCGCGGTCGGCGGCCCAGGCTTTGGCGGTCGCGCCGAGGTCGAGCTTGATCCCCGGCGGCAGGCGGACGGTGAGGTTCTCGCGATCGAGCTCGATCTCGCGCCACCCGCTGCGCACGCTCGCGCTGATGACGACCGGCCGCTCGGGCTCACCCACGGGCGGGTCCAGCAGCTTCCAGTCGCGGTCGTATCCGGCGAGCTCCAGCGCCCGTCCGACGGTGGGGTCGACGTCGCCGCCGGTCAGCTCGGCGGCGCGCAGCGCGAGCTCCAGCGCCTCGACCAGGAGTGGGCCGGCGGCGGTCGAGCGGCCCGCCCGCGCGTTCAGGCGCGAGAGCTCGGAGTCGGGGCGGAAGCGGCTGCACGCCAGGTCGATGCGGTCGAGCTCGCGCTCGACGGCCTTCTGCGCGGCATCGATGCCGGCCGGTTCCAACAGGCGCAGGAGGACCGTGGTCCCGAGCGCCTCCCAGGACCGGGTGGCCGGTCCCTGGGCCTTGAGCATGGTCGCGGTCATCTCAGGAGCCTCCCGAGACGACCGGGGGATTCCTGGGCGGGCGCCGGTTCCTGGGCGGGCGCCGATTCGTGCGCCGGCGCGGCTTCCTGGGGGGGCGCCGGTTCGTGGGCGGGCGCCGATTCGTGCGCCGGCGCGCCTTCCTGGGCGGGGGCAGGTTCCTGGGGTGCGGATTCCTGGGGTGCGGATTCCTGGGCCGGGGCCGCCCCTTCGGCGGTAGGCGATTCGGCGCTGGCCTGCGGTGCAGCGGTCGGGGGGGCGAGGGCCTTCGGCGGACCTCCGCCCGTCGACCGGCCGGAGTGCGTTCCGGGGGTTCCGTGCCTGCTCGCGGGGCTCGCCTTCGGCGTCTTGCCCGGGAAGGCGTGGGCGGCGACATCGGTGAGCACGGCGGTCAGCGCGATGCTGCCGGCGATCAACCAGCGATTCGCGCGCTGCAGCCCGCGCAGGGCCGCGTCGCGCGTGTGCGTGGTGTGGATCCTGCCGTGGATCTTCATCTCGCCAGCACGTTAGTGATGAAACAAGCCGATCCCGTGGATCCACGGGCCGAAGTCTGGGATGCAAAGGATCGCGAGCACGACGCCCGCCACGAGCGCGCCGCTCAGCGCTAGCGTCCGGCCCGCGCGGCCGGTCACATCGCCGCTGATCCGTGCGTCGCTGCCGTAGTCCGCGCGCAGCACCTGCGGCATCGCCGGCAGATGGCCCAGGACGTGCAGCGCCGTGAACGCGAGCCACACGAAGAAACTGACCTTGTGGATCGGGAACACGGTGGAGCGCGAGGACGGTCCCGCCAGCAGCAGCACGACACCGCTGGCGAACACCACGACGGTCGAGAGGACGACCATCGGGGCGATCACGCGCAGCGCGAGCACGGGAGGACCCTTGCGACGATACTGCGGGTCGGCGGTGTAGTAGCGGATGAAGCGATAGCCCGTGCTCGACATCTTCAGCAGCACCGGCGGGATCAGCAGCATCCCGATGAACAGGTGCTCCGACAGCAGGCCGTGTATGCGCACGATCGTCAGACCGAGCGCGGCGAGCAGAACGAACAGCATCGCGCCGGTGGCGGTCGTGAGCCGCTCGTTGCCGGTCGTGCCGCCAACCAGCAGGCGGGCGGACCGCTCGCGGGACGGGGCCCGGGGCTCGGCAGCCCGAGGCCGCAAGTCGCTGGTCGCCATCGAAGGAGTGTGCGAAGAGCTCGTAAGCCGTGCATAACCAGTTGATGAGAAACCTCATCGGAAGATTCGGCAGGGAATGGATGCCCCGCGGCGACGCATATCCTTCAGGGCATGACCGTCACCGCGGAGTCGGACCCGCCCAACGGGGGGCGCTCGCTCGGCGAGCGCGCGGGGTCTGCTGGCGCGTGCATCGTGGAGGGCTCGCGGATCCTGCTGATCGAGGACGAGCCGGGCATCGTCGACTTCGTCAGGCGCGGTCTCGAGGCCGAGGGCTTCGCCGTGGAGGCGGCGCTCGACGGGATCGAGGGCGAACGGATGGCGCTCCGCGGGGGGTTCGATGCGATCGTGCTCGACCTGATGCTCCCGCGCCGCGGCGGCCTGGAGGTTCTGGCGGCGGTGCGCGGTGCCACGCCGATGGTGCCGGTGATCGTGCTCACCGCGCGCGGGGAGATCGAGGATCGCGTGGAGGGTCTCGACGCGGGCGCCGTGGACTACCTGGTCAAGCCGTTCTCGATGGCCGAGCTCGTCGCCCGCATGCGCGCACATCTCCGCGTGATCGCGGAGGCGTCGGCCAGCCACCTGGGAGTGGACGGGATCGAGGTCGACCTCCTGAGCCGGCGGGTGCGAGCAGGCGGGGAGACCGTGTCGCTGTCGACGACCGAGTTCGAGCTGCTCGTCTATCTCATGCGCCACCACGGTCAGGTCGTCTCGCGCGAGCAGATCCTGAGCTCGGTGTGGGGGTACGAGCACGACCCGGCCACCAACGTCGTGGACGTCTACGTGGGCTACCTCAGGCGCAAGCTGGGGCGCTCGGGCGAGCCCGCCCCGATATCGACGGTTCGAGCCGTGGGCTACCGCTTCGGCAGCTCAAACTGACGGCGTGTCCCGGCTGCGCCCACGGCTGATCCCGGCGGGCCTGCGCTGGCGTCTCGCCGGGTGGGTCACGCTCGTCACCCTGCTCTGCATCGGGATCGTCTTCTTGGCGGTCTACCGCGGCACCGGCACCCAGCTTCGGCGGCAGATCGACCACGAGCTCGCGGGCGACACGGCGGAGCTGGCTCACAACCTCGTCACGGCCGACGCCCACACCCCTCGCCAGGTCTCCGCGGCCGCCGACCGCTACATCCATGGCCAGCCGTTCAGCGCGAGCTCGACCCTGCTGTTCGTGCTGGTGCCGGGCGTCGGCGCCAGCACCAACAGGCCCGAGTTGTTCGGCGACCCGGGGCCCGACAACGGCGAGACTGTCGAGCAGCAGCTCGAGGAGAATCGCCTCTCCGCCCACCTGATCACCGCCACCCCGGGCTATCACACGCTGGCCCTGCCCGATGTCGGCGATCTGCGGGTGCTCAAGCAGGTCACGCACGTGCCCGGTGCGCTGCGCGTCACCCTTGGAGCCGGCGAGCCGCTCGAGCCCGTGGCCCGCGCACAGCGGGGTGTCGCCCGCACCTTCGTCCTGGCCGGGCTGCTCGCGCTCGCCGCCGCGCTGCTCGCCGCCTACCTGATCGGCACGCGCGTCTCGCGTCCGCTGCGGCGGATGGCGGCGGTGGCCGCGCGCGTGGACGCCGGGGATCTGTACCCCCGCATCCACGACGTCGGCGGCCAGGCCGACGAGGTCAAGGTGCTGGCGGATGCCTTCAACTACATGCTCGACCGGCTCACCGCCGCGTTCGCCGGCCAGCGCGCCTTCGTCGCCGACGCCTCGCACGAGCTGCGCACGCCGCTGACCGTGATCCGCGGCCAGCTCGAAGTGCTCGCCTCCCAGGGCGATCACTCGGGCGAGGAGGTGCGGCGCGTCGAGCGCCTCGTGCAGGCGGAGATCGCGAGGATCAGCCGCCTGGTCGACGACCTACTGCTGCTGGCGAAGTCCGAGCAGGCAGAGTTCCTGCGCCTGGAATGGATCGACCTGCCCGGCTACGTGAGAGAGCTGTGGGACGGCATGAGCCTCGTTGCCAGCCGTCGCTTCGAGCTCGGCCCGATCCCCGAGGGCGAGCTCCGCGCCGACCCCGACCGGCTCGCCCAGGCACTGCGCAATCTCCTGGGCAACGCGATCGACCACACGCCGGCGGAGTCGGGCCTGGTGCGGCTCGGCGCGCAGCAGCTGCCCGGCGGCCGCATCCGCTTCCTGGTCGAGGACGACGGGCCCGGCGTGTCAGTCGAGGAGCGCGAGCGGGTCTTCCACCGCTTCCATCGCACCGACGCCGGGCGCAATCGTGCCGCGGGGGGTACCGGCCTCGGCCTGGCGATCGTGCGCGCCATCGCGATCGCCCACGGCGGCAGCGCCACCGCCGGCGTCTCGCCCGAGGGGGGTGCGCGCTTCGTGCTGGAGCTCCCCGGCTTCAGGCCCCGCGCCGGCGCAGCCACTCCGTCCATCGCGGACGACCTACAGGCGTCCACGCTGAGCTGAGGGGCGGCCGGACGCCGCCTGCTGGGCCTGCGGCGCGCCTCGGGCCTAGATCACCGCGTGGGAGGCCCAGTCGCGGTAGAGGTCGTAGTAGCGGCCCTCGGCCGCGATCAGCTCCTCGTGGGTGCCCTGCTCGGCGATGCGGCCGTGTTCGAGCACGACGATCCTCCCGGCCTGGCGGATCGTCGAGAGGCGGTGCGCGATCACGATCGAGGTCCGCCCGGAGAGCAGCCTGCGCAGCCCCTGCTCGATGCGTCCCTCCGTGTGCAGGTCGACGTTCGAGGTGGCCTCGTCGAGTACCAGGATCCGGGGGTCGGCGATCAGCGCGCGCGCGAACGCGATCAGCTGGCGCTGACCCGCGGAGAGCTGGGCGCCGCGCTCCCCGACCTCGGTTTCGTAGCCGTCGGGCAGCTCGGCGATGAACTCCTCGACACCGACCGCGGCCGCGGCCGCCCGGATCTCCTCATCGCTCGCGTTGGGGCGCCCGAACGCGATGTTCTCGCCGATCGTGCCGGAGAACAGGAACGCCTCCTGGGGCACGATCCCCATCTGCGACCGGAGCGAGGAGCTGGAGATCTCGCGCAGGTCGTGACCGTCGACGAGCACGCGTCCCTCGGTCGGGTCGTAGAAGCGCGCGACCAGCTTGGCCATCGTTGACTTGCCGGCGCCGGTGGCGCCGACGAGCGCGACGGTCTCGCCGGCCGGAACGCGCAGGTCGACGTGGTCGAGCGCGAGCGCGGGCTTTGCGGGTGCGTTGGATGGCCCGCCCGACCCCCGCCGCGGCTTGTAGGCGAAGGAGATGTCCTCGAAGGAGATCTCGCCCTCGATACGCGGCAGATCCACCGCGCCGTGGCGGTCCTCGAGCTCGGGGGTCACATCGAGCAGCAGGAAGATCTTCTCCAGCGCCGCCATGCCCGACTGGTAGGTGGTGTAGAGCTGGGAGAGCTGCTGGATCGGTTCGAACAGGAATGACAGCGTCGCCACGAACGCCACGACGGTGCCCGTCGTGATGCTGCCTTCGATCGCGAGCAGCCCGCCGTAGAGGACGATCAGAGCGAGCGCGACGCCGGAGAGCATTTCCACCGCCGGGAAGTAGGCGGCGTTGAGCCGCACGGTGACCATGTTCGCCTCGCGGTTGTCCTCGTTGAGCTCGGCGAAGGCCGCCTCGTGCAGCGGCTCGCCGCCGAAGCTGCGTACCACCCGGATACCGGAGAGCGTCTCCTGCAGGTACGCGGTGATCGCACCGATCGTCTCGCGGGTGCGCCGGAAGGCGTGCGCCGAGGTGAGTCGGAACCAGATGCTCAGGCCGGCCACGAACGGCACGATGCAGAACGTCAGCAGGGCCAGCTGCACGTCGAGGTAGAGCAGCACCGCGATCGCGCCGATCAGCGTGAGCCCCGACTGGAAGAGGGTCACGACGGAGTCGGTCACGAGGCTTTCCAGCGCCTCCACGTCGTTGGTCATGCGCGAGATGAGCACACCCGCGGGCCGGCTCTCGTAGAAGCCGATTGGCTGGCGCTGCAGGTGGGTGAAGATACGCAGCCGCAGGTCGGCGAGCGCACGCTGGCCGACCCAGCCGACGAGGTAGGTCTGGGCGGAGGTCGTCAGCCACACCAGCAGGGCCGCCGCCAGGAACGCGACGACGACAACGACCAGCGTTGTCGTGTCGTGCTTTTCGATGCCCTGGTCGATCGCCACTTTGGCGAGCAGCGGCGGCGCGAGCGATGCCGCGGTGCCGAGCACGAGCGCGCTGAGCATCGCCGCGACGCGCAGACGGTAGGGGCGCAGCAGCTCGAGCAGTCCGCGCAGGTTGCGCCCGCGGCTGCCTCTGCTCGCCCGATCGCCGGTCCACTGCTGGCCGCCGCGCGCACCGCCGGGTCCGAGGCCGCGCCCGCCGCCGCGGCCCGCGCCCATTCCGCCGCCGCCGAAACCACCCGGGGGGCTCACAGCCCGCTCATCTCTCGCGCCGCGGGAGCCTGCGTGAGGAACACGTGCTCGGGCAGCCCCTTGTCGACGATTTCGCGATACAGGCCGGAGGCCTCGAGCAGTTCAGCGTGGTCGCCGTGGGCGACGATGCGGCCGTGGTCGAGCACGACGATCTCATCGGCGAGCGCGATCGTGGAGAGGCGGTGGGCGATGATGAAGGTGGTTCGTCCCGACATTGCCTCGTCAAGCGCCACCTTGATCAGGCGCTCGGTCGAGGAGTCGACCGAGGAGGTGGCGTCGTCCAGGATCAGGACGCGGGGGTCCGCGAGCAGCGCGCGTGCGATCGCCAGTCGCTGGCGCTGGCCGCCGGACAGGGTCAGGCCGCGCTCGCCGACGCCGGTCTCATAGCCCTCCGGCAGGCGCTCGATGAACTCGTGCGCCTGCGCGCGCCGGGCGGCGTCTTCGATCTCTGCGCGCCCGGCATCCGGGCGCGCATAGGCGATGTTCTCGGCAATCGTCGCGGAGAACAGGAAGGGGTCGTCGCTGACCACCGCGACCGCGCGGCGCAGCGAGCGCAGGTCGACCTCGCGCACGTCAACCCCGTCGAGCAGGACCGAACCCTCGCTGGCGTCGTACAGCCGCGAGATCAGCGACACGAGGCTCGTCTTGCCCGAGCCCGTGGCGCCCACGAGCGCGAGCGTGCGCCCGCCCGGCACGTCCAGCTCGAGGTCGTGCAGCACGGTGCGCGCCGCAGCGCGCCCGGGCCGCGCACCGTTTGCGGCCACCGGCTCGCGCCGGCCACCGTTCGTGGGGGCCCAGCCGCGAGGCGAGGCGCCGTTGGCGTGAGCGGGCGGGGCCGATGAGGTGGCGAGGACGGATGGGGCGGAGATGGAGCCGGCGGACGGGGCGCAGGCGTCGCCGGCCGGGGGGGACCCTGCGGGCAGGACAGACGCTGCGGGCGAGAGGGACCCGCTGGCCGGGGCGGACCCCGCGGGCGGGGTGGCCGCGGGCGAGCCGGCCGTCTCGCGCGCGTGCGAGTAGGCCGCGCCCCAGTTGTCGGTGTCCTCGTAGCGCAGCGAGACCCCCCGCAGCTGCACGTGCCCGTTGCCGGGCGGCAACGGTAGCGGCTGCTCCGGCGATGTGAGCCGCGGCGCGCGATCGAGCAGCTGGAAGATGCGCGCACCGGACGCCGTGGCCCGCTGCGCGAGGTTGAGTGTGACTCCGAGCGAGCGCATCGGGTTGATGAGCATGTTGAGGTAGAGGAAGAACGCGGTGAACTGGCCGAGCGAGAGGGTCTTGTGGATCACGCTCTCGCCTCCCAGCAGGAGCACGGCGGCCAGGCCGAGCTGGGGCAGGAAGCCGATGACGGGGTTGTAGATGGCTTCCAGGCGGGTGGCCACCATCGCCTGGCTGAACACCCGTCCGACACTGGTGCGAAAGCGCGTGAGCTGTCGCGACTCGCGCGCGAACGCCTTGACCACGCGCACGCCCGAGATGTTCTCCTCGGCGTCGGCGGTGAGCTCGGCGATGCGTTGCTGGGTGTCCTGGATCGCGGGGCGCGCACGCCGCCCGTAGCGGTAGGAGATGACGATCACGAACGGCACGGGCGCGAGCGATATGAGCGCCAGTGGCGCGTTGGTGGCGAGCATCACCGCGCCCGCGAGCACGATCGTCAGGATCGCCTGGAGGATGAACACGAGGCCGTAGCCGAGGAAGAACCTGACCGCCTGCAGGTCCACGGTCGCCCGCGACATCAGCTGTCCCGTCTGCTGATGGTCGAAGAAGCCGAGCTCGAGCTGCTGGAGGTGGCCGTAGAGCCGCTCGCGCAGGTCGTACTCGATCCCGAGCGAGACGCGTCCGGCGATCATGCGGCGGAGATAGGTCAGCCCCCAGCGCACTAGCACCGCGGCGAGGATCGTGATCGCCAGCAGCACCAGCGTGTGACGCTCCTGGTTGCGCAGCGCGATCCGGTGGTGCTGCGCGTAGAGCGCACCCTTGCGCAGCGCTTCCACCGCGGCGCCGGTCAGCACGGGGAGCGCGACGGTCATCACCATCGCCACGGCCGCCAGCAGCCAGGACGTCGTCAGGCCGCGCCGGTAGCTTCGCAGGAAGCCGAGAAGACGGAAGAATGTGTTCATAGTTGTATGAGCAACGATTATGCCAGGTGGCCCTGCGCCGGCGGGCGCGCGGTCGGGCCTAAGCTGCTCTCATGGCCACCCGACCGCCGCGGCCGGCGTCGTCCGCGGCCCGCGCCTCGGGAGCGGGCCTGTGCGACAGCTGCGAGCACCAGCAGATCGTCCGCAACACGCGCGGTTCGAGCTTCTCGCTGTGCAGGCGCTCACGCGACGATCCCGCGTACCCGCGCTACCCGCGTCTGCCCGTACTCGCGTGTGCGGGCCACGAGCCGCACTCGCCGGCGGGCGTGTCCTGACGGGGAGGCTCCCACGCTCAGCTCGCCATCGCTCCCGCGGGCTCGCTCGCGGGGCTGGCTGGGGAGCTCGCCGATGGGGAGCTCGCCGATGACAGGAAGTCGCGCCCGCGCACGAGAACGAAGGCCAGCGCCGCGCCCGTGAGCGCGATCACGGCGGCGATCAGCGCGATCGTGGTGAACGCACTGGTGAAGCCGACGCGATAGGCGTGATCGAGCGCCGCGCGGGTCGCCGGCCGCAGCGCGCCCGCGATGCGGCTGACTTCCCCGGACTGAAGCAGCGTCGTCAGCTGGCCGTGGGCGGCGCGGAGCACGGCCGGCGCCTGCCCGCTGGCGCCGAGCGCGCGCTGCGTGGAGCTGGTTATGTGGTGGACGAACACGGCTCCCAGGCCGGCGATCCCGGTCGCGATCCCGACCTGCCGGAAGGTCGAGTTGATGCCCGAGGCCATGCCGCTGCGCTCGTATGGAACGACGCCGATGGCGGTCGATGCCAGGGGCGGGTTGACGAGGCCCACGCCGGCTCCGGCGAGCACGAACCCCGGTACCAGCGCCGTCCAGCTCGAGCTGGCGTCGATCGTGGTCATCGCCAGCAGGCCCGCCCCCACCAGCACCAGGCCGGAGCCGAGCAGCAGCCGGATCGGGACCCGGATCGTCATGCGTCCGGCCACGGGGGCGACCGCGAAGGACACGAGCGTCGTGGGCAGGAAGCGCAGGCCGGCCTGCAGCGGGCTGTAGCCGAGCACATCCTGCAGGTAGAGGGTGAGGTAGAGGAACATCGCGAAGAACGACGCGGAGATGCTGAAGGCGACGATGCTCGCGCCGGCGAACGCCGGCCGGCGGAAGAGCGAGAGATCGAGCATCGGCCGCCGCTGCACCAGCTCGACGACGACGAAGGCGATGATCAGCAGCACTGCGCCGCTCAGCAGGGCGACGATCTCGGTGGATCCCCAGCCGAGTTCGTTGCCCTGCACGAGCGCGTAGACGAGCATGAATAGGGACCCCGAGAACGTGATCAGGCCGGCCCAGTCGACGCCGGTGGCGTTGGGGTCACGCGAGTCGGCGACCTGGGTGAGCGTGATGAACACCGCTGCCGCCCCGATCGGCACGTTGACGAAGAAGATCCACTCCCAGCCCAGGCCCGAGGTGATGATCCCGCCGAGCACCGGGCCCACCGCCACCGCGGCGCCGGTGACCGCGCCGAACACGCCGAAGGCCGTGCCGCGATCCTTGCCATGAAACGCCTGGGCGATGAGCGCGAGCGAGGTCGCGAACATCATCGCCCCGCCGGTGCCCTGCACGGCGCGCGCGAGATTGAGCATCAGCGGAGTGGTCGACAGCCCGCATACCGCCGAGGAGATTGTGAACACGAACAGGCCCGTCACGAACACGCGCCTGCGCCCGATCAGGTCGGCCACCGACCCGGAGGTGAGCAGGAACGCGGCGAGCGTCAGCGAGTAGGCGTTGACGACCCACTGCAGGTCGCGGAAGGAGGAGTGCAGCGAGCGCTGGATTTCCGGCAGCGCGACGTTGACCACGGTGATGTCCAGCAGCAGCATGAAGATCGCCACCGAGACGGCGATCAGGGTCCACCACTTCTGCTCCAACCCGCCCTCCTTCTCATGTGCTGCCTTGCGGTCGCCACTCGCACTATAGGAACGGCGACCCTTGTCGCTGCCGGGGCGCAGCCGGCTAACCGGACGGCTCCGCGGCGCCGCCGAGCGGATCCTCGGGCGCGAGCGACCCGCCTGCGCGCGCGTCCAGCTCGCGGATCTTGCGCTTGACGCGCCTGCGCGTCTCGGAGAGCTCCCCATCCAGGCGCTGCAGCTCGGCGGTCCGGTTGCGCACGAGCGCGAGCTGGCGTTCGAGATGGCCGAGCGCCTCGCTCAGGAGCTCGTGCCGGCGCTCGGCGTCGACGTCCTCGCGGCGCAGCTGCGCGCGGACCTCGGCGCGCGCCTCCTCAGCGGTGAGCAGCGTCTTGAGCTCCTCCAGCGATACCCCGAGCAGCTCTTTCATGCGCATCACCTCGCGCAGCCGCTCGACCTCGGCCTGGGTGTAGAGCCGGTGCCGTCCAGATTGACGTCCGGCGGCCTCCGGGAGCAGGCCGATCTCCTCGTAGTAGCGGATCGTGCGCGGCGTCGTGCCGGCCAGACGCGCGACGTCGCCGATGCGCAGGCTGCTGCCGGCGAGCTCGGTCGCGGCCCGTTCGCGAGCGCCCGCGGGAACCTCGGCGGTGGCCGGGGAGGAGGTCATCCGGCGCTCGCGGGGATGCGGGACGGGGTCTCTGTCGCCGCCCGCGCACCGAGCTCGGGGTCCGCTGCGCCGAGGCCGCGCGCCGGAGCGGGAACCGCATGCTCGACCGGCGCCTCCAGGTGCTTGGGTCGGAGCAGGCACACGAACGCGCCGATCAGGGAGACACCGGACAGCGCCCAGAGGGCGACGTGCATGTTGGCGATGAACGGGTCCAGCTTTTCGGGCGAGAGCCCCTTCGCGACGCCGGAGAAGATCGCGAACAGCGTCGCTTTCGGTATCGCCGAGGTGACGATCGCGAGCACGAACGCGATCGAGAGCACGGCGCCGGTGTTCTGCAGAAGCGTGCGCGCCCCGGCGGCAATGCCGCGGCGGTTGGCCGGGACGACGCCCATCATGGCGGCGGTGTTGGGGCTGTTGAACATGCCCGAGCCGACACCCACCATCAGCAGGAACAGCGCGCTCTGCCAGTAGGGAGTGCGGACATCCAGCGTCGTCATCGCCGCCAGCCCCGCCGCGCTGACGAGCATGCCGATCGACGCCAGCGCGCGCGAACCGTGGCGGTCCGCGTAGATGCCCGCGAGCGGCGAGGCGACGAGCATGCCGAGGGCGAGCGGCATCAGCTTGATGCCGGCGTCGATCGGCGAGTTGCCCTGGGCTCCCTGGAAGTAGAAGACGAACAGGAACATCAGCGCGAAGCGCGCGAGGCCGTTGATGAAGGCGGCGGCGCTGGCGGCGGCGAACAGGCGGTTGCGGAACATCGTGAGGTCGAGCATCGGCGCGCGCGAGCGGCTCTCGATCAGCACCCAGAGGGGCAGTAGCACCGCCGCGGCGGCGAGACCCGCGATCACGATCGGGTCGTCCCAGCCGCTGAGCCCGCCGCGCGAGACGCCTAGCACCAGGCCCGTGAGCCCGACCACGAACGTGCAGGTCCCCAGTACGTCATAGCCGCGCACGGAGTCGGGCTTGGCGAGCTCGCGCAGGATCAGCCCGCCCCAGGCGGCGCCCGCGAGCGCGATCGGCACGTTGAACCAGAACACCCAGTGCCACGAGATGGCGACCAGCGCGCCGCCGAGCACGGGACCGAGCACCAGGCCGATCGCCGCGACCATCGTGTTCGCGCCCATCGCCAGGCCGAGCTGCTCCTTCGGGAACGCATCGGTGACGAGCGCCGCCGCGTTCGCGAACAGGAAGGCGGAGCTGATGCCCTGCAGGATCCGCCACAGGATCAGGACCGTGCCGTTGGGTGCGAAGCCGGCGCCGAGCGAGGCGAAGGCGAACAGCAGAAAGCCGCCCACGTAGGCGCGCTTGCGTCCGAACAGATCGCTGAGGCGCCCGGCCGAGAGGACGAGCACGGTGGCGGCGATCAGATAGGCGAGGATCACCCACACGAGCGCGAGCAGGCTCGTGTGGAGCGAACGCTCGAGGTCGGGGAGCGCGATGATCAGCGTGCCCGAATTGGTCGCAGCGAGCAGCATTCCGAGGCTGGTGCAGGACAGCGCCCACCAGCGGTAGTTCTCGTGTCCGCCGCCCACGCCGAAGCGCCTGGTCGATGTGTTCCTCGAGCTCTCAGATCGCTGTGCGGTGCTCGTCACTGCCGCTCCCTCGCTGGCCGCCGTCCAAAGCTAACGTGAACGTAAGGATTAGAATAGCAGAGCACGGAGCGGACCCCTCGCGGAGGGACGGAGCGGACGCGCTGCGCCAGGGCCGGGGCGGATGCCTCGCGGCGGGACCGGGGCCGACGTCTCGCCGGGGGCCGGAAGCCTCTCGCCGGGGGGCCGGGAGCGGACGCTGCGCTGCTAGAACTTACGGTGATGTCAGACCTCGAGCCGAAGGTCAGCAAGACCGAGCAGGAATGGCGCGAAGAGCTCACGCCCGAGCAGTACGACGTGCTTCGGCGGGCGGGAACCGAGGCGCCGTTCACCGGCGAGTACGTCTACAACAAGGATGCCGGGGACTACCGCTGCGCGGCGTGCCAGGCGGTGCTGTTCACGGCGGACACCAAGTTCGACTCGGGCACCGGCTGGCCCAGCTTCACCGAGCCGGCCATCGCCGAAGCGGTCGAGCTGCGGCCCGACAACAGCCTGTTCATGCGCCGCACCGAGGTGCTCTGCCGCAGCTGCGGCGGCCACCTGGGCCACGTCTTCGACGACGGTCCCGGTCCCACGGGCCAGCGCTACTGCATCAACTCTGCGGCCCTCGCCTTCCAGCCGGACGTCGACGCTGCGGAGGCGCCGACCGTCGAGTCCCCGGCGGTCGAGAGGCCCGGCGAGCGCTGAGGCTCTCCGCCGGCCCCGGTGCCGGCGCCGCTTGCCAGGATCCGCACGACGAGTAGCCTTCGCGGCCGAGATGATCATGTTCGAACAGTCCCGCCGGCTATCCGAGCCGCTGCCGCGGGGCCGGCGCGAGCGGACCGTGGTCGCGATCCTGCTGGCCTGCGTCGCCGTCGCGGCGATCGCGCTGGGAGCCTTCGCGCTGACCAGCGGGGCGCCCTCGCGCGCCGACTGCATCAGCCTGACGTTCGCCAGCACGCTGGGGGGCGCGCAGCTGCACGAGTGCGGCGCGGCGGCCAGGCATGTGTGCGCTGAACCGGGCTCATATCCGCAGATTGCGCAGGAACTTCGCGCCGATTGCAGGCGCGCGGGATTCCCCTATCGCGGCTCCTAGCGCCGCCCGCTGCGGGCGCCCGCGGAGGCGTCTAGACAAATGTCGAAAGGCCGGCGCCAACTGTTGGCCAGGATGGCCCTACCGGGGTCCGGGCGGGGCGGATTTCATACCCGGACCGTAATCGGAGGGAGTGCGCCCGTGTAGTTCGGGCGCTCCTTGGCATATCCACGAAGTGGGAAATGGAGGCACATGACCTGGCTGTCATACCCAAGTTGGCTGAACGCAGGGGACAACGCGTGGCAGATGACCGCTGCGACCTTCGTCGGGCTCATGAGCCTGCCCGGTCTGGCGGTTCTCTACGGCGGTGTCATGCAGAAGCGCTGGTCGGTCAACGCCATGATGCTCACGTTCGTGGCGTTCTGCGTGACGCTCATCGTGTGGGTCCTGTGGGCGTTCAAGATGGGCTTCGGGCATCCGATCGCCCATAGCGGCTCGGGCATCTTCGGGACCAAAGGGTTCCTGGGGACGGCCCTCGGCGAACCGGGCAGCGTGCTCAGCCACACTGCGGAGGAGGGCCAGGCGGAAATCGCGTCGATCACGACCGGTCCGCCGTTCCACTTCCCGGAGTCGTCGCTCGTGTACTTCCAGTTCGTGTTCGCGGCGATCACGCCGATCCTGGCGCTGGGCTCCGTGCTCGGGCGGGTCAACTTCAAGGCCTGGATCCCGTATGTCGCGCTCTGGATCACGTTCGTCTACGCGGTCAACGCGTTCCTGATCTGGGGCGGCGGCTACTTCGCTGCGCATGGCGCATTGGACTACTCCGGTGGGTACGTGATCCATCTCTCCGCGGGTGTCTCAGGGTTCGTCTTCGCGGCGGTGATCGGCCCACGATTGCAACGAGATCGCGAGATCGACGCGCCAAACAACCTGCTGATGCTGGCGGTCGGGGCCGGTCTGCTGTGGCTCGGCTGGAACGGGTTCAACGGCGGAGACTCCTACTATGCCGGCGCGGACGCCTCGGCGGCGGTGCTCAACACCAACATCTGCACCGCGGTGGCGATGATGGTGTGGATTGCGTGGGACTACATCTTCCGCGACAAGCCGTCGATGATCGGGGCCGTCAACGGCATGATCACGGGCCTCGTGGGAATCACGCCGGCGGCCGGGTTCGTGAACGGCTGGGGCGCGATCATCATCGGGATCGTCGATGCGACGATCGTGTGGATGGCGATCCGCTACCTGAGCCGGGTGCGGCCGTTCAGAAACGTCGACGATACCCTGGGGGTGATCTTCACCCATGGGATCGCAGGGTTGTGTGGAGGCCTGCTTGTCGGTCTCTTGGCCGACCCGGCACTCGTCGAGTACATCGGCGTGAAAGGAGCGCCGAATTTGCCGGGGGTCTCCGGGCTTCTGATCTCGGGCAGCTGGACGCTGTTGCGCTGGCAGGCCGAGACGGCGGCATGGGTGATCGTGTACACCGCGGTGGTCACGTTCATCATCCTCAAGCTGGTCGGCATCTTCGTGCCCCTGCGTCTCTCCGACGAGGAGCTGGAGATCGGCGATCACGCCATCCACGGCAACGAGGTCTACCCCTCGGACGTGCCGACGCTGGGCGGCCCGCACACGCGGGAATGGCAGCCCGGCGGACCGGCTCCGGCGGGGGCCGGCGCATAGGCCGGAGCTCTCCACGGCGCGGGGGCGCCCCTTCGCGGGCGCCCCTCGAGCCGCGGTCAGGGCGAGCACATGGCGAGCACATGACGGCCCCGCTTCGGCGGGGCCGTCATGCGTCCAGGGGCACGCACGAGCGCGGATCGGGGTCGGGGTTGCGGCGGGCGCCGTTGCGCTTGCGGGCGCGGGTCGGGGTTGCGGCGGGCGCCGTTGCGCTTGCGGGCGCGCGTGCCCGGTCAGAGGCTCCGGCGCCCCAGGCAGGTGGCTAACCGGCGATGCCGATCGGGCAGGCCACGCCGGTGCCGCCGAGGCCGCAGTAGCCGCCGGGGTTCTTGGCGAGATACTGCTGGTGGTAGTCCTCGGCGTAGTAGAAGGGGTGCTCGGGCGTCGAGCTCGGCGATCTCGGTCGTGATGTCGCCGTGGCCGGCCGCCGTGAGCATCTGCTGGTAGGCCTGCAGCGACGCCTCGGCGGCCCGCCGCTGGTCCTCGCCGTCCCACAGGATGCAGCGAGCGGTACTGGGTGCCGACGTCGTTGCCCTGGCGCATCCCCTGCGTCGGGTCGTGGCCCTCCCAGAACAGCTTCAGCATGTCCTCATAGCTCGTCCGCGCGGCGTCGAAGGCGACGAGCACGACCTCGGCGTGGCCGGTGCGGCCGCTGCAGACCTCCTCGTAGGTCGGGTTGGGCGTGAGCCCGCCTGCGTAGCCGACCGCGGTCGTGTAGACGCCCTCGGCTTCCCAGAAGATGCGCTCGGCCCCCCAGAAGCAGCCCATTCCGAAGATCGCAGTCCTCACGCTGGACGGGAACGGCCCCTTCAGCGGCGTGCCGAGCACCGCGTGGCGCTCGGGTACACGGACCTCCTGGTCGCGCCCCGGCAGCGCCGACCCCGGCTCCACCATCGAGCTTCCGTGGCGGCCGAAGGAGAACATGTCATCAGGCTAGCCGATCGCCTCGCTGCGCCGCTAGAGTCCGGGCACCAGCGAGGGGCGCTGCGACGGCCGGCCGGCCGACCGCGCGAGGCGTCCGGGGGAGGGGCCGTGAGCGACGCGCCGGTGGTTGATTACGAGGTCACCGGGCGGGTGGCCAGGATCACGCTGAACCGTCCCGAGCGCGGCAACGCGATCACCGCGCAGCTGATCGCGGGACTCCTCGCAAGCATCGAGCGGGCGGATCTCGATCCCGCGGTCCACGTGATGCTGCTGTCCGGAAACGGACCCGGGTTCTGCGGCGGCTACGACCTCGTGGAGAGCGCCGAGGGGATCGGCGCCGCGGACGGCTCGACGGGACCGGCGGCCGCGGCTTCGCGCGGCACGCCCCGCGCCGGCTCGCCGATCGAGCCGGCGACGATCGCTGCCAACCACGACCCGCGCGGAACCTGGGATCCGATGGTCGACTACGCGATGATGAGCCGCAACGCGAGCGGCTTCATGCGGCTGTTCCACTGCGGCAAGCCGGTCGTCTGCAGCGTGCACGGCTTCTGCGTGGCGGGCGGGACCGACATGGCGCTCTGCTCGGACCTGCTCGTGATCGCCGACGACGCCAAGATCGGGTATCCGCCGGCGCGCGTGTGGGGCTCGCCGACGACGGCCCTGTGGGCGCATCGCGTGGGTGCGCAGCGTGCCAAGCGGCTGCTGTTCACCGGCGACTCGCTGTCGGGGAGCGAGGCGGTCGAGTGGGGCCTGGCGATCGAGGCTCCTCCCGCAGGAGATCTGCAGGAGCGCACCGAGGTGCTGCTCGAGCGGATCGCCCGGGTTCCCGTCAACCAGCTGATGATGATGAAGCTGCTCGTCAACCAGACCCTCTACTCGCAGGGTCTGCACGCCACCCAGGTGCTGGGGACGATGTTCGACGGCGTGGCTCGCCACACCGCGGAGGGCTACAGCTTCCAGCAGCGCGCCGCGGAGGCCGGGTTCCGCGAGGCGGTGCGGGAGCGCGATGAGCCCTTCGGCGACCTCGGGCGCTCGAGCTTCAAGGGCTGAGCCGGAGCCTTCCGGCGCCTCACGCGGCCGCAGGGGTAGAATGATGCGATCGCGCGGATGTAGCTCAGCTGGCTAGAGCGTCGCCTTGCCATGGCGAAGGTCGAGGGTTCGAATCCCTTCATCCGCTTCACAGGCACACGGCCTGCAGCGCGTGCAGGACGTCGTGGCGGGGGAATCGACGCCGAAGCTCGCAGGGCGGTCCGGCGGCTAGCTGAACCAGGGCACCACGTGCTCGCCGATGCGCGTCGCGAGGGCGAGCGGGACAAACAGCAGGCGGGCGACCGTTGCGCGCACCGGTCCGTGCCTGGCCGCGACCGTGGGCGGGCCGAGCGCCGCGGCCAGGGCCGCCAGGCCGGGGAGCGGCCGGTAGTAGATCGTGATCTCGCTGACCTGCCCGCGCTCGTTGACCTCGATGCGGGTCGCCGCCTCCACCGGCTGGCCGTTTACGCGGGCGCGGTAGAACTGCGCCCGCGTGCGCCCGTCACCCACGTCCGCGAAGTAGCGGAGCTCCTCGACATTGGTGAAGTGCGCCCGCATCAGCTCGCGCATCTGCTCGTGCCCATGGAACGCGACGCGGCCGGTGATCGGCGAGTTCAGCACGACGTCAGAAGCGAGGGTGGCGATCATGCCGTCCAGGTCGTGGGCCTCCATCGCAGCGACCAGGCGGGTCGTCACGTCCGATTGAGCGGTGTCCCCCTGGTCGAGCGCGTCCATCGGCACCTCCTCAGGTCGGTCCGGACAACATGTTAACTTCGGCGACATGTCGCCGGCGCGCGGGCGATGGCTCCCATGTTGAAGGACTGCGACAGCAGGGTCGTGTGGATGCCGGGCGGGGTTCGCACCGAGATTCATCTCGGCGCGGAGGACACCGCCGGCGCGTTCTGCCTGCTGGTCGACCAGCCACCCGCCGGCTGGTCGCTGGCGCCCCACCGGCACCGCGGCGAGGCCGAGACGATCCACGTGCTCGAGGGCGACTTCGTGGTTGAGCTCGAGGGCGAGCGGGTGCGCGTGGGAGCGGGGGAGACGATCCATGTGCCGCAGGGTACGGTTCATTCGAGCGCGAACGTCGGCGAGGGGCCGGGCCGCCGTGTGGTGCTGTTCAGTCCTGCGGGGATGGAGCGCTTCTTCGAGCAGGCGGGTGCGCGCAGCGCCGGGGCCGAGCTCGATCTCGCTGCGGCGCTCGCGTCGGCGATCGAGCACGGCTGGGAGTTCGTTCCGGCGCCCTGAGCGCCGGAACGCTCGCGCCGCGGCCGGGTCTCCCCGCCGCGGCGCCGGGCTCAGCAGCGGCGCGCGAGGCACAGACGGGTGACGAACTCGAGACGTATTCTCCCGCCGGCCTCGTCGATCACGCTGGAGACCGCCGCGAGCAGCTGCTCCCGCTGCGCGGGATCCAGCAGGATGTGGTCCTGATGGGTCTGCAGGAGCTCGACGTAGCCGGTCGTGGTGCAGCTGAACGACCACGCGTGCAGACGCACATCGGCGCCTGACAGTCCGGCGCATGACCGGATCTCTGCGTGCCAGTCGCCCGCGAGATCGGCGGGCTCGCTCGCGGGGTGCATCGGGAAGTCCGGGCGCAGACCCGGAAGGGCATCGGCGTAGGCGGCACGCAGCCGGTCGCCGAGCGCTGTGGCCGACCAGTCGGGGAAGGTCCAGATCGCGGCGAGCGTCCCGCCGGACGCGAGCGCCTGAGCCGCCCGCAGGCAGCGCACCGACGGCGCGATCCAGTGCCACGCCTGTGCCGATACGACGGCGTCCACGGGACTGCGCGGCCGCCACGACTCGAAGGAGACCTGCTCGATCTGGACCAGTGGGTAGGGGGCACAGGTCCGCCTGGCGAGCGCCGCCATCGCCGGATCGGGCTCCAGCGCATGCACGGCGAGGCCGTGGGCCGCCAGCGCACGCGTCGCCTTGCCCGTCCCGGCACCCGCCTCGAGGACCGTTGCACCGCGGCGCAGGCAGGCGAGGTCGATCAGCTGCTCGATCACCGTGTCCGGATAGCCGGGCCGGGCGTGCTCATACAGGTCCGCCACCCGGCCGAAGGCGAGCCTCTGCTCGTCGGTGAACCGATCCCGCACGCGCACATTGTCGCGGACGGCCTGCGGGGCGCGAGCGCCCGGTCTGCCACCTGCTCAGCCGGAGGCGGCGATCGGGCCGGCGAGGGGCACGGAGACGGACGATCCAGCCGCCGCAGCAGCGGCGGCTGCGGATGTGCGCCAGTGCTCGAGGAAGGCCTCCGCGGCGCCGGCCTCGAGCGGCCTGGCGAAGAGGAAGCCCTGGCCGCTGTCGCAGCCCTCGGCGCGCAGCAGCGTGAGCTCGCTCTGCTGCTCGATGCCCTCGGCGAGGGTCTCGATCGAGAGCGCCTTGCCAAGCTGAACGAGGGTCCGGATCAACGCCTCGCGCTCGGGGTTGCCCGACAGTTGGGAGATGAACGAACGGTCGATCTTCAGGGCGTCGACAGGAAACCGCTGCAGGTGAGCCAGCGAGGAGTAGCCGGTGCCGAAGTCGTCGATCGCGACGCGCACGCCGAGGTCCTTGATCGAGCGTAGCCGCCGCGCGGTCTCCTCCGTGTTGCGCATGAGCGTCGTCTCGGTGATCTCGAGGGTCAGGGCACCCGGCTCCAGGCTGCTCTCCGACAGCGCGTGCCGGACGTCCCCGACGAACTGGTCCGTGTCGAGCTGCCGCGCCGAGACGTTCACGGCTATGCCGACCGGATGCCCGGCGTCGCGCCATGCGGCACCCTGCCGGCAGGCCTGCTGCAGGACCCAGCGGCCGACGTCCACGATCAGCCCGGTCTCCTCGAGCAGCGGGATGAAGTCGTTCGGCTGGACGACGCCGCTCACGGGACGCTTCCAGCGGATGAGCGTCTCCAGGCCCGTCGGCAGCATGCCGCGGAGGTCGAAGGTGGGCTGGTAGACGAGGAAGAACTCGTTGTTGAGCAGCGCTCCGCGCAGGTCCATCTCGAGTTCCATGCGGCTCTGGACACGGTGCTGCATGCCGGAGTCGAACAGCACGTGGCGGTTCTTGCCCTCCCACTTCGCACGATGCATCGCGATCTCGGCATCGCGCAGGAACTCCTCCGCGGACGCCCGCACTCCGCTGGCGATGCCGATGCTCGCGGTGATCGTCAGCTGTGCCCCGTCACCGCTCTCGAGCCGGAAGGGGGCCCTGAGCGCTTCGCGCAGACGATCGGCGATGACGTCCGCTCCGGCCGCCATCGAGACCTCTTCGGCGAGCACCACGAACTCGTCGCCGCCGATCCGGCCGAGCGCGTCGGTGTCGCGCACGACGCCGTCGAGCCTTGCCGCGATCGCACGGAGCAGCTCATCGCCGAGGGAGTGGCCGAGCGTGTCGTTGATGGCGGTGAAGTTGTCGACGTTGATGAACAGCGCGGCCACCGGCGATTGGCGGCGGCGGGCGCGACCGAGCATGCGCTCGCCGCGATCGACGATCAGGGTGCGGTTGGGCAGGCCCGTGAGGGGATCGTGCGTGGCCATGAACGCGAGCTCCTCCTGGCGGCTGGCCAGCTCGGCTTCGGTTCGCGCGCGCCCGGCCTCGAATGCCTCGCCGACGCGCACCAGCGTCACGTCCAGGGTCGTCTGGGTCATCGACCGCGCCTTCGCGAGCACCGACGGCGGGGTGCCGTGGATCTCCGCCTGCTCGGCGAGCACCTCGTGCACCGAGTCGCGCCAGCAGAGGCATCGCCGCGTGACCTCGTGCAGAGGCGCCGCCCGGTGGGCGGCGAGCGCTCCGAACAGCTCCCATGCTTCGCGTCCCGCCTTCAGCCCCGACTCGGGTGGATCACCGGCAATCCAGCGCGCGACCGTCACCGTCGCGAGCATGCATATCTGGGCAAGGCTCGCGCGCACCGACGCCGCGAGCACCTGCTCGCGGCCGGCGGTTCGCGTCGTCACCCGCTCGAGGACCTCGCCCGCGTGCTCGGCCAGAGCGCGCCCGAGGCGGTGAAGCTCGTCTTCGGCCTGCTCCTGTGGGCTCATCTGCTCCATGCGTCTGCAACCGTCCGGGCCTTGAGCTGATCCATCATCTCAACCCCAGACGTCGGCGGTTGACACGAGTATCTTGAGTGTCAATCCCCGAATTCGACAACAGAAGCGAACGATCCGGCGGGCATCGCGCGAGGTACATAGCGGCCTCCATCGCCCCGTGTGAGCAGGCCCATCAGCTCGAGTTCGCTGAGGCCTAGCAGCACCTCGCCGGACCGACCGCCCCGACCGCAGATCCGCTCGGGTGTGTCCGCGCCTGCCGCCACCCGGTGCAGCAGCTCACGCAGCCGCGGGTGCACCGCTGCAACGGTGGCATGCGACCAGGGCGCCGGGCGCGAAGGCTGCACCCGGAGTGGAGCGGGCCCCAATTGGGCATGGCCGAGCAGCTCCAGGAGGTCCTCCGGCGTCCGCACGAGCGCCGCGCCGCGCCTGAGCAGCTCGTGTGGGCCCTCTGCCAGCGGCGAGCCGATGCGCCCGGGTATCGCCGCGAGGATGCTCCCGCGCGCCCGCGCGAGGTCCGCGCAGGCCATCTCCGCCGAGCCCTGCTCTGCCTCCACGACGAGCACCACGTCGGCGAGTTCGGCGAGTACGCGTTCGGCCGACGTTGCACCGAAGCGGCGCGCGGCGCAGCCGGGCGGCAGCTCCGAGACCGCGCACCCGCGGGCTCGGGCGAGCACACGGGTGGCGCGCCGCCGCGCCGCCGTCGGGGTGTCGAGACCACCGGCGATCGCCACGATCGTGGGCGCCGGCAGTTCGTGCGATCCCGCCTGCGCGGCCATCGGGATCCCCGCGGCGACCGTGCTCGCGACCGTCACTCCGCTTGCCGAGAGGCCGCGCGCGAGCCCGCGCGCGGCCTCGCTGCCGTAGTCGCTCGCGCGCATGGCTCCGACGATCGCCACCACCGGCACCGCGGTCAATGCCGCCAGACGGGTCGCGCCTCCGCTGGTGAACAGCGCCGTCGGGGCCGTCGGCCCGGCCAGGCCACGCGGGAAACGGGAGTCGTGGCGGCACACGCTCACGGCCTCCACTCCGCCGTCGACCTGCTCCGGAGAGAGCTCGTCGAGCCGTCTCTCGAGCTCGTGCCGACGCCGTCCGCCGAGTGCGCGAAGGAGCTCGCGGTCCTCGAGCGCCAGAACGTCGAGCAGCCGCCGGGGGTCGCGGGAACAGTACTCGAGGGGCACGCACAGCTCGCCCAGCAGCCAGCTGCGCCGCAGGCACCGTGCGCACGCGCCTCCGGGGTCCCGAGGCTCGGGCGAGGCCGTCATGCGTGTGGCGCTCCCCGGATGAGCGTCTCGGGGCGCATCGCCAGCGCGGCGCCCACGTCGCGGGCGCGCACGCGCTCGCTGCCACTCAGGTCGGCGATCGTCCGCGCGACGCGGAGCGCGCGGTGGGCTCCCCGGGCGCTCAGCAACCCGCGTGCGGTGGCGCTGCGGATCAGATCCCGAGCTCGCTCCTCCACGTTGATGTGGCGCTCGAGCACCCGCGTTTCCATCTCCCCGTTGAGCGTGATCCCGTCTCCGCACAGCCGCGCAGCCTGGCGTTCGCGCGCGCAGAGCACACGCTCGCACGCGCGCCTCGAGCTCGTCAGCGGCGTCGCCTGTGCACCGTCGCGCTGCTGGCGTGGCAGCACGGCCGTCAGGTCGATCCGATCGAGCAGGGGACCGCTCAGCCGTCGCCGGTACCTGGCGAGCTCAGCCTCGCCGCACGAGCAGCGCTCCGCCTCGCCCGCGTATCCGCAGGGGCAAGGATTCGTCGCCGCCAGCAGCATGAAGCTGGAGGGATAGGTCGCGCGGTGCCGCGCCCTGGCGATCACCACGCGGCCCTCCTCCAGCGGCTGGCGCAGTGCCTCGAGCGTCGCACGCGAGAACTCGGCGAGCTCGTCGAGGAAGAGCACACCCCGGTGGGCCAGAACGGCCTCGCCGACCGAGCCCCGCGCGCCGCCGATCAGGCCCGCCGCGGTGAGCGAGTGATGGGGTGCGCGAAACGGGCGGCGTTGCGCGAGCCCGTTCACGGGCGCTCCCATCAGGCTCTCGATGCGCGTGACCTCGATCGCCTCCTCGGGGCTCAGCGGCGGCAGGATCGAGGCCAACCGGCGGGCGAGCATCGTCTTGCCGGTGCCGGGCGCTCCGCTGAGCAGCAGGTTGTGCCCGCCGGCCGCCGCGATCACGAGCGCCCTCACGGCGTGATGCTGGCCGCGGACCTCGCCGAGGTCCGGTTCGGCCCGCGTGCCCGGCGCGTGATGGGCGGCCCGGTGCGCTGGCGGAGCATCTCCCGGCCCGCCGGCGAGCACCCGCGCAGCGCTTGCCAGACGCGAGACCACGGCTACCTGCAGGCCATCGACGAGCGCCGCCTCGTGGGCGCAGGGAGCGGCGAGCGCGAGTGCGCTCAGGCCGGCCAGCCGTGCCGCGTGCGCGACCGCGAGCGTGCCCCGGGCGGCCCTCACGGTGCCGTCTAGAGCCAGCTCGCCGAGCAGGGCGTGACTGTCGAGCAGCTCGCACGGGATCTGTCCGGTTGCTGCGAGCACGGCGCACGCGAGCGCGAGGTCGAGGCCGGGGCCGCTCTTGGGGACATCGGCCGGGGCGAGGCTGGCGGTGATGCGCCGCGCGGGGAACTCGAAACCCGAGTTGAGGATCGCCGCGCGAACGCGCTCGCGCGCCTCGCGGACCGCCGTGTCGGCCAGCCCGATGATCGTGAACGCGGGCAGACCGGTGCGCACGTCCACCTCCACGGTTACATGGCGGGTGAGCAGGCCGTCGAGGGTGAACGTGTGGGCTCTGGCAATCATCGCCTCGCCTCTGCCGATGTGGCACGAGCGAGACGCCCACGCTAAGCGGCGCTTGGGATGGCACGCGCGGCCGCCTGGGGCTCCCGGGCCCAGGGCCCGGGAGCGTCAGCGGTCCCGGCTGCCGGTGCGACTACAGGCCCGCCGGGTGGCGTGCGACGAAGCCCGCGGTCGAGGTCATGGTGCTCGACCAGCGATCCCCGGTTTCGGCGAGCGCGACGGTGTCGAAGCGTTTGCCGTCGACCACCATGAACGCGTGTTCGGCGTTCGCGTAGATCGTGATGTAGCGCCCCGGTCCGGGTTCGCCGTATGACTCGAGGCCGGTGGAGTCCTCCGGCGAGCTCAGCAGCCCGCCGCCGTGGAGCGCGTAGGAGACCGACCCGGAGCAGTCATAGCCGTTGGAGATGAACGATCCGTGACCGCCGCCCCAGACGTAGGGCCGGGTGGCGATTTCATCCCCGGCGGCGATCACGCGAGCGACCACGCCCGAGCCTTCTCCGCCGGTGGTGCTGCTGCTCGCCGATTCCCCTCCGCCGGAGGGGGAGCCCTGTGCCACCCGGGCCGAGGCGGGCGGGGTGAGGGTTCCCTCGGTGTGGATACCGAGCACGCTCCACGTCGCCGGACCGACGACGCCGTCGGTGGTCAGGCCGTGGCGAGCCTGCAGGCGCAGCACGGCCGCCTCGGTCTCCGGGCCGAATTCGCCGTCGGGTGTGAGCTTGAGCGCTTTCTGCAGGCGCTGCACCGATGTCAGGCTGCCCGCTTCCGGGCTCGGCTGCGTTTCCTGTGTTTGAGCTGCGCCGGCCGTGCTCGCAGCTACGGCCGCGTGGGTGTGGCGTGCGGGTGCCTGCGGTAGGGCCGAGGGCGGCGGCGTGAGCGTTTCTGCGCCGTGCACGCCGATCACCGACCAGGTGGCGGGACCGACGATGCCGTCGACCGTGAGGCCATGGCGTGCCTGCAGCCTGCGCACGGCGGCCTCGGTCTCGGGGCCGAAGTCGCCGTCGGTGGTGAGGTGCAGCGCGTGCTGGAGGCGGACCACCGCGCTGGGCGTCGTCGCTTCGTGGACGGCGGGGGCGGGGGCTTCTTCCGAGCCCGATGTGTCGGCCACACTCGTGCTGTGTGCCACGGCGTCCGTGGCGGTGGCCGGCCGGGCGGCAACCGGATTGGCGGTGTCGGGTTTGCTGGCAGATTCGCCGGGGACCGCGCTGCTGAGGTCATCAGCGAAAGCACTCGTGCTCCCGCCGCGCAGTGCCGCATTGGTCTGCGGACCGGCGATCCCGTCCACGCTCAGCCCGTGGCTGGCCTGGAACCTGCGCACGGCTTCTTCGGTTTCGGGTCCGAAGATGCCGTCGACTTTGATCCCGAGCGCGGCCTGCAGCAGCTGCACCTGCCGGCCTTCGCTCCCTGCGGTGAGAACGATCGAGTGTTCGGTCGTCGTGACCGGTTCGGGATCGGCTGCGGCGGAGCTGACGGCCGTCCCGCCACTTGCGGCCATACCCACCACGGGGCCGACGGTGAGCGCCGCGAGCGTGCCGATCGAGAGCCGCTTGGCGCGCGAGCCGCTCGGCACGAAACGCAGCTCGGATGCGCGCCTGCGTGCACGTGAGCGCCCCAGCGAGAGCTCCCAGGTCTCCTCATTGGCCAGGTCGCGTGCACGGTCGTCCCCGCGGGCGTCGAGCAGCAACGAGAGCAGCGCGCCCGGATGGGCGCTGGGGCGGGTGCGTCCGCGACCGTCTCTGGCGCGACGTTCACGCGAGCGTTCGAGCGAGGCGCTCCAGTGGTCGACAACAGCAAGATCACGCGGGGATCCCGACATGCGTAGGCGTCCTTTCTCCAATCCGTTTCCATGCGCCTACGGGGTTAGCTGTCGGGCTCGCGTAAACGACTACGCTACGCCACACCTGTGGCGATTCGCCCCCGCAGCCTGCCGGCTGCAATGGGTCCCCCGCTCCCGCACCCCGTGGGGTGAAGGACTCGGCACGACGGGCGGCAAGCTAACAGATCCGGCTGCAAGATGCGTTACAGGGGCAGGACTGCACGTGTTCTTGCCGACGATCGCCGGCGCGCGCGCTCTCGTGCTGCTGCTAACTTCGCTTGCGCATGCGCAAGCAGGGGCTCGACCCAAAACTGCTGCTCTCGCTCTTGGCGCTCGTGCTGATCGCCGGGGCGATCGCGCTGCTCACCGTCGGCGGGTCGGCGGGGGCGCCGAGCAAAAAGCAGGCCGAGCAGGCGAGCTTCGACGCGGCCGGGGTGCTCACGCCGATCAGGCAGGCGCCGCCGCTGGCGCTGCACAACTACCTCGGCCAGCCGGTGAACATCGAGAACTACCGGGGCAAGGCGGTGCTGGTCACGTTCCTCTACACCAACTGCCCCGACATCTGCCCGCTGATCACCTCGCAGCTGCGTGTCGCCCTGAACATGATGGGCCCCGCGACCGCCGCCAAAGCGCAGATCATCGCCGTGTCGGTCGACCCCCGCGGCGATACGCCGAAGGCGGTCGCGGCGTTCCTCGCGCGTCACGAGATGACCGGGAGGATGCAGTACCTGATCGGATCCGCGGGCGAACTCGCGCCGGTCTGGAAGGCCTGGGGGGTCGGCTCCGAACGGGACGCCAACAACCCCCAGTTCATCAACCACTCGGGCCTGGTCTACGGCGTCAGCGGCAGCGGCAAGCGGATCACGATCTACGCGCCGAGCTTTCAGCCGTCTGAAATCGTCCACGACGTGCCCCTGCTGGCGGCCCGCTGAGCGCGTCCGTGTCCAGTGGCATGGCGCGACGTGTCGGGCTGGGAGCGCTGGCCGTCGCCGCGCTGGCCGCTGTGGCGGTGTTCGGGCTGGCCTCGAGCGGATCATCCGCCGGCGGTCGCAGCGCCCCGGCGCTGCCGCGGGAACGGCTGCAGGGGGGTCCCGTCACACTGAGCAGCCTGATCACGGGGGCGCGCGCGCGCCCGGTCCTCGTGGTCTTCTGGGCGAGCTGGTGCCCGGGATGCCAGCGCGAGGCGCCGGCCCTGGAGCGCTTCTCGCACAGCCCGGAGGGCCGCGGACGGCTCGTGGGCGTCGATTGGAGCGATGCGCGCTCAGGCGCGCAGGCGTTCATCGGGCACTATCACTGGACCTTTCCCAACGTGCGTGACGCCGAAGGCACTGTCGGCGACGCCTACCGCCTGACGGCACTGCCGACGACGTTCGTGCTCAACGCCCACGCCCACATCCTGGCCGCGCTCGTCGGTCCCCAGGACGAAGCGTCGCTCGATCGCGCGCTCGCCGCGGCCGAAGCGGGCCGCACCCCCGCGGCCTAGCCGTAGCGGCGGTAGGCCGCCACCCAGTTGGCGGCGATCGAGCGCTGGGCCGCCGACAGCGTCATCGAACCGTCGCAGACGAGGCGGTTGAGCGCCGACTCGAGGCGATCCTTGGGGTTTCTGTAGAACCCGGACGGGGTCGCATAGTCGGGCTCGGGCCAGAGGTTGCGCGGGTCGTTGCTCGCCCCGCCGAGCTCGAGCGGCACCAGGTGGTCGTACTCGAAGCCGGAGGCGCGGCCACGATCGCCGTAGGCGGCCATGCTGGCGAGCTTCTCCGGCTCGCTGACGGACTCCGGCGGCCGCACTACGGAGGTCCATCCCGCGCGGCAGATCGTCGAGCCGATCGTGGCCTGGGTGACGGCCGGGTCGAGCGCCCCGGGCGTGCAGTGCGGATCGGGCGTGGCGAGGAGCCCCGACCCGTGCGCGCGACAGCTGCCGGGGGCGGGCTGGCGCTGGATCCGGTGGGCGCTGTCGGTCGAATACGCGAGCCCGTTCGGCGCCGTTCCCTGCGCACGGGCGGACGCGAGCAACACGAGGCAGCAGCCGGCCGCCAGCAGGAGCGCGCTCGCGCGTGCCCGCAGGTGCACCGGAGAAGACCGCTGGCTCGGCATCGGGCGAGTCTAGGGGCGGCCGGGGATGGGGGATGCGAGCGAGCCGCGCGGCGCTCAGCCGGGCGCCGCCGACCCGGCGCCGCCCTTCGCCGCCCGGCCGGGCCGGCTGTCCGCCGCGGGGGTGGGGTGGCTGTCCGCCGCAAGGGCGGCCGACGTCCGCGCGATGCCCGAATCCGCCCCGCGGGCGAACGCCGCGAGGGCGTCAACCGGTGCATTGCGGCGCTCCACGTCGCCGGCCAGCACGATCGTCGTGGGGGCCGCGTCGCGCAGCGGGATCGTCACCAGGTCGCTCGACGCGTTGGGGATCAGGGCCGCAACGGACGCCGGGACCGTGGTGATGGCGGGGCGCACGGCAAGCGCGGCAAGCACCTCCTGGGCATTGGAGGCACGATCGGAGGTGACATTCGCGGGCGGCCCGCCGCGGTGGTCGTCGAGGCTCCAGAAGCCCGCCCAGGAGGTCTCCACCGAGCTGTTCATGCCGATGAACGTCTGATCGACCACGTCGGCCACGTCGAGCTCGCCGGCGTCGGCGAGCGGGTGTCGCCGGGGAGCGAGTACGACCCGTGGTTCGCTGCGCAGGGGCTCGGTCCACACCCGCGGGTGGGCGGGCGGCGTGTGGCAGACGGCGACGTCCACCTCAGCCAGCCATGCGGTGGTGGGGGCGGAGGGGAAGGGAAGTTCCCGGTAGCGGATGTCGATCCTCGGGTGCGCGCGCGAGAAAGCTTCCAGCGCCCGCGGGCTGTCGAGCCCCGGGGGCGCTCCGACGAAGCCGAGCGCGATCGTCCCGAGCTCCGCCCGCACGAGGGCGTTGGCCGCCTCCTGGACTTCGGCGGTTGCCGTCACCGCCAGCGCCGCCTTCGCGTAGAAGCGCTCACCCGCGGAGGTGAGGGAGACTCCGCGTGCGTGGCGCTCGAAGAGCTGCAGTCCCAGCTCATCCTCGAGCTGGGTGATCGCCTGCGAGAGCGAGGGCTGCGTCATGTGGAGCTTGGCGGCGGCTCGGGTGATCTGGCCCTCCTGCGCAACCACCACGAAGTAGCCGAGGAGTCCGCGCCTAAATGGCATCCCAGCCCGCCATACGCTGATCCTATAGCAGTGATTGGAAGACCTATTGGACTTCCGCACGTCGATCGCGGAACCTCATTGCAGGCAGGCGTGGCTGCGAGGCTCCGCGCCCTGCTCATGATTCCGGATCCCGATCGCGAAGGACGTGCGTGCTCCCAGTTCTCGTCTCAGTCGGCTGGCTCGCGGTGGCGATGCTGGTGTGCGGCATGTGCCGCGCCGCAGCAGCGGCAGACACCAACGAGCAGCCCGGCACGGCAGCAGACGGACGGCGAGCGGCGCCTGTCCGCTGTGCGCGGCGAGAGCCCGCACGGTGCTCGGGTTCGGCCGGCCTGCGGCGGCGGCGTGCCGCCAACGCTCCCGAGCTCGCGCGCTGGAAGGGGCGCGGGGACAGCTCTCCCTCTGGTGTCCCCGCGCCCTGTTCCCCGCGCCAGCCCCGTTGCGGGGCGCGACCGGCGGCCGATCGCCGCGAGATGCAGAGCCGGCACCGTGAGCGCGGGCCGAGCCGCCACGGTCGTCTTCCGCAGGCCTGAGTGACTCGAGCCGTGGCCTCCGACGGCGGCCGTTCGGCTCGCCCGGGCCAGGTGCCGCGTCCTCGCTCCCGGACGGCGCGCGAGCCGTGGACGAAGTGGCCCGCTCGAGCCCGCTCGGACGCGGGGGGCTTAGAGCACGTTCGCGGCGCCCCGCGGGGCGCTATCGGCCGCCGCACACGACTGCCAGAACGAACCCGTCATGACCCTTGGCGTCAACCGTCTGGATCGCGGTCGCGGTGAGACGATCCTCGGCGCCGAGCAGCTCATAGAAGCGCCGCAGGCCGTCGAGGCCGCCCTCGCCGAGGCGTCGGTCGCTCGCGTTCGGGTCGAGGATCCTACCCGCGCGCACGACGTTGTCGGCGACGATCACGGTGCCGGCCCGGGAGCAGCTTCACCGCCCACTCCAGATAGCCGGGGTTGTTCTGCTTGTCGGCGTCGATGAAGATCAGGTCGAAGGGCTCGCGGCCCTCGGCGGCGAGTTCCTCCATGCTGCGTAGCGCCGGTCCCACGCGAACCTCGACCACGCCGGCCATCCCGGCGCCTGCGATGTTCGCTGTTGCGACCTGGGCGTGGTACGGATCGACCTCGAGGGTGATGACCCGCCCGTCTGCGGGAAGGCCGCGCGCGAGCCAGATCGTGCTGTATCCGCCGAGCGTCCCGATCTCGAGCACACGTCGCGAACCGCTGATCCGCACGAGCAGTTCGACCAGCCGCCCCTGACACGCGGATATCGGCCCACCCTGCAGCCCCGCCCTCTCGCTCGCACTCAGAACCGCCTCAAGCGAGGGGTCCCACCCGATCAGGCGGTCGGTGACGTAACCGTCGACCGCGGACCACAGGTCTTGCTCTCCGGTCACGCGCCCCACCTTTCACCCCGCGCGAGGCGCGCGCAGGACCTGGACCGCGTCCTGTGCCTCATGCCGACCAGGATACCCGCGTGCGAGCAAGCGAATGGCTCCTCTCACGGGCGCCGTCGCGGTCGAGGTTCTGTCTATGCTGCTGCCGGCCACCCCTCGCTTCGAAGACCGGCGGACACCGTGCCACGAGCCGCTCGGCGGAGACACGGCTCGCCCGGGCTCACGGTTTCGTGCGGCTCGACACCGCCTTACCCGCGGCCTGAGCCGCCCGTCCGGCTGCGTGGATCGATTCGCCGGCGCTCTTCACCGCACGCTTGGCGGCCTCTTTGACGTCCTCGCCTGCGTCGCGCGCCTCGTTCGCCCGACGCGTTGCCGCCGCCTTCTTGGCTGCTCTCGAGCGCTGCTCCTTGGTCTGCTGGGCCATCTGGTTGCCTCCTGAGAGAATTCGATTCCTCAGTGCATACCCATGACCGCGGGTTTCAACGCGCGAGCTGTGCCGCCGGTCGGCGGCCTGCCGGACTCGTCGGCCGGCGGGCGCGCGCCGTCAGGGTCGCCTGTCGCGCGTGTCCGTGTCGGCGATGCGGGGCGGCGGGACTTCGCCGCGGTCGATCTCTGCCGACAGGCGCTGCTTGGCGGCCAGTGCGCCCGCGTCGAGGTCGCCGGATCCGGCGGCATAGGAGATCGGGTCCCCGCCGCCCCCACGCAGGATGTAGGCGCAGCCGACGGCGAGCAACGCGCCCACGAGGGGGCCGACGAGATAGACCCAGTAGCTCGTCCAGTAGCCGCTGACCAGGGCCGGGCCGAAGGAGCGCGCAGGGTTCATCGAGACGCCGCTCACCGGCGCGGCCCACAGGCCCGCGAGCGCGATGTATCCGCCGACGCCCAGCGCCGCGATCGGACCCACGTTCTGGGCCGCCGACGCGGTGCCGAGGATCACGCTCACCAATCCCAGGGTCAGCACTATCTCCATCAGCAGCGCCTGCCAGTTCACGTACCCCGGACCAGGCAGCGTGGCGCCCAGATGCTGGACGTTCCCGAACACGGCGAGCAGGAACAGGCACGCGAGCGTGGCGCCGATCAGCTGGATGACGATGTAACCCGGCACTCGCTTCCACGGGAAGTCCCCACGCAGCGCGAACGCGAGCGTGACGGCAGGGTTCAGATGGGCGCCGGAGACCGCGCCCATGTAGAGGATGATCCCCATGACCGTGAGCCCCGGTGCGACCACGGCCGCCGCGAGGCTGATCTGCCCCTCGGCGTGCAGCAGACCGCCGCCCGCGGCCGCGAGCAGCAGAAAGAAGGTGCCGAGCAGCTCGGAGAACAGCCTGCGCCACTCCAGGCGCGGATCGTCGAACTGCGCCCGGTTGCCGAACTCGAGCGCCATGAGATGTCGGGTCCTCGGGCCCAGCAGCCCATAACCGGGGCCCTCTCCGGGAGGGATCGCTACCTTCGGCTCTGCCGCGTCGTCGGGCATTGTTCCAACCTACTCGCCGAGAGCACGCGAGATGTGCTCGGTGCCGTCCGAGAAGGCGCTCTTGCAACGTACTCCACCTAATGTTGCAATGCAACATAGGACCTAATATGCTGCATCCGCGGGGCCGGGGGCCTCACGGATCGACATAAGGAGGAGCTGTGCGCGATCGGGCTTGCGAGCGGACGAGGAAGGCCATCCAAGCCGCGACAGCGGCATCGATTATGGCCTGCGGCGTGAGCATGCTGGCGGCCTCCAGCGCCGCGGCGCTGCCAAGCGCGGCAGAAGTCCCGGCCGCGAGCGGATGACGTCGCTGTATCCCACGACGGCAAGCTATGCCGCGAAGTTCGAAGCGGCCGCGAACGCCGAGGTGGCCGCCGGGTTCTTGACCCCCGAAGACGCCACGGCGGCGATCCCCACCGCGAAGGCAGGCATCGGCCCGCTGCAGCAGCCGTCAATCACGATTCCATGATCTGACCGTTGGCCCTCGCGAGCCCGAAGGACGGCACCTCTGCAGCTCGAATGACCGCGCGGCCGAATGCCGGCGAGAACCCGGTCCGTGACCCGGGCCGCTCCGAAAACCTGCTCTTGGTGTAGCCGGCGGCGTATCTCGCTCGGCGCCTGGGAGGTGCCCGTTGCGGGTCGCAGACACCAGGCGGGTGCCCACGGTCGTACGCGCTGCGGCCCCGGCCTCGTCGGCTGCCGGGGGGGGCGTTCTGGTGACAGCGCATGAGCAACGCGTTCGAACCCAGCTGGGAGAGGGAGAGAGGCGGCAACCGTGTCGCCATGCCGGCCGCGGCCGCGGGCTCGCAGCGCCTCGGTGCGAGCATCGTCGAACTCGCCTCAGGCACCCTCAGCAGCCCCTATCACTTTCATCACGCCAACGAGGAGCTGCTGATTGTGCTCAGCGGCACGCCGGAGCTGCGTACGCTGGACGGGCTTCGTGAGTTGCAGAGGGGCGAGGTCGTCTCGTTCCCGTGCGGTCCTGTGGGCGCACACCGTCTGCGCAACGCATCGTCGGAGCCCTGTCGGCTCCTCTTCATTTCCGAGATGAACTTCCCCGACATCGTCAGCTACCCCGACACGGGCACCACACTCGCCGTGACCGCCTCGAACACCCGACTGGCGTTCGCCAGCGGCAGCGACGGGCCGTTGGCCGACCTCATTGCTGCGGCGTTCGATGCGGACCCGTGCAGCCCCTCGTGATTGGGGCCCCAAAGAAGGACGGCGGCACCCTTCAGCTGAGCGGCTCGGCCAGTCCGACGACGATGCCCTCGGGGCCTCCGACGTATCAGAGTGGATGTATGCCCTCGTGCTGCGCGATCTCGCCGACAGGTTCGGCGCCATGAGCCTGCAGGCGGGCAACGACGTGCGTCCCACTCGCCGGCGGCGATCAGTCCGGAGCGGGAGAGCGCGCCGGGGAACAAACTGGGTATTCGCCGCATCATGCAAGGAGCGTGACGCTCGCTCAGAGGCAGCCCTGTAACCTGGCGAGGTGACGCCGGCTCCGTTCGTTCACCCGCTGCGGGTGCGTTATGCGGAGTGCGACCCGCAGCAGATCGTCTTCAACGCCAACTACTTCGCGTACTTCGACATCGCGATGACGGAGCTCTGGCGCGCCGCGATCGGACGCTACGCGGTGATGCTCGAGCGGGGCATCGATATGGTCGTGGCCGAGGCCTCCGCCCGGTTCCTTGGCGCGGCGAGATTCGACGAGGAGCTCGAGCTAGAGGTGTCGATCGTGGGCCTGGGTAGGACTTCCTGCACCACGCGACATCGTGTGCTGCGCGACAAGGAGGTGCTCGTGGATGGCGAGATGCGTCACGTGTTCGTCGACCCCCGATCGTTCGAGAAGATGACGATCCCGGACTGGCTGAGGGAGGCGCTCGCCCCCTGGGCCCCCGGGGAGTAGACGGCCACGGTTCGGAGTTCCACGGCCACAGCAACCCGCGCGGCGGCCGCTGGTTCTGCCCGGGGTTGAAGGGGTGGCTACGCTGGATCCAGATGCCGTTCCCTGCGTTTACGACGTCCTGCGCGCGCTTCGCGAGCGCTCTTGTGCAGGGGGGAGGGGTGTGCTGATTCGGCTTACTCATCGCAAGTCCTCATCGTCGCGCTGATTCGCACGGCGGATCCAAGCAACGCTGAGCATGCGACCGCCGGTTGACGAGCGTGGGAAGGCGCGATACTCCCTCGGTGTCCTCGGCGAACCTGGAGCTTGTGCGCTCGATCTACGCGGCATGGGAACGCGGCGACTTCCTGTGGGTCGATTGGGCGGACCCCGATATCCACTACGCGAACGCCGGCGGTTTCCTGCCGGGCGAGTGGAGTGGCATCGGCGGCATGACCGAAGGCTTCCGCGAGTTCATCAGCGCCTTCGACGACTGGGGCGTCGTGGCCGACGACTTTCTCGATCTCTCAGGGGAGCGCGTGCTCGTGAGCTTCCACCAGACCGGACGGGGTAAAGCGAGCGGGATCGATGTGGAGCAGCTGCACTCCGACGGCGCCACGCTGTTCGAGTGCAGCGAGGGCAGGGTGACCAAGATCTCCCAGTACAGCGACCGCGACGATGCCCTCGCCGACCTCGGCCTCACACCGAACACGGGCACCTGACCCCTACTCGGCCAGGCCCGCTGCCCGCAACGCTTCGCCGTGATCAAGGAAGGCGCGCATCCGGACGACCATGCCATCGCGCAGCGTCCAGACCGCATATTCGCGTCGATCGACAACGATGCCGCTCGTCCGACCGACGCCGTGCTCTTGGACGGTGACCAGGACGTGATCGGCGGACGGCGTGAAGTCAAGCGGCTGAAACTCGAACTCGCGAAACCCCGCCAGCGCCTCCCGAAACGACGCGCGGACCCCCTCGTGACCGTGGTACACGACACCCTCCACGTTGATGCCCGTGACGTCCCATTCGATATCGGCCGCGTAGAACTGGAATGGCGTTATCGCGTCCCGTCGTGCGAACGCCTCGTAGACACCGCGCACGATCGCGACGTTCTCCGCCGACACCGCCTACCCCCGCTCCTGCGCGAGGCGCTTGGCGGCAGCATGGGCCTCGTAGATGTCAGTCCGCAGGATTACCCGCGAGATCGGCCCGGCCTCCCACAGGGTCGTGTAGGACCACTGCTCCTGCACCGAGGCAAAACTCCCGGCCAGGCGACCGCGCTGGAGGGCCACCGTGAACGTCACGCCGCTCCCCAGATCGTGGACCTCCTGTGGAATGTTCTCCCACTCTGAATGGTTGGCGAGCCAGTCCTCTAGGACCCCGCGGATCGCCGTCGCACCCTCGAACGTCAGCCCCACCGATGACGCGTCCCAAACCGCATCGGACGCGTAGAAGGTGATCGCCGCGTCGAAGTCGCGGCGGTTCATAGGCTCGACCGACTGTCGCACGCGCTCCACCAGGTCGCGGGTGGTGGACTCCTCGGGCATGGCAGGGAGTATCCCGCAGGGAGGACACGCCCGTGTGCCTGCTAGTCGAGCATGGTCGTCTCGGGCGCCCCGTTCTGTGTCCAGGTGAGGGTGTCTCCGTTGAGGTCCAGCCTATGTGGTTCGCTGGGGAGCTGGTCGGTGATCGGAGAGAAGCCGGTCGCGTCTACAGCGTAGAGCTGGTAGTTGAACGGATCTTGCCCGAGACGTGGCCCGTCGGGAGTAAAGACGCGGGCCTCCTGCTTGACCCAGGCGACGGCCCCTTCGCCGTTGACGACCAGGCTTCGCACATTGCCAGCCGGGAAGTTGTGCAGTATCCGACCGCTGACCAGACTCCTAACGCAGATGTAGAGAGAATCGCCGGATCCCTCGCGTTCCTCGACGTAGGCAACGACGGTCCCGGCTAACGCGAGCGGGTTGGGGTTAATGAGTCCGCATACCAGCTCAGAACTATTCGTGCACCAGGAGACTCCGCCTTCGACTTTGCCCAAGATATAAGTGTGTTCGGTACGGCGGCTGCACCCGTACATGTTCACTGCACCAGGAATGACGCTGCGCGGGAATAGTTCATAGACCTGCGCGTGCGTGTTAGACGCGCGGATGACTCCTGTCTGCGGGGCGCATGGCGGAAAGGCCGTGCGGGCGTGTGCGGCGGCGGTAGCAGTGCAGGCCAACTGGATCAGCACTGTGGTTGCTACGCAGGTCAGTCTGCGCATCGCCACGCTAGTCGACCAGGCCGCTTTCGGTTGTCCCACTTCGGGTCCAGGAGAGGACGCTGCCGGCTAGTTGCAGGTCTTCAGGCTCGACCCAGTCGATTTCGGGGCTCAGCTGATGGAATCCTGTGTTGTCGACCGCGTAGATCGTGAAGGTGGTCGGAGGTAGCGGAGCACCGTCATGGGTGCCGTAGGAGTCTTCCTGCACCCATGCGACGGCGCCGTCGTCCTTGACAAGGACCTGTAGCGCCTGTGCTTGTTCGAGGATCACGCGCTGCTCGGTGGGGGCAATCGAGACCCTGTGCAGCACGTGACCGGTGCGGAGACTGAGCGAGACGATGTCGCTCGAGCAGCAAGACGTGCTTGGGAGCGTGTCGCTCCAGGCCACGACGGTGCCGGCGAGCGACGCGCTCCCTGGTTCTAAGCCGGCCAGCCTGAAGCTTGTGTGCTTCCCGCTCCGTCGCATGCATCCGAAGGCTCCCGGCGCCGCCTTGGCGCTGTATATCTCGGCGTGGGCATCGGAGAGCAGCACCTGGTAGCCGCGCGGCACACAGCTCACAGGGCGGCTGTGATGACCACTCGCCAAGCTTGACGCGGGTGCGACAACCAGCGCCATCAGCACCGCCCCCGCCAGCGTCAGCCTTCCCATGCCCGCTAAAAGTACCGGTAGCATCAGAAGATGCGGTCGCGGTGGCCTCATTCCGTCGATAGACAGCCTCGGGAGTACGATCGGCTGATGAGCACCCGCCCACGGCCCGAGAACTATCCGTCCGCGTGGACCTACCGGCAGGCGCGTCGGCTGTGGCGTCGACGCACCGGCGGGTCGCTCATCACGACCGCGGCGCTCGCGCTGGTCGTCGGCGGACTGTCTGGGAACGCGGTGCTTTCGATGCTGACCCTCGCGGGAGCGCTGGGCGTGCACATGTGGCTGCGCGAGTACGGATAGCCATGCGACGAGCGCTCGTGCCGGGCCTGGCGGTGCTCTGCGCCGCGTCGGTGAGCGCGTCTGCACGCCCGGCCGCGCACGTCGCCCGGGCGTGTCGTGTCCCGCGGCTCAAGGGGCTGACGCTCGCAGTCGCGCGTGAACGAGCCGAGCATGCCGGTTGCAGGTTGCACATCGAGGGCGCGGTGCAAGCGGAAGCCAGGGTCCAGACGATCGAGCGCCAATCGCCAGGTGCCCGTGGACGCTCCTCGAGCGTGACTGTCTGGCTCAACCCCTTCTGCCATGGCAGCGCCGCATACGGTTCGGGAATCTCGGAGCCGGCTGTGACGCCGGGGCCGACGGAGCTCGTCAGCGGCTTCTTTCTAGGCGGCGGCCCGCTCGTGAGCTACTCCGCCCCGGGTTGCAAGCGGCCCCCGCCTGTGCCCGGCGCCGGCACGGTGGAAGTCGTGAACGCGAGCGGCACTGTCGTGGCGACGCAGACCTCGACGAGCGGGCGCTTCGTCAAGATCCCGCTGCCAGCCGGCTCCTACACGATCCGCGGGACGTTCCTCGACGCGACCGAGAACGGTGTGCATCCGCAGGAGACCGAATCGCTCGTGATCCCAGCAGGCCGCACCGTGCGCCAGGACTTCTCCCTGAGCATTCCCTAGGGGCGATCGATCCGCGGCGTGCTGGCATGCTGGCGCCTGTGGGCGCCCTCGGAACATCTGCGCGGCCAATAGCGGCGACATCAGCCGGCGCACGCGGAGCCGTCGCCATCGCCACCATGGTGGTCGCCACGGCTTGCCGCACTCGGCCCACGGCTCCGGCCGCTTGCGCTGGATGCAGGCGCGTGGACACCGCCGAGAAGCAGGCCTGCTTTTCGTCCCTCGCGGGCGTCCGCTCCGCTTAGGCGTTGACGCTCGCTGGGCGCAGCAACGCAGCAGCGCCCAAGGTGGCCCCGTCTGGGAGAGTCTTGGGCGAGTTGCGCCCAGCGAGGGGGCGGATGCGGGACGATCCTCGCGACCACGAAACCATGAGCAAACACCGGCATTGGAGCGAGCAGGAATTCGAGGACCTAGTAAGTTCGGCGCTGGATGAGCTGCCGATCGAGTTTCAGCGCGCGCTGGAGCGCGTGGCGGTCGTCGTTTCCGACCGCGGTGCCGAGAACCACGCGTACGGCATGTACGTCGGCTCCAGGCGCGGCGGTACGCCTTTCTTCGGGGGCGGTGGCCTGCCAGACGAGATCCTGATTTTTCGCGACACACTGGTGCGCGACTTCGGGAACGATCCCGAGCGCCTCCGGCTGCACGTCATTCAGACGGTGCGTCACGAGGTTGGTCACCACCTCGGTTTCGACGAGACAGGCGTTCGCAAGCTCGGACTCTGATGGTTTCCAACCTCCGCCGGAGCCTAGATCTATGGCAGTCTGCTCATCCCGTGGTGGGCGTGGCCGCGGTCGCAGGATCGGGATCGGTCTGTGCCACGACCTCCTTGAAGGTGCGCCCGCTCGTGAGGCGGTACAGCGTCTCAAACAGGACACTGCCCGCGAGTGTGACGCCGAGAGCGATCGCTGATGTCGGTGCGGTGTTGATCATGTTGCGGAACACGACGGCGAACAGGGCAAGGCACGTGACTGTTGATGTCGCGATCGGCCACGCCTTGGCGCCGGTCTGCCGTCGAATCCTCATGTGGCCGATGCCAGGAGCTACGCTTCCAACCGTCCTCGCCGCAGGCACTCGTCGCGCTGGTCACGAGGGTGGCGGCGCACGCTGGCGTTGCGACGCACGTCACGCCACACGACCTCCGCCATGCCTATGCCGAGCACGTCGCACGCAAGGCCGACACGCGGGTCGCGCAGCACCTCCTCGGACATGCGCACCTGGGCACAACGGACGCGTACCTGGGCCGTCCGAGGCTCGATGACATGGTCGCCGCGGTCAAGGACGCGACCTACGGCATACGAACAAGCGTTCTAGGGGTCCCGCAGATGGCTCAAATCCCCCGTAAGGCGACGACCGGAATCGAACCGGTGTAGACGGCTTTGCAGAGCGCCCGAAACTCTGATTATCGGCTTATCTAAGCGCTTCTCGGGGCCGCCCGGTCCTCTTAGGTGACCTCGCAAAACGCTTCGCCTGGGAGACTTTTGGGAGAGCGCGCTTTCAGCGGCGTGCGTCGGTGTGGGGTTTCGGCAGACTGAGTCGCTCTGATGAGGGCAGGTTCGCGGCGGAATCTCGCGCCTGCATCGAACATCCGTTGAGAACGCTTGCGTAGCCGTGGTCGTGACCGGTAGACCGTGCGCACGAAGCGGCAGACATTGGGAGAGTTGCTCACAATTCTCACGGCTGCGACCGAGCCATACAACGGCCCGCGCCGTCCGAGGCGGACGCCCCTCCCACGCAACCACGGGAGACTGCTCATGCGCACCTTCGTTCGGAACGCCTAATCCTTGGCTCAGTATTCTTCGCTACCGTACTCGCGTCGGCGGGCGCAACAGCGGCCGCAGCAACCACGACTGCACCACCAGGTTCGTATGCATGCACGCCTGCGACGGCAGCGAACACCGTACCCACCCCTCCGCCAATTTGGTCGTTGCCGGGTGGTAAAGCGCCGAGCGCCGAGCATCTCACTCAAGCGGCGAACACCCCCGCGCTTTGCCCCCCAGGCGAGGTGCCGGCACCCCTCGGGGCGACCGGAATTGCTGTTCATCCGGGTGACCCAACGGACTCCGCGCTAAGCGCCGGGGCATTCGGTGGCGGCACGGTTCCGCCTGCGTTCGGAGGCGAAAACTGTAAAGAAGGTGGATGCTACTGGTACGTCAACAACGAAGTAGAAAAATCGGTCGTGGGTATGGAATACGAAACGAACGTCGCCGATCCCTCTGTGTCTTCGTTCAGCGGTGCGCATTCGATTGATCAGCTCGCGATAGGTGCCGGCACTGGAGGCAACGAATATACAATCGAGCTGGGATGGGATGTCTCGCCGACAATGGGGTGGGAATCGGGTTCGCCCACTGCGCCGCATTTGTTCATCTTTGTCAATCCGGACAAATATGGGTCCGAAAGCTGCTATGACTGCCACTTTATTGCGGCTGCCGAACCCAAATACACCCCGGGCCAAGTGCTGGAAGCAAGTACGTCAAAACTTCGGTTTGGAGTTCAGTTCCTCAGCGAATGCTTCCCGAAAGCCACCGGTGGATGCTGGTGGATCTCAGTCGGCAACGCGTGGATCGGCTATGTGCCCGAAAGCGCCTGGGGCGGGCATTTCAAGAAAGGCGCGAACGCTACCGACTACGGCGAGGTGTTCGATAATGCTGAAAACCCGACGACCAAGATGGGCGATGGACAATACGGAGCGAGCGCCGGTGCGACCACGATGACGCAGATACTTGCGATTTTGCCCGGCGAAGTCGTTGAAACTACCGGTTACCATGCGACCCAAACGTACGGCGCTTTCTACTCGCCTGGCCATGTGAACTCCGGAAAAACCGAATGGCATTTCGGTGGACCGGGGCACGATCCGGTCCCGCTCGTGACAACCGAAGGCTACACCCTCGTGCCACCGGGCGGTGCCGAACTCACGGGCTCCGTCGTGCCGAGCAACCTCGAAACCCACTACTACTTCGAATACGGCTTGACGGAATCCTACGGGAGCTCCACGTCTACAACCCTTGCGGGCTCTGGTGTGGAACCGGTGGCGGTTCACGCGTCTCTGTCCAGCCTGCACCCGGGCGCCATGTACCATTATCGGGTCGTCGCCTACAACGAAGACGGATATGCCTACGGCGCGGACAAGACCTTGACGGTTCCGTTCTGGCGACTCGAAACCACCCAGAACCCTCACGGCTTCGACGAAGCCGATCGGTTTAGCAGCGTCTCATGCTGGTCGTCGTCCGGCTGCGACGCAGCCGGCCTCTACAGTCCCGAAACCGAAATAGCGGCCCTCGTAGAGCGCTGGAACGGTTCGAGTTGGGAAACGCAAACGACGGCGAAAACCGCGGGGGCCCTGGAGGACGTTTTCGAAGCGATCTCGTGTATATCGGCGACCGAATGCGAGGCGGCCGGCCACGCCGAACTCTCGGGTGGAAAGTTCGTAACGCTCGCTGAGGTCTGGAACGGGACCATTTGGTCCGCCCAGACGACGCCAGCCAACAAAGGCGAAGATTCCGTGCTTGACAGCATCGCGTGCGTCTCCGCCAAAGAATGTATAGCGACCGGGTATTACCTGCCGACATTGGGTAAAACGACGCCGCTCGCCGAGATTTGGAACGGTACGGCTTGGAAAGTCCAGACTCTGGCTACATTGCCGAAAGAAGATGAAACGGCTTGGCTGGCGAGTCTCTCGTGCCCGAGCGCGAAACACTGCGTGGCGGTTGGTGGCGCGGATAATTCGATATACGGCGAAGTGTCTCTCGTCGAGAGCTGGAACGGCTCGAAATGGACCCTCCAGACGACGCCGAGGCCCGAACATTCGATTGGCGAACAGCTGCACGGAGTGTCGTGCTCGGCGGCGAGCGCCTGCACGGCCGTAGGCGAATTCAACAGCGTCACTGAAGAAGGCAAGCGCGCCCTGATCGAGCGGTACAACGGCACCAGCTGGGGCCTGCAGCAAGCCGCCAGCCCGTTCAGTGGCTCCGCGCCGAAAGGTTCGGGCTGGGAGCTGAATGCGGCGTCGTGCCCGAGCTCGAGCTCGTGCATTGCGGTCGGCACGTACACCGAATCGAGCACCGCCGGGAAACAGGCCCTGGGCGAGGAATGGAATGGCACCCGGTGGGCGCTTGCACCAGCCATTCAGCGACCAGGGGTAGTCTCGAACGAACCAACGAGCGTGTCATGCACCGCCGAACTGGCGTGCACCTTCGTCGGCATTTCCTGGAAGAAAGAAAACAAGACGGAAACCCTCGCCGAGCGCACCGAATAGGGAAGAGGTGCGTCTGGGAGGAGCGCGTCGCGGGGTCGAGATTAGCCAAGCACCGCACCAGCACTCCGCCATTGAGCCGGCGAGGCGTGATTGCCTCGCCGGCTTCGCGGGTAGAGTAGTCTCTGCTGTATGTCGTCGGGGCGCGACTACGAGGAGAAAGGAGCGGCGCACTTGGGCGGTTTGACGCGGACGGCGAGCAAGCTTTCGTACGCGAACGTAACTGCGACCCTTGCGCTGTTCGTCAGCCTGGGGGGAGCCTCATACGCGGCCGTGACCCTGCCCAACGGGAGCGTCGGGCGCAAGCAACTCCAGCCCGGTGCCGTAGACCTGAACGCTGTGAGTTTCCCGCTTGGCTCCACGGCGACCGTAAGCAGGACGCCTCAACCTCTCACGAAGGGTGGCTGCAACGGAGGGGGGTCCCCGGGGAACGTGGCACCGCCCTGCACCCCCGAACGGCGGGGGGGCGCGACGCCGGGCCGAGAAGTCGAGCTCCACGTCTCGTCCGTCGGCCGGCTGTCGGTGTCCGCAATTGCGGGTCTCAAGGACGAAGAAGCGCCCGGCACGACGGCCCAGATAACGCTCCGGCTTCTCGTCGATCGACAGCCGATAACCGAAGCACGCGTATCGATCGGAGGTGGGCAGGCTCTTCAAGCGCCGATCCAGGGGCTCGCCCCCACCGCGCGCGGATCCCACGCCGCCGGGCTGCAGGTGAGCGCGGAGTACAGCTCGCCAGGCCCCGGCGATGTCGTCGTGACCGGATCGTCGCTCGTGGTCAACGCATCGCCCGGACTGTCGCCTTAGGGCGCGCCCGCCCCGATTCGAGCGAGTTGCTCCTAGCGTTCCTCCACCGGCTCTCGGGTCACGGTAGCGGTAGCGGGGAGGTGCAATCCGACGCGGCTTCGGCGCGTTGACTCAAGGAGCCCGGGCGCGAGGCGCCTCCGAAACTCCTGCTGGCGACCCGTTTGGTGGACGGGCGCGGGTGAGTGCCATTAGGGGTAGGCGTCGCGGTCTGGGCTGCTCGGAGTGTCCGGCTTGGCGACTATGAGCGATCACGTTGCAGCGGCCCACCCGCCGCTCACCACCGAGGGCGGCGTCGAACTGGACCGTCCGGTCGCCTCTGCTTTCTCGTATGTCCGAGTGCGCCTGCGCGTGAGGCTCATGCGGGCGCTCTCCTGAGCGGCCTCGGGGATCGCGGCTCTCTGGAGCTTGCGGCGGCGATTCGGGAGAAGTGGGGCGCGGATACCTGCGATGCGCTCGATGTGTGCGACTGGTCCGTGGGCTGCAGAACTCGGACAGTTGCCGTGGGGTCCACACTGCCCGCGAGCCGGGTTGCCCGCCGGCCGATTCTGGGGCTATGACGTCAGCGTTGTCGTGGAGCTGGCCGACCGCATCACCGCGGGTTACGACGAGCTCGAAGAGCCCAGAGCCTCGACCCTGACGGACCTCGACCAGCGAGACCTCTTTCAAGTCGCAACAGAAGCGGCCTTCCCGCGTGTACCTCGACCTCGACAGCGGCGGCAAGCACACCGCACCGAAGCGTCTTGAGACGCTGCTCGCGTCTGCTCCCTTTGGTCCCGGCGCGGAAACGACAAAGCCCATCCACACACACACACACACAAGATGCACAGGGGTGCGGGCGCTGTGCGATCGCTGTCGAATTCGTTGGCCGGTTTCGGGCGCTTGGGGTCTGTACCCGTGGATGATGAGCGCTTCGAGCATCGGTGCCGGCAGGGGCGGGGGTTACGCCCGCTATCTGGAGGGCAAGACGGTCGCCCCCGAGCGCGGGGACTACTACCTAACGCCCGGTGGGGAGCTGGCGGAGGCGCCGGGCAGCTGGCTCTCGGCCCCGGACACGTTGGCCCGTCTGGGCGTCGACCCGGCTGCGCCGGTGGACGGGCGGGGATTTCATCGCGTTGATGGATGGCCGGCACCCTGGGACCGGCCGGTGGCTGCGCAGGGCGGGCGCGGACGGTTCGCGGGGTGGCGGGATCGATGTGACGTTCAGCGCCCCGAAGTCGGTGTCGGTCGTGTGGGCGCTGGGTGACCCGTGGCAGCGTGAGCAGATCGAGGCAGCGCACGCGAGGGCGGTCGAGCGCTCGGTCGGCTATCTGCGTGAGCGGGTGCCGGTCGTTCGCCGCCGCTACGGGGCCGAGGTCATCGAGGAGCCCGCGAAGGATCTGATCGCGGCCGCCTACCGGCACACGACCGCGAGGGGTGTCTCGGGCGCTGAGGCGCCGGACCCGCAGCTGCATACGCATGTCGTGATCTCAGGGGCGGTGCGCGAGGACGAGCGGATCGTCGCGGTCGCCTCGCGGCCGGTGTTCCGTGGTGCCCGCGAGGTGGGGGCGTTCTACCGCTCCGCGCTGGCGCAGGAGCTGGCGGGGGAGGGGTATGCGATCGAGCAGGGCACCGGCCGCGACGGCCGGTACTTCGAGATCGCCGGGGTCCCGAAGGAGCTGCGTGACGCGTTCTCCGGCCGCCACCGCGAGATCGCACAGGCCGCGGAGCGCTTCCGTGCCAAGCACGGCCGCGCACCGGAACGCGGGGAGCTGCGTGACCTGGCGCTCGAGAACCGCCGCGCCAAGGAGCTCACGACCCGCGGGGATCTGCAGCGTGTCTGGGCGCGGACGGGTGAGCAGCACGGGTTCGGGGCTGATGAGGCGGTGCATCTGATCGGCGCACCCGTGCACACGCCGCCCGAGCAGGCGTTGGAGGACCGCATCGAAGCGAAGCTGACCGAGCAAGAGGCCGTCTTCGACGCCGGAGCGCTGCGGACGGTCGCGCTGGAGCAGACAGCGGGGGAGATGAGCCCGGATGAGGCACTGGTGGTCGCATGGGAAATGGTTGCCGACCGTCGTGTCCTGACCTTGGAGGGCGGGCGGATGACGACCTTGGCTGTGCGTGCGCAGGAGGAGGCGATCGAGCGACGCTCCAGGCCTGCTCGCCCAGCCCGCCGGCCGGGATGTCGGCGAGCACGCCAGGGCGACCGCGAGCAGGGAGGTGGCGGAGCGCATCGCCGCGCCGCTCTCCCGCGAGCAGGAGCAGGCCCTGCGGACCGTGACCGGCCCGGAGCGCCTGGCGGTGCTCGTCGGACCGGCGGGCACCGGGAAGGGTGTCGTGATCGACGCGGCCGCCCGCGCCGAGCAGATCGCCGGCCGGGAAACGATCGGGATCGCGGTGTCGGGGTCCACAGCCGAGCGTCTCGGCGCGGACAGCCCGGCTCTCGCAGGGCGCACGCTCACCCTCGACGCCCTGACCGCGCGGGCGGACACGGGGAGGCTCCAGATCGGAGCCGGTACGACGGTGATCCTTGATGAGGCCGGGATGGTCGACCACAAACGCATGGACGCCCTCACCGAGCTGGTCGAGCGCTCCGGGGCGAAGCTGATCGCGGTCGGCGACGGCAAGCAGCTCCCATCGATCGGCCCCGGCGGCATGTTCGACCGGATCGCCGGCCGAGCCCCCACCGCGGAGCTCGAAGATGTCCGCCGCACCAGCGACCCCGACGGAGCGCAAAGCGTGGGCGGCGCTGCGTGCCGGGGAACCGGAGCGGGCGATGGCGCACTACCAGGCCCGCGGGCAGCTGTTCTTCAACGACACCCGCGATGAGGCAGGAGAGGCCGCCGTGCAGCGCTGGGCCGAACTGACCGAGACACGCGACATCCGCGAGGTCGCGTTGATCGCCGACGCGTCGAACGTGGAGATCGACCGGCTCAACGCCCGCGCCCAGCACCTCCGCGCCGAACGCGGCGAACTCGGACAGGCGGAGGTTCCGCTGCCGCACCAGCACTACGGGCTGCGCGAAGGAGACCTGATCGCGTTCACCAAACAGCACCGGACCCCAGGCCAACCCAGGGTCGAGAACGGCGCCCGCGGACAGGTCACCAACATCCACGACACCCGCGGCGTAACTGTGGCGCTCGACGGGTCCGAGCGCCAAGTCAATCTCGCCGGCGAGGACCTTGAGTCGCTACGTCTCGGCTACGCCCAGCACGTCTACCGCCAGCAAGGCGCGACCGTAGAGCGCTCCGTCGTCGTCACCGGCGGATGGCAGACCAGCAAGGAGTCCGCCTACGTCCAGGCCAGCCGCGCCCGCCAAGGCACCGAGTGGTTCCTCGCCCGCGACGAGCTCGGCCTCGAAGGGCAGGACGAGCGGCGAGTCACGAGCCTCGCCAACAAGATGAGAAACAGCCGCGCCCACACACCGTCACTCGCGCACCCCGAACTACCAGACCCAGACTGGGGGAGGGGCTTCAAGCCGACGCTCGCCCCGAGCCGCAGCCGCCTTCCGGGACTCGCGCGCACCATCCACCGCATCGTCCAACCCGACCGATCACCAGACCGTGGTCGATGAGGTAGCGCCTTCCTCGCGCGTACCGAACCAGGCGGCAGTCAGTCGCACCACCGGAGCCAACCGTAGGCTGTGTCGGTGCCACGGATAGCAAGCTTTCAAGGGCTCGTCGTCAAGCTCTATTTCGGCGACCACCCGCCGCCGCACGTCCACATCTACGCGGGACGCGTCGGGCACCCGGGAGTCCAGGCGGCGCGCTTCTCGATCGATTCAGGCGATTTGATCGACGGCACGCTTCCCGCAGCCAAGCTCGCGGCGGCGACGAGCTGGTGCCGGCGACATCGCGAGGCACTGAGCGCCGACTGGGGGCGTGCACAGCTCGATCTACATCCGACCGGCCGCTACGATTCATCGTGATGGAGCCCGCCATTGCACCCGAAATGGTTGCCGTGATCGCGCGGCCCGAGCACACGGTCCGCATCGTCTTCGCCGACGGCGAGGTGCGGGACGTCGACATCACTCCGCTGCTCGATACGCCAGCCTTCTCCGCCCTGCGGGACCCGGCGATGTTCAGTCAGGTCAAGGTGGACGAGGAGACGGGCACGATCGCGTGGCCGGGCGATGTCGACCTGGACCCCGACGTGATCTACGCCGCGCTGGATCTTGGGCCGAACAAGGCCCGCATCCGGGTGCTCACGCCCAGCGTCGCCGCCTGACCTCAGACGTCCTGACGGCACCTCAAGCGAAGTCAGTGGCCGGTTTCGCATGGTTGGGGTCAATACCACCATGAGCACAGAACCAGCGACAGTCCCGAGCACGTTCCCACGGCCCACGGGCGACGCGACGAGGCTGCTCACGGCCGAGGAGGTTGCCTCCCGCCTGGGCGTTCAGCCGTCATGGGTCAGCAAAGCCGCCCGCGCGAACCGCATCCCTCACATCTGCGTCGGTCGCTACCGGCGCTTCCGCTGGCCAGATATCGAAGCGTGGCTGGAGGGCCAGCGTCGCGGATCATGACCGCGCCGTCGGCTCCCATAAAATCCCGCGCCTAGATAAGGGCGCGTCCCCGGGGTTGCACCCCCGGGGACGCTCCGAACGACGGTCGAGCGGCGCGAACACGCCCCCGACCCCGGCATCAGGAAATGAGGTCCCGATGCAAGCCAAGAAAACGCACGCGCTGGTCAAGGTCGAACTCTCCAGGACGTGCAAGGGCAAGCCGCGTCGCAAGCCGGTGTGGGTCATGCGCTACGTCCTTCCGTCCGGGAAGGACTCCCGCAAGGTGCTCGGACCCGCGTGGACGCGCAAGGGCCGCCCAGCCAACGGATACCTGACCGAAGGCGACGCACTGGTGAAGGCGGAGGCCTTTGCCGCGCAGCACTCGACGGACTCGACGGACTCGCGTCGGACGTTCCGCGTCGCTCTGGACGCGTTCATGAGCCACTGCACCGTCGAGAAGGGTCTGCGCGGCTCCACGGTGCACGCGTACCGGAAGATCGGGGAGCGCCTGGCCGAGCGTCCGTGGCGCAGCGACTCGGCGTGGGCCGACCGCGTCCTCGACACGTTCAGCGCGGAGGATCTGCTGGCCGTCCGTCAGGAGCTGACGCAGGCCGAACGCAGCGCCGACACGATCAACCACTACCGCCGCGTCGTCCGCGGCATCTTCGGCACCCATCCGTCGAGCCCGGCGCTCGCCTGGGCGTGGAAGACCCAGAAGGTCGAGAGCGAGGGCAAGCTCCAGTTCTACACGCCCGAGCAGGTCCGCAAGCTCATCGCGGAGGCGTACTCGATGATGGATGAGGCCATCTACACGCTCGCCACCGAGGCCGGTCCGCGGCTCAGCGAGATCCGCGCACTGAAGGTCGGAAACGTCGACTTCGACGCCGGCGTCCTGCGCTTCGAGGACGGCTTCACGACCACCGGCGGCCACGCCGGCAACAAGGGCCGCAGGGTGCGCTCGGTCCCCATGACAAGGAACGTCCGAAAGGCGCTCGCGCCGTTCTGTGACGGCAAGAGCGCTGAGATGCTGGTCTTCGAGCACGACGCCAAGCCCGGCGAGCCGATCTGCGGCTCGGGGCTCTACCGCCGGTTCCTGAACGCCAGCAAACGGGCGGGCCTTCCCGTGCTGCGACTGCACGACCTGCGCCACACGTTCGGCACGCAGGCGATCCGCGGCTTCAAGATCCATGAGGTCCAGCGGCTGATGGGCCACCGACACATCACGACGACGGAACGCTACCTCCACTACGCGCCCGACGCCGATGCTGCAGACAGGCTCTCGGCGCTTTGGGAGACGCCGGTCGGTGGAGGCCCCTCTGCCAGGGCCCGCCGAGGCGGCCAACGTGGTCTCGCTGCACCGCGCCGCCTGACGCGTCGACGAACGGCAGCGACGAGGGGCGAGCTGTCTGGCTCGCCCTTGCCCGGGCGCGGTCTGGGAGAGTTCTGGGAGAGTTTGCGCTTTTCGGTGTTCTGCGCACCTGAGCCGACTGCCTGAACACCGCTCTTTTGCAGGCACTTCGCATGAAGGCGACGACCGGAATCGAACCGGTGTAGACGGCTTTGCAGGCCGCTGCGTAGCCACTCCGCCACGTCGCCCGGAAGCCTTCCTAGAGTACCGGGCCTGCGGCCCGGCTGCGGGGGCCTGCGGCGGGAGGTCGCGATGACGGCGGACGCGGTCGGGCGGCCGGCCTCGCTTATGAACAAATTCGGGCTCCGTTATCGACCCTTTGGGCTGCGATTAGCGGCCGCACAGCGGATGCACGCAGATGGCTTCATGCCCGATGAATCCGGAGGTGATCCCGTGAAACGCCTATTCGCACCGATGCTGCTCGCGGCGACCGCCGGCGTGGTCGTGACGCTCGTGGCGCTCTGCTCGCGATCGGCGGCCGGAGCGCGAGCCGCCGGCTCCGCGCCGCGCCTCCGTGTCGGCCGCCGGGAGCACGCGGCCGGGACCCGGCGCGAGGTCGCATCGACCGCCCTGAGCGCCACCCAGATCTACCAGCGGGATTCCTCCGGAGTGGTCGCGATCAAGGCCGTGACGTCCGAGGGTGAAGACAGCGGCACGGGGATCGTGCTCAACGACAGCGGCCTGATCCTCACCAACGACCACGTGGTCGCCGGCGCAAGCAGCCTCACCGTCGGCCCCCGGCACCTCGCCCAGCGAGACCCGCACGGCGACGCTCGTCGGGGAGGAAGCCAACAGCGACCTCGCGCTGATCCGCATCGATCCCGTCGGGGCTGAACCTCAAGCCGCTGACGCTCGCGAGCTCCAGCTCGGTTCAGGTCGGCGACTCGGTCTTCGCGATCGGCAACCCCTACGGCCTCGAAGAGACCCTCACGCGCGGCATCGTCTCGGCACTCGGACGCGAAATCTCGGCGCCCGACGGCTCGCCGATCTCGGGCGTGATCCAGACCGACGCCGCCCTCAACCCCGGCAACTCCGGCGGACCCCTGCTCAACCAGCAGGGCGAAGTCATCGGCGTCAACTCGCAGATCGCCAGCGACGCCGCCCGCTCGGAAGGCTCGCAGCCCGGCAGCACCGGGGTGGGCTTCGCGATCTCGACCGAATACGGTCGCCCAGGCGGTGAAGAAGATCGAGGCCGGTGAAGGCGTTTCGTCCTCTTCCGCGAGCTCGCCGCAAAGCTCCTCTCCCGAAGCCGGCACCACGAACATCGCCGTACGGAAGCTCGCCCTACGGCAGCAGCTCGCCCTACGGCTCGCAGAGCCCATACGGCGAAACCGAAGCCGGCGCTGCGGCCACCCAGGGCGGCACCGAATCCGGGACCGGCCAGAACGGCAGCGAAGAATCCGGCGTGGTCGGTTCCGGACAGGAAGCCGCCGGTTCGGCGAGCGAAGGCCAGAGGCTGATCGTGCCCTGAAGCGACCACGGGGGCCGAGCGCTCCTTGGGAGGCTCCGCTCGGCCCCCGTGCGTCGTCTTCATTGAGCGAGCGCTCCCGGCCGCCGCTGCTCGCAGCGGTTTGGCGTTGATACGCTGTGCTGCCTTCCCAGGGCGATTAGCTCAGCTGGGAGAGCGCCGCCTCGACAAGGCGGAGGTCACTGGTTCGAGCCCAGTATCGCCCATAAAAGCCCTGCAAATCGCCTGGTTTTGTGGTTTTGCCGCCGAAAGTCTGCTTACGGACTATACGGGCGACTGGCAAGGATGCTGGCCGCTTGGCCATAATAGTTGCCACTCGTCACGCCGTATCTGGTGGTGCAGCACCGTCCTACACTCGTCGATGCGACGAGTGCTCATCCTCGTCATACGATCACTGAGACTCCGCCTGTTCGTGAGGTGCTCGACGACTTGCGCTCTCGCTTGGCCGGTAAGCGGATCGACTTTGCGGAGCTCGTCGTTCTCGGCCCCGGCGTGCACTTCGCATGCGAGTGGCTCGCACGGCCGGGAATCCTCTAATCCGTGCGACTCCCAGTCCGGGGTCAGGCGTTGCGATCGGTCCAGCTCAGCGAGGATGGTAGAGCCCGCCTGCGACGAGCTGCCCAGTAACACGCTTGCGGCAGCCGTCGACCTCAAGGGGGGGGGGGGGGGAGCCGGTTGCCGCCCCCGTCAGGTCGGTCCTTGCTCCCTATCTCTTCCCGGTCGAGTGCTCGCTGGGTAAGCCAGACCCCGAGCACGCCGGTCAACATGAAGCCCAGCGCCGCGGCCGCAAGAGCACGCAGCGGTTGCCGTCGGGGCCTACCACCGTGCCACTAGTAGGGCGCGGCGGATGAGCCAACCTCAGCGGCCCCTCGCTTAGCCCATGCCCTTGAGGGCTAGTTCGGTCTGAGTTTTGACCTTCGAGTAGTGGTTGTTGTAGCCGCCTTCAAAGAAGATCCGCCCCCCTTTTGGTGACGTTGTCGAAGATCGTCAGGGCCGGGTTGAAGAAGCCGGCGCAACGTCGCCGACGACCGCCGGGCTACGTGGCAATCACGACGAGAGCGGCGATGCCCCGGTGACGCTCGCGCCTACGATTGCGTGGCACGCGCCCTTGCCGAGCCGACGGGGCCACGCTAGGTGGACGTCTCGTGCTCGGAGGCCTCCTGCGCGACGTTCGAGGCGATCTCAAATCCGCCCCTGCTGTTTCGGGTGACCATCCGTCCGTCCCACTCTCTAAGGGGATGCGCCTCTATGCGAGCGAGCTGGATGCAGATTCGGCGGGTCACGACGTAGACGACGACGGGCACCACGAAGAACGTCGCGCGGAAGAACCAGATCGCGCCTTCGTATCCGAAGCCGAACTGGAAGAACAGACGGTCGGCGGAGCCCGCGGCGAACACAACGACCACGAGCGAGAAAACGGCCGCTGCGAGCGCGGTGCGCCGCGGGTTGTCGCGTGGGCGCTCCAGCAGATCGTGACGACGGTAGTCACGCGAAATGAAGCGTCGATCCAGCCACGGCAGTGCGTACAGCAACGTGAAGATGATCCCGGGGAAGAGGACCCCTCCGAAGAACGGGTTAGGAAGGAGCGTGTGGCCGAAGGCGCTGATCTCCAGGTTGGGCATCAGCCGCAGCGCGCCGATCAGCCAGCCCAGATACCAGTCGGGCTGGGCCCCGTTGGTCCCGATGTAGGGGTGGTATTGGCCCCAGAGCCAGATCGGGTTGATCTGGATCAGGCCGCCCATCAGTACCAGGACCGCGGCGACGGCAGCAAACAGCCCCAGTGAGCGCAATGCGTACCCGGGCCACATCGGCGTACCGACGACGTTGTCCTCGCGGCGTCCCGGCCCGCGGAACTGGGAGTGGCGCTGGATCATGATGATCGCCAGGTGAACTGCGATCAGACCCGCAAGCAGAGCGGGGATGATGAAGACGTGGGCGATGTAGAGCCGGGACTCGAACGTCGTAGAGCCGGGGAAGCGCCCACCCCAAAGCGCGAAGGCGAGTGGGCCGCCGATCAGAGGGAGTGACATCGCAACGCCCCAGGCGATGGCGAGACCCATTCCGGAGAGCAGGTCGTCCGGGAGCGAGTAGCCGGCGAACCCCTCCAGGATCGCCAGGATCATCAGCGTCAGGCCGATGAAGAAGTTGATGTCTCGGGGCTTGCGAAACGCGCCGGTGAAGATGATTCGCAGCATGTGCAGTGTGATCGCCGCAACGAACACCAGGGCCGCCCAGTGGTGGGTCTGTCGCATGAGCAGTCCGCCGGAGACATTGAAAGAAAGGTTCAGCGCCGACGCGTAGGCGGCCGAGATGGTCTGCCCTTGAAGCGGCGCGTAGCTGCCGTGGTAGACGGTCTGGCTGGTGCTGGGGTCAAAGAACAGCGCCAGGAACGTGCCGGTGGCGATCAGGATGATGAACGAGTAGAGGGCGATCTCCCCGAGCAGAAAGCTCCAGTGGTCGGGGAAGACGTAGTCCAGGAGGAAGCGCATCCCGCGCGCGGCGCCGAGGCGTTCGTCAACGAAGCCGACCGCGTCAACGGTCCGGTTCTCGCCGCGCGGATGGGGCCTGCTCACTGGCTGTCCTCCCACCAGGATGGCCCGACCGGCCCGGACATCGGACCCGCTGCGGTGAGGGTGCCGGATGCGTCGATTTGCAGCGGCAGCTGAGGCAGAGCCCGCCCCGCGGGACCGAACTCGACGCTGCCACCGTCGAGCACGTCGAACGTCGAGTAGTGGCACGGGCAGACGAGTGCCGGGCCACGCGACTGGGTTGTGGGACTCAATGGCGAGCGGAACAGCGAGATGGCGCAGGCCGCGTGGGTGCAGATCTTTGAGTACGCGAGGATCCCTTCGGGCGCCCATGACGCCCGGTCGGCGGGTAGCGCGAGGGTGGAGGGGTCGACGCGGACGACGACCACCGGCGAGCCGAGATTGTCCTTTTCGGCGCCTTCGGGGACCGCCGTTACGAAGCTCCCCTCGTTGACATCGGCGGCCATGATCGGGTTGCCTTCCTCGTCAACCAGGGCCCGGCCGGCTCGCCAGGGGGTCTTGCTCAGCTGCTCCTCGACCCCGGGGCCGAGGGCAGCGACCGGTATCACGACCGCTGCGGCGATCCCGGCGCCCGCGATGCTCGCCGCTCCCCCGAGGAGCCGTCGCCGTGTGATCCCGTCAAGTCCGCGCCCGAGCTGCTCCGCCACCTCGGCGCTCGCCTCGCGGTCGCCGTACATCGGCCGCTGCTCGACCGTCGTCTCCTGCGGGACAAGGAAGCGCCCGGCGATGATCAGCGCGCCGGCGAGCAACGCGAATGCCGCGCCCAGGCACAGGGCAAGCAGCTGAGTGTTCGGGTCGAGGATGAACAGGGCGACGAACCCCAGACCCGTGAGCGCGCACAGCCCCAGCATGCCGGGAACTACGAGTTGCGCCCACTCGCTCGCCCCGGTTTCACGATGCGACGGGTCGCTCGCGTCGGGCTTCGCCGGCACTTCGCGGCGGTGGCGTAGAGCTCCGATCCGCCAGAGCGTCACCATCAGGATGGCCTGCCACAGGCGGTGCAGGATGCCCGGCCGGTGCGGATCGCTCGCTCATTTGACCTCCTCTGTTCCGATGTGAGAGCCGCCGGGCCTCGCGGGTGTGCGCTCTCCGAGCGCCCGCGCGATCGCCAGCAGGGCTGCGATTGCCAGCAGCCATGCGACCATCCCCTCGGGGATCGGGCCGATCCGTCCGATGCCCCAGCCGCCGCGGTCATCGGGGGCCTGGATCGTGTGTATGTAGCTGGCGATCGAGTCGATGTCGGATTCGGAGATCTCGCCGGGCCCGAACCGCGGCATCACGTAGGGCCCGATGCGGATCGCCTCGGCGATCTGCCGGGGAGTGGCGACGTTCAGCGAGGGAACGACGGCGCCTGTCACGATCCCGCCCGACCCCTGGATCGAGTGGCAGCCGGCGCAGTTGAGCGCGAACAGGCTCTGTCCCTTTGCGGGCGAACCCCGCTTGACGTTGACGGTGGGGATGGCGGGACCACCGAAGGAGGCGACGTAGTCGATCAGCGATTGGATCTTCGCCTGGGAGAACGCCGGGCGTGTGCGCATCGGCTGTGCACGAGGGTAGGGGAGTGGCATCCGTCCGGTCTCCAGGTAGAAGTCCGCGGCCAGCGCTCCGACACCGTGGAGGCTGGGTGCGCGCCCGGGGATTCCCTGGGCGTTCATTCCGTGGCAGGCCGCACAGGATGAGAGAAACAGTTCATGTCCCTGACCCACCAGCTTGCTCGGCGGGGTCGGTGAGGTCGTAACGGCACGGGCGGTGCTCCCTTGATCTTCGGCATGCGCGCCAAAATCGAACAGCGAGAGCCCGCCGCAGACGATCGCCGCGAATGTGAGAATGCCGCGCCTCACGCGCCCGCCAGCTTCTCGGCGACGCCCGCCGCCGGGTCGGCCGGGCGCCTACCGTCCGAGTAGAGGTAGGCGTCACGACGTAGCTGGCGCCGCTCTTCGCGGATCATCGCTTCCATCGACACGAAGATCGCCAGCAGCGCCATCGCCACGCCACCGGCGAACAGCATGATCATTCCCGCCGCATGCTGGTCGGCGAGTGCCGATCTGTGGAGCGCTCTGGCCGGAGCAAGGTAGAACGGGTAACGAACCCGTTCATCGAAGATGAACAGCCCCGCCGGAATGGACATCACGGTCATGGCCGCCATCAGCCAGGAGAAGCGCACGATCGCCCCCGGGGGGTGGGGGACCGGATCGGCAGCCACCAGCGGGAGCAGGAAGATAACGCCGGACCAGAAGTAGGCTGCGTGCTCGAGACTGTGCACCGTCGGGTTCCGAAGCGCAAGTTCGTAAACGCCCGTCAGGTGCGTCGTGAGCATCACGATCGTGAACAGCACGAATCCGAATGCCGGCCTTGTCAAGAACCTGACCGAAGATCGGCGCAGCATCCAGCCAATCCGGGCGCGGGCGGCGGGTGAGGAGGATCTCAGCGCCAGACGCACGGGCGCTCCCCACAGCAGCAGCGACGGGGCGACAAGGATCAACAGCAGGTGCTGAATGACATGGACCGAGAGCAGCTCGTCGGAGTACGCGTCGATACCCGACAGGAGCGCCTCGCTCAGCACGAGCAGGCCGGCGAGAAACGACGCGCTGCGCGCGCGCGACCAGGACTTGTGAGACCGGATGGCTCCGTATGCGTAGACGGTCGCTGCGATCGAGCAGATGCCCAGCATGGTGGGGTCGAGTTGCCAGTCACCCAGCAGCCGGGTCAGTGTCGGGGCGGCAGCTCTCACTGCGTGCTCCGTCCGCCCATCGCGCGGCCGCGTGCGCGCTGCTCACGCACGACCCCGCCGAGACCTAGCACTCCCACACCGACGCCGATCAGGATCAGCCACAGTCCAAAGCCCGCGCCGATCAACGCGAGCGCCACCCCTGCTACGAGCGTGGCCGTGGCGAACGAGCTGTCGGTGACCAATCGCGCCTCTTCGGCGCCGGTGCGCCGGGAGTCGGATGTCCAGATCACCACCGCCATTGCAATGCAGGCCGCCGATGCGATGCCGGGAATCGCGAACTGAATCAGTTTCGGCGCGAACGCGGCCTGCAACGCAGTCAGCACGCCGAGCCACGAGCCCCACGCAAGCAGCCAGATGGCGGCTCTCTTCATGCCGGCATCCCCTCCGAGGACGGGCGCGGGTTGGCGGTCCCCCGCTCCTCGAGGGCTTCTCGCAAGTCCAAGAGCGGGGCGTAGGAGCGGATCGGCGGCAGCGAAGCGAAGTTGTTCCGCGGTGGCGGTGAGCTGGTCGCCCACTCGAGCGTATGTGCCCCCCACGGGTCATCCCCCGCGATGCGGCGATCGCGTAGGGAGGTGACCAGGTTGACGATGAACACGAGCACCGAGATCGCGATCACCACCGAGCCGGCCGTCGCAAGGATGTTCAGTCCTTGCCAGCCGCTGGATGCCGGGTAGCGGGCGATCCTGCGCACCATGCCCTCAGCGCCGAGGAAGAACATCGGGAAGAACGTCAGATTCGCTCCGATCACCGTAAGGACAAAGTGGACCTTGCCGAGACGCTCGCGCAGCATCACACCCGTCACCTTCGGAAACCAGTAATAGATGCCGCCAAATAGGCCGAAGGCACTACCGGCGAAGACCGTGTAGTGGAAGTGCGCCACCACGAAGTAGGACATGTTCAACCCGTAATCGAGCGGCGGCGACGCAAGGATGATTCCGGTCAGCCCGCCAATCAGGAACTGCACCAGGAAGCCGAGGGCGAACAGAAACGCCGTGGTGAACCGCAGCTTCCCGCGCCAGATCGTCCCGAGGAAGTCGAAGTACTCGATGCCTGCCGGCACAATCAGCGCGGTGGAGGTGAGGGCGAAGTACTTGTTGGACAGCACCCCGAAGGTGAACATGTGGTGCGCCCACACCGTCATCGACAGCCCCGAGAAGACCAGGAGGGCAACGATGAACGCCGTGTAGCCAAAGAACCGCCGCGCGGAGAACGTGGCGATTATCTCTCCGACCATCCCAACGAAGGGGAAGAACATCACGTACACCACCGGGTGACCGTAGAACCAGAACAGCGCTTGATAGTCCACAGCGCCGGCCCCGCCGGTGAGGACGCCGCCGAGATGCCGCTGCGCCCACAGCAGCCCGAGCGCGATGATCAGGGCGGGAAACCCGAACACCGTGAGCGTGCAGGTCGCAACCATCGTCCACGTGAACACGGGCATCCGCATCAGCGTCATTCCAGGCGCGCGTCCTCGCAGCGCGGTGAGCAGGATGCAGCCCGCCCAGAGGATCTGGCCGAGCGTCGCGAGCATCACGCCGAAGATCCACAGGTCCATGCCACTCCCGGGCGAGTGGATCGATTCGGAGAGCGGATCAAAGCCCCACCACGACGCGCTGGCGGCGCCGCCGCTGGTGAGGAAGCCCGACCACATACAGATGCCCCCGAGCAGGTAGAGCCACAGGCCTGCCAGGGCAATCCGCGGCCCCGAGATCTCAGCGGCGCCGACCTGCAATGGCACCAGGTACAAACCCGCGGCCAGGGCGACTGGCACGATTACGAGGTAGACCATCGTCGAGCCGTGCATCGTGAACAGTTCGTTGTAGGTCTGCTGGGAGACCACCCCGCCGTCGGCGGCGAGCTGGCTACGCATTAGGAGCGCCAGCAGCCCTCCGGCGAGGAAGAAGAGGAACGCGATCACGCAGGTCGCGCCGGCGATTCGCTTGTGGTCTGTCGAGGCCAGCGTGCGCAGCGAAGGCGCTCGGGTGGGGATCGCCACCGTGCTCACGCTGCGCCTCCCGGCGCGCTCGCCGCGGACGCTTCGTGTAGCCGTGTTCCTTCACGGGCCAGCCATTCGCGGAAGCGCGCCGGGCTGACGGCCTCCAGGGCGAAGTGCATCTCGCTGTGATCCTCACCGCAAAGGACGGAGCACTCGCCGGGATAGACGCCGTCGCTTTCGAAGGTCAGGTCGAAGTGGGTGGTGTAGCCGGGGAGTACCTGGCGCTGGTAGTGCAGGCTAGGGACCCAGAAGCCGTGGATGACGTCCTCGGAGGTGCCGCTGAATTCAACCTCGGTGCCGGTTGGCACGTACGCCGGCACGGGGTGCCAGGTGTCGATGTCTGCAACCTGAACGCCGTTTGAATAGATGAAGCGCCAGCTCCACTGGGCCGCGATCACCTTCAGGCGCAGCCCGGGATGCGCGGCCAGTCGGTCGATCGGCGTCTCCGCACGAAAGGTGATCAAGAGCAGCACGGCTGCCACGCCCGCCAATGCAACGGCGTACCCGATCTCCAACCGTGGCGCCTCGGAGCGCCGGTCCGGCCGCGAGCGGCGGGCCCCCAGCACGAGAAGGACGATCAGTGTGCCGATGACGATCGCGAACACGGCGATCGCGATTGGTAGATAGATCCCCCAGACGTGGTCGTATGCGTGCTTGGTGTTCGGCATGGGCGGCCCCTACCCTTGACCGGCCGTTCGCCGGACGGGCCCTCGGCTCGGGTCGAGCGGCGCACTCCGGAGCGACTCCGTCACCTTGCGGCGCCCAGGGCCATCATCCGCCGTCAGGCGCCTGCGGGCGATCGCGACCTGTGTCGAGTTCACAAGGAGGTAGAGGGTCGTCGCGAGTAGGCCGCTGAGGGCCCATCCGGCAGGGCCGTGCACGAGGTGGTCAGATCCCCACACGGCGACGATCGCCAGCCCGGATGAGATCCAGTGCGCGCTCCCCCATACCGTCACCTCCGGGGGCGGGCCGAGGCGGATACGCAGAGCCACGGACCCGTACGCGAGTGCCTCGATCGAGACGAATGCGCACACGGCCCCCGCCATCAGCAGGAGTACGTCCAGCAGGTCGGGCGTGCCAAGGAGCGATATCGCGGTCGCGCCCGAGGCCCAAACCGTCAGGGTGTAGCCGTAGGGCGCCGTGCTGGCGGCAACCGAGGATCGAAGGCTGTCGCGAAGCTCGCTCATCGACGGCGCAGACCGCAGTGCAAGCCGTAGCTCGAGAGAAGTGCTGCGACCGCCGCACTCGCGACCGCCGGTCGGGACATCTGGGACCTGCTGCGCGCGAGCATCACCATGCTGGCCGCGTGCAGCGCGTCCACCGCCGAGCCGGTGAAGATCCGGGATGTGCTCGGGCGCGCTGCGATCAGTGCCGCCTGGGCAAGCTGGCGGGCCCCGAGGATCCTGACGAGAGCCTTCACCGGACGCCGTGAGACTGCCTCGCTGGAGAGCCCTGGCGTTGCGCCAAGCAGCCATGTGCCCCATGCCGCCTCCAGCGACAGCAAAAGCCGCGGGGGCGCGGGCTGGATCCCCTGTGGCCGTGAGCGGAGCATGGGTCAATCCCCCCGCGCCGCGTGCTCGCCTTGCACTACCGCGCACTCGAGCAGCAGCGCGTGGACGAAGGCCTGCGGGCAGGTTGCCGCGCAGCTGGCGCTGGCGGACGTCGAACTCCTCCGAGCAGAGTCCGGGGGGTCCGCACGCCGCGCGGTTGCGCTCGAACCAGCGCGCCGCGTCGACGTGATCGCCCTGCTGGCCGTAGGCGAGCGCCATCAGGAAGCCGCACAGCAGGAACGCTCCCTCGGCCTCGCCGAGGGGCCGCTCGTCGGGCCGGAAGCGGTAGCAGTAGCCGTCCTGGGTGAGCTCCTCGCGACCGCTTGAGCGTCGCGAGCGAGCGCGGGTCCGTCTGCATCGGGATCGCTCCGCGGATCGCCGGGAGCAGCAGCGCGGCGTCGACTCGCGTGTCTCCGTGGCGAGCGCTGCCAGCGCCCGGACGGGTGCAGCGCGTGGCTGGGCCGTGTCGGAGACGATCGGTCGGCGAGCGAGACCCAGCGGGCGGCCTGCTCGCCGGCGGCGCGGTAGGCGCGATCTGCGCAGGCCGGCGGCGCAGATCAGGCGGCTGTGGGTCCAGGCGTCGGGTTCGATCTCCCAGATGCCCGCGTCGACATCGGTCTCCCGCCAGCGCTGCTCGATCGCCTCCACGGCGACCTCGGCGGCCCGCCAGCCGTCGGCGTCGAGATGGTCGTGGCGCGGCCGCCGCCGCGAACAGCAGCAGCGCCTCGCCGAACGCGTCGAGCTGGAACTGCTTGTTGACCCAGTTGCCGACGATGTCCGAGCCGCCCGGATAGCCGGGCAGGTGAAGCTTGGCGTTGGTCGGGAACGTCGCCGCCGGAGGTCGTGTAGGCGGGCTTCAGCGCGGGTCCGTCCGCGAGCAGCCGTGCCGGACACGAAGCGCACGGCGTCGTCCATCAGCGGATGCGGCCCGGCCTTGCGCGACCGCCTGGCCGGCGTAGCACTGGTCACGGATCCAGACGTAGCGATAGTCATAGTTGCGTCCCTGCACGCGCGCGCTCGGGCAGCGAGGTCGTCGCGGCGGCGACCATGCCGCCGCCGGCGCTGGTCAGGCCCGCCAGCACGGCGTAGGCGTGGCGTGCGTCGCGCTGCGCGACGACTGCTCGAGCGCGGGCACGCGCTCGGCCCAGGCCGCCTCGGTGCCCTGCCATGCGCGTCCGGGATCCGGCGCCTCGGGCTCGCGGCCGTCGGCGGCGAGCTCGAGCACGAAGTCGTGGGTGTCGCCTTCCTCGAGTGTCAGGTGGAGGGAGAGCGGCGCGCCCGCCGTGTCCGTCGGGGTCAGCGCTCCGCGCCGGGCGCACCCGTCCAGGCAGAAGCTGCTCTCGCCGACGGCGGCCAGTCCAGACGCCGTCGTCTCGCAGTTTGACCGACCGCGGGGCCGACTGCTCCGAATTCGCCCCGCGGGTTCAGGACGACATCAAGACGAGCCGTTCCTCGGATCGCGCTCCACCCGCCGCAGGACCACCGCGCGTCCGGGCTGCTCGGCAGCGCGAGCGCTTCGCGGCACTCGATCGATCGCCTCCGGGGTGACCCAGCGGCTGCGCCAGATCAGGCTCCCCGGCTCGTAGTAGCCGCCCCAGACATGGCGTTCGGTCGGCGTGATCGCGTAGGCTCCCCGAGCCGCCGATCAGCGAGGAGAAGAGGCGTCCGAGTCCCAGCGCGGGAAAGCACATCCAGACGAAGTCTCCGCGCGGCCCGACGAGAATGCCCGCGCTCGCCGTCGGCCAGCAGCGCGTACTCGCGCAGGACGTGCGGGCGCGTCGCTCCACAGTGCCGGCGCGGCGGCGAGCGCTCATCGACCGAGGCGCGCGAGCGCGCTGCCGCACCCACGGCCGCGGCAGCGGCGACGGCGCCGCCGAGTAGCGGCCGGTGGGTGGCAGCCCACAGCTGCGGGCTGCGTGTCTTGGCCTGCTCGTCGAAGATGCCGTGTGTGGCGGCCTCGCGCTGCACCGGCTCGAACAGGTTCCCCTCGCGCTCGCCGTCGACCGGCATGCCTTCGACCTGCTGGCCGGAGAACCCGGTGAGCGCCAGGTAGCGGTCGACGAGAAAGCTCGGCGCGAGCTTGGTGCCGAGGATCGCCTGCACCGCGCTGTAGCCGACCCACAGCTCGCGGCGGCGGTGGTGCGCGGCCCAGTAGACGGCCTCCGCGGGGATCTCGGGCTGGTAGATCGGCGGGACGGGCATGGGGGTGATCGGGCAGCTTGGAGCGACACCAGTTGAACTGCGTGGTGTTGACCCCGGGCAGCTGCACCATCGTGATCTGCACCTTGCTCTTGTCGTGCAGCAGCTCGGTGCGGATGCGAGTCGGTGAAGCCGCGGATGGCGAACTTCGCTCCGCAGTAGGCGGCCTGCAGCGGGATCGCGCGGTAGGCGAGCGCGGAGCCGACCTGCACGATCTTGCCCCGGTCGCGGGCCGTCATCCGCTTGAGCGCCGCCATCGTGCCGTACACGGTCGCCGAGATAGGTCACCTCGGTCGCGCGCTTCGAACTCCTCCGGCTCGGTGTCGATGAAGCGCGCGAAGACGGTCGCCATCGCGTCGTTGACCCACACGTCGATCTCCCCGAAGCGGGCTTCGACGGCGGCTGCCGCCGCCTCGACCTGCTCGTGGTCGGCGACGTCGGTGGGCACCGCGAGCGCCTGGCCGCCGAAGCGACTCGACCTCGCGTTGCGGCCTCCGTCCAGGCCCTCGCTGCCGCGGGCGAGCAGGCCGACGTGCGCGCCGCGCTTGGCGAAGGCGTGGGCGATCGCCCGCCCGACCCCGCCCGAGGCGCCTGTCACGACGACTACCTCGGGGTGATTACCTTTGCTCATGTGGGCTCCTGACTTGCTCGTTGGGCGAATCGCGGGTGGTCCGTTCCTTGAGGAGGGCGGCGTGGATCGGCGGCGACGGGCAAGCAGGTCGGGCCGCAGGCCGTTCCGGCCGGTCACTCGCTTGCCGCGCAAGCAGCTCGGCCAGCCGCGATGAGAGCGCCATGATCGTCAGCGCCGGGTTCGCCGATCCCTGGGTCGGGCAGACGCTGCCGTCGGCGACGAACAGGTTCTCGACGCCCCAGACGCGGTGGTCGGGGTCGACGACGCTGTTCTCGGGGCTGGTGCCCATCCGCGCACCGCCGATCAGGTGCGCGTAGCGCTGGATCGTGAGGATGTCCTGGGCGCCGGCGGCTTCGAGGATCGTCTTGATGACCTCGTTGCGAGTAGTCCATGTTGAGCCTTGTCGTTCTCGCAGCGCGAGTGGGTGAACTGCGCGACCGGCATCCCCGTAGGCGTCCTTCTCCTCGGCGAGGGTCACACGGTTCTCGGCCTGCGGCAGCAGCTCGTTGAGCACGCCGATCGTCGTCCAGTGGTTGTAGTCGCGCATGTACTCCCGCAGCGCGCGGCCGCAGTGCCCGTCGGCGATCACGTGCTCGGCCCAGCCGATCGGCAGCGGGGAGACCGTCTGGATCGAGAAGCCACGCGCGAACCCGCGCGCCCGGGTCGGTCTCGTAGAACTGCTCGGAGGAGACCTCCGGCGGCGGAGCCTTGTACATCCGCTGTTCGTCGGGGAAGCGTCCCGCGCTCTGGGAGGCGCCCTGCACCATCACGTAGCGGCCCGACCTGATCGCTCGTTGTTGCCGAGCCCGTTGGGGAAGCGAGGGCAGCTTGAGTTCAAGCAGCAGCCGGGGGGTCTCGATCGAGTAGCCAGCAGACGGCAACCGCGCGGCGCGACTGGAAACGCTCGAGCTCCGTCACCCTCGCGGATGTAGGTGACGCCGGAGCGCGTCGCCCGGTCTCGTCGAGCTCGACCCGGACCGCCATGCTGTCTGCGCGGATCTCCACGCCGTGCGCGAGCGCGTCGGGCAGGTGGGTGACGTAGGGGCTGGCCTTCGCGTTGACCTTGCAGCCCTGCAGGCAGAAGCCGCGGTAGATGCAGTGAGGGCGGTTGCCGAACGTGCCGTTGACGATCCCGACGGGCCCGGCGCGCATCTCGATCCCGCTCGCGCGCGCCCCCTGCCAGAGCAGCTGCGCGGCTCCGCTGACCGGGTGCGGCGAGAACGGGTAGGAGTGCGGGTCGCCCCACGGCCAGTCCTGGCCGGCGACCGGTAGCTCGCGCTCGAGCTCCTCGTAGTGGGGCTTGAGCTCGTCGTAGGAGATCGGCCAGTCGGCGCCGACGCCGTCGCGGCTGAAGGTCTCGAAGTCGGAGGGGTGAAAGCGCGGCGTGTAGCCGGCGTAGTGGACCATCGAGCCGCCGACCCCCCGGCCCGAGTTGTTCTTGCCGAGCTCGATCGGGTCCTCACCGCCGATGATCCGCTTCTCGTTCCAGTAGAGCTGATGCGAGCCGGCCTCGTCGGAGACCCAGTCCTCGTCGGGGTGCCAGAACGGGCCCGCCTCGAGGATCACGATCCGCCAGCCCCTGCGCGCGAGGCGCTGGGCGAGCACCGAACCGCCGGCGCCGGCGCCGACGATCAGCAGGTCGACCTCCTCGCTCGTCGGCAGTAGCGTGCGCATGCGTCGCCCGGCCCGGCAGGTCGCGGCGGTGGACGTCGAGCAGGTAGCGCGAGTCGTTTGCGGCCGGCCCGCGGGAGCCCTTGAGGATGTTGCTCATGCTCGCGCCGCCGAGTCTCGGCTTCGACGCGCACCGGATCCTCATCGGTGGCTCCGGGGCGCTCGCGCGGCTCGAGCGACGCCGGTCGGGCCCGAGGCGCATGTAGCCCTGCGGGTAGGCCGGGCCGCCGAAGCCGATCTCGTTCCACGCCCACGGGTGGGAGTAGAAGGCCTCCAGCATCATTCGCGTGCACACCGAAAAGGCACGCGAGACGTTGAGAGTCGTCCAAGGGCCACCGGCAAGCCGGCCCGCGGCAACGGCCGTCGATGATCCCCTTGCGATCCTCGACCTCGCATGCCGGCGAATGTCGCCTGGCCATGCCACTCGGCCGCCGTGTGATCGAGGCCGGCGAGCGTCAGCCGCCAGGTCTCGCGATCGTCAGGCATGTCGGCGTACTGGTAGCCGTCGAGCCGCCCGGCGGCGAGCTTCTCGTCGATCAGCTCGGCGACCGGGACGCGCGGCTCTGCGTCCTGCGCGAGGACCACGTCACAGAACGCCGGAGCGTGGGCGCCTGCTCCGGCGGCGAAGAAGCTCAGCTCGTGAGCCGGTTCCAGGCGTGCCAGAACCACCGCGCGCGTCGCATCGTCCCAGTCGCCGGCCGAGGCAAGCACGTCGTAGTCGGGGAAGCGGCCGATCATCTGCGGCGTCGTGCCCGCGCGCTGGCGCGGCAGCCAGTCCGGGCGCGGCGCCTCGCCGGCCGGGCCGTAGATTCGGCAGATGGTCGGGCCGGCGCAGGTCGCGCACCGCTCAGTCCTCCCGGCGCAGCAGCGCAGCGAGCACACCCATCGCGCCGACGATCGACATCAGGCCCGGGCGCCATGATCGGCGGCCCCATCGGGATGTTGTAGCTCGCGTTGGCGAACCCGCCGGGGCGCCGGGCGACGCCGCGGACGTGGTAGTACTCGCCGATCAGCCCGTCGAGCATGTAGATCGGCGGAGGCGATCGGCAGCACGGTCTTGGCCCAGCGCTTGCTGCGGACGCCCGCCAGGCCGGCGATGACGACCGGTGGGGTGACGACGATCGGGCTCCACATCATCTTGTTGCCGAAGCTCGCCCGGTAGTGCTCGGCGTAGACCTCGGCGGTTGTGACGACCGCGGCGAACGCCGTCAGGCCCGAGAGCGAGCGCTCGAAGCGACCGTGTTCGATGTTCGCGACCCACCGATCGATGCGGTGCTCCGGCGGGCTTGATCGCGGCGGCTCGTGCCCTGAGCGCTATCCGCATCTCAGCGGCCCGGGAGGAACTCGTGGACCTTCTCGCGAACCGACTCGACCGCGCCAGGCAGCCCGGCGGCCGGGTCGGCGACGATCGACTTGGCGAAGTTCTCGGCCTGTTCGAAGGTGATATGCGGCGGTAGCGGCGGCCTCGTTGGGATCGGTGAGCGCGCTGATGATCGACCGGACGGTCGGCGCTCAGCGCGTCGCGCCAGGCGCTCCTCGATCTCGCTCGAGTGGCTGAGCTTGATGCCCCTCAGGCCGATCAGCTCGGCGAAGGCGGCGTAGTCGACGTAGGGGATCTCCTGCGACGCCTCGAATGCGGGTCGCCCTCCATCACCCGCTGCTCCCAGGTGACCTGGTTGAGGTCCTCGTTGTTGAGCACCAGCACGATCAGGCGCGGGTCCGCCCAGCGTCTTGTAGTACTTCGCAGCGGTCAGCATCTCGGCCATCCCGCCCATCTGCATCGCGCCGTCGCCGACCATCGCGATCGCGACCCGGTCTGGGTAGGCGAACTTGGCGGCGATCGCGTAGGGAACTCCCGGGACCATCGTCGCGAGGTTGCCCGAGAGCATCGCCTTCATCCCGCGCCGGATCCTGATATGCCGGGCATACCAGTTGGCAGCCGACCCCGAGTCGCTGGAGAGGATCGCGTTGTCGGGCAGCTGGCGGGAGAGGGACGCTGAACAGGCCCTGCGGGCGGATACGGCCGTTCGCGGTCCGCGGGCTCGCCCTGTTCGTCCATCAGCCGCCACCAGTCCGTCGACGTTCTGCTTGATCTTGCTCCTGCCAGGAGCGATCCTGCTTGCGCTCGAGCAGCGGCAAGCAGCTCCTTGAGGGTCTCCGCGGCTGTCGCCCTCGAGTGCGAGATCCATCGGGTAGCGGATGCTCAGCATTCGCCCGGAGAGGTCGATCTGCACGGCTTTGACCTGCCCTTCTTCGGGGCAGGAACTCCGAGTAGGGGAAGCTCGAGCCGACCATCAGCAGCGTGTCGGCGTCCTGCATCATGTCCCAGCTCGGCTTGGTGCCCAGCAGACCGATGCTCCCGGTGCAGAACGGGACGTCGTCGGGCACGGCCGCCTTGCCCAGCAGCGCCTTGGCGATCCCCGCCCCGAGCATCGTCGGCCACGGCGATCACCTCGTCGGTGGCATGCAGCGCGCCCTGCCCGACGAGCATCGCGACCCGCTCGCCGCGGTTGAGGATCTCGGCGGCCTGCTGCGAGCTGGTCTCGCGACGGGGACGCGCCGGCCCGGCCAGTAGCCGACACCGGAGTGGACGGTGTGGGTCTTGTGCGGCTGAGCCTCGACGGCTTCCATGTCCTGCACGTCGGCGGGCACGATCACGCAGGTGACGGTCCGCTCGGCCTTGGCGATCCGGATCGCGCGGTCGATCAGGTGGCGGATGCTCGAGGGCTCGTTGGCCTGCTCGCAGAACGCCGAGGCAACGTCGCTGTAGAGCTGCAGCAGGTTGACCTCCTGCTGGAAGTCGCCGCCGATCGCCCGGACGAACGTCTGACCGACGATCGCCACGACCGGCTGGTGGTCGAGCTTCGCGTCATACAGGCCGTTCAGCAGGTGGATCGCGCCCGGTCCCGAGGTCGCCATGCAGACACCGACCTCGCCGGTGAACTTGGCGTGCCCGCAGGCCATGAAGGCGGCCATCTCCTCGTGCCGTGTCTGCACGAAGCGCAGCTCGTCCTCGTGGCGGCGCAGGGCGCCGAGGATGCCGTTGATGCCGTCGCCGGGAAAGCCGTAGATCGTGTTCACGTCCCACGCGATCAGTCGCTCGCACAGGTTGTCTGCTGCAGTCATCTCGATCTCGCCGCCTTTCGTTTTCGCCCGCCTCCACAAGTGCATCAGAGAGGCTGTGAGCGGCGGGTACCCCGCCACGATCACCGGCCAACTGCGCGTGTCAGCTAGCTGACATCGCCAGTTCGGTGCGGATCTTCACCTGGGCAGCAGCGGGTCTGGAGATACATCCCAGCGGGAGTCACATATGCCCAACCATCCGGTGATCGAGCGCGTCGAGGTCGACGCATACACAGTTCCGACGGACCAGCCCGAGGAAGACGGGACTCTGGCCTGGGATGAGACGACGATCGTCTTGGTCCACGCACATGCCGGCGACTGCACCGGGCTCGGCTACACCTACGCGGACGTCGCGACGGCCAAGCTGATCGAGAGCAAGCTTGGCCGGCTTGGTGCGCGGCCTGGACGCGGCTGCGCCTCGCCACGCTTGGGCGGCGATGGTCAAGGCGATCCGCAACCTCGGTCGGCCGGGTATCGCCTCGATGGCGATCTCGGCTGTTGATGTCGCGCTCTGGGACCTCCATGCGCGGCTTCTGAACACGCCGCTGTGCGGGCTGCTCGGCGACGCCCGAGAGGCTGTTCCCGTATATGGCTCGGGAGGTTTCACCAACTATTCGGACGAGCGACTGCAGGAGCAGTTGGCGAACTGGATTTCTGAGGGCATACCGCGGGTGAAGATCAAGGTCGGGAGCAACCCGTCGCGGGACCCCCGGCGCGTCGCGTTGGCCCGGGAAGCAATCGGGGACGAGTCCGAACTCTTTGTGGACGCAAACGGCGCGTATGAGCGCAAGCAGGCGCTCGCGCTCGGTCATCGGTTCCGTCTGGAGAGTGGTGTGAGCTGGTTCGAGGAGCCGGTCAGCTCGGACGACCTGGCGCGGGCTGCGGCTGCTCCGCGATCGCGGACCCGAGGGGATGACAATCGCGGCCGGGGAGTACGGGTACGACGGACCCTATTTCGAGCGCATGCTCGGCGGCCGAGTCGGTTGACGTGATGCAGGCCGACGTCACCCGCTGCGGCGGGGTGACAGGGATACTCGCCGTTGGTGCGATGTGCGAGGCACGGAACATCCCGTTCTCCTGCCACTGCGGACCCGCCATTCACACGCACGTGGCGGCCGCGGTCGCCAATCTTGTCCATGTCGAGTACTTCCACGACCACGCTCGCATCGAGCGGATGCTGTTCGACGGGCTACCCCGACTACACGACGGAGCCCTGTGGCCAGATCGCAGCCGGGCGGGAATGGGGCTTGAGCTCAAGCGCCAGGACGCCCAGGCGTATGCAGTGTGAGATGCGGGCGGGGCGCCGCCGTCACCGCGCGCTCAGGTCGATCCGGCGGCGACCTCGCTCAACGCTCCGGGCGGCGGTTGGTGCAACACCCACCCGTCAAGTGTGTGCGTGATGCGCCCGGTCTGCTGCAGAGTCCCGAGCGCCGTTGTCACCGTGGGTCGCCGGGCCGTCAGCAGCTCCGCGAGCACGGCGTGGGGCAGTTGCGCGGGGAGGAGCACCTCGCCGCCCCTCAACACCCCCCACCGATCCGCCATGTGCCAGAGCAGCATCAGCAGTCTGAGGTCCACCTTGGGCTGGTTGAGGATCGCGATGGTGACCGCTAGATTCCGCGAACGCCGAAGGGTTCGCGCCATCAGCTGCCCCTGTATCTCGGGGAAAGGGGCGATCCGCCTCGCGAAATCGAGGTCGAGGATCGCGACACTGCAATCGCGCAGGCAGCGCCAGCCCGAAGTCCGCGAGACCGATGCGACGTCATCGTCCTCCTGCCATGGGCGGAGCAGGTCCCCGGGCCCGAGCAGCTCAGCCGCAAACCGGCCCGCAAGCTCGATGCGCCGTATGAGCAGCCCGTCGAGAACGAGCAGGCCAAGACCCGCGCGTACCTCCGCAGGCCAGGCAGAAGGCCTCCATTGACCGTCCGGGAACGAGATCCTGAGCGCGCGAACGATCGGCGCCGCAGCCCTGAACTGCTCGGACGTGAGCATCTCTCCAAGCTCAGGATCGACATCGAGCACTTTTACAACCTGCCCGGGCATATCGGGTCACCCCAGCTCAAAGGTGGGCGTACGGCCCACGAACAGTCAGGAACCGAGGGTTGAGAATAGCAACGCCATTTCGGGGCCACCAACCAATCGAGACGAGCTGTGCATGTCCCGAATCCGGCTGAAGAAAGGCGATGCATGCGCTGACCAAACACCTCGGTAGAGCATGCGCAAACCCGGGAGCAGGGACTTAAGGCTCCGCTCCCGGGTCTGGCCTCCCCTCCGCACATGACCCGGGGGGTGTGGGCCATGCCCGGCCCCGTTGGAACCAGGATGGACAGCGTAAACCCGGGTTCAGCGATGGGGCAACGCTCAGGTCAGCGCGCTGACCCCAGGCATGGGTCGAGCGTAAGGGTGGCCCAGAATCGAGAGCAATGACGCAATCTGCCGAACCCGGCCGCCGGACGCGCCGGGGCGCAGCCGCACCCGACGCGTGAGGTCGCGGGATGCTCAAGGTGACGGGTTGATCTCAGGAGGTCCGGCCTCACACCGTGGTTGGGCGAGACTCGCTGAACGGCTCCGGCGCTCCAGCCTCGAGGGCTCGACCGGCCTGACGATGCTCGCGCTGCTCGTCGGGGTCGGGGCAGGCGGAGGAGCCGTTGCGTTCAGATACATGATCCTCGGGTTCACCGAGCTCTTTACAGGACACCGTGACTACAGCGCGGCCGGTTACGCAGGCAACCCCCATCTACCGGGACTCGGGATCTGGTTCGTGTGCCTCGCACCAGTCGTGGGGGGCCTGATCTATGGACCTCTCGTCAGCCGCTTCGCGCCCGAGGCCCGAGGTCACGGCGTACCGGAGGTGATGTACGCGGTCAACAGGCTGGGCGGGCGCATGCGCCCGCAGGTACCGATCGTAAAGTCCCTTGCATCGGCGATTTGCATCGGCTCCGGCGGGTCAGTGGGCCGGGAGGGGCCGATCGTCCAAATCGGCTCCGCGTTGGGGTCCGTGATCGGGCAGGCCATGAGGTTGCCCGAGCGTCAATTGCGGCTGCTGGTTGCCTGCGGCGCGGCCGGAGGGATCTCTGCGACGTTCAATGCTCCGATCGCCGGCGTGTTCTTCGCTCTGGAGCTGATCCTCGGCGATTTCGAGACCCGCTCCTTCGGCTTGGTGGTACTCAGCTCGGTGGCCGCCGATGCGATCGGACGCGCGGTCTTCGGCAGCAACCCTTTCCTCCGGCTGCCTCCCTTCCATTTTGGCTCCCCGGTGGAGCTGCTCCTCTATGCGGGCCTCGGGGTGATCGCAACGGGCGTTGGCCTCGGTTTCGTGCGGATCCTCTACGCCGGGGAGGACCTCTCGGACAGGCTGTGGGGGAGCAGGCCAGAATGGCTTCGACCTGCTGTCGGCGGTGTGCTCTTGGGGCTGCTCCTGTTGGCGATCCCGGAGATGTACGGGGTCGGCTATACGGTGCTCCAGCTGGCCGTCGCCGGCCACTACGTCGTGCTGGCGCTGCTCGGCCTTCTCGCAGCGAAGATCCTCGCCACCAGCCTGACCATGTGGATCGGCGGCTCAGGCGGAGTGTTCGCGCCCTCGCTGTTCATGGGAGCGATGCTCGGCTCCGCCTACGGTGCGGCGGCCCACAGCGTGCTCCCCGGCATCGCCGTCGCCGCCGGAGCGTACGGGCTGGTGGGGATGGGCGCAGTATTCGCCGCCGCCGCGCGAGCACCGATCACGGCCGTCATCATCATCTTCGAGCTGACGGGCGATTACCAGATCATTCTTCCGCTCATGGTCGCCGTCGTGGTCGCGACCGCCCTCAGCAGCGAGCTGACCCACGACACGATCTACACGCTGAAGCTTCGCCGTCGTGGCATCGACATCTCACGCCCGATGAAACCTGGCCTACTGGAACAAATTCTCGTCTCCGAGGCGATGGGCGACCCGAGACCGGCATTCGCTCCCGACTCGACGATTGCGTACCTGATCGAGCGATTCGCCGCGCTCGACCTCGCGACCTTGCCGCTCGCAAACACCGATGGGGAGCTGACTGGGATCGTTAGCGCAGCCGATCTGGATGCTGCGGTCAGCGAAGTCGAGGATCTGCCGAACCTGGCCGGTCTGCTCCGAAACGCGGCAAGCGTACGAGCGAACGAGTCACTCGAGTCCGCAACGAAGGTGCTGGCCGCCGAGGACGACGGCGTGCCCGTGCTGGCGGCCCAATCCGACCGGCTGGTCGGGTGGCTCACACATCGCGACCTGCTGCGGGCCTACGCGGCCCGCCGCGGCGACGCGGCGCCGATCGAGGTGCCTGATCGGATTGGTCGTCCGGTTGCCTCGGTGTGACACACCATGAGAGAACCGGTAGCGGCCGACGTCACGGTGCTGACCTCCGAACCGGCCAGGCCCCGGGTGCCGCGCTATTGGTTTCGGTAGCAACTGAAAAGGACCGAACGAATGAACGAGACAAGGGTGTTACCGAGGCCGCGCCGATCCAGGAGCGGAGCAAGAGCAGCCCCGCTCAGGCCCGATGGCCGTCACGCCCAGAAGAGCGCGCCGCCGCGAAGCATTGAGCTCCGGACAGAGGCGCTCGGAGAATCCAGCCGGATACTGCGGGTCAGTGGGGAGATCGATTTGGCATCACGGCACGCTCTCCGCGCCGCTGTCCTCAAGACCGTGGCGAGCGGCGCTACGTTCTTGCTCTTTGACCTGAGCGAAGTCGACTTCATCGATCTCGCAGGTCTGCGCACCGTGAGCGTGAGCGCGGCCCAGTGCCGCGCCGCTGGGTGCGCACCGCTCGTTGTGCTGCGCCGCGATGGCCCGGTCCAGCGGCTGCACCGGCTGTTGGAGAGCGTCGGGCAGTCAGGCGGCAGTCCGCTGGGAGACTTTCCCGTTCATTTCGTACCCGAGCATTGGTAGGTCGTGCGTGGCGACAGTCTCCCGACAGCGTCGCCTAGGCTCGTCGTCTCGGCCGATCCGAGGCGCCCCGCGTCTGCGGCGGGAGGACGAGACGGCTGATCAAGTCCGTCCGCGACAGTCGACGTCGGCTCGCGCCGAGCGGCACTTTGAGGCCATCGTCCAAGCGGAGCTAAGTAGGCTTGCAGGCTATCTCGATGGAGGCGCGCCCACACCGCGGAGCCACTTGCGGCACTGACCTAGAGTGAACGCGAGAACATGCGGCTCCTCTCAAGCGGAGGGCGAACTCCGACGAGGTCCCTGCCGCGACAGGCGCTCACGCTGCGCCGGTGCGTCCGGCTCGGACGCTTCCGGCCTCGGATGGCGGACACTAATTCCAGGGCACATTCAAGCGACCAATTTTGAGAGAACCTCAGAGCATCTGAGCGAGCTTAATGGCTGGCGTTCCCTCCCTTGCGTCCGGCGGCTTGTTTCTGCGCACGGTTGCCGCCACTCCCCGCGCCACTGCTTTTGCGGCTTTGGCTCGAGCCGCCGCTGTGGCTGTTCTTACCGCCGGTGCTCGAGGCGCTGGGGGTGTTCGCGATCTTGGCGGCCCGTTCCTTGCTCATGCCCTTCCTACGCAGACCCTCGTACTGCTTATCGTCCTTGACGCTCGGTCCGTGATCTTTCGCCATTGCTGTCGCCTTTCCGAGTTCAGATGGTCAAGAGTTCCCTACCCCCGCTAACCGGGCGCGAATCGGCCGATACGACGGGACTCGATCGAGCCCCAGGGCGGGCACGAAGGTCTGCTGGGATGAGGGTGAGGACCGGGGGCGCAAGACGGCATCCCGCTCTGCCCGAACGAGCACCCATCCAGGGAGCTCGCGGAGATCGTGCCCGTTCCGGCGCATATCCGAGTCCCGGCAGTGTGGTCGGCCCGACCCAGCTCTGGGCGTAGCCGACTACGTTTGACATCTGCCGGGCGCGACGCGCCGATCAAAATCTCGTGTTTGATCGCAAGGATCTGGCGCTGCTCTGCGCTTGCAAGCGCCTCGATCGACCCTAAGTTACAACGCGGCGGCGCCAGCGATCAAGGAGCCGGCAAGCGGTGGATGGGACCCCGGAACTGAGCAGGCCGCGCCATCGGTGCATGCCGGATAGCCCTCGACCGGTGCCGCCCGGCCCGCTAGCCGGTTGACGTCCACCATCTCCGGGGTAGTTACCTCGACGTCGCACCAGCCCTGGCGCCGTGCAGCCCCCGACGAACAAAGGAGACACCGATGGTCGAGCCGACAAGCCTGCAGCACAAGCTCATTGAGGTCCTCGGTCTCGGAAGTAGCGCGAGCGAGCCGGCGATCGCGATCTTCGACATCGACGGGACACTCGTCGACACCAACTACCAGCATGCGCTCTCCTGGTACCGGGCGCTGCGCGCCAAGCGTCTGATCGTGCCGGTCTGGCAGATACATCGCGCGATCGGGATGGGCAGCGACCGCGTCGTTACGGCGCTCCTCAACGAGGACGTCGAGGCCCGCCTCGGCGAGGCGCTACGCGACGCCGAGGCGGGCTATTACGGGCAGCTGATCGGGGAAGTCGAGCCGATGGGAGGAGCTCACGCTCTGCTGGCGGAGCTGAGCAAGCGGGGACATTCGATCATCCTCGCCAGCTCAGCCGAGGAGAGTGACGTCGAGCATTATCTCGAGCTCCTCGATGCACGCGAGCTCATCGACGCATATACGACTTCCGCCGACGTGCAGGCGAGCAAGCCCGAACCCGACATCGTGCGCGCCGCGATCGAGAAGGCAGGCGGCGGGGCAGCCGTGATGATCGGCGACAGCACATGGGACATCAAGGCCGCGAGCCGCGCCAGCATACCAAGCATCGGCGTGCTCACCGGGGGCTTCTCCGAACAGGAGCTCACCGATGCGGGAGCGAGCGTCGTCGTTGACTCCGTTGATCATCTGCGCGAGGCCCTCCATGAGATTGGCCTGCGCGAAGCTGCGGGGTCCCACGTGTGAGCAGCCATGGAGACGAGTGCCGTCGCCGCGGCGGCTGGCTGCCGTGGAGCCTTAACCGTGCACAACGTACGTAGGCACTTCACCTAGCCTCATGCCCGCCGACCGAGGCGGAGCCGGCGCCCGTGATTGCGGCGCGCCGGCGGCCGCGAAGCCGCAAGGCGCGCTTATCCTCGCTGGCGGCGCTTGTGCTGCCTGTTGAGTGACGCCAAGCCGGCGGCGATGAACCGCAGGATCATCGTCAATACGACTCAGATGAGGACTGCGGCAAAAATCCGCCCCGTGAGGTGGTCGGCGCTGTAGTGCTGTTTGGTCAGCTCGCGTGCCAGCGTGAGTGCGCCACCGATGAGGGCACAGACGGCCCATGCCCGGATGCTGGTCAGGCCGGGGGGCCGTCTTGCCTGGGTGGCGGGCGTACGCTTGCCCAGCAGACCCGCGCTGAACGGGGCGTCGAGATCCGTCGGCGTGAAGCCCCCCGCTGCCGTGCCCGTGCTGGCGTACCGGTAGAGAACGACGCCGAAGGTCTGCCGGATGACCGCGCCGGCTCCCGCGATGAGGACCAGGACGGTCACCATGGCGGCTAGGGTTGCCGCTCTAGCGTCGGCGTCGCCTCGAAGCGCGGCGAGCAGGATGCCCAGGATCAGGGCGGCCGGGACGATCGCTATGACGGTCGACGCGGTGATGATCACGTTGCCGCTGATGCCCTCGCCCCAGCGTTTCCTAACGAGGATGGCGGAGCGCCTGAGGCAGTTCGGTGCCGAGCACCCGTCGATCGCGAGGATCGGGACCGCGAACATGCTCGCAAGCGACCAGGTCAGGCCGACGAGTCGGACGCCAATACTCCCGATGAAGGGCAGGCGGCTGGCGATCTGCTCGATCAGCATGCCGACCGCGGCCACCAGCAGCGACCAGAGCGCAACCTGTCCGATCCGGCGGGCAGGTACCGCGAGCGCAGCGCCCAGCCTCGTTCGCTGCCCATCGAGCATGGCTGAAGCGGCCGCGGCGATCACCGTGTTGAGGAACACGCTAACGAACGTCAACGGGTAGGCGAGGATCAGCGTGACGAGCGCAAAGGCGCCCGTCGTTGGTGTGGTCGTGGGCGGAGAACAGCCCGCTCAGGTCATAAACCAGCGCCACGCCAGCGGCGCCCGTCACGGCCGACAGCACGGCCAGCAGGAGCACGGTCCGATCACCCCGGATCAGCTGCCAGGCAATCCGCGAGAGCCGCGAAGAGCGAGCGATCCGCCCTTCTCCGTTCTCTTGGTTGCTCTCCGAAGCCATCTTGCTGCCGGATTACCCAATAGCAGCGGAGACGAACGACGATGCCCCAGGCCTGGGGCGCCACGTCAGTCAATTTCGCAGCGAACCGCCTCGAGTTTTGCCTCATGCCTTCGGGGGTATCGGTCAGCGAGGGCGATCGTTGATCAAACGCAATATAAGGAGAGAGCAAATGAGACTTGGATCTCTAGAGGACGTTTTTCAGGAGCAAATCGAGGACCTTCACAGTGCCGAGACACAACTGGTCGCGGCACTTCCCGCGGTGGCCGATGCGGCGAGCGATGACAAGCTCAAGCAGGCGATCCGCGAGCACCTTGAGCAGACCCGCGAGCATGTGCGCCGCTTGGACAAGGTCGCGAGTGAGCTGGGCTTCAGCTCCGGTGGGGAGGAGTGCAAGGCGATGGCCGGTCTGATCCAAGAGGGCGAGGAGCTCGTCTCCGCGCACGGCGACCCCTCGGCGAAGGACGCCGCGCTGATAGCCGCGGCGCAGAGGATCGAGCACTACGAGATCGCCGCGTACGGGACCGCCAAGGTCCTCGCGAGCGAGCTTGGCCACGACAGCGTCAAGGACCTGCTCGACGAGACGCTTGACGAGGAGAGCCAGGCAGACGAGCTTTTGACGAAGATCGCCGCCGGCGGTCTTTTCAAATCCGGCGTCAATGAGGCCGCCCACAGCACGGCGGCCTGATCCGGGGTCCTCGCTGACAAAGCACGAGCAGACCGCTCCGCACAGACGACGGGAGTCCCGAGGCTCTCTTCGTCTGGGAGCGCGCATTTGGCCGAGGCGAAACCGCCTCGCCTGGCTCGGACCGCGCAGAACAACAAGGCCGGCGGGGCTGCGTGCGGGAAGCGCACCGCTGCGTTGGAGCCTGAGCCGCGTCCACCCACTTGGTGATACCGAGATGGAGCATGGCCGGGCGCGTACCGTGCCAGCCCGAGCGACCCAAGCTGCCGGTCGGTCTGGGCGGATGGCTCTCCCTGCAGGGGTTGACAGCGTCAAGACTCCAGCCTTGCGATCGCGGCATCAGCTGAGACCGGCTCAGCAGCCGCTGCTTCAACGCGGGGTTTCTAATGACCAACGGTCGGGCAAATCACACCCACAGCGGTCGCGGTCCTCGCGGCGAGCGACCGACGGTCCCTCAACCCGACGAAGGAGACGCTCATGGCAGAGTTAGCTGCTCGCGAGAGCAAGCTCGTCCAGTACCTCAACGAGGCCTACGGAAAGGAGAAGGAACTAGAGACAGCCCTTGCGGCGCACATCGGAATGACCACCCGCGCTTCCTATCGCAAGGGGCTGCGCGAGCATCTCGTTGAGACTAAGCGCCACGCGCGCGAGCTCGAGAAACGAGTGAAAAAGCTCGGCGGCACGCCCCACACCGTGCCGATCGAAGGCATCGACCCGATCGCCAAAGGAGCGGGCGCGGCGGTGGAGCTCGCCAGCCGCGCGGCTGCCGTGGCGCAGGGCCCGCTGCACGCGATTCGCGGCACCGGCGAGCAAGAGAAGATGCTCAAGAATGCCAAGAGTGAGTACTCCGACGAGCACGAGGAGATTGCCACCTACACCTCGATCGAGACGCTCGCCGAGGCCCTCGGCGAGCGCGAGACCGCGAAACTCGCGCGCGCGATCCGCCGCGAGGAGGAGCGCATGGCACGCTTCTTGCAGCGGCAGATCCCGACCCTCACCAAGGCCGTCGTGCAGGCCGAGATACCTCCCGCGCAGCGAAGCAAACCTCGCGCCTCGAGGAAACGCCCCGGCACGAAGCGCCCGAAGGGGCGCCAAGCGACAGCGACCAGCTCAAAGGCTTGAGGATCACGAGGCCCTCTGGGGGGCCAGGCGTGCACGGCCTAGTGAGGCGTCGGTGCCGCGGGTGGGATTCAGCCGGGCTTGCGCAGGGTAGGAATCTGCGAACCGCGACAAGCCACACGGGTCAAGCGACGATTGAAGGAGAATTTCGGTGAGAATCGGCTATTTCCTATCGAGTGAGGAGTTCGGTCCCCGCGAGCTGGTGCGGCAGGCTCGCATGGCGGAGCAGGCCGGCTTCGATGGGCTGTGGATCTCCGATCATTTCCATCCTTGGAACGATGAGCAGGGCCACAGTGGTTTTGTCTGGTCGACGATCGGCGCGATCGCCGAGGCCACCTCGCGCATGAGAGTGACGACCGCCGTGACCTGTCCGACCCTGCGGATCCATCCTGCGATCATCGCACAGGCGGCGGCGACCTCGGCGGTCTTGCTGGAGGGCCGCTTCACGTTGGGCCTCGGCAGCGGCGAGGCACTCAACGAGCACATTCTGGGTGATCGCTGGCCGGCGGTGGATACGCGCCTTGAGATGCTCGAGGAGGCGGTGGAGCTGATCCGGACGCTTTGGCAGGGCGGGATGCAGAATCATCGTGGTCGCCACTACCAGGTGGAGAACGCCCGCATCTATGACCTCCCCGAAAGGCTGCCGCCGGTCCTGATCTCCGGCTTCGGCCCGAAGTCTACGAGCCTCGCCGCACGTATCGGCGACGGCTACTGCAGCGTCTGCCCCGACGCTGAAGCCGTCGCGGAATTCCGCAGCCAGGCGGAGGAGGGGAAGCTTGTCGCCGGTGGCATGAAGGCATGCGTAGCCGAGGACGAGCAAGAGGCGCGCGAGACGGTACATCGGCTTTGGCCCAGCGAGGCGCTGCCCGGCGAGCTGGCGCAGATTCTGCCTACACCCGCGCATTTCGAACAGGCCAACGAGCTCGTCTCTACCGCCCAGGCGAGCGAAAATGTGCCGTGCGGGCCGGACCCCCAGCGCCAGCTCGAAGCGATCCAAGCCTACGCCGACGCCGGTTTCGATGAGCTCTACATCCAGCAGATCGGCGACCGTCAGGAGGGCTTCTTCGAACTCTATGCGAACGAGATCCTGCCCGGTTTCAACGACAACAAGGCGGAGCAGGCGGCGCTAGCCGGCAATGGAGCACGTGGCCGAACGCCGTGAACGATGTGGGCGTCGCGATCCTTGTCATCGACGGCACGTTGTAAAGACCGACTACCAGCCCACCATCGCTTGGTAACGGGCGTTCTGAGCGCACGACATCGTGGTGCCGGCAAGAGGATTCACCGTTACATCGGCGTGGGCGGCGACCTGCTCGTACGCGCTCTCACCGTGCTGTGGAGCTGTTCGCGCGGTGTGTAGTCGGTGGCTGAGGTTTGCGATTGGGACGACACCTATCTGCGTGAGAGCCCGGAGCCCGGACGGCCGATCTGTTCGTGGGCCGGCCGCCCAGGTTCACGGTCCTGTTCAGCGTTTTGAGCGGCCGGGAACCGGCTTCCCGGCAGACTTCACTGCCCGGCCCACCGCCTTGGCGGCCTCGCCGGCAGCGCTCGCGGCGTGCTTGACGGCTTGCGCCGCCTCATCCCCGGCCTCGCTCGCCTTGTTTCGCTGCCGCGTCACCGCGGCCTGTTTTGCGGCCGCGGAGCGCTGGGCTTTCGTCTGCTGTGCCATTCCGCTCTCCTTCGGTTCGGGTTTGCTGATTCCCATACCCGTAAAGCGCGTCACACACCATCCAGTGCTCAGGCTACGGTGCAGAAGCGGTGGAAGCGCCCCCTTCGCAGTTCACCCGCGCTGCGGGCGCGGGGAGAAGAACGTCACGCGTCTCTGTTATGGCCGTCATGACCCGCGATCCGGGCCGTCCTGCCTGGAGCTCTGAGAGGGCGGTCAGGGCTGTAGGGCATTGAGAGTCTCCACCAACTGCTTCTGGGTATCGTTGCCGAGCTTCTCGAAGACGAGCCTTACGATCGGCGCGGCAAGCTTGGCAGCACCATTGAACTGCACCTCGTTGGTGTAGGTGATGCTCGAGCCCTTGCCGCGGCTTGTGATCTCGAGGGTCTCGGTTGAGGTTGCGGTGTCGTTGCGTCCGACGAGCACGATCCGTTCACTTGTCAGCTTCTGCAGCGTGTAGTGCAGCTCGGTTCTCACGCCGGCGATCTTCGAAGTGTTACGCCAGGAGGACCCCACCTTTACTGGGCCCTCGTCGATGCGGACGCATCGCACGGTTCCTGGATCCCATTGCTCCGCGTGAGCGAAGTCGGCGAGGTAGGGCACGACGATCTCGGGTGGAGCATCGACGGTGAAGGTTCGGGACACGGTGCTCACGGCAGCTCCCTATTCGTTGTCGGGCGAGTAATGGGATGACCGACCTGCGCCGCCCATGGAGGTTCAGGCGCACAGAATTATGGCCCAGTAGCGCTTTCGCCCAGGGCAGCTGTCCCTAAACATCACACTTGCGGGGCGTCGGCACAGAACCGGTTTGGCAGCCGGCCCACCGCGGGTATTTGCTGACCGAAATGCCGATTAGCGCGATAGCGGAGTTGACACTCGCAGTCAGGGAGCCGACGGTGGTTGCGTCCTTCTACGAAGAGGTCTTCGCACTGAGAAGGCTCTCAGGCGAACGCGACCGTATCTGGCTCGCCGTGGGCGATCGGGCGAGACTTGGCCTATGGACGCCCGGAACCAAGGAGTTCGGCGACCAGGGGGGCGCGCACGTGCATTTCGCCTTTGCGGTGACTGAGGGCACGCTGGACGAGCTGGCCGCCAGGGCGAAGCGCGCCGGCGGTCACGTGACAGGCCCCGTTGAGCACTCGGGTGGCGATCGCTCGCTCTACGTGGAGGACCCCGCCGGGAACCTCGTCGAGGCCTGGGACCTCTTTGCGGGCAGCGAGACGGTCGAGCGGGTGCGCGAGACAGAGAACGCCTGATCACCACTTGGGAGCGCTTGCGCAAGGCAATGGCGGGGTAACCGACACCGAAGAGGAGACCGAAGGGAGCCGCCAATGTCAGCTCTACAGCACGAGGTTCTGAACCTCACGTTCGATGACGGCCCCGACCCTCAGTGGACGCCTCAGGTCTTACAGCAACTGCAGCGCAGCGATGCGACGGCGACGTTTTTCATGGTCGGCGAGCGCGTCGCCGCCCGGCCCGCCCTGGCGCGCCGGGTGCTCGCAGCCGGGCACGAGATACAGCTTCATTGTCACCGCCACGTCCGTCACACCGAGCTCACTGAGCACGAACTGACGCGCGACTGCGAGAGTGCGCTCGCGGCGCTCGAGTCCGTCGGGGTCCATCCTCGGCTGTGGCGGGCGCCCTGGGGCGTATGCACCGAGGCGAGCGCCCGAGTCGCCCAGCGACTCGGGCTTGAGCTCGTGGGCTGGTCGATCGACACGCACGACTGGCGCGGCGATCAGCCGCGGGAGATGCTCGAGAACGCGCGCAGGCGGCTCACCGACGGCGGCGCGGTCCTGATGCACGACGCGCTCGGCCCAGGAGCGAGGCGAGCCGGCTGTCAGAACACCGTCGCGCTCGTGCCAAAACTGGTGCAGGGCGCCCGCGCCGCGGGGATGCTGTTGGCCCCCATGAGCGGTCAGGCACCGTGTGCCGTCGCCACGGGCCGCCCTGACAGCGAGGTGGCGGCGTGAGCGTTCAGGTGCTTGGGGGGGACACCCGCTGCACCCCGACAAAGGGACTGGAGTGGGCGCTTGAGCGCATCGCGGACCGCGCGCACGAGTTCGATCGCCAGCCGCGGTTTCCCACTGAGAATTTCGCCGATCTGGCGGCCGCCGGCGCGTTGGACTCACAACCGGCCGGACTCCCCTTCGAGGTGCGACTCGTCCGCAGCGTCGCCGCCGCGGATGCGTCGACCGCGCGTATCCTCGACGGCCACCTCAACGGCCTTGAGCGGCTCCGGCTCGCCGGCGATCAGCCCTTGCCCGTGGCGGAACTCGCGGCGCTAGGGGAGGGCCAGCTACTGGTCGGTGTGTGGGGAGCCGACCCTGCCCCGGGCGAGGGACCGCCCGCCCGTCTGGAGGAGGTCGACGGGAGGCTCGTGCTGCGCGGAGTAAAGACCTTCTGCTCCGGCGCAGGAGGGGTTCAGCGCGCCCTGGTGATCGCCTCCGACCGGGACGGAGCGCGGCGCCTCGTCTACGTCGCCACCACCAGCCACGTGAGGATCGACCGGGGCTGGTACCAGGCGTCAGGTCTGCGCTCCTCGGAGAGCCATCTAATCGAGTTCGAGGACACGCCTGTGCTCGCGCTGCTCGGTGAGCCGGGGGAGCTTTCCCGCGAGCCTTATTTCTCACGCGACGCGATCCGCACCTCCGCCACCTGGGCAGGCCTCGCCGACTGCATCCTCGCCGAGACCATCGCGGCGCTCGACCCCACGCGGCTGGAGAACGTGCAGGCACACCATTTGGGCCGCATGCGCATCGCGCGGGGCACGATCGATCGTTGGCTGGAGCACGTGGCCACCCTGCTCGATCAGCCACCGGACATCCCGCGGGCGGTTGATGCTTCTGTCGAATGCCGGGTCGCGCTCTACCAGAACGCGCTGCTGATCGCGGGGGAGGCGGCAAGGCTCTGCGGTTCGCGGGCGCTGATCGGTGCAAGCACGCTTGATCGTGCCCGACGCGACCTCGACCTGTTCCTGCTTCAGCACCGACTGGATCCCAAGATCGCCAAACTCGGAGCCGAGATGCTCGACGCGGAGCGAGCATGAGAGCGACAGCAGAGGTCGAGCGCTTCGAGCGCCTCTATCGCGACAGTCCGGACCCCTGGGGATACCGCACGAGCGATTACGAGCAAGACAAGTTCGAGGCCACCCTGGCGGCGCTGCCGCCGACATCGCACGGCCTGGTCCTGGAGATCGGCTGCTCGATCGGCGTGTTCACGGGCCTGCTCGCCGCTCGCTGCGAGCACGTCGTCGCGATCGACTTTTCGTTGCGTGCCATCCAACTCGCTCACGAGCATCTTCACGACACGTCCAACGTCGATTTGCTTCACGCCAGCTTCCCCGACGAAACGCCGCCTGGATCCTGGGATGTGATTGTCTGCTCAGAGATTCTCTATTACCTGTCGCCGCCGGCTTTGCGAGAGGCCATCGGCTGGATCACGGCACAGCTCAGCTGCGGCGCCAGCGTAGTCGCCGTTAGCTGGCGCGGCGTTGGGCGGGATGAGCCGCTGCTCGGTGATGAGGTGCACGACCGCCTTACATGCGAGCTCGGCAGATGGCACACGCTCGACGCGCGCCGGGACGAGTACAGGCTCGACCGCTTCGAAGACCCAAGGCCCCGCCCGTGAACGCCGAGTTGCCCGAGGTCGATGCTTTGCGAGTGCTCGCTGAGAATGCGGTGAAGGCGGCTCCGGGCCCTGTCTTGGAGGCGATCGTTGTCGTTCCCGCCCGTGACGAGGAGCTGCATATCGCTGCCTGTTTGCAGGCCCTCACCAGCCAGCTCGGAATCGGCGCCGGCTGTTATGAGGTGATCGTGATCCTCGACGGGTGCCACGATGAGACAGCACAGATCGTCGGACAGGCCACACGTCACCTTGACCAGCCCGCCGTTCACAGAGTGAGCCTGCCTGACTCTCAAGGCGTCGGTCGAGCGCGGCGTCTCGGTATGGATATCGCCTGCCGGCGGTTGATGGGAATCGGCAAGGAAGATGGGCTGATCGCGAGCACCGACGCCGACACGACCGTGGCGGCGGACTGGATTGCGGCGCAGCTCGCGCTCGTAAAGGCCGGTGCTTCGGCCATCGGCGGGCTGATCGAGCTCGACCCCTCAGAGCGCCATGGGCTCGCCCCCCATTCCCTCGTCGTCCGCGATCAGAGTGCGACCCGTCGGCTGGCTGAGGCAATCCAGCAGAGCCGAGGGGCCGCCGCCGTCGAGCATGCCCACTTCTCTGGGGCATCACTCGCCTTGACCGCCGCCGCCTACCAGCGCTGTGGCGGGCTGCCCGTGCGCGCGGCACTCGAGGACGAGGCGCTCGCACAGGCGCTCACCGGGCAGGGCATCGCGATTCACCGCAGCCGGCTCGTGCGCGTGAGGACATCCGCTCGCAGGGACGGCAGAGCGCCGCGCGGCCTGTCGCAAGACCTCACCCGCAGCGACTGGCGCGCCCGGCGCACCCACCGGGCAATCGAGTTTCCCCTCGAACGACTGCTCGCCGAGAAGCAGCAAACGGTTGCTCTACTGCTCCCGTCGCGCGAAGTCGCAACGACCATCGGGCCGATTGCAGAAACCGCCGCCCGGCTCAGAGATTCCGGCCTGTTGGACGAGGTGCTGGTAGTCGACGCCGATTCACAAGACGAAACCGCCACCGTCGCCCGCCAAGCCGGGCTCCAAGTCGCGCAAGAGAGCCAGCTCCTGCCGCAGTTCGGTCCCGCGCAGGGCAAGGGCGACGCGATGTGGAGAGGACTGGCTGCGACCACCAGCGAGATCGTTGCATACGCAGACACCGACACAGAGGACTTCCACGAAGGCTTCCTGCTGGGACTGATCGGGCCACTGCTATGTGAACCCGACGTACAGCTCGTCAAGGGGTCGTTCCGTCGCCCGTTTCGCAACGGCGACACCGTCCTCACGGAAGGCGGTGGCCGTGTCACCGAGCTGATGGCCCGCCCGCTGCTGAACCTGCACGCCCCCGAGCTGACAGTCTTCGAGCAGCCACTCGCAGGGGAGACGGCCGCCCGTCGCCAACTGCTCGAGCGAATCCCCTTCAGCGCGGGATATGGCGTCGAGATAGCGATGCTGATCGACTGCTGGCGGGCCTGCGGGCTCGATGGCCTGGCCCAGGTAGACCTAGGCGAAAGGCAGAACCGCCACCAGTCGTTGCGCGAGCTCTCAGCGATGGCCTACGCGGTCCTCGTCGCCGCACAGACACGGTTCCTCGGCGCAGCTTTCGCCGACAAGCACGCCTGCGGCTCCGTCATCCTGCCGCCCGCCCCGAGCGACCCCGACCAGCTGGAAAGCCGCGCCGTCACCGTCGAGGAACGCCCACCGCTCTGCGGCCTCCACACGCAGGCGCGGAAAGAGCAGCGTCCTCCTCGTTCGCTGGCCTAAACCGCCTCTCTGCGTGCCGCGAGGGCATCAAGGAACTGATCTGCGCCTGGTCGGCGGGCACCTGGACCCGCGGTAGCCGCGGACCGTTTCCTGCATTCCGCGACCAATTGGTGCGCCAGCGCGGATCTGCTCAGGAGCCAAAGCCGACTTCTACTCGTAAGGCGAGCGCCGCGATGTCATCCTGCAGGGGTCCTCGGCGAAAGGTCTCGAGCGTACGTTGAAGGTACGTAACCAGCTCCACTGGCGCAGGGGGTGCTTGCTTGAGGACCCTTTGCAGGCGTGCCTCGCCGAAGAATTCTTTCCCACGGCGGGCGTCGGTCACGCCGTCGGTGTAGACGAACATCGTCTCCTCGGCCGTCAGCCGCTGGACTGAGACTTCCCACTCTGACTCGGGCCTCCACCCGAGTAGGACCCCTGGCCGCCCCACGGTCCGGATGCCGGAGGGCCCGACGAGGACGGGCAGCGGATGCCCGGCAGCAACTATCTCGGCGCGCGGCGGGGCGCTCTCGCTGTGGCGGATGAGGACGCAAAGCGCAGTGGCGAGTGCGAGCTCGTCGAGCGCGCAGAGGGTCCTGTTGAGCTGGCTCATGGCGGCGCGGGGGTCTCCGGTGAGTTCTCCGGCGGTGCGCAGTGTGTGGCGGGCCGCAGCGGTTAGTCTTGCGGCGGCGGCGCCGTGCCCGGTTACGTCGCCGATCACCGCCATGTGTCCGCCGGGCACGGCAAAGAGGTCGTAGAAGTCGCCGCCGACCTCGCTGGCTTGTCCTGCCGGCTCGTAGAGTGTTGCCAAGTGCCAGCCCGTGGGAACCCTTGGCACGGGCGGTCGCAGAGCTCGTTGGAGCAACGAGGTCACCCACATGCGCTCGGTGTAAAGCCGGGCGGCCTCGAGCGCATTGCCGGCCCGTCGGCCGAGCTCTTCGGCGAGCGCGAGGTCTGAATCGGTGAAGGCGGGAGACGTGCGGGTGCGACACAGCGTCATCACGCCGATGCACCGTCCCGCGGCAAGCATCGGCACCATGATCACCGAGCCGAGCCCGATCTCGACAAGCAGCTCACGCAGGCTCGGGTCGCTCACATCCCGGGCGATCGACTCGTGGCTGATCCCGTTGACCATGCGGGCCCAGCCCTCGCGGAAGACCGCTCCGTCACCGTCCTTTTGCCGAGCGCCGGGAGAGCTGCGCTCGAGCATCATGCGCACCGCTGGTGTGCGCCGCTCATCCGTTACTGCGACGGCCGCGCGCCTCAGACGCCCGGACTCGTCGGGCAGCGACACCGTGCACCAGTCGGCCAGGGCGGCGGAGGTCAGCCGTGTTATCTCACCGAGCGCCTGCTGCGAATCGACCGAGGAAAGCACGCTGCTGACCTCGGCCAGCAGCCGTCGGCCCATCTCGACGCGCTGCCACCGGGTGACGTCCTCGAGAATGCTGACCGCTCCGACCCCGCTCCCTCCGCTGTCATCGAGTGGCATTCCGGCCGCCTTCGCCAGCAACCATCGCTCCTCGCCGGTGCCCCTGCTGACGGCTCGGAGGAGCATCGGCTCAGCATTCGGCTCGCCGGCCATCAGGCGCCCGGCGGGGAGATCCTCGAAGCTGATCGCACGACCGTCCTCGTCAAGGAGCGTCACGGCCCGGCGCAAGGCCGCCAAGCTGAATGTGACGCCGGGGGGCAGGCCGGCGAGATCGACTGCGGCGTCGTTTGCAAACACAACTTCGCCGGAGGGGTCCTGGATCAATACCGCCTCGACCAGGCTGCCGAGGGCCGAGGCCAGGCGCCGCTCAAGCTCGCCCAGCTGGCGAGACAACCCGGCGTTGTCGAGCGTCAGGGCAACCCGGCCGGCGAGTATCGTGATGAACTCGAGATCCAGCTCATCGAAGTGCCTGCCTGAGTGGTCGCTCATCAGCAGCGTAAGTACACCCACAACCTGCTCGCGTGATAGGAGCGGCAGGATGATCCCGGAACGTGCCCCGAGAGCTCTCAACGCCGCCAGGTCCTCCTCGTCGTGCGCCCAGCGGACGAACATATCGTCGTCAATCCGTCGCAGCAACACGGGCTTACCGTCCGAGACCTGCGCGGTGAAACTAACCTCGGCCGACACCGGCTCGGGCCCGCGCCTCATGAGAAACCCCTCGCTCTCGCCCGACCGGGTACCGCTCACCCTTGCGCCGAGGCGCTGCGGCACACCGATCCGCACCGCGTCGACCATGCAGACATCCGCCAGCGCGGGCACCAAAACGTCACAGACGTGAGCGACAGTCTCGCTCACGTCCATCTTCGACTGGCCGAGCGCTGAGAGCCGGGAGAGCGTGGCGAGCCGCTCCTCGGCCAGTGCTCGTCTCTCGAGAGCCCCCATCCCTCTCAACGCACCAAGCCGGCGTGTTGCCGTTGCATCAACATCACAGACACTCAGTCTAATCCTAAGCACTGCGACCGAATCCCGCTGCCAATGGGGCGGTTATATGGGAACTCCCGCCCGACTGTCAATCGTTCCCAGGATTGTCGGTCCCGGTTTAGAGGTCGTCCGCCTTGTGCGCCACCGTCCGAGCGCGCTGATCGCGGGCGCGCCACCCGAGTGACCACTCCCGCAATGCTGGAGCGTTCCGAAGGCCGCGAGGGTGCGATAGGAGGATCCGATGAGGGCCGTGCTACAGGTTAGCGGACGCCTCAGTGGGTAAATACATCCCGCAACTGGCAAACGGCAGACGAGGGAGACGCAATGGGCGACCGGATGCAGCGCATCGAGGGAAAGGCCAAAGAGATCAAAGGCCGAGCCAAGCGGCAGGTAGGTCGCGAGAGCAGCCGTCCGGGAGCCGAGGCAAGGGGAGGCGCAGAGGAGCTCGCGGGTAAAGCGAAGAATGCAGTCGGAAACGCACGCGACACACTCAAGCGCAACGCGCGCTGAGCGGTTCCTCCTTCGAACCGCGGATCCAAGCATTCGCGACACGATGACCGCTGCCTCGCATCCAACCCGCAATGGTCGCGACGGGCCAACGGCTCGCCCGCGGCGGGATGAGACCGGCCTCGAACGTTGGGACCGTAATCTAGAGGAGCTGACCGGCGAGCTGCGGGTGGTCGTGACGGGCGTGCAGGTGCTGTTCGCGTTCCTGCTGGTCGTGCCGTACGACGCCGGGTTCGTGCACGCTGACGGCTTCGAGCGCAGCGTATATTTCGCGACGCTGGCCTGCGCAGCGCTGTCGGCTGCGTGCACGATCGCTCCGTCGGCGCACCACCGCTTCCTCTTTCGTCACGATGACAAGCGCCATCTCGTGCTGGTGTCTAACCGCATGGTGATCGCGGGGCTCGCGTTTCTCGCGATCGCGATGTGTGGAGCGCTTCTACTAGTGGCAACGAAGCTGTTTGGTCAGCTCGCTGGTGTGGTGACTGTGATCGTTGGTGCGCTCCCGTTCCTATCGCTGTGGTTCGTGCTGCCACTACGGCGGCGGGCACGCCTCGAAGCGAAACGGTCTGCCGGCGCGGACAAGCCAGGCGACAGGCCACCGGTTTCAGATCCCGTCGGCCGGGGGTTTTAGGCGTTCGGGGACGCGGGTAGAACTGGATTGCAACTCGGCATCGACCCCAAAAGGAGGCTCCACGATGGCGCCGCTGACTGGCAAGAGGATTGCGTTTCTGGTCGCGCAGGAGGGTGTTGAGGAGGTTGAGGTCACTGGCCCGTGGAAGGCCGTCGAGCAGGCCGGCGGCACCCCAGAATTGATAGCACCCGAGAGCGGCACCGTGCAGGCCTTCAACCATCTCGAGAAGGGCTCGAGGTTTACCGTCGACAGAACCCTCGAGGACGCCGACCCTGATGACTACGACGGCGTGGTGCTGCCCGGTGGAGTGGCGAACCCGGACCAGTTGCGGACTGAGGAGAGTGCCCTGCGATTCCTCCAGGGAGCGTTCTCCGCGGGCACGCCCGTCGGGGTCATCTGCCACGGCCCGTGGACGCTTGTGGAGGCCGATCTCCTCCGCGTTCGCACGCTGACCTCGTGGCCTTCTCTGCAGACCGACATCCGGAACGCTGGCGGGACCTGGATCAATCAGGAGGTCGTCGTGGATGAGGGCCTCGTGTCCAGCCGCAAGCCGGACGATCTCCCGGCTTTTTGCGCCAAGATCGTCGAGGAGTTCGCCGAGGGAACGCATCCCGCAGCGGACGGCGGCGCAATCGCCACCCGGAGCTAGCCGACATGGAGCCCGCGGAGACCGGGACCATCGAGACACGGATCCCCGCGCGACTGGACCGGCTGCCGTGGTCGCGTTTTCACTGGATGGTCGTGGCGGGGCTCGGTACCGCCTGGATCCTGGACGGGCTGGAGGTCAACGTTGTCGGCTCCATCTCCAGCCGCCTCGGCGAACCGGGTGCAGGCGCGGGACTCACGGCGGCCGATATCTCTGGATGGGCCGCCTCGCTTTACATAGCGGGCGCGTGTGTGGGGGCGCTCATCTTCGGGCAGCTGACGGATCGCTTCGGGCGCAAGCGACTGTTCATGCTGACGCTCTCGATCTATCTGCTCGGAACGGTCCTGACCGCGTTCTCGTTCTCACCTGCATGGTTCTTCGCGTGCCGGTTCCTGACGGGCATGGGAATTGGCGGCGAGTACAGCGCCATCAACTCCGCCATCGACGAGCTGATCCCGAAGGAGCGCCGTGGTCGCGTCGACGTCTCGATCAACGGGAGCTACTGGCTCGGAGGGATCGGCGGCTCGCTCTTGGCGGTGCTGATGCTGAACACCAGCATTTTCCCCGCAGACGTCGGCTGGCGGCTGACGTTCGTGCTGGGAGCCGTGATCGGACTCGGCGTCCTGCTCGTCCGTCGGCACGTGCCGGAGAGCCCCCGCTGGCTGTTCATACACGGACGCGAGCAGGAGGCGGAGAAGATAGTCGCCGAAATCGAGCAGCAGGTGGAGCAACAGAGTGGGGAACCGTTGCCGGAGCCGACGGAGGAGCCGTTGAAGGTCCGCCAGCGGCGCACGATCCCCCTGCCCGTGATCGTGCGGTCGGTCGTCACCATGTATCCCCGGCGCAGCATTCTCGGGTTGGCGCTGTTCATCGGACAGGCGTTCCTCTACAACTCGATCCTGTTCGGATTCGGCAACGTGCTGAGCCTGTATTTCCACACCCCATCCGGTAACACGCCGTACTACCTTGCCGTGTTCGCCGCCGGGAACTTCGCCGGTGCACTGCTGCTCAGCCCGCTGTTCGACAGCGTTGGGCGCAGACCGATGATCACCGGCACCTATCTGCTTTCCGGAGTCCTACTGATCGTCACCGGTCTGCTCTTCCGCGAACACCAGCTGACCGATGTGACGTTCACAGCCTGCTGCTGTGTCGTCTTCTTCTTCGCCTCCGCCGGTGCCAGCGCGGCCTACCTGACTGTCTCGGAGATCTTTCCGCTCGAGACGCGTGCACTTTGCATCGCGGTCTTCTACGCGGTCGGCACAGGTATCGGAGGTGTTATCGGGCCGCAGATCTTCAGTCGTATGATCAACACGGGAAGCTATGAGCAGGTGTTCCTCGCACTCAGCGTCGGCGCGGTGATGATGATCCTCGGTGGCTTAGCGGAGCTCGTCTTCGGGGTCAAGGCGGAGCGCCAAAGCCTCGAGAGCATCGCCGCGCCACTAACAACCGCCGACGCCCAGTCACAACCGTCACCCCAGGCCAAGACGCCAGCGGTGGCCTGACGGGGACGTGCGACGAAGCGGCCACGGCGTCGGCCTCCATCCCGTCGTTCAAAGCCGCTCTGACGCCGATCTCCGCGGACACCACGAGGTCATTCCGTCGTGCGTGTGGACTTCCCCCAAGGCGTCAGATCAAGGCCTCCAACTTTCCCGGGGCGGTTCATGCTCAGGGTTGGCGCGGTGACCGAGTGGGGAGCGGTCGGCTGTTGTGTCGTGCGCGATGAACTGGCCGAAGAAAGGCCAGACCGCCGCGACCGAGGAGTCGGGGTCTTCGTGCGGGTCCGCCGTCGCGTCGCAGGGGCCGCCGGGACGCCCGAGCGCGTGTAGCGAGGCCTCGTCGACGATGAGCGCCGTAAGGTCGGGAAACAGCTTGCGGTAGCGCCCGCCGTAGATCGGCGCGTCTACCCGCTCCGGTGCGAGGCAGTGGTCGCGGGCGATGTGGACGGCGTGGGTGCTCATCCGACAGCGGTCTCTCGCTGGATGCGAGCCGCGCGGCCGGATAGGGCGAAGAACAGCGCGGCGAAGGCGAATAGCGCGAACGCGGCGGGGGCGCTGACTAGCGCTATCAGGGTGCCGCAGAGGTACATGGCGGGGCCCACGAGCGAGCGGCGAATCGCCACGGGGATCCGGCTCCGTAGGGTCGGATGCGCGAGATGTTCAGAGCGAGCGAGCCACAGCCAGATCGCGGTGAAGGAGCTCGCCATCAGCATCATGACCACGCCGTAGTTGACGGCCGCCGCCGAGCTTTGGTGTGCGCTGCGCAAATACTCGGCGATCAGGCCTGTCGGCCACGGCACGAGGGCGACGAACAGCAGCAGTAGGAGCGTGAGCTCCATCAGCGTCCGGTCGGTCTTGACGACTCCGTCCATGAGGGCGTGGTGGTTGATCCAGACGATCGAGATGGTCACGAACGAGATCAGGTAGGCCGCGTAGAACGGCCACTGCTCCAGAAGGTCGTGGGCTAGGTCCGTTGAGCGTTTCGGGATCGGTAGTGAGAGGACAAGCAGGGTCAGCGCGATCGCGAAGATGCCATCGGCGAGCGTCTGCAGCCTCTCGGTGCTCAAGTGCCGAACGCCTCCAGGTGGTCGCTGGCGAACTGACGGTAGCTTCGGGCTGGGCTGCCCGTCACCGAGGCGATGTCCGGGCTGATCTGCTGAGCCAGACCGTCGGCGTAGAGCTCGAAGAGCTCGCCCATGCGATCGACGGCCCACTCGGGCCAGCCGCCCGCGATCATCGACTCCATCGCCTGCTCGATCGGGACCTCCTGGACGGCGATGTCGCGTCCGAGGAGCTCGGCGAGGATCGCGGCCTGCTCGCGCGGCGAGGAGACCTCTGGCCCAGTGGCCGTGTAGGCCTCACCTGCATGCGAATCAGGGTCTTTGAGCGCAGCCACCGCCACGGCGGCGATGTCGCGCATATCGACGATCGACCAGCGCGCGTCCATCACCGGCCCGTAGACCGTTCCCCCGGCGATCTGTCCTGCCCACGCGAGGGTGTTCTGCATGAAGCCATTGGGACGCACCATCGTCCAGCGCACGCCCGACGCGCGGATCGCCTGCTCGGCTTCGTGGTGCATCCGACCGAACGTGATCGGTGAGTCAGCGGAGCAGCCGATCACCGACAGCTTGACGAGGTGGCCCACTCCCGCGTTGAGCGCTGCGAGCGCGAGGTTTCCCTCGTGTTCGGGCAGCTGAGGCGACGCCGGGTTTGCCACGTAGACGGCGTCGACGCCGTCGAGCGCGCGTGGAAGGCTTGCCGGGTCGGCGAGGTCCGCGACGACCGCTTCTAGGTCCTGGTCGCGCAGCCGCTGTGCCGACTCGGCGCTGCGGGTCATCGCGCGAACCGCCACGCCCGCCACGCGCAGCTGGCGAAGCACCTCGGAGCCGGTGTTGCCCGTCGCACCGGACACCGGGACCGTCATGTCGCCACCTCGTGGTAGGTCGGCGTCTCGGGGATCGGGCGACCCTCCCGCACGGCCTCGACCACCGCGAGCGCCGCAGGTAGGCGCCACTCCTCGCCGTACACCGCCCCGGAGCGGCGCGGCGCCTCCATGACGGCGCAGCCGGCTGTCCCGCCGAGATCGACGGGCTCGTACCCCGCCTCCCTGATCAGCTTGGCGACGACCGCTACAAGCACGACCCGGAGTTCGTGAAACTGATCCAGAACACCAAAAAGGTCGACGACCTCGACGTCGACGCCTACGACGCGCTCGTCGTCGCGGGCGGCCAGGGTCCGATGTTCACGTTCGAGGAGGCCGAGAACCTTCAGCGCAAGTTCAGCGACTTCTACGAGTCCGGGAAGGTCACCGCTGCGCTCTGCCACGGCACCTCGATCCTCCGCTACGCCAAGCTCTCCGACGGCACGCCACTGGTTGCCGGGAAGACCGTCACGGGATTCGCAAACATCGAGGAGGATGCCTCCGATCAGGCCGTGTGGGACATGGGCGCCCTCGACCGCGACAAGCACGTGATGCCTTGGCGTATCGAGGATGAGCTGAAGAAGCTCGGCGCCAACTATGTACAGGCCGGCCTGTGGAAGGACTTTGCGATCCGCGACGGGAACCTCGTCACAGGCCAGCAGAACTTCAGCGGCGCGGAGACCGCCGAGGTTATCGTCGAGGCTCTCGGGCGCTAAGGGCGTGCGGCCAGCAACTGCCACGCGATCACAGCGGGTCGAAGGCCGACCCCTGCTGAGAGGTGCCACGGTCAGCGAGCCCGCTCGCGCGGAGCGCTCCTCGCGTCCGAGCGCGGCCTTTTGGGTCATGGCCGGGACCCTCGCGCTGTTCCTCTTCGGCGCCAGCGCACCAAGCCCGCTGTACGTCGTTTACCAAGGACGATTCGGGTTCTCCGCCGGCACCTTGACCGCGATCTTCGCCGTCTACGCGATCGCGCTGCTGGGCGCCCTGCTGGTCGCCGGCTCGCTCTCAGATCGGGCAGGGCGCCGCCCCGTGGTCCTTCTCGCGCTCGGCGTGCAGGCGGTCTCATGCGTCCTCTTCCTCCTCGCGCACGATGTCGAGGCGCTGTACGGGGCACGCATCGTGCAGGGCCTCGCGACAGGCATCGCAACCGGCGCTCTGAGCGCCGCATTGATCGACCTGCAGCCGGAGGGCACGACGTTTGGCTCCCTGGCGGCCGCCGTCGCCCCGTCGGCCGGGCTCGCGATCGGTGCGCTCGGTGCCGGCGTGATCGTCCAGGTCGCCCCGCTACCGCTGCGGCTGGTGTTCTGGATTCAGCTCGCGGCCATCGCGCTGGCCGCTGCGCTCGTCGCCACGCGCGTGCCGGAGACGGTCCGCGCCCGGCCTCAGCCCTGGCGCGCGCTGCGCTTTCAGGTCCGGATTCCGGGAGCCGCACGCCGCCCGTTCCTCGCTCTCAGCCCCGGGCTGGTGGCCACCTGGGCGCTGGCGGCTCTGTACCTGTCGCTCGGGCCGAGCCTCGCGGTGCTGCTCCTTCACAGCCAGTCGCACATCCTCGGCGGACTCATTCCAGCGACTCTATGTGCGGCGACCGCAGCCTCTGCGGCACTCGCACGCGACCTGACCGGGCGCCGCGCGGTACTGCTCGGCACGAGCGTGTTCGCCCTCGGCGTCACGGTGACACTCGTCGGGATTCGCACGTCGAGTGCCGGATTGCTGTTCGCTGGTACGGCCGTCGCGGGGCTCGGATTCGGGCCTGCCTTCGCAGGGATCCTGCGAACACTGGCACCGCTAGCACCTCCCGACAGCCGAGCAGGCCTGCTGTCCGTCGTCTACCTCGTGAGCTACCTGGCATTCAGCGTGCCCGCGGTGGCCGCCGGCCTCGCGGTGACGAAATACGGCCTCCGAGACACGGCAAGCGTCTACGCCGCCCTTGTCATCGTCCTCGCCGCGCTCGCGGGTCTGGCGGGGGCGCGACGGAGAGGCGCGACCCAAGAGCCAACTGTTTCGCGCCGCAACGCCCCACAAATGCCCGTGACGAAAGGAAGTTGGAGATGAGCACGTTCGTCCTTTGCCACGGCTCGTGGTACGCCCCCGCCAGCTGGGATCGGATCGTCGAGCGGCTCCGCGACGCCGGGCACGAGGCGGCGGTCGTGAGCTATCCCGGGGATGACGATGACCCGACGCCTGCGAGCGACATACATCAACAGTCCTACGTGGACGCCGCCCTCGCAGTCATCGACGCAGCGTCAGAGCCGGTGATCTTGGTCGGCCACTCGATGGGCGGGACGGTGATCGCACTGGCTAGCGACCAGCGACCCGAGCGGGTGAAGGCGGCTGTCTACATCTCGGCGTTTCTGCTGCCGAGCGGGACGAGCATCTCTGACTTCTCCCAGGGCCAAGCGGGGTTCGCGGACTCGCTGCTTCCCAAATACCTCGTGATCGAGGCGGAGAAGGGGATCTCGTCGATCAAGCCCGAGGGCTTGCGCGACGTGTTTCTGGCTGACGCGTCCGACGAGGACTTCGCATGGGCGAGCGCGCGGACCCAGGTCGACTACCTCGAGCCCAGCGGAACACCCGTCACGCTCTCGGGAGGATTCGCCAACGTGCCGCGCTTCTACATCGAGACGACCGAAGACAAGGCCGTTCCGCCAGCCGCACAGCACAAGATGCACATCGACGCGGGGGTGCAGGCCGTCACCCATGTCAACGGCTCACATTCCGCCTACATCACGAAACCGGACGCGGTCAGCCAGGCGATCGTTTCCTTCGCCGAGGAAGCATGACGCGGCACCGGCTGGTCATTGGAATCACGGGCGCGAGCGGAATCGTCTACGGAGTCCGTGCGCTGCAGCTGGCACGCGACGCGGGAGTTCAGACGCACCTCGTCGTCTCCAAGGCAGGCTGGCGGGCTCGACACGTCACACCGCTTCCACGATCTGCGGCACACCTTCGGCACCCAGATGGCCAAAGCCGGTACTCCGATGCGCACGCTCCAGGAGTGGATGGGACACGGAGACACCGAGACAACGGAACGCTACGTCGACTACGCGCCTGGGATCGAGGATGCGAACCTCGTCGCGGCGGCCTTCGGCCCGGACACCTCCGGCCTCGGCGTGGCGGCTGAGAATCCCAAGGCACCATTCAAGGCACCAATTTGAGAGAACCTCAGAGCATCTGAGCGAGCTGACAGCCCCGGATTTGCTGGAGATCTGCTCAAACCGGGCTTTGGCTGTTGTTTCGAGCCCAGTATCGCCCACCTCACAAAAGCCCTGCTAATGCAGGGCTTTTTGTTTGCCTGGGGTCCGAATGGCGGAGGTCAAAAGGGGTCTGAGCCGCCCTGGGTTCCACGGAGACCAGGTTTGTAGGTTCCCAACATTCAGTTGATGGGTGTGGTTGGTCTGCTTTTCGCAGCGTAGAGGTCCTCGATTTCTCGGGGTGGCCGGTCGCCGAGGGCTTCGTGCAAGCGCTCGTTGTTGAACCAGGCGACGTACTCAACGACGGCGAGCTCGAGCTGCGAGCGGGATGCCCAGACGCGGTCGGCGATGAGCTCGGTCTTGGAGCTGTCGACGAAGCTCTCAGCGCGGGCGTTGTCGTAGGCGTCGCCCACTGATCCGATCGAACCGAGGACGCCGTGATCGTTGAGGGTCTGGGTGTAGTCGATCGAGGTGTATTGGCTGCCGGCATCGCTGTGGTGCACGAGCGCGACGTCGGCTCCTGGTGCTCGCTGGTGCAGCGCCATCCGCAGCGCGTCGAGCACGAGCGTGGTGCGCATGTGGCTCGCGAACTGCCAGCCGACGATCCGGCGGCTGTAGGCATCGATCACGAAGCTGAAGAACACGAGGCCCTCCCAGCAGCGTAAGTAGGTGAAGTCCGCGAACCACAGCTCATCAGGCCGCGACGCTTCGAAGTCGCGTTGCACGAGATCGGGGCTGCGCAGCGCCGAGGGATCGGTGCGGGTAGTTCGCCATGGCTTGCCGCGGTGCTTGGCGCCCTGCAACCCGGCCTGGCGCATCAGCCGCTCGAGGCGGCTGCGCCCGACCTGCTCACCAGAGCGCAGCAGCGCCTTCCACGTTCGCCGTGAGCCATAGGCCAGATAGTTCGCCTCATGCAGCTCTGTGATCTTCGCGAGTAGCCGCTCGTCCTCAAGCGCCCTGGCGGAGCGTCGCCCCGAGGCCCGCTCGTAGTAGGCGGACGCCGACACGCCCAAGGTCTCGCAGATCGGCTCGACCCCGAAACGGGCGCGGTGCTCCTCGATGAACGCGCTCACTTCGGACGGTGTGGATCGAGCTCGCCCGCGAAAAACACGCTCGCGGCCTTCAGGATCTCATTGGCTCGGCGCAGCTCGAAGTTCTCGCGCCGCAGCTTTTTGATCTCGTCACGTTCCTCGCTGCTCAGCACGTCCTTGCGCCGGCCCTCGTCCGCTTCGACCCGCCGGACGTATTTGCGCAGCGTCTCAGGCGCGACGCCCAGGTCCCGGCCGACATGCGCGATCGGGCGCCCAGACTCGAGCACGAGCCTCGTCGCGCGCCCCAACAACTCCTCGGGGTACCTCCTCGCTCTTGGCATGCTCGGAGACTTCTCCCTCAGCCAGCCAAAACCTGGCATCGAAGTCTCCGTCAAACCCAGGACGGCTCACACGAGTCGGCATTTGTGGAGGCGGCTTTTGGGTCGGGTGGCAGCAGCCGACCGCTCGCCTCGCAGACGACGTGACGGCGCTCAAAGATGCCTAAGGATCGGACTCGACGCCGCTTCTTGGCTTCCGATGTGCAGCTCGTGGTAGAGCGTTCGAGCGAGCACCCCATCGAGTACGCGATCGTGCTCCTCGTATTGCGGGACAGTCGCTGGCGCACGGTGCGCACGTTCGACAACGCCCACGATCCGAGCGAGCACCACGAGCACACATACGTCGGCCTGGAGAAGCAGTCTCCCACCGTCACGTACGGCCCGGTAAACGATGCGATGTATGCCGCCGAACTCAAGCTGCTGCGCGACTGGCGCGATATCGTTCACGCTTGGGAGCACATGCAATGAGCGAGATCACCGACAAGACCGATGAGCTGTTCATGGCGGCGTCGCGTAGCGACGATGATCTCGGCTACCCGGTGGATGTTGCGTTCGTTCCCAGCGATGAGGAGTGGACCGACGACGTTCTGTGGCGCAACCTAATCGAAGGGCAGGCGACCGTCCTTGTCGGCGAGGACACCGAGCTGCTGCTGGTGCCGCTGCGCCGCGGCGTGATCGACCGGCTCACGGGCCGTGTGCCCGTCAGCGTCGCGCCCCGAACGCATGGGCACCCTTCGTCCTACGCGACGTTGAGTCGTCTGGGGCGTCACCCGGTGCGCCAGATGCGCGCCCTCGCGCACGCCTGACTTGCCGGCAAAGCACCTGAGTTACTGGAGCGTTCCCGAGGGGGGCTTGTCGATCCGCAGCGCCGGTAACGATCGCTCGCACACCCGCTCTTCGTCCGAGGGAGCTGCGTGAAGTTCGAGTGCGAGACGTTCGCTTGCCTAAAGTTCAACTGCCCGGATGGCCTGGTCGGAAGTCTTTGCGGTTGTTGACCCCGAGCTTGCGCATTGCGCGGTAGATGTGGGTCTCCACGGTGCGCGTCGAGAGCACGAGCTTTTCGGCTATCTCGCTGTTGGTGAGCCCGCGCGCGGCGAGTTCCACCATCTGTGCCTCGCGTGGCGTGAGCTCAATCTCCGCGCGATCGACACCTTCGATTGACATCGCCTCGATGCCCTGGCCGTCGACCTGGAGCTCGCGGCTGCGGGCTGCTGCTCGGCGTGCGCTGTCCTGGCGTCCTTCGGAGGCAAAGGCCGCGGCGGCGTGTGCGGCTGCCTCCGATGCGTAGAGCGTGACGCCGAGGGCGGCGAACGTCTCGGCTGCATCCAGCATCGCGGTGGCATCGCCGCTGGCGCGCGCGGCGACGTGCGCCGTATAGGCGTGGGTGAGCGGCGCGTCGCACCGTTCAGCCAGCTCGCCGAGCGTCTGCGACAGCTCGCGGGCGGGCTTGCCGGCACGCATCGCCTCGTAGGTCAGCTCGGCGGCGTAGACGGGAGCCCATTCTTGATCGCGCGCCGCGTCGAGCAGGAGTGCCTGCGCCGCCGGTGGGTCTGCTTCCGCGAGCTTCCCGCAGGCCCGCCCGCGCGCGAGCCACGGGCCGAAGCCGCGCCTGGAAGCAGGTCCGCCGCTCTGCGGCGCAGCCGCGTCCCCATAGTCGTCCTGCAGCTCCCGCGCCACAGCTATCGCCCGTTCGTGGTCGCTAAGCGCGAGGAACGTCCCGGCCTGCAGCGACCGTGCCATCAGGCGAACGCCGAAGGGGTCCTGTCGCCGGGATTGCGCGATCGCCTCGTTGATCCAGCGGCCGCAGTCCAGCAGCCGGCCGGCGAGATAGTTGGATGCCGCCACGGTCATCGCCGCCAGTCCCGCGGCGGCGTGGTCGGCTGCGTCGGCGGCCGACTCGAAGGCAGCGCGCATGTCTCGCTCGAGGCCGGGAAGATCGCAGCCGGAGGCCAGGCCGATGGTCGCGATGGTGGCGAACTCGAGGAACTCCAGCTCGCCACGAAGCGGGAGCTCGGGGACTTCGCCGAGCATCGCGTCGGCTTCGCGGACCAGTCCGGCCCAGAACCTGTCGGCAGTGAGGGCGCGCTTCAACCAGCGTGTCGCCTCATCGGGCGCCCCAGCTGCCAGGGCCCTCTCGAGCTCCGCGGCCATCACGCCCGGCGGACTGCTGAGCGCCGCGAAATGAAGTCGCAGCATGCCGACCTGCTTCTGCCAGCCTTCCTCGGGCCACCATTCCAGTGCACGGTCGAGAAGCCGCACGGCTTCCTCTCCGCGCCCGAGACCCCAGTAAAGGATCGCCGCTCGCTCGCGGAGGTAGGCGAGCGCGCGGTCGGGGTCCGCGATCTCTCCCTCCACCTCGGCGAGCGCGGCCTCCGCCTCGGATGCTCGCCCGTGAACGTATTGGGCCGACGCGAGCAGCATGTTCGCCTCGGCTCCCGCCCCGGCAGCCAGCGCACGCTGTGCAAAGTCCTCTCCGCCTTCGGCGCCGGCGAGATTGACAGCCCTGGCGGCGTCGAGCAGGGTGGCCACCGCCACGGGCTCGCCTGCCTCGATGAGCCATCGTGCGATGCGTACCTCGTGAGCCGGGGAGCGCGCGGAACGCGCCGAGACGAGCTCGGCGAGGCGAACGCGATGCGCGTTGCCGCGCGATACGGGCATCGCCACGAGGACCGACTCGCCATACAGCGGCTGCGCGACGCGCAGCTCGCCGGCGCCGTCGGTTGTGGGCTCGGCCACCACCAGTCGCTTGCTCTCGAGCGCCGTGAGTGTGTCCGCCGTGAGGAGCCCTCGCGCCTCGGCGACGGCGAGCGGTTCTCCCAGCGCGACGAGCTCCAGCGCCGCGCGCTCGGCATCGGTCAGGGCGCCCATGCGCTCGGCGATCAGCTCGCGCAGGGAGGGGCTGGGCGGCGGTGGCTCTGTCAGCTGCCAGATCCCGTTGGACTGGGCGAGCGCGCCGCTGTCGATCGCCCCAGCGAGCAGCTGCTGCGCGTAAAGGATGTTGCCGGCGCTCGTCCGCGCCAGCCAGCGGTGTCCGCCGCGCTCGAGTGGACCTCCGAGGGCCGTTTGGACGAGCGCCTCCATCTGGGATTCCCCAAGCGACCCAAGCTCGATGCGAATGGCGCCCGCGTCCTTCCACAGCGCCGTCATGGCGTCAAGGGACGAAGCTCCTGTCCGCGTGGTCGCGATGACGAAGGCCACGTCGTGCTCTGCCAGGTGCAGGAGGACCGTCGCCGAGGCCGGATCGAGTAGATGGGAGTCGTCGACGCCGAGCACGATCTCCCGCGTACCGGCCTGCGCGCGCAGGCCGGCGGTGATGGTCTGTACCAGGCCGGCGTCCTCGCCGGCAGGAGTGCCCGCCGGCACCAGGGTGCCGAGTGCCGCGAGCGGGATCGGGGAGGAGCTACGGGTCGCGCGAGTCCACGCGACGTAGGCTCCCGCGGCCTCGGCGTCGAGGATGGCCTGTCGCGCCAGCCGCGTCTTGCCAACTCCCGCCTCGCCGCTGATGACGGCTCCAGTAGCTCCCACGGAGCGGGCTTCGAGGATCTGCGCGAGCTCACCCTGCCGGCCCACGAGGGGCCACGTGAGCGTCGCATCGGAGCGCGCACCCGCCATCGCGAAACCGTAGCTCCAATCCAGTCCTCGCTGCCCGCCTGCCCACCGTGGCGAGGCGGTGCGTCTGCGTAGCCGCATGGCGAAGATCAGTAGCCGCATACGTAGGACCGCTGCGGCTGGCGCTGCGAGCTTGCCTTCGAGCTGCAACGCGATCAACGGAGGCAAAGAGATGCAGGTGTTCGAAGACGAGGGCTTCCAGTTCGGGTTCGAGCTGGTCCTGGGCGCGACCTACCACCAGTCGGCGGACGTCGGGGAGGCTCTGGCCACCGCCGCGCGCATCCCCGACGGCGACGCCGATACGTGGATCCGTGAGTGGAGCGCCACCGCTACGAGCGCCTTTGATGCCGGCGAGCACGCCCGGCATGCCGGGCGCAGGGCAACGGCCCTGTCGTTCTACAGGCGAGCGGCTAGGTACTACTCCACGGCGCTTTACTGCGCCGCGAAGGCCAGCGACTTCGGAGCACAGCGGCTGCTCGCGACCTGGCGGCGTCAACATGAATGCTGGGAGCACACCGTCCAGCTCTCGCCCGCTCCCGGCGAGCGGCTGTCGATCCCCTACGAGGGCACCACGTTGCATGGCTGGTTCTTCCGCGCGCCCGATGCAGCGGCCGGGGAGCCGCGCCCGCTGGTGATCATGAACAACGGCAGCGACGGCTCGACCTCCTCGATGTGGGACCACGGCGGCGCCGCGGCCGCCGAGCGGGGCTATCACTGGATGACCTTCGATGGCCCCGGCCAGCAGTCTGCCCTCTACGACCAGGGAATCCCGTTCTGCCACGACTGGGAGACTGTGCTCACTCCCGTGGTTGACCTGCTCGTCGGCCGGGCCGACGTGGACAGCGAGCGGATCGCGGTCATAGGCGTCAGTCAAGGGGGCTTCTGGGTGCCGCGCGCGCTCGCCTTCGAGCACCGCCTGGCAGCGGGCGTCGCCGACACGGGCGCCGTGGACATCACCCGCGCGTGGCTTCAGGCGATCCCGCCAGCCATGCGAGAACTCCTCGACGCCGGCGAGAAGGACACCTTCGACGCTCAGATGCGAGCGGCCGAGAAGGAATCTCCAGCGGTCACCGCCGTGCTCGAGTTCCGCGGACATCCATATGGGGTCACGAGCGGATCGCGCTATGACCTCTTCAAGGCCGTCGAGAACTTCAAACTCGGAGACGAGATCAAGGACATCAGCACCCCCCTGCTGATCACCGATCCCGACGACGAGCAGTTCTTCACCGGCCAGCCGCAGGAGCTCTACGAGCGGTTGCCGGGCGAAAAGCAGTTGGTTCGCTTCACCGCCGCCGAGGGCGCCAACCGCCACTGCGAGCCGATGGCCACAGGGCTGCGCGACGCCCGTATCTTCGACTGGCTCCAGAGCCACCTCGGCTAGCCGAGGGCATTCCGCCCTCCAGCGAGACGTTCTCGCGATCACTTGCCGCGATTGCCTTCCCCCGCTCCCCGTCAGACCGGGGATCTGCCGACCCCTCTGTTCGCGATCGCCTCCGGGGTCGCGGTAGCGAACCTCTACTACGTCCAGCCGCTGCTCGCGGTCATCGCCCGAGACTTCGACCTCACAGCGGCGACCGCGAGCCTGCTGCTCTTCTGCACGCAGATCGGCTACGCGGCCGGCATCCTCCTTTTCGTCCCGCTCGGCGATGTCCGCGACCGGCGGCGCCTGGTCGCTTCAATGATGGGGATCGCCGCCGCCGCGCTGTCGCTCTGCGCGCTGGCGCCCTCCTTCGACCTCCTGCTCATCAGCATCTTCCTGGTCGGGCTGACTACGGTGTCGGGGCAGATCCTCATCGCGTTCACGGCTGATCTCAGCCCGGAGGATTCGCGAGGACGTGCACTCGGGACCGTGGTCAGCGGTCTCCTGACGGGGATCCTCGCCGCGCGGGCAGCCAGCGGCCTGATCGCAGACGCGCTCGGCTGGCGCGCGGTCTTCGTGATCGCGACTGCACTGAACCTGCTGCTAGCCGTCCTCATATGGCGACGAGCACCGCGCTCCAGCGGACGGCGATGCCCCGGCTACCGGGCGCTGCTGCGATCCGTCCCCGCCCTCGTCCGCACGCAGCCCTCGCTGCGGCGGGTGATGGCGTTCGGCTTCATCTCGATGGCCGCCTTCAACCTCTTCTGGACCGCAACCACGCTGCTGCTCAGCTCCCCTCACTACCATTTCACGCCGGGCCAGATCGGTGCGCTCAGCGCCCTCGGACTCGTGGGCACCACAGTTGCCCGGCGAGCAGGTCGACTTCACGACAGCGGCAGAAGTACGCTCGCAAGCACCGCCGCTTGGGCGGTCATGCTCACCGGATGGCTGGCCTGCATACCAGCGGGCAGCTCGCTTGGATGGCTGATAGCGGCCGTCGTCGTGATCGACGTTGGAACACAGGGTCAGCGAATCCTCAACCAGACGCGCGCGCTCACGCTCACGCCTTCGGCGCGCAGCCGTGCCAACACGGCGTATATGAGCGGTAACTTCCTCGGCGCCGCTACGGGCTCGCTCGGAGCGATGGTCCTGTGGCGCACGGGCGGCTGGACCGCCGTGGCCGCCGCGGGATCTGCCACCTGCCTACTCGCCCTGGGCGCGTCCCTGCGTACGGATCGCGCCTGAAGATCAGTATCCGGCTACGTACGACATCGAGGCGCCGCGGATGGAGGATACGCCCATCGACAAACCCACATCGGAGTCGGAGGCAACGATGGTCAACGCTGGCGCAGTCACAAACCAAGCAGTCCCCAACTGCAAGGAGAAGGCAGCCGGCTCGGGGTTCCTCATGGCGGCCGTCCCGTGGTTGCTATTCACCGTAGTCGCGGAGCGCGGAACGCTGAAGATCGCGTCGATCGGCGCCCTGCTGATCGCGATCTGGGTCAGCCGTCCGGGCATCCAGGCCGGCAAGCCGAAGGTCCTCGAGCTAAGCGCGGTGTTCACGTTCGCCGCCTTTACGATCGCGGCGTTCTTGGTCGACCCGTCGGTCGCCCACTGGCTCGAGCGCTACGCGCGGGCGATCGCCGCTGGGTTGCTCGCGCTGATCGCACTCGGCTCGCTGCTGTTCGTTCCCTTCACGGAGCAATACGCACGCGAGCGAGTTCCCCGGCAGGCGTGGAGCTCGCCCAAGTTCAAGGCGATCAACCGGCGGCTGACGACGATCTGGGCACTCACGTTCGCAGCGATGGTCCCGTTCCACGTCGCGGCCGGCGCGATCGACACCCGCCCCACCAACATCCTGTTCAACTGGGTCACCCCGGCCGTGCTCGTTCTCGTGGCCTGGAAGTTCTCGAACGCCCTCACGCAGGGTGGGGAGGCATGACGATGCATTTCTTCAGCGACGACGACTTCCAGTTTGGCCTCGAGATGGTGCTCGGAGGCGCTTACCGGCAGAACACGGACATCGGTGAGTCGCTGGCGACCGCCGAGCGCATTCCAGACGGCGACGCCGACGCCTGGATACGCGAGTGGATCGCCACAGCGGACGGCGCATGCGGAGCGGGCGAAACTGCTCGGCACGCGGGGCGCCGGGTCACTGCCCTCTCGTTCTACCGGCGGGCGGCGACCTACTACTCGACCGCGCTGTATTGCACCGCAAAGGCGACGGACTTCAGCGACGAGCGGGAGCTCGCGACGTGGCGGCGCCATCGCGACTGCTGGGAGCACGTCGTTGACCTCTCGCCCGCACCGGGTGAGCGGCTCGAGATCCCCTACGAGGGGACGACGCTCAAGGGCTACTTTTTCCGCGCCCCCGACGCGCAGCCGGGTGAGCGTCGACCGCTCGTGATCATGAACAACGGCAGCGACAGCGCAACCTCGGCGATGTGGGGACACGGCGGCGCTGCCGCCGGCGAGCACGGCTACCACTGGATGACGTTCGACGGCCCAGGGCAGCAGTACGCGCTCTACGAGCAGGGCATCCCGTTTCGTCCCGACTGGGAGGCCGCGCTCACCCCCGTTGTGGACGCGATGGTCGCCCGAGCGGATGTCGACAGCAACCGGATGGCGGTCATCGGCATCAGCCAGGGCGGCTTCTGGGTACCGCGCGCGGTTGCCTTCGAGCACCGGCTCGCCGCCGCCGTAGCGGACGGCGGCGTCGTCGACATCTCACGCTCATGGCTTGCGCCTCTCCCTGCCGCGCTGCGGGAGCTGCTCGAGACCGGCCAGAAGGACGCCTTCGACGCAGCCGTGAGCAAGAGCGAGGCCGCGAACCCCGCGGCCGCCGCGGCGCTCGAGTTTCGCGGCCGCCCCTACGCGATCACCAGCGGCTCCCGTTACGACCTGTTCGAGGCGGTGTCGGCCTACCGGCTCTGCGATGAGGTGAACAACATCACCACGCCGATGCTGATCTGCGATCCCGACGACGACCAGTTCCTGCCCGGTCAGTCACAGGAGCTTTACGAGCGTCTGCCCGGCGAGAAGAAGCTCGTGCGCTTCACCGTCGAGGAGGGCGCACATCGTCACTGCGAGCCGATGGGACTAGCCGTCCGTGACGCACGCATCTTCGACTGGCTCGAAGGTCACTTCGGTGCCTAGCAGCCAGGGGCGACACGTCTCCCTCTCTGGCAAGAGCAGTTGCGTCGGTAGTCGAGCGGCGCGCCTGCTCGGGACGACAGCAGGCGTGCGAGCGATCGTTCTCAGCGCCGTGAATCGACAATCCACTTCGGGAACGCTGCACTAGCTCGGGGCTGTGCGCGTTGCGGCGCAAGTAGCTCGCCGGTACTGGTCTGGCGCGCCGCGTCGTCTAGCTGCGCATCCCTCAGCTCCTCGCGTGCCCAGCGACGGAGCAGCGCCTCGGCGATACCCGGATCGAGGCCCTCGGCGTGCACAGAGGCGAGAGCGTTCTCAGCCGCTTGGGCGCGTGTCGTCATGCTCTCGATGCTACGGCTGCGACTTACGGAGCTTGGTAGCAATCTTGGTAGCAATTTGAGCGAACCCGAGCTGATCTGAGAGCACCGCAGGCCAGTAAAACCAGGCTATCTGGCCTTACCTGAGCGCCAGAGGCGAGTTCGAGCCCAGTATCGCCCATCAGAGAGCCCGGTCTCATTCATCACTCCGACCAGGGATCTCAATACGTCGCTCTCGGCTTCGGCCAGCAGGCACGCGACGCAGGGATCGCGGTGTCGATGGGATCCAAGACGCCTACGGCAACGCCGTCGCCGAGAGCTTCTTCGCGACCATCGAGAAGAAGCTCGTTCACCGGCAGTCATGTCCGAGCAGACGCGACCTTAGCTCCGCCGTCTTCATCGAGGCGTTCTACACCCGACAACGACGACACTCGACTCTCGGCTACCTCTCACCAGAGGAGTTCGAGAGAGGAAGAAGCACGACCACAACGACCGACTAGCCTAAAGCCCACGGCTGTCCGCGAAAGCGGGTCCACTCCAGATATCACCTACTCCGCAAGTCCGAGGTCGGCGAGAGCACGGTCGCGGTCCCAATAGAGCGCTAAACGGATGACCTTGTCGCCCCGGACATGGACCAGGCTCGCCCTGCGCTGGTCCACCTCTACCCCACTGCCCTTCCCACGGCCCTTCATGCGGCTCAGGACAAGCACAGACCCATCGTCCAACTCGCGGTATTCCTCCGCGTCAAAGCGAAGGTCCTCCCACAGCTCGACGAACGCTTCGACGCCGGGAGCGGCTGCCACGCCCGTTCGTGTGCTTGGCTCGGGACCGTCGGGGACCACGAACTCAATGTCTGGATCGGCCCACGGCGGCCTCGCGCTGAATTCGCCACGTTCCCATTCCGCGTAGATCGACCGCACGAGGTCCAGGTTCGCCGACATCGCCTACCCTCGTTCCTGCGCAAGGCGTTCTGCGGCAGCACGGGCCTCGTCGACCTCGGAGGTCGTAAGGCGTGCGATCAAGCCTCCCACCCAGACGTAGACCCATCCCTCGCGTTGTCGAACGTGGCCATCGCTGCCAACCAGACGCCCCTCCTGCATCATCACTGCAAACACAACCCCACCGCCGAGGTGACTAATCTCCTCGAGCTCGTAGTGCAATTCCTCGTAGGCCCCGAACCACTCCTCAAGGAAGCCACGTATCGCTGCTCGACCCTCGATCAAGTCCGCGCGCCCGTCCAAGACCCCATCTTCGGCGACGCTGCTCATCACCCCGTCGAAATCACCCCGATCCAGCGCCTCAACCTGCTTACGCACAAGCTCAACCGGATCAGGGGTCGTGGACTCCTCAGACATCACCCGGCCAGTATCCCGTAGGGGAGCCGGCGTCAGCAGTAGATGACCCACCGGGACCGCGCCCAAGCAGGCGCTCCATCCCGCTTCCCCATCGGGGCACCCGATGGGCCACGCAAACCACGCTATGTGGTTGTCGGCCTGTCCCCATCCGTAGTACAAGGCAGAGGACGCCCCGCGGACACCTGGCCGCGCGCAGGAGCGACCGTGCAAAACGCCCCAAATCGCTGACAGGGGGCGTATGATGGAGGCACACATAAATCGGGGCGGCGCCGCGCCAACGGCCCGCCCCACGGCACCGGAGGTTAGCTCTCCAATGCGTCTCTCAGACTACATGCGCCGCGCCCACTGGCCGGCGTGATCGGTGCTAGTCGCTGATGGCGTCCGGACACATCCGCCAGCGTGGCGGCCGCTACTACATCCGCACCCGCTCGCAAGTCGTCGACCCCATCACCGGAGGCGACCTGGAAGCACGTCGAGAAGGCGGCGGGCGCCAGCCGACGCCCGGCTGAGAAGGCGCTCAAGGCGCTGCAGAGCAATGTGGACGAGGGCAGCTGTGTCCCGACCTCAATGACGGTGCTCGAGCTTGGCCGCAAGTGGCTGCGCGAGCATGTACAGCCGAACCTCAGGCCGGGCGCCGCCGCGAACTAGAAGGGCACCTTCTACAAGCACATCGCCCCGACCCTTGGCGCCGTGCGCGTGGACGACTGCAAGACCCAGATGGTCAAGGCGCTGCTCGGCCGCAAGCGGGCGGAGGGGCTCAGCGAGGAGAAGGTGGCGAAGATCCGCCGGCACGTGCACGCGATGTTCGCGTTCGGCCAGGACGCGGGGCTGCTCACCGTCAACCCGGCCGCCGCTCCGCGCAAGCGGGGGCAGAAGCAGCGCCGCCGGGCGCGAGGCACGGCGCTGAGCCCCGTGCAGATGCAGCGGTTCCTGCGCGAGTCCTCGCGAGGCCGCGACGGCGAGCTGCACGACGATGCCCGCTGGCGGCTGTTCTTCAGTCTCGCTCTCGACACGGGCCTGCGACGCGGCGAGCTGGTCGGGGGCTGCAGTGGGGTGACGTGGACCTGCGCGAGCGGGTGATCGACGTGCGGCGCAGCATCGGCAACGACGCCGACCCGGCGCAGGCGGACCTGACGACCAAGACCGAGGCAGGGGAGAGGCTCGTACCGATCCTCGATCGCGCCCAGGCCGTGCTGGAGGCGCTGCACAGGGACGCCGCGGACACCCGAGACGAGGCGCCCGTGCTCGCGACGATCGAGCGCAAGCGTGGCCGCGATGGCGTTGTGCGCGCCACCGGCCGTCCGCTGAATCCGCGGATGGTCACGAGAGTGTTTCGCCGCTACGCAGACCGCGCAGGATTGCCAGAGACGGTTCGCTTGCACGACCTGCGGCACACGGCGATCACGAGCGCGATCGGCGAGGGCGAGGACATCATGCTCATGGCGGCGTTCGCCGGGCACGCGAAGACGAGCACGACCACCGATGTCTACGGTCACCTGCTGCCGAAGCGGGCGCACGAGGCGGCGCGCAGGATGCGCTCGGTAGCGCCGGCTCCCGCTTCCGCGGGAGAGGAGCTGCCCCACGAGCAGTGATCCCGGCTCCTGCTCCTGTTTCAACGCGGTCGTCAGCACGGATGCCCTTGTGCGCTCGCTTTCGGATGAAGGAGGCGCGGTGCCTCAGCGGCGCCGCCCGCGGGCTTCGACGATGCGTTGTTACGACGGGCCTACAGGCTGCCTCGTGCTGCCCAAGCCCGTGCCGGGAGTGCAAACGGCGCCGCTGGGAGCGCCTCGCGGCAGCGCTCGCGCAGCTGTTCTCGCCCCCTGTCGTCGAGCGCGACCGTGTAGCTGCCGGCCGGTCCCACGCCCAGGGTGAACGGCTCCCACCAGTCGCCAAAGCTCGGATGCTCGACGCTGACCGTGAGGACTGTCTCCTCGATTTCGCGTAGGTGGGCGGTGCGGAACAGCCGCGCAAGGTCGCCCTCGCGGGCACCGGCAAGGTGGGACTCGTCCTTGACCTCCGGATCGAGTTCTCGGGCCGCATTCCAGAACAGGCTCAGCGGGCCTTGACCACCAGCGTGATCCCAGACGCATGCCGCCACAACACCGCCTGGTCGAGCGACACGCACCATCTCGCTGAGCCCCGTGATGGGATCTGTCATGAAATGAACGACGAGTTGCGCCAGAACTCCATCGAATGCCTGATCCCCGAAAGGGAGCTGCTCGGCCGACCCAAGTCGCACGTCGACGCCGGGGTGACGGTCGCGGGCCGCCGAGACGAACGGCTCTGACGGATCAACGGCGGAAACGAGGTCTGCTCCCAGCCTCCTTACCAGCTCGGTGGTAAGCGCGCCTGGACCGCAGCCGACATCGAGAACTCGCTGACCAGCCGTGACCGCGGCGAATGCAGCGAGCTGGGGGGCGAGCAGCACCGAGTACCGGCCCATGAAACGGTCGTACGCATCAGCCCCAGCGAGGAAGCTCACCAAGCGACTCTAGCGACTCGCCGCACGAGGCATTACGACCCCTCGTCCCCCGACAAAGCGGGCGCCGAGATCATGGCCCCGCTCGCGCTCGCTGGGGACGAGGAGCGGCAGTCCGAACCCCCGCTACGTTGGCGCTCCCTGTCCCGGGAGGGCCTGGGCGGTGGTGAGGCTGGGCGCAGGCTGAGTGTCAACGCGTTCTGGGGTGAGCTGCCGGTCGTGACGTAGGAGAAGGAGTCGCTGGTGGACGCCTGGATTGCCGGGCCGAGGATCGCGTTGGCCTCTGCCTCCGCGAACAGGCTGCACGCGGTGGGCGCCGGGCTCACCGCGTGGACGGTGCCCGCCTTCAGGGTGGCGCTACCGAGGACCGCCGGGTCCGGTCTGAGAGGCACCGAGTCGAGTGTGGCGCCGATCTCCGGCGACCCAGTGAGCGTCGAGCGGCGCGGTCCACCCGATGTCACGCCAAGGCGAGCGCCGCGGGCTTCGTCGTCGCCGGCGACTCGCTGAGTTTGGGGGCATGACCCGATTGCCCCGATCACAGGGGATCGGCGTGCAGGAGTGGCAGATCGTGAGCATTAGAAGCGCGTATCGGTCGGCTGACCGGTCCTTCGTCTTCGCGAGGCTCCGGCACGGCGACGCTGCGTCCTTCGGCGGTGTCGCGGACGGCCGTCCTAAGGCGTGACGAGGTGGTGCAACTCCATGATTGTCACCTCGCCGTCTGCCGGCACTTCGAGCGCGCGAAGTGTGGGCGTGAGATCGTTCTGCTCAAAGCTGCGGGCGTACTCCTCCGACTCCCATACCTGCGCGATCTGAATTCCTCCGTCGACCTCGGTCGCACCGTGCATGATAAGCCCGAGCGGATGCCGCCTGTCGAGGTCCATCTTTGCCATGACCGCATCGTAGGTCTCTCGACTTGTCGGCCGGATGACGATTCTGAGGATCGGCATATGCGCTCCTTGGGTCGAGTTCGACGGCAAAAGGCCGCAAGCGGATGCGCGACTGCGTCCAATGCTACGCCTCCGATGCGGCGCGGGCTGCTACTGACTGGCGGGAGGCGACGCATGAGGGCGGGGGCCAGGGAAAGCGACCGCGGTGCTACGGAACCCTGACGCTAAAGAAGCACGAGCCGGCCGCTCTCCTTCGTGGTATCGAGCTGACTCTGATGCCGTCAAGTACGGCAGCGCGGTCGGACGCTCATGACCCCATATCTCGCCTCTGGAACGCGGCGCCGGAGAGCCCCCCCCAAGGAACGGACGGACAGTGCGGGGGCCGATGCTGACCCGCACACCGTCTGCCCGTCGTATCCGTGGCCGACGCGTACGTCGCTAGAGCGTGACGCCCAGGTTGCCCGGCGGACTGGACTTCACCGTAAACTGGTCGGTGAGGTCCGCTAGTCGAGGGGGTCCGCGGGGGCCACTTCCCAGCTGAGTTGTTCACAGCGCAGCGGGGCTGGCGGGACGAAGCATTTGTACTGTTGGCCCGTCGCGACCGCTTTGTGGATCAGTTTCAGAGAAGTCGGGATTGTGTTCGTCGCGATCGTGTAATGATTGGCACCCGTCACGTAGCCAATGACGGAGGCAGTCACGGGCACGACGACAGCCCCACCCGCACAGGTGAACGTGAAGAGTTCGTTGCCGGGGCCGGGACCTTGGGCTTCCGAGAACAATCTGATGCCCGGACGTTTTTCGTTGATGTTGCCAGTTCGCCTTCGAGGACGTCCGTTTCGATTTCTTTGGTCACAGGGCCCCGGTATTCACATGAGTAGCCGAGGCTCGGCACTCCACATCCGCTAAAGACGATCACGACTTTCTTGGTGACTTTGGGCCCCGTCGCTTCACCGACGCCGGTGCTGGCGGCGCGCTGGACTTTATAGGCGCTGATTTGACCTTGAAGGGTCACGGCACCCGAGGTCATCGAAAACGGCACGGCGGCCGCCGGGACGTTTCCAATCGCGCTTTTCGTGGTGAATTCCGGTGCGACCGCGAAAGCGACTGGCGAGGCGACTCCGATCGCAGCGACGCACGCCGTGAGACAGACCCCCATCGCAGTGGCGCGTCCCATATCCCAACCCCCTGTCTTGACCCGTCAATCGGCCGGTGTTTCGCCGGCCCTGTAGCTCGGGTCGAGCCTCACCGATGCGCCTATCCCACGGACAGACGGCCCCTGGCGAGGATGCGTCGCGCCTACCCGCTGCTTGGCAGTTCCGGGAGTGCGAGTACGCCCCATGTCGCTCACCTGTAGAGGAACTCCGGCATCGCAGCATGCGCCGCCGAGCAAAGCCTCCAGTGGTGCTGGGGCGTTGGATTGGCGTCCACTGAGCCCCGTTGGCCATGCCTCTGCGGCGGTTGTGGCTCGGCTTGGCGTTGCAGGCGTCGCATGCGGCCTGTCGTCCGGCGTGGAGGTCGCTGCTGACCGGACGATCGGATTAGCCGACGAAAGCGGTCACACGGATCGAGACGAGGACCTCGGGTATCTCGACGCCGAGCCTGGCGACGTAGCGGGCTGGCGGCTCGGCCGGGACCACGTTGCGTACTCGTCGTTCATGCCTGTGAAGTCCGCCGGGTTCCTCAGGAGCACGCCGATCTCGACGACGTCTTCGAGCGTTGCACCCGCTGCACGCAGGACGGCCTGGCAGTTGAGGAGCGCCTGCCGCGTCTGGTCCTGAATCGTTGAGCCGGCGGGGCTCGCGGTGTTCACGTCGATGCCGACCAAGCCCGACACGTAGATGTGGTGTCCGGCTCTCACGGCCTGGCTGTACAGCCGCGAGGAGGGGGCGTTGGTCGTATGGATGACTTCCCTCATGCGGGAAGGCTATCCCGCCACATCGCCGGCGTGTAGGACGCGGGTGCGCAGCGGCCATGTGGCCGGTTCAGTGGTTAGCAGCCGTGTGTGAATCGCGATGCGCGCGCAATCGAAGACCTGCGGGTCGCCTTGGAGAATGAATGACGTGTTGGCCGCCACGAGCAGCGCCTGAAGCTCGAAGGCGAGTTGGGCGGGATCGGCGGTGGAATCGAGCTGGCCCAGTTCGGCTGCCTCTCGAGCAAGCCGCTCGAGGAGCGCCAACCAGTCGAGCCGTTGGGCGACGATCGCGTCGTGTACCGGTCCCGGCCGGGTGCCGACGTCGACTGCGGCCGCTGCGAAGAAGCAGCCGCCGGGGAACACGCGGCGTTCGACGTGGGAGAGGAATGCCTCGCAGGCGGCGAGCAACCGCTCGCTCCCCTTGGGCGCGCGCAATGCTGGAACCAGGACCTCGTCGACGAACGTTTGGCGCGCGGCCTCGATCGTCGCTAGCTGCAAATCGAGCTTGGATCCGAAGTGGGCGTAGAGGCCGCTCTTGCTCATCCCGGTTGAACGCGCGAGTTGCCCGATCGAGAGGCCCTCGAGCCCGTCGATGGTCGCGAGTCGTGCAGCCTCGTCGAGGATCGCTGCCCGGGTCCGCTGGCCCTTTGTCGGCGTTGCGTTGGTCAGCGCCACGCTGCAAGTATAAAGGAACGACCGTGCTATTCTCAGGCGGCTGAATAGAACGATCGTGCTTGTTGGGGCCAACGACGAGGATCAGGGGAACGGCATGGTGCTGCAGACGGACTATCTGGTCGTGGGCGGCGGGGCGAGCGGGCTCGCCTTCGCCGACACGCTCGTGGCCGAGGCGGACAACGTGGAGGTGACCGTGATCGACCAACGACAAGCCGCGGGTGGTCATTGGCTGAACGCGTACCCGTTCGTTCGCCTGCATACGCCGTCTGCGTACTACGGCGTGAACTCGCTTGCGCTCGGCGACGACCGCGTCGACCAGGTCGGCGAGAACGCCGGCTACTACGAGCGGGCGACGGGCGAGGAAGTCTGTGAGCACTTCGCCGAGGCTGCCTCTCAGCTCACCGGTACGGGACGTGTCCGCTTTCTCACCCGCCACCAACATCTTGGTCGCGGGAGCGACGGTGAGCGGGTCCGGGACCTGGACACGGGTGCGATTCACGAGGTCGCGGTGCGCCGCAGGCTCGTCGACGCTCGATACCTGGAAGGGTCGATCCCGGCTACCCACAGCGCCCCATTCGACGCGGCGTCGGGCGCTTGGGTCGTGCCTGTCAACGACCTGCCGGCGACCTCGCCGACGGCGTCCTCCTACGTGATTCTCGGTTCGGGAAAGACAGCGGCGGACGCGTGCATCTGGCTCCTCGACAACGACGTCGAGCCTGACCGGATTCGCTGGGTTCGCCCGCGCGATGCGTGGTTCTACGACCGACGTCACTTCCAGCCGCTGGAGCAGGTCGGCGCGACCATGGAGGGGGTTTCCCTCGATGCCGAGGCCAGCGCCGGGGCGGCGAACCTCGGCGGCCTCTTCGAGCGGCTCGAGGCCTCCGGGCGGCTCGTGCGCATCGACCCTTCCCGCCCAGCGACGATGTTCCGCGGCACGATGCTGAGCTCGGTCGAGCTCGATGCGCTGCGGCAGATCGAGGATGTTGTGAGGCTCGGTCGCGTGCGGCGGATCGAGACGGATCGCATCGTGCTCGACCATGGCGAGACCGGCACGGGTCCCGAGACACTTCACGTGGACTGCACGGCGCTCGGTTTGGCCGACGTACCCCCGACACCGATCTTCGAGCCTGGTCGAATCGTGCTCCAGCAGGTGCGCCACCTCTCGCCCTGCTTCAACGCGGCGCTAATTGGCTTCGTCGAGGCCCACCGGGACGACGACACCGACAAGAACCGGCTTTGCCGACCAAACCAGTACCCCAGCAGCATCGAGGACTGGCCCCGGATGGTCAGCCGCACGTGGAGGACCGAAGGGCGCTGGTTGAGCGAACCCGACCTCTCGGCTTGGGTGGCCGACAGCCGGCTCAACCTGGTCCAGGCCCTGACCGACCACGCCGCGGAGCCGTCCGTGCAAGCGGCGATCAAGCGATATCTCACCCACGTCACCGCGGCGGTCGAGCGGCTGGCGCAGTTGGACCGGCCAACATCACCGCGGACGTGAAGCGACCGATGCCATGAAAGGTGCGTCAGGTGCCTCGTTACGCAGGGGACACGAACGGGCGGTATCCGGAGCAGACGACGCGCATCCAGCCGATTCGTCCGTCGCGCTCGGCCAGGTAAGCCTGCTGCTCGACGATGAACGGACCGTCTGGACAGGTGACGCGGAACCGGTACCCCACGCGCTGCCGGTCGGCGACGCTGTCGCTCTCGAGATGCACCAGCTGCTCGATCCGGTCGGACTCCTCAAACCAGTTTTCGAGAAACAGCGCGGTGACCGCATCGCGGCCGCTGGCCTGCCAGTTTCGGCTTGGAGTCAGCCCACGAAAGTCGACGTCTGCGTGCAGCAGCTCGCGCATGCTGTCGGCGTCCTTCTGGGCCAAGGCGTGTGCGAACGCCTCTCCCAGTGTGGCCGTATCCTGCACGGCCTCATCATGGGCGATCCGTAGGCGTCCTGTCAAGCACGGGTTCCCGAAGGTGCGACCGCCGTCTCCGAGTGACGATGGCGTACGATCTGCAGATGACCCAGGGGCAGCGCGCTGGTGCAGTGGCGGCAGCCAACGAGGAAGCGGTCCGTGCTTGGGACACGGTGCTGTATGAGCGGTGGAAGTCGAACCGCACGGTGTTCGTGGACGCGCTGACGGAGGTCACCGAGGAGGTGTTTGAGCTCTTCCCGCCGCCCGACGGCGGACGCTGCATCGATATCGGGTGCGGCTTCGGCGAGACGACCCAGCGGCTGGCCGAGCTCGTCGGGCCGGGAGGTTTCGCGCTCGGTGTCGATTCCTCGCCGCGGTTCATCGAGGACGCCCGTCGCGAGGCCGCCGAGGCGGGGGCCGAGAACGTTGCTTTCGAGACAGCCGACGCGCAGGCGGCTGAGTGGGATCCAATCTACGACTACGCGTTCTCGCGCATGGGAACGCAGTTCTTCGCCGCGCCGGTTCCGGCTATGCGCGCGATCCGCGGCGCGCTCGAGCCCGGCGGCAGGCTCGCCAAGCTGTGCTGGCGCCGCAAGGCCGAGAGCCCGCTGTGGGCCGAGACCGAGCAGGTCGTCGAGCGGTTCCTCTCGCGCCCTGCAGAGTACGAGGCCGATACCTGCGGGCCCGGGCCATTCTCGCTCGGTAACCCCGAAACCACCCGGGGGATTCTCGAGGCAGCCGGATTCGACGCGATCGAGCTGCAGCATCGCGACTTCGACTACATCATGGGCGCGGACATGGACGAGGCGGTCGACTCCCTGCTCGCGATCGGACCCGGCGCCGAGCTGATCCGCTTAAACGGCGATTACGGTGAGAGCCGCCGCGGTGAGATCGCCGAGGCCCTGCGGGATCACTATGCAGGCTGGCAGAGGCCTGACGGCTCGATCGTCGGCCGCGGATCCGTCTGGATCGTCTCGGGCACGAACCCCGGCTAGCGGGCGTGCGGCGGGCCGACCTTCCTCGTGGAGGACCGTGCGTCTCGCGCGTCGCCGAGCGGCTCTCGCTCGCTTGCGCGGGAGTGGGCACGCCGTAGCGTCCGCGAGCTGCGCGGATGAATCTGGGGCTGGGCCCCTCGAAGTTGCCGGCGAGCCTCCTTTTGACGGAGGACCATCCCGCGGTCCGTCCAGCCCGCTGAGGCGGTCCCGTTCCGCGGGGCCCACGGCCCGGGGGGCGATCGCCTACGTCTAGGCGAGCTCATCGCGATGCCTGCTATCCGCGTTAGGAAGCGGGGAACGCCGGCATGACCTCATGCGCGAAACGTCGCAGCTGCCGTTTGCCGCCAAGCACCGTGAGCAGCGCATACTCGGCGCCGGCATCGCTCAATGCTGCCAGCTTGGAGCGGAGTTCCTCGGGCGTTCCACAGAGCGCGTGCTCCTCGGTGGCGCCCCTCTTGTCCGCGTAGGCGAGCACATGCGAGCCGCCTTCGCGTCCGGGCGAGCGGGAAACGCTCACCGTGCGCCGGGTGTATTGGGCTAGACGAGTCAGAGCGGCGTCGGCGTCCGCCCGATCCCTCGCGACGTAAAGTTGGCGCGCCACCGCGACCCCCATCGGATCGTACGGTCGTCCGTGTGCTTCTCGTTCGGCGCGGTAAAGGGCGATGCGCTCGCCGATCTGCTCGGGGGAGGCGTACTGGTCGAGCATGAGGTTGAAGCCGCGCTCGGCCGCTCGGCGGATCGATGCCGAGCTCCCAGCAGCCATCCAGAACGGCGGGTGTGGTCGTTGCGCGGGCGGCGGCTCGACCACGATGTCCTCGAAGCGCCAGAACCGGCCGCGGTGAGAGAAACGGGACCGTTCCAACCAGGATCGTGTGATCACTTCAACGGCCTCGTCAAACCGTGCATCTGCCTCCTCCGGCGAGACCTGGAAGCCGGTGAACTCACTGTGCCGGTAGCCCTTCCCGACACCGAAGTCCAGCCGTCCGCGGGAGATCAGGTCGAGCGTCGCCGCCTCCTCCGCCAGTAGGACGGGGTTGTGCCAGGGGAGCACGATCACAGCCGAACCGAGACGCAATCTGGTGGTGCGCATGGCAAGGCACGTGAGCAGCATCAGCGTGGAGGAGACCTGGTTCCAACCTGTGAAGTGATGCTCGACTAGGAAACTTGAATGAAAGCCGAGCTCCTCAGCTTCGACGTTCAGGTCGAGATAGTCGCGGAAGCCCTGGCCGGTCTCAGGAGGAAGATCATCGCGGCTGGCCTGCGCCGAACAGAACAGGCCAAATCTCATCGGCTATCGCGCGTGATCACGAGATCGAAGCCCGAGGCGGCATCCAAGGAGTCTCTCACGCACGAACGTCAGCAGCGATGGCCGGCCCTGCGACGCCCGCGCGACACCGCGTCCATGGCGGACAGCGCTCGGCCTTGGGTCCGCTGCAGCCGGTCCTTCGGGATGTCAGACTTCGTTCGGGGGCGACACCGCCTGTATGCCGCGCCAATGGGCTTCCTGTGGCGTCGCGCGAGGCTGCGGCCCCGAGTCGCGGGCATTAGGCTCTCGAGGGTGCGGTTCGCGATCTCGATCCCGCAATATGCCCGCGGTGGGCGCTTTGACGACGCGGCCTTCCGCACGCACCTCCGTCGCGTCGAGGAGCTCGCCGTGTTCGAGAGCGGGTGGGTGCAGGAGCAGGTGATCGGGGCGGCCGGCAGTCTCGCTCCGATCGAGACGCTGACGTACGCCGCGGCGTGCACCGAACGGTTGCGGCTGGGATGCGCCGTGTTCGTGCTGCCCTTGCACAACCCCGTTCATCTCGCGAAGGCGATCAGCTCGCTGGACTGCCTCAGCCAGGGTCGCGTGGAGGTGGGCCTCGCCACGGGCGGACGCGAGCGTCCGTTCGCTGCCTTCGGGGTGGACCCGGACAAACCCGTCGCGCGCTTCAACGAGGCGCTGGCGTTGATGAAGACCTGCTGGACGCAGGAGCAGATCGATTTCGACGGACGTTGGTGGACGCTCCGGGGCGCGACGATGGAGCCCAAGCCGGCGCAGGATCCCTACCCGCCCATCTGGTTCGGCGGCAGGGCGCCCGCCGGGATGCGCCGTGCCGTTCGGCACGGGGACGGGTTCATGGGCGCCGGCTCGCAGACGACGGCCGGGTTCGCCGAGCAGGTCAAGATCGTGAAGGAGGAGCTGGCCGCCCAGGGTCGCGACTCGGACACGTTCCAAATCGGCAAGCGCGTGTACGTGCACGTCGAGGACGATGCCGAGCACGCGCGCCGGCGGCTCGAGGATGCGCTCAGGCGCCACTACGGCGGCGGGAGCTGGGTGGAGCACATGCTCGCGGGCCCCGCCGAGACGTGCATCGAAGGGCTCCGCGCGGTCGCGGCCGCCGGCGCCAGGCTGATCCTGCTCAACCCCCTCACGGACGACGCTCGCCAGCTCGAGCGTCTCGCGGGTGAGGTGATCCCTGCCCTCGCGTGACCCCATGTCCGTCATCAAGATTCAGCATGTCCGCGCTGCCGACACGCACGACCTCCGAGCGCGGGTACTCCGTGATGGAGACTTCGCCGCGGCGAATGTCGGTGACGACGAGCTGCCCGGCGCGTGGCATTTGGGAGCGCGGTGGTCAGGCACGCTTGCGGGTGTCGCAAGCTTCTATCCACGTCCCAGCCCGTTGGCGACCGACGTTCCCGCGGTGCAGCTCCGCTTCATGGCGGTGGAGCCGGCAATGCACGGCCACGGCATCGGGCGCGAGCTCCTCGACCACGCTGTCCGAGAACTCCGGGAGAACAACATTCGAACACTCTGGGCCAACGGGAGAGATACGGCGCTCGGTTTCTACACTCGCCTGGGGTTCACAGTTGTTGGCGACGGGTTCATTCACGAACCGGGGCTGCCGCATCACCTCATCACCCTGGGCCTGAGCTGACCGCTCCGCCGTCGGGTGTCAACGGACGACCGTGAAACCGAGGGCGGCGGGCTTTGAGTGGCCGGCCGTGTTGCTCGCGGTGAGGACGGCCATGTAGCTGCGGGGGCTGAGCGCCCGGTGTGCGATGCGTCCACTGAACGGCATACTGTCGGCGCCGGCGGGCTCGTTGGCGCGTGTGAGGGTGTAGAGGTTGAGCGTGCGGGTGCAGGGTTTGGCGTGCACGCGCCTGAGCCTGGGGCTCGGTGCGCGGCAGCTGCGGCCACGGCGCAGCCCGGACGCGGTCTGTGTGAGTTTGATCTGCAGCGTCGCTTGCGTAGACAGCGTGAAGCGGAAGCTCGTGCCGAGCGGGGTCTTCTTCGCGAAGACCGCCGTGTTCGCCTTGGCAGCTCGGAAGCGCCGGTTGGTCAAGCTCACCGAGTTCAACGTCGGGGCCGGCGTGGGGGTCAAGGCCTTCGCGGTCGGGGCCGCGACCGTGAGCGGGATCACTGCGCTTATGGCGATGATGCCGTCGGCGTCGGTGACGGTCAGCGTGACGTTCGCGGCGCCCGCACTCGACGGGATGCCCGTGATCTGCCCGCTCGACGGGTTGATCGATAGGCCCGCGGGCAGGCCGGCTGCGCTCCAGCGGTAGGGGCCTGCTCCGCCGGCCGCGGCGGCGCTTGTGCTGTAGGGCACCCCTACCGTGCCCGCCGGAAGCGACGCGCTGGTGACGGCGAGATCGGCTACCAGCGCGAGCGTGTGGAACGCGGAGCCACCGCGCGCGACCGTGTCGATCGTCGCACCGCCGGGGAACGCGACCAGCGTCGGCGTCGGTGTGGGTTCTCCGGTCGCCTGGGCGGTGGCGCCTCCCAGCTGGCCGTAGTAGTTGTAGCCGAACGCGTAGAGCTGGCCGCTGGCGGTCACCACGAGGCTGTCGTAGGCGCCGGCGGCGATCTCGGTGACCGGGCCGATCGCGCCCGGGAGCGTCACGAGCTCGGGTGTCGGGTTCGCCTTTTCGGTCTTGTCATTTTCGCTGATCCCCAGTTGCCCATAGCGGTTTTCGCCGAACGCGTAAAGCTGCCCGGTCGCGGTCAGCGCGAGGCTGTGGCGTCCGCCGGCGGCGATCTGGGCGACCGGGCCGGTGGCGCCGGGCAGGCCGACGAGCGTGGGCGTGGGGTTGGGCGTGAGCGTTTCCGCGTTTTCCTTCGTACCCAGCTGCCCGAACTCGTTTTCGCCGAACGCGTAGAGCTGGCCGGTCGAGGTCAGGACGAGGCTGTGGTCGAAGCCGGCCGCTATCTGCGTCACCGTGCCTCCAGTGGGCAGCGACACGAGCGTCGGCGTGGGCTGCGTTTCTTTGATCGGGCTCCCCAGCTGCCCGGACTCGTTCTGGCCGAAGCTGTACAGCTGGCCGGTGGAGGTCAGCGCAAGACTGTGTTCCCCGCCGGCGGCCACCTGTGTGACCGGACCGCTTGCGCCCGGAAGGGTGACCTGCATCGGCGTGGGGTTCGGTGTGAACGTTTCCTTGTTTTCGGTCCGGCCCAGCTGCCCGTGAAGGTTCGCGCCGAACGCGTAGAGCTGCCCGGTCGAGGTCACCACGAGACTGTGATCGGCGCCCGCGGCGACCTGCGTGACGGGTCCGCCCGCGCCGGGCAGTGTCACCAGCGCCGGCGTGGGTTCGTTCGCTCCGACATTCGCTTCGGTCCCCAGCTGCCCATACCCGTTGTTGCCAAAGCTGTACAGCTGGCCCGTGGAGGTCAGGACGAGGCTGTGAGCTGCGCCCGCGGCCGCCTGGACGACCGTGCCGCTCGCCGGCGGCAGCTCGACGGGGGTTGGCGTGGCATTCGGTTCCATGGTGTTGTAGTTCGTCGTGTTGCCCAGCTCCCCCGACCGGTTCTCGCCAAACGCGTAGAGCAGGCCCGCCGAGGTCGGATCGTTTGCCCACGACGGCGCTCCCGCCGACACCACCAGAAAACATGCCAACACCACAGCCATCAGGGAACGAGGACGGCGCCACTCCCCATCCACGCCCAAGGCCATGTGGCACATCCGCTTCAACATCCTCCCACCACGACGCAACGCACGAAACACGGCGACAGCCTACCAGTCGGTCCACGCTCCGTCACGCACACTGACAGCGAGCATCGCGCCGCTTGGTAGAACCCGTTTTGGCTATGAGCTCTCGTCCGCAAAGTGCGCTCCGGGTCGCCCCCTCATGGGTCGCACGACCCGACCGGGACCGCGGTCCGAAGCCCCGATCCTCAGAGCGCGCCCACGTCCGCGCCCAGTCGAGGGAACAGCGCCAGAGCGTTTCGTTGGGTGATGGAGCGGTAGGTCGCGTCGTACTGGTCCAGGGCGACGGTGAACAGCCCCACGACGTGCGCCGGCGCAAACGGGGAATCGGTGCCAGCGTGTCCCGGGACGAGTTCGACCAGTCACATCTCGGCCATCTGCTCACGCCGGCGGAGCACTCGACGCTGGAGAACGAGTGGCGTGAGCTCTGGGCCAAGCGCGACCTGTCGGGCGTGCGGGTCTTCACGCGCGCGGACGGCTCGCGCATCCGGCTGCAGTACCGCCGCCAGGACCGCCGTCGTGGATGGGCGGCGAGCCGCCGTTGTCGTGATCCTCAGACAAACGCGAGCGCGCGAGTCCGCGCCTGTTGGGCGGGCGGGCGAACTGACCCGCCGCGAGCGCGAAACCGTCTCGCTGGTTTGCGCTGGGGCTGACCAGTCCCGAGATAGCCGACAAGCTGTGCGTCTCGCCGGAGACCGCGCGGACTCATGTCAGGAACAGCATTGCAAAGCTGAAGGCCCGGACCCGTGCGCATCTGGTGGCCGTCGCCCTGGCGGACCGTCACATAGCGGGCGTGGGCCCGCCGCCACCAGTAACTCATTCGTAGGGCCATCCGTACCGCACACGCGGCGCTCGCATTCAGCACGGCTGAGGTCGAGAACCGGTGTCTGACGGAGCGTCCCCCTACTACGATTGGGTGATCTTTCGCCTGGGATCGCCACCTCAGTGGCAAGCTGGCGTCTGACCGAGGTTATGGTGGCGAACGTGAATCAGACGTTCAATCGCTGCTCGTACAGCCCCGAGCCGACACCCCGCACGACGCACCGCGGCGGCCGTTGACGGCGTTCGCGCTCACTTGCGCACGCCGCTCGCGCGGCGCGCCCTACCAACCCGCACGCGTTTTCGCAGCCCGGGGTCCAGTTCTACCCCAACCAGATCGAAACCGAAGAACCAGCGGTGAGCTTCTATGGCTCGGCCCATGCCGCTGACCCGGCGTCGCACTCAGCATCGACCACGATCGGCTCGAGCGCGGGTACCCAGGGCGACGGCCTGATCAGCTGGAACTTCGGCGACGGGACGACCGAAGTCCACCCCGACTCAGCGCGCTTCACCCACACGTTCCCGGGCCCCGGTGCGTACGTGGTGACTGCGAGCGTCACAGACAACCTCGGCGACACGTACAGCTGGACCCAGTCGGTACGGATCGACTCGCCGCTGAGTGCGGCTGTGGTCCAGACAGCCGGGAGTGGTAACAGCGTCGCTCTCAGCGCCGCGGGTCAGGGAGGCGAGCGGAACGTTCTCGAGGCCCGGTGGACCTTCTCGAACGGTAAGAGCGCCTACGGCACGACCATCACGGTGCCCAAGCACATGGCAGGGCTCGTGACGATCACCGACGGAGCCGGCAACACCGCAACCACCAGCTGGCACATCAACTGACGAACACCGTGACCCGGCCGGTGGCTAGGATGGCCGCCGGCCGGACCGCGGACCCAAATGCGCCACCGTTGAAGTGCAGCGGTCCCGCGGGCTCCCTGCGGCGAGCAGCCGCCCACACGCCACCGGCGGGCGATCCCGTGACGTCGGTCGACAGCGTCCGCAACCTCGCCTACCCCCGTTCCTGCGCGAGGCGTTCGGCGGCAGCACGAGCCTCGTCGATGTCGGCTTCGAGATAGATCGTGACCCGTGCGATCAGGCCATCGACCCAGGAGGCGACGTTTCCGATGCAGGCGGTGACCCGCTCCGCGCTCCCACGTGGATGGCCGCTCTGGCGGACGACTGAGAACACGACTCCACCGCCGAGGTCCTCGACCTCCTGAACCTCCGCGTGATACCGCTCGTATGCTCCGGTCCACTCTTCCAGGAAGCTCCGGATCGGGGCGACCCCCTCGAAGGCGGTGCCGAACGCGACCTGCTCGAACACCGCGTCGGGCGCCAGGAGGCTCGTGAATCCCTCCACGCTCCCGCTGTTCAACGCCGCAAAGCCGAGACGTGTCAGCTCCGTGAGGTCGGGGCCCTCGGACTTCTCAGCCATGTGAGGAGTATCCCGCCCGGGATGCGGCGGCGTGCCTTCGCCGCGTTCCCGCTGGTGGGACCGCGGATCCTCCGCCCCGTGGTCTGAAGCTGCCCACACCGTCGGGCCTCACACGCTGCGTAGAGCCGCCGCCGGGGCGAGGCGGGCGGCGCGGATCGCCGGGTAGAGGCCGGCGAGCGCACCGAGCGCGAGCGCGATGGCGACACCGCCGGCGACGGCGAGCACGGGCACGACGACGATCCACCCCTGGCTGGAGGCGTAGCCCGCCGTGGCCGCGGCACCGAGCGCGATCCCGCAGATGCCGCCGAGAAGCGAGAGCAGCACCGACTCGCCGAGGAACTGCACGGCGATGTGGACGGCGCGCGCGCCGAGCGCCCGGCGCAGGCCGATCTCGGGGCGGCGCTCGAGCACCGAGATGACCATCACGTTGGCGATGCCGACGCCGCCCACGAGCAGGGCGACGGCGCCGAGCCCGAGGAACACGGACGTGAGCGTGCTCTGTGCGTCCGCGCGAGCCTGCAGCGCGCTCGACGGGCGGCTGACCTGGGTGTCTTCGGGATGTTCGGGATAGGCGGTCGCCCCCAGCAGCGAGGAGGCCTCGCGGACGCGTTCGGGGTTCGCGCGCACGTACAGCGTGCTCGCATGGCGACTCGTCCCGAACATCGCATTCGCGATCGGATATCCGATCAGCGCCGCGCGTTCGATTTCCGGCGCCAGCGGCAGCGGTCCGACGATGCCGGCGACGGTGAACCAGGCGCCGCCGAGATAGACCTGCACCGGCCGTCCGGAGATGGTCAGCTGGCTCACCCCGAGCCGCCGCGCGGCGACCGCTCCGAGCACGACCAGCGGGTAGCGTTCGCTGGCGCCTTCCAGGAAGCGCCCCCGCACCATCTCCCCGCCGAGGGTGGCGAGCAGCTGGGGGTTGGCGGCCTCCACGGCGATGCCGCCGGTTTCGGCGGCTTCGATGTAGGGACTGCGCCGGACGCTGGCGCTGGTGACATCGGTGACGGCCGCGGCCGAGAGGACGCTGGGGAGGTTGCGCACGGCCCTCACCGAGGCTTCCGGCAGCTGCGCGTTGGCGCCGAGGAACGTCTGGCCGGGGGCCACCGTCAACAGGTTCGTGCCGAGTTCGTTCAGCTCGGCCACGAGCCCGGCCTTGCTCGATTCCGAGATCCCGAGCACCGCCACCATCGCGGCGATGCCGATCGCGACGCCCAGCGCCGACAGCGCAGCGCGCAGGCGTCGCGTGCGCAGCCCCACGCTCGCGACGCGCACGACGTCGGCCGCCAGCAGGCGGCTGCGGGGGAGCGTCCCGCCGGCCGCGTCGCGGTGGTCGATCCCCGTGCCGCGACCGGCTCCGGTGCCGGACGCGGTCGCGGCGGCTCCCGCCGGGGCCCGGCCGCGCATGCCGTGTGCGCTCATGGAACCGCCAGGGGAGGCACGTCGTGCAGGTCGTCGTGGACCATGCGCCCGTCGCGGATCTCCACTCGCCGGGGCAGCGCGGAGGCGATCTCCGCGTCGTGGGTGATCACGACCACCGTGGTGCCCTGTTCGTTGAGCCCCCGCAGGAGCTGCAGGATCTCCGCGCCGGTGACCGTGTCGAGATTGCCGGTGGGCTCGTCGGCCAGCACGATCGCCGGCCCGGTGACGAGCGCGCGGGCGATCGCCACGCGTTGACGCTCGCCGCCGGAGAGCAGGACTGAGGTCTGTCCGGCCCGCTCGGCGAGACCCACGCGCGCCAGCGCGGAGCGCGCCAGCGCGCGTCGCCGGGCGGCGGGAACGCCGGCGTACAGCAGCCCGGTGGCGACGTTCTCGAGCGCACTGTAGGACTCGAGCAGGTGGAACTGCTGGAAGACGAAGCCGATGCGGTGCGCCCTCAGCGCCGCGAGCTCGCCGTCGGACACGGCGGCCACGTCCACGCCGGCGATCCGCACGGTTCCAGTGCTTGGCCGTTCGAGCGTGCCCATGATGTGCAGCAGCGTTGACTTGCCCGAGCCGGAGGGGCCGACGATCGCGAGCAGCTCGCCTCCGCGCACGACCAGGTCGACACCCCGCAGCGCCTGCACGCCGCCGGGGTAGCTCTTGACCACGTCGAGGAGCTCCAGCACCGTCTCATGCGCGAGATCGCGCTCCTGCGCGGAGAAGCTCATTCGGACTCGATGACGGTCTGGCCCTCGTGCAGGCGGGCGCCTTCCACTCCGACGTATCCGTTGGCGAACATGCCGGGTGTGACGCTCAGCTGCACGCGGCGGTTCCGTTCAAGCACCTCGATCGAGTAGCCGCCGCCGGCCGTGGCCGTGAGCGCTGTGGCTGGAACGGCGAGCACGTTCCGGCTCACGCTCCTGACGAGTTCCACGCTGACCGGCGCCTGGTCCAGGTGCGGCACGGGATGCGCGAGCTCGAGCGTCACCGGGATCGTCGATTCGCCGCTGCCTTCGCTCTGCGAGCCTCCTTTTTCGCCTTCTGCGGCTTTTGCTTCGCTGGCGACGGTGCCAACTTCGGTGATCGTCCCCTGCACGACGCCGCCGCCCGGCAGCGTCACGGGCGCCCGCTCACCCACGTGGGCGAGCTGCTGCTGTTCGGCCTTGAGCTTCAGCTGCACGAGCTGCTCGGTCGAGGTCGTGGTGAGCACCACCTCGCCCGCGCCTTCGGTGCCACCTTCGGGCTTTTTGGAGGATTCGTCGCCGCCGTCCTTCGAGGGCGAGCTGTCGCCCGAGGGGGAGTCGTCGGCCGCGTCGTGGGCCGAGCTTTCGGCCGGCTTGCCCGTCCCGGACTTGCCGTCCTTGTTGGCCGCTTCGTTTCCGCCGGACTTGCCGTCCTTGTTGGCCGCTTCGTTTCCGCCGGGCTTGCCGTGTCCCTGGGCGTCGGGCTTATGGCTCTTCGGCTTGCCTCCACTCGCCGGCGCCTCGTTGCCGCCCGGCTTGGTGCCCTTGCCGGAGCTGGGGGCCTTTTCGGTGGAGCCGGCGGCCTTTTCAGGAGGCGTCTCGTCGCCTTCACCGCCCGCCGGGAGTTCTGCAGCGGTGGGGTCCTGTCCGAGCGCGACGTGCACTGTGGTGACGCGGCGGGCGCTTGGCGCGAACACGACCCGGCCGAGTTGCACCCTCCCCGTTTCGGGCAGGCGCTCGGCCTTCTGCCAGCGGCGCACCGCGGCGGCGGTCGCTTCGCCGAAGGATTCGAGGTCGGTGATGGCGCCGTAGGGGTCGTAACCGAGGTCGATCAGGTTGCGGTTCAGCTCTTCCACGTCGGGACCGCCGCTGACGCCCTGCTCCAGCGGGCGGTAAGCGGGCACGGTTCCGTACATGAGCACCACGGGGAGGTTGTCGATGCGGAACAGCGTGCCGCCGGCGGCGATCGTCGCGCCCACCGCGGGCAGCCACGTGTACGTGCCGGACAGGCGGTCGTACAGTTCGAGCGTGGCGCCGTAGCCGAGCGTGCCGTCCACGGTCGAGCTTTCCGTGAGCGTCCGGCGCGTGACCGTGGCGGTGGTCTCGCCGGCCGGCACGCCGGTGACGGTGATGCTCCCCTTGCCGTGGCCGCCGCTCACGAGCACGATCGCCACGACGGCGCAGACCGCGGCGAGCAGCGCGCCGATGATGAGACGCCGGCGCGTGAGCCGACTCGCGCCCTCGCTTGGGGCGGCGCCGTCGGCGCCGAGCCCGTCATCGCTCGCCCGGCCCGGCGCGGCGGCCGTCGCCGGTTCGTCGGGAAGATCCCGGGCGGCGGCGGACGAGGAGGCGGCGGGTCTGGCGGGTCTGGCGGGCCGGGTGGACGACGGCGCGCCGTCCTGGGCGCCGTCGTGGTCCCGCGGCGGCGGTGCGCCCATCGCTCAGCCGCCGGCCGCGCCGGATCCCGGTGCACGGGTCCTGGCGGCGAACGGCCCTCCCGCGCCCGCGCCCGGCGGCTTCGGCAGCAGCTTCTGGCAGGCGTTCTGCGCCTCCTGGAAGCCGGGGCTTTCCGGGTTCGGCGAGCCGCTGCCGGAGCCGTGAACGCCGATCTGCACGCCACCGCCCTGGGTCGAGGCTTCCACCTTGATGCCGTGTTCGCGCATGCACCTGGCGAACTTCTGCACCCGTTCTTCCAGTTCGACCTTCTGCTGCGGCGAGAGGTTCACGTGCTTCGGTTCGGGGCGGTAGCGCGCGCAGGCCTTCTGCGCCGCTTCGAACGCCGCTGGGCCTGCGCCCGCCCTGCCCGGGCTGATCTTGATGCCGTGGCCACCACCGGGGCCGGCTGCCGTTTCGGCGTTCACGCCGTGTTCGCGCATGCACCTGGCGAAGTCCGCGAGCTTGGTTTCGGCCTTCTGTTCCTGGGCGGATTCGCCGCCCGCCGCGTTCGATGGCGGGTCCGAGCCCCCGCATGCCACGAGCAGGCTGCCGGCGGCGAGCACCGCCGGCAGAGCGAGCACGCGCGGCAGTCGCGCTGCGATCGAGGAGAGAGTGGGACCGGGATCGGACATGGAACTCCTTTGCCGGGCGGCGTCGGGTTCGCGCCGTGCCGTCGTTCGGCGCTATGTGGACATCAAACGTCCGCCGCCTGAGAATCTCCTTAGAGCGGGCGAGGAGCTTCGTGAAACGGCCGCCTGCATCGCTCAGCCTCCGGTCGCGCCGGATCGAGCTCCATTGACCTTGGAGGGGCCGGGTCCTCCCGGTCCCCCACCGGGCAGGAGCTTCTGGCAGGCGCTCTGCGCCTGCTCGAAGGTGGGGCTCGCAGGGTTCGGCGCGCCGCTGCCGGGCCTCCCGTGGATCGCGATGCGGATGGTGCCGGAGGCGCTCGCTTCCACTCTGATCCCGTGTTGGCGCATGCACTTGGCGAACTTCTGCACCTGTTCTTCGAGTTCCACCTTCTGCTGGGGGGATGGGTTACCCCTCTGCTCCTCGGGCCGGTAGCGCACACAGGCCCTTTCCGCTGCTTCCATCCCCGAGGCACCCGAGCTGCCGGGGCCGACCTTCAGGCCGTGACCACCCCCTGGGTGTGAGATGGCTTCCGCGTCGACGCCGTGTTCGCGCAGGCACCGCGCGAAGTCCTGGAACTTGGCTTCGGCCTGCTGTTCGGTGGCCTGTTCCCGCGCGGCGGCGTCGGTCGCCGACGGCGAGCCCGAGCCTCCGCAGGCGGCCAGCAGCCCGCCCGCCAGCAGTGGCAGGAGCGCCACGCGCCCGAGCGCCCGCAGTGAACGGGCGGGGCTTGATCCGGTCAGCCGTCGGGGGCGTGGCAAGCGGGCTCCTCCTGCTCGACGATCGACGAACGCTGCGCGACCGGCCCCACAATGCCGTCCGCAGGTGAGAATCCGCTTAACGCGAGCGAGGAGCTTCGTGAAGCTCTGCGTCGCCGAGCGTGGCCGTGACCTCGCGCCCGCACAGCTCCTCCGCGCTCATCGCCAGCGCCGGCAGCTCGATCCTCAGCCGTGCGCCTCCCTCCGGGTCGTTGGCGACGTGTACCGAGCCACCGTGCGCCTCGGCCGTCTGGCGGACGATTGCCAGCCCCAGCCCGGAGCCGGGCAGACTGCGCGCCGCCGGCGCCCGGTAGAAGCGATCGAACACCCGCGGGAGGTCCTGATCTGCGATCCCCGGTCCGTGATCGCGGACCTCGAGCGAACCCTCGCGGACACGCACCTCGATCGGCCCGCCGGCGTCTGCGGGCGTCGTCCACTTGACGGCGTTGTCGAGCAGGTTCGCGATCGCGCGGTCGAGGCGTGCCGGCGCGGCGCGCACGAGGCAGGGCTCGGCGTCGAGCACGAAGCGGCACGCGGGCGCGTGCAGCCGCGCGCGCTCGATCGCTGCGGCCGCCGCCAGGTCCAGGCGCACGTCCTCGAGCTCGAGCTGCTCGACCTCGTTCTTGGAGAGGTCGACGAGATCGCCCACGAGCACGCTGAGCTCGCTCAGCTGCGCCTGGGCGGCAGCGAGGATGTGCGCCCGCTCGCTGTCGGACAGGCGCTCGCCGAGCGCGAGCGCGTCGAGGTTCGCCTGCACGCTCGTCAGCGGCGTACGCAGCTCGTGCGAGGCGTCGGAGATGAGCTGGCGCTGGGCCAGGCGCGATCGCTCGAGCGCGGCGAGCATCGTGTTGAAGCTCGCCGACAGCCGGCCGAGCTCGTCCCCGCCGGCAGGGTAGATGCGCTGGCCGAGATCCTGCGTGCGGGCGACACGCTCGGCCGCACCGGTGAGCCGGCGCACGGGCACGAGCGCCGCGCGCGAGACGAGCAGGCCGAGCGCGGCCGCCAGCGCGATCCCGCCGAGCACCACGATGATGAGCACGAGCCGCAGGTGATCGAGCGTGCTGTTGAGGTCGCCGAGCGGCAGTGCTACCTGCCACGCAGCGCCGTCCGCGGCGCGCGCGGTCAGCACGCGCACGGGCGTGCCGTGAACGGTCACGTCGGTGAAGAAGGCGCTTCGGTGCCCGGACGCCACCGCTCGTGTGGCCGGCGTGATCGGCAGGTGCGAGTCTCCGCTCGTCGATCCGAGCACGTCGCCGTTGGCGAGGGCCAGCTGCACGTAGCCGCTCGAACCTGCCACCGCCGGGCCCTGCAGTGTCAGCCGCAGTGTTCCCGTGGCGAGGAGCCCCTTGGGCACGATGTGTGCAACGTGACCCCCAAGCCTGACTGTCTGTCCAGTCGCTTCGACGGCTCCTTCCGGCTTGGGGGCGGCACGGCGCGCGCCGGCGCTGCGTCCGCTCGCGTCGCCGGTGCCGCCCAGCGCGACGCGGCTCAACACGATGCTGCCCCCCTGCGCCGAACCGCTGCTGCCCGGCGCGGGCGCGGATTGGCCGGCGCCCACGGCCATGGGGCCGCCGGCCTTGGCGAGTACGCCCAGGGCGCCGGGAACGGCGAGCACAGGAGGCAGCTTGCCTTCGTAGGCGAGCTGTGTGAGCTCGGGCTGGCTGAGGTGGGATTCGATCTTCACGAACTGCCGGCCGGGTGTGATCTTGGCGCGCAGGCTCGCGTCGAGCTGGGCACGGAGCTCGTTGCGGGTGACGACGTAGACGACGACCGAGGCGATCACGATCGCTGCGGCGACGGCGCCGGAGGCCAGCAGCACCATGCGGCGGCGGAAGCTCAGCGTCCCCGTCGGGCGCTTCACCGCGGCGACCTGAGCACGTACCCCACCCCGCGCACCGTGTGCACCAGGCGTGTCTCGCCGGCGGCCTCGGTCTTGCGGCGCAGGTAGCCGACGTAGACCTCGAGGGAGTTGGACGCGGGGCCGAAGTCATAGCCCCAGACGCGATCGAAGATGGTCGAGCGCGCGAGCACCTGGCGAGGGTGGCGCAGGAGCAGTTCGAGCAGCAGGAACTCGGTCCGGGTCAGCCCGAGCACGCGACCGCCGCGGCGCGCCTCGTGCGCGAGCGGGTCGAGCTCCAGGTCCTCGAAGCAGAGCGTCTGCTGCCCGTCGCCCTCCCAGCCGGTGCGGCGCAGCAGCGCGCGCAGACGCGCGATCAGCTCGTCGCGCGCGAACGGCTTGGCCAGGTAGTCGTCCGCGCCCGCCTCCAGGCCGGCCACGCGCTCGCTGACCTCGGCACGGGCGGTGAGCATCAGCACGGGGGTGCGATCGCCGGTCGCGCGCATGCGTCTGCACACCTCGAGGCCGTCGAGCCCCGGCATCAGCACGTCGAGGATCACCGCGTCCGGGGCAGCCTCCGTGAGCGCGCGCATCGCCTCGCGGCCGTCCTGCGCGGTGGCGACCTCGAAGCCGTTGAGATCCAGCACGAGCGCGACCGCTTCGCGTACGGAGGGGTCGTCATCGACGACCAGCAAGCGCATGCTCCGATGCTGGCAGGCCAAGGTGAAAGAAAGCTGAACGACGTTCGCGCGAGCGACGCATTGCTCGCGCGCCCCGGCGTGCCCCGGACGCAGCGATCCGGGTCGGGGTCATCTCGGAGCAGACGCGCTGCGCCGGGCCGCGGCAGGCGGTCCAAACCAGGTGCTCAGCGCCTCCGGCAGTCCTGCATCCGATCCGTCTCCGACCCACGCGACATATCCGTCGGGCCGCACCAGGACGGCGGTCGGGGCGCTGACCGTGCCGAGCACCGGCAGCTCCCACCGGCCGGCATATTCAGCCTCTACCAGCCGGACCCGGTCGGCCCATGGAGCGATGTCGAAGCCGCCGGGTGTCCCGAGGTCGAGCAGCACGGGCCCGGCGTCGTGGAGCAGCTCGAAGACCCGCAGCGGGCCGGCGCTGCTCACGAGATCCAGATCGGGCATGCGGCGTCCCAGCAGCGGATGTCCTTCGCCGAGGTCGTAGTGAATGTCCAGTCCAGAGGCGATCCCGACGAGCTGTCGGCGGGGCTCGTCCATGCTCGCCAGCCCCGACAGCAGATCGACGAGCGCCACCATCCGCTCATCCCGGCGCTGGAGGGTGCTCTGCGCCATCGTGTAGCGGAGCGTGCGGGCGGCGACCGGATGGCGCTCGTCCTGGTAGGTGTCCAGGAGGCTCTCGGGAGAGGTCCGGTTGACCACCTGAGCCAGCTTCCACCCCAGGTTCACGGCATCCTGCACACCGAGGCTGAGGCCCTGTCCGCCGGCCGGGGAGTGCACGTGCGCCGAGTCGCCCGCGAGCAGGACGCGGCCGGCGCGATAGGCCGCTGCCTGGCGCGTCATGTCGGTGAACCTCGAGATCCACGTGGGACTGTGGATCCCGAAGTCGGTGCCGTATGCGGTGATGAGCGCGTCGCTCAGGTCACGCAGGGTGGGCTCGCCGGCGGCCCCGATCTGCTGCTCGGTCAGCGTCAGTCGTACCGGGCCCCGATCGCTGTAGAGCACCTCGCCGTCGCGGATCTCGTACTCCAACCTGCCGATCGCGTGTACGCCGAGGGCGTCGTAGCGCACGCCCAACTCCGGCTCCTCGCTCATCTCTGCCTCGGCGATCAGGTTGCTCTTGGTCGCATCCCAGCCGGGGAACTCGATGCCCGCAGCCCGGCGGATGATGCTGCCTCCCCCGTCGCACCCGACCAGATACTGCCCGCGGAGCGACTCGCCGTCCGCCAGCCCGACCTCGACGCCGCTGTCGTCCTGCGCAAAGCCCGCCACCTCGCGTCCGTAGTGGATCCGCACGGGCAGCTCGGCGATCCAGTCGGCCATGATTCGCTCGATCTGGTTCTGCCAGATGCCGAGCGAGTACGGATGGCGCGTCGGGAAGTCGCTCATGTCCAGCACCGTCGTGCCGATCGTCGAGACCTGAGCCACCTGCCCCACCGCGAGGAACCGGTCGGCGACGCCACGCTGGTCGAGCACCTCGATCGTCCGTGAGTGAAAGCCGCCGGCCCGCGAGCCGGCCAGCACGTGATCCGGACGCCGCTCGATCACCGCGACGTCGACCTTCGCCAGCGCCAGCTCGGCCGCCAGCATCATTCCCGCCGGGCCGCCACCGGCGATCACCACCGCATGCTCCGTCATGGCCACACTCCGGTTGAACACGTCGAGGACGACCCAGGCATCTCGTGAGGCATCGCGTGACTCCCATCGCCGCGGTTTCTGGTCTCGGCGGGCGGTTATACACCTTGATCCGAGGCCTCATGAGAGCCTTCTCGGTGGTATAGATTGGAGGTGGAGAGGGCTGGATGAGTGCCCTTCATGCCGGTTGCCGGGGGGCGCGAGACTCCACCGCGGCCGGCAGGGCGAGGGCCGGTCTGCCGACCGGCGCGCGCATCACGGGCTCGGCCGCGCCCGGGATGCAACGGCTGTCGTGCGATGACCGAGCGACGGGGCCGCGGCCCGGGAGCTAGTCGGCGTCCAACTCCCGGTGTGCGCCGTCCCATCCCGCGGACCATGTTCCGAGGAGATCCACCCCGATCAGGCCCTCATAGCCCGCGGGTGGCGTGCGCGGCTGCCCCTTCGCGCGAGCGCTGAACCCCTGGAGGTAGACCCGCGACAGCATCCCCTCATCCCTCTCCTGCTGCTGCGTTTCGCTCCGTCGAAACATGCGGCCGACAATACCCGTGATCGGACCCGCATGTCAATTCACGCCGCCCGGCCGCGCCTCTCGGCTCTCCCAGCGTGACCAACGGCACAGACATGCGTGTCGATCGGAGGCAGTCTCCGATCATCGGCAGAAGGGTTGCCGAGGCGGTACGCCCCCAAAGGGGGGCGGGGCGTGCCGCAGCCAACTGAGTGGGACCGCCCCGGGCTGTCGGCGACTCGTGACGGGCAGGCCACGAGGCGGTCCCATCCCTCAGAGCCTCGCCAGGGGGGCCAGCGAGGCCCAGCGCCACTGTAGCCCCGCGCCCAGGGCTCGTCTACCCCCTCGGCGGCCCACCCGCGAGGGGGCCGCTTCAGAGCTTCACGACGAGCTTGCCGGTGTTCTCCCCGTCGAAGAGCATGTTGATCGCCACGGGCAGCTGCTCGAAGCCGTCGACGACCGTCTCCTGTGCTCTGAGCTTCCCCTCGGCCATCCACCCGGCGAGCTGTGGCACGATCTCGCCCGCCCGCCCGAAGTGGTCCAGCACGATGAAGCCCTCCAGGTGGACGCGCTGGATCAGCAGGTTCCCGAAGTTCCGCGGGCCGGCCGAAACGGCCGAGGCGTCGTCGTTGTAGCCGGAGATCAGGCCGCACAGCGCGACGCGCGCCCGAATGTTCAGGCGTGCGAACACAGCCTCCATGATCTCACCGCCGACGTTCTCGAAGTCGACGTCGATGCCGCCGGGTGTGGCCGCCTTCAACTGCTCGCGCCAGTCCGCCGCCTTGTAGTCGACCGCCGCGTCGAAGCCGAGCTCGTCCGTCAAGAGGGCGCACTTCCTCTGACCGCCGGCGATGCCGACGACGCGTGCGCCCCGGATCTTCGCGAGCTGGCCGGCAACCGAGCCGACGGCGCCCGCCGCGGCCGACACCACGACCGTCTCGCCCGGCTGAGGCTCGCCGATGTCGAACATGCCGACGTAGGCCGTCAGCCCGGTCATCCCCAGCACGCCGAGGAAGTAGCTCGGCGAGACGCCCGGTAGCTCCGGTACGGCCATCATCGGCGCCGACGCCGAGGCGATCACATAGTCCTGCCAGCCCAGCAGGCCCTGGACCAGCTGGCCGACCCGGTAGTCGGGCGAGTTGGACGCGACGACCTCGCCGAGGCCGCCCGCGCGCATCACCTCGCCGATCGCGACGGGCGGCAGGTATGTCGGTGTCTCGCCGATCCAGGCGCGGTTGGTGGGGTCCAGCGAGATCCACCGGGCGCGCACGAGCGCCTCGCCGTCGCCGATCTCGGGGACCGCCTCCTCGACGAGCTCGAATGTGCCCGCATCGATCCGCCCGGTGGGGCGTTCGCGGAGCAGGAAGCGACGGTTGACGTCGGACATGGCTGCAACCTCACATGGTCGGGAGCGAGGACGCCCTACCCTATACGCGGCCGTCTCGCGGAACCTGGCTCCCGACGGACGTTCCGTACGCGGCCGTCGCGCGGAGGCTGGCTCCCGGCGGACGTTCCGCCCAGGCAGCACCGCCACTCGAGCCGCCACGTTCGCGTCCCGGCGCATGGTCGGGCGCTGCGAGCCGCCCGGATGCAAACCCGCCAACGCGGATGACACGATTTGCGCTCCGGGTGTAATTCGTGGCGCGCTGCCGGCCATAGTTGGGTCATGAGCAGCGATGACCTACGGGCGGTCACCCGCCTGTACGAGCGCCACGCCCCTGCGGTGCACCGCTATGCGCTGCGGCGATCCGATCCCGAGACCGCCGAGGAGATCACCGCGCAGGTCTTCATGGTTGCCTGGCGTCGGCGCTCCGCGCTGCCGGAGGACCCGCTTCCATGGCTCTACGGCGTCGCTCGCCGGGCGCTCGCAGATCAGCGTCGCGGAGCAGCGCGACGCAGGCGCCTGGGCGAGCGGCTCCGTCGTGACGCGATCGCACCGGCGCCGGCTCCCGTGCTGCTCGACGAGGGTCTGGCCGCGGCGCTGAGACGACTCTCGCACAACGATCGCGAAGCGCTGCTGCTCCGCTACTGGGAGGAGCTCGAGCCCGCCCAGATAGCGGAGGCCGTGGGCTGCTCGCGGACAACGATGGCCGTGCGGCTGCATCGTGCGCGCCTGCGACTGCGCCGAGAGCTCGAGGCGGCCGGCGATCGGCCCGAGGGGGACCAACAGCACGAGGACTCGTGCGTGCGGAGACCGGAGCCTGTATGAGCACCCGCAACGACATCGAGCAGCGTCTGCGCAGCTCCCGCCCGGCAACGGACGCGCCCTGCCCGCCGGTGTCGATCCTGCTCGAGCGCATCGAGCAGGATCCGCACGAGCCGCAGCCGCCCCGTCGCCTGCGCCGCGGCGGCGGGGTGGCGCTGCCGATCGCGGTCGGCGTCCTCGTGGCCGGAGCCGCCAGCGCCGGTGCAGCGCTCCTGTTCGGCTCGGGTCAGGCGGTCGCGCCGGCGTTCGTGCTCCCCGCGACTCCGGCGGCGGGCCTCGGCGAGCCCGTGTCGCAGAGCCCCGCCCTCCTGCCGATGCGCGTGGCCGACCCCGACGGCGGTCCCCCGTGGGGGATGCGCGTGATCCGCACCAGCCGCGGTCTGGTGTGCCTGCAGGCCGGACGTGTGGTGAACGGCCAGCTGGGAGCTCTGGGTACCGGCTACGCGTTCCACGGCGACCAGCGCTTCCATCCGTTCCTCGCCGATGACGCGGTCTCCACCGATGCCTGCCCCGCCGTGGGTGCCGCCGGCACGGCGTTCCTGCCCGGACCGCCTGTGATCGTGCCCGCCAACGGGCTGCCTCTCGCGGGGGAAAACGTCGCCCCGGGCGATCAGGTGCATTGCGATCTGCCGGGCCAGGAAAACTGGGGCGTGCGCTGCCCGCAGGCTGAACTGCGCCAGGTGGCGGTGGGCCTGCTCGGACCGGACGCCAGGAGCATCGAGGTGACCGACGCCGACGGGAGCAGCTTCACGATCGATCCGGTCGGGCCGGAAGGCGCATACCTCATCGTCCTGCCCGCGCAGCCGAACGCGAACGCCGGCATCAGGTCCGGCGCCTACCAGGGGCCGTTCGGATACGTGAGCAGCGAACCCGGAGGCGCCACGCTTGAGGTCACCTACGACGACGGCTTCCGGTGCCAGATCCCGATCGGCACCGGCCGGCAGTGCCATGCACAGAGCACCGCCGGGCCCGGCCTGCCGTCGGCCACGCGGCTGAGAGCCGCCGTGCAGGCCGTGTACGTGCCGCTCGAGGAGCACCCCGAATCGCCACTGCTGGTGGAAGGCGCCGGGGGTAGCGGCAGCTTCCCCGGACGGACCGGACCCAATGGCAGCGACGCACCGGGCCCCGCGCTCGCGATCACCTTCGAGGCGCCGGTCGCAGCGGCGAGCGCCGCCAGCGCATACGTCGTCGAACTCAAGCCGGACCCGGACGCGGGCTGCGCGACGCCCTCGGTGATCGTCAGCCAGCCGACCGGCTCCACGCTGCCGGCCGGTGCCCGGGTCAGCATCACGGTGCCGCTCGAAACCAGCTGCGCCACCAGCTACTCCGGGCGGGTGTTCTACGCCGCGTCATCGAGCATCGGCGGGGAAAGCGGCGGCGGTGGGCCGCTGTACGAGCTCATCGCCTCCCAATTCGGCGCGCACCGCTCCGGACGCAACCCGATCAGCTTCCCCACGGTCGGCCGCTTCACCCTGTCCGTGCCCTGACCGGGCCGCGCCCTTGGCCCGGGGCCGCCCGCTCGCAGGGTCTACGGTGGCGGAGATGGCCCGTGCCCCCCGCACGGGCCACCCGCGACGCCACCAGCTCGAGCCTTCGCCGTGACCCGTGTTCCCCTCGACACGGGCCACGGCGATCGCTACCAGCTCGAGCTTTCCCCCCTCCACAGCCCGTTTTTCGTATCGGGCTGAAGCACTCACGGCTCACGTCGCCTTCGGAGTTCCTGGCGATCGTGAATTCGTCTCCGTTCGTGGCGGTGGCGGTCACCGAGTATTCGCTCTTCGTGCTCGTCGCTCTGCTCAAATACGCTTCGGTGGTGCTGGCCACGGTCAGGATCGTCGGCTCCTCTTCGTTGAGAGCCGCGGTCGTGACGCCTTCGTAGTTGCCGTCGTGCTCGGCCGCGATCGACTCGGCGGTGGTCTCGGCGGTGCGCACGAGCTCCTTGGCCTGGGCGTCCACGGCCTTCCCCTTGGAGCCGAGCAGCGACGGGATCGCGATCGCGGCGAGGATCCCGATGATCAGGATCACGACCAGCAACTCGATCAGTGTGAACCCCGCCTCCTCCCGCGAGGCGCGGCTGCAGGAGAAACCGCGGGCCACGAGTGGCCGCGGAAGGCTTCGGGTTCTGCTGTACGGGTGACTCCTCGACACGACGACCCCCTTGTGTCCCTGGCGGTCGGGCGGTCTCGTGGAGATCCCTGACTTTGCGCCCCCGCCTCGCAGCGGGTTTGCCCTTTGCAGATTGCGTGATTTCCGCCAGGGTGCGCAAACCGGCTCCCCGATTCAAGCGAAACGAGCCAGATCGCCAGAAAGTGGACGGAAGTACTAGAGACGACGGTCGCGGGCGATCGGGCGGCCCCGGCGATCGCGCTGCGTGCGATCCACGGCCGAACTCAGCTAGAGGCCGAGGTTTCTGGCGGGCGATGCAGGTGCTCGGGGCCTGCGCGCAGCGCGGACCAGATCGTCTACAGCGACGCGTTCCGGTTCCACTCGACCCAGGCGACACCGGCGCGGCCATCATCGGTCGTGATCCGGCACATCGCCCGTGGGAACATCGAAAGCCGGCCGTCCGGCGCCTGCAGTCGCAGCGGCCCGAAGGCGATCGGCTGGACGTCGACGGCCAGCGCCCCGTAGTGGATCTCCGCCGCGGTGATTAGGCCATCCTCGCCGACCCGCTCGCGTGCGGAGACGGTATCCAGCTCGAGCAGCTCCTCTCCGGGTCTCTGCAGGTAGCCGACCCCTAGCGGCGGGGCGCCCGGGATGCGGAACTCGACGCCGTGCAGGCGGGTCCCATCCTCGAGGTGCCCGGCCGACCACATCCACTCGGCCGACCACCAGTCGCGCGGGCCCCAGGAGTGATCGCGCTGGCCGACGCCGCCGAGGGTGAGCTGCTCCCCGCCGATCGTGATCGTGCCGCTCACCCGGCAGGGGATCTCATAGCGCGTGGCGACGCGGTAGGCGTAGGGCTCGCCGAGCGTCTCCCAGACGAGGTCGAAACCGACCTCGACCGGCGCTCCGGGCTCGCCTCGCAGCAGGTCCGCGGCATCGGCGTGAGCCTCCCCCGTGGCGCCCAGCTGGACCCGAAAGCGCTCCAGCGGCGATTCGCAGTCATGCGCGACCGTGAGCGCCTCGCCGGCGATCCTCAGATCGTCGCCGGCGGGCAGCGGCGCGGCGAAGTCCACGACGGCGATCGTCGGGCGCCCCGGACCGCAGACGAAGGCGGTCAGCCAGGACACCCCGAGGTTGGGATACAAGCCAAGCCGGGTGTAGAGGCCGTGGCTGCCGTCGTCGGATACGAGGTCGAAGTACCAGCTCTCGTTCCACAGCTCCTCCTTCCCGGGCGTGTGCCGTCCCTCGTCCTCGGGCCCGGGACGGAGCGCGGGCGGCCTGCCCGATCCGGCAGGGGGCAGCAGCTCCAGCGACTCGAGGTCGAGCGCCTGCTGCGCGTAGCGGGCGAGGCTCGTGAGGAACATGTCATCGCCACGCTCGGTTCGCTGAACGATCATCGCCGGGGCGACGGTCATCACCAGTCCGAGGAACACCTGGCGGCGGTACCCCTGCCAGCAGTCCTCCCAGTCGAAGCCCCGCACACCGTGTGCGTGCAGGGCCTCCCAGTACTCCCGCACGAGCGTCTGCTCGTGCAGACGGCGTTCCTCCGGCGGCAGCGAGCCGCCGAGGAAGTAGGCCGCGTCGGTCATCACCGGGCCCCAGCCGACCGTCTGCCAGTCGACCGCGACGAAGCGCCGCGGGGCGTCCTCGTCCCCGAACAGCATGTTGTCGAGGCGGTAGTCGCCGTGCACCAGGCCGAGCGGCGGCCGGCGGTCGGCGTACCAACCGTCGAGGCTTGCGACGAAGCGGCGGCAGACCTCGGCGTGATCGGGGCCCACGCGCTCGCCGTACTGCGTGAGGAAGGCCGGCAGGAGCTGGCTGAGCAGCGCCTGGTTGAGGACGTTGCCCTGGTTGAGCCACGGCGTGGCCCCGAGCTGCGGATCGGCGAACACGGGAGCGTGGAGCTTCGCGAGCTCGTGCATCGCCAGCCGGGCATCGGCCACACTGCAGCCCACGATCTGGTCTCCCTGGACGGCGGGCGCGACATCCTCGAGCAGCAGCGTGAACCAGCCGTCGGGATCGATCTCGGCGAGATGGCATGCGGGCAGCGGGCCGCCGATGCGGGGTGCGAGCTCGCGGTAGAAACGCACCTCGCGGTCATAGACCCCCAGGCTCATGCCCGTCGAGCGGCTGGTCTCATCCGCCGAGGCCGTCTTCAGTACGACGCTCACTGGGCCGCTGTCGGCGTCGCGCGCGTAGTCGATTCTGACGCGGCGGCTCTCGCTCATCTGTCCCGTGCCGACGGGCTCGACCTCGAAGGCGCCGACCGGCCCGGTCCCGAGGGCCGCGCCGAGCCACTCTGCGGTCAGTTCCTCCGGCTGCTTTAGAACCGGGGCCTCTGCGCTCATGGGGCGCGAGCCTAGCACTCCATCGGACAGTACGTCGTACACTATGTCCGACGCGGCCGCTGCCGACCTCTGCCGACCGAAGGAGACGATGATGTCGACCGTCCTGACAGCGCCCATCAGCGACCTCGACCTGGCGGATGTCGACGTGTTCGACCCGCGCTGGCACCGCGACGGAGTCCCGCACGAGCTGTTCGCACGGATGCGCAGGGAGGCGCCGGTCCGCTGGAACCCGCTGCCCGACGGGAGCGGCTGCTGGACGCTCATGGGCCACGCCGAGATCGCACAGGTGAGCCGCGACCCGGGGACGTTCTCCAACCGCGAGGGCGGCATCATGCTGCACCCCGACCAGGTTCTGCCGCTCGAGGTCACGCGCAACCTGCTGCTCTACATGGATCCGCCGATGCACACCAAATACCGGCTGATCCTGCAGAACGTCTTCACGCCGCATGCCGTCAGGGCGCTGGCGGAGCCGATCCGCGCGCGGGTCACGCGCACGATCGACAGCTTCATCGAGCGGGGCTCGGCGGACCTGGTCGCCGAGCTCGCCGTGCCGATCCCGATCGGCGTGGTCTCCGAACTGCTCGGGGTTCCCGACGAGGACCGCGAGCGGTTCCTGTCCTGGACCGAGCGGGTCGAGGCGTCCACGCGTGCCCCGGAGCCCGAAGCGGCGATGGAGGCTTTCGCCGAGCTGGCCGGCTACCTCCACGAGCAGATCGAGCGTCAGAGCGCCGAAGGCAGGACGGACACGATCCTCGCCCGCCTGCGTGACGCGGAAGTGGACGGCCGTGCACTCGACGATGGCGAGATCCTCGTGTTCTTCGGGCTGATCACCTTCGCCGGACACGACACGACCCGCAACACGACCTCGAACGGCTGGCGCGTCCTGCTCGAACACCCCGAGGCCCTCGCCGAGCTCAGAGCCGACCCGTCGCTGATCCCCGCGGCAGTGGAGGAGATACTCAGGTGGACGACCGTCGTGCAGTGGTTCAACCGCACCGCCACATGCGACACGGAGCTGGCCGGGCGGAGGATCGCGAAGGGGGACCGGGTGGTCATGTGGTACTCGAGCGCCTCGCGCGACGAGCGCGTGTTCGAGAATCCGCAGACCTTCGACATGCACCGTTTCAAGAACGACCACGACGCCTTCGGCGGCGGCGGACGGCACTTCTGCCTGGGAGCGGGCCTGGCGAGACTCGACCTGGAGATCATCTTCGAGGAGACGATCCGCAGGCTCGAGGACGTGGCGCCGGCGGGTGAGCCGGAGCGGATCGTCAACTCCTGGAGCAATGTCCTGCGCAGCCTGCCGGTCACGTTCACCCCCGGCCCGCGTCTCGCGGCCGGCTGAGAGCCCGTGAGCGGGAGACGCCGATGCCGTCGGTGACGCGGCCCGGACGGCGGCGCGATGATGCGCACCGCGATGCCGTCACGGCGAACCTGGCCGCCGCGGTCGTGCGGCTGCTGCTCGAAGGTCACGGCTACACCAGCATCGGCGTCCAGCGGATCGCCGAGGAGGCTGGGATCGCGCGCTCAACCTTCTACCTCTACTTCCCGGACAAGTCGGCGCTGCTGATCGCGATCGCCGAGTCCGCCACGGCGGATCTGTTCGCAGCCGCCGGAGCCTGGGCGCAGGGCGGCTTCACCGACCTGGAGATGCTGGAGCGGACCGTCGCGGGCATCATGGCCCAGCAGCGCCAGCACGGCGCGATCCTGGCGGCCGTCGCCGAGATCGCCGCCTACGACGAGGAGGTGGCGACCTTCTGGCGCGCCCGGGTCGGCGCCTTCATCGATCTCCTGCGCGAACGGATCGAGGAGGGCCAGAGCACGGGCACCATTGCGACGGGCCTCGATCCGGCAACGACCGCCGCCTGGATCACCTGGGGGACCGAGCGCCTGATCGCCCAGCACGTCGCCGAGCGCCCCGCGCGCGAGGACGCCGAGCTGGCCAGGGGACTCTCGCGAGCGATCTGGAGCGCGCTCGGCCGGACACTTTGAGGACGGGAGCCTCGGACTCGGGGCGGCCGCGGGGAGACCGTGCGCGTGCCTCCCCGGCCTCGCCCGAGGTGCTCGGCCGGTCCGGGCACGTCACGGCCTCCCACCGCCCGGGAGCGTCGCCTGCGCAAGCGACACGGACCCGACGATGACCGTTTCGGGGGGCCCCGTCGCCAGCGCACCCAGGCGCTTGCGATAGCTGACCTGGAAGCTCTCGGTCGAGGCGCACGACGGCGCGTAGACGAAGCGTCCCAGCGAGTCGGTCCTGACCAGTTCGTGGGCCTTGACGTCGCGTTCCAGCGACCATGCCGTTTCGACACGCCCGCCGATCGCGCACCGGGCGATGCCTTCGACGGCGTATTCGCTGGCGGCCGAGCTCACCGCATAGGGAGCCGTGAACTCGACGCGGCCCTTGTAACACGGGAACCTCAGGTAGGCGGCGGCGCATTCTGCGCGTGACTGCGCCAGCAGGCTCAGGCGCACGGGCATGTGCAGGCGCCGGATGCGGGGATGGCGAGACACGCGGATCCTGCGCATCGGGCAGGGCGTGGTGACCGGGGCGCCGATGCCCTGCGAGCACAGCCGTCCGCCGAAACGGAACGTTGCGGCGGTGATCATCCCCGGTGCCCCGGCGCGGTCCGCGAAGCCCACATCGACCGAGCTCGACTCCGCTGCGCCCGAGATGGAGCCTCCGATCGTGTCCCTGCTGCTGATGAACCCGGCCGGCTCGACGATCAGGAATCCACCGTCCGCTCTGCTGACGGCGGTCGTTCGCAAGCCCGACGGCGTCCGGTAGGTGACGCTGACCGCGTGTGGGCCGAGCGCGCCGTAGGCGAGCGCGCGCAGGTCGCCGACGGGCGGCACGCCGGTCGGGTGCAGCGCTTCACCGGGGTGCTTGGGCGGAGGGCCACTGGACTCGGCCGGCAGAAGGCGGACGCCGCTGCGGTCCGCGTTGAGGTCTTCGAAGATCACCGTCTCCCCGTCGAGGACGCATTCGACCTGGTCGGCCGAGCCGCCGTAGCCGGGTGGCAGCACCGCAGCGGGCAGCGCATGGAAGCGACCGTCGTCGCCGAAGGCGCTGTCCTGTCCGAGCACCCCCAGCCGGCCGCCCTCGACACGTCCCACCTGCAGGCAGAGCTGGCCGCGCGTCGTGTGCTCGATGCGCATGCCCCACGGCAGACCGCCGTCGGGATCCGCTGCCAGCAGCACGATATGAGCCGAGGCACCGGTCACCGGCAGGCCGTTGCCGGCCGCGGGGTTGAGCGGGACTTCGGGCTTGACCGGGCTGCCGCTCAACAGGCCGGTCGCGGCCAGCGCCACGGCGCTGGCGCCGAGGATCAGGGCAGCCGCCGCGGCCAGCACGCGGAGGCGGTTCGAGAACCGGCCCCGGCGGCGCTGCGGTGCGCCCGCACGCCGGCGCTCGGCGGCGGCGGCCAGCTCGCCGGCGAGTGTCTTGTAGGGGTCTCTCATGCGCTCTTCCTCATTTCTCGTCTGAGCGTTGCCAGGCCGCGCGAGACGCGCTTGCGGACCACCTGCTCGGAGCATCCGATACCGGCCGCGATCGCCGCGTAGGGCTCCTCCGCCAGGACGCGCTCTTCGATCGCCTGCCGCTGCTCGGCGGGAAGTCTCGCCAGCGCCCGCTCGAGCTCGGAGGCGCTGTCGCGTTCGAGCAGCTCGAGCTCCTCCTGCTCGAAGGAGATCCGCTCCATGCCGAGCCGGCGGCGGGCGGCGTCATCGACCCGCCCGCGCCGGGCCGCGTCGAGCAGCAGATGACGCGCGATCCCGATCAGCCAGCCGGCCGCGGGGCCCCGATCCGGGTCGAACTGCTCGCGGCGCTGCAGCGCTCGGGCGAACGTCTCGGCGACGAGATCCAGCACCAGATCGGGGTGTGCGCCCAGGCGGCGGCGCAGATATCCGCGCACCAGCGGATGCCGGCGTTCGTACAGCTCCGCGAAGCCCTCGGCGTCGCCGCGGAGCAGCAGCTCCTCGTCGCTCGGAGAGTTGGTCATCTGAGCTGTATACGCCTCGGCCGGGCGACTTGTGACGGCCCTAGGTGACCGGCCGCGAGCGGCCGGCTCGTCACGCTCGGGGCGCCGCCGCGGCCGCGTACTCGTCCTTGAGCAGCCGCTTCAGGAGCTTGCCGGTCGGGGTTCGCGGCAGCTCGGCCCGGAAGTCGATCGAGCGCGGGCACTTCAGCGCGGCCAGCGTGCTGCGGCAGTGCCCAACCAGCTCGGCCTCGAGTGCGGCACGGGCGCGGTCGTCGGCCGGCATCGCGAGCGGCTGTACGACCGCGTGGACGGCCTCCCCGAAGTCGGGGTCCGGGATGCCGAACACCGCCGCGTCCATCACGGCGGGATGCGACTGCAACGCATCCTCCGCCTCCTGGGGATACACGTTCACGCCGCCGCTGATGATCGTGTAGGACGCGCGGTCGGTGAGGTACAGGAAGCCGTCCTCGTCGAGATGACCGATGTCGCCGAACGTCTGCCATCCGCGGTGGTTGGTGACCTCCGAGGTCTTGTCGGGATCGTTGTGGTACTCGAACGTGGGCCCGTCGGAGAACCACACCGCGCCGTCCTGCCCGGCGGGCAGCTCTCGCCCGTCCTGCCCGAGGATGTGGGGGACGCCGACCAGGGGCCTGCCGACGGTGCCCGGGCGCTCGCGCCACTGCTCGGGTGTCACCCATGTCAGGCCGGCGGACTCCGTCGATGCGTAGTACTCGTGGATGATCTCGCCCCACCAGTCGAGCATCTGGCGCTTGACCTCCACCGGGCACGGCGCCGCGGCGTGGATCACCAGTCGCAGCGAGGTGACGTCCGCGCGCTCGCGCACCGGCTCGGGCAGCCTGAGCAGGCGGACGAACATCGTGGGCACCATCTGCGTCGTGGTGACGCGGTGGTGCTCGATCAGCTCGAGCGCGCGCGTCTCATCCCAGCGCTCCATCACCACTACGGTCGCGCCGAGCTGATGGAAGGACATGCAGAAACGCAGCGGAGCGGCGTGGTAGAGCGGCGCGGGGGAGAGGTACACGTCGTCGGGTCCCCGGCCGAACATCCCCTGCAGGATGGCCGTGACGATGCCTGGGGTCTCATCGAGCGGCGTCGCCGGCAGCGTCGGCCGGATGCCCTTCGGCTTTCCGGTCGTGCCGGAGGAGTACAGCATGTCGCGGCCGGCGATCCGGTCGGCCTCCGCCGGCGTCGGCTCGAGCTTCGCCACGGCATCCTCGTGGCTGGAGAAGCCGTCGATGTCGCCTCCGACCGACAGCCAGTTCTCCACGCGCGGCGCGCCGGCGCGCATCTCCTTCGCCTTGGCGGCATAGCGCGCCGAGAGGAAGACGGTCCTCGCGCCGCAGTCGTCGGCGATGTAGCCGAGCTCGGCGGCGGTGAGCTGCGTCGAGCATGCCGTGTAGAGCAGGCCGGCGTAGTGGGCGCCCCAGACGAGCTCGAAGAAGGCGGGCGAGTTCTCGACGCACAGCGCCACGTGATCGCCTGGCGCCAGCCCCTGCGATCTGAGCAGCCGCGCGACCCTGTTGGCGGCTGCGTCCAGCTGACCGTAGGTGGTGCTGCGGCCAGAGTCCGCCATGACCACGGCGACCCGCTCGGGAGGTTGGAGCCCGGGGTACATGGCGCAAGTATCCCGGTCCTCTCGCGCGGACGCCGGGCCGCCTCCTCGCCGCGGCTCGGGCGCACCGGCCGGCTGCACGCCGGCGGTCCTCACGCCGCGGCGAGAGCAGCCCCGAGGCGGTGGACCCCGTCCTCCAGGCTGTAGCCTCGGAGTCGATGGGCACCCGGTGGGATGCGGGCACGTATGACCGCTCGAGCGAGCCTCAGCAGGCGTGGGCCTCGGAGGTGCTCGCCCGGATGCATGGCATCGCGCCCGACGCGACCGTGCTCGACGTCGGCTGTGGCACGGGGCGCGTGACCGAGGCTCTGCTCGCACTGGTGCCGGACGGTCGCGTGCTGGCGCTCGATGCCTCGCCCGACATGGTCGAGCTCGCACGCAGGAGGCTCGGCGACCGTGCGGAGGTGTGGTGCCAGGACGCGCTCGCCCTCGAGCTCGACGAGCCGGTGGACGCGATCCTCTCGACCGCGACGCTGCACTGGGTCCCAGACCACGATCGCCTGTGGGCGCGGCTGGCACGGGCCCTGCGCCCGGGCGGAAGGCTCGAGGTCCAGTGCGGGGGGAAGGGCAACATCAGGCGTGTCCGCGCCGTCATCGACGCGGTCGCCCGTGACGTTGCGCCCGAGCTGGTGGGCTGGTCGCCGTGGGTGTTCGCCGGGCCGGGGGAGACGCGGGCGCGGCTGCAGGAGGCGGGCTTCATCGCGACCCGCTGCTGGCTGGAGGAGCGCCCGACCCATCCGCAGGACGTGGCCGCGTTCGTTCCCACCTCGATCCTTGCGGCGCATCTCGAGCGCCTGCCCGAAGAGCGCCGCGAGCAGTTCGCCGCCGCCGTCGTGGCGGGGGTGCGCCTGCCGCTGGACTACGTGCGCCTGAACGCCTCCGCCGTGCGCGGAGGGGCGTGATGCCCTCTCAGCCGCGGGCCCTCGACTCGTTCAGGGCGACCGCGGCGCGCACGAGACCCCTGAACGCCTCCTCGTCGACGCCATCACCCTCGTGGAAGTCGATCGCGCGCCTCGTGTTTCCCTCGAGGCTGGAGTTGAAGAGACCGGTGGGATCCTCGAGCCGCGCCCCCTTGGCGAAGGTCACCTTCACGATGTTCTTGTAGGTCTCGCCGGTGCACAGAATCCCGTCGTGCGACCACACCGGCACCCCTCGCCATTTCCATTCCTCGACAACCTCGGGGTCTGCCTCGCGCACCAGTCCGCGGAGCCGGCCGAGCATCTCCCCGCGCCAGTCGCCGAGCTCCTCGATTCTCGCCTGGATCAGCTCGCTCGGGGACCCGCCCCGCTGCGGATCGCTCTCGCCCACGTCCGTCTCGCCTCCGTCGTTCGCGCGAGCGGCCCCGGCCTGGATGCCGCCGCCGGCCGGTCATCCGGCCATCTCACAGTTCCGCCCAGCTCCGGCATCGTAGTCCCTGCGCGCGCGGGTGCGCGGACGCCCGAGCGCCGGTGCCGGCTGAAGCAGTCAGGCGCCCCGAGCTCACAGTGAGCGCGGCAATGGAGGGTCGCACGCCGGCCACGGGCAGGCTCGGTCAGAATGACGCCGGGATGGCCAGGCTGATCTACTCGGCGATCGCATCGCTCGACGGATACGTGGAGGACGAGCAGGGAGCGTTCGACTGGGCGAAGCCGGGCGAGGAGGTGTTAGCGCTCGTCAACGACCTCGAGCGGCCGATCGGCACCTACCTGTACGGACGCCGGATGTACGAGACGATGGTGTTCTGGGAGACGGCCGGCACGGGCGAGGAGGAGCCTGCCCTCACGCGGGACTTCGCGGAGATCTGGCGGGCGGCCGAGAAGGTCGTGTACTCGCGGACGCTGCGGGGGGTATCCAGCGCGCGGACGAGGCTCGAGCACGACTTCGACCCCGGGGCGATCAGGCGGCTGAAGGAGGCCGCTGCTCGCGACATCACTGTCGGCGGCGCTGCGCTGGCAGGACAGGCGATCGCCGCCGGCCTGGTCGAGGAGTGTCACCTGTTCCTGACGCCGATCATCGTCGGTGGCGGAAAGCGAGCACTGCCGGACGGGGTCCGCGCCAGGCTCGAGCTGCTCGACGAGCGCCGCTTCGCAAGCGGCGTCGTCCACCTCCGCTACGCGCTGTCGCCCTGACCGGTCCCGGAGGCTGCGCGCGGTATCGTCGATCGTGCCGGCCAACGCTCACATTGGAGGGCTGATGGACGTAGACATATGGTCGGACATCGCGTGTCCGTGGTGCTACGTCGGCAAGCGGCGCCTGGAGGCGGCGCTGGAGGCGTTCGAGCATCGCGACCAGGTCGTCGTGCGATGGCACAGCTTCGAGCTCGATCCGCAGGCGCCGCCCGAGCGGGAGGGCGAGGTCGCGACCAACCTGGCCCGCAAGTACGGCGCGACCGTGGAGCAGGCTCATGCGATGCTCGCGCGGATGACCGACCTCGCCGCGCAGGACGGGCTCGACTTCCACTTCGAGAGGGCACGCGGCGGCAACACCTTCGACGGGCACCGGCTGATTCACCTGGCGCTCGCACACGGCAGCCAGGATGCGATGAAGGAGCGCCTGATGCGCGCCTATCTGGTGGAGGGCGAGCTCATATCCGACCATGGCACCCTGAGACGACTTGCGCTCGAGGTCGGCCTGCCCGAGCGGCCGGTCGACGAGCTGCTCGCCGGCGACGGCTTCGCCGGGGACGTGCGCACCGACGAGTACACGGCCAGCCGGCTCGGCATCAGCGCCGTCCCGTTCTTCGTGCTCGACCGCTCGCTCGGTGCCGCGGGAGCGCAGTCGCCCGACTACATGCTCGGCATGCTCCGCCACGGCTGGGAGGCGCGCTCGACGGTCACGGTCACGGCGCCGACCGGCGAGCGGTGCGACGTCGACGGCTGCTGAGCTCTCCGCACCCGTGGCCGGGCTGGCCGGCACCGCCGCGCGACGCCGGGCGCCTGGCCCGGGACCGCCGCCGAGCCGCTCCGCCCCGGGCCGCCGGACCTCGAGCTCTCCGGCCAGCGCATCAGCGCCGGCGACAAGCTCGCGCTGTGGTACGTCTCGGGCAACAGGGACGAGCGCGCGTTCGATGATCCCGAGCGGTTCGACGTGCGGCGCAAGGCGAACGACCATCAGGGGTTCGGCGGCGGCGGGCGGCACTTCTGCCTCGGCGCGGGGCTGGCGAGGCTGGAGCTCAGGCTGTGGATCGAGGAAACCATGCGCCGCTTCCCCGCCCTCGCGCTCGACGGCGAGGCGAGCAGGGTCAGCTCGACGTTCCTGAACCAGTACCGCACGATTCCCGTGGCGCTGACGGCCTGATCGGAGGGATCTCGTGCCGGCTGCGAGAATCGCCCGATGGGTACGCAGGGCCGCGATGCCCACATCGAGAGGGCGCTGATCGGCGGGCGCGAGCGGCGCGCGATCGTGATCGTCGACCATGACGCCCGCTGGCCGGCGCGGTTCCGCCGCGAGCGGGATCGGGTGCGCGCTGCGCTCGGCGACCTCGCGCTCGGCATCGAGCACATCGGCTCGACCTCCGTCCCGGGCCTGGCGGCGAAGCCGATCGTGGACCTGCTCGTGACCGTCGCCGACCCCGGCGACGAGGCGGCGACCGTGGGCCCACTGGAGGCGGCCGGCTATCGGCTGCGGGTTCGAGAGCCGGGACACCGGATGCTGCGCACCCCCGAGCGGGACGTGCACGTGCACATCTGGGGGGACCGCGACCCTGAGGTCCTGCGGCTTCTGCGCTTCTGTGACCAGCTTCGCCGATCGCCCACCGACCGCGACGCCTACGAGCGGCTAAAGCGCCGTCTGGCGGCGCGCGACTGGGCGGACATGAACGAGTACGCCGACGCCAAGGGCGCGCTGATCGAGGCGATCCTCGGCCGGGCCGATACCTACGCCTCCAGAGCTCCGTTCGCGGCTGGCAACATGCCACCCGGCCGGGATCATGGGAGCCCGCAGGCCCCGTGGGATTCCGCAGGCCCCCGGCCCCGCCACACGGCCGGGCCGGGGAGCCCTGGACGGTGAGCCTCGGCACGGGGCGGCGCCGAGGCTCGTTGTGTCAGTGCGTGAGCAGGTAGGAGCCCGACTGCAGCCCGACCGTACCGACGAGGTTGCCGAGCATCGCGTTCACGTCCACGAGATGCGTGCCCCACAGCGGCCCGAGCGTTTCCAGGATCGGTTCCCTCGGATCGCCGGGAGGGCCTGCCGGCGTCAGCTGCAGCCAGCTCGCGCCGCTGGCTTTCTCGCACCGGGCGGAGTACTGATCAGGCGCTGCCACCCACGGCGTCGACGCCTTCGGCACCTGCACGAACGGGCCGAGCAGTCCGGGGAAGGGCTGTGTCGGGTAGTAGGAGAGCGCCGGCCCGGCGTGCTCGCCCTGCACCAGCAGCGTGGGGTTGACGCAGGCGACTTCGGGGTCCGGGATTTCCGCACCGCCGAGGCCGAGGAGGCTGCTCGGGCGTCCGAAGTCCGACGGGTTGGGCGGTTCTTTGAGGAAGCTCGAATAGGCGATCAGGCAGCCGGTCTGCACGGCGCTCTGGCAGGTCGGGATGTTCTGGAAGCTGCCTCCCACGGTCTTGCCTTCCGGGACGATCAGGTTTCCGCCGAGCAGGACCGCGGAGATCAGCTGCCTGCGGAGCGCGGGGCTGGGGTCGATCTGTTCTTTGACCAGCTGCGTGAGCATCGCCGCGCCCTGGGAGTGGCCGATCAGCACGAAGCCCCGGCCGCGGTTGTATCGCGCGAGGTATTCCTCGAACGCCGTGAGCACGCCGACGTAGGCCTTGGCGGTACCTTCCGCCGTGATGCCTCCGGGCGTGTTGATCGCGGGGATCGTGAGCTGCGGATAGATCGGCGCGTACACCTTGCAGACCTGCGAGAAGCGCGAGGCCTGCGCGATCGCGATCTGCGTCTCTTCGGGGTCGATTGCGAGGGTCGCGTTCTCGGTGAGCTGGCTGCTCACGGTCGGGTAGACGTAGAAGCAGTCGACCGGTGGGTTCTTCGCGGGCTTTGCTTGTTCGATGAAGCTCGAGCCGTTGCCGAGCTCGACGGTCGCCTCCTCGCTGCTCAGACACGGGTTGTTCGCGATCCCCGGCTTGCACAGCCAGGTCGTTTCCGCCGAGGCGGCGGACGCTGCGAGCCCGGACGCCAGGAGCGCTGCGGCGCCGACTGCGCCGATGAGCCATGTCCGCCATCCGGCCGCGCCGGATGTCCGCCATCCGGCCGCGCCGGCTGCGCGCGGCCCAGTTGCGTGGAGCATTGCACCCTCCTCAGTCGTGCGGCACCGCCGCCCTGGGCTATGCGCCGCAGTTTGCCCGGATGATTTTAGTCATATTGAGCAAAACGACGCAAATCCTCACTCGGCCACGCCGAGCAGGGCCGCCTCGACCTCACGCAGGCGCTCGGTGTCGCCGCGGATCCCCGCGAGCGCGTCGTTGTAGAGGAACGCCTCGCCTAGCCGCACGATCGCGTAGGCGAGCACCTCGGGAGCGACGGGCGGGACGAGACGGCCGGCCTGCACCTCCGCGTCGATCAGGCTCTCGATCGCCGCCACGACCCGCGGCTGCACGATCCCGGCGCTCGAGGTGAGGACCCGCAGCGCGCGCTCCTGCTCGCGGGCGAGCAGCGCGCGCATCCCGGGGTTGGCCGCGACCTCGCGGTTGAAGCGGTCGAAGGTCTCGAGCAGGGCGGGCGCGCCGCTGCCTCCGATCCGCCGGCGGATCGCCAGCAGCCGCTCCTCGGCGAGGGTCGCGAGCAGCTCGCCGAGCAGCGACTCGCGGGTCTGGAACCAGCGGTGCATCGTCGCCCGTGCCAGGCCGAGCTCCTGCGCGATCGCCTGCACGTCCACCCGCTCTCCCGCCAGGAAGCGATCGGTGGCGAGCTCCAGCGCCGCCTGCGGTGTCGATGCGGCAGGCCGTCCGGGACGGCCGGTGGCGACCCGTGCCATCGGCGAAGCCTAACCGGCACGCCACCGGTCCCCAGCCCGACGCATGGCCCGGTGCGTGGTCCGGCGCGCGGCCGCCCCTGCCGGTTCGCCGCAGCGATCTCACGGCCGGTGCAGCAGCTCGAGCTTGATCCCGTCCGGGTCGTAGAAGAAAAGGGCGTAGTAGCCGGGCGTGTAGTCGTACTCGCGCGGCCCGCTCTCGATCGGCGCGTCCTGCGCGCGCAGCCATGCCCAGCGCTCGTCCACGACCGCGCGGGAGGACGCGTTGAAGCAGACGTGGTGCACCCCAATCGCATAGCGGTCGTGTGGTCCCGGCGGGGCGCTCTGTGCTTCTCGTAGGCCGAGCGAGCCCTCATATCGGCCAGGGATCGACAGGTACCAGATGCTCTCTCCACGCTCCCCGCCGACCTCGCGCACGGAGGTGTAGCCGAGCGGCGCGAGCAGTTCGCGGTAGAACGGCAGGCTGAGCTGCAGCGAGCTCACCACGAGATCCAGATGCGAGATCCCGGCGCGGTCCATCCCGGCAGGCTAGCTCCAGCGCGCGCCCGCGGCTTCTCCCGCGCTCGGAGATGGACCGTGCGGATGGCCGTCGCCCGAACCACCTGCCCGCCGCCCGCGACACTGCTTGCCCACTCGCCTGGGAACCACGTTGCGACACTTGACACAAGCTTCGGGCTGACTGAGGATGCGCGCATGCGGGAGAAGGACCTGCGTCCTGGCCTCGACGCCGCCCGGCACCCGGCGCTCGTGGCGCATCGCAGCAACAGCTCGCGCCCGGCGCACACGGGCGGGGAGTTCGTCCGTCCGGGTCGCCGCAGCCAGGCCGGGCGCCGTGGGAGTGGAGGGAGGCCTTCGGCGAGCTCGGCCGCGAGACGTGCAGAGCGCGCTGTCGCTGCTGGAGGAGTCCCTCGCCGGTCGTCACCCGATCCCGGAACGTATCGAGCGGGTGCTGGCGACCGTGCTGTTCACCGACATCGTCGACTCCACCGCCCGCGCGGTGGCGGTCGGGGACACGGCGTGGCGGCTGCTGCTGGACCGCCACGACCGGATCTCCCAGGGAGCGGTCGCCGAGTGCGGCGGACGCCTGGTGAAGGGCATGGGAGACGGACTCCTGGCGGTGTTCGACGTCCCCCTGTGCGGGCTGCGCTGCGCCAAGGTGATGCGTTCGGCGCTCTCGCATTCCGGCATCACGATCCGTGCCGGCGTGCACACCGGCGAAGTGGAGCTGCGCGGCGACGACATCGCCGGGATCGGCGTGCACATCGCGGCGCGAATCGCGGCCAGGGCTGCCTCCGGTGAGCTGCTCGCCTCCCGCACGGTCAAGGACCTGGTGGCGGGGTCGGAGTACCGCTTCACCAGCCGCGGGCTTCACTGGCTGAAGGGCGTGCCCGAGGAGTGGGAGCTGCTGGCGGTCACCTGATGCCAGCTCCGCGCGGCGTCCGCGGGCAAGCGGCCCCGCCAGCCTCCACCGCTCTGCGGGCACATCGACCGGGAGGCGCAATGCGATTGAGGGCCGTCGGAGCCGGGCTCTGGCCTACGGGCACGGCATCTCTGAAGAAGGCGCTCGAGCAGCCCCTCGAGGCCTAGCTCCCCGCGCGGAAGCGCGAGAAGTCCGGCTCGCGCTTCTCGGCGAAGGCCCGCACGCCCTCCTGGGCCTCCTCGGACTCGGCGAAACCACGCAGGCCCGTGAAGGCGAGCTGTCCCATGCCGGCAAGGTGCTCGGTCTCGGCGTTGAACGACGCCTTCAGGAACCGCAGCGCGGTGGGGGAGAGGGCGAGGATCTCATCCGCGTAGCGGCGGACCTCCTCGCGCAGCTCGGCGGCCGGCACGACGCGGTTGACCAGGCCCCAGCGCTCGGCGGTGGCAGCGTCGTAGCGGCGGCACAGGAACCAGATTTCACGCGCGCGCTTCTCACCGACGACGCGTGCGAGGTAGCCGGTCCCGAAGCCCGCGTCGAAGGAGCCCACGCGGGGGCCGGTTTGGCCGAACTCGGCGTGGTCGGCGGCGATCGAGAGGTCGCAGATCAGGTGCAGCACGTGGCCGCCTCCGATCGCATAGCCGTTGACCGCTGCTATCACCGGCTTGGGGATCTCGCGGATCGTCCGGTGCAGCGTCTCGACCTCGAACAGCCCGCTCTCGGAGGGGCCGTAGTCGCCGGTCTCGGCGCGCTGCTTCTGATCGCCCCCAACGCAGAACGCGCGCTCTCCGGCGCCGGTCAGCGCGACCACCCCGACCGCGGGATCCGTCCACGCGCGCTTGAGCGCGCCGATCAGCTCCTCGACCGTGCGCGCCCGGAACGCGTTCAGGCGCTCCTCGCGGTCGATCGTGATCCAGGCGAGCCCGTTCTCGGTCTCGTAGGCGACATCCTCCATTGCACGTCCTCCGTTCGATCGTGGTGGGTTGGGCGGCGCCGCGAGGAGGCGCCCTCCGCCCGGCACCGGCGGGTCGGGGCGCTGGCTAGGCCATCGTGAGACCGCCGCTCACCGACAGGGTCTGCCCGGTGATGTAGCCGGCCTGCTCGGAAGCGAAGAACGCCACCGCCGCCGCGATGTCCTCCGGCTGGGCGAGACGGCGCATCGGCACCGCGCGCGTCATCGCCTCGATCACGCCTGTGGCGTTCTCGCGCGCGGCGACGATGCCCGCCAGCAGCGGCGTGTCGGTCGGGCCCGGGCAGACGGTGTTCGCCGTGACGCCGTCGCGCGCGGCTTCGCGTGCGATCGTCTTGGTGAACGCGATCACCGCGCCCTTGGCGCCCGCGTAGACCGACTCCATCGAGGAGCCCACCCTGCCGGCATCCGAGCCGATCGAGACGATCCGCCCGAAGCCCCGCTCGACCATCCCGGGCAGCAGCGCCTGCGTCATCCGCAGCGCGCCCTTGAAGTTCACCTCGAGAACCCGCTCCCAGAACGCCTCATCGGTGTCGAGAAACGGGCGCAGCTCATCCCAACCCGCGTTGTTGATGAGGATCTCGAGCGGGCCGAGTGTGGCCTCGGCGGTCCGCACCCCCCGCTGCACCGAGCCTCCGTCGGTCACGTCGAGCTCGACGGCGACGGCGCTGCCGCCGCCGTCGGCGATCTCCGCCGCGACCGTGCGGGCCTGTTCGCCGAGCAGGTCAGCGACCGCCACCGAGCGCCCGTCGGCCGCGAGCGCCAGCGCGATCGCGCGGCCGATGCCGCGCCCTCCGCCGGTCACGATCGCCGCCCGCCGCTGCGCCATCGCCCCAGCCTAGGGGAGCGCGGGATTCGCGTGCGCGGCGAGCGGGCCGCCGCTGCTCGCAGGGCACCCGTGTCCGCCGGTCGCTTCGCGGCGGCGCCGGAGCGGATCGCGGCGGCGGTTGGCCCCGGGGCCGGGGCCAACCGCCGTTCCGCGCCTTCTCATGGGTCGAGGGCCGTGACTTTCGTGTCGCCGGTGGGCCCTTTGAGTTTGTCGGTCCCAGACAGCGTGGCCGTCGTGCTGTAGGACCCCAGCAGCAGGCCGGATGGAACCGAGAACACGAGGGCGCTACTGGAGGCGACTTCGGGTGCGAGGGTGCCCGAGTAGGTGAGCGCAAAACCGCCGATGCCTTCACACTTGACTTCGATCGCGATGCCACTGATTTCGTCGGCGATCGTCGGGCCGGCGAGCAGTTCGCTCGGCCACGACAGGCTGCTGGGTACGGCTGCCACCACGAGTTTCGTGCCGGTTGGGCATTTGGGGAGGATTTTGCAGCCTTTTGTCAGGAGTTCCGTCACTTCGTCGGTCCCCGCGCCACCCCCGACCGGGTTTTCAACCACCTCTTCGTCGGTCCAGGGACAGGTGACAGTGGTCGCTTTCGAACTCGTGGTGTTCATCGTGATGGTGCCGGAGGTGACGACGTGCTCCGGCGTGCCTTCGGCTATGCGTTTGCCGTCGCTGTACCAGTGCGGTTCGTGTTCGACTTCTTCGGCACCGGTTTTGGTGTCCCCGGTGGGATCGGTGAGTTTGTCGGACCCCGTGATCGTCATGGTGTTCGAGTTATTGCCGTTTTCGAGTTCCCCCGAGCCCGGGCCGAAGTTGAGTGTGCTGGCGCCCACTTCGGGCGTCAGCGTGCCCGTGTTGTAGCGTTCGTGGTGGGTCACGCAGTATTTGAATTCGCATCTCCTGAGGGTCACGGTGCGAGCCGCTCGACCGCCCAGCCCGCGTCGTGGCGGCGGTAGCACAGCCGGTCATGCAGGCGGTCGTGGCGCTGCTGCCAGAACTCGTACCTCTCCGCCGCCATGCGGAAGCCGCCCCAGGTCGGCGAAATCGGCGGATCGCGATGCTCGTAGCGCCGCTCGAGATCGGCCACGAGCGCCTCCAGCGCGGCGCGAGATGCGATCGGGTCGCTCTGGGGAGAGGCGAGCGCGCTGAGCTGGCTGCCGCGCGGCCGGGAGCGCATGTACGCGGCTGACTCCTCGGCACTCGTGTGCTCGACGGGGCCCTCGATCCTCACCTGCCGGCCGAGCGGGTCCCAGTGGAACAGCAGGGCCGCGCGCGGGTTGGCCTCGAGCTCGCGTCCCTTGCGGCTCAGGTAGTTGGAGAAGAACACGAAGCCGCGCTCGTCGAAGGACTTGACGAGAACCATCCGCGCAGACGGCAGGGCGTCGGCGGACGCGGTCGCCAGTGCCGCCGCCGCGGGTTCCCGCACTCCCGAGTCCGCCGCCGCCGCGAGCCACGCCGCGAACTGGCGGAGCGGGTCGTCATCGACGTCGGCCTCGAGCAGCGGCCTGCCGTAATCGCTCACGCTCATCCGGCCCCAGCACTCCCGCCCCTCGGCCCGCTCGGTTCGTACTCCGGGCTCGCAAACCGGCGCAGGTCGGCCATCACAGGAACGCTACACGGCCGCCCAGACCGGCAGGGGCCAGGAATCTCCGCGGAGCTTGCGGGTTCGCCCCGGCACGGCCGGTGCGCCCCGGTTAGCTTCGGGCGAACCAGAACCGTCGATCTCGCAGGGATCCGCCGCTTGGGGGCGCTCCCTTTCTGGCGGTGTCGTGTCGACATCCACATCGCTCGCGCCATCCAGCGGCCGGTCAGCCACCTCGAGCAGGGGTGAGGCGGGGAGCTTGCGGCCATAGCGCTCCTCGCCGCGATCCCGCTCGCCTGGCTGGTCGTCCTGATCCTGGTTGGCGCCCTGTGCCGGGCCGCGGCGCTCGGCGATCGCGCCGCCGCGGGGACCGCGGATGAGCTCGATAGCAGGCCGGGACGTGGCCTCGAGGTACCCGACGCCGACCGCGCGTAACCGGTGAGGCTCCGGCGCATCTGAGACCGCGCGGCACCGTTCTCCCGGCGCAGGCCTGAGCCGCGCCTGCGCCGGCATGCGGCGTGGCTGTCGCCGCGCGGCCCGGCTTGGCGCGCGTCGATCCTCCTGGGGGATACTGCGGCGATGCCCGCCGACGTCCTCGCCCGACGGCCCGGTCGAGCTGGTGCGCTCCACGTATGCGTCGCTCAACCGCCGAGACTTCGACTCCGTCATGGCGATGTTCGGCCCCGACCCGGTGTGGGACGTCTCCCGCTGGGGCCTCGGCAGCCACAGGGGGCGCGAGCAGATACGTCACTTCCTCGAGGACTGGTTCGGGAGCCTCGACCGGTACGAGGTGAGGCTCGAAGCGGTCCACGATCTCGGCAACGGCGTGGTGCGGGTGGAGGTGGTCCAGCTCGCCCACCGGTCCGGGAGCCGCAGCCTGCTGCGGGTTCCATCGGCGACCGTGTTCCAGTGGGTGCACGGAAGGATCGCCCGCGTGACCGTCTATCCGGACGTGGAGGAGGCACGCTCCGCCGCCGAGCGGCTGGGCGACGCCGCGGGGTAGCGGGCTCGCCCGCGCGCAGGCCCGGGCCGGTGCCCGGCGGGTTCTCGCCGGCGCGGCGCCGGGTCGGATGACTGCCCATCTGCGCCGGGTGCAGCGGCGACGGGCCGCAGCGAGCCGCCTCGCGCCCTGCGCTCTCCGGCGGCGCAAAGGCAATACGCTTGGCGCCGTGGGCCACACTGTCGTGTGCATCTCCAGCCAGGACGGCGCCGAAGCGCAGGAGGCGGCGCGGCTCGTGGCCGAACGCCTCGGCTTCCGCCTGATCGACGAGGACATCGTTACGCGCGCGGCGGTCGAGGCCGGGGTCGAGCAGGACGTGGTCGCCGACGTGGAGCGCCGCAAGTCGCGCGTGCTGAGGCTCGTCGAAGGTCTCGGGGCGGCCGGGTTCGGGGCGGGCTACGGCGTGCCGGGCGCGGACCTCCTGCCCCCTGCCGAGCCGGCGAGCGAGGAGCTGCAGGGCATGATCCGCTCGGCGATCGAGGAGACTGCCGCGGCCGGCAGCGTCGTGATCGTCTCCCACGCGGCCTCACTCGCCCTCGCCGATCGCGCCGAGGTGCTGCGCGTGCTGATCACGGCGCCGACGCCGGTCCGTGATCAGCGGCTCGCCGCCACGCTCGGGGTGGACGGGAAGGAGTCTGCGCGCCTGATCAAGCGCTCCGACGCGGGCAGGCTGGACTACATCAAGCGCTTCTACGGGGTCCCCGCCGAGCTGCCGACGCACTACGACCTCGTGGTCAACACCGAGAAGCTCACCCCGGCGCAGGCCGCGGGGCTGGTCGTGTTCGCAGCCGGCGGCGCCGCGGCAGCGTGAGCGAGCCCGAACCGTCCCACGGGCGCGCGCGTGGTCGGGCAGGCGGCCGTGATCGTGTGCAGCGAGGATCTCGGCGATCGCACCCGAGCTGCGCGTTGCGGCGGCGCCTCACGGGACCTGGGACGGCACGGCACCCGTCAGCAGGTCCGGGCCGCGTATCGTCCCGTCCAACGACGATCGAACGGGAGGTGCGGGATGGGCGGGGACGGAGCGAGCGGGTTGCGCGAGCGCCGGGTGGCGCTCGTGCGCGAGCACATGCAGTCGGAGAACGAGCACGAGTTCGACGTGACGCTCGCCACCTTCGACCATCCGCGCTACGAGCTGGTCGCCACGGGCGAGGTCTACGACGGGCCCGAGGAGGTGGCGGGCTACTACGCGGCCTCGCGCGCGGCGTTCCCGGACCAGCGCAACGAGAACGTCGAGCTGCACTGCGCGGAGGACTCGGTGATCGCGGAGTTCGACCTGCTCGGCACCCATCGCGGAGAGCTGAGGGGCATCGCGCCCACCGGGCGCAGCTTCCGCTGCCGCATGTGCGCCATCTTCCTGTTTGAGCCGGGCGGCGAGCGTATCGTGGGCGAGCGGGTCTACTTCGACCAGGCGACGATCGTGCGGCAGCTCGTGGACGACGCGGCCGAGGTGGCCGGATGAGGCTCCGGACACGTCCACGGCGGTAGGCTCCGGCCGATGACGGCGATCGAGCTCGACACGCTGACCTGGCCGGAGGTTCGCGCCCGGATCGAGGCCGGCAGGGACACGGTCGTGGTGGCGCTCGGGGCAACCGAGCAGCACGGGCTCCACATGCCGCTGGCGACCGACGCCCTGATCGGGGATCATCTCGCACTCCGGCTCGCCGACCGCCTGGACGCGTTCGTCGCGCCGACGCTGCGGGTGGGGTGCTCCGAGCATCACGTCGGCTTCGCGGGCACGATGTCGCTGTCCGAGGAGACCTACCACGCGATCGTCGCGGACCTGGTGAGCTCGCTGCTCAGCGGCGGTTTCGCGAGGATCGTGCTGCTGCCGACTCACGGCGGCAACTTCGCGCCGCTCGCGGCGGCGGTGGAGGCGCTGGACGCGGCCCGGCGCTCGCACGTGGTCGCGCTGACCGATCTCGCGGTGCTGTTCCAGATCGCGCAGATGGGCGAGCAGGAGCACGGGGTGCCGCTCGCCGAGGGTGGCCTGCACGCGGGCGAGTGGGAGACCTCGATGCTGCTGGCGATCCACCCCGGGCTGGTGCGGATGGATCGCGCCGAGGCGGGTTACACGGGCGATATGCAGACGGCCGTGGGGTCGATGTTCGCGGGCGGTGTCGCGTCGATCTCCGAGAACGGAGCGATCGGCGACCCGGCGCGGGCGAGCGCGGAGCACGGACGACGCTACTGGGCGGCGATCGAGGAGATCGTTGTCGGCCAGGCCGAGGCCGGGATCGACGCGCTCGCGCAGTGAGCGGCCGCCGCGGGTCGGTGCCCCGGATCGGAGCGGACGGGGCCCTCCGGCAACGGCTCAGCCGGCGTGCTCGAGCCGGCCCACTGCGATCCGTTCGGCTGCCGCCGACACCCCGGGGTGCGCCCGCATCGCGGTGAGGAACGCATCGCGCCCGACGCTCAGGAGCGTCGTCTCGATGGTCGCTGTGACGGTGGCGGTTCGCAGGGTGGGGTGCAGGAGCGCGATCTCCCCGAAGCCCTCGCCGGTGTGCATGCGCCTGATCTCGAGCTCGCCTTTGCTGACCCGCACGGATCCCTCCGTGATCGCGTAGTAGCGGTCGCCCTCCTCGCCCTCGCGGATGATCGGTGTGCCGGGCGGGACCCGTGCATACTGCGCTTCGCGCGCGAGTGTCTCAAGCGACGCGGCCGGCAGTGCAGAGAAGATCCGCATGTTGCGCAGCATCCCCATCTCCACGACGGGTATCGATGCCTCCGCATCGATCCGCTGGATACGCCTCGCCATCGCGAGCACGGCCAGCGGTGCGAGGCAGGCCATGCCCAGGAAGGCGGCTTCGGCGCCCCCGAGACCGATGAGCAGCGGCACCATCAGCGCGCCGAAGGCCATGCCGGCGTCGCGCATGGACTCGATCAGCGCGAACGCGCAGACGATCACCTCGAGCGGCGTCGAGCGCTGCAGCAGGGTCTGGGCCGCCACGCTCTGCACCGTTCGGGCGGCGCCCACCAACATCAGCAGCAGCACGGCGACGAGCACGGTCGAGGCCGCCGCGAGCGCACCGAGCGCAACCGCGCCGAGCAGCGCCGCGGTGACGAGCGGGAGCGCGAGCCGCCGGCCCACGAGCGCCGTCGCCAGCGCCGCGCCGAGCAGGCCGCCGGCGCCGAACGCGGCGCTGAGATAGCCCGCCGCGCCGGGTCCGATTGCGAGGATCTGTACGGCCAGCACGACGACCAGCAGGTCGATCGCCCCCTCGATCGCGGCGGCGCCCGCCGGGAACGCGATCAGGGCCCGCGTATTGGGACGCGAGGCGATCACTCGTGCGGCTGTCAGCAGATCGGCGAGGCCGCCCTGCTCCTCCTCTTCGGCGTCCTCGGCGGCGGCCCGCAGCGGCTGCACCCGCGCCAGGAGCGGTGCCGCCACGGACAGGCCGGCGAGCACGGCGCAGGCGAGACCGGGGCCGTCGATGCTGATCAGCAGGCCGGCCAGCGCGGGGCCGGCGAGCGTTCCCACGCCTTCGCCCCAGCTCGTTGCGATGTTGGCCGAGGTCAGCTCGTCGGCGTGGCGCACCACGAGGGGCATCAGGACGTGATGCAACGGCCTGCTCACCCCCAGCGCGAGCGAGAAAGCCGTCGCGGCCAGGTAGACGAGCGCCACTGGGCCATCGGCGAGGATCGCCAGGGAGCACAGCCCGAGCGTCAGCGCAGCCATGGCGTACGCCCCGGCCAGCAGGCGCGCGACGCCGAAGCGGGCCAGGTGCGCGCTGATCAGCGGGGCGAGCAGCATCGAGGGAATCAGCTGCACGATCGCCACCAGCCCCGCCGCCGACGCGCCGCCATGCGCATAGGCGTAGACGATCAGTGCAAGCCACTCACCGAACTCGGCGAGGATCATCACGACGTAGGCGAGCAGCAGCCGGCTGAGGGCGCGGTTGCGCCCCACCGCGCCGATCACCGTGCCCGATCTGCTCCCCCCGCCACTCATGTCTGCGGTGAACCGTACCCCTCATGGGGCCGCGCGCCGAGGCCTGCCCCGGGGCGCCCTCCGCTTGCACAGGCCGGGAGGACGGCAAGCCGTGTGTCCCGCGGAGGGCGCACCACTCGGGTACCTACGGCTCACCGGACCGGGGAGTGACGATGAGCCGGTCCCGCCAACCTACGTTCCCTGCACCCGCTCACAATCCGCGTCCGGCCGCAGGAAGCCGGGGTCAAACTACGGTCAGCCTGCGGCGGCGGCCCCAACAGGCGCCGCTCGCCGGATGTCCAAAGCGAGCGCCGACATGCTGGCCAGCGGGCCCTTCGCTGCGCGTGGCTGCAGCGACATGCTGTACACGTGGCCGGCAATCTCGAGATCATCGGAGGACCGACGCCGATACCGATCCTGCGCCTGCCCGGCGACCTGTATCGCTGGAAGGTCCAGAACGGCCCCTCGGAACTGCACGTCTACGTCCAGATCGCCGACTCGCTGAGGCCGGAGTCCGTCGAGGAGCCGATCCGGTCGGGCGTCGAATCCAAGGGCGAGTCGGTGCTGCGCAAGCTGCTCGAGCGCGGCAGGGTTCCGATTCGCATCAAGATCACCTCGAGCGGGATCACCGAGGTCGGCGTGGACCGCCGCTCGCGTCCCTGCTCGCTCTAGCCGGCGCCGGGAGCGGAGGTGGACACCGCCACGATGCCGTTGGCCGCGACCGCCAGCCGGGTGCGACCACCGGACGTCCGCAGCGGCACGGGCTGAAGGCCGGCGCGGGCCGGGTTCAGCGCCGTTGCGGTGAGGGGCTGGGCGCCCCGTAGGAGCACCTGGCGCGCACGGCTGCTCTCGTTGTCGAGGATCAGCACGATCCCACCGCCCGGCTCGGCGACCGCGGTCGCGAGCAGTTCCCTGACGCCGGGAACGGTGCGCAGCGTGGAACCGACGGGCAGCCACGTGTTGAGCGCGACGAGCGCGCTCTCGATCGGTCGCGGCACGACTTCGGCGCCACGCACTATGAACGGGTCGTAGGGGTCGCCGCTGAAGTGAAAACGAACCTCGCCGAAGCCTGTCTTCAGCGCCGAGAGGTCGAAGCGCACCGCCCATACGGCGGCCGCGGGGGTGTCGGAGACGCCGGCGAGTCCGCCGCACGAAGCCGAGTTGGCCTCCGATATGACCGCCTGCAGGCCCGCCGCGCGCGCGTCGGCGACCACCCACGCCAGCCGCGCCGGAGCGTCGGCCGCCTGGCCGGAGAGCAGCCCGCTGATCGTGACGGCGCGCGGCGTGACGCAGTCGGTGAGCGGGTATAGGTGCACCCCGACGGTCTGCTCGTGGAGCGCTTCGATGACGTGCGGCAGGGCGTTGCGCCAGGAGGCTGGGCGCGACAGTTCCGGCCCGATCAGGGGCGCGGTCCCAAGCGCCGGGCGCAGGTAGGTGGCCAGCTGCACGTACCGATCGGCCGCGGCGGCTTCTTCCCCGGCCTGCGGCTTGTCGAGGGCGGAGTAGTTCGGCAGACGGTAGAGGTCGGGCTCGTTGCCGAGGGAGAAGCTGAGGCCGTCGGTGGCGGCGCCCTCCGCTTCGGCGGCCATCTGGGTGGCCCACGCGAGGTTGCCGGTCCGTAGGTTGAGCCCCACGGTGAGGGGGTCCTTGGCGGTCTCCAGCAGGCAGCGCAGCTGGCTCCAGAATCCCACCGGCAGCGAATAGATGCTGGCGGTTTCCCAAGAGGTCGCTTCCGACAGCGCGCCCGCGGGCGCCGTCATGTCCTGGCTGACGCCGGCGAGCTCGAGCGGCGGTGAGCCGAGCCGCAGCAGCTCCGCCGCGAGGGCGGAGGAGGGACAGGGCTGGCTCGCGAGATCCGCGGCCATCACCGAGTACTCGATCGAGAGCCCCGCCGGCGTCATCGTCACGGGCGCGCCCGGAGTGCTCACCAGGCCCGGTCCGACGGTGACCGTTGGGGCCGCCTTCCTGGTCTTCGCGGCCGCGACCGCCGCCGGGCGCCGGTGGGAGGCGCGTTCGGCCATGGCGCCGGCGGACCAGGCCGCGAGGCTGGTCGCGCAGGCGAGCAGCGCCAGCAATGCACGCGTGGCTCGTCGGCGACCCATCGGGTGAATCTAGCGCCGTGTCGGGTCGGTCTGCGTCAGCTCGCGTTCGCGAACGCGCCCGCCACGACCGCTTCCGCGGTCGCTCCATACGGGGGCGCGAAGGCATCCAGCAGGTCTCCCTCGCCCCGGACGAAGACGGCTCGCGGGTTGGAGAACTCGCGGAAGCCCTCGATGCCGTGGTGCCGGCCCGAGCCGCTCTGCCCGATGCCCCCGAACGGCAGCGACGGCAGCGCTCCGTGGACGGCGGCGGCGTTGACGCATGCGCCCCCGGAGGTCGTCCGGCGCAGCACCTCCTCGGTGACGCTCTCGTCCCTGCCGAACACGTACAGCGCCAGCGGGCGCTCGCCCGCGTTGACGTGGTCGATCGCCTCCTCGAGCGTGTCGTAGGGCTTGACCGGGAGGATCGGGCCGAAGATCTCCTCCTGCATCAGCGCCAGCTCGTCCGGCGGGTCGAGCACGAGCGAGATCGGCAGCTGCCGGGTGGCCGGGTCCGCCTCGCCCGCCTCCTCGAGCGGACGGACATCGCAGCCGCGCCGTCGCGCATCGTCGAGCAGGCCCTCGATCCGCTCCAGGTGACGCCGGGAGACGATCCCGGTACAGCTTCCCGACTGGCAGTAGTCCGGCATCGATTCGTGCGCGTAGGCGGCGGCGAGACCCGCGAACTCCTCGAGCCGCTGCCGCGGGACGAGGCAGTAGTCGACCGATATGCACATCTGCCCGTTCTTGATCGCCTTCGTCGCCAGCAGCTGCTTGACCGTCTCCGGATCGACGCTGTCCTCGGCGATGATCGCCGGGCACTTGCCGCCGAGCTCGAGCGTGACGGGGACGAGCTGAGCGGCCGCCGCCTTGGCGATCTCGCGGCCGACGGCCGGGCTGCCCGTGTAGAGGAGGTGATCCCAGCGGATGCCGGTGAAGGCGCGTGCCAGCTCGAGGCCGCCGACGACCACCTCGACACGATCGCGATCGAACGTCGCGTGGACCATCTCGCGCAGCAGCGCGGCGCACGCGGGCGTGTACTCCGACGGCTTGATCACCACGCGGTTCCCGGCGGCGAGCATCTCCACGAGTGGTCCCACGGACAGGTCGAAGGGGAAGTTCCAGGGCACGATGTTGCCGACTACGCCCTTGGGCTGGGGCTGGACGAACGCGCGGCCGGATCCGTACAGGGTGGGGTCGGCCGGGCGCGGCTCGCGGGCCATCCACCCACCGAGCTGCTCGGCGGCGTACACCGCCCGGCCGGCGGGGCCGAGCACTTCGATCATGTCGGCGGCGAGCGGCGGGTGCACGCCGAAGTCGCTGCTGAGCGCCTCCTGGATCTGCGCGCGGTGGGTCATGAGCATCCCGGCCAGCGCCCCGAGCAGCGCCTGGCGCTCCTCCAGCGACGGGAACGGGTCCGCCAGGAACGCGGCGCGCTGGCGCCGCACCGCCTCCTGTAGCTCGGCGATGGCGGCGGCGTCGCCGGCGGTCGCGGTGTGGGTCTCGATGGTCGCCATCCTCTTCTCCTCTGCCTCGTTGGGGCTCTCAGACTACGCCCCTGGCACCGAGCCGGGCGGGGTCGGGTCCTCCGCCGCCGCCAGCGGCCCCTCCGCCGCCGGCGCGCCCTGCTCGAGCCGCTCGTGAACGTGCCAGTGCCACTGTTCGCGCAGGGCCACCATCGCCGAGGGCTCGCCGCGATCCCACCCCCGGCGCAGGACCACGGCGGCGAACAGCGCCTCGACGACGAGATGAGGCCGTTCGCCGGCGGCGAGGTTGATCACGGTGAACAGGTCGGTGGGATGCGTCACCTCGAACAGCCGGTCCAGACCGGCATGGCCGGCGTCGAGGACCTCGAGCAGATCGACCGCCGAGGCCGCCGTGCGGGCGTCGGCGAGGGTGACCAGCGCCTCGCGCTCCTCGGGGGAAGCGCGTCGATCGCGGCATCGCGCTCGGCCTCGGACATCGCCGCGAAGCCGGCAAGGAAGCCGGGCACCCAGTCATCGCGGTCGGTCATCCCGCCTCGCGCGCGTGCGCGCCTGCAGCTGGCTGCATCGGGGGCGGCGTCGCTGGCGGCACAGGCCGCAGTCTAGGTCCCCCGGGGCGCTGACCCCGGAGCACGCCTTCACGCACCCGGACTCCGGTGCTCCGGACCGGCGCGGGTGGGCTAGCATCGGCGACGTGGGCACCGCTGCGGACATCGCGGACGTTCCCGGCGCGCGCGAGTCCCACGCCGAGGTGAACGGCGTGCGCCTGCGCTACGTCGAGGCCGGCAGCGGTCCGCTCGTCGTGCTGCTGCACGGCTTTCCCGAGTTCTGGTACTCCTGGCGGCACCAGATCCCCGCGCTGGCGCAGGCGGGCTTCCACGTGGTGGCGCCCGACATGCGTGGCTACGGCGGCTCGAGCAAGCCGAGCGGCTGGCGCTCCTACCGCACCGACCTGCTCGTGGGCGACGTGGTCGCGCTGATCCGGCACCTGGGTCACGAGCGCGCGCACGTCGTGGGCCACGACTGGGGCGGCGCCGTGGCCTACCTCACGGCGATCGAGCATCCCGAGGTCGTGCGCCGGCTGGCGGTGCTCAACATCCCGCACCCCGAGCGGATGCTGGCCGGTCTGCGCACGCTGCGCCAGCTGCGCCGGAGCTGGTACATGTTCATGTTCCAGCTGCCGTGGTTGCCGGAGGCGGGGATCCGGCGGAACGAATTCGCCGTGTTCAGGGACGCCTTCGCGAGCGATGCGCCCGGGGCCTTCGACCGGCAGGACATCGAGCGCTATCTCGAGGCGTGGTCGCAACCTGGCGCCGCCACGGGGATGGTCAACTACTACCGCGCGCTGCTGCGCCGCTCACCGCGCGCGGCGGCCCGGCGCATGCGACCGATCGAGTGCCCGGTGCTGGTGATCTGGGGCGAGAGGGACCGGCATCTGGGCGCCGAGCTGGCCCGCCCCGCCGCGCGGTGGGTGCCCGACGTCCGCCTCGAGCTGCTGCCCGAGGCCTCGCACTGGGTCCAGCACGACTCCCCCGAGCGCGTCTGCCGGCTGCTGGCGGGGTTCCTGGCGCCGTCGGCGGAGGGCGAGCAGCGCTCGTCCTCGGCGCATGCCGCGCCGCGCGATCGTGTAGCGTGACGGCGGATGGCGGATGCTCCCAGGCCCATCACCGGTCGCTGCCTCTGCGGTGGCGTGACCTACAGCGCGGACGCGGACCCCGTCGCGCAGGCGGTCTGCCACTGCGCCGACTGCCAGCGCCAGACGGGCAACCCCTTCTCGGTGATCGTCGCGGTGCCGCGCGCAGCGCTGAGCGTACAGGGCGGCACGCTGGCCTCGTTCGCCACCATCGGCGAGGACCACGGCGGGGAGACGGAGAGGAACTTCTGCTCCGCGTGCGGCTCGCCCATGTTCAGCATCGCCGCGGTGGCCCCCGAGCTGGCCTTCCTGAAGGCCGGCTCGCTGGACGACTCCTCCTGGGTGGCGCCCGCGATCGAGGTGTGGACGCGCTCGGAGCAGCCGTGGGCGCCGCGCTTCGAGCACACCGCTCGCATGGAGCGCGGGCCGCAGTAGCGGGTCGGCCGAGCGACCGCGCGCGTGGTGAACCACCGCGCAGCGGCCAGCCGCGCGGCGACAACGCGAGCGGCGGTCAGCCCGGCGGGAGGTTGGCGCGATCGAGGGCGTCGGCGCCGATGCGCTCGGCGATCTCGATCAGCGCGTCGGCGAGCGGGTTGTCACGCTCCTCGCGCGCGAGGAGCGACACGACCGCAGGGCGGGCGCCGCGGATGGGGATCGCCGCCATGTTGGGGTTCACCCTCGTCAGCAGCGCGGCGTGGGCCGCCGGCACGATGGAGATGCCGGCCCCGTGAGTCATCATCGTGAAGCGGTCGTGTGCCGTGGAGGCGCGGTCGGGCGCGAGGTTCGCCGGAGGTCCGCCGCGATGGTCGTCGAGGCTCCAGAAGCCGGCCCAGGTGGGCTCGACAGATGCGTCGAAGCCGATGAAGGTCTCCTCCAGCACGTCGTCGAGCGCGAGCTCGTCGTGATCGCAGAGCGGGTGTGTGCTCGGTAGCAGCGCCCAGCGCTCCTCGGCACGCAGCGGCACGCAGACGAGGCCGGGGCAGAGGAGGGTGGTCCCGACCAGCGCCACGTCGACGTCGCCGAGCCACGACACCGGTGAGGCTGAGGGATAGGGGAGGTCGTGAAAGCTGATCGCGACGTTCGGGTGCTCCGCTGCGAACGCGTCGGTCAGATCCGGGGTGATCAGCGCGGGGGGTATGCCGAGATAGCCGAACGCGATCGTTCCCGCGGCCGACCGTGCGAGCGCTTCGGCCGTCCGCACCGCCTCCGCCTCCGCGTTGAGGGCCGCCCGCGCTCGTGGCAGCAGCGCCGCTCCGGCGGCGGTGGGGGTGACGCCGCGCGCGTGGCGCACGAACAGGGCGAGCCCGACTTCGGCCTCGAGCTGCGCGATCGCCTGGGAGAGCGCGGGCTGGGCGATCTGCAGGCGCCTCGCGGCGAGCGTGATCTGCCCCTCCTCGGCCACGACGACGAAGTAGCGGAGATGACCCTGCTTGAACGGCACTCCGAGGATCCTACGACCGGTGCCGCGCCGGGGGCGCGGCACCGGTGCCGTCGAGCTGCGCTCCGCTGCTCGGCCGCCGCGTCGCCGCGGGGACGGGGAGCGCACGGCATGGTGCGCCCAGGCGGGTCTCCACGTGATCCGCCTCGCCTCAGAAGCGGGACCGAGTCCCAGTATCGGGCGGTAATGCAGCCGGCCCGCGGCTAGAATGGGACGATGCCAACGTTGACCGGGCCGGGCTGGGCCGAGCACGCCAGGACGGTGCTCAGCCAGTCCGGGCACCACAAGGGCGCGGCACGCGACGCGATCATCGAGCTGCTCGCCGGCGAGCGCTGCGCGCTCAGCGCCCTCGAGATCGAGGATCGGCTGCGCGGCGGTGAGCGCCACGTGGCGCGCGCGAGCGTCTACCGGGTGCTCGAGCTCCTGCAGGAGCATCAGCTGGTGGCCCGACTGGAGCTGGGCGACTCGACGGCGCGCTTCGAGATGATCGATCCCGCCGGAGGACACCATCATCACCTGATCTGCGACTCGTGCGGCTCGCTGGTGCCGTTCGACGACGACGACCTCGAGCGCTCCATCGATCGCCTCTCGCGGCGCCTGGGGTTCAGCGCCAACGGACACGAGGTCGTCCTGCGCGGAGACTGCGGCGCCTGCGGCAACTGAGTGTCCGGGCGGACGGACCCGGCCGCGCCGGTCCCCTGGTCGCGGCCCGGGAGCCGTGGCCGGATGTCGCCCGGCAGGAACGAGAGTGAGACCTGAACTCAGACTTCGGTATCGTGTGCGGCGATCGCGCGGTGCAGGGCCCCGCGAGCCGATCACCCGACGCGAATGCCGAACACCGAGCCCACACCAGTCCGCGTGCGCGGGCTTCACGCGCCTCTTGCGCTCGCCTGCGTTCTGCTCGCGGTCGCGGTCGCGGCGGCGGGCTGCGGGGGCGTGACGGCCGCGCGTGACGGGGTGATCTCCGCGGTCGGCGCCGAGAACCAGTACGCCGACGTGATCTCCCAGGTGGGCGGCCGCTACGTCAGCGCGGCCTCGGTCGAGAGCAACCCGAACACCGATCCGCACACCTACGAGGCCAGCCCGAGCGTCGCCCGCGAGGTCAGCGAAGCGAGTCTGGTCGTCGAAAACGGACTCGGATACGACACCTTCATGGAACGGATCGAGTCGGCCTCGCCCAACTCCGCGCGCAAGGTGATCAACGCCCAGAGGCTGCTCGGGCTGCCGGACTCGACCGCCAACCCGCACCTCTGGTACGGGCCACGGACGATGCCGGCGGTGGCCGCGGCGGTGGCTGCCGACCTGTCCCAGCTGGCACCCGCGCACGCCGCCTACTTCCAGGCCAACGCGCGCGCCTTCGACGCGTCGCTGAGACCCTGGCAGCAGGCGCTCAGCGCCTTCGCCAGGCGCTATCCGGGCACGACCGTGGCGACCACCGAGCCGGTGGGGGACTACATGCTGGAAGCCGCCGGCATCGAGAACCTGACTCCCTTCAGCATGCAGGCCGACATCATGAACGGCACCGACCCGGCCCCGCAGGACGTGACCCTGCAGGAATCCCTGCTGTCGGGACACCGGGTGAAGGTGCTGGTGCACAACGAGCAGGTGACGAGCACGCTCACCGAATCGTTCGTCGCGGACGCCCGTCGCAACGGGGTTCCGGTCGTCGGCGTCTACGAGACGATGCCGACCCCGGGCTACGACTACCAGACCTGGATGCTGGCCGAGCTTCGAGCGCTGGAACGGGCGGTGGGGCAGGGCACCTCCACCGAACGGCTGTGAGCGCCGCCGTCTCGGCACCGCCCGGGGAGGTCCTCTCGGTCGAGGGCGTCGACGTGGTGCTGGCGGGCCGGAAGATCCTCGACGACGTCAGCTTCGCCGTCGCGCCCGGCGAGTTCACCGGCCTGATCGGATCCAACGGAGCGGGCAAGACCACGCTCTTCCGGGTCATCCTCGGCCTGACCCCCGCGAGCGCCGGCCGCGTGCTGCTCGGCGGTGTCGAGGGTACGCGGCGGCGACGCCTGGTCGGCTACGTGCCCCAGAAGTTCCTGCTGGATCCCGACATGCCCCTGCGCGCACGCGACCTCGTCGGGCTCGGTCTGGACGCCCATCGTCTCGGCGTGCCGCTGCCCTCGCGCCGCCGACGCGCGCTGGTCGAGCAGATGCTCGAGGCGGTCGACGCGGGCGACTTCGCCGACACCCGCGTCGGCAGGCTCTCCGGCGGCGAGCAGCAGCGGGTGCTGATCGCCCACGCGCTGATCGCGCGGCCGCGGCTGCTGTTGCTCGACGAGCCGCTCGCGAACCTCGATCTTCGCAGCGCGCACGACGTCGTGGCGCTGCTGGGCGGCATCGCCCGCGAGCAGCAGATCGCGGTGCTGATCTCCGCGCACGAGATGAACCCGCTGCTGCCGTTCATGGACCGCATCGTCTACCTCGCCTCGGGCCGGGCGGCGAGCGGCACGACCGAGGAGGTGGTGCGCGCGGACGTCCTCAGCAAGCTCTACGGCCACCACGTCGACGTGCTCGACGTCCACGGGCGCGTGCTGATCGTCGCCGGCGCCGGCGAGGACACCGACCTGAGGGGTCACGAGGGCGTGTTCCCCGGGGCGGGGCTGCGCCGGTGAGCCATCTCCTGGCGCCGCTGTTCGCCCCCGGCTTCTTCGAAAGCTCGGCCGTGGCGAGGGCCGTGGGTGTCGGAGCGCTGGTCGCCGTCGTCACCGGCGTCGTGGGCGTCTTCACGGTGGTGCGTGGCCAGTCGTTCGCGGGCGAGGCGTTCGGTGACCTCGGCACGACGGGGGGCTCGGGGGCCTATCTGCTGGGGGTCGGCCCGCTGTGGGGGTTCGTCGTCGGCAACGTTGTGGCGGCCGGCGCGATGGAGCTGATCGGCATCCAGCGCGCGCGCGGTCGCGATCTCGCGACCGGGATCGTGCTCGGCGCCGGGCTGGGCCTGGCCGCGCTCTTCCTCTACCTCGGCACGACCTCCACCGACACCACGGGCGCGGCCGTCACGATCCTGTTCGGGTCGGTGTTCGCGATCGCGAGCTCCACGATCCCCCTGGTCCTCCTGCTGAGCTTCCTCGTGCTCGCGATCACGCTGAGCCTGTTCCGGCCGCTGCTGCTCAGCTCGCTGAGCGCCGAGATGGCCTCGGCGCGCGGGATACCGGTCCGCCTGGTGGGCGCGCTCTATCTGCTTGCCCTCGCGCTCGCCGCGGCGCTCGCCGCGATCACGATCGGAGCGATCCTCAGCACCGCCCTGCTGATCGGCCCCGCGGCCGCGGCGCTGCGGCTCACGAGGCGCCCGCTCGGCGCGCTGCTCGGCGCGGCGCTCATCGGCGTGGCGTCGGTCTGGCTGGGGATCGTCCTCGCCTACGACAGCTACAGCTGGCCGCCCGCCGGCCGCGGCTGGCCCGTGAGCTTCTTCGTCGTGAGCATCGTGTTCGTCGCCTACCTGGTGTCCGGGATCCCCGAGGCCAGGCGCCGGCGCCGACCCCGTCGCGCCGTCCCGCCGCGCCCGGGCGGGCCCGGCGGGACGGCGTCCTAGGGGCCACGCCGTGTTCTCGGGCTTCATGGTCAACGCGTGGACGGTGGCGAGCATCGTCGCGGTCGTCGCCGGAGTGGTCGGCTTCTTCACCGTGCTGCGGGGCTCGGCGTTCGTCGCCCACGCAATCCCCAACGGGTCGTTCGCGGGCGCCGCCGGCGCGAGCCTGATCGGCGCGAGCACGCTGCTCGGTCTCGGCGTCTTCTCGCTCGGCGGCGCGATCGGCATCGGCCTGCTCGGACGCCGCGGCCGGCGCGACGTCGCGACCGCCCTGGCGCTGACGATGATGCTCGGCCTCGGTGCCCTGTTCCTCAGCTTCAGCGCGGAGTACGGGCCCGAGGTCTACTCGCTCCTGTTCGGCGAGGTGCTGGGGATCAGCGGCAACGACGTCGCCCCGACCGCGGTGCTTGGCGCGGGGTGCATCATCGCGGTCGCCGCGTTGTACAGGCCGCTGATGCTGTCCTCGGTGCTGCCCGACGTCGGCGAGGCCCGCGGCGTGAGCCGGTTTCGCATGGAGATGTGCTTCCTCGTCGTGATCGCGCTCGCCACGACGATGACCGTGCCGGTGGTGGGCACGCTGCTGATCTTCAGTCTCATGATCGGCGCACCGGCGGCCGCCCGCTCGTTCACCGACCGGCCATTGCCGGCGATGGCGCTGTCGGTGGCGATCGCGCTGCTGATCGTGTGGAGCGCGATCGCGGCCTCCTACACCACCGACTATCCCGTCGGCTTCTTCGTCGGCACCGCGAGCGCGGCCTCCTACGCCGTCGGGCGTGGCTGGGCCGCGCTGCGTGCGCGCCGCGCACCGCCGGGCGCGGGCATCCCAGCCGGGGTCTCCGGCTAGGCCGCCCGCGGCGGGTCGGCGGCAGCAGCGATCGCTTCGCCGGCAAGCGCCACGGCGGCCACGCCGGCCGCGTCGAGCGCCTCAGTGGAGCGGCTTGCCCGGGCGAGGATGAATGCGCCCTCGAGCAGCCCGAGGATCTGCAGGGCGACGCCGCGGGCGGCGCGGTCGCCGATCCCCGCCGCGCAGAGGCGCTCGTGCAACGCCGCCAGCCAGCTCTCGAAGACCTCGTGCGTGGCTTCGCGCAGCGGCTCGCTGGTGCTGGCGACCTCGAGCGCAACCGTGGCGATCGGGCACGCGTCGGCGTAGTCGCTCTCCCGCAGGTGCTCGGCGGCCCCGGCGAAGAAGGCGCCGACGCCGCTCGGGAGATCGGGCGCGGGGTCGATGATCGCTTCGATCAGAGACCCATACAGGGCTCCCGAGGTGCGAATCGTCTCGGCCCCGATCTGCTCCTTGCCGCCGGGGAAGTGGTGGTAGATGGAGCCGAATGGCGCTGCGGCCGCCGCCACGATCTGCTTGACCCCGGTGCCGGCGTAGCCCTGCCGGCTGAACAGCTCGGCGCTGGCGCTGATGATCCGCTCGCGGGTGTCGGTGGCCATCGGTCAGTTCCCCTCGCGGGGGATCATAGTATGATTCGCTAGAGCGATCTCTCTATGACGACGGGAGGACCGATGCCCGAGGTGCAGCTGTCGGCGGGAACGATTCACTACGAGGACAGCGGGGGCGAGGGCCCGGCGGTGGTCTTCACCCACGGGCTGCTGATGGACGCGACCATGTGGGATCCGGTGCTCGCCCAGCTGCCCACGGACCTCCGCGTGGTGCGCCCGGTGCTGCCGCTGGGAGCGCATGCCCGCCCGATGCGCGAGCACGCGGACCTCTCGATGGGAGGGATCGCCGCGCTCGTGGGCGAGTTCCTGGAGCGCCTGGACCTCGACGGGGTGACGCTCGTCGTCAGCGACTGGGGCGGACCGATCGTGTTCCTCGCCGACGGGCCACCGGCGCAGGTCGCGCGCGTCGCGCGTCTGGTGCTGCTTCCCTGCGAGGCCTTCGAGAACGTCCCGCCCGGGCTGCCGGGGCGCCTCGCCGCGCTGGCCGGATGGGCTCCGGGCGGGGTGCGCCTGGCGATCGCCCAGCTGGGTGTCCGGCGTCTGCGCGAGCTGCCGACGCACTTCGGCTGGATGACCCGCCGCGGTGTGCCGGAGGCGATGCTCCGCGGGTGGCTCGCGCCGGGCCGGGCCGAGGCGGGCGTGCGCCGCGACCTGGCGCGCTACACGCGCAGCGGTCGCGCTGCGCGACCGCTGCTTCGGGCTGCAACCGAAGCCCTCTCCCGGTTCGCGGGGCCGGCGCTGATCCTGTGGGCGAGCGAAGACAGGGTGATGCCTCCGGAGCATGCGCAGCGGATCGCGGCACTGCTGCCCGACTGCCGACTGGTCCTCGTGCCCGACGCCTACACGCTGCTGAGCATCGACCAACCGGCCGCGGTCGCGGCGGAGCTCGGTGCGTTCCTCCTGCGCGAGCCGCAGCCGTCCTCCCCGAGCGCCGGCTGAGCCCTACGCCGCTGAGGTCCCCCCGTCGCTGGCCGGCCCCGGCGTGCCCCCCGCGGCATCGGGCGCCGTCGGGTCTCCGGCGTGGAAGGCCTCGATCGCGTCCTGGATCGTTTCGTAGATGTGGTCGCTGCCGACCTTCGGCGTGATCTCGAACGTGTCCAGCTCCTTGCGGACGCGGTCCTGGACCGCGCACAGGACGAGCGACACCCCACGTGCGCTCAGCTGGTCGGCGACTTCCGCGAGCGTCATGCCTCCGGTGTAGTCGAGGTCGTCGATCGGCCCGCAGTCGAGCACCAGCCAGCGCACGGGGTCTCCGGTGTCGACCAGGCCCAGCACCTCGTCGGAGAGCCGTGTCGCGTTCGCGTAGAAGACCCCGCCACCGAAGCGGTAGACGATCAGGCCGGGCGCGGTCCTGGACCCGGGGGTGGGGGGGACGGTGATCACGCGGCCCTTGGCGTTGAGCTCCACGACGACGTCGACCGTCTCGTAGTGGCGCCGCACGTGCAGCACGAGCGAGAGCAGCAGCGCGAGGATGATCCCCTGCTCGACCCCGACGACCACGACGAACACCGCCGTCAGCAGGGCGACCCAGAACTCGTCCCGGCGCAGCCGGTGAACCTGGCGCATGCCGCCGATGTCGACGAGCTTCATTCCGATCACGAAGACGACCGCGGAGAGCACGCAGTTGGGGAGATACTGAAGCGGCCGGGTCAGGAACAGGAGCACGATCGCGACGACGAGCGCGGTGGTGAGCTGGGCGACCTGCGTGCGGCTTTTGGCGTCGTCGGCCATCTCGGTCTTGGTCGGGCTGCCGTTGACGACGAACGTGCTGCTGAAGCCGGCGGCGAGGTTCGCCAGGCCGAGGCCCACCAGGTCGGTGTTCTCCTCGAAGCGCTCGTTGTACCTGACCGCATAGGCACGTGAGGTGGCGGCGCTCTGCGCGAGGATCACGAGGAACATCGAAAGCGATACGGCGGCCAGGTTCCCGACATCGCTCCAGCTGACGTCCTGCGGGACGCCGATGTGGGGCAGGCCGCCCGGGACGGGGCCGAGAATCGAGATGTCGTGGGCCGAGAACGTGAAGATCTTGCTCAGGGCGATCATCCCCACGACCGCCACGAGGCCGCCCGGAATCGCCCGGATCCAGCGGCCGAAGACGAGCAGGATCGCCAGCACCGACGCCGAGACGAGCGTCGTCTGCCACGAGGCTTGGCCGATGTGACCGAGCGTCAGCGCGAACCTGCGCAGGACGCCGCTGAAGGCGTTGCCGGAAACCTCCTGGGCGGGCACGCCGAGCATCCCGCCGACCTGGCCGATCGCGACCTGCACGCCGACACCGGTGAGGAAGCCGATCAGGACGGTGCGAGACAGGAAGTTGGCGAGGAACCCCAGGCGGGCGACGCGTGCGAGGAACACGAGCCCCCCGACCAGCAGCGCGCACAGCCCGGCGAGCCCCACCCACTCCGGCGAGGCCGGCTGCAGGCCGCCGATGCCGAGGGCGGTGATCCCCGCGAACATGATCGCCGCGGTCGCCGAGTCGGCACCGACCACGAGATGCCTGGAGGAGCCGAAGATCGCGAACGCGATGATCGGGAGCAGGATCGTGTAGAGGCCGGTGATCACCGGCATCCCGGCGATCTTCGTGTACCCCAGCGTCTCCGGGATCGCGAGCGCAGCGAGCGTGACGCCGGCCACGATGTCCCTCGACAGCCAGGCCCTGTCGTAGGGCTTGATGCCTTCGAGCATGGTCAGTCGGCGTGCGGGCTCCTTCACCGCCGGCGCCTCCGTGCTCATCGCAGGACCGTCACGTCGGACGTCGGGTTCCAGTCGGCATCGTGGCTCATGTTGCGCTCCCCGCGGATCCTCGCGCGAGCCCAGCGGCCCGCGATCGGCGGTGGATGTCTCCGCGCCACGGCACCCTAATCGCGCGCACGGCGGCTGATCATCGGTACCGCCGCGCACACGACGCGGCGGACTACGGAGCGCTGCTCGCGGCGCGGGCGCCGTGGCATTGCTTCCACTTGCGTCCGTTGCCGCAGGTGCAGGGGTCGTTGCGCCCGCGGGCGGCGTCCTGGCGGGCGTAGTGGTCGATGATCTGTGATGGTGCTTCTCCGTGTGCGAGCAGCTGGCACATGGTTTGCATGGGCTCGTTGATGTGGTGGAAGAAGTCCAGGTAGCCGTCGCAGAGGTAGTTCAGGCCGCCTTCGCCGGTTGGGGTGTGGGTGAAGCGGTCCTTGGGGCAGCCGCCGTGGCAGGCGAAGCGGACGTCGCAGTCGAGGCATTGCCGGGGGAGGGTGTCGAGCTTGTCCTGCCCGAAGGTCTGTTGTTGGGGGGAGGTGATGAGCTCGATCATCGGGGTGTCGGTGATGTTGCCGAGGCGGTGGTCGGGCTCGACGTAGTGGTCGCAGGAGTACAGGTCGCCGTTGTGCTCCAGGGCGAGTGCGAGGCCGCAGGTTTCTGAGTGCACGCACAGGCCGGGTGGCTGCCCGTACCAGTTGGCCAGCGCGACGTCGAACATCTGCACGTAGATCTCTCCGACGTCGCGGCGGATCCATTCCTCGAAGACGTCTATCAGGAAGCGCCCGAACTGCGCTCCGGTGATCGAGCGGCCGGTGACGAACGCTCCGCTCTGCTCATACAGCGGCCGGTCGCGCCAGGAGGACCACGGCACTGTGCCGTCCTGGGCGGCCTCGGGGACCCGCTCGATGATCGGGATGAACTGCATGAAGCGGGCGCCGCAGTCGTCGCGCAGGAATCGGTAGACCTCGCCGCCGCGGCCGGCGTTGGCGGCGTTCAGGGTCGTCAGGGCGTTGAACTCCACCCCGGCCTCGCGGAGGTGGCCCAGACCCTGCATGACCTTCTGGAAGCTGCCGCGGCCGCCCTTGGTGACGCGGTAGGCGTCGTGGATGTCCTTCGGCCCGTCGATCGAGATGCCGACCAGGTAGTCGTGCTCCTTGAAGAACGCCGCCCACTCCCCGTCGATCAGCGTGCCGTTGGTCTGGATCGTGTGCAGCGCCCGCTGACCGGGCTTCAGATATCTGTGCGTGATCTCCACCGAGCGGCGGAAGAAGTCAAGGCCCATCAGCGTCGGCTCGCCGCCCTGCCACGCGATCGTGACCTCCGGCACCTCAGCGTGAGCCTCGATCAGCTGCCGTAGATAGGACTCCAGCTGCTCCTCGGACATCCTGAAGCGGCTGTCCGGATAGAGCATCTCCTTCGAGAGGAAGAAGCAGTAGTCACAGTCCAGGTTGCACTGCGCCCCCGTCGGCTTCGACAACAGGTGGAACGCTGCAGGAGGGGAGGGCGCTGCGCTCACGCCATCCAGGCTACGCGCCGCCGGCGCCGGGCGGGCGCCGGGTCGCCGTGCGGGTGCCGGGAAGCGTCCCCGCATGCGCAGCGGTCCACCGCGATCCTGTACGATCGTCAGATATGACAGACACAGCTCCGCCGGCCCGCTTCGGAGCGCAGGGCCGGCCCGACCGCGATCTCCTCTGCATGTCCCCGATCGGCCGCGTGCGCTCGCCGCGCGCGGCGGCGCTCGATGACGACTGGGACGCGATCATCGCGACGATCACGCTCGAGGTCGGTCGCTTCGCGCCCGATGCACTGGACGGGCTGGAGAGCTTCTCCCACGTCGAGGTCGTCTACGTCTTCCACCGGGTCGACCCGGCCGCCGTGGAGACCTCCGCCCGGCACCCGCGGGGCAATCGCGCATGGCCCAGAGTGGGGGTGTTCGCGCAGCGCGCCAAGGCGCGGCCGAACCGGATCGGCGTCTCGGTGTGCACCCTGCTGGCCGTCGACGGACTCACGCTCACCGTGCGTGCGCTCGATGCGATCGACGGCAGCCCGGTGCTAGACCTCAAGCCCTACATGGCGGAGTTCGCGCCGCGCGGTCAGGTGCGCCAGCCGTCGTGGTCGCACGAGCTGATGTCCGGCTACTGGAGCCGGCCGGCCTAGGCCACCCCGATCGGCCGCCTGAGCGCCGCCGACCCGAGCCGGCGCTCAGGCGCTCGACCGCCCCCCGCCCTGTTTGGACCGACCGCCCTGTTCGGCGTTGGCCCCCCGCTTGGTGCTGGCGCTCCGTTTGGTGCTGGCGCCCCGTTTGGTGCTGCCGCCCCGTTTGGCGTTGCCGCCCCGCTTGGTGCCGGCGCTCCGACCGGCGTTGGCGCCCTGTTTGGCCGGCGCGGCCCGTTTGGGTCGGGCTTCGGCCTTCGGCTTGGCGCCCGCCTCGTCGCCGGCGGATTTGGCCCGCCCGGCCGTCCCGGCACGGGGGGCGGTCCTCGATCCGTCGTCCGCGCCCGCGGCGGCGCGGCTCGCCCCGGCAGCATTGCCGTCCCGCGCCGGCCGGCCCCGCGGCTTGGAGCGGCGAGCGTCCCCGGCGGCGGCACGCGCGAGGTCGCTCGGACGGCGCAGGGTGGCGACCACCCGCTCGAACAGTTCGGCCTGGCCCTTGGCCAGGCGCGCCGTCTCCTGGAGCGCGAGGCCGGCGGCCTCGAGTGTCTCCGCCTGATGGCGCAGCGTCGCGCCCGTTTCTTCGAGCAGGTCGAAGATCACGTCCAGCGGCCCGAGCAGGCCGCCGACGACGCCCCGTCGCAGGCGCTGCTCGCGATCGATGATCTCCTGCAGCAGCTCGAGCTGGCGATGGCTGGCGCGCAGCAGCTCGGAGCGACCCGCCGCCGAGGCGGCCGTGCTGGTCACCGATTCCATGATCTGGCGCCACTCCGAGAGCAGCTCGCGACCGCTGATGTCAGCCATGTTGCACCTTGCCTCTGCGCTCATCATCGCAGTCGCGCCCGCCGGCGCCGCCGGCGCGGGCCCGGCCCGCCTCTCCGGGGCCTGCGACGCCGGTGGCGGGCGCCGCAGAAAAACGGTCACCGGGCACGCAGATCCTTGCTCGCCGGACGCTCGGCCCGACCCCGATGACCGGCCTCGAGGATATGGCGCGATCACAAGAGCTGTGTAAATTTCCGCGGTTCGCGCGGCCCCGTGCCGCGCCCGTGAGGGCCCGCCCACGACGTGGCCCGCGTTCCCGGGCCGTGAGCGTCACGGTCCGCTCGGGCCGGTCCCGCAGCCCCCGGAGAGCGCTTGCGCACCTGCCATCATGGCTTCATCGGCAAGATCGCGGTCACCCACTTCACCGATCCCGCCTGTCCCTTCGCCTACAGCGCGGCCCCTGCCCTGTCGGTGCTCCGCTGGCGCTACGGGGATCAGCTGCAGTGGCGGCTGGTGACGATCGGGCTGACCGAGGACCCGCAGCGGTATATCGACGCGGGCTACACGCCCGCGCGCATGACACTGGGCAACCTGCGGGGCTTCCACCGCCACGGGATGCCCTTCCTGTTCGAGCCCCGCGCCCGCGTCACGGCGAGCTCGCGCGCCTGCCGGGCGATCGTGGCCACGCGCCTGCTCGACCCCTCTCGCGAGGAGCAGGTGCTGCGGGCCCTGCAGATCTGCTGGTTCACGACGACGCTGCTGCTCGACGAGGACTCCGACCTGGAGGCGGCGCTCGACCGGGTCGACGGGCTCGACGTGGCCGCGGTGATCGCGGCGATCGACGAGGAGCGGACGCTGTCGGCCTACGAGGCCGACAAGCGGGAGACGCGCTCGGCGGAGGGCGGCCCCTCCGACTTCCAGGGAAAGGCGCGCCAGACCGACGGCCCGGTCCGCTACTCGGCTCCGTCGCTGATCTTCGAGGGGGCCGACGGCCGCCGTCTGGAGGCCGGCGGCTTCCAGCCGGTCGAGGCCTACGACGTGCTGGTCGCGAACCTCGACCCCGGCCTGGAGCGCCGCGGGCCGGCCGAGGACCCGCTGGCGGCCCTCGAGCCGTTTCCCGACGGCCTCGTCACGCAGGAGGTCGCGGCGGTGATGACGCATAACAACATGCTTCCCGACCGCGCCGCCGCCGAGGGCGCGCTGGTCGAGCTGCTCGGAGCCGGCGCGGTGCGTCGCACCGCGCTCGGCGACGACGCCCTCTGGCAGCTCGCCTGACGGCACCGGGCGCCGGCCGGGTAGCCTCCAGCGCTGCGATGGCGGTCACGGTCACACTTCCCGACGGCAAGTCCCTGGAGCTGCCCGACGGCGCCACCGGGGCGGACGCGGCCGCGGCGATCGGCCCGGGGCTCGCGCGCGCCGCCCTGGCCGTTGAGGTGAGCCACCCGGAGGTGGGAGAGGCGGCGGAGGTGCGCGACCTCGCGCGCCGGCTGCCCGACGGGGCTCACCTGGCCGTGATCACCGAGCGCAGTGGGGACACTGCGCTGGAGGTCATCCGGCACGACGCCGCGCACGTGCTCGCGGCTGCCGTGATGGACCTCTACGGGGGGGTCAAGATCGCGATCGGCCCGCCGATCGCCGACGGCTTCTACTACGACTTCGAGTTCCCCGAGGGCACCGTCGTGTCCGAGGAGGATTTCCCGCGCATCGAAGAGCGGATGCGCGCCCACGTCAAGGCGGCCGAGGTCTTCCAGCGCGCCGATGTGCCCGTGGCCGAGGCCCGCGAGCGCTTCGTCGCCGAGCGCCAGGACTACAAGGTCGAGCTGATCGACGACCTCGTGCGCGCCGCCGGGGACTCGGAGCCGCTGAGCACAGTGTCCCTCTACACCAACGGCCCCTTCACGGACCTGTGCCGCGGGCCGCACGCGCCGAGCACCAGGACGGTCGCCGCCTTCCGCCTGCGCTCGGTCGCCGGGGCCTACTGGCGCGGCGACTCCGAGCGGACGATGCTCACGCGCATCTACGGCACCGCCTTCTTCTCCAAGGCCGCGTTGCAGGAGTACCTCGAGCAGGTCGAGCAGGCCAAGGCGCGCGACCACCGCAAACTCGGGCGCGAGCTGGACCTGTTCATGTTCTCCGAGGTCTCGCCCGGCAGCCCGTTCTGGAAGCCGGCGGGGATGACGGTCTGGAACCAGCTCACCGGGCTCTGGCGCGAGGAGAACCTCGCGCGCGGCTACCGCGAGGTCAAGACGCCGATCCTCTACGACGCCGACCTGTGGCGCCAGTCGGGCCACTGGGAGAAGTACAGGGACAACATGTACTTCACCGACGTGGAGGGCCGCCCGATGGGCCTGAAGCCGATGAACTGCCCCGCCCACATCCAGATCTACAAGGACGAGCGGCGCTCCTACCGCGACCTGCCGGTCCGCTACAGCGAGGCCGGCCTCGTCCATCGCCACGAGCCGAGCGGCGTCCTGCACGGCCTGCTGCGCGTCCGCCACATCACCCAGGACGACGCTCACATCTTCTGCACCGAGGATCAGGTCGAGCAGGAGGTGGTGCAGTGCCTGCGGTTCGGCTTCGACCTCTACGCGCGGTTCGGGATCGAACCGCGCCTGGAGCTCTCCACGCGCCCGGCCCAGCGCATCGGCAGCGACGAGATGTGGGACCGCGCCGAGGGCGCGCTGGCGGGCGCGCTCGACGCGGAGGGCCTGGAGTACGAGCTCAACCCCGGCGACGGGGCCTTCTACGGGCCCAAGATCGACCTCCACATGACCGATTCGATCGGGCGCAGCTGGCAGCTCGGCACCGTCCAGCTCGACTACTCGATGCCGGAGCGCTTCGAACTGCTCTACACCGGCGCCGACAACGCCGAGCACCGGCCGGTGATGATCCATCGCGCGCTGCTCGGCTCCTTCGAGCGCTTCATCGGGATCCTGATCGAGCACTACGCCGGCGAGTTCCCGCTGTGGCTCACACCGGTGCAGGCGATCGTGCTGCCGGTCTCCGACCGCTTCAACGACTACGCGAGCAGCGTGCGCGAGGCCCTTCGCGGCGATGGCCTGCGCGTCGAGCTCGACGACCGCAGCGAGTCGATCGGGCGCAAGATCCGCGAGGCCGAGCTGCGCAAGATCCCCTATATGCTCGTCGTGGGCGAGCGCGAGGAGCGCGAGGGCGCGGTGTCGGTTCGCGAGCACCGCGGCGGTGACGGTGGCGGTGTGCCGATGGCGGCGTTCTCGCAGAGGCTGCAGAGCGAGCTATACTCGTCGGCGTTGAAGCCCGAAAAATCCTCAGAGCGTCGCGCCCAGCACTAGTTTGACGCACGGTTATCAAAGCTAGTGCCGGTCCCCCGCAGGTTTGATCGGCGCCCGCCCGAGCGCGACACGACAAGGATCAACGAGCGCATTCGTGTGCCCGAGGTGCGGCTGATCGACGATCAGGGCCAGCAGGTCGGCGTGCTCAAGACGGCCGATGCGCTCCAGTTCGCGCAGGAGCGCGACCTCGATCTGGTCGAGGTGGCGCCGGAGGCCCGTCCGCCGGTGTGCCGCGTGCTCGACTACTCCAAGTACAAGTACGAGCAGGCCCAGAAGCTCAAGCAGGCGCGCAAGCACCAGCAACAGATCACCGTCCGGGAGATCAAGTTCCGCCCGAAGATCGCCGAGCACGACTACGACACCAAGAAGCATCACGTCGAGCGCTTCCTGCGGCACAAGGACAAGGTGAAGGTGACGATCATGTTCCGCGGCCGGGAGGTCACCCACCCCGAGCGCGGCACCATGATCCTCGACCGCCTCGCCGAGGAACTCTCCGAGCTGGGCGTGGTGGAGCAGCGCCCGATGCAGGAAGGGCGCAACATGACGATGATGATGGCGCCCTCCAAAGCGGTGCTCGCCGGACGCCTCGACACGGACGCCGCCCCCGACGCCGGCGACGGGGCGGTGGCGGACGCGGACGGCCCGGTCGGGCAGGCGCCCGCTGCGGCCCCGGCCGACTCCGGTCCGACCGTGGCGGCAGCCGTGGACGAGGCCGTGCAGGACACGCCGGCGCCCTCCGACGGGGCCGCCGCGAGCACCCCGGCGCCCTCCCCGGAAGCCGGTGCGGCGGCCGCGGGCACGGCCGTGCCATAATCAGCGGCTCGATCATGCCCAAGATGAAGACTCACTCCGGCGCCAAGAAGCGCTTCAAGGTCACCGGCGGCGGCAAGGTGCGCGGACGCCACCCCTTCACGAGCCACATCCTCGAGAAGAAGTCGCCCAAACGCAAGCGTGCCCTGGGCCGGCCGGCGATCATGTCCGACGACGACGTCCCGCGGATCCGGCGGATGCTGGGGGTCGGGAGCAAATGACCAGGGTCAAGCGGTCGGTCAACGCGCGCAAGAAGCGCCGCTCGACGCTCGAGCTCACGAAGGGCTTCCGCGGCGAGGCGCACTCCAACTACAAGCGTGCCAAGGAGGCGCTGCTCAAGGCGGACTCCTACGCCTACCGCGACCGGCGCAACCGCAAGCGCGACTTCCGGCGGCTGTGGATCACCCGCATCAACGCGGCCGCGCGCGTGAACGGTATGAGCTACTCGCAGTTCATGCACGGGCTGAAGCTCGCCGGCGTGGAGCTCGACCGCAAGGTGCTCGCCGACATCGCCGTCCGCGACGCCGAGACGTTCCGACGTTTCGCCGACGTCGCCCGCGAGGCGTCGGCTGCCTGATCACCGCCCGGCCGGCGGTCCCGGCACCGACATCGACAGCCTCACGGGCGTCGCTCCTGAAAGGGACGGCGCCCTTTTTCGTTCCCCGAGACGGCCGGTCCCACCGCCAACCTGATCCCAACACCCGCGAACAGGAACCCACCGCAACCGACAACGATGACCGAGATCGCATCGCAACAGAACGCCCGGCTGAAGGCCCTGCGGCGCCTGCATGGCAAGCGCGAGCGTGCGCGTACGCGCACGTTCGCCGCCGAGGGCGAGGATCTGATCGACGCGGCCCGGCGGTCGGGCCGGACCCCGCTCGCCGGCTACCGGCTGGCCGGCTCCGGGCTCGGCGGCGAGGGCTTTCTCGATGTCGAGCGCTCCGCCCTGGCGAGCGCGTCCACGCTCGGCTCGAGCGCGCGCGTGATCGCCGTCTACGAGCAACGCTGGAGCGAGCCGGCGGGGCCGCTCTGCGTGTACCTGCACGGTGTGGGCGATCCCGGCAACCTCGGCACGGTGCTCCGCTCCGCGGAGGCCTTCGGCGCCTCGAGTGTGGCGCTCGGCCCGGGCTGCGCCGACCCGCACTCGCCGAAGGCCGTGCGTGCCAGCATGGGAGCGATCTTCTCGGTGGCGATCGCGCGGGTGCGCGATCCCGGCGAGCTCCCCGGCGAGCGGATCGCACTGCTGGCCTCGGCCGGGCGGCCGCTGCAGGGCCCGGCCGCCGGCGGGCGCGACGGGGTGAGCCTGCTCGTCGGAGCCGAGCGCGACGGTCTCCCGGACGAGGTCGTCGCGCTGTGCGAGCGCTCGGCGCGCATCCCGATCGCCACCGAGTCGCTGAACGCGGCGATGGCCGCGACCGTGGCGCTGTACGAGATGACCCGCGAACCATCTAGGGTCCCCGCGTCATGATCGAACGGATCGAGCAGCTGCGCGAGGAGGCCGAACGGGCGATCGCCGACGCGGGCTCCAGCGAGGAGCTCGCAGAGCTGCGCGTGCGCCACCTCGGACGCAAGGCCGAGCTGCCGCAGATGCTGCGGGGAGTCGCGGACCTCGAGCCGCAGCAGCGGGGCATGGTCGGACGCGCCGCCAACGACGCACGCCAGGCGCTCGAGGCGCTGATCGAGTCCCGCGCGCGGGCGCTGGCCGGGGAGGAGCTCGAGCGGGGACTGCGGCGCGACGCGCTCGACATCACGATGCCCGGCGCGCCGCCCCAGCCGATCGGAGGCCTACACGTGCTCACGGCCACCCGGCGTGAGCTCGAAGACATCTTCCTCGGGCTCGGCTTCACGGTCATGGAGGGTCCGGAGGTCGAGAGCGTGCACTACAACTTCGACGCGCTCAACCACAGCCCCACGCATCCGGCGCGCGCGCGCACCGACACCTTCTACGTATCGCCGGAGCTGGTGCTGCGCACGCACACCTCGCCGATGCAGGTGCGCGCGATGGAGGCGCACCCGCCGCCGCTCTACGTGGTCATCCCGGGGCGCGTCTACCGACCCGACTCCGACGCCACGCACACACCGCAGTTCCACCAGATCGAGGGCCTGGCGGTCGACGAGGACATCACGCTCGCCGACCTGAAGGGGACCCTGCTGGAGTTCGCCCGCGCCGTCTTCGGGGACGAGCGCGACGTGCGCCTGCGACCGCACTTCTTCCCCTTCACCGAGCCGAGCGTGGAGGTGGACGTGTCCTGCTTCCACTGCGGCGGCGAGGGCTTCCTGCGCGATGGGTCCCGCTGCTACCTCTGCAAGGGGGAGGGGTGGCTGGAGGTGCTCGGCGCCGGCGAGGTCGACCCGAACGTCTACGCGCACGTACCCACGACCGCGGCCAACACGCCCGGCTACGACCCCGAGCGGGTGCAGGGCTTCGCATGGGGCCTCGGCGTCGAGCGCATCGCGATGCTCAGGCACGGCATCCCCGACCTGCGGCTCTACCTCGAGAACGACCTGCGCTTCCTGGGGCAGTTCTCATGAGGGTGCCGCTTCCCTGGCTGCGCGAGTACTGCGACCCGCGCCTCCACGCGCGCGCGATCGAGGAGCGCCTGACGATGACCGGAACGAAGGTCGAGGCGATCCACCTCCACGGCGTGCCCTCCGCCGAGGGGTTCGTCGTGGGCCGCGTGCAGGCCGCCGAGCAGCATCCCGACGCGGACCGGCTGAAGGTGTGCACCGTCGATCTCGGCGAGGACGCGGGAGCGACGGCGACGATCGTGTGCGGCGCGCCCAACGTGGCCGCCGGGCAGACCGTCGCCGTGGCCATGCCCGGAGCGGTGATGCCCGGCGGCGCCAAGCTCGGCCGGGCGAAGCTGCGGGGTGTGGTCTCCGAAGGCATGATCCTCGCCGCGAGCGAGCTCGAGCTCGGGCCCGGCGGAGAGGGCATCCTGGTGCTCGACGACCTCACCCCGGATGCGGAGTTCGCTCCCGGCACGCCGCTCGCCGAGGTGCTGCCGATCGCCGCGGAGGTGCTCGAGCTCGAGGTGACCCCCAACCGCCCCGACTGCCTCGGCGTATACGGGGTGGCGCGCGAGCTCCACGCAGCGACCGGCGCGCCGCTGGCGGCCCCGCCCTGGGCACAGGACCCCGGCTCCGCCGGGCCCGTGGCGGGCGCCGAGGTCGGCGTCGAGTGCCCCGAGCTGTGCCCGCGCTTCACCGCGCGCGTCTTCGAGCAGGTCACGCTGGGCCCCTCACCGCTGTGGCTGACGGCGCGGCTGGCGGCGGCCGGGCAGCGCTCGATCAACAACGTCGTCGACATCACCAACTACGTCATGCTGCTCACCGGCCAGCCGCTCCACGCCTTCGACCTCGACCGCGTCGCGGGCGCCCGGCTGACAGTTCGGCGCGCTGGTCCCGGCGAGCAGGTGGAGACGCTCGACGGGCAGACCCGCACGCTCGACGAGGAGATGGTGCTGATCGCCGACGCAGAGGGCCCCACGTCGATCGCCGGAGTGATGGGCGGGGCACGCTCGGAGGTGGCGGCGGACACGCGCCGCGTGCTGATGGAGGTCGCCAGCTGGAGCGGGCCAAACATCCATCGCACCTCCTGGGCGCTGGGCCTGCGCAGCGAGGCCTCCGGCCGGTTCGAGAAGGGGCTCGCGCCGGAGCAGTGCGCACACGCCCAGGCCGTCGCCGCGCAGCTGATGGTCGAGCTCTGCGGCGCGACGCCGGCGCCGGGCACGATCGACATCGGCGAGCAGCCACCGCCCGCTCAGGTGATCCGTCTGCGCGAGGCGCGCGTCAGCGCGATCCTCGGCGTGGCCGTGCCACGCGAGCGCCAGGCGGAGATCCTCGGCTCGCTGGAGTTCGCCACGGTGCCCGCCGCCGACGGCCTCGACGTGACGGTGCCGCCGCTGCGGCGCACCGACGTCACGCGCGAGGTCGACCTGATCGAGGAGGTCGCGCGCGTGGACGGTCTGGAGCGCCTGCCGGCGACGCTGCCGGCGCGACGCGGCGCCGCCGGCCGGCTCACCCACCCTCAGCGGGTGCGCCGGGCCGCGGAGGACGCGATGGTCGGCCGCGGGCTCCACGAGATCGTCGGCTGGTCCTTCACCGAGCCGGCCCTGCTCGATCGCCTGCGCCTGCCGGCCGACCACGAGATGCGGCGCGTCGTCGCCCTCGAGAACCCGCTCTCGGACGGGCAGTCGATCCTGCGGCCGACCCTGCTGGGCTCGCTGCTCGATGCCGCCCGCCACAACTCCTCGCGCAACGGGCCCGACGTGGCGATCTTCGAGTCGGGCACGGTGTATCGCGCCGCGAGCGCGGCCGAGGCCGCGAACGCCGAGGAACACCACGCGCTCGGCGTCCTGCTGACGGGCTCGCTGGCGCCGCGATCGTGGCGCGGAGACATGCCGGAGGCCGACTTCTTCGCCGCCAAGGCGCTGCTGGAAGCGCTGCTCGACCGCTTCCACCTGGACTGGTCGGTGCAGCCCGCGAGCTGGCCGTTCCTGCACCCCGGTCGCAGCGCCGCCGTGCTCGCGTCCGGGGAGCGGATCGGCTTCCTCGGCGAGCTGCACCCGCTCGTCGCGGACGCGTGGGACCTGCAGCGCACGGCGGCGTTCGCCGTCGATCTCGGCAGGCTCGCGGCCGCCGCGCCGCCGGTGCTGTCCTTCCGCGCCTTCGGCGCGTTCCCGGTGCTGCGGATCGACCTCGCCGTGACGCTCCCCGACGCGGTGCCCGCCGCGGAGCTGCTCGAGTGCGTCCGTGCCCAGGCGGGCGATTCGCTCGAGCAGGCGCGCATCTTCGACCTGTACACCGGCGGACAGGTCGGCGAGGGGCGGCGCTCGCTGGCGCTGGCGCTGTCGTTCAGGGCGCTCGACCGCACGCTCACCGACGAGGACATCGCGCCCGTGCGCGAGCGGATCGTCGCCGCGCTCGGCGAGATCGGAGGCGAGCTGCGTGGCTAGCGACCCCGCATCCCAGCCCAGCGCGCCCGGGGCGCCGCGCGTGATCGTCGCGGGCGCGACCGGCTTCGCGGGGGCGCTCGCCGCGCACCTGCTCTGGCGCCATCCCGACTTCGACCTGGTCGCGGTGAGCGGCCGCTCGGAGCAGGGCAGGCGCCTGCAGGATCTCTACCCGCGCTACCGCGTGCCGCTCGCGATCACCGCGCTCGAGGAGATTCCCATGCAGGGCCTCGACGCGGCGGTCGTGGCCTATCCGCACGCGGCGGCCGCGCCCACGGTGGGGGCGTTGCGCGAGGCCGGCGCGCGCGTCGTCGACCTCAGCGCCGACTTCCGTCTGCGCTCGCGCGCTACCTACGAGCACTGGTATGGGGAGCACCCGCGGCCCGACCTCCTGGAGGGAGCCGTCTACGGCCTGACCGAGCTCCATCGCGCGGAGATCGCGGGCGCTGGCATCGTCGCCAACCCCGGCTGCTATCCGACCGCCTCGCTGCTCGCGCTCGCGCCGCTCGCCCGCGCCGGGCTGATCGCCGACCTGGTGATCGACGCCAAGCAGGGCATCTCGGGTGCCGGGCGGGCGTTCGACGAGACCACCCATCTCTCGATGGCGGGCGAGAACATCCTGCCCTACAAGGTCGCCGCCCACCGTCACACACCCGAGATCGAGGAGCAGCTCGACCTGCTGATCCCCGGTCATCCCGGCCTGGCGGTGCAGTTCCAGGCGAGCCTGGTGCCGCTCGACCAGGGCGAGATGGCCAGCTGCTACGTCACGCCCACGCGCACCGTCGCCCCGGAGGAGTTGCGCGAGCTGTTCGCCGACGCATACGCCGCGGAGCCGTTCGTCGAGGTGGTGCACGAGCCGCCCGGGGTGCGCGAGGTGCGCGAGACCAACTTCTGCCGGATCTTCGCGGCCGCCGACGGCCACACGGGCAAGGTGCTCGTGTTCGCCGCGATCGACAACCTCTGGAAGGGCACCTCCTCGCAGGCCGTCCAGAACCTCAACCTGATGTTCGGGCTAGCCGAGACGCGGGGGCTGCAGTGAGCGACCCCGGCGAGGCGCAGCCGTTCTTCCGCTCGCGCTGGGCCAGCCCGCCGCCGCACGTGCGCGAACTCGCGGCCGACTCGGGGCTGCCCGCCGGCTTCCGCGCGGCTGGGGTCGCTGCCGGGTTGAAGCACAGCGGCAACCCCGACATCGGCCTGCTCGTCTGCGACGCACCCGCTCCGGTCAGCGCCGTGCGCTTCACCGCGACCGGCACGCCCGCCGCGCCGGTGATCCTCAGCCGTCGGCGCTGCCGCCTGGATGCTCTGCGGGCCGTGCTCGCCAACGCCGGATGCGCCAACGCCGCCACGGGCCGCCGCGGGCTTGACGACGCGGCCAAGACGCAGGGAGCGGCCGCCCTGGCGGCCGGGGTCGATCCCTCCGAGGTGCTGCTCGCCTCGACCGGGGCGATCAGCCACTACCTGCCGGTGGACGCGATGCTCAAGGGCATCCTGCAGGCGCGCGCGGAGCTGAGCGGCGACGGCGATCGGTCACTGCAGCTGGCGATCCAGACGACGGACGCCTTCGAGAAGCGTGCCAACCTCGCCGTGGAGCTGCCGTCGGGGACCGTGCGCCTGAACGCGCAGTGCAAGGGCGCCGGGATGATCTCGCCGCACTTCGCCACGATGCTGTGCTTCATCGAGACCGACGCACATCTGTCCCCCGAGACCGCCGACCTCCTGCTCGGCGTGTGCGTCAAGCGCTCCTTCGACCGCGCCTCGGTCGACGGGCAGCTCTCGACCAACGACACCGCGGTGCTGATGTGCTCCGGGGCCAGCGGCGTGCGCGTGGAGCCCGCCGGCGAGGACGAGCTCCGCCTCGGCGAGGCGCTCGACGCACTGCTCAGGCAGCTGGCGATCATGATGGTCGCCGACGGCGAGGGGGCAGGGCGCTCGGCGCGCGCGCTCGTGCGGGGGGGTGCGCCCGAACAGGTCGAGGCGGCGGCGCGCGCGATCGCGAACTCCCCGCTGGTGAAGGCCGCCCTGCACGGCGGGGACCCCAACTGGGGACGCATCGTCCAGGCCGTCGGCGGGGCGCTACCGGGCGCGGGGGAACTGGCCGTGGACATCGCGATCGAGGGAATCCCGGTCTGCGCTGCGGGCGCCGCGATCTCCTACCAGGAGCAGGAGCTCGCGCGCGCGGTGCAGCGCACGGAGGTCGAGTACGAGGTCACGCTTCCCGGTGAGGGTGCCGAGACGGAGGTCTTCTTCTCCGACCTGTCGCACGCGTACGTGAGCATCAACGCCGACTACACGACATGATCGAGGGGAGGGACTGATGCGCGACGTCGGCACGCTGCTGGAGGCGCTTCCCTACATCAGGGAGTTCCACGGCAAGACGGTCGTGATCAAGTACGGGGGGGCGGCGATGGAGGACGCGGCCCTGCGCGAGGAGTTCGCGCGCGACGTCGTGCTGCTGAAGTACGTCGGGCTGAACCCGATCGTCGTGCACGGGGGAGGGCCCGAGATCACCGGCTACATGGAGCGGCTCGGGCTCCCCGTGGAGTTCGTCGGCGGCCTGCGCGTGTCCGATGCAGACACGGTGGAGATCGCCAAGATGGTGCTCGTCGGGAAGGTCAACAAGGAGATCGTCCTGCGCCTGAGCCGTCACGGGCAGCCGGCGGTCGGCCTCTGCGGCGACGACGGCTCGCTGTTCCGCGTGGCCCGCCGCGCGGCGCCGGGCGGCCGGGACATCGGTTTCGTGGGACGCATCGAGCGCGTGAACGTCGGCGTGATCGAGCACGTCGCGAGCGACTACATCCCCGTGATCGCCTCGGTCGGCGCCGACCGCGAGGGGAGCTCCTACAACGTCAACGCCGACGAGGCAGCCGGTGCGGTGGCGGGCGCGCTCGGCGCCTACAAGGTCGTCTTCCTCACCGACGTGGCCGGCTGGCTGGGCGACCCCTCCGATCCGGCCAGCCTGATCGCTGCGGCCAGCACCGACCGTGTGCGGGCGGCCCTGCCGAGCCTCGACGGCGGCATGCGCCCCAAGCTCGCCGCGTGCGTGGAGGCGATCGACGAGGGGGTCAGCGCCGCGCACATCCTCGACGGCCGGATCCCGCACTCGCTGCTGCTCGAGCTGTTCACCGATGCCGGTATCGGGACCAAGATCGAGGCCGCCACATGAGCCTCGCGGAGCTGCAGGAGCTGGAGCGCAGCAGCGTGATCGCCTCCTACGCGCGCCAGCCGGTCGAGTTCGTGCGCGGCGATGGCCCGTGCCTGTGGGACGCCGAGGGCAACGAGTACCTCGATTTCCTGTGCGGGATCTCGGTGACCAACCTCGGGCACTGCCACCCCGACGTCGTCGCGGCCGTTCGCGCGCAGGTCGGGATCCTGATGCACGCCAGCAACCTCTTCTACACCGAGCCGGCGATGCGCCTGGCCCAGCGCATCTCCGAGAGCAGCCTCGGCGGCAAGGTGTTCTTCTGCAACTCCGGCGCGGAGGCGATCGAGGCCTCGCTGAAGGTCGCGCGCAAGGCCCGCCGGGGCGGCGACGTCGTCGTCGTCCACCGCGCCTTCCACGGACGCACCTACGGGGCCCTGTCGGCCACGCCACAGGAGGCCAAGCAGGCCGCGTTCGCGCCCCTGGTCCCGGGCTTTCGCGTGGCCGCTCCGGAGCCGGATGCGCTCCGCGCCGCAGTCGACGAGCGCACGGCCGCGGTCCTGCTCGAGCCGATCCAGGGGGAGAGCGGCGTGCACGTGCTCCCCGAGGAGCTGCTGCGGGCGGCGCGCGAGGCGTGCGACGCCCACGGGGCGGCGCTCATCTTCGACGAGATCCAGTGCGGGATGGGGCGCACCGGCTCGCTCTGGGCCTACGAGCAGACCGGCGTGCGGCCCGACGCGATGGCGATCGCGAAGGCGCTGGGAGGAGGCCTGCCGATCGGCGCGCTGGTGACGGGCGAGCGCCTCGCCGACGTCCTCACCCCGGGCGACCACGGCTCGACCTTCGCGGGCGGCCCCGTGATCGCCGCGGCCGCGCTCGCGGCGCTCGAGCTGACCGACGACCCCGGCCTCCTGCGCGGGGTGCTCGAGCTCGGCGAGGTGCTGCAGGAGGGCCTGCGGGAGCTCCCGCACGTGGTTGCCGTGCGCGGGCGCGGGCTGATGCTCGCGTGCGAGCTCGACGTGGATGCTCCCACGGTCGTCCGCCGCGCCCTGCTCGAGCAGCGGCTGGTGCTCAACGCCACGGGCGCCGGCACCGTCCGGCTGCTGCCCCCGCTGACGATCGGGGTGCAGGAGGTGCAGGAGGGGCTGCGGCGGCTGGCGCGGGCGCTGGAGGGCTGAGCGTGCGGCGCGAGCTGGGCGACGGCTTCGAGCTCGACGACGATCCCGCCCGGATCGATGTGGCGGCCGTCCACTCGTACATCAGCGGAGAGTCCTACTGGGGCCGCGGCCGTCCGCTCGAGCTCGTCGAACGCGCGATTCGCGGCTCGCGCCGCGTCGTCGGCCTGTATCGCGGCGCCGAGCAGGTCGGCTTCGCCAGGGCGGTCTCCGACGGCGCCACGATCGCCTATCTGGCCGACGTGTACGTGCTGCGGTCCTGCCGCGGGCGCGGCCTCGGGCTCGCGCTCGTGCGCGAGATGGTCGAGGACGGGCCCGACGCCGGCGCCGCGCATGTGCGCTGGATGCTCCACACCGCCGACGCCCAGGGTCTGTACGCCAGGCTCGGCTTCACCGAGGGTCCGCCGGCCTACCCGCTGATGGAACGCGCGCGCGGCGGGCGCCACGGGTAGCCTTCGCCGACCGTGAGCAGCGAGCCCCGAGCATCCGCCGTCCGCACCGCCTCCTACGAGGCTGACCCCGAGCAGGTGCGCCGCGTCCTGCTGCTCTACTCCGGCGGCCTGGACACGAGCGTGATGCTCAAGTGGATCCAGGACGAGTACGGGGCCGAGGTCGTCTGCCTGACGGTGAACCTCGGCCAGCCCGGCGAGGACTACGCGGTGATCGAGGGCAAGGCGCTCGCGCTCGGCGCGCTCGAGTGCCAGGTGGTGGATGCCAGGGTCGAGTTCGCCGCCGAGTACCTGCTCCCGGCGATCCGAGCGAACGCCGTCTACGGAGGCGGCTATCCGCTGTTCACCGCGCTCGGCCGCCCGCTGATCGCCAAGCTCGCCGTCGAGCATGCGCGGCGCAGCGGCTGCGACACGATCGCCCACGGCTGCACCGGAAAGGGCAACGACCAGGTCCGCATCGAGGCCACCGTCGCCACGCTCGCTCCGGAGCTGAAGGTGATCGCCCCGGTGCGCTCGTGGCAGATGGGCCGCGAGGAGGAGATCGCCTACGCACACGAGCACGGCATTCCGATCAAGTCGGGCGGGGAGGGCACCGAGAGCGGGGCGCCCTACTCGATCGACGACAACCTCTGGGGCCGCTCCTCGGAGGGCCGCTGGATCGAGGACCTGGACCACGCGCCCGAGGACGACGTCTTCCAGCTCGTGACCCGCCCCGAGGACGCGCCCGCCGAGCCGGGGCACGTCGAGCTCGGCTTCGAGCGCGGCGTGCCCGTCGCGCTCGACGGCGAGCGCCTGGAGCTGGTCGAGCTGATCGAACGGGTCACCGAGCTGGGCGCGCGGCACGGGGTGGGCATCATCGATCACATCGAGGACCGCATCGTCGGCCTGAAGGTGCGTGACATCTACGAGGCTCCCGCCGCGGCGATCATCCTGGCGGCCCACGAGGACCTCGAGCGGCTCGTGTGCACGATCCACGAGAACCAGTTCAAGCCGAACCTCGAGCGGCAGTGGTCGTTCCTCGTCTACGCGGGACTCTGGTGGGAGCCGCTGCGGGCCGACCTCGACGCATACATGGAACGCGTCAACGAGCGCGTCACCGGCACGATCGGGCTGAGGCTGTACAAGGGCCACGTGCGCGTCGTCACGCGCTCCTCGCCCAACGCCGTCTACGACGCCTCGCTGGCGTCGTTCGCCGAGTCGGGCGGGCTGTTCTCCCAGACCGCCTCGCCGGGCTTCATCGAGCTCTGGTCGCTGCAGTCGCGCATGGCCTGGCGGCTGCAGAACCAGACCGAGTAGCGCATGGCGTCCCGGCGCACCGGGCGCCGGCGCCGGAGGCTGCTCCTGTTCGTCACCTGGCGCCTGGCGCGATGGTACGTGCGCCGGCGCACCCGCTTCGCCCGCAGGGTTCTCGGCGGCGGCCTCGCGGTGGGCGCGCTGCTCGCGGCGGTGGCCCGGATCGCCCGGCGGATCCTCCGCTGAGCTCGCGCGCCGGCCGGTTGCCGTCCGGCAATCGGCGTACGGTGCGTGGCGGTGATGGCCGAGGAGAACGACACGCCCGGCAGAGAGCCGACCGGCCCCGCCGAGGGGACGGGCGAGCGCCGCACCCCCGGCCGGATCGAGGGCGACCTGCTCGCCGAGCGTCGCGCGCTGCGCGCCGCCGAGAGCGGCGAGGCGGCGCTGCTCAGACGCGCGGAGGCCGCGGAGGCGACCGCCCTCACGCTCGAACGTCACGTCGTCAGCCTGCAGCAGCGCCTCGGCGAGGCCGAAGAGGAGCGCGGGCGGCTGGCCGACCTGCTCGAGGCCGAGCGGATCGTCGCGGTCGAGCGCGAACACGAGCTGCGGCGCGTCAAGCAGCGGGAGTACGCCGAGCAGCAGCTGCGCGTCGAGGCCGAGGAGCGCCTGATCGGCGCCGATCGGGAGGGCCGCTCCGACCTCGAGCAGCTGGCACGCCGCCTGAGCGCGAGCGAGCGGGACGCCAACGAGCTCGCCGGTCGCCTGGAGGGCGTCCAGCGCCAGCTCGCCGAGGCCGAGCAGCGGGCGGCGGCCGAGCGCTCCTCCGCGCGCCGGGCCGACGGCGACGTGCAGGCGCGCCTGAGCTCGCTCGAATCCCACGCGGCGGAGCTCCGCCGCGGCCTGGAGGGCGAGCGCGCCGCCCGCGAACGAACGGAGCTGCTGCTCGGGGCGATGCAGGAGGGCCATCGCCGCATGGAGGATCTGCTCGGAGACGTGCGCGGAATCCTCAGCAGGCTCGCCGCAGCGCTCGTCGCGCAGCAGGCTGCAACGCCGGTGGCGCCGCCCGCTCCCGCATGGCCACCGGCGCCAGTATCGCCATCCGCGCCCGTATCGCCACCAGCGCCAGTATCGCCATTCGCGCCAGTGTCGCCATCCGCGTCCGCACCCGCGCCGGCGCTCGAATCGCAGCCCGCGCCTGCATCGGGCCACGCCGCGGCGCCCGCTGGCGCGCCGGCTCCGCAGCCCGTCCGGTCGCCGACCGGGTGCAGGGCGTGGGCCCCGCAGCCGCGCCGGCCGATGCTCCCGCGGAGCGCGCCGGCGGACCGGCGGCGGGAGCCGGACCCTCCGCGCGCACCGTCGCGCCGCGGCCGCCCGGCCCCGAGCTGGAGCGCCCCATGGAGACGGGGGCGCGCGAGCATGGAGAGGACATGGCCGCCGCGCTGGCGGCCGCCGTGGAGCGGCTGCGGGCGCGAGCCGAGGCGGTGCCCGCACCCGCGCCCACAGCGGCCGCCAAGGCGGCCGTGGAGCGGCCCGCACACGTTCCGCACAAGCACAGCATGTCGCTGATAACGCGCTGGCGGATCCGTCGCAAACAGCGGCGCGGGCGCTGAGCCTCCGCCGCCGCGGGGCCTAGCATGCAGTTCCAGTGAGCACGCCCTCCTGCGCCCACCTGCACGTGCACTCCGAGTACTCGCTGCTCGACGGCGCCTGCAAGATCGACGCGCTCGCCGCGCGCGCGGCGCAGTTCGGCCAGCCGGCGCTCGGGCTCACCGATCACGGCGTGATGAACGGGGCCGTCGAGCTCTACAAGGCGGCCCGCAAGCACGGCGTCAAGCCGATCATCGGCTGCGAGATCTACCTCGTCGACGACCACACCGCGACGGGCCGCGTCGAGCGAAACCACCTCACGCTGCTGGCGGCAGACGACGCCGGCTACCGCAACCTCGTCAAGCTCTCCTCGGCGGGGTTCCTCGAGGGCCTGCAGCGCGGCAAGCCGACCGTCGACATGGCCCAGGTGGAGCGCCACTCCGAAGGCGTGATCGCGCTGACGGGCTGCCTGGCCTCGCGCTTCTGCCAGCGGCTGCTCGCCGACCGCCCGCAGGAGGCTCGCGCCCATGCCGACGACCTGCTGCGCGTGTTCGGGGCGGAGAACGTCTACTTCGAGATCCAGAAGAACGGCTTGGCCCCCCAGGAGAAGTGCAACGAGGGGATCGTGAGCATCGCGCGCGAGGTCGGGGGGAGTCTCGTCGGCACCGGCGACGTCCACTACCTGCGCCGCGAGGACTACGACCACCACACGGCGCTGCTCTGCGTGCAGACCAAGAGCACGATCCGCGAACCGAAGCTGACCTTCGACACGAACGAGTTCTACCTGCGCGACAGCGCCGAGATGATCGAGGCGTTCGCCGAGTGGCCGGAGGCGATCGCCAGCACGCTCGAGATCGCCGAGCGCTGCACGGTCGAGCTGGAGCTGGGCAAGCAGCTGATCCCGAGCTACCCGACGCCCGACGGGACCGGGGAGCGCGAGTACCTGCGCGAACGCGTCGCCGAGGGTCTGCTCCTGCGCTATGGCGACCCACCCCCGGCGGAGGCCCTCCAGCGGATGGAGATGGAGCTCGCGGTGATCGACCGGATGGGCTTCAACGCGTACTTCCTGATCGTCTGGGATTTCGTGCGCTACGCGAAGGAGAACGGGATCGCCGTGGGCCCGGGTCGCGGCTCCGCGGCCGGCTCGATCGTGTCCTACTGCCTGGCGATCACCGACGTGGACCCGCTGCGCTACGGACTGCTGTTCGAGCGCTTCCTCAACCCCGAGCGCGTGTCGATGCCGGACATCGACATCGACTTCTCGGTGCGCGGTCGCGAGCGTGTGATGCGCTACGTCACGGAGAAGTACGGGCGCGAGTCGGTCGCCCAGATCGTCACCTTCGGCAAGATGTTCCCGCGCGCCGCCACCCGCGATGCTGCACGCGTGCTCGGGTACGACTACGCCACCGGAGATCGGCTGGCCAAGCTGATCCCCGACCCGATCATGGGGCGTTCGCCGTCGTTCGAGGAATGCCTGAAGGGCGGCCAGCCGCTGCGCAAGGCCTGCGACGAGGAGCCGCTCGCCCGGGAGATCGTCGACGTGGCGCGCGGCCTGGAGGGGATCGTGCGCAACTCCTCGATCCACGCGGCGGCGGTGGTGATCGCCGACCGCCCGCTCACCGACATCGTGCCGCTGCAGCTGGCCGATGCCGGGACCGACGAGAACGGCGAGCGCACGTTCCGGACGGTGACGCAGTTCTCGATGAAGCCGATCGAGGAGATCGGCATCCTCAAGATGGACTTCCTCGGCCTGCGCAACCTCGACGTGATCGAGGACGCGCTCGACATCATCGAGCGCTCGACGGGGGAGCGGCCGGACATGACGACGCTGCCGCTCGACGACCCCCGCACCTACGAGATGCTCTCCAAGGGCGACTCGACCGGCGTCTTCCAGTTCGAGTCCGAGGGCATGCGCGAGGCGCTGAAAAAGGTGTGTCCCGACGAATTCAACGACCTCGTCGCGCTCAACGCGCTGTACCGCCCGGGCGCGATGGACCAGATCCCCGTCTACGCCAAGGGCAAGCACCGCCCCGAGCAGATCTCCTACCCCGACGAGCGGCTGCGCCACATCCTCGAGTCCTCCAAGGGGGTGATCCTCTATCAGGAGCAGGCGATGCAGATCTCCAAGGAGCTCGCGGGCTTCTCGGGGGCGAAGGCCGACGACCTGCGCAAGGCGATCGGCAAGAAGAACCGCGAGGCGATGGCGCTGCTGAAGCCGGAGTTCATCGAGGGTTGCAGGGCGTCGGGCACGCACCCGGAGGTGATCGAGTTCCTCTGGCAGACCAACGAGAAGTCGGCGGACTACTCGTTCAACAAGAGCCATGCCGCCTGCTATGCGCTGATCGGCTACCGGACGGCCTGGCTGAAGGCCAACCACCCGGCCGAGTACATGGCCGCGCTGATCTCCTCGGTGATGTCGACGAAGGACAAGGTGCCCTACTTCGTGGCCCGCTGCGAGGAGATGGGGATCGAGATCCTGCCGCCGGACGTCAACCTCTCCGACCACGAGTTCACCGTCGTGGACCGCAACATCCGCTTCGGCCTCGACGCCGTCAAGGGCGTCGGCTACCAGGCGGTCGAGGCGATCAAGCGGGCTCGCGCGGAGGGCGGTCCCTTCACCTCGCTGTGGGACTTCTGCGAGCGGGTGGACAACCGCAGCGTCAACAAGAAGGCGATCGAGGCGCTGATCAAGTGCGGCGCCCTCGGCTCGACGGGCGCCAGCCGCAAGGGGATGCTCGCCGTCCTCGAGCAGGCCCAGGCGGCGGGCCAGAAGATCCAGCAGGACGCGCTGATCGGCCAGGGCTCGATCTTCGACCTGCACGAGGAGCCCGCCGCCGGCGGTGACGGCGCCGCCGCTGCGCCGGGCACGCGGCCGGCGGCCGGCCTCGGGCGGCCCGTCCATCAGCCGATCCCGGGCGAGGAGTTCGAGCAGGCGGAGCTGCTGGCGGCGGAGAAGGAAGCGATCGGGCTGTTCGTCTCGGCCCATCCCCTCAAGCCCCTGCGCGAGGCGCTGCGGGCACGTGTGGACTGCCCGGTCTCCGCGCTGGCGGACCGGCGCGACAAGGACTGGGTCACCGTCGGGGGGATCATCACCGAGGCCAAGCGGATCCGCACGCGCAACGGCGATCACATGATGTTCGCCACGCTCGACGACCTCGGCGGCACGGTGGAGATGCTGGTGTTCGGCAAGGCGCTGGCCGAGAGCGAGGCCGCGCTGGCGGTCGACGAGGTCGTGATCGTCAAGGGCCGGGTCGATCACAAGGAAGCGGGCAAGACCTGCGTGATCGTGCAGGGCGTCGAGTCCTTCGCGCCGTCGCAGGAGGAGATCGAGAAGGCCCGTGCGGCCGCCCAGGCGAGCGCCCAGAGCGCCCAGGCGCTGGCCCGCCCGGTGCGCCTTCGGGTCTCCGCGGCGGCGCTGTCCAGCGGGACGATCGAGGAGCTCAAGCAGGCGATCGAGGACTTCCCCGGCCCGGCCGAGGTCTGGATCGACATCGACACGAACGCGGGCACCCGGCGGCTGCGGCTCGGCGAGGGCTACCGCGTGCAGCACACGCCCACGCTGCGGGCCGAGCTCGAGCACGCGCTCGCGCCGTTCATCACCGCCGCGACGGGCTAGGCCGTCTGACGACGCGCCTGCAGGCCCCGCTCGCGCAGCTCGCGGGCGAGGGCGACTTCCTTGCGCGAGGGGCCTTGGCGACCCTCCCCGGGGGTCTCCAGCACACACGGCAGCCGCTGCACGCCGCGCGCCGAGAGGAACGCGGCGCAGCCGTCCCGGCCGAGCTCGCCGGTGCCGATGTTGGCGTGGCGGTCACGGTTGGAGCCGAGCGGGGTGAGCGAGTCGTTGAGGTGCAGCGAGCGGATCCGGCCCGCGCCGAGCGTGCGCCGGGCCTGTCGCACGACGGCGTCCATCCCCCCCGGGGTGCGGATGTCGTAGCCCGATGCAAGCAGATGGCAGGAGTCCAGGCAGACACCGATCCGGGGGTTCGCGCCGGCCGCCTCCAGCAGGCCCGCGAGCTGCTCGATCGAGCGGCCGAGCGTGCCGCCGGCGCCGGCGGTGTTCTCGAGGTGCAGCTCGCAGCCCTCGCTGTCGGCGAGCGCCGCGCCGATCACCTCGCCGGCGCGTGCGATCGCGGTCTCCGGATCGCTCTTCTTCGCCGAGCCCGGGTGCAAGATCACCCCGGCGGCGCCGATCGCCTCGCCGACCCGCAGCGAATGGGTCAACGACGCGAGCGATTTCGCCCTGATCCCCCGGTCCTCGCTGGCGCAGTTGAGCAGGTACACGGCATGGATCAGGACCGCGTCGATCGCGCTCGCCGCCATCGCCTCCCGGAAGGCCGCGATGTCCTCCTCGCGGTGTGCGGTGGGGCGCCACATGCGGGGGGACTGGTTGAAGATCTGGATCGCCGTGCACCCCAGCAGCTCACCGCGGGCGACCGCCCGGGCCAGACCGCCCGCGGGGGAGACGTGTGCGCCGATCAGCATGCGAGCGGATTATCGACGCTCGCGCGACGGCGGCGGCTACGCGGGTGCCGGCATCCAGCGGTCCGCGGCCGGAACGCGGCGCCCCCGCCCGGCCGACCGGTCGCGGGGACCCCGGCGGGAGCAGGCCGACGCGAGTGCCACGGCCCCGGCCTCGTCTATTGTGGGCGCCCCACAAGCGAACTCGACGGGAGCGCCCATGTCCGTTCTGGCCGTCTCGACCGGGGGAATCGGCGCCCTCGGAGTGTTGTACATACTGCTGTTCCTGGTGCTCGGCCTGCGCTCGATCAAACACGGCCACTGGATCATGTTCCTGATCGGGATCCCGATCCCGATCTTCTGGATCATCGGGGGCCTGATGCCCCCGGTGAGGCGCTAGCGGCGGCGCGGCATGCGGGTTCGCTTCGCCCCGTCTCCCACCGGGGCGCTGCACATCGGCGGCGCTCGCACCGCCCTGTTCAACTGGCTGCTCGCGCGCCATTTCGGCGGCGAGCTGGTGCTGCGCATCGAGGACACCGACCGCGAGCGCTCGACGCCCGAGAACGTCGAGCAGATACTCGACGCGCTGCGCTGGCTGGAGCTCGACTGGGACGTGGGTCCGATGCTCCAGACAGAGCACGGCGAGCGCCACCGCGAGGCGCTGGAGGCGATGCTGCAGGCGGGTCACGCCTACCGCTCTCAGGCGACCGCCGAGGACGTGAGGGCCTACAAGGAGATCCACGGCGCCGCGCGCGGCTTCCGCGGGGAGCCGGAAGCCGAGGGGGCCGTGCGGCTGCGCGTGCCCGCCGAGGGAGCCACGGTCGTCGACGACGTGATCCGCGGCCCGACCAGCTTCGAGCACGTGCACATGGACGACCCCGTGATCGCGCGGGCGGACGGCTCGGTCCTCTACAACTTCGCCGTCGCGATCGACGATCTCGACGCGGGCATCACCCACGTGGTGCGCGGGGAGGACCACGTGTCCAACACGCCCAAGCAGGTGCTTGTGCTGGAGGCGGCGCGTGCGATCGGGCTGACACAGGCGCCGCTGCCGCGCTACGCGCATCTCCCGCTCCTGCACGGGCCCGACGGCAAGAAGCTCTCCAAGCGCCACGGTGCGGCGTCGGTGCAGGAGCTGCGCGACGCCGGCCTGCTGCCGGAGGCGGTGCGCAACTACCTCGCGCTGCTCGGCTGGGGCTCAGGCGACGATGCCACCGTGCTGTCCACCGAGGAGCTGGTCGAACGCTTCACGCTCGAGCGCATCAGCCGGAACCCCGCGCGCTTCGACGAGGTCAAGCTCAGATGGCTCGACGGGCTCTACATCAGGAACCTGCCCGTAGCCGAGCTGACGCGGCGCCTGGAAGCGTTCACCGGCCGCACGGGGCTCGCGGGCGCGGCGCGCATCAGCCAGGAGAAGATCCACACGCTGGCCGACTTCTGGCCGCTGGCGGGGCCCCTGCTGGACGGTCCGGTGGACGATCCCAAGGCGCGCGAGCGCTGGCTCGGAGGGGAGGGACGCGCGGCGCTGGCCGAAGCCCGCGCGGCGCTCGAGCAGACCCGCGCCTTCGACGAGGCGTCGGTGGGCGAGGCGCTCGCCGCCGTGATCGCCCGCCGTGGCGTCAAGCCGCGCGAGGTGTACCAACCGCTGCGGGTGGCGATATCCGGCAGCACGATCTCACCCGGCATCTTCGAGAGCGTGGCCCTGCTCGGCCGCGAGGAGACGCTGCGGCGCATCGACGGCGCGCTGGCCCGCGATTGACCTGAATCACCGCTCAATTCCGACCGGGGGAATGCCGATAGACCCTTCGAACACGGAATCACCGACTCGGATGGTCGGGGAACCCAAGGAAGGGGTCTGATCGCGAATGCAGGCAACCGTTGCGGCCAAGAAGCTGAAGGCAGGAAGCACGCGCCGTCCCGCCGGGACCAAGGAGCGCGCCGCCGTAGCGCCCGCTGCGCCCAGCGAGCGCCACCAGAACGAGGGCCACGGCAGGCGCCTGACGATGGCCTTCGAGGCCCTCGAGGCCTTCCCCGCCCTCGCCGAGTCCCGCAACCGCCTGCTGTCCGTGATCGGCAAGGAGCACGTGGCGACGGCCGATGTCGTCGCCGCCGTCGAGTCCGACGTGGCACTGATCATCGCCGTGCTGAGGCTCGCCAACCGCGCCCAGGACGGCCGCGGACGCGTGGACACCGCCGTGGCGGCCGTCGAGGTCCTCAGCGCCCAGACCGTCAACGCGCTTGCGACGCGCGTGCGCACCTTCGACTTCTTCGAGCGGGCCAGCGTCTGGGACGGCGCCCCCGAGCGCTACCGTCTGCACGCGCTGGCGACCCAGCACGCCGCCGACCGCGTCGCCGCGGAGGTCGGCTACGAGAACCGTGACCGCCTGACCGTCACGAGCCTGCTGCACGACATCGGCAAGCTCGTCCTGATCCACGCCTATCCCGGCTACCCCGGCCAGGTCCACCGGGGCGCGAGAACGCCCGAGGAGCGCATCCACCAGGAGCGCCGCGAGCTCGGCGTCGACCACGCGCTCGTGGGCGGCGTGCTCATCCGGCGCTGGGGTCTGCCGGCCTCGATCGCGACGCCGATCGAGCGCCACCACAACCCGGAGGCCGACGGCGAGGCGGCCTTCATCCGCCTGGCCGACATGCTCGCCCACTACGAGCAGGGCGCCAGGGTGTCGCCGAGCGAGATGCTCGTGAGCGCGCGCTCGGTGGGCCTCGGGCCGGCGGAGCTGCGGCGGGTGATGTACGAGCTCCCGAGCTCCAACAGCCAGCGCCAGCGCCACGTCGATCCCTGCCCCCTGTCGGGCCGCGAGCTCGGCGTGCTACAGAGGCTCGCCGAGGGCAAGGTCTACAAGCAGATCGCCCACGAGCTGACGCTCTCCACGAGCACGGTGCGCACCCACCTGCACAACATCTACGGCAAGCTCGGCGCGGTCGACCGGGCCCAGGCGGTGCTGATCGCCACCGAGCGCGGCTGGCTGTAGTCGCGCGAGGTCGGGCGGGGCGGCGCACCCGGGCCCGCGCCGGCCAATACGATCGCGGCTGCGGCCGCCTGCCGGACCCCACGCCCAAGATGATCTCGATCACCAGCAAGTCTCCCTATGCGCTGCTCGCCCTCACCGAGCTGGGGCGCAGCTCGGGCACCGAGCCGGTGCCGATCGGCGAGCTCGCGCGCAGGCGCGAGATCCCGGTGCAGTTCCTCGAGCAGCTGTTCGCGGTGCTGCGGCGTGCCGGCATCGTCAGCTCCCAGCGCGGCGTCAAGGGCGGGTACCGCTTCGCGCGCGAGCCCGCCACGGTGACCGTGCTCGAGATCGTCGAGCTGCTCGACGGTCCCCTCGGCCGTGACGCCCAGGGTGTCTTCGCCGACGCCGCCGAGGCCGCACGGAAGGTGCTCGGCGAGACGACCATCGCCGACGTCGTCGAGCGCGAGGCGCGCGAGGCCGGTGCGAGCATGTACCACATCTGAGCGCGCGCCCCACCGCGGGCGAGGATGACGCAGCGTGCCGGCCGACGGCGCGCGAGCTTCCGCCAGCGCGGCGTCCGGCGGCGCGCGACGTTTCGGCACATTTGTCGCAGTCTGGCGAGGTTCGTGTACGACAAGTGGACAAGGTTGCGGGTGCGTTCTTGACTTTGGACGTGCCGTGAGTAGCCTTGGAGGCGCAGACGGATGTACGCGGACCGGATTGCTCCGCACGCCGACTGCACAGGAGACGGCACAGGAGATTTGAGACGCGCGACTACGGAGGGTTGCCCTCGTGGGAACACCGCAGCTGCCCGGGTCCACGGGTGTTTACGGAGCCAATGGTTGAGCGAACGCCAATTCTGGCGCCCCGGCAGCTGCTCAGGCGCCCGGCGTTGCGCGCTGCGACGGCCGCCCTCGTGCTCGCCCTGCTGCTCGCCGCCGCGATCTCGCCGAGGATCGCCGCCGGGCCGGCGCCGGTCGCTCCGGCGGCCGTCACGCGAGCAGCCTCGGGCGGAGAGCTGGCGCGCCTGCCCTCGGCGGCCCGGGGGCCGGTCTCGACGGCGCTCGGGGCCGCGCAGGCGGCCTACCGCGTGAGCGGTGTGGCGGGTGCCTACGTGGCGTCGAACCCGGCCCAGCACCTGACGGCGAGCTTCACGCGCGCCGGTGTCAGTCTGCGTTCCGGAGGGCTGCACCTCAACTTGAGCCTCAGCTCGGTCGGCTACGGCCGGGCCCTGCATGCGGTGGCGCCCGTCACCCCGACCGCGAGCGGCAACCGGGCGGACTACGATCACGGCGGCGTGCGCGAGTGGTACGGCAACGGGCCGCTGGGCATCGAGCAGGGGTTCACGGTCGCGGCGCCGCCCAGCCCTCGCCGGAGCGGGTCACTCACGCTGTCGATGGCCCTGTCGGGTGACGCCCGCAGCCTTTCGCTGACCGCCGGCGGGCGCGCCCTGTCGGCGAGCCGCCCGGGCGGGCCCTCGCTGAGCTACGGTGCCCTCTCGGTCGCCGACGCGCATGGACGCCTGCTGCACAGCTGGCTGTCACTGTCGTCCGGGCACCTGCTGTTGCACGTCGCAGACAGGGGCGCGCACTACCCACTGCGGATCGACCCGTTCGTGCAGGTCGAAGAGCTCACCGGCGGCCCCGAAGAGCTCGAATCGCTCGGCGAACCGCTCGTGCCGACCGCGCGCGCCGCGCTGGGCTTCAGCGTGGCGATGTCCGCCGACGGCAACACCGCGCTGGTCGGCGCGCCCAACGACGACGGCTTCAACGGCGCGGCGTGGGTGTTCACGCGCTCCTCCGGCCTGTGGTCCCAACAGGGCCCGAAGCTCACCGCCGGGGAAGCCGAAGGCGAAGGCTCGGCCGCCGAACAGTGCAGCGAAACGACGAGCGAAGAAGAAGAATGCGCGTTCGGCAAGAGCGTCGCGCTGTCGGCGGATGGAAACACGGCGCTGATCGGCGGCCCCAAGGAGCCCGGCCCCTGCGGCACATCCGAAGGGATCTGCAGCGGTCGGGGCGCGGCGTGGGTGTTCATTCGCAGCGGGTCGGCGTGGACGCTGCAGAGCAAGCTCACCGGGGGTGCCGAACAGCGCGGCACGAGCCGCTTCGGCCACAGCGTGGCGCTGTCCGCGGACGGCAACACCGCGGCGGTGGGGGGCCCCGCCGGGCTCGCGGGGCACGGCGCGGTGTGGGTGTTCACCCGCTCGGGCTCCGCCTGGTCCCAGCAGGGCCCGATGCTCTCAGGGGGCGAGGAGGCCGGCGAATCGCACATCGGCGCGAGCATCGCCCTGTCCGGTGACGGCAACACAGTGTTGACGGGCGGGCCCGGTGACGACTCCTACGCGGGAGCGGCATGGCTGTTCACGCGCTCCGAAGGCAGCTGGACGCAGCAGGGCACGAAGCTCACGGGCGGCGGTGAAGAGGTCGGCGCGGGGCACTTCGGCTTCAGCGTCGCGCTTTCGGGCGATGGCCAGACGGCGCTCATCGGCGCCCGCAAGGATGCCTCCGGGCAGGGCTCGGCATGGGTGTTCACCCTCACCGGCGACAGCTGGGCCCAGCAGGGGCCCAAGCTGACGGGCGAAGGAGAGAGCGGAGAAGAAGCGCAGTTCGGCAGCGGTGTCGCGCTCTCGGCCGACGGCGACGTCGCGCTGATCGGCGCGCCGCATGCGAGCAGCGACAAGGGAGCGGCCTGGCTCTACATCCGCAGCGGCGGCAGCTGGACCTCGGCCCAGAAGCTGACCAGTTCGGCCGAGAGCGCAACCCCGCCCAGCAAAGGGGCCTTCGGCACATCGGTGGCGCTGCGCTCCGACGGCGAGACCGCGCTCGTGGGCGCGCCCGACGAACAGCGTATGGCCGGCGGCGCGTGGGCCTTCGCGGACCCGAGCGTCATCCCGGTCGTGGAATCGCTGAGCCCGAGCAGCGGACCCACCGCCGGCGGGACGGCCGTCCACATCACCGGGAGCCGTCTGGCGGGCGCAACGGCGGTCGACTTCGGAGCGACGCCCGCGAGCAGCTTCACGGTGGGCGCCGACGGCTCGATCGCCGCGGTCGCTCCGCCGTCGAGCACGGCCCGGGCCGTGTGCGTGCAGGTGATCACCCCGGAAGGCGCGAGCGCAACGGAACCGTGTCCCACCTTCACCTACGTTGCCTCCTCCTCCGCCGGAGGTTCGAAGCTTCCCCTTCCGACCGTGACCGCCGTCTCGCCGACGAGCGGGACGACGGCCGGGGGGACGCTCGTGGCGATCACGGGAGCGCATTTCGCCGGCGCCACCGCGGTGAGCTTCGGCACAACGCCCGCCGCCGGCTTCACGGTGAACTCGGCGGGGTCGATCACCGCCGTCGCACCGGCGCATCCCGAAGGTGAAGTCAACGTCGTCGTGACGACGCCGGCCGGCAGCAGCAGGACGCGTGTGGGGTACACGTTCGTGCCGACCGGGAGCCCCGCCGGCGGCGTGCTCGCGCTCGGCCCGGTGTGCAGCGCGGCGCTGCTCAGCCGCAGCCTCGGCGTGGGCCCCCACGGGCGTGCGACCGTCAGGCTGAGGTGGGCAGGCACCGGGTCCTGCCACGGCAAGGTGACACTGCGGGTGACGCGGCGCGTGAGGCTCACGGTCCACGGCCGCACGCGCACGGTCAGCCGGCCCAAGATCATCGGGGCGGCGTACTTCACGATCGCGTCGGGCAAGACACGCGCCGTGCTGGTCCGGCTGACCCGGCTCGGCGGTTCGTTGCTGAAGGCCGGTCACGGGCACATGCGCGCGACGATCGCGATCGTGAGCCTGACACCGAAGCAGTCCAAGGCGCGGACCGCCGGCGTGCGCCTGACGCTGCAGCGGCCGCGCCCGGCGAAGAAGCCCAGCCGTCGCTGACGCCGGAGGTGGCCCCCGCCTCCGCGCCGGGGTGCTGCGCGGGGGCGCGCGGGAGCAGCGCTCCACTATTGTCGTGACGGATGCCCCGAATCCCGATCAACATTGCGGAGCTCGTCGGGAGCACCCCGCTGCTGGCCCTCTCCGGCATGCTCGAGGGCACGCCCGCGGCCGAGCAGGGCGTCGAGCTGTTCGCCAAGCTCGAGGCGTTCAACCCGGGCGGCAGCGTCAAGGACCGGATCGGCGTGGCGATGATCGAGGCCGCCGAGGCGGACGGACGGATAGAGCCCGGGCGCTCGACGATCGTGGAGGCGACCAGCGGCAACACGGGGATCGCGCTCGCCTTCGTCTGCGCGGCGAAGGGGTACGACCTCGTGCTCACGCTGCCGCAGGGCATGAGCCGCGAGCGCGAGAGCCTGCTGCGCCTGTACGGCGCCCGCGTCGACATCACCGAGTCGCTCGGCGGGATGGGCGAGGCGGTGGCGGCCGCGCGCGCGATGGCGCGCGACCCCGACGTGTTCCTGCCCGACCAGTTCTCCAACCCCGCCAACCCCGAGGCGCACAGGCGCAGCACCGGGCCGGAGATCGAGCGCGCGCTCGACGGCCGCGTGGACGTGCTCGTTGCCGGCGTGGGGACGGGGGGCACGATCACCGGGGTCGGCGAGTACCTGCGCGAGCGCGCCAACCCGGACCTGCGCGTGGTCGCCGTCGAGCCCAGCGGCTCGGCGGTCTTGTCGGGCGGCACGCCGGGCCCTCATCGCATCCAGGGGATCGGCGCGGGCTTCGTGCCGCCCGTGCTCAACCGCGAGCTGCTCGACGAGGTGATCGCCGTTAGCGACGAGGACGCGATCCAGACCGCATGGATGTGCGCGCGGCGGACCGGCGTGCTGGCCGGGATCTCCTGCGGCGCGGCGCTTGCGGCCGCGCTGGCGGTCGCGGCCCGCCCCGAATCCCGCGGCCGCCGGATCGTCGTGGTGATGCCCGACTCCGGCGAGCGCTACGTCTCGCAGGCGTTCTTCGCCCCCTGACGCGCGCCGACCGGGGGACACCCCGCAGGCGTGTGCGGCGGGAGCGCTCGCAGAGCGCTCCCGCCGGGCACGCCGGCGTGAGCGGGGGCTGCCCCCGAGCCGCATCCGTGCCGCCGGTCGGGGCCCGGCCGGACGCCCGCTACGCTGTTGCCATGCCCGGACTTGAGCCGTTCGCACGGGTGATGGGTGAGATTCGTCGCGACGTGCTCGCCGCACGCGACCGCGACCCGGCGGCCCGCGACGCGGGGACGGGTGAGATCCTCGCCACCTGGCCGGGGATCCACGCGCTGCTCGCCCACCGCGTGGCCCACGCTCTGCAGGACGCGGGTGTCACGTTGCTGCCGCGCGCGATCTCGATGTTCACCCGGGCGGTGACCGGCATCGAGATCCACCCCTCGGCGAGGATCGGAGACGGGCTGTTCATCGACCACGGCGCGGGTGTCGTGATCGGCGAGACCGCGGACATCGGCAACGACGTGACGCTCTACCAGGGGGTGACGCTGGGGGGACCGGCTTCGCCACCGGCAAGCGCCACCCGACGGTGCAGGACAACGTCACGATCGGCTCCGGGGCGAAGCTGCTCGGTCCGATCACGATCGGTCACGGCGCCAAGATCGGTGCCAACAGCGTGGTGATCACCGACGTGCCCCCCAACTCGACCGTGGTCGGCAACCCCGGCCACCCGGTGCGCGTCGACGGCCGGCGCGTGGAGGGTCCGGATGCCGACTGGATACACCTACCCGACCCGATCGCCGAGGCCATCCAGGCGCTCTCGAGCCGGATCGGCGCGCTCGAAAGGCTCGTCGCGGAGCTCTCCGAGGGCGCCCCCGAGCCGCCCGCCGAGGTCAGGCCCCTGCGCAGCGTCAGGGGCACAAACCCTGCCGGCGGATGAGGCCCCGCCGCGGCCACCGCCGGCGTCCCCCGGTCGCGCTCCCCGGGGCCGCTCGGCCCGCCGAAGGCACATCTATGCTGGGGATGGATGGTCGCGAACCCGCACGCCGAATACCTCGATGAGCTCCTCGAAGGGCTGAACGAGCCCCAGCGCGAGGCCGTGACCCACGGCGAGGGGCCGCTGCTGATCCTCGCGGGCGCGGGCAGCGGCAAGACCCGCGTGCTCGCCCACCGCATCGCCTTCCTGATCCACACCGACCAGGCCCAGGCGGGCGAGATCCTCGCGATCACCTTCACCAACAAGGCTGCCAGCGAGATGCGCACGCGCGTGGAGCAGCTGCTCGGTCGCGGCACGCGGGGCATGTGGCTGATGACCTTCCACGCGGCCTGCGCGCGCATCCTGCGGGCCGAGGCCGAGCGGCTCGGCTACACGCGCCAGTTCACGATCTACGACCAGGCCGACTCGCGCAGGCTGGCGAAGCGCTCGGCCGATGCCGTGGGTGTGGATCCCAAGCGCTACACCCCCGCGGCGATCCAGAACCAGATCTCGGGGCTGAAGAACCGCCTGATCGACGCGGCCGAGTACCGCGGGACGGTGGGCTCCCCCTTCGAGGAGATGCTCGCCGACGTGTACGACATCTACGAGCGCGACCTGCACCGCATGAACGCGATGGACTTCGACGACCTGCTGTTCAGGAGCGTCAACCTGCTCGAGCTGTTCGAGGACGTCCGCGAGCGCTACTCGACCACGTTCCGCCATGTTCTGGTGGACGAGTACCAGGACACCAACTACGCCCAGTACCGCCTGCTGCAGCTGCTCGTCGGTGGCGGCCGGCCGCCCGTGCAGGGCGGGGCCCGGCGCGGAGACCGCCCGGCCTACGCCGGGCCCGTGGGTCATCGCAACCTCGCGGTGGTCGGCGACGACGCGCAGTCGATCTACAGCTTCCGCAACGCCGACATCCGCAACATCCTCGACTTCCAGGAGGACTTCCCCGACGCCCGCGTGGTCAAGCTCGAGCAGAACTACCGCTCGACCGAGACCATCCTCGCGGCGGCGAACGCGGTGATCGCCAACAACCGCGGCGGGATCGCCAAGCGGCTGTGGAGCGAGCTCGGACAGGGGGACCAGATCCAGCTGCGGGCGCTGGAGGACGAGCACGCCGAGGCGCGCTTCGTCGTGGGGGAGATAGAGCGGCTCCTCGACGAGGGCGCTGCGCGCTCGGAGATCGCCGTGCTCTACCGCACCAACGCGATGTCGCGCGTGATCGAGGACGCGCTCGTGCGCCGCGAGATCGCCTACCAGGTGATCGGCGGGACCAAGTTCTACGAGCGCGCGGAGATCAAGGACGCGATCGCCTACCTGACCCTGCTGGCGAACCCGTTCGATGTGGTGAGCTTCACACGCGTGGCGAACTCGCCGCGGCGGGGGATCGGTGCGACCTCGCTCTCGCGGGTGGTCTCCCACGCCGCGACCCTCGGCGTGTCGGTGTGGGATGTGGCCGCCGAGCCCGAGCAGATCCCGGGCCTCGGCACCGCGGCGGTCAAGGCGCTCGGTCGCTTCATGGACACGATGGCCGAGCTTCGCTCGCTCGCCGGCGCCGCGGCGACGGACCGCGACGCGGCCGAGGGGGGCGGCGGCCCGGCGCCGATCGCCGAGCTGCTCGAGGCGGTGCTCTCCCAGACCGGGTACGTCGAGGCGCTGGAGGCAGACCGCACGATCGAGGCGCAGGGTCGGATCGAGAACCTCGAGCAGCTGGTCGAGGTGGGACGCGAGTTCGATGCGGCCGCGCCGCCGGAGGAGAGCACGCTCGACGTGTTCCTCCAGCAGATCGCGCTCGTCGCCGACGCCGACACCCGCACCGACGACGAGGGTCTGGTGACGCTGATGACACTCCACAACGCCAAGGGGCTCGAGTACCCGACGGTGTTCATCGCCGGCTGCGAGGAGGGGGTGTTCCCGCACTCCCGCGCGCTCGACGAGGGCGGGCTGGAGGAGGAGCGCCGGTTGTTCTACGTCGGGGTCACGCGCGCCATGCGGCAGCTGTACCTGACGTACGCCCGGCGCCGCGCGGTGTTCGGCGCCCAGGCCTACGGTCTGCGCAGCCGTTTCCTGGATGAGATCCCGGCGGACCTGCTCGAGGAGCCGATCGACAGCGTGTTCCGCCCCGGCGGGCTCGGCGCGGCCGCGGCCGCGGGCTGGAGCGGAACCGGCTCGAGCGGGCCCGAGCCGATCGGGGCGCGACGCGCGCGCGAGGCCCGCGACCCGGGTGTCCGCTTCCGCCTCGGCGAGGACATCGTGCACGCCGATTTCGGCGAGGGGGTGGTCACTGGCCTGGAGGCGGGGGGCGTGATCGTGGTGCGCTTCGCCGGCGACGGGTCCGAACGCAAGCTGATGGCCGAGTATGCGCCGCTCGCCAGGCGCTGAGACGCGCACGTTCCCGACGCCCGCCAGGGCATAGCATCTGCGGCATGAGCGCCACCATCATCGACGGCAAGCAGATCGCCGCCGGAGTGCGCGCGCAGGTGGCGCGCGAGGTGGAGGAGTTCCGCGAGCAGACCGGCCATGCGCCGGGGCTCGCGACCGTGCTCGTCGGCGAGGATCCCGCGTCCGCCGTATACGTCGGCGGCAAGCAGCGCGCCTGCCGCGAGGTGGGGATTGTCCCGTTCGACAGGCGGCTGCCCGCGGATGCCACCTTCGAGCAGGTCGCGGAGGAGCTCGAGGGCCTCGGGGCCGACCCCGCGGTCAGCGGCATCCTGCTGCAGCTGCCCGTGCCTGGACATCTCGACGGTCCGGCGCTCACCGCGATGATCGACCCCGAGAAGGACGTCGACGGGCTCACGCCGCTCAACGCCGGGCTGCTGGCGCTGGGGCGGCCTGGCCTGCGTCCTTGCACCCCAGCCGGCGTCCTCGAGCTGCTCGCCCACACCGGGGTCGAGCTCGAAGGGGCCGAGGCCGTGGTGGTCGGCCGGTCGAACCTGTTCGGCAAGCCGATGGCGCAGATGTTGCTCGCCGAAAACGCGACCGTGACGATGTGCCACTCGCGTACCCGCGACCTGCGCGAGGTCTGCGCCCGCGCCGAGGTGCTGATCGCCGCCGTCGGCAGCCCGCGCCTGATCGCGGGCGACTTCGTGCGCCCCGGGGCGGTCGTGATCGACGTGGGCATGAACCGCCTCACGCCCGAGGAGGCCGGCAACAAGAGCGGTCTCGTCGGCGACGTTGACTTCGACGCGGCGGTGGATGTGGTCTCGGCGATCACGCCGGTGCCCGGCGGCGTCGGACCGATGACGATCGCCCTGCTGCTGCGCAACGCGCTGCAGGCCGCCCGCTACCAGGCGAGCATGCGGACGTGGCTCTCCGAGGTGGACAGCGCGTGAGCACGACGGCGTCGGAGCGCGCGGACGCGCGGCGCGGAGTGGCCGCATGAGCCTGCACCGTCTGCGCGCGGGTGAGCTGCTCGCGCTCGCCGGCGCGGCCTGCGTGGTGGCCTCGCTGCTGCTGCCCTGGTACGAAAGCCCGATCGGGACGCTCGATGCGTGGGACACCTTCGGCCCCGCGATCGTGCTCCTGCTCGCAGGACTCTGCTCGGCGCTGGCGATGGTGCTCGCCGCGCTGACCGAGCGCAGCCCGGCGCTTCCGGTGTCGACCGCCGTCTGGTGCGTGCCACTCGGCCTGTTCGCCGTGATCGCCTCGGTGGTCCGGGTGATCGAGCGCCCCGACCATGCGACCTCGCTGTGCATCGGCACCTGGCTCGCGCTCGTGGGCTCGGTCGCGATCCTCCTCGGAGCCTGGCTGGTCATCCGCGATGAACGTCCATCGATGTACACGCCCGCCAGGCCCGCGCCGCGCCCGCGGCCCTAGACGGTCCAGGGCGGCTGGGCCTCTGACCGGCGGCTGGGGCCGCGGCGGTCGCCGCGCCATAGAATGCCGCCACTGTGATCACCCGCAACGAGGTTCTGCACGTCGCCCGGCTCGCGCGCCTGGAGCTCGCCGAGGATGAGATCGAGCCGATGGCACGCGAGCTCTCGGCAGTGCTCGAGCACGTCGCCAGGATCGGCGAGCTCGACCTCGACGAGGTGCAGCCCACCGCCCACGTGGCCGACGTGACCGGCGCGCTGCGCGCCGATGAGCCGCGGCCGTGCCTGCCGCGCGAGGTCGCGCTCGCCCAGGCCCCGGCCGTGGGCGACGGCGGCTTCCTCGTCCCGAGCCCCCAGGCATGAGCGCGACCGATCCGGTCGAGCTCACGGCGTCTGCCGCCGCGGCTGCGATCGCGGCCGGCTCGCTCTCGCCCGGCGAGCTGTTCGAGGCATATCGGGACCGTGCGCAGGCCGATCGCGCCGCGGGGGAGGGCGGGCTCAACTGCTTCACGTGGGTGGCGCAGGAGGCCCCTGCCGCCGCGCCCACGGCGCCGCTCGGCGGCGTGCCGCTGGCGGTCAAGGACCTGTTCTGCACCGAGGGTATCCCCAGCCAGTCCGGCTCGCGCATCCTCGAGGGCTACCTGCCGCCCTACACCGCGAGCGTCGTCGCGCGTCTGGCCGAGGCGGGGGCGCCGCTGCTCGGCAAGACCAATCAGGACGAGTTCGCGATGGGATCCTCCAACGAGAACTCCGCCTACGGCCCGGTCCGCAACCCCTGGGATCGCGCACGCGTGCCGGGGGGCTCCTCGGGCGGAAGCGCCGCGGCCGTGGCCGCGGGCCTGGCGCCCTGGGCGCTCGGCACCGACACCGGCGGCTCGATCCGCCAGCCTGCGGCGCTGTGCGGGATCGTCGGGCTCAAACCCACCTATGGCGCCGTGTCGCGCTACGGGATGATCGCCTTCGCCTCCTCGCTCGACCAGGCCGGGCCGCTGACACGCGACGTGCGCGACGCGGCGCTGCTGCTCGCGCACATGGTCGGACGCGACCCGTGCGACGCCACCTCCCTGGCGTTTCCCGAACCGATCGCGGCGCCCGCCGCGGAGCGGCTCGACGGTGTCCGCATCGGGGTTCCCGAGGAGCTCACCGGCGAGGGCATCGAGGCCGGCGTGATCGAGGCGTTCCGCGCCGCGCTCGCCGGCGCGGAGGCGCTCGGCGCCCAGCTCAGCGACGTCCGGCTCCCGCACGCGCCGCACGCTCTCTCCGCCTACTACGTACTCGCACCGGCGGAGGCATCCTCGAACCTGGCCCGCTTCGACGGCGTCCGCTACGGGCGGCGCACGGAGGACTCCGACGGGCTGCTGGAGATGTACACGCGCACGCGACACGACGGCTTCGGGCCGGAGGTCAAGCGGCGCATCATGCTCGGTACCTACGCGCTCTCCTCGGGCTACTACGACGCCTACTACGGCCGCGCCCAGCGCGTGCGCACGAAGATCGCGGAGGATTTCCGCGCCGCCTTCGCGCAGGTCGACCTGATCGCCACGCCGACCGCGCCCACGGTGGCATTCGCGCTGGGCGAGAAGACCGCGGATCCGTTGGCCATGTACCTCAACGACTTCTGCACGGTGCCGATGTCGCTGGCGGGCATCCCCGCGATCTCGATTCCCTGCGGGGCCAGCCACGGGCTGCCCGTCGGGCTGCAGCTCGCCGGGCCGGCCTTCAGCGAGAACCGCCTGCTCGATGCCGCCCACGCGCTCGAGCAGGCGATCGCCTTCGATGGGGGGCGAGCGCGTGTCTGAGGCCCCGCCCGCAGCCGCGGCCGGCGCCGCCGAGGCCCCCACCCCGGATGCCCAGGAGGCGCGGCCGGGCGCCCTGGAGGCGGTCATCGGCCTGGAGATCCACGTGCAGCTGGCGACCGCCACGAAGATGTTCTGCGGCTGCGATCTGTCCTTCGGCGAGCCTCCGAACACGCACACCTGCCCGGTCTGCCTGGGGCTGCCCGGCAGCCTGCCCGTGGCCAACGCCCGCGCGGTGCACTTCGGGCTGATGATCGGGATGGCGCTCGGGTCCCGGCTCGCGCCGCGGTCGATCTTCCATCGCAAGAACTACTTCTATCCCGACCTGCCCAAGGGCTACCAGATCTCCCAGTACGACGAGCCGCTGTGCGTCGGCGGCCGGCTCGGCGACGTGCGGATCCACCGCGTGCATCTCGAGGAGGACGCGGCCAAGCTGATCCACGTCGGCGCCAGCGGACGGATCCACGGGTCCGACGCGAGCATCGTCGACTTCAACCGCGGCGGCACGCCGCTGGCGGAGATCGTCACCGAGCCCGACCTGCGCTCCCCCGAGCAGGCCGGCGAGTGGCTGAGGCTGCTGCGCAGCACCCTTCGCGCGCTGGGCGTGAGCGACGTCAACATGGAGGAGGGCTCGCTGCGCTGCGATGCCAACATCTCGCTGCGCCCGGCCGGCAGCGACCTGCTCGGGGTCAAGACGGAGCTCAAGAACATGAACTCCTTCCGCTTCATCGAACGCGGCATCCGCGCTGAGATCGCGCGCCAGCAGAAGATCCTCGACAGCGGCGGAACCGTCGTGCAGGAGACGCTCCACTTCGACCCGAGACCCGGGGCCCACCCGCCGATCACCTCCCTGCGCTCCAAGGAGGAGGCCCACGACTATCGCTACTTCCCCGAGCCCGACCTGCTCCCCGTGAGCATCGAGCCGGAGATGATCCGGGAGGCCCGCGAGGCGATGCCGGAGCTGCCCGCCGAGCGCACCGAGCGTCTCCTGCGCGAGTACGGCCTCGCACCCGAGAGCGCAGCGATGCTCGCATCACGGAGCGAGCTCGGCGACTACTTCGAGGCGGCGCTCGGCGTGGGCGCCGATCCGCCCGCGCCGCCGCAGGCGCTCGCCAACTGGATCACCGGCGAGCTGCTCGCGCGGCTGACGGAGGGACAGGACCCGGCCGGCTCCAAGCTCGAGCCCGGCGCCCTGGCGGCGCTGGTCGGGCAGGTGGCGGCCAAGCGCGTGAGCGTCGGCGCCGCGCGGCAGGTGCTCGACAGGCTCCTCTCCGACGGCGGCGATCCGCTCCAGATCATCGCCGCCGAGGGCCTGGAGGCGATCGCGGGCGACGGCGAGCTCGAGCAGATCGTCGCCGCCGCGATCGCCGCCAACCCCGACGCCGCCGAACGCGTGCGCGAGGGCAACGCCAAGGCGATCGGGCCGATCGTCGGTCACGTGATGCGCGAGACCAAGGGCCGAGCCGACGGCACCGAGGCGGCCCGCCTGATCAACGAGCAGCTCGCGCGCTGAGCGCGGCCCGCCGTCGGGCCGCGGCTGCGACCTCCGCGCCGCCCGGCGACGGTTCGGAGAGGGACTGCGACCCGTTGGCGGGCCGGTCGCAGTTCGGAGAACGGATGCCTCATGATTTTGGACTTCCGGCCAAAGGCGCGGCGCTGCTGCCCCGCCAATATGTCTGCATCACAGATCTGCGTTGGCTCCCCTCGGCCGGCGCCGGGGCGTGCGGCCGGACAGGGGTTGAAGTCCTGTCCGGCCGCGCCGCCCGCCCGCGTGTAGCGGGCAGGCCGGCGCGACCGGCGCGGCCCGACCGCGACGGGTCGGGCGGGCGCGATTGCGCACCGGCCGCGCGCGATCGCCAGATATGCGTTAAGCTGGTCTGTATGGACGAGCTGAACGCCGGATCCTCCCCCTCGCACGGACGGTCCTTCGGGCGCACCGCGCTCGCGGTGGTGGTGCTGCTGATCGCGGCCTGGTTCGCGCTGCACTTCGTGCTGGGCATCCTCTCGTTCCTCTTCGGCGGACTCGTGCTCGTGGTCGTGGTGGTCGCGGTCGTCTGGGCGCTCAGCATCATCCTGTAGGCGGCGGGCGTGGCCTACCTCGTGATCGCGGTCCTGCTTCGGCATCGCCGGCGGGATCGTCGGGCAAGCTGAAGGGCAGCTCGTTCTGCTCTGGTTCCTGATCTCCGGCCTGATCCCGTTCATCGGCCTGATGGCGGCCTTCGCCTACCGCTTCGAGCGCGAGGAGCTGCGGCGGGAGTGCCCGCAGTGCGGACGGGTGACCAAGATCTACGACGCCATCTGCACCCGCTGCGGGGCCGAGCTCGAGTTCCCCGACGTCGCCATCGCCCCGGAATCCTGGGAACGCACGCCGGCCACGCCCACGCACTGAGACGCACCGCCCACGCCAACGTGCGCCCCGGCTTCGGCTGCCTGATCCGACTGCGCGTGCCCGGTTTCGGCTGCCCTAAGCCGATCTCTCGCATACGCTGTCCTGCGATGGGAACCGAGGTCAAGACCGCGGCAGGTAGCGAGGACACGATGCTCGAGCGCTGGATCCACCGCTCCGGCTTCAAGGACGAGCGCGACTTCGTGCTGCGCGTGGTGCAGCCGGCGCTGGTCGGCATGATCGACGGGACCGTCTCGTCGCTGGCGCCGATCTTCGCCGCGGCGATCTACTCGAGCTCTGCCGTGGCCCTTCGCGGTGGGGCTCGCGGTCGCGCTCGGCGCCGGCGTCAGCATGGGCTGGTCGGAGGCCTGTCGGACACCGGCGAGCAGACGGGACGCGGCTCGGCGGTGGTGCGCGGGTCGATCACCGGCGCGATGACCGCGCTGGGGGGCCTGTTCCACACGCTCCCGTTCCTGATCTCCGAACGTCCACAAGGCGCTGGTCGTCGCCGGCATCGTGGTCGCGGTCGAGCTGTTCGTGATCGCCTGGATCCGGAAACGCTTCCTGCGAAGTCTCGATGCGCTCCTCGCTGCTGGTGGTGACCGTCGGCGGGGTGATCGTGCTGGCCATCGGCGTGGGCATCGGATCGTCGTGAGAGTAGCGCCTAAACCCGCTGGTACACTGGGTTTTTCCCGGTCCCGACTACAGGAAGGAGGTTGACGAGATGCGAGCTGTGGATGCGCTGATGGAATGTCTCAAGGCGGAGGGCGTGGACGTCGTCTTCGGCCTGCCCGGCGGCGCCAACCTCCCCACCTACGACGCGTTCGTCGACGGCGGCATCCGCCACATCCTCGTGCGGCACGAGGCCGGCGGCGGGCACGCCGCCGAGGGCTACGCGAAGGCCACCGGCAAGGTCGGCGTGTCGTTCGCCACCAGCGGGCCCGGCGCGACCAACCTGCTGACCCCGATCTGCGACGCGATGATGGACTCGGTGCCGGTCGTGTTCATCACCGGCCAGGTGCGCACCGAGCTGCTCGGCACCGACGGCTTCCAGGAGGCCGACACGATCGGCATCACGATGCCGGTGGTCAAGCACTCGTTCATGATCCAGCACCCGCAGGAGCTCCCGCGGGCGATCCACGAGGCCTTCCACATCGCCCGCACGGGTCGCCCGGGGCCGGTGCTGGTTGACATCCCGATGGATCTCTCCCGCGGGGAGATCTACTACGAGCCCGTGCTCGACGCGCAGCCTGCCCGGCTACCAGCCGAAACTCGAGGGCAACCAGAAGCAGATCCGCCAGGCCGCCAAGGCACTGGCCGCGGCGCAGCGGCCGGTGATCTACGCCGGCGGCGGCGTCGTCAACGCCAACGCCTCCCCCGAGCTGGTGGAGTTCGCGACCAGCGACCGCTTCCCGGTGACGTGCACGCTGATGGGTCTCGGGGCCTTCCCGGCGCCGCACGAGCAGTGGCTCGGCATGCTCGGCATGCACGGGACGCGGGCGGCCAACTACGCGATGGACGAGGCCGACCTGATCTGCGCGGTCGGCGCCCGCTTCGACGATCGCATCACCGGCAAGCTCTCGGAGTTCGCTCCGCGCGCGAAGTTCATCCACATCGACGTGGACCCCGCGGAGATCTCCAAGAACGTGCCCGCGCACATCCCGATCGTCGGCGACGCCAAGCACGTGCTCGCCAAGCTCGTGATCGAGTATCGCGCGATCGGCGCCGACCCGGCCCGCCTGGCGGCCTGGTGGAGCCGGATCGAGGGCTGGCGTGCCAAGTACCCGCTCGGCTACGAGGACAGCACCGACTCCGAGATCAAGCCCCAGTTCATGATCCAGGCGCTGTACGAGGCCACCGGCGGCAAGGCGATCATCACCAGCGACGTCGGCCAGCACCAGATGTGGACCGCCCAGTACTACGACTTCCCGGAGCCACGGCGCTGGATCAACTCCGGCGGGCTCGGGACGATGGGCTTCGGCCTGCCGGCGGCGATGGGCGCGCAGGTCGGATGCCCCGATCAGGTGGTCTGCTGCATGGCGGGTGACGGATCGGTGCAGATGAACGCACAGGAGCTCGCCACATGCGCGCAGAACAAGATCCCGATCAAGGTGTTCATCATGAACAACGGGTATCTCGGCATGGTGCGCCAGTGGCAGGAGCTGTTCTGGGATGGCCGCTACAGCCACGTCGACATGGGCGAGTTCCCCGACTTCGTCAAGCTCGCCGAGGCCTACGGCGTGACGGGCATGCGCCTGCACGACAAGACCACGCTCGTGGAGGACATGCGCCGCGCGATCGCCACCGAGGGCCCCGTCCTGGTCGACGTGCGCGTGACGCGCGAGGAGAACACCTACCCGATGATCCCTGCCGGCAGCGCCGCTCGCGAGATGGTCGGGTGAGCGCCGTCATGGGTGAGCCCGCGACCAAGGATCCGCTCAGCCTCGAGGAGCTCGAGGCCGCGACCAACCTGCGTACGGGGCGCAAGCACGTGCTCTCGATCCTCGTCGAAAACAAGTCGGGGGTCCTGACCAGGATCGCCGGTCTGTTCGCCCGCCGAGGCTTCAACATCGACACCCTCACGGTCGGGCCCACCGAGGACGAGCACGTCTCCAGGGTGACGCTCACGGTGGACGGCGCCCTGCACCCGATCGACCAGGTCACCAAGCAGCTTCACAAGCTCGTCAACGTGCTCAAGATCCGCGACCTCGAGCCGGCGGACACGGTCGCGCGAGAGCTCGCCCTGTTCAAGGTCTCGGCCGACGGCGTCCAGCGCGGCGAGCTGATGCAGATCGCGGAGATCTTCCGCGGCAAGGTCGTCGATGTCACCAAGCGCGCGGTCATCATCGAGATCACGGGCACCACCGACAAGATCGCCGCCTTCGAGAGCATGGTGCGGCCCTTTGGGCTGATCGAGATGATGCGCACCGGCGAGATCGCGATCTCGCGGGGTCGCAGCGAGACGTAGTTGTCGGCCGGCACCGGCTCCCGCTCGCGATCGGAGGGGCACCGGCCGTTCGCGCTCGGCGACCCCGACCGCGAGCGTCTGCAGGCGCGCCTGGCGCTCGCGCTGCGGCGGGCCCGGCGCAGCGGCTCGCCGACACTCGCGACGGTCTCGCTCGCGCTGCCGGGCGCCGTCGACCCGGCGGCCGTGGTGTGCCGCTCCCGCCGCGCCGGTGAGCCGTGGTTTCTGTTCGAGCAGCCCGACCGCGGCGGGTTCGCGCTCGCCGCGATCGGCGAGATCGCAACGCTGCGGGCGAGCGGAGCGGGACGCTTCGTCGCAGTCGCGGACCGCTGGCGGGCGCTCGCGGCGGCAGCGGTGGGCGATCCCGGCGAGGATGCCGCCGGTGCCGGGGCGGTGGCGCTCGGCGGCTTCGCGTTCGCCCCCGACGGCGGAGCCGCCCCCCACTGGAAGGGCTTCGAGCCGGCCTGCCTCGGGGTGCCGGAGGTGGTCCTCGGCAGACGCGCGGGCAGCGACGGCCCGCTGGTGTGGATGACGCTCGCGGCGCTGGCCGCTCCCGACGACGTCCCCGAGGAGCTCCTGGAGCGCCTTGAGCGCCGCGTGCTGGAGCTGGGCGGCGAGTCGCTGCCGCTGCTCGACCCCGCTCCCACCGGGCGCTTCCAGGTCGCCAGCTCGATGCCGCCCGAGCACTACGAGGCGGCCGTTGCGCGCGCGGTGGAGATGATCGGGGAGGCCGCCGCGGGCGGCCTGGAGAAGATCGTCCTGGCCCGCGAGGTCCAGATCCATGCGCCGAGGGCCCACGATCCGGCGGCCCTCTACGGGGTGCTCCGCCGTGAGTTCCCGTCCTGCTTCGTGTTCTGCGCCGGGCGCGGCGAGGCGACGCTGATCGGCGCGAGCCCGGAGCTGCTGATCCGTCGCGAGGGCCAGCGCGTGAGCACGCTCGCGCTGGCCGGGTCCACCCGCCGCAGCGCGGACCCGGCCGTCGACGACCACCTCGGCGAGCAGCTGCTGCGCGACCCCAGCTATCGCGAGGAGCACGAGATCGTGGCCCGGCGGATCGAGCGCACGCTGCGCCCGCACGCCGTGTGGGTCGCCTCCGCGCCGGAGCCCGAGCTGGTGCGGATCGCCAACATCCAGCACCTCGCGACCCCGATCCGCGCGCAGCTGGCCGCGCCGATGGACGCGCTCGAGCTGGCCGGCCTGATGCATCCGACGCCCGCCGTCGGCGGCGAGCCGCTGGCGCTGGCCGCGCCGCTGATACCGGCGCTGGAGGGGCTCGACCGCGGCTGGTACTCGGGCCCGCTCGGCTGGACGGACGCGACCGGCGACGGCGAGTTCTGCGTGGCCCTGCGCTGCGCGCTGCTGCGCGGCGAGGTGGCGCGCTGCTATGCGGGCAACGGGATCGTGCGCGGCTCCGACCCCGCCCGCGAGCTCGCCGAGACGGAGGTCAAGCTGCAGGCGCTGCTCCCGCTGCTCAGCGGCTGAGCGCCCCTGCGACGGCACCCCACACGCGCCGGTGGAGCTCCACGTTGCGGGCCCGCTCGCCGCGCACCTCGATGATGCTCGAGCCGGCACCCGCGAGCGAGCGCTCGAGCGCCCCGCGGAAGGCCTGCACGTCGCCGGCGCGCTCGTGCCAGAGCCCGTACAGCGAGGCCGCGCGGGCGAAGTCGAGGCCCGTGGGCGTGGCGACGTGACGGGTGTAGATGTCCTGCGGGAGCCCCTCACCGGCGGTGTCCTCGAGGGCGTCCCGGGTGGCGCCCGCGGCGGCGTCCCCGGCGCGGTCGGGGGCAAGCGCCATCGGCGTCCCGGCGACGGGCAGGAAGTCGAAGATCCCGCCGCCTCCGTTGTCGAGCAGCACAATCGTCAGCTTCAGCGCCAGGCGCCCCGCGCACAGCAGACCGCCGATGTCGTAGGCCAGCGCCACGTCGCCGATCAGCAGCACCACCGGGTCCCCCGAAGCGGCCGCCGCACCGAAGGCGGAGGAGACCGTCCCGTCGATCCCGTTGGCGCCACGGTTGCAGAGCACGCGCGGCGGGTCGGCGCGGACCGGCCAGAACGTCTCGAGGTCGCGGACGGGCATCGAGGAGGCCACGAACAGGGTCGCCTCCTCCGGCAGCAGCGTGCCGAGCTCGGCCGCCGCCGCCGGCTCGCTCATGGGGGCCTCGGCGAGCACGCCGAGGATCGCCTCGGCCGCCCGCTCGTCGGCGCTGCGCCACCCGGCCAGCCAGTCGCCGTCCGCGGATGTCACCGCCGCCGGGGATCCCGGCTCGCGGCCGGCGAGGTCCTCCAGGGCCAGAGCGGGGTCCAGCGGGAGCGAGTGGGAGAGCACCGCGTCGGGGTCCTGCCAGGCGCCCTCCGCGTCGAGCGCCACCTGGGGTATCCCGGCGAGCCCTGCCAGCCACCCGCGCAGGGGCTTTGAGACGGGCAGGTCGCCGACCCGCAGCACGAGGTCGGGTGTCATCGCGGCGGCAAAGCCCCGATCGCGCAGGAGTGCGTCGTAGTGGGCCACCGCCGCCGCTCCGCGACGCGCACCCGAGAGCGGGTCCGCCAGCAGCGGCCAGCCGGCGGCGGCGGCGAAGCGCGCGGCGGCCGCGGCGAGCGGGGCGGGGCGCTCGTGGCGACCCGCCACGACGACGCCGCGCCTGGCGCGGGCGATCAGCTCCCCCAACTCGGCGACCGGCTCGCCACCGCAGGGCCGCGCCGGCGGGCGGCGGAGGTAGGGGGCGCCGTCGCGCCTCCCGCTCCGATCCGCCGGCGGCACGGCGTCGATCACCAGCGGCTCGCGCAGCGCGAAGTTCAGGTGCACGGCGCCCGCACGACCCTCCAATGCCGTCCAGTAGGCGCGGCAGGCGAGCGTGCGCATCCAGCGCAGCCGCTCCTCGCCCGCGTCGTGCACACCGACCTCGAAGAACCACTTCGCGGCGCCACCGAACAGGCCGAGCTGGTCGATCGCCTGCCCGGCCCCGTTGTCGCGCAGCTCCGGCGGCCGGTCGGCGGTGAGCAGCAGCAGCGGCACGCGCGCCTCGCGCGCCTCGATCGTCGCCGGCAGGAGCTCCGCGGCGGCGGTGCCCGAGGTGCAGGCCACGGCGACCGGGAGCCCCGACGCCTTGGCCAGGCCCAGGGCGAAGAAGCCGGCGCAGCGCTCGTCCACGTGGGAGTAGCAGCGCAGCCGCCGCTCGTGGGCGAGCGAGAGCACCAGCGGCGCGCTGCGCGACCCGGGCGAGGTGCACGCGGCGCGCATCCCGCAGCGGGCGAGCTCATCCACGAACGCGCGCAGCAGGATGTAGGTGTCGTCGGCGGGGGTCATAGGATGGCCTCGTGTCGGAGAGCGTCGTCCTGTTGCACGGCTTCGGCGGTACGCACAGGGCGTGGGACGCGGTGGTGGAGCGGCTCGACCCTGAACGCTACCGGCCGCTCGCCCTCGACCTCCCGGGGCACGGCGCCGCCGCGGCGGCCGCCCGGCGGCCGATCACCTTCGCCGGCTGCGTTGCGGCCGTCCTCGACGCCGCGCCACCGCGCTTTGAGCTCTGCGGCTACTCGCTCGGCGGGCGCGTGGCGCTGCACGTCGCGCTCGCGGCGCCCGAGCGGGTGGTGCGCCTGGCGCTCGTCTCGAGCAGCCCCGGGATCGAGGATCCCGGCGAGCGCGCCGCGCGCCGCGCCTCCGATCGCGCGCTCGCCCGCGAGCTCGAGGAGCAGCCGTTCGAGGACTTCATCGAGCGCTGGCGCACGCAGCCGCTGTTCGCCGACGACCCGCCGCGTGTCGGGGAGCTGGCGCGCGCGGACCAGCGCCGCAACGATCCGGCGGAGCTGGCGGAGGTCATGCGTGGCATCGGCACGGGCGAGATGGAGCCGCTGTGGGGGCGGCTGGGCGAGCTCGCGATGTCGACCATCGTGATCGTCGGCGACCGCGACGCGAAGTTCCTGGCGCTGGCGCGCCGGATGCTCGCAGGCCTCCGCGACGGCGAGCTGCTGATCATCCCCGGCGGCCACGTCCTGCCGCTCGAGAACCCCGCGGGCGTCGCTGCGGCGATCGAACGCCGCTAGGAACAAGGTCCTCAGGTTCTATAGCTAGCCGGGACCGACGCCGAGTCCGGGCGCCTGCGGCACGGCGATGCGCCCCTGGCGGGCGGGCAGCGGATCCTCGAGATCGGCGAACAGCGCCAGCGTCGCCAGCCCGCAGTGCGGCATCGGCCCGCGCGAGGCCAGCGCGGCGGCGGCGTGCAGGGCACCCGCCACCCCGAGCGGGCCGTCGAGCGCCGAGGCCACGTAGGCCTCCGCACCGGAGGCACGCACGAGCGTCGCGGCGACCAGCAGGCCGGCGATTCCCCCACAGGCCGAGATCTTCAGGCAGACGGCATCGGCGACGCCCGCGCCGAGCGCGCCCGGTTCCCGTGCGGTCTCGTCGATCGCCACCCGCACGGCCACGCGCTCACGCACCTGCCGCACCGCCTGCAGCCCGTGGGTGGGCTCCTCGACGAGCTCGAGCCCCGCGGGGGAGAGCACCTCGATCGCGCGCACCGCCTCCTCCACGCTCCAGGCGCCGTTGGCGTCGAGTCGCAGCAGTGTCTCGGGCCCGACCGCCGCACGCGCCGCGGCGACACGGCCCGCGTCGTCGCCCACGCCGACCTTGACCTTCAGGCACCCGAATCCCGCGCGCGCGGCCGCGGCCGCCTCCTCGGCGACGCCGGCACGGTCGAGGGCGGCGATCGTCGCGTTGACGGGCACCTCGGCGGCGGGGGCGTCGGTCAGCAGCGCCGCGACGGGCCGGCCCGCACGGCGCCCGGCGCGGTCCCACAGCGCGAGATCGATCGCCGCGAGCGCCGCCGGGAGGTCGTTCGCCGCCCGGCAGGCGTCGATCAGCTCGGCCCCGTTCATCCGCTCGGCCCCGGCCGCGGCGAGGATCGGCGCATAGCTCTCCAGCGCGTGCTGCACGGCGTCCGTGCCGACGCCGTCGTAGGCCTGCAGCGGGGCGGCCTCGCCGTGGCCGGTCACGCCGTCCTCGCCCGTCAGCGACACCAGCAGCAGCTCGCGCTCGGCGACCTCCCCGTAGGAGGCCTGCATCGGGCTCCGCAGCCTCAGGGTGCGCCGGTTGAGGTCGAGCTTCACGGGCCGATCCCGCCGCCGGCGAGGATCCCCGCGCAGAACAGCAGGCAGAAGACGAGCTGGAGGGCTCCCGTGCGGGCGAGAGCGCCGTTCAGCGAGGGGCCGTCGGTGCGCGTGCACACCACCCTCCGCACGGCCACGGCGAGCGGGATCGACAGCCAGGTGAGCAGCAGCCACGCGCTCATCGAGCCCAGCGGCCACGGCAGGGGGGCGGTCACGAAGGCGAGCGCCAGCATCGCCGTGTAGAGCACGCGCGTGCGCTCGCGCCCGAGGCGCACAGCGAGCGTGCGCTTGCCGGCGCGGCGGTCGGTCTCGAGGTCGCGCACGTTGTTGACCACGAGGATCGCACTCGCCAGCAGCCCCACCGGGACGGCGCACACGAACGCCTGCCAGGGGAGCTGCTGGATCTGGACGAAGTAGGAGCCGACGACGGCCACGATCCCGAAGAACAGGAACACGAACAGCTCGCCGAGGCCCTCGTAGCCGTACGGCCGCGGGCCGCCCGTGTAGAGGACCCCGGCCAGGATCGAGGCCGCTCCCACCGCCAGCAGCTCGGGCCCCGCCACGGCCACGAGATACGCACCGCACGCCACCGCGAGTCCGAACGTCACGTAGGTCGCCAGCAGCACCTGGCTCGGTGGGACGAGGCCTCCCGCGGTGACCCGCACGGGACCCAGCCGGTCCTCGGTGTCGGCTCCGCGGCGCGCGTCGGAGTAGTCGTTGGAGAGGTTCGTGCCGACCTGGATGAACACGGCTCCGAACAGCGCCGCCAGGAAGACCAGCGCGCTGAAGTGCCCCGCGCCGAGCGCCAGCGAGGTGCCGACGAGCACCGGCGCCACCGCGGCCGGGAGCGTGCGCACGCGGGCGGCCATCACCCAGATGCGGACCGCGCCCAAGCCTATGCCCGCTTGGGGAAGCGCGAGAAGTCCGGCCTGCGCTTCTCCCTGTAGGCGTCCCTTCCCTCCTGGGCCTCCTCGCTGCCGTAGAACAGCAGGTTCGTATCGTGGGCCAGCTGCTGCACGCCGCTGAGGCCGTCCTCGGTGGCGTTGAAGCTGGCCTTCAGCAGTCGCAGCGCGAATGGCGACAGGGCGAGCATCTCCCGGCACCAGCCGACCGTCTCCTGCTCGAGGCGCTCCAGCGGCACGACCGTGTTGACGAGCCCCATCGCCAGCGCCTCCTCGGCCGAGTACTGCCGGCACAGGAACCAGATCTCCTTCGCCTTCTTCGGGCCGACGAGGCTCGCCAGCAGGCTCGCGCCGAAGCCGCCGTCGAAGGAGCCGACCTTCGGGCCCACCTGTCCGAAGCGCGCGTTCTCGGCGGCGATCGTCAGGTCGCAGACGAGGTGCAGCACGTGCCCTCCGCCGATCGCGTAGCCCGCGACCATCGCGACCACCGGCTTGGGCAGGCGGCGGATCTGCACGTGCAGGTCCGTCACGTGGAAGCGGCCCACGCCGCTCCCGGCCGCCGCCTGCTCGTCGAGGTAGCCGGAGTCGCCGCGGACCCGCTGGTCGCCGCCCGAGCAGAACGCGTCGGGGCCCTCGCCCGTGAGGATCACCACCCCAACCTCGGGGTCCTCGCGTGCATCCGCCAGCGCGATCGACATCTCGATCACGGTGCGCGGGCGGAACGCGTTGCGGACCTCCGGCCGGTCGATCGTGATCTTGGCGATGCCGCGGTCTTCGCCCGCGGACTTCTCGTAGCGGATGTCCTGCAGCGGCTCCGCGGCGGCCGGCTCGACCGCTGTCCATGTGGTGCTCATCGCCGGAAGGCTAGCCTGTGCGCCATGGAGGTCGAGGGATGGCTCGCGCGCGCCGCGGCCGACGCACCGGCGCGCACGTCGCTGGCGACGCCCGCGGGGAGCTGGTCCTACGCCGAGCTGCAGCGGGCGGCCCGCACCGGCGCCGGCGATCTGCTGGCGCGCGGCGCGGGCCCCGGGACGCGCGTGGCGATCGCGCTTCCGGCCGGTCTGGAGTTCGCCCGCGCGCTGCACGCCTGCCTGCTGCTCGGAGCGGTCGCCGTGCCGCTCGACCTGCGTCTCGCGCCGGCCGAGCGCGGCGCGATCCTCGACGGCTGCCCGGTGCGGGTGCAGGAGCCGCTCGGCGAGGACTCCGGGCTGCCCGCGGGCGCCGGTGCCACGCACGATCTCGACGCCGTCGCCGCGATCATCCACACCTCCGGCACGACGGCCGCGCCGCGGCCCGTCGAGCTGACCTACGGGAACTTTCTCTGGAGCGCGCTCGGATCCGCCGTCGCGCTCGGCCTGAGCGGCGAGGAGCGCTGGCTGTGCGCACTGCCCCTGTCGCATGTCGGGGGCCTCTCGATCCTGATGCGCTCGGCGATCTACGCCACCGGCGCGGTCGTCCACGAGCGCTTCGAGGCCGACCGTGTCACGCATGCGCTGCGGACCGAGCGGATCACGCTCGTGAGCCTGGTGGCGACGACGCTCCTGCGGCTGCTCGAGGAGGGCCTGCAGCGTCCGCGGGCGCTGCGCTGCGCGCTCACCGGCGGGGGCCCCGTGCCGGAGGACCTGCTCGGCCGCGCGCGCGCCGCGGGCGTTCCGGTGAGCCTCACCTACGGCCTCACCGAGAGCTGCTCGCAGGTGACGACCACGCCCGCCGCCGACCTCGCCGCAGCGCGCGCGAGCGCGGGCCCGCCGCTGTTCTGCACCCGCGTGGCGATCGCTCCCGACGGCGAGATCCTCGTGCGCGGACCGACCGTCGCGCCGGCGGCGCCCGCACCTGACGGCTGGCTGCACACCGGCGACCTCGGCGCGCTCGACCGCGACGGGCGCCTGCTGGTGACCGGCCGCAGCGCGGACACGATCGTCAGCGGCGGCGAGAACGTCGCGCCGGCCGAGGTCGAGGCGGTCATCGAAGCGCACCCCGACGTGCGTGAGGCCGCCGTGCTCGGGCGCCCCGACCCCCGCTGGGGGGAGGCGGTGACGGCGATCGTCGTCGCGCGCGAGGGGCGCGCCGTGAGCGCCGCCGAGCTGCGCGCGCACTGCGCCCGCACGCTCGCGCCCTACAAGGTCCCCAAGGAGTTCGTGCAGAGCGCCGGGCCGCTGCCGCGGACGCCCTCGGGCAAGCTGCTGCGCAGGGAGCTGGGATGAGCTTCGACGCCGACGCGCACCGGCGCTCGAGCCTGCAGGGCTGGGAAGACGCGGCGTCGGCGTGGGTGCGCCGCAGCGACGTCCTGCGCCAGGTCGGCGAGCCCGTCTCGCAGTGGATGGTCGCCGAGATCGACCCGCAGCCCGGGCAGCGCGTGCTCGAGCTCGCGGCCGGCCTCGGCGAGACCGGGATGCGCGCCGCCGAGCTGGTGGCTCCGATCGGCGGGGTCGTCGTCTCCGACCAGGCCGAGGGGATGCTCGCGGGCGCCCGCGAGCGGGCGGTGCAGCTCGGGCTCAGCAACCTCGAGTTCCAGGTGCTCAACGCGGAATGGATCGACCTGCCGCTGGCGAGCGTCGATGCGGTGCTCTGCCGCTGGGGGTACATGCTGATGGCCGACCCCGCGACCGCCCTGTCGGAGACGCGCCGCGTGCTGCGCCCGGGGGGGCGCCTCGCGCTTGCGGTGTGGGATTCGCTGGCGCACAACCCCTGGGCGCTGCTGCCCGGCCGCGAGCTGCTCGAGCGGGGGCTGGCCAAGCCCGGCGCCGGCGGTCCGGGCCCGTTCGCCCTCGGCGACCGCGAGCGCGTGGCCGAGCTGCTTGCCGCCGCCGGGTTCGCCGACATCCGCGTCGAGGCGCTCGACCTCAGCCGCCATCACGACAGCTACGAGGAGCTGTGGGAGTCCACGCTCGACCTCTCGCCGGCGTTCCACGACGCCGTGCTCTCCCGCCCCGAGGCCGAGATCGCCGAGATCAGGAGCTCGCTGCGGGAGCGCTTCGCGCCCTACCTGGCCGCCGACGGCACGGTCGAGCTCCCCGGGCGCACGCTCGTCGCCTCCGCGAGCGCCTGATCCGCGGGCGCGTCGCCCGGCCTCAGCCGCGGACGCGGCGCCACTTTGGATAGCCTGCCGACGATGATCTACGACGACGACGCAGACCTCACGCTCCTCGACGGCAAGACCGTCGCCATCATCGGCTACGGCTCGCAGGGACACGCCCACGCCCTCAACCTCAAGGACTCCGGCGTCGACGTCGTCGTCGGGACTGCGACCGGACTCCCCGTCGGTCGCGGCCGCGCGCGAGCAGGGACTCGAGGTGCTCCCGGTCGTGGAGGCCGCCAGCCGCGGCGACCTCGTGATGATCCTGCTGCCCGACGAGCTGCATCGCCAGGTCTGGGAGCAGGAGATCAGCGACGGGATCGCCGAGGGCAACATGGTGCTGTTCGGGCACGGCTTCTCGGTCCACTACGGCGAGGTCACGCCGCCGCCCGGGGTCGACGTGGCGATGGTCGCGCCCAAGGGACCCGGCCACCTGGTGCGGCGCCAGTTCACCGAAGGCAGCGGCGTGCCCGGCCTGATCGCGATCGCGCAGGACGCCAGCGGCAACGCGCGCGCGCTCGCGCTCGCCTACGCAAAGGGCATCGGCTGCACCCGCGGCGGCGTGATCGAGACGAGCTTCAAGGACGAGACCGAGACCGACCTGTTCGGCGAGCAGGCCGTCCTCTGCGGCGGCGCCTCCGAGCTCGTCCAGGCCGGGTTCGAGACCCTCGTGGAGGCCGGCTACGACCCCGAGATGGCCTACTTCGAGTGCCTGCACGAGCTCAAGCTGATCGTCGACCTGATGCACGAGAAGGGCCTGGCGGGAATGCGCTTCTCGATCTCCAACACCGCCGAGTACGGCGACTACACGCGCGGCAAGCGCGTGATCACCGACGAGACGCGCGCGAACATGCGCAAGATCCTCAAGGAGATCCAGGACGGCGACTTCGCCCGCGAGTGGATCGCGGAGAACCGCGCCGGCCAGGAGAACTTCAAGCGCATGCGCGCCGAACAGGCCGACACCCAGGTCGAGCACGTCGGCGAGGAGCTGCGCTCGCACATGGACTGGATCAAGCCCGCCTTCTGAGGGGAGCGCGCCGCGATGCTCGCCTACGTGTTCTGGCATCGCCCGCGGGAGCGCTCCGAGGTGGACGCCTACGAGCAGGCACAGCTCGCCTTCCACCGCTCGCTAGCCCGCACGCCGCCGGTCGGCCTGCGCGGGACGGGCTGCTTCCGGCTCGCCGAGATCCCCTGGCTGCCCGGCGACGGCGCCACGGATCGCGCGGAGTCGAGCGCCGGCTATGAGGACTGGTACCTGCTGGCGGACTTCACCGCGCTCGGGGTCCTCAACGAGGCGGCGGTGGGACGCGGCCATCGCACCAGCCACGACCGCGCCGCACGGCGCTTCGGCGCGGGGACCGGCGGGCTGTACGCGCTGGTCGAGGGCGAGCCCGCCCTCGCGCACAGCCCGGCGGGCCGCGACGCGCCCGTCACCTGGATCGCCCGCCCGCCGGGATCGGCACAGCGGGCGCTCGGCGAGCTGCTCGGTGACGGCATGGATCCGCTCAGCGCGAGCCTGTGGCGCCGCCAGCTGGTGCTCGGGCCCGCCCCGGAGTTCTGCCTGCTGGCCAGCGAGGCCTCAGCGGGCGTGGCGCCGACCCGCCTGCCCGCCGGCTGGAGCGCGCGCACGCTCTCGCGCGAGGTGCTCCTCAGCGGCTGAGCGAGCGCCGCGCCGGCCCGTCGCAGCGGGCGCGGGCGGCCTCGCGCCGGGGTTCGCTACACTCGGCTCTCCTCGCCGCGACTGGCGCTCGGGTGGAGTTCACCACCGGGGAACGGCGAGACATCACCGCCGCGCGCCTGGGCACCTCAGATCATCGACATCCGATCGAGGTCCGACCCGAGCGAGGAGCCCCCAATGACGCCGAGCCAGCTGACCGCAGACACGCAACTCGTGATCCCGGGCGATCTCAAGCCCCGCGACGGACGCTTCGGCTGCGGGCCCTCGAAGGTCCGCCCGGAGGCGCTCGCGCGTCTCGCCGACCCGGACGGCGGCGGCGCCCTGATGGGCACCTCCCACCGGCAGCGACCCGTGAAGGCGCTCGTCGGCGCAGATCCGCGAGGGACTGCGCGAGCTGTTCGCCGCCCCCGAGGGATACGAGGTGGCGCTCGGCAACGGCGGAACCACCGCCTTCTGGGACGCCGCCGCGTTCGGGCTCGTGCGCGAGCGCGCCGCGCACCTCGCCTACGGCGAGTTCTCCCAGAAGTTCGCCACGGTCACCACGCGCGCGCCGTTCCTCGCCGAGCCACTGACGATCACCGCGCCGCCCGGCGAGGCCCCCGACCCGGCGGGCCTCGGCGCCGCGGCCGCCGAGGCGGGCGCCGACGTGCTCGCCTGGGCGCACAACGAGACCTCGACCGGAGTGATGGTTCCTGTCGTGCGCCCGGCGGGCGCGGGCGACGCGCTCGTGCTGATCGATGCCACCTCGGGCGCCGGCGGGCTGCCCGTTGACGTCTCGCACGCCGACGCGTACTACTTCGCGCCGCAGAAGAGCTTCGCCGCCGACGGCGGCCTGTGGGTGGCCGTGCTCAGCCCGGCCGCGCAGGAGCGGATCGCCTCGCTGGCGGGGTCCGATCGCTGGATCCCCGAGTTCCTCTCGCTCGGCACGGCGCTCGAGAACTCGCTGAAGGACCAGACCTACAACACGCCCGCCGTGGCGACCCTGTTCCTGCTCGCCGAGCAGGTGCGCTGGATGCTCGAGCAGGGCGGCCTGGACGGCTGCGTGCGACGCACGCGGGCCTCATCGGAGCACCTCTACGCATGGGCCGAGCACAGTCCACGGGCGACGCCGTTCGTGGCCGCGCCCGCGAGCCGCTCGCTCGTGGTCGGGACGGTCGACTTCGCCGACACGGTCGACGCGGCCGCGCTGGCGGCGACGCTGCGCGCGAACGGGATCGTGGACGTCGAGCCCTACCGCAAGCTCGGGCGCAACCAGCTGCGGATCGGGATGTTCCCGGCGATCGACCCCGCGGACGTGCAGGCGCTGACCGCGTGCATCGACTGGATCCTCGAGAGGACCGCGGCATGAGCGCCGCGGCGGCCCGCGGCCGCGCAGGACGGGCGCAAGCGGGTTCTCGTCCAGGAGAACATCGGCGAGTCGGGCGTGGCGCTGCTGCGCGAGCACTTCGACGTCGACCTCGGCTTCGAGCGGCCCGCCGAGGAGCTCGCCGAGCGGATCGGCGACTACGACGGCATCCTGATCCGCTCGGCCACCAAGCTCACGGCCGACCTGATCGAGCGGGCCGACCGGCTCAGCGTCGTCGGCCGCGCAGGTGTGGGCGTCGACAACGTCGACGTCGAGGCGGCCACCAGGCGCGGCATCGTCGTCGCCAACGCGCCGGAATCGAACGTGGTCACGGCGGCCGAGCACACGATGGCGCCTGCTGCTGGCGCTCGCGCGCAACATCCCCGAGGCGTACGTGTCGCTGACCGCCGGACGGTGGGAGCGCTCCAGGTTCTCCGGCGTCGAGCTCTACGAGAAGACGCTCGGCGTGCTCGGCTTCGGGCGGATCGGCCAGCTCGTCGCCCAGCGTGCCCGCGGCTTCGGCATGCGCGTGCTCGCGTTCGACCCCTACGTGAGCGCGGAGCGCTACCGCGAGCTCGGCGCCGAGAAGGCCGAGCAGGTCTCCGACATCTACGCGCAGTCGGATTTCATCACCGTCCACCTGCCCAAGACCCCGGAGACGCAGGGCTTCCTCGGCGCCGAGGCGTTCGCCGCGATGCGCGACGGCGTCCGCGTGCTGAACGTCGCGCGCGGCGGGCTGATCGACGAACAGGCGCTTCAGCGACGCGCTGGACTCGGGCAAGGTCGCGGGGGCGGCGCTCGACGTCTTCCCCAGCGAGCCGATGACCGAGAACCCGCTGTTCGGCTATGCGAACGTGGTCGTCACGCCGCACCTCGGTGCGTCCACCGCCGAGGCGACCGACCGGGCCGGATACCAGAGCGCCGAGCAGGTCGTGGCGGCGCTGACCGGAGGGGTCGTCTCCACGGCCGTCAACATCCCCGCGATCGCGGCCGAGGACATGGACATGCTCGGCCCGTTCCTGCCGCTGGCGACCCAGCTCGGCCGGCTCGCGATGGAGCTCGCCGAGGGAAGCTCGGTCGAGCGCATCGAGGCCGCGTTCCTCGGAAGGATCGCCGAGTTCGACACCAGGCTGCTCGGCCTCGCCGTGATCGTGGGAGCGCTGCAGGGGCGGACCGAGGAGGCGGTCAACCTGGTCAACGCGCCGAGCATGGCCAGCCAGCGGGGGATCGTCGTCGAGGAGAAGGCGGTCTCGGAGGCCGAGGACTTCAACGAGCTGATCCGCGTCACCGTCGTCGCGGGCGGCGAGCGCGTGGCGGTCGCTGGCACCGGCATCGGCCCGAACCGCGCGCCCCACCTCGTCGAGGTTCAGGGCCGGCGGCTGACGATCGAGCTCGAGCCCAACGTGACGGTCTTCCGCTATGAGGATCTGCCCGGGATGATCGGCCGCGTCGGCACGATCTTCGGGGCGCACGGCATCAACATCTCCTCGGCCGCCGTCGGCCATGCCCCCGACGGAGGGGGCGAGGGCGATGACCGGCGCCTGGCCGCGATGGTGGTCACCACCGACGCCCCCGTGCCGCGCGAGGTGCTCGGAGAGATCCTCGACTCCGAGGGCTTCGTGGGCGGGTGGTCGGTCGAGCTCGGCTGAGGCGGGCCGCCGCCCGCCGCGACCGCCCGTGATCGGATAGGGTCGCCGCCGATGCGCGCGGTGGTCATCACCAAGCACGGCGGGCCGGGGGTGCTCGAGGTCCAGGAGCGCCCCGACCTGTCACCGGGGCCCGGGCAGGTCCGGATCCGCGTCGCTGCGGCGGGCATCAACTTCGCCGACGTGATGGCGCGGATGGGCCTGTACGCCGACGCGCCCAAGCCGCCCTGCGTCGTCGGCTACGAGGTTGCGGGCACGATCGTCGAGGTCGGCGAGGGCGTCGCGGAGTCCCACCCGTCACTCAGCGACGGTCTGCGAGTGCTCGCCGGCACCCAGTTCGGCGGCTACGCCTCCGAGGTCGTGGCCACCGCCGACGACGTGATCGCGCTCCCGTCGGAGCTCAGCTTCGAGCAGGGCGCGGCGATCCCCGTCAACTACGGGACGGCGTGGGCCGGACTGCAGGGGTACGGCAGCCTGCAGCCGGGCGACCGGGTGCTCATCCACTCGGCGGGCGGCGGCGTGGGCATCGCCGCCACCCAGATCGCCAAGCGGGCCGGCGCCGAGGTCTTCGGCACCGCCTCGCCCGGCAAGCACCAGCGCATCCTCGAGCTCGGCGTCGATCATGCCCTGGACTACACGAGCCCCGGCTGGGAGCGCGGCCTGCCGCCCTTTGAGGTGATCATGGACGCCGTCGGCGGCGCGAGCTTCCGGCGCAGCTACTCGATGCTGCGTCCCGGCGGACGGCTGGTCGCCTTCGGCGCATCGGCCGTCGTCTCCGGCGAGCGGCGCAACCTGGTCACGGCGCTGCGCACGGTCGCGCGCATGCCGCGCTTCAACCTCATCAAGCAGATGTCCGAATCGAAGGCCGTGATCGGTCTCAACATGCTCAGCCTGTGGAAGGACAGGGGCTCGCTGCAGCCGTGGATCGGCCCGATGCAGGAGCTGCTCGCCGATGGCACAGTCAAACCGGTCGTGGCCGGCTCCTTCGGCTTCAGGACGCGGGTGCCGCGCAGAACATGATCACCGAGCGCCGCAACGTCGGCAAGGTGGTGCTCGTCACCTGACGGGCGCGGCGCGGGGCGCGGGCGGATTCTTGCGGCCCGTGCTCATGCGTCTACGTGATTCGGCCAGCGCTCAAACCCCGTCCAAACGGGGCCGATCCGTCGTGTGAACCCACATGCGACCGACAAGCGACACCGACACCGCGCCGGCGGCAGGCCCGCCCGAGCGCGAGAGCGCCCCGAACGGCCGCCGCGCCGCCGAAGCGCTGATGCGCGAGCACCCGGACGCGATCGTCTACACGCAGACCGCCGACGGTCTCGTCGTGCCGCCGCCCGCGTCGATCGGGCTCGAGGGCTGCGCCGTGCTCGAGACCGAAGGGCGCAATCCGATGGACCTGTGCGTCGCCGAGGACCGCATGGGCTTCGTCCAGGCCTGGCTGCAGGTCAAACGCGAGGCGGTCGCCGAGGCGCGCGGGCGGCTGCGCAGCGATCCCGAGCAGTGGATGGTCGTGCGCATGCTCGATCTGCGCCCGACCCACGGCGTGATCGTGAACATCGCCTGGCCCACCGACGAGGGGCCCGCCGAGCAGGCGGCCACCGGGGCGGAGGCGCCGCTGTCGCTGACGCCACGCTTCTGCTCGCGCAAGCAGGACGCCGAGGGCAACGTGATCGAGTGCGACGAGGCCTACCTGCAGATGTTCGGCTATTCACTGGAGGAGGTCGTCGGCGCTCCGACGTTCGAGCGTGTTCACCCCGACGACCAGGCGCGCGTGATCGAGGGCTGGATCACGAGCGTGGCCACCGGCCGGGTGCAGATGTTCCGCATCCGCATGAAGCGCAAGGACGGCAGCTGGCTGTGGGTCGACACCACGCTGCACAACTTCCTCGGCGAGGCGGAGCAGCGGCACGTGCTCGCGGAGTGCATCGACGTCTCCGCCGAGATGGCCGCGCAGGAGGCGCTGCAGGATCGCGAGGAGCTGCTGCGCAAGCTGCTAGAGGAGATGCCCGACGGGCTGCTGCAGCTCGATCGCGAGCGCAACGTGATCTACCACAACGCGCGCCTGCTGGAGATCCTGCACGGCTCGATCGAGATCATCGGCGGCCGCACCCCCGGGCCGCCCGCGGCCGAACCGGCACAGCCTCCGGGCCAGGCGCGGCTGTCGCTGCGGGAGATGACGGCCACGCTGACCGAGGAGGCGCGCCGGACCTTCGACGCCGTGCTCGAGCGGGCGTTCGCCGGGGCCGTGCGCGAGGACGTCGAGCTCGAGGCCGAGCCGGCGCCCGGGGTGCAGCGCAACATCCTCGTGAAAGTGCGCCCGCTGCAGCGCGACAGCGGTGCGGTTACAGGCGTGATCGCCTCCGTGCTCGACGTGACCGACACGGCGCGGGCGCGCCGCGAGCTCGAGCGCCGCGCGGCCGTGGACGCGCTCACCGGCGCGCACAATCGCGCCTCGATCATGGAGGCCCTCTCCTCCGAGCTCGAGGTCTCGGCCGAAACCGGCGTCATCTACGTCGACCTCGACCAGTTCAAGTCCGTCAACGACACCTTCGGCCACGCCGCCGGCGACGAGGTGATCGTCCACGTCGCGGGCTGCCTCAAAGCCGCGATGCGCTCCAGCGACGAGCTCGGCCGCATGGGCGGCGACGAGTTCCTCGTCCTCCTGCGGGGGGTCGCCAACCTCGAGGAGGCGATGCGCGCGGCGCAGCGGATCAGCGACGCGGTGCGCGGAAGCTACGTGTTCCCGGACGGGTGCTTCCACCTGCGCGCGAGCGTCGGCGTGGCGTTCGTGGAGGATCCGACCGTGACCGCCGAGCAGCTCGTCGAGCGCGCCGACGCGGCGATGTACCGCTCCAAGGAGCAGCGCCGGGGCCTCCCCGTGCTCGCCGCCTAGCGGTCCTGCTCGCCGCCGAACATCCGGCACGGTGCTAAGCTGCCAGCTCGAATGTCGTTGCAGATCTCGCTTCTGAAGCTTCTCCTGCTCCCCCCTCGGGGGGAATAGCGCGTGGCGGCCGCGTAGCCGCATACCCAGCAGAGAGGAACAGACAGCGAGACAGAGAAGGAGCACGAACGACATGAGCAAGAACGCAGGGCATCGCAACGACGAGGACCGCGTCATGATCTTCGACACGACGCTGCGTGACGGGGAGCAGTCGCCGGGGATCTCCCTGAACAAGCAGGAAAAGCTCGAGATCGCACACCAGCTGGCGCGGCTCGGGGTCGACGTGATCGAGGCCGGCTTCCCGATCACCTCCCCGGGAGACTTCGAGTCGGTGCAGGCGATCGCGCGAGAGGTCGAAGGCCCCGTCATCTGTGGCCTGGCGCGCACGAGCATGCAGGACATCGAGGCTGCCTGGAACGCCGTGCGTGACGCCGCGCGTCCCCGCATCCACACGTTCATCGCGACCAGCGACATCCACATCGAGCGCAAGCTCCAGACCACGCGCGAGGACGTCAAGGGCCAGGTCCGCGCGGCGGTCGCGCAGGCGCGTGAGTACACCGAGGACGTCGAGTTCTCGCCCGAGGACGGGTCGCGCTCGGACGTCGAGTACATGGCCGAGGTGATCCAGATCGCGCTGGAGGAGGGCGCGACCACGATCAACGTGCCCGACACGGTCGGCTACACGATGCCGCGGGAGTACACGGCGATGTTCGAGCAGCTATACCGTCTCGTCCCGGGGCTGCGCGACGTCGTCGTCTCGGTGCACTGCCACGACGACCTCGGCCTCGCCGTCGCCAACTCGCTGGCCGGCCTGGAAGCCGGCTGCCGGCAGGTCGAGTGCGCGATCAACGGCATCGGCGAGCGCGCCGGCAACGCCTCGCTCGAGGAGATCGTGATGCTGCTGCACACGCGCGAGCCGGCGCTCGGGCTGTGGACGGGCGCGGAGACGACCGAGATCGCGCGCACGAGCCGGCTCGTCTCGCGGCTGACCGGCTACCAGGTTCAGCCGAACAAGGCGATCGTCGGACGCAACGCCTTCGCGCACGAGGCCGGCATCCATCAGGACGGTGTGCTCAAGGAGCGCGCCACCTACGAGATCATGGACGCCACGACCGTCGGGCTGCGCAGCAACTCGATCGTCCTCGGCAAGCACTCCGGCCGTCACGCGCTCAAGGACGCGCTGCAGGAGATGGGCTTCGAGCTCGACGGCCAGGCGCTCAACACCGCGTTCCGGCGCTTCAAGGAGATCGCCGACCGCAAGAAGCAGGTCACCGCGATGGATCTCGAGGCGCTCGTGACCGACGAGCTGCGCGAGGAGATCGCCGGCTACGCGCTGGAGTGGTTCGAGGTCGAGGCATCCTCGCTGCGCCCGCCGCACGCACGCGTGGCCGTGACGCTGCCCGACGGGGGCTCCTCGACCGGGACCTTCACGGGCGATGGGCCGATCGACGCCGTCTTCCAGGCGATCAACGCGGCCACCGGCGTGGCGGCGGATCTCAGCGACTTCACGATCGGTGCGGTCACAGAGGGCCAGGATGCCCTCGGTGAGGTGTCGATCGTGCTCGAGGTCGATGGCTTCACGGGCGCCGGCCAGGGGGTCTCGACCGACATCATCGACGCCGCCGCCCGCGCCTACGTGCGCGCGCTGTCCGTGGCCGTGGCGCGGTCGCAGGCCGACGGCGCGATCGGGCTCCCGGAGCCCGCGGGCGGCTGAGCGGCGGGTGCACGTGACCGCGCGCACCGAGCCGGCGAGGGGCCGTTCGGGATCGAGAGGGACGGCGGCGTGATCGGGCGGTGGAGGGAGCGGGCCGTCGCGCCGCTGTCCCCGGCGTGCGCGCTCCTGCTGCTCGGGATGATCCTCGCCGCCCCCTCCGCGGCGGCGCCGCGGCGGCCCGAACTGGGCGGGATCTCGGACGCGCGCTCGGCCGTCGAGCCGCACTGGGCCTGCCCGCAGGGCCTCTGCGACGCGATCGTCGATCCGCGTCCGGCGACCGCGCTGGCGGCGCCGGTGTTCGCCGCTCGCGAACCCGAAGGCGGAGGCGAGGAAGGCGGGTATGACCCCGAAGACCTGCGCGGCGCCTACGCGATCCCCGCCGGCGGCGGCACCGGCCAGACGGTCGCGGTGGTGGAGGGCTTCGGCTACCGGGAAGCCGAAAAGGACCTCGCCCGCTATCGGGCCCACTACCGGCTCCCGCCCTGCACGAGCAAGACCGGCTGTCTGACGATCGTCAACTCCAAGGGCGTGGCGCCGCACTACCCCGCCGCCAACGGGTGGGAACTCGAGGATGCCCTCGACCTCGACATGGCCTCCGCGGCGTGTCCGGAATGCCACATCGTCCAGGTCGACGCCGAAGGCGAAGGCTGGGATCAGCTGGGCAGGGCCGTCAACCGGGCGGCCACACTCGGCGCGGTGGCGATCTCCAACAGCTACGGGCTCCCCGAAGAAACCTGCGAAGCGCAGTGCGTCAGCGCGGCGCCCGACTTCGATCACCCCGGGGTCCTCGTGACCGTCGCCTCCGGGGACAGCGGCTGGGACAACTCCTACGAAGGCGGCACGTCCCCGAGCTATCCGGCCGACCAGGCCGACGTCGTCGCCGTCGGCGGGACCGCGCTGCGGCACTCGACCGCCAAGCGCGGCTGGTCGGAGACGGTGTGGGGGGAACCGGGCATCGGCCTCGGCAGCGGCAGCGGCTGCACGCTGCAGCCGAAGCCATCCTGGCAGCACGACACCGGCTGCGCCGGGCGCACCGACAACGACGTGGCGGCGGTGGGGGCGTGCGCGACCCCGGTGTCGGTCTACGACAGCGATGAAGGCGGATGGGCGGACGTCTGCGGAACGAGCGTGAGCTCGCCGCTGGTGGCCGGCATCGAGGCTCACGCCACCGCGTACGCGCGATCGCTGCAGGGGCAGGCGTTCTACGAGCCCGGCGCCCTGCTGTTCCCCGTCACCGCGGGCTCCAACGGCCGCTGTGCGACAGCCGTGCGCTACCTCTGCCACGGCGAGCCCGGCTACGACGCGCCCAGCGGCAACGGGACCCCCGACGGGGCCCTGCAGCTCAGCGGCTGAGCGAGCCCGCGCGCGTCGTCCCGGTCGCACCCCCGCACGCGCGTCCGTGATAACGTACACACGTATGGCCGTAGCGCACACATCCAGCGCTGCTCGCGAGGGCGCGACGGCGGATGCAGCGGGCTCGAGTGCGCGCCCCCGGACGCGCACCCCGCCGGGGCCGCAGGACGCCCTCGATCCGGCGGTGATCGGCGCACGCGTGAAGGCGCTGCGCGAGGCCTCCGGCCTGTCGCTGCGAGAGCTCTCCGAGCGCAGCGGCGTGAGCGCTCCGATGCTCTCGCAGGTCGAGCGCGGCGAGACGAGCCCGACCCTCACGGTGGCCGCGCGGATCGCCTCCGGCCTCGAGCTGCGCCTCTCCCAGCTGCTGCGGCTCGACGAGGCCGGCGCCGTCACCGTCGTGCGCGCCGCCCAGCGCCAGCGCGGCGGGAACCGCAGGCGCGGGCACAGCTTCGAGGTGCTCACCTCCTCCCAGCCGGGCCAGCGCGCCGAGCTCTCCCGCCACACGCTGGCCCCCGGCGGCGCAACCGGCGCCGCCGACGATCCACCGATGCACGAGCCGGGCAGCCGCGAGACCGCGCTCGTGCAGGAGGGCGCGATCGTGCTCGTGTGCGACGGACAGCGCCACGAGCTCGGAGAGGGCGACTGCGTGACCTTCGATGCCGATCTGCCCCACCACTTCGAGAACCCCAACGCCGATCCGGCCGCCTTCCTGGCGGTCGTCTCCGCGGGACTGAGGCGCAGCTAGATGGCCGCCGCCACGCGACCCCGCAGGACCCCGACAGGGGTCCACATCAACACCACACCAAGCACCATCGAGGAGAGCCGCCGATGACCAAGCCCAAGACGCTGTTCGAGAAGATCTGGGAGGCGCACGAGGTCGCCGAGGGCCTGCTCTACGTCGACCTGCATCTGGTCCACGAGGTCACCAGCCCGCAGGCCTTCGACGGGCTGCGCCTGGCGGGCCGCGGGGTGCGACGCCCCGACCGGACGCTGGCGACGGCCGACCACAACACCCCCACCGACGGCACACCGGTGGCGGCGCGCATCAAGGACGAGCTCTCGCGCGTCCAGGTGCAGACGCTCGAGCGCAACTGCCAGGAGTTCGGAATACCCGTCTACTCCCTCGGCTCCCCGCGCCAGGGCATCGTGCACGTGATCGGTCCCGAGCTCGGCGTCACCCAGCCCGGCATGACGATCGTCTGCGGCGACTCGCACACCTCCACCCACGGCGCCTTCGGCGCACTCGCCTTCGGCATCGGCACGAGCGAGGTCGAGCACGTGCTCGCCACGCAGTGCATGGTCCAGCACCGCCCCCAGTCGATGCGCATCCGATATGAGGGCGAGCTCGGCTTCGGCGTTACCGCCAAGGACCTCATCCTCGGCACCCTCGGGCAGCTCGGCGTGGGCGGGCTGACCGGGCACGTCGTCGAGTACGCCGGCCCGGCCGTGCAGGCCCTCTCGATGGAGGGCCGCATGACCGTCTGCAACATGACGATCGAGGGCGGCGGACGGGCGGGCATGATCGCGCCCGACGAGACGACCTTCGCGTGGTTCGCCGAGCAGCAGCGGCCAGGTGCGCCGCAGGGCGCCGAGCTGGCCGCGGCGATCGAGCGCTGGCGCGAGCTGCCGAGCGACCCGGGCGCCGAGTTCGACAGCGAGGTCGTGATCGACGCCTCGGCGATCTCTCCGCAGGTCACCTGGGGCACCAACCCCGGCATGGTCCGCGCCGTGACCGAGCGCGTTCCCTCGCCGGAGGAGTTCGACAGCCCCGCCGACCGCGAGGCGGCCGAGCGCGCGCTGCACTACATGGCGCTCGAGCCGGGCACGCCGATCGAGCAGATCGCGATCGATCGCGTGTTCATCGGCTCGTGCACCAACTCGCGGATCGGCGATCTGCGGGCGGCCGCCGAGGTCGTCGCCGGCCGCACGGTCGCCTCGAGCGTCAGCGCGATGGTCGTGCCCGGCTCCCAGCAGGTCAAGGCGCAGGCCGAGGCGGAGGGCCTGGACCGCGTCTTCCGCGACGCCGGCTTCGACTGGCGCGTGGCCGGCTGCTCGATGTGCCTGGGCATGAACCCCGACATCCTCGCCCCCGGGGAGCGCTGCGCCTCGACCTCCAACCGCAACTTCGAGGGGCGACAGGGCCGCGGCGGGCGCACCCATCTGGTCTCGCCCCAGATGGCCGCCGCCGCCGCCATCGAGGGGCGCTTCGTGGATATCAGGGACTGGCGATGAGCACGCCCTCGCCCGGCGCGGTGTGGCAGCGCGCGGACGTCGTCGACCCGTTCCTGGACCGGCGCCAGCAGCTGCTGCCGCTGCTCGAGGTCCAGGAAGACCTCCTCGCGCGCCTGCTGGCGCGCCATCCCGGCCCGCTCGCGCGGTTTCTCGACGTCGGCTCCGGCAACGGCGCGATGGCCGAGCTCGCGCTCGCGCAGGGGGACGGATCGCAGGCGCTGCTCGTCGACTTCTCCCGGCCGATGCTCGACCGCGCCGCGGCGCGCCTGCAGCGCTTCCCCGGGCGCTGGGGGGTGCTGGCAGCCGACCTCTCGGTGCCCGCGTGGTGCGAGACGCTGCCCCGCGCCGGCTTCGGGGCCGCCCTGTCGGCATTCGCGATCCACCACCTGCCCGCCGAGCGCAAGCGTGCGCTGTTCGCGGAGCTGTTCGCGCTGCTCGCGCCCGGAGGCCTGTTCGTCAACATGGACTACGTCACGATCCGCGGCCCGCTGCGCGGGCTCTTCGACGAGCAGCTGACCGCCAACGCCGTGCGCGCCGAGCACGAGCAACACCGGGACGGCGCCGAGCACGAGCATCACGGCGGGCGCTCCGACGAGGAGATCGAACGCGACTTCGTCGACGACGGCGATGAGGACCGGCCCGACAGCGTGTGGGATCAGCTGCGGTGGCTCGGGGAGGCGGGCTTCCAGGAGACCGAGGTGCACTTCAAATGGGCCGAGGCCGCGGTCTTCGGCGGGATCAAGCCAACAGGAGGCAGCTAGATGCAGCCGATCGAGACAATCGCGGGGGCGGTCAGCCACCTCGACCGCGCCGACGTCGACACCGATCAGATCATGCCCAAGCAGTTCCTCAAGCGGGTGGAGCGCTCGGGCTTCGGCCAGTTCCTCTTCTACGACTGGGCGAAGGAGCCCGGCTGGGAGCTCCCCGCCAACCCGATCCTCGTGACCGGGGCGAACTTCGGCTGCGGCTCCTCGCGCGAGCACGCGCCATGGGGCCTGCAGGACTACGGCTTCCAGGCGATCGTCGCGCCGAGCTTCGCCGACATCTTCTACTCCAACTGCACCAAGATCGGGCTGCTGCCGGTCGTGCTGCCGAGGAGCACTGCCAGGGGCTCGCCCTCGCCGGCGACGGCCAGGTCGACCTGCGCGCGCAGGAGGTCCGCTACGCCGGCGCCGACGGCGAGGTCGTGGCCGTGCCGTTCGAGATCGACGCCGAGATCCGCCACCGGCTGCTCGGCGGGCTCGACGACATCGCGCTCACGCTCCAGCAGTCCGAGCGGATCGCCGCCTTCGAGAGCGATCGCGAGCGCGCGGGGTGGGCCGTGGTCCCCACCACGGCGCTCTAGGGGGAGCAGATGGGATATCGCATCGCGACGCTCCCCGGCGACGGGATCGGCCCGGAGATCATGGCGCCGACGCTCGACCTGCTGAGCCGGCTCGGCGACTTCGAGTTCGAGGAGCACCCGTTCGGCGGGGCCTCGATCGACGCCCACGGGGTGGCGCTCACCGACGAGGTCCTGCAGGCCTGCCGCGGGGCCGACGCGGTGCTGCTCGCGGCGGTCGGCGGACCGCGCTGGGACAGCACCGACCCGGGCAGCCCGCGTCCGGAGCAGGGCCTGCTCGGCCTGCGCAAGGGCCTCGGGCTGTTCGCGAACCTGCGGCCGGTCAAGCCGCTGCCGGCGCTGTACGACGCCTCGCCGCTGCGGCGCGAGCGGATCGAGGGCACCGACCTGCTCGTCGTGCGCGAGCTCACCGGCGGGATCTACTTCGGCGAGAAGACGCGCACCGAGACCTCGGCCTCCGACCTCTGCAGCTACACCACCGAGGAGATCGAGCGCATCGCGCGGACGGCCTTCGGCGCGGCACGCTCGCGCGTCAGCAGCGTCGACAAGGCCAACGTGCTCGAGACCTCGCGGCTGTGGCGCGAGGTCGTCAGCGCGCTGCACGCGCGCGAGTTCCCCCACATCGAGCTCGAGCACGTGCTCGTCGACAACGCCGCCATGCAGCTCGTCTCCGCGCCACGGCACTTCGACACGATCCTCACCGAGAACATGTTCGGCGACATCCTCTCCGACGAGGCCGCGATGCTGACGGGCTCGATCGGCATGCTCCCGAGCGCCTCCCTCGGTGCGAACGGCCCGGGCATGTTCGAGCCGGTGCACGGCTCGGCGCCCGACATCGCCGGACGCGGGCTGGCCAACCCGCTCGCGATGTTCCTCTCCGCGGCGATGATGCTCGGGCACGGCCTCGGCTTGGAAAGCGAGGCCGCGGCTGTAGAATCGGCCGTTGAACGTGCACTCGGCGCGGGACTGCGCACCGCCGATCTGGGAGGGGAGGCGGGGACCGCGCAGGCGGCGGGGGCAGTGCTCGAAAACCTCGAATAGGAGCGCGATGAACGTGGAGCCCACCGACCTCATCTGGATGAACGGAGACTTCGTCCCCTGGGAGGACGCGCGGATCCACGTCCTGACCCACGGGCTGCACTACGGCACCGGCGTGTTCGACAGCATGCGCTGCTACGACACCGAGCTCGGGCCGGCCGTGTTCCGCAACGGCGAGCACATCGACCGCCTGCTGCGCTCGGCCGAGCTCTACTACATGCCCGTGCCGTACTCCGGCGAGGAGCTGCGCGCCGCGACGCTCGAGCTCGTCGCGCGCAACGGGCTGCGCTCGTGCTACATCCGCCCGATCGTCAACCGCGGCTACGGCCAGATGGGTCTCAACCCGCTCGAGGCCCCCGTCGACGTGACGATCGCCTGCTGGGAGTGGGGCGCCTACCTCGGCGAGGAGGGCAAGGCCAAGGGCGTGCGCGCGAAGGTCTCCTCGTGGCGGCGGATCAGCCCCGACTCGCTGATCCCCCACGCGAAGGCCTCCGGCCAGTACCTCAACAGCGTGCTCGCCAAGATCGAGTCGCTGAAGGCCGGCTACGAGGAGGCGATCCTGCTCGATGACCACGGACACGTGTGCGAGGGAACCGGCGAGAACATCTACATCGTCCGCGACGGCGAGATCGCGACGCCTGGGCAGCACAACTCGATCCTCGACGGGATCGTGCGCCGCTCGATCATCCAGATCGCGCGCGAGATGGGCTACACCGTGGTCGAGCGCAACGTCGCCCGCGCCGAGATGTACCTCGCCGACGAGGTGTTCCTGACCGGCACCGCCGCCGAGCTGGTGCCCGTCCGCGAGGTCGACGACCACACGATCGGCACGGGCTCGCCCGGCGAGATCACGCGCGTGCTGGGGGCCGCCTTCGACGACGCCGTCCACGGCCGCACCGAGCAGTACCGCGAGTGGCTGGACGTCGTGCGCGCCGCGCCCCTGCAGTCGCCCACCGGCGAGGACTCCACGCCCACGGGCGCGCAGCCGACGCCCGCGGGCTAGGAGCCCGATGAGCGACATACAGCTATACGACGCCACCCTGCGCGACGGGATGGGCGGCGGCGGCATGACGCTGACCGCCGAGGAGAAGCTGCGTGTGGTGCGACGCGCTCGACGCGCTCGGCGTGCACATGATCGAGGCGGGCTTCCCGGCGTCGAACCCCAAGGAGCGGGAGTTCTTCTCGATGCTCGCCGACGAGCGCCTGAGCGTCGCCGAGGTGGTCGCCTTCGGCATGACCCGCCGGCGCGAGTCCGCGGCCGAGGAGGACGAGGGGCTGGCGGTGCTGGCCGGGTCCTTCGCCCCGGTCTGCACGATCGTCGGCAAGGCCTCGGTGCTGCACGTGGAGAAGGTCGTGCGCGTCTCGCGCGAGGAGAACCTGGCGATGATCGCCGAGTCGGTCGCCTTCCTCCTCGCGGCGGGCAAGCGCGTGCTGCTCGACGCCGAGCACTTCTTCGACGGCTTCGCGCTCGACCCCGGCTACTCGCTGGACTGCCTGCGCGCCGCCTCCGACGCCGGCGCGGAGCGGATCGTGCTGTGCGACACCAACGGCGGCAGCCTGCCGCCCGCGATCCGCACGGCGATGGCGGTCGTCTCCGAAGCGCTCCCGGGCGTGCCGCTGGGGATCCACACCCACGACGACACCGGCTGCGGGGTCGCCAACACGCTCACCGCCGTCGAATGCGGCGCCACCCAGGTGCAGGGCACGATCAACGGCATCGGCGAGCGCACCGGCAACGCGAACCTCGTGACGATCATCGCCGACCTGCAGCTGAAGATGGGCGTCCACGTGCTCGACGACGAGCGGCTCGCGCGCCTGACCGAGACCGCGCACTTCCTCGACGAGCTGCTCAACCGCGCGCCCAACCCCGCCCAGCCCTACGTCGGCAAGCACGCCTTCGCCCACAAGGCGGGCCTGCACGCCGCCGGCGTGCGCGCCGACGCACAGACCTTCGAGCACGTCGACCCCGCGGTCGTGGGCAACAGCCGCGACGTGCTCATCTCCGAGCTCTCCGGCCGCGGCACGATCGAGGAGAAGGCCGCGGGCGCGGGGATCGCCGCCGACGGAGACTTCGCCCAGCGCGTCGTCGAGCGCGTCAAGGCGCTCGAGCACGAGGGCTTCCAGTTCGAGGCCGCCGACGGCTCCTTCGAGCTGCTGATGCGCAAGGAGGCCGGCGTGCTACGAGCCGCTGTTCCGCCTGGAGTCCTGGCGCGTGGTGGTCGAGAAGCGCGTCGACGGCAAGGTCGAGACCGAAGCCGTGGTCAAGATCTGGGTCGACGGCGAGCGCTACGTGCGCACGGCCGAGGGCAACGGTCCGGTGCACGCGCTCGACCAGGCGCTGCGCAGCGCGATCGGCGAGATCTACCCGCACCTGCGGGACATCGAGCTCGTCAACTTCAAGGTGCGGATCCTCGACGAGAGCAAGGGCACCGGCGCCGTCACGCGGGTGCTGATCGACGCCTCCGACGGCCAGGACGTGTGGGGCTCGATCGGCGTCGCCGAGAACCTGATCGCCGCCTCCTGGGACGCGCTGGTGGACTCCCTGGAGTACGGGATGCAGCCCGGCGCGCGCCGCGTCGCCAGGGCCCACGCTCGGCTCGACCGGCCGCGTCTAGATGATCGACCAGACGGCCGAGGGAGGCGCTCGTCCCGCTGGCGCGCCCCGTGCTCGGCGAGGAGGAGGAGCGCGCGGTGCTCGAGGTGCTGCGCTCGGGTCAGCTCTCGCTCGGACCGCAGCTGGCCGAGTTCGAGCGCGGCTTCGCCGCGCGCGTGGGCGCGCCGCTGGCCAGCGCCGTGAGCAGCGGCACCGCCGGGCTGCACCTGGCGCTGCGCGGCGCCGGGGTGGGGGAGGGGGACGAGGTGATCACCAGCCCCTTCTCGTTCGTCGCCTCGGCCAACGCCGCCCTGTACGAGCGGGCGCGGCCGGTGTTCGCCGACATCGACCCGCGCACGCTCAACCTCGATCCCGAGGCCGCCGCGGCCGCCGTGACCGAGCGCACGCGGGCGCTGCTGCCCGTCCACATCTTCGGCTACCCGGCCGACATGCCCGCCTTCGAGCGCCTGCGCGACCGCCACGGGCTGGCGATCGTGGAGGACGCCTGCGAGGCGCTCGGAGCCGTGCACGGCGACGGCACGCCGGTCGGCGGCCGCGGCTCGCCGGCGGTGTTCGCGTTCTACGCCAACAAGCAGCTCACCACCGGCGAGGGCGGGATGGTCACGCTCGCCGACCCCGGGCTCAAGCAGCGGATCGACTCCGAGCGCAACCAGGGTCGGGCGCCCGACATGGACTGGCTCGACCACGACCGGCTCGGCTTCAACTACCGCCTCTCCGAGATCGCCTGCGCGCTCGGCAACGCCCAGCTGCGGCGCCTGGAGGAGATGCTCAGCAGCCGCGCGCGCGTGGCGGCCCGCTACCGCGAGGCGCTGGCCGGGATCGAGGAGCTGGAGCTGCCGTGCCCCGACGCCGGCGGCGAGCGCCGCGGCTGGTTCGTGTTCGTCGTCCAGCTCCCCGCCACGGTCGATCGCGACGATGCGGTCCGCGAGCTGGCCGCGCGCGGCATCCAGAGCAAGCCCTATCTGCCGGCGATTCACCTGATGAGCTTCTACCGCGAGCGCTTCGGCCATCGCGAGGGGCAGTTCCCCGTGTGCGAGGACGTCGCCCGGCGCTCGCTCGCGCTGCCCTTCTTCCCGGCGATGAGCGAGCAGCAGGTCGCGCGCGTGAGCACGGCGCTCGGCGCCGTCCTCGGGCAGTAGTCCGCCGCCCGTACACTGACGGGCCATGTCGCGCTTCCAGGAGCCCCAGCACCCCGACTTCCGGCGCCTGAACGCCTCGATCGCCTACGACCGGCGGCTGTGGCCGCAGGACCTCGCGCAGTCGCGCGCGCACGCGCGCATGCTCGCCGATCGCGACATCATCTCGGCGGCCGATCGCGACGCGCTGCTCGCCGGCCTCGACGCCGTCGCCGGCGAGCTGCAGGCCGGCGCGTTCCCGTTCGCGCCCGACGACGAGGACATCCACATGGCGGTCGAGCGGCGCCTGACCGAGCTCGCGGGCCCGGTCGGGGGCAGGCTGCACACCGCGCGCTCGCGCAACGACCAGGTGGTCACCGATCTCGCGATGTACACGCGCGAGCGCGCCGCCGCCGCCCGCGCGGCGGTCACGGCGCTGATGCGGGAGCTGCTGATCCGCGCCGAGGAGCACGCCGACTGGGCGATGCCCGGCTACACCCACCTCCAGCGGGCCCAGCCCGTCTACCTCGGCCATCACCTGCTCGCCTACTTCTGGATGCTCGCCCGCGACCGCACGCGATTCGCGTTCGCCGAGCGGGAGTGCCGGCAGGCTGCCGCTCGGCGCCGGGGCGCTGGCGGGCGTCAACTTCGACACCGACCGGCGGGCGCTCGCGCGCGAGCTCGGCTTCGCCGAGGTCGCGCCCAACTCGATCGACGCGGTCGCCGGGCGCGACTTCATCCTCGACTACCTCGGCGCGGCCGCCACCTGCGCCACGCACCTCTCGCGGCTGGGCGCCGAGCTGGTGCTGTGGTCCAGCAGCGAGTTCGGCTTCTGCGAGCTGCCCGACGCGTGGAGCTCGGGCTCCTCGATCATGCCCCAGAAGAAGAACCCCGACGCGGCCGAGCTGCTGCGCGCAAAGGCGCCCCGCGTGGTCGCGCATCTGGCGGCGCTGCACGGCGTCATGCACGCGCTGCCGCTGACCTACAACAAGGACCTGCAGGAGGACAAGGAGCACGTCTTCGACGCGGCCGACACGATCGAGCTCGCGCTCGCCGCGGCCACCGGGATGATCGCAGGCGTACGCTTCCGGCGCGAGCGCCTCGCCGAGGCGGCCGGCGACGAGATGATCGCCGCCACCGACATCGCGGACCTGCTCGTGCGCCTCGGGATGCCGTTCCGCGAGGCCCACGGCGTCGTGGCCGGGCTCGTGCGCACCGCGGTCGAGCAGGACCGGCCGCTGTCCGCGCTCACCCGCGAGCAGATCGCCGCGCACAGCGAGCTGCTCGCCACGCACGAGCCTGAGCTACCGTGCGGTGCTCGCGTCGGGGTCCTGGCTGGAGTCGAAGGTGTCCGAGGGCGGGACCTCCAGCGCGCGCCTGCGCGAGCAGATCGCCCTCGCGCGAGGAGTGCTCGATGAAACCGCTGCCGCCTGACTTCTACGAGCGGCCGGTGCTCGAGGTCGCCCGCGACCTGATCGGCTGCACCGTCGTCCGGGGGGACGTCGCGGGCGTGATCGTCGAGACCGAGGCCTACCACGAGAGCGAGCCGGCCTGCCACGCGTTCATCGGCCTCACGCCGCGCACGCGCACGCTGTTCGGCCCGCCGGGGATCGCCTACGTGTACCGCTCCTACGGGATCCACTCCCTGCTCAACGCCGTCTGCGAGCCCGAGGGCGTCGGCGCCGCCGTGCTGATCCGCGCCCTGCAGCCGCTCGCCGGCGTCGCGCTGATGGCCGGGCGGCGCCGGGCGGGGCCGCGCGGCCCGCTGCGCGAGGCCGACCTCTGCTCGGGACCGGGAAAGCTCGGCCAGGCCCTCGGCGTGGCCCTCGCCGACAACGGCGCTTCGCTCGTCGAGGGCCCGCTGACGATCGAGCCCCGCTCCGCCGCCTGGCTGCAGCCGCAGCTCGTGGCGGGACCGCGGGTGGGCATCACGCGCGCGGCCGAGCTGCCGTGGCGCTTCTGCGTGGCCGGCAATCCCCACGTCTCGCGCCCGCGGCCGGATGCCGCTCCCGTGCGCGTCGGCACGCGCGGATCGCGCGCTCGCGCCGGCCGGACGCGCTCGCCGGCCTAGGCCGGGACGCCGCACGGCCGAGCCGCTCTCCGGGCGCGCGGGTGGGCCCCGACGCGGACTGCCGGGGCGATCAGCCGCTCGGTGACACCCCGCCGGTGGGCGACGCGCCCCCAGTCGGCGAGGACGGCGTCGCGGGCGCCGACGGCGCGGGGGTGGCCGGTGCGGAGGGCGCGGGAGCGGCGGGCGTGGAGGGCGTCGGGGTCGCGGGGGCCGCCTGCCGTTCGGGGGTCGATGTCACGCCCCCGCCGGCGCCGGTCTGGCTGCCGCCCGTCTTGGTGCCACCGCCGGTCTGGGTGCCACCGCCCGTGCCCCCGCCGGCCTGCCCGCCGCCCGTGATGCCCGCCCCGGAGCCCTGTCCGGCCCCTTCGCCGGCGCCCGTGGCGGCAGAGTGGCCGGCCTTGGCGGCGGCGCCCGCGGCGGCCTGTTCGGCACGTTCCTTTTCGATCGCCAGCGCCGAGACCATGAACTGGTGCCAGATCAGCGCCGGGAAGGTGCCGCCGAGCACCGGGGTGCCGTTGAAGTCGGTCGTCATCGGGATCAGCTTGTTGGGGTAGCCGACCCATACGGCGACCGTGAACTTCGAGTCCCAGCCGACGAACCAGGCGTCGCCGTAGTTGGAGGTCGTGCCCGTCTTGCCGGCCGCGAACTGGCCGATCGCGGCGGCGCGGCCGGTGCCGTACTGCACGACCGTTTCCAGCATCGAGGTCTCCGTCTGCGCGACCGAGGAGGGCAGCACCCTCCTGGTTTCGACGCGGTTCTTGTCGATCGTGTGCCCGCCGACCTTCACTTCCTGGATGCCCACGGGTTCGCCGGGCTGGCTCAGCGAGCCGCTGACCCGTTCGCCGTCGTGGGCGATCGTCTCGTAGGCGTGCGCCATGTCCAGCGGGGTGACCCCGACGGTGAGCCCGCCGATCGTCATCGCCGGGTTGGTCGACAGCGGCGTGGTGATCCCCATGCGGTGGGCCAGCAGCGCGATCCGCTGGGTTCCCACGTCGAGCCCGACTTCGGCGTAGATCGAGTTGTCGGAGAAGGCCGTCGCGCCGGTGAGCGTGTTCGACCCCGAGTAGGCGCCTTCGTCGTTGTGCACCACGAAGCGTTCCTTGCCGCGAGTCCCGGGCACGATGAATTCCTTCTGCTTGGACGTCCACACCGAGTCCGGCGAGATCCCGTCCTCGAGCGCGGCGGCGAGGTCGAAGGCCTTGAACGAGGAGCCCGGCTGGCGCTCGCCTTCGGTGGCGAGGTTGAACGCGCTTTCGTCGTAGTTGCGCCCGCCGACCATCGCGCGCACCTCGCCGGTCGAGTTTTCGATCACGACCATCGCCGCGGACGGGCCGCTGGGGCTGGGGAGGTAGGCGTTCACGGCCGCTTCGGCGGCGCGCTGGAGTTCGAGGTCGAGCGTCGTCTTGACCTGCAGGCCCCCGTTGAAGGTGCGCTGCGCCCCGTAGCGTTCGATCACCTGCTGCTGGACCCAGCTCGTGAAGTAGCCCGCATCGACCCCTTCGACCGTCTGCTCCTGCGGCGCCTGGACCTCCGCGGCCGAGGGCAGCGCCTGGTTGAGGCTTTCCTCGTAGACGGGCCGTTCGATGTAGCCCTGCTGGAGCATCTGCTGCAGGACCACGTCGCGCCGTTCGCGCGCGGCCATCGGGTGCGTCACCGGGTCATAGGCGGTCGGCGACTGGATGATCCCCGCCAGCAGCGCCGCCTCCCACGGCTCGAGCTCTTCCACGCACAGCCGGTGGCCGGGCGTGCCGCAGCCGAGGTGGTTGACGTCGTGGCCGAAGTAGGTCTGCGCGGCGGCCTCGATCCCGTAGGCGCCGTTGCCGAAGTAGATCGTGTTGAGGTACGCGGTGATGATCTTGTCCTTCGACCACTTGTGCGAGAGCTGGTAGGCCAGCGCCGCCTCGCGGAGCTTCTCGAAGATCGTGCGGTGGGACTGGGCCTGGAGCGCGTTCTTGATGAACTGCTGCTCGATCGTCGAGGCGCCCTGGACGCTGCCTTTGTGGCGGATGTCCTGGATGAAGGCGCGCGCGATGCCGCGGATGTCGATGCCGCTGTTGGTGTAGAAGCGCTTGTCCTCGATCGAGATCACCGCCTCCTTGACGATCTGCGGGATCTGGTCGGGCTCGACGATCACGCGGTTCTGCTGGCTGAGCACGCCGAGCGGATGGCCGAGGTCGTCGAACAGTTCCGAGCTCTGGGCATCCTTGAACTGGGCGAAGCGCGTCAGCGAGGGCAGGTCGGAGGCGACCGATACGAACATCCCGAACACGAACGACACGAGCCCCAGCAGCAGCACGGCCATGAGGATCGCCAGGAAGCGCAGCCGCTTCAGGCGCCGCCTCGGCGTGGTCGCTATGTCAGGGGTGAGATCATCGCTCATCAGCGGGCGCAGGGAACGGCCTCCGAGCGTCAGGGAGGAGCCGATCACGGTGGGGAAGAGGCCGCCGGACCACGGCGCGGTGGGACCCCCGGAGTGGCGAGAGTCTAGCATTGGCGACCCATGCCAGACGCCACTACCGCGGCCGCGGAGGACGCCGAGCGACTCGCCCGCGGGGCGGTCGACAGCCTCCCCAGAGGGGCGCTCGCCGAGAAGCTCGCCCGGGTCCGCGCCGAGGAGCGCGCGCTGCGCGTGAAGCTCGGGATCGACCCCACCGCCCCGGACATCCACCTCGGCCACGCCGTCGTGCTGCGTCAAGCTGCGCGAGTTCCAGGACGCCGGCCACCGCGTGGTCCTGATCGTCGGCGACTACACCGCGCGCGTGGGCGACCCGTCGGGGCGCTCCTCCGAGCGCCCGATCCTCTCCGAGCGAGGAGATCGAGGCCAACGCCGCGACCTTCCCGGGCAGGCGCTGAAGATCCTCGACGCCGATCCCGGCCGGCTCGAGGTGCGGCGCAACGGCGAATGGCTCGACATGCCGATGATCGAGCTGCTGCGCGCTCGCGCGCACCACGACCGCCGCCCAGCTGCTCGAGCGCGACGACTTCGCCAAACGGCTGGCCGCCGGCGAGCCGGTCTCGATGCTGGAGCTGCTCTACCCGCTGCTGCAGGGCTACGACTCGGTGGCCGTGCGCGCCGACGTCGAGCTCGGCGGCACCGACCAGAAGTTCAACCTCCTGCTCGGGCGCGACATCCAGCGCGCCTACGGGCGAGCCCGAGCAGGCGATCCTCACGATGCCGATCCTCGTCGGCACCGACGGGCGGCGCAAGATGTCGAAGTCGCTCGGCAACCAGATCGGCGTGCTCGACCCGCCCGAGGAGATGTACGGGCGCATCATGAGCATCCCCGACGAGGCCGTCCCCGAGTACTAGCGGCTGCTCGTCGATCCCCGCACGCCGGCGGGCGAGCCCCGCGGCGAGGCGGCGCGGTCCGGGCTCTCGCCGCGCGACCGCAAGCACGCGCTCGCCCGCGCGATCGTCGCGTGGCTGCACTCCGAGCCCGACGCCGCCGCCGCCGAGCGGCACTTCGAGCGGGTGGTCGTCCAGGGGGCCGAGCCCGAGGAGATCGAGGAGGCGAGCTTCCCGCGCGACGGCGGCGTGCTGCACCTGCCGGGGCTGATCGCCGAGCAGTTCGGGCTCTCGCGCTCGGAGGCCCGGCGCCTGATCGACCAGGGCGCCGTCACGCTGGGCAGCAGCCCGCTGGGCGCCGGCGAGCACGACGTGCCCGTCGAGCGCGCCGACGGCCAGGTCCTGAGGGTCGGCAGGCGCCGCTTCCGCCGGCTGCGCGCCGATTAGACGACCTCGCGCGGAGGGGCTCCGGCGCGCTATACTCCCCGGTCGGCCCGCAGGCGCCCCTGGGCGCTGGGTCGGATCGGTCTTCTCCAGAAGGAAGCCCTTTCGGTGAGGCACGGCGGTCTTTGAAAACTCAACAGCATGCGCATCTGCGATCTCTTCGAGATTGCGGTGTGCGTCCAGGTTCGACCCGCCACGGGAGCGGCCGATCGCGAGATCGGCCGACGTCTCTCGGTGGCGGTCAAAGAGTCAAGTAGAGAAGTACCCCGTCATGGTTTGGGACCACGGTGTATGGGTCCCTACCCACCCCCGCCGCAGGCGGCTTGCCGCCGACGTGGCAGGGGAAACTCCATGACAGCTTTTCGTGAAGTTCTTCACGGAGAGTTTGATCCTGGCTCAGGACGAACGCTGGCGGCGTGCTTAACACATGCAAGTGGAGCGACGAACCAGGGCTTGCCCTGGGGCAGAGCCGCGAACGGGTGAGTAACACGTGGGTTACCTGCCTCGATGACCGGGACAACCCGAGGAAACTCGGGCTAATACCGGATGTGCCCGCAAGGGGAAAGGAAGCTTCGGCCTCCGCATCGAGATGGGCCCGCGGCCCATTAGCTTGTTGGTGAGGTAACGGCTCACCAAGGCTTCGATGGGTAGCTGGTCTGAGAGGACGATCAGCCACACTGGGACTGAGACACGGCCCAGACTCCTACGGGAGGCAGCAGTGGGGAATCTTGCGCAATGCGCGAAAGCGTGACGCAGCAACGCCGCGTGGGGGAAGAAGGCTTTCGGGTTGTAAACCCCTTTCAGTTGGGACGAAGCTTCGCCGATTAAGAGTCGGCTGGAGTGACGGTACCTTCACAAGAAGCACCGGCTAACTACGTGCCAGCAGCCGCGGTAATACGTAGGGTGCAAGCGTTGTCCGGAATTATTGGGCGTAAAGAGCGTGTAGGCGGCCCGATTAGTCCGCTGTGAAAGTCCAGGGCTCAACCCTGGAATGCCGGTGGATACTGTCGGGCTAGAGTCCGGAAGGGGCGAGTGGAATTCCTGGTGTAGCGGTGAAATGCGCAGATATCAGGAGGAACACCAATGGCGAAGGCAGCTCGCTGGGACGTGACTGACGCTGAGACGCGAAAGCGTGGGGAGCAAACAGGATTAGATACCCTGGTAGTCCACGCTGTAAACGATGGCAACTAGATGTGGGGGGTGTCGACTCCCCCCGTGTCGAAGCTAACGCATTAAGTTGCCCGCCTGGGGAGTACGGCCGCAAGGCTAAAACTCAAAGGAATTGACGGGGGCCCGCACAAGCAGCGGAGCATGTGGTTTAATTCGACGCGACGCGAAGAACCTTACCTGGGCTTGACATGTGAGTGACCGGTGTGGAAACACACCTTCCCTTCGGGGCACTTTCACAGGTGGTGCATGGCTGTCGTCAGCTCGTGTCGTGAGATGTTGGGTTAAGTCCCGCAACGAGCGCAACCCCCGTCGCATGTTGCCAGCATTTAGTTGGGGACTCATGCGAGACTGCCGGTGACAAACCGGAGGAAGGTGGGGATGACGTCAAGTCCTCATGCCCCTTATGTTCAGGGCTACACACGTGCTACATTGGCGCATACAGAGGGCTGCGATACCGCGAGGTGGAGCGAATCCCTTAAAGTGCGTCTCGGTTCGGATTGCAGGCTGAAATTCGCCTGCATGAAGGCGGAGTTGCTAGTAATCGCGGATCAGCATTGCCGCGGTGAATACGTTCCCGGGCCTTGTACACACCGCCCGTCACACCACGGGAGTGAGCAACACCCGAAGCCGGTGGCCTAACCCGCAAGGGAGGGAGCCGTCGAAGGTGGGGCTCGTGACTGGGGTGAAGTCGTAACAAGGTAGCCGTAGCGGAAGCTGCGGCTGGATCACCTCCTTTCTAGGGAGCACCCTAGGGTGCCCCGATCCAGGGCCTGTCCAGGCGACAGGCCCGCGCGGCCGCCGAGCCCTCGAGGCCCGGCGGTGCCAAAGCGGATCGGGCCTAGCACGTCGACCGAACCTGGCTGGATGGCCGCACGCCGGCCCTCGCCCCCGCTACTTGGGGCGGCGACGGCGGGCAGCCACAACAAGGTCCAGCATGCTGTTGAGTTTTGAGAGACCGGCGTCCGCCGGAGCTCGCGGGACGTGCCGCTGAACGGCGCGACCGACATACGCGGGGCCCGGCCGGCGTTATACGCCTCTCCACGGTCCTTGAAAACTGCACAGAAGCCACATCAGCCGCCATCGATAAGCGGCGGCTGAAAACGGGTATCACCGGGCCCCGCACGACCTTCGGGTCGAGTTGGGCCAGATCACCGTCAAGATAGTAAGGGCACACGGTGGATGCCTTGGCACCAAGAGTCGAAGAAGGGCGTGAACGGCTGCGATAAGCCACGGTTAGGCGCTGAATAGCCTTTGACCCGTGGATTCCCGAATGGGGAAACCCAGCGCTGGTAATGCGGCGCTATCCCCGGTTGAACACATAGACCGGGCGAGGACAAGCGGGGGAAGTGAAACATCTCAGTACCCCGAGGAAAGAAAATCAAAAGAGACTCCCTGAGTAGTGGCGAGCGAAAAGGGATCAGCCCAAACCCGGCGGATGTAAGCGGACATGCGTTGTCCGTCGGGGGTTGTAGGGCGTTTGGTCCGAGTCGTGTCCGGCTCGGCAGGAGTTACAAAACCATGTGGTAGTCGAAGCGTGTGGAACCGCGCACCATAGAGGGCAACCGTCCCGTAGACGAAACTGCATGGACTCCTGTCAGACGTTCCTGAGTAAGTCCGCTCCCGTGAAACGCGGACTGAACCTGGGGGGACCACCCTCCAAGGCTAAGTACTCCTTGGTGACCGATAGCGGACTAGTACCGTGAGGGAAAGGTGAAAAGTACCCCGGAAGGGGAGTGAAATAGTACCTGAAACCGCGTGCCTACAAGCGGTGGGAGCCCTCTAGAAGGGTGACCGCGTGCTTTTTGCATAACGAGCCGGCGAGTTACTCGTCTGCGGCGAGGTTAAGCGATGAGCGGAGCCGTAGCGAAAGCGAGTCCTAACAGGGCGACATAGTCGTAGGCGGTATACCCGAAACTGAGCGAGCTACCCATGGGCAGGCTGAAGCGGGGGTAAGACCTCGTGGAGGGCCGAACCGACCTAGGTTGAAAACTGGGCGGATGACCTGTGGGTCGGAGTGAAAGGCTAATCAAGCTCAGTGATATCTGGTTCTCTCCGAAATATATTTAGGTATAGCCTCGGATAAATTGCGTATTGGCCGTAGAGCACTGTTTGGATTAGGGGCCCTACCAGGTTACCGACTTCAGGCAAACTCCGAAGACCAATTACGTTTACTCCGGGAGTCAGTTGCTGGGGGATAAACTTCAGCGTCGAAAGGGAAACAGCCCAGACCGCCAGCTAAGGTCCCAAAGTGCTAGCTAAGTGGGAAACGATGTTCGAGTGCATAGACAACCAGGAGGTTGGCTTAGAGGCAGCCATCCTTGAAAGAGTGCGTAACAGCTCACTGGTCAAGTGTTCGAGCGCGGACAATGTAACGGGGCTCAAGCTAGTCACCGAAGCTGCGGGTGCGTGAGACCTTCGGGTCGATCGCGCGGTAGGAGAGCGTTCCCATGCCAGTAAAGCGGCGGCGTAAGCCAGCCGTGGAGGCCTGGGAAGTGAGAATGCCGGCATAAGTAACGAAAGAGGGGTGAGAATCCCCTCCACCGATTGCCTAAGGATTCCTGAGTAAAGTTCGTCTGCTCAGGGTTAGTCGGGACCTAAGGCGAGGCCGAAAGGCGTAGTCGATGGCCAACAGGTTGATATTCCTGTACCACGTCGCTTCCGTTTGACCGATGGGGGGACGAGGAAGGCTAGGGAAACCCAGGCGATGGTCGTCCTGGGACAAGCATGTAGGGGTGGCCCTTGTCAAATGCGGGGCCGCATAACCTGAGGTGCGATGTGAGCTGGCGTTAAGCCGGCGACTTCCTGACGCCATACCTCCAAGAAAATCCTCTAGGGAGGAAGCGCGTGCCCGTACCAAAACCGACACAGGTAGGCAAGTAGAGAATACTAAGGTGATCGAGATAACCCTCGTTAAGGAACTCGGCAAAATCGCCCCGTAACTTCGGGATAAGGGGCGCCCCAGTAGGGTGAAACTCCTCGCGAGTGGAGCCCGAGAGGGCCGCAGTGAATTGGCTGAAGCGACTGTTTACCAAAAACACAGGTCTCTGCTAAGTCGAAAGACGACGTATAGGGGCTGACGCCTGCCCGGTGCCGGAAGGTTACGTGGAGTTGTCAGGACTTCGGTTCGAAGCAGCGAAGCTAAGCCCCGGTAAACGGCGGCCGTAACTATCAGTTGACCGAGGTAGTTGTAAAACCTGGCTATATGCTGGAACATCCGAGTATCCCGCACTACGAGTACCGCCCCAGGTGGGCGGTACCGTGAAAATGTGACGGGTGCGGACAATCAGCAGGAAAGGCCATGCATCGAGGCCATTGAGGCCTCGCTCGGTAGCTTCTTGTCAGGGTTCGCGATGGGAGAGGGAAGCTTCATGATCGTCTGTCGCAAGCGCGCAGACTGTCGAAGGGGCTTTCGGCTCTCAGCTGCCTTCAACGTGTCGCAGAAGGACCGAGCGACCGTGACTACCACCAGGTTCTTGCTCTCCGGGAACGGATGAACCGCGGTGGGAAGAGAAGCGATCGGATGGATGGAATCCTCAGAGACTATACGCCGGGCCCGACGACCTAGAGCGGTTGCGGGATGAGATAGTCCGCTCTCATGGGCGACCATGAGAGTCCGTCAGAAATGAGCGGGCCGCTCGAGCTGAAGAGTGCTCGAGTAGTAACAGTAAGGAACGGTCCTAAGGTAGCGAAATTCCTTGTCGGGTAAGTTCCGACCTGCACGAATGGCGTAACGACTTCAGCGCTGTCTCAACGAGGAGCTCGGTGAAATTGCAGTCTCGGTGAAGATGCCGAGTACCCGCGGCTAGACGGAAAGACCCCGTGAACCTTTACTACAACCTGGTATTGGAGTTCGGTGCATCTCGCTCAGGATAGGTGGGAGGCTTTGAAGCGTCGGTTGCGGCCGGCGTGGAGCCAACCTTTAGATACCACCCTTGGTGTATTGGATTTCTAACAGCGTTCCGTGAATCCGGACGCTGGACAGTTCCAGGCGGGTAGTTTGACTGGGGCGGTCGCCTCCCAAAATGTAACGGAGGCGCACAAAGGTTCCCTCATCACGGTTGGAAATCGTGTGTAGAGCGTAAAGGTAGTAAGGGAGCTTGACTGCGAGACTGACAAGTCGAGCAGGTGCGAAAGCAGGTCTTAGTGATCCGGCGGTAGCAAGTGGAAGTGCCGTCGCTCAACGGATAAAAGGTACTCCGGGGATAACAGGCTTATCGGGCCCAAGAGTCCACATCGACGGCCCGGTTTGGCACCTCGATGTCGGCTCGTCGCATCCTGGGGGTGGAGTTGCTCCCAAGGGTTGGGCTGTTCGCCCATTAAAGCGGTACGCGAGCTGGGTTCAGAACGTCGTGAGACAGTTCGGTCCCTATCTGCCGTGGGCGTTGGAGAGTTGAGAGGATTTGTCCCTAGTACGAGAGGACCGGGATGAACGCACCTCTGGTGTATCTGTTGTCCTGCCAAGGGCATAGCAGGCTAGCTACGTGTGGATCGGATAACCGCTGAAAGCATCTAAGCGGGAAGCCGGCCTCAAGATGAGCTCTCCCATCCCCTAGAGGGAGTAAGACCCCTGGTAGACCACCAGGTTGATAGGCCGGATCTGGAAGGACGGTGACGTCTGAAGGAGACCGGTACTAATGGGTCGAGGGCTTGACGGATTTTTTTGTGATACGCGGTGTGGCGCTGTGCAGTTTTGAAGGACCTGGAGGGCGTGGTCTCTCGCCCTTTCCGGTGGCTTTAGCGAGGGGGAGACACCTCTTCCCATTCCGAACAGAGCAGTTAAGCCCCTCAGCGCCGATGGTACTTGGCCCGTAAGGGCCTGGGAGAGTAGGACGCCGCCGGTTTCTTCAGCAGGATGCACAGCGGGCCGCCCTCGGGCGGCCCGTCGTGTTTCGGCGTCGTGAGGTGGCGGACGGCGGCTCAGCGGGTGCTCGCGGCTCTCGCGTGGCCCTGCGGGAAAGCGTCACGTCGAGCAGGCTCGGTGCCGTGGCCCGAGCTAGCAGGCCGGGGTGCGGCCCGAGCGGGGGCCGGCGCTGCGGCGCGGCCGCGTGCCGGCGCGCGCTCCCTGGATCGGGCAGGTGCAGAGCGACGTCCGCGGAGCGGGCTCTCCCGCGCGGCGGTCGGGCAGGCGGCCGCGCAGCGGCACCCGGTGCGGATGTGGCGCCTGAAGGTGCTCGTTCGGGTCGACCTCCCAGTCGACGTCGGCGTCGTCCTCGAGCAAAAGGAACGAGCGGGTCAGGCGCAGGGCACCGAGTGCACGCTGTGCGAGCGCTGATGTTCGCGATGAGGAGAACATGTGTTCGTAACGTACGGGGGTGCTCGGACGGACCGGAGGCGAACAGGCGTACGCATCGGTGGTGACCTCGCCGAACGGCTCTGCAGAGCGAAACGGCACGCCCGCCGGTGCAATGGCTGTTGCAGCGCGGCCGCGGCGGAGGTGGCGTGGTGCGCGCGGGCCACGGAGATGCAGGTCGATCGGGCGGGGGCTAGAACTTGACTGCAGAGATGACTGTTAGGCTTGCCGAGCGCCGGATCGCCGGGCCCGTGATGGGCGGTCGGAGGCGCATCAAGCCAATGGAGAAGTTCGTCATCGAAGGCGGCGTCCCCCTGTCCGGCACGATGGTTCCGGCTGGGAACAAGAACGGGGCCCTGCCGATCCTCGCCAGCAGCGTCCTCACCGAGGACGAGGTGATCGTTAGCAACGTTCCGCGGATCCGCGACGTGGAGGCGATGCTCGAGATCCTGCGGGCGATCGGCGTGTCGGTGACGTGGCGCGGCCCCAACGAGGTGGCGCTGTGCGCGGCGGCGGTGCACGCCGTCGAGATCGACCGCGACCTGGCGGAGCTGATCCGCGCCTCCTTCCTGCTGGCGGGGCCGCTGCTGGCCCGCTTCCGCCGGGCGGTGCTGCCGCCTCCGGGCGGCGACGTGATCGGCCGCCGGCGCCTGGATCCGCACCTGGACGCGTTCCGGGCGATGGGCGCGGAGGCCGACTGCGGGCGGGAGATCGTGCTGACGGCGGCGCGGGGGCTGCGCCCGACGGACGTGTTCATGGACGAGCCGTCGGTGATGGCCAGCGAGAACGCGCTGATGGCCGCGGCGCTGACCCCCGGGACGACCGTGATCGGCAACGCGGCCTGCGAGCCGCACGTGCAGGACCTCGCGCGCATGCTGGTGAAGATGGGCGCCGACATCCAGGGGATCGGCTCGAACCTGGTGACGGTGAACGGCGCGGAGCGCCTGCACGGGTGCAGCCATCGGATCGCTCCCGACCACATCGAGATAGGCAGCTTCATGGCGCTCGCGGGCGTGACGGGAGGTGAGCTCCGCATCAAGGACGTCGTGGCGGCCGATCTGCGGATGATCCGCCTGGTGTTCGAGCGGGTGGGCCTGCGCTCCCAGCTCGACGGCGACGACGTGCTCGTGCCGGGCGGGCAGAAGCTCGTGGTACAGGCGGATGTGGGGGAGTACAAGAGCAAGATCCAGGACGGTCCCTGGCCGGCGTTCCCGGCCGACCTGACCTCGATCGCGGTCGCGCTCGCTACCCAGGCGGAGGGCTCGATCCTGGTGCACGAGTGGATGTTCGAGAACAGGCTGATCTTCACCGACAAGCTGATCCTGATGGGGGCGGACATCGTGATGTGCGACCCCCACCGGGCGATCGTGACCGGTCCCCGCCGCCTGCGCGGCGAGCGTGTGGAGTCGCCCGACATCCGCGCCGGGATGGCGATGCTGCTGGCGGCCCTCTGCGCCGACGGCCGCAGCGAGATCGGCAACATCCGCCAGATCGACCGTGGCTATGAGCGCATCGACGAGCGACTCCGCGACCTCGGCGCTCACATCGAGCGCGTGGCCACGGAGCCCGTTCACGCGTAATCTCGGGTCGCGATGATCCATCCGATCCCCAGCGGCACGCGCGACGTGCTACCCGACGAGACGCGCGAGGTGCGCGCGATCACCGACACGCTGCGCGGTGTGTTCGAGCGCCACGGCTACGGCGAGATCTACACGCCTGCGCTCGAGTACGAGTCGGTGCTGGCGCGCGGCGACATGGCCGAGGCGCGGCCGGCCTATCGCGTCTTCGACGAGACCGGCGCCGTGCTGGTGCTGCGCTCGGACATGACGGTGCCGATCGCGCGGGTCGTGGCGACGCGCTACCCGCACAGCGAGCCGCCGCTGCGCTTCTGCTACTTCGCCCACTGCTACCGGGGCGTGCGCCCGCAGCGGGGGCAGCCGCGCGAGCTGCTGCAGGCCGGGATCGAGCTGATCGGCTCGCCGGCGCCCCAGGGGACCGCGGAAGCGCTGACCGTGCTGTGCCACGCGCTCGATGCGACCGGGCTGAAGGACTATCGCGTGGGCGTGGGCGACGCCTCGCTGTTCCCGGCGCTGATGGCCAGCCTGGATGTGCCCGAGGCGGCGCGCGCGGGTCTGCTGGAGGCGCTGGTGATGCGCGACTTCGTGGGGCTCGAGCGGATGCTCGGAGAGGCGGGGCCCTCGCGGGAGGCCTCGCGCGTGCTGCTCGAGGTGCCGCAGCGGCGGGGCGGCCCGGAGACCCTCTCGGACCTGCCCGCACCTGCGCAGGAGGCCGTCACGGGGCTGCGCGCGGTGCACGAGCTGCTCGAGCCGGCGGTGGCCGATCGGGTGATATTCGACCTCGGCCTGGTGCGGGACATCGGCTACTACACGGGCGCCGTGTTCGAGGTCTACGACCCGGCCCTCGGCGCCCCGATCGGCGGCGGCGGGCGCTACGACGACCTGCTCGGGAACTTCGGCAGGCGCCTGCCGGCGGTGGGCTTCGCGCTCGGGGTCGACCGTCTGCACATGGCGCTCGCGGGCGAGGAGCGCGGCACCGGAGCGCTGCTGGCGCGTCCGGACGGCGCCGGGCTGGCGGTGGCCGCAGCGGCCGCGGATCGGGACGCCCCGGCCGCGGGCCTGGGTGCGTCGTGAGCCCGGCCCCGACGAACGGGCTCACGATCGCGGTTCCGCGCGGCGCGCTGTTCGGCGGCACGGTGGACCTGCTGACGGCGCTCGGCCTCGACACCGAGGAGCTGCGCTCGAACGACCGCAAGCTGCTGTTCGAGGACATCGGCGTGATCACGATGCGCCCGACGGATGTTCCCACCTACGTGGAGGCCGGCGCAGCCGACCTGGGCGTGACCGGCAAGGACGTGCTGCTCGAGCAGGCCGCGCAGCACCCCGGCGAAGGCGGGCGCGAGGTCTACGAGCTACTCGACCTGGCCTACGGCCGCTGCACGATGGTGCTCGCCAGCAAGGCCGGCCCGGACCCGGCGATGGAGGCGCTGCGCCGGCTCGGGGTGATGCGGGTGGCGACGAAGTATCCCCGGATCGCGGCGCGGCACCTGGAGGAGACGGGCAGGCAGGCCGAGATCGTGGAGGTCAAAGGCTCGGTCGAGCTCGCGCCGCTGACGGGCATGGTCGAGGCGATCGTGGACCTGACCGCGACCGGCACGACGCTGCGGGAAAACGACCTGGTGATCCGCGAGGAGATCGTGGAGTGCACCGCGCGGCTGATCGGCAACCCGGTCTCCCACAAGCTCAAGGCTGCTGCGATCGAGGACCTGATGAGCCAGCTGCGCAGCATCCCGGCCGCCGGCGGCGCCTGAGATGCGCATCGAGCGGCTGGATCGCGGCGAGGTGGAGCGTCTCGGCGGCGCGCGGGCGGCCGCGGAGCACATCCGCTCGCTGGTCGCGGATGCCGCCTCGGTGCGCGAGGCGGTCGGCGAGATCATCGAGCGGGTGCGCGTGGAGGGCGACCGGGCGCTCGCCGAATACACCCGCCGGTTCGACACGGCGGGGGCTGAGCCGCCGCCGCTGCTGGTCTCCGCGGCCGAGCTCGACCAGGCGATCGTGCTGTTGCCGCGCGCGCTCGTGGCGGGCCTGCAGGTGGCGATCGCCAACGTGGCGCTGGTGTCGCAGGCCGGGGTGGGAGCCGACGTGTCGGTGGAGCTGCCGCAGGGCCAGCGGGTGGTGCTGCGTGAGGTGCCTGTGGGGTCGGCGGCCGTGTACGTGCCGGGCGGCCGCGCGCCGTACCCGAGCACGGTCGTGATGGGCGTGGTGACCGCGCGGGCGGCGGGTGTGGTCGACGTGGCCGTGTGCGCGCCCCCCGGCGCCGGGGGGGAGGTCGATCCGGTGATCCTCGGCACCTGCAGGCTGTGCGGCGTCGAGCGGGTGTACCGCATGGGCGGCGCGCAGGCGATCGCGGCGCTGGCTCACGGCACCGAGACGGTGCGGCGCGTGGACGTGGTGGTGGGGCCGGGCAACCTGTACGTGCAGGAGGCCAAGCACCAGCTCTCGGCGGTGGTCGGGATCGACGGCTTCGCTGGGCCGAGCGACCTGCTGGTGCTGCTCGGCGAGGACGTTGGCGAGCGCGAGCTTCGGCTGGCCGCGCTGGACATGCTCGCACAGGGCGAGCACGGGGAGGGCAGCCTGGTGGCCGCGGTCGCCCCCTCGGCGGAGGTTTGCGAGGCACTGGCCGCGACGCTGGCCCGCCTGGTGCTGGAACGCCCGACCGTGGGCGAGGCGGTGTTCGCGGTGGCGGAGGTGGCGAGCGCGCGCGAGGGGATCGCGCTCGCGAACGCCTTCGCCGCCGAGCACCTGGAGCTGATCGGGGCCGAGGTGGAGGCGCTCGCGCCGCTGGTGCTCTCCGCGGGCTGCGTGTTCGTGGGGGCGCAGAGCGCGACCGCGTTCGGTGACTACGTGGCGGGCTCCAACCACGTGCTGCCGACAGCGGGCGCGGCGCGCTTCGCCTCGACGCTGTCCCCGCGCCACTTCCGCAGGCGGATGTCGCAGGTGCACGTCGGCGAGGCCGCGGGCCGGCTCGCGGCGGCGGGCGCCCCGATCGCCCGCGCGGAGGGCTTCGAGGTCCACGCCGAGTCGATGGAGGCGCGGATCGGGGAGAATCCGCTCCCATGAGCCGCACGGCGATCATCGAGCGCAGGACCGCGGAGACGGATGTGCGTCTGGAGCTGACGTTGGAAGGGACGGGCGCCGGCATGCGCTCGACCGGCGTGGGGTTCCTCGACCACATGCTCGACCTGCTGGCGCGTCACGGCCGCATGGATCTCGACCTGACCGTGACGGGGGATCTGCAGACCGGCGCGCACCACACCGCGGAGGACACCGCGATCGTGCTCGGCCAGGCGCTCGACGCGGCGCTCGGCGACCGCGCGGGGATTGCGCGCTACGGAGCGGCGACGGTGCCGATGGACGAGGCGCGGGCGAGCGTCGCGATCGACATCTCGGGCCGCCCGTTCACGCTGTTCGAGGCGCAGCTGCCGCCGGGCGCGACGGGCGGCTTCGAGCACGAGCTGACCGAGGAGTTCTTCCGCGCGTTCGCCAACGCGGCGAAGGTCACGCTGCACCTGCGCGTGGAATCCGGGAGCAACGCCCACCACATGATCGAGGCGGCGTTCAAGGCGTGCGCGCGCGCACTGCGCCAGGCGGTCGCGATCGACCCGACCGAGACGGGCGTTCCGAGCACGAAGGGAACGCTGACCGCATGAGCGCGCTCGTGGAGGAGCCCGTGGAGATCGCCGTGGTCGACTACGGCATGGGCAACCGCCGCTCGGTCGAGAAGGCGCTCGAGCACGTCGGCGCGCGCGCCTGCGTGAGCGGCGATCCGGAGCGGCTGCGCGAGGCCGCCGGGCTCGTGCTCCCCGGCGTGGGGGCGTTCCCGCGCGCGATGCGCAACCTTGCCGAGCTCGGGCTCGACGAGCTCGTGCGCGAGCGGGTGGCCGCGGGCACGCCGCTGCTGGGGATCTGCCTCGGCATGCAGCTGGCGTTCGACTCCTCCACCGAGCTCGGCGGCGCGGCCGGCCTGGGGATCGTGCCGGGCGAGGTGCGCGCGCTGCAGTCCGGCGCCCTGAAGCTGCCCCACATCGGCTGGACCGAGGTGCAGCTGGTGGGCGAGGAGTGCGAGCTGACCCGGGACCTGCCCGGCCGCTGCGCCTTCTACCACGTGCACTCCTTCGCGCCGGTCCCGTCCTCGCCGGAGGACGTGATCGGCATCGCGGAGTACGGCGCGCCGTTCGCTACGGCGGTGCGCCGGGGCTCGTTTCTCGGCGTACAGTTCCACCCGGAGAAGTCCTCGGCGGCCGGCCTGCGGCTGCTGGCGAACTTCGCCCGCATCTGCATCGCGGCCTCCTCCGCGGCCGATCTGCGCACGGCGCCGCGGTGAGGCTCTACCCGGCGATCGACATCCTCGACGGCAACGCGGTGCGGCTCGTCAAGGGGGACTTCGAGGCGCGCACCGTCTACGACCTCGATCCGCTGTCGGCGGCCCGCGGCTGGGTCGATGCGGGCGCCCGCCGGTTGCACGTCGTGGACCTCGACGGCGCTAGGACGGGGCGCCCGGTGAACATCGAGCACCTGCGGCGGATCGCGGAGCTCGGCGTGCCCGTCCAGTACGGGGGCGGGCTGCGCTCGCCGGAGGCGCTGCAGGCGGCGCTGGCGGCGGGCGCCGAGCGGGTGATCCTCGGCACCGCGGCCGTGAACGACCCGGAGCTGCTGCGTCGGGTGCTCGCGCGACACGGCGCCGAGCGGATCGTGGTGTCGGTTGACGTGCGCGCGGGCGAGGTCTCGATCGAGGGCTGGACGAGGGGCGCCGACGTTCCCCTGCGGGAGGTCTTCGCGGGGCTGATCGAGCAGGGCGTGCGCGAGCTGGCCTACACCAACGTCGACCGCGACGGCATGCTCGGCGGCCTGAACGTCGACGATCTCGCCTGGATCTCGCGGGCGGCCGCGGACGGGCACCTGATCTACTCCGGCGGGATCGGCACGCTCGATGACCTCCGGCATCTGGCGGCGCTGCGCTCCGAACGCCGGCTGCAGAACCTCACCGGGGTGATCGTCGGCAAGGCCCTGTACGAGGGCAGGTTCACGGTGACGGAGGCGCAGGAGGCGCTGGGCGGCGGCTAGATGAGTGGGAGGCAATCCCGCGTCGCGCCCGCACCGCGGGCGTGTCGCCGGCCTCCCCGCCGGCGGGGACGAGCCCGGGGCGGCGCACGCCGAGAGGCTACGGTTGACGGGTGCACTACAAGCGCGTGATCCCCTGCCTCGACGTGGACGCCGGCCGTGTGGTCAAGGGCGTTGAATTCCTCGACATCCGCGACGCCGGCGACCCGGTGGAGCTGGCGGCCCACTACGACCGCGAGGGCGCCGACGAGCTCGTGTTCCTCGACATCACCGCCACGCACGAGAAGCGCGAGACGATCGCCCGGCTGGCGCGGAGCACCGCCGACGAGGTGTTCATCCCGTTCACGATCGGGGGCGGCATCCGCTCCGCCGGAGATGCCCAGGCGGTGCTCGACGCGGGCGCGGACAAGATCTCGGTGAACTCCGCCGCGCTCGACCGCCCGCAGCTGATCGACGAGCTGGCGGAGGTGTTCGGCGCGCAGTGCGTGGTGCTCGCGATCGACGCCAAGGCGCGCGCCGCCCGAGACGGCGGCCGCGACAGCAACGGCGACGGCTGGGAGGCATACCTGGCGGGCGGGCGGACCGCGACCGGGCGCGACGTGGTGGCGTGGGCGCGCGAGGGCGTGGAGCGCGGCGCGGGGGAGATCCTGCTGACGAGCATGGACCGCGACGGCACCAGCGACGGCTATGACCTGGCGCTCACGCGGGCCGTGAGCGAGGCGGTGAGCGTGCCCGTGATCGCCTCGGGCGGCGCCGGCGAGCTCGAGCATCTCGCCGAGGCGCTGCGCGCGGGCGCCGACGCGGTGCTGTGTGCCTCGATCTTCCACTACGGGCGCTTCAGCGTCGCCGAGGCCAAGGCCCATCTCGCCGCCGCGGGCGTGCCCGTGCGCGAGACCTGAGGAACGACCCCCGATGGCCGAGGTTCGCGCGACCGGCGACGCGCAGGAGGCGCTGCGGAGGCTGGCCGGGCTGCCCGGCGGCCCGGAGCTGCTGGCGGCGGCGCGGGAGCGCCCCGACATCGCGCTCGTCGGCGGTGCGGTGCGGGACCTGCTGCTGGGCCGCCGCCCGCGCGAGCTCGACGTGACCGTCGCCGGCGGCTCGGCCGAGCTGGCGGCGGCGCTGGCGGCCGGGCAGGCGACGGGGGAGCCGCCGGGCGCGGGGCTGGTGGTGCCGAGGATCCACGAGCGCTTCGGCACCGCCTCGGTGGACGCCGGCGGCGCGCGCATCGACATCGCGGAGCTGCGCGCGGAGTCCTATCCGGCTCCGGGCGCGCTGCCCGAGGTGCGTCCCGGCACCGTGCAGGAGGACCTCGCGCGGCGCGACTTCACGGTCAACGCGATCTCGCTGTCGCTCGGCGGGTCCGAGCCCGGGCGGCTGGTGGCGGTCGACGGGGCGCTGCAGGACCTGCGCGCCGGGCGTCTGCGGGTGCTGAACGACCGCAGCTTCAGCGACGATCCCACCCGGCTGCTGCGCCTGGCCCGGTATGCGGCGCGGCTGTCCTTCGCGGTCGAGCCGCACACGCTCGAGCTGGCGCGGGCGGCGCTCGCGGCCGGAGCCACGGGCACGGTCTCCGGCGGGCGGCTTGCGGCCGAGCTGTGGCTGTTCGCCGAGGAGGACGGCGGCGAGGGCTTCGCCGGGCTGGGCGCGCTCGGCGTGCTCGCGGCGCTCGGCCTGCCGGGCGGCTTCGACGCCGCTTTATACGAGCGGGCGCGCGCCCTGCTGCCCGCGGACGGCCGGTCCGAGTTGCTCGCGATGGCGGTGCTGTTCGATCCCGGGGGCGATGACGGGCCGGCGGCGCGGCGGTGCGGCCGCGCAGCTGATGGACGAGTTCGAATTCCCCGCCGAGACCCGCGAGCGGGTGCTCGCGAGCGCCTTCGGGATGCAGGGGCTGGCCCGCGAGCTGGCCCGCTCCCCCCGTCACTCGGAGCTGCGCGCGCTGCTGGCCGGCGTTCCCGTGGAGGGCGTGGCGATCGCGGGCGCCCTGGCCGAGCGGCGCTCGCCGGGGGCCGCACGGGCCGCCGGGCTGTGGCTGGGAGACCTCCGGCACGTGCGCCTGGAGGTCAACGGCGACGACCTGCTGGGCGCGGGCGTGCCCGAGGGTCCGGAGGTCGGCGTGCGCCTGGCGTGCGCGCTGGCGATGAAGCTCGACGGGCAGCTTCGCCCCGGGCGCGAGGCGGAGCTGCGGGCCGCGCTGGAGGCCGAGCTGTGAGCGCGGGCGGCCACGCCGCGGAGCTGCCGGGGGGCGGCCGGGCCCTGTTCACGACGGCGGGCGAGGGCAACATGTCGAGCGTCGGCGGCGCCGGCGCGGAGCTGGGCGCGGCCAACCGCGAGCGCCTGCGCGAGCGGCTGGGGCTGAGCGCGCTCGCCCGCGGCCATCAGGTCCACGGCGCGGTGGTGGTGCGCGTGCGCACCGCGCCCGCGGACCGGTCCGGCGGCGAGGCGCGGGTGCGGGCGGACGGGCAGGCGACGGCGCTGCCGCGCCTCGGGGCGATGGTGCTGAGCGCCGACTGCATGCCCGTGGCGCTCGGAGCCGACGGCGCCGTGGCGATGGTCCACGCGGGCTGGCGAGGTCTCGCGGCGGGGGTGCTCGAGGAGGGCGTGGCCGCCGTGCGCGAGCTGGCCGGGGCGGGGCGGATCGAGGCCGTGATCGGCCCGTGCGCGGGCGGCTGCTGCTACGAGGTCGGCCCGGAGGTGCACGCCGCGCTCGGCAGCGGCGCCCGGGGGCGGGCGCGGATCGACCTGCGGGAGATCGCGCACCGGCGGCTGCTGGCGGCGGGCGTGCAGCGGGTGGACGACGTGCCGGCGTGCACGATCTGCGCCGGCGGGCTGTTCTCCCACCGCCGCGAAGGCGCGGCCGCGGGACGGATGGCGGCGGTCGCATGGTTGAGCTGATCACGGGCCTGCGTACGCGGCGGATCCGCGAGAACCTGGAGCGCATCCGGCGGGAGATCGCCGCGGCCGCGGCCGATCCGGCCGCGCGGCGCTCGGGGCGCGGTGCGGTGGAGGTGCTGGCGGCCACCAAGTACGTCGCCGCCGCGGATCTGCCCGTGCTCGCCGAGGCGGGCGTGAGGCTGGTCGGGGAGAACCGCGCCCAGGACCTGCGCGAGAAGTTCGCCGCCCACGGCCCCCTGTTCGACTGGGACTTCATCGGCGCGCTGCAGAGCAGACGGGTGCGGCTGATCCTCCCGCACGTGCGGCTGATCCACTCGGTCGCCTCCGAGTCGGCGCTCGCCGAGCTGCGCCGCCACGTCGCGAGCGCCCGGCCGGGGCTGCGCATCCTGATCGAGGTCAACGTCGCGGGCGAGGCCGGCAAGGCGGGCATCGAGCCGGGGGAGATCGGGCGCTACCTCGCCGCGCCGCCGGTGCCCGTCGCTGGCCTGATGACGATGCCGCCGCTGTCGAGCGACCCCGAGGACAGCCGCCCGCTGGTTCGCCGCGCTGCGCGCGCTGGCCGACCGCCACGGCCTCGAGCACCTCTCGATGGGCACCTCCCAGGACTACGCCGTGGCGGTCCAGGAGGGCGCCACAATCGTGCGAATAGGCACGAGTCTGTACCATTGAGCAGGCGCCGCCGGCGAGCTTCGACGGCTGCGAATTACTAGCATCAGCAGGGAAACCGGCTCGCCGGGCGAACTCGATCCTAATTCATGGCCTTCCGCGACTCCTGGCACAGCGCCCTCGTCTACTTCGGCCTCGCCGAGGAGTATCACGACGACTACGAGGAGCAGGAGGCGCCGGAGGCGGAGATCGAGGACCGCTACCGGGAGCGTCCCAACGTCCGTCGCCTGCGCCGGCGCCGCGACGAGTACGAGGACATCTTCGCCGAGGACGAAACCGCCGAGGCGACCGCGGCGGGGGCGCGCGGCGGGCGCGGTCGCTCGACGACCGTGCTCAAACCGGTGGCCGGACGCGGCAACGGCGACGTGCGGGTGCACCTGGTGGTGCCGAAGTCCTTCAACGACGCACAGCAGATCGCCGACAAGTTCAAGGACTCGATCCCGGTGATCCTCAACCTGCAGAGCTCCGACACCGACCTCTCCAAGCGGCTGATCGACTTCGCCTCCGGGCTCACCTACGCCCTCGACGGCGGCATGCAGCGGATCGCCGACAAGGTGTTCATGCTCACGCCCCGCAACGTCGAGATCTCCGCCGAGGAGCGGGCGCGGCTGATCGAGAAGGGCTTCTTCAACCAATCCTGATCCGCGCGCACCGATAGCCTGGACCGCCCATGCAGATCGGTCTGATCGGATGCGGCAACATGGCGCGGGCGCTCGCGCGCGGCTGGGCCCGACCGGTCCTCTGCGCGGACCCGGTGCCCGAGCGCGCCCGCAGCCTGGCCGCGGAGGTCGGCGGGGAGGCGGTCGCCGCCAACGCGGAGGTGGCCGAGCGGGCCGACCTGATCGTGCTGTGCCACAAGCCTGCGCAGCTGCAGGCGGTCGCCGCCGAGGTCGCCCCGGCCGCCCGCGCGATCGCCTCGATCCTGGCTGCCACACCGCTCTCGGCGCTGCACGCTGCCTACCCCGGTGTGCCCGTGTTCCGCTTCATCCCCTCGCTGCCCGTGGAGGTCCGCCAGGGCGCGGTCGTTCAGGCCGCCGACCCCGAGGCCGCCGCCGAGGGCCCCGAGGCCCGGCTCGGTGCCGAGGTGGCCGCGCTGTTCGCGGAGCTGGGGACGCTCGTCGTGCTCGACGACGCGCTGGTGGACGTGGCGATGGGCCTGATGTCGTGCGCGCCCGCCTACGTGGCGCTGGTGGCCGAGGCGCAGGTCGACGCGGGCGTGCGCCGGGGCATCCCGGCCGCCCAGGGCGCCGAGCTGGTCGTGCAGACGCTCGCCGGCACGGCCGAGCTGCTGCGCCGGCGCGGCTACGACACGGTCGCCGTGCGCCGCGAGGTCACCTCGCCCGGAGGGCTGACCGCACGCGGCCTCGACGCGCTCGAGCGCGGCGGCGTCAGGGCGGCGTTCAGCGACGCACTCGACGCGGTCCTGGCGGACCGGCGCCAATGATCCTCGCCAGCGCCCGCGTGCAGATCGCCGACTTCCTCTCGGCGCTGATCTACGTCTACACGCTGCTGATCATCCTGCACATCGTGATCCAGCTCCTGTTCAGCGCCGGCCTGCGCCCGCCGTACTCGCGCGCCAGCGACGCCCTGCTCGGGTTCCTGCGCGACGTCTGCGAACCGTTCCTGCGCCTGTTCCGGCGCGTGATCCCCTCCTTCGGGGGGATCGACTTCAGCCCTATCGTGGCGATCATCACCCTGCAGATCGTCAACAGCGTCGTTGTCGCCGGCATCATCCACGGCTGAGCAGCCGCTGCGACCCGCCCTCGCGCGGCCGGCCGCCGCGTGGCTGCGCGTGGGGCTGGTGGTGCTGGCCGTGCTCGCCGCCGACCAGCTCAGCAAGCACGCGATCGAACACTCGATCACCCCAGGGGAAGAACACGGGCTCCTGCCGGGGCTCGGCCTGGTGAACACGCGCAACCACGGCGTGGCCTTCGGCCTGCTGCCCAAGCAGCAGGTGATCGTGACGGTGCTGATCGGCCTGGCCCTCGTGGTCCTGCTCGTGTACTTCGCCCGCCATGCGACCACGCCGCTGATCTGGCTGCCGACCGGGATGCTGCTCGGCGGCGCGCTGGGCAACATCCTCGACCGCCTGCGCCACGGCTCGGTCACGGACTTCATCAAGCTGCCGCTGGGCTGGCCGCCGTTCAACCTCGCCGACGCCTCGATCACGATCGGGCTGGTGATCCTGTTCCTCGTGATCGAGGGCGAGCGCCGCGGAGAGGAGTGATCTGCGGCCGATGAGTGACCCGCTGCCCGCCGACCGCCGCTTCACGATCGCCTTCCAGGACGAGCACCTGCTGGTGATCGACAAGGGCCCCGACCTGGTCGTGCACCCCGCGCGCGGCCATCGCGAGGACACCCTCTCCCAGCTGCTGGCGCCGCTGATCTCCGCGGGCGGCGGCGCGCCGGATGCGCCCGGCTGGGATCCGTCCCGGCCCGGGATCGTGCACCGCCTCGACCGCGGCACCTCCGGCCTGCTGGTGGTCGCGCGCTCGCAGGAGGCCCACCGGCTGCTGCAGCGGGCCCTCGCCGAACGGCTGATCGAGCGGGAGTACCTGGCGCTCGTCGAGGGGCATCCGCCGGCGCGCAGCGGCACGATCGAGGCGCCGATCGGCCGCGACCCGCGCGTGCGCACGCGGATGGCGATCGGCGGCTCCGGCGCCCGCGAGGCGCGCACCCACTTCGTGCTCGAGCGGGCCCTGGCGCAGTCCTCGCTGCTGCGACTGCGTCTGGAGACCGGTCGCACCCACCAGATTCGCGTGCACCTGCGCGCGATCGGACACCCGGTGTGCGGAGACCCCGAGTACGGCACGGCGGGCATGCTGGGGCTCGAGCGCCAGTTCCTGCACTCCGCGCGGCTGGCCTTCGACCATCCGATCGGCGGCGAGCGGGTCGAGGTGAGCTCGCCGCTGCCCGCCGACCTTCACGGCGCACTGGCGAGGGCCGAGCGGCTATCCTGAGCAGCCAATCGATTTCCCTACCCGCGCGGCAAGGGGATGCGGCCCTGCCCGGGAGACGACCGTCAGGTCACGGTCTCCGGGTCCGCCCTCTCCGTGCGGAATCCAATACGTATGACAAAGGGAGTAGCCCGTGGCTGACGTAGGCATCGCGGAGCTGCTGGAGGCCGGCGTTCACTTCGGCCATCAGACGCGCCGCTGGAACCCGAAGATGCGCCGCTTCATTCATGGAGAGCGCGGCGGCATCTACATCATCGATCTGCTGAAGACCTCGGCGCTGCTCTCCCAGGCCCAGGAGTTCGCCGGCGGCATCGCCCACCGCGGCGGCACGGTGCTGTTCGTGGGCACCAAGAAGCAGGCCCGCGACACGATCCGCGACGTGGCCGAGGCGGCCGACATGCCGTTCGTCAACCATCGCTGGCTGGGCGGGCTGCTGACCAACTTCCAGACGATCAACCAGCGCATCCGCCGCCTCCACGACCTCGAACGCTTCGAGGCCGAGGGCCAGCTCGCGCTGCTGCCGACCCGCGAGCGGATGGCCGCACAGGCCGATCTGGCGAAGCTGCGCGCGAACCTTGGCGGCGTCAAGAACATGCAGCGCGTGCCCGACGCGATGTTCGTGATCGACCTCAAAACGGAGGCGATCGCGGTGAAAGAGGCCCAGCGCCTGCGGATCCCGATCATCGGCCTCGTCGACACCAACTGCGACCCCGACGGCATCGACTTCGTGGTCCCCGGCAACGACGACGCGATCCGCTCCTGCGCGCTGATCACCCAGGCGATCGGCCAGGTCGTCTCCGAGGGCCATTCGATCTTCCGTGCCGAGGAGGAGCGTGCGCGCAAGGAAGCCGAGGAGAAGGCCCGCATCGAGGCGGAGGCCCGCGCCAGGCGCGAGGCCGAGGAGCAGGCCAAGCGGGAGGCCGAGGAGCAGGCCGCCCGCGAGGCGCAGGAGCGGGCCGCCAAGGAGGCGCAGGACAAAGCGGCCGCCGAAGCCGCCGTGGCCGCCACCGCTGCCGCCGAGCCCGCTGCCGAGTCGACGCCCGTGCAGGCACCGGCCGCGCCGGTCACGCTCGAGCCGACCACCGAGTCGGCGACACCGATGAGCGCGAGCCCGGAGCGCAACGACCCCGCCGCGCCGCAGTCTGCGCCTCCGGAGACGGTGGCCGAAAGCGAGGAGGGCGACGGCACGGGCGGGTCCCCGCCGCAGCCGCCGGCGCCCGAGCCAGAGGCGGCGGTCGCCGAGGCGGCCCCCGCACCCACCGATGACACGAAAGCGGAGACGAGCGCCTCATGAGCACGGTTGAGATCGGAGCAAAGGACGTGAAGGCCCTGCGCGAGCGCACCGGCGCGGGGATGATGGACTGCAAGAAGGCCCTCACCGAGGCCGAGGGCGACATCGAGAAGGCGATCGAGATCCTGCGGGTCAAGCAGGGCAAGAAGATCCAGGACCTCGGCGAGCGCGCCGCCACCGAGGGCACGATCCAGTCATACGTGCACGCCGGCTCGAAGGTGGGCGTGCTGATCGAGGTCGACTGCAACACCGACTTCGTGGCCAAGAACGACGACTTCGTGGGCTTCGCCCGCGAGGTCGCGATGCAGATCGCCGCCTCGCCGACGGTCGCCTTCGTGACCCGCGAGGAGGTCCCCGAGGAGCTCCGCGAGGCCGAGGCCGGATCTACGAGCAGGAGGCGGCCGACAAGCCCGAGAACGTCCGCGAGACGGATCGTCTAGGGCAAGCTCGACTCGTGGCTGTCGGGCATCGTGCTGCTCGAGCAGGAGATGCACAACCCGAAGTTCGACGGCAAGACCGTCCAGCAGCTGCGCGACGAGCTCACCGCGACGACCGGCGAGAACGTGGTCATCCGCCGCTTCGCGCGCTTCGCCGTGGGCCAGTAGACCGCGACGGGATAGGCTGCGCGGCGATGGCCCCCGCCTTCAAACGCATCCTGCTCAAGCTCTCGGGCGAGGCGCTGATGGGCGAGCTGGACTACGGCACCGACCCCGAGCGGGTGCGTGTCGGTGGCGCGTCAGGTGACGGCCGTGCGCGACCAGCGGGTGGAGGTGGCGATCGTCGTCGGCGCCGGCAACATCTACCGCGGCATGAAGGGCGCCGCCGCCGGGATGGACCGCGCGACCGGCGACTACATGGGCATGCTGGCGACGCTGCTGAACGCGCTGCCCGCTGCAGGACGCGCTCGAGAAGATGGGCACGAACACCCGAGTGCAGTCCGCGCTGGGCGTCTCCGAGGTCGCCGAGCCCTACATCCGCCGGCGCGCGATGCGCCACCTCGAGAAGGGCCGCGTGGTGATCTTCGCGGCCGGCACCGGCAACCCGTTCTTCACGACCGACACGGCCGCCGCGCTGCGCGCCGCGGAGATCCACGCCGAGATCATCCTGATGGCCAAGAACGGCGTGGAGGGGGTCTACACGGCCGACCCGGCGCTCGAGCCCGAGCGCGCAGTTCATCCCCGAGATAACGCACATGGAGGCGATCGAGCGGCGCCTGCGGGTGATGGACTCGACTGCCCTGGCGCTGTGCATGGAGAACGGCATGCCGATCAACGTCTTCAACATGGACGACGAGCGGAGCCTGGCGCGGATAATCTCAGGCGAGCGGGTGGGCACGCTCGTATCGACTGCGGCGGGAGAGGGCGATGGCGGCTGAGAACCTGATCGACGAACTGCTGGAGGACGCCGGACGAGCGGATGGCCAAGTCGCTGGAGTCGGCCCAGCACGAGTTCACGACCGTGCGCACCGGCCGGGCGAGCCCGTCGCTGCTGGACCGCGTGGTGGTCGACTACTACGGCGCGATGACGCCGCTGAACCAGCTCTCGACGATCTCCGCGCCCGAGGCCCGGCTGATCACCGTGCAGCCGTACGACAAGTCCTCGATCAAGGCGATCGAGAAGGCGATCAACGAGTCCGACGTGGGCCTGAACCCCTCCAACGACGGCAACGTCGTGCGCCTCGTGGTGCCGGAGCTGACCGAAGAGCGCCGGCGGGAGCTCGTCAAGGTGGTGCGCAACCTCGCCGAGGAGGGTCGCGTTTCGATCCGCAACGTGCGCCGCGACACGATGCAGCACCTGCGCGAGCTGAAGGCCGAGGGCGAGGCGTCCTCAGACGACGAGCACCGCGCGGAGGTCGAGCTGCAGAAGCTCACCGACGGCCGCATAGGCGAGCTTGACAGCGTGCTCAAGACCAAGGAAGAGGAGATCCTCGCGGTCTGATGGACGTCGCCGGGGAACGGGCGTCGGCTGCCGCCGAACATCGGTCGAGCGGTGCGATGGCCGATCGTCCGGTCGCCCGCTACGTCGCGATCATCACCGACGGCAACGGCCGCTGGGCGCGCGCGCGCGGGCTGCCCGTCAACGACGGGCACAGCGCCGGGGCCGACACCGTCAAGGCGCGCCTGCGTGACGCGGCCGAGCTGGGCGTCGAGGAGTTCACCGTGTACTCGTTCTCGACCGAGAACTGGTCGCGCCCGGTCGAGGAGGTCCAGGGCCTGATGGCCATGTTCTCCGACCGGATCGCGCGCGAGACGCCCGAGCTGGACCGCGAAGGGGTGCGCATGCGCTTCATCGGCCGGCGCGAGGGGGTCGGCGAGCGGCTGGCCGAGCAGATGGAGCTGGGCGGAACAGCTCACCGGATCCAACACCCGGATCACGATGTTCGTGGCCTTCAACTACGGCGGCCGCGCCGAGATCCTCGACGCGGCCCGACGCTTCAAGGGCGCCACCGAGGAGGAGTTCCGCGCCTGCCTGTACGCGCCCGAGATGCACGACCCGGACCTCATCATCCGCACCAGCGGCGAGCGCCGGCTGTCGAACTACCTGCTGTGGCAGTCCGCCTACTCGGAGCTCGTCTTCCGCGAGGAGCTGTGGCCCGACTTCACCCGCGCGGCGCTGGAGGAGTCCCTCGCGGAGTTCGCCGAGCGCCGGCGCAGGTTCGGCGGCCGCTGATGGCCGCGCTGATGGCGAGCGGGCCGCACACGCCCGGTGGGGCGCGCCGGGTACAGGAGCGTCCCGCGGCGACCGAGGTGCCCTCGCGACGCCGCGAGGGCTCGCGCGCCCCGCGCAGGCGCCGCAGGGAGCGCTCGGACCTGAGCGCGCGGGTGCTCGTCGCGATCCCCGCGATCGCCGTGGCGCTGTTCCTGGTGATCGAAGGCGGGATCGTGTTCACGCTCGGGCATGCTCGTGCTCGGGGATCGTCTGCATGCACGAGCTCTACACGATGTACGCGCGTGCCCGGCCGGTGCCGCCTGGCGGGCTTCATCGGCCTCGCCGGCCTGCTTGCTCGCGGCGCTCTACGGCTCGCAGTTCCAGGTGCTGCTGGTGGCCGTCGCCGCGCTTCCGGTCGTCTTCGCCCTGACGCTGATGCAGCCCCGCCCGAGCGCGGGGGGCCTGGCGATCACGATCCTCGGCATCTACTGGATCGGCTTCGCGCTCGCCCACGCGGTGCTGCTGCGCGGGCTGCCGCACGGGCTCGGCATCGTGATCGACGTGCTCGTCGGGACCTTCCTGGGCGACACCGGCGCCTACCTCGGTGGGCGCATGTTCGGCCACCGCCCGCTGGCGCCGAGCGATCTCGCCGAACAAGACCGTCGAGGGCCTCGCTGATCGGGATGCTGTGCGCGGTGCTCGGCGTGTGGATCGCCGGGCGCTACCAGGACTGGCTGCCCGGCACCCACGCCCTCGTCATCGGCGTCGGCGTCGCGCTGGCGGCGCCGGTCGGGGACCTGTTCGAGTCGTTCCTCAAGCGCGAGGCCCACGCCAAGGACTCCGGCGGGCTGTTCGGCGCGCACGGCGGCGCCCTGGACCGCCTCGATGCGGTGCTCTTCACCGCGGTGGTCAGCTACTACATCTGGGCGGCGTACGTGCACTAGGGCTCTACAGAGCCACGGTTCGCCGTCGGAGGGAGACCCGCCCGGACGGCGCGCCCAGGGCCTCCCAGGCCGGGTGGACCTTTGCGGCTCAACCCGCGCAGCCCGTGCGGCTGTCGATGCAGCTATTCGGCGGTGGCCGGCGTGGCTCTCCGGTCCCTGTCCACGAAGCTGGGCCGCGGGGCCGCGGGGGGAGGCGCCTGCCAACCATTCATGGACGCGGCCTTCGAGCGGTGGCGGTACCAGGCGGCCGCCGCGCCGCCGGCGCCGAGAAGCCCGACGCCGATGATCGCGCCTGCGGCGACCGTCCCGGCAGCGGCGACGACTCCGGTTCCGATCAGGATCTTTGGTGCCGCACGGCGAGCGCGCCGACGGGCGTAGATGAAGGCGAGGCTCGTCGAGGCGGTGAGGAGCGCGTCGTCGATCTGGCGGTCGAGTCGGTTGCTCATTGCGTTTCCTCCGGTGGATGGGGGGCAGGAGGGCTCCGAACGATCGTACTCCGCCGTGCAATGAGGCGCACGTCGCATCGTCCGGGATCACCGCCGGACCATGAGCGGGACTGCGGCTCGCGGACGTGTGCAGGGGACGCACAGCCCGGAGGGAGCTGAGAGCTGGAGAACGGGCTCGCAGGTCTCTCCGGGCTGCCGCTGTCCCTAGGCCCCGGCATACCCGGGGGCGAGCCGTCATAAACCCCACGGTCCGGCCAACGCGATATCGCCGAATCGTCAGCGCCGGGCCTCTCGGTGCAGCGGGCGTCGGGAGCGCGTCCGCTATTCCTCGAGCCCGGCGACCCGCAGGGCCTCCGCGACCGACGGGTAGATGCGAATGCGGATCGCCCGGCCGTCGCGGATCGTCCAGACGCCCACCATGCGCTGCTCGACGGTGATCGAGGTGTGCCTGCCCCTGGCGGTGAGGTGCATGGCCGCCACGACCGCCCCGCCGGCGTCCCACAGCCGCTCTGGGCGGATGCGGATCGCGTACATCGCATCCTGGAAGGAGTCCCAGTAGCGGCGCATCCCGTCGTGGCCCCGGTACACGTCGGGCTCGGTCGAGAACTCGGCGGGCACGTCGACTTCGAAGTCCGCGTGCGTGAAGGTGAGGATCAGCTCGATGTCCTCGCTGTTGAAGGCCTCGAGGATCTGCGCCACGAGCTCGACGTCCTGCTCGGACATCGGCTACCCCGACCCCCGACCGCGGTGCTCGTCGACGGCACCGGCCGGCAGGGGCGCGACGGCGATCCTCGGCTGCTCGGGCATCGCCCGGCAGTATCCCGGCTCGGGCGCCGCCGCGTTGAGGCGTATCAAACCGCCCAGCGGGGGCCGGCGCACGCGAGGCGGTATCGTCCGCGCCCACTGGGCGCGTCACCGGGGCGCCCCGCGAGGAAGGAGCCTTCGGTGCAGCGCAGGCAGCTTGGACGGGACGGAGCGGAGCGGCTGGGGGAGATAGATGTCCTGAGCGACCTCTCGATCGGCCGGCGCCGCGAGCTGGCGGCGCTCGCCGACGAACTCACCGCGCAGGCGGGCGAGACCGTGATGGCGCAGGGTGATCCGGGCTACGAGTTCATGATGCTCGAGGAGGGTCACGCCGACGTGATCCAGGACGGCGAGCGGATCAACGCGATGGATCCCGGCGACTGCTTCGGCGAGCTCGCCGTGCTCTCGGACGGTCACGCGCGCAGCGCGTCGGTGGTCGCGAGCACCGAGGTGCGCGCGATCGTGCTGAGCGCGCGCTTCATGCGCGAGCTGCACGACCGGCTGCCGGCGGCGGGGGAGCGCATCGACCGTGTCGCGCACGAGCGCGCCGAACGCGACTCCGAGCGGGCACGCCAGGCGAGCCCCGGGCAGTAGCAGCGATCCGCCGTGAGCGACGGAGACGTACCGGAGCGGCCCGTTCCGCTGCTGGGGGAATGGCTTGAGCGGGCGCGCGTCGCCGGCGTGAGGGAGCCCGGAGCGGTCGCGTTCGTGACCGTCGGCGAGGGGGGCGGCCGACGGCGCGCACCGTGCTGCTGAAGCGGCTCGAGCCCGACGCGCTGGTGTTCACCTCCGCCCTGTGGACGCGCAAGGCGCGAGAGATCGCCGCGAACCCGCAGGTGGCGCTGCTGTTCCACTGGCCCGCCGCGGGACGCCAGGTGCACGTCGCGGGCCGCGCGGCGCTCGCCGAGCGCGAGCTCGCCGAGGCGCTCTTCGACGAGCGTGATCTGGCCCATCGCGTGCAGACGCTCGTCTCCCGCCAGGGGGAGCCGATCGCCAGCGTGGAGCCGCTGCGCGAGCGCCACGCGCATCTGATGGCCGCGCTCGAGGCGCCGCCGTCGTGTCCGGAGGACTGGGGGGCGATCCGCGTAACTCCCGAGGCGGTGGAGTTCTGGGAGCAGGCGCCGGACCGCATGCACGACCGGCTGCTCTACGAGCGCGACGGCGCGGGCTGGCGCCGCACCCGCCTGGCCCCCTGAGCGCGACAGCGGGCCTGCCGGTGCCCGCCCCGCGCCGGGCAACGCGGCGGCGCGATGCTCCACAGGTCCCGCGCCGTGGTCGGCGGCACCGGGCCGCGGGGCGCCCGTATGATCGGCGCATGCTCCTCACCCGACCGCGCACGGCGGTTCCCCGCGCGCCCGAGCGGCTAGATGGTGGCTCCCAGACGCCTGCTGATCCTCGGCTCGACCGGCTCGATCGGCACGCAGGCCCTCGACGTGTGCGAGCGCAGCGACGAGCTCGAGCTCGTCGGCCTGTCGGCCGAGCGCTCCTGGGAGGAGCTGATCGAGCAGGCCCGCGTGCACGGCGTGGAGCGGATCGCGCTGGCCGACGAGCACGCGGCGGCGCGCGCGGCGGAGGCGTGGACCGGCGGCACGGTGCTCGGCGGGGCCGAGGGGCTCGTGCGCCTCGTCGTCGAGTCCGGGGCCGATCTCGTGCTCAACGCGCTCGTCGGCTCGGCCGGCCTCGGCCCGACCGTCGCGACGCTCGGCGAGGGGATCGACCTGGCGCTGGCGAACAAGGAGTCGCTCGTCGTCGGCGGAGAGCTGGTCACCGCGCTGGCCGAGGCGACCGGCGCGCGGATCGTGCCCGTCGACTCCGAGCACACCGCGCTGCACCAGCTGCTCGCCGGAGCAGCCGCCGGGGGCGGTGCAGCGACTGACGATCACCGCCAGCGGCGGCCCCTTCCGCGGGCTCCGGCGCGAGGAGCTCGAGGACGTGACGGTCAAGCAGGCGCTCGCCCACCCGACGTGGGCGATGGGCGGCAAGATCACGATCGACTCGGCGACCCTGATGAACAAGGGCCTGGAGCTGATGGAGGCCCACCACCTGTTCGGCACGCCGTACGAGCGCATCGACGTGGTCGTGCACCCGCAGTCGCTGATCCACGGGCTGGTGCAGCTCGCCGACGGCGCGATGCTCGCCCACCTCGGCCCCCCCGACATGCGCATCGCGATCTCCTACGCGCTGCACGGGGGCGAGAGCGTGCCGCTCCCGGTGCTCCCGCTGGACCTTCCCGCCGTCGGCCGGCTGACGTTCGAGCCGGTCGACCTCGAGGCGTTCCCCTGCCTGCGCCTGGCGCGCGAGGCGGCGCGGGAGGGAGGGACGGCGCCGTGCGTGCTCAACGCCGCCAACGAGATCGCCGTGCACGCGTTCCTGGGCGGGCGCCTGCGCTTCGTGGAGATCCCCGAGGTGATCGAGCGGGCGCTGCAGGAGCTCCCGGGCGAGCCCGTGCAGGCCTTCGAGTCCCTCTACGAGGCCGACCGGCTCGCACGCGCCAGCGCCTCGGAGGCGGTCGCCGAGCTCGCCTGAGCCGCCGGTCCGCAGTCCGCGCCGGCCGCCACGGGACGGGCCGCGCCCAACCTCCGGAAGCGCGCCGGTCGCCTGCCACACTGGGACCGTGAGCTGGGTCCTGACAATCCTCGGCATCGTCGTGCTGATCGTGCTGCACGAGCTCGGGCACTTCTCGGTGGCCAAGGCCGTCGGCATGCGCGTGGAGCGCTTCTCGCTGTTCTTTCCGCCGCTGCTCGGCCGCGTGCGCAGGGGAGAGACCGAGTACGCGATCGGGTCGATCCCCGCGGGCGGCTACGTGAAGATCACCGGGATGACCCTGGAGGAGGTCAAGGACATGGACCTGCGGCTGGCCTCGCGTGCGTACTGCATGGCGCCGACGTGGAAGCGGGTGGCCGTGATCCTCGCGGGCCCCGGGCGTGAACATCCTGATCGCGTTCCTGCTGTTCTGGCTGGTGCTCTTCAGCGGCGACCTGCACGGCGCCGTGGCGCTCGGCAACCTCGACCCCTCCCAGCAGACGCTCGTGGCCAGCACCTCGGTGCAGGCGATCGAGCACGGCGAGCCCGCCGCGGGCGTGCTGCGCGCCGGTGATCGCATCGTCGCGGTCGACGGCCGGCCGGCGACGGTCAGCTCGACGATGGCGGGCATCGCCTCCCATCGCTGCGCGGGAGCGCTCGTGGAGGGGTGCCGCGCGCGCACGCCGGTGCAGCTCACCGTGCGCCGCGACGGCCGCGACGTGACGGTGTCGGTGTACCCCCGCTACGACAAGGAACTCGGGCGGATGCTGGTGGGCTTCGGCTTCGCCGCGGCGCCGCGGCAGTTCGGCCCGCTGGCGGCGGCCGGGGCGGTGGCGGGTGAGATGTGGCACGTGACGACCCAGACGATCACCGGGTTCGGCAAGGCCCTGACGAGCTCGAAGGTCCGCCACCAGGTCTCGAGCATCGTCGGGATCACCCAGGACGCCCATGAAACGGTCGTCGCCGGCGCGGGCTACGCGCTCGTGTTCCTCGGCTTCCTGTCGCTGATCCTGGCGGTCATCAACCTGTTCCCGTTCCTGCCGCTGGACGGCGGCCACGTGCTCTGGGCGGTGGCGGAAAAGGTCCGCGGCCGGCGGATCTCGCTGCTGGCGATGTACCGCTTCAGCTCGGTTGGGATCATCCTGCTCGTGTTCCTGGTGATAAACGGCGTCAGCAACGACATCAGCCGTCTGGCGGGCTGACGCACACCCAGCTCTTGACCAGGCCGCCCATGCGCTCCGCGCGCGCGGGGCCGAACAGCCGCTCGATCTCCGCCCGCCGCAGCAGCGGGATCTCTTCCCAGCCGCCGGTCGCGCCCAGCCGCCAGTAGTGCCGGCGCAGAGCGCTCGGCAGCCACTGGGCCGCCGGCAGCAGCGAGTGCGGCTCGATCGGGAACGAGAACGCGCGGGCTCTGCACGAACCAGCCCCGGCCGACGCGCCGGATCTCGGCCGCGAACGCCGGCCGGCGCTCGGGCGCGACGTGCTCGATCACGCTCGAGCAGTACACGAGATCGAACTCGTCATCGGCGAAGGGCAGGTGCTCGGAGGCGTCGGCCTGCACGAACGGCCCGGGATAGGCCGGCTGCGGGGCGAGGTCGACGCCGGTGATGTCGAGCGACGGCTCCAGCGCGCGCAGTCCGAGCACGCCGCAGCCCACGTCCAGCACGCGCGCTCCCGGTGTCAGATGCGTGAGCGCGAAGAACCGCTGGTGGCGGCGCGCGCGGGCCCGTACCGCCAGGGGAGCCGCGAGCCGTCGCAGCGGCCCGCGGGCGGTGGCGTAGATGTCGGGCATCGAGATTGGGCCGGTGGCGGCGGGCGAAGCCCAAGGCCTCCGCGGGATGGACCGCCCGGGGACCGCCTGAAAGCGAGGTCGATTGTAGCTTTTCGCGGCGCCGCTACCCCGCGGCGAGCGGCAGCTTGCGGCAGTCCAGCGCGAGCGGCGTGTCGCCGCGCACGAGGTTCCGCCAGGCCAGCCGGGCGGCCGCCCGGACCCGCGCGCGCGGCCCGCGGGCGGCGGCGATCTCGCGCAGCGCGGGAACGCTGAGGTGGAACCCGGCGAGCCGCGCCGCCAGGAGGTACTGGTGAAGGAAGTAGACGTGCTCGTTGCCCCCGAACTCCGCGACCTCGCGGCCGTGATCGAGCTTGAGCCGCAGCGGAAACCGCATCGGCTCGTTGATCGCCAGCAGCAGCCCGCCGGGCTTCAACACCCGGTAGAGCTCGCGGAAGGTGCGCCGCAGGTGGCGCGCGTCGTTGTGGTGTAGGACCTCGCAGCAGAACACGTAGTCCATGCTCTCGTCGGCCAGCGCGGGGTCGAACATCACCGACAGCACCCGCTCGAAGAAGACGCCCTCGTTCAGGAAATGCTCCGCGGTTGCCAGCCCCTGGAGATCCGTCGTGGCGATGTCCAGGGCCACGACGTCGAGCCCGAGCTTCGCAAAGACGTTGCTGGCCCAGCAGGTGTTGGCGCCGACGTCGAGCAGTCGCTCTCCCGGCCTGAACGCGACGCGTCCGAGGAGCGCGTCGATCGCCTGGCGCTGTCCGTGCCAGTAGGGCAGATCGACATCAGGCAGGGCGAGGATCCGCTCCCCGCTCCAGCCGTCGGCGCGCATCACCTCGGCGAACCGCTCGAGACCCGCGCGCTCGCGCGCCACGAACGCAGGAGGAGCGATGAGGAGGTCCGCCATGCCACCCCTCACCGCGAAGCGACCGCCGCAGGCTCCGCATGTCAGCTCGCCGTCTCGCACCTCGCGATCGTCGGCGCGCGTCGCGTCCAGCCGCAGAAGTCCGTCGGCATGACAGCGCGGACACCGCAGCGACGATGTCAGGGACGCCCGCACCCGGCGCACGATAACCACCCCGCCGCGCCCTGCCGATGCCCGGCGGCGGCAGTGGCGGAGACCTCGGCCATGCCGGCGCCACGAGCGGGCGCGGACCTTGACGGCGCCGCGCCTTGCGGGTAGGATCGTCCGCGACGGATGGAGGCTCCGAGCTGCGACGGGGGTGCGGAGTCGGGGGCGATCGACCACTGGAGATAGAGGGACGATGGTTGCGAGCGGGGGCAGGGATGAGCGGTCCGGCGGCGCGCGGGAGGCCGTCTCGCGGAGCGGACGCCGGCTCGCGCCGGGCAGGCGACTGGCGGTCGGTGTGACGCTCGTGCTCGCCGCGCTCCTCAGCGCGGCGAGCGCCGGGACCGCGGGTGCCGCGCTGCCCGGCAGGCTGGGAGCCGCGTTCTTCGATCCGCCCGGGCCGGCGGCGACCACCGAAGCCGCAACCTCCGTCAGCGCGAGCGGCGCGACGTTCAACGCGAGCGTCAACCCGAACGAAACCGAAGTCGAGGAATGCGAGTTCCAGTACGACTACCGGCCGGGTTTCGAACTCGCCGGTGAAGTCCCGTGCTCGCCGGAGCCCGGGTCTGGCCCGAACCCCGTCAGCGTCTCCGCGCCCGTCACGGGGCTGAAAGCGGAAACGACGTACCACTTCCGCGTGCTCGTCAGGAGCGAAGACGGGAAGCTCTACGCGAACGAAGAAACGTTCACGACCCTGCCCGCGAGGCCCAGCGTGACGACGGGCTCGGCGACCTCCGTGACCAAAACAGGCGCGACGCTGACCGGTACCGTGAACCCGAACGGAGCCGAAGTCACGAGCTGCCGGTTCGAATATGGGGCGACCGAAGCCTACGGGCACTACGCGTCATGCTCGTATCCGCCCGGTTCGGGCACGAGTCCGGTGCCGGTCTCGGCCAACATCGGCGGGCTCACCGCGAACACGACATACCACTTCCGCCTCTCCGCCGCGGCCGCCGGCGGAGGTTCCGACGGGGCGGACGAAACCGTGAAGACGCTTCCCGAAGCGCCCTCGCTGGAAAACTACGGATTCGCCCAGGAAAGCGGGTTACGGCCCACGACGGTCACGATGTCGATCGCAGTGAATCCCCGCGGGGGGCTGATCACGGACTGCCACTTCGAATACGGCACCACGTCCGTGTCGGGGCCGTTCCCCTCGAGCGCGGCCTGCGAACCGGCCCCCGGATCCGGCGAATCCGACGTGCAGGTCCATGCCATCCTGACAGGGCTCACCCCCGGCACGACCTACTACGGCAGGATGGTCGCGACCAGCGCCGGAGGCACCACCGACGGGGCGGTCGGCGAAATCCTCACCCCGGTCCACATCGGTGAGTTCGGGCGTTGCGTCAAAGTCGTCCCGGCCGCGAGAGGCTCGTTCTCCACCGCGGCCTGCACGCACAGGTCGTCGACCGGTAAATACGAACTCGAACCCGGCGCCGCCTCGCGCTCGGTCGAGCTGCCGGTGAAAGCGGCGAGCAAAGTCATCCTCGAAGACGCCAGGAAAGACAAGGTCACCTGCGCGGGCGGATCGGGTTCCGGTGAAATCAGCGGCCTGCAGACGGTCTCGAACATCAACATCACGCTCACCGGCTGCGAAGACGCGACGAACCCGTGCCAGACGGCCGGTCACGTCCCGGGCGACGTGACCCTCGCCGGCCTGGCGGGCGAAGTGGGCGTGTCCACCTACGAGTCGGCGAACTTCGAGGACAAGCTGGGGTTCTCGCTGTCCGGCGAAGCATCGTTCGAATGCGGCGGCGGGCCGATCGAGGTTGCGCTCGGCGGCACGGCGATCGGCACGCTGACCCCCGCCGACTCCATGACCACCACTCGGACGGTGAAATTCACGCAGTCCAAAGGCGTGGAGAAACCGGCCGCGTTCGCCGAACTCGCCGCGCCGCCGCCGCTCGAATGGACGATGACCGGCTTCGGCTCGCCGGCGCGGGTGGGCCTGTCGATGACCTTGCAGCTCATCACGGCCGAAAAGCTCGAGCTCAACACCGTCGTCTGAGAAGCGCCGCCGGGCCTCGGCGCGGCGGGGCACGCCGCGCGCGGCCATCTAGAATCTGTCCGTGGCCTCAGAGCGGCAGATACACGTGGGCGCCGTCCCGGTCGGCGGCGGCGCGCCCGTTGCCGTCCAGACGATGACCAAGACGGAGACGGCGAACCTCGCGGCGACGATGGACCAGATCCTCACGGTCGCGGAGGCCGGCGCGGACATCGTGCGCGTGGCGGTGCCGCGCGAGCAGGACGCGGAGGCGCTGAAGACGATCGTGGAGCGCTCGCCGATCCCGGTGATCGCGGACATCCACTTCAACCACACGCTCGCGCTGAAGGCGATCGAGGCGGGCGCCCACTGCGTGCGCCTGAACCCCGGCAACATCGGCGGCCCGGAGAAGGTCGCCGAGGTGATCGCGCTGGCCCGGCGGCGCGGCACGCCGCTGCGGGTGGGCGTCAACTCGGGCTCGCTGCCCAAGCACCTGCGCCAGCTCGAGTACGACAACCCCGTGGAGGCGCTCGTGACCGCGGCCGTCGAGACGGTCGAGCTGATGGAGAAGCTCGACTTCACGAACTTCAAGGTCTCGATGAAGTCCACCTCGGTCCCCAACACGATCGCCTCCAACCGGCTGCTCTCCGAGCGCATCCCCTACCCGCTGCACCTCGGCGTCACCGAGGCCGGGACGAAGTGGTCGGGCTCGCTGAAGTCGGCCGTGGGGCTGGGCACGCTGCTGGCGGACGGGATCGGCGACACGATCAGGATCTCGCTGTCGACGTTCCACGCCGAGGAAGAGGTGAAGGTCGCCTGGGAGATCCTCAAGGCGCTCAAGCTCCGCGAGCGCGGCCCCGTGCTGATCGCCTGCCCCACCTGCGGCAGGCTGCAGTTCGACATGGACCGCGTGGTCGCCGAAGTCGAGCAGCGCCTGGAGGCCTATGAGGACCCCGTCGAGGTGTCGGTGCTCGGCTGCGCCGTCAACGGCATCGGCGAGGCGCGCCACGCGGACTTCGGCATCACGGGCGCCAAGGACATGGGCATGATCTACTCCAAGGGCGAGCCGCTGAAGAAGGTGCCGACCGAGCGGCTGGTGGACGAGCTGTTCAAGGAGATCGACCGCTACTACGCGGCCGGCAAACAGATCCAGCGCGACGAGGCCGCCGCCGCGGAGGCGCGTGCGTGGCTCGCCGAGAACGAGGACGACACCGCGATGACGCCGGAGCGGATCGCCGCCCTGGAGGCCGCCGCCGCCGAGCTCGACGCGAGCGCCGATGCCGTCCTGGACTCGATGCTCGCGCCCGCCGGCACGGCGCCGGCGGGTCCGCCGGAGCCGGCGGTGGTCCTCGACGAGGGCGTCTCGCCGGTCGCCGGGCGGCGCTTCTCCCGCAGCTAACGCGTGTCGAGCTCAGAGGAGTGGACGCGCTGCGAGCACGTCGAGCGCTATCTGGGGCGTGCCCACTCCCACCTCGCACCGGTCGGCAGCAACCAGGCGCTGCTCGAACAGGTCCCGCGCGCGACGCGCCGGATCCTCGACCTCGGCAGCGGTGACGGACGGCTGCTGGCGCTGCTGCTCGGCGATCGGCGCGAGCGCAGCGGCGTCGCCCTCGACTTCTCCGAGCCGATGCTGGAGGCGGCGCGCAGGCGCTTTGCCGGGGATGACCGCGTCGAGCTGGTGCGTCACGACCTCGCCGAGCCGCTGCTCGGACCTGGGGCGCTTCGACGCCGTCGTCTCCTCGCTGGCGATCCATCACCTGGAGGACGCGCGCAAGCGCTCCCTCTACGCCGAGGTGTTCGCGTCGCTCGAGCCCGGCGGCCTGTTCGCGAACTTCGAGCACGTCGCCTCGCCCAGCCGGCGGCTGCATCTGGAGTTCTTCGCGGCGATCGAGGAGCCGCTCGAGCACGAGGACCCCTCCGACCGTCTGCTCGACGTCGAGACGCAGCTGCGGTGGCTGCGGGAGATCGGCTTCGCGGATGTCGACTGTCACTGGAAGTGGCGCGAGCTGGCGCTGCAGGCCGGCGTGAAGCCGCGATCCGGCTCTCACCGGGCTCTCTGAGGCGCGAGCAGGCCGAAACGACCCCGATCCGGCGGACCGGCTCCCGTTGCGCAGGCGGCGCGTGCGCCGCCTGCGGGCCCGCGCATGCGCCTAGGAGGCGGTGCTGAAGCGCTCGGCGATGCGGCTCCAGTCGACGACGTTCCACCACGCGTCGATGTAGTCGGGTCGGCGGTTCTGGTACTTGAGGTAGTAGGCGTGCTCCCACACGTCGACGCCGAGCAGCGGCGTCTTGCCGTCCGACAGCGGGGTGTCCTGGTTGGGCGTGCCGACGACGCCAGGCCGGAGCCGTCGTGCACGAGCCAGGACCAGCCGGAGCCGAACTGGTTGACCCCGGTTTCCTTGAGCTTCGCCTGGAAGTCCGCGAACGAGCCGAAGGCCGAGTCGATCGCCTGCGCCAGCTCGCCGGAGGGCTCGCCGCCGCCGTCGGGGCTCATGCTCTCCCAGAACAGCGTGTGGTTGTAGTGACCGCCGCCGTTGTTGCGCACCGCGGCGCGCTTGCCCTCGGGTACCGCCGAGAGGTCGCGCAGGACGTCCTCGATCGCGGCGTCGGCCAGGGGCGTGCCCTCGAGTGCCGCGTTGACCTTGTCCACGTAGGCTTGGTGGTGCTTGTCGTGGTGGACTTCCATGGTCGCCTTGTCGATGGACGGCTCCAGCGCGTCATAGGCGTAGGGAAGCGGCGGGACGGAGTAGGCCATTGGTGGCTCCTTGTCGAGATTTCGCTCGCGGGTTGATGGGTGAGAGCTGTTCTATCAGAGGGCCACGGGATCGGCTCGCGATCGCGGGGCGGCCGCGGGACGGCGCATGGATTAGGCTCTGCGCTCGCTATGGCGCGCCTCTCCGAATACCTCCTGCCGACCGAGAAGGAGGCGCCCGCCGACGCCGAGGCGACCTCGCACAAGCTGATGGTCAGAGCCGGTCTGATCAGGCAGATGGGCGCCGGCATGTGGACCTGGCTGCCGGCCGGCTGGCGCGTGCATCAGCGGGTCGTGTCGATCATCAGGCGAGGAGATGGAGGCGATCGGCGCCCAGGAGATGCTGATGCCGGTGCTGCAGCCGGCCGAGCCGTGGCGCCGGACCGGGCGGCTGGACATCGAGGAGCTGTTCAAGCTGACCGACCGCAAGGGCTCGGAGCTCGTGCTGGCGATGACCCACGAGGAGGCGGTCACCTTCCACGTCGCCCAGACCGTGCGCTCCTACCGGGACCTGCCGCTGATCCTCTTCCACATCCAGGTCAAGGAGCGCGACGAGCCGCGCCCCCGCGCGGGGGTGCTGCGGACCCGCGAGTTCGTGATGAAGGACTCCTACAGCTTCGACCGCGACGCGGCCGGGATGGAGGAGCGCTACGCGCTGCACATCGGCGCATACGACCGCATCATGGGGCGCACGGGGCTGCAGGTCTACAGGGTCGAGGGCGATGTCGGCATGATGGGCGGACTCGGCGCACACGAGTACATGGCGCCGTGCGCGGCCGGTGAGGACCAGATCCTGCTCGGTCCCGACTATGCCGCGAACCTCGAGGTCGCCGAGCGGAGCCCGGAGGTCGAGCTCGTCGGGGGTGAGCATCTCCGCAACGGCGAGCGGCTCGAGGTGCACACGGCGATCGAGGTGGGCAACATCTTCAAGCTCGGCACGCGCTACTCCGAGCCGCTGGGCGCGACCTACCTCGACGAGACGGGCGCCGAGCTGCCCGTGTGGATGGCCTCCTACGGGATCGGGCCGGCCCGGCTCGTGGCCGCCGCCGTGGAGCAGTTCGCCGACGAGCACGGGATCTCCTGGCCGCGGGCGCTGGCTCCGTTCGCGGTCCATCTCGTGGCGCTCGGCAAGCCGGGAACGCCGGAGCGAGACGCCGCCGAGGAGCTCTACCGGACGCTCAGCGAGGGCGGGGTGGAGGTCATCTACGACGATCGCGACCTCGGGCCGGGTGAGAAGTTCGCCGACGCGGAGCTGCTCGGCTGCCCGCTGCGGCTAACGCTCGGGCGCCGCTCGCTCGAGTCCGGGGAGCTCGAGGTCCAGGTGCGCCGCGGCCGCGAGTCCGCCCCGGCGCTGCCCCTGAACGCCGGATCTGACGCGCTGCTGCGGGCGGTGGACGAGCTGTGGCGGAGCCTCCCCTAGGGGAGGACCGAGCGGCCTCCGGCGAGCGGGCCGCGGGCGGTCGCGGCGGTGCCGGCGAGGCGGCCGGCGCGGGCGAGACGACCGGCGGCGGTGCCGGCGAGGAAGCCCGCGCGGGCGCGGGCGAGGCTCGGGCGCGCGGCGGCGAGACCGCACCGCGCCTGACCGTGGCTCGGCTGTTCGGCCTGGATCGCTCGGGGCCGGCGCCGCCGCAGACCAGGGCCGGCGAGCCGCTGCGGCCGTGGACGGTCCCCAACGCGATCGGGTTTGCGCGGCTGGCGCTGATTCCCGTCTTCGTGATCGTCGCTCTCGGCAGCTCCGACGGGACGGGCGCGCTGCAGGCGGCGCTGTTCGCGGTGATCGCATGGGGCGACTACGCGGATGGGATCGCGGCGCGCGTCACCGGGCAGTACAGCCGCCTGGGCTCGCTGATGGACCCCGTAACCGATCGCCTGCTCGTGATCGCGGGCGTGGTCGTCACCTGGCGCTTCGACCTCCTGCCGCGATGGGCGCTGGCCGTGCTCGCGGCGCGCGAGCTGCTGATGCTCGCGCTCGGCCGCTACGGCCTGCGCCACGGCGTTGAGCTGCAGATCAACTGGCCGGGCAGGCTCGCGGTGGCGCCGGTGATGTCGTCGTTCTTCTTCGCGATGGCCGGCCTGGAAGGGCTGGCCGAGGTGCTGCTGCTGGCGGGACTCGCCCTGGCGCTCCTGGCGAGCGCGCTGTACGTCCGTTCGGGCATGGCGCAGATGCGCGCCGGCGCCCGCGGGTAGGCGTCGCTGGCCGGCACGACCCTGTCACGCCACAGCCTCAAGCTCAGCCTTACCTTATGGGCTATACTGGCCGCTCTGGCCGGCGGCGCGGGGAGGGTTCGCCACCAACGCAGGACCGGCGCAAGTCCGTGATAGGAGAAGAGGCCACGATGGACGAGACGTTTCCCGACCTTGGCTCGCTGACGGATGTCGAGTTGAAAGACGTGATCCGCCAGCTCACCGAGGAGGAGACCGAGATCTCCTACCGGCGGCGGATCCTGCACGGCAAGATCGACATCCTGCGCGCCGAGCTCGTCAACCGCCTGCGCAACAAGCACGAGGGCGGCCAGATCATGATCACGGGCGAGGACGTCCAGCGGCTCACCGACATCCTCTCCCAGCGGCAGCCGGACGGGCAGGCGTGAGCCCCCGCACGGCAGGCCGCGCAGCGGCGGGGTCCTGGAGAGCATCGCTCGGATCGACCAGCCGACGGGCCGTATAGACGGGCACACGGTCATGGCCCTCCACTGCACGGAGTGCGGATTCGTAAACGGCGAGGGCGCCAACTACTGCCAGCGCTGTGGCGCGCTGCTCCAGCGCCCCGAGGGCCCGGGCGGGGCAGCCGGCGCCGACCCCGTCACCGCCACCTATCGCATCGACGAGGATGGCGAGCTCGTGCCCGTGGAGATGGACCAGGTCACCGCCAACGGCCCCGCGCTGGTGATCCGCGCGGGCGGCGGCAGGGTCGGCGAGAGCTTCGCGGTCGACGGTGAGCGCATGAGCATCGGCAGGCGTCCCGACTCGGCGGTGTTCCTCGACGACGTGACGGTCTCGCGCGACCACGCCCTGCTGATCCGCCGCAACGACGGCTGGTACCTCGACGACTGCGGCTCGCTGAACGGCACCTACGTCAACCGCTCGCGGATCGAGTCGCGTCGCCTGGAGGAGGGCGACGAGGTCCAGGTCGGCAAGTACAAGCTCACCTTTCACGCCCGCTGATGGCCGTCCAGGCGACACCCGGGGACTCCGCCGAGCTCGAGCTCGAGCTGGCCGGCCAGGGCGTTGCCGAGGTGGGCAAGCGCCATAAGTCGTTGACGATCGGAGCGGTCTGCAAGGCGCTCGCGCAGGAGTTCCCCGACATATCGATCTCGAAGATCCGCTATCTCGAGGATCAGAAGCTGCTCACCCCGCGTCGCACGCCGGGCGGCTACCGGCTCTACACCCAGGGCGACGTCGCCCGCCTGCGCACGATCCTGCGCATGCAGCGCGACGAGTTCCTGCCGTTGCGTGTGATCCGTCAGGAGCTCGCGGCGGGTCGCTCCGAGGAGGCCACGCCGGCCCCCGGCCGGGTCGGGCGCGAGGGCGTACGGGCGTGGCGGCCGAGCGTGAGCGTGCGCGAGGCCACCGGCGCGCTGTACTCGCTCGACGACGTCCTCGAGGAGACCAAGGCCGAGGCGAAGCTCGTGCGCGAGCTCGAAGAGTACGGTGTCGTCAAAGGCGAGATGCGCGGCGGGGTGCGCTACTTCGACGAGACCGAGCGGGAGATCGTCGCCGCCGTCGCCGAGCTCGCGCGCTACGGCGTGGCGGGACGCAACCTGCGCGTGTTCCGTTCCTCGGCCGACCGCGAGGCGAACCTCCTGCAGCAGATCCTCGCTCCCGCGCTGCGCTCGCGCAACCCCGAGCGGCGCAAGGAGGCCGTGGATGCGCTGGAGAACCTCGCGGCGGTAGCCACGCACCTCAAGCATCTGCTGCTGATCAGGGACCTGCGCAAGATCGTCAGGTGACGGCCTCCCGTCCACCCGTCGACCTGCGCTCGATGATCCGCGAGATCCCCGACTTCCCCAGCGCGGGGATCGGCTTCAAGGACCTCACGCCGCTGATGGCCGACGCCGCGGCCCTGGCGGAGGCCATAGCGGGGCTGTCCGAGCACTCCCGGGGGATGGGCGTGGACTGCGTCGTGGCCGCCGAGGCACGCGGCTTCCTGCTCGGTCCGGCGCTCGCGCTGGAGCTCGGTGCGGGCTTCGCGCTGGCGCGCAAGCCCGGCAAGCTGCCGCATGAGACGGTGCGCGTCGAGTACTCGCTCGAGTACGGCTCGGCGGCGCTCGAGCTTCACACCGACGCCGTCGCCACGGGCACGCGCGTGCTGGTGCACGACGACCTGCTCGCCACGGGCGGCACCGCCGCGGCGCTGTGCGAGCTCGTCGAGCGGCTCGGCGGCGAGGTCGTCGGCTGCGGGTTCCTGATCGAGCTCGCGTTCCTCGGGGGGCGCGCGCGCCTGGCGCCGCGCGAGGTTCACGCGCTGCTGAGTTACGAGTCCTAGGCTGCCCGAGATGCCGATCGCGCGCCGTAGCCGCCGCATCGCAGCGTCGGCTGACGACCTCTGGGAGGTCGTCAGCGACCCCCACCACCTGCCGCGCTGGTGGCCCCGGGTGACCCGCGTGGAGGAGGTGCGCGAGGATGCCTTCACGGAGGTGATGCGAACCCACAAGGGCAAGGTCGTGCGGGCCGACTTCAACGTGATCGCGCGCGACGAGGCCGCGCGCTCGCTGCTGTGGGCCCAGCAGGTGCAGGGCACGCCGTTCGCGCGCGTGCTCGAGTCCGCCGAGACCGAGCTGTGGCTCGCCCCCGTGGCGGACGGCGCGGGGCCTCCCGGCGCCGCGGGCATCGCCGCGACCGAGGTGACGATCGAGCTGCGCCAGGAGATGGCCGGCTACACGCCGCGCGCCGGGCTGCTCTCGGGGATATCCCCGCGCTTCGGCGGGCGCATGGTCAGGCGCGCGGCCGCAGCCACCCTCGAGGAGGCCCTCGACGGCCTGGAGCGGATCAGTGGCTGAGCGCGCGGAGCCCCGCGAGATGCGGTGGTGGGGCTGGGGAGATCCCGCGCAGCCGCCCGCGCTCCCAGCACACGCGCTGCGCTTCCTGCGCGAGACGGTCGGCGTCGCCGAGCGCCCCCGTCCGCCGGTGGCGCTCGGCAGGGTTCGCCTCGGGGACACCGCGCTCGGCTCGGCGACCATGGCCGACGCTGCGGGCGATCCTCGGCGCGCGACGGCGTGCGCGAGGACCACCGCATACGCGTCCTCCACGCGGCCGGCAAGGGCTACCCGGACCTCGTGCAGACTGCGCGCCGGAGAGCCCGAGGCTGCTCCCGACGCCGTCCTCTACCCCGCCGATCACGAGCAGCTGCGCGCCGTGCTCGAGCTCTGCGCCCGCGCATCGATCGCGGTCGTGCCGTTCGGCGGGGGCACCAGCGTGGTCGGCGGGCGTGGCGCCCGCTGCGCGGCGAGCACGCGCGGCGTCGTCGCGCTGGACATGGGCCGCATGGCGCGCGGTCCTGGAGCTCGACCGCGAGTCTCGCGCACGGTGACCGTCAGGGCGGGCATCCGCGCGCCGGCGCTCGGAGGCGCAGCTCGGCCGCGCGGGGCCTCACGCTCGGGCACTACCCGCAGTCGTTCGAGTACGTCTCGCTCGGCGGCTGCGCGGCCACGCGCTCGGCGGGACAGGCATCGACCGGCTACGGGGCGATCGAGAAGATGATGCTCGGCCTGCGCCTGGCGGCTCCGGCGCGGGAGATCGACGCTGCCCGCGATGCCCGGCGACCGCCGCCGGGCCCGGGCTGCGCGCAGCTGCTGATCGGCTCGGAGGGCACGCTCGGCGTGATCACGCGAGCTCGCGCTGCGCGTGCGCCCTGCGCCCGCGCGAACGCCTGTACGAGGGCCTGTTCTTCGAGGACTTCGCCGCGGGCGTGGAGGCGCTGCGCGAGCTCGCCCGCGAGCACGTCGCTGCCCGACGTCGTGCGGCTCTCCGACGAGCAGCGAGACGCGCATGTCGCTGGCGCTCGCCGGCGACGGCGGCCTGAAGGGCCGCCTGGGGCGCGCCTACCTGGGCCTGCGCGGCTATCGCGAGGGGCTGCCTGGCGATCCTCGGCTTCGAGGGCGAGGCGGAGGAGGTCGCCTTCAGGCGCGCACGTGCGCTCGCGCTCGCTGCGCCGCTTCGGCGGCCTTGCCGTGGGGCGCTCCCCCGGCGAGGCCTGGCGCGCGGCGCGCTTCGTCGGCCCCGTACCTGCGCGACGACCTGCTCGACACAGGGCGTGATGGTCGAGACGCTCGAGACGGCCACCCAGTGGGCCAACCTGCAGAGCCTGCACCGCCAGGTCGCCCGCGCGATCGCGAGCGAGCTGCAGCGGCGGGGCACGCCGGCGCTGGTGATGTGCCACGTCTCACACGTCTACGAGACGGGCGCGTCGCTGTACTTCACGTTCCTGGCCCGCCAGCGGCGAGGGCAGGACCCGATCGGCCAGTGGCACGCGGTCAAGCGGGCCGCCGAGCGAGGCGATCATGGCGGGCGGCGGAACGATCACCCACCATCATGCTGTCGGGCGCGACCACGCCCGTGGATGGCGCGCGAGATCGGCGCGGGCGGCCTGCGCGGCGCTCGACCGCGCTGAAGTCCGAGCTCGACCCCGCGGGGATCATGAACCCCGGGAAGCTGCGCGCTGCTCAGCCGAGGCTGAAGGGCCCCTCGAGGACGACCTTGCCCGGATGGGTCGGCGCGCGTGCTCGTCTCGCGCGTCAGCAGCACGTGGCTGTAGCTGCCCGCGTCGGCGGGCAGCAGCCCGCCGCCTTCGAGGCGGTGGGTCGCGCCCACGGCGGGCGCGCGGCCGAGCGGCTCGTGCGCTGGTGGGCGAGTTGTAGAGCCACAGCGCGTAGAAGAAGTGGCGCGTGGCGGGCATGTTCTCGGCGACGACGTAGAACGCGCGCTTGCTGCCTTCGGAGAGGATCTGCACGACGCCGATGCTCCGGCTGGCGGGGTCCGGCGAGCGGATCGGGAGCTGCGCATCGAGCGTCGGGCCGGCCGCTTTGGTGGCCGCGGTCGTGGACGTGCCGGTGCCGGCCTTCTTGTGCGAGCCGCCGCCCGTCGAGCAGCACCGCCGCGACGATCACGGCGGCGATGATCACCGCCAGCAGCACCGCTCCTCCAACGCGCGAGCTCGGCAGCGAGGACTGGGCGGAGGCGGGCGGCGGCGGGGACGCAGCCGGATCGGGCGCGAGCGAGGCGACGGGCGTGGCCTCGGCGGCGGAGGCGGCCGCCGCCGCGCTGCGCAGTTCGCTCAGCGACTGGGGCGAGGCGGCGGCGCCGGCGGGAGGGATGTCGCCGCAGCTGCGCGCCGTCCAGCTGGGCGAGCTCGGCGGCCAGCGACGAGCGCCCAGCCGCGCGCCGGCTCGGAGCTGCTGAGGTACGTCCGCGTGCGCAGGCGTTCGGCGACGCCCGGCTGCTGGCCGAGCAGGTAGTCGCCGACCTCTTCTCGGCGTCCGAGCGGGACCTCGCGGGCCTGGCGCGGGGACGAGGATCGCGAGCGCCGCGTGCGCGCGGTCGTGCACGGCCCGTTCGGGGATCCCGAGCAGCGCGGCGACCTGCGCGTAGGTCTTGCGCTGCTGCAACAGCAGGGAGAGCGCCGCGCGCTGGTCGGGTGGGAGCTCGTCCAATCTGCTCATGATCTGTGAACGTCCGCAGCAGGTGCGCGCACCCGGCAGAGGCCGTAGCGCAGGATCGTAGGCTATCGTGGCCCCGCGATGCCGCTACCGAGCGCCGGGGAGATCGATCGCCAGCTGCACGGCTTCGACCGCCTGTACGGCCTGCAGCTGCTGTCGTGGTCCGAGCACGAGGTGCGCGCGCAGCTGCTCGTGCGCGACGAGGTCAAGCAGCCGGCGGGCCTGGTGCACGGTGGCGTGTACGCCTCGATGGCGGAGTCGATGGCCTCGATGGCGACGGCGTTCTCGGTGCTGGAGGGGGGCGAGACGGCGGTCGGCCTGGCGAACAGCACGAGCTTCCTGCGTCCGGTCACCGAGGGGGTGGTCCACGCGCACGCCACGCGGCTGCACCGCGGCAGGACCACCTGGGTCTGGGATGTCGCTTCAGCGACGACGCCGGCCGCACGTGCGCGATCACGCGCATGACGATCGCCGTGCGTGCGATCCGCTCGCCGCCGGACTCCGGCCCGGCGCGTGGCATCCGCCGGCGCTCCGGCTAGCTCACCGGGCGCAGCGGCGCGGGTTCCTGGGAGGGCAGTGGCGTCTCGGCGTAGCCGGTGTCGGGCAGGCGGGCCGGCAGCGGCGCGCCGGGAGCCGCGGGTTCGTTGATCGGAACGACCGTCTGCGCGGCCGCGTGCGCCAGCGAGCGATCCTTGGCGTAGATGTCGACGACCACCGCGCCGGTGGGGATCACGATCGTGCGGCCCGCCTGCTCGACCTGCGCCTGCACGCCGCGGATCGCTGTCGAGGGGGTGTGCGTGGCGCCGCCGGGCAGGAAGCTGTTGTCGGCGGAGGTGACCACGCGCAGCGGCGGCACGCAGGAGGACTGGCTGCCTTCGAGGCAGTTGCCGTACTGCACGCTGTAGGCGCCGCTCGGGTCGCGCGGTGACTTCGGTGACGGCCAGGCCGTGGAAGGTGTCTCCCAGCCAGTAGACGGGGAACGGGCTGAGGATCATGCCCTCCAGCAGGTTGTGCGGGATCGGGGCCTGCTGCAGCGTGTTGCCGCATCCGCCGAGCGCGATCGCGCACAGCACGGCGATGGCTGTCGCTGCGGGACGCACGCCCGCAGCGTAGCCGCGCCACGGCGGCGGCGTGTCAGCCTCGGTAGCGGTTGGTGATCGGCATGCGCCGGTCGCGGCCGAACGCGCGCGGCGTGATCTTGATCCCGGGAGGCGCCTGGCGGCGCTTGTACTCGGCGAGGTCCACGAGGCGGATCGTGCGATCCACGTCGGCGGCGGGGAGCCCCTGGGCGATCAGCTGCTCGCGGCTCTGGTCGAGCTCGACATAGCCCTGGAGGATCCGGTCGAGCACCTCGTATGGCGGCAGCGAGTCCTCGTCACGCTGGTCGTGCCGCAGCTCGGCCGACGGTGCCCGCTCGATGATCGTGTCAGGGATCGGGCTCGGCGCCGCGCGCCGTCTCGGGTCCCGGCGAGGGCCGCCGGCGAGTTGCGCCAGCGGCAGAGCCGGTAGACGAGCGTCTTGGGCACGTCCTTGATGACCGCGAAGCCTCCCGCCAGGTCGCCGTAGAGCGTCGTGTAGCCGACCGACATCTCCGACTTGTTGCCGGTCGTGAGCACCAGCCAGCCGAACCTGTTGGAGAGCGCCATCAGCAGGTTGCCGCGGATCCGCGCCTGGAGGTTCTCCTCGGTGAGGTCGGGCTCGGCGCCCGGCGAACACGCCCCGCGAGCTCCTGCTCGTAGGCGTCCATCACCGCGCTCGATCGGCAGCTCGTGGGTCTGCACGCCGAGGCGCGCGGCGAGCTCGCGTGCGTCGCCCTGGGTGCCGGAGGAGGAGTAGCGCGAGGGCATGACCGTGGCGGTCACCCGCTCGGGGCCGAGCGCGTCGGCGGCCAGGCACGCCACGAGCGCCGAGTCGATCCCGCCGGAGATGCCCAGTACCACGTGGGCGAACCCGTTCTTCAGCACGTAGTCGCGCAGACCGAGCGTCAGCGCGGCATAGATCTCCGCGGCGACCGGCTCGATCGGCGGCGTGATCGGGCCCCGCGCACCGTCCGCCCGCTCGTCGAGCGTCGCCCGCGCCTGCGGGTGCTCACCGGCGACCTCCGGCGCCACCGCCGGCAGGGTCACCGCGTGGCGCTCGCTGCGGCGGGCGGCCGGGCGATGGCTGGGATCGCGCAGCCGGGCTGCTGCGGCCGCATCGAGGTCGACGTCGCAGATGAGCAGCTCCTCGCGGAACTGTGCCGCCCGCGCGATCGTCGCGCCGGTGTGGTCGATCACGCACGAGTGGCCGTCGAAGACCAGCTCGTCCTGGCCGCCGACGAGACCGCAGAAGGCCACGCAGGCGAGGTTGTCGCGCGCCCGCTGGGCGAACATGCGCTCGCGCTCGGACGCCCTTGCCGGCGTGATACGGGGAGGCGGAGATGTTGGCGATCAGCGTCGCGCCGGCGAGCGCCTCCTCGCTGGCCGGCGGCCCGGGCTCCCAGATGTCCTCGCACACCGTCAGCCCGACGCGGGTGCCGCCGAGGTCGACCACCGCACCGGCCGCTCCTGCCTGGAAGTAGCGCTGCTCGTCGAACACGCCGTAGTTGGGGAGGTAGACCTTGCGGTAGACCGCGTGCACCCTTCCTCTCGCGAGCACCGCGGCGGCGTTGAACACGTCCTCGGCGCGCTCGGGGAAGCCGACCACCGCGACGATCCCGCGGGCCTCGGCGGCGAGTGCATCGAGCGCCGAGCGGGCGTCGGCGAGGAAGTGCTCCTTCAGCAGCAGGTCCTCCGGCGGGTATCCCGTGAGCGCCAGCTCGGGGAACAGCACGAGTTCCGCCGCTGCCGCGCGGGCCGCGCGCAGCCCCTCGCCGATGCGCTCGGCGTTGCCCGCGATGTCGCCCACGGTCGCGTCCATCTGGCAGAGGGCCAGGCGCACGTCGCGCTATGCGGTGGCGGACGTCGACGGTGGGGGCGCGCCGGCACCGCCGCGCGCGGCCGGCCGGCGGTGAGCTCGCATGTGTCCGGCCGCGAAGACCATCGGCGAAGGTTACGTGCTCCGGCCGCGGGCGAGATGCGCCCGTGGTCGCGATCGGCGCTCCGGTCCGCTCAGCCGGCGCCGGCCGGCTCGCCCGCCGGGGCGCGGCCGTTGGAGGCCTGCACCGCAGCGGACCGCGCCGCGGTCCTGCGCGGCGATGCCCTCCGGCCGGCGGCCCGCGGACCGGGAACCGAGCGAACGCCTGCGGCTCGAGCGAGGGCGTTGATCGCCGAGCGCAGATCGCCCGCGATCGACTCCAGCTCGGGCAGGGCGTCGTAGTCGGCCAGGAGCCCGAACCCGAGGTGGCCGTCGTAGCTCATGACGGCGATTCCAAGCGCCTGGCGCTGGGCGAGCGGGACCACCGGATAGAGCAGCTCCAGCCGCCGCCCGAGCAGGTAGAGCGGGATCTGCGGCCCGGGGACGTTGGTCACGACCAGGTTGAAGAACGGCTGGCGCGCCTGCAGCCGGGCGGCCTGGCTGAGGATCGTCGGCGGCGCGAACCCGGCGAGGTTCGTGAGCACCTGCGCGCCGACCGCCTGGCCGGAGCTCTTGAGCTCGGCCATCGCCGTCGAGATCTGCGCCAGGCACTCGGCGGGGTTCTCGACCCCGACCGGGAGGGGGGCCCACATCGCCGCGACCTGGTTGCCGAGCGCTCCGCGCTGGGCCTTGGTGCGCACCGACACGGGCACCATCGCCTTCAGCACCATCCCCTCGGTGTTCTCGCCCTGGGCGCGAAGGTAGCGTCCCAGCCCGAGTGCGACCGTGGCGAGCACGACGTCGTTGAGAGTCCCGCCGAGCGAGTCCTTGATCGCCTTCAGGCGCTCGAGGTCCGCGTCGAGGTAGGTGTAGCGGCGATGCGGCCCGATGTCGACGTTGAACGGGCTCGGCGGCGCCGGCGCGTTGATGCCGGCGAGCGTCGTGGCGCCGATGCTCGCGAGCCCGTCCTTGACCTGGCCGAGCGCCTTGCGCGGGGCGCGCAGCAGCGCGCGCGCTCCCCGCGTCATCTCGCCCGGAACGGTCGAGCGCTCGAGCAGCGCCTCTCCGAGCAGCTTCGCCGGCCCCGGCAGCGGCTTGGCGCTCCACGGCGTCGGGGGCGCGATCGGCGCGGGCTCGCGCGCGGTGTCGAACAGGACGGTGGTGATGTCCACGCCCGAGACCCCGTCGACGAGGGCGTGGTGGGTCTTGGCGATCAGCGCGAAGCGCCCGCCGGCCATGCTCTGCACGAGCCACATCTCCCACAGCGGCTTGGAGCGATCCAGGCGCTGGGAGAACAGCCGCCCGGCGAGCCGCTTCAACGCCGCGTCGTCGGCGGGCTTGGGCAGCGCCGTGTGGCGGATGTGGTAGTAGGGGTTGAAGTGGGGGTCGTCGGTCCACACGGGCCGGCCCTGTCCGAGTGGGACGTACGCCAGCCGCTGGCGGTAGCGCGGCACCAGGTGCAGGCGCGCCTGCACGTGGTCGATCAGCTCTCTCAGCGTGGGGGCCTGTCCGTCGAACACCATCACCATCGCCACGTGCATGTGCGCCGCCGAGTGGTCCTCGAGGTGCAGGAACGTCGAGTCCAGCGCCGTGAGCCGGTCGGGGTTGGCCATCCGAGGCGATTCTGCCTGCTCGCGGCCCCTGCGTCAACGACGGAGGCGAAAAGATTTGCGCCCGCGGACGCTACGCTGCTGCAGGCATGCCCGGCGAGCTGAAGATCCTGACCACGGTTGGCGGTGAGGCGGAGGCCGAGATGGTCGGCGAGTGGCTGGCGGAGGCCGGTATCCGATCCGTGCCGCAGATGAGCAGCCGGGGGATCCGGCTCGCTGCCGCGGCCGCACGCGAGATCTATGTCGAGGCGGCCGACCACGAGCGGGCGCTCGAGGTCCTCAACGCCGAAGCCCCGAGCGAGGAGGAACTCGAGGCGCTCAGCCGGGCCGCCGTGACCCAGGCCACGCAGCCGCGCGGCAGGGACCGGGAGGGGCGTCCCTATGACCCGGTGCGGATCCCGGTACCCGGCAGGGAGGACGTGCTCGGAGCGCTCGAGCGGGCCGCACGCAGGTCCCGGGCCCGACCGTCGCCGGAATCGGGCGCCGCCGGCACGCTCGCCGGCTCGGGCGCCGGCGGCGCGCCCGGCGGCTCGCGCGCCGCGCCGCCGTCGAGGGCGGCGGATACGCGTGCCCGTTCGACGTCGTAGCCCAACAGCTCCTCGCGGATGCTGTTGAACATCCGCCAGGCGGTCTTGTAGGTGACGCCGAGCTCGCGCTCCAGCTGCCTGGCCGAGATGCCACAGCGCGTGGCGGCCATCAGATAGAAGGCGTAGAACCAGAGGTCAAGCGGCGTCGCCGAGCCCGCGAAGATCGTCCCGGCGGTCACCGAGCGGTGCCTGCCGCAGCCGGTACAGGTCCATGAGCGCCGGCGCTGAGCCGTCCGGTAGCGTCTGAACCTCCGGTCGCGCCCGCACACGGCGCAGTAGGCGGTCTCCCCGTCCACCGCGAACCGGGTGCGCCAGAGCCAGTCCAGGCACGCGTCCTCGTCCGGGAACTCGCAGAGGAGCTCCGTGAGCGGGTAGTGGGTCTCGGGGTGGCGCGCCGGCCCGGCGTCCGCGTGGCCGGCATCAGTCACGCGGTTCCCCGATGCCATCGCGCAACAGCCGGCCCAGGCGCGGCGACACGCGCGAGCCGTGGCGCGCCAGCCAGTGCCGCAGCGGCGGTGAGAGGAAGGCCGCGAGCAGGAGCAGGCCGAGCAGCAGAGCGGCGGTCGAGAGCAGGCCGAACACGGTTTCTACGGCGATCGCGCCAGCCTAGCAGGACTTATACAGACAGGGTATAAGCGTGACCGCGGTCACACAGAACGTCTCAGGCCACCTTCTAACCTACGAACGACTGTTCGAGTCGCCGAGTCGCTCCCGTGGATGGGGGCGAGCGGGGGAACCACCGCCGGATCGCTGAAAGCGAGCCGGCTGGGGCGAATCGGCCTTGCTAGGCCGTAACGCCCGGCTGACACGCGTCCGGTTCGCGTGCCCGCCGGCCGTGAGCCCGACAGCTAACCCCGTAGGCGGAAAGCAAGGAGGTCTCATGCTCGTACCCGCCCCACCCGCTCCGCCTGCGCTGCCACTGGCGCCTCTCGGAGCCGGCTTCGGCTCGCCCACCAACCTGCTCACGCCCGCGCACACCGCGCTGCGCGTCGGCGTAACCCGCCTGAACGTCCTCGACGGCAGCCGGGCCACCGTCACCGGCAGGCTCACGGGCGCGGGCGGGACAGGACTCGCCCGCCGGACGGTGATCCTGCAGGCGCTCGGCAGCCACGGCTGGGGCACCGTCACACACGCCCGCACGGGCGCACGGGGCCGCTTTGAGATCGCCTTCACCGCCCGCACGCTCGGCAGCCGCCTCGTCCGGGTGCGCTTCACCGGCGACCCGTTCGACCTTGCCTCCCGCCGGCGCCTGGGCACGCTCAACATCTACCGCATCGCCGACGCCTCGTGGTACGGCGGGGGCGGGACGATGGCCTGCGGCGGGACGCTCACGAGCAGCACCCTCGGCGTCGCCAACAAGACGCTCCCCTGCGGCACGCTCGTCACGCTCCGCTACGGCGGCCGCAGCATCCGCGTGCCGGTCGTCGACCGCGGGCCCTACGTCGCCGGTCGCGAATTCGACCTCACCGAAGCGACCAAGGAGGCGCTCGGGTTCGAAGGCACCGGCGAGGTGTGGAGCACGCGCTGAGCTGGGACCCGCCGCGCCCGCGCTGCCCCCGACCGGGCCGCGCGGGCGAGGCGGTGGCGCTGCGGCGCCCCGCCCCCGGCGGCAGGCCCGGCGCGGGGCCCCGTGGGCGGCTTCGTGCAGGGGTTGGGTTTCGGCCCCGGGCCTCATTCAATCTGCTGGATGTCGGCCGCGCGCAAGACAACCCGTGCCCAGGTCTGGATGGAGAGCCTGGGGGACTGGAGCTGGCCCGGCACGGCGGCCGCCGAGGTGCTGCCGCCGCCGTGGGTGCCGGCCTTCCCTCCGCGCCGTGAGCCGCTGGCGGCCGTGCCCGCCGCCGGCACCTGGGCACCCGAGCGCGTCCGCGCGCGCCGCCTGGCCGCCGGGGCGCTACTAAGCGCGCTTGCGGCCGCGTCCGTCGCGATCGCGATCAAGGGCCCGCTCGACCTGGAGCGCCTGGCCGGCCTGCGGGCCGCTCCGGCGACCGCCGCGGCGGAGTTCGCGCCGGGCGTTCGCGTGGACGCGGTCAGGCGCGCACCACCGCCGACGCCGCGCTGGGTCAGCACCGACGAGGCGGGCGGGATCGTGGAGAAGGCCAGCTTCGCCTCGGCCGCGCTGCACGCCGAGGGCTCCTTCTACATGTACCTGCCGCCGGGCTTCACCGGCGCGCCCGCCCCGCGCTATCCGGTGCTCTACCTGCTGCACGGCAACGACCAGCCCGCCACCGCGTTCCTGCAGATCGGCGTGCCCAGGGAACTCGACAGGTTGATCTCGAGCCACCAGATCCCCGCGCTGATCGCGGTGATGATCCAGGGGGGGAGGGGCGCGAACAACTGGCGCAACGACGGCAGCCTGCACTACGAGAGCTACGTCCTGGAAGTCCAGGAACTCATCGACCGGATGCTGCCCACGATCGCCACGCGCGGGGCGCGCGCGATCGCCGGGGACTCGATGGGCGGCTACGGAGCGATGAACGTTGCACTCGGCAACCCCTACCGCTTCGGGGTCGTCGAGAGCTGGCTCGGGTTCTTCAACGGGCTCGGCGGCGAGCTGCACGCCGACCGGCCGGTGATCTCGCGGCTGGGGCTCCACGCCTTCGTCTACGGGGCCGAATCCGACCACATCGCCAACCCGGCCGAGGACCCGCCGTTCGCGGCAGCGCTGCGCACCGACGGCGCGCGCGCGGACAGCGCGATCTACCCCGGGGAACACAGCCTGGAAACCGTCGAAGCCCACCTCGGCAGCATGCTCGCCTTCGCCGGGCGCTCGCTCCAGCTGCCGCCCGTCTCGGAGACGCCGGTCGGTGGCGGCTGAGCTCCGGTGCCGGCTCGCGCCGATCGCATCCTCCACCGGCGCCGTCGCGGTCGGCGCCGTCGCCCTCGGGGCGTTCGCCGTCGGAGCGCTGGCGATCGGTCGCCTCGCGGTCGGGCGGCTGGCAGTCGGCCGAGGCGCGGTGGGGAAGCTCGAGATCGGCGAGCTCAGGGTCGGCCGTCTGACCGTGGCCGAGCTCGTCGTCGAGGGCGAGACCCGGCGCGGGTCCGCGACGGACTCCTAGCCGGGCCCGGCTCCGGCGCGGCCATCCGCGGATCGACCCCCAGGCTGGCCCTGCGGCCAGTATCATCGGGCCGAGCGTCCTTGTGGCAACAATCACGGAGGTCCGGATGGCGGCGGTTGGCAGCGATCTCGAGCATGTCCTGGTGGGCGACCCCGAGCAATGGCTGGACGGACCGCCGTATGAGCTCTTCAAGGAGCTCCGCGGCCGCTGCCCGGTGCACTGGTCGGCATCGATCAGCCAGTTCCCCGGCGAGGATGGCTTCTGGTCGGTCACGACCGCCGAGGACGTCCACACGGTCAGCCGCGACTACCGCACCTACTCCTCCGAACGCGGCGGCATCACCGCCGCCTCGGCGGTGTTCCCGCTGGAGCTCACGAGGGCGATGTTCATCGGCATGGACCCGCCCAAGCACGACCGCATCAAGGCGCTCTTCCAGGCCGGCTTCACGCCCAAGCGGATCGCCGCCCACGAGGATGAGATCAGGGCGATCGTGCTCGACGTCCTGGACCGGCTGGAGGGACGCGAGGAGTGCGACCTCGTCAACGACGTCGCCCAGCCGGTCGTCTCGCGCGTGATCGGCTCCTTCATGGGCATCCCCCCGGAGGATGACGCGGCCTGGGCGCGGCTGATGAACTCGACGCTCGCCTCCGGCGACGCCGACATCAACCCCGACGGCATCGATGGCGTGCTCGGGAAGGACATCCCGGAGATCTTCGAACGCTGCGGGAGGCTGATCGCCGCGCGGCGCGAGACTCCCACCGACGATCTCACCAGCGTGCTCGTGCACGCCGAGGTCGACGGCGAGAAACTCGAGGAGCACGAGATCGTGATGGGCTTCTTCCTGCTCGTCGCGGCGGGCAACGACAGCACCAAGGCGACCTACTGCAGCGGCATGCGCGCGCTGATGGAGAACCCCGAGCAGCGGCAGCTGCTGATCGAGGATCCGGCCCTGATTCCCGACGCGGTGGAGGAGTCGCTGCGGATGTTCCCGGCCTTCGCCCACTTCCGCCGCACCGCCACGTGCGACACCGAGCTGCACGGCCAGAAGATCCACGAGGGGGAGAAGGTGGTGATGTGGTACGTCTCATCCAACCGCGACGAGACCCGCTACGAGGATGCCGACCGCTTCGATCTGCGCCGACGCGCCGAGCACCAGGCCTTCGGCGCCGGGGGCCGGCACTTCTGCCTCGGCACCGCGCTCGCCCGCCTCGAGCTCAAGGTGATGCTCGAGGAGACGCTCCGCCGCTATCCCGAGATGCAGCATCGAGGGCACGCCGGTGTACGTGGAGTCGCCGTTCGTCAACCAGCTCAAGACACTGCCCGTCAGGCTGCTTCCCTAGCCTCGCACCGCCCGCATCCGCCGCTCGGGACGCCGTCCTGGGTGGCTCACGCCGCCGGACCGCCGGAGCCGGCCGCGGCGCCGGCGCCGGGTGCGGGATCGGGCAGGTGAGCGGCGAGGCATCGCTGCGCGGCGCCCGCCTGCTGCTGCGCCGGTGGCGGGATACCGATCTGCAGCCGTTCGCCGCGATGAACGCCGACCCCGTCGTGATGGAGTACTTCCCGTCCACGCTCGCTCCCGTGGAGAGCGTCTCGCTGGCCGCGCGCATCGACGCCGGCATCGCGGCCCGTGGCTACGGCCTGTGGGCGGTGGAGCTACCCGGCGAGGCCCCGTTCATCGGGTTCGTAGGACTCGAGGACGTCGATCCCGGGCTTCCGTTCGCCCCCGCGGTGGAGCTCGGCTGGCGGCTGGCGCGCGAGCATTGGGGCCGAGGGCTGGCACACGAGGCCGCCGTGCTCGCGGCGCGCCGCGGCCGGGATCTCGGGCTCTCGCCGCTCGTCTCCTACACGGCGGCGATCAACCTGCGCTCGCGCAGGCTGATGGAGCGTCTGGGGATGCGCCGCGACCCGGCCGAGGACTTCCCGCATCCGGCGCTCGCGGCCGGGAGCCGCCTCTCCCCCACGTCCTCTACCGGCTGGACCGGCGGCCGGCCCGTGCGCGCGGCCACCGGGCCGGCGCAGGGGCTTCCCTCACCCCATCGATGGTTAGGTCAAGGAGCCGCTTCTTCTCCTGTTCTTCCGCCTCGACCGACCGTGCCCCACGAGCCACCCACGCACCCGCTGCCCGCAATCGGACATTCGGCCACGGCGCATATGCTCGGTGGTGTGTGCGGCCGCTACACCAACACCACCGGCCCCGAGGAGCTCAATGATCGCTTCCGGGTGCCGATCCCCGGTCCGGAGGGTACGGGCCGCTACAACATCGCTCCCACCGAAGAGGTCCTTGCGATCGTCGCGCCCAAGGGCCGTGAGCAGCACGCGGAGATGATGCGCTGGGGGCTCGTCCCCTCCTGGGCGACGGAGATCAAGGGCCATCCGCTGATGATCAACGCGCGCATGGAGACGGTCACGAGCAGGCCCGCCTACCGCAGGCTGATCCCGCGCGGCGAAAGGCGCGCACTGCAGCTCGCCGACGGCTGGTTCGAGTGGCTCAAACCCGAGAAGCGCGGCGCGGCCGCGCCAGCCGTTCTTCTTCCAGGTCGACGGCGGCGTCCCGTTCGCGTTCGCCGCCCTGTGGACGCCCGCCAAGGTCGACGGAGGGTGGATCCACAGCATCGCCCTGCTGACCTGCGACTCCTCGCCCAACCGCGGTCGCGGCCGGGATCCATGACCGCATGCCCGTGGTGCTGGCCGAACGCGAGGCCCAGCAGGCATGGCTCGACCCGCGCCTCGACGCCGAGGAGGCGCTCGCGCTCTGCGGAGCGCTGCCGGAGGCGCGCCTGTCGGCGCGCCCAGCGAACCCCGCCGTCAACAAGGTGCAGGCCGTCGCGGAGGGGCCCGGACTGCTGCAGGCGCCCGTCTGACGGCGCACGCGCCCGTCTGACTCAACGCCCCTGCTGACGCTCCACGTGCGCCGCGGAGGGCCGCGCGCGGATCGCGATCGCCGCTGGCGCCTCAGCCCCTCAGCCGGTGAGCCAGCGGCGCGGGTTGTCGCGGAAGATCGTCTCGAAGACAGCGTCGTCCATCACGCCCAGCTCGCGCAGGGCGGGCACGACCTCCTCGAAGACGAGCGTCATCGACCAGTTGCGGATCGCGCCGCTGCCTTCGAAGACCTCCGCCGCCTCCGGCGGGAACCAGTCGATCGTCGCGCAGAAGTCCTGCGAGATCATCAGGCGCTCGGCGTGCCCGCGCCGGATCAGCTCGGCGGCGGTGGCGTTGCGCTTGTCGATCGGCAGGTACATCTCCAGGCCGTAGCGGTCGAGACCGACGTACACGCCGCTGTCGATCAGCGCCCTCGATGTAGGCGAGGTCGTCGGTGTCTCCGCAGTGCGCGATCTGCACCCGCGAGAGATCCACGCCCTCCTCCTTGAAGATCTCGACCTGGCGGGGGCCGGTCTGCACCGCGGGCATCGAGTGGGCCATGATCGGTGCCCCCGTCTGCACGCTCGCGCGGGCCACCGCGCGGTGGATCTTCTCGACGTGCTCGGTCACTCCCGGCGCGTCGGCGGCGCACTTCAGGAAGGCGGCCCTGATGTCGGTTCCCTGGATGCCCGTTTCGATGTCCTCGACGAAGTGGTCGGCCATCACGTCCACGTCGCGGTTCTCGAAGTAGTGGGGGAGATGGTCGTAGCTGTAGATGCCCGTGCAGGCCACGATCTGCACGCCGGTCTCGTCGGCCACGCGCTTCATGAAGCGCACGTCGCGCCCGCCGAACATCGCGGTCGGGTCGACGATCGTCGGCGACGCCGTGCGCCTTGGCCGCGTTCGACCGCCTCCAGCGCCGCGTCGAGCTCCAGCTGCTCGTCGTAGCGGCTCGGCCACTCCACCGCCACCGCCTCGTCGCGGAAGCGCACGTGCTCGTGCGCGAGCACGATCCCCAGGCGATCGGCGTCGACGGCGCCCTGCACTGTCTGTACATCCGGCATCTACGGCCTCCTAGGTCAGCGAAGGGGCGCGCCCCATGGTGTCTGCTCGCGCAGGCTCGTCTTCAACAGCTTCCCGCTCGGGTTGCGCGGCAGCGGCTCCTCGCGCACGGCCACGTACTGGGGCACCTTGAAGTCGGCCAGATGCTCGCGGCAGTACCCGATCACCGCCTCCACGTCGAGCGCGCCGTCCGCGCTCGGAACGAGCACCGCGCCGACCTTCTCGCCCATCATCTCGTCGGGCACCGCCACGACCGCCGCCTCGCCCACGCCCGGGGCGCCCGGCGAGCACGTTTTCGACCTCGATCGAGTAGACGTTCTCGCCGCCGCGGTTGATCATGTCCTTCTTGCGGTCGACGATGTAGAGCAGCCCGTCGGGGTCCAGCCGGGCGAGGTCGCCGGTGTGCAGCCAGCCGTCGACGAACGTCTCGGCGTTGGCCTCAGGCTTGTTCCAGTAGCCCTGCACGACGTTGGGCCCGCGCACGAGCAGCTCCCCGACGCCCGTCTCGGGGTCGGGTTCGTCGATCGCGAGGTCCACGACCGGCATCGCGAAGCCGACCGAGTCGGCGTGCTCGGCCGCCTCCTCGTGGGGCAGGAAGGTGCTCAGCGAGGAGGTCTCGGTGAGACCGAAGCCGTTGCCCACGCGCGCGTTGGGGAACGCCCTGCTGCAGGCTGCGCACGAGGCTTTCGGCGATCGGGGCGCCGCCGTAGGAGACCCAGCGCACGTGGTCGACGTCGAGCTCGGCGAAGCGGGGGTGGCGCAGCACCGCGTGGTAGATCGCCGGCACGGACACCAGCTGGTTGACGCCGTGATCGCCCACGGCTGTGAAGAAGCCGTCGAAGTCGAGCGGCCCCGAGAGGATCTCGACCCTGCCGCCGACCTGCAGCAGCGGGATCAGCTGGCTGTTGCAGCCCGTGACGTGGAACATCGGCACCGACACCAGCGTGGAGATGTCCGGGCCTTCGGAGCGGTCCGCGCCGAGGCTGCGGATCGCGTTCTCGCTGTTGGTCAGGAAGTTGCCGTGCGATGTCATCGCACCCTTGGGGAAGCCCGTCGTGCCGCTCGTGTAGAAGATCGCCGCGACGTCGTCGTGGCCGAGGTCCGCGGCGGGTGCGGGATCGCCGTCGGGGAGCTCGCCGTCCGGCTCGAACGTGTACACCGACCCGGAGTCGCCCACCACGTAGGCCACCTCCTCCTCGGTGAAGCGGGTGTTGATCGGCACCACGATCCCGCCCAGCATCTGGGTGCCGAAGAACGCCAGCGCCCACTCCAGCCCGTTGCCGAGGCGGATCGCCACACGGTCGCCGTGTCGCACGCCGGCCGCCGCCAGGCCTCCCGCCACGCGCGCAGAACGCTCCCAGAGCTCGCCGTAGCTCAGCTCGCGCCCGCCCACCTCCAGCAGCGCAGTCGCGCCCGCGTCACGCTCGACGCTGGTGCGCAGCATGTCGATCAGCGAGCTCGGCAGGTCGGTGTAGTGGGCGACGCCGTTCGCGTCGCGCACGACCCCGCTCTGATCAAACGGATTACGCCCCCTCGGGTACGGCTCGACCACGGCTCCCTCCTCGCTCGCGTTTGTACCGGGAGCCTACCCAAGCCGCGCGCCGAGGAACCATCGCGCCGCGCGGGGAGGAGCCATCGCGCCGCGCGGGGAGGAGCCATCGCGCCGCGCGGGGACGGCGCTCCTCTCGCTACTCGGCCGGCGGGGCCAGGTGCTTTGCGGCGAGCAGCTCCATCGTTCCCTTAGTGCGCACGGTCATCGCACCGATCAGGCGCGCGATCGCGGGAAGGTCCAGGGGCGAGTCCAGGATGCCGCCGCTCGGCAGCCAGTACAGCTCCCGCTCGCCGAATGCCAGGAGATCATCCTCGCCGGCGAGAGCCAGCACCGCGCGCCGCGCCCTCGCCGACGGCGCCTCGGACAGCAGGCCGACCTGGAGCTTGCCCCCCGAGGAGCTCACGATCTCCGCCTCGAAGGGACGGTGCGCCGCGATGCCGCGGACCTCCTCGGCGGAGCGCACGTACGCGGGCACCTCGTAGCCGAGCGCCCCGGCCAGGCCCTCCTGGACGCGCCGCGCGAGCTCGCGCTCCGGCTGGCCGCCCGCCCGGAACACGACGTTGCCGCTGGCGCGGAAGGTCGCCACCTCGGAGAAGCCGAGCGCCGTGAACAGCTCGCGCAGCTGCTCGTTGGTGATGCGCCGTCCGCCGATGTTCATCCCGCGCAGGAACGCCGCGTGGCTCGACATGGGGCGACCCTAGCGCGCGGCGGGCTGCACGACCCGCTCCGGGACCGGCCGATGGCCCGCCCGCGGGGTAGCCTGTTGGCTGCGATCCAACGAGCGAGGCGGTGTCGAGATGCCCGAGAAGCTGACCCTGTACGTCTGCCACATCGACGAAGGCGGCCCCAAACCGCACGCCTGCCGGCGCGCCCAGGCGGCCCTGCGGGACTCCGGCCACGACTTCGAGAAGATCGTCTTCGCCAAAGGCATACCGTTCGGGCTGTTCACGAAGGGCCGTCGCCCCGAGCTGAAGGCGATCAGCGGCCAGGAGCAGCTTCCGGTGCTCGTGCTGCCCGACGGCTCGACGGTGAACGGCAGCGCGAAGATCATCGCCTGGGCGCGCGCCAACAGCCCGGTGCAGCCGGCGCAGACGAGCTAGGCGGCGCGTCCGCTCAGGCGGCCGCTGAGGCGCTGATCTGCTCGGCGAGGATCTCGGCCAGGCGCGCGCGGTGGCGCTTGGCGCCGCCGAGCAGGGCGGCGTCGATGTGCGCCCGCTTGTAGAGCCAGTGCACATCGGCCTCCCATGTGAAGCCGATGCCGCCGTGGGCCTGGATCGCGCTGGCGGTGACCTCGCGGCCGGCGTCCGAGGCGGCCGCCTTGGCCATCGCCGCCGCCTCCGCCAGCCGCTCGGGCTCGGAGTCGGCGGCCCACGCCGCGAACGCTGTGGTCGAGCGTGCCTTCTCGGTGTCGAGCAGCATCTGCGCGCAGCGGTGCGAGACCGCCTGGTAGGAGCCGACCGGAACACCGAACTGCTTGCGTTCCTTGACGTAGGCGACGGTCATCTCAAGCGCCCGGTCGCACACGCCCACGAGCTCGGAGCTGATCGCCACGAGGCCGCGGCCGATCCCGATGCAGGCATCCTCGGCGAGCGCCTCACCGGCGTCCGCGGCGGCGACGCGTGCCGCCGAGCGCGTCGGGTCGACCGAGGCGAGGGGTGTCACCTCGGCGTCCTCGGCGGCGAGCACCCGGCCGCCGCCGTCCTCGTCGATCAGCAAGATCACCTGGGCGTCGGCGCCACCGATCACGAGCTCCGCGACGCCGTCGACCGCGGACCCGAGCGCGCCGATCGCCTCGCCGGATGCGAGTCCCGGAAGCCAGCGCCCGCGCTGCTCGGGCGACCCGGCGGCCTCGATCAGCGTCGCGGCCAGCACGCTCGGCAGGAACGGCACGGGCGCGACGGTGCGGCCGAGCTCCTCGCAGAGGATCGACAGCTCGATCCGGCCGAGGCCCTGGCCGCCGTACTCCTCGGGGATCGCGATTCCCGGCCAGCCGAGCTCGGAGAGCTCCCGCCAGAGCTCGGCGTCGAGGCGTCCCGCCTCGGCGTGCTCGCGGACCCGTGCGGGGGAGGCCCGCCCGGCGAGCAGGTCGCGCGCGGTGCGCTGGATCTCGCGCTGGTCGTCGGTCAGTCCGAAGTCCATGCTCTAGGCCACCCCTCCGGCGCAGCCCCGGCAGGGGCGGAGCCAATCGACGGACATCTACGCCGCCACCTTCAGCCGCGGAAGCCCGAGCACGCGCTCGGCGACGATGTTCTTCAGCACCTCGGTCGTGCCGCCCTCGATCGTGTTCCCGCGCGCCCGCAGGAACTCGTAGCTCCAGCTCGTCCCGGCGGTCAGCGCCTCGGGTCCGATGATGTCGATCGCGAGCTGGGTCAGGCGCTGGTTGGTGTCAGACCACAGCCACTTCACCAGCGAGCCCTCCGGCCCGGGCTGCCCGTAGCGTTCGGCGTCGGTGAGCCCCTTCCAGGCCAGCAGCCGCACCGATTCGCAGCGCACGTGCATCTCGGCGAGCGCGTCGGCGTACAGGGAGTCCTCGAGCAGGCCGCGCTCGGCGGCGTGGGCGATCACATCATCGAGCAGCTGGCGCAGGCGGATGCCGAGCGCGAACCCGAGCCCGGCGCGCTCGTTCATGAGGGTCGTCAGCGCCACCTTCCAGCCGTTGCCGACGCCGCCCACGACGTTGGCGTCGGGAATCCGGGCCTCCTCGATGAACAGCTCGTTGAACTCGGCTTCGCCGGTGATCTGGCGCAGCGGGCGCACCTGCACCGCCTCCTGCTCCATGTCCAGCAGGAAGTACGTCAGGCCCTTGTGCTTGGCCGCCTCGGAGTCGGTGCGGGCCACGAGCATGCACCACTTGGAGTACTGCGCGCCGCTGGTCCACACCTTCTGGCCGGTCACGACCCACTCGTCGCCCTCCTTGACGGCACGGGTTTTCAGCGCGGCCAGGTCCGAGCCGGCGTCGGGCTCGGAGAAGCCCTGGCACCAGATCTCCTCGGCCGAGAGGATGGGGGGGAGGTAGCGCTCCTTCTGCTCCGGCGTTCCCCACACCATCAGCGTGGGGCCGCCCAGCAGCAGGCCGAGGGTGTTGGCCGAGAAGGGCACGCGCGCCCGGCCGATCTCCTCGAAGTAGATCGCCGATTCGGTCGGCGTGGCGCCGCGTCCGCCGTACTCGGTCGGCCAGCTCGGCGCCGCCCAGCCGGCGTCGTACAGGCGCCGCTGCCAGTCGCGCCGGCGCGCGAACTCGGCGTCGTCGGTCATCTCCGCGGGCTCGGGCTCGGGCTGGTTCTCGCCCAGCCAGGCGCGCAGCTCTTCGCGGAAAGCGGTCTGTTGGGAGGTGAAGGTGAGGTCCACGGCGCTTGACAGGAAGCGTACCCCAGAGTGGCCGGCGGGCGACGGCCGGTGGGTTGACAACGGCGACGGACTGCGGTGCCGGGCGTGTCCGGAGCCGGCCGGGGGAACGCCGCCGCGCGCGTTAGATTCGATCGATGGACACGGCCGGGCGCCCGCAGCTCCGCGTTGCCCACCTCGACGCGGACGCCTTCTACGTCTCGGTCGAGCTGCTGCGCCACCCCGAGCTGCGCGGCAGGCCCGTCGTCGTCGCTGGCAGCGGGCCGCGCGCGGTCGTCACCACCGCGAGCTACGAGGCGCGGCGGTACGGCGTCGGCTCGGCGATACCCGCCGCGCGGGCACGGCGCCTGTGCCCCGACGCCGTCTTCCTGCCGCCCGACTTCGCCACATACCGTGAGGTGTCGGCGCGCATGATGGCGATCGTGCGCGCGCACGTCGAGCGCGTCGAGGTCGTCGGTCTCGACGAGGCCTACCTCGATCTCGAGGGGCTCTACTCGCCGCGCGCGGCGATCCGGCGCCTGCTCGCCGAGATCAGCTCCGAGACCCGCCTCACCTGCTCGGCCGGGATCGGGCCGAACAAGCTCGTCGCGAAGGTCGCATCCGACGCGGAGAAGCCCGCGGGGTTCGTCGTGCTCGATCGCGAGCGGGCCTGCGCGCGCTTCGCCGCCTCCTCGCCCGGCCTGATCCCCGGCATCGGGCCGAAGACCGTCGAGCGCCTCGCCGCGCTGGGGCTGACGACGCTCGCGGCCGTCGGCTCGGCGCCCGAGCGGATGCTCGTCGAGCGCTTCGGCGCGAACCTCGGCCGCGATCTCGGCAGGCGCGCGCGCTTCGAACACGACGGCGAGGTCGGCGCCGCGAGGAAGGTCGTCTCGGAGTCGCGCGAGCGCACCTTCGACACCGACATGAGCGATCCCGGCGCGCTGCGAGGGGCGCTCGGGCGGATGGCGCGGGAGCTGTGCGCGAGCCTCGCCGCACACGGCCGGCGCGGGCGCACGATCGGCATCAAGGTGCGCCTCGACGACTTCACCACGGTCACGCGCGCGCACACGGTGCCCGAGGCCACCGATGACGCCGAGGTGGTGTGCCGCGTGGCGATCGCGCTGCTGGAGGAGTACTCGCCGCCGCGGCCGGTGCGCCTGCTCGGTGTGCGGGTCGCCGGACTCGGCTCCGGGCGGGCGCGGGCGGGCGCCGATGGTGCGTCGGGGGGCGCGGCGCAGGCCCCGGGCGCGCGCGCGGAGGGGCAGCTGGCGCTCCCGGTGTAGGCGGCCCGGTGGGGGGCAGCGGGCACCGCGCGCCCGCCCGCGACGATCGGGGCTAGGATCGGCTCATGCCAATCGCGCACGCCGGCGGCATCGAGCTGTCCTACGAGCGCAGCGGCTCGGGTCCGCCGCTGCTGATGATCATGGGCATGAGCGGCACCGCCCTCACCTGGGGCGAGCCGTTCCTGGAGCCCCTGCGCGAGCATTTCGAGCTGATCGTCTACGACCATCGGGGCGTGGGCAGCAGCACGCGGCTGGACGGACGCATCACGATCGTGCAGATGGCCGAGGACGCCGCGGCGCTGCTGTCGGCGCTCGAGCTCGACTCGGCACACGTGCTCGGGATCTCGATGGGCGGGATGATCGCCCAGGAGCTCGCGCTCGCCCGCCCCGAGATGGTGCGCACGCTCGCGCTCGGCTGCACCTACTGCGGCGGCGAGGGCAGCTCGCTGAGCTCACCCGAGGTGACGCAGCGGCTCGGCGAGGCGATGATGTCCGGTGATCGCCGGCGCGCGCTGCGGGCCGGCTGGGAGGTCAACATCTCGCCGGGCATGGTCGACGACGCGGAGGCCTACGCCCGCTTCCTGGCGATCGCCGAGCAGCGCGCCGTCGCGCTGCCGGTCGTGATGGCGCAGATGCGCGCGATCGCCGAACACGACACGCGCGCCCGGCTGGGGGCCATCGAGATGCCCACGCTCGTCGTGCACGGCACCGAGGATCAGCTGCTCCCCGTGGCCAACGCCCGGCTGATCGCCTCGCTGATCCCCGGCTCCGAGCTCGAGATCCTCGACGGCGTCGGACATCTGTTCTTCTGGGAGCGCCCGCAGCGGTCCGCCGCGCTGCTGAGCGCGCACGCGGGCGTCCCCGCCTGAGCGGCGTGCCCGGGGAGAGCGAGGTTCCCCGGCACGGAGCCCTGCTGAACGTCGCCACCGGCGGCCTGACCCTCTCCGGCGAACAGGACGGCGAGGGGCCGGCGATCGTCCTGCTGCACGGCCTCACCGCGACCCGCCGCTACGTCGTGATGGGCTCGCGCGCGCTGCAGCGCGGCGGGCATCGCGTGATCGCATACGACGCCAGGGGCCACGGCCGCTCGAGCCCCGCCCCGGACGGCGACTACGGCTACGAGCGCCTGGCGGCCGATCTCGCCGCCGTGCTCGACGCCGCCAGCGTGGAGCGCGCGATCCTGGCGGGCGCCTCGATGGGCGCCCATACCGCCGTGTGCCTGGCGCTGCAGAGCCCCGAGCGCGTGGCCGCGCTCGCCCTCATCACCCCGGCGTACGAGCCCGCCACGGCGGGGGCGGACCTCGCCCGCTGGGATGCGCTCGCGGCGGGGCTGCGCGACGGCGGCGTGGAGGGCTTCATCGAGGCCTACGATCTCGCCGCCGTGCCCGAGGCGTGGCGGGCCGTCACCGAGAAGGTGCTGCGCCAGCGCCTGTCCGCCCACGAGCATCCGCAGGCGGTCGCCGACGCCCTGGAAGCGGTGCCGCGCTCGCGGCCCTTCGTGGACATCGCCGAGCTCGGCGCGATCGCCGTGCCGACGCTGCTCGTCGCCAGCCGCGACGAGGCCGATCCCGGGCATCCGCTCGCGGTCGGCGAGCTGTGGGCGGGCGCCATCCCCGGTGCACAGCTGCTCGTCGAGGAGGCCGGGCCGCCGCCGCGCTCCCCGATCGCCTGGCAGGGCGGAGCGCTCTCGCGGGCGATCGCCACGCTCGCCGGCAGGGCCGCCTCCCGGTAGCGTTGCCGCCATGCCCGCGCTGGAGTGGGACGGAACCAGCTACGACCGCATCTCCGGGCCGCAGGAGGCGATGGGCCTGGCGGTGCTCGAGCGCCTGCCGCTGCACGGCGGGGAGACCGTGATCGACGCCGGCTGCGGGTCCGGACGCGTCACCCAGGCGCTGCTCGAGCGACTCCCGCACGGGCGCGTGATTGCACTCGACGCCTCCGACTCGATGGCCGCCGCGGCGAGCGCCCGCCTCGGCGCCGAGGCCCTGCCCGGAGGGCGCGCCGAGGTGCGCGTCCTCGACCTGCTCGAGCTCGACCTCGGGGAGCCCGTCGACGCGATCCTCTCGACCGCGACCTTCCACTGGATCCCCGACCATCAGCGCCTGTTCGAGCGCCTGCGCGCGGCCCTGCGCCCCGGCGGGCGGCTGGTGGCGCAGTGCGGCGGCGAGGGCAACATCGACGGTCTGCGCGGCGCGGTCGCCCCGCTGCACGCACGCGATCCCTATGCCGAGCATCTCCGCGGCTGGCGGGCGCCCTGGAACTACCCCTCTGCGGAGGTCACGCGCGAGCGCCTGCTCGCCGCCGGCTTCGCCGCCGCCGACTGCTGGCTGGCGCCCGCCCCGGCCCGGCCCGAGCATCCGCGCGAGTTCCTCTCGCAGATCACGCTCGCCCCGCACCTCGAGTATCTCCCGCCGGAGCTCCGCGACCCGTTCATCGATGACGCTCTGGAGCTTCTCGGAGAGCCGCTGGTGGTCGACTTCGTGCGCCTGAACATCGACGCGCGCGCGTAGCGGGCGACGGTTGCCGACGGCCGCTGTCGCCGGGGCAGCCGCCGCAACGGTGGGCCTGGAGGCACAGCGGGCGTGGCGCCGCGGTCGTTGCCGGGGACGGCTGCTCAGGCCAGCGTCGCGGAGGCCGGGCCATCCGCGGCGATCTCCGCCCCGCTGAGCAGGGCCGCGTAGCGCCCGCCGCCGAGCGAGAGCTCGTCGTGGGTGCCGCGTTCGACGATCCGCCCGGCGTCGAGCACGAGGATCTGGTCGGCGTCCCTGATCGTGGAGAGGCGGTGGGCGATCGCGATCGTCGTGCGCCCGCGGGACAGCTCGTCGAGCGCCTGCTGGACGGCGCGCTCGGTCTCGGTGTCGAGCGCCGAGGTCGCCTCGTCGAGGACCAGCACAGGAGGGTTGCGCAGGATCGTGCGGGCGATCGCGATCCGCTGCTTCTCGCCGCCGGAGAAACGGTAGCCACGCTCGCCCACGGGGGTGTCGTAGCCCGCCGGCAGCGAGACGATCAGGTCGTGGATCTGGGCAGCCCGGGCCGCGTCTTCGATCTCGCGGTCGCTCGCCTCGGGGCAGGCGAAGCGCAGGTTCTCGCCGATCGAGGCGTGGAACAGGTAGGTCTCCTGGGAGACCAGCCCCACCGTCGCCGCCAGCGAGGAGAGCGTCATGTCGCGCAGATCCACGCCGTCGATGCTGACGCAGCCCCGCTGGGGCTCGTACAGGCGCGCGACGAGGTATGCGAGCGTGGTCTTGCCGGAGCCGGTCTCCCCGACGAGCGCCGTGCGGGTGCCAGCGGGGATCCTCGCGCCGATGTCCTGCAGCGTCCACGGGGCCTCCTCGGCGTAGCGGAAGAACACCGCCTCGAGCTCGACGTCGCCGCGCACGCCCTCGAGGTCGCGGGCGCCGGGGCGTTCGACGATGTCCACCGGGAGGTCGAGGTACTCGAAGATCCGCCCGAACAGCGCCAGCGATGTCTGCACTTCGACGCCCACCGACAGCAGCTGCTGCATCGGGAACAGCAGTCGCGTCTGCAGCGTCGTGAACGCCACCACGGTCCCGATCGAGATCACCGACTGGCCGTGGACGCTGGTGTAGCCCGCGAACCAGTACACCGCCGCGGGCATGATCGCGAAGCTCATCTGCACCGAGGCCATCCGCCACCGTCCCGCCATCCGCGCGCGGACCTCCAGGTCGGCCAGTTCGCTGGACTCCGAGGAGAAGCGGTCGACCAGCTCGTGGGAGCGGCCCATCGTCTTGCCGAGCAGGATCCCCGACACCGACAGCGACTCCTCAACGAGCGTCGACATGTCCGCCAGGCGGCCCTGGCGCACCGACTGGATGCGGCGGCGCTCGTTTCCCACACGGCGCGTGAGCCATACGAAGAACGGAAGCAGCACCAGCGAGAACACCGTCAGCTGCCAGCTCAGGGCGAACATCGCGACGACCGTCGCCGTGACCGTCGCGACGGTCGAGACGGTCGAGGTCGCGGTGCTCGTGACCACGTCGTCGATCCCGCCGATGTCGTAGGCGATGCGCGCCTGCACCTCGCCGGAGCGGGTGCGCGTGAAGAACGCCAGCGACATGCGCTGCAGATGGGCGTACACCGCGGCCCGCAGGTCGTGCATCACGCGCTGGCCGATCTCGTTGGAGATCCACGTCTGCGCCACGCCGATCACCCCGTTGATGATCGCCAGCGCGATCATGCCCGCGACCATCCAGGTGAGCAGTTCCAGGTTGTGCCCGATCAGCCCTTCGTTGACCGCTTCGCGCAGCAGGAACGGCGAGGCCACGCTGAGGACCGCGCCGAGCACGATCAGCGCCAGCAGCAGGCCGAGCCGCAGGCGGTAGGGGTGGAACAGCCGGCCGACGCGCCGCAGCGAGACGGGACGGTCGGGGATGTCCTCTGGGCGAAGCTCCGGGGCCGCGTTGCGCCGGCCCCCGCCGCCGCCGTGTCCCTGGCCGAAGGGCTGGCTGCTCACCCCGATGACTCTACCGTCGGGGCAGCGGACTCCCGGGGGCGCCGGGCGGCGCTCGGCCGCCTCAGCCGCGCACGTCCCGGTAGTCGCTCACCGGGACGATCGAGGCCAGATGCCTCACGCCCGTCCGCGGCCGCCGCCGGCGGGTCTCGGCGTCGCGGACCGCGTGCTCCAGCCGCGCGAGCAGGCCGTGGTCGGCGTCAGGCCGGGTGATGTCGGCGAGCTCCACGTCTGCTTCGTCGAGCACCGTGCGGTAGTCGTTGGTCTGGACGAGTATGCGTGCCATGGTCGTTCCTCTCGATCGGGATCCTCAGGAGCCGGGGGAGGCCAGGCGAGTGTGGCGCGGGCGCCTAACGGCGCCCGAAAGCCGATGTGAGAGATCGTTAAGAAGAGCTGCGCCACCGGGCGCGAACGCGCTCGGTACCCTCGAAGATGCGATGACACGCCCCGCGACGACTCCGCAACGCCGATGGCGCCCGCGCTCGCGCTGAGCCCGACCGAGATCCGGGTGCTCGGCTGCCTGCTGGAAAAGCAGCGCACGACCCCCGACGCCTATCCGCTCTCGCTGAACGCACTGCGGCTGGCCTGCAACCAGTCGACCAACCGGGATCCCGTGCTCGAGCTGCAGGAGGGCGAGATTCGCCAGGCGCTCGACCGCCTGCAGCGCCGGGGTCTCACGCGGCTGGCCAGCGGCGCCGGCAGCCGGGCCGCCAAGTACCGGCACCTGCTGGCCGAGGCGCTGCCGATGCAGGAGGGCGAGCAGGCGGTCCTCTGCGTGCTGATGCTGCGGGGAGCGCAGACGCCGGGCGAGCTCAAGCAGCGCACCGAGCGGATGCACGCGTTCGCGGCCCTGACCGACGTGCAGGACACGCTCGAGCGCCTGATCGCACGCGACCTCGGCGAGCGGCTTCCGCGCCGCCCCGGCCAGAAGGAGGAGCGCTACGTCCAGCTGCTGGGAGAGCACGAGCAGACGGCGCCAGATCCGGCCTCCGCCCGGGGCGAGCTAGGCCAGGAGCGCCCCGTGCCGGCGCCGGGCGGCTCCGCCGCCCACCCGCCCGCGCCGACGCAGCCGGTGGCCGACCCGGCGCAGGACCTGCGCGAGCGCGTGGCGCGGCTCGAGCGCGAGGTGGCCGAGCTGCGGGCCGCGATGCGCGATCCTCTGACCCAGGTCGCATCCTGATGCACGCCTCCCTGATCCTCGCCGCCTCCTCCTCGTCGGACACCGCCACCGGTGTCGGCATCCCGCTCGCGCTCGCCGCCGGCCTCGTCTCGTTCCTCTCGCCGTGCGTGCTGCCGCTCGTGCCCGGGTACCTCTCGACGGTCATCGGCGTGACCCCCACGGACCTGCACGACGGCGTCGGCGCGCGGCGGGTGCTCGTCCCCAGCCTGCTGTTCATCGCGAGCTTCTCGGCCATCTTCATCCTGCTCGGGATGAGCGCCACCGTCATCGGCTCGACGCTCAACACCCACAAACACGCGCTCGAGCAGATCGGGGGCCTGGTGATCATCGCCATGGGCCTGATCTTCCTCGCCACGCCGTTCGTGAACCTGTTCAACCGCGAGTGGCACTCCGAGACGCTGCTCCGCCACGCCGGCCGGGGCGGCCCGCTGCTCGCGGGCGCCGCGTTCGCGATCGCCTGGACGCCCTGCACGAGCATCACGCTCGGCGCGATCCTCACCCAGGCGGCGATCTCCAACTCGGCCGCCCACGGGGCCCTGCTGCTGGCCTTCTACTCCGCCGGCCTGGCGATCCCGTTCCTGCTGATCGCACTCGCATTCGAGCGAATGACCCTCGCCCTCGCCGTGGTCAAGCGCCACTTCCCGGTGATCATCGCGGTCGGCGGCGTCGTCATGATCATCCTCGGGCTGCTCATCATCACCGGGGAGTTCACGATGCTCAACGCCAAGGCCAACACCCTGTTGCAGGGGACCGGCCTGGACGTTTCGAGCATCTAGGTCGTCGGCGCGGTCGCGGGCGGCCGCGCGGGGCGCCGCTCCAGGTAGCGCCGTTCCCACGCTTCCTGGTTGCGCTTGGCGTCGAGCACGAACGGCGAGTAGCCGATCGCCTTGATGATCGCCCGGTTGATCGCCGCGTCCGGGGCGGGGAGGGGCCGCAGAACGTCAACGAACAGCACGACGCGGGTCTCGTCGGTGTCGTTCCAGACCTCGTGGTTGAAGGTGTCGTCGAAGATCAGGCTGCGGCCCTCCTCCCAGTGGCGAACGTCGTCGCCGACGCGGATGCGGCAGCTCTCGGCGTCCTCGGGCACGATCAGGCCGAGGTGGTAGCGCAGCACGCCCTTGTAGGGGCCACGGTGGTCGAGGATGTGCTTGCGAGGGGAGAGGATCGAGATCATCGCCGTCTTCATCCCCGGGATCTCCAGCATCAGGGCGGCGGTGCGCGGGCACATCTGAACTCCGAGCTTCGCCTCGAAGCCGTAGCCGTAGAGGAAGAAGGTCTTCCAGCGGTCGTCGTCGGTGATCTCGATCTGGTCCTTGGAGATGTCCTGGAAGTTGGGAAGGTCCGCCTGGACCTCGAGCAGCGCCTCGACCTCCTGGCGGATCACCGTCCAGTTCTCCTCGATATGCCGGACCCAGGGGAAGCGGTCGTCCGGGAAGAAGGTCGCATCGCCGACCAGCGAGCGACGCCCGATGAAACGCTCGATCGGGGCCAGGATCCGTTCGCCCACCGAGATCGTGAGCTCGACGGTGCGCTCCCACAGGGTCTTTCCCGCGCCATCCCCCATGCAGGTGATCCTAGCCACTCGTGCGGCGCAGGCCCTCGAAACGGCGCACGGCGGAGAACGCACTCGATCCCGGCCGTCGGTCGCGGCCGGGATCGAGCGAGCAGGGGGTTGCTAGGCGGCCTCGCGTAGCGCGGCCAGCTCGGGAGACTCGGCGAGCTTCTTCAGCGCGCGCTGCTCCAGCTGGGAGGCGCGCTCGGCGGAGAAGCCGAGTCGCTTGCCGATCGCGGTCAGCGTCTGGGGCTCCTCGCGGCCGGTGCCGAAGCGCAGGGTCAGCACCTTGCGCTCGGTTTCCGGCAGTTGCGAGATCGCGCGGTGGACGATGCGCTCGCGTTCGTTGTCCCAGGCCGTCTCCTCGGGCGCCTCGGCGTCCGAGGGCAGGAGGTCGCCGAGGGCGGTGTCGCCGTCTTCGCCGATCTGCTGGTCGAGGCTGACGAGCGCCGCACGCTGGTGGCGTACCTCTTCGACCTGGTCGATCGGCAGTCCGGTCTCATCGGCCAGCTCCTCGAGCGTGGGCTCGCGTCCGAGGCGCACCGACAGCTCGCGCTCCACGCGACCCACCTTGCGCGAACGCTGGGCCACGTGCACGGGCAGCCGGATCGTGCGACCGGAGTTCTCGAGACCCCGCTGGATCGCCTGACGGATCCACAGCGTGGCGTATGTGGAGAAGCGGAAGCCCTTGCGCCAGTCGAACTTCTCGCTGGCGCGGATCAGGCCGAGCATTCCCTCCTGAACGAGGTCGGCCAGCGGCAGGCCCTGGTTCTGGTAGCGCCTGGCGTTGGAGGCGACGAGCCGCAGGTTGGAGTTGACGAGCAGTTCCTTGGCGTGGAGGTCGCCGCGCTCGATGCGCTGGGCGAGGTCGATCTCCTGGGCCGGGGTGAGCAGGGGGTAGCGGCGGGAGTGGGCCAGCAGCTGGTCCACCGACTCGGGGATGAACGTGTCGGGGGTGCTTGTATCGATCCGCTCAATCGGGCTGTCAAGCTGCTCGGCGGCCGCTGCCGGACCGTCCACGACGGCGTCGTTCTCGGTCTCGCCGTCGGGGGAGGCGGCTGCCGGGTGGAGCGTGAGGGTTGTCTCTGCGGGGGAGTGTGCCATGTGCGTCCTTCTAATCCGATGCTTGGAGTCGGAATTATACGCCGCGATAGTTGCGTTGTCAATTATCCAGTTTGCGGCGTTCTAAACCCGTTTCGACATGAGGTGCGCACCTACCTGCCTGGCTCGGGCTCCGGGGCAACGATCCTCCTCGATAACACCCAAGCGGGCCTAAAGAAGCGCGAACGTGGCTACGGGGTCGATATCGGCGGGCCATCCGGGGCTCGTTAGGCGGTCCGTATAAGCTCGGCGCATGACCACCATCTCTCTGAAGGATCAGGTAGTCGCCGTCACCGGCGCGAGCTCCGGCATCGGCGCGGCCACCGCGCTGGCGTGCGCCCGCGCGGGTGCGGCGGTGGCGCTCGCAGCCCGCCGCACCGAGAAGATCCAAGCGCTTGCCCAGCAGATCGAGCAGGAGGGCGGCCGCGTGCTGGCGCTGCAGACGGATGTCGGCGAGGAGGACCAGGCGGGCGCGTTCGTGCGCCGCGCCTACGCGGAGCTCGGGCGCCTCGACGTGCTCGTCAACAACGCGGGCGTGATGCTGCTCGGGCCGATCGAGAACGCCCCCACCGAGGAGTGGCGGCGGATGATCCACGCGAACGTCTTCGGGGTGCTCTACTGCACGCACGCGGCCCTGCCGATCATGCGCGAGCAGGGCTCGGGGCACGTGGTCAACGTGAGCTCCGTCGCGGGACGCGTCGCGCGCGCGGGTTCGGGCGTCTACAACCTCACCAAGTTCGGCGTCGGGGCGTTCTCGGAGTCGTTGCGCCAGGAGGGCGTGGGGATGGGCGTGCGCGTCACCACGATCGAGCCGGGCGCGGTCGCCACCGAGCTGCCGGGCCACAACCGCCCGGAGGTCCTCCAGCAGATGGCCAAACGCTTCGCCGGCGTCACACCGCTCGACGCCGAGGACATCGCGCGAGCGATCCTCTACGCGATCGGACAGCCCCCCAACGTGAGCATCAACGAGGTGCTCGTGCGCCCCAGCGGGCAGGGGGCCTGAGCGGGCCGCCGCCGCGCCGGCCAGCTCAACCGGCGGCAGGCGGCGTGGCTGCGAGGGCACGCTCCCGCGAGGCCTCGGGGCCGCCGGGGTGCCACACGGGGCTGGCGGACGCACGCACATCGCCGCCCGACCCTAGGGCTCGGCGAGGACGTTCCCGAGCCCGCTTGCAGGCTGGTGGACGGCCCGCCGCGGAGCTACGATGTGGGTATGTGGCGCACGAGCATGATCAGGGTCTTCCCGTTCATGTCGCGCTGGTTCGAGGCCTCCGCGCAATGCTGCGGCGGGGCCTGCCGCAACTGCGTGGGCATCGCCTCCTCGGCGGTGCTGGCGCCACTGCTCGTGCGCAAGCACGAGGACCCCTCCGACTAGCGGGGCCCGGCGCGGCTGACGACCGCACGCGCGGTGGGCGCGCCGCCCGGGCACGCCCGGCCACTCAGCATGGCTCGGGTGCTTCTCCCGACGGCTGACCGCACGCCTCGCCCGGCCGCCGGTGCGTACAGGACCATAGGCTCTAGCGATGGTCACGGCACCCGAGCGTGAGACGGCGCTGACGCCGCGACGCACGACCATCGCCTCGATCGCGGCGGCGACGCTGCTGGTGGCGCTCAAGCTCGGGGTAGGCGTGGCAACCGGCAGCCTCGGACTGATCTCCGCGGGGATCGAGTCCAGCGGCGACGTCATCGCCGCCACCCTCACGTTCTTCGCGGTGCGTCTCGGCGGCCGGCCCGCGGACCCCGAGCACCCCTACGGGCACCGGCGTGCGGAGAACCTCGGCGCGCTGGGAGAGGCGGCGATCCTGCTCGCGGGGGGGATCCTCGTGAGCGTCGCGGGGATCCGGAACCTGATCAACGGCGCGGCTCCGCCCAGCGTGCGCTGGTACCAGTTCGCGGTGATCGCGCGTGGCGCTGCTCGTCGACGCCAGCCGGGTCAGCGTCTCGCTGCGCGCGGCGCGGCGCTTCGGAAGCCCCGCGCTGCGCTCCAACGCGCTGCACTTCGCGGCCGACATGACGGGCTCGATCGTCGTGCTGGTCGGGCCTGATCGCGGTTGACGCGGGCTTCGGCCAGGCGGACTCGATCGCAGCGCTGGCCGTCGCGGCGCTGATCTTCGCCGCCGCCGGGAGCCTGCTGCTGGAGAACGCCAACGTGCTGATGGACCGCACGCCGTTGCAGGCGCGCGCGGCGGCGGAGCGGGCGATCGCCGATCTCGGCGACGAGATCCAGCTCAGCCGCCTGCGCCTGCGCGAGTCTGCCGGCCGCTACTTCGCCGACGTGGTCGTGAGCGTGCCGGCGGGCCAGGCGGTGGTCGAGGCACACCGGTCCGCCGACCTCGTCGAGCAGGCCGTGGAGGCTGCGTTGCCCGGCAGCGACGTGGTCGTCCACGTGGAGCCCCGGGCGCGCGGCCTGGAGCTTCGCGAGCGTGTGCTCGCGATCGCCCTCGTCGGAGCCGCTCGTCAAGGAAGTCCACGACATCACGATCTTCGAGCAGGGCGACGCGCTGAGCGTGTCCCTGCACCTGAAGTTCCCCGCCGACCTCGACCTCCGCGCGGCGCACGAGATCGCCGAGCGCGTCGAGCGGGCGATCTGCGCGCGGCCCGGCGTCGAGGACGTGCAGACCCACCTGGAGCCGCTCGAGCGCACCCTCGCCCAGCGCCCCGCCGACGCTGACGCCGACAGCGCCGCCGGCGGCGAGATCCGCCGGCTCGTGCACGAGCGCACGGGCAGGCAGCCAGAGCGGCTGGAGCTGCTCTCCACCGAGGCCGGGCGGGTGCTGTTCCTCACCCTCGTCGTCGCCCCTGGACAGTCGCTCGCCGAGGCCCACGGCCTCGCCAGCGAGCTCGAGGAGCAGCTCCGCCAGCGACTCCCCGACATGGCCGACGTGATCATCCACACCGAGCCCTGAGGCATCGAGCGGCAGCTCGGACGCGCGTTCGCGCGCTCGCCCGCGGCGGGGCGTATCGTGGGAGCCCGACGGGCGCCGTCCCGCCGGCCGGGAAGGTTCGGCCCCCGCAGGTGTCCTCAGAAGAGACCGCCCCCAGAAACGGAGGAATCACAACGTGAGGCTCTCAGCAGCTGCCAAACCCAAGTCGGGATCCCTGCGCCGTGCGTCGGTGCCCGCCCTCGCGCTGCTCGTGCTGGCGCTGGCGGGCTGCGGAAGCTCGTCGAACAGCTCCAGCTCGTCGAGCACTCCGGCGGCGGCCGCCACCACGCCCGCCGCGGCCGCGACCACGAGCGTCTCCAAAGCGGCTGCGGGCGCCGCCGGCGCCGTGCAGAAGCTGAGCCTCGCGGCCAACCCGGAAGGGCAGCTGAAATACAACACGACCTCGCTCAGCGCGAAAGCCGGGGTTGTCAGCATCAACTTCACGAACATGGCGCCGCTGTCCCACAACGTCACCCTGGAATCGCCCTCCGGCGCGGTGGTCGGAGCCACGCCCACCTTCCAGGGGGGTACCAGAACGTTGACCCTGAGTCTCGCACCGGGCACCTACACGTTCTACTGCTCGGTCCCCGGCCACCGGATGGCTGGAATGGAAGGCAAGCTCACCGTCAAGTAGCCGCCCAGCCGGCGGCGGCTCGCCCCGCCGCCGGCCGCGGCGGGCTGGAACGGCGCGGCTTCGCCCCGGGTGCGCTCAGGGTCGGATCCACGGGGCGTCCCGGCGCGCGGAGGCGCGCTGGACCGCGAGCCCCACGCATGCGACGGCGGCGAGCGCGAGCGCGAGCGCGGCCGCCACCGAGACGTGCAGCGCCAGCAGCGCACCCGCCAGCGCGCCCAGGAACATCGCGCCGACGGCCACGCCGCGGCGGCCGAGTTTCGAGCCCGGGCCGCCCACGAGGCGTGACTCCATGCCGATCCCCGTGAGCGTGCGGGTCAGGACCGTGGTGGTCAGCTCCGGAACGGCCAGCCGCTGCGCGGCGGCGTTCTGCACACCCATCGCGAGCGCGAGCGGGACCAGCAGCGCGTAGCGCGCCGCCGTGTCCAGCGGTTCCGGCGCGACCAGCGCGACCACGAGCGCCGCCGCCATCAGCACGCACGCGGTCGCGGTCGCGGCGCGCAGCAGGTGCCCGCGATGGTCGGGCGTTCGGCGGACCAGGCGACCGCCGATCAGCGCGCCGAGCAGAAACGACGCGAGCGCGACCAGGGAGGAGGCGCTCGAGAGGCCGCTCGCGCCCGCCAGCGCGAAGCCCAGGAAGACGACGTTGCCGGTCATGTTCGCGACGAACACATGCCCCAGCCTCAGGTAGCTGGCTGCGTCGACCACGCCCGTGACGAACGTGAGCGCGACCATCATCGGCACCAGCGGCCCGTGACGGTCGCCCGCGGCCGGGCCGGTCACGGGCACACCGCCGCCGACGGGCACGACGGTGCCGCCCGCAGGCTGGGCCGGGCCGCCGGTGCTCACCCGCGGGACCCCGCGCCGATGGGGGCGCCGCTCAGCCGTTCACCTCGACGATGTCGCCGAGCGCGAGCATGCCGAAGACCGTCTGCGCCGTTTCGATCGGCAGCTCGACGCAGCCGTTGGACTGCGGGTAGCCGTAGGAGGCACGCGGGTAACCGTGCACGGCGTCGCCGCCGTTGAAGTAGTTGACCCAGGGCACATCGGGGACCACGTATTTGGTGCCGTCCACGTCGGTGCCGCTCATCGTCGTCGAGACCAGGCGCGAGTAGATCGGGAAGATCCCCTGTTCGGTTTCGGCTCCGGGCACGCCCGTGTTCGCTGGGGTCGCTGAGGGCCACGTGGTCACCGCGGTGCACCTCGAGCGTCTCCGGTATCGACTCCGAGACGGACACCCATGTGTAGGGCCTCGGGTCGCGCCGGTCGGCGCTGACCGCCGAGAGCACGGACTCCCAGGTTGCGTAGTTCGGTTCACCGGTCGCTTCCAGGCCGCGGTCGGACTGATAGACGACGAGCGCGCCGCGCGTGGTGGCGTCGAGGTGACCCATCTGCACCGGTGGCGCGTCGGCGGGAACGGGCGCCAGCCGGCCTCGGGGAGGACGGAAGGCGTGTTCGGCCGCTTCCCGGCGTGTCTCGCGTCCGGGCGCGATCGACACGTCGTAGAGCGTACGCAGCTTCGCGGGCAGGTAGCCGAGCCGCGCCAGCGCCTGCTGCATGCCCGCGATCGGCGGGCATGCCACGTGCAGGTGCTCGACGCGGCGGCGCCCGAGCGTCGCGTGTTCCCGCGCGACGGTGTCGGCCCACACGGTGAGCGTGTAGTTCGAGCAAGGCTGCAGCGTGGAGGTGGGGGTGAAGACGACCTCGTCGCCGCTCGCCGTCCACGTCCCGGCCACCGCGGGGCGCAGCGTGGGGAGGGGGGAGTCGGCGGCGGCCGGCGCCGAGAGCGTCACCGCCAGCGGCAGCGTGCCGTTGGCGATCGAGCTTCGCGGCAGTGCCAGCAGCTGCGTCGGGGGGAGCGCAGCCGGCGCGGCGCTGGCGGTCGCGCCCAGCAGGTCGCCGTCCCTGTGGCCGCGGGGGGCGAGTGTGAACACCAGCACCCCTGCGAGCAGGGCCACCACGGCCAGCGCGCTCAGCCGGGAGGAGCGGTGCAGCCTCTCCCGCACGCGTTCGATGCGCGCTCTCATGTCTCAGAGGCTAACGGATGATCACGGCGCTCCAAAGGGCTGAGAGCGCCCGCTCGCGCACGCTCGCACGCTGCCGCGAGCGCGCCGGCGCCGGTCCGCGGATCAGCGCAGGAACGTGACGAGCTCGGCGCTCGGCGCCCGCGGCGGAACCCTCTGATCCTGCACCGGATCGCCCAGGTAGAGCAGTCCCACGGGCACCTCCGCGGACGGTATGTCGAGGATCTCGCGCCCGCGCGGGTCCTCCAGCAGGGCAACGGTCCGCCAGTAGCCGGCCAACCCGCGCGCATGCGCTCCAAGCAGCACCACATAGGCCGCCACGGCCGTCGCGAGCAGGTCCTCGCGATCGCCCGTCGGGTCACCGGTCTGCCGCGCGGTGACCGCGACCAGCGTCGGCGCGCGCCGCAGCTTGGCGGCCGAGCCGGGCTTCTCCGCCTCGGCGAGCTCCATCAGGCGCTCGCGCGTGACAGGGCCCAGCACCCGGAACCGCCACGGATTGGTGAGGTTGTGGTTCGGCGCCCAGCGCGCGAGCTCGAACAGCTCGCCGAGCGTCGCGCGATCGACCTCGCGCGCGCCGAACGCCTTGTGGGTGCGGCGCGTGCGGATAGCCTTCTCGACATCCATGGCCTAACCCTAGATCCAGGTGCCCGCCGATACCGCCATCCCACGTCTGATCGCTGAAGCGAGTTGAGCCTCGGCGAGATCGTCGCGATCGCCCTCGCGGGCCTGGCCGCGGGCGCGATCAACACGCTGGTGGGCTCCGGGACGCTGATCACCTTCCCCGTGCTGCTCGCCTTCGGCTACGCGCCGGTCACGGCCAACGTGTCGAACACGATCGGCCTCGTCCCGGGCTCGGTCTCGGGCGCGGTCGGCTACCGGCGCGAGCTGTCCGGGCAGCGCGGGCGCGCGCTACGGCTGGGGTCGATGTCGGTCCTGGGCGGCCTCACCGGCGCGATCCTGCTGCTGACGCTGCCCGCGTCGGCCTTCAAGGCGATCGTGCCCGTGTTCATCGCGCTTGCGCTCGTGCTCACCGTGCTGCAGCCCCGCATCGCCGCCTGGCTGGTGCGGCGGGAGATCGACGTCGAGCACCACGGCAGGCTGATCACGCCGCTGCTGGTGTACCTCACCGGCGTCTACGGCGGCTACTTCGGTGCGGCCCAGGGCATCATGCTGCTCGCAATCCTGGGAGTCGCGCTCGCCCAGGACCTGCAGCGCACCAACGCCCTGAAGAACGTCCTGGCGGGTTCGGTCAACGGGGTCGCGGGGGTCTACTTCATCTTCGCGGCCCATGTCGACTGGGGCCCGGCCGCGATCATCGCGGTGGCCTCGATCGTGGGTGCCCAGCTGGGCGCGCGCTACGGCCGGCGGCTCGCGCCGTCGGCGCTGCGCGCGGTGATAGTGGTCGTCGGCCTGTCCGCGATCGTACAGCTGCTGCTGGACTGAGCGAGCGACCCCGGCGCCCCGGCGGCGGTAGCCTCTGCGCAGGTGCTGAGCGACGAGAAGTACATCCTGCTGACCACCTTCCGCCGCGACGGCACGCCGGTGTCGACCCCCGTGTGGATGGTGCGGCTCGACGATCACCAGATCGGCTTCTGGACTAGCTCCGGCTCCGGCAAGGCCAAGCGGCTCGCCCACACCTCGAGGGTGACGCTGCAGCCCTGTGACGCCCGTGGCCGCGTGCGCGCGGGAACGACCGCCACCGACGCGTCCGCGCGGCTGGTCACCGGCGAGGAGCTCGCGGCGATCGGCGACCTCGTGCGCGCCAAGTACGGCTTCCAGACGCGGATCACCAAAGCGCTCGGCACGGTCGCCGGCATCGTGCGCCGCAAGCGGATCCCGTACGGGGATCGCGGCGTCCTCATCACACTGCCGGCCGACGGCTGAGTCGCAGGCGGGGCGCCGGCGTGCGTCTCCGGACGGGAGCGTGCGGCGGCAACGCAGCCCATGGTGCCCCCGCCCGATAATGCAGGAACGGTGCCTGACAGGGTGATGCGGGTGGAGGTCGAGTTCCTCGCCTCCGAGGACGGCGGGAGGCGGTCTCCGGTGAGACCTTCGGGGTACCGGCCGCTGCTCCGCTTCGAGGGGTCAGAGCAACTCTTCGGCCTGGCCGAACTTCTGCTCGACGACGACCGCTGGGTGGCGCCAGGCGAGACCGCCGCCGGCTCGTTGAGGCTCGCGCTCTCGCCCGAGATGCTGGCCACCCCTGCTGATGGCCGGCTGTTCGAGCTCCTCGAGGGCTCGCGTGTCGTCGGCCACGGACGGATCGTCGGTCTCGCCTGAGGCTGCACGCAGTTCAGGCGATTCTCAGCCGGCCGTCGCATGATGCGGAGATCCCCGCGCAACACGGGAGGCTCTCCGTGGCCCGGCACCGCTTTATCTCCGCGTCGCTGTTCGTGGCGCTCGGGGCTCGCGCTCCCTCCGCCAAGCATCGTCGTCGGCTTCGACCGGAGCCGGTTCGCCACCAGGAGAAGGCTCGACACAGCTGGCCAACTCCGCAATGCTCGCTCATGCATGGACGGCACGCGCCGTGGCGGCATCGCTGGACTAGACTCGGAGCATGCGTGTGGGCTCGCGCCGAGGCAAGGTCGCCATCTGGGTCACCCTCACGGTCGGCTTCGGGATCGTGCTGGCAACTGGGAACAGCGGCGACACGTTCCGCATGGCGTGGGCCGCGGTCATCGTCGCGTTGGGAGTGCTCACCGCCGCGCTGCTGATGAGCGGGCGCAACCCCTGGTGGACACAAACCTGGGCCGAGAGGCGAGAGGCCAAGAACAGCCGCGGACCAAACTGAGTGTCTGCCTCGTCAGCGCTCGATAATGCATGTTATGTCAACCAGGAGGAAAGGAGGCGGAGATGGCCAACACTCTCTACACCGCCAGGGCACATGTGACAGGCGGCCGCGCGGAGGGCCACGGGCGCACCAGTGACGACGCGCTCGAGGTCGACCTGCGCCTGCCGGTCGAGATGGGCGGCACCGGTGGCGGGACCAATCCCGAGGAGCTGTTCGCGGTCGGCTACGCGGCCTGCTTCGAGGGTGCGCTGGGCGTCGTCGCGCGGCGCACCAAGGCGGAGCCGGGCGATGTTGCGATCGACTCGGAGGTCTCGCTGTCGCCGGACGGCAAGGGTGGCTTCCTGCTGGGTGTCGGGCTGCACGTCACGCTGCCGGGCATCGAGGACGCCGACACCGCCGTCGAGTTGGTGAAGGCTGCCCACCGGGTCTGCCCGTACTCCAATGCCACGCGCGGCAACATCGAGGTGGATCTCACCGCCAACGGCGTCACGGTCGACTGAAGGCGCCCCGCGCGCGGGTCGCCGTCCTGCGCCGCTAGCGGCCGAGCGTGCGCACGAGCTCGCGCGCCCGCGAGCGCGTGCGATCCAGCAGCGAGCGGATGGCCTCCAGTCCGGCGCGCAGCTCGGCGTCGCCGACCTCCACCGGGAGCATCGAGTCCTGCAGCGTGGCGAGGGTCGCATCGGCTCCTTCCACCGCGCCCACGGCGCTCTCGAGCAGACCTTTGACACCGCGCGCGGGAGCGCTCTGCGGTGCCGGGTCGAACGTCCGGGGCTCCAGGCCGTGGCGTGCGGCGAACTCGGTGTGCGTGCGCTTGGCCCGGCCGTAGGCCGTCTGCACCGGCCGGAACAGCTCCTCCTCCAGCCGCTCGGCCGTGGCCTCATCGAGTTGTTCGTAGGCCTCGCTCAGCCAGGCCAGCGCGAGCGCGAGCGCCTCGGCGGCCTGCGCGAGCGTCTCGAGCAGCTGGCTGCGGGCATCGGCGGTCGTGTATGCCACTGCGCTGCAGGTTAGTGCGCCCGCAGCCGAGGTCCGCGCCGGGCGGCGGCCCCGGGGCTCGCCTGCGCGGCCGCCGCCCGCTGCGGCACGCGCCGAGCGGGCCGCAGCGTCAGTCGAGCAGGTAGGCGAGCGACACCGCGGCGCTGAGCGTGCAGGACATGGCCGCGGCCGACTTTGCGGGCGCGGGCCTGACCGCCTTGGCGTGCCTCGGCTTCGGTTTGCGTAGCGCCGGCTTCGGCAGCGCGGCGGTTGTGTCGGCCCCCGCCTCCACGACCGGGCTGCTGCTGTAGCCGAAGTCGGGCTGTTCGCCGGTGTATTCCACGTACTGGGATTCGCCGTCGCCGATGCACGTGATCGAGCCGCCGCCCTCGCCCACGCTCTGTGCCGCCCCGATCGTCCCGCCAACGCGGCCGGCTAGGTATTCGGCCTTGCTCTGGCCGTCGGCCACGGCCGCGGACATGCCCTGCCTGTAGGCGGCCGTCGCGGTCGCCGCGGAGGCGCCCTGCGCGATCGGGACGATCGCCACCCCCTCGACGGTCACGGTGCGGATCGGCGTCGTGGTCGGCGCTTCGGCGGAGGCCACCCCGAGCATGCTGGCCGCGATCAGCGCCGCGGCACCTGCGGCTGTGGCGACGATTGCGGTCCTCATCCGGCCTCCCTCGCTCGGCGACGGGTACACCACGAGGCTAGCGCGCCGCGGGGGCGTCCGCCAGCGAACAGGCGCGTTGCAGCACCGCGTCGATCATCGGCTCGGTGAGCCGTCCCGTGAACGTGTTCTGCTGGCTCGGGTGGTAGCAGCCGATCAGCGTCCTGCTGCCCGCCGCGAACTCGGCGCCGTGCGCGAAGCGGGGCCGCGGCGAGGCGGCAGGCGATCCCGGCTCGGCGAGCTCGGCGAGCAGCCGCAGCGCGGCCGCCCACGCGAACGCGCCGAGGCAGACCACGACGCTCACACCCGCGAGCAGACCGAGCTCGCGGACGCTCCACGGCAGGCACGCGTCGCGCTCGGCCGGCGTCGGGCGGTTCTGCGGGGGCGCGCAGCGCACGGCTGCCGCGATCCACACATCGCGCAGCCGCAGACCGTCGCCACGCGCGCTGGAGTGCGGCTGGCTGGCCAGGCCGGCGCGCCACAGGGCGGCGAACAGGAAGTCGCCGGAGCGGTCGCCGGTGAACATCCGGCCGGTGCGATTTGCGCCGTGCGCGGCGGGCGCCAGGCCGAACAGCAGCAGGCGCGCCGCCGGGTCGCCGAACCCGGGCAGCGGACGACCCCAGTACTCCTCCCCGGCGTATGCCGCGCGCCGCTCGCGGGCCACCTGCTCGCGCCAGGCGACCAGGCGCGGACACCGCCTGCAGCCGTTCACCTCGGCCGCGAGATCTGCGAGCAGGCGTTCGCTTGGCGAATCCACGTGGCAGTAGTACCATCGCCGGTAGATGCCACTCTGGTTGTGGATCTTGATGCTCGCGGCGCTGATAAAGCTGCCTATCGCCGCAATGCTGCTGTGGATTCCGTTCCACAACGACGAGGCGATGCAGTCCCGCGAGGGATCGGACTCCTCCGAAGAGGACGGCGGCTCCAAGGCGCTGCCTGCCGGCCCGCTGGACCCGCACCCGCGCAGACCGCTCCCGCGCAGGCCGCGCCGCGGGCCCCACGGCTCGCCCTCGCCGCCCGCGCCCGCGCGCGTGCGCACCCGGGTCGCGAGCACGCAGCGCGTGCAGCACTCCTACCGCTAGCGTCAGCTCGCGCGCCGCTCCGCCAAGCCGTCGTCGGCGGGCGCCGGGCCATCCGGCCGCGTGCGGCGCCCGCTGCGCTGCGGCGACACTGCGGTGCTCAGCGTGTGCGCTTGCGCTGTTTGCGCGCAGCCTTGGCTTTCGCGCGCCGCTTGCGCAGCCGTGCGGCCGCGTCGCGGTCCGCTTTTTCGTCGAACACGTCGGCGTCGGTCGCGGGGGCGACGCGGCGGGCGTCGCGCACGATCACGAAGCCGATGACGCTCAGCAGCGCGACCGCTCCCAGCGCGACCAGGATCAGCGTCCCCGAGCTGGTCCCGGTCGATTCGGTGCTCGTGCTCGCGGTCGTGGAGGTGTTGGTGGTGGTTGTTTCGCCCTGTTCCTGCGCGCTCTGATTGAGTTCGTCGAACGATTTGCCCACGCCCAGTTCGCTCGCCGCCAGGGCGGGCGCCGCGACGGCGCCGCCGAGCGCGAGCACCGCGCACAGGCAGACCAGTGCGGAGCGGAGGTGTGCGACCCTGACGGCGCGGACGGTGGCGGACACCAGGCGAGCATACCGGCTGGCATCGCCCCGGCAACCGCTGCGGGCGCGCCGCGGGCCGACCCGGGCGCCGCGCCCGCCCAGGCCATAGAATGGCGGCGGATGGCCCCCAAACAGCGTCAGATAAGGATGGAGCAGCGCGGCTCGCTCCAGGCCATCCAGGCTCTCGAGCAGCGCTCGGACGAGGAGCTCGAGGCAGAGACCAAATACAAGGCGGCGGCGCTGGCGATCCTCGGCGCCCGCGCCTCCGAGCGCTTCGACGCGGATGCCGCGCGCGCCTACTTCCAGCGCGCGATCGCGGCCGCCCGGCCGCAGGAGCGCATGCAGATCCGGCGCATGGCGGATGCCTCGCTGGCGCTCGCCGAACGTCGCGCGGGCGACCTCAAGGACGCCGTGGAGCGGCTCGGGCAGGCGCCCCCGTCGGGCCGTCAGCTGTTCGCGCTGCGCGCGATGGGGCTGCTGATCCCGCCCGCGAGCGCCGGCATCCTCGCACGCATCCGCGGGATCGTGCTGATCATCCTGCTGATCATCGTGCTGCTGGCCCTCGGGCTGGGCATCGTGGAGCTCGTGTCGCTGCCGTTCGGCGGTCTCGGCCTGGCCCCGGGGATCCTGCTCGGCCTGTTCGTGGCGATCGCCGCGCTCGCGATCGTCGCGGCGATCGGGCGGCGCCGGCGCGACCGTGCCCGCGCACAGACCGGCGCCTGACGCGGGGCCGCGCGCAGACGCTGCCTGACCGCCGCCGGCCGTGACCGGGCCCTGCCGCGCGGGACACTAGGCTTGCCCGGTGAGCGCACCCGTATGCCTGATCGTTAACCCGGCCGCGGGCGGAGGCAGGGCCGGACGCGCCGCACCCGCCGTCGAGCAGGCCCTGCGCGGCCACGGGCTGACGGTTCGCCGGGAGGACACCAGCAGCCTCGACCATGCCCGCGAGCTGGGCCTTGCCGCCGCCCGCGCGGGCGAGACGGTCGCAGCGCTCGGCGGCGACGGCCTGGTGGGGGTCCTCGCCGACGTCCTGCGCGGTGTCCCGGGCGCGGTTCTGGGGGTGCTGCCCGGAGGACGCGGCAACGACCTCGCCCGTGTGCTCGGCATCCCCGAGGACGCCGTGGCGGCGTGCGCCACGATCGCGCACGGCGTGGCCCGGCCGATGGACCTCGGGGAGGTGAGCGAGGAGACCCCGGGATCGCCGGCGCACGCGTTCGTGGGGATCGCCTCGGTGGGGTTCGACAGCGACGCCAACCGCATCGCGAACGAGGCGCCGGCCTGGCTCGGAGGGCTCGTCTACGCATACGGCGCGCTGCGGGCGCTGATCGCGTGGCGGCCGGCTCGCTTCGAGATCGAGCTCGACCCGCCCGGGGAACGCCACACCGTGACGGGCTACTCGGTCGGGGCGGCCAACTCGAAGGCCTACGGCGGGGGGATGCGCGCCGCACCCGACGCGATGCTCGACGACGGCCTGCTCGAGATCGTGGCGCTCGAGGCCGTCGGCAAGCTCAGGTTCCTGACGCGGATCTTTCCCAAGGTGTTCGACGGGAGCTACGTGCAGCAGCCGTGCGTGCACGTCTTCCGCGCACGCGAGGTCTCGGTGCACTGCGACCGCCCCTTCACGATGTTCGCCGACGGGGATCCGATCGGCGCGATGCCCGTGCGCGTGCGTGCCCTGAGGGGCGCCGTGCTGGTGCTCACGCCGGCGCAGGACCCTTCCGACTCGGCCTTCTCCGGCCCGCCTCCCTCCTCCTCCGCGGCCGCCGCGGCGCCGGCATCCGGCGCCGCGAGCGGGTCGGCCGCAGAGCCGCAGACGGGCGCCTGAGGATGGACGCCATGCCCGTCAAGCTCGCGCTCGCGCGGGCCGTCGGCGCGCTCTCGAGGCTGCGCGGCGGCGGCGGCACGAGCGCGCCGGGAAAGCTGCTGATCAGGCTCGACCCCGGGGCCATCGGAGCGCTTGGCGGCCGGCTGGTGCAGGGCAGCGTGCTGGTGTCGGCGACGAACGGCAAGACGACCACCGCGGCGATGGCGGCGGCGATCCTCGAGCGGAGCGGGATCGGGCTCGTGCACAATCAGGCCGGCGCCAACATGGCCGGCGGGATCGCCACGACCCTGCTCGGCGCCGCGCGCCCGGGCGGACGGATCGCCGGCGAGCTCGGCCTGTTCGAGGTGGACGAGATGTGGCTCGCTCCACTGGCTGCCGAGCTGAAGCCGCGTGCGATCCTGCTCGGCAACCTGTTCCGCGACCAGCTCGACCGCTACGGCGAGCTCGAGTCGATCGCCGAGCGCTGGGCCGAGCTGCTCGAGAAGCCCGGCCCGAGCCTCGTGCTCAACGCCGACGACCCGCTGATCGCCGACCTCGGGCGCGAGCACCCCGGGGCCGTCTACTTCGGTATCGAGGACGACTCGCTGGCGCTGGCGGGCCTGGCCCATGCCGCGGACGCCAAGCACTGCCGCCGCTGCGGCTCGCCATACGTCTTCGACGCCGTCTACCTCGGACACCTCGGGCACTACCACTGCCCAGGCTGCGGGCGCCGGCGGCCCCGACCGGCCGTGAGCGCGCACGAGGTGCGCCTGCAGGGTGTGCGCTCGGCGAGCTTCACGCTGCGGACGCCTGAGGGAGAGGGCGAGGTCCGGCTCGCCCTTCCCGGGCTCTACAACGTCTACAACGCGGTCGCCGCGGCGGCGCTCGCAAGCGAGCTCGGGGTGCCCCTGCAGACGATCATCGCCGGGCTGGCGCAGAGCCGCGCGGCGTTCGGGCGGGCGGAGACCGTGACCCTCTCCTCGCCCTCCCGCGGCGGGCGCCAGGAGCTGCAGATCCTGCTCGTGAAGAACCCGGCGGGCACGAACGAGGTGCTGCGCACGCTCGCGCTCGAGCCCGGCGAACACGACCTGCTTGGGATCCTCAACGACCGCATCGCCGACGGCCGCGACGTCTCGTGGATCTGGGACGCGGACTTCGAGCTGCTGGCCGGACGCATCAGGCGGGTGACGTGCAGCGGGACCCGCGCCTACGATCTGGCCACGCGGCTGAAGTACGCCGGTGTGGAGCCGTCCCGCATACACGTGCGTGAGGATCTGGGCGCGGCACTCGCCGAGGCTGCTCGCGAGACCCCGGAAGGCCGGCCTCTGTACGCGCTGCCGACCTACACCGCGATGCTCGCCCTGCGAGAGCTGCTGGTGGGCAGCGGCGAGGCGGTGAGCGCATGGGTGTGAGCAGCCCTCACGGCCGGCCCGTCACGCTCCCCTCGGCGCCCGACGCGCCGGCCGAGGTGGTCTGGCACGACCTCGAGTGCGGCACCTACCGCGCCGACCTCGCGCTGTGGCGCGATCTCGCCGCCGAAGCCTGCGATCCGCCCGGCGCCGGGACGATCCTCGACGTGGGCTCCGGCACGGGCCGCGTCGCCCTCGAGCTCGCCGCGGCGGGCCACCGCGTGATCGCGCTCGATCTCAGCCCGGCGCTGCTGCGGGCCCTGGCAGCGCGTCGCCGGGGCGCGAGCGTGCGCACCGTGTGCGCCGACGCGCGCTCGTTCGCACTCGACATCGATGACCTGGCCCTCTGTGTGGTGCCGATGCAGACCGTTCAGCTGCTCGGCGGCGAGACGGGCCGCGCCGCGTTCCTGGCCCGCGCCCGTAGGCACATGCGTCCCGGTGCGTTACTGGCGTGCGCGATCGTGACCGAGCTCGAGCCGTTCGACCGCGACGCCGGCGAGCCCGGCCCGTCGGTGGAAAGCGCTCACGTGGGCGGGCGTGTGTACCTGAGCGCGCCGTGGAGCGTGCGAGCGCGCGACGGGACGGCGGTGATCGAACGCGAGCGCCGCATCCTCTCCGGGGGCGATGGCGGGACGGCGCACCGCGACGACGGCGACTACCCCGCGCTCGCACGCGACGTGATCGCGCTCGACCGGGTCACCGCGGCCGAGCTCCTGGACGAGGGCGTGCGCGCAGGCTTCACCCCGGCGGCGGTCAGGGAGATCGGCTCGACCGAGGAGCACCTCGGCAGCACCGTGGTGGTGTTCGGTGCCTGAGCCCCCGGTTCGGCCCGACCCTCCCCCCTCCCCGCCCGACACGCGCCGGCCGCGGCTGCGCGTGTGCGCGCTGTACGCGGACCTGATGAACATCTACGCCGACCGCGGCAACCTGCTCGTGCTGGAGCGCCGCTGCGTCTGGCGCGGAATCGGCTTCGAGCTGGCCCGCAGCGGACTCGGCGAGGAGCTGGACGCCGACGCCCACGATCTGTTCTACCTCGGCGGCGGCCAGGACCGCGATCAGCGGCTGTGCGCCGAGGACCTGATCGACAGCAAGCGCGAGGCCCTGCATGAGGCCGCCGCGCGCGGCGCGGTCGTGCTCGGGGTCTGCGGCGGCTACCAGCTGCTCGGTCGCTCCTACCTGCTCGGCCGGCATGAGATTCCGGGGGTTGGCCTGCTCGACGTGAGCACCGTTCGCGAGGAGGGGCCCCGGCTGATCGGCAACGTGGCGATCGAGGTCGCGCTGCCGGCGGCCGGCGGCCGCAGCGGCAGCGGTGTGCTCGCCGGCTTCGAGAACCACGGCGGGCGCACGCGCCTGCACGAGGGGCAGCAGCCCCTGGGCCGTGTGCTCCACGGCCACGGCAACGACGGGCGCAGCGGCATGGAGGGCGCCGTGAGCGGCAACACGATCGGCACCTACCTGCACGGCCCGCTGCTACCGAAGAACGTGTGGTTCGCCGACTGGCTGATCGGGCTCGCACTCGGCGGGCAGCCGGACGTGCTGCAGCCGCTGTCCGACGAGCTGGAGGAGCAGGCCCACGCCGGAGCGCTGCGGGCGGCCGGCCGGTGAGCCGCCTCCCGGTGGCGCTTCGCGCCCGCAAACTCCACGGTCCGGCGTGCGCGGCGGCGCTGTCCGCACCTAGGATCGCGCGGGTGGAGCTCTCGGAGTACCAGCACAGCTCGCGTCGCACCGCGGAGTATCCGCGGCAGGCGTGGCTCGCCTACCCGGCGCTCGGACTGGCCGGCGAGGCCGGTGAGGTCGCCGAGCACGCCAAGAAGGCGATCCGCGACGACGGCGGCACGATCAGCGACGAGCGTCGCGCGGCGATGGCCAAGGAGCTCGGCGACGTGCTCTGGTACGTCGCCCAGCTCGCCACCGAGCTCGACCTCGATCTCGACGAGATCGCGGCCCGGAACCTGGAGAAGCTGCTCTCACGCCAGCGCCGCGGCGTGCTCTCGGGCAGCGGCGACGACCGCTAGCGCCAGAGGCCGGGCACAGGCACCCCTGGCGCTCCGGGCCGAGCGCCACCCGACCGGCGCCCGCGCACGGGGCTAGCCGGCCACCGCGAACCGCTCGAAGCGCCGGGCCAGGCGGGCGGGGACCAGCGCATCGACGCGCACGCCCTCCGGGGTGTCCCGGCGGGTCACCTCGCCGGCGATCTCGTGCAGCTCCGCGAGGCTGCCGCCGTCGGTGTAGGGCACCAGCAGGTGCACCGGGTGCAGCAGATGCGCCAGCTCCTGCTCGAGGCGCTCGCCGAGCTGCTGCAGCCCCTCCCCCGTCTCGCCGCTTACGAGCACCCCGTCGGGGTGGCGCAGCCGCAGCTCCTCGCGCTGCTCCCGGTCGAGCAGGTCGACCTTGTTGAGGACGAGCAGCCGCGGGCGATCGCCGGCGCCGATCTCCTCCAGCGTCTGCTCGACCGCCCGCTGCATGATCTCGCGCTGTTCCTCAGGCGCCGAGCCGTCGAGCACGTGCGCCAGCAGCTCGGCGCGGCGGGTCTCCTCTAGGGTCGCGCCGAACGCGTCCACCAGCTGGTGGGGGAGCTTGCTGATGAAGCCGACGGTGTCCGTCAGGAGGTACGGCCGGCCGCCCAGCCTCAGCGTGCGGGTGGTGGGATCCAGCGTGTGGAACAGGCGATCGCGAACGCCCACCTCCGATCCGGTGAGCGCATTCAGCAGCGTGGACTTGCCTGCGTTGGTGTACCCCACCAGCGCGATCGTCGGCAGCGCCGCGCGCTCGCGCTCGGCGCGCTGGACGGCGCGGGTGCCCTGGACGTGCTCGAGCCGCCTGCGCAGCGTCGCGATGCGGTCGCGCGCCAGACGGCGGTCGGTCTCGATCTGGGTCTCCCCCGGGCCGCGCGTGCCGATCCCGCCGCCGAGGCGCTCGAGGTGGCTCCACAGCCCCCGCATGCGCGCGAGGTTGTACTCCAGCTGGGCCAGCTCGACCTGCAGCTTGCCCTCCGCGCTGCCGGCGTGGGCTGCGAAGATGTCGAGGATCACGGTCGTGCGGTCGACCACGGGCAGCCCCAGCAGCTCCTCCAGGTTGCGCTCCTGGCGCGCGGTCAGCTCGTCGTCGCAGGCGATCAGGTTCGCGTCGCACGCCGCCGCGGCGGCCTTCGCCTCGGCGACCTTGCCGGGGCCGAGATAGGTGTTCGGGTGCGGCTGCTCGCGGCGCTGCACCATCTCCCCCGCGACGGCCACCCCGGCGGTGCGCAGCAGCTCTCCGAGCTCGTCGAGGTCATCGCCCTCGGGCAGCGCCGCGATGCAGAACGCGCGCTGGCGCGCGCGCTGGCGGTCCGGGTCGGACCCGTTCAGCTGGGCCGGTGCTGTGTGGGGGGTGACGACGGTGCGGCCGTGGCGAGCTCTCTCCATCCACAAGCCAGTCTAGGGCCTCTATCCGAGCGCCCCCAACCGCTGCACCGCCTCGAGCAGGCGCTCGTCCGGCGTGGTCAGCGAGATGCGGAACCAGCCCTCGCCCGCCGGCCCGTAGATGGCGCCCGGCGACAGCACGACGCCCGCCCGCTCCAGGACGTGCTCGCAGTAGGCGGCCGAGCCGTCGAAGCCGTCCGGCACCGGCGCCCACACGTAGATCGTTCCGTGGGGCGGGCGCACGTCCACGCCGATCCCGTGCAGCGCGTCGCAGACGAGGTCGCGGCGGCGCCGGTAGAGCTCGTTCATCGAAGCCACCTCGCCGTCGACATCGGGCGAGAGCGCTGCCACGCCGGCGAGCTGCACCGCCTCGAACAGGCCGGAGTCGATGTTCGTCTTCAGCTGCCAGTAGACCCGCAGCGCCTCGGCGTTGCCGACGACCACCGCGCAGCGCCAGCCGGTCATGTTGTAGCCCTTCGAGAGCGAGAACACCTCCAGGCCGACCTCCATGGCTCCGGGCGTCGCCAGGAACGACGGCGCGCGGTAGCCGTCGAAGACGATCTCCGAGTAGGCGTTGTCGTGTACCACGAGGATGTCGTAGGCGCGGGCGAACTCGACGACGCGCTCGAAGAACCCGTCCGGCACGACGGCACCCGTGGGGTTGTTGGGGTAGTTGAGGTACATCAGCTTGGCGCGACGGGCGACGTCCTCCTCGATCGCGCCCAGGTCCGGCACGAACCCGTGCTCGGGCTCGAGCGCCATCAGGACAGGCTCGGCGCCCGCGAGCCACGGGCCGCCCGTGTAGACCGGGTAGCCGGGGTCGGCGGCGAGCGCGTAGTCGCCCGGGTCCAGGAACGCCAGGTTGAGGTTGAAGATCGCCTCCTTGGCGCCGATCGCCGGGATGATCTCCCGCTCGGGATCCAGCGCGACGTCGAAGCGACGCTCGTAGAAGTCACGCACCGCCGCACGGAAGTCCTCGCGACCGCGGTTGGAGGGATAGCGGTGGGTTTCCGGCTCCGTCACGGCCTCCTGCATCGCCTCCACGATCAGCGGCGGCGTCGGCCGGTCGGGGTCGCCGATGCCGAGGCTGATCACGTCCACCCCCGCAGAGCGCTTCTCGGCGATCTTGCGCTCCAGCTGGGCGAATGCGTACGGGGGGATGCGCTCCAGGCGCTTACTCGGTTTCATGCAGCTCCTTCTGGAAGTCCTCGCTGAGGCGGCCCGCGAACACCGGCCTCGCCCAGCCTGTCAGGTCGACGCTCAGATCCGCGCCCACGTCGACGGTCAGCTCCCCGCCGTCGAGCAGCACGCCCACGCCCGCGGGCCCCCCGCCGTGGGCGACCACGTGCGCGACGGCGGCGCCGGTGGCACCGGTGCCCGAGGACAGGGTCTCCCCCACCCCGCGCTCGAAGATCCGCGCGCGGATGCTGGCCCGGGCGGCAGCCGGATCGCTGTCCAGCTCGGTGTACCACGAGACGTTCGTGCGGTTGGGGAACTGCGCGTCGCCTTCGATCGCCGGGCCGACCTCGTCCAGGTCCAACGCCGCCAGCTCTGGCTCGGAGGCGACGTGGATCGCGCACTGGGGGTTGCCGATCGAGGACGTGCTGGAAGTGCCAGATGCGCCCGCCCGAGGTGACCTCGCCGCGCCCGTCGGGGGCGCCCGCGGGGAACTCCGCGGAGCTGAGCAGCGCCCTGCCCATACTCGACGCGTGCACGTGTCCGGTCCGGTGATCCGCGGGCGTATCTCCCCGGCGGGTGTGCCGATCGCGAAGGTCTTCTGGCGTGTCCAGCCACGCCGGTACAGGTAGAGGATCGCCTCGCGGGCCCCGTTGCCGGACAGCTCGGCCTCCGACCCGTCGGGATTGAAGATGCGCAGCGACGCCACGTGCTCGCTCCGCTCGGCTGGCGAGAGCAGCAGCACCCCGTCGGCGAACACGCCGAAGTGCCCCTCGCAGAGCCTGCGCACGCGCGCGGGGGTCAGCTCGAACGGAAGCTCGGCGCGCTCGAGGATCAGGTAGTCGTTGCCGAGCGCCTGCCACTTCTCGAATCTCATCGTCATCGAGCGCCGGAGTCTAGGATCTCGGCCGCGACCGCAGCTGGTTCGCGGCCGGTCACGTCGATCACGCGCACGCCGGCGAGCTTGCGCATCCAGGTCAGCTGGCGCTTGGCGTAGTTGCGCGTCCGGCGCTTCATCCGCTCGACGTCGCCGGCGAGCAGCTCGTCGAAGCCGAGCGCGCGGCGCGCCGTCTCGGAGGCACCGGCGGCGTGCGCCCGGCGTACCTCCTCGGCCGCGCCGGCGGCGAGCATCCGCGCCACGCGCCGCTCGATGCTCGCGTACAGCTGCTCGCGCTCCATCGTCAGGCCCGCGAGCAGGGTCGGGTGGCGCACCTCCGAGCTCCAAAGCTGGCTCGGCCCCTCCGGTGGCTCGAGCTCGCCCAGATCCGAGAGCTCCAGCGCACGCACGATGCGGCGCCCATCGCGGGGGTCGATGGACGCCGCCGCCCACGGCGCCCGCTCGCCGAGCAGTGCGTGCAGCGCCGGCGCTCCACGCACTGCCAGCTCGCCGCTCCAATGTTCGCGCAACCCCTCCGGCGGCGGCGGGCGCAGGTCCAGGTCGGTGAGCGCCGCGCGCAGGTACAGGCCCGTCCCGCCGACCACGAGCGGACGCCGCCCGGCGGCGAGCAGCCCGTCGATCTCGGCGTGCGCGAGCTCGGCGTAGGCGCCCACGCTGAAGGTCGCGTCGACCGGCAGGCACGCCACCAGGCGATGCTCCAGCGCCGCCTGCTCGGCCGGCGAGGCGACCCCGGTGAGGATCTGCAGGCCGTCGTAGACCTGCAGCGCATCGGCCGAGACGGCGACCGGGTCCTCGCCGCGGGCGCGCAGCCGCTCGGCGAGCGCGACCGCCACGGCGGTCTTGCCGACCCCGGTGGGCCCGAACAACGCGATCGTACGCATGGGGATAGGCTCACAGCTCGTGCAGATCCAGGGCTCCACGGTGCTGCTCACCGGCGCGACAGGCGGCATCGGCCAGGCGATCGCCGTCGCCCTGGGTGCACGCGAGGCACGCCTGATCCTCACCGGTCGCCGCCGTGATGTCCTGGACCCGCTGGCCGAGCGGCTCGGGGCGAAGGCGATCGTGGCCGACATCAGCGTGCGCGAGCAGCTACAGGAGCTGGTGCTGGAGGCCGGCGCGCCCGACATCCTCATCGCCAACGCCGCGCTTCCGGCCAGCGGGCGACTGGAGAGCTACAGCCCCGAGCAGATCGACCGCGCGCTCGACGTCAACCTGCGAGCTCCGATCGTGCTCGCCCACGCGCTGATTCCGGCGATGCTCGAGCGCGGCCGCGGGCATCTGCTGTTCATGTCGTCGATCGCCGGCAAGACGGGGGCGCCCGGGTCCGCGCTCTACAGCGCCGCAAAGTACGGGCTGCGCGGCTTCGCCGCCTGCCTGCGCGCCGATCTGCACGGCAGCGGCGTCGGGGTCTCGGCGGTGTTCCCCGGGTTCATCCGCGACGCCGGCATGTTCGCCGACGCCGACGTGGATCTGCCGGCCGGCGTCGGCACCCGCTCGCCGGCTGATGTCGCCGGCGCCGTGATCGGGGCGATCGAGCGCAACCGCGGCGAGGTCGACGTGGCACCGCTGAGCCTCCGTGCGGGCGCGATCTTCGCCGGCCTGGCCCCGGACCTGGCGGCCACGGTCTCGCGACGGATCGGCTCCGAGGAGATCGCCCGCGGGATGGAGCGCGGCCAGCGCGTCAAGCGCTGAGCGGCGCCGCATCGGGCGACTGCAACATCCGTCCAAGTTCGCCGCATGGCGCGTCGCGCGGGCGATACTCACAGCTGCGGCATTGAAGTCGCCGCGCACCGTGCCTCCAGTGCTGTGCGCCCGAGTCCGGCCCGCCCATCCTGCGGGCCGGACTTATGAGCGGGCGGCTGGTCGGGACGGTCGCACGGTCCCGGCCCAGCCCTATCGTGCCGTTGACGCATTGGGATCGCGACAGCAGCCGCCCGCGGTGGTCGAGGAAGTCTGCCCACCGGGGGGCTGCCTGCCGCGCGCGCCCCCGTCTTCCGCGGTCCGCGGTCCGCGGCGCACATCCCGGCTTCGCTGCCGGGACACATAGCGTGCATCAAACATTCGTCCAGGTCCATAGCGCCCTGTCTACAAGATCCGAACCAACACGGCGCAAACCTCGGCAAAGACAGTGACCGCAGGCACCGGCGCAGACCCTGTACGCTGCACCCGCAGAAGGATGTGGAACGACTGATTCGCGTAATGCGAAGCCCAATGGAAACGACCCAAGGAGGGACGGCAATGGTCAAGTTGAGGCTTCTTGTCGCGTCTTGTGCGATGCTCGCAGCGCTCGTGGTCGTGCCGACCGCGTCGGCAGACCCGTTCGCCGGGCCGCCCATATGCTCGAGTGCAGGCACAGCAATCTCGGGCGCATACGGCAACCTCACGATCACCGGTAACACATATGTGGCGAGCGGAGCCACTCTGACCGTGACCGGCAACCTCACGATCGCCCACGGCGCCTGTCTGGACGCCTTTACGCTGGGCACCGTGACCGTCGCCGGCAACGTGGCGGTCAGCAAGGGGGCAATACTCGCCCTCGGGTGCTCCCCGGGCTCGATCGGCCCAGGACCGCCGTGTGAAGGACACACCACGAACGACACGGTCGGCGGGAGCATCGTCGCCGATCAGCCCCTGACGATGTATCTCGACGGCGACACGGTCCGCGGCAGCATCGTCTCCTACGGCGGCGGCCCGGGTCCGACGCTGTTCCCAGAAGTCAACTTCCCGATCAAGGAAAACAAGGTCGGCGGGAGCGTGATCGTGTCCGGCTGGCAGGGGGCCTGGTTCGGGGTCCTCCGCAACACCGTCCAGGGGAGCGTGATCCTGAACAACAACGTCGGCGTGGTGGTGGGCGAATATGGCCCCGACTCGACGGAGATCGTCACCAACACGATCGCCGGCAACCTGCTCTGTGTGGGCAACCGTCCCGCCGCGCAGTTTGGCGATTCGGGGGGCATGCCCAACGTCGTGGGTGGCAAGAAGCTCGGTCAGTGCACGAAAGTCTGATCTCCGTTCGGTAAGGCCGCGGCTAGGAGCAGGGTCCGGGCGCTCGCATGGCGAGCGCCCGGACCCTGCCGCGGCAGCACCGAACCTCGCAGGATGGAGGGCGATCACGCGGTCTCCAGGACCGCGACAGGCCACACCCTCGCTCCGCGGTTCGATCTGGCTCGCCGGCGCTGCGTGCCTCAGAAGAGCGACTCCTGAGCGCAGGCGGGATGCGCTCCGATGGTCGGCGGCTCCGTCGGCTCGGGCGCGGCCGAACGGATCGCCCTGAAGTCGTCGAAACGGCCTCCGCGGCGGACCATGCGCGCGAGGCGACGGCGCTCCTCGGGCGGCGCGTAGGCGCCGCGCCGGTAGAGCTCCCGATAGCGGGCTACGAGGTCCGGGCGGACGCTCTCGAGCCACTCCATGAACACGCCCCGCACCTCGCCGCGCAGGTGCAGTGCCACACCGCCGATCGTGCTCGCGCCGGCCGCATCGGCGGCCGCCAGCAGCGGCTCGACCTGCTCCGGAGCGTCGTTGATGCCGGGCATCAACGGCGCGATCAGCACCCCCGTCGGGATGCCCGCCCGGTTGAGCTCGGCGACCGCCTCGAGCCGTGCGCGCGGGCTCGGCGTGTGCGGCTCGGTCGCGCGCCACGCCTTCTCGTCCAGGGTCGGGATCGACAGGCAGGCGGTGATCCTCGTCCGCTGCGCTATCTGTGCCATCAGCGGCAGGTCGCGCAGGAGCAGCGGCGACTTCGTCAGCACGGAGCACGGGTTGGCCGCGTCGCGCAACGCCTCCCAGATGCCCTCCATCAGGCGATAGCGCCCCTCGACCCACTGGTAGGGGTCGGTGTTCGTCCCGAGCGCCACGTGCTCGCGCCCCCACGAGGGCCGCGCGAGCTCGGCGCGCAGGACCTCCGGTGCGTTCACCTTGACGACAATCTCCCGCTCGAAGTCGCGGCCGGCGTCGAAGCCGAGGTAGGTGTGGGTCGGGCGGGCGAAGCAGTTGTGGCTGATCACGCCGTTGGCGATGAAGTCGCCCGTCCCGGTGGTGATGTCGTACATCCGCATCACCGTGCCCAGGGCACGGATCGAGGTCACTCCCAGCCCGCCGCCGCCCTTCACCGCGGCGCCCGGCCCGGGCATGCACCCTCCCGGCCCGAGCAGCCTGCTGTTGAGCGTGAGGTGGGGTCGGCGCCCTGCCCCCTGCTCGGTTCCCACCACGTGCCTCCACCCTCCGCTTGTCAGAAAGCGGTGATCGGCGCTCGCGATCAGCTCACTTCCATCTTCGAGTGTCACCGCATATGCGGGCTTGACGCTCGACCACTTGTCGAGCACGCGCGTCGGCACGAAGCTGCGGTGTGCCCCCTCGCGCACCGTTCCGCAGATCCCGTCACCCGTCTCGATCTCGGCGATTCGCTTCGGGCGACCGTCCGCCATCGTCACGAGCGTGTCCGGCCCCAGGCAGTAGACACACGCATGACTGCAACCCCTGTACGGGTTGACGGTCCACCGAAACGGCATTCGCGAGGCTTCGGGAACCCGGTTCAGCACCGACTTCGCCCGCACCTCGTAGAACCGCGTGGCGAGCGCCTCCGGCGCATCGAAGCGGCGAACCGACGCCGGGTCCCGGTATCCGGGCAGCCGGTGCTGCTCTTCGCCGTCGAGGGTCAGGTTGCTCCAGCGCACGAACATATGTTCGCATGCCGGCAGGACGCACGCGCAGTGACGCTCTGCGCCAGGCAGCGAACGCGTGCCCGCACTAGGCCTCGGCCGCCGGCGCCTGCAGCGGATGCGGCTGCTTCTCCCCGGTCTGGTCGGTGCGCCCGGTGCCCAGGCAGCCCCTGCAGACGACCCATTTGCCGTCCTCGTGGGGCTGCGTCGGGGACCACCAGGTCCACCCGCTCCCGCTGCAGGCCGTGCACCTGTCCGTCTCGAAGATCCGCCGATCCCCCGGCGCCACGCTAGAACTCGATCACGCTGCGGATCCCGTCCTGGGCCTGCATCAGCTCGAAGCCGCGATTGACCTCGGCCAGCGGGATCCGGTGCGAGATGAACGGGTCGACGTCGATCTCGCCGGCGAGGTAGCGACCCACCAGCGCGGGGACGTCATCGCGCCCCTTGAGGCCGCCGAACGAGGAGCCGCACACGCGCCGACCGGTGATCAGCAGCCGCGGGATCACCTCGAGTGTCTCGCCGCGGCCGGCCACGCCGCAGATCGTGCACAGCCCCCAGCCCATCCGCGCCGCCTCCACGGCCTGGCGCATCACCGCCACCAGCCCGGTCGCCTCGAAGGTGTAGTCGGCACCGAAGCCTCCCGTCATGTCCAGGATCCGCTGCACGACCTCGCGTCCTCCCTGCAGCAGATCGGTCGCCCCTTGGCCGCGCGCCAGCTCCAGGCGCTCGGGCGAGATGTCGACGCAGACGATCCGCTCGGCGCCCTGCAGCCGGCAGCCGGCGACGGCCCCCAGACCGACCATGCCGGCGCCGAACACCACGCAGGTCGAGCCGGCCCGGACGGCGGCCGTCCTGATCGCCGCGCCGAGCCCGGTGGACAGCCCGCACGCGAACAGGCAGGCGCGGTCGAGCGGCGCCTCCGGATCGACCCGCGCCAGAGCGATCTCGGGCATGACCGTGTACTCGGCGAACGTCGAGGTGCCCATGAAGTGCCGCAGCGGCTCGTCGCCGCGCGAGAGCCGCGTCGTGCCGTCCGGCAGGTAGCCGAGGTTCTGCTGCTCGCGGATCGCCAGGCATAGGTTCGTCAGCGGGCTGCGGCAGTGGACGCACTCGCCGCACTGGGGCGAGAACAGGGTCACCACGTGGTCGCCCTCCCGCACCAGGCTCACCCCCGGACCGCAGCGCTCGACGACGCCGGCGCCCTCGTGGCCGAGGACGGTCGGGGCATAGCCGGAGGGGTCCGACCCGGAGGCGGTGTACATATCGGTGTGGCACACCCCGCAGGCGACCAGGCGGACCAGCACCTCCCCGCTGCCCGGCTCGGCCAGATCGACCTCGTCCAGCACCAGCGGCGCGCCGAACTCCTCCAGGACGGCCGCCCGGATCCTCATCTGCCTGCGCCCGCGCGTGCGAGCAGGCGCTCCTCGCCGGACAGCGTCTGGCTGGTCGCGCCCACGATCTCCACGCCGGTCAGCTCGCCCGGCCGCGCGAGCCCGGTGAAGTTGACGACCTTGTTGTGTCGCGTCCGTCCCCGCATGCGGTCGGGATCGGTCCGCGAGGCGCCCTCCACGAGCACCTCGAGGGTTCGACCCACGAAGCGTTGCGCGCGCTCCCGCGCGCTCGCCTGCACGACCTCGAGCAGGCGCTGCATCCGCTCGACCTTCAGCTCGTGCGGAACGAGTCCGTCGGAGATCGTGGCCGCCTCGGTCCCCCGCCGCGGCGAGAAGACGAAGGTGAACGCTGCGTCGTAGCGAACCTCGCGCGCCACCTCGAGGGTCTGCTGGAAGTCCCGCTCAGTCTCCCCGGGGAAGCCGACGATGATGTCGGTCGTCAGCGAGGTGTCCGGGACGTGCTCGCGGATCATCGCCACGCGGTCGAGATAGCGCTCGCGATCGTAGGTGCGGCGCATCGCCTTCAGGATCCGACTCGAGCCCGACTGCAGCGGGAGGTGGATGTGCTCGCACACGCTCTCGAGCTCCGCGTGCGCACGGATCACGTCCTCGCGCATGTCCTTCGGGTGCGGACTCGTGTAGCGGATTCGATCGATCCCGGGCACCGCGTCGATCAGCCGCAGCAGCTCGGCGAAGCTCGTCCGGGCCGGCCTGGCGCCGGCGGGGCCGCTCGACGGCGGGAGCCGCAGGTCGCGCCCGTAGGAGTTCACGTTCTGCCCGAGCAGCGTGACCTCGCGCACGCCGTCGGCGGCCATCGCCTCGACCTCAGCCACGAGCTCCTGCGGCGGGCGGCTCACCTCGCGCCCGCGCGTGGAGGGGACGATGCAGTAGGAGCAGGCGCAGTTGCACCCCACGCTGATCTGCAGCCACCCCTGGAACGGGCGCTCGCGATGCGCGGGAAGCCGGCCGGTGAAGCCCTCGAACTCGAAGTAGCCCTGCGCGCTCAGCGAGTCGCTCGTGAGGAACTCTGCGAGCCGGTGCACCTGCCCGGGGCCGAAGGCGACGTCCACGAACGGGAAGCGCTCGAACACCTCCTCCTTCAGCGACTGCGCCCAGCACCCGCCCACGCCCACGATCCGCTCCGGCGCTTCGCGCTTCAGGCGCCGCGCCTCGCCGAGATGGGAGATGAAGCGGCTGTCGGCGGTCTCCCGGATCGAGCACGTGTTGAACAGGATCAGGTCCGCCCGGGAGCGCTCCGGTGCCTCGCTGTAGCCCAGCGAGCGCAGCATCCCGCGCATCCGCTCGGAGTCGTGCTCGTTCATCTGGCAGCCGAATGTCGTGAGGTGGTATTGGTGCCGCATAGTCGATCGGAAGGGGTCAGCCATGGCAGTCAAGAATCGCACACCGCGCCGGGCCATCGGCATCATCCGCGTGTCCCGAGTCTCGGGTCGTGAGGGCGAGAGCTTCGCCAGCCCGGACGAGCAGCGCCAGCGCATCGAAGCCGAGTGCGCCCGCGACGGGCTGGACCTGCTCGACGTGATCCCCGAGATGGACGTCAGCGGCGGCACCCCCCCTCGCGAGACGTGAGGGCCTGCGGGCGGCCGTCGAGCGCGTCGAGTCCGGCGACGCCCAGGTCCTCGTCGCCGCGTACTTCGACCGGCTCTGTCGCAGCCTGAAAGTCCAAGGCGAGCTGATCGAGCGCGTCGAGGCAGCCGGCGGCCAGGTGCTCGCGGTGGACGTCGGCCAGGTCACGAACGGCAGCGCCGGCCAGTGGCTTTCCGGAACTCTCCTCGGCGCCGTCAACGAGTACCAGCGCCGCACAACGACGCAACGCACCGCCGGAGCACAGGCGCGCGCGGTCGCCCGCGGCGCCACACCCTTCGCTCGGATACCGCTCGGCCACAGCCGCGAGAACGGCACGCTGACCCCCAACCCGGACGAGGTGCCGATAGTCCGGCGGGCCTTCACGATGCGCGCTGACGGCAAGCCCATCTCAACCATCAGGAACATGCTCAAATCGCGCAGCGTCGAGCGTTCCCAGCGCGGGGTGCAGGTGATGCTCGCCAACCGCATCTATCTCGGCGAGCTCCATTTCGGGAAGCTCGTCAACCTCACCGCCTGCGAGCCGATCATCGACCCGGAGCTGTGGGGTCGTGTTCAACGGATGCGCATCCCCCGCGGACCACAGTCAACCTCAAAACGTCTGCTGTCCCGCCTTGGGGTCCTGCGGTGCGGGTCCTGCGGTTCGCGGCTCAGCACCATGAAGCTCCCCAAGCAGAACGACTATCCGATCTACAGATGCGCCAGCACAAGCGACTGCGACCGCCACATGACCATCTCCGCCGAAGTCGCCGAGGAAGCGGTCGTCAACTACGTCCGCGAGACACTGACCGACGCCGAGGGAAGGGCATCCGCGGAAGATGGCGCCCGGAAGGCTGAGCAGGAGCTGGCAGCCGCCCAGGACGCGCTAGACGCCGCTGTGAGGGCCTTCGACGGCCTCGGTGACGTGGAGTCTGCCCGCGAACGCCTCGCGGAGCTGAAAGCCGCCGTAGACGCCGCTCGAGCCCGGGTGGACAAGATGGGCGCGACGGGGCCGGTCATCAGCATCAACGCTGCGCGGGATTGGGACCGGCTCACGGTGGACGAACAGCGGGCGCTGATTCGGGCGACCGTGGCGACCGCGATGGTTTCCCGAGCGTCCGGCCGATCACGATGTTCTTCGCCCGCCGCGGAACGTAACCCCGATCCGCGTTAGATTGCGCCCACCATGCGTAGACTGCTCGCCATCTGCTCCGCCGGGCCGCTGCTCCTCGTGCCCGGCTCGGCCGCCGCCGCCAAGCTCGTGCGCGTTGAACAGGTCGCCGTCCGGGTCGCTGCAACCATCCGCCACGACGCCCGCCAGGACCGGCACGCCCCCAAAACCACCGTTGTCGCCTATCACGGGAGCGGTGAGGAAAGACTCACCGTCACATACGTCGCCAGACCGAACGGTGAAGGGCACGCGGGCGACTACCGGCTGCGGCTTGTCGAGCGTGCCGGAAGGCTGCAGAGCGTCATCGTTTCGGCGGCAACGGTGGCCCCGGACGTACAGGTTGAAAGCGTCGCGGTGACTCGCCAGCGACCCGGCCGGTGGATCGGGACTCGGCTCAATGGCGGCTCCGGGGCACCGTGCGGACCCGGGCCATGCACCGGACTCGGAGGGGCCGACAGCGAACTTGCCGGCAGCGCGACCGAAGCCGTGCTGCGGCAGGAACTGCTCGAACCCGCCTCCCGGCTCATCACAGCGGGACGTCACCATGCTCCCGTCGTCTGACCGCGCCGTCAGCGCCACGTTACGGCCCCTCTGAGGCGCCGACCGCGACCATCGAGCAGGCCGCTGAGATCGCGGGATCGCTCGCTGACGGGTCGAGCGAGCCGAGCGCGCTGGACCCGATCCGGCTGATGCTCAGCGGCTAACAGCGCTCCGGGAAATTCTTGTGCGTGGAATCGCGGCATCGGGTAGGCCCGACCCGCAGGTTGGGGTCGGGGGAGCCCCCGGCCGATAGCTGAGCCGATGCAGGGGGATGGGATATGAGACGCATGATCACCACCGCGGCGCTCTGCCTCACCGCGTGCCTTGCCCTTACGGGCGTCGCCTCGGCGTTCACCGCGCCGGAATTCACAGAGAAAGCCGCTCCGAACACCACAGCGGCCAGTGTGCCGTTCGCAACAACAATGGGTGTGACCTATCTTAAGGGAGTCACCAGCGACATAAAGGTCCAGTGCACGAGCGGGACTGGGGTGGGCGAAGCTACCTCGGCCAAAGTCGCCGACAAAGTGACCCTGCTGCTCACGGGCTGTGAAATAGAGTCCCTCGGGTATCCGTGTGAAAACCAGAGCGCTGGCACCAAGGAAATCGACACCGACTTACTTGAAGGCGAACTCGGCAACGTGACCACCACGAAACCGGGGCTCCGGTTGTACTCTGAAGCGCAGGGGAAACTTGGCGAATTCGCCGAGTTCGCGTGCGCCGCAGGCGGCATCCTCCTCGGTGTCAAGAAGTCCGTCATCGGCTATTTTACAGGAGATAACAATCTGACGCCTCCGACGACCGTCGTCGGCCCGTCGCTCAAACTGATATACAAAGAAGTTGCGAACCATCAGCAGTAGACGTCGCTGCTCCCACCAGCAACCCCTGGTGTCGCGCAGCTGGAATTTCGAAGAGTTCGTGCCTCCTAACCCCACTTACTTCGAAGATGTGAACCTCGTGTCGTCCTTGACGATCAAATCGATCCCAGCGGGCAACCTCGGCGTCACCAAATAACGCACACGCACCAGGAGCAGACGGAGTGCGGGGCCAGCGGCGGTCTCGCACCCACTGCTTGCTCATCACTCCGTCCGTGGCTGGCTTAGCTGCTCGACGCAGGGTTTCGACCCGCAGCGGGCCAGACTCGAGCGATCTAGGCATGCGCGGGCCGTCACAGTCCTCTGCTCCAACCACCGCGGATCGGCACCTTTACATGTCTGCCGGTAGAAATCGCCACGGCGCAAACGGCTTTAGGCCCCGAATGCTGACTCGATGCCGCTTCAAATCGTGGCGCAACCATCGCGCGAATGCGGCGCTTCGTTGCCCGGGGTCGTTCGCGCGTGCCGTGATGGCGTTCCGCACACTCCCGATCATCTGCAACTCCTTGTACGCTGCCCGCATCTTCCGGAAGAAGTAGGCGTGGGGAGTCTCGCCAGCGGGGATCACGATGCCAGCCTGGCGCGCCGCGGCGGGATCTTGCACGTAGTTTGCTTCTAGTTCGCCCAGTGCGGAGTTCAGTGCGGCGGGACTCGGGCCCTGTCGCTTATGGCGCGCCTGGGTCGCAAGCAGCACTTCTAGGACGGCCAGTGCAACCGTTGTGCGCTGTACGGTAAGGGCGCCTTTGGAGCCAACGGCAGCAGATGCTTCCGTCTCAGCGTGGCTCATAATCACCCGCGGGATCTGCTGGCCGTCAACCCTGATGGTTAGCCCGGCCCGTACTTTTCCCTGAGTGGAGCGACGTGCAACGTTTGGCTGCGATACGTGCGTGACACCGTCGGCTGGCGGCACTACCGCCGATGGCCAGTGCACCGGCGCCGCCTGCCGCCGCGCGCTAGCGCCTCCGACTCCCACGCAGCTATTGCCGAGTCCCGCGGTGGGCTTTGCCATGGCGAAAATGTTCACGCCGTTGGCCGGGTCCTCGTCTGGCAGGGCAGCGCCAAAGACTTCCAGTAGCGGATCAAACATAGTTCGCTTGATCGGTCCGGCGCGCTCCAAAACGGCGTCTTCCGGATTGCTAATTCCTCCCGTCAACGGAATAAAGCCGATGTTCGCCGCAGTCGTGCTGCCTCCGAAAACGCAACCGAGCTGTTGCCAGTTTTCGATCAGTTCAGGTCTCACCCCGACAATTAGGTCGAGGCCCCAGGCATTGTTCTGGCCTTTCAAAACGTTCGCGAACGCCAAGACATGCGTGATTTCGTACTGCAGCGGCGGGACCCCTGAGCGCTCGTAAACAGTCCAAGCCATAGTACCTTCGATCTTGTACCGGAAGCTCACCGGGAAGCAGCCATAATCCTCGTCGCAAGACGCCGTGCCCCACGTAACGCCCTGAATAGGCCCCGCTACTGATGTGCCGGTGCCGATCACCGTAGGGCCTCCACTGGTTCCGCTACCCCCACCTCCCCCACCGGCGCTCTTTTCTTCTAGCGTCCAGCTCGTCATTTCCTGCAGCGCATCCGCCCAGCCGGTCCCGCCACCAAATCCCGCATAGCTGCTTTTCCCAACTATGTCCGCCAGATCGAGGGGCGTGGTAAAGAGAAGGTCCCCTTCGGCATACACGGACAGTTCGTGCGCCGTCGCGTCGTACACGATGCGTGCGGAAACGATCGCGCCGCCGTAAAGCGGAAAGGCCAGAGGCGTCGCGCTCGTCGCGACGTGGTTCGTGTCGTCCCCGTTCTCCATAAGAGCGACGTATGGGGTTGGCGGGTCGAAACCGTCCTGGAAGGTGTCGAACTCGACCTCGACGCTCGGGCTCAGGCCGCCGTACCCCATGCTTCCTCCCCCTGAGCCTAGAGCGGTTGCCGCGGCAGGCTGCAGTATGAAAGCTATGCCGTCGCCCTTACCATAAAAGCCATTAGCGTCAGACATTCTCAACCCAAAGTTGGTTTCAAACGATTCCGTCGTGTTGATCTGCGTCGTGCTGAAGGCCGTCCCCGCTTCATTTTCGACCGCCGGGGTGAGGATAAGCTGGCCCGTGCCCGACGCCATCGCCGACCCATTCAGTTGGAGCCCAGCAACGCTCGAAAAGTCCGGATAGTTGATGATCGGACTCGCCTCTGCACGCGTGCACGCCAAGACCATCGCCGCCAGCACAAGCGCCGCTACTACCGAAGCGCGACGAACCACAAAATCACGCATCACCGCCCCCTTGCCCGCTCACGGGGCCCACCATTCCCGAGTCCCCAAAACGCGGACCACCAGTCGCGCGAGCCTAACCGAAGCTCCGCGCTCGGTCAAGGCGGGCCGCCGATGCACACTGGCCGCTTCCACAACCCGACTCAGGTGTCTCGCGGGAAGCAGCAGCGAGTCGGCCAGCCTCGCGAGCCCGTCCCTGGCCCTACCCCGCGGTAGCCGGCACTCCCGCGGGGTAGCCAGGTTCCCGCCGCGCCCCCCCACAAACGACGTGACAATCGGTTCACCGTCGCGGAGTGCGATTGCTTGTTCGGGCGCCGAGATGAGAAGTTGCGTGTGGTTGGTGGTGCCAACCGCAGGGATTGCGTCACCGGTGAACCAGAGAACGCCGCCGGTAGCACCGTGCCAGTGGATCGTGACCACTTTGGGGACGGCTTGGCGCCCTGCGGCCCGTCGTCGGCGCCAGTCACGAGCGGGAAGCCGGGAGCGACTCGTTCCCGAGTTGGTCCGCGGCCCTCGAAGCCGTAGAGCTGGCGGAGTAGCTCCCCCTCACGCCGGCCGCCGTTCGCCCTGCGTGTTGGGGCTCTCCTCGAAACCGACGAGCTGCGCGTAGGGGCTGGGATGGATCTCGTGCCCTCACTGCTCGGCCGTCCCTGGCGAACCGTGTGATGGGAATATGCACGCCGCGAGAAGGCGCCCGGCCGCACCTGGGGCGCCGCATCGGCCTTGCGCGCCGGCACCACCAACGGCGGCGAGGGGCGCCGCGCCTGCGCGGAGCGCCCCTCGCCGAGGGCACTGCCCCGGCCTAGAAGACCGTGTTGAACTCCAGCTTTTCTTCGTTGGTCTGCAGCAGCGTGGTGCCCAGGCCGATCGGCTCGTAGGCGCCGCCGTTAAATGACGCTTCGAGGATCTCGGTCGGGCCGCCCACGAACTTCTGCGATTTCTGTTTGCCCCTGGTCTCCACGTACTTGAGCGTGTACGTCAACCCCATTTTGTTGGCCTGGACCGAAACGAGCACCCCGCCGCGGATCGCCACCGTCGTCGCACCACAGCCGAGTTCCATGAACGGCCCCGATCCGCCCACGGGGGCGAGCGCGAGGGCGAGCTTGTTGGTCGCGCTCGTGGTGCCGAGTTTTTCGACCCCCAGCACGCCTTCGAGCGGCGAGGTCACGACTTCGCCTTCCGCCGCTCCGGCGCTCGAGCAGGGCACTTCGTGCAGCGCGCATCCCGTCAGCGTGGCGGTCACCACACCGATGCCGTGACGTGTGTAGGTGCCGGAGAACACCTCGTTCTTGCACGTGATCTGCTGGGGGCCAACACCTCCCGTTTCGAGCTTCCATGCGGCTTCGTGCACCTGCGTGGTGAAGCCGCCCTCGACCACATGAGACAGTTCGAAGGTGCCCGTGACTTTCGCTTTGGTGCAGTTCGCGCTCGCATATGAGCCTTCGTAGTTGAGCACTTTCGTGCAGAGGGACACTTCCGGCGGTTCGGGCGTGAGTTCTTCGTTCTGGAACACGTAGGGGCCCATCAGCGCCGTCTGCGCATCACCGGAGAGCCCCACCGCCTCGGCCTGCAGCGGGCCGACCTCGCGGAAGATGCCGGCCGGTGCGGGCGACCACGTCGAGCCGCTGCGCTGGAACTCCCACACGGCGCCCCTGCCCCCGGAGTTGCCGGGGCCGGCGACCAGCGCCGTGTCGCCGTCGCCGGACAGGGCCACCGAAGCACCGAATTCGCCGGGCGATTCGGGGCGGGTCCCCTCCTCGGCACCCGAGACCCCGCCCTGTTCCGTCCACGTTTCACCCGACCGCGTGAACGCCCACGCGGCTCCGCGGCCGCTCCCGACCCCGGGCGCGCCGATCAGCGCCGTGTTCCCGTCTTCGGAGAGCGCCACGCTCTTGCCGAAGCCGGTCGCGTTCATTTCGCTTCCGCCCTCCAGCCCGGCCGCGACGAGCTTCGGGCCCTGCTGTGTCCACGTTTCGCCCGAGCGCGTGAACACCCACGCCGCACCCGCGAACGAGTTGTCACGCCAACCGCCAGCGATCAGCGTGTTGCCGTCGGCCGACAGGGCCACGCTCGCGCCGAGCGCCGAGTCGCCGACCTCATCCGATGCGGTCAGCCGGGGGCCCTGCTGGGTCCAGGTTTCGCCCGAGCGCGTGAACACGTAGACCGCACCGTGGGTGCCGTTGTCGAGGCGAGACCCGATCGCGGCCGTGTTGCCGTCCGCCGACAGCGCCACGCCGTCGCCCGTGCGGGGCAGCCCGGCCTGTTCGGCTCCCTGCAGCACGCCGCTCTGCTGGGTCCAGGTTTCGCCACTGCGGGAGTACACGACCGCACCGCCGCGGCCTTTGTCGAACGCTTCGTTGCCGAGCAGCGCCGTGTTGCCGTCCGCCGACAGCGCCGCGTAGCCGCTGCCTTCGATCGCGGAGGTGTTCAGCACGGCCTGTTCCGTCCACGACGCGCCCGAGCGCACGAACACGTGCCCGCCGATCACGATCGTGTTGCCGTCGCGCGAGATCGCCTCGCCGGGTCCGCCCGACGGAAGTTTCGTCCCCGGCCGCACGAACGGATCGAGCGTCACGGGGAAGCGAGCGCCGCGCACGTCCACGCGCAGGAGCGCGGAGTTGCCGCGCAGCGCCAGCGAGCTGGGCAGGGCGCGTCCGCTCGCGTCGGTGGCCGACAGGTCGCTGTAGCGCAGGCCGCCGCCGAGGGCGAGTGCACGCCCGCCTTCGAGGAGCCGCGCGCCGCGCGCGCCCGCGAGCGACACGACGATCGTCAGCGGCCCGGCCGCGCGCGACGCGGGAGGACGGGTCACGGTGAAGCCCTGCTCGAGCCCGAGCGGTCCGTTGACGTACCACTCCGTGATGCCCGCCCGCGCATAGCTCACGCGGTTGCCGCTGGCGCGTGGCGCCGCGCCGGGTAGCGACGTCAGCGCCGGTCCGTAGCCGACCGCCGTCGCGTGCAGGCCCAGCGTGGTGGACCCGCTCGTGACGCTCGCGCCGCCGGCGGTGAAGCCGAGCGACATGTGCAGCGCGGGGTTCGTGGCCGTCAGGCGCCCCGCGCCGGGGGTCACGTGGTAGCGCGCCGCTTCCATCCCCAGCCTCGCGTTGAGCATCTGCTGGATCGCCGGCGGAGCCTGCGTCAGGGTCGCCTCCGGGCGCGCGCCCGCGGCGGGAACCGCCGGGGAGCGTCCCGACTCGACGCGCTCGAGCACCGCCGCGAGCACGACCGCCGCCAGCAGCGCGAGCAGCGCGGCGCGGCGCATCGAGCGAGCCATCGCGGCCACGGGCATCCCCCTGCTCTGCGGGCCGTCCATCATCGCCGCGTCTGGGATACGCGTGCCGGACATCCGTTGCATCTCGCCCTCCCCGTCCCGCGGCTCGAACCCGGCGTCACCCACCTGGCGTGCCGCGTTGCGGCGGTGGGCGCACACACATGCCTACCACGCTGCGACGCGCCGGTCAATCCCTGCCGCGGTGTCTATCGGTGATGCTCGGGCCGAGATCAGAGCCGGCTCGTGCCAACCGCGCCATCAGGCTCGACCATCCGCGCCCCCGGAAACCGGCACATCGCCGTGGAATCAATCATCTATGCCGCGGCCACCACCGGTTCGCTGGCGATCGGCGGCTCCTCGGCGGCCGCCGCTGTCGCCTCGCGATCGATCGGCGTCACGAGATCCCTGCCCAGGCCCAGCGCAGCGTAGATCTTCTCTTCGATCTCCTTCGCCAGCGCGGGGTTCGCCTCGAGGTGGGCCTTCGCGTTGCCGCGGCCCTGTCCGAGACGTTCGTTCCCGTAGGAGAAGAACGACCCGGACTTCCCGACGATGTTGTGCTCGAGGCCCAGGTCGATCAGGCAGCCCTCGGTCGAGATGCCCTTGCCGAACTCGATGTCGAACTCCGCCTGGCGGAACGGGGCGGCGACCTTGTTCTTGACGACCTTCACGCGCACGCGGTTCCCGACCGCCTCGGTCCCGTCCTTGAGCGTCTCGATGCGGCGGATGTCCAGGCGCTGCGAGGCGTAGAACTTCAGCGCCCGCCCGCCCGGCTGGGTCTCGGGCGAGCCGAACATCACGCCCACCTTTTCCCGGATCTGGTTGGTCAATACGCACAGCGTCTGCGTGCGGTTGAGGTTTCCGGCCAGCTTGCGCATCGCCTGGGACATCATGCGCGCCTGCGCGCCCACCGTCTGGTCGCCCATCTGCCCCTCGAGCTCCACGCGCGGGGTGAGCGCTGCGACCGAGTCGATCGCGACGACGTCGACCGCGCCGGAGCGCACGAGCATGTCGGCGATCTCCAGCGCCTGCTCGCCGTAGTCCGGCTGGGAGACCAGCAGCTCGTCGATGTCGACCCCGATCTCCTTCGCGTACAGCGGGTCCATCGCGTGCTCGGCGTCGATGAACGCGCACACGCCGCCCAGTTTCTGCGCCTCGGCGAGCATGTGGTAGATGAGCGTGGTCTTGCCCGAGGACTCGGGTCCGTAGATCTCGACGATGCGGCCCCGCGGGACCCCGCCGATACCCAGCGCCAGGTCGAGCGAAAGCGCCCCCGTGGGGATCGCGTCGCAGCGGACCTGGGCGCCCTCGTCGCCCATGCGCATGACCGAGCCCTTGCCGAACTCGCGCTCTATCTGCGTGAGCGCACCCTGAAGGGCGGCGTCACGCGCCTTGGCGGCCTTCTCCTGTTCGGTCACGGCCATGGTCTTGCTCCTCCGGTTCGAGATGGAGGCTGCAAGCTAGAGCCCCCCTCGGACGGAACAGCTGTTCGTGTCGCACGCCGATCTCCGCCCCCGCGCCGGCCCGTCCGCGGGGCGTCCCCGCACCGCCCGGACGGGCGCATCCGGCCCGCCACAGCACCGCGGATCCACGCCCCGCGACCTCCCCGCGGGGCTTGTTCGTCCAGGCCGCCGGCCCGGCGCTCGTGCCCGCGGGGGGCCGCGACGATTAGGCACTTGTCCACCACGCCCCCTCAGAGCCATCCCATGATCCGACACCACACCCGGCGCCTCGCGGCGCTCGTCCTCGCCCTCGTCCTCGTGGCGCTGCTGGCCGCGACCGCGGCGCCCGCCCTGGCCCGCAAGGCGCCCGGGACCACCTGTCCGGCCTCCCTGACCGCGGTCCACGTACGTCTGCGGCGTGAGTGCGCGAAACGGCGCCAGCACGAAGCGGCCCTGCGCCTCGCCCGCGATGAGCGCCTGAGCAAGTACGCCCGCGCCCGCAACGAGCGTCTGAGCAAGCGCGGCCATTCCCACAAACGGGCGAGCGGCACCGCGCCCAAGCGCACGGCACCGGTCTGCGAAGACGGCCAGGCCCCGGTTCGCGAAGCCGGCGAACTCTCCTGCGCGGACGGCAGCGAACCGGCCTGCCCGTCCGGCAGCGCCCCCACCGTCTCCGCCGGCGGCACGATCCTGTTCTGCACGGCCGGCCGTAAGACCTCGGCGAGCGAAGCCGAAGCCGCCTGCGAAGCGGGCTCCGAATGCGAAGTCGGCTCCTCCGGCGAATTCTCCGATGCCGCCTGCGCCGACGGCACGGCGCCCACGTCCACCGAACAGGGCGTGATGGCGTTCGCCTGCGACGACGGCTCGGAACCGACCTGCGCCGCGGGCCTGACCCCGACGGTCTCGGCCGACGGGACCACGCTCCTCTGCGAGCCGGCCGAAGACGAGGAATCGGCCGGCTGATCCGGCGTCCCGCTCAGGCTGCGGCGGGAGTCAGCGCACAGCCGGCGATCTCCTCGTAGCTTGCGCCGGCGGGCGCGAGCCAGGAGCGGTACAGCGACAGCCTCGGGGGTGTGAACTTCTCCCCCGGAGTGGCCGGCAGCGGCGCGTGCGGGCGCCCGCGGTCCCGCGCCGCGGGGCGCATCCGGGCGACCGTGACGTGGGCCCTGAAGCGGCGGCGCTGCGGCTCCCAGCCGCTGACGGCCGGCAGGGAGCGTGCGAGATCGTCGTGCAGACGGGCGAGCTCTCCGGCCTCGTCGCGCACCTCGACCACGAGCGCCCGGGGCCGCCGCTCGGGCAGCCACAGCGGAGCACCGGGCGAGAGCTCGCAGGCATGCCCGGCGCAACCCTGCAGCGCTCCGCTGAGCGCGGCGATCTCATCGACGGGGCGCTCGCCGAGGAAGCAGACGGTGATGTGGAGCAGGTCGGGGTCGAGCAGCCGCAGCGCCGGGGCGGCGCGCCCGCCGCCCTGCCGGGCGAGTGCTGCCGTCACCTCGCGAGCCCAGGCGGCCAAGGCCTCGCGCACCGGCCGCGGCGGGTCCACCGCTACGAACAGGCGGGCTGTGGCTCGGCGCGACATCGCCTGGCGCGATGCTAGCGGCCGGGGCACCCCCCGCGCCTTGCTCAGCCCTCGCGCAGCACGCGCAGAAGCAGGTGCATCGCGATCGTGGTCGCGCGGTCGCGGATGTCCGCCCTGTTGCCGGGGAGGCTGATCGAGCGCGTCAGGGGCTCGCGGCCGGCGGCGGCGACACTCAGCCAGACCAGGCCGACGGGCTTCTCCTCGCTTCCGCCACCCGGACCGGCCACGCCGGTCACGCCGACGCCGAGATCGGCTCCGAGGCGCGAGCGGGCGCCCTCGGCCAGCGCCACGGCGACCTCGCAGGAGACGGCGCCGTGGCGCTCGATCAGCTCCGCCGGCACGCCGGCCGCGCCGGTCTTCACCTCGTTGGAGTAGGCGACGATCCCGCCGAGCAGGTAGTCGGAGGCCCCGGGAAGCTCCGTCAGGCGGCCGGCGAGCAGGCCGCCCGTGCAGGACTCCGCGACGGCGAGCGTGCGCACCCGCCCGTCCCGACCGCCGCGCAGCAGGGCGGCCACGAGGACGTCGACGGTGCTGCCGTCGTCGGAGAAGAGCGTGTCGGGATGGCGTGCGCGCACGACGCCGTCGAAGGCGTCGTATGTGTCCTGGGCATCGGGCTCGTAGCGGACCACGACCTCGACCTCGCCCCGTTTCAGGCAGGTGGTGACCTCGATGCGCTCGAGCGCGACGCCCTCGCGAGCGGCAACGCGCAGGGTCTCGGCGATCTCCGACTCGGGGATCCCGAACAGCCGCAGCGTCCGCTGGCGGTACTCGCCCGCACCCGACAGCGCGGTGCGCAGCGCGTCGGTCTCGAGGGCGGCGGTGAACATCGGCTGCAGCTCGCGCGGCGGCCCGGGAAGCACGACCACGGTCGGGCCGCCGGCCGCGGCACCGCTCTGCGGCGGCGGGACGACGAGACCCGGCGCCGTCCCGACCGGCTCGAGCACGCTCGCGCCGAGGGGGATCGTGGCCTGCTTGCGGTTGCCGTGCCGGATCGCCTCGAGGTCGAGGTTGGGGAAGCGCTTGGTCAGCGGCTCGATGATCCTGGCGATCCGCGCCTCGAGCGGGCCGTCGAGCACCATCTCGCGTTCCTGGAAGGCTCCGACCACCTCGGCGGTGAGATCGTCGGCGGTGGGGCCGAGGCCGCCGCTGGTGAGCACGAGGTCCATGCCCTGCTCGGCCATGAACACCAGCGCGGCCCGCATGTCCTGCGGGCGGTCCCCGACGATCATCGTGTGTGCGAGGTCCACACCCAGCTCGCGCAGGCGCTCTGCGAGCCACGGCCCGTTGCGATCGCTGACGCGGCCGGTGAGGACCTCGGTACCGGTGACGACGATGCCCGCGCGCGCACTCACGTGCACGTCGGCAGTTGCGAGGCCGGCAGCGATCGACGGCCGTTGGCGTGGGTGACCGTGTAGCCGATCGGCTGGCTGGACGGCGGCACGCTCCGCGGCCGGCCGTCGATGAACATCGTGACCGAGCTGTTGCCGAGTGTCATCTCGTAGCTGCGGGAGTGGAACGTCGGCGTGCTTTCCCCGGGCTGCAGTTCCTGGCCGGAGACGAGCTTGCGGCCGTGTTCGCCGAGCAGGCACACGTACACCAGCGCGGTTGCCTTCAGCGACAGGGCCACGACGCGGGGAGCCGCGGCCGGGGCGACGCCGGAGGCCCGGTGGGGACGCGTGCCGTGCTTCACGGTGACCGTCGCCGCCGTCGTCCCCGGTTTGACGGAGGAGCCTCCGCCGGTCGCGAGCAGCACGACCAGCAGCACGATCAGCGCCCCGACGACGACGACGGCCGCGACGTAGCCGCGCGAAGGCCCCGTGCGCTGGGGTTTGCGCCGCGGCGTGGAGACGATCGGCTCGAACGCCTCGCTGGAGCGCTCGTTCTGCAGGCGGTACTCCTCCACCAGCGCCTTGCCGTCGAGGCCCAGGGCCTGGGCGTAGGTGCGCAGGAAGCTCTTGACGAACGTCGGCCCGGGCAGCAGCCCCCACTCTTCGTTCTCGAGCGCCCGCAGGTACTTGGCCCGGATCTTCGTCTGGGCCTCGATCTCCGACACGTCGATGCGCTCGCGCATCCTGGCCTCGCGCAGCGTTGCTCCGATCTCGGGCATTGAAGCCAAGAGGCTAGTCGGTGACGGCGCTCGCAGACTCGCCCAGGGCCGCCAGCACGCGCGGGAGGTCGGCCTCGGTGATCAGGACCTGCCTCGGCTTGGAGCCCTCATAGCCGGAGATCACCCCCCGGCGCTCGAGCATGTCGATCATGCGCCCGGCGCGCGTGTAGCCGAGGCGCAGCCGTCGCTGCAGCATCGAGGTCGATGCGGTCCCCATCTCGGCCACCAGCGTGATCGCGTCGCGCAGCAGCGGGTCCTCGTCGGGGTCGAACTCCTCGGCGCCGCCCTCGGGGGTCTCCGGCTCGACCTCCTCGAGCAGCTCCTCGCGCAGCTCGGGCTCGCCCTGTCCTCGCCACAGGTCGGTGAGCCGGGCGATCTGCGACTCGTCGATGTAGGCGCCCTGGATGCGCTGCAGCCGCGAGCTGCCGACGGGACTGAAGAGCATGTCGCCCGCGCCCAGCAGCGACTCCGCGCCGTTCTGGTCGAGGATCACGCGCGAGTCCGTCTGCGAGGAGACGGCGAACGCGATCCGCGAGGGCACGTTGGCCTTGATCATGCCCGTGATCACGTCGACCCTCGGGCTCTGGGTGGCGAGCACGAGATGGATGCCGACGGCACGGGCCTTTTGCGCCAGGCGGATGATCGAGTCCTCCACGTCGGCGGGCGCGACCATCATCAGGTCCGCGAGCTCGTCGATCACGCACAGGATGTACGGCAGCGGGGCTTCGCCGCGCTTGGCGCGCGCCTTGTTGAGCTCGACCAGTCCACGCGTGCGGGCCAGCGACATGATCCCGTAGCGCTGCTCCATCTCGCGGACGAGGTTCTGCAGCGCGTTGGCCGCCATCCGCGGGCTGGTGATCACGGGTGTGAGCAGGTGCGGGATCGACTCGTAGTGGTTGAGCTCGACCTGCTTAGGGTCGACGAGCACCAGCCTGAGCTCGTGCGGGGTGGCGCGGAGCAGCACGCTGCAAAGCATCGCGTTGATCGCGCCCGACTTGCCCGCGCCGGTGGTCCCCGCGACGAGGATGTGCGGCATCTTCGCCAGATCCGCGCCGATCGCCTTGCCGGCCACGTCCTTGCCGAGCCACACGGTGAGCGGCGACCAGTCCTTCGGCGGCTGCTGGAAGACGTCGCCGAGCTTGACGATGCGGCGGTGGGCGTTGGGCACCTCGACGCCGACGGCCTGCTTGCCGGGAATCGGCGCGAGGATCCGGATGTCGGTCGCCGCCAGCGCATAGGCGAGGTCGTCCTTGAGCTGGGCGACCTTGGCGACCTTGGTGCCGGGAGCCAGGCGCAACTCGTAGCGGGTGATGTGCGGGCCGGCGACGGTGCCGATCACCTTCGCCTCTACGCCGAAGTGCCCGAGCGCCTCGACGAGGCTCGTGGCGATCCGCTCCTGCCCGGCGGTGTCGGGTCTGCTCTGCTCGCTGCTGGAGCGGGTCAGCAGCTTCGCCGCGTCGGGCAGCTGCCATACGAAATCGGGGTCGCCGGTGACGGCCTCGCGCAGGCGCCCCTGGGGGGTCAGGTCGGCGACGTCGGCTCGCGCCACCCCCGCCAGATCCTCCGCCTCGGAATCGAGGCCGGCATGCTCGGCGTCGGACGGCTGTGGGGCCGCGGGCTCTTCGGCGAGACGATCGCGCTGCTCGGCCGGCGGCGGGTCCTCGTCCTCCTCGCGCCAGTCCCGTGGAGGCGCCTCCACGTGCGTCGCGCGCACGATCAGCTGCTCTGGTGTCGGCTCGGGCGGGGACAGCGGCTCGGACACGCTCGCCCGCGCCGGCGTGGCGCCGGCTGGGCGGTGGCGACGATCCCCGACGCCGCGCACGAGGCGGCTGGTGTCGATCAGCCCCGTCCCGGTCGCGCGCAGCAGGGTCGCCAGCGACGCCCCCGTCAGCAGGATCAGGCCGGCGAGCAGCAGGAACACGACGAGGATGTCGACGCCCACGTCCTGGACCAGGCGATGCGCGAGCTGGTAGAGCCCTTCGCCGGCCACACCGCCGTGACTCTGCATGTGCGCCGAGGACCAGGCTCCGCTCGCACCGGGCGAGGCGCCCGAGCTCAGCCCGAGCGTGCCGGCGGCCAGAGCGAGGGTGACCGCGGCGAAGATGCACAGCGCACCGGCGCGCAGGGGGCGCAGCGCCGGCAGCACCGGCCGCAGCAGCAGGGCGCCGCCGCCGATCAGGATCGCCGGCGGCACCAGCACGCGAGCCCGGCCGAGCGTCCAGCCGAGCGCCACGGCGAGCGCTTCGCCCACGCGCCCTCCGGTCGCGGAGGGGCCGCCGGAGCCATACAGGACGAACCCGCTGAAGATGCCGGCGGCGAGCAGCGCAAGGCCGAGCACGTCCCGCTGGCGCTGGTCGAGCACGGGCGCGCGCGGCAGGCCGCGCGGCAGCAGCGAGCGCAACCCGCCGCGACGGCCGCGGCGCGGGCGCGCGCGCGCGGGAGGCGGCCCGGCCTGCGGTCGAGCGGTGGGCAGGAGCGCGCTTGCGGGTCGATGCCATCTCCGCGCAACTTCGACACCGAGCCGCCGGAACCTCCCCCGGGGCCTTACCATCGCTTTACGAGGCGCCGATAGATAAAGATCCATGAACGACTTCTCCCGAGCACCCCGAGTACTCGTCGTCGAGGACGATGAGGACATAGCCCAGGCCCTGCAGCGATCGCTGCGCATGGAGGGATACGAGGTGCGCACCGCGCCCGACGGAGAGGCGGCGCTCGAGCAGAGCCGCTCCTTCGCGCCGGACCTCGTGATCCTCGATCTCGGCCTGCCGAAGATCGACGGCCTCGACGTCGCCCGTGAACTGCGTTCCGAGGACGACCTGCCGATCCTGATCCTCACGGCGCGCGACGCGCTGGAGTCGCGCGTGGAGGGGCTCGATGCCGGCGCCGACGACTACCTCGTCAAGCCCTTCGAGCGCCAGGAGCTGCTGGCGCGCCTGCGCGCGCTGTTGCGGCGGCGCCCGCCGCGGGGCTCGGCGCCGCTGCGCGTCGGCGACCTGATCCTCAACGCGGACACACACGAGGTGGTCCGCGCGGAGCGCCAGATCGACCTCACCCAGCGGGAGTTCGAGCTGCTCGAATACCTGATGCGCAACGAGCGCATCGTCGTCTCGCGCCAGCGTCTGCTCGACGAGGTCTGGGGCTACGATCCGTTCTCGACGACGAACACGATCGAGGTGTTCGTGTCGAACCTCCGGCGAAAGCTCGAGTCCGAGGGCGAGCCGCGCCTGCTGCACACGATCAGGGGAGCCGGCTACGTTCTCCGCGCGTAAGCTCCTGCCGCTGCCGAAAGGCTCCAGCGGCCGCTTCTCGCTCGGCTTCGACCGGCTCCCGATCCGCCTGCGCCTGGCCGCGGTCTCGGCGCTGCTGACGTTCGTGATCCTGTGTGCATTCGCGGTCGCGATCGGCTCGCTGACGGTGCATCGCATCCGCGACGACTTCAACCGCGACGTCGAAACGACCGCGAACCAGCTTCCCTCCGAGCTCGCGTTCACCATCAACCCGGCCCGGAACAGCTTCACGATCACGCCGCCGCTGGCACTGCTCGTCTCGCCGGACGACGGGTCGGCGATCAGGATCCTCGCGCTCTCGGGCAACGTCGTCGGTCAGGCCCCCAAGGACGCACCCTCGCTGGGACCGCCGCAGCCGACGCCCCAGACCGTCAACGGCTACCGCGTGGTGAGCCACACCGTCCTCGTGATCGAAGGCGGGGTGCGCCGGGGGCAGCTGATATTCCAGTACGGCCGCCGCGTCGCCGCCACCGAGGCGACGGTCAAGCGCGTGGAGCTGTTCCTGGTGCTCGGAGTACTCGCCGGGAGCGTGCTCGCGCTGCTTGCGGGCATGGCGATCGCGCGGCGCGCGATGGCTCCGATCGCGGCGCTCACGACCGCCGCGGCCGAGATCGCCCGCACGCGCGATCCCTCACGCCGCGTGCCGCAGCCCGAGGCCGACGACGAGGTCTCCGAGCTCGCGCGCACCCTCGAGAGCATGCTCAGAGAGCTCGACGCGGCCCGCGGCGAGACCGAAGCCACGCTCGCTCGCCAGCGCCAGTTCGTCGCCGACGCCTCACACGAGCTGCGCACCCCGCTGACGAGCGTCCTGGCCAACCTGGAGCTGCTCGCCGAGACGCTGAGCGGCGACCAGGGGGACGCGGCCCGCTCGGCGCTGCGCTCCTCCCAGCGGATGCGCCGCCTCGTCGCCGATCTGCTGCTGCTCGCCCGCACCGACGCCGCGCGCGTGGTCCCCCGCGAGCGATGCGACCTGGCACAGATCGTCGTGGAGGCCGCGGCCGAACTTGGATCGGTGAGCGCCGAGCACGACATCGTCCTCGACACGCACCCCGCACCCGTGAGCGCGGCGCGTGACGAGCTGCACCGCCTCGTCATCAACCTCCTCGAGAACGCCCTGCGCCACACCCCCGCGGGGACCGAGATACGGGTCTCGACAGGCACCATCGGCCAGCAAGTGGGCTGATCGTCGAGGACGACGGCCCCGGCGTCCCGGACGAGCTCGCCCCCACGCTGTTCGAGCGCTTCGTCCGCGGCGCGGGTGACCGCGGCGGCTCCTTCGGCCTCGGCCTGGCGATCGTGCAGGCGGTGGCGGTGACCCACGGCGGGACGGTCACGCTGGAGCGCGCCGCCAGCGGCGGCGCGCGCTTCGTCGTGCGCCTGCCGGTCTACTCAGACCTCGACGACGACGGGCAGCACCATCGGTCGTCGCTTCAGGCGGTCGTAGACTAGCTTCGCAAGGTCGTCGTGGAGCGTCTGCTGGAGCATGTCCACCTCGTGGATCTTCTCCTTGGCGGCGCGGCGCAGCGTCGCGTCGACGGTCGCGCGGATCTCCCCCTGGAGCTCGTCGGCCTGATCCTGGAAGGGGACGCCGCGGAAGATCACCTCGGGGTCGGCGACCGAGGCTCCGTCCTGCTCGGCGATCGTGACCACCACGATGAAGATCCCGTCCGCCGAGAGCATGCGGCGGTCGCGCAGCGCCACGTCGGCCATGTCGCCGATCTCCACGCCGTCCACAAAGGTCATCCCCGACTGCTCGGGCGAGCCGAAGCGCGCACCGCGGGCATCGATGTCGAGTGGCAGGCCGTTGTCGCCCTGGAAGATGTCCTCCGGGGGGACGCCCACGGCCTCCGCCAGCTGGGCGTGCAGGCGCAGGCGCTTGAAGTCGCCGTGGAACGGCATCACATAACGCGGCTTGACGAGGTTGAGCATCAGCTTGACCTCCTCGGCGTAGCCGTGGCCGGAGGCGTGCACGGGAGCCTCGCGCGGTGTGATCACGTCGCAGCCGATGTGGTAGAGCCGGTCGATCGTCTCGTTCACCGCGCGCTCGTTGCCGGGGATCGGCGTGGCGGAGAAGACGACCGTGTCGCCGCCCTTGAGCTCGACCTGGGGGTGGTCGCGGTAGGCCATCCGCCGCAGCGCCGAGAGCGGCTCTCCCTGGGAGCCCGTGGAGATGATCACGACCCGGTCGTCGGGAAAGTCGCCGATCTCGCGGGCGCCTACGAGAAGCCCGTCGGGAACCTCGATGTGCCCCAGGTTGCGGCCGATCCCGACGTTCTTGCGCATCGAGCGCCCGACCAGCGCCACCTTGCGGTCGAGCGCGTGGGCGGCGTCGACGACCTGCTGGACGCGGTGGATGTTGGAGGCGAAGCTGGTCACGACGATGCGCCCCTCGCAGCGCGCGAACGCGTCCTCGAGGTGGGGCCCGACCCCCGACTCCGACGGCGAGAAGCCCTCGCGGTCGACGTTGGTCGAGTCGCCGCACAGCAGCAGCACGCCCTCGCGGCCGAGCTCGGCCAGGCGCGAGACGTCGGCCGGAGGGCCGTCGACGGGCGTCTGGTCGAACTTGTAGTCGCCGGTGATCAGGACGGTGCCGAGGTCGGTGCCGAGCGCGACCGCGCTGGCGTCGGGGATCGAGTGGGTCATGTGCACGAGCTCGAGCGAGAACGGCCCGATCTCCAGCGTCTCCCCCGCGTCGACCTCGACGAGCTCCACCTCGCGCAGCTTGTGCTCGTCGAGCTTGGAGCGCGCCATGGCCATCGTCAGCGCGCCGCCGTAGACGGCCGGGATGTTGCGCTGGCCGAGCTCGCGCAGCACCCACGGCAGCGCGCCGAGGTGATCCTCGTGCCCATGGGTGACGATGATCGCCTCGATGTCGCGGGCCCGCTCGCGGAGGTAGGCGAAGTCGGGCAGCACGAGGTCGATGCCGACCATCTCCGGGGTCGGGAAGCGCAGGCCCACGTCCACGATCACGATGCGGTCGTCGAACTCGACGACCGTCATGTTCTTGCCGATCTCCCCCAGCCCGCCGAGGGGCAGGACGCGCAGGCGGGAGCTCACGCGGGGGCGCCCGCGAGCAGGCCGTGGCGCTGGAGCACGACGCGTACGGCCGCGGCCTCATCGTCGGTGGCCTCCACCAGCGGCAGCCGCAGCGAGCCGACGTCGTGGCCGAGCATGTTGAGCGCCGCCTTGGTGCAGGTCGGGTTGCTGGTCAGGAACAGCGCCGCGTAAACGTCCTGCAGCGAGGCGTCGATCTCGGCCCGCTGCTCGGGTTCACTGACCATCCGCGCCATCTCGTTGCCGACGACGTGACTGGCGACGAGGATCCCGCCCGCGCCGCCCATGTCGAGCGTGCGCGCGAAGGTGGCGTCGTCGCCGGCGTAGAGGGCCAGCCCGTCGATCGGCTGGAGCTCCTCGGCGTTGGCCTGCTTGACCCCTTCGATGCCCTCGATCTGGGCGAGCTCGGCGAGCAGGTCCGGGGGCATGTTGGTGGCGGTTCGCCCGGGGATGTTGTAGAGCAGGGTCGGCTTGTCGGTGGCCGCGGCGACCGCCTCGTAGTGGCGGATCAGCCCGCGGCGGCTGGGACGGTTGTAGTAGGGGGTCACCGACAGCATCGCGTCGGCGCCCAGCTCGGTGGCGCGTTCGGTGAGATGGACCGCCTGGCGGGTGTCGTTGGTCCCCGTGCCCGCGACGATCGTCTTGCCCTGCGGGCGCTCGGCGACGGCGAGCTCGATCAGGCCGAGCTGCTCGGCTTCGGTGAGCGTCGAGGCCTCTCCGGTGGTTCCGGCCACCACGAAGCCGTCCGACCCGTTGTCGGCGAGGTGGCGCATCAGCGCCACGAACGACTCCTCGTTGACCCTGTTGCTCGCGTCGAACGGGGTCACGATCGCCGTGAGGATCGTGCCGAGGTCTCTCATCGGCCCCAGTATCTCATGCGCATCGCGATCACGCCGGCGCCGCCGGGACCCCGCGGCCGCGAGCGGCCGCGGGAAGCCGCTCGCCGCTCCCGCTCTGCTCCCCGGCTGTGCCCCAGCGCTAGAACAGCAGGCTCTCGAGCCCGATCACGGGACTGCTATCGAGCGTCCCGACCCGGCGCACCGCGAGCAGCACGCCCGGCATGAAGGACTCGCGGCTGATCGTGTCGTGGCGGATCGTCAGCGTCTGCCCGAGATCGCCGAGGATCACCTCCTGGTGAGCGACGAGCCCCGGCAGCCGCACCGAGTGGATCGGCGGCTGTGCGCCGCCGGTGGCAGCGGCCATCAGCGCCGCCGTGCGCGCCGCGGTGCCGCTCGGCGCGTCGATCTTGGCGTCGTGATGCAGCTCGATGATCTCGGCCTTCTGCATGTGCATGGCGGCCTGTTCGGCGAAGCGCATCATCAGCACCGCGCCGATTGCGAAGTTCGGCGCGATCAGGACGTTCGCCCGCGGCCGGCCCTCGGCGGGGTGTGCCTGCTCGAGCGGAGCCGGGTCGAAGCCGGTGGTGCCGATCACGACGTGCACGCCCGCGCGCAGGCAGGCGAGCGCGTTGCCGAGCGCGGTGTCCGGCGTGCTGAAGTCCACCACCACCTCCGCCGCCGCAAGGACCTCCTCGAGGCTCACGCCGAGCAGCGGATCGGCGCGCGCGACGAGCTCCATGTCGCCGGCCGCCTCCACGGCGGCGCAGACCGTCTGGCCCATGCGCCCGGCAGCGCCGGAGACCGCGACGGCGATCATCGGGCGGCGCCCTGGGCCACGCCCGGTGCGAGCGCGGGCGCCACCCCGGCGCCGAGCGGCTCGATCGCCGCCCGGAAGCTGTCCTCCTCGGGTCCCACGCCCGCCACCGACAGCCGCGCCGGCGCGAACAGCTCCGTCGCGAGCTCGCGTACGTCGGACATCGAGACGGAGTCGATCCGCTCGATGATCTCGTTCACCGACAGGATCGGCATGTCGCTGAGGACCGACGCGCCGAGCCGGCTCATGCGCGCGCCGGTGGACTCCAGGCCCAGCACGACGCGCCCCTTGAGGTTCTCGCGCGAGCGGGTCAGCTCCTCCTCGCTGGCGGGATCGGCCGCGCAGCGGGCGAGCTCCTCGGCCACGACCGCCAGCGCCTCCGAGAGGTTGTCCGGGCGCGTGCCCACGTACAGCCCGATCTCGCCCGTGTGGGCGTAGAGGTTGGAGAAGCAGAACACCGAGTAAGCCAGGCCTCGGCGCTCGCGCACCTCCTGGAAGAGGCGCGAGGAGGAGGTGCCGCCGAGCACGCCTTCGAGCACGCGCAGCGCGAAGCGGCGCTCGTCGTCGCGCGCGATGCCCGACCCGCCGACGCACACGTGGTACTGCTCGGTGTCTTTCTCCAGGAACTGGACCCGCCGCATGAAGTCGGGGGGCGGCGCGCCGGCCCCGCCGCGCACGGCGGCCGCGCCTGCGGGGCGCTCGCACCCGGCGCCGGACGCCCGCGCCAGCTCGAGCAGGTCGTCGTGGTCGACCGAGCCGGCCGCCGCGATCACGATCTGCCCCGGGAGGTAGTGCGCGCCGTGGAAGTCGGCGAGCTGCTCGCGCGAGACGGCGCCGACGACGGCGGCGCTGCCGATCACGGCCCGTCCGAGCGGATGGGCCCCGAAGATGCTCCGGCCGAGCAGGTCGAACACGCGATCCTGGGGATCGTCCTCGTACATCGCGATCTCCTCGAGCACGACCTCGCGCTCGGCCTCGAGCTCGCCGAAGCGCGGGTCCCAGATCATGTCGCTGGCGACCTCGAACGCGCGCTCGAGATGCCGGTCGAGGACGCGCGTGTACAGCGAGGTCGACTCCTTGTCGGTCCCCGCGTTGATCTCCGCGCCCATCGCGTCGAAGATCTGGTCGATCTCCTCCGAGCCGAAGCGCTCGGTGCCGCGGAACAGCATGTGCTCGAGCAGGTGGGAGATCCCCGCCTCGCCGTCGCTCTCCGCCGCGGAACCCGTCGCGATCCAGAACCCGAGCGCCACCGAGCGCACGCCGGGCAGGCGCTCGGTGACGACGCGCACGCCGGACTCCAGCGTGCTCATGCGGTGCACCGGGTTCACCCCCGGCGCCCGCTCGTTTCCTGCGGGCTGCGCGTCAATCGCGGTCGCGCCCCGTGCGCGACCGGCGCGGGCCCCGCTCGGAGCGCTCGCGCCCGTTGCTGGACGGACGGCCCTCCCGCGGGGAGCGGCCTCCGCCGCCGCCGCCGCCAGTGCCGACGCCGGCGAGCTGCTCGACCGACTTGCCCGCGATGTCCGGGTCATGTGAGAGCCGCAGGCCGATGCGCCCGCGCTCGCGGTCCACCTCGACCACGCGCACGTTGACCTCGTCGCCCTTGTTGAGGACGTCCTCGACGCTCTCGACGCGCTCGCCAGGCGAGACGTTGGAGATGTGAAGCAGACCGTCGGTACCCTTGGCGAGTTCGATGAACGCGCCGAAGGTGGTCGTCTTGACGACCTTGCCGACGTACTCGTCGCCGACCTCGACCTCCTTCATCATCATCCGCACGCGCTCCACGAGCGCGTCGCCGAGCTCGCCGTTGGCGGAGTAGATCAGCACCTGGCCGTCGTCGTTGACGTCGATCTGGGACTCGAACTCCTCGGAGAGGCCCCTGATCGTTTCGCCGCCCTTGCCGATCAGCAGGCCGATCTGCGACGGATCGATCTGGATCGTCTGGATGCGCGGCGCGAACTGGCTGAGCTGCTCGCGCGGCCCGCCGATCACGTCGGCCATCTTGCCGAGGATGAACCTGCGCGCCTCGTTGGCCTGCGTCAGCGCGTCACGCAGGATCTCGAAGGTGACGCCCGAGATCTTGATGTCCATCTGCAGCGCGGTGATCCCGCGCTCGGTGCCGGCGACCTTGAAGTCCATGTCGCCGAGGTGGTCCTCCACGCCGGCGATGTCGGTCAGCACGATGTACTCCTCGCCCTCTTTGATCAGGCCCATCGCGATCCCCGCGACCGGGCGCTTGATCGGCACGCCCGCGTCCATCAGCGACAGCGAGGAGCCGCACACCGAGGCCATCGAGGAGGAGCCGTTGGACTCGAGGATGTCCGAGACGACCCTGATCGAGTACGGGAACTCCTCGATCGAGGGCACCATCGGCGCGAGCGCGCGCTCGGCGAGCGCTCCGTGGCCGACGTCGCGGCGCTTGACGCCGCCCATGCGACCGGCCTCCCCGACCGAGAACGGCGGGAAGTTGTAGTGGTGCCAGTAGAACTTTTTCGTCTCAAGGCCGAGGGTGTCGAGGCGCATCTCCTCCTTGAGGGTGCCCATCGCGACGACGCTCAGCGCCTGCGTCTGGCCGCGCGTGAACAGCGCCGAGCCGTGCGTGCGGGGCGTGACGCCGACCTCGATCGAGATGTCGCGGATCTCGTTCTCCGAGCGCCCGTCGGGACGCTTCTTGTGCACCGCGATGCGCTCGCGGATGATCGACTTCTCGAGCTTGTCGAAGGCGAGCTGGACCGCGGCGCGGCGCTCCTTGGCGTGCGCGAGTTCGCTCTCCGACGCGCCGTCGGGGGCCGGCGGAGCGTGCTCGGCGAGGATCGCCTCCTCGACTGCCTTGGTGGCGTCCTGGCGCTCGAGCTTGTCCTCGACCTGCGTCGCCGCGTCGAGCTGCGCCCCGTGCGAGGAGCGGATCGCCGCGGCGGTCGACTCGTCGACGCCCAGCGTCTCGAACCGTTTCTTCTGCTTGCCGACTTTCTCGGCGAGGTCGCGCTGCAGCGCGCACAGCTTCTTGATCGCGGCGTGCGCGATGTCGAGGGCGTCGAGGATCTCGGCCTCGGGGATCTCGTTGGCCCCGGCCTCCACCATCAGGATCGCGTCCTCGGTGCCGGCGACGATCAGGTCGAGGTCCGAGGCGTCCTCGGCGTCGGCCAGCAGCGACGGCTCGGGCGGGTTGACGACGAAGTTGCCGTCGATCTTGCCGATCCGCACCGCGCCGACCGGGGTCGGGAGCGGGATGTCGGAGATCATCAGCGCGGTCGACGCGCCGTTCATCGCGAGGATGTCGTAGGGGTGCTCGTGGTCGATCGAGAGCGGGATCGCCACGAGCTGGGTGTCGTAGCGCCAGTCCTTGGGGAACAGCGGGCGCAGCGGACGGTCGATCATGCGCGCGGTGAGGGTGCCCTTCTCGCCGGGCCGCCCCTCGCGCTTGAAGAAGGAGCCGGGGATCTTGCCCGCGGCGTACATGCGCTCCTCGACGTCCACCGTCAGCGGGAGGAAGTCGACGTCGCGCACGGAGCCCGCGACCGCTGTCGAGAGGACCATCGTGTCCCCTTGGCGGACGACGACTGCGCCCGAGGCCTGCTTGGCCATCCTGCCGGTCTCAAAGGAGATCTCGCTGCCGGCGATCTCCACGGAGACCCGCGTCACGGCATCACTACTCATATTCACTGCCTTCCTGTTCCGCCCGTCGGTCGGCGGTCCGTGTCATTTTCTCATTCTCCGAACCAGGCCAGCTTAGCGGACGGGGGCGTGCGCAAAGCCCGCGCCCGGCCGGGGGCGGGGCGAGCGGACGGCCGCCGGCAGCTCAGCCGCCGCGGTCGCCGCCGAACGCGGCCGAGAGACCCTCGCGCAGCAGCTCGACCCCCGGCAGCTCGCCGGGCGAGGGGGCCTGGTAGCTCCAGCGCACCACGCCCTCCTCGTCGAGCATCACGATCGCCCGCTGCGGGAAGCCACCCTCGTGCAGCACGCCGAACGCGGCGCACGCGGCCCCCTTGGGCTCGAAGTCCGACAGCTGCTCGCTGCCGACGCCGAGTTTCTGCGCGAACGCGCTCTGGGCCCAGCTCGAGTCGCAGGAGACACCGAACAGCCTGCCACCCTGCTCGGCCAGCTCGGCCACGAACGACGGCGGGCGCTCGTACAGCTGCAGCTGATCGGTGCACACCGGGCTGAAGGCGAACGGATAGAAGACGAGCACCGTCCGCGTCCCCCGCAGGTCCTGCTCGGTGAAGCTGCCGCCGTCGGCCCGGGCGAGCGTGAACTCGGGCGCGGGCGTGCCGGCGGCGAGCACGGTCATCGGCCGGGCCGGGGCGCTGAAGGAGGGCCCGGGATCACGAGGCGTCCACCTCCCGGCGCTACTTGCGCAGGCCGAGCTCTTTGATGAGGGCGCGGTAGCCCTCGAGGTCGCGGCGCTGCAGGTAGTCGAGGAAGCGGCGCCGTTTGCCGACGAGCATCAGCAGGCCGCGGCGGGAGTGGTGGTCTTTGCCCTGCTCGCGCAGATGCTCGGTCAGATGGTTGATGCGCTCGGTCAGGAGGGCGATCTGGACCTTCGTCGAGCCCATGTCCTTCTCGTTCGCGCCGAACTGCGCGGCGATCTCGCGCTTGCGCTCGCTTGTGATGGCTGCCATGGTCGGCACCGTAGCAGACGGCGGCGGCCCGGCCGCCGGCCTGCCGCGCGCACGGGACCCCCGTGGCGTCAGTGCGCGGAGGCGATCTCGCGGGTGCGCTGCACGTCGCTGCGCATCTGCGCCACGAGCGCCTCGGCGCTGTCGAAGCGGCGCTCGCCGCGCAAGCGCTGAAGGAACTCCAGCGTGAGCGTGCGGTCGTAGATGTCGCCGTCGAAGTCGAGGATGTAGGCCTCGATCAGCTCCGCGCGGCCGGTGTCGAAGGTGGGTCGCACGCCTATGCTGACGGCCGCGGGGAGCGTCGCCGAGCCCTCCGTGCGGGCGAGGCACGCGTAGACGCCGTGTCCCGGGCAGGCGAGCGCGTCCTCGGGTACGAGGTTGGCGGTGGGGAAGCCGAGCTCCCTCCCGCGCGTGTCCCCGTGCGCGACCGGCCCGCGGATCTGGAAGCTCGCGCCGAGCAGGCGGTCGGCCTCGGCCACCTCGCCGGCGAGCAGCAGCCCGCGGATGTGACTGGAGGAGACGATCTCGCCGTCGACCTCCAGCAGCGGGTGCACGACCGTTGTGAAGCGGGAATCGGCTGCCAGCAGGTCCGGATCGCCCGCGGCCTTGTGGCCGAAGCGGAAGTTCTCGCCGATCGCCACCTCGGTGGCGCCGAGCGCGTCGACGAGCACGTCGTCGATGAAGCTCTGCGCCGAGCGCATCGCGAAGTCGGCGTCGAACGGGATCACGATCAACTCCGCCACGCCAAGCGATGCGATCAGCTCGGCCTTGCGCTCGATCGTCGTGAGCAGCTTGGGAGTGTGCTGCGGGGCGACGACCGACACCGGGTGCGGCTCGAACGTGAGCACGCTGTCGGACCCCGCGATCACCTCGCGGTGGCCGAGGTGCACGCCGTCGAACGTGCCGACCGCGACGCTGCGCTCGCGGCCTCGCTCCACCTCGGGCAGACGTGTGACCTTCACGGCTCCAGAGCCTATTGCCGTCGGGCTTCCTCGGGCGCGCCGGCCGCCGCGGCGCCGGATCGAGCCCCGCTCCGGGCGCCGCTGCTCCGCCAGGCCTCCAGCAGCGCGTGCACGCGCTCGAGGGCGATCACCGGCGGACTGCGCCAGGCCGCCTCGCGAGGCGGCGGCGGCACGGCGTCGCACACCTGGAACGGCCCGACCGCGGTCCGCCGCAGCTCCAGGCAGTAGGCGTCGTGGAGGTCGGCGATCAGCGACCGCACGTAGGTGCCGGAGCCACATTCGATCTCGAACCCGGCCCGCGGCGGCTCGGCGCCGTCGCCCGGCGTGCGCCACAGCTGCTCGAAGCTGTGGACGGTGACGATCCGCTCGGGCATCTGGAAGCTCTCGCCGCGGCGAGCGCGCCGGTAGGCCCGCTCGCCCCCCACCTTGACGGCCGAGTGCATCGGCGGCCGCTGGCGGATCTCACCCGTCGGCAGCTGCGGATGCTCGGGCGGCAGGCGGCCGGTCTCGATGATCTCGCCCTCGGTGTCGCCCGTGCTCGAGACGGCCCCGAGGCGCGCGACCGTCCGATACCGCTTGGGCAGCTCCATCAGCGCGCGCTGGGACTTGGTGCCCCGCCCGAGGAGCACCAGCAGCAGGCCGGTGGCGAACGGGTCGAGCGTGCCCGCGTGCCCGGTGCGGACACCGCCGAGGGCGCGGCGCACGGCGGCGACCGCGTCGTGAGAGGTGATCCCGGCCGGCTTGTCGATCAGCAGGACGCCGTCGATCCCCGCTCTCGTTGCGGCCGGCTCCACGGTCGGCCGGCGCTCAGGCGGCCGTCGTGGCGGCGGCCTGGCCCTCGGCGGAGCCGTGCAGCTGCGCGGCGATCGCATCGCGCAGGAACGCGACGAGCTCCACCGGCGGGAGCGCGGTGGTGAAGCCGGCGGCCCGGCGGTGTCCGCCGCCGCCCTGGACGCGGGCGATCACCGAGACGTCCACGTCGTCGTCGGTGGCCCGCAGCGAGACTTTGTGCTGGCCCTTGCGCTCGCCGCTGGCCAGCTCGCGCACCAGCACCGAGACCTTCGTGCCCTCCAGCGCGCGCAGCTGGTCGATGATCCCCTCGGAGTAGCTCTCCTCGGCGCCCGCCCGCTCGAAGTCGGCCGCGCTGAGCGCCGCCAGCGTCAGCTCGCCGCCGTCGTAGCGCTCGACCTGGCCGAGCGCGAGGGCGAGCAGCGTCAGCTTGCCGAGCGGCACCCCCTCGTAAAGGCGCCGGTAGACGCCGGGTACGTCGACGCCGGCTTCGATCAGGTCGGCCGCCATCAGGTGGGCGCGCGGCCCGGTGTTCTCGTACATGAAGCGTCCGGTGTCGGTGATCAGGCCGATGTAGAGCGCTTCGGCCAGCGCGGGCGTGGGGCGCACGCCGAGCCGGCCCATGATGCCCCATACGATCTCGGCCGTGCAGGAGGCCTCGGGCACGATGTAGTCGATCGTGCCGAAGCGGGTGTTGTCGTGGTGATGGTCGATGTTCAGCAGGTGCCTGCCATCGCGCAGCACGCCGGCGGAGTTGCGGTCGATGTTGCCGCAGTCCAGGAACACGACGGTGCGCTCGGCGATGTCCGGCGGGGCGTGCTGGATCATGCCCTCGAGCGAGAACATGCGGTACTCGTTCGGCAGCGGCAGGTCGGCGGGCCCGATGAACATCGCCGTGTCCTTGCCGAGCGTGCTCAGCAGGCCCTGCATCGCCACCAGGGACCCGAGCGCGTCGCCGTCGGGGTTCTCGTGCGCGGCCAGCACGAAGTGCTCGTCCTCGCGGATGCGCTCCAGCACCAGCTCCAGCGCTGCGTCGGCCGTGATCGCCTCGGCTCCCGCGCTCACGGGTTGATCGCCTCGTCGATGAGCTCCTCCACCCGCAGTGCGCGGTCGGTCGTCTCGTCGTAGACGAACTCCAGCGTCGGCGTGCGCTTGAGCCGCAGCTCGCCGGCGATCCGAGCCTGCAGGTAGCCGTGCGCGCTGCGCAGGCCCTCCAGCGTGCCCGAGCGCTGCTCCGGCAGCGAGGGGCGCCCGTCGTCGCCGAGCACGCTCACGTACACGCGAGCCTGGCGTAGGTCGGAGGTGGTCCTGACATCGGTCACGGTTACAAATCCCACTCGAGGGTCCTTCAGGTCTGCTGCCACCGCATCGCCGATCACCTGGCGAATCGCCTCGTCGACCCGACGCATACGTCCTGTTGTCATCCTACCCGTCCAGTTCCCCGCCGATGCCGCTGTCCCTGCAGAGCCGCCGTGCGACCTGCCTCACGCCACCCGTGGCAGCGGGCGCCAGGTCACGAGGACAGCTCGCGCTCGACCTGCCGCGTCTCATAGGTCTCCAGCACGTCGCCCTCGTGCAGATCCTGGAAGTTGGCGAGCACGATGCCGCACTCGAAGCCTGATGCGACCTCGCGCACGTCCTCGTTGAAGCGCCGTAGGCTCTCGATCGTCGTGTCGTAGATCACGGTGCCCTCGCGCACCACCCGGACCTGAGCGCCGCGTGTGACCTTGCCGTCGGTCACGTAGGAGCCCGCGATCGTCCCGATCCGCGAGGCCCGGAACAGCTGGCGCACCTCGGCCTGGCCGAGCGGGGTCTCCACCTCGGCCGGCTCGAGCATGCCCTGCATCGCCGCGCGCAGCTCCTCGATCGCGCGGTAGATGACCGCGTATGAGCGGATCTCCACCCCCTCGCGATCGGCGATCTGGCGGGCGTCGCCGACAGGCCGCACGTTGAACGCGAGGATCACTCCCTCCGAGGCCGAGGCCAGCATCACGTCGGACTCGTTGATGCCGCCGACGCCGCGGTGAATGATGTTGACCTTGACCTCCTGCTGGGGGAGCTTTGCGATCTCGTCCTCGATCGCCTCGAGCGACCCGGCCACGTCGGCCTTGACGACCAGGCTGAGCTCCTTGACCGCGCCCTCCTGGGCGAGCTTGAAGACGTCCTCGAGGGAGACCTTGCGACCGGAACGCCGCGCGAGCGCCTCCGTCTTCAGGCGGTTGGCGCGCTCACCCGCGAGCTGGCGCGCCCGGCGCTCGTTCTCCACGACGCGGACGTGCTCGCCCGCCTCCGGTACGCCGTCGAAGCCGAGCACCTCGACCGGCTGGCCCGGGGTGGCGCGTTTGAGGCGCTGGCCGGTGAAGTCCTGCATCGCCCGCACGCGCCCGAAGTGGGCGCCCGCCACGAGCGCGTCACCGACACGCAGCGTCCCGCGCTGGATCAGGATCGTCACGACCGGACCCCTGCCGGGGTCGAGCTTGGACTCGATCACCGCACCGGAGGCCTCGGTGTCGCTGTTGGCCTTGAGCTCCTCGAGGTCGGTGACGACCTGGATCGTGTCGAGCAGCGAGTCCAGGCCCTGGCGGGTCTTGGCGCTCACGTCGACGAACTCGATCTCCCCGCCCCAGTCCGCGGGCTGCAGGCCGTGCTGGGTCATCTCGGTGCGAACGCGCTCGGGCTGCGCACCCTCCTTGTCGATCTTGTTGACCGCGACGATGATCGGCACTTCGGCCGCCTTGGCGTGGTCGATCGCCTCCTCGGTCTGCGGCTTGACGCCGTCGTCGGCCGCCACCACGATCACGGCGAGGTCGGTCACGCGCGCGCCACGGGCGCGCATCGCGGTGAACGCCTCGTGCCCCGGGGTGTCGAGGAAGGTGATCTCCTTGCCCGCGTGGTGGACCTGGTAGGCGCCGATGTGCTGGGTGATCCCGCCGGCCTCCCCCGCGACCACCTCGGTCTCGCGGATCGCGTCGAGCAGGGAGGTCTTACCGTGGTCGACGTGGCCCATGATCGTGACCACCGGGGGACGTTCGACCAGGTCCTCCTCGGCGTCCTCGAACATCGGCTCGACCTCGACGTCGTCGGCCGCGTGGACGATCTCGATCTCCTTGTCGAACTCGTCGGCGAGCACCTGGATGGCGTCGTCGGAGAGCGTCTGCGTGAGCGTCGCCATCTCGCCCAGCGACATCAGCTTCTTGATCACCTCGGGCACGGCCACCCCTAGGTACTCTGCGACGTCCTTCACGGTCGAGCCCGAGTTCACACGGATCAGGTCGGTGGCCTCCATCGCCGCCGTATCGATCGGGGCGATCGTCTCGTCGTAGGTGCCACGGCGGCGGCGTCCGCGGCGCGGGCGCCGCTGCGGCTGGTTTGAGGGGCCGCCCTGCTGGCGGCGCGAGGCCTGCGAGTCGATCACGACGCGCCTGCGCCCGCCCGAGCCGACCTCGCCCGGGGTCCGCTCGCCGGTGCGAGAGTCCCGGGTGGGGCGCACGCGCTCGGCTCCGGCGGCCGGCGCGGCGCCGGTAGCGGCGTCGGCGGGCGCGGGCTCCGCCGCCGCGGGTGCGGGTGCCGGTGCGGCCTGGGCGGCGGGTACCGTCGGCGAGGCGGCAGCCGGCGGCGTTGCGGCAGCCGGCGGCGTTGCGGCCGAGGCCGCGGGATCGGCGGGCGGCGCCGGGGGTGCGGCGGCGGCCTTGGCGGCGCCGTTGACGCTCGCGGCCGGAGCTCCGTCGAGCACCTGCAGGGCCGCCGACTCCTCGACGGAGGAGGCCGCGGCCTTGGCCTGCACGCCGGCCGCGTTCAGCCGCTCCAGCAGCTCCTTGCTGGACAGTCCGTGCTCCTTGGCTATTTCGTGCACTCGACGCTTGCTCATCCGCTCACCGATTCTACGATCTTGGGGTCGAGGGTCACCGCGGCGCGCAGCGCCCGCGCGATCCCGCCGCGACGTGTGGCGAGCGCCAGGCACTGTGCCGAGGGGGCACTTCCGGAGCCGGCACGGCAGAGGTACGCCCCGCGCCCGGGCATTGTCCCACGATCGTCGCGGACGGCCCGTGCCGGCGCAGCCCCCCGGTCGCGCTCGGCCACGATGCGGAGCAGCTGATCCTTCGGTGCCACGCGGCCGCAGCCCACGCACCGACGCCGAGGCACGTGGCCGCCTATGTCGCCTGCTCCCCGGCGGCCTGCTCGGCGCCCGCCTGCTCGGCGCCGTCCGGCGGCAGCTGATCCTCGGGCGGCTCCGCCTCAGCGCCGGGCGTCGCGAGCCCGTCGGCGGCGGTCGGGGGCTCGGACGCCGGCTGTGCGGGCTCGGCGGGGGCGGAATCCTGCACCGCCTCGGTCTCCACGGTCGCCTCGGGCCCCATGGTCGCCTCGGCCGCTGCGGCCGGCTCGCCGCCACCGTCGGCGAGGTCGGCGATGTTGTCGCCGGCGATGCCGGCCAGCGCCTGATGGCTTTCCAGGCCGCAGTAGCGCGAGCCCGCTAGCGCGGCGTTGGGGCAGCGCCGTCCGTTTGAGAGGATCGCCGCGCAGCGGCCCTGGACCTCCTCCTCCTCGTAACCGTGCTCGGCCTCCTCGGCGGCGAACTCGGTCTCGGAGCGGATGTCCACGCGCCAGCCCGTCAGGCGGGCGGCCAGGCGCGCGTTCTGACCCTCACGCCCGATCGCCAGCGAGAGCTGGTCGTCGGGGACGATCACGGTCGCCTGCTTGGCGTCATCGTCGACGAGCACCTCGCGCACGCGGGCGGGCGAGAGCGCCTTCGCCACGAAGCGGGCGGGCTCGTCGTTGAACGGGATGATGTCGATCTTCTCGCCGCGCAGCTCGGAGACGACCATGCGCACGCGCGAGCCCCGCGGCCCGACGCACGCGCCGACCGGGTCCACGCCATCGGTGTGGGAGATCACGGCGATCTTCGAGCGGTATCCGGGCTCGCGGGCGACGTTGGCGATCTCCACCAGCCCGTCGGCGATCTCGGGGACCTCGAGCTCGAACAGCTTCTTGATCAGCTCCGGGTCGCGGCGCGAGACGATGATCGCGGGACCCTTCGTGGACGGGGAGACCTCCTTGATCACCGCCTTGATCCGTTGGGAGTGGTCGTAGCGCTCGCCGTCGACCTGCTCGGACTTCGGGAGCAGCGCCTCGACGCGTTCACGCAGCTGGACGAGCGTGTAGCGGGAGTCCGACTGCTGGACGATGCCGGTGATCAGCTCGCCGACGCGGTCGCGGTACTCCTCGTACATCATGTCCCGCTCGGCCTCGCGGATGCGCTGGAGGATGACCTGCTTGGCGGTCTGGGCCGCGATCCGGCCGAAGTCGTCCGGGGTGACGTCGCGCTCGTCGATCTGGTCGCGGTATTCGGCGAACTTCTTCGGATCGATTTCCGGTTCCTCGGGTTCGCGCATCTCCCCCGTCTCGGGGTCGATCGTCGTTTCCTCATCGATCGTCTCGACGATCAGGTGCGCCTCCAGGCGCTCGGGGATGATCAGCTCTATGACCCGGAAGTCGGCGGTATCGCGGTCCATCTCCACGCGCGCGTACTTGGCCGAGCCCGGCTGCTTCTTGTAGGCCGACAGAAGTGCGTCCTCGAGCGCGATCATCAGCTTCTCGGGCTCGATGCCCTTCTCGCGCGCCAGCGCGTGCATCGCCTCAAGGATTTCGCGTGACATGGCTCTCTCTACTCCTCGATCAGGTTCGAACGGCGGATCTCCGAGTAGGGGATCGCGATGACGCCCCCGTCGGCGGCCAGGGTTACCTCCTGCTCGGAGGCTCCCACCAGCTCTCCTGTGAAGCTCCGCATCGGCGTGGACGCCGTGCCCGGACGTGGGTGGCGCGTGCGCACGCGGGCACGCCTGCCGACGAACCGGCGGAAGTGCGCCGGCTTGGTGAGCGGGCGCTCGCAGCCCGGCGAGGACACCTCGAGCGAGTAGCGCTCGCGCAGGTCGCCGAGCAACGTCGTGACGTGCTCGCACATCGCCAGGGTGACGCCCTGCGGGTGATCGATGAACACGCGCAGGCAGCGGCCGCCGACGATCTCGGCCAGGAGCACCTCGATCTCGGGCTCGCTCTCGGCGAGACGGGTCTCGATCTCTGTCTGCAGCGCGGTCATCAACTCACTCCTTACGCAAAAAAAGCGGGCGGGCGCCCACTCTCGGTCCTGCTACCGGAACCTGCGCCCCGGCACGAAAGCTGTCCAGCGAGCATAGCATCGGGGCGCCGCCCGGCAGCAGCCTCAGGCGCGCTCGGCGTCGCGGCGCGCGCGATCGCGGTACACCCGGTAATCGGCCCGTTCGGGCCGCAGCGAGCAGGCCAGCGCCAGCGGCTTGCATGCCTCTCGATGGCGTCCCATCAGCTGCATCGCCCGCCCCAGGCAGAACAGCGCGTAGTCGTTCGTCGGCGCGCTGGAGGCGACCGCGTCGAACTCCTCGGCGGCGTGCTCGTAGCGCTGGGCGTGAAACAGGGCGCGTCCCAGAGCCTCACGGATCGAGGCCTTGTCCGGCTCCAGGTCACGCGCCCTGCTGAGCGGCACTATCGCGGCCTGGTGGTCCCCGTGCTCGAGCAGGTCACACCCGCGCGTATATAGGTCGTACACGCTCTCCATCGCTACAATTTAGCCGCTCGATCGCAGGCCTTCGACGGCGTCGAGGATGCTCTCCGCGATCTCCGCCTTGCTCGCCCGCGGCACATGTCGCTCCTCGATCGCGGAGCCGTTCCTCGTGCTCGTCAGGATCGTGACCTCGTTGCTGTCCACGTCGAAGCCGATGTCGCTGCGCGCGATGTCGTTGAGCACGATCGCATCGAGTCCCTTGGCGGTCAGCTTGCCGCGCGCGGCGGCCGCCCCGGCCTCGCCGTGCTCGGCGGCGAAGCCGACCAGCGTCTGTCCGGGCCGGCGCGCGGCGGCGAGGCCCGCGAGCACGTCGGGGGTCGGCTCGAGGTCGATCTGCAGGCGCGTGCGCTCGGCCTTCTTGATCTTGCCCGGCGCAGGGGCCGCCGGCGCGAAGTCGGCCACGGCGGCCGCCATCAGCAGCACGTCGCAGGCGTCGAACTCCTGCTCGCAGGCGAGCTTCAGCTCGGCGGCCGTGACGACGTCGCGGCGCGCGATGCCGGCCGGGGTCGGCAGCGCGACGTTGGCGGCGACCACGGTGACCCGCGCGCCGCGCGCGTGGGCGGCCTGCGCGAGCGCCATGCCCATCCGGCCCGAGGAGCTGTTGCCGAGGTAGCGCACGCTGTCGAGTGGCTCGCGCGTCCCCCCCGCGCTGATCAGCACGCGCAGGTCCTCCCAGCCGCGCCCGTGGCGCCCGTCGCCCTGTGCGGGGCCGGCGACCGCCGACTCGCACGCCGTCAGCAGCTCGGCGGGCTCGGCCAGCCGTCCGATGCCCTGCTCGCCCCTGGAGGCCAGGCGGCCGCTGCCCGGCCCGACGATCCGCACGCCCCGCCCGCCCAGCGTGCGCAGGTTCGCCTGGGTCGCCGCGTGCTCGTACATGTGGTTGTTCATCGCAGGCGCGAGCACCAGCGGGCAGCGGGCGGCCAGAGCGGCGCTGGTGAGCAGGTTGTCGGCCAGCCCCGCGGCGAGCTTGGCGATCGTGTTGGCCGAGGCCGGGGCGATCAGGTAGACGTCGGCGTTGGCCACCAGCTCGAGGTGGCTGAGCGGCTCATGCGTGGGCGTGGGCTGGTCGGGGAAGGCGCCGCGCGCAGGGTCGCGCTCGAACTCGCCGGTGAGCACGGGCGCACCGCTGAGCGCGGCGAACGAGGCCTCGCCGACGAAGCGCCGGCTGGCGGGGGTCTGGATGACCCGCACGGCGTGCCCGGCGGCGGTGGCCAGGCGCACGAGCTCGAGCGTCTTGTAGGCGGCGACGCCGCCGCTGACGCCGAGCAGGATCCGTGACATGACCTCAGGTTGTAGGGCCGGCGCTCGAGCCTGGCAAGCGCTGGCGCTCGCCTTGCGGGGCCGGCCGGGCTCCGCGGGCGGCTCGCGCGGCTAGCGGTAGTGGTACTTCATCTTCCCCGCCGCTACCTCCTCGAGGGCGATCGTGAGGTAGTTTTTCGAGGCTGTGTCCACCATCGGCGGCGGGAACTCGTCGAAGGTCCCCTCACCGAGGTTGTGGTAGTAGCTGTTGATCTGCCGCGCGCGCTTGGCGGCGACGATCACTCCGGCGTAGTTTGAGTCGACCTGCTCGAGCAGGCGGTCGATGCGGGGGGAGATCACGGTTGCGTTGCCTCTCTGTCCGGGTTCTCCTGCAGTGTAGTCGCCCGGGTCGCCGCGCCCGGGGCGCGGCGACCCGGGCGAGCCTCAGCCGAGCTCCGCCGCGACGATCGCGCTGAGACGCTCCAGGGCCTCGTCGAGGCGGTCGTTGACGACCACGTGGCGGAACTCGGGCTGTGCCCGCAGCTCGCGCTCGGCCACGCCAAGGCGCCGCTCGACCTCGGCCGCATCGTCGGTCCCGCGCCCCACCAGGCGCGTGCGCAGCGCGTCCAGGGACGGCGGCGCGATGAACACCTGGACGGCCTCCGGCATCGCCTTGCGCACCTGGCGGGCCCCCTGGACCTCGATCTCGAGCACGACCGGCACGCCGGCGGCGATCCGCTGCTCGAGCTCCGAGCGCAGGGTGCCATAGCTGCGGCCCGCGTAGTCGGCGTGCTCGACGAAGTCGCCGGCCCGCACCCGCCGGTCGAACTCCTCGCGGGAGAGGAAGTGGTACTCGACCCCGTCGCGCTCACCCGGGCGCGGGTCGCGCGTGGTCGCCGACACCGACAGCTCGAGGTCGCTCTCGCGCTCCATCAGCCCGCGGATCAGCGTGCCCTTGCCCACACCGGAGGGTCCCGTGATGACGAATACGCGCGCCACCCCGGGCACCCTAGTGCCGGCCCCGGTGGAAATCCCCGGTTCCTAGCGGTGGAGGAGCGAGATGAGCTCGGAGCGCTGGCGCTCGGAGAGCCCGCCGATCGTCTTGCTGGGGGCGATCCGGCAGTGGGCGAGGATCTTGTTGACCTTCACGCGCCCGTACTTCGGGACCGCGAGCAGCATGTCGAAGACCTTGGCCGTCTCCACGTACTCCGGCGGATCGAGCAGCAGCGTGTGGATCGAGCGCCGGCCGGACTTCAGGTCGCGCTTGAGCTGGGCCCGCTGGATGCGAATCTGGTTCGCCCTGGCGAGCGCGTCCATGCGCTGGTTCAGCGATCGCTCGGGCGCGGTCGAGGTGTTCGAGGACGTCGTTCCTGTCGCCGTCGCCATGGGCGGCGAGTCTACACACCAGCGGCCACCGATCAAGCGAAAGACGCGAATTCACCTCAACCTCGAGCTGAGGTGCAGATACGTCGAGGCTAGTGGACGTTCGCGAGGGGCGTTTGCAGGGATTTTTGCCTATACCAGATCGCCGGCGGACGCGGCTGCCACCTCGCTCGGGTCTTCGCGGCGACCGCCGAGCGATCTCTCGTAAGGGTCAAATACGGGCTCGTTCTCCGCAGTTTGCGGCGAAACGCCGGCTGTCTCGGCGCGTCGCCCCGATCACGTGACCGCCGCTTCGGTCGCCAGCCCGCGCGCGATGCGGCCCCCGGCGGCGGGGTCGCGGAAGCTCTCGGTCCCCACGGCGACGAGCGTGGCCCCCGCATCGAGCAGATCGCGCGCATGGCGGCTGCTCTGGACCCCGCCCATGCCGACGACGGGGATCGCCACGCGCTCGGCGACGGCCGCCACCTGGGCCAGGGCCACGACCCGCACGGCGGGGCCCGAGAGGCCCCCGGTACCGCCGCCGAGCCAGCGCTCGCCGGAGCCGGGTGCGCGCCCGGGCGCGAGCGCCCCGGCGCGCAGCGTGTTGATCAGTGACACGGCGTCGGCGCCCGCGTCCTCGGCTGCCTGCGCACACAGCGCGACGTCGGCGGTGTTGGGTGTGAGCTTGACGACCAGCGGCTTCGATGTGCACCGACGCACCTCGCCGACGACCTCCGCCAGCTGGGCCGGGTCCGCGCCGATGTCCAGGCCGGTGCTGACGTTGGGACAGGACAGGTTGAGCTCGAGCGCGGAGATCTCCGGGCGCCCCTGACAGGCCTCGACGAGCCCGCTGAGCTCGGCGGCGCTCGAGCCCATCACGTTCGTGATCAGCGGCACGCCCGGGGGCCGCCCGGGAAGCGCGGTTGCCTGCGAGCAGATTTCGGCGAGCGCCGGCAGGTCCTCGGCGAGATATCCCTCGAGGCCCCTGTTCGGCAGCCCGATCGAGTTGATCAGCCCGCCGGCGGCCTCCCACAGCCGCGGCGGCGGGTTGCCGGCCCGCGGCTGGAGCGTGATCGTCTTGGACACATAGGCGGCGAACGGGAACTCCGCGCACAGGCCCTCGCCGAAGGCGCGGCGCGCGGCCAGCGCGTCGAAGGTGCCCGAGCCGTTGATCACCGGATGGGCGAGCCGCAGCCCGCAGAAGGCGACGCTCATGCCGGGGCTCCGGCGTGCTCGGAGACGCCCTCCAGCAGCGCGGCGTCGAGGACGGGGCCGTCGACGCACACGCGCAGGTAGCCGCCGCCGCGGCGCGGCACGACGCAGCCGAAGCAGGCGCCGAAGCCGCATGCCATGCCCGCCTCCAGCGCCAGCTGCGCGGGCGTGCCCGTCTGCTCGCAGAGGGCGCGCACGGCCTCGAGCATGGCCCCCGGGCCGCAGGCGTAGACCACCGCGGCAGGATCGCGGGCGATGTCCGCGGCCAGCAGCTCGGTGACCAGGCCGTGGTGGCCACTGGAGCCGTCGTCGGTGGCGATCCTCGCGCCGTCGAGCAGACCCGCCCCCTGTGCTCGCGCACGATCGCGGAAGCCGAGCAGCACCGTGGTGCTTGCCTCCAGCTCGTCCTGGAGGATCGCCAGCGGGGCGATGCCCACGCCGCCTCCGACCAGGATCGCGCGGCGCCCCTGCGGCGGGCCGCGGAAGCCGCGTCCGAGCGGGCCGAGCAGCGACACGCGATCGCCGGCGCGCAGCTCGCACAGGCGTCTGGTGCCCGGCCCCACGTCCTCCAGCAGGAAGTGCGACTCGCCGGCGGCGTGGCGCGCGATCGAGAAGGCGCGCGGGAGGTAGGGCCGCTCATCCTCGCCGCCGCCCCAGCGCTCGGCCGCGGCGAGCATCGCGAACTGGCCCGGCGCGGGTGGCGGACCGTCGGGGTCGGCGACGCGCAGAACGCGGTAGGCGCCGAGCTCCTCCATGCCGGTCACGCGCAGCGCGCGGGTTCCGAAGGGGGCGACGCTCACGCCACGGCGGCGCCGTCGGGGGCCGCCGCGCCGCCGCGGGGCGTCGCGCGCGGCAGGCCGTGGAGCTCCTGCAGACAGAGCACGTCCGGCTCGCCGTCGCGGTGCGCGCTGGCGATCGCCCGCGCCGCGGAGACACCCGCAGCGAGCGTGGTCAGACAGGGGATGCCGTGCGCGACCGCCGCGCGGCGGATCTCGTATCCATCGGTGCGCGCGCCCACCCCGGTGGGGGTGTTGACCACGAGGTCCACGTCGCCGCGCTCGATCCAGTCGACGACGTGCGGGGAGCCTTCGCCGATCTTGTTGATCCGATGCACGGGCACGCCCATGCGCGCGATCGCCTCGGCCGTGCCGCGCGTGGCGACGATCCGGAAGCCGCATTCGTGCAGGCTCTGGGCGACCGCGAAGGCTCCGGCCTTGTCGGAGTCGGTGACGGTGATGAACACGGTTCCCTCCCGCGGCAGCGGCACGCCGGCGGCGGCCTGCGCCTTGGCGAACGCCGTCGGGAAGTCGCGGGCGATGCCCATCACCTCGCCGGTCGAGCGCATCTCCGGGCCGAGCAGCGCGTCGGAGCCCTCGAAACGGTCGAACGGGAGCACGGCCTCCTTCACCGAGACGTGCTCGCCGAAGCCCATGCCCTCCCGGCCACGCGGCAGCTCCAGGGCGGCGATCCGCTCGCCGAGCATGATCCGGCACGCGAGCTTGGCCAGCGGCAGCCCGACGGCCTTGGAGACGAAGGGAACGGTTCGCGAGGCGCGGGGGTTGGCCTCGATCACGTACAGCTCCCCGGCGTGGACGGCGTACTGGACGTTGAGCAGCCCGACGACGCCGATCGCGAGGGCGATCTCGCGCGTGGCCTCGCGGATCTGGGCGAGCATCTCCTCGCCGAGGGAGTGCGGCGGCAGCACGCACGCGCTGTCGCCCGAGTGCACGCCGGCCTCCTCGACGTGCTGCATGATCCCGCCGATCCACACTTCCTCCCCGTCGCAGAGCGCGTCGACGTCGACCTCGGTGGCGTCCTCGAGGAAGCGGTCGAGGAATATCTCGCCGCCCTCGCCCGCCTCGCGGCTGAGGTAGTCGGCGAGGCCGTCGTTGGCGTAGACGATCTCCATCGCCCTGCCGCCGAGCACGTACGAGGGCCGGACCAGCAGCGGGTAGCCGACCTGCTCGGCGCAGGCGAGGGCCTCGGCCACCGACCGCGCCGTTGCATACGGGGGCGCCTTCAGGCGCAGGCGCTCCAGCAGTGCGCCGAAGCGGCCGCGGTCCTCGGCGAGGTCGATCGCCTCGACGCTCGTGCCGAGCAGCGGCACCCCCGCCGCCACCAGGCCCGCTGCGAGCTTCAGCGGCGTCTGGCCGCCGAACTGGACGATCACGCCGAGCGGCTGCTCGACCTCGACCACGGCGAGCACGTCCTGCAGCGTGAGCGGCTCGAAGTAGAGGCGGTCGGAGGTGTCGTAGTCGGTGGAGACCGTCTCGGGATTGCAGTTCACCATCACCGCGTCGCGCCCGGACCGGCGGACGGTCATCGCGGCGTGCACGCAGCAGTAGTCGAACTCGATCCCCTGGCCGATGCGGTTTGGGCCCGAGCCGAGAATCACAACCGACTCGCGCTCGCCGCGCCTGACCTCACCCGCCGGGTGGCCGGGACTCGGCCGGCGCTCCCAGCCCGAGTAGTAGTAGGGCGTGCGGGCGGGGAACTCCGCCGCGCAGGTATCCACCGAACGGAACGCGCGCTCGCCCGCGAAGGGGGCGTCCGGCTCCAGGGCCAGCGCGCGGAGCTCGCACAGGAACCAGGGGTCGATGCCGGTCGCCTCGCGCAGCTGCTCGACTTCCGCGCCGCGGCGCAGCAGCTCGAGGACGGTCTCGAAGCGATCGGGGCCCGGTGTGCGCAGGCGCTCGAGCAGCACCGCCGGCTCCGGCTCGTCGAGCGCCGGCTGCTTGTCGAGCTCACGCGAGCGCAGCGCCTTGGCGAAGGCCTGCTGGAAGGTTCGCCCGATCGCCATCGCCTCCCCCACCGACTTCATGTGCGTGGTCAGCGTGGAGTCGGTCCCGGGGAACTTCTCGAAGGCGAACCGCGGCCACTTGACGACCACGTAGTCGATCGTCGGCTCGAAGCAGGCCGGCGTGACGCCGGTGATGTCGTTGTCGATCTCGTCGAGCCGGTAGCCGACGGCCAGGCGCGCGGCGATCTTCGCGATCGGGAAGCCCGTCGCCTTGGAGGCGAGCGCCGAGGAGCGCGAGACGCGCGGGTTCATCTCGATCACGAGGATCTCCTCGGTCTCGGGGTTGACCGCGAACTGCACGTTGGAGCCGCCCGTCTCCACCCCGACGGCGCGGATCACCGCGATCGCCTGGTCGCGGAGCTGCTGGTAGAGGTGGTCGGTGAGCGTCTGCTGCGGCGCGACGGTGACCGAGTCCCCCGTGTGGACGCCCATCGGGTCGACGTTCTCGATCGAACAGACGATCACGACGTTGTCGGCGCCGTCACGCATCACCTCCAGCTCGAACTCGCCCCAGCCGATGACCGACTCGTCCAGCAGCACCTGGCCGATCGGGGATGCCTCGAGGCCCTGCGCGACGATCCGCCTGAAGCCGTCCTCGCTGCGGGCGATCCCGCCGCCGCGCCCGCCGAGCGTGAACGCGGGGCGCACAACACACGGCAGGCCGAGCTCGGGCAGCGCGCGCTCGGCCTCCTCGAGCGATGTGGCGATCTCGCTGCGGGGCATGCGCAGCCCCGCCCCGGCCATCGCCGCGGCGAACTGTTCGCGGTCCTCGGCGCACGCGATCGCCTCGTAGTTGGCGCCGATCAGCTCGACGCCGAAGCGCTCCAGCGTGCCGTCGTCGTGGAGCTCCTTGGCGAGGTTGAGCGCCGTCTGGCCGCCGAGCGTCCCGAGCAGCGCGTCGGGGCGCTCGCGGGCGATCACCTGGGCGACGGGCCCCGCCAGCAACGGCTCGATGTACGTCGCATCGGCGAACTCCGGGTCGGTCATGATCGTCGCCGGGTTGGAGTTGACGAGCACCACCTCGTAGCCCTCCTCGCGCAGCACCTTGCAGGCCTGCACGCCCGAGTAGTCGAACTCGGCCGCCTGGCCGATCACGATCGGGCCGGAGCCGAGGATCAGGATCTTGCGGATGTCACTACGCCGCGGCAATGCGCTCCAGGAAGCGGTCGAAGAGGTACAGGCTGTCGTGGGGACCGGGGCCGGCCTCGGGGTGGTATTGGACCGTCCCGCCGGGCACGTCGAGCAGCTCGAGGCCCTCCACGGTGCGGTCGTAGAGGTTCACGTGGGAGAGCGCGGCAGCGCCGAAGTCGGTCTCCCAGCGCACGGGCTCCTCGGTGTCGATCGTGCGCCCGCCGTCGGGTCCGAGCGCGGCGAAGCCGTGGTTCTGGGAGGTGATCTCCACGCGGCCGGTGTGCAGGTCGCGGACGGGATGGTTGGCACCGCGGTGGCCGAAGGGGAGCTTGAACGTCTCGAGGCCGACCGCACGGCACAGAAGCTGATGCCCGAGGCATATCCCCCACACCGGCCTGTGCCCGACGAGCTCGCGTACGGTGTCCACGATGTAGGCCAGCGCGGCGGGGTCGCCGGGGCCGTTGGAGAGGAACACCGCATCGGGCTCCTCCGCGAGCAGCTCCGCAGCGCTGCTGGTGCAGGGATGCAGGCTCACGCGCGCTCCGCGGCCGACGAGCTCGCGCACCATCGATGCCTTGATGCCGGTGTCGAGCACCGCGATGCGTGGCCCCTCCCCGCTCCCGTGACGGCTGACCTGCGCAGGCGTCACCAGCCGAGCGAGGTCCTGTCCGGCCATCGCCGGCTCGGCCTCGATCAGCTCGCGCGCCGCCGCCTCGCTGATCTCCGCTCCGAACACGCCGCCCCGCATCGCCCCGGCGTCGCGGATGTGCCTGACGAGCGAGCGCGTGTCCACGCCGCTGATCGCCTGCACGCCGCAGTCGATCAGCCAGTCCAGCCAGCCGCGCTCCGCGCTGCGCGCGTCCTCGCGGTTGCACGCCTCGCGCATGATCGCCGCCCGCGCCCAGGGACGATCCGACTCCATCGCCAGGGAGCTGGCGCCGTAGTTGCCGATGTGCGGGTAGGCGAAGGCGATCAGCTGGCCGGCGAAGGAGGGGTCGGTCATCGACTCCTGGTAGCCCGCCATGCCGGTCGTGAACACGACCTCCCCGACGGCGTGCCCCTCCGCGCCGCAGACCTCGCCGTCGAAGCGCATGCCGTCCTCCAGCAGCACGTAGCCCGTGGCCTGCCCCATCTCAGATGATCAGCTTCTGAACGGCCTTGAACTCGGGCGTGCCCGCGCGCTGCAGGAGCTCGAACAGCGACGCCTCGACCGTGCCCACGACGGCGCCCGCGCGCTCCATGCGCTCCAGGCCGCGCTCGTGGTCGAGCGTGTGACGGGAGCCCACAGCGTCGGCCGGCACGTGCACCTCGACACCCCGCTCGAGCAGGTCGTGGACCGTCTGGCTCACGCACACGTGGGTCTCGATCCCGCACACCAGCGCCTGCTCGCGGCCGGCCAGGTCGAACCCCTCCGCGCGTGCTGCGGAGAACACGGTCTTCTCGATCCGCGGCTCCTGCTCGAGCCCCACCTCCGGCGCGGTGGGGCCGAGCCCTTTGGGGTACTGCTCGCTGACGAGCAGCGGCAGCTCGAGCATGCGGGCGGCCGCCACCAGCCGGCCGGCGGCCTCGGCCACGCCCGCGAACGCCTCGTAGGGTCGGAATCCCTCCTGGACGTCGATCACGATCAAGGTGGTGCGCGAGCGCTCGAGCAGCGCCATCAGACGCCCACCCGCTCGAGCGCGCGGTCGCGGTGGACGAGCGCCCCGGCCGAGATCGTGAGCAGCACCCTCCCGGTCAGCCGCCGCCCGGCGAAGCAGCAGTTGGCCGCGCGACTCTCCCAGCCGTGCTCGCCGGCGGTCCACTCGGCGCCGAGATCGACGAGCGCGAGGTTGGCCGACTCCCCGACGGCGAGGCGCGGCGCCGGCAGCCCGAACAGCGGCGCGCCGGCACTCATGCGCTCGACCAGCACGCCGAGCCCGATCACGCCCGGGAGCACGAGCTCGCTGTGGAGGGCCGCGAAGGCCGTCTCCAGCCCGGTCGTGCCCATCGGCGCCTGCTCGAAGGGAACCTCCTTCTCCTCGCGTGCGTGTGGGGCGTGATCGGTGGCCACACAGTCGATCGTGCCGGCGCGGAGCGCCTCCACGAGCGCCGCGCGGTCGAGCTCGGTGGCCAGCGGCGGGTGCATCTTCATGCTCGTGTCGAGGCCGCGAACGCTCTCCTCGGTGAGCAGCAGGTGATGGGGGCTGACCTCTGCGCTCACCCGGAATCCGCGCGCCTTGGCGTCGGCGACGGCGTCGACCGAGGCCGCGCAGCTGAGGTGCTGGAAGTGCACGCGTGCGTCCTCGTAGCCCGCGAGCGCGACGTCGCGCGCGACCATCGTGGACTCCGCAACGCTCGGGATGCCGGCGATGCCGAGCGCGGCGCTGACGACGCCCTCGTGCATCGCACCCCCGCGCGAGAGCGTGGGATCCTCCTCGTGCAGCGCGATCACGCCGCCGCAGAGGCGCTGGTACTGAAGGGCCTTGCGCAGCATCCCGGCGCTGTGCACCGGCTTGCCGTCGTCGGTGAAGCCGAGCGCGCCCTCGTCGCGGAGCTCGGCCATCTCTGTCAGATGCTCGCCCAGCAGGCCGCGCGTGATCGCCGGCAGGAAGCCGACCGAGACGCACGATTCACGCGCCGCCGCGTCGCGAAGCGAGCGCAGCAGCGGCGCCGAGTCGAGCACCGGATCGGTGTTCGGCATCGCGATCACGCCCGCAAACCCCCCCGCCGCGGCCGCGCGGGTCCCCGACTGGAGGTCCTCCTTGTGCTCGTGGCCGGGCGTGCGCAGATGGACGTGAGGATCGAAGAACGCCGGCAGCAGCGCGAGCTCGCCGCGGCCGTCGATCGCCTCCTCCTCCCCGGCGTCGGCAACGAGCGTCCCGGGCGGCGCGATCTCGACGATCGCACCGCCCTGCACGCGCACGTCGTGACGCGCGTCGATCGCGCTCCGCGGGTCGACCACGCGGACGTCCGCCAGGAGCACGCGGACGGGGCGGTGGGGCCCGTCGACGAGCAGCGGCCGCGCGCTCACGCCGGCTGTCCCTCCCGCACCCCGGCGCTGATGGGGCGCGCGGGGCCCGGAGCGGGCGAGCCCCCGTCGCGTCCGCCCGCGAGCAGCTCGTAGAGCACCGCCATGCGCACCACCACCCCCGCCTCGACCTGCGCGGTGATCAGCGCCTGTGGGGAGTCCACGACCTCGCCCGAGAGCTCCACGCCGCGATTGACCGGGCCGGGGTGCATCAGCAGCTGGCCCGGACGCAGGCGCCGGGCGTTGATCTGGTAGCGGGCGGCGTACTCGCGCGTGGAGGGGACCCACGTCTCGCTCATCCGCTCGCGCTGCATCCGCAGCGCGTACACCACATCTGCGGAGCCGACATCGTCGAGCGTGTGGCGCACCTCGCAGCCGAGCGACTCGATGCCCCTCGGGATCAGCGTGGGCGGCCCCGCGAGCGTGACCCTCGCGCCCATCCGCTGGAACGCGAGCACATTCGAGCGCGCCACGCGCGAGTGCGCGACGTCGCCGACGATCCAGATCGAGGCGCCGTCCAGCGCCCCCAGGCGCCGGCGCAGGGTGTAGACGTCCAGCAGCGCCTGCGTGGGATGCTCGTGCTTGCCGTCCCCCGCGTTCACGATCGCGGCACCGCACCAGCGCGCGACCAGCTCCGAGGCGCCCGCCCAGGGCGTGCGCAGCACGATCGCGTCGGGCTTGTGGGCGCTGAGCGTGAGCACGGTGTCCTTGAGTGACTCGCCCTTCTCCACGCTCGAGCCGCTGGCCGCGAAGTTGACCACGTCCGCCGACAGGCGCTTGGCGGCCAGCTCGAACGAGCTGCGGGTCCGCGTGGAGGCCTCGTAGAAGAGGTTGAGGACCATCCGGCCCCGCAGCGCCGGGACCTTCTTGATCTCGCGGTCGGACACCTCCGCGAAGCGTTCCGCCTGGGCGACGATCCGCTCGATCCCCGCACGGTCGAGATCCTCGATCGAGAGCAGGTGGTTCATGCCGAGACCTCCGTCCTGGGCGGCGCGAGCGGCTCGCCTCCGGCGACGATCGAAACCTCGTCGACCCCGTCGAGCTCGCGCACGCTCACGCGCACGTGCTCGGCGAGGGCCGTGGGCAGGTTCTTGCCGACGTAGTCGGGACGGATCGGCAGCTCGCGATGGCCGCGGTCGGCGAGCACTGCCAGCTGGACCCGCTGCGGGCGGCCGTACGCGAACAGGGCCTCGATCGCGGCGCGCGCGGTGCGACCGGTGAACAGCACGTCGTCGACGATCACGACCGTGCGGCCGGTGATGTCGAAGTCGATGTGCGACGCGTGCAGCACCGGCGCCTCGGGTCGGCTGGAGACGTCGTCGCGGTAGAAGCCGATGTCGAGGTCGCCGAGCGGCACGGGGGCGTCGAGTAGATCCTCGAGCAGCGCATGCAGCCGTGCTCCGAGAAACGCGCCGCGACGGTGGATCCCGACGATTGCCGGGACGGATCCCGGGTTGCGCTCGATGATCTCGTGCGCGATGCGGGTCAGCGCCCGCCCGATCTCGTCCTCGCCGAGGACGACCTTCTCGTTGCCTTCCATCGTTTCCTTCCTGGCCTCGCGGGACCGGGTTAAAGGAGCATGGTGAATCTATCAGGGCGAGGCGATGGGCTCCGGCGGGGCGCCGGCTCCGGCTTCCGGGGAGCGCTCCCGCGCCTGGCGCTCGGACCAGCGCACGAGCCTGGGCCCACCCCGCTCGGGAAACGGCACCTCGATCGTGTCGAAGTCGCGCGGCGCCTCCGTCGCCGGGAACACCGCACGTGCCTGCTCGCGTATCTCCGCGCCCGCGTAGCGGCTCGAGACGTGGGTCAGCGCGAGCAGCCTGACCTCCGCCTCGAGCGCCACCTCGGCGGCCTGGCGGGCGGTGCTGTGTGAGGTCTCGCGCGCGCGGGCCCGCTCCTCCTCGGCGAAGGTGGCCTCGTGGATCAGCACGTCGGCGCGGTGGGCGGCGATCGTGAGCGCCTGGATCGGCGCCGTGTCGCCCGAGATCACGATCTTGCGTCCCTCCCGCGGGGCGCCCATCACCTGCTCCGGGCTGACGCCAGCCACGATCTCTCCACGCTGGAGCATCCCGAACGCCGGCCCCGGCGCCACCCCGAGCTGCTCGGCCGCCACCGGGTCGAATTCGCCTGGCCGTGCGCGCTCCACGAGGGCATAGCCATGGGCGGCACGGCCGCCGTGACTGACCGGCACGGCGGCCACCTGATAGCCGCTGCGCTCGACCTCCTCCCATGGCTCGAGCTCGACCAGGCTCAGCTCGTAGGGAAGGCGCGTGCCGTACACGATGCGCATCGCCCCCATAAGCTCCCGCAGGCCTTCCGGCCCGTACACCGTCAGCGGCTCACTGCGCTCGCGCAGCGCGAACGACTTCAGCATCCCCGGCAGTCCCAGCCAGTGGTCGGCGTGGAGGTGCGTGATGAAGATCGCATCGAGATCGGTCAGGCCGACCGAGCGCAGCAGCTGGCGCTGCGTGCCTTCGCCGCAGTCGAACAGCAGCCGCTCCCCTCCGCGCGCAAGCAGCAGCGCGGGAAGGCCGCGGCGGGCGCTGGGCACCGACCCGGCCGTCCCCGCGAAGAAGATCGAGAGATCCATGGGGCAACCGTAGCGTCGGCGCGAGCCCGACGACGGAGCGGGACCGGTTAGAACCGCGGGCAGGCGGGTATCGAAGTCGCAGCACCCGGGAACCGGCGGGTGCGGCCAGGCCCGCGGGATCGGCACGCAATTCCGCAGGCCGTCTGCCATGGGAGGGGCCACTGACGGGGCCCCTCCCATCGGCCGCCGGGCTCGACCGCCCGCTTCAAGCCCGCCGATCACCCGGGCAAGCCCTAGAATCCAGCGCTCCGCGCCCGTAGCTCAGCGGATAGAGCGCTCGCCTCCGGAGCGAGAGGTCGCTGGTTCGATCCCAGCCGGGCGCGCTCCGATCCGTGGCTCTGGCATGCGATGTTCAGGCATTGCTGACGGCCTCGGCCCGAAGCCACGGCGCCGCTCGAATCGGCACTGCTGCCCAATTGCTGCCCAATGGACTGCCCGTCTGCTGCCCAATCGGCGCCTTCCGCGAGCGCCCGTGGGCGCGCCTTGGAGGTGGAGGTGGCGTCGCGCCTCATCCCGTGCCCCTCGGCGGTCCCGAGAGTGACGTAGTGCCGGCGCCCCCGGTGTCATGCCCCCGGCTGCCTTGCCTGTTCGTCCAGCGGACTTGCGCAGGAGCCCACCGCCGCGGCAAAGTATCGCCCGTGGCTGGCGTCGCGGCCAGCCCCACCCCGGCCGGGCACCCTCGCGACCTCGTCATGGGTGTCCGGCCGCCCCGATCGGCCCTTGACCATTGATGCGAACGGGCGTTCACATGGGACCGCGACCCCGGCGACCCGCCGCTGAGCTCGACGCCGCCCTCCAGCGGGGGACCTGCGCGACGCGATGAGCCTCGCTGAGGAACTCCGCATCGAGCACGCAAGCCCATCGCACTGCGATCGATCAGGCAGCCGAGGTCGCCGCTTCGCTGGCGGACCTGCGGCGAGCCGACGGCTCTCAAGACGATCCAACACGCCACCAAACCCCTCTGAAGTCGGCATCTGAAGCAGCGGCTGCGGGATACTGGCCGCGTGATGTCCGAGGAGTCCACGACCCCCGATCTGGTTGAGCTCGTGGGCAGGGCCTTCGAGGCCGCGAATTGCCGTGATCTCGACGCGGTGGCCAGCAGCTTCGCCGAAGATGCGACCTTCGACGGGAGGGGGGTGCCGGACCACCACGACGGGCGGGCGGCCATTCGCAGCATGCTTGAGGACTGGTTTGGCACCTACGAGGAGTTGGAGTTCGGGCTTGAGGAGGTCCGCGACCTCGGCAACGGGGTTGTGTTTGCCGTGGTCGTTCAGAACGGTCGTCTGGTTGGCAGCGCCGGTCACGTTCGACAGCGCGAGGGATGGCTCATCGTCTGGGTGCGAGGCTTGATCGCACGCCTTGCGACCTCCGAGGTCGACGAGGCCCGTGCAGCCGCCGAACGCCTCGCGCGGGAACGCGGGTAGGCGATGTCCCAGGACGAGATCTCGCAGAATGTGGAGGTCGTGCGCAGGGCTCACGAGGCTTTCAATCGACGCGCCGCGACGCGACGTTTCTGGAACACGTTTTGAGGCGTTTGAGCGCCTAGTGGTCGAACCGCTGGAGTTCATCGAGCACGGTGGGTCTGTCGTCGTCCCCCGCCACTTCCATGCGTGGGGTCGAGAGGGAATCGGAGCGGACGCGCGCTCGACCGTCGTGTTCGGTGTTCGCGATGGCCGCATCATCGAACTGCGGCTGTATCCTCAGACGGCGGAAGCCCTCAGAGCTGCGGGCCTGGAGGAGTAGGCGATGTCTCAGGAGAACGTCGAGCGCTACGAGCGCGGTGTCGCTGTCCTCAACGCCATCAACGCAGGCGAGGTCACCGACGATCTGCTTCTGCTGGCTGCCGAAACTCTCGCGCCTGGGTTCCGCATCGAGAACGCCGCGACGGTGCTCTTTGACAAGACCTACTTCGGCGTAGATGGGGTGCGTGAATGGGTCGCCGACATATTCGAGGGGCTCGACGAGAACTCGCGCTACGAGGTCGAGGAGATCATCGCCGACGGAGATGACTACGTCGTTGCGAGGGTCCGGCTCGTCGGCCACGGCGCCAGCTCGGGAGCACCTGTCACGCTCCGCTGGTGCGGCGTCACCTGGTACGAGAAAGGCAAGGCAACTCGCGCCGTGGGCTATGTGCACCGGCGTGAAGCCCTCAAAGCCGTGGGGCTGGAGAGGTAGGTGATCCCGCGGGCGAGCAGCGAGCGTCACGCGACCCCGGCCGGTGGCCGAAGCGAGCCCGCCAATCCTCAGCCCGGCGGCGGTTGTGGACGGGCCGCTTGCCCTCGGCGATTTCATACGCGGTGACGCGATGCAAGCCTCCGTGGTCATGCGGGAAATGGGCCACACCGATCCGGGCCTCGCGCTCAAGGTGTACGCCCAGGTCATGCAGAGCGGCGAGAGCGGGAAGGCGCAGCTCCGGGCCCGGGTCGAGGGCGAGGCTGCCCCGGAGGCCGAGCAGGAGGCGAAGGCCACGGCCTGAATCGACGAGGCGTTTTGGCGTGCCACCGGGGTCCGGGAAACTTACGTAGCTCTTCGCCGGCCGCCGCTACGCTCGCGTGCGGCCATCGGGGGTTGGGAGGGCCCCCTCCCGATAAGCAAGTACTGCGTGCCCCGGTGGTCGTCTATCGCCCTACCGTCGCTTCCGCGCCGCCTCGGCGAGCTCGGTAAGCGAGTCGCTCCGGATGCGATGTCGGCTATCCGTTGCGGAAGCTGTTCGGCAGCATCGTGCCCGCGAAAAACACGAGCCAGATCATCAACGCGGTGACCGTGATGTACACGGACGCGATGACGATCCGCTCGACGACGGTGGTCGTCGCTGGCCCGTGGTCCGTTTGGTTCTGTGTGCTCGCGCTTCGCAGCCAGGTTGACCGTCGTTCTCGGCGAGGACTCCCGGCGAGCTCCTCATACGCATCGTTGAGTTGCACCAGCGCATACGCCAGCAGCAGTAGGATCGCACCCATCACGACGACCACGATGAGCAGGGCCTTCATCGAAAGCTGCTTTTCATCGACGATCACCGAACTGGCCCACAGGGCGATGAGCGGGGCGCCCGTCCAGATGTTGACCGTAACCAACGCGCTCGCCGCCGCCAGCATCAAGCGCTTGAGCCTGGTGTTGCTGCCGTCCGCATCGAGATACGGCGCCACGGGGTGAGGATACTCCCGCGCCGCCCCACCGTCCCAACCGTCCTCCCGCGCCGCCTCGGCGAGCTTGGTCAGGGAGTCGATCGCTGCTGATCCTGTTCGGCGCGCTCGTGGCTTCGGCGGTGCCCGGAAGGACCTCGGCCTCACGCAAGGGCGACGCCTCCGAGAACCAGATGGCGTGCGGGAGCAGGGGTCGTCACGCATGCCGTCTGTCCTCGCCGCGCGTCGCTGGGTCACGACGCCGTCGAGTCGATCGACGCTACCCCTCGCCGTTCTCAACCTGAACGAGCAGGCCGTCGATGCTGCCGGCCCGGTGGGGCGCCGGGGTGAGCGGACCGGGCTGCGCGGTCCGGGTCCCCTGGATGTCTCTCCTGGTCGCGGCGACGTACGCCACGAGCACCACGAACACCGCGAGCGCGATCGCGCTGACGGTCCCGTCCCCCAGCCCGAGCCCGGTGATCGCGGCGGGCTTGCTGAGCCAGTCCGCGATCGACGCGCCGAGCGGACGGGTGATCACGTAGGCGAACCAGAACGCGAGGATCGGGTTCATGTCGAAGCGCCACCAGCCGACCGCCGGTATCGCCATCACCGACGCGAACAGCACGATCGAGCCGAAGAAGCCCAGGTCGAGCGTGGTCGCGGTGAGGTCGCCCGCGGCGGTGCCGAGCGCGAACGTCCCCAGCACGGCCGCCCAGTAGAAGCCCTCGCGCCGGCGCGTGGTGATCGTGTGAATCGAGAGCGTGCCCTCGCTCCGATACCACAGCACGAACACGGCCGCCACGATGGCCGCGAACAGCGGCGTGGTGAGCGCGTAGGAGATGCTGGCGCCGTCGTGAATCCCGTCCGCGGCCATCGTGCCGAAGATCGCGACCATCATCACGGCGAACCAGTAGTAGCCGGCGCGGTACTCCCGCCGTCGCATCTGCAGCCACAGCGCGAGCCACAGCCCGAACAGCCCGGTCGCGCCCGCGAGCGGCACGTTCACGCTCCCCATGAAGTCGGACATCGCCTCGCCCATCCCCGTGGTCAGGAGCTTGAGCACCCAGAACATCGCGGCGACCTCCGGTACCTTCGCCGCGAGCGGCTGCAGACGCTCGGCGCGTCGTGCACTGTCACGAACCATCGCTCTCGTGTTCCTCCGGTTTCGACAGGCCCGGCACGATCGGCCTGCGGCCGAAGGCGCTCCAACAGCCCTGCACGCTACGGGCCGTCTATTACGTGTAGCTAAACCGGGCTTGTGCCAACGCTCGCATCCGACTCGAGCGGGCAGCGACGACGAACGCCGCCGGGTACGCCCCGGTGTGCGAGCGACGGGAGGCGGACTAGGGCGACTGGCAGGTGAGGTGTACCCGCGTGTCCTTGAGGGTCTTCACCGTCACGCGTGCCGAGCAGTTGAAGTGCGGGCCGTCGGGGCTCATGCCGACCACCGTGTAGCTCCCCGGCACCGCCCGTAGCGTGAAGCGCCCTCCGCGGCCGGTGTGGGTGTGCCCGACGGTACGGCCGTGCTGCATCAGCGAGACCTCCACGGGATGCACCGGCGGTGCCTCGGCGACGCGGTGCTGGGGACGGACACCGACGATGTCCAGGATCCCGGTGATCGTCCCGTAGCCCGGGGCGTGCGTGACCTGCACGGTGAAGTTGTAGCTCGCCGGAAACGGCGAGCATTCTTGGGTGGTAGAGAAGCGCAGCGGCATGCTGCCGCCCCGCGTCGCGGTGTACGTGAGCTCGCCCTTCAGATAGGAGTTCAGCGTGTCGTCGGCTACACGGCGGCCTTCGAAGTTGAACTCGGTGGTGCCCGGCTGGAACAGGCTGAGACCGATCGCCGCCGACGACGCTTCCCAGTCGACCCGTATCCGGTCGCCGACGGCCGCCGGCAGGAGCCACCACGACTGGTAGATCGCCACCCCGCAGCTACCCACGCCGACCAGCTTCGCTTCCCCGACCTCCGGCTGTCCGGGGGTGATCAGCGGAGCCGTCGTGATCGATTCCCCGCCTTCGGCGCGAGCGGGGCCGGCCGCGACCACGCCGGCCGCCGCGGCCACCGCGGCGACGCACGCCGTGCAGATCGCGCGACGCGCTGCGCTCCCCCGAGAACCGAGCCTTGCCACGGAATCGAGCATAACCCCTGCCGCGGGCGGCCGCGCCACCGGGCCGGCGGCCGGCGCGAGCACCGGCGCTCGGTCGGTCGGGGGTCAGTCGCCGGTCGCGGAGAAGTGCTCGGGGTCGGCCGGGCCGAGCACTCCCCCGATCAGCTTCAGCGGGCCGGGGTAGCCGCGCAGGACGCTGATCAGCTGCGAGGGATTCGTGACGTCCACCGCGCCGCCGGGGTAGACCGTGGTCTCGTGGTTGCTCAGCCCGGCGGGGGCGCTGAAGGCGCCGGCCGCGTTGAGCTGCGCCTGTTCGTAGAAGGTCCGGTACCCGCTTGTCACGGTCCCGCTCCAGCCGTGCCCGTACGCCCATTCGAGGACCGGCACGATCCAGTCGGCGATCGGCTTCAGCCGCGGGTTCCACGGCGCTTCGGGCGTCTCGGCGTGGGCCGCCGGGCCAGCCGCCGAGTTCGCCGGTGCGTTTTCGAACGACGCGGCCGATTCCCCGGACGGCAGCTGCACGCCGGCCTTGCGCTCGACTTCGATCTCGTGCCTGACTTCGGCGTCGGAGGGCGCTCCCTGCGCGATGTGCACCTTGCCTTCGGCGATGATCGCGTCCGAGGAGACGTCGATCCGCGCGACGACGGCGCTCCGCCGCGGTGATGCGTGGCTGTGACCGGCCGCCGCCTGGGGCCGGGTCGCGGCCGGCAGCGCCGGTTGTGTCGCCGTGCGCGCAGCGGCCGCCGATGCCCCCGCGGTCGTGCTCGACGCGACCCCGTGCGGGACGGTCGCTTCGCCGCAGCCGGCGGCCGCGACGGCACACGTCGCCAGCAGCACCGCGAGTGCCGGCCGCCCGGGCGGCCGGCCCGGTGTGCCGCGGTGGGCTCGGCCGGCGGCGAGGTGGGGCCTCCTCGTCATCGCCGACGATCGTACCGGCGCCGTCGACCGGGGCCCGCCGGTGCACGGCGCGCCCACACCGTCTCCCGTTAGGCTTGCCGGGAGATGGGACCCATGGCGATCTCGGCCGCGGCCGAGCAGACGATCATCATCTCCTTCCTCGTCGCGTTCCTGATCGCGGCCGTCGTCGCGATCGTCGTGTGGCGGCTGTGGCAGGGCCCCTTCCGGGACTGAGCGCTGTTCGCCCTCGCGCCCGCCGCGCACCCCACACGTGGGGGGCCGCGGCGAGCGCGTTCATGGGCGGACACTAGGCCCTCGGCCCGAGGACCCGGCCGTGCTGCCTTCCCGCGAGGACGGGCGGCGGCGGGAGCATAGGTGATGATGCTTCCGTCATAGGCAGGCGTTATCCTCCGCGCAGCGTTGGGCTCAGACCGGCGTGAGTTATGACCACCGTCAGCCAGACAGTCCAGCGTGCCGCGCCCGGCCAGGGAGGGCCTGCTCGTGTCCGCTGAGAACGTCGCGCTGGTCCGCTCCTTCCAGCCCGATCCCGACGTGGACGTGATGCACCTGGTCAACGACGACGATGCCGCCGCGCGCATGCGCGAGCAGATCGGAGACTGCTTCGACCCCGAGGTCGCGTGCAGCATGCACTTCCCCGGCATGGCGCCCGTCACCTACCCGGGGGGACTCGACGGCCTGCGCCGCGCCTGGCTGGACTGGCTGCGGCAGTGGGCCAGCTACCGGGTCGAGATCGAGGAGATCGTCGACGGCGGCGAGGAGCGCGTGCTGGTCCTCCATCGCGTCCAGGGCAGGCACCGGGCCGATGCCCCGGAGACCACGCTGCGGCGCGGCACTGTGTGGACGGTGCGCGACGCGCGCGTGGTGAGCGTGGACTTCAACCTCCCTTACGTCGAGGCGCTCGCGGCAATGGCCGCCACCGCGACCTGACCGCGGGCCGCTCTCACAGCGGCTGGGTCCTGGCGCGCCGCAGCAGCAGCTTGAAGAGTTCCTCCTGCGCTGCGGCCGGGAACGGCAGGATGATGCCGGAGCTCTGCAGCGTGACCTCCGAGGCTCCGTAGACGAAGCCGAGCACGTCCAGGTAGAACGGCACGCTGAGCCCGTGCGTCTGCAGCAGCGCGGTCACGCGCCAGCCATAGCCGCCGCTTGTGCCCGGCGCGGGCGGCGAGCCACGCTGCACCGAGACCCGGCCGATGACCGCGCCGCCGAGGTCCTTGCCGGTCAGCAGCAGGCGGAAGTATTCCGCCAGGCACTGCTTGGCGCGAGCGCTGCGCATGACCGTCAGTTCGTGCGCAGCTCCCGCCGCCGAGCTCGCGAAGCTGACAGACGAGCTGACGCTCTCGTAGATCACGCGGCCGCGTCGCGTGAACTGCGGCGAGGACACTTCGGGGAGGCCGCCGCGGGCGCTTCCGGCACCGGCGGCGCAGCTCAGGAGCCGGCCTGCGAGCTGCCGTTCGGCGGGCGATTCCGGATGGTGGTCGGGCGGGGCTGCGGTGAACCCGGGCACGTCGGCGGCCGTGAGGTTGACCCTGCGGGCGAACACGCGCGCACGGGCGACCGCCTGCGCGTGGGTGATCGAGCCGGCCGGGGCCGGGCCGCTGGCCGCCGGCGCCGAGCTCGTGTGCGGGGTGCTCGCGGAGGAGCTGGGACTCCCACCCTTGCCGCAGCCGACCAGCAGCAGCGCAACGAGGAGCACGGACGGCACGGCCGCGAGCCGGGCGCTCGCTCGAGCCCGCCGGGCGCGGGAGGGGAGCTTGTCGCTCATGCTCCCAGGAACCTAGCGCGGCCGGGCCGCGGGCCGCGCCGTCCGGCCCCCGCGCCGGGACGCGGGGGCGGGCGCGGGCATGCCTATTCTTCGTGCCCGGTGAATTCGATGACCTGCTGGAAGGTGGAGCGGTTGGTCCAGCGCATCGTGTACGGGAGCAGGCCCGGGAGGAACTGGATCCTCACGTCCGGCGCACGCCATTTGTCGGGATTGCTCCCCTGCGTCGCGGCGACGCCTTCGGCCGCTCTCTGGATCGCCGCCCACAGCGACTGGCTGCAGGCCGTGAGGCTGCCGCTGCCGCAGTAGCTGCGGCTGTAGGCGCCTTCCACCGGGTCGCCCAGCAGCGTGCGCAGGTCCTTGTAGACGTACCCGTACCAGCCGCCGCCGAAGGACGAGCCGCTGGAGTTCGGCGGGTTGTCCGTCCCGTTGATCGACTCGAATTCCGGGATCAGGCTGCCGAGCGTCGGGGCCAGCACGGCTTCGGCGATCGGTGTCCAGACGGCGTCCATGGCGGCGGCGCCGTGGGCGCTCGCCCGGTGCAGGCCGAACTGGCTCGACCCTTCTTCGACCCATTTGGAGATCAGCGCCGCCGTTTCGCCGGCCAGCGCGGTCGGTGCCGGCGTGTCGGCGAGCACCTGCTTGATCGTCGGCCACACCTTCACGCCGCGGAGGTCCTGCGTCGCCGCGCCGTTCATGATCGATACGTCGTTGGCCTCGGTCATGCCGGTTTTGAAGCCCGTGTAGAGCTGAACGCGGTCGACGGGGCCCTCGTTGTCGTTGTCGGATGCGGCCCCCCATTCAGGCGCCGGCTTGTTGTTCCAGTTCAGCAGCAGGTCGCTCGCCGGGGCCACGTCGTGGGGGTGCTGTTCCAGGGAGAGGAATCCCTGCCAGTCGTATTCGCCCGTTCCGAAGGTGGGCAGGCTCGGGTCGGTGCCCGGTGCCAGGATCGGCAGCCGGCCGGTCGAGAAGAAGGCGATGTTTTTGCTGTCGAGATAGGCCATGTTGAACGTCGTCTCGAGATGGTTGGCGGCTTCGAAGAACTCCTGCGGGTTGTGGACTTCGTTGGAGTCCAGTTCGCTGAAGGCGAGCTCGCCTGCGGGCTCGCGACCGCGGGTGGAGCGGTCGGTGGCGACCGCGTACGGTTCGCCGTGAACCATCACGGTGCCCGACACCGGTCCGTGGACCGTTTCCAGGAAGTGCACCTCGTGCGCCGCTTCCCCGGGCGCCGCCCCGAGCATGCCCGCGTCGCGTTCGGTCATCGGGATGCACATCCCGTCGTATTCGTAGCTGGTCGATTCCCGCGTGGGGGGGCTGTCGTCGGGGTTGCACAGCTTCTCCAGGAACTGCTGGACGTTCTCGCTGTCGGCGCTCGTGAGACTCCAGGCGAAGTCGCTGCCGCGGCCGATGAACACGTACGGCGAGATCGGTGCGATGACGCCCTCGGCGTCGATGCCGCCGCCGTGGAGGTCGGCCTGCATGACGATCTCCGGGAAGTAGTAGCCGAGCTGGGGGCCCATCACCGCGAGCGGGTGCCCGCTCTTGGTGTGCCCGGGTCCGACCAGCAGGAAGTTGGAGGCTTTGCGGCGCGAGGCCATCAGCACCCTGTCGGCCTTCACCAGCGAGGGGCTGGCGGAGCCCGGTTCGATCACCGCCGCGCCGGGCGTGGGGCCGGTCGGCACCGTGTCGTAGGGGAACGGCCTGTTGGTGGTCGTCGGGGCTTCGGGGTCGTTGACCTCGCGCAGGTCCCGGAACACGGCCAGTCCTTCGCTCGTGCCCAGCTTGGCCTGCAGGTGGGCCAGGAAGTTGGAGTTGGCCACTTCCTCGCCGCCGCCGTTGCCGAAGATCGAGCCGATGAAGGCGAAGCCGGCGATCGCGTCGGCGAGACCGACGTGCGGGAGCCTCCCGGCCGGGGGAAGGGTCTGCTCGTAGGCGTTGACGCCTTCGGTCCAGTTTTCGAGGTCCTGGATGACCTGTTCGCCCTTGGCTCCTTTTTCGATGAGCGACTGCTTCTGTTCTTCGACCCACGTCACCGATTCCGCGCTGGGCACGAACGAGCGCCCCGTGAGCAGCATTTCGAAGGGGTTGAGCCCCGGGATGCCGAGCGCCGCCACGTAGGCCGGCCCGAGCCCCAGCTCGAGCAGCAGGCCGCGGTCCTCGGCCGCGAGCCAGCCCGAGCCCCACATCACGTCCGAGCGCGTTTCACCGAAGACGTGCGGGATGTCGTGGCTGTCGCGCACGATTTCCAGTCCCGGGTGGCCGGTGGTCTCGGTACGCAGGATGGGGCCCTGGACGCCGAACTTCTCCGAGAGGTAGTCCTGTTCCATTTTCTTGGTGCTGACGTGGCCTTTGAGGCCGGTCAGGGCGTCGTAGAGCTTGCCCTGGTCGGTGGCGAATTCGCTGCTCGGGGAGCCCGCCTCGCCGGGCGCCAGGATCTGGTAGGCGGGGCCGGAGTAGTCCACGTAGGCGGCCGCCGAGGCGGCGCCCAGCGCCACGAGCAGACAGGCGACCGCGGCCGCCAGAGCGCCCTGCATCAGCCTCCGGGCAGCGCTCGAAGCCCGGGTGTCCATACCGCACACTCTCGGCATCTTCCCTCCTCCCGAGGCCCGGGCAACAGCCGAGGCCCCTCGACCTCGCTCCTCGATTGGACCTGCCTCGCGCGAGCCTATCACCGCGCCGCGCTCGCCGGTGTTCGGAATTTCTTCGATTCGGCCGCCGCGGTCTCGGCTAGAGTCCATGCGATCCTGCGCCTGTCGCTTTGGGGCGCGAGCTAGACGGCGGCGGGCCGTGCGCCCGGCGAATCCACAGCGAGGAGCGCGAGGAACGAGATGAAGGTCATTGGAGCGGGCATGCCGCGCACCGGCACGCTCACACAGAAGGTTGCGCTGGAGATGCTGGGGTTCGGCCCCTGCTACCACATGGTCGACGTGCTGGCCGACCTCGACCAGGCGTCGCTGTGGGAGCAGGCGCTCGATGGCGAGCCGCCGTGGACGGAGATCTTCGGCGGGTTCGACTCGACGGTGGACTGGCCCGGGGGCTACTTCTACAAGCAGCTGAGCGAGTTCTACCCCGAGGCGAAGGTGGTGCTCAGCGTGCGCGATCCCGCAGCCTGGGAGCGCAGCATGCGCCAGACGGTGTGGTCGGTGCGGCACGGCGAGTCGCTGATCCGGCTGCTGTCGAGCGCCCAGGGCTGCGTGAACCCGCGCTGGGCGGGCTTCCTGAACATGATCGACCGACTGCTGTGGGAGGGCAGGGGCACGTTCGCCTCGGGCAGCGCCGACTCCGATCAGATGATCGAGACGATGCTCCGCCACAACGAGGAGGTCAAGGCCAGCATCGCGCCGGAGCGGCTACTCGTGTGGAACGTCGCCGAGGGCTGGGAGCCCCTGTGCGAGTTCCTCCAGGTGCCCGTGCCGGAGGAACCCCTGCCCCACATCAACGACCGCAAGGAGTTCCTCAACCGGATCATCGACGGGTCGCTGCTGAGCCTGCAGGAATGGCGGGCGCGCGAGACGACGGTCTCGGCCGAGTTCGCGGTCGAGGGCTGACGCGCCCCCGCGGCCGCCCGGCGGCGTGGGCGGTGCGGCGCTGGAGGGCTGGCGCCCGGTCGTCGCACCCCCGCCGCTCGGCGCCGCTCGGCGCGGGCCCCGGGCGCGCCGGGGCCCGTCGGCGCGGGCCGTGGGCGCCTACACCTCCAGGTAGCGGAGCTCGACGCGGCCGAGGACGATCACGTCGCCGTCGCGCAGGTCGGCCTGCTGCACGCGGCGGCCGTTGACGAGCGTGCCGTTGGAGCTGCGGTCGTCGAGGATCCGCGCTCCCCGCGGCCGCGGCACGAGGATCGCGTGACGGCGCGAGACGGAGTTCTCGTCCAGGCGCAGGCCCGCGGACAGGCCGCGGCCGATGTGTAGCACCCCGTCCTCCAGGCGGATCAGCAGCGCCCGCTCGCTGCCCTGGACCTCCAGGTAGCGGCCGGGTCCGGGCGGGTCGATCGCTTCGGCACGGTTGCGGACCCGCTCGTCGAGGCACCCGATCGGGTCAAAGCGCTCTGTGGTCTCCCCCGCGGGGGACTGGGTGAGGGTCTGTGCAGTCATGTGATGCACATAACCAGATGCTGCTCAGTTCAAGCTCAAAGAACTCTAAGAATCGGCGAAGCTCGCCGTCTTGGGCCGCGCGGAGGACCCTCCGGTGCCCGTGCCGGACGGCCCCTTGGGCCCCCCGTTCTTGTTGCGCGACATCCGCTTGGAGCTCCACCAGCCCCAGCCGCCGACGGCGAGCACGGGGATCACGTACATCATCGAGATGTACCAGTGCATGAGGCAGGCCAGCGGTGCCATCAGGGGAAATGTATCACGACCTCACCATGCCTCCTTGGCCGGCCCCGCGGGCCCCGCGCCCGTCTCCCGCCCGGCGTCGTCGTGGGCCCGGCGGCGGCGCACCACGACCACGAACGCCAGGCCCCCGAGCACGATCAGCACGCCGATCACGATCACGGCGACCGGCGCCTTGGAGTTCTCGGGCGTCCAGTACAGCTGGCCCGTGATCGCGCCGTGCTGCGTGCCGACCGCGATCGGCACGCTCCACTGGAAGATGAACGTGCGCTTGCTCTTGTCCTTGACCTGGGGCGGCAGCAGCGGCGAGTTCCAGTGGATGCGGTGGTCGTGCCATTCGAACTGGCCGGTGCGGTCGACCACTGTCCACTGCGGCGGGGCGCTCGGGCTTGCGCTGGCGGGCACCGTGACGTTGCCGTAGAAGGTCGTGTTGAGGTACGTCGCCGGGGAGCGCTCGTTCTGTTCGGCGGTGCCGTTGGCGAGCACGCGCGCGTAGGGCTCGCCCTGGTAACCGTAGATCGTGACCGTCTTGCCGGTGTGGTTGGTGAGGATCAGGCGGTCGGCGAACTCCAGCACCTGCACGCCTAGGCCGGGCACGTTCGGCGTGAGCGAGGTGATCGTGGAGCGGTACTGGTAGTTGCTGCCCTGGTCGTTGAGCGGGCTCTCGCTCGTCGCGGTCGCCGCCCGGGCCGCGCCGGCGGGCCCCAGGGTGAGCACCGCGAGGGCCAGGACGAGGGCTGCGGGCACGCGGGGGAACATGCCCGCAGAACCGTAGCGCAGGCCCTCCGCGCTCACGTCCCCACCGAGGACAGCAGCCACAGCCCGAAGCTCGTGAAGGCGACCATCACGGCGAGCATCCAGTACTGGCTGCGCACGGCCTCTTCGGGGTCGCCGTAGAGCACGAGCGCGCGGTCGTGCGCGAGCGCCAGGCCGCCGACGTGGCCGGACAGCAGCGCCGCCACCTGCACGTACCAGATCGCCGCGTAGGAGATGATCTGGTAGTCGATCTGGAAGCCCGCGGTGCCGAACAGGTTGGCGCCGTTGCCGAGCGGATCCGAGGACAGGTAGACGATCCCCTGGCCGCTCCACAGCAGCAGCGAGAAGTAGTGCGCGAGCACGTAGGCGAAGGCGATCGGCACGAGCGTGTGCGCGAAGTGGTCGCTCAGGAAGCGGGCGCTGTAGCGGTCGCTGACGCTGCGCACGCCGAGGATCCCGACGCGGTAGACCCCCGCGATCAGCAGGATGCAGAGAATCAGGCCGACCGAGCCGGTCAGCTCGTAGGCGGGGGTGGGCCCGAAGCCGAGGCTGTTGAAGACGCTCTGCAGGCTCGGCTCATTCGTGCGCCAGATGCCGCCGTTGCTGAACCCGTCGAACGTCGTCGTCCCGATCAGGGTGCAGATGAAGGCCACCGTGCCGGGCCCGATCGGCAGGTCGGTCACGCCGCTGAGCAAGCGGCGCAGGTAGAGCACGCTGTCCTCGTCGCGCTTGAACACCGACAGCCGCGCGAGCAGGCTCAGATAGACGCCGAATCCGTCCGCCTTTCCCCCCCACTCCTCCACGCCGCACAGCAGCATCCCCGCGAGCGTGACCAGAAAGTAGCCGAGCGACAGCGCCGCCAGCGTCGAGGGCAGGTCTTTTTCGACGTAGATCAGCTCGAGCCACGCGAAGCCGACGATCACCGCCGCCGCGGGCCACAGCCCGAGGCGCTCCGGGTAGGCCAGCAGAGAGCCCTCGCGCCGGCCGCGGGAGAGGGCGCGCGCCAGGCCCGTCAGCACGCGCGCGCATGCGCGCCAGGGGTTGAGCACACGGAAGACGTCGCCGAACAGCACGCTGGCAACCGGCAGCCCGACCCAGAAGATGACGTAGATGAACGTCACCGAGAAGTTCGCCAGCGGGACCTGCGCACCGGCGAAGCCGCTGTAGACCACCACCGCGAAGACGAACACGCCGAATGCGCCGAGTGGCCATTCGAGCACGCGCGGCACGGCGAACAGCCGTCGCAGATGCGGCTCCTGCAGCTGCGGGGTCCGCCACAGCGTCGACAGCGCCACGAACGAGACGACCAGCACGATCGCCGCGGCCCAGCTGAACAGCCACACCGGGATCGGCAGATTGGCCTTGCCCACGATCCCGTGCGCTTCGGCCGTGGCGGGCAGCAGCAGGGCGATCGACGCCACGCCGCCGAGGAGCGTGGAAAGCATGCGGCGGCGCCCGGATCTCATGCCCGGCAGAGTCTATGTAAGCGCGCGCAACCGCCACCCCGATCGGCTCGGGCTGGCGTACCCTGGAGCTGCATGCCCGATCTGCCGCTGGCCGATTCCACGGCGCTCGGGGCCGCCCTCCAGCTCGGGCCCCTGGCGCTTTTCGCGATCCTCTACGCGCGCCGCGTGCGCACGCTCGCGACCACCACCCATCCCGTGCCGGGCTGGCGCCAGGCCTGCTTCTACGGCGGCTTCGTGGTGATCGCGGTTGCGCTCACCTCGCTCGGAAGCGCCAGCCAGGATCTGCTGTTCGTGCACATGATCGAGCACCTGCTGCTCGGCGACGTGGCCGCGCTGCTGATCGTCCTCGGGCTCACCGGCCCGCTGATCGCGCCGATCCTGCGGATCGGGTTCTTCGACCGGCTGCGCGTGCTCGCCCACCCGCTGATCGCGTTCCCGTTGTGGGCGATCGACCTCTACGCCTGGCACCTGCCCGTCTTCTACGAAGCCGCGCTGCGCCACTCCGCGGTGCACGCGCTCGAGCACGCGATGTTCCTCGGCTTCGGCATCAACATGTGGATGTGCCTGTTCGGGCCGCTGCCGATGCCGAGCTGGTTCGGCAACCTCGGACGGCTGCTCTACATCGTCGCCGTGCGCCTCACCGGGACGGTGCTCGGCAACATCTTCCTGTGGTCGGGCACCGTCTTCTACCCCTACTACGCCCACGGCGAGGCCTCCTTCCACATCTCGCCGATCGCCGACCAGAACCTCGCCGGAGCGATCATGATGGTCGAGGAGTCGCTGCTGACGCTCGGCCTGTTCTGCTGGCTGTTCATGCGCGCGGCGCGCGAGGGCGAGGAGCGCCAGGAGCTGCTCGACCTGGCCAGCGCCCGCGGGCTCGAGCTGACCGACGCGCGCGCTGCACGAGCGGTCGCGGCCGGTCGCGGCGCCGAGCTGCGCCGCCGGCTGGAGGCCGGCGCGGGCACCGCCGAGCAGAGCTGAGCGCCCCGGGCGGTATCATCGCCCGATGTGCGCGGGTTGCGCGATGACCGCCGCCTCGGCCGCCACCGGGTTCCGGACCTGGCTGCAGACGCACCCCGTGCCGTGGCTGACGCCGCGGCGCATGCGGGCGTTGACGATCGCGGCGATGTGCGCAGCCGGACTCGTCTCGACGATCGGCTTCAGCGGCTCGGGCACCGCCGGTGCCGCCGCCCCGGCAGCGACCCACCATCTCGCCCCGCACCGCCCGGCCGCGCCCTAGGGGCACGGCGCGGGACACGGCGGGCGCCGGGCTGCTAGCCGCCGGCCACGGCGGGAAGGATCGTCACCTCGGCGCCGTCGGCCACGGGCGTCGAGAGGCCGTCGAGGAAGCGTATGTCTTCGCCCGCGACGTAGACGTTGACGAAGCGGCGCAGAGTGCCGTCCGCGTCGGATATGCGGGCGCGCAGCTCGCCGTAGCGATCGAACAGCCCATCGAGCACCTCCTGCACGGTGGCGCCGTCGATCTGCGCCTCCGCGTCGCCCTCGGCCGCGGCGCGCAGCTGCGTCGGAATCTTCACGACGGCTGCCATCAGCGCACCGCTGCGGTCGCCGGGGCGGCCGTGCCGCGCCGGGAGGGCTCGGTCTGCTGGGGCACGCCCGCCTCGAAGGACTCGAGCGTCGGCTCGATCGTGTGTGTCTCGAAGGTGCCGCGCACGGCGTCCAGCGTCTTCAGGCCCTCACCCGTGATCACGAGCACGACGCGCTCGTCGGGGTCGATGTCGCCGCGCGCCGCGAGCTTCGCGAGCACCGCGGTCGTGACGCCCCCGGCGGTCTCGGTGAAGATGCCGGTGGTCTGTGCGAGCAGCGCGATCCCGGCCCTGACCTCCTCGTCGCTGACGGCGTCGACCCCCCCGCCGCTGCGGCGCGCCAGGTCGAGCGCGTAGGGGCCGTCGGCGGGGTTGCCGATCGCCAGCGACTTGGCGATCGTGTGCGGCTTGACCGGGCGGCAGACGTCCTGGCCCGCGGCGAACGCGCTGGCCACCGGGGAGCAGCCCTCGGCCTGCGCGCCGTTCATCCTCGGCAGGCGCGGCGCCGTGGAGCCGCTGCCCTCCAGCAGCCCCAGCTCGGTCCACTCCTCGAAGCCCTTGGCGATTTTCGTGAACAGCGAGCCGGAGGCGACCGGCACCACGCAGCGGTCGGGCAGCTCCCAGCCCAGCTGCTCGGCTATCTCGAAGGCGAGCGTCTTGGATCCCTCGGCGTAGTAGGGGCGCAGGTTGATGTTCACGAACGCCCAGTCGCGCTCTGCGCAGAGCTCGGTGCACAGCCGGTTGACGTCGTCGTAGCTGCCCTCGACGCCGACGAGGCTCGTCCCGTAGATGCCGGTGGCGAGGATCTTCTGCTCCTCGAGGTCCGCCGGGATGAACACGTAGGAGTCCATCCCGAGCGCGGCGCCGTGGGCGGCGACGGAGTTGGCCAGGTTGCCGGTGGAGGCGCACGCGATCGTCTTGAAGCCGAGCTCGCGGGCCCGCGTGACGGCGACCGATACGACGCGGTCCTTGAAGGAGTGCGTCGGGTTGGCGGCGTCGTTCTTGACCCACACCTCGCGCAGGCCGAGGCGCTCGGCGAGCCTGTCAGCGCGGATCAGCGGTGTGCATCCCGCCGGCAGGCCCACGCGCGAGGCCAGGCGCCCGGACGGTCCGGGGGGGCCACCCGCCAACGGCAGGAAGTCCGCGTAGCGCCAGATGTTCTGCGGGCCGCCCTGGATGCGGCGGCGGCGCTCGCCGACGTCCAGCCCCGACCGGTCGTGGTCGTAGGCGACCTCCAGCGGGCCGAAGCACTGCTCACAGACGTACAGCGCCTCCAGCGGATACCGGGCCTTACACTCCTTGCACTCCAGATGACTGACAGCCATGGGACTCCTTCGCTCTGGTCTTCGCCGTGTCACCGGTGTGGCGAAGAGCACGAAGGCCCGCCACACATCTCTCTGGAATTGGCACCTTCCCGCTGTGACGTGACGGTGGTTGCCGGGGTTTCGTAGGGCCAGTCCCTCCACCCCTCTGGATGTGTCCAGCTATGTGACGCTGAGTCTAACAATTATTTCGGCGGACGCAAGCAAAACCATGAGCCCGCGGACGTTCGGCCGGGTGGAGGTAACGCCGGCGGCGGTCCGGTGTAGCCCCTTGCGGTGAGTACCTCCACGCACCAGCCGGAGCGTCCCACGGCGGACGCGCCGGCGGACTTCGAGCTCGACTCGGCGGCCACGCGGCGGCGCATGCTGATCATCGTCAACCCCTACGCGAGCACGGTCTCCGACCGCCTCAGGCACCTCGTGGTCTACGCGCTGCAGGGCCGCTTCGAGGTCGACGCGGTCGACACGCAGGCCCGCGGCCACGCCACCGAGCTGTGCCGCGAGGCCGCCCACGAGGGCTATGACGTGGTCGTGGCGTTCGGTGGCGACGGCACCGTCAACGAAGCCGCCAACGGGCTGCTGGGCTCCTCCACCCCCCTCTGCTGCCTGCCCGGCGGCTCGGCCAACGTGTTCGGCAAGATGCTCGGCATCCCGGGCGACGTGGTCGACGCCACCGAGCACCTGCTCGCGATGGCCGACGACTGGCAGCCGCGCGCGGTCGACCTCGGCGTCGTCAACGGCCGCTGCTTCACGTTCGCCTCGGGCCTGGGGCTCGATGCCAGCGTCGTGGAGCGCGTGGACTCCAACCCGCGCGTGAAGGCGCGCCTCGGCGCCTACTACTTCACCTGGGCCGCCGTCACCACGTTCCTGCGCCGCTATCTCGTGACGCCCCCGCGGCTGCAGGTGTTGATCGACGACTCGATGCTCGAGGGGGTGACCGCGATCGTCCAGAACGGCTCGCCGTTCACTTACTTCCAGAACCGCCCGATCGAGATCGCCGACGGCGCCGCGCTAGACTCCGGGTCGCTGACCGGCGGGGTGCTGCGCCGCGCCACCCTGCTGTCGATGCCCTCGATCGCGTGGCGGGCGTTCTCGCCCCGGGCCCGCGTGACCGGCCACCGGCAGGTGCGCGCGATCGCGGCGACCACGGAGCTGACGGTGCGCAGCGCCGACGGCCGCCCGCTGCCGCTGCAGGTCGACGGCGACTACCTCGGCGAGGTCGAGCAGGCCAGCTACTCGATCCTGCCGCGCGCCCTCAGCGTCGTCGCGTAGACGATCGATCGCCTGCAGACTCCGTGGACCGCCGGCGTCGGCCGAGGCGACGCCGGCGTCCGGCTCAGGCGCTCGCGCCGGGTGTGACGCGGTAGGCGTCGAACACCGACTCGATGTTGCGGATGCGGGTGATCGCGCCCTTCAGCGTGTGTGTGTCGGCCAGCTCCACGACGAACCGGTTCTTGACCATCGGCGGGGTCGACAAGCAGCGCGCTTCGAGGATGTTGGCGCCCGACTCCGAGAAGGCGCGCGAGAGGTCCTCCAGCAGCCTGTGGCGGTCCCAGGCGTCGATCTGGATTTCGACGACGAAGCCGGTCGACTGGTCACCCTCCCAGTAGACGTCCGCGAAGCGTTCGGGGTTCTTGCGCAGAAGCGTGGTGTTGGGGCAGTCCTCGCGGTGGATCGTGATGCCGCGGCCGAGCGAGATGTAGCCGACGATCTCATCACCGGGCACGGGACGGCAGCACTTCGCCAGGCGCAGCATGACGTCGTCGACGCCCTCGACCCTGATCCCGTACTGCCCCGAGGACTTCGTCGGGCGACGCCGCGAGCGCCCCACCCGCAGCAGCTCGGCGGCACTGCCCTCGGGGTCGGCGGACTCGCCCTGCTTCAGTCGCTGAAGCACCTTGTTGACGACGAGCTTGGGCGAGACCTTGGCGGCCCCCAGCGCGATGTAGAAGTCGTCCGCCTTGCGGTAGCCGACCTCGCGGATCACGTCGGCCAGCAGCGCCGAGCCGGTGAGCTTCTGTGCCGGCAGGCCCTGTTTGCGCAGGTGCTCCTGCAGCAGCTCGCGGCCGGTGTGCTCGGTGTCCTGGCGCGACTCGGCCTTGAACCAGGCCTTGATCTTGTTGCGCGCGCGCGTCGTCTTGACCGTCGCCAGCCAGTCGCGCGAGGGCCCGCGCTCGCGCTTGGCGGTGAGGATCTCGACTATGTCGCCCGAGCGCAGCTCGTAGTGCAGCGGCACCATTTTTCCGTTCACACGCGCACCGACGCAGCGGTGGCCGATCTCGGTGTGGACCTCGTAGGCGAAGTCCAGCGGCGTCGCGCCCGCCGCGAGCGACTTGACTTCGCCCTTGGGCGTGAACACGTAGACCTCCTCCTCGAAGAGGTCGGTGCGCAACGTCTCCATGAACTCGCGCGGGTCCGAGAGCTCCTTCTGCCAGTCGAGCATCGACCGCAGCCATGTCAGCTTGGCGTCCTCGCCGGGGGCGGCCTGTCCCGGGCCCTCGCCGTGATCGGGGCCGCTCTGGTGCTTGTAGACCCAGTGCGCGGCGACGCCGAACTCGGCCATCTCGTGCATCTCGTGGGTACGGATCTGGATCTCCAGCGGGCGTCCCTCGGGCCCGATCACCGTAGTGTGCAGCGACTGGTACATGTTGAACTTGGGCATCGCGATGAAGTCCTTGAAGCGACCGGGCAACGGCTTCCACAGCGAGTGGATCACGCCGACCGTGCCGTAGCAGTCCTTCACGGAGTCCACGATCACGCGCATCGCGGTGAGGTCGTAGATCTCGTTGAACTCGCGGCCCTTCTTGGTCATCTTCGAGTAGATCGAGTAGAAGTGCTTGGCGCGCCCGGCGATCTGCGCCTCGATCCCGACCTCGCCGAGCTCGCCCGCGAGGTAGTCCCCGGCCTCGCTGACGTAGCGCTCGCGCTCGTCGCGCTGCTGAGCGACGAGGCCCTTGATCTCCTGGTACTTGCGCGGGTGCAGCGTCGCGAACGCGAGGTCCTCGAGCTCCCACTTGATCGCGTGGATGCCCAGGCGGTGGGCCAGCGGCGCGTATATCTCGATCGTCTCGCGCGCCTTCTCCATCTGCTTCTGCTTCGGCATCGCCTCGATCGTGCGCATGTTGTGCAGCCGGTCGGCGAGCTTGATCAGGATGACCCGCACGTCGGTGGCCATCGCGACCATCATCTTGCGGTAGTTGTTCGCCTGCGCCTCGTCGCGCGACTGGAAGGTGATCCCCGTCAGCTTGGTCACGCCGTCGACGATCGCCGCGATCTCCTCGCCGAAGCGCTCGCGCACCTCCTCGATCGACGCCGAGGTGTCCTCCACGGTGTCGTGCAGCAGCGCCGCGCACAGCGTCTCGGTGTCCAGGCGCATGCTCGCGCAGATCCGCGCGACACCGACGGGGTGCACGATGAAGTCCTCGCCGGACTTGCGCCGCTGGGCGGCGTGGTGCTCGCACGCGAACACGAAGGCGTCCTCGACGCGCGCCCGGTCGATCTCCACGGCCGAGTCCGACGCGTGCTCGGAGACGATCGCGAACAGGTCGCTGAGCAGCTGCCGTTGCGGCGCGCTCAGGCTGAGCGTCGGCGAGCTGCCCGTGCGCCCGGCCGCCGTGTGGGAGCCGCCACCCGGCGCCTCGGGGGGCGCCCCGGCGTCAGCCCCGGCGGGCGCGGCGGGCCGTGAGCCGGCGAGCTGTGCGGTGGCGCCGTCGGCCACGCTCGTGGCCTGCTGGCGCTGGGGATCCTCGGCGATGGCCATGATCAAAGGGTAGGGGACCGCACGACGGGATCCAAGCGCCGCTCACGGGAGCGCGAACAGGACGAGCTCGTCGTCCGCGCCGCCCCCCTCCCCTCCCTCCCGCTCGACGCCCGCGCCCGCCCCTCCGACGGCGAGCGGCGGGATCGCGACGGCGTCGGCGTGCACCTCGCCGGGCATCGCGCGGCGCAGCACCAGGCGCGGTTCGCTGACGCCGTTCCACTCGTTGACCTCGAGCGTGAACGTGGCCTGCGCCGGCACCCCGTCCTGAACCGGCAGGCGGCCGCCGGTCCCGAACGCGACCGCCCGCGCCCGCGCCCCGCGCGACTCCACGGTGAAGCGGACGTGCTTGCCTTCCCCCATCGGTCGCGCGTCGGCGAAGATCGCCTCGGCGACCATCAGCGCCACGCCGGGGTTGCCGCGACCGAACGGCGCGAGGATCTGCAGCTCCTCGGCGAGGTCCATCCCGAGCTGCTCGCCGCCGACGACGGCGTCGACGCGCTCGACCGGCAGCAGGTCCGCCGGCGAGAGCACCGACTCGGCGTGGGCCGCGAGCGCCGACGCCAGCTCGGCGATCCGTGCCCGCTCGACCTCCATGCCCGCGGCCGCCCGGTGTCCTCCATAGCGGGACAGCAGCCCCGAGCACGCGGTCAGCCCGGCCAGCAGGTCGTACGGCTCGATGCTGCGGCCCGAGCCGCGTCCGGTCTCGCCCTCGAGCGCGACCAGCACGACCGGCCGGCGGCTGCGCTCGACCAGGCGCGAGGCGACGATCCCGATCACGCCGGGGTGCCAACCCTCGCCTGCGAGCACGTATGCCGCACGCTCCCCCAGCGCGTCCATCTGCGCTTCCGCCTCGTAGCGGATGCCGAGCTCCACCCGTCTGCGCTCGTGGTTGGCATCGTCGAGCTCGCGGGCGATCTGCGCGGCGCGGATCGGGTCCTCGGTGAGCACGAGCTCCAGCCCGGCGTCGGCGCGATAGAGGCGCCCCGCGGCGTTCAGGCGTGGAGCCAGCGCGAAGCCGACCGCCCGCTCGTCCACCCGCGCGGCCTGCACCCGCGCGACCGCCATCAGCGCGCGCAGACCGGGCTTGCGCGTGCTCGCCAGCGCGCGCAGGCCGCTGCGCACGAGCGTGCGGTTCTCTCCCGTGAGCTCCACCATGTCGGCGATCGTCGCGAGCGCCACCAGATCGAGGTCCTCCCGCAGGGCCGCCCGCGCCGCCCGCAGGCGCTCGCCGTCGAGCAGGCCGCGAGCGCCTGCGGCGCCGAGCAGCGCCTCGGCCAGCTTGTGCGCGACCGCCGTGGCGCACAGATCGGCGCACGGATAGCGGCACAGCACGGGATGCACGATCGGCGCCCGCGGGATCTCGCCGTCGGCGCGCCGGGCGTGATGGTCGGTCACGACCACCTCCATCCCCAGCGCCAGCGCGGCGTCGACCTCCTCGACCGCCGTGATCGCGCAGTCGACCGTCACGAGCAGACGCGTGCCGCGACCGGCCAGGCGGTGCACGGTCGCCAGGCCCAGCCCGTAGCCGTCGGCGGCGCGGTCGGGCAGATAGGAGTCGGCCTCGGCCCCGAGCCGCCGCAGCGTCCGCAGCAACACCGCGGTCGCGCACACCCCGTCCACGTCGTAGTCGCCGTGGACGGTGATCAGGCCTCCGCCGGCGGCGTGGCGCAGGATCGGCTCGATCGCATCGCCGATGCCGGCGAACGCCTCCGGCGGGTGCGTCTCCGCGCCGGCCAGGAACGCGCCGGCACGGCCGGGGTCGGCCAGGCCGCGGCGCACGAGCACCTGCGCGAGCGGGTCGCTGACGCCGAGCTCGCCGCGCAGCCGCGCGACCTCGTGCCCGGCGCACGCGGGTATCTCAAAGCGGCAACTCTGCACCGGGCGAGACTACGGCCGGTGCGAGACGGAACGATCGAACGGGCGCGGGGCGCTGCGGGGCGCTAGCACTGCGGGGGGGTAGCGCTGCGAGGCGCTAGTGGTATTCGGGCGCGGGGATGCCGGTGGCGCGTTCGCGGCGGATGCCCTCGAAGTAGACCAGCGCGATGCCGATCAGCGCACCGGGGACCGCGTAGAGGACGACGGCGATGTCGGTCGCCTTTTCGCCGGGGATCTCGAGCGCCGACACTTTGACGCTGTAGATCAACAGCCCCACGAGCATGGCGCCGAGCAGCGAGCCCACGAACGCGCCGACGATGCCGCCCCAGAAGCGATCGGGCATGAAGATCGTGTAGTGCCAGATGGCCAGACCCATCATCACCCAGCCGAGCATTCCCATCAGCGAGACCTCCCATGGCGGCGGTTGCGCGGTCGCCGGCTCTTGCGCGGCTTCGGATCTTCCTTGAGCACGAGGTCCTCGGGGGTGAGGTCCGCGGCCGGGTCGCGCTCGGGCGCGGCGGCGGGCGCGGGCGTCGGCGGTGCGGGCGCGGGCTTGCCGGTCGCGGGCTTCGACGGCGCGCCGTCCCTCGTGGCGGCCGGCCGGCGACCGCCCGCCGCGGCGCCCCCGTTGGGCTCGGTGTCGAGGTCGGCGACGAGTTCCTGGAACTCGTCGCGCGAGATCTGCGCACCCGGCTCCTCGGGAGCGATCAGGCTTCCGCGCCGCGTGCGGCGCCGTTTGCCGCGTTCGGGCTCGACGTCCTCGGGCGCGCCCGAGGCGGTGGTCGCGTACGGCGGCACGGCGCCGGCTTCGCGCACGATGCGGGCGCGACGGCTGCGGTAGGTGCTCTCGCGCTCCTTCCAGGACGTCAGCACCGGCGAGGCGATGAAGATCGAGGAGTAGGCACCGGAGGCGATCCCGACGATCAGCGCGAACGCGAAGTCCTTGAGCGTTTCGCCGCCGAACAGGAACAGGGCCGTGACGGGCAGCAGCGTGCAGAAGCTCGTCGCCAGCGACCTGGTGAGCACCTCAGACATCGAGCGGTTGACGATCTGCGAGAACGCGGCGCGCGGCATGCGCGGGACGTTCTCGCGCACACGATCGAACACGATGATCGTGTCGTAGAGCGAGTATCCGAGGATCGTCAGCAGGGCGGCGACGGTCGCGGTCGTCACTTCACGACCGGTCAGCGAGTACACGCCCGCCGTTATCAGCAGGTCGTGCATCAGCGCGATCAGCACCGGCACGGCGTACTTCCACTCGAAGCGCAGCGCGATGTAGGCGGAGATCACCAGCAGCGAGGCGATGATCGCGATCACCGCGCTGTTGGCCACGGTTTTCCCGAACGTCGGACCGATCGACGTCGAGGTGAAGTCCTTCGTTCCGGGCGAGTTGGGGCCGTTGCCGAACTTCGTGTCGAGCTCTGCCTGCACCCGCTTGACGCCTTCCGGATGCAGCGTCTTGGTCGATATCTGGTAGCCCGCGCCGCCGACGCTCGAGTCGCTGATCTTCTGGATCGAGGCGTTGTGGACCCCGGCCGCGACCAGTGCTTCGCTCAGCTGGGTCTCGCTGACGGGCCGCTCGAAGCCGGTCTTGATGCGCGTACCGGCCTTGAAGTCGATGCCGAAGTTCAGGCCCTTGCCGCCGATCGCCAGCGCGCCGATCAGCAGGATCGTGCCGGACATCGAGAAGAACCACTTGGAGGAGCCCATGAAGTCGAACTTCCACTCGTGGTGCTTGCGCGCGGTGCCGAGCGCCCCGGGATGGGTGACCATCGGCGACTGGCCCATCGCGCCGAGCGCGGCCTGCGTCGCCAGCACGGCGGTGAACAGCGAGACGAGCGTGCCGATGCCGAGCGTGAAGGCGAAGCCCTTGACTTCGGCGGTCGCCAGCGCGAACAGGATGAACGCCGTCATGAACGTGACGACGTTGGCGTCGACGATCGCCGCGAAGCCGCGTTTGTAGCCCGTGGCGATCCCGGAGATCACCGATCTCCCGCTGCGGATCTCCTCCTTGACGCGCTCGAAGATCACGATGTTGGCATCGGCCGCGATGCCGATCGTGAGGATCAGGCCCGCGATCCCCGGGAGCGTCAGCGTGACCGGGATCAGCTTGATCAGGGCGAAGTAGTAGACGCTGTAGATCAGCAGCCCGGCGACCGCGATCGCGCCGAGGACGCGGTAGAAGAGCAGCAGGAACAGGCACACCACCGCGAGCCCGACGAGGCCCGCCAGCAGGCCCTGGCTGAGCGCCTGTTTACCGAGCGTTGCGGACACCTGCGAGCGGGAGATCAGGCTCAGCCTGATCGGCAGCGCGCCGGACTGGAGCTCTTCGGCCAGTTCCTGGGCCGAGGTCAGCGTGAACCCGCCCGAGATCTCGGAGCCGTTGGAGGCGTCGATCCCTTCGGGGTACTTGGTGTAGTCGATCGACGGCGTCGTGATCAGCTGGCCGTCGAGCACCACGGCGAAGTGCTGCAGCGCCGCTTCCTTGCTGACGCCCGGCAGCTGCGCTTCCTGCCCGCGGTGCGCGATTTCCTTGGTGACCTGTTCGAACAGGGCCTTGCCTTTGGAGGTGAAGCCGAAGTTGACGTTCGGCTGGCCGTTGCCGCCGGCGCCTTCGTCGTAGCCCTGCTGGGGATTGGTCACGTCGTTGCCCGTGAGCACGGGGTTGTCGTTGATCACGTACCAGCTGTTGGGCGAGGGGTTGGTGATCTTCCCGGAGGCCGATTCCACCGGCCGCGCCTGCACGATCACGGTGCCGGGGTTGACGCGCACGGCCTTCGGCTTGGACCCGGCCGGCGGTGTGTAGCCGTCGGCGTAGAGGTTCTGTTCGGTTTCGGCGCCGGGGCAGGTCTCCTTGCCACCGGGGCAGAGCATCTTTTCGTTCTTGGTGTCCACCAGGTACCAGCTGCCGTAGAGGCAGCCGTCGACCTGCTCGGGGGTGCAGCCCGGCTGGTAGGTCGTCTCGTTGCCGCGAATGATCGCCGGGCGTTTGGCGGCACGCAGTACCGCCTCGTACTGGGTCAGGCCCGCGGTCACACCGCCCGCGCCGGTGGACGTGTCGTCGCCCGTGACCGTGCCGTCGGTCGGCGCAGGCGTGCCTTCGGGGCCGATCACGTTCTTCTCCCAGTCGTAGAAGTACAGCTGAGCGGTCTTGCCGACCTCGTCCTGGGCGCGCGCGGCGTTGCTGACGTCGGGCAGCGCCACGACGATTTCCTTGGCCCCGGAGCGCTGGATTTCCGGCTGGGCGACGCCGAGCTGGTCGACGCGCTTGCGCATGATGTTGATCGCCCGTTCGAGCGATTCGGTACTCACCTTCGACTGGGCCGTGGGCTTGCCTTCGTAGATGAGCTCCACCCCGCCCTTGAGGTCCAGGCCGAGGCGGGTGGGCTTCAGCGCGATGACCGCCAGCGAGGCCGCGAACAGCCCGGCGACGATCAACAGGATGAGCAGGTTTCGGCGGCGGTCGAGCATCGTTGCGGCCAGCCTACTTGTCGGGGGTGAGCACGAGCAACAGCCCGCCGTCGTCGTCGTAGGCGGGGAACATGTCGGCTTTGGCGCTGGCCACGACGTCGCGTTCGCCGCTCACCTTCACGGCGACCTCGAGCGCGCGCACGCCCCACTCGAGCACGGTCGCGACCGGGTCGTCGCCGTTGGCGAAGCTCAGCCCCAGCACCTGCTCCACCCGCTGGCCGATCACGTCCTCCTCCTCCAGGCCGGTGAAGGCGAAGGCGTTCTTGCCGCAGCCGACCACGCGGCCCTCGCCGTCGCACACGAAGAAGGCGGCATCGGGCGCCGGATAGTAGTCGTCGAGAAGTTCGAACAGGAACGCGAAGCCGCACTTCGCGCAGCCCTTGCGCTGGCGCGTGAAGCCGAGGTTGCGGTCGAGCTCGCTGGTGCGGTGACCGCAGTTGGGGCAGATGAACGGATGGGTCATGGTCTGCCACACAGACTACGCAAGCCGGGCCGGGAAGGCCGCCGGTGGCCCGCGGCGCTCCCGCCGCGGGGTCGCGTGCTCAGAACAGGGCCCGCTCGGCGACGGCGGGCGGCTCGAGGCCGAGGTGCGCGAACGCGGCCGGTGTGGCGGCGCGTCCGCGCGGCGTGCGCCGGATCAGCCCCTCCCGCAGGAGATAGGGCTCGTACACGTCCTCGATCGTGTCCTGCTCCTCGCCGACCGCCACGGCGAGCGTCGAGAGGCCGACGGGCCCGCCGGCGAACTTCGCGCAGATGGCGCTGAGGATCTCGCGGTCGAGGCGGTCCAGACCGCGATCGTCGACCTCGAGCATCTCGAGCGCGGCGTGCGCGGCGGCCGCCGTCACGACGCCCTCCATGCGCACCTCGGCGAAGTCGCGCACCCGCTTGAGCAGCCGGTTGGCCACGCGCGGGGTGCCGCGGCTGCGCGCGGCGATCGCCAGCGCACCGTCGTCCTCCAGGCCGATCTCGAGGATGCGCGCCGAGCGGCGCACTATCACCGCCAGCTCGGCCACGTCGTAGGGCTCCAGCCGCGCCTGGATTCCGAAGCGGTCCCGCAGCGGGGTGGTCAGCAGCCCGGAGCGGGTGGTCGCGCCGACCAGCGTGAAGGGAGGAAGCTCGAGCGTGACCACGCGCGCGCCCGCGCCCTGTCCGACGGTGATCGGCAGGCGGTGGTCCTCCATCGCCGGATAGAAGGTCTCCTCGAGCGTGCGGGCGAGCCGGTGGATCTCGTCGACGAAGAACACGCTGCGCGGCTCCAGCGCGGTGAGGAAGGCGGCGATGTCGCCCTTGCGCTCGAGCGCGGGGCCGGCGGTCTGCACGAACGGCACCTCGAGCTCGGCGGCGACGATCTGCGCGAGCGAGGTCTTGCCGAGGCCCGGGGGGCCGGCCAGCAGCAGGTGGTCGAGCGCCTCGCCGCGCGCGGTGCACGCCTCGATCGCGACCGCGAGCTGCTCGCGCAGCGCCTCCTGCCCGACGAACTCCTCCAGCCGGCGCGGCCGCAGCGAGCGGTCGAGCTCGTCCTCGGGGACGAGGTAGGGCGTCTGGATGCGGGTGAGGCCGTCGCTCATCGCCTCACGCGCCCATCCGTGCCAGGCGCAGCGCCTGCCCGATCAGATCCTCCGCGCTGTCGCCCTCGAGGTCGCGCAGCAGCTCCTCGGCCTCGGGCGGGGTGTAGCCCAGCTCGAGCAGTCCCTCGCGGGCCAGGGCCCGCGGGTGGGCCGCCTCACCGCGTCGGGCCAGGATCGGCGTGGCCGCTGGCACGCCCGCCTCGCCCTCGACGCCGACCTTCTCGCGAAGCTCGACGATGATCCGTTCGGCGGTCCGCTTGCCGATCCCGGGAACGGCCTGCAGCCGCGCGCTGTCGCCGGCCGCCAAGGCGCCGATGAGCTCGCCCGGCGGGCCGCCGGAGAGCACCGCCAGCGCGACCTTCGGCCCGACCGCCTGGACCGACAGCAGCATCAGGAACAGGTCGCGCTCCTGCTCTGAGTGGAAGCCGTAGAGGGCCAGGGCGTCGTCCCGCACGATCAGGTGCGTGTGGAGCGTGACCTCCTCGCCGAGCGGCGGCACGTGGCGCAGCGTCTCCGCGGACACGGCCGCGCGATAGCCGACGCTGCCGCTGAGGACGACCACGTGGTCGGGCCGGCGCACGGCCACCTCTCCGCGCAACAGCGCGATCATGCTCCTGCACCCGCCAGGGCGATCGACAGCGGAGCCCGGTTGGCGTGGCAGATGGCGACCGCGAGCGCGTCGGCGGCGTGGTCCGGCCGTGGCTCCGCCGCGAGCCCGAGCAGCGACTTGACCATGCGCGCGACCTGCGCCTTCTGCGCGCGGCCGCTGCCGCAGACGGCGCCCTTGACCTGCTGCGGGGTGTATCCCGCGCAGGGCACGCCGTGCTGGCCCGCCGCCAGCATCGCGACGCCCCGGGCCTGCCCGACGGCGAAGGCGGTGCTCGCGTTCTGCCCGAAGTAGAGCTCCTCGAGGGCCATCGCTTCGGGACGATGCTCCTCCAGCAGCGCCTCGACACCCGCGTGGATGGCGGCGAGCCTGCGCTCGCCGGGGAGGGCCGCGGGCGTCTCGATGACGCCGCCGTCGAGCGCCATCAGGCGCCCGTCGCGACGCGCCACCACGCCGTAGCCGGTGTTGGCCAAGCCGGGGTCGATGCCGAGGACGATCACGGCCTGTGATTCTGCGCCCGCCGCCGGACGCCTGCCCACCGGCGCGGCCGGGTTGCCGTACGCTGGCGGCGGAATGGCGGACGAGGCGAGCATCGACTTCAGCGCGGAGGGACTGCTCGACGGGCTCTCCGGGCGCGAGCGCGACGAGCGCGTGACGCTGCTCGAGTACCTGCAGGGCGTGGGGCTCTCGCTCGCCGAGCTGCGCCGCGCGACGGCCAGCGGCACGCTGATGTTCCTCGCCGCCGAGCGCGTGATCGGGGGGCCCGCCAGGTACACGCCCGCGGAGATCGCCAGGCTCAGCGGCGTCGAGCAGGCCTACCTCGTGGAGGTCTCCCGCGCGATGGGCCTGGCGATCCCCTCGCCGGAGGAGGCGATCTACACCGACTCCGACCTCGAGGTGCTCAGGCTGACCCACCGGTTCCGGGCCGCGGGGATCACCGAAGAGGAGCTCCTGGAGACGCTGCGGGCGCTCGGCCGGGGCCTGTCGCAGGCGGCCGAGACGATGCGCGCGATCCCGCTGCGCGTCGTCCTGGAGCCCGGGCTCAGCGAGCACACCCTCGCCGAACGCTACGCCTCGACGGTAGCCCAGGTCGCGCCGCTGCTGGCGCCGCTGATCAGCGGCCTGCTGAACCTCCAGCTGCGGCAGATGGCCCAGAGCGAGGCGATCAACTCAGCCGAGCTGAGGGGCGGCCGGCTGCCAGGATCCCGCGAGGTCGCGATCTGCTTCGCCGACCTCGTCGGCTTCACGCGCCTCGGTGAGGAGTTCCCGCCCGAGGAGCTCAGCCGGCTGTCGGTGCGCCTGGAGGCGCTCGCCAACGGGGTGCTCGAGCCGCCGGTGCGGCTCGTCAAGACGATCGGCGACGCCGTGATGCTCGCCTCGCTCGAGCCCGAGCCGCTGATCGGCACGGGCCTCGACCTGCTGGACGCCGCCGCCCACGAGGGCGAGGACTTTCCCCGCCTGCGGGTGGGTATGGCACTCGGGAGCGCCCTCAGCCGCGCCGGCGACTGGTTCGGGCGCCCGGTCAACCTCGCCAGCCGCATCACCTCGCTCGCACGGCCCGGGAGCGTGCTCGTCGAGCGCGGGCTGCGCGAGAGCGCGCGCGGGGCCTTCCACTGGTCCTACGCCGGCGAGCGACGCCTGCGGGGCGTGCGCGAGCCGGTGCCGCTGTTCCGCGCGCGCCGGCTGCCGGCCGCCGACGGCGCTCGCGCGGGCGCCCGCGATCACCCCTAGCGGGTGGCCGTGGCCGCGGCGGGCTCGCCGCCGGACGGGTCGGGCCCCGCCGCCGCCTCCCACAGCCGCCAGGGCGCCGAGCCGCCGGCCCACAGGTCGTTCAGCGCAACCGCGTCCTTGTAGGTGTCCATGCACTCCCAGAAGCCCTCGTGGCGGTGTGCGCGCAGCTCCCCGGCGGCCGCGAGTCCCTGCAGCGGGGCGCGCTCGAGCACGCTGTCGGGCCCGAGGTGTTCGAACGTGGCCGACTCGAAGCAGAAGAAGCCGCCGTTGATCCAGTGCTCCGAGCGCGGCTTCTCGCGGAACCCCGTCACGGCGCCATCGCGGCCGAGCTCGGTCACGCCGAACTGCAGCTCGGGGCGCACGACGGTCATCGTGGCGAGCGCGCCGTGCCCGGCGTGGAAGGCCAGGAGCGCGTCGAGATCGATGTCGGCGAGGCCGTCGGAGTAGGTCGCGCAGAAGCGCTCCTCCCCGGCGAGCAGCGGCTGCAGGCGCTTGATGCGCCCGCCGGTCTGGGTCTCCAGGCCGGTGTCGACACACTGCACGGACACGCCGCCCGGCCAGTCCTGCCCGGCGGCGAAGCGCTCGATCAGCTCGCCCTTGTAGCCGGTCGCGAGCAGGAAGCGATCGAAGCCCTGCACGGCGTAGAGCTGGATCACATGCCAGAGGATCGGCATCCCCCCGATCTCGACCAGCGGCTTGGGTATCTCCGCGGTGTGCTCCTGCAGGCGGGTCCCCCGGCCCCCGCACAGGATCGCGACGGGAGGCCGCCTCAAGGCCTATCCCGCGACACGCTCGAGCACCTCGGCGGACACGTCGAAGTTGGCGTGCACCGCGCTGACGTCGTCGTTGTCCTCGAGTGTCTCGATCAGGCGCATCAGCCTGCCCGCGTGGTCCTCCTCGACCGGCACCAGGCTGCTCGGCCGGTAGAGCATCTCGGCGCTCTCCATCCCCACGCCGGACTCCTCGAGCGCACGGCGCACGGCGGTGAAGTCCGCCGGCTCGGTGACGACCTCGAAGACGCCCTCGTCGGTGGAGATGTCCTCGGCGCCGGCCTCCACGGCGACCATCAGGTCCTCTTCGCTGTAGCGCTCGGCGTCGATCACGATCACGCCCTTCTTCTCGAACAGGTAGGCGACCGAGCCCGGCTCGCCGAGGCTCCCCCCGTTCTTGGAGAAGATGTGCCGGACGTCGGCGCTGGTGCGGTTGCGGTTCTCGGTCAGCGCCTCGACGAGCACGGCCACGCCACCGGGGCCGTAGCCCTCGTAGAGCACCGATTCGATCGCGTCGGCCTCGCCCCCCTCGCCGCTGCCCTTGGCGATCGCGCGCTCGATGTTGTCCTTGGGCATCGACGCTTCCTTGGCCTTGCGCACCGCGTTCTCGAGGGCCGCGTTGGAATCGGGGTCGCCGCCCCCGTCGCGCGCGGCCACGGTTATCGCGCGCGTGAGCTTGGAGAACTGCGCGCCGCGGCGCGAGTCGACGATCGCCTTCTTGTGCTTGATGCTCGACCACTTGGAGTGCCCCGACATGCCTACAGTCTATGAGCAGAACCGACGCCGCGGCCGCCACGCCCGCATGCGTCAGACGCCCCGGCGTCACGGAAAGCCCGGCCGCCGGGCGCGCCGGGAGCGCAGGGACGGTCCGGGCGCGCCCGCGGGGACGTAGGATGCCGTGGCGATGAGCCCCACCGCCACACCGGACATCTTCAAGGCCTACGACATCCGCGGCCTCTACGGCGAGCAGATCGACGGCGAGCTCGCCGAGCGGATCGGGCGCGCATTCGCGCGCGTGCTGGCAGGGCTCGCCGGCAAGCCGGCGGACCGGCTGCGCGTCGGCCTGGGCCGCGACATGCGCCTCAGCGCGCCGGAGCTGGCGGCACGCTACCGCGAGGGCATGCTCGCCGAGGGCGTGCACGTGATCGACGCCGGCCAGGTGGGCAGCGAGATGCTCTACTTCCTGGTCGGCTCGCGCGAGCTCGACGGCGGCCTGATGTGCACGGCCTCGCACAACCCCAGGGCCTACACCGGCGCGAAGCTGGTGCGCGAGGGGGCGATCGCTCTGTCCGGCGACGCCGGCATCGAGGACATCCGCCGCGAGGTCGAGGCCGACGGCGCCCCGCCGCCTGGCGCGGACGGCGCGCGCGGGAGCGTCGAGGAGGTGGACCTGTACGGGGAGTTCCAGGCGGCGGCGCTGCGCTTCATCGACCCGAGCGTGATCGGAGCGGGCGGCGGGCGACCGCTGAAGGTGGTGCTCGACGGCGGCAACGGGATGGCGGGGCCGATGGTCGGGCCGCTGCTGGAGGGACTCGAGCTGGACCTGATCGAGACCTACTGGACCCCGGACGGCAACTTCCCCGACCACGAGCCCAACCCGCTGCTGCCCGAGAACCGTCGCGTGATCATCGAGCGGGTGCGCGACAGCGCAGCCGACCTCGGCATCGCATGGGACGGCGATGCCGACCGCTGCTTCTTCATCGACGACACCGGCGCGTTCGTCGACGGCGACTTCATGACGGCGCTGCTGGCGGAGTCGCTGCTCGGCAAGGCGCACGCGCAGGCCGGCGCGGCGGGCGGGGAGGCGATCCTCTACGACGTTCGCGCCTCGCGCGCCGTGGCCGACACCGTCAGGCGCGCCGGCGGCACCCCCTACGTCAACCGCGTGGGCCACGCCTTCTTCAAGACCCGCATGCGCAGCGAGGGCTCGCTGTTCGGCGGGGAGGTCTCCGGTCACTACTACTTCCGCGACTTCTACTGCGTGGACTCCGGCACGATCCCGGCGCTGCTGATGCTGGAGATGCTCTCGCAGCGGCGCACCCGCCTGTCTGAGCTGCTGGCGCCCTATCGCGAGCGCTACTTCATCTCGGGGGAGATCAACTCCGAGGTGGACGACCCGGAGGCGAAGATGGCGCAGATCGCCGAGCGCTACGGCGACGCCCGCCAGGAACGGCTGGACGGGATCTCGATCGACTACGAGGACTGGCACTTCAACGTGCGTTCCTCCAACACCGAGCCGCTGCTGCGCCTGTGCCTGGAGTCGCTCGTCTCCAACCGGGACATGGAAGCCCGCCGCGACGAGGTCCTCGCGCTGATCCGCTCGTGAGCGAGCCCGAGCAGCCGGGCGAGGAGGAGCTGCTGGCGCTCGCCGCCGCGGCCGGCATCCATCGCCTGGCGATCCCCACGCCGTTCATGGTCGGCCGCGTCAACGCCTACCTGATCGAGGACTCGCCGCTGACGCTGGTGGACTCGGGCCCCAACTCGGCGAGGGCTCTCGACGAGCTCGAGCAGGCGCTGGCGGCACACGGGCACGCGGTCGAGGACATCGAATTGCTGGTGATCAGCCACCAGCACATGGACCACTTCGGCCTCGCCTCGATCCTCGCGCGCCGCTCCGGCGCGGAGGTCGCCGCGCTGGCCGATCTCGCACCCCTGCTCGGCAACTACGGCCGCGAGACCGACCTCGACGACCGCTTCGCGCAGACGCTGATGCTGCGGCACGGGATCCCGCCGGAAATCGTCACGGCGCTCGGGGCGGTCTCGGCCGGCTTCCGCGCGTGGGGCGCGGCGGTGCAGGTCACGCGACCGCTCACCGACGGCGGCGTGCTGGAGCTGCGCGATCGCACCCTGCGCGTGCTGCACCGTCCCGGGCACAGCCCCTCCGACACGGTCTTCTGGGAGGAGTCACGCGGGTTCCTGCTGGCCGCCGACCACCTGATCGCCCACATCTCCTCCAACCCGCTGCTGGCGCGACCCCTCGGTGCCGAGGCGGACCCGGCGGGCCCCCGTCCGCAGGCGCTGATCACCTACATGGCCTCCCTCGAAGCGACCCGCGCGATGGACCTCGAGCTGGTCCTGCCGGGCCACGGCCGGCCGATCTCCGACCACGTCGCCCTGATCGACGAGCGCTTCCGCCTGCACCGGCGGCGAGCCGAGAAGATCCACGGCCTGATCCTCGAGCAGCCACGCAGCGCCCACGAGATCGCGCAGGCCCTGTGGGGCAACGTGGCCGTCACCCAGGCCTACCTCACGCTGTCGGAGGTCCTCGGCCATGTGGACCTGCTGCTGCGGGACGGGCTGGTGCGCGAGGAGGAGCGGGACGGCGTCGTGCGCTTCGTGGCTATCTGAGCCGGGTTCCGCCCGTCTCGATCTCGCTCAGGTGCTCGATGTTGGCGCGGTCGGCCGGATCGGCGCTCGGCTCCTGCGCCAGCCAGGCGTCGAGGATCTCGCCCAGCAGCGCGGGCGAGGTGCCGCGCAGGCTCAGCGCGAGCACGTTGGCGTCGTTCCAGCGGCGAGCACCCGCCGCGGTGGCGGCGTCCGCGCAGAGCGCCGCGCGGACGCCCGGCACCTTGTTGGCGGCGATCGACGCCCCGGTGCCCGTCCAGCAGCAGACGACCCCCTGCTCGGCGCGTCCCGCGGCGACGTCGCGGGCGACCCGCTCGCAGGCCCAGGCCCAGTCCTCGCGCTCGCCCGCCGCCAGCGCGCCGTGCAGCAGCGGCTCGTGCCCCCGGCGCTCGATCTCGGCGGCGAGCGTCGCGGCCACGCCGGTGAGCTCGTCAGACGCGAGCGCGATCCTCATCGGCGGGAGTATCGCGCAGCCCGCGCGCGCCGGCCAGGAACGCCCGGTGCAGGCGGTCGTCCTCGCCGAGCTCGGTGTGGAAGGCGACGGCCAGCACGCCGCCCTGGCGGGCCGCCACGGGATGCCCGTCGACCTCGCCGAGGATCTCCACGCCGGGTCCGTGTTCGGCGATCCAGGGCGCGCGTATGAAGATGCCCCGGATCGGCCCCCCCGAGATGCCGCGGACCTCGACGTCGGCCTCGAAGCTCCGTATCTGGCGGCCGAAGGCGTTGCGCTGCGCGCGCAGGTCCATCACGCCGAGGTGATCGCGGTCGAGCATGATCAGCCCGGCGCAGGAGCCGAGCACCGGCGTTCCGGCGGCGGCCAGCTCGCGCAGCGGCGCGGCCAGCCCCTCCCGCTCGATCCCGAGCGTCATGGTCGTGGACTCGCCACCCGGGATGACGAGGCCGTCGAGCCCCGCGAGGTCGGCGGGCACGCGCACCTCGCGGGTGTCCGCGCCGAGCGCGCGGAGCACCCGCTCGTGGGCCGCGAAGTCGCCCTGCAGGGCGAGCACGCCGATCAGCACAGCACTCCGTCGGCCGCAGCGCTACCAGCCGCGCTGGGCCAGCAGCTGCGCATCGGCCAGCTTGGAGCTCTCGAGGCTCATCATCGCCGGCCCGAGCCCGCGCGAGGCCTCGGCGACCCGGCCGGCATCCTGCCAGTGGGTGGTGGCCTCGACGATCGCCCGCGCCCGCGCGGGTGGGTCCTCGGACTTGAAGATGCCCGAGCCGACGAACACGCCTTCGGCCCCGAGCGCCATCATCAGCGCGGCGTCCGCGGGGGTGGCGATGCCCCCGGCGCAGAACAGCACGACCGGCAGACGACCCTCGCGGGCGACGTCGCGGACGATGTCCAGCGGCGCACCGAGCTCCTTGGCGGCGGAGGCGAGCTCGTCGGAGCCGAGCGTCTGCAGACGGCGTACCTCACCGCGGATGCGGCGCATGTGGCGGACGGCCTCGACGATGTCGCCGGTGCCGGCCTCGCCCTTGGAGCGGATCATCGCGGCCCCCTCGCCGATGCGGCGCAGCGCCTCGCCGAGGTTGGTCGCGCCGCATACGAAGGGCACCTGGAACTCCCACTTGTCGATGTGGTTGCTCTCGTCGGCAGGCGTGAGCACCTCGGACTCGTCGACGTAGTCCACCTCCAGGGCCTGCAGGACCCGGGCCTCCACGAAGTGCCCGATCCGCGCCTTGGCCATCACCGGGATGCTCACCGCCTCCTGGATGCCGGCGATCATCTCCGGGTCGGACATGCGCGCCACGCCGCCGTCGCGCCGGATGTCCGCGGGCACGCGCTCGAGCGCCATCACGGCCGCGGCGCCGGCGTCCTCGGCGACCTTCGCCTGCTCGGGGGTGACCACGTCCATGATCACGCCGCCCTTGAGCATCTCGGCCAGCCCCGTCTTGACCCGGAAGGTCGCCTCGTCGCGCATCGGCCTAGTTTGACACCCCGGCTACCCATGCGCCGCCCGGCCCGGCGGCGCATGGGAGGCGCCGCCCGGCGCGTGCTAGCCCGGGAAGGGTTCGGGCCGGCGCGCACCGGCCACGTAGCTGTCCTCCTCCTCGAGCAGCGAGCGCAGCTGCGAGCGCAACTCGGGGCCGTCCTGGTGGCCGTGCGCGGCGACCGCGTGCTGCGCCGCGGTGGTGATCACCTCGTCCTCCTCGCCGATGATCGTGAGCGTGCAGCCCTCCTCGCTCTCGAAGCGACGGCAGTCTGCGATCTTGCGTGACATGGGCCTCCTCCTTCGATCGATTCTCCGGGCCGCACCGGGTCGCCCGGCGCGGTGACCCGGACCACCCGCGCTATCATTACCTACTAGTAGGTAGATTGTCAAACTCTCCCGTCGCTGCTGCGACCATCTCCCGATGCCGGCCACCGAGCTACCCGCATCCAACACTTCCGAGCGCGTGCTCGACGTCGCCGAGCGGCTGCTTCAGAGCCGCGGCTTCAACGGCTTCAGCTACGCGACGATCGCCGGCGAGATGGGCATCAGCAAGGCGAGTCTGCACTACCACTACCGCAGCAAGGCCGAGCTCGGCGAGGCGCTGATCGCCCGCTACAGGGATCGCTTCGGGGCGGCTCTGGCCGCGATCGACGAGACCGTCCCCTCCGCCCCGCGCAGGCTGGAGGCATATGCGGACCTGTACGAGGCGGTCGTGCGCGGGGATCGCATGTGCCTCTGCGGCATGCTCGCGGCGGAGTACGAGACGCTGCCGGAGCCGATGCGGCTGGCGGTGATCGGGTTCTTCGACGAGAACGAGGCCTGGCTGGCGCGCGTGCTGTCGGAGGGCCGCAGCGACGGAACGCTGTCGCTCAAGGGATCCGCGACAGATGCCGCCCGGGCACTTCTCGGCTCGCTCGAGGGCGCGATGCTGCTGGCGCGCCCCTACGGTGACGTGGCGCGCTTCCGCTCGGCCGCGGCGAGCACCCTGGCCGCCCTGGCGGCCTGACTCCGCGCGCGCCGAGCGCCTGCCGGGCGCCGCCTCCCGACCAGATGACCGACTCCACTGTGATGTGCTGACCGCCTAACCGCGCGAGGGTGTGCCGGTGAACCACGCGATCGCCGCGTCGGTGGCGCGCGTGGGCAGCGCGGTGCTCATCGCCAGCTGCGAATAGGCGTCGGTGCCGACGAGGTAGCGCGTGCGCGGGCGCGGAGCGGTGAGCGCGCGCTCGACGGCGGCCGCGACGGCGTCTGCGTCGGAGGCCTGCTTCTGCATGCGCGGGATCGTCTTGCGGATCCCGGCGAGATGCCCGGCGTAGAGCACGCGGATCTCCGGGCTGAGCGCGGCCTCGGTCTCCCGCGCGGTCTCTGGCGCCCGGCGCCAGAGGTCGGTGTCGATCGCACCGGGCTCGATCAGCACGACCTCGATGCCCCAGCGGCGCAACTCGATGCGCAGCGCGTCGGCGAGACCCTCGAGCGCGAACTTCGAAGCGGAGTAGGCGCCCATCATCGGCGCCGAGACGCGGCCGCTGATCGAGGATATGAAGACGATCCGCCCCTGCGCCCGCCGGAGCCGCGGCAGCAGCGCCTGGGTGAGCGCGACAGGGCCGACGACGTTGACCTCGAGCTGGTCCCGCAGCTCGTCCATGGCGAGTCCCTCGACGGGACCGCCGAGCACGGTCCCGGCGTTGTTGACGAGCGCGTCGACGCTCTCCGGGAGCACATCCTGCAGCGCGGCGATCTGCTCGGGACGGGTGACGTCGAGCAGCACCGGCGTGACCGAAGCGGCGCCCGCCTCCTCCCGCAGGGCCTCGCCGTCCTCGGCGCGGCGCACGCCGGCGAAGACCTCCCAGCCGGCGGCGCCCAGGCGGAGGGCGCTCGCCCGCCCGATCCCGCGGCCGGCGCCGGTCAGCAGCACTGAGGGCATCGCGGCGAGCCTAGCGCTTCCGGCCCACCACGTGGCGCCGTGGCCGTCCGGCCGGCGCCCCTACTTCAGCCTGAAGGCCTTGATGCGGTCGTCGTACTGCGCGGTGTCCTGCGCGTAGACGCCGTATGCGAGCGCCTGGATGATGCTCAGCAGCGCCGTGTGCGAGCGGACGTAGGCGGGACTGTTGGAGGAGTAGTAGAGCTTGATCTGTGCGAGCTTGGCGACCTCCGAGAGGGTCGCGTCGGTGATCGCGGCGGTGTGTGCCTGGCGGTGGCGCGCGAGCTTCATCGCGCGCACGACGAGCGGATGGGGACGACCGGCGGAGAGGCCGATGACGAGGGTCCCCTCATCGATCCGGCCGAGCCGGCTGAGCGCCTCCTGGGAGGGGCTGGCGACGACGTCGACGCGCAGGTCGAGGAGCATCAGCAGGTGGCGCATGTAGCTGGCGAAGAAGGCCATCTGGTCGGTGCCGGCGACAAGCACCTTGTCGGCGTCGACGATCGCGGCGATCAGCGCCTCGACCGAGCTGCGCGAGACCTTGCGGGCGGTGTCCTCGACGTTGAGGTGATCCGCGGTGAGGGCGGACTCGAACTCGTTCTGGTCGAGGGAGAACAGCGGAGCCGAGGTCGAGGAGCCGGATTCCTTGGCCGCCTTGGCGTTGACGCGCCGGTATTCCTCGCGCGCGGCGGCCTGCAGCTCGGGGAAGCCCTCGAAGCCGAGCGCCTGGGAGAAGCGCACGACGGTGGAGCTGGAGGTGTTGGCGCGGCGGGCGAGCTCCTCGGCCGTCTGGAAGGCGGCCTCGTCGAGGTGGTCGACGATGTACTGCGCGACATCCTTCTGCGAGCGCGAGCATTCGTCAAAGCGCGCCTGGATGTACTTGGAGAGGCTCTGGTGCTCGCTCGTGCCGTTGGCGGGCGGACGTTCGGTTGTCTGGGTCGCAGCTCGCTTCATCGGCGGTTCTGTTCGACGCGGGCGCCTCCCACTCCTCCCCGGCGCTGATGTGTATTGCGGGGCGCGCGCGGGAGCGGCCGGCCGCTAGGGTGCTGCCCTGGGATGAGACGCACGCTGTTCGAGGATGTGCACGAGGACTTCCGGGCGAGCTTTCGCACGTTCCTGGAGCGCGAGGTGCTGGGCGAGGAGGGCCGCTACGGAGAGTGGGAGCGGGAGGGGCTGATGCCGCGCGAGCTGTTCGCGCGGGCGGGCAGCGGCGGCTTCCTGGCGATGGCGGTGCCCGAGAGCCATGGCGGCGCGGGCGCCGAGGACTTCCGCCTGAACCTGGTGATCGGCGAAGAGACGCAGGCCGCGGCCGTCGGCAGCTTCGGCCTCGGCATCACGCTCCACAACGACATCTGCCTGCCCTACTTCCTGCGCTACTGCACCGAGGAGCAGCGGGGTCGCTGGCTCGGCGGGATCGCCTCGGGCGAGCTGATCACGGCACTGGCGATGACCGAGCCGGGCATCGGCTCGGACCTGGCGGCGATGTCCACGCGCGCGATCCGCGACGGCGAGCACTACGTGGTGAGCGGCTCGAAGACGTTCATCACGAACGGCATCAACGCCGACCTGGTGATCGTCGCGGTCAAGACGGACCCGCGCGAGCGCCACCGCGGCATCAGCCTGGTGGTGCTCGAACGCGGCATGGAGGGCTTCGAGCGGGGGCGCAACCTGGAGAAGATCGGACAGCACGCGCAGGACACCGCCGAGATGTCCTTCGCCGACGTGAGGGTCCCGGTGGAGAACCTGCTCGGCAGCGAGGGCGAGGGCTTCCTGTATCTCGTCTCCAACCTGCCCCAGGAGCGCCTGTCGATCGCCGCGAGCGCGGTCTCGGCGGCCGAGGCGGCGCTGTCCTGGACGGTCGAGTACGTGCGCGAGCGCAAGGCCTTCGGGCAGTCGATCGGCTCCTTCCAGAACTCGCGCTTCACGCTCGCGGAGCTGCGCAGCGAAGTCGAGATAGCGCGGGTCTTCGTCGACCGCTGCGCGACGGCGCTCAACGCGGCCGAGCTGACCCCCGAGGACGCGGCGATGGCCAAGTGGTGGTGCACCGAGCTGCAGGGGCGTGTCGTGGACCGCTGCCTGCAGCTGTTCGGCGGCTACGGCTACATGCTCGAGTACCCGATCGCACGGGCGTTCGCCGATGCGCGCGTGACGCGTATCTACGGCGGCGCGAACGAGATCATGAAGGAGATCATCGGGCGCTCGATGAGCCTCTGAAGGCCGCGCCCGCATGCGCCGGCGAGCATCGTGGACCGGCATAGGCGTGCGACGGCGCGGCAGCGATCGGGAGGCAACCGCGCGAAAGCTCCCGCAGGCGGGCCGCTGCGACCGGCCTCAGCGCGGGCCGGACGGGCCCCGGCCCGCGGCGCCGAGCGTCCCGGCGATTTCGACGAAGTAGTCGAGCGAGCGCGGGTTGGCGAGCGAGTCCACGCTCGCGGCCTGCTCCGGGGGCGCGCCCATGAGGATCCGCTTGACCGGCACCTCGAGCACCTTGCCGGAGAGGGTGCGCGGCACCTCGGCGATCTGGCGGACCTCGTTGGGGACGTGCCGCGGCGAGCAGTCCTCGCGGATGCGGCGCCTGATCGCGCCGGCGAGCTCGTCGTCGAGCGCGACCCCGTCGGCGAGGACCACGAACAGCACCATCCACAGATCGCCCTCGGCGCGCTGCCCGGGGACGTCGACGACGAGCGCGTCGAGCACCTCCTCGACGGCCGTGGCCGCCCGGTATATCTCGCTCGTGCCCATGCGCACGCCCTGGCGGTTGATCGTCGAGTCCGAGCGACCGTAGATGACGGCGCCGCCGCGCGGGGTGATGCGGATCCAGTCGCCGTGGCGCCAGATCCCGGGGTACATCGCGAAGTAGCTCTCGCGCAGGCGCTCGCCGTCGGGGTCTCCCCACAGGAACAGCGGCATCGAGGGCATCGGCTCGGTGATCACCAGCTCGCCGACCTCGTCGGTGAGGCTCCTGCCCTGCTCGTCCCAGGCCTCGACCGCGCAGCCGAGCGCGCGGCACTGCAGTTCGCCCTCGTAGACGGGCAGTAGCGGGCAGCCCGCAACAAAGGCGGTGCACACGTCGGTGCCGCCGCTGGTGGAGAACAGCCACAGCTGCGAGCCGACGTGCTCGTAGACCCAGCGAAAGCTCTCGGGCGCGAGCGGCGAGCCGGTCGAGCCGACCGCCCGCAGCGCACCGAGATCGTGGTCGCGCGCCGGCTCGATGCCCGCCTTCTCGCAGCCGGCGAGCAGACCCGCGCTGACCCCCATGCACGTGATCCCGGCGCGCTCGGCGAGCTCCCACAGCACGCCCAGGTCGGGGTATCCCGGGCTGCCGTCGTAGAGCACGATCGCGGCCTCGCTGTTGAGCGCGCCGACGAGGAAGTTCCACATCATCCAGCCGGTCGTGGTGAACCAGAACATGCGGTCCCCGCGCCGCAGGTCGAGGTGTAGGCGCTTCTTCAGCTGCTCGAGGAGGATCCCTCCCTGGCTCTGCACGATCGCCTTCGGCAGCCCCGTGGTGCCGGATGAGTAGAGCACCCACAGGGGGTGCTCGAAGGGCACCTGCTCGAACTGCGGCGCGGCGCCCGCGCCGAGCGCGAGCAGCTGCTCCCAGCTGTGCAGCTCGCCCCCCGCGCCGTCGGCCGCCCCCGCGGCGCCGGGACCCCGCGCGGCGCCGGCAAGCGCGGGCGCCTGCCGCGGATGGAGGTACGGAAGCATGACCGTGTGGCGCACCGTGGGGAGCTCGGCGAGGATCCCGGCGAGCACCTCGCGCCGGTCGAAGTCCTTGCCGCCGTGACGGTAGCCGTCCACGGCGAGGACCACGGCGGGCTCGATCTGGGCAAAGCGGTCGATCACGCTGCGGGCGCCGAACTCGGGCGCCGCGCTGGACCAGATCGCGCCGATGCTGGCGGTCGCGAGGAAGGCGATGAGCGTCTCGGGGATGTTGGGCATGTAGGCGACGACGCGGTCCCCGCGCGAGACGCCGAGCGCGCGCAGGCCGGCTGCGGCGGCGGCCACCTGGTCCTCGAGCTCGCCCCACGTGAGCTGCGCCAGCTCGCGCAGCTCGGAGGCATGCAGAACCGCCACCTCGCCGCGGTCGTGACCGGAGAGGAGGTTCTCGGCGTAGTTGAGCTCGGCTCCGCCGAACCAGCGCGCGCCGGGCATGGCGTGGCTGTCGAGGACGCTCTCATAGGGCTTGGAGGCGAGCACTCCGCAGAACTCCCAGATGCCCGCCCAGAAGCCCTCGAGATCGCTCACCGACCACCGCCACAGCTCGTCGTAGTCGGTGAAGGGCCGCCCGCGCCGCTCTCCCGCCCAGCGCATGAAGCTCGCCATCTCGGTGCTCCGGCGCTGCTCATCGGTGGGCTCCCACAGGGGCGCCTGCTGCTCTGTGCTCGACATCGTGGCCCCACTCGCTCCCGGTCGTGTGTTGGTCGCCCGCCGGTCGTCTCGCGCGACCCCGCGGGCGGCTTCCCTCACCCTTATATCCGGTTTGCGTACGCGCGCAGGCGGTGGCGGCGGCGCGGCAGGATATTCTCGCCGGCAGTGGATGCCCTCCGACTGCGCGCCGAGTTCCCCGTCCTGGCGCAGGCGGCGTATCTGAACGCGGGCACGGACGGCCCGCTGGCCGCGGCGGCCGCGGCGGCCGCCGGGACGGAGCTCCGGCGCGAGCTGGCCGAGGGCCGGGCACAGGCGCACTTCGAGCGCCGCGGAGAGCTCGGGCGCGAGCTGCGCGCGGCCTACGCCGTGGCCCTGGGCTGCGAGACGGCCGACGTGGCCCTGACGACGTGCACGACCGAGGGCATGGCCCAGGTGATCGGTGGCCTGCCGCTCGCGCGCGGGGACGAGATCCTCACCAGCGACGAGGAGCACCCCGGCCTGATCGGCGCGCTGGCGGCCGCGCGGGACCTGCGCGGCGTGAGCATCCGCGAGGTGCCGATGCGCGAGCTCGCCGACTCGGTGGGCCCGCGCACGCGCCTGCTCGCCTGCTCGCACGTCGGCTGGATGAGCGGCAGCCTGGCGCCGGCCGAGCTCGGCGAGCTGGAGATTCCCGTGCTGCTGGACGGCGCGCAGGGCGTGGGCGCAATCCCCGTGGACGTGGGAGCGCTCGGCTGTGACGCCTACGCGGGAGCCGGACAGAAGTGGCTGTGCGGCCCGGACGGCACCGGCATGCTCTACGTGAGCCCCGGCCTGCGCGAGCAGCTCTCGGTGCAGAGGCGCGGCTACGGCAACCTGCTCGACCCGGGCGCCGGCCTGGACGCCGGCCTGCAGCCGGATGCGCGCCGCTTCGACAGCCCCGCCCTCGCGGCCGAGACGCTCGCGTGCGCGCTGGCGGCGATCGGCGTTCTGCAGGCGGCCGGCTGGGCCGCGGTGCACGAGCGCGCGCGCTCCCTCGCCAAGCGCCTGGCGGGCATGCTCGACGAGGCCGGCCGCGCGCCGGCGCCGCGCGACGACACGACGCTCGTGTCGTTCCCGAGCACCGACCCCGTGGCCGAGCGTGCGCTACTGGCGGAGGCGGGGGTGATCGTGCGTAACATTCCTGATCGTCCCTGGCTGCGAACGTCCGTGGGAGCCTGGAATGACGAGGGCGACCTCGCACGCCTGCTGAGGGCGCTCTCCACTTGACCCCCCGCGGAGGGAAGACTCGCATGAGCGCGGCGACGCTCCGGCGACACAACGACCCAGGCCCATGAACAGCGTCCCTCAGACCGCGACCCCGCCGGCGCCCACGGTGCCTGCCACCCCGGCCCGGGCCGGGCGGCCCTCGCCCGCCGAGCTGCGCTCCCGCCTGCGCGGGCGCATCCCGCTCGCGCGCCTGCTGGGGCTGGTGGTGGTCGTGGCACTCTCGGCGGTCCTGAACATCCACCGCCTGGCGCAGAACGGCTACGCCAACATCTTCTACTCCGCGGGCGTGAAGTCGATGCTGCACTCGCTGCACAACTTCCTCTACGTCTCCTTCGACCCCGGCGGCCTGGTGACGGTGGACAAGCCGCCGCTCGGCCTGTGGCTGCAGGCGGCCAGCGCGAAGGTGTTCGGCTTCTCCCCCCTCAGCCTGCTGCTCCCGGAGGCGCTCGCGGGAGTTCTGGCGGTGGCGCTGCTGTACCTGCTGATCGCGCGCCGCATGGGCACCGTGGCGGCGCTCGCGGGCGGGCTGGCACTGGCGGTGTTCCCCTCCTTCGTGGCGGTCTCGCGCGACAACGGCGTCGACCCGCTGCTGATCCTGCTGATGGTGATGGCCTGCTGGGCCGGGCTGCGCGCGACCGAGACCGGGCGCTGGCGCGAGCTGATCCTGTGCGGCGTGCTGGTGGGACTGGCCTTCAACACCAAGACACTCGCCGCCTATCTCATCGTCCCGCCGATCGCGCTCGCCTACCTGGTCTGCGCCCCCGGCTCGATCGGCGCTCGCGTCTGGAGGCTGCTCCTCGCCGGGGCGGTGATGCTCGCGGTGTCGTTCGCGTGGATCGCCTTCGTCGAACTCACGCCCGCGTCCAAGCGCCCGTTCGTGGGCAGCTCGACCAACAACACCGAGCTCGGGCTGACCTTCGAATACAACGGCCTCGGCCGTGTCGAAGGCGAGGTTGGCGGGCCGGGCGACGTCCACGGCCGTCCCGGCGCGCGGGTGCTGCCCTCCAGACCGGCCGCCCCCCCGCCGTCGTCCACGCACGCCGGTCGGGAGGTCGCGACGGGCGCCGCGGCACCGAAACCCGCGGCGAAGCCGCCGCCCGCGCCGCCCCTGTCCACGTTCCTGCCCGACGGCAGGTACCGCAACCCGATCCCGTTCGGCGATGCGCCCAGCCCGGTGCGGCTGTTCGGCAAGGGCCTCGGCGGCCAGGCCGGCTGGATGCTGCCGTTCGCGCTGTTCGGCCTGATCGCGCTGATCGTGCTCGCGCTCGCCGAGCGACGCGCGCCCGCCGATGCGCGTGACGGCCCCTCCGGGCCCCGCGGACGGCGTGACCCGCGTCTGGCGCTGACGCTGATGATGGGCGGGTGGTTCCTCGTGGAGGCGGCCGTGCTGAGCCTGTCCAAGGGGATCGTGCACCCCTACTACGTCTCCGCGCTGGCGCCCGCGACGGGCGCGATGGCGGGGGCCGGCGCGGTCGCGCTCGTGGCGCTCCGCAAGGGCGTGCGTCCGGGCTGGGGCACGGTGCTCGCGGCGCTGGCGATCCTCGGCAGCGTTGCGGCCCAGATCGTGCTGCTCGAGCGCGAGGAATACATGCTCTGGTTCGTCCCCGTCCTGTTCGGGGTGTGCACGCTCGCGGTCGGCCTGCTGGCGGTGCGGCGTTCGCTCGCGGCGCCCGCGATGGCGGTGGCGTTCGTGGTGCTGCTGATCGCCCCCACCGCCTACTCGGCGACCACCTGGCTGGCGCCCGTCGAGGGCACGTTCGCCGCCGCGGGGCCCAAAGAAGCCACCGGCGACGGCGGGTACGCGGTGGGCCCCCAGATCATCGGGATCGACCGCGCACTGATCGCCTACGTCGGCGCCCACCGGCCCGGACGCCGCTGGGCGCTCCTGACGGTGGCCTCCGAGACCGCCGCGCCGTTCATCCTGCTCGACTTCGACGCGGGCGCCGTCGGCGGCTACAGCGGCATCGACCCGGCCGTCAACGGCCCGCGCCTGGCGGGGATGGTCGCGCGCGGCGAAGCCCGCTACGTGCTGCTCGGCGGCGAGTTCTCCTCGCGTGGCGGCAACCTCGCGACCGCGGCCGTGCTGGACTCGTGCAGGGCGCTTGAACCATCCACCTGGCACAGCCCGCTCGCCTACCCCGATGGCGTCACGCTGTTCGACTGCGCCGGCCGCGAGCGCCAGCTCGAGGCCGAGCCGCGCAGCTGAGGCTCCCGCCGGCCGGCGGCGCCGCGCGACGGTTCAGGCGGCCACCGACAGCTCGCGGTGGAAGGCGCGGGCGAACAGCTGGCGCTCGCGCGCGGCGGCCCATCGCGGCACCGCGGACTCGCCGTCGGCGATCAGCCGCAGCTCGACCTCGCCGTCGCTGAGCTCGATCGTCGTGGCGCGCACGAGCTGGTCGCGCGAGCGCTCGAGGTCCTCGGCCAGTCGCAGCAGAGCGGCGCAGCGGTCCAGCCGCGCGGCGTCGCCGTCGCCGAACAGCGGTGCCATCGGACCGGGCACGGGCATGCCCTTGCGGTGGTAGCGGGCGGCCTGCGCGATGATCGCGGTCTCAACCGGCGTGAACCCGGGCAGCCCGCCGTTGAGGATCAGATAGCGGGAGTGCTTGTGGTGGTCGTCGTAGTCGATCGACATGCCGATGTCGTGCAGCATGCTCGCGGCCCACAGCAGCTCGCGCTCGCGCGGGTCGCCCGCGTGCAGGCCTAGCTCGGCCAGCTCGTCGAACATCCCGAGCGCGAGGGCGGCGACGTGGCGGGTGTGGTCCACGTCGACGTGGTACTGGGCGGCCATGTTGAGCACGCTGGCGCGCCGCACGTCCTCGAACAGCGGCGGCCGGTCGGGCTCCGCGTCCGGACCGGCTAGCAGGCGCTCGAAGAAGACGCCCTCGCGCAGGCCCGCCTCGGTCGTCTCGATCGCGGCGAACCCGCCGGCGCGCAGCACGGCGAGCACGACGAGAGCGCCCGCGAGGATCAGGTCCGCACGGGCGGGCTTGATGCCGGGGATGCTCGCCCGCTCCGCGGCCGGCAGCGCCGCCAGGCGCTGCACGAGCTCCTCCAGCGCCTCGCGCCCGACGACCATCCCCTGCACCCCGTTGGAGGGCAGCCCGGCGGCGCGCTGGGCGGCGGCGGCCAGGTTGCGGACCGTTCCGCCGATGCCGACCAGGCGGTCGCTGCCGGCCGTCGCGGCCAGCCACCGAGCGCCGGCGAGCTCGGTGGAGACGTGCGCGCAGAGATCCTCCAGCTGGCGGCGCTTGGCGGGCCCGTTGGGGGGCAGGAAGCGCTCGCTCATGCGCACCGTCCCCAGGCGCCAGGAGCCGCTGTCGGCCGCGGCCCGCCCGGCGACGCGCACGAGCTGCATCGAGCCGCCGCCGAGGTCGAGCACGAAGCCGTCGGCGAGCGTGGTGGAGTTGACGGCGGCGAGGTATCCGTAGTAGGCCTCCTGCTCGCGGCTGAGCACGCGGATGGCGAGGCCCGAGCGTTCGTGCGCGAGCGTCAGGAACTCGGCCGCGTTCTCCGCGTCGCGGATCGCGCTCGTGGCCACGGCGTCGATCTCCGCGGGCCCGAGCCCGCCCGCGCGGCAGAAGTGGCTGAACACGTCCAGGGTCGCCAGCGCCCGCTCGATCGGCGCCGCGCCGAGGCGTCCGCTGGCCATCAGGCCCTGGCCGATGCGGACCGGCTCGTAGATCTCGTCCGTGCGCTTCCACCAGCCCTCGCCGGCGGTGAACACCACCAGCCGGAACGAGTTCGATCCGAGGTCCATGACCGCAAGCCGCTCTCCTGGCCTCACTCGAGCAGCGTATTGGCAGGGCCGGAGGGCTCCCCGGGGTCCGGGCGAGGGCGGCGCGCCCGGCTCGACGACGCTCCGGCGAGGTGCCGCACCGCGCAGCTCCCACAGCGCGAGATGGCGCGCCGGGCCCGGTCCTGCGTCGGCGCGAGGGCGCGCCCGGTCAGTCCCGCGGCGGCGAGGTGGCGCGGCGCATCAGTCCGGCGGCGGCGAGATCGCGCGGCGGATCAGTCCGGCGGCGCCGAGGCCGAACGCTTGGCCGCGAACATCGCCCTGGCTGCCCGGCTGAGGACGTCCTGAGCGCCCGCGGTGTGCTCGTCGATCAGCGCGAAGCCCACGCTCGCGGTGGGATGCAGGACGCTCTCGCCCACGTCCACGCTGCAGGCCGGGATCACGCGCTGCAGCCCGGCGGCAACGACGGCGATCCCCTCCTCGTCGATGTGCGGCAGCAGCACGGCGAACTCGTCGCCGCCGACACGCGCCACGAGGTCGGTCTGCCGCAGCCTGCGGGTGAGCGCGCGGGCGACCGCTCTGAGCACCTGCTCGCCGGTCTCATGGCCGTGCTGCCCGTTGATCGCGCTGAGGTCGTCGACGTCGACCACCATCAGCCCCGCGACCTCGCCGTAGCGGCGCGAGCGCGCGACCTGGAGGTGGAGGTCGTGGAGGAACAGCCGCCTGTTACGCAGCCCGGTGAGGGTGTCGTGATCGGCGAGGTTGCGCAGCTGCTCCTCGAACTGCTTGCGCTCGGAGATGTCCTGGAGCTGGGCGATGTAGTGCAGCGGCGTGCCGTCGCGGTCACGGATGAGCGACATCGAGAGGATCGCGGCCACCGTCTCACCGGCCGCGTCGAAGTAGCGCTTCTCGACCTGGTAGGCGGCGATCTCACCGGCGAGCAGGCTCTCGCGCTGCTCGAGGTCGTTGTAGGCGTCCTCCGGGTGCATGATCCCGTCGAAGCGCTTGCCCATCATCTCCTCGGCGGTGTAGCCGGTGATCTCGCAGAGGGCGCGGTTGACGAGCAGCCAGCGCCCCTCGCTGTCGAGCAGCCCCGTCCCGACGGGTGCGCGCTCGAAGACCTCCTCGAAGCCGTCGCCCGGCGCGGCGCCGAGGGCGTCGGCCAGGCGCCGCGCGGTTGCCTCGATCACGACCGCGAGGCCGCCGGCGATGCGCGAGCCCGTCCCGGCCTGCTGCTCGTCGTCGACCCAGAGCGGCCCGACGTCGACCATCAGGCAGTGCTCGTCGGCCGTCCAGATCTCGCGCGAGCGCGTCTCACCGCCGATCGCCGAGCGGCACAGCGGCTCGATCGCCCGCCACAGCTCGGCGGGGAACGCCCCCGAGACCGGCTCGCCCGTCTGGTAGGGGCGCGGGTTCCCGAGACGCTCGAGCGCCTGGCCCGCGGTGAGGATGAAGCGAAGGTCGCGGTCGAAGGCCAGCACCAGGGCCTCGGGCAGCTCCCGCAGCGCCGCGACCGCCGCCTCATCGGCGCTCGCAATCGTCTCGGCGGCCGGCAGCCCGTTCGGCATCTGCGGTTGCACGTCTTCTACATCGACCACCGGGCCCGGGGACTTGACAGCAGCTGGCAGGCGATGCTCGCTCGTGCTGCAGCATTCAAGATTTGGGGCGGGCCACCGAGAGAGTGGCATGCGCCCGCTCGCCCTGTTCGGCCTGGCACTGTCGCTGCTGCTCGCCGCGCTCGCCGTGTTCAACACGGGCGAATCGGTGAGCGCTCGCCGGGACGCGCAGGACGTCAGGCTGCAGGCGTCGATCGGCAGCGAGATTTCGCGCCTGCAGAGCAGCGAAGCCCAGATGATGACGGCGGCGGCGCAGATGCGGGTGAACCCGGCGGTGCTGGCGCTGCTCGAGGACCCGAGCGCCCCGCCATCGGGCCGCGCGGCACACGGTCTCGCGGCAGCGGCGCGACTCCGCGACGGCACCGCCGCGGCGAGGGCGCTGAGCGCGTTCGAACAGGCGGCGATCGTGCCGGTGTCCGCGGCCTGCATCCAGGACGACAGCGGCCGCCAGGTGGCGTGCGGGCGGCGCGCCAAACCTGGCCTGTTCGGGGCGGCGCTGGGGGACCAGTTCGCCGACATCGCGGGCGAGTCGACGCGCGGCGCGGCGACGGGGACCTTCCTGTCTCCGGTCAGCGGCATGCCGACGATCGCCTTCGTGGTGCCGCTGCGCCTGCACGGCCGCCTGCTCGGGCTCGTCCACTTCGACATCAGCAGCGCGACGGCGAGCGGCTCGAGCATGATCGTGAGCCACATGCCCGGCGTCCAGGTGCAGTTCGGCGCCTACGAAGACGGCCGGCTGATCCTGGCCACGCGCAGCGTCCCGCTGGCCGGGGCCACGCCCGCCGCGCGCTCGGCGAGGCCCGGCGGGGGCGTCGGCCGCTGGCTCACACTCGAGGACGACCATCGCTCGATGGTCGCCGCGCTGCCGCTGACGGTCGGCGGCGTCCGCCGCGAGCTGGCCGTGTCGGCGACCGACCGGTCGCCGGACCCCGACTTCCTGAACGCGTGGTCCCCGGGGATGCTCGCGGTCCTGGCGCTGGCGCTGATCACGCTGCTCGGCTCGATCGCGACCCTCATCTCCGCCAACCGCAGGATGATGGTCGAGCTGCGGACCGACCCGCTCACCGGCCTGCGCAACCGGCGCGCCCTGATGGACGACCTGCCGGCGGTCTGCCAGCGCGCCGGCGAGGAGGAGCCGGCGTTCCTGTGGTTCTTCGACCTGGACGGCTTCAAGAGCTACAACGACGCGTTCGGCCACCTCGCGGGCGACGTCCTGCTGACGCGACTCGGCCGCCGCCTGCAGAACGCGGTGCGGCCGTTCGGCGGCACCGTCTACCGCCTCGGCGGCGATGAGTTCTGCGTGCTCCTGTGCACGCGCGAGGTGAACCCCCACACCCTCTTCGAGGAGGCGCGCGCGGCCCTCAGCGAACACGGAGCGGCGTTCGCCGTGACGGCCTCGGCGGGCGCCGTCGAGATCCCCCGCGAGGCGAGCGATCCGACGCACGCGCTGCGCCTGGCCGACCAGCACATGTACCGCGACAAGGCCGCGGGCAGGGGCGCCGAGGCGCAGCTCGTGACCGCCGTGCTGCATGCGGCGCTCGCCCAGCGCCACCCCGAACTGGACGAGCACTCGAGCGACGTGGCGGGCGACGTGGAGCTCCTCGCTCGGCGTGTCGGCCTCGACGAGGAGGCGGTCGAGATGATCATCAGGGCGGGTGATCTGCACGACGTCGGCAAGCTCGGCATCCCCGATGAGATCATCACCAAGTCGGGGCCGCTCAGTGACCAGGAGTGGGAGTTCATGCGCCAGCACACGGTCATGGGCGAGCGCATCATCGCCGCGGCGGGTCCGGCGCTCGAGCGGATCGGGCCGCTCGTGCGCGCCAGCCACGAGCGGTGGGACGGCGGCGGCTATCCGGACGGGCTCGCGGGCGAGGCGATCCCGCTCGGCGCGCGCATCATCACGATCTGCGACTCCTTTCGCGCGATGCTCAGCGAACGCCCCTACAAGCCTCCGATGCCGCTGCCCCAGGCCCTCGCCGAGCTGCGCCGGTGCTCGGGCAGCCAGTTCGACCCGCAGCTCGTGGAGGTCTTCTGCGAGCTGATCGCCGAGGGCCGCGCCTGCGACGGCCGCGCGCCCGAGGGCCTGCGCGGGCTCGCCGAGTAGCGCGGCCGCCCCGAGCGGGCGGGGATGGGATGATGCGCCGATGGCGGACACGGTCGAGCTCACCCGCAGGCAGTACGAGAAGGAGCTGCTGCGCCTGCAGACCGAGCTGGTCTACCTGCAGGAGTGGGTCGTGGCCACCGGACAGCGGCTCGTGGTGCTGCTGGAGGGACGCGACACGGCCGGCAAGGACGGGGTGATCAAGCGGATCATCGCCTACCTGAACCCGCGGACCTGCCGGGTGGTGGCGGTTCCCACGCCGGGCGAGCGCGAGCGGACGCAGTGGTTCTTCCAGCGCTACGTCGCGCACCTGCCGGCGGCCGGCGAAATCGTGCTGTTCGACCGCAGCTGGTACAACCGGGCGGGGGTCGAGCGCGTGATGGGCTTCTGCACGCAGGAGCAGTACGAAGAGTTCCTGCGCTTCTGCCCGCTGTTCGAGGAATCGCTTCAGAACGACGGCATGATCCTCCTGAAGTACTGGCTGTCGGTCAGCGACGAGGAGCAGGAGCGGCGCTTCAAGAAACGCCTGTCGGACCCGCGCAAGCGCTGGAAGTTCAGCCCGATCGACCTCCAGGCGCGGGCGCGCTGGGTCGACTACGCGGAGGCCAAGGACCGCATGTTCAACTACACCGACACCGCGGACAGCCCGTGGCTGGTGGTGGAGGCCGACGACAAGCCCACCGCCCGGCTGAACCTGATCAGCGACCTGCTTGCGCGTGTGCCCTACGAGCATCTCGACAGGGCCAGCCCGGTGAAGCTTCCCCCCCGGCAGAAGCGCGCCTACGTGCGCCCGCCCAAGCGCAACGAGCGGCTCGTGCCGGCCCGTTACGCGGTCGGCACCCGCTGAGCGCGCCGGACAGCTCAGATCGTGGGCGGATCGCGCCGGTGCGCGAGAAACCAGATCTCGGTGACGCCTTCATCCCATTTTTCGCGGCCGGCTGCGAGCTGCTTCGCATAGCGCGCGAGCGCGGCCCTGCTCGGATTGCCGTAGGCCACGAGCTGACCCATCGCGTTCTTGAGTTCGGCGGCCGCTTCGTCGATCTGGACCTCGGCGTTGGCGAGGTCTTCTTCTTCGCTGCTTTCCGAGGTGGTCCATTCGGCATGCGCGGCGGCGATGCGATCGTGGCCTTCCTGCGCGATGCGCGCGACTTCGCCAAGCTGGTTCTGCCCGTGCGTGCTGGCGAGCTTGTCGATCGCCAGCGTGAGGTTCCGGGCGCTTTCCCTGACCGCGACGACCTCGGTGCCGTGTTCGCTGATGAAGGTCTTCGCGCCGCTCTGGCCCGAGCCGCATCCGAGCAGGGCGAGCGGCAGCAGGCAGGCGGCTGCGAGCGAGCCCAGGCACGGTGCGAGCCGTTTGCGAGCCATCGGGTGGAGCCTATATTCAGCGGCCGCCGCGGGTATCCGGCTGCCCACGACCGACGGTGCCGTCAGCGCCCTCTCAGCGCGGTTCACCGCCCTCTCGACGCGGTTCACCGCCCTCTCGACGCGGTTCACCGCCCTCTCAGCGCGGTTCAGCGCCCTCTCAGCGCGGTTCAGCGCCCTCTCAGCGCGGTTCAGCGCCCTCTCAGCGCGGTTCAATGACCTCTCAGCGCCGTGTCTCAGCGCGGTTGCATCGCCGTCTCAGTGCCGTCTCAGCGCGGTTGCAGCGTTGTCTCACCGCCGTTGCAGCTTCGTTGCACACATTGACCGGGCCGCGAGGCTGCCGTACGCTTTGTGGGCTTCGTCACGTGAGGGGAATCGGAGACGGGGAGCCAATGTTCAAGGAGGGACGGAGATGGGAGATCGACTACCGAGCGCGAGAGGTCTGGTTCGTCGAGCCCGGCGGGACCTCGCGGCCCATTGGCAGGGAGCGGCCGTGATCACGGCCCTGGCCTCGGCCGACGTGGCCTACCGCCTGCTGATGCGCGAGCCGCTGCGTCGGGCTCTGGGGGTGGAGACCAAGCACGCCTGAGGGATGCGTGGCCGACCGGGGCTCAGCCGAGCGGCAGCGCGGCGGGGCCCCGGGCCCGGTGCTCAGGCACGGGAGCTCCCTCGAGCGCAGGCTCGGATCCACCGGCCCCGCGCCTGCACCACGTGGCGTAGCGGCCCACGAGCGGCGCCGCCGTGAGTCCGTGCAGCAGTACCGAGAGTCCCACGGTGATGTAGGCGGCGGTGAGCACTGTGCCGGTGTGCGCCGGCTGCGAGTCCTCGACGATCACCGCGAAGACGATCGAGGCGAGCCCGCGCGGCCCGAACCAGCCGATGAACGCCACGGTCGGCGCGCCCGCGCGGGCACCCGCCAGCGCGATCGCAACGGGGAGCATCCGCACGATCGTGAGGCTCAGCACCGCGTAGAGGGCGATCTGCCAGCTGACATGCTCGATCGCCGGGCCGAGCAGCACGGCGCCGAACACGAGGAACGTGATCGCGTCGAGCAGGGCGCCGGTCTCCTCGGTGAAGCGCATCGTGCTCGCCGCCTGCCCGCGTGCGAGCGGCCCGAACAGGATGCCGGCGAGGAACGCGGCAATGAACCCGGATCCGCCGAGGGCGGCGGCGACACCGTAGGCGAGCATCGCGGACGCGACGGGGACGATCTGCCGCCAGGAGTCCTCGATCAGCCCCCGGCGGCCCGCGACCAGGACGATCGCGCGCGCCAGCGCGCCGGCAATCAGGCCGCCGAGCACGCCGTAGCCGATCTCCTCCCCGAGCACGTGCAGCGGCTGGGCCGCGCCGCCGGCGGCGGTGGCGAGCACGATCAGAAGCAGCGGGACGCAGATCCCGTCGTTGAGCCCGCTCTCGACATTGAGCGACTGTCGCACGCGCTTGGGCAGCCTCGCGTCGGTGACCACCGCGCTGCCGAGCCCGGCGTCGGTGGGGGCGAGGATGACGCTCAGCAGCAGCGCCTCGCTGAGCGAGAGCGTTCCGAACAGGGCGAGTGCGGCCAGCGCTCCCAGCGCAATCGTGAGCGGCAGGCCGATCCCGAGCAGCCGCAGCGGAAGGGAGGCTTCGCGCCGCAGCGCGCCCAGGTCGATGCGCGAGGCGTCGGAGAAGAGCACCACCGCGAGCGTGGCTTCGGCGAGCGTGCGCACGGTCGAGCTGGTCGGCCCGAGGGTGAGGTCGTCGAGCACCAGCGGCCCGGCCAGCATGCCGAGCGCGACGACCGCCATCGCCGGCGTGACGGGCGTGTTCGACAGGCGCCTGGACACTGCGGCGACGAGCAGCAGCGCGGCACCGAGCGTGGCCAGGCCCCAGTTCACAGCGCCGAGCTATAGCGCATTCCATAATGGAGGGCATGGCCTATGACGACGACCTCGCCCATCGCGTGCGCGAGCTGCTGGGCATGGACGACGACGTCAGCGAGCGCCGGATGTTCGGCGGACTGGCGTTCCTGGTCAACGGCAACATGTCGGTTGCCCTCAGCGGACAGGGTGACCTGCTGCTGCGCGTCGGGGAGGCCGACACCGACACGCTGCTGCGGCGGCCCAACACCCGCCCCTTCGAGATCCGGGGCCGCGAGATGCGGGGCTGGCTGCGCGTCGACCCGGAGGGCGTGCGAACCATGCGCCAGCTGCGGAGCTGGGTGCTCCGCAGCGTGGCCCATGCCCGAACCCTGCCGAGCAAGCGCTAGCGGGCGGCTCGTGGGCGCGACTCCGTCAGACCAGGCGGCTGCACTGCGGAAGCGGATCGGTACCGCCGGGGTGTGGCTCGGACCGATCGGCACGGCGCCGGTCGGCGTGGAGCGCTCGGCGCTCGCCCGCATCGAGGAGCTCGGCTACGGCGCCGTGTGGTTCGGCGAGGGGCCCTCCAACCGCGAGGCGCTCTCACACGCCGCGCTGCTGCTGGCGGCGACCGAGCGCATCGTCGTGGCGAGCGGTATCGCCAATATCTGGGTGCGCGACGCGACCGCTGCGATCAACGGCGCCGACACGCTCAACGAGGCATTCGATCGGCGGTTCGTGCTGGGCCTCGGCGTGAGCCATGCCCCCGCGGTCAACTCCCGCGGCCACGACTACGGGAGACCGCTCACGGCGATGCGCTCCTACCTCGAGGCGATCGAGGCGCATGCCGGCGCGGCGGCAGGAGCGGGTGCAGGCGCAGGCCCCTCGCCCGTGGTGCTGGCGGCGCTGCGCCCGAAGATGCTCGAGCTCGCGCGCGAGCGCACCGCGGGAGCCCACCCCTACTTCGTGCCTCCGTCGCACACCGCCGCGGCTCGCGCGATCCTCGGACCGAAGCCGCTGCTGGCGCCCGAGCAGGTGTTCGTGCTCGACGGCGACCCCGCGCGTGCCCGCGAGCTCGGCCGCCGGCACATGGCGCTGTACCTGATGCTCCCCAACTACGTCAACAATCTCCGCGCTCTCGGCTACGCGGACGAGGACCTCGCCGACGGCGGTAGCGACCGGCTCGTGGACGCGATCGTGGCCTGGGGCGAGGAGCCGGCGATCGCGGCACGGGTCCGGGAGCACCTCGACGCGGGCGCCGACCACGTCGCACTGCAGCCCTACGCCGAGGACGCGGCGCAGGCCGTCGCCTGGCTCGAGCGCCTGGCGCCGGCGCTGGCCCGGCGTTGAGCGCGAACCGCCCTGCGGCGCCACGGCCGGGCGACGGTGGCCGCGACGATGTTCAGCCGTCTCGCGACACGCACGGCTGCGCCGTATGCGAACATGTGTTCGTATGGCGCCACGCCCCTTCAAACCGGCGGTCGAGTTCGAGGATGCGGTCCGGCGCGGGGACCTCGCGCTGGCGGTCGCCTTCGCGCGGGACCTGGCGCGCGAGCGCGGCGTGCCGGTCACGCTGGAGCGGGCGCTCCAGCTCGTGATGCTCGCCTCGCGCGAGCAGCCCGAGGCCTATGACCTGTGGGCGCGCCGCTGGCTCGTGAGATGGCTCAACGAGGCGCCGGGGGCGGGGATCGAGGCGGCCGCCGAGGTCGCTGCGGCGCTCGCTGACCTGCCCGCCGAGCCGGCGGTGCTCGAGACGCTCCGCCGAGCGAGCGGCACAGGCTGATACGCCGCACCGGGCTCGCGCCCGGCACGAAATCCCGCGGCGAGGTGCGCCCCAGGCTCGCCGCGTCGGGCCGCCCGACCCGGCACGGCCGGCGGCCGCTCTCCCCGGGGTGGCCACCGGCCAGCGGCGGGATCGCGGGCGCGCACTGAGAGATAATCGCGCCGTGCCGCCGCAGCCCACCCCCACCGGCCCGGTCGAGGTCACGTGCCGCAGCGGCGGGACCGCACGGAAGCAGTCCCGCTGAATGTTCTCCCCACCCCTGGCGAGCGCCGGCGCGCAGCTGCAGCTGCTGGCGCTCGCGGTCGATGCCGCGGTCTACCCGACGCTGCTCGCGGCCGTGGTGATCCTGCTGAACCAGCCACGGCGCGTGCCGCTGCTGAGCGCCTACCTGGCCGGCGGGCTGGCCGTGAGCATCGGTGCCGGGCTGCTCGTCGTGCTCGTGCTCAAAGGCGCCTTCCACCACGGCAACCCGGATCTCAGCGCGGCCGTCGACCTGACCGTCGGTGGTCTGGTGCTGCTGCTCGCGGTGGCGCTCGCGACGCGCGCCGACGCGCGCTATGCGCAGCGACGCCGGGAGCGGTCCGCCGCGGTGCCCGGCGGGGGCGAGGACGGCGAGGAGAAGGGCGAGCCGATCATGCAGCGGATCCTCGCGCGCGAGTCGACCCCGCTGGTGTTCCTGGCGGCCGTCGTGATCAACCTGCCGGGCGCCTCCTACCTGGTCGCGCTGAAGGACATCTCCGCCGCCCACCACCGCACGGGCGTGACGATTGTGCTGGTGGTGGGCTTCAACCTGATCATGTTCCTGCTCGCCGAGATCCCCCTGTTCGGCCTGATCGTGGACCCGGCCCGCACCGAGGACGCCGTCCTGCGGCTCAACGGCTGGTTCTCGCGCAACGGGCGCCGCATGGCGATCGGGTTGTGCGTGATCCTCAGCGCATTCCTGATCGTACGCGGCCTGACGAAGGTGTGAGCGCGCCGCCGAGACGGCGACGCGCCCGCCGCCCCTAGGCGGCGCCCGCGGGCGCCGGTGCCGGCTCGTAGATCGACTGCAGTTGCAGGTACGCCTCCATGCCCTCCGGGCCGAGCTCGCGCCCGAGTCCGCTGGCCTTGACTCCGCCGAACGGGGCGGCGGGGTCCAGCATGTAGTGGTTGATGCCGATGCTGCCGGTCTGCACGCGCCGCGCGACATCCTGCGCGCGCTCGGGGTCGCGGCTCCAAACGCTGCCACCGAGGCCGAATTCCGAGTCGTTGGCGATCGCCACGGCCTGATCAACGCTGTCGTAGGGGATCACCGCGAGCACCGGCCCGAAGATCTCCTCGCGTGCGATCGTGTCGCCGTTGTCGATGTCGGCGAAGATCGTCGGCTGCACGAACCAGCCGCGCTCCTGCTCCGGCGGGCGGCCGCCGCCGGCCACGACCCGCCCACCCTCGGCACGGCCCTTCGCGATGTAGCCCTCGACGCGCTCGCGCTGACGGGCGCTCGCCAGCGGGCCGACCTGCGTGCCCGGATCGAGCGAGTCGCCGACCACGAGCGCGCTCGCGAGTCCACCGAAGACCTCGAGAACCTCGTCGTAGCGCGCGCGCGGCGCCAGCACCCTCGTGCCGATGTTGCAGGTCTGGCCGTTGTTGGCCATCGTCGCACCGAACAGGGCTTCGGTGGCGCCGGCGAGGTCGGCGTCGTCGAGTACGATCGCGGCCGACTTGCCGCCGAGCTCCAACGTGACCGGCCGCAGCAGCTCGCCACAGCGCCGCGCGATCGTGCGACCCGAGGCGCTCGAGCCGGTGAAGGCGACCTTGTCGACGCCTGGGTGCTCGACGAGGTAGGCCCCCACCTCGCGACCGGCCGGCACGATGTTCACCACACCGGCGGGCAGGCCGGCCTCGATGATCGCATCGGCGAGCAGCAGGCTGTCGAGCACCGTCTCGGGGCTCGGCTTCATGACGACGGTGCAACCCGCGGCGAGCAGCGGCGCGAGCTTGAACATCGCGAGCGTCTGCGGGTAGTTCCACGGCACGATCGCCCCGACGACGCCGACGGGCTTGCGCAGCACGTGGATGGTGCCGCCGAGCAGCCCGGCGCGGTCCTCCTGCATCGACGTCTGCCGGATGAGTCCGGCGTAGTACTGGGCGAGCAGGGCCGGGAAGACGGCTTCGACCTGCAGCGCGAACGAGATCGGCATACCGTTCTGGAGGGAGACCCGCTGTGCGGTCTCCTCGCCGCGACCGGCGAGCGCCCCGGCGAGTCGCTCGAGTGCCTGGGCGCGCTGCTCGCTCGACCACGACGACCAGCCGCTCGGGTCCTCGAACGCGGTGCGCGCAGCCCTGACCGCGGCGTCGACGTCGGCGTTGGTGCCCTCGGGGACCGAGCCGACCACCTCCTCGGTGCTGGCCGCGATCACCTCGATCCGGTCCGAGCCCTGCGGTCTGGTCCACTCACCTCCGATGAAGATCTCGTCGCTGTCGATCGTGGTCTGCGTGCTCATCGGCTGCACTCCTATCGTCGCGCGGAGGACTGTGGCAATTGGGACGGCACGTCCACCATAACCGCAGCCCACCCGCGGCGCCAGTGGCGCGCTGAGCTAGGCTCCGGCAATGAAGAAACTGCTCGAGCTCCTGCTCTGCATCCTGCACCCGCTCGCCGTCGTGTTGATCTGGATCTACCTGCTGTTCTGGCGCGGGGACCTCGGCTTCGTCGCGAGGGTCGCGTGGGGCGTCGCCGTGATCGTCCCGTTCGTGCCGTTCCTGTACGTGCTCACGGGCAACGACTTCCTGTAGCGCTCGCCGCGGCGGGTGTATGGTTGCGGCGTGCTCGTCCTCCTACAGCGCCGCTGCCGCGCCGCCCTCCCTCGCCACAGCGTGTGGGCCCGGAGCGCACTGGAGCGGTGCGCGCGGGCGGGGATCGAGGTGAGCGCGTGAGCGGCGTCGGCGGCAAGGTCGTGCTGATCACGGGCGGGGCGAGCGGCATCGGAGCCGCCACCGCCACCGAGCTCGTCCGCCGCGGAGCCAGGGTCGTGCTCGTGGACCTCGAGGCCGCCCCGCTCCAGGCGCTGGTGCAGCGCCTGGGCCCGGCGAGCGCGACGTCGATCACGGGCGACGTCACCGAGCTCACCGACATGGAGGCTGCGGCCACGCACGCGATCGAGTGCTTCGGCGCGATCGATGTCGTCGTGGCGAACGCGGGGATCGCCAGCTACGGCTCGGTCGCTGTGGTCGACCCGGCCGTCTTTCGCCGGCTGATCGACATCAACATCACCGGCGTCTTCCACACCGTTCGCGCGGCCCTGCCCGAGGTGCTTCGCCGCCGAGGCTACATACTCGTCGTGTCATCCGAGGCCGCCTATGCCGCTGCCCCGGGCCTGGCGGCGTACAACGCCAGCAAGGCCGGCGTCGAGCACTTCGCCAACGCGCTTCGGCTCGAGCTCGGCTTCCAGGGGGTCGCGGTCGGCAGCGCGCACATGTCGTGGATCGACACGCCGATGGTGCAGGACGCCAAGCGCGATCTCGCCTCATTTCGCGAGATGCTCCAGACGCTCCCGGGACCACTGGGCATGACCACGTCGGTCGAGGAGTGCGCGCAGCTGTTCGTGCGCGGCATCGAACACCGCTCCAACCGCGTGAACGTGCCGAACTGGGTCGGTGTGCTGCGCTGGATCAAGCCCCTGCTCACCTCGAGGCTGGCTGAGCTCCAGGCCAGGCGCGAGGCGCGGCAGACGCTGCACCTGATGGACGCCGAGGTCGCGCGCCTCGGGCGTTCGGCGAGCGACCGTGTGAGGATGCCGGGCGACGCCGCCGGCGAGCCGGCCGACATCGCCGGGGGGCCGGTGTCGGTCGAGTCCCGCTGAGCGACGCCGCGAGAAGGCCGGCCGAGGCGGCCGATCCACGCAGAGCGTCACCCCGCAGGACAGCCGGCGCGCCCCTGCGCAGGCCGGTCCGGACGCCGGCGACCGCTCCGGGGCGCGGGCCGGGCTATTCTCGTCGCACCCAGGCACAACCGGAGGGAGCGACGATGGCGTTCATCAGGATCAGCCGGCCGCCGATGCTCACCGCAGAGGTGTACGACGCGGTCAACGCGAAGTCCGGCGTCGAGGAGGATCCGCCCGAGGGGATGCTGATGCACTGCGCGGGTGAGGTCGACGGGGCGTTCCAGATCGTGGACGTGTGGGAGTCCGAGGAGCACGCCCGCCGCTTTGACACCGAGCGGCTCGTGCCCGCCATCAACGAGGTCGTCTTCGCTGACGGACCCGCGCAGGAACCGCCGCCGGGGTCCCCGCCGGGTCTCTACGAGCTCCACCGGCTGATCATCCCCTGACGCGAGCGGCGTCACCGCCGCCCCCAGGCGGCGGTGGAGAACGTATCCGTACCCTCCCCACCGCCAGGGGTATTCAGAACCGGTGACGCGGGACTTCCCGGCCGGAGCGTCTCAGCCACTGGGCCGGGATCCCTCTCCTGTGGCCCGCGTCACGGTTCGGAGTGTGAAACCCATACGCCCGGCGGAAGGTGCGGTTGGGGTCGGTTCAACCGTCGCGGCGGAGATCTACCGAGCGGGTGTGGTGGTTTGCCCGGAGGGTGGCCATCGGCGGGTCTGGGAGCGTGTGCACATGACCACGGCCCCTCACCCCACGATCACCGAGCTGCTCGACCTCGGCGGGAGCAGCGCGATCGTGACCGGCGGCTCGATGGGAATCGGACGGGGCATCGTCGAGCGGCTCCACGAGGCCGGCGCCGCGATCCTCATCGCCGACATCGATCTCGACGCCGCCACCGGCCTCTCCGAGCAGCTGAACGAGGTTCGCGCTGGCAGCGCCGGGGCGATCGCGGCCGACGTCGGCCGGCGAGCCGACGTCGAGGAGATGGTGACCGCCGCCATTGACGCCTTCGGCGGGCTCGACATACTCGTCAACAACGCCGGCATCTACCCGTTCTCCCCCTTCCTGGACATGGACGGCGAGCTGTTCGAGCGCGTGATGAGGGTCAACCTGTTCAGCGTGTTCTGGGCGATGCGGGCGGCCGCCAGGCAGATGATCAGCCAGGGCCGCGGCGGAAGGATCATCAACGTCAGCTCGATCGATGCGCTGCACCCGTCGATGGTCGGCCTGGCTCACTACGACGCCTCCAAGCACGGCGTGTGGGGCCTCACCAAGAACGTAGCCCTCGAGCTCGCCGAGCACGGCATCACGGTCAACGCGCTCGCCCCCGGTGCGATCGCCACACCGGGCTCCAGCGGCGGCGCGGTCGATCCCGACGTGATGCGCGCCACCGAGGAGCGGATCCCGCTGCGCAGGATGGGCACGCCAGACGAGATGGGGCGCGCCGCGCTGTTCCTCGCCAGCGGACTGTCGAGCTACCTCACCGGATCCCAGCTCGTGGCCGACGGCGGGATGCTGCTGCGCTGAGCGCACTGCGCCGGCGGGCGGTGCCCCTCGCGGGAGCCTTTGGGCGCCGCCTCGGGAGCCTTGGGGAACCTCGTGGGCAGCCAAGTCCCTGGTCGCGCGGGAGAAGATCCGCGGGAGAAGCTCCAGGTTGGATGGGTTCTCGAGCCAGGCAGGATTCGAGCCAGGCAGGTTTCGAGTCAGGTGCTCGAGAGCGCGCGCAGAGGGCGCATTCGCGTGACCCTCCAGGCAGGGTAGATCCCGCCCAGGACTCCGATCGCCACTCCCACGAGCAGGCCGCGCCCGAGACCCCAGGCGGTGACCGACGGCGAGACGTAGGCGCTGACCCCGAGCGCGCTCACCAGCAGGCGGGCGCCGATCACGCCGAGCAGCAGTCCGGCCGCCGCTCCGAGCACGCTGACGGCGACGCCTTCCCCGAAGATGAGCCCCGCGACACGCACCGGCGACCATCCGACGGTGCTCAGCAGGCCGAGCTCGCCCTGGCGTTCCATGATCGACATGGCCATCGTATTGGCGACGCCGATCGCCCCGACGATCAGCGCGATCACGACGATGACCAGGATCGCCTTGGCGATCAGCGTGCTGTTGGCCCCGGCGCGGAGCGCCTGCTGCGGGTCGGTGATCGCCTGGGTCCCGGGCAGCGCGTGTTCGATCCCCTTCGCGGCGGCGCTCGCCTTGGTGCCGGCGGCGAGCTGGACCACGACGTCGGTTACCTCGGACGGGCGGGCCGCGGCCTGCTGGGCCAGCGCGAGCGGGAGCACCGCACCGGAGTCCTCGAACAGCACGCCCGTGTGGTAGATGCCGGCAACGCGGTAGGGGCTTCCGGCGATCGTCACGGGGGCGCCGGGGTGCAGCCTGAGCTGCGCCGCGAGGCGGTCGCCGACGAGCGCTTCGTGCGCTCCCGCGGCGGGCCGGGTGCCGGCCGTCACGACCAGGTTCCCGGTGAAGAAGCCGGCGGGATCGGCCCCGAAGACGATCGCCGATGGATCCTTCTTCAGCCCTTCCACGATCAGCAGCAGGGGTGTGGCGCGCGCGACTTCCGGCCGCGCGCCGAGGCGCGCGACGATCGATTCGGGCAGCAGCGACGCGGTCGGGTCCGAGACGTTGGCCTGGAAGACTCCGAGCTCGGAGCCGCCGAGATCGACGAACCCGGCAGCCGTTTCGCGCAGTCCCTGCGTGAAAGACAGCAGCGCGACGATCGTGGCGACACCCACCGCGATACCGAGCGCAGTGAGCACGGTTCGAGCCGGCCGCCGCAGGAGGTTGGTGGAGATGATCGTCAGCATCGACGGGATCTACGCGGGGCCATCGCCGGGGACCTCGGCGGGGCGGTCGGACACCTGACCCGCCTCGATCCGGCCGTCGACGAGCGTGACGGTGCGGTCGGCGCGGTCGCCCACGGAGCGGTCGTAGCTGACGACCAACAGCGTCATCCCGAGATGATCGCGGAGCCGGAAGAGGAGGTCGAGCACCCGCTCGGAGGTGCGCGAGTCAAGCGCCCCCGTGGGCTCGTCGGCGAGCAGCAGACGCGGCTCGTTGGCGAGCGCGCGGGCGACCGCCACGCGCTGGCTCTCCCCGCCCGAGAGCTCGGAGGGAAGGTGCTCGGCGCGGTCGGAGAGCCCGACCTCATCGAGCAGCGAGAGCGCGCGCCGACGACGCTCCGACCGTGCGACGCCCGCCCCCAGCAGCGGCACTTCGACGTTCGCGCGCGCGGACAGCGCTCCGAGCAGCAGGTGTCGCTGGAACACGAAGCCGACGAGCTCCCGGCGGGCCCGGGCCGGCCGGGGCTCCTTCCAGACGGCGCGGCCGTCGAGCCTGATCTCGCCGCTGTCGGGCTGCTCGAGGCCCCCGATCAGCGCCAGCAGTGTGCTCTTGCCGGAACCGGAACGCCCCGTGATGGCGACGGCCTCGCCCGCCTGCACCCGCATCGAGACGCCCCGCAGCGAGCTGACACGGCCGAAGCTCTTGCTGACCCCCGCCACGACCACCTCGGCGCCGGTGCGGGTGTCCGCCGCGACGCTCGCTGTGGCGCTCACGTCCTGACCTGGACCGGGTAGTCGAGGTTGATCGTCGCCCCGTCCGAGGCGATAACCGCGCGGAACGTCAGTGGATATCCCACCGCGCTGGCCGGCCATTTGAAGACGTCGGAGAAGTGACCTTTGAAGAGGTAGTGCGAGCGCCGCGCCACGACCTGGCCGCCGAACAGATACTCGTAGCTCACGCTCGCGGCGGCCGCACGCCCGGCTCGCGTGACCGTGAAGCTGACCGGCCACCTCGCTTCGACGCGGGGCTGGTGGGAGGCCGCGACGAGCCTCGCCGTCAGCCCGGCCACGGATGCGCTCACGGTGTGGGCGTCACCGGCCGCGACGGCGGTCGCCACGGTCGGCGATGGCGTGCCGGCAGCCGGAGTCGTCCGCGTCGCTCCCGAGGAGCCGCTGCCGCCGGAGGAGCCGCTGCCGCCGCTCGAGGAGGAACCGCAGCCGCCGAGCACGAGCAGCCCGGCCGCCAGGCCGACGCCCACGAACCGGCGACCACGCGGGCTCACGCCGGCTCGCCCGCCCCCCGGATACCGAGCCGGCGCGCCACCGTGAGGCCCTGTGCGACATCGAGGCTCGAGACGATCCCGACCGGCTCGCCCGAGTCCCCGTCCACGACGACGAGATGGGTGCACTCGTGCTCTGCCATCAGTCGCGCCACCTCCTCGGTGCTCTCGGACGGCTCGACCGTCACGATCTCCGTGGCGGCAAGCTCCCCCGCACTCGCCTCGTCGCGCCCCGCTGCGAGCGCCTTCATCAGATCGAGATCGGAGAGTATCCCCCAGACAAGACGCTCCTGGCGATCGCTGCCGCGAGCGAGCCCCTCGACGACGACGCAGTGGACCCTGGCGCGGGCCATCTGCTCGGCGACCTCGATCACCGGGGTCTGCGGAGGGGTCGCTGTGACGCCGGCGTGCATCACCTCGCTGACCCTCACCGTCGGCGCTGTGGAACTCATCATGGTCACTCCTTCGTCGACGTATCTCCCGGAGCGGCCGATCGGCCGCGGCGCTCCGGTACAGCGTCTCGCATGGGGATCGACCCACCCTCGGTGTATACCCGCCGAGCCGCGGCCGTGTTGCCCCTGCGAGCTGCGGCGTTTCACGGATGTTCCGCGGCGGCCCAGGGGCCACCATTCCTGCGCAGGCCCGACCAAGGCGCCAGATGAGTTCCTCCCCAGCCCAGACCGACCCGACCGAGCCGGGGTGCGGGCGGCCGCGCCGTGCGGGCCTGCTCGCGGCGCTCGCCGCGCCGGCTATGCATGGCGGGCTCCCGGTGACCGTGCGTGAGACACACGCCTCCTGGGTGTTCCTCGCTGGAGAGCGGGCCTACAAGGTCAAGAAGCCCGTGGCGCTCGGCTTCCTGGACTACCGCACCCTCGAGCGCCGTCGCGACGCGTGCCGCGAGGAGGTGCGTGTCAACCGCGAGCTCGCACCGGGGATCTACCTCGGCGTGCTCGCGATCGTCGCCGCCGGCGAGCGCTTCGAGCTCGTCCCCGACGACGCGGGCGTCGACGCCGTCGAGTTCGCGGTGGAGATGTGTCGCTTCGACGAGTCCGACACGCTCGCCGGGTTGATCGCGTCCGGCGGGCTCGCCGCGGAGCACCTCGACGCGGTCGCCGGCCGCATCGCCGACTTTCACCGAGCCGCGCCGGTGGCCGACGGCGGCGGCGCGGAGCCGGTGCTCGACCTCTGGCGGCGAAACGTCCGCGAGCTCCGCGCCGGCCATCCCGGCGAGCCGCCGATCGGCAGCGGCGAGGACTTCGCCGAGACCTTCGTGGCGCTGCACCGGCAGGAGATCGAGCGGCGGCGGGCGGCCGGCCTGGTACGCGACGGGCACGGCGACCTGCGCTGCGAGCACGTGCTCGTCCGGCCGAGCGTGCGTGTCGTCGACCGCATCGAGTTCGACGTGGCTCTGCGCCACGCGGACATCGGCAGCGACCTCGCCTTCCTCACCATGGACCTCGAGGCGCTCGGCCAGCGCTGGGCGGCCGAGCGCCTGCTGTCGGGCTACCGTCGTGCCGGCATGGACGCCGGAGGCGACCAGCTGCTGAGCTTCTTCGCCGCCCACCGGGCGCTCGTGCGCAGGAAGGTCGCGCTGATCGCGGCGGCCGAGCACGATGGGGAGCGCAGCGCCGCGCTGGTCGCGCAGGCGGGCTCGATGGGGGCGCTCGCCGAGCGCCTCTGCTGGCGGGCCCGAGGGCCGCTCGCGCTCGTCGTGTGCGGACCGGGCGCGAGCGGCAAGTCCACGCTCGCCGCGGAGCTCTCGCGTCACTCGGGGCTGGCGATCGTCTCCTCGGACGCCGTGCGCAAGTCCGCTGCCGGTCTCCCCCCGAGCGCCAGGGCGGGCCCGGAGCTCTACAGCGCCAGCGCCAATCGCAGGACCTACGAGCTGCTCGCCCGCCGGGCGCAGGGCGCGCTCGCCCGTGGCGACGGGGTGATCATCGACGCCACCTGCCGGTCGCGCCGGGACCGCTCGATTCTGCTCGAGGGCCTCGAGCGCTGCGACGTACCCCGCCTCGTGGTGCGCTGCGAGATCCCGCTCGCGGTGGCCCACCAGCGGGCGAGGCAGCGGATGAGCGATCCGCTGCGCGCGTCGGACGCCGACCCGGCGGTCGTCACCAGGCAGTACCGCTCCTTCGAGCCGCTCGACGAGCTGCAGCCGCGCGAGCTGCTCGGCCTGGACGCCGCGCTGCCGCTTGACGCGCAGGCCGAGCTGGTGACCGGCGCGTTGGACCGTCTGCTCCGCCTGAGCGCGGCCTGTCGGTCTCGCGAGCGCGCGCTCACCGAGCAGGCCGGACCGGCCTGAGATGCATGGCGCCCAGCTCGCCCGGGCTGTAGGCCTCCACCTCGAGGCTGCTGCAGTCCTCGAGCGAGGCGAACACGCCCGCCGCGGCGGCCGTGAACGGCGCCACCACCCGGAACAGCCGCTCCCCGTCGGTGACATAACCGCCGACGTCGTCGAGCGGCTCGTCGGAGGCCGGGCGGTAGCTGATACCGAGCAGCGAAGCGAGGGACATCACGGGGCAATGCTGTCCGGCCGCGCGCTGCCCGGCATCCGGGAATGGCACGGATCGCGCCGCGGACAACTACCCGATCCGACCCTCTCGACGCGACCATCGGCGCATCGCTCGCCCTGAACCTGCCGTCCAGCATCGGGCCGTCGGCTCAAGGCATCGACGGAGCCTGGCGATGGTTCTCCCGTCCCGGTGCGGCAAGGATGCTCAACCGGGGCAGCATCTCGGCGGTCCGGCCCTGATCAACCCGCCTGACCGCTGCACCCGAGACGCATCCCTGAAGCAGCGCCGACCGGGCGGCAGGCCTGCGTGTTTTGACGGCCCGGGCGGCGGGTACCGTGAAGGGAGCCTCGGGCGCGACCCCCACCCCCGAGGCCATTGGGAGAGGCGCATCCGCCCTGCGCTCGGTGCACGAGCAGCGTCCACGTGCGCCGAGCAGCAGGGCGAGACCGAGCGGGCCACCGCACCCGAGCGGAGTTCGTCAGCAGAGGAGCCGCGTCGCGAGAGGAGCCGCTTCAGCAGAAGAGGCGCGCCAGCAGAGGAGGCGCCTCAGCAGAGGCGCTGCGGCTTCGGGTAATTGAGATCCGGCCACTCTGACCAGGCCGTCCATCCGTGGGCTTCAGGCACTCGCTTGGCCCGCACCCACAGTTGGCGGTAGACAGGCGGACCACCCCGCCGGCAGCGGCCGAGCCCCGTGGCGCGAAGCTCGGTCGGGACGAGCGTCCCGGTCCAGCCCCCGTGGGCTCCCGGCGCAAAGCTCTTGCCGGTGCCGATGGTCTGGGCGCGGCCCCATCCGGTCCAATGCAGGTCGTACACGACGCTGCCGGGATCACCGTTCGCGTTGACGATCTCCGGTGCGACCGTTCCGAACCCCGGCGACGCGCCGCCGATGAGCTTGGCGTAGTGAGCGGATCCAAGGGTCGGGCGCTGCCGCGTGGCGCGTGCGAGCGAGGCGCCGGAGCCGAGCAGCAAGAGCGCCACCGCCACGACGACCTGAACGCGATGCACGGTTAGATCATATGCTCGACATCCCTCCGTCGTGCGCGATGCCGAGCACCGAACGCAGCTGCCGTGCACGGCCGCTGACCCGTGCGGGGCGGCCCCGAGTGCGCCCGCGCTCGTACGGCGCCCCTGGTTCGCGACGCGAGACGTTCTCCGGTTCTCCGCTCAGCCGGCTTGGTAGCGCGTCGCGAGCTCGGGGCTCTGCGCCCCGAACGCGGCCAGATCGGCCTCGGAGACCGCCTCCAGGAGGCCTGCCTGCTCGACGCCAGGGGCGCAGAGGACCTCGCCGAGCTCCAGGCCGCGCAAACTGGCGGTGACGACATCCTCGGCCGACATGCGAGGGACCGCGCTGAGGTCGAGGCCCTGGCGCTCGTGGAACTCGGTGGCGACCACCCCCGGGCAGACGACCTGGACCCTGAGGCCCTCGGGGCTCACCTCCTCGTGCAGCACCTGGGTCATCGCGACGAGGTGCGCCAGGGTCCCGGCGTAGACCACGCGACGGGGCAGCCGGGGCTGCGTGGCGCGACCACTGAACGCGATCATGCCCGAGACGTTGATGATCGTGCCCTCGCCGCGAGCGAGCATCCCGGGCACGGTCGCGCGGATCAGCATCGTCGGCGCGATTCCCTTCACGTGCAACAGCTCGCGTGCCTTCTCGGCGGGGAGCTCCGCGATCGGCATGTAGTGCGCCACGCCCGCGTTGTTGATGAGCATGCTCAGTGGCTGGGAGGCACACACTTCGGCGACGGCGTCGATCCCCTCGTCGGTCGACAGATCCGCCGACAGGGGCCGGACGGACACGTTGGTGAGCGATGCTGCGAGCTCTTCGAGTCGATCCAGGCGCCGTCCCACGAGGACCAGGTCGTGGCCGTCGGCGGCGAGGCGCCGGGCGAAGGCCCTGCCGATTCCAGAGGAGGCTCCGGTGACGAGTGCGAGGTTGCTCATGAATGCTGGCGGGGCCGCCGGGACTCAACCCGGGCACCTCGGAGTATGAGACCTCGGGAGCACGAGGGCGGATCAATCGCAGCGATGCGGCGGCGGACGGCTCAGACCCGCGGAGGCGCCGAGCGAGCGATGGCGATCTCCCAGTAGCCAACCGCGAGGTCCAGCACCCCGACGACCAGGAAGAAGGCTGCCCATCCGAAGGCGGCGTATGCGAGGCACACGACGCCCGCCGCGCCCGCGACGAAGCCGCCGACGATGCGCATGGCCCCGAAGGCGCGGAGGTGGCGGTACTCCCATGGAATTATCAGGCGCTGCATGCCTGCTCGCGGGGGAGATGCCCACCAGCCGCGAAGACCTTTGCGAGCGGTGTTCTCGTCGGCTGCATCCACCGGGGGCGTCCCGCTCATGCCCGCTTCACCAACCTCAGGTAGAACGCCGAGAACACCAGGACGATCCCGATGTTCACCATCAGGCGCTCCCAGAACCGATCCCTGAAGAACAGTACGTCCACGCCGACCACTACGGCTACCAGTGCGAGCACGTAGAGCACGACGCCTGCCGATCTTCCCATCCTTGGACTGTACCGCTCGAGGACCGGGTGCCGGCCACGGATGACGCCTCCGGTCGGTGATCATACCCGCGAGCTCCGGGGCCGAGACCGCTGCCCTCATCCTGAGGCAAGCCAGGCGCGCAGGCGGCACCGCGCTTCGCAATGCCCAAGGCGGCAGCCCGGCGCCCGGTCAGTGTCGCGCTAGGCGCCGGGAGCGTGGGTGCGCTCGCGATTCGCGTCGTTGAACATCTCCGACACGATCGGCCAAGACCCGTCCGCCTGCCGATGCAGAACGCGCAACGAGTAGTTGTCCCGCAGCTCGATCTCACCTCCGCCAAGCAGCTTCTGACCCTCAACCTGCAGGTGCGCCGAAACGAGCACGACCTCGGGCGTCAGGACCCGGATCACCACCTCAGGGGGAGCCCTGAGCGTACCGGCGTTGAAGTTCTCGTCCGCGAACAGACCCCGTAGGTATTCGATGATCGCCTCGCTTCCCTTCTTCACGTTGCCGAACGCGTTGACCCAGTCGGCGTCACCGCTGTAAACGCCGGCCAGCGCGTCGGCATCGCGCTCCTGAAAGCCCGTTCTGAGGGCGATCAGCGTGGCGCCGATCGCCTCTTGGTCCACCCGTGGCAACGACGACAGCTCGGGGGCGGCATCTGACGCAGCCATTGCGCTTTCCTCACCTCGTCTCGGCTTGGCCTCGGCGCGAGCCTACCTCATGGAGTCATCTGGGCAGATGCCGGCGCGGCGGCGAGGCCGCCGGCCGCCGGCCATGCGAACCTGTGTTCGTATGGGACCGCGACCCTGGCGGCCGGCAGCCGAGCTTGACGCCGCCCTTGAGCGAGGCGACCTGCGCTACGCCATCACGCTCGCCGACGAACTCCGCATCGAGCACGGGCATCCGATCGACCTGCGGACCGCGCTCCGGTTCCTGCCGCTGATCGCACGCGAGAGCCCGCGCGAGTTCGACCTGTGGGCGGTGAGATGGCTCGCACGATGGCTCGCCGAGGCTCCGACCGCGACGATCGAGCAGGCCGCTGAGACTGCGGCGTCGCTCGCCGACCTGTCGAGCGAGCCGCGCGCGCTGGACCCGATCTGGCTGATGCTCAACGGCTGACAGCGCTCCGGGAAATTCCTGTGCGTGGAATCGCGGCATCGGCTAGGCTCGACCTGCTGTTTGGGGCCGGGGAAGCCCCTGGCCGATAGCTGAGCCGATCCAGGGGGATGGGATATGAGACGCATGATCAGCACCGCGGCGCTCTGCCTCACCGCGTGCCTTGCGCTCACGGGCATCGCCTCGGCGTTCACCGCGCCGGAATTCATAGAGAAGGCCTCTATCAACACCACCGGCCAACGTCCCGTTCGAAGCAGCAATTGGTGTGACCTACCTTCAAGGCCAGACGAGCGGCACGCAGATCCGCTGCGCGAGCGGGACTGGGGTGGGCGAAGCTGCCTCGGCCAAACTCGCCAAAAAAGTGGCCCTGCTGCTCAAGGGCTGCGAAATAGCGAGCCTCGGGTATCCGTGTGAAAATCGGGGCGCCGGCAGCAAGGAAATCGAAACCGACTTGCTTGAAGGCGAACTCGGCAACGTGACCACCACGAAACCAGGGCTTCGGTTGTACTCCGAAGCGCAGGGAAAACTTGGCGAATTCGCCGAGTTCGACTGCGCCGGAGGCGGCATCCTCATCGGCGTCGCAAAATCCGTCATCGGTTATTTCACAGGAGATAACAATCTGACGCCTCCGACGAACGTCGTCGGCACGTCGCTGAAACTGATATACAAAGAAGTTGCGAACCATCAGCAGTACACGTCGCTGCTCCCGCCCGCAACCGCCGGTGTCGCACAGCTGGAAAACGCGTATTCCGGCCCCCCTTACGTCGAGAACGCGAACCTCGTGTCGGCTTTGACGATCAAGTCGGTCCCACCGGACAACCTCGGCGTCACCAAATAGGGGACGCGTACGACGATCAGATGGTGTGCGGGGCCGGTGCTGGCCCCGCACACCATCTGTCCCGATCGACATCACGCCGCCCGGAGCTGCTCACGCTGCTCGACGAGGCCTTCGACTCGCAGAGCCTCGCTCTGGAGTTTGTCCGCCGTCCACCGCCGACGAGGCCGTCCTGGCGCGCGAACGCTCGGGCATCATCGGCCGCAGCGTCCAGGCACCGAGAGGCGACGATGGCGCGTTGAACAGCGGGTCCCAGCAAATCATCGAGGGTCATCGGATTGCTCCCTCCGCTTCAATCGCCAGGTTCGATTCTTGCCATTCCGGCACGTGCGACACAGCCGGAGGGTCCCCCGCACACCGGCGCCGGTCGTCCACGCACACCGCCAGCAGGTTCGCCTCGTTTCGCCCGCAGCGTTTGACAGTTCGCGTGGGGGCTCTTGACGGCCATCTACGAGTTCGCTGCGGCGGTGAATGAAAACGGCCGATTTTCTAACGCGACGCCTTTACTGGTCGAGTTCGAGTCGTCGACTTCCACGTGCACTTCTTTCTTGCTTACGAGGAAGACATTCGTGACAAGAATCGGGGCCGCGAGCACGCAGCTCTTTCCAACGACGCGTGTCCCGAGGATTGCTCACGCAAGAACCATCCTGGTCACACCAAAATGATGCGCGACCTTGCGCGCGGGGAGAGAGATTTTGGACACGCCGGGGGTGGCGCCGCGGTGCCGAAGGTCGAGGCCGCCCGGGGGGTTGCGCCTGAAACCATCTGTGGGGGGGACTTGCCCACGGGTCGCCGTGGACGCGCATTGGGGGACCGCGACGGTGCGCCCGAGGTCTTGCATTGCCGCCAGCCGACGCGGGATACTTGGTGGGTGATGCCCGAGGAGCCCATAACGCCTTCTCTCGCCACGCTGAGCCGCAGTGCAGTCGAAGCCGTCGGCCATCGCGACTTCGAGGAGGCGATGCGCTTCTACACCGACGATTCTGTCTGGGACGTGTCGGCGATGGGGTTGGGCATCTACCGGGGCGCCGAGTCGATCCGGCGGGAACTGGAACATTGGACCGGCGCATACGAGCAGTTTGCGGTCGAGGTCGAGGAGGTGCGCGACCTCGGGAACGGCATGGTTCTCTCGGTCACTCGTCAGGGTGGGCGCCCGCTCGGGAGCAGTGGCCACGTTCAGATGCGTTTCGCTGCCGTCACCGAGTGGCGCGCAGGCTCGATCTTGCGAGTGACGGCATTCCTCGACGTCGACGAGGCCCGTGCTGCCGCCGAACGCCTTGTAAAGGAACGCGGGCAGGCGGTGTCTACGGAGTCCGCGACCCCCGGTCTGCTCGAGCGCATACGTAGCCATTTCGAGGCGGCCAACCGGGGGGATTTGGACGCCGTCCTGCTCTCGTATGCGCCTGGAGCCGTGTGGGATGCAACTCCGACGCTTGGTAGCGCCTTCGAGGGTCATGCCGCGATCAGAGACCTTTGGCGCGAATGGAGCGACCCCTACGAGGCGATTCGGTTTCAGCCGAAGGAGATCGCCGACCTCGGCGGCGGCATCGTATTTGCTCGGATCGACACCGAAGCGCGCCCCGTAGGTGTCAGCGCCTGCGTACAGACCCGTGGAGCACTGGTGTACGAGTGGCTCGAGGGCATGGTCGCTCGGGTTACCGCCTATTCGGAGATCGACGAGGCCCGCGCTGCCGCCGAACGCCTCGCAAAGGAACGTGCGTAGATGTCTGAGGAGTCCACGACCCCCGACCTGGTCGACCTTGTCCGGCGCAGCGTTGACGCGGTCAACCGTCGCGACTTTGACCAGTTCGCGGGCTTCTTTGACAGCGACGCCATCTGGGACCTCTCCACGATGGGACTCGGCATTTTCGAGGGCCCCTCGGCGATACGTGCCTTCGTGGAAGACTGGCAAAGCTCCTACGAGAAGTTCGAACTGGCGCTCGAGGAGGTGCTGGACCTCGGACACGACGTTGTGTTTGCTGCGGTCGTTCAACGCGCTCGTCTGACCGACAGCGCCTCCGAGGTTCAGATGCGCTACGCATCGGTCAACTCGTCGGCTGCGGGCCTGTTCGAACGCATCACGAACTACACCGACATCGACGAGGCTCGTGCCGCCGCCGAACGCCTCGCAGAGGAACGGGCGTAGGTGATGTCGCGGCAGAACGTGGAGGCAGTGCGGCGCTGGTATGCGGCGTCGCCCGTCACGCCCGGCGATTTCCAATCGCTGATCGCGGAGATCTGGGATCCCGAGGGCGACTACTACCCGGTGCGCAAGTTTCCAGAGGCACGGCCCTGCCACGGCCTTGACGAGGTATCCCGCTTTCTAGTCGACTGGAGCGACGCATGGGTTCGCCATGACAATGCGCTGCGCGACGTGATTGAGGTGGGTGATGACCGTGTGTTGGCCTGCGCAACGCTGCAAGCCCAGGGTCGCGAGAGCGGGATGAGACTAGAGGGAGACATATTCTTCTGCGTATGGCTACGGCATGGCCGCCTGCTGCGGGTGGAGGACCACTTGACCTTGAAGGGCGCGCTGCACGCTCTCGGCCTCCAGGGTGAAACCCTCGCGGCCGCGGGCCTGGCGACGTAGGCGATGTCGCGGGAGAACATGAAGATCGTAAGGCAGGGTGTCACCGCCGCGACCCAAAGGCCGAAGCCGGACGAGTGGCTGCGCGACATCGAGGAGACGGCCACGCTGGATATGACGCTGATGGATGTGGAGGGGATCGACCACGACCGCGTGCTCTACATCTTGCGCATACATGTCCGTGGCAAGTCGAGTGGCGTTGATCACGGCGAGCAGGAGATGGCGTCGATAGCGACGGTGCGGGACGAGAAGATCGTTCGGACCGCGAGCTACCCCTCGCGCGAGGAGGCGCTCGCCGCGGTGGACTCGGCCGAGTAGCTGTCAGGTGCCGGTGTCCGGAGCGAGGCCGAGGTCGGCGAGAGCACGCTCGCGGTCAAGCCAGACGACGACTCTGATCACTCTGCCGTCGCGAGTCTCGAACAGTTGCGCACCCCGCTGATCCGTATCTATGCCGGATATTTTGCCGCGTCCGCTGATCCTGTTGAGCACGAGAACGCGCTCCCGGTCTAGCTCACGGAACTCCTCGGCCTGGTCGCGAACGTCATCGAACGCGCTGAAGAAGTTACGCATCACTTCCGCCATCCCTAGCCGACCCATGAAGCTCCCAGGCTCGGGTCCTTCGGCGATCACGTACTCGATCCCTGGGTCGGCCCACGCGGCATCGGTGTAGTTGCCGCCTTCGATACCCGCGTAGATCGAGCGCACCAGGCGCAGGTTCGGGGAGTCCGTCATGACTTGCCCTCGGGAGTTAGGCCGAGGTCGGCGAGAGCGCGGTCGCGGTCGTAGTAGCTGACGTACCTCAAGACCTTGCCGTCGCGGAGGTCGAACAGGTTCGCTCCCGACGTTACCATCCGTGTGAGGTCCAGGCCGCTCGTCTTACCTCTACCTCCGACGCGGGTAAGGACGAGCACGCGACCGTCGTCAAGCTCGCGAAACTCGTCGGTCTCGATGTGGTAACGCTCCCAGGTGCTGGCGAAATCGCGCCAACGCGCCGACACGTCAGCTAGGCCCGTCCACCTGCCAGGTTCGGGTCCGTCGGCCCAGACAAGCTCGATGTCGGGATGCGCCCACTCGACGTGGCTGAAGTCGCCGCGCTGCCAGTCGGCGTAGATCGAGCGCACGAGGTCCAGGTTCGCCGAGGACACAGAGCCAGTATCCCGCTCGGACGCTGGTCAACGCAGCGCGCCCCAGCCGAGGACCGAGGCGCTGGCGAGGACGGTCGCAGCGCACGCAGGACGGCCGGATGGCGGCGGCCCAGAGGAAGCATGAGAGCTCGCGTGCGCAGGCCACGACGGCGAGGTTGTGCGGCTTGCCGCGGGCACGCATTCGGTGATAGTTGCGGTGCAGGCGCCGTTGGGCGCGGTTGGCGATCTGCAACACGTGCGCTGGCTGCCACGCATCAGCTCGCCGGTTTCGACGTCGATTGCCGCCCCGTGCGTCGAGCGAGCACGGACATCGAGACCCACACACGTCACCATTCCGGTCATGGCCGGACCTCCTCACCGATTGGGGTCAGCCGGAGCCACTCTCCGGCCAGACAAACCCCCGCGAGGAGCGTCCGGCCTACCTACCCCGACAGTCAACCCCCACGGACGACCACACCATAGGGTCTAGGTCGTGCCGCGTCGCGGGTCAGCACCCCGATGGTGTCGATCGCGAGCAGCTCGTGGGCGAGCGTTGCGGCCGGCTCCTCGGAGACGTACACGACGGGTCCGCCGCTGATCGCGCGGCCAAGGAATGCGTTGGCCTCGCGCGCGACGGCCTCCGCGAGCGCGACTGCGAGCGTCGAGCCGCCGGCCTTCGGCGGTTTCGCCAGCAGCGTGAGAATCCCCCGCGCCACGTAGCTCCGCCAGAGCCAGTCCGGCTCGACGGGCGGGTGCGCGCGCAGGTCCGCTGCGACTCACGAACGGCAGGCCGGGCGCGGCCTCGTCATCGTCGTAGCGGTCTAAGGCGATCAGCTCGGCGGGAGTGTCGGGCTAGCGGTCGCATTCGAGCGCGCGGGCACGGGCCTGCTGCTGAGCGTGCCAGCGCGCGACGGACGCCTCATCCTCCGGGCGCGGCTCGCTGCCCTGAGCGTCGAGACGGGCGCGGATGCTGTCGGCTGCGCTCACCCCGCCGCCTTCCGCCGCGGGTCTAGCTAGATCATGGTGGCGCTGAGCGCCTGCCCCGGATTCACCGGGGCAGTCATCGCCGCTGTCGCCGCCTCGCGCTGAGGAGCGGCAGCTCTAGCGTCGGCGCCGGGCGTGCGCCTGCGGCCGGCAGGCGCCTCGTCGTGCGGACGGCGGGATCCGCAGAGATCGATTGAGCGGCGGCGCGGCGGCCCGCAGCAGCGGGTGGTAATCGGCCACGTCGTAGCCGGTGGACACGGCGAACGTCCGCTCGAAGGGTTCGAGCACCACGCGAGTGTCGGGCGCCAGCGGACTAGCTTCGCGAGCGGCCATCGGTTCGGGTCCTTGTACTCATGTTGGTCACGACGAACAAGCTAGAGCGTCGGTCGGATCGACTCGCGGCCGGAAAGGCGAAGCGCCCCGAGCCGGGTGACTGGGGCGCTTCGGCGCGTGCGAAGTGTGACCAACGCGGACGCGAACTCGACGATGCCCCGAGAGCGTAGCCGAGACGGTGGATGGTGACAGTCCCTCTGCATTCGGTGGACCCGAGCGCCCATTAACCACTTCCGCCCCACCTAAGCCGGGTATGATCTGGCTTAGATAGGGCGGTTTGGGAGGTGGACCTTGGTGGACACCACTCCAACCCTACAGCACCACTGGAGGGTTTGTTTAACGGCTCGTGCAGGAGGGGCAAGACCAGCCGAGAGGGCAGTCAAACGCGCGGTATCGAACCTCCTGCCGGCACACTCGCCGCCGCGCATCCACGGCAAGGACGGATCATCGACGCGATCTCGCATGTGCTGATGGTCGCCAGCGACCCAATGCGGGCTCGCGACGTGCACGCGCGCGTAGAAGCTCTCCTGGGCGAACCCGTGCGATGGTCGTCCGTCAAGGCAACACTTGCTGGCAACCTAAAGGGCCACGCCCCCAGATTCGTCCGGGTTGCTCGCGGAAGCTACACCGCCCACTCCTCCACGCCTTCACACCCGAGCCACCCAGCGATGAGCAAGGCGCCCGCTTCGCCCCCATAGGGGGCGTCTCGCGCAGGCCCGCCGTGGCTACTGACTTTCGTCGAGCAGCAGCGCTGGGCCAGGCGCTGCACGCTCGCATGGTTGGGGGTGCGAGCGTATCGACAGGCAGTTCAACTGGGGTCGAAAGAGAAGCGTCCGGCTCTCGAGTCGATCTAGGGGTACTCTGCGCGCTGAGATCGCTCCGAGGGGCCTGGAGCCGATGGCGGCGCGGTCGTGACGATGGCGAATGACCTGACGGAGGCTGATCTTGATGTCTGCTTTGACGATGGGGGATGAGTACCAGTTCGAAGGCGGGTTCCCGACCAAGGAGACGATCGAGCGAGTCAGGGACGAGACGGACCTGCATCGAGCCGTGTCGGCGTATCGCTTCTTCTACCCGTCGGTCTCGATGTACACGATCTACCGAGGCAACCTCGAATCGGGAGCCGTGCCCAACAGCGCGTTCGTGACCGTGATGGACTCGCTCCGGATGCGCTGCTTCACGCCGAACTCCGATACCCCCTACGCCGGCCTGGTGTTCGACGTCGCTTCCGGCCCGATGGTGCTGGAGTTGCCGCCCGGCCCGCTGATGGGCACGGTCAACGACCTGAACCAGCTGTGGGTGCTCGACTGCGGCCTGCCTGGCCCGGACCACGGGCAGGGAGGCAAGCATCTGCTGCTCCCACCGGACTACGACGGGGAGATTCCAGCCGGGTTCAACGTCGGGCGCGGAACCACGTATCGGCTCCTGAACCTCCTGCGGGCGCTTCCCGCAGGGGGCGATCTCCCCGGCGCGATCGAGCTCGTGAAGACGGTCAAAGTGTACGCGCTGGGCCAGGACGACGCGCCCGAGCCAATCTGGGTCGACTTGGACACGAGCGTCGACTACTCACCCGCAGGACTCGAGCAGGGCATCGACTTCTGGCACACACTGAACGAGCTGATCGCCAACGAGCCAGCGAACCCGGCCTACCGCAGCGTCTACGGCGATCTCGCCGAGCTAGGCATCGCCAAGGGCCGACCCTTCAGCCCGGATGATCGGACGACCGAGATCCTCGAGCGGGCGGCTGCGATCGGTCATGCCCAGCTCTGTGTGCAGTCCTTCGCCGATCGCCGCGAGGAGCGCGTCGTATGGCCGGGAACCCACTGGGAGTGGGCCGTCCTGCGGCCCGAGAACGGAACGTTCGAAACCGAGAACTACATCGACCTCTACGCGCGTGAGAAGTGGTTCTTCCAGGCCCAGATCGAGTCCCCAGCAATGTTCGCTCGGGCCCCGGGCGCGGGCTCGCTCTACTGGTTCACAGCCAGGGACGCCAACGGCGACTACTTCGACGGCTCACGAACCTACAAGCTCAGCGTCCCGCTCCCCGTGCCAGACAAGCTCTTCTGGTCGCTGACGCTCTACGACGCTGAGAGCCGCGCCGAGATGGTCGCCGAGCAACCGAACGCCGCGCTCCGATCGCTGGTCGAGCTCACCGCCGAGCGAATCGGGAGCGGCGACCACGTCGACCTGTACGTCGGCCCCGACCAGCCCGATGGCACGGACGGGCGCTGGCTCCAGACCAACCGAGGGAAAGGGTGGTTCGTCTACTTCCGCATCTACGGGCCCGACCAGCCCGCATTCGACGGGAGCTGGCAGCTACCCGACTTCCAGGCCGTCGGCTGAAGGCACTGTCCAACTGCTGCCACCAACGCGCCGTGACATCTCGCCGCTAAGCATGCCGGGTGCGGGTTCAGGAAGCCAGTGCGCTGATGGCATCGCCGATCAGCTTCGCGCCGATGATCAGGCAGAGCACGGCCATGATGGTTGTGTTCTCGCGCGCCATCCAGCCACTCTGGTTCTCCAGGATCGCCGCGGCGCGGTCGCGCATGAGGAAGTAGATCCCGACCGGGATTCCGGGGCCCAGCGTTCCCAGCATTACGAACACGGCCAGCGCAACCGCCTGATCAGCGGTGTTGACCCCCGTTTGCGCTATCGCTGCGGCTGCGCCCACGACCAGGACGAGGTTCTTCGGATTGGCGGCCGAGAGCAGGATTCCCATCCCGAAAGCCTTCGGCGGCGTGAAGGTGTCGATCGTCTTCATCCAGGCCGGAAGCTCCGGTTGAGCGTCTCCCTGCGGGCGTCCTCGCCACTCTCGCGCCGCTACGAGCAGGAGAAGGACGCCGAGCACGATCTTCACGATGCTCAGCCATTCCTGCGGGGCGCCGCTGCTGCTGGCTTCGGCGCCGCTGGCGGCCACGAGCAGAACCGCTCCGAGCCCCGCCAGTCCGGTTACCCAGCCCCCGATGAACGCGGGCCCGTTCACGCGGCCCTTCGGCGTCGCGAGCATCAACACCACGGCGATGATCGGCACGGGGCTGAGCGCCACCCCCACGCCGAACGACAGCACCTGGCCAATCGCTTCACCCACGAGGCGTACCTCCCGTTACTTGTCCGACCGGTGGCCGACCGCTGAGCTTACGCGGCGAGCGCGATGCTAGCTCCGCACCGTCGCGTACGAGGGTGCGCTGACCGTACTGTCCGGCTCAGGGAGACTCGGCGCCGTTACGATCGGGCGGTGGGCTGGTTCTTTCCCTCGCTGCGCGGCTACCGCCGTGATTGGCTGCGCGGCGATCTCATCGCAGGGCTGACGGTGTGGGCGGTGCTGGTGCCCGAGGCGCTCGCCTACGCCTCGATAGCCGGCGTATCCCCAGTGGTGGGCCTTTACGCGGCCCCGGGTGCGCTGATCCTGTACGCCGCGCTGGGCAGCTCGCGCCAGCTCATCACCGGTCCGATGTCTGCCACCGCCGCGCTGTCGGCGGCCACGGTCGCTGCGCTGGTACCGGTAGGCAGCGACCGCTTCACAGCAATGACCGCCGCGCTCGCGATAACCACGGGGCTCGCGGCGCTGCTGGCCGGCCTGCTGCGTCTGGGGTTCGTAGCGAACTTCATCTCCGAGCCGGTGATCAAGGGGTTCATCGTCGGCCTCGCGCTCACGATCATCATCGGCCAGGTGCCGAAGCTGCTCGGGATCGAGAAGGGCGCCGGCGACTTCTTCCAGCAGCTGTGGCATGTCATCGTCCACCTCGGCGACACGCAGGGCACGACCCTGCTCGTGGGCGCGCTCTCCCTCGCGGTGATCCTCGCGCTGCGGCGTCTCGCGCCGGTCGTCCCCGGATCGCTCGCGGCGGTGTTGCTCGGCATTGCCGCGGTGAAGCTCTTTCACCTACAGGAGCACGGTGTCTCGATCGTCGGCCCAATCAAGAGCGGTCTCCCAACCTTCGGCACCCCCAACGTGCATCTGCGCGACTTCGGGACACTCGTCGCCGGGGGGATCGGCGTGATGCTCGTCGGCTTCGCTGAGGGGCTCGGCGCGGCCAAGACCTACGCGGCACGTGAGCACTACGAGATCGACGCCAACCGCGAGCTGTTAGGGCTCGGCGGGGCGAACATCGCCGCCGGGCTCTCAAGTGGCATGGTCGTCAACGGCAGCCTCTCTAAGACCGCCGTCAATGGATCGGCGGGTGCTCGCACCCAGCTCTCGGGGCTGATCGTCGCAGCGCTCACGATCCTCACGTTGCTCGCACTGACGGGGCTCTTCGAAGACCTCCCCGAGGCAACCCTGGCCGCGATCGTGATCGCCGCGGTGATCGAACTCGTCGACTACCGCGCGCTGATCGACTTATACCGTGCCCACACCAAGCGGCTTGGGCGCGAGTTCGGGTTCGCGGCTCGCCCCGACTTCATCGCCGCCATTGCCGCACTACTCGGCGTCACCGTCTTTGACACTCTTCCCGGGCTGTTCATCGGAATCGGTATCTCGCTATTGCTGCTGATCTACCGCGCTTCGCGCCCCTACATCGCCACGCTCGGGCGCGAACCCGGCCGCGACGGACGCTATAGCGACATGGACCGTCATCCAAATAATGAGCTACCGTCGCACATCGCCGTCCTGCGGATCGAGAGCAGCCTGTACTTCGCCAACGCCGACGCGATCCGCGCACGCCTTATGCACGCCGCCGAAACGGACGGCATCAGTGCCGTAGTCATCGACGCCGAGACGATCCCATTCGTGGATGTCACCGCGGCGCGGATGCTCGCCACACTGGCCGAGGACCTGGAACGGCGCGGCGTGCGGTTGCTTCTAGCCCGCGACATCGGGCAGGTCCGCGACGTCCTCCACACGATCGTCGACAGTCCCGCCGTTACCCACTTCTATCCGACGGTTCAGGCAGCCGTAGCCGCAGCGCAGACAAAGACGTAGACGGACGACACGCTTCCGCGTTGCGCACCAACGGCGCTCGCCAGCCGTCTCATCGAGGTGCGCGTGCCGTGACGTGTCGCCTACCCACCCAACCTTGGCAGCTGGGCTGACCGATCGGCAATCGAACTACGCCCACATCGACGAGGCCCGTGCTGCTGGGAAACGCCTTGGGGAGGAGATGGGGTAGGCGATGTCGCTCGCATCGCTCCGCATATCAGCTGCCCATGCGGCGGACCGCTGCTGACCATGCGGCGTCAGCCTACGCGAACTATCGGCGGCAGCTCATATCGGCCTTCGAGAACTGCGTCCCCAGGCTCGTACATGCGTAGGATCGGCCGGAACTGCCCGGGCGGACTGGGCAGCCAATTGGCGCGCGCCTCTGGCGTGGCCGGTTCGTCGCGCTGAATGCTGATCGTCAGCGATCCGTTGTCGCCGTATTGCAGTCCCGGCGTGCGGTCGCCGACCGAATAACGGCCGATGGGGTTCTCGACGAGGTAGAAGTCGGGCAGGTCGTACATCGTGACCGACCAGAACGCGCCGACGGGCGGCGGGGTGGCCAGGCGCAGGGTGTATCGGTTGGCACCGTCGAGCTGGTTGCCCTCGCTGTCCTCGTAGACCATCGCGTAGGCGGCCTCGTAGCCATGGTTTCCCCACAGCCCGCCGCGGGCGCTCAGTGCGCGCTCGAGGTAGCGGAGCTTGGGATCGGCGATCTTCCAGCGCGGATCGTCGAGCGCGCCGATCTCGAAGAAGTCGAGGTTGTAGTCGAACACGTGGTAGGTCAGCTTCCAGCCGTTGACTTCGGGGCTTGCCCCGTGCTTGAGCGCATCCTCCATGTGCTTGCGTCCTGCCGCTAGGCCGTTCTTCAGAGCGGTTGCAAGCGCTGGGTCGGGGGAGACGTAAGGCGAAGTCGGCTCGAGTAGACCGAGTGGTGCGAATCGCTGCTGGTACTCGATGTCGCGCTCTGCCGGGGGAAAGGCCTGCATCCAGACCCGCGTCTGCTCGAACGTAAGCAGGGCATCGTCGGCCGCGCCGTCCGGGGCCGGCAGTGCATCTCCGCCATCGTTCGTCGGGGTGAGCGTCAGCTGCGCCTGCAGCTCGCGGACCGCTGCCATGTCCTTGTCGCCGTTGACTGCCCAACGGCCGAGGATGGTCGCCACGGCGGTGGGGAGACGGATGACCGTCTCACCCTCGGCGGCTGTTCCGTCCCAGCTCGGCGCGACAAGCAGGTATGTGCCGGCCTTGGTGCCAGTCGCGCGGTGGCCGACGTAGGCGAAGTTGTTCGTCCAGGCATCGATGAACTGCAGCACGTAGTAGCGGCCCGAACTGTCCGGCACCTCCAGGCGCACCGGGCCGCCGCTGACGTCGAGCTGCGCAATCGAATAGACCGTGTCGTTGTTGATCGAGACGAACCTGTCCCCTGGGCCCGCGAGCTGGCTCGCATGACTGAACGAGTTGAACGGCGCCGGGGCAACACTGCCCATACCCTCCCGGCGAAAGCGCTCGACCTCTTGAAGATCGAACACCAGCGGGAAGCTGTAGACGAACGCCTCGGCGGCGAGCGCCTCGAGGTCCTCTGAGTCGGCCATCTGTAGCACCTCTATCTACTCGGGAGCGGGTCCATCCTAGATGAGGCCAGGCTCGCTCACGTCAAGCCACGCGCCCGCTTGCCAGGCATTTGCGTGCATCTTGCTCGCCTGTCACCTCGCCAGCGCAACGGACGAAACCGAGCGTCTCGATGGCCTGCAGCCAGACTCCTGCCGAGCAACCGAAGCACGCGTCAGGCGAAGCTGGCCGACGCACCTTTGCAAGCGGCCCCGTGACCCCTGTAAAGGTATGACCAATGGGCCCGGCTGGACTCGAACCAGCGACCTACCGATTATGAGTCGGCAGCTCTAACCAACTGAGCTACGGGCCCGCCGCGGGCTCGGGCCGGGCGGCCCGCGCTCGCCGGGGGGACGCTATCAGCGAGATGTGGAAAGCTCCCAGCGCGGTCGCAGAGGCGAGGAGCGGCGCAAAACCGGTCAACGAGGGAGGGACGGCAGATGGCGGCAGAGCGAGCAGCGATCGTGACGGGGGCATCCAGCGGCATCGGGCTGGCGATAGCGCGGGTGCTCGGCGAGGAGGGCTACGCCATGACGCTCGCGGCGCGGCGGCCCGAGAAGCTGCAGGCGGCCGCCGACGGCCTGAAGGCCGACGGGTTCGAGCTGCAGGCGGTCGCCGCGAACGTCTCCGACGAGGAGGAGATCCAGAAGGTGGTGGGCGCCCACCGCGAGCGCTACGGCCGGCTCGACGTGCTCGTCAACAACGCCGGCGTGGGCGTCGGCGCGTCGGTCGCCGACATCGCCACCAAGCGCCTGGACATGCAGCTCGACATCAACCTGCGCTCGATCGTGCTCTTCTACCGCGAATGCATCGCCATGCTGCGCGAGGCCGCCGGCGAGCACAAGAGCGCGCTGGTCGTCAACACCTCGTCGATCTCCGGCAAGCACGGCGAGGCGTGGCTGTCGGTCTACTCTGCGGCCAAGCACGGCGTCGTCGGCTGGACCGAAGCGATGAACAAGGAGATCGGCTCGGAGGGCATCAAGTCCACCGCCCTATGCCCCGCCTTCGTCGACACACCGATGACCGACTTCGTCAAGGAGCACGTGCCCGCCGAGGAGATGATCCGGCCTGAGGACATCGCCGAGTCGGTCCGCATGCTGCTGCGGGTCTCCCCCGCCTGCGTGATACCCGAGATCATGTTCGTCCGCCCCGGCGAGGGAATCTAGGTCAGGCGGCGGCCCGCGCGCGACCCGCGGCGGCGGCCGCTCGCCTCAGGGACGCCAGACGGACAGGTCCATCGTCGGACCGGCACCGGTCGTGCTGGGACTCCAGGCGAGCGCGATCGCGCGTCCGAGGGGAGCGGCGGTCGCGAGCAGGCCGTTCGGCGAGGGGGCGGGCTGGGCGGGACCGCCCCCGGCGGGCAGCACCGCGGCGCCGACCGGGATCTTCTCCTCCACCAGGGGCCCCTGCACGGTGTCTTCATCCGAGCGCCGCGGGGCGGCCAGCACCTGATCGCCGGCGCCGTCGACCGCCACCGGCACGAGCCCTCCGGTCAGCACCGTCGCGGCGCCGAGCGCTCCGCTCGGGCCGATCTGCACGGCGTGGTCGAGCTGGCTCGTGCTGTAGATGCCGCCGGACCCGGGTTCGCTCACCAGCTGCGGCCAGCTCACCGTGCCGCCGCCTCCCGGCGCGGTCACCGTGGAGGCCACCGGAGCCTCGGTGCCCGCGCTCGACAGCGCCAGCGCCGCTCCGAAGCGGCCCCCGCCCAGCACGCTGGCGAACACCGGGCCGGGCGTGTCGCCTGCGGCCTCATCTGTCGTGCACACCCCGTGCACCCAGCCCGCCACGCCGCGGCCGGCAGCCGAAACGGACAGTCCGAAGCTCAGCACGGGGGCGGCGGCCACCGTGACCGGCCGGCCGAAGCGGTGGTTCGCGGCGGGAGCGCTCACCACGATCCCGTCGCAGCTGCCCCACACGTACGCGTTCCCGGCCGCGTCGAAGACGGGAATCGGACCGAGCTCGTGCGGCACCTCCAGGCGGACCCGCGCGGACCCCAGCAGCGATGCGGGCCGGCCGAAGCCATGGCCGGGGGCACGCCACGCGGCCACGGGGGCGTCGATCGCGGGGCGGTTGTCGTCCCAGACGAGCAGCACCTCGCCGGCTGGGGACACCGCCAGCCGCGGGTACCGGTTCGCGGGCGGGCCGAAGTCGGTCCAGTGCCCCATCACCCGGGCCGCCTTCCAGCGTCCGAGCAGCGGGCCATAGGCGGCGCGCACGGTTGCGCCCTCGAGTCGTTCGCCGCGCGCGTCCGCGACCCAAGCGAGCGTCGCTTCCCCGTGCCCCAGGGCGACCGCCACCCGCAGGGTGCGCGCGGTCGCGCTCGACCACACCGTGCGGCTCGCCGCGCGCCCGTTCGCCAGCACCACGGCCACGTGGACGGAGGTCCCGTAGAGCCTCATCGCGCTCGCCGGCGGCCGCGTCGCCCACGCCAGCGCCACGTCACCGCGCGCGTCCACCGCCACGGCCGTGGGGCCCGTGGAGCTCGCAGCGACCGTGCGCGGCGCCGACCAGCCGGCATCGGCCGGGCCCGCGCCGACGAGCAGGCTCATCGCCACACCGACCGCCACACAGGTCGCTCGCATACCTCCACCCTACGGTCGGCCTCGCGCGCGGCCCTCCGTACTGCCCCCCGAGATCGTTCCGTGATTCACCACCGACCTCCGGGTCGCGGGTGACTCACCCCGGCCCCCGGGGCCGCGGGCCTCGGGCTCGCTCAGCCGCGCGCCGAGACCGGCGGGGCGAGCCGCCGTTCGGGCGACTCGGCGGAGTTGTCTCCCGGAGATCTCCGGCCGAAGAAGCCCCTCAGGCGTCGCGCGCGGATCTCGCCCTCCGGATCGCCATGGCGGGGGAACGCCGGCCGCCGGCGGCGGCTGCGGCCCACGAGCGCATGGTGCTCGGCGATCGCCCGGTCGAGCTCGAGGCCGTCGGCGCCCTCGAGACTGTCGCGCAGCTGGCCGATCAGGATCCGCACCTCGCGCTCGCTCGCCGCGCGCCTGCGCCCCCCCGCGCGGGCGAAGCGGTCCCACGACTTCGCGAACGACAGGAAGTCCGTGCGCCCGCCGCAGCGATGCGCCGCGAGCATCGGGCAGACACCGCCCTCGTCGTCCACGTAGGCGCCCACCAGGATCCGCTCGTGGACCCGCAGTCCCTCGAGCATCGCCTCCCGTGTGGCAAGCGGCATGCAGTCGATCGCCAGGCGCAGGCCCTCCAGCGCGCTTCTGCTTTGACGGCGGCGATTTCGCATAGGCTGTGCCCGCCGCACGGCTGCTGGTCCGCATCGGACCGATCGCCGGCCGGCTGGCGGACAAGCCTAGGTCACGCCTTCGCGAGCCGCAACGGATTCCCTCCCGCTGAAAGGAAACTTGCACATGAAGCTCGGCGTGCACATCGGCTACTGGGGCATGGGCCTCACCTCAGAGGACCAGCTCAACATCGTCAAGGAGGCCGAGCGGCTCGGCTACGACTCCGTCTGGGCCGCCGAGGCCTACGGCTCGGACACCGCCACCGTGCTCGGCTGGCTCGCAGGCCAGACCTCCACGATCCGGCTCGGTGCCGGCATCTTCCAGATGCCGGGCCGCTCGGCCGCGATGACCGCCATGACCGCCGCCACCATCGACCAGCTCTCCGGTGGGCGCATGATCATCGGCATCGGCTCCTCCGGTCCGCAGGTCGCCGAGGGCTGGCACGGGCAGCGCTTCGCCAAGCAGCTCCAGCGCACGCGCGAGTACGTCGCCGTCATCCGCATGGCGCTCGCCCGCGAACGCGTCGAGTTCAGCGGCGAGACGCTCGAGCTTCCGCTGCCCGACGGCCCCGGCAAGGCGCTCAAGCTGACGATCGCCCCCGTCCAGGAGCGCATCCCGATCTACCTCGCCGCGATCGGGCCCAAGAACACCGCGCTCGCCGGCGAGATCGCCGACGGCTGGATCCCCACGCTGTTCTCCCCCGAGCACGTCTCCGAGCTGCGGCCGCTGCTGCAGGAAGGCGCCGAGCGCTCAGGCAAATCGCTGGCGGACTTCGACATCGCCCCCACCGTGAGTCTCTGCATCAGCGACGACATCGAGAGCGCGCGCAACAGCATGCGGCCGTTCATCGCCCTCTACGTCGGCGGTATGGGCTCGCGCAAGCAGAACTTCTACAACCAGCTCGTCCAGCGCTACGGCTACGAGGCCGATGCGCAGAAGATCCAGGACCTCTACCTCGAAGGCAAGCGCGAGGAGGCGATGGCCGCGATCCCCGACCGGCTGATCGACACCGTCTCGCTCTGCGGCCCCGCCGACGTCGTGCGCGAGCGGCTCGCCGTCTACCGCGAGGCCGGCGTCGGCACGCTCGGGGTCACGCCCACCGCGTTCACCGCCCCCGAGCGCCTGCAGCAGCTGAAGCTGCTCGCCGAGCTCGCCGCCTGACCGCGCGCGTGGAACCCGCCGCGGGGCCATCCAGGCGGCTGCTGCTCGGCGCCTTCGGAGACCCCGGCCACGCGTTCCCGATGATCGCCCTCGGCCGCGCGCTCGCCGCACGCGGCCACGACGTCACGATCCAGACCTGGACGCGCTGGCGGGAGCACGTCGAGGCCGAGGGCATCGCCTTCGCGGCCGCGCCCGAGTACCGCGTCTTCCCCTCCGGCCCCGAGCCGCTCGACTTCTACCAGGCCGTCGCCCAGGCCACCCGCGACACGCTCCCGCTGGTGCGCGAGCTGGCGCCCGAGGTCGTCGTCGCCGACATCCTCACGCTCGCGCCCGCGCTCGCCGCCGAGCTCGCGGGCGTGCCGCGCGCAACCCTCATCCCCCACGTCCACCCCGACGGCGAGCCCCACTTCCCGATCTACTCGCTCGGCGCGCGCCTGCCGCGCACGGCCGCCGGCCGCGCGCTCTGGCGCCGCGCCCAGATCCCGGTCGCCAGGGGCCTGGAGCGGGGGCGCCGCGAGCTCAACCACACCCGCATGGAGCTCGGCCTGCCGCCGCAGGAGCACGTTCACGGCGGCATCAGCCGCGAACTCGCGCTCGTCGGCACCTTCCCCCAGCTCGAGTACCCCCGCCGCTGGCCCGCCCACGCCCACGTCGTCGGGCCGCTCATGTGGGAGCCGCCCGCCGCCGACGTCGAGCTCCCGCTGGGCGATGCCCCGCTCGTGCTCATAGCCCCCTCCACCGCCCAGGACGCCGAGCACGCCCTCCTGCGCGCCGCGCTGCGCGGTCTCGCCCGCGCGCCGGTCAGGGTGCTCGCCACCTGGAACCGCCGGCTGCCACCGCGGCCGCTGCCGGTGCCGCCCAACACGAGGCTCGTCGAGTGGGTCTCCTACTCCCGCACGATGCCCCGCTGCGACCTCGTCGTCTGCCACGCCGGCCACGGTACGCTCGCGCGCGCCCTCGCCTGTGGCTGCGCCGTCGTCGCCTGCCCCGCCGTCGGCGACATGAACGAGAACGCCGCCCGCCTGGACTGGTCCGGCGCCGGCGTGCGCCTGCCCCGCCGCTTCGTCTCGCCCAGGTCCCTCGGGCTCGCCGTCGAGCGCGCGCTCTCGGACCCCTCCATCCGCACGCGCGCCCGCGAGATCGCCGCCTGGGCGGACACCCACGACGCCGGCGCCACCGCCGCGACGCACATCGAGCGGCTCGCCGCGTCCGCCGCCTAGGCTGTGCCCATGGCGCGATCCAAGAAGCGCTTCAGCGAATACCCGCCCGCCAAGCAGCTCCTCATCGTCATCGTCACCACCCTGTCGTTCGGGCTCGTGGCCCTCGCCGAGCGCGACATCCAGCGCCGCCCCGCCGACCAGATCAGGGGGAGCAGGGCGCTCTGGCGGCTCATCTGCACCAACGCCCTCGGCGCGCTCGGCTATCTGAGCTGGGGGCGCCGGACAGCCCCAACGCTCTGAGCGCCTCGCTCTTCGACGGGTACTCGCGCACCTCGCTGAACATCCCGTCGCAGACGCTCAACACGTGGACCTCCTCCATCGCCACCCGCTGGTCGCTGCCCTTGATGCGCCCACTGATCTGCAACACCGCCACCACCTTCCCGCCGGTCTGGAGGATCTCGACCGGCTCGAATCGGAAGTCCTCGAACGCGTCGAGCCACTCGGCGATCAGATTCGCAAGCTCCTCTCGTCCGCGATAGGTCCGCGGGTCCGGCAGGTCGGTGCGCGTCGTCCACTCGACCTCGGGATGAAACGCGACCAGCTCCTCGGGATGGAACACCTTCCCCGAACCGGAACGCGAGTTGAAGACCCTCCAGTTCGCGCGCGTCGCCTCCACGAGATCGCCCGCGCGGATCGCCTCCAGGATCGCCTCGGGCCTGGGGTCGGTCTCCTCAGCCGTGGCGTCGAACTCCTCCGGCATCGTGCGAGAGTGTCTCACCTCGGGAGCCGAAAGGCGAGGGCGTGGTACGCGACCACGGCAGCCGTGGCCGCCGAGCTCGGCTCTCCTTCACGTCTCTCGGTTTGACTCCGGGGGTGGGACTCGAACCCACAACCGTTCGGTTAACAGCCGAATACTCTGCCAATTGAGCTACCCCGGATCGTCTGAACGGCTTCTATGTCGGATCCTCCTCCAGCGTAACGCCTGGAAGCGACACGGCGCCATCCTCAACTTCGGCATGGCAATTAGAGCACAGCAGCACGCACTTGCGGGCCTCCGCTCGTAACGTCGCAAGCGAGAGCGCGACTCCCTTGGCGTTGAGTTCGATCCTCTTCTCCGGCGGCCGCACATGATGGAAATGCAGCGCGCGCATGTTCCCCGCATATCCGCAGATCGCACATGCTCCACCCGCCTCCCGCACGAGGATCTCCTTCATCTTGCGGCGACGCCGCGAGACCGCCTCCGCGCGACACCGCCGGCAACGGTAGTAGCCGCGGCCGTCGCGCACGTACTCCGTTCCTCCGTGGCGTGGGCATGTCATCCGCACCACCGCGACGCCCGCCTCGTTCGCGGTCCGCGACTCCGGCGACCGAGCACGCCCCCGGCGATTGCTCGTCTTCAGGCCGTGACGCTGGAGCCAGTAGCGCACCGTCGTCTTGCTGCGATCCGCACGCGCCGCGATCTCGGCGACCGTCAGGCCCTCCTCGACCAGCGGCTCCAACTCCTCCCTGGCCAGTCCTCCCCGGGCCGCGTGTCGCTCCGCCCTGCCGGCACGCAGCCCGTACCGCGTCAGCCAGTACGCCACCGTCGATTCGTGCCTCCCCACGCGCCGGCCGATCTCGGCCAGCGAGAGTCCCTCTGCGAGGAGACGTTGGAGGTGTTCGCGTTCCACGCCTCCATCGTGCCATGCCCGGCGTCACAGAATCCCTGCAAATGTGACCTTTTTGCGACACGACGGTGGAGACTCGGTGTCACGGTGCTCTGGCGTCGGTTGGGCCCCGCCACGCCGTGCCGCGGCCGCGCCGCGCCGTCGCGGTGCGGTTCCTACCTCTCGCCCGTGTCCTCCAGCACCTGCGCGTAGGCGAGGTCGAAGTCGCGCTTGACCTCCCCGCGGCGGGCGGCTAGCGCGTTGACGTCGGCGCCCTCGATCCCCCGCGCCTGCTGGATGTGGCGCTCCAGGCGCGCGAGCTCGAGCTGCAGCCGCTGCACCTCGAGCATCGCCGGATGCGCCGTCTCGCGGCCGGCTTCGACCACGAGCTCCGCGAGCAGGCCCTTGAGCTCGGGATCGCCGTCGAGGTCCTCCCCCTCCCCCGCCGCCATCGGCTCGGCGAGGCTCCCGTCGCGCAGATGCCGCGCGGCGCGCCGCAGCAGCGCGCTGGAGAAGTGCTCGTCGAGCTCGAGTCCTCCCAGGGCCGCCGCACCCTCCTCGGGAGAGGCGATGCACAGCGCCAGGAACGCCCGCTCGGTCTCTTCCCGTCGCGAGAGCCCGCCGCCGCGCCGAGCGCGCACGTCGTCGCGGGCGCGCTCATCCGTGCGCGCGCGCTCGCCCTCGCCGGCGCCGCCTCCCCCGCCCCGGTCCGGGCGCGAGCCGGCCCGGCCGGGCTGCTCGGAGAGCATCTGCTCGACCAGGCTCTCGGGCAGCGCCAGCCGGCTGGAGACGATCCTCGTCAGCTCCATCCGCATCGCGCTCGGCGGCAGCGTCGCGAACACGGGCCGCAGCTGCTCGATCGTGCGGTCGCGCCCCTCGGGGCTCGAGTCATCGCCGCCCGCGAGCACGCGCTCGACGCGGAAGCGCACGAACGGCACCGACGCCTCGACCGCCGCCCGCATCGCCTCGGGTCCGTGCCGCTGGATCAGCTCGGCCGGATCGGTGCCGGCCGGCAGCGGCACGACCCGCAGCTCGAGCCTGCGCCGCGCGGCCAGGCTCGAGGCCCGCAGCATCGCCTCCTGACCGGCCGTGTCGGCGTCCAGCGCGAGCAGCACCGTCTGCGCCATCCGCGCGAGCTCGCCCACCTGCTCGGCGGTGAGCGCCGTACCCATCAGGCCCACCGCTGTGCGCATGCCCGCCTGGTGCAGCGCGATCGTGTCGGTGTAGCCCTCGCACAGGACCACCTGCCCGGCCTTCGCCGCGTGGGCGCGCGCGAGGTCCGCGCCGTAGAGATGCAGACCCTTGTGGTAAACGTCGTTGTCGGAGGTGTTGAGGTACTTCGGACGCTGGTCCTCGCTCATCGCGCGTGCGCCGAAGCCGAGCACGCGTCCGCGAATGTCCGCCAGTGGGAACATGATCCGCGAGCGGAAGCGGTCGTAGGGCTGCCCGTTCTGGCGCGAGCGCTGCGCCAGGCCGGTCGCGTAGAGCTCCTCCACCGAGAACCCCCCGCGCCGCGAGGCCAGCAACACGCGGTCCCAGGCGCTCGGCGCGTAGCCGACCCGGAACTCGCGCAGCGCCTCCTCGGAGAGTCCCCGCTCCTGCAGATACGTGCGCGCGCGCCCGGCCTCCTTGGACTCCCACAGGTAGCGCTCGTAGTAGACGCTGGTGCGCACCAGCAGCTCGAGCAGTCGCTCCCTGCGCCGGCGCCGCTCGGCCTCACCGGGGTCCTCCTCCTCGCGCTCGAGCTCCACGCCGCAGCGTTCGGCCAGCAGCTCGAGCGCCCCCTTGAAGTCCACGCCCTCGGTCTCCTGAACGAACGTGAACACATCGCCCGAGGCCTGGCAGCCGAAGCAGTAGTAGACCTTCTGCGTGGGATCGATCCCGAACGACGGCGTGCGCTCCTCGTGGAACGGGCACAGCCCCTCGTAGCGCGCCGGGCCCGCACGGCGCAGATCGGTGCGCGCTGAGACGAGCTCGAGGAAGTCCACCGCATCGCGCACGCGGTCCTTGGAGTCCTTGGTGTACAGGGCCACGCGGCTACGCTAGCGGGCGAACGCCTGCGGTACCTGAAGCTCGGTGTACTCGCGGATGCAGTAGCGATCGGTCATCCCGGCGAGGTAGTCGGTGACCGCCCGCGCGAGCTCCTGCTCGCCGCTCGGCAGGCCGCCCCCGGGCATCGGCGGCAGCAGCTCGGGCTGCTCCACGTAGTGCGAGAACAGCCGTCTCACGACGGCCGAGATCTTCGCGTGCTCGGCGCGCACGGCCGGGCCGAGATAGACGCGCTCGAACATGAAGTCCCGCAGCGCGCTCATCGCCGGCCCGGCGCTCGGACCCTGCACGATGTCCCCCGCCCGCGCGGAATGCTCGACCAGGTCGTGGACGAGCGCGTCGATCCGCGCCGAGCCGCTCGAGCCGAGCACCGCGATCGGCTCGCTCGGCAGCTCCTGCTCGCGCAGCAGACCCGCCCGCATCGCATCGTCGATGTCGTGGTTGATGTAGGCCACCCTGTCGATCAGCCGCACGATCCGCCCCTCGAGCGTCTGCGGCGGAGGCGTGCGGCTGGAATGGCGCGCGATCCCTTCGCGCACCTGCTCGGTGAGATTGAGCCCGGCCCCGTCGCGCTCGAGCTCGTCGACGATGCGAAGCGAGTGCTCATAGTGTTGGAAGCCGCTCCCGAAGCGCTCCCTCAGACAGCCGTCGAGCACCTCCTCGCCGATGTGCCCGAACGGCGGATGGCCGAGGTCGTGGCCGAGGCCGATCGCCTCGGTGAGATCCTCGTTGAGCGCCAGCGCCCGGGCCACGGTCCGCGAGATCGTGGTCACCTCGAGCGTGTGCGTGAGCCGCGTGCGGTAGTGGTCCCCGCGCGGTGCCACGAACACCTGCGTCTTGTGGGTGAGGCGCCGAAAGGACTTGCTGTGCACGATCCGGTCGCGGTCGCGCTGGAACGGGGTCCGCAGCGCACAGTCGTCCTCTCCGCGCGCCCTCAGCGCCGGGTATGAGCGCGCCGCCAGCGGCGAGAGCAGCTGCTCCTCCTGGGCCGCCCACCGTGCGGCGAACGCCGCCGCCACGACATCCTGCCTGCCGGCGACGCTCACCGCTCGGACCTGCGACCGATCGCGGCGGGGCCGGTCAGGGCTCGCGCTTCCAATCGCCGCGCATCCCCAGCAGATGCGTCCAGTGGTGCCAGCCCTTCATCTCGCCGGGGTCCTCGTCGTAGACGGGCGCCCCGCCGCCCGGCGCCGGCAGGGCGTCGATCGCGTCCGCGCCGATGCGGAGGTCGACCCCGTGCTCGTGGAGCGATGCGACCTGGGCCGCCTCCACGAAGCGCCGGCCGCCCGAGCAGGAGATCACCAGCCCGTGGAAGATGTCGAGTTCGGGCGCCGCCACCACGTGGTGGACGGTGCCGACCTGAACGCCGTCGGAGCTCAGCACGGGCACGCCCTTGTCGAGCACCTCGTAGGCGACTGGCAGTCCCTCGTCCATGGCGCCCACGATACCGCCCGGCGGCTCTCAGGCCGTGCGCGCCGCGGCCGGCATCAGACGCACGTGCGCGTGGTGCTCGAGCGTGGCGGCTATCGCGCGCTCCACCTGGCCGAGCGCCGGCTCGGGCGCCTGCGGCACGTCCGTCAGCCCGCGACCGAGCGCCTCGGTCATGAACCTGTAGGCGTCCTCCCCGAGCGGGAACGAGCCGGCCTCGCAGGCCGTGCACACCACGCCGCCGGCGGCCCCCGAGAAGCCCGTCAGGTGCTGCTCCTCGCCGCAGCTCGCGCACGCCGCCAGCTGCGGAGCCAGACCGGCGGCGAGCAGCAGCTTCAGACGGAACGCGAGCGCACCGCCCCAGCCGAGCCGTACGCGCCCCTCGCCGGTCTGCTCCTCGCCGGCCTGCTCATCGAGCAGCACCAGCTGGCGGCAGAGCAGGTTGAACACCCCCGGATGCGGCTCGGAGGTCTCGAACAGGCGCCCCACCGCGTCGCACGCACGCGCTGCAGCGTCGAGCGCGCGCGCGTCGCCGCGCAGCCGCGCGTGGCCCTCGACCGTCTGCGCACCGGTCACCGTGAGCAGCTCGCCGCGACCCTCGTGGAGCTCGATCCGCAGGCGGAAGAACGGCTCCAGGCGGCCGCCGAAGCGGCTGCGCGCGCGGCGCACCCCCTTCGCGATCGCACCGATCCGTCCCCGGTCGGAGGTGTACAGGTGCAGGATGCGGTCGGCCTCGCCGAATCGCATCGAGCGCAGCACGACCGCCTCCGTCTTCACCGGGCCTGGCATCGCCCGATCGAGTCTAGGCCGCCCCCCGGCGGGCCGGTTCCACACTGCCCCCGCGGGCCGGTTCCGCACGGTGCCGCGGCGCGGCTAATCCTCGGTCTCGGAGAAGCCCTGGATCACATTCTGTTCGGCCGCCCGCACCAGGCCGAGGACGCGGTAGGGGTCCCCCACGTTGTGGCGGATCCTCACTTTCGAGGCGTATCCGTTCTCGCCCTGCTTTTTCAGGACCTCGACGATCGTGATGACGGCCCCGATCGAGACGTCCTCGTCGTCGCCGTGGTCGCGTTCTATCGCCTCCATCTGTCCGGTCACGACCTGTCCGATGATCGCTTGATCGAGTGTCATGCCACTGTCCTCCTCGCGCGGGATCGGCGGGGGATCATCGCAGCCGGGCGGTGGCGGGCCGGTTTCAGTGTTCCCGCGGGACACCGATGCATGAACGCGGTGGTCCGCATCCCCACAGCTCTCATCCCCGCCGTCGCGATCACGATCGCCGGCGCGATCACCTATGCGGTGAGCGGTGGTCGTATCGGTGCTGCGGCTGTGGCCCTCGGCGTCGTCTGGATCATGAGGGCCGTGCGTTCGCGGGGCTGAGCGAGCATCCGGGTCCTCCATCGGCGGCATCTCCGGTGGTCTGCATCCGCTATACTTTATGAAGTAATGGGTGAGATCACGGTCTACACGACAGAGCCGTGTGCGTTCTGCGCCCGCGTCAAGGGGCTGCTCAGCTCGCGCGGGTTGGAGTTCTCGGAGATCAACCTCTCCAAGGATCCCGCCGGCCGGGTCGAGCTCGCGCAGAGCACCGGCATGATGACCTTCCCTCAGGTGGTCATCGACGGGAAGCTGCTCGGCGGCTACACCGAGGTGCAGGCCGCCGCCGACAGCGGCCGCCTCGACGAGCTGCTCGCGGCCTAGATCATCTGGCGCCGCCGTGCCCGCGGTCGCGGCTGGCAGGACTCGCAGACGTAGGTGCCGCGACCGGCGACGACCATCTTGAGGACCGTCGTGCCACAGGCGGGGCACGGCTCGCCCTCGCGCCGGTGAACGAGGAACTGGTCCTGGAAGGACCCCCGCACCCCGTCGACGTGGCGGAAGTCGTCGATCGTCGCGCCGCGGGCCTCGATGCCCGCGGACAGCGCCGCGATCACGGCCTCGCGAAGCCCGGCGCACTGCACCGGCGTCAGCCGCCCGGCCATGCGGCGCGGATGGATGCGGGCGCGGAACAGGGCCTCGTCGGCATAGATGTTGCCGACCCCCGCGACCCTCCGCTGATCGAGCAGCAGCGCCTTGATCGGCGTCGTGCGACCCCTGGCGAGGGCGCGCAGGTGCTCCGCGGTGAAGCCCTCGTCGAACGGCTCCAGGCCTAGACGCGCGGCGAGGAACGCATCGAGCGCCGGTCCGCCGAGCAGCAGCTCGCCGGTGCCGAAGCGGCGCGGATCCACGATCGACAGGCGCCTGCGCGCCGCGCGCCGCGACGCGCTCCCCGCAGCCGCCCTGCCGCGGCGGGCCGGTCCCAGCTCGATGCGCACGCGAGTGTGGGGCGGCTCGGGGTCCGCGTCGGCGAGCACCGCGCCCGTCATCCGCAGGTGCTGGGCCAGGTGCACGTCGCCCTCCAGGCCCCACAGCAGGTACTTGCCCCGCCGCCCCAGGCGCTCCACGCGGCGCCCGCGCAGCGCGTCGGCTAGCTCCGACGGTGCCAGCGGGCGCGACCAGCGCGGGTCGAGGATCTCCACGCGCTCGATCCTCCTGCCCTCCACCAGCGGCGCGAGCTGGCGTCTGATCGTCTCGACCTCGGGCAGCTCGGGCATCGCCCGCCTAGCTTATGAAGGACGCTCCCGGGAGCGCCTCGGCAGTCCGGTCCGCCAGCCAGCGCAGCACGGTCGCGCCGACATCCGCGAGCGGGCCGTCGTGGTGGACGCCGCCCAGCGCCCCGCCCGCCGCGCGGCGGGCGATCATCGCTCCACTCAGCGCGAGCAGCGGTGCATACTCGCGCGTGTGATCGGTCCCCGGGTGGTCGGGGTCCACCCCGTGATCGGCGGTGACGACCAGCAGGTCGCCCGCACGCAGCCGCTCGAGCAGCCTGGCCAGGTAGGTGTCGATCTCGCCCAGCGCGCGTGCGAACCCCTCGACGTCCTTGCGGTGGCCGTAGAGCTGGTCGGTCTCGATCAGGTTCGCGAACACCAGCCCGCCGTCGATCTGCCCGACCAGCTCATCGACGCTCGCCAGCGCCTGCGCGTTGCTCGCCCCCGGGTGCGACGCGTCCAGGCCGACCCCCGCGAACAGGTCCCAGATCTTGCCGACCCCCTCGACCCTCACGCCCGCGTCCTGCAGCTCCTGCAGGTAGCTGCGCGCGGGGGGCGCCACGGCGAAGTCGCGCCGGCCCTCGGTGCGCCGGAACTCCCCCTCCGGGCCGCTGAACGGCCGGGCGATCACGCGTCCCACCGCGTTCTCGCCGCTCATCGCCGCGCGCGCCCGCTCACACGCCCGGTAGAGCTCCGGCGGAGGGACGCGATCGACGTGGGCCGCCAGCTGGAGCACGGAATCCTGGGAGGTGTAGAGGATCAGCGCGCCCGTGCGCAGGTGCTCGGCTCCGAACTCCTCGATCGCCGCCAGCCCGTTGTCGGGCCGGTTGCAGATCAGCTCGTGGCCCATCGCCGCCCGCAGCGTCGCGGTCACCTCCGCGGGGAAGCCGCCGGGGTAGGTCGGCAGCGCGTGGTCGAGCACGACGCCCATCAGCTCCCAGTGCCCCGTGATCGAGTCCTTGCCCGGTCCGAGCGGGTGCAGCCGGCCGTGGATCGCCGGGTCGACCGCGGCGGCAACGCCGGCCACCGGCGTGAGCGCACCGAGCCCGAGCGCCGCGAGCGTGGGCAGCTGCAGTCCCCCCACCGCCGTCGCCACGTGCGCGAGTGTGTTCGTCCCCGCGTCGCCGTAGTCGGCCGCGTCGGGCAGCGCCCCCACGCCACAGGCGTCGACGACGAGCACGAAGGCTCGGCGGCTGGGCGGCGCGTTCATCGCTGGATGTGTACCTGAGCGCGGCCTGCGGCGCACCGGCGCGACGGCGCCGGCCCGGCGCTGGGACCGCCCGCTTAGCGCGAGGCGCGGGGGTGCGCGCCGAAGTAGGCGTCCTTCAGGCGCTCGGCCGAGAGGTGCGTGTAGACCTGGGTGGTGGCGAGATCCGCGTGGCCGAGCATCTCCTGCAGCGAGCGCAGATCGCAGCCGCCGGCGAGCAGGTGGGTGGCGAAGCTGTGGCGCAGGGTGTGGGGACTCATCCGCTCCGCGAGACCGGCGCTGCGCGCGTGGCCCTGGACGATCTTGTAGAGACCCTGGCGCGTCAGCGGTCCGCCGCGCCGGTTGAGGAACAGCTGCGGGCGCACGCCGGTCCCGAGCAGCGCCGGCCTGGCGCTGCGGCAGTAGGCGGTCAGCGCCCCCATCGCCTGGCGGCCGATCGGCACGAGCCGCTCCTTGGAGCCCTTGCCCCGCGCCCGCAGGAGCCCCTCCTCCAGGTCGACGTCGCCCAGCTCGAGCCCCACCGCCTCGGAGGCGCGCAGGCCGCAGGCGTACATCAGCTCCAGCAGGGCGCGGTCGCGCGCCGCCAGCGGGTCGGTTCCACGCGGCTGCGACAGCAGCCGGTTGACCTCGTCGCGGGTGAGCACGCGCGGCAGACGCTGTGGCTTGCGCGGGCCACGCAGCTCGGCGGTCGGGTCGTGGTCGATCTCCTCCTCGCGGCGCAGGTGCCGGTAGAACGAGCGCAGGCAAGCCATCTTGCGGCCGAGCGTGCTCGCGGCGACCGGCGGCCGCCCTCCGCTGCCGTCCGCCAGCTCGGAGAGGAAGGCCGCGATCTCGCGGTGCCCGACCTCCAGCGCGCTCAGCCCGCGGCCGTCCAGGTAGCCGCCGAACTGCAGCAGGTCCGAGCGGTAGGCCTCGAGCGTGTTCCGCGAGAGCCCGCGCTCGAGCTCGAGGTAGGCCAGGAAGTCGAGGATCAGCGGCTCGATCGACACCGCTCGCCGCTGCGCAGGGGTCCCGGCGTCGATCTCGGCGGGAAGGACCGGGGCCATGCCGTGAGCTTCGCCCCGGCGGCGGTCGCTCCTTGGCGGTGCAATCAGACGTTCAGCGAGCGGGCCAGCCAGAGCAGGGCGATCAGCGTCTTTGCGTCCATGCAGTCAGCGATCGCCTCGCCGACCCGCGCCAGCGGCCAGCGGACGACCTCGATCCGCTCGTTCTCCTCGCTCTCGGCGGACCGCGGGTACAGATCGGTGGCCTCGAACAGGTGCACGCGCTCGTCGGTGAAGCCGGCGCTCGTGTAGTAGCTGAGGACCGGCGCCCACATGCGCGCCCCGAGGCCGATCTCCTCGGCGAGCTCCCGCTGCGCGGCCGCCAGTGGCTCCTCGCCCGGCACGTCGAGCCGGCCGGCGGGGATCTCCAGCAGGTCGGGCTCGCCCACCGCCTCTCGCGGCTGACGCACAAGCCACAGCTGCTCAGCGTCGCGCGCGAGGATCCCCACCGCACCGCTGTGGCGCACGATCTCCCTGGTGACCTCCTCCCCGTCGGCGTGGCGGAAGCGCTCGATGCGCACATCCACCAGCCGGCCCGCGTAGACCGTGTCCGCGCCCAGGGGCTCCAAGCCACGGCCGGCGCCGTCGGGTGCCGCACCGTCGCTCTCCCGGGGGGCCCCGTGCGGGCTCATGTGCCCTCGGCCTCGAGCGAGCCGTCCTCGCGGTCACGCGCCTGCAGGAGCTCGGCGAGCGCCGCACCACCGGCGAGCGCCGCGCCGAAGAACAGCGGGTCCTCCGCCGGGCCACGCCCCATCGTCTCGGCCGGGAGCCCGCTCGCGGCATAGGCGGGGAGGTCGACCGGCGCCCGGCGCCAGTCGTGCCGCGTGATGCGGGCGGGACGCGTGGCCTCCTCCAGGGCGACCGCGGGGCCCCCCGGCGAGACGGCGCCGAAGACCGCGCGCAGGCCGGCGCGCAGATCGTTGCCCACCGGCGAGCGCATGCCCGCGGGCAGCGCGACGGTGACGGGCTCGAGCAGCAGATCGAGGACCGCCAGCGTGTGGTGGGAGATCGGGCGGTGGCGCGCGCGCCGGTCGCTCGAGGACATCCGCGCGACCACCAGCGTCGGGCACTCCAGCGCGAGCGACACGTGGGCGGAGTCCAGGGCCGCCATGCCCGCCGTGCCCGAGCGAGGAGCCCGAGCCCACGATCCCGGGCCCCGGGCCGCACACCGCGGCATCCCAGCCGAGCGTGCGCAGGCCGTGGTGCAGCGCGCCCGCCGTGGTGATCGCCTCGCCCTCGCCGCCGAAGGCCGCGCCGGCCGTGATGTGGCCCGCGAGCAGCCCCCGTCGGCGCAGCAGCGCAACGGTCCGGGAGCGGTCTCCCGGCAGCGCGCCGCCCCCGGTCTGCACGTAGCCGAGCCGGGCGCCGCCGGCACCCTGGGCGAACGCCCACGCGACCGCCGCGAGCTGGCCGTGCAGCGCGAGCACGGCGACGGGGCGTCCGACGGGCACCTCCAGGCCCCTGTCGTCGACCGGGTCGACCGCGTGCTGCAGGCTCGTGTAGTTGAGCTTCATCACGTGCGCCCCCGGAACGCCGTCGCCGGCCAGGCCCCGCGTGAGGTTCACGTGCACGATGTCGAAGCCGCCGGACCCCAGGCCGAGATCGAGCGCCTGCACGTTCACGATCACCTCGTCTCCGACCTCCGCCCGCCCGACCAGCGCCACGTCGGCGATCGCGGGGCGGCGCTCGGCGGCGCCGTCGAGCTCGACGACGAGCCGCTGCTCGGAGGACGCCGCCGCGCGCCCGTCCGCGGTCGTCGCGGCATCGGCCTGCGGATGGTGGATCTCGACCACCGTGGCGCGACGTAGCTTGAGCATCGCCGGCGAAGCTACAGCGCCGCGTCCGGCACGAGCGCCGCCTCGGCGGCCGGCCGCACGGCCTCGGGGGACCCGGCCTGCTCGAGGATGCTCAGCGCCACCTCCAGCATGCCCTCGAGGGCGTCCACGCTCACGCGCTCGCCGGGCTCGTGGCTGCGCTCGGTGCCGTTGGCGAGATTGACGACCGAGACGCCCTTGGCGATCAGCGCGTTCGCGTCGGAGCCGCCGCCGCTGGCGACCCGCACCGGCTCGAACCCGCAGGCGCGCAGCGCGCGCTCGGCCACCGCCACCGCGGGCGCCGCCGGAGCCAGGGAATAGCCCGCGAACGTGCGCTCCACGGCGATGTCGACGTCGCAGTCGCAGTCGGGCATGTTGGCCGCCTCGTGGATCCGGTCGACGAGCTCGCGCGAGCACCTCCTCGGCGCGCTCCGCGCGCAGCGAGCGCACCTCGGCCACCAGCGCGCAGTGTTCGGGCACCACGTTCATCGCCGTCCCGCCCGCGATCGTCCCCACGTTCACCGTCGTCTCCTCGTCGAGGCGTCCGTGCGGGATCGCGCACGACCGCGCGCGCCGCCGCCACGATCGCGCTGCGCCCCTCCTCGGGGCGGATCCCCGCGTGCGCGGCGGCTCCACGGAAGGCCGCCTGCACCCGGAACTGCGTCGGCGAGCGCACGATCACCTCGCCGATCGGCGAGGCGTGGTCGAACACGTAGCCGAACTCGCTGCGCAGCACCGAGGCGTCGAACGCGAGCGAGCCCGCCAGCGCCGTCTCCTCGCCGACGGTGAACAGCAGCTCGAGATCGACCGGCGCGCCCTCCGCGCGCGACGTGGCGGGCCAGCGCGAGCAGCACGGCCACGGCGGCCTTGTTGTCGGCCCCGAGGATCCCCTCGTTGGCGTTCTCCCAGCCGCCCTCCACGAGCACCGGCTCGACGGGCGCCTGCTGCGGCACGGTGTCGAGATGGGCGCAGAGCAGCACCGATCGCGTGCTGCCCGCCGCGCCGGGGAGGATCCCGGCGGTCGGCGCCGCGGGGATACGGGCGAGGAGGTTCCCGCAACCCGACCCGGTCCGCGCGCCGGCCTCGTCCTCGCGGACCTCGAACCCGAGCGCCGCCAGCTCGGCGATCACCCGTTCGGCGCACGGGCGCTCGGCGCCCGAGGGGCTCTCGATACGGCAGAGGTCGGTGAAGATCGTGCCGAGATAGCGGCGCTCCAGCGTGCCCAGCCGCGGTGGGCCGGCCGGCACCGTCACGAGGAGCGCGGGCCCGGGGAGCGGCCCGCCTGCGGGCGGACGTCCTGGACCGTCATGCCGTCGTCCGGATCGCCCTCCGCGGCATCCGATCCGCCTTCGCGCTCGGAGGCACGCTGCAGCGCGGCCGCGATGAAGCCGCGGAACAGCGGCGCCGGGCGCTCTGGACGCGACTTGAACTCGGGGTGGAACTGCGAGGCGACGAAGAACGGGTGCTCGCCCAGCTCCACGACCTCCACAAGCCGCTCGTCGGGCGAGGTGCCGGAGACGGTCAGCCCGGCGCCCTGCAGGCGCTTGCGCAGCAGGTTGTTCACCTCGTAGCGGTGGCGGTGGCGCTCGTAGATGACCGCCTCGCCGTACATCTCCCGGGCACGGGTGTCCTCGTGCAGCTTGATCGGGTCCGCGCCGAGGCGCATCGTCCCGCCGAGGTCCGCCACCTCCTTCTGCTCGGGCAGGAGGTCGATCACCGGGTAGGGCGTCTCGATGTCGAACTCGGTCGAGTTCGCCCCCTCCATCCCGGCGACGTTGCGAGCGAACTCGGCCACCGCGACCTGCATGCCGAGGCAGATGCCGAGATAGGGGATGCGCTCCTCGCGCGCCACCCGCGCGGCCACGATCTTGCCCTCGATGCCGCGGCCGCCGAAGCCGCCGGGTATCAGGATGCCGTCGGCGCGCGCGAGCACCTCGTGGGCGTCGGCCTGCGTCGGCGCCGGGCCGTCGACGCCGGCCAGGCCGGACACGTCCTCGCGCTCGCCGGCGGCCCGCGCGCCCTCCGCCAGCTCGATGCCAGCTCCGCTCTCCAGGCGCTCGGAGTCGATCCACTCGATCTCCACGCGGCTGTCCTGCAGGGAGGCCGCGTGCCGCAGCGCTTCGGAGACCGACAGGTAGGCGTCCTCGAGCTGAACGTACTTGCCCACCAGCGCGATCCGCACGGTCCGCCGCGCGCGGGCGGAGCGCTCGATCGGCTCGGTCCAGCGGGCCAGCTCGGGGGCCGGGGCCTCCACGCCGAAGTGATCGAGGACGAAGTCGTCCACGCCCTGCTCGTGGAAGGTCAGCGGCACCTTGTAGATGTTGTCCACGTCGCACGCCGAGACGATCGCCTCGACGGGCAGGCTCGCGAACAGCGCGATCTTCTTGCGGATGTCATACGACAGCGAGCCCTCGGAGCGGCACATCAGCATGTCCGGCGCGATCCCGATGCGGCGCAGCTCGTTGACCGAGTGCTGGGTGGGCTTCGTCTTCAGCTCACCGGCGTGCCCGATGTAGGGCACGAGCGTGAGGTGGATGAACATGCAGCGGCGGCGGCCCACGTCGACTGGGAACTGGCGGATAGCCTCCAGGAACGGGAGCGACTCGATGTCGCCGACGGTGCCGCCGATCTCTGTGATCACGAAGTCGACGTCGCTGGACTCGGCGATCAGCGAGATCCGCTGCTTGATCTCGTCGGTGATGTGCGGCACCACCTGGACCGTCCCGCCGAGATAGTCGCCACGGCGCTCGCGCCGGATGACCGTGTCGTAGATCCCGCCCGCGGTGACGTTCGAGGCGCGGCTGGTGTTGGCGTCGGTGAAGCGCTCGTAGTGCCCGAGGTCCAGGTCCGTCTCGGCGCCGTCCTCGGTGACGAACACCTCGCCGTGCTGGTACGGCGACATCGTGCCAGGGTCGACGTTGATGTAGGGATCGAACTTCTGCAGCCCCACCGTCAGGCCGCGCGAAACGAGCAGGCGGCCGATCGACGCTGCCGCGATTCCCTTCCCCAGCGAGGACACCACGCCGCCGGTCACGAAGATGAAGCGCGTCTTGCTCGGGGGCTGGGCGTGTCGGTCGGAATGGTGCAAGGTCATGAGGGCCTGCCCCAAGAGTCTAGTTCCCGCAGCCCCGGAGTCCGTTCGATCAGCGCGGAGATCGATCGCAGCTCGCCGTAGAGCGTCACCGCGGCGAGCAACAGCAGTGCCACCAGCTGGCCGGTCCCGGACAGGCTGAGGACCAGCCACAGGCCCGCCAGCGCCCCCAGGAGGCTCGCTCCCGTGTCGCCGAGCAGCACCCGCTCGCGCAGGTCGTACAAGCCCGCCAGGAGCGCCGGGGCGGCGAACAGGCCGATCGCCCACAGCGGCCGCACGTCCCGGGTGCCGATCGCCAGCCCCGCGCCGAGCAGCGCGAACGCCTTCAGCGAGCGGCCCGGGCGCAGGTCGAGCAGGTTGAGCGCGTTGGTGGCGAGCACCAGCACGCCGGCCGCCAGCAGCCAGCGCCCGTTCGAGAGGGGCAGGTAGCTCATCGCGAACAGCGCCAGCCCGAGCGATCCGGCGGCCTTCAGCACCCCGGTCGAGAGCTCCCCCCGCAGCGCCGCCCCCGCGTGGCCGCGCCAGCCGCGCGCGGGCGCCTCGCCTGCCGCCGAGGCGCGCGGCGCGAGCTCGTCGTCGATCAGGCCGAGGAGCATCACGCCGAGGGCGTACACCGCTGCCGGCAGCGCCTCGGGGACGAACAGTCCGGTCGAGGTGAGCCGCTGGATGAGCATGAGCGGTACCAGCGCCAGCAGCCCGGCCGCTGCCGCGAGCACACCGAAGGGGAACGGCAGCTCGCGCCGGCGGTAGTTGGGGCGGGTGTGGCCGGCCGCGCGCAGGGCCCCGGCCAGGGCCGGCGCGAGCAGCGCGGCGACCGCAAGCGCGAGCAGGAACGGGAGCGCGTGCATGGCTGGAAGCTAGCGTCGAAGGCGGACGCGGTCAGGGCTGCCCGCCCGACCCCGAGGGGCTCGGCAGCAGCGATTCGGCGGTCGCCTTGACGCCGAAGGTGCCGCGCGAGCCCGCCAGCGCGTAGAGCATCGCCGTCTGCCCCGCCAGCGCGTCGACATCGTCGACGCTCGAGATGCCCTTGCTCTCATACCAGGGCACCTGCGAGGGGTCGGTCCCGGTGAGCTCAACGCCCACCGCGGGCACGCCGGCGGCCGCCACGCCCGCGAGCAGCCCGGACTGGAAGGCCGCGCTCGCTTCGGTCTGGGCGGCGCTCATGCCGACCGGCGGCGCGCGCATCACGACAACCCCGTCGAGCCGGCCGAGCTGACCATCGAACGCGCTCAGGAGACTTGCGCGCACGCGGCTGAGCAGCTCGCGGTTGACCAGCGGCCCGCCGCTGACGAGCTCGCGTCCGACAACCTCGCCGAAGTGCTCGAGCACCGGAGTGGAGTCGGCGATCGTCGTGAAGTGGGTTCCGCTCGCCTCGTGGGCGATGCCCGCCAGGTCCAGCGGTTCCCGCACCGCCACGACGTTGGCCACGCTGCCTCCCGCCTGGGCCACGGCGGTGCGCACGATCGCGTTGACCTGGTCGGAGGATTCGCCGAGGAACACCAGGCCGACGTTCCGGCCCGCGAGCAGATCGTGGACGGCGAGCGGGTAGAGGCCGTCGGCGAACGTCTGCTCGCGGGCGAGCTGTTCCTGCAGCCGGGTGCTCTGCAGGCGAGTGCCGTCGATTTCGGCGTCGAGGTTGTGCACGACGCCGCTCTTCGCCGAGGAGACGAGATTCGAGTCGCCGATCGCCACCCCCAGCAGCACGCCGAGGGCGAGCGCGAACAGGACCGCGGCAAGCGAGAGCGCGTGATAGCGGTAGTCGATCATCGCCGGCGTGCTCCCGCGGGGGCTCAGCCGCTTGAGCCGAACAGCAGCGTCAGCTTCAGCCAGAGCAGTTCCACGACGTCGCGCAGCGCCGGGGTCATCCACACCACGGCCACCAGTGCGATCAGGCCCGCGCCGATCACGACCAGCAGAGGAGTCAGCCCGGGCCGGGGCCGGTAGAGGCGGCTGACGCCCTTGGCGTCGACCAGGATCTCGCCGATCCGCAGGCGCGTGAGGAACGTCGAGGACATGCCCTCGCGGCTGCGGTCGAGGAACTCCACGAGGTTGAACTGCGAGCCCACCGAGACGATCAGGCGGGCGCCCTTCTCGGCCGCGATCAGCAGGCCCACGTCCTGGCTCGTGCCCGGCGCGGGAACGAGCTTGAAGGGCAGGCCGAGCTCCTCCACACGACGGCGCCCCGGCGCGCGACCGTCGGGGTAGCAGTGCACCACGAGCTCGGCGCCGCAGCGCAGCGCGGCCTCGCTCGCTGAGTCCATGTCACCCACGATCATGTCCGGCCGCAGGCCGGTCTCCAGCAGCGCGTCGGCTCCGCCGTCGACGGCCACGACCACGGGACGCATGTCGCGGATGAACATCCCCAGCGCGCGCAGGTCGCGCTGGTGGCCGACGCCGCGGGCGACGACGAGCGCCGAGCGGTCGCGGAAGTCGGTGGTGAAGCGCGGCAGGTCGATCCTGCCCGCGAGCAGCTCGCGCTCGTCGCGCATGTGCTCGATCGTGTTGAAGGCGAAGCGCTCGAGCGCCTCGCCGATCTCGTGTCGCCGCGCCTCGGTTTCGCTGCGCACGCGCTGAGCGTCGAGCACCTCGCCGCGCCCGATCGGCTCGCCGCGGCGGAGCACCTCCGCGGCCACGGGCGCTCCCCCGGCCGGCTGACCCTGATCACCACCGGGTCGCCGTCGGCGACCGCGTCGAACAGGGTGTCATCCGGCAGGTCCACCAGCAGGATCCCGGCCTCGACGAGCAGCTGCGGCCCGAGGTTCGGGTAGGTGCCGCTCGAGGAGCGTCTGGCGTTGAGGACCGCACACACTTCCGCCGCGATCAGCTCCTCCGCCGAGACGCGGTCCAGGTCGACGTGGTCGATCAGGGCGACGTCGCCGCGCACGAGATGCCCGACCAGCAGCTTCGTGCGCCTGCCCGGGCGCACCGGACCGCTGACGCTGAGCGGCAGGCACGACGCCGGCGCCGCGCCCGCCCTGCCGTGGGCCGCCGGGAGGCCTGCCGGGCTCGATCGCGTTGCGGCCATCGCAGCGAGAGTAACGCCCGCGGGCGCCGCGCGTGCCGCCTCACGCGGCTCAGGCGGCGCGCCGGAGCTCTCGCGCATGGCGGCGCGCGGTGCTGTCGTCGGTGTCGGCGCCGAGCATCCGAACCAGCTCCGCCACGACCTCGGGCTCGGCGAGCTCGACGACGGTCGTGCGGGTTGGCTCGGCGCACGTGTCCTTGACGATCGAGAAATGGCGGTCGCCGAGCGAGGCGATCTGAGGCAGGTGGGTGATGCAGAGGACCTGGCGGCGCCCGGCGAGGTCGCGCAGGCGCGCGCCGACCGTGCGCGCGGTCTGCCCGCCGATGCCGGCGTCCACCTCGTCGAAGACGAGCGTCGCGTCGCTCGCGCCGGCGCTGGCCACCCCCATGATCGCAAGCATGATCCGCGAGAGCTCGCCGCCGGAGGCGATCTCCCGCAGGGGCGCCGCCGGGACGCCGGGATTCGGCGCGATCAGGAACTCCGCCGCGTCGCCGCCCGAGGGCCCCGGGGGCCGCTCTGCGAGCTCGACGGTGAAGCTCGCGGCGCCCATCGCGAGCGCGCCGAGCTGCTCGCCCACCGCCGTCGCGAAGCGGCCCGCCGCGGCGACGCGGGCGGTCCGCACTGCGAGCACCTGCCGATCCAGCTCGGAATCGGCTTCGCCGAGCTCGGCCGTGACCTGCGCGAGCGCCGTCTCGGCGCCCGCGAGCTCGTCCCGGCGCGCCCGGGCCTCCGCGGCGAACTCGAGCGCCGCGCCGATGCTGCCGCCGTGCTTGCGGGCCACGTGCTCAATCGCGGACAGGCGTTCTTCGAGCGCCTGCAGCGTCGCCTCTCCCCCGTCCTGCGCACCGAGCGCGCCATCGAGGTCCTCGGCGGCGTCCAGCTCGCCGTAGCCGCGCAGTTCCCCCGCGAGGTCCTGCGCCTCGATCACCAGGGCCTGCATGCGCTCCGCCAGCAGATCGAGCGCCGGGTCGATGCCCGCGAGGGCATGAAGCTGCGCCAGCGCCTCGGTCAGCAGCTGCGCGGCTCCCGGCCGGCCGCCCTCCGGCTCGGCGGCGGGCTCGGCCGCGAGTGCCCGCACCGCGGCGTCGGCCGCCGCGCGCAGGGCGTCGAGCCGGCGCATCCGCTCGCGGGCCGCCAGCAGCTGGGCGTGCTCACGCTCGTCGAGAGCGAGCGCGTCGATCTCCGCGAGCTCGAACTCCAGCAGGTCCAGCTCGCGCTCGCGCTGCGCCGAGAGCTCGTGCAGCTCCTCCAGGCGCTGCCGCAGCCGGCGGGCGCGTGCGTGGGACTCCGCGCAGGCGCGCAGGTGCTCGGCGTGCCCCTCGCCGCAGAGGCCGTCGAGGATCTCCAGCTGCGCGGCCGCGAGCGTGAGCCGGCGATGCTCGTGCTGGCCGTAGAAGGCCAGCAGCGAGCCGGCGATGTCGCGCAGATCGGCCACCGTCGCCGAGCGGCCGTTCAGATACGCGCGTGTGCGTCCGTCGCTGCCGACCCGGCGTGCCAGGACGATCTCCTCGGCGTCCACGCTGAGACGCTCACCGAGCCGCTCGCGCAGGCCCGCGGGCAGGTCGAACACCCCCTCCACGTAGGCCTCCCCGGCCCCCGGCCTGACGATCCCCGGCCGCGCCCGGCCGCCGAGCAGCAGGTCGAGCGCGTGCGCCAGGACGGTCTTGCCCGCGCCCGTCTCGCCCGTGAGCACGTTCAGCCGCGGCGACAGGCGCAGCTCGGCCCGCTCGATCAGGAGCAGGTTCTCGACGCGAAGCTCTTGCAGCACCCGGCAGGTGTAGCAGCGCCCGCCGACGGACCGCGCGGGCGGCAGCGCGCGCCGCGCCCGGCGCCGGGGATCGCCCAGCCCTTCCCAGCGGGCGCGCGAAGGCGTACCGTGTGAGCTGCGGTCCACGGATGGACACGGACCCGCGGGCGTACACTCGACCGCTGAAGGCATGGCTGCCAACGACCCAAATACCCGGCCTGAGCCGCCCCCACGGGGCGGGGCCGAGCCGCTGGACGCCGCCGCGCTGAGCGCGCGCCTGCAGGAGGAGATCGGCCGCGCCGAACGTCAGGGAACACAGCTCGGCTGCCTGCTCGTGGTGATCGACAGACTCGAGCGGCCCGCCGGCGAGCGCGACGTGGAGCTGCCCGGCCAGACGCTCGACTACGTCGCGCGGGCGGTCGGCGCCGAACTTCGCAGCTTCGACCGCGTCGGCAGACCCGGCGAGGGCGAACTGCTGATCGTGCTGCCCGGCACCGACGGTCCCCTGGGCGAGATCGTGGCCCGGCGCGTGCTCGACAGGGTGCACACGATCAAGGTCGAAGCGGCCGGCACCCGCAGGTCGCTGGAGATCTCCGTCGGCCTGGCGGCCTGGCAGGCCGACATGTCGGCCGCCGAGCTCCTCGCCCGCGCCCGGGCGGCCGCCCGCCGGCGCAACGGCGACGATCCCCTGCCTGCTCCGCAGTTCGCGCGCTGGAGCGCCGGCGCCGGCGGCGCGCTCCAGCCTTAGTCTCACCCCCGGGCGTGACGGCCGCTGGGCCGCCGCTCGGCTTCATACTGTTGAGCGGTGCTCTCCGGATCAGAGTTGTGGCTGCTGCGCCTGATGGCCGACCGCGGCCTGGCGCTGCTCGACGCGAGCATGCTGATCGTGGTGATCGAGGAGCGCGGGGAGCTGCGCGTGGCGGCCGCCAGCGGCGCCGGGAGCGTGAGGCTGCGGATCATGCCCGTGCAGGGCAGCGCGCTCGGGGCGATCTACCTGGCGGGAAGGCCGGTGTCGCTGGATCGTCCCCGTGGGGCCGAGGCCGCCTGGCTGCACGAACTCGGCCTTGAGGCCCGAGCGGCTCTGATCGAGCCGTTGAGCATGGAGGGTCACGGCGGTGGCCTGGTGATCGCCCTGCGCCGCGACGGCGGCTTCCGCGAGCCCGACCGCCAGGCGCTGAACGCGTTCGCCGCGAGCGTCGCCCAGCGGCTGGCGGCCGAGCGCTCGGTCGAGATCGAACGGCTGCGCTACGGGATGGAGGCGCGCGAGCGCGAGCGCACCCGCTGGGCGCGGGAGATCCACGACGAGAGCATCCAGGGCATCGGGGCGCTGCGCCTGCAGCTGGCCAACGCGCGCGACCTCGACGACGCGGGCGCTCTCAGCGAGGCGGTGGACGTCGTGCTGGAGGGGCTCGGGACCGAGATCGACGGCCTGCGCCATCTGATCACCGAGCTGCGCCCCGCGGCGCTCGACGATCTCGGCCTGGCCGCGGCGCTCGAGGCGCTCGCCCGGCGCGCGCAGGCGATCGACGGCCTCGAGGTCAGGACCGAGATCGAGCTGGGCGGAGAGGAGGGCGAGCCCGGTGGCCGGCGGCTGGATCCGGAGCTCGAGAGCACCGTCTACAGGGTCATCCAGGAGGCCCTCACGAACGTCAGCCGGCACGCGCAGGCCACGCGGGCGATAGTCAGCGTGGTCGAGCGCGACGGCTCGGTCCTGGCGTCGGTCAGCGACGACGGACGGGGGCTCCCCGACGCGGGGCGGCTCGGCCCGCGCGGCGACGGCCTGGAGGGCGGGTTCGGGATGGGCGGCATGCGCGAGCGCGCCGAGCTCGTCGGCGGAGAGCTCGAGTTCGCGCCCGGCCCGGAGGGCGGCACGACCGTGCGGCTCACGGTGCCGCTGTCGGGACGGCCGCAGGTCAGGGAGGCGCCGCAGCTGCTCTGAGCGGCTGGCTGCGTGCGCCCGCCGCCGAGCCGGGCGGCGCTCCCGCGAGCTTCAGCTAGTCGGCGAGGCCGATCCGCCGCACGTAGGCGGTGATCTCCGCGCGCGAGGAGAACCCGAGCTTCTCGATCGCGCGCGCCCGGTAGGTCTTGACGGTGCGCTCGGCGACGTTCAGGCGTTCGGCGATCTCCGGGTTGGTGTAGCCGTTGGCGATCAGCCGCACGACCTCGCGCTCGCGCTCGCTGAGCACGACGCTGTCGGCTGCGCCTTCCTCGCCGGTGGCCATCAGCGCGCCCAGCCTCGGGTGGAGGTAGTTGCCGCCGGATACCGCCAGGCGGAAGGCCTGCAGCAGCTCGGCAGGCTCGGCCTCCTTGAGCACGTAGCTGCGGGCCCCCGCCCGCAGCGCCTGGCGCGCGTACTCCGGATCCTCGCGCATCGTCAGGATCGCCACCGCCAGCGTCGGATGGGCGATGAAGCAGGACGGGAGCGCGCCGAGACTGGAACCGCCCGGCATCGTCAGATCGAGCGTCAGCAGGTCGGGCTTGTGCTCGCGCACCTCCCGCACCATCGAGGGGATGTCGGCCGCTTCGGCCACCACCCTGAACTCGCCCGCCTCGCGCTGGAGCACGGCGCGGATCCCGTCGCGGACGACCGTGTGGTCGTCGGCGATGATCACGTCGATCGGTCGTGTGACGCCTGGCGTGCCGTCCTCCATCTAGCCGACACGGTAGCGCCTGGACAGGACCGATCGCGGGCGTGTGGACCGTTGTCGGGCCGCATCCTGAGCGCTGCGCACCAGCTGGCGACGGGGACCAGCGGTGCACATGTGGACGACCAGTGGCGCGTGCCGTAGCGTGCCCCCCATGGCCCTCATGCTCCGCTCGTCGCGGATCAGACGAATCATCATTGCATTCACAGTCAACAGGCTGGGCACGTTCTTCGGTCTGGTCGCGCTCCTTGTCGTGGTTTACGACCACACAAAGAGTGCCCTGGCCGTCGCAGCCCTTCTGCTCGCCTGGCAGGCTCTCCCGGCGTTCACGGTTCCGGCGCTGGTCGCGCGAGTCGAGGCATCCACGCACGGTCGCGAGCTGACGGGCCTCTATTGGTTCGAGGCAGCGATCACCGCCGCACTCGCGGTGATGGTCACCGACTTCTGGCTTCCTGGCGTGTTGCTGCTCGCCGCCCTGGACGGCACCGCGGCGATGGCCGCGAGCGCGTTGCTGCGCGCCGGCCTGGCACGAGCCGCTCGAGATGCCGCGGAGCAGACGGATGCCGCCCACGGAGCATCCGTCGCGGTGGGGGATCCTGAGGGGGCCGTCAACGCGGCGCTGAACATTGCATTCTCGACGACGTTCGTGCTGGGCCCGGTCCTTGGCGGGATCCTGGTGGCGGCCGCCGGCGCGTCGACGGCGCTGTTCCTCGACGTGGGCTCGTTCCTGATTTGCGGAGCGCTACTGATCGACCTGCGCACGCACGTCGCAGAGGCGACCGGGGACTCCGTGCGCGCGAGGCTGACCGCTGCCCAGGAATACATCCGGGGACAGATTACGCTCAGACGCATCCTGCTCGTCTACGCCGTGGCGCTGGCGTTATTCGAGGCGGCCGCACCGATCGAGGTCGCGTTCGCCAAGTCCACGCTCGAGTCGGGAGATCGCGGGCTCGGGCTGCTGCTGACGGCCTGGGGTGGTGGCGCGGTGCTCGGAAGCCTGCTGTTCGCCCGTCTCAGCCATCGGCCGCTGGCCCCCCTGCTGAGCCTCGGCACGCTCGCCATCGGCCTCGCCGATGCGGGCTTTGCACTCGCCCCGAACCTCGGGCTGGCCTGCGTCGCAGCCATCATCGGGGGTGCGGGCAATGGGATAGAGCTGCCCGCGATCATGGGTCTGGTGCAGCAGCTCTCACCAAGCGAGATGCACGGGCGACTGATCGGCGCGGTCGAATCAATCACCGCGCTCTCGCTCGCGGCCGGGCTGGTGCTGGGCGGCGCACTCGTCGCGCTGATCTCGGTGAGGCCGGCGTTCGCAGTCGTCGCGGCCGCGACGATCGCCACGGCTGGGGCGTTGATGCTCCTGACCCGATCGGGGTCCGTGCCGAGGCATAGGCCGGACCAGCAGCCGCCGCCTCCCGTCGAGGACGTCGCCCTTCGTCTTGCGCTGTCCGCGGGGGTCCACGAAGCCGGACCAGCCGACGGGCCTTAAGTGCGACGCGTTGACGGCCGTTAAGTACGACAGGCTCGTACATGACGATCTCAACGCTCACCAAACGTGTCCTCTTGACCGCCGAGGTCCTGCTGCTGGGGGCCACGCTCACGGCGGCGGTGCTGCTCGAGCGCTCCTCTGAATGGCAGCCAGCGGCTCTCCCGGCGTTACTGATCGGCCTGGCCTTCTTCAGCGAGTGGTTCAGCGTTGAATTGAGCGAAGGCACCCTGAGCGCCTCCACCGTGGCAATCGTGCTGGCGATGGGGGTCCTCGGTCCCGGACCGGCTGCGGCGTGCGGGGTCGCTGCGGTGATCATCAGCTCAACGGCGCGACGGGTTTCCTTCCGGCAGTGGCTGAACAACCTCTCGACGTTTGCAGCGGTGGCGTTCGCAGGCGGCCTGGCGGTGCGAATGATCGTCGAGCGTTTTGGATTGCTTCAAGGCGGTGGCTCGAACAGCATCGTGCTCGGCCTGGTCCTACTCGGCGTGTTCATCGTTGCGCTGACACTCAACTTCTTGCTCGTCGGACTGCGCGTGCTCGTCGAGGACGGCCGCTCGCTGCGCCGCCAGCTGCCGGAGTTCCTACCGCTACTGCCCGGGGAGGTCGCCGCCGGCGCGCTCGCTGCGATCCTCGCGGCCGCGTATCACTCGGTGGGACTGCCGATGCTGATCGCGGCGATCGTCGTCTTGCTGATCTTCCAGCACCTGACCGTTGCGCTGCTTCGCTCGGAGGAGCGGGCGGAGCAGCTGCAGGCTCGCTCGCGCCAACTCGTCGGGCTGCAGCTCGGCGTCCTGCGAACTCTGGTGCGCGCATTGGAGATGCGAGACGAGAACACGGCGCGGCATGCCGCAGCTGTCGCTTCCTACGCGACCGCGCTGGGAAAGGAGCTCGACTGCGAGGAGGAGCAGCTCGACGTGATCCGCGCCGCCGGGCTATTGCACGAGATCGGCAAGTTCACGTGGCCTGACACCGTCCTGCACGCGAAGGTGCTGGGCCCTGAGGACGAGGCCATCGTCAAGACCCACCCGCAGGTCGGATCGATCTTGGTCGGTACGCTCGACGGCTACGGCCCGGTGGCCGATGCGATCCTCTACCACCACGAGCGCATGGACGGACGCGGCTATCCAGCCGGGCTAATCGGGCAGGAGATCCCGCTGACCTCGCGAATCCTGGCGGTCTGCTCCACATACGACACCATGACCAGGGACAGCAGCTACCGCCAGGCGATCGACTCCGGCGAAGTGCTCGAGGAGCTGCGCGTGGCCGCTCGCAACGGCCAGCTCGATCCCGACCTCGTCAAGACCTTCATCGTGATGCTCGAACGCGAGGGCTCCACCCTCGGCGACGATTCCGACTTCGAGTCGAAGCTCGAATTCGACCGGCGGGTGCAGGAGATGGCCGAACCAACGGACGCCGACGTCTCGCAGCGAGCTCCCCTGCAGTTCGGGCGCGACTGGCGAGGCCGTCGGAGGACCGGCGCGCAACGCTGAGCCGACCAAGCAGCGCAAGGGCGCCGCGGGACACGCGGCGCCCTTGCGTTCCAAACTGTTAGCCCATACGGAATTCGGACATGAGTGCCTCCGGAGTTGTTCGGCTTGCCGGGCGCTCGTCCTCAGGTCTCCATTCCCTCGTCAACGGGCGCCACCTATGAGTAGGTTTAGTGAGAATAACCGAGGTTTAGGCGTTTTGTCCACCTTGCGTACCTTTCTGCAGGGATGCTTGCATCGAGCCACTGCGATGTTTTTCATGTCCGAGCGCCCCAAGTGGGAGTTGGATCAGAGCGTCCGTCCGTATCCGTGTCCGCGGCGCGGGGCCGGCATGAGGAGATGCGGCCAGGCGCCCCTCGGCGGGCGGCGCGCGCCCGCAAACGTCCACAAAGCTCAGCGGCGCTCAAGTTCTCCGGCCTTCCTGACGACACTCTCTACATGCCCGCCTCCACCGCCCAGCTCCCGCGCAACTCCAGGCAGCTCGTCTTCACCAGCTCCCAGGCCGCCGTCTACCTCGGCGTCTCGCTGGCGACGATCCGCCGCTGGACCGACGCGGGGCACATAGGCTGCTACCGGACCCCCGGCGGCCAGAGGCGCTTCTCCCGCGAGCAGCTCGACGGCTTCATCGCCTCGATGCAGCACAACCGCCGCGAGGATCGTCCGAAGCTCGAGATCACGGCTCGCCCCGCGGCCCCGGCTGCCTGAGCGTACGCGCTCAGCTCGCCAGCCGTCCGAACTTCTCGTGCAGCCGGCGGTAGAACGAGGATCCGGGCAGCTGGGCGATCGTGCCGACGTCGTTGACGAAGCGCGCGTCGATCGCCTCGCCTGCCGCGATCTCACCCACGGGCCGGCCGTCCACGGCGACGTCGAGCGGCTCGCGCGACCGGTTGAAGATGGTCAGGAGGTCGTCCGGCGCGGCCACCAGCGCGCGCGCCGTCATCGAGTGGGGCGCGATGAAGGACACCACGAACCCCTCCACCCCCCAGGCCATCACGGGACCGCCGTTGGCGAGGTTGTAGCCGGTCGAGCCCGCCGGGGTGGCCACGACGAGGCCGTCGCAGCGCACGCTGCCGGCGACCGCGCCGTCGAGCGCATAGGCGAGCTCGGCGACGCGCTCGCCCACCTTGCGGTGGATCGCGACGTCGTTGATCGCCATCTGCCGGCCACCGGGGAGCTCGAGCCCGATCGCGGGAAGGCGCAGCAGCTCGAAGTCGCCGTCGAGCGCGCGCCGGAACCCGTCCTCGATCTCCTCGGGCTCGACCGTGGCGAGAAAGCCGATCTCGCCGAAGTTCACGGCGAACACGGGAACCCCCGTGTTCGCGTACCGCTGCAGCGCGCGCAGGATCGTGCCGTCGCCGCCGAGCACGACGCACAGCTCCACATCGTCCCTGACCTCCGCGTCGACGGCCATCCCGGGAACCCCGCTCAGGTTGTGCTTGACGGTCTCCTCCTGATCCAGGCGCAGCGTCACGCCGGCCTCGGCGGCTCGCCGCGCGAGCAGCTCGAGCGCTGCGCGCGTGTCGTCGCGGCGGCGGTGGGTGAAGACGGTGATCTCCCTCACGGCTCCACCACCCGGGCGAGCGAGTCGAGCGCGCCGGGGTCGCTGTCGCCGACGCCGCCGGCGGGATCGCCGAGCCACACGAACGTCTCGCGGTTGCCCTTCGGTCCGGGCAGCCCCGAGGAGTGATAGCCGTGCACGGCCGCGCCGAGCGCCAGCGCGGCGCTCCCCGCGGCGATCAGCGCCTCGCGCCGGTCGGCGCCGTCGCGGACGACGCCGCCCTTCCCCACGCGCCCGCGCCCCAGCTCGAACTGCGGCTTGACGAGGGCGAGCACGTCATAACCCGGCGCCAGGCAGCCGAGCACCGCGCCCAGCACCTTGGCGAGGGATATGAACGACACGTCGATCGTCGCCAGGTCGGGCGGCCCCTCGGGTGGCACGAGCGCCGCGGGCAGCAGCTCTGGGAGCAGGGCGCGCGCGTTCGTGCGCTCCATCACCGACACGCGCGGATCGCTGCGCAGGCGGTAGTCGAGCGTCCCGTAGCCGACGTCCACGGCGATCACCTCACGGGCGCCGCCCTGGAGCAGGCAGTCGGTGAAGCCCCCGGTGGAGGCGCCGACGTCGAGCGCACGGCGGCCGCGCACGTCGAGCCCCGTGGAGGCGAGCGCGTTCTGGAGCTTGATGCCGCCCCGGGAGACGAACGCGGGCCTGGCGTCCACGCTCACCTGCTCCTCGATGTCCACGAGCTCGCTCGGCTTGGCCGCGCGCCGGCCGCCCGCCCCCACGCGCACCTCGCCGGCCATCACCGAGGCCGCCGCGCGCGTTCGCGACGGGAACAGGCCGCGCTCGGCCAGCAGGGTGTCGAGACGGCGCTTCTCCATCGCACGCGAACCCTTGCACACGCGCGCCTCGCACGCCCATGCGCATCGGTGCCGATCCGCGGCGCCCGCGTGTGCCCTCCCGCGATCGGCGCCGCGCACGGGAGCATCTGCACCCGCCGCTAGCCTGGGCGCGATGCTGCTCGCCCTCACGTTCTGGAGCCAGCCTCAGGTCGTGACCGACTCGTGGGTCGAACTCGCGAGCACGATCACCCTGATCGCGTTCGTGATCGGCGCCTACAGGCATCTCGAATGCCACGTGAGCGGCTGCCACCGGCTCGGGCGCTTCCAGAACGGGCGCTACAAGCTCTGTCGCGTGCACCACCCGGGCGTTCCCAGTGACGGGAGCATCACCGCCGAGCACGCGGCCGCGGCCGGCACGACCGCGGCGTCGGGTCCGCTCGCGGCGTCCGGCGGGCAGCACGCCGGCCCCCCGGGGCGCGCCGGCAGCTAGTCCGGTGTCCCCGGATCGCCGTGTGCGAGCCCCATGGCCGCGCGCACGGCGTCACGACCGCCGGACGGGCGTGGCCGCGCACGCGTCTCAGCGTTCGCGCGCCTGCCGGCCGGCTTCTTCGCTCAGCCGCGCGAGCTCCTCGTCGCTGATCGCCCCCTCGTCGGCGGCGAGGACCTCGCGTGCGCGCTCGAGGGTGTGCTCCTCGACGCAGACGTCGCATCCGCCCGTTCCGCGCCAGGCGCCCCCACCGGTGCTGAGCCGGGGCATCGCCCTGATTCCGGCTTCGGCCAGCCGCGAGCAGATCAGTTCCGCCTCCTGCTGGGTCGTGACCGAGGTCACGATGCTGAGATTCTCGGCCATGCGCACGGGAGGTTAGCTCACGCCGTCCGGCGTGCGAGCGGTCGCACTGCGGCGGCGTCGATCGCGATCGCGCCGATCTGTGCGCGATGTCACACAGGCGGGCGCTCCGCATGGCCATCATTGGAAGCGATCGAGAGAGCTGCAGCTGTATTCATCTCTCCTGGATCCCTCCTCCCCGAAACGGCCCGCTTCCCCGGCGGGCCGTTTCTCTTAACCCGCAGCCCTCGCCCCGGGCGCCGAACCGCGCCGTCCCCGCGGTCCGGATTCGGCCGTGAGCCATACCGTCGGCCGTGAGCCATACCGGCGGCCGGACGTGGATATGAGCCTCGGCGACGCCTCAGGCGTCTACGGCGGCCGACTGGCGATCGAAGACCGCCGACGCGACGCGTTCGGCGATCCGCTCGCCGGTGAACCCGACCTCCTCGTGCAGAAGCGCGGGCTTGCCGTGGGTGACGTAGCGATCGGGCAGCCCCACGCGCAGGATCCGGGTCCCGCTGGCGCCGGCACCGGTCTCGTTGAGCGTCTCCCAGACGGCGGTGCCGAACCCGCCGGCGAGCACGCCCTCCTCGACCGTGACGAGCATGTCGTGCTCGGCCGCGAGCTGGGCCATGAGCCCGGCGTCGATCGGCTTGGCGAAGCGCGCATCGGCGACCGTCACGTCGATCCCGTGGCCGCCGAGCAGCGCGGCCGCCTCCAGCGCCTTGCCGACGCCGCTGCCATAGCCGATCAACGCCACCCTTCGCCCGGCGCGCGTCTGCTCGGCCTCGAGCAGGATCTCGCCGGTCCCGATGGCGATCGGCTTGGCTTTGAGCGGCAGCTGCGCACCGGTGCCCTCGCCGCGCGGGTAGCGCAGGGCGATCGGACCGTCGTCGTAGGCGAGTGCGGTCCGCAGCATGTGTACGAGCATCGCCTCGTCGCGGGGGGCCATCAGCACGATGTGCGGCAGGCAGCGCAGATAGGCGATGTCGAAGGCGCCGTGATGGGTGGGCCCGTCGTCGCCGACCAGTCCGGCGCGATCCATCGCGAAGACGACGTTGAGCCGCTGCAGGCACACGTCGTGCACGATCTGGTCGTAGGCGCGCTGCAGGAACGTGGAGTAGATCGCGGCGACCGGCTTGACGCCCTCGAGGGCGAGCCCGGCGGCGAACAGGATCGCCTGCTGCTCGGCGATGCCGACGTCGAAGTAGCGGTCGGGCATCGCCTTCTGGAGCGTGCTCAGGCCGGTACCGGAGTTCATCGCCGCCGTGATGCCGACGACGCGCGCGTCGCGTTCGCATTCGCGCACGAGTGCGTCGCCGAACACCTTCGTGTACTGCGGGGGCGGGGTGCCCGCCTTCGCGGAGGAGCCCTTGGCTGAGGCGTCGCGGTCGTGGGCGAGCCGTTGAGGATCGAGTTCGGCTTGGCCGCATGCCACTGCTCCATGCCCTCCAGTCCGCCCTCCTCGGCGGGCGCGAAGCCCTTGCCCTTGACGGTCGCGATGTGGACCACCACCGGCCGTTCGGCCGCGAGCGCCTCGCGCAGCGCCTCGCGCAGTGCGCGCACGTCGTGGCCGTCGATCACGCCCATGTAGGCCCAGTCGAGCTCCTCCCACCACAGCCCGGGCGCCCAGAAGGCCTTGATCGACTCCTTCAGGTGCGGGCCGAGCCGCTCGAATGCGGCGCCGATCCCGCCCGGCAGGCGGGTGAGGCCGCCCTCGACCCCCGAGCGGGCGTGCCACAGCTTGGGGTTCAGCCGCACGCGGTTGAAGTAGCGCGACAGCGCACCCACGTTCGGCGCGATCGACATGCCGTTGTCGTTGAGGACCACGACCATCGGGGTGCCGAGGCCGCCGGCCTGGCCGATCGCCTCGAAGGCCACGCCCCCGGTCATCGCGCCGTCGCCGATCACGGCGACGACCTTCCCGTCGTTCTCGGGCGCCCAGCTGGCGCATGCCCTCCTTGATGCCGACCGCGTAGCCGATCGAGGTGGAGGCGTGCCCGGCCCCCATGATGTCGTGCGGGGACTCGGCGATCGAGCAGAAGGGAGCGAGACCGCCGTACTGGCGGATCGTGCTCAGCCGGTCTCGCCGTCCGGTGAGGATCTTGTGCGGGTAGGCCTGGTGGCCGACGTCCCAGAGGATCTTGTCGCGGGGCGATTCGAGCAGCGAGTGCAGCGCCACGGCGAGCTCGCAGGTGCCGAGGTTGGCGCCGAAGTGGCCGCCGATCTCCCCGACCGTGTCGATGATGTGCTCGCGGACCTCCTGGGCCAGCTGCGCGAGCTCCTGCTCGGAGAGCTCGTGCAGGTCCTCGGGGCCGTCGATGGTCTCGAGCACGCTCATGAGCTGCGGGTGTAGATGAAGTCGGCGATGCTCTCGAGCTCGGCCGTCGTGCGCGTCGCCACGGGTGAGCGCTCCACGACCGCGCCCTGGGCGGGCGGGCGGGACCTGGCGGAGACCTCGGCCAGCGCGACGCGAGCGGTGCGGTGGGACTCGGCCGCCAGGAGCCGTGCCTGCTCGATCCCGTACTCGCTCACGTAGGTGTGCTTCCCGTGGCGCTCGTCGCTTCCGCGGGGCTTGCCGAGCTCTGCGTCGGTGCCGGTCACGTCGAGTATGTCGTCGATTATCTGGAAGAGCACGCCGAGCTCCGCAGCGAAGCGGCGGAAGGGTCCGGTGCCGGACTCGTCTTCCACACCCGCCAACAGTAGTACGCAGAGCACCGAAGCTCCAATCAGACGGCCCGTCTTCAGCTCGTGCAGGCGGCGCAGAGCATCGGCGTCGGACGGCGTTCCCGGGCTCACGTCGGCATACTGCCCGCCGACCATGCCGTCGACACCGGTCGCAGCGGCGAGCTCGGCGGCTGCGCCGAGCACCCTCTCCGGCGCCGCCTGCTGGTGGGTCAGCAGGTGGTGGAAGGCCTCCGCGTAGAGCCCGTCGCCGGCGAGAATCGCGACGTCCTCGCCGAACTTCACGTGGCAGGTCGGCTGCCCCCGGCGCAACGCGTCGTCGTCCATCGCGGGCAGGTCATCGTGGATCAGCGAGTAGGTGTGGATCAGCTCGATCGCACCCGCCAGCGGGAGCACCTGATCCTGGGGCAGGCCGACCGCGCGCGCCGTCGCGAGCGCGAGAACCGGCCGGATCCGCTTGCCCCCGGCGAGCAGCGAGTAGCGCATCGCCTCGTCCAGGCCCGCGGTGATCGCCTCCTCCGAGAACCGCATCCGCTCCAGATACCGCTCGACCTCCTCGCGCAGATGCTCGGGGTAGCCGGCGTTCACGGTGGCGGGGAGGCTGAGGGCACCTATAGCAGCGAGTCCTGGCCCGGGGCCGGCGCGGCGACCTCGGTGCGCGCCAGCTGCTCGAGCTCCGCGGCCGCCTGGGTCGCCAGCGACGCGCAGTCCTCGACCATCGTCGCCGCCGCGTCGGGCGAGAGCTCGCCCGAGCGCAGCTGCTCGGCGGCGCGCTCCAGTCGCGAGATCAGATCGTCGAGGTGCTCGACGCTGCTCATTGGATCTGCGCATTCTCCCGCACCTCGCGCAGAACTGCTGCCAGCACGCCGTTCACGAACCCGGGGGCGTCGGCGCCGCAGAAGGTCTTGGCGCTCTCGACGGCCTCCTCGATCGCCCCCTCGGGCGGGATCGGCCCCTCCGCCGGGACGGCGTCGGGGTGCAGCATCTCGATCAGCGCGACGCGCATGATGCTCCGCTCCAGCGGCTGGATCCGCTGCACCGACCAGCCGTGCGAGTGGCGGTCGATCATCTCGTCGAGCTCCGGGGCGCGGTCAATCGCCGCGTGGGTGAGCGCGCGTGCGAACAGCGATGCGCCCGGGCCGAGCGCCTCGGCCGGCTCCTGGCCGGTGAGGTCGTGCTGGTAGACCGCGATCACCGCTGCCCGGCGCTGGTCGGAGCGACGCATTCAGGCGCGGGCCACGTAGTCGCCCGAGCGCGTGTCGACGCGGATGCGCTGGCCCGGCTCGACGAACAGGGGAACCTGCAGGACGGTGCCGGTCTCGAGGGTTGCGGGCTTGGTGCCTCCACCGGAGACCGAGTCTCCGCGCAGACCGGGCTCGGTCTCGGTGACCTCGAGGTCGACGGCGCTCGGCAGCTGCAGGTCGGCCGGATCGCCGTCGATGAACAGCACGTCCACCTCGCTGCTCGGGGTGATCCAGCGCAGCGCGTCGGCGATCGTCGCCTCGGGCACCGCGATCTGCTCGAAGGACTCGGTGTCCATGAAGTGGGCGTCGCTGCCGTCGGCGTAGAGGAACTGCATCTTCCTGGACTCCGTGTGGACGGATCGGAACTTCTCGCCCGCCCGGAAGGTGCGATCGATCACGTTCCCGTCGGAGACCCGTCGGAGCTTCGTGCGCACGAACGCGCCGCCCTTGCCGGGCTTGACGTGCTGGAACTCCACGATCTTGAAGATCGGTGCCGTCGACGTCGATGTGGTTGCCGTTTTTGAATTGATTTGTGCCTAGCACGTATTCAGCTTACCCTTGTTTAGCGTGACCACTACAGCCAAGAAGCCTAGCCGCATGGATCAGTATGTGCGGGTCAGCCGCGTGGCGGGCCGCTCGGGAGAGAGTTTCATCTCGCCCGACCTGCAACGCGAGCAGGGAGCTGCGTGGGCGTCTTCGCGTGGGGTCGAGGTCGCGGTCGTCCACGAAGACCTCGACCAGTCGGGCGGCAAGCTGGAGCGTCCCGGCCTCGATGCGCTCATGGCGCGCATCAGAGCAGGCGAAACGGACGGCGTGATCGTCTCGAAACTCGATCGCCTGAGCCGTCTCGGCGTGGCGGACGCCCTGCGCCTGGTCGAACAGATCACGGAGGCCGGCGGCTCGATCGCGGCGCTCGACCTCGGCCTCGATCCGACGACGCCCTTTGGCGAGTTCGGCATGACGATCATGCTCGCGCTGGCGCGCATGGAACGGCGACGCATGAGCGAGGCGTGGGAGCACGCCAAGACTCGGGCGCTCGATCGTGGCGCTCGGATGGGAGCGACGCCGTTCGGCTACACGCGCGACGACGACGGATTGCTCGTCCCGCATCCGAAGTGGGCGCGCGTCGTGACACGAGCGTTCAAGCTCGCCGCCGACCAGGGCGTCGACGCGGCGCTCGCGTACCTGCGCAAGCAAGTACCGGCGTACCCCTCGGATGGTCAGCCGGGTGTTCGTCGCAAACGCAGCGCCGATCATCGAACCTGGAGCGCCTTCACCGTGCGGCGACTGTTGCGCAACCGCAGCTACCTGGGCGAGACGCGCTACGGCGATCGTCTTGTGCGGGACTCACACGCGTCCCTCGTAGATCGCGTGACGTTCGAGCGGGCGCACCCCGGCGATGAGAAGCCGCAGCGCCGCCCCGCTGCCGTGTTCCCGTTGAGCGGGTTCGCCACCTGCGCCAACTGCGGCGAGTTCTTGATCGGCGCACGAGCAGGCGGAAACGGAGGGCGCGGTCTGCGCACGTATCGCTGCCGCGCGTCGCTGGCGAGCTGGAAGGGCGAGCGCTGCGACTCGCCTACGAACATCATGGCCGACCGCCTGGAGAGCTACGTCGTGGAACAGCTCAAGCAGGCATACGAACAGACGTGCACGCCCGGGCTCGCAGCCAGCGTCGCGGACACGGGGAGCACCTTCGTGGACGTTCAGGGCGAGCTGGAGGCGGCGGAGCGCGAGCTGGAGCGGTTCGCCGCCGACCCGACTGCAGCGGAGCTGCTTGGACAGGCCGCATGGACAGCGGCTCTGCGCACACGAACCGAACGCGCCGAAGCCGCGCGGGTCGAGTACCGCGAGCACGTTGACACGATGCGCGCGTCCGAGATCGTGATACCGCCGATCGAGCTGCTTGACAGCCTCGCGCCTGACGAGCTGAGGACCGTGCTACGCAGCGTCTTTCAGACCGTCCGTGTTAGCCGCGGTCGGGCGCGCGGCCGCGGCCCGATGGCTGAGCGTGTCGAGCTGGTCTTTCATGGCGAACCGTCGTCCGTGGTAGCGCCGCTCGAGGACGCCACATAGCGCCCGCTCCAATCGTTCGCGGGCCTCTTGGGGCATGGGCCGCGCCTCGGGGGTCGCTACGGCGAGACGAGGCTCGTAGCGGCCGTGGCGGCTCAATTTTTGTGCTGGGCTGGGTGGCCTCACACGGGTACTGACCCCTAAGGGCAGCAACCGGCCACCGAGTTTGACCCTCGCCGGTCGAGCTCGCCGCTCGCGCGGACAAGGAGGTGAAGCCGACGCCTCCGGTGCCAGTAGCGGCGGCCACCCGGCCGCAACCGCTCCCAACGCCGGCGTCGCCTCTATGCCCTGCGCGCCCTCCGCCCGCGATACGGGCGTGCCCCTCGGTGCCCGTTCATCCCTCCGCAGGCGTTCTCAGCGCCACTCGTCGGGGGCCGCGCCGGGTGCCCACTCCTTGGTCACTCCGCCGCCGGCCTGCTTGAGCCTTCGCCCAAACTCAGCGACGTTGAGCTGGAAGTCCAACTCGTCACGGGGATCGCGGCCTCCGTCGTCGAGCATCTGACGCCAGTGGGCGAGGGCGCACAGCGTCTCGACCTGTGATTCGTCGGTCCACCAACCCTCTTTGAGCCCTTTCAGCTCGTCGGGATACCGCCCACACAGCGCGAGGATTGAACCCCACATGAACTGTCGCCATTCACGATCACCGCCGTAGGGCTCAAGCCACGGCGCCCGAGTGATCGTCAGCTCGTCCGCTGGCGCGCTTCCGTTCCCGCGCGCTGCGGCGGCGAGCTTCCCGAGTCCGTCGCGGACCATCTGGCCCGCGACACGCGCGACCGGCTGCCCGGACGCTGCCGCCAGCTCGTCCAAGCGTACGGCTATGTCGTCGGAAAGCGTGATCTTGATTCGACTGCTCATTGCGGAACCTCCGAGTTTCGACATTGAGGGCCTTTTGGTGCCCCTTCTGCCGGTTACTGACCCCAAGTCCGCGAGACCGGCCAACGAATCGAGGCCCACGTTAGGGTCCGCTCGGAACGTGCATCTAGTCTGTTTGTGAGACTTGGGGGACCGCTCGGGACGGAGGGAGCCGGAGCGCGTGTGGGACTGGCGGAGCGGTATCGTTGGTGGGTATGAGCGCCGAGCGCGAGTTTGACGTGGTAATCGTGGCCGAGCCAGAGGGCGGCTACAGCGTGTTCGTGCCCGAGCTGCCGAGCGTCGCGACGCAGGGCGAGACGATCGAGGAAGCACGCGCGAACGCACAAGAGGCGATCGAGGGGTATCTCGAAGTCATGCACGAGGATGGCCTTCCCATCCCCACCGTGCACCGCGACCGCGTAGCGGTCCACGCCGCGTGAGCCAGACCCCAGCCATCACGGGCAAGCAGCTCGTCAAGGTTCTCGAAGGCCGGGGCTGGTACGTGAAGCGCATCCGCGGCAGCCATCACATCCTGCGCCACCCGACCGTTCCCGACGCGATCCCCGTCCCCGTCCACGGCAACCAGCCGATCAAGAAGGGCACGCTCGGCAACATCCTGCGCACCGCGGGCATCACCCGCGAGCAGCTCAACCGGCTGCTTTGACGATGCGCAAGCCTGGCGAGCCGCGCAGCGGTCCGTCACGTCCCAGGACGGTTCGCCCAAACGCGACGGAGGTGACGATCTGCTTGGTCGGGCTGTCGAAGTACGCCGTCTGTGGGTCGCCCGCGCGCGGCCGACCGATCAGCTGCTCCAAATACTGGTGCACGATGCTCGTGGCGAGGTTCGTGCGGATCAGATCGTGATCGCCACTTGAGCCGGCGCCCACGAGCCCGTGGAGCATCTGACGAAGGTGCTTTGGAAGACCACGCTCCTCGGCGCCCGTGCCGGGGTCGCCGATCTCCGCGGCGCGCTTCACGTCTAGCAGGCGAGGCTGCAGCTCTGCCAGCCGCTGGAATGCTTGCTCGATTGGGACCCTCCCGATGCTCTCTTCTTCGGCGAATAGGACTTGGCGCTCGGGCGCGATTGGCTGGACCGCCGTGTCCGCTGCCGCAGCCGACAGAAGTCGATATGCGCGATCATGAATGTAGTCATCACGGCGTCTTGAGAGGTCGATCGTGGCCTCAGCCAGAATGTCGGGGCCGGCCTGTAGGCGATCCCGCAGCACCACTCTGGCGCTCGCATCCTCGGGCGCGCCGTACGCCGCCTTCCAGGCAGCGCGCTGCACAGGCGCAATCCGCTCCGATCTCTCCTTCTCGGCCTGAATGGACGGCATCGCCTCGATGCGCTTCTGCACCGCCTTGCCTACGCGCGCTTTCAAGCCCATAGGTGGCTCCGTCGGCCTCGGCTCACGGGGCGATTCTACGACGCTGAATCGCCGGCTAGTTGGACCGACTCCTTTTTGGTCTAACAAAAGCCGCGCGCGCGATCCGACGGCGGCCGACGATCCCAAACCTCCCCGCTAGTCACCCTCCGATAGGTGCGCGGAGGTTGCCGACCGAGGTCTCGGAACTGCTCGCTGCGGTCGGGGGGCTGATTGCGCGCACCAGTCGGCCGGCGTTGTCGAGCCATTCGATCTTCGTCGGCTCGGTTTCACGCACGGTCTTGTCCCACAGCAACGTGAACCGGCGACGCTTGGCCTGAGTGAGGTGCGTCGCGAAGATTGAGGGTTCCAGCCTTTTCAGCTCAGCAGCGACGCGAGGTGCCGGTGGCGGTGGTGTGAACCAAAAAGCGTTTTCGCCGACAGCCACATCGATCGAAGTCGTTTCCCGATAGGCGACGCGCACCGAGGCGACGCCATCGGGCACCAGTTCGACAATCAGTTCCCGGTTCAAGTCCGGCTCGAAGATCCGGCCAGCCCCGTCGATCGCATCGAACGGTTCACACCCGGGAGGAGATACGTTTTCGCCGCCTCCCACCTCGATGATGCAGTCGACCGGCTCGACCAGACGCCGGTGCTGCTCTTCGACGAGTCTGCGTCGCTCCCGCTCCCCGGCCGGCAGACAGTGGGCCGGGAGCACCGATTCGGGGCGCCCGTACGCCGGGATCACGAAATAGCGTCGACCGTCGGGGAGCCTGGTCAGCTGGCGCACATAGGCGGGGTAGTAGCCCGAGAGCTCGTAGAGCTTGGAGAGTTCTCGGTCGAGTCCGTCGCCCCCGGGTTTCAGCCTCGAAAGCGCGTCGCTCGACACCGCTGACCTGCGAAAGATGGCGAAACTGGAGAGGATCGTGGCTTCCAACGGGGTCGAGAGCTCCTTGGCGGGCGCCGGCCGGGGTCCAAAGAGCCTGAATGCCGGTGGTATGCAGGATGGCGACAGGCGCGTCACGCTGGCTGTCGCCGTCCCGGCGGAGGAACCGCAGGCGGTGAGGATGAGGGCCAAGTCCTGCAATCAGTGCGACCAGGCCGCTCATCATGTAGGCAGACCGCCGTCCGGCGCGATCCTGGCCGAGCAGGTGGTCGCTCACCGACAACGCTCCGCGCTCTGAGCGGCGAGGACCGACGTCTTGCCGAGTGTGCACGCCACGCATAGAAGCTACCGGGACCGGGTCGCGGAGCCAGCCGTGGCGTCGGCGACATGTGGAAATGTCTCTTGATGCAGCCTTGCGGGCTGGGGCCAACTGCTGGCTCAACGGGAGCCAGTTTCACGCCGATACCGTTGGTGCGATGAGACAAGGACCGTGGTTCGCACCGCCCGACTGGTTCCAGCGGCTGTTCGACCGCTTCTTCGGAGTCAAACCGGGGCGAGATGCGCCGAAGCTGGACCGTCTGCTCTGGTTCCGCGGCTACTATCTGCGGCCCCTCCCCGCGATCGTGGTCGTTTGGGCGCTTCTCCTCGCCCTGCAAGTCAGCTGGGCACTGTTGGCGGTCATTTTGCTGCCGTGGCTTCTCGGGTTCGCGCTTCTGAACGCGGAAATCCGCCATGAGCGAAGGGGCCCCCCGGGTTAGCCGGAAGTAACGACGGGACAGCGCAGCTGCCTGGGCGAGTGTTCGGGAATGTCCCTGCTAGGCCACCCGAGAGCGACCCAACTCGTCGCGCTCGATGGGGCGTAGGCGCTCGACTGCTTGGTCGTAGGTCGGCCCGCCCCACCAGACGAAGATCTGGGTTTCGGTTATCTCAACGTGGGCTTTGGCAAATGGCGTCGGCCAGGGTTTGCCGCGGGCGCTGCCCAAGAACCGCTGTATTGCCTTCGCTTGGGCCAAAAGGTACTCGGCGCGTAGCTCAGGTGACAGATCTAGCGCCATCGCAGGGGAGAAGCTCATCGAGCTGCCAGGTGCGACGCGATCGATCGATATGAGGGTGCCCGATTGCCGCACCGCAAACTGACGCTTTGGCAGCGCTTCTGGTAGGCAAGAGGCGATCACCGCAGTGATCGCCTCGGGGTCGCATTGCGACCGGCCTGCGTCGAGTTGCTGGTGTGCCATGTCCGAAGCGAATCGTAGTCCGCGCGACCGTGGAAGGCGACTCTTACGTCCGATCGCTCTGATACGTTCTAGGCACGTTTCAGAACTGATTTGTACTGATCGCCACTATCTCGTTCCTCTTCGGTCCGCCACAGCGTAGAGGCACCGCGGTCCATCGAGGATCCAAGCTCGGCCCACCACGCCCCTGCCGCGACGGATGCGTTGCGCTTTTCGTTCCCCGCCGCGGAAGATCCACAGTGGCGTAGATCAGGACCTAGAGAGTACTGTGGACGTGCCAACCGGCGTGGGCGGGCCGGTTCACAAGGGCCTCCCCCGCCGCTGTCGCTGCGCCCAATGCCCGTTGACGGGCACGCCACGAGTACGGCCACGCTGCCACTCGAATGCCCCGCCATCGTCCGCGCGATATCGACCAGCGATGCCGAAGGAGGAGCCATGACAGTCAGTCGAGAGATGGCGACCATGTTCGTCGAGGGCTACGGGCGAACGTGGGAGCGCTGGGACCTCGACGGCTTCGTTGACCTCTTCAGCGACGATGTCGTCTACGTGGAGCATCCCGTCGATGAGACTGTTCTCGGGCGTGAGGCAATGGGACGCTACATCCGCAGGGAGCAGTCCGAAGCCGGCATCGTGCGCGTCCGCTTGGGCAGGCCGCTCGTTGACGGCAACCGAGTCGTGGCGGAGATGTGGACCACGATGAGCAACGGCGAGGGCGAGCAGGAGGGGACGCTGATCGGATGCTTCATCGCCCGGCTCGACCCGGGGACCGGGCGATGCACGCACTTTCGCCAGTACTGGCTCGAAGTCGAGGGTCATGTCGCGCCCTTCATCGGCTGGGGCGAGTAGGCGATGTCGCGGGAGACACTCACCGTGGTGCGGCGATCCCTCGATGCCTACAGCGCGCGAGACGTCGAGGCGTTACGAGCGCTCAGCCACCCCGATTTGGAGCTGGACTGGTCAGCCTCGCGCGGGTTCCAGGCGGGTGTGTACAAAGGCTTCGATGTAGCGCTGCAGTTCTATGAGGAGTACTTCGACGTCTTCCAGGAGATCGTCTTCGAGGCGGACTCGTTCATCGATGTGGGCGAGTCGGTCGTGGTGCCAAACGTGGCTCATCAGCGCGGGCGCGACGGCATCGCAGTCCAGGCGCGCAGCGCCCTGGTGTTCACCGTTCGTGAGCGCAAGGTCGCCCGTATCTGTCTCTACCAGGAAACCCACGAGGCGTTGCGCGCAGTTGGGCTGACCGAGCAGGCATAGTGCAGCACGCTCGGATCGCTGGGGAACGCGCCGCCGGCGGTCCTCTCGCTTCAAATGATGGGCCCCCCGCTCGGCGTCATCGTCCGGCCAGTGGTCGTGTTCAGGCGGACGGTCTGGTGGGGCGTCAGGCGCTGGTGTCCGACCCTTCGTCTGAGCACGGCGCGTGGCGGGAGGGGGCGACCGCGGCGCTATGAGGAGCTGCGAGAGCACACGTGCGAGGCTGTGGATCCGGTCGCGCCTGCGAGAGGGAGGGACGGGCACATCGCAGCGCATCGCCGCACCCGCGAGCGGCAGCCCGCGGGTGCCCGTAAAGGCTCGCGCGGCGTGCGTCGATACGAACACAGATGAGCAGTCGTGCACCGCTTTCCCGGGCCGGCGATGAGCCCACGCGCGCACGGGCCGCCGGGCCGGCCCCGCGTGTGCTGTTCGTCGTGCTGCTGGCGCTGACGCCGTTCATGCCCCACATCGGCAGCTCGTTCTGGACCTTCCCGGCGGTTTCCAGCATCTGGGTGCTGCTGCCGTTCTGCGGCCTGTTCCTGCTGCCGCTGCTCGACCCGCGCCACCCTTGGCGCATCCGGCATCTCGACCTGCTGGTGATGCTCGCGTTCATCGTCGCCCTGGGCGGGTGGGGCGTGCGCCTCTCCTGGCCGCTGCTGTTCATCTACGCGCCCCTCATCTACCTGGGGCTGCGCATGGCGAGCGTCGCGCGGGTGGGCCGGCGCGAGCCGGCAGAGGGACGCGAGCCGGCGGAGGGACGCGAGCCCGAGGAGGTACATGAGCCGGCGCAGGGACGCGCGCCGGCCGGGCGCGGTGGGCGCGCGCTCGAGCCGATGCTCCCCCGCACGTGGCTCCTCGCCGGGATCGCGGTGCTGGCGTGCGTGCACCTCGCCTGGACAATCGGCTCGCCGGTCAGCTCGGACATCGGCGAAGGCGGCGTGCACGGTGCCCTGAGCATCATCCACGGGCGCCCGCTCTACGGCGCCGACCGGGCGCAGATCGCCAGGCTCGGCTCCGACCCTCACCTCGATACGTACGGACCCGTCAACTACGAGGCCTACGTGCCCTTCGCGGGGCTGCTCGACGGACGCGAAGCCGCCCGCTGGGCGGCGGCGTTCTTCGACCTGCTCACAGCGGGCCTGCTGTTCCTGCTGGGCAGGCGGACGCGGGGCCCGACGGCGGGTGTGCTGCTCGCCTACTCGTGGCTCGCATTCCCCCTCACGCTGTACGTGGACGAACTGGGCGCCAACGACGCACTGGTGGCGGCAACGCTCGTCGCCGCGCTGCTCGCGACGGGCTCGCCCGCCCGCCGCGGCGCCGCCGCTGCGCTGGCCGCCTGGACGAAGCTCACGCCGCTCGCGCTCGTTCCGCTGCTGGCGGGCCACGACCCTCCGGGACCGGGGCGCCGCCGCGCGGCGGTGGCGTTCGCGACGGCGTTCGTGCTCGCCACCGCGGCGCTGTTCCTACCGGTGCTCACGGGCGGGGGCGCCACCGCGTTCCCGGGCCGGACCTTCGGTTTCCAGCTCGGCCGCCCGGCCGCGTACTCGGTGTGGGCGCTGCTGGCGGGCACCTCGGGTGCCGAGCGGGTGGTCGTCGACGTTTCCCACGGGATCCTGATCGCGCTGCTCGGCGCGTTCGCCGTGATGCTCATGCGCGCCCCCCGGCGCCGCGACCTCGTCGGCCTGGCCGCCGCCTCCGCGGCGGTGCTGATCGGGCTGCAGCTGTGCGCGGGCTACTACTCCTTCACCTACGTGGTCTGGCTCGCGCCGCTGGTGCTCACGGCGCTGCTGCTCGACGGCGCGGAGCCGAGTGGCGGCCCGGCGCCGGTCGACGGAGCGGGCGCGCAGAGGGAGATTCTCGAGCAGCCGGCCCGGCCGCGGCGGGCGCGACACCCGGCGGGGGGGCCGGCCCCCCCACGGCCGCTGCGGCGCGGCTCGAGAGACCGGTCCGGATCGCCGGCCGGCGGCTGAGAGACGTGCGGGCGTTCGCCCGACGAGGGTCCCCGGCGTACGCTCAAGCAGCGGCGCGCGAGCGCCGATGCCAACAGATGCGGCTTGCGATGGCCAGGAACGCCCCATGCGCGCTGATGGCCTGTGCGGGCTGTGCCGTGACGGCGTGGCTCGGCCTCTACGGGTTCGCGTGGAACGACTACGAAACCGAGGCCAAGCCCGCGTTCGACGCGCTCGTGGCGGGCCACGTCTCGAGCTTCCTCGCGCTGGCGCCCGCGTACGGCGGCTCGCTCGTGGAGCGTGCGCCGTTCGCGCTGCTTCCGGGCCTGTGGGGCGGTGGGGCGCTCGCGGTGTACCGCATGGTGGCCCTGCCGTGCCTGCTGGCAGCGGCGGTGCTCGGGGTCTGGCTCGTGACGCGGATGCGCACCGCGGGCGCGGGGCGCCTCGCGCAGGGGGTTGCGCTCGGGGTGTGCGTGGCCAACCCGGTGACCCTGCGCGCGTTCGAACTCGGCCATCCGGAGGAACTCCTCGGGGGATGCCTGTGCGTGATGGCCGTGCTGCTGGCCGGGGGGCGGCGGGCGATCGCCGCCGGGGTGCTGCTGGGTCTGGCGATCGCCAACAAGGAGTCCGCCCTGCTCGCTGCCGGCCCCGTGCTGCTCGTGCTCCCAGCAGCGAGCCGCTGGCGCTGCGCCGGGAGCGCGGTTGCCGTCGCCGCGGCGGTGCTCGCGCCGCTCACGCTCGCCGGCTCGGGCGGGTTCGCGGCGAGCACGACGGCGGTTGCCGCAACCTCCTCCACGATCTTCCAGCCGTGGCAGGTCTGGTGGTTCCTCGGGCATCATGGCCCGCTCGTGTACGGCCTGTTCGGCGCACCCAAGCCCGGCTACCGCGTGGGCCCGGCATGGACCGGGACCGTCAGCCATCCCCTGATCGTCCTCCTGGGCGCGGCGCTACCTGCGGCACTCTGGTGGCGGCGTGCCGGCACTCGCGCCGGCACCGGGGCAGCGGCTGCAGGGCGGGCCGTCGCCGCCGGCCCGCCCGCGGTCCGCAGACGTTCGGCCCGCGTGATCGGCGGATGGCACGCGCCGGCGCTCCAGCTCGGCGAGCAGGACGCGTTGGCGCTGCTCACCCTGCTGCTGGTGCTGCGCTGCCTGCTCGACACGTGGGACACGAGCTACTACCCGCTGCCGTTCATCCTGGCCCTGCTCGCCTGGGAGGTGTGCCGGCCCGCCCCCGGCCCCCCCGTGCTCGCGCTGGCGGCCAGCGCCCTGAGCTGGATCAGCTTCCAGTGGCTTCCCCTGCATGCCTCGGCGGACGTGCAGGCGGCGTTCTTCCTGGCCTGGACGCTGCCGCTCGCCGCCGGGCTGGCGGCGAGCCTGTTCGCGCCCGGCCGCCTGGCCGGCGCGATGCGCCCCGCCGGCGTGGGCCGGAGTCGCGATCAGGAGACGACGGTGAGCGCCTTGGGCAGGCCTGTGAGCACCTCCTGAGCGTCCTCGCCGACGACCACGAGATCCTCGATCCGCACGCCCAGGACACCGGGCAGGTAGACGCCGGGCTCGACCGTCACGACGTTGCCGGGGCGCAGCGGATCCTCTCCGGCGGTGCGTGAGAGTCGGGGTCCCTCGTGGATCTCCATGCCGACGCCGTGGCCGAGGCCGTGGCCGAAGTGCTCGCCGTGGCCGCCCTGCTCGATGATCGCGCGGGCGACCGCATCCACCTCGCGCCCGCTCGGGCCCGCCGCGACCGCCGCCAGCCCGGCCTCCTGCGCGGCCAGGACCAGCGCGTAGACCTCGCGCGCCTGTTGGGAGATGCCCTCGCCGGTGGCGTAGGTCCTGGTGCAGTCCGAGCAGTAGCCCTCGTGCAGCGCGCCCCAGTCGATCGTCACGAGCACGTCGCGAGGTATCTCCTGCTCGCGCGGCTCGGCGTGCGGCAGCGCGCCGTGGGGTCCGGCGGCGACGATCGAGGGGAAGCTCGCGGCCTCAGCGCCCAGGCGGCGCATGCGCATCTCCAGCTCGATCGCGACCTCGCGCTCGGTGCGGCCCACCACGCCCTCGGCCAGCAGGCCCGCGAGCGCCTCGTCGGCGAGCTGCGTGGCGGCGCGGATGCGGGCGACCTCCTCCGGTTCCTTGACGGTCCGCAGCCGCGTCACGAGCCCGGCGGCCGGCACGAGCTCCCAGTTCGGCAGCAGCTCGCCTAGTCGCCGGTGCCGCGCGACGGTGAGCACCGACTCGTCGAACCCCAGGCGACCACCCGAGCCGTTCAGCGCGGCCGCGGCGGCGTCGAGCAGCTCTCCGGCGACGATCTCACGCTGGAAGACCGCCGGCACCTGATCGGCGGACTGCGTCCGGTAGCGGAAGTCGGTCAGGAACAGGTGCTCGCCCGGCCCCTCCCCGCCGCTGCCCTCGCCGCCGATCAGAGCCATGCCGTTGCTGCCGGTGAAGCTGGTGAGGTAGCGCAGATCGACCGGCGCCTCCACCAGCAGCCGGTCGAGCTCGAGCTCGCGGAGCTGGTGCGCCACCCGGTCGGTGCGCGCCTCGTGGCGATCTCCGGTCTCGGGCATGGGCTCCGCTCAGCGCTCCCGGTCCCGGGCGAGCGCCTGCGCGAGCAGCGTCAGCGCCTCGCGGTAGCCGTCGGGGCCGCGGCCGGAGACCTTCGCGAGGCACAGCTCGCCGAGCACCGACACCCGCCTGAAGGTCTCGCGCCGCTCGACGTCGGAGAGGTGCACCTCGACCGCGGGCAACGCCGCGATCTCCAGCGCGTCATGGATCGACCAGGCGTAATGGCTCCAGGACCCCGGATTCAGCAGGATCCCGTCCGCCTCGCCCCGCAGGGAGTGCAGGCGCTCGACGAACGCGCCCTCGTGGTTGGTTTGAAAGCAGCGGGCGGCCATCCCCAGTTCGCGTGCCTCGCCCTCGATGCGCCGCTCGAGCTCCGGCAGGGTGAGCGTCCCGTAGAGCAGCGGGTCGCGGCGGCCGAGCTGGTCCAGGTTGACGCCGTGCATGACCTCGATGCGAAACGGGGCCGTGCTCATCCGAGCAGCTCCGCGACGGCCGCACGCAGCTCCTCGAGTGCGACCTCGCAGCCGATCCTGACATCTCCGGGAGCGCTCAGCAGCACGAACGGGACCTTATCCCCGAGCCGCTTCTTGTCCCGCCGACTCGCCTGCACGACGTCCTCCGCCGAGGCGCCGGCGAGGGTCACCGGAAGGTCGCGGGCACGCAGCATCTCCTGCACAAGCCGGCGCAGGTCCTCGAGCCCCGACAGGCGCAGCGCGGCGAGCAGACCCAGGCCGACGGCCTCGCCGTGACGGTAGCGGGCATAGCCGGTGGCGGTCTCGATCGCGTGGCCGACGGTGTGGCCGAGGTTGAGCGCCTGACGCGCCCCTCCGTCGCGCTCGTCCTCGGCGACGATCGCGAGCTTCGCGCGGGCGCAGGCGAGGATCATCGGCAGATCCGGCCTGCTGCCGTCGGCGGCGGAGACCGCCTCCCACAGCCTCCCGCCGGCGATCAGGGCGGTCTTGAGCACCTCCACCCAGCCGGCGGCGAGCTCGGGCGCGGACAGGCTGGCGAGCGTGTCCGGGTCGACGACCACGGCGGCCGGCTGGTGGTAGACGCCGACGTAGTTCTTGGCCTCGGGCAGGTCGACGCCGGTCTTGCCGCCGTAGGCGGAGTCGACCTGCGCGACGAGCGTGGTGGGTACCTGCACGACCGGCACCCCACGCTGGTAGGTGGCCGCGCAGAAGCCCGCCAGATCTCCCACCACGCCGCCGCCGAGCGCCACGAGATGATCGGCCCGCGTCATCCCCGCGGCGGCCAGGGCATGCCATACCCGCTCGGCGCAGGCGAGCGTCTTGCTGCCCTCGCCGGGAGCGATCGTGATCGTCTGCGCGAGCTCGCCGAGCCGGTCTCCGTAGAGCGCGGCGACCGTCTCGTCGCTCACGCAGAAGGCGCGCGAGCCGGGCCGCTGCGACGGCCAGACCTCCGCCGCGGCGCCCTGCGGGCGGCCGGCCAGCAGCCCGGCGCCGAGCAGCACCGGGTAGTCACCGGAGGCCGAGGTCGCCCACAGCAGGCGCGTGCCTGCGGGCGCCGCCGCGAGCGCGCGCAACGCGGGCAGCGTGTCGGCCGCGCCGCCGAGCGGCAGCTCGGGCAGGATCGCGTCGGCGAGGTCCTCGTACAGCGCGCCGCGCGCCGCATGGAGCTCGCCGAACGCCTCACGATCGCGGGCCAGCGGGCGCCGTGCGGCCGCCCGCTCCCCTCCGATGCGGGCCCAGGCGGTGTCGGGCGCGACGTCGAGCCAGACGGTCGTGTGACCGCTGAGCTGCTCCCGCACGCGCTCGGAGAGCACGCTCCCGCCGCCGAGGGCGATCACCTGGCCGGGCTGCGCCCGGCTGAGCAGCTCGCCGACGAGCTCCTCCTCCTGCGCCCTGAACGCCGCCTCGCCCGCCGTCTCGAGCTCGCTGGCCACGGCGTGGCCCATGCGCTCCTCGAGCAGGTTGTCGCTGTCGAGCGGCGCGCCGCCGAGCTCCTGTGCGAGTTCGCGGGCGACGGTCGACTTGCCCGCGCCCATGAAGCCGATCAGGACGAATGCCATCCGATCCGCTCTTCATAGGCCCGCAGCGCCTGAAGGACGTCATCGATGTGATCGCCGCCGAACTTGCGCAGGTAGGCATCGGCGAGCACCAGGGAGACCATCGCCTCGCCGACGACAGCCGCGGCGGGCACCGTGCAGGAGTCGGTGCGCTCGCGCAGCGCCTGCGCCGGCTCGTGCGTCTCGGTGTCGACGGATCGCAGCGGCTTGGTGAGCGTCGGCAGCGGCTTCATCGCACCTCGCACCAGCAGCGGCGTCCCCGTCGTCATGCCGCCCTCCAGGCCGCCCGCGTGGTTGCTCTCCCGGTAGAAGCCGCGCTCGGGCGAGAAGAAGATCTCGTCGTGCGCCTGTGAGCCGGGCAGGCCCGCGACCGTGAAGCCGTCCCCGATCGAGACCCCCTTGAGCGCCTGGATCGAGCAGATCGCCATTGCCAGGCGGCCATCGAGGCGCTCCTCCCAGGAGATGTGCGAGCCGAGGCCCGGCACCAGCCCGAAGGCCTGCACCTCGAAGACACCCCCCAGCGACTCGTTGGCCTTGCGCAGTCGGTCGATCTCGCGCACCATCGCGCGGCCGGCCTCATCGTCGAGGCAGCGCACGGGCGAGCTGTCGACCTCGGCGAAGTCGGCGGCCGTGAGCGGCCGCTGCGGCTCGGGGGCGTGGACGGATGCGATCTGGATGACGTGGGAGTGGACGCTCACCCCCGCCGCCCGCAGGAACGCCCTGAACAGCCCTCCGCCGGCCACGCGCGCGGCCGTCTCGCGCGCGGACGCCCGCTCGAGGATGTTGCGCACGTCGCTCTGCTTGTACTTCCAGGTGCCGACGAGATCGGCGTGCCCGGGCCTGGGGAGATGTACCTCGGGCACTTCCTCCGCCACCGGCCAGGGGTTCATCCGCTCCTCCCAGTTGGCGTAGTCGCGGTTGGCGACCTGCAGGGCGACGGGGCCGCCGAGCGTGCGGCCGTGGCGCACCCCGCCCGTGATCTCCGCGCTGTCGCGCTCGATCTTCATGCGCCCGCCGCGCCCGTGCCCGAGCTGGCGCCGCGCCATGTCGCGGTTGAGATCCTCGGGGGAGAGCTCCAGGCCCGCCGGCAGCCCCTCGACGATGCACGTCAGACCGGGGCCGTGCGACTCGCCGGCGGTTATGAGACGGAGCGCCACGGCCCCTAGCTTATTTGCTGGGGGTTCAGCCGCCGTGGCGGGCGTGCCGGACCGCCGCGCGGGCACGGGCGGCGAAGGCGGAGTGGCCGGCGAGCACGAGCACGCCGGCCCGGGAGGAGTAGCGCAGGCCGCTGAGCTTCAGGGCGGCGGCACCGAGGGGGTCCGTGCTGGCGGCGCTGGACTCGAGGTCGAGCACCCCTTTGACCGATGCCGCCGAAGCCGAGCTGGAGGCGATGCTGACGATGCGCAGTTCGTAGGTGATGGGCTGGCCGGTCGCCGAGAGGAATTCGAGCTGCTCGGTCTTGCCTTCCTTGAGGTCGATCACCACGCACTGGGTGGGGCTCGGCCGGCAGGTGGCGGAGCCGTGCAGGATCGCTTCGCCGGAGAGCGCGAAGGACGCGCTCTTGCCGCCTCCGGTGGTCGTCACGCCGAGGTATTCGATCAGCCGTTCCTTGGCGGAGGGCAGCGGCGTGATCTTGCTCAGGTCCGCGTAGGACTTCAGTTCGACGGTGCTCGGCGCGACGCCTTCGGGCAGCGGGCCGAACTGGAGCGCCACTTTGTAGATCGTCTTCGGCTTGGCTGCGGGCTTGGTCGTGCCCGGCGAGCTCGAGGAGCCGGATCCACTGCCGCCGGAGGACGAGGTCGAGGACGACCCCGAGGAGCCCGAGGACGAGCTCGAGCCCGAGGAGGAGCTCGAGGAGGAGCCTGAGCTCGCGGACGTGGTGGTGGCCTTGGCCACGGTCGCCGACTTGGCGCTACCGGGCAGCAGCGCGAACGGGTCGCGTGCCTTGCCGCGGTGCTGCGCCGCCACCCCGATGGTGGTCTCGGCCGCGGCCTGGCTCGGAGCGCTCTGAACCTGGGCGACGGCGATCCCGGCCGAGGTCGGCGTTGAGCCGGCGACCACGGCGGCGGTGCGGGTCGAGGAGCCCGATCCGCCGCCGATCACCACATAGGCGACGGCGGCCACCAGCGCGACCAGCACGAGCCCGACTACCGGGCGCAGGCGCCTGTCGAGCAGATCGGCCTTGATGGAGTTCAGGAGCTCGGTCATGGTGTCACCCTGGCGATCGCCGGCGCGGTCGGGGAGCTCGAGGCTCCGGAGATGGTTCCCGCCGAGGAGGACCCGGCGGGCGATGCGGCGCTGGCCCCCCCGGTGAGGGTCGCCCCGCCGGCCAGCACGTAGGCCGTGGCGGTTATCGATCCGGCGAGCGTGGTGGCGCCTTTGCTGCCGGCCGATGATCCGAGCGGCGCGAGTTTGACGCTCTGGATCGTCAGCAGGCGGCCGCTCACCTTCAGCGAGCCGGAGGCCTTGCGGACCGTGAAGCCGTTGAGCTGTTCGAAGAGGTGTTCGAGGTCGAAGAAGCTCCCGTTGAAGACGAAAGTGAAGGGCATCTGCGTGAACGCGGCGGCCGCTGCGGCGGTGGACGAGGCGGCGGCCGTGCTGGAGGAGCTCGAGCCGGTGGTCGTCGTCGAGATCGAGGCGAATTCGACCTTCTTGTTGTTGCTCGCCTGGGACAGCTGGTAGATCAGCGACGGCACTTCGTCGCTTGCCGGCACGGCTTTCCCGAGGCTGACGATCGCTGCGTAGGCGGTCGAGTACTGGGCCTCGGCCGAACGGGCGCTCGCGAGCTGGCCTTCGGCGGTGGACAGCTGGCTCTGGGCCGCCGCCACTTCGCCGCCGAGCTTGCTCGCTTCCTCGCGCTTGGGCGAGATCACCAGCAGCCACACGGCCGCGAGCACGGCCAGCGTGCCGAGCGAGATCGCCACGATGCGGTCGCGGCCGGTCATCGCAGCGCTCCAGATGATGTCGATCCGCTCGGGGCGGAGCCCGTGCTGCTGCTCGTCGCCGCCACGACCTTCGTCGCCGAGGTGACCGCCGAGGGCGTGGGCAGCGGCTGGAAGGTGATCGTGATCGAGAAGGCGGGCTCCGTGCTGAGGCAGCCGGCGCCGCCGGCGCTGGAGGCGGCGGCGGCGCTGCCGGCCCCTTTGGTCGAGCTCTGCAGGGTCACCGTGCTGACGCCGTCGATCAGACGCAGGCGGTTGAGCGTTTCGGCGACCGCGGGCTGGGTCGTGGCGCAGCCGGTGATCGTGAACGTCGGCACGCTGCCGGGCGGCGTCACCGACGCCACCGTCGAGGCCGACGCCGCCGCGGACGCCGCGGGAGTGCTGGCCGTGGTGGTGGGACTTCCGATCGTGCCGGTCAGCGAGGTGATCTCTGCGTTGCTCGGCAGCACGCGGCCGAACTCGTGCATCACGTGGGCCCAATCGAAGCGCGAGTCCACGAGCGTTTCCACGGCCTGGGTGCGCTGCTGGCGCAGAGCGACGAAGCTCGTGTAGGGCGCGAGCTGGGCGGCGGCGCTCTGTGCGCGCTGGGACTGCGCGGCGAGCTTGCTCACCTGGGCGCGCCTGGTGGAGATCTGGTGGTCGGCCAGCCCGTAGAGCACGGCCATCACGGCGAGGGCGGCGGCGAGCCCCAGCACCGCGTAGGCGGCGCCCTCGGAGCGCCCTGCGCCCACCGAGGCTCCGCCGCGCTGGTCGGCGGGGATCAGGTTTACGGCTCTCATTGCGGCGCCTCCGTGCTCGCGAGGCCGGTCGCGACCGCGAGGCGGTGCTTTGAGACGTTCTGGCCGACGCGCTCGTCGACGAGCCCGACGGACTGGTTGCGAACCTCGACGCCGAGGGCCAGCTGGAGGGCATCACCGAAGCCGTTGATCTCCTCGGCGGCGCCGCTGAGGACGACGTGGGAGACCTCGCCGCCACCGTCCTGCGAGCGATGGAAGTCCAGAGAGTTGCGGACCTCTCCGGAGATCTCGCGGATGCCATTCTCGAGCACGGCCCACACGTCGGCATCGCCGGCCGCCTCGATGACGGCGGGTTCCGGCTCGGGCTCGGGCTCAGGCTCGGGCTCGGGAGCGTATGCCTGCACGACCTCGAGGCCGTCCGCCTCCTGGCCTGCGGGAAGCTCGACACCCTCGTCGGGCCCGTCGGCGGCAACCGGGCGGGGCGCCTGCACGGGGCTCTCGACGACCGGGGCGAGCTGCTCCGGCGCGGGGGCGGGCGCCGACAGGTCGACGCCGGCGAGCAGCTCGCGCGCCTCCACCAGGGCGATGCCGCGGCGCTCTGCTAGCTCGACGGCCATGCCCTCGAGGCCGCTGCCGACGACGCGCGTGAAGCGGCAGATCTTGCCCTCGGCGATCGCGAGGTTGGTGAGCCCGTCCACGTTGAGATAGAGCACGCGACCGACCTGCTCGGGATCGTGGCGGTAGAGCGAGCGGATCAGTGCGAAGGCGGAGAGATCGATGCCCTCCGGCGTGAGCCCGGCGCGGCGTACCGCCGTGAGCAGCCGCTCGATCATGTCGCGCTGGGCGGCCACCAGCACGACGCGCTGGCGGGGTCCGGCGGGGGTGTCGACGATACCGAGCGGGTGGAAATCCAGGACCGCGTTGTTGAGCGGCATCGGAACCTGGTCCTGCGCCTGGAAGGTGACGGCGGCGGCGAGCTCCTTCTGGTCGGTGACCGGCGGCAGCTCGAGCGTACGCAGCACGGTCCGCTGGTTGGCCACGCCGACGCGTACCCGCTTGCCGAGGCCGCTCTCCGCGAACAGCTCGCGCAGGACGTCCGCGAGCGCGCCGTCGTCGAGGACTTCGCCGTCGCGCATCGTGTCCGAGGCGAGCGGCATGGCGGCCGCGCGCTCGGCGAGTATCGAGCCGTTGACACGCGACTGCACGGCAGCCACGAAGCCCGGCTGAATGTCCAGTCCGACCACGTCGGGACCTCCGCGCCGGCCGAGCGAGGCGCCGAGCTTGAGGTTGATCGGGGGGATTCGTGAAGGAAGTTTCATTGGCGGGGGCGCGCTTCAGAACTGGGGGCCAGCGGCCGCACGGGGGATATCGGCGGCAACGCGGCGGCGCTTTAGTGAACGAAGTGATTGATGTAGAGATCGACGAGTTCCTGCCCGACGAACACGGCCACGAGCGCGCCCAATGCGAGGAACGGCCCGAACGGGACGCGGGTCTTGCGGCCCTCGCGGGCGCCCTTCTTGGCGATGATCGCCGCGCCGGCGGCGGTCCCCGAGATCAGCGCGATGAGGATCGCCGGAGCGACCGCAGCGCCCAGGCACAGGCCCATCACGCCGGCCAGCTTCACGTCGCCCATGCCCATGCCGCCGGGATAGGCCAGGGCGGCGATGAGCAGCAGGCCACCGGCGGCCGCGCCCGCGATCAGGCGTTCGGGCTCGCCGGAGGGATCGAGAGCGAAGCCGATCGCCAGGGCCAGGATCGCGCCGAGCGCGGTCAGGCGGTTGGGAATGATGCGATGCTCGAGGTCGATCAGAGCGGCCGGCACGACGATCAGGATCGTGAGGACGGCGAGCGCTATGCCGGCGGCGGAGCTGTGCGTGAGCACGGCTCCCACGCAGAGCGCGGCGGTGAGCGCCTCCACCAGCGGATAACGCGGGGAGATCGGCGCCGCGCAGCTGCGGCAGTGACCACGCAGCAGCAGCCAGGACAGGACGGGGATGTTGTCGTAGGGCTTGACCGGCGTACCGCAGCCGGGGCAGTGGGAGGCGGGCGTGATCAGCGACTCGTGCCGCGGCAGGCGGTAGGCGACCACGTTCAGGAAGGACCCGACGATGGCTCCGAGCACGCCGGCAAAGGTGACGGCCTCCATGGCTAGCTGATCGGCGCTTTGCGGCCCGCACTTGAGCGCGCGGCGCGGTGGCGATGATCCCCGCGGCCGACGGGGTGCTGAGGTGGTGCTGCCGGCCGCGGGCTCCTCATCGCCGAGAGGACGCGCTACCAGTCACCTGTCTGGCAGCCGCCCGGGTTGTTCCCGGCCTTCACTTCGCAGGTGCGGCTCACTTCACCGGTCGCCTTCTTCCAGTAGGTGAAGGTGTCTCCGCTGGTACTGGTCGCGGTCACCTTGTAGCCATGTCCGCCTTCGATCACTTTGACGGCTTCTTCGCCGTTGAGATAGGCGTTGTTGTTGCCCGCGGCCGTCGGGATGGCGGCCTCGTATTCGTGCACCACTGCCGCGGTGAGCCCGGCGTATTCGCCGTTGTGGTCGGTCGAGTACGTCTCGGCCGCCTGCGCCGCCGCGCGCGAGAGTTCCTTGGCGGCGGCGTCGGTCGCCTTGCTCCGCTGGTTCAGCAGAGAGGGGATCGCGATCGCCGCGAGGATCCCGATGATCAGGATCACGACGAGCAGCTCGATCAGGGTGAACCCCTCTTCGCTGCCGGCCCTCTTGTGGCGTGCGTGGAACATGTGGGGGACTATCGGCATGGGGTACTCCTTCCTTGATGCCAGGGCCCGGGCGGGGAGAAAAGCAGGAGGGCGGCCCTGGGGCCGCCCTCCGCTCCAGCGGGTGTCCGCTGGTCTACCTGTGCCCTGGGCTCAGGGCTCGGACCGTTGCCTACCAGTCCCCGCTCGGGCAGCCTTTGCTGCCGGTGACCTGCACGCAGGTGCGTTTCACCTGACCTTCGCTGTTACGCGAGATCGTGAACGTGTCGCCGCTGGTGGACGTCGCGGTGACGGTGTATTCTTTGTGGTTGGCCGCAACCGTGGTCGCGCCTTCGCCGTTCATGTACGCGTTGTTGCTGCCCGCGGCCGTCTGGATCGACGGCTCGTATTCGTTCAGCGCTTTCGTCGTCATGCCTTCGTATTCACCGTTGTGGTCGGTGGCGTAGGTTTCCGCGGTGGTCTCTGCGGTGCGCACGAGCTCCTTCGCGGCAGCGTCGGTGGCCTTGCTCTTCTGGCTGAGGAACGACGGAATGGCGATCGCGGCAAGAATGCCGATGATGAGGATAACGACCAGAAGCTCGATGAGGGTAAAACCACCCTCGTCACTTGAGCGCTGGCGCAGTCGATACAGCATGTGAATCCTCCTGGATCCGTGTTACAGGGCGCCAGCCCTCGGTAATCGCCTCGAACGGCGATGCGTTCCCCTTCAGAGGTCCGCCGGCTTTGCTACGCATCACATTGGATGCCTGCCTTGGCCTCGGCACTGGCTTGTCAGCCGGAGCATCGACCCTGGTGAAAGCGATCTTTATGGCTGCACGAAAGGTTGGACACATGCCCTAGTGGGGCAGCCATGCTGCCCGCCCAGGCCGACACTCGAGGTCAGCTTGCGGGCTCTGCGGCAGGGTCCGAGCCCGCGCGCGGGGCCATACCGGCGCCGGCCTCCGAGGCGGGCCCCGCGTCCGCACCCTCGGTATCGGCGTCGGCGCGCTCGGCCAGCCAGCTGCTCTGGGCGTCGATCCCCGGGACGCGCACTCCGGCACCTGCGCACCACGGGCAGGTGACGCGGCTGGCGGTGCCTCCGAGGTTGGAGATCACCTGACCGGAGCCGCGGCAGGCCATACACTCCCGCGGCTCATGAGAGACCTCCGGCTGATCCTCGCTGTCGCTCTGCTCGCTGGCCACCTGACGATGAGACTAGCGTTCCGGGCATGAAGGGACCGCTGAAGCGATGGGAATGGCTCGCGATCGCGCTGATCACCGCCGCGGCGGCGGCACTGCGGCTGGTCGACCTGAGCAGCGTCTCGCCCGACCCGTTCTACGACGCGGCCGTGCGCAGCATGTCGCTCAACTTCCACAACTTCTTCTTCGGCGCGTTCGAGCCGGGCGGGAGCGTCTCGATCGACAAGCCGCCGGTCGATCTGTGGCTGCAGGTGGCGAGCGTCAAGCTGTTGGGCTTCTCATCGACGACGCTCAAGCTGCCGGAGGTGTTCGCGGGCGTGATCGCCGTGCCGCTGCTGTTCGCGGCGGTGCGCCGCATGTGGAGCCCCGGGGCGGGGATCGCGGCGGCGGTCGCGTTCGCGGTGCTGCCGGTCGAGGTGATCACGGCCCGCAGCGACACGATGGACGCGGTGATGATGGCGCTGATAGTGCTCGCCCTGCTGCTGATCGTCCACGCCTTCGAGCGGGGCAGCAGCGCGTGGCTGCTCGCGGGGGCGGTGGCGCTCGGGCTCGCCTTCAACGTCAAGCTGCTGGAGTCGCTCGTGGCGCTCCCGGGGCTCGCCGTGTTCGCCTACCTCGGCCTGCCGGGGGCGCGGCGCAGGCGCATCCTGCAGCTGCTGCTCGCCGGGGTGGTCTACCTCGCCGTGGCGCTGTCCTGGCTGACGGCCACGCTGCTGGTCCCGGCCGGCGAACGCCCCTATGCGATCGGCTCGACCAACGGCAGCGCGTGGAACGCCGCGTTCGTGTTCAACGGCACCGAACGGCTCGGGGGCAAATCGCCCGAACCCCAGGGCACTGTCTACAGCCCGGGACAGCACTACCCGGTGGCCACGCAGTCCGAGCGCGACCACATCCCGATCGTGCCGCCGTCGGCCACCCGCCTGCTGGCCCGCATCGGCCCGCTATCCGGCGAGCGGCTCGGCCTGGAGGTGCTCGCGGCACTGCTGCTCGGAATCCCCGCGCTGATCTGGGGGCTCGGACGCCGGCAGGGAGACCTCGTGGCGCCGGACGGACGCCGCCGGTCACGGACACCGGCCGCGAGCCCGCCTCCCGCGGAGCACGGGCGAGACGAGGAGGAGCAGCCGGCGGCCGTGGCCGTGGCCACGGCCGATCCCGCCGAGCGGGACTCCCAGGCGACCGCCGAGCACCCCATCCTCGCGGCTGCGGGTCACGGCGCCGGCCCGCCCGCGGGGCAGCCGGAGGAGGAGCCCACCATCGAGCACGCCGCCGTCGCCGCCCCGGCCGCCCCCAGCGACGAGAACAGCCGGCGCGTGCGGCGCGCGAGCGCTGCCGGCCTGACCGTGTGGATGCTCTGCGGGATCGTGCTGTTCAGCCACATGATCAGGCTCCACCCTCGCTACGTGGAAGGGTTCACGCCGGTCGTGGCGGCGATGCTGGGGATCGGGGTGGCCTGGGCGGCCACCCCGATCGGGCGCTGGCGCCCCGCCGTGCTCACGGCCAGCCTGCTGGTCATCGTCTACTACGGCGATCGTCTCCTCTACGGCCGGCCGGGCGTGTGGTGGATCGCCCTCGCCGCGGCGCTGGCGGCGGTGGCCCTTGCGGCCCTTGCACGCCTGTCCTCCGCCGGCCGCCTGCGCTCGCTGGCGGCGCCGGCGGGCGTGATGGCCATGACGCTCGTGGCGGTGCTGGCCATACCGGTCCGTGCCGACGTGACCGCGATCCACGACCACGTCACCGACGCCGGCTCCGTGGGGGCGCTTCCCAGCGACGAGCAACACCTGATCAGCGACTACGTGCGCGCCCACCAGGGCAGCGCGCGCTACGAGCTTGCGGCCGAGTCGGCCACCGAGATCGGGTCGTTGATCGTCCAGGACGCGCGCCCGGTGCTCGTGCTGACCACCTACAACGGCCGCGTGTTCACATCGGTTGCCAAGCTGCGCCGGCTGATCGCCGAAGGCAAGGTCCGATATGCGTTCCTGAACACCTTCTGCGGCGGGCCCGCATCCTCGGTCAACCCGGCGTGCTCCGCCCCCGTGAAGTGGGTGCGCGCCCACGGGACCGACGTCTCGCGCCGCGCGGGGCTGGCCAGGGGCGGCGTTCTCTACCGCCTGCCCGGGGTGCGCGAATGACCCTCTCGGGCGACCCGCGGCGGCTCGCGGCACTGGCTGATGGCGCGCGCGCCGCCGGCCGGATAGCGCTCGACACGGAGTTCATGGGCGAGGGCCGCTACCGCACACTCCTGTGCCTGATCCAGCTCGCGATCCCCGAGGAGCTCGGCGCGGACGAACGCATCGTGCTGGTGGATCCGCTCGAGGACGACCTCGACGCCTCGCCGCTGTCGTCGGTGCTGGCCGACCCCGCCGTGCAGGTGGTCGTGCATGCCGGACGCCAGGACATCGCCCTGATCCGGCGGCGCCTCGGCACCGAGGTGAGCAACGTGTTCGACACGCAGGTCGCCGCCGGATTCGCCGGGCTGGGGGCGCAGAGCTCCTACGAGTCGCTGCTGGGCGATCTGCTCGGGCTGCGCGTGGCCAAGACGGCGAGCTTCACGCGCTGGGACTCGCGACCCCTGACGCCGGAGCAGCTCGCCTATGCCCGCGAGGACGTGGTGCACCTGCTCGAGCTCGCAGCCGAGTTGCAGCGGCGGCTGTCCGCCAACGGGCGGCTGGCGTGGGCGCTGGAGGAGTGCGAGCCGCTCGCGCGCTCGAGTGACGAGCGCGACCTGGACGCGATCTTCGCACGGCTCCCCCGTGCGTCCAACCTGAGCGCCGCCGCGCGGCCGGTCGCCCGCCAGCTGGTGGAGTGGCGCGAGCGCACGGCCGCGCGCCAGGACCGGCCCGTGCAGAGCGTCCTCGGCGATGCCCCGCTGACAGAGATCGCCAAGCGCAAACCGTCCTCCCCGGAGGAGCTCTCGCGCATCCGCGGGGTGGGCGGCGGCGCGAGCGGACGGCGCGCCGAGGAGCTGCTGGCCGTGGTGCGCAGGGGGCGCGAGCGCCCGCCGGACCCGGCTCCGGAGCGTCCACGGCCCCCGGCGCCCCGGCCGAACGACGCTCAGCTGATCGCGCTCGCCGAGACGCTGCTTCGCGCGCGGGCGCGCGAAGCAGGCCTCGCCTACGAGCTGCTGGCCGCCAGAGCCGACCTGCAGGCGATCGTCGCCGGCCAGCGAACGGGCGAGGAGGCCGACGTGCGGACCCTGCGCGGATGGCGTCGCGAGCTCGTCGGAGCGGAGCTGCTCGAGCTGATCGCCGGTCGCCGCTCGCTCTCCGTCGAGCACGCCGCCGACGGTCCCCGCGTGCGCATCGAGGAGCGCCCGGGCGACGGCTGAGGCGGACTCGGAGATCACGATCGTGCGCATCGCGTGAGGCGTGGACCGGGGGCGGCGGCCGCGATCGATGCGACCGCCGCGCGGTGCGCTACGGGGGCGCCTGCGGGCGCCCCGGGCTAGCTCACGAGCAGCCCGGCCTGCTCGAGGATGTCGTCCTCGGCGAGCAGATCCAGGGGGATCTCCGCCAGCGGGTCGAGATCCTCGAGGATCGCGTCGGTGTCCATCTCGATGTCGTCCATGTTGCTCACAACACGGCGGGACGCGGCGAGTCTCGGCCCGCGCATGGCCGTACCGGAGACGGGATATCTGCCCTCCATGTCGCAGACGAACGTGGAGACCGTGCACGCGCTGGCCGAGAAGTGGAATGGCGGAGAGCGCAACGACCAACCACCGCATCACGCGGATTCTCATCTGCCTCGACACGCTCGAGGCGCTCCGTCGGGGCGCCCCGCGCGGCGGGACTGAGCGGGTGGCGGGACCCGAGCTCGCGCTCGACGTCGGGAGGGCTCGCGTCCGAGCCCTCACCCCCGCCCGGCTCCGCGGTCGAGCCGTCGCGGAGCCGCCTGCCAGCCGCGCGGGTCGACCCGACGCATGCCGCGGTACAGGGCCGGCGTGGCGATCACCCAGACGACGAGCAGCCACGGACCCTGGCCGCTTGCGACTGCCTCCAGTGCGAACAGCAGAAGCGCCGCACAGACGCTCCAGAGCATTGTTGACGCCAGAGCTCGCAGCAGACGATCCATGATCAGCTCCTTTCGCGTGAAGACAACTGCAAGCTAGAGCGATCGGCCCGTGCTGTCTGTGAGCCTCATCACCGAGCGGTCGCGACCGGCACGGGGTACGTCCTGGTCGCTCAACCCGGCCGCCCGCATGGCCTCGGGAAACGAACTGAACGTTCGAACCCGGAGGGCCCTGCCTTGGCGAAAGGTCCACACCTGCCCGAGACGTTGCTCCACGTGGATCCTGGTCGAGCGTCCCCTGGCGCTGAGGCGCACCGCGACGACGACGGATGCTCCCGCCTGGCGAATCGCCTCCTGGTCGAAGCGGATCTCGTCCATCGCCTCGCGGAAGGACTCGAAGTAGCGGCGTATCCCGTCGTGGCCACGATATGTGTCGGGCTCGGCGGAGAGCTCCGGCCCGACCGTGGTCTCGAACTCCGGGTGCATCACCGCGGTGATGCGTGCGAGATCGCCGCTGTTGAAGGCCGCGTAGGCGCGGCGCACGATCGTGATGTTCTCCCGGCCCATGACGTGCCGGTTAAACGCGGCCGCCGGGCACTGCGTGAGACCCCGAGGCACGCGCGCGTCGGCCTCACGGGCGAGCCCGCGGACACGAGCATGCACCCGGGTCCCCGCCGTGAGCTCCCCCGTCTCCTGCGGGATACTGCCGGCATGTCTGCGGAGCGGCGCACACGGGAGCGGGCGGATGCCTGACGGGCCCACCGCCCCCGAGCGCTGGTTCCTGATCGAGTACCGCACGGGTGCTCGCGCCGCCAATCAGCCGGTCGAGGGCTTCACGACCAAGGGCGAGGCGATCGCCTGGCACCGTGATCGCATGGGCGGCGACATGCGCTACGTGTTTCGGTCCGAGGCGGCCGAGGAGAGCCGTGCCTCCGCCTGGCGCCGTGCGCGGGACCCGGGGTAGGATCGCCCTGGAGGGGATCGGCGGCTTCTAGCCCGATCCCCTCTGCAGCCGTTGACGGCTCTACAGAGCGCGTTCCAGGTGGAATCCGGCTGACAAGGCGCCATCACTCATCAGCCTCCTCTCGGCGCGCGGCTTCGACGAACCCCACGAGCTGGTCGTCGGTCGCCTGCTCGACCCAAGCAACCTGCTCGGGGCTCATGTCGCCGGGGTCCTCGGCCATTTCGTAGAGCCGTTCGCCGGCGGCCTGTTCGCCCGCGGCCTTCGCGACGTGGGACTCCTTGCGCAGCAGTTCCACGAGTCGCCCTATCGTCGCCATCACGCATCGCCCTGCGGTCCGTAGCCCTGTGGTTCCACGTCTTCCAGCGCCTGAGCTTGACCGCCGGGTCTGCGTCCACGTCAGCGATGAAGGAGTCGACCTCCTCCGTGGTGAGCGACTCCTTGCCGAGCACGCCTCGCAGGTCGTGCGGCATTGTGACGTCGTAGATCATTTCCACAGCCTCCTCCAGAATCCGGCACGCCCAAGCGTGCGACCGATCACGATGTTCTTCGCACGCCTCGGCGCGTAGCCCTGACGGACCGCACGGCCGGACGCGCTCAGAGGTGCAGCCCTGTAGAGCTCGCTCGTGAAGCTCCTGCGACGGGCCACCTAGAACCCCTGTCGCGGCTTGCCGGCAAGCTCGCGTCGCACAATCTCTCCGACGATCTGCTGCATGCTCGTGTCGTCCTCAGCGGCCCACACACGCAGCTTGCGCCACTCGTCGGGCGTCAGCGACAGGCGCATCATCTTCACGTTCGGGTCCCCTCCCTTCGGGCGAGGCGCTCGTCCTTCCGGAGGAGTCATGTAGCTAAGCTACGCCGTCTTCCGTGTATACGCTGGTGAGCAATCAGCCCTCCCACAAGCCCGAAGCCCAGGACGAAACCCGCGCCCAAGAAACGGAGCAAGACCAACGCGGTCGGGAACGGCAACGTGTCGGGTCGCATCCGTCATGCTGCACATAGTCAACGAGACCAAGGGGCTCACATGCGCTTTCGCCGACGCCTGACTTACGCCAACGCCATGTCGACCGTCGCCGTGTTCATCGCTCTCGGAGGCGGCGCGTATGCCGCCAGCACGATCTCGGGACCAGGCGGTGTCATTCACGGTTGCTATCAAACGAAGAGAGGCAACCTCCGCCTTGTGTCTGCGGGCAAGCGGTGCTCGAAGGGTGAGAAGGCGATCGCCTTTGACCAACAAGGACCTCAGGGCAAGCCTGGTGCCACGGGTCCTGCCGGGGCACCAGGCGCCCCGGGCAGTCCGGGCCTGAACGGCGAACGGGGTCCACAGGGACCCGGAGCCACTTCGTTCTCCGCTGAAGTGCCCGTGGAAAGCGAAGTGCCATCGCCGGGCTGACCAACGGCCTCGAAGTCATAGGGGTGTGCAAATCGATATTCGTGAGGGCGGAGCTCGTGACGACCCACGAAGCCACCACCACCATCCAGACGTTTGGGACGAGCCTCCAAGAAGGAAGCCTCGATGAGCTTGACGAGGACGAAGGCACAGCCGGTGTTCTCTCCAGCGGCAAAAAAGCCGCTGACCTCGACATGACGGCGCGAGGCAACTCCGCGCCAAATTCGAGCACGTCTACGTTCATGGCACGTGGGGTACCTCGACGTGCACCTTCTGGGGGATGATCATCCCCTCCAGCTAGGGCAACGAGGCGTGCCTGCCGCGGTGAGCTACTGGCCCGGTTTCCGCTCTCTCGAGCGGCTGGCTATTCGATGTGGTTGTAGACTTCGAACAGCGGCAGGTACATCGAGATCACGATGAACCCGACGATGCCGCCGATCACGATGATCATGATCGGCTCGAGGATCGAGGTGAGCGCCTTGACGGACGCTTCGACCTGTTCCTCGTAGAACTCGGCGACGCGGTCGAGCATGGCGTCGAGCGCACCGGTTTCCTCACCGACTCCGACCATGTGCGTGACCATCGCGGGAAAGATCGGCGCCTGTGCGAGCGGGGCGGCGATCGTGCCTCCGCGCTTGACCGAGGCGATCACACCGTCCATCGCTTCTTCGACGGCGCAGTTCCCGCCGGTGCGCCCTGTGATCTCCAGGGCCTGCAGCAGCGGCACGCCGGCCGCGGTCAACGAGGCGAGCGTGCGCGACCACCGGGCCACGGCGACCTGCTGCACGATCGAGCCGATCTTCATCGGCACGTGCAGCCGGAAGTGGTCCCATTGGCGGCGACCCCACGTGCTTTTCTTCCACTTGATGAAGATGGCCACGACGACGCCCGTGACGGAGAACATCAGCCACCAGTAGCCGGTGACGATTTCCGAGAGCAGCACCGAGACCTTGGTCAGCGACGGGAGTTCACCGCCGAACTGCTTGAAGACGCCCACGAAGACCGGCACGAGGAAGGCGACGAGCGCCATCATCACGCCGACCGCGAAGATGATCACGAGGGTCGGGTAGACCATCGCGGCTTTGATCTGGCGGCGCAGGGCGGCGTCCTTCTGGAGCTGGTCGGCGACGCGCATCAGCGCGTCCTCGAGCACACCCCCCGTCTCGCCGGCCTGCGTCATGGCCACGAACAGCGGGTTGAAGACCTTCGGGTGACGCGCCATCGAGTCGCTCAGTGAGAGACCCGCCTCGACGTCCTTGCGCACGGCGACGATCGTTTCCTTGAGGAATTTGCTCTCGGTCTGCTCCTCGAGCACGTAGAGCGCGCGCAGGATGCTCATCCCCGAGGAGATCATCGTGGAGAGCTGGCGCGAGAAGATCGCGAGCTCCGACGCTTTGACTGACTTCAGGAAGCCGAACTCGATCTCGCGCGAGGAGTGCTTGTCGGCGATGTCGAGGACGACCAGGCCGCGCTGCTTGAGCTGGTCGGAGACCGCCTGCTTGGAGTCGGCCTCGACCTCTCCGCGGGCCTTGCCCCCGGCGAGATCCAGCGCCTTGAATACGTAGGTGGCCATCTCCCCGGCCTACGCCGCCGCCAGCGAGGTCGCCCCCAGCAGGCGCCTGAGCTCCTCGGGGGTGGACGAACGCGCCTCGGCGAACTTCTGGGCGATCTTGCCCTGGCGCACGAGAGCCGCGAGCGAGGCGTCCATCGTCTGCATGCCCAGCGACGAGCCGGTCTGCAGCACGGAGTAGATCTGGTGCGTCTTGCCCTCGCGGATCAGGTTGCGGATCGCGGGGTTGGGGACGAGAACCTCGGTGGCCACGACGCGGCCGGAGCCGTCCGCGTTGGGCAGCAGCTGCTGGGTCATGATGCCCTGGAGGGCGACCGACAGCTGCACCCGGACCTGGCCCTGCTGGTGGGCGGGGAACACGTCGATGATACGGTCGATCGTCTGCGCGGCGTCCTGCGTGTGCAGGGTCGCGAAGACGAGGTGGCCGGTCTCGGCCGCGGTGAGCGCGGTGGAGATCGTGTCGAGGTCGCGCATCTCTCCGACGAGGATCACATCCGGGTCCTGGCGCAGGGCGGCGGTGAGCGCCATCGAGAAGCTCTGCGCGTCGGAGCCGAGCTCGCGCTGGTTGACGATGCACTTCTTGTGCCCGTGCAGGAACTCGATCGGGTCCTCGATCGTCATGATGTGCTCCTCGCGGGTGCTGTTGATCTCGTCGATCATCGCGGCCAGCGAGGTGGACTTCCCGGAGCCGGTGGGGCCGGTGACGAGCACGAACCCGCGCGGCCGGCGCGTGAACTCGTGCACGGCGGCGGGCAGCCCGAGGTCGTCGATCGTGGTGAGGCTGAAGGGGATCAGGCGGAACGCCGCGCCGATCGCGCCGCGCTGGTAGTAGGCGTTGACACGGAAGCGGGCGTGGCCGGGGATCGAGTAGGCGAAGTCGAGCTGCCAGTTGGTCTCCAGCCGCTGGCGCTGGTCGCCGGTGAGGATCGAGTAGATGATCTCGCGCGTATCGGTGGAGGAGAGCTCGGGATAGTCCTCGAGCGGGGTGAGCCGTCCTCGTACGCGAGCGGTGGGACGGGCGCCGGAGCTCAGGTGAAGATCCGAGGCCCGGCGGTTGACAACCTCCATTAGAAGATCTGCGAAATCTATGTCCATGGTCTGGCCCATCGACCTCGCACCCCCCGCCTTGCACACCCGGCTCGGCGAGATGGACGAAAGTTCTAGCGTCAGTTGGTGCCGATGACGCGCGCGACCTCGGCCATCGAGGTACGTCCGAGCCTGACCTTGAGCAGCCCGTCGTCGCGCAGCCTGGTCATGCCCTGCTGGATCGCGATCACGCGGATCGCCTCCGACGGCTGCCGTTCGAGCGCCAACGACTGGATCTCGGGCGACATCTGCATCACCTCATACAGCCCGACGCGCCCGCGGTAGCCGCTGCCGCCGCAGCGCCGGCAGCCGACCGGTTCGTAGGCCTCGAGATCCACGCGGGCCTTGTAGCCGTTCTCCTGCAGGACCTTCGCGGGAATGATCGTCCGCCGCTTGCAGTTCGGGCACAGCATCCGGGCAAGCCGCTGAGCAACGACGCACTCGAGGGCCGAGGCGACGAGGAACGGCTCGACCCCCATCTCGATCAGGCGCGTGATCGCCGAGGGAGCGTCGTTTGTGTGCAGGGTGGAGAGCACGAGGTGGCCGGTGAGGGCCGACTCCACGGCGATCTGGGCGGTCTCACGGTCGCGGACCTCGCCGACCATGATGATGTCGGGGTCGGCGCGCACCATCGAACGCAGCCCCATGGCGAAGGTGAGCCCGACCTTGGCGGCGACCTGGACCTGGGTGAGCCCGTCCATTTCGTACTCGACCGGATCCTCGACCGTGATGATGTTCTTCTCGGGCGTGTTGAGCAGCTTCAGCGCCGCGTACAGGGTCGTGGACTTGCCCGAGCCGGTTGGTCCGGTGACGAGCACGCAGCCGTGGGTCTCGCGACAGGCCTTTTCGAAGCGTTCGCGCTCGGGATCGGCCATCCCGAGCTTGTCCAGCTCGACGACCACCGAGGCCTTGTCGAGCACGCGCATGACGATGCCCTCGCCGTGGACGCTCGGCAGCGTGACCACGCGCAGGTCCACGTGGCGGCCGTCGACGACCAGCCCCACGCGGCCGTCCTGAGGGAGACGCTTCTCGGCGATGTTGAGCTCGGCCATGATCTTGATGCGCGAGACCACGCCGGCGGCCATCTTCCGGGGGACCGTGGTGATGTCCTGGAGCACGCCGTCGACGCGGAAGCGCACGCGCACTTCCTTGCCGTCGGGCGCCAGATGGATGTCGGAGGCGCCCCGCTCGACCGCCTGGGCGACGATCTGGTTGACGAGCTTGACAACGGGCGCGTCGTCCGAGGTCTCGTGCAGGGCGACGACCTCGGCCTCTTCTTCGGCCTCCTGGACCGGGTCGGCGGACTCCCCCACGACATCGTCGAGGCGGTCCAGGCGCGAGACGAGGTTGGCGATGTCGTCGGGCGGGGCCACCGCCACGCGGACCTCGTACCCGGTCATGATCGCGATGTCGTCGACCGCGAGCACGTTCGATGGGTCCGCCATGGCGATCAGCAGGGTGCGCTTGTCCGTGAACGCCACGGGGACCGCCTGGTAGCGTTTCGCGACCGCGGTCTTGACGAGGTTGGCGGCGGACATGTCGACCTGGAAGACGCCGAGGTCGAGGTGGTCGAGGCCGTAGCGCTCGGCCAGCGCTCGCGCGAGGCCGTCCTGGTTGATCGCGCCTTTTTCGAGCAGCACGCGCTCGGGGGTGGTGCCCGAGCTGCGCGAGGTCTCCAGCGCCTCCTCCACCTGCTGGCGCGAGGCGAGCCCCATGTCGACGATCACGTCCGTGAGGAAGCGCTGCGAGGACCCCCGCCGCGAGGGACGCGTGATGCCCGACCAGGCGCTCTCGTCGGCTTCGGGCTGGAGCGCCTCATCCGGCGGCGGCTCGTCGATCACATCATCCAGCTCGACCGTCCTGTCGAGTGCCAGATCGGGGCGCTCGGCCGCGAGCGCGTCGAGGTCTATGTCGTCGTCTGGGGCGTCCGTGCGCTCGAGCGCGATGACGGGTTCGCTGCTCGCCTCGGGATCGCCGTCGATGCCGAAGATCGCATGCAGGTCGGGACCGGTCTTCTGCGCGTCCTTCATCGTGCGCGCGCCTCCGGCCGCGGCGCGCTACCCGGCCGGATGCTCCTCGCGCGCGGCGCCGCGCATGACCTCGAGCGGCGCCTTCCTGCCGGTCCAGAGCTCGAAGCTGAGAGCTCCCTGCGCGACGAGGATCTCCAGGCCGTCGAGCGTGCGCGCACCATGTGCTCGCGCAGCAGCGAGCAGCGGTGTGGATCCAGAGCGGTAGACCAGGTCGACGACATAGGAGTACTCACCGAGTTGATCGAACGTCAATCCGAGTTGGTTGAGCGCACAATCCTCAGTGGCCGAGCGTTCTAGTGGGCCTCTGGCGGTCGGCTCTCCGGCGCCCTGCGGCACCGTCGAGGCCGTCTCCGGCGACGGCTCGGAGGGGGCATCGCGAACGCTCCCCGGATCGAGCCCGACGGAGGTGCAGTTGACGAGCAGATCGGCCGGCTCGGGCGCGCCCACGGCGCGCACCCCGAGGTCGCGGGCGAGCTGCCGGGCGCGCTCAGGCGTGCGGTTCCAAACCGAGACCTCGGCGGCGCCCGCCTCCCGCAGCGCCCACACGACCGCGCGCGCGCTGCCCCCGGCTCCGAGCACGAGCGCCCGGCTGCCCGCCGGCGAGCGCCCGAGTGCGTCGATCAGCCCCGGCGCGTCCGTGTTCTCCGCGGAGATCGTTCCGTCCTCGGCGAAGGTGAGCGTGTTCGCGGCGCCGATCTGCCGCGCCGCCTCGCTGGCGCGATCGGAGATCTTCAGCGCGGCGTGCTTGTGCGGGATCGTGACGTTGGCGCCCGCGAAGCCCGAGCCGCCGAGCGCGCGGACGGTCTCCTCGAACAGCCGCGGAGGCACCGGCAGCCGCTGATAGCGCCAGCCGTCCATGCCGAGCTCCGCCAGCGCGGCGTTGTGGATCGCCGGCGAGCGACTGTGCGCGACCGGCCAGCCGAGGACGCCCAGCCTGGGCATCAGCTCTTCTTGCAGCTCGGCGGGTGTCCGCCGTTCTTGGCGACCGCCGCCTTGTATTCGGCGTCGTGGGCTTCGAATTCGGCGAGCGTGTTCGAGAAGACCTGCTCTCCGCAACCGTCCGCGCCGGCCACGTAGTAGAGGTAGGGCACATGCGCGGGATTGGCCGCGGCTTCGATCGAGGCGAGGCCCGGGTTCGAGATCGGCGTCGGCGGCAGGCCGACGTGGGTGCGCGTGTTGTAGGGCGAGTCGATGTGCAGCTGGGCTTCGGTGAGTTCGTGGGTGTAGGTAGCGATGCCCTTCTCGAGCTCCACCGCGTAGTACAGGGTGGCATCGATCCCGAGCGGCATGCCGAGCCGCAGCCGGTTGTAGATCACCGCCGCGATCTTCGCCCGGTCGCCCGGGATCAGTGCCTCGCGCTCGACCATCGAGGCGACGATCAGCAACTGGTAGGGGGTCACGTGCAGGGCGTGCGCACGGGCGATGATGCTCGAGGAGAAGTTTTCGTTGAAGGCGGTGAGCTGATCGCTCACGAGCCGGCTGACCGGCGCCCCCGGGTACTCGTCGTAGGTGGCCGGGAACAGGAAGCCTTCGAGGTCGGGGGTGTTGGCGGGTGCGCCGTAGTGCGCGGGGTCGAGCAGCGGCGAACGCCGCGACGCCAACCGGTAGTTGCCCCGAAGTCCGTAGTGCGCTGCGATCTGGGCGATCTGGGCGCGGGTCTCGCCCTCGGGGATCAGCACCTTCACCACGGCCGGGGCCGCCACCGGCTTGGCTTCCGAGGCCGTCAGCGAGTGGATCAGCAGGACCACCGCCGCGCCGACCGCGAGCAGCGCCACCACCGCCCCGAGGCGCGCCGCGAGCGAGCGTCTTCCCCGGTGGGCGCTTGACCCACGCGAGTGTCCGCCAGGGCTGCGACGCGCTCCTCGTCCCGGCCGGGCCCTGCGCGGCGAGGCGGCCGCGGGCACCTCGTGCGGGGCCGGCGAAGCAGCGGGATCGGGTTCCGGTCCGCTCTCCGGGGTCGCATCCGGCGCGGTCGCCGAGCCCGGCCCGAGCGCCGGCTCGGGGTCGATCGGGTGTTCCGGCACGCGCACCTGCTGCGCCGCCGGCTCGTGCTCGCTCGCGAGCTCGTGCCCGGGCTCCGGCGCCGGCACGTGCTCCGTCGCGGGCTCGGGCTCGGGCTCCGGCGCAGCCTCGTGCTCAGGCGCGTGCCGACGCTCGTAAGCGGCGGCGCTCAGCGGAGGGTCCTCCTGCGCGTACACGTGAGCCGGATCCCGGAGGGCGTGCATCTCGGTCTCGTCGCTCTGCGTGGTGTCGATCGGCTCCGGGAGCGGCTCGCCGGGTGCGGGCTCATGCGAGGCGCGCCGATCGAGTGCGCCTGCCTCGAAGGCGGCGCCCTGGAACGTCGCGGCCTCGAACGCGGCGTCGGCCTCGGAGGCGGCGGCCTCGAGCGTCGCGGCCTCGAACGCCGCGGCCTCTGACGCGGCGGCATCAGGCGCGAGCCGGGACGCGGACGGGGACGGCGCCTGCGCGAGATCGGCCTCGGGCTCCGTGCGGCGGAGCGGCTCGATCGCGTTATCCGGCTCGATCGCATCGGCCGGCTTGCCCCCGGTGCGGCTGGCGCGCCGGCGCGCCCGCTCCTCGCGGTCGCGCTCGCGTTCCTCTGCGGAGCGTTCCCGCCCTTGCCGTGATCGATCGCCGCGAGACAAGACCAGGGACCCTAACGTGATTGGGAGGCCAGCCAGCTCTCGAGCAGGTGGGCGGCCGCCCGCGAATCCTCGCTGGCGGTGAACGGGCCGTCCATGCGCTGGGCCATGCGCGTGGTGAACCGCTCGTCGTGCATCTCCACCGCGACGCCGTCCCCGAGCCGCTGCGCGAGAGCCGCGGCGAAGGCCCGTGTCTCACGCGTCTGCTCGGTGTCCTCTCCCCCGAGGGAGAGCGGGAGGCCGACGACGACCCGCTCGACCTCGCGCCGGCGAACCAGATCGCGGAGCCTGGCCATCCCGCGCCTGCTGGCGGGGCGCTCGACGACCTCGATCGGGGTGACGATCGTGCCGGTCGGATCGCTCAGCGCGCAGCCACAGCGCGCACTGCCGTAGTCGAGCGCCAGTACCCGCATCGGTGCTCAGGCGGCCGGGCGCGGCGCGACTTGCCGGCACATCTCGGGCGAGCTCGCGTGCATCAGCCCGCGAGCGCCGACTCGATCACCGCGCGGGCCGCGTCGATCGCAGCACCCAGCTTCTCCGGGTCTCGTCCGCCGGCCTGGGCCATCGTGTCGCGCCCCCCTCCACCGCCACCGACGACCTCGGCCGCGGCCTTGACCACCGCTCCCGCCCTGACGCCGCGCTCGACCAGCGACGGGGCGACGCTGGCAAGCAGATGGACCCGCCCGTCGGCGGCGGTGCCAAGCAGGATCGCAGCGTCGCCGAGCCGACCCTTGACGCGATCGACGGTCTCGAGGAGCGCCTTGGCGTCGGGCACGTCGACCGACGCGGCCAGCACCACCGCTCCCGCGACCTCCTCGGCTGTGGCGGCGAGCGCCTCGACATCGGGAAGGCCCGTACTCCCGCCGGTGGTGCCACCCTCCTTCAGCGCCTTCTCCAGGCGCCTGCGGTCCTGCTGGAGCTTCCCGGCCGCAGCCGGTGCATCCTCGGGGCGCGCGCGCAGCTCGGCGGCGATCTGCAGCAGGAGGCGATCGTGCTCCCGCAGGAGATCGGTCGCCTGCGGCCCGGTGACGGCCTCGATACGCCTGACGTTGGCCGAGCTCGACGTCTCGCTGAGGATCCTGAAGGGCCCGATCTCGGCGGTGGACCGCACGTGGGTGCCGCCGCAGAGCTCACGCGAGTAGTCACCCTCGCCGATCTCGACCATGCGCACGACATCGCCGTACTTCTCCCCGAACAGTGCCATCGCGCCAAGGCTCCTGGCCTCGTCGAGCGTGGTCGTAATCGGGCGGACGGGGTCGTTGCGGGCGATCCATTCGTTGACCTGATCCTCGACGTCGCGCAACTCCTGCACGGTCATGCCCTGGCCATGGCTGAAGTCGAAACGGAGCTTGTCGGGGCCCACGTAGGAGCCGGCCTGGCGAACGTGGGCGCCGAGCCTCTGCCGCAGAGCTGCCTGGAGCAGGTGGGTGGCGGTGTGGTTGGCCTCCGTGGCGTGGCGGGCGCGGCGGTCGACCCGCGCGAGCACCGCCTCGCCCGGGTGCAGCTCACCCTGCTCCAGCACGACTGCGAGCGCCTGGTCCTCGCCGAGGCGGAAGACGTCCTCGACCCGTGCGCGGCAGTCTCCATCCTGGCATTCGATCGTGCCCACGTCGGCCACCTGGCCTCCGCCGGGCGCGTAGAAGGGCGACTCGGCGAGCTTCACCAGGAAGCGGTCCCCGGCGCTCGCCCCGGCGGAGTGTCCGTTGCCGGCCTCGACGTGGCCCCCGTCGGTGACATCGCGCACCGCCGCGAGGACTGTCTGCTGCTCCTCGGTCTCATAACCGGTGAAGCGCGTCGCGACCCCGGCCGCCCCGGCGAAGGAGCCGGCCTGCGCGCGCGCGTCACCGGCCTCGGCGCCGGCCGACACGCCCCCGGCCCGCGCACCCGCGCGTCCTCGTTCCCGCTGCTGCTCCATGAGCGCCTCGAAGTCGCCCTCGATCGAGAGCCCCTCCTCGGTGAGCATCTCGCTCGTCAGCTCGTAGGGGAAGCCGAACGTGTCGTGCAGGCGGAAGACCTCCTCGGCCGGAACCGAGCTGCCGCCCGATTCGCGCGCACGCTCGATGTGCTCTCTGAGCGTCGAGAGCCCCTGCTCGAGCGTGCGGCCGAAGCCCTCCTCCTCGGCGGACAGCCACATGTCGATCGATTCGGCGTGCTCGATCAGCTCCGGGTAGGGGCCGCCCATGACCTCGCGCACTCGCTCGCCGTACCGGTTGAGGAACCCGGGTGCGAGATCGAGCGCGCGTCCCTGCTGGATCGCGCGGCGCATGACGCGGCGCAGCACATATCCGCGATCCTCGTTGGAGGGCACGACGCCGTCGGCGAGCAGGAAGGTCATCGCGCGGGAGTGATCGGCGAGGATCCGCAGCGCGCGGTCGGTCTGGAAGCTCTCGCCGTAGCTCGTGCCGGACAGGCGCTCGCCGAGCTCGATCAGCGGCATGAACTGGTCGGTCTCGAAGACGGAGTCCTTGCCCTGCAGGATCGCGGCGAGACGGTTGAGACCGAGGCCGGTGTCGATGTTGTTGGCGGGCAGCGGCCGCAGCACCGAGCCGGACCCGGCGGGCTGCTGGTCGAACTGCATGAACACCAGGTTCCAGTACTCCAGGAAGCGCTCGTTGTCGCCGCCGGGCAGATCCCCGGCGGTGCCGTGCGCGACGCCGCGGTCGAAGTAGAGCTCCGAGCAGGGCCCGCACGGACCGCTCGGCCCGGCCTGCCAGAAGTTCTCCGAGCGCGGGCATTCGACGATCCGCTCGCGCGCGACCCCGACGTCGAGCCAGCGGTCGATCGCCTCCTGGTCGGGGCCGAGCCCGAGCTCCTCGTCGCCGGCGAACACGGTCACCCAGATGTCGGCCTCCGCAAAGGCGAACACCTCGCGCGAGAGCTCCCAGGCCATCGCGATCGCCTCGGCCTTGAAGTAGTCGCCGAAGGAGAAGTTGCCGAGCATCTCAAAGAAGGTGAGATGGCGCGCGGTGTTGCCGACGTTGTCGATGTCGACGGTCCGAAAGACCTTCTGGCAGCTCGTCAGGCGCGGCGCCGGCGGGGTCTCCTGCCCGAGGAAGTAGGGCTTCAGCGGGTGCATGCCCGCCACCGTGAGCAGCGCCGAGGGGTCGTGCGCCGAGGGCACCAGCGACGCCGAGGGCACACGGCGGTGGCCGTGGGCCTCGAAGAAGCTCAGATAGCGCTCACGTATCTCGTCGGAGGTCATCCTGCGAGAGGATCTTAGGCCGCCTCCCGCGCGCTAGGCGGCGATGGTGCCGTGGCCGACCACGAGATCACCCGAATACAGGCAGGCGATCTGGCCGGGTGCGGTGCGCTCGGCGGGCTCGGCGAGCTCGATCGAGACCTGCGCGTGGCTGCCCGCTGCGCAGGTCCCGCGGGAGACGGCAGGCGAGCGTGCGCCCGTGCGCGCGCACGCGCACCCCGTCCACGCAGTCGCCCGCGCGATGGAGGGTGACCTCGCGCGCGAGCAGCCCGCCCGCGAGCAGCTCTGAGCGGGGACCCACCGTCACCGTGTTTGCCTCGCGTCGGTGGCGAGCACGTACAGCGGCTCGGGCGCGGAGATCCCGAGGCCGTGGCGCTGGCCGACGGTGTAGAGATGCGCGCCGCGGTGCTCGCCGAGCGTGCGCCCCTCGGTGTCGAGGATCGCGCCTGGCACGCTCCCGAGACCGCCATGGCGCTCCAGGAACGCGCCGTTGCGCGTGCCCGCCAGGAAGCAGAGGTCCTGCGAGTCGCGCCGGCCGGCGACCGCGAGGCCGGCCTCGCCGGCGAGCTCGCGAACGCGCTGCTTGTGCAGGCCGCCGAGCGGGAAGCGCAGACGCGCGAGCGACGCGGGCGCGAGCGCCGAGAGCACGTAGCTCTGGTCCTTGCCCTCGTCGATGGCCGTCCGCAGCAGCGGTGCGGTCGGCGCGTCCAGAACGCGCGCGTAGTGCCCGGTCGCCAGCGTGCGCGAGCCGAGGCGGTCGGCGAGCTCGAGCATCGCGTCGAGCCGCACGCTGCCGTTGCAGCGCACGCACGGGTTCGGCGTGAGGCCGGCGGCGTGATCGGCGAGCCAGTGCTCGACGACGCCCGCGCGGAACTCGGCGCGCAGGTCGATCGACAGGTGCGCCATCCCCAGCTGGTGGGCAAGCTCGCGCGCGCCGCGGACCGCCTGGGCCGAGCAGCAGCTGAGGTCGCCGTCGTTCTCGGGGTCCGACCACAGCTCGAGCGTCACCCCCACGGCCTGGGCGCCGCGCTCGGCGAGGAGCAGCGCGGCGACGGCGCTGTCGACGCCTCCGCTCATCGCCACGAGCGTGCGATCCGGGCGGGGGGCCAGCGCCGCCCGGGCGCGCGCGGCCGCGCCGAGCGCGCGATGCAGCGCGTCGGCGGCGAGCTCGGCGGCGTGGCGCTTGGCGGCGCTGAGCCCGCCCAGCTCCTCGGCGATCTCCCCGGCGCCGATGCGCGCCACGCCCAGCAGCGGGGTGCCGCGCAGAAGCCCGACCGCCGCGCTCCCCGCCGCGATCGTGGCGCCGCAGCCGCTGGCGTCGAAGCCGGCGTCGCGGATGCGCCCCTCGGCGTCGCCGGGCTCGAGCGCGAGCGAGACGCGGATCAGATCACCGCAGGCCGCCCCGCCAGCCGCACCGGTGAAGGCGTCATCGGGGACGTGGCCGCGCCCGAGCGGGTGTTCGAGATGGCTGCTGAGCTCCTGCTCACCGGGGGTCACCCGGACGAGTCTAGGGCTAGGAGCCGCGTGCTTCGTCGATCGCCTGCTGGATGGCGAAGACGTCGGTGAGCCCGGTGAGCACGGCCGCCTGGCCGCTCTTGCCGATCACGAGCACGGTCGGCGTCCCGTATATCTGGACGCCGCGTGTGATCGAGCCGTAGGAGGCGACTTCGTTGGCGCGCGACTGGTAGACGGCGATCCTCTGGTGGCCGCGGAAGAGCGAACTCACCGAGCGCTGCACCGCGATGTCGTCGGCGCCACTCTGGTTCCAGAACAGCACCACGACGACATCCCCGGCCTTCAGCTGGGCTTCGATCTTCGTCTGACGCTCCGGTGTCGCGGTCTGCGAGGCGGTCTTGTGGGCGCTTGCCGCGGGCGTCTTGACGACGACGGTGGTCGTCGTGTGCGCGGGCGTGTGCTTGACCGTGACCCGGGTGGTGGTGGGTTTGACGGTGCCGGCCGCGGCGGTACTCGGCGCAGTCGCGGTTGCCGCGGGGGTCGTCGGCGCGGAGGGGGTGGCCACGGGGGCACTCGAGGCGGGCGCTGCGGGGGTGCTCGCGCTCGACGCCCGGGCCGAGTTGGCTTCAAGCTGTTTTGCGTTCTGCTGAGAGATCGCGACGGCCCCGTGGGCTTTGGCGATCGCCCGCGTGAGGCCCGCCACTCCCGGCGCCGCCCCGTGATAGACGGCCGAGGGGGCGGCCGCGGCTTTTTCCTCGGCGGCGGCAGAGGTGGAGGACGAGGCCGCGGGGGCGGGCGTCGCGGCAGGCGTGCTCGCGGTGGGCGTCTGCGAGTGCCCGTTGAATGCGAACAGCCAGACGCCCGCGAGGAGCACTACCCCGAGAAGGGCGATCTGGAATGGGCGTGAGATCTGCGCCATCGCGGGTCTCTTCGGCATTCGGCGCAAAGAAGTTGAGCGGCGGGATGAGCCCTGGACGGCTTCTCCCGGTCCTGCGGGGCTCGCCGCGGGGCTGGCATCCGGCGCACGGCGCCCGCTCCGATGCGCCGGCATCGCAGGTCGGTGAGGTGGCTGAGGTGTCCGGTTGCGCTCAGAGCGCGTGATGACCGCGAAGCACCGCGTGGACGACGGCGTCGGTGGCGAGCTGGGCCTGCTCGCCCGCCTGAACGTCCCGGAGCGTGGTCTGCTCGCCGCCGACGATCGCTACGAAGCGGGCACCGAGGGCCTCGGCGTGGCCCAGCTGGCCTTTGAGCGAGCGTCCGCCGAGATCCATCTGCGCCGCCAGCCCCGCGGCCCGAGCCTCGCTGAGCAGACCGAAGGCGATCCGCCGCAGCTCGGGCTCGCCGCGCTCCAGCGCGAGGAACAGCTCGACCGACGATGAGGGGGCGGGCGGCGTGCCGCCCGCGAGCATGATGCGCTCGATCCCGGCGGCCCAGCCGATGCCGGGCGTGGGCGGACCGCCGAGCTCCTCCACCAGCCCGTCGTAACGGCCCCCGCCGCCCACGCCGCTCTGTGCTCCGAGCGCGTCGGAGGTGAACTCGAAGACGGTGCGCGTGTAGTAGTCCAGGCCACGCACGAGCGTGCTGTCGATCTCGTAGACGACGCACGCGGCGTCGAGCAGGTCCCTGACCTCGGCGAAGTGTGCCGCGTCCTCGCCGCTGAGCTGGTCGAGCAGGCGCGGTGCGCTGCGCATGACCGCTCGCGTGCCGGGGTCATCGGAGTCGAACGCCCGCAGCGGGTTGAGATCGATGCGCCCGCGCACGTCCTCCGACAACTGGCGCTCGTGCTCGCGCAGATGGGCCTGCAGCCGCTCGCGGTACTCGGCCCGGGTGTGGGGGCCGCCGAGGCTCGAGAGCCGCAGCCGCACCTCGCGCACGCCGAGATCGGCGAGCAGCGCCGCCAGCAGGGCGATCGACTCGGCGTCGATCGCCGGATCGTCCGAGCCGAGGGCCTCGACTCCCACCTGGGTGAACTGCCGGTAGCGGCCCGCCTGGGCGCGCTCGTGACGGAAGAAGTTGGAGAGGTACCAGAGCTTCACCGGTTGGCGGCGCTTGTGCATGCCGTGCTCGACGTATGCCCTGCAGACCGGCGCGGTGCCCTCTGGACGGAGCGTGAGCGAGCGGCCGCCGGCGTCCTCGAAGGTGAACATCTCCTTGCGCACGATGTCCGTGGACGCCCCCACCCCGCGCGCGAACAGCTCGGTCGACTCGAACGTGGGCGTCTCGATCTGCTCGTGGCCCGCACGCTCGAGCATCGAGCGGGCGCGCGCCTCCAAGACCGCGCGGGCGCTCGCCTGCTCGCCGAGCACGTCGAAGGTGCCCCGCGGAACTTTGAGCTTGGAGCCGCTCAACGTCCGGCTGCCGGCGAGTCCGCGGCGGCCTCGATGGGAGGCAGCCGCTCGCGGAGCTCGCTGAGGAACGGGTTCGTGGCACGCTCGCGGCCCAGCGTCGTGACCCCCATGTGGCCCGGGTAGATCACCGTCTCCTCGGGGTAGCGCCGCAGCAGGTCCTCGATCGAGCGCTCGAGCGTCGCCCAGTCCCCGCCCGGCAGATCCACCCGCCCGACGGACCCCTGGAAGAGGACGTCGCCGGAGAGAAGCGCACCCGGCACGGCGTAGGTCACGTGCCCCGGACTGTGACCCGGGGTGAAGATCACGTCGAAGTCGACGCCGGCGAAGCTGAGCCGCTCGCCGCCGCCGACGGTGTGCTCGGGCTCGTGGGATTCGAACGGACCGAAGCCCGGCGGCACCCAGCGCATGATGTCGGTGAGCAGGGGACGCTCGATCTCCGGGCAGTAGACGGGCGCGCCGGTGGCGCGCGCCATCGGCGCGACGGCCCCGATGTGATCGAAGTGGCAGTGCGTGAGGAGGATCGCCTCGATCTCGACGCCGAGATCGCTGACGGCCGCGAGCAGGCGGTCGGGCTCATCGCCGGGGTCGACGATCACCGCGCGGGCGGCGTCCCGGTCCGCGCGAAGGATGTAGGTGTTCTCCTGCACCGGGCCGACTGTGAAGGCACGTACGTCGAGCCCGCTCACCGCGCCGCCGCCTTCGGCCCACCGTCCCGCCCCGATTTCTTGCGCATGCGGCGGTTGTACATCCACTGGTCGGTGTAGAAGCTGATCGGCACGTAGATGAGCAGCACGATCGGGAACAGCGCGATTGCCTGGTTGGGCTTGCCGAGCTTGAAGATGAGCAGGACGAACAGCATCAGCACTGCGGCGATCATCGCGCGCACGAACGCCCCCCGCCAGGTCGGCGGCCGGTCGCGGCGGTCGATCGCCTGCTGCTTCTCGCGCGCGAGGGCGCGCGGGTCTCCGCTCTTCTCGGCCTTGGTCGGCTTGCGGCCGGTGCGCCCGCGCGACTCGACCACCCCGGCTGCGTTGCCGCGGTGCTTGGTCTGTCGCTTGCGCTTGGTCTGAGCCATCAAAGGGAGCCTAATGCGTTCTCGATGATCTGGCGTCCGGGATCGAACCCTGGCATCGGCAGATCGCGCGGAAATCCCTCGAGCGCGGCCGCGGGCGCGAGGCCGACGAGCTCCGCGGCCGCCACCGGGGCCTGCGCCGCGATCGCCGCGACGACCTCGGCGAGCGCGACCGTGAGCGGCCGCTCCACGTTGGTGGAGACCTGCGCGACGCCTCCCGCGAGCTCGACGCCGATCGCGCGCACGCCCGGCAGCCCCCCCTCGCCACCCTCACGCACGTGCGCCGCGATCGCCCGCGCGTCCGCGATGCCGGCCGGCGGTGCGAGCGTGACGTTGAAAGCGACGAGCGGCGGCCTGGCCGCCACCAGCGTGGCGCCCGCGCTGGGATGCATGCGCCGGGGGCCGAAGTCCGGCACGAGCGGCTCGACTGCCCCGGAGGCCGCCATCGCGAGCTCGAGCCCCCGGATGCCGCCGCGCCGCAGCTCGGCGCGTGTCCGCACCGACGCCGGCTCCTCGGCCGAGAGCTCCCCGTAGAGGAACACCGGCACCCCGAGCTCATCGCCGATGCGGTCGGCGACGAGCAGCGCCTCCGCACAGGCTGCGCCCCGCGCGTCCTCCCGGAGATAGACGATGGGGACCACGTCGAGCGCCCCCACACGCGGATGCTGGCCTGTCTGCTCCGATCCTGAGCCGGCGCGCGCCATCACGTCGACGCTCGCCACGACGACCGCGGCGCCCGCGAGCAGGCGGTCTGCGAGCGCGCGCGGCGGTCCGGCCAGGCTGAACACCGAGCGATGGTGATCGGCGTCGGAGTGGACGTCGAGGAGGCGCACCCGGCCGCCCCGGCCCTCGTCGGCTCCCTGGGTTGACCTCGCCGCCGCGTCATCGCCGGCGAAAGCGGCGGCGATCGCCGCGATGCCCACCTCCCGGCGGCCCTCGGAGACGTTCGGGACCGCCAGCAGGACGGGTTGCTCCATGGCGTGAGGCTAGCCTGCATGCCCGCGGCGCGCAGCCGCCGGGGGCCGCGGGCACCGTCCCCCGCCTGCGTAGACTGTGCAGGGCGATCGTCGGGGCGTTGGGCCGTCTGCGCGCGGATCACCCGAGCACTCACGACGAACGCGTCGCAGCGCCGCGCCAGAGTAGCTCAGTCGGTTAGAGCAGCGGAATCATAATCCGCGTGTCGGGGGTTCGAGTCCCTCCTCTGGCATCGCGAATACCCCGCAAGGCAGGGGTTTTGCCGCCACCGGCGTTCGCTCGGTAGCGGACTTTGTCCCGAATTTGTCCCGAAAGTAGGGTGTCGAGCCCAGCAAGTAGACGGTGGAGGTTCTCGAGGTGAGCCTGGTATCCGACCCCCGGTGAGGCTGGCCGCATGCCATCGCCGATACCCGACCGCGATCGGAACGTCTACTGTGTTGGCGCGGGACTCTCCTTGCAGCCCTGATGCACGCGACGGCGGACATGGCGGAGTCCGAGTTGCTGGTCGACGGTCCTTCTGCGGGCGTATGGTTCCCCAGCGAGCGCCAGACGACGGATGCCTTGCGGGTTGCTCTCGATCTGGTGGCTCGCGGCGTAGGCTTCTGCGGGTGCCTGACAGTGGCCCGAAGCCCACAACAGGCTTTTTTGTGCTCGCCGTCCTGGGCGTAGTCTTCGCGGTGCATCACGGGCATCCTCACGCTCGACGACTCCCAACTTCTGGTCGTTACGGGACTGCTCGCGGCCGGATGCGAGTTCGCGGCCGCGCGTCAACTCAAACTGACCAGTCTCGCTAGCCGAGTCTTCGGCCACACCTTCCGTTGCGCGCGCCTCCGGGCTCTGCCCCGAGGCCACGAGCGAGGAGAGCCATGTTGCCCCCCGGGCTCGTCGTGCGCCGTCGTGCCGCGCGCGCCGGTCCCGCTGACCCCCCGGTTCTGATCCGTCAGAACCCCGGGACGCCCTGCCGTGGCGGAACTACGCCTTCTTGTGCAGCGTTGACGGCTCGTGGAACGTCAGCGTCGCCGGCTGTGGGCATCGACGGGACCGCCCCACCACGGTATCGGTCTGCTGCGACACCGCCTACTCCGCCGGTCCGACAGCTTTGAGGGCCTCCTGACGGTCGACGAAGATGCGAATGTGGCTGATCTTGCCGTCGACCAAGTCATACACATTGGTTTGGTGGTAGGCCATGCGAAGCCCGCTGGCGCGGCCCGTGGAACTGGTGTGCATGAACGCGATCACCCGCTTGCCATCGACCTCTTCCACGCCGTCAAGCTCGATGCAGAAATCGGGTCCGGCTTCCTCGATGTCCGTAAAGAAACGCCCGATGCCGTCGAGTCCTTCGTACACCCCTCCAACGGCCGCCATTTGCGTCTCCAACTTGACGTTCTCAGTGCAGCAGGCGAGATAGCCCTCGATGTCCCTCGCGTTGATCGCCGCGATCGCGCGCTCAACCAATCTCACGTTCTCCTGCGGCACCGCCTACCCCCGTTCCTCGGCAAGGCGGTCCGCGGCAACACGCGCCTCATCGATGTCGGTGTAAGAGCTGAGCTGCACGATCAGGCCCGCTGCCCAGACGATGACCCACGCTTCCCGCTGCCGAACGATGCCGACGGTGCCGTGTGGAGTTCCACTCTGGTCGATCACCGCGAACACGACGCCGTGTCCGAGGTCGTGGGTCTCCTGCAGTTCGAACGCGAGATCCTCGAACGAGCCAAGCCAATCCGCAACGAACGCAAGCACCTCTGCTTCGCCCTCGAAGCCGATGCCGAGCGCCTTCGCCTGCATGATCGCGTCCTCGGTACCGAGGCTACCGATCGCCTCCACGTCCCCTCTGTTGAACGCACCGATCAGGCGCCGCGTCAGCTCAACCATGTCGGGCGTCGTCGTGGACTCATCAGACATGGCAGGGAGTATCCTGCAGGCGATGACGCGAGGCGACTGACTCGCACGCTCGACAGAACGCGGGCTTCGTCGCCGAGCTATTTTGTGAGCGGTCCGAGGCTCCTGAGTGGCTCGGTGCCCGATCTCTACCGGAGCCGGGGCTGGGGCGGCGAGGGTGCCGGCCCGCGCCTGCCCCTTGCGGCGGTATCCCACGAGCCCTCGAGCATCAGAGGCAATGCGAGCGTGGATTGATGATTGCCGCCGAGGAGGTATGACGGCGGGCGTTTCTGAGGATGAGGACCAGTTCGCGGTAGAAGCTGAACGGTACCGGGCCGTGTAGAGAACACGCATCGTAAAACGCGTCGCCCTGTTGTGCTTCGCCGGGCGGAGTGTCGAGCCGTCCGCCGCCTCCTCCGAAGCTGACTCCTGCTCCCCAGCCGGTCGGAGAACGCCCTACGCGCTCGATCGTGTATTCGAACTGGGATTCGCGCCACACGCGTCCATTTGTGTGTTCGGCTTCGCCCACGAATTCGGAGACTGCAAGCGACTCGACGCGGCCATGCTCGGTTTCGAGGCGCAGTATGTAGCTGTCACGCTGCACGGGGGGGCCGAAGCGCACGCGGTAATGGACCCGGAGCGTCCGCCTGCCGCAGCACCCGACTGTGACGGTCACCGCCCCGTCGGATCGACGCGTCTGCTGGCGGGCATCGCTGCGCAGGATCCCGACGAGCGCGCGGACGATCTGCGCACTCGATGGCTTGGCCGAACGAGATGCGGCCGCAGGAGGCACCCACCCGGCAAGGCAGCAGCTGCACGCCAGCAGGAACCCCCCAGACCACCGCATACCCCGAGATCGTAGCGCCACGACGCGGTATCGACAAAGAGCACCGCGGCACGTGAACCGTCACGTTCGCTGTCGAGCACTCGAGTCAGAGAATGCACTTCGTTCATGTGGCCGAGGGCTGGATAGCACCCCGCGATAGCAGGTAGCCTGAGCCTCGGATGGGGGCGGCGCCGGCTAGGTACCCCGGTACTCCGCGATCACGCGGTCGAGATGGTCGAGCCGCTGCTCGGTCTCCTCGCGTCCCGCCGACATCAGCAGGAAGACATAGCGGCCGACGCCTGCCTGCTCGTATGCGGCGATCGCCTGCGCTTTGCCGGGCGCTGCGTACAGGGTCACCCCGAGCGTCCCGCGCCCTGCCTCATGCGACCGCGCGCGGAAGTCGCGGATGCGCTGCTGCAGCGCCTCCGCGTCCGGCATCGCGTTGGGCATCCACTCATCGCCGTAGGAGAGCACGCGCTCGATGACTTTCGGCCCGTTGCCGCCGACGAGGATCGGCGGGTGGGGGCGCTGCAGCGGCTTCGGGAACGACCAGATCGCATCGAAATCGACGTGCTCGCCGTGATAGCTCGCCTCCTCCTCGCCCCAGATCTGCTGCATCGCCTCGACGCGCTCGCGCAGCACGCCGAACCTGCGGGAGCCGTCGGTCCCGTGATTGGCCATCTCCTCGATGTTCCAGCCCGCGCCGACCCCGAACAGCAGCCTGCCGCCGGACAGATGGTCCAGCGAAGCGACCTCCTTCGCCGTCGTGATCGGGTCGCGCTCGACCACCAGACAGATGCCGGTCGCGATCCGCAGCCGCTCCGTCGCCGCGGCTGCGGCGGTCAGCGCGATGAACGGGTCATATGTGTGCCAGTACTCGCGGGGCAGCTCGCCGCCCGCCGGATAGGGCGTCGCGCGGCTGGCCGGAATATGCGTGTGCTCCGGGAAGAACAGCGACTCGTATCCCCGCTGCTCGACCATCCTCGCCAGCTCGTCCGGCGCGACCGCGTACTCGGTCGGGAACATCATCACCCCGAAGTCCATCGCTGCGCTCCCCTCTCGATCCACGCTCTCGGGGGGGAGTCTATGTCGAGGCAGCGAGCTGCGCCACCAGATCCGGGGCCCCCCGGCGGGCGCGGGCTCCGCCGGTCACGCAGTCGGTGGCTGACAGGGGCCACCTGACCCGGCAGCTGGCCGGGGTGGAATACTCGTGGTGATGGCCTTCGTGCCGCGCACCCGACACCTGGTTCGCGCCCGCGACCTCGCCGACAGGCACTACGCGGAGCCGCTCGAGGTCGCCGACATGGCGCGTGCGGCCGGCCTCTCGCGTGCGCACTTCAGCCGCGAGTTCCGGCGCGCCTTCGGCATCTCGCCACACGCCTACCTGCTGACGCGCCGCCTCGAGCGCGCCGCGGCCCTTCTGCGCTCGACCGATCATCCGATCGCCGACGTGTGCTGGGAGGTCGGCCTGAGCAGCCTCGGCTCGTTCACCAGCAGCTTCACCCGCATGTTCGGGATGCCGCCCGCCGCCTACCGTGCGCGCTTCCCGCCCGCCGCCCGGCAGGCACGCGTTCCGGCGTGCGTGCTGCGCGTGTACGGGCGCCCGCAACACCGCACGTTTCGAGAAGACAGCACACGCGTGCTGCTCTAACTTCGGCCTCCCATGACAGGCAGCCGAGAAAAAAGGAGACGACGATGATCAAGGTCGCAAACGCGCAGCTCTGGGTGCACGACCAGGACGAGGCGCTCGCGTTCTACACGCAGAAGGTGGGCATGGAGGTGCGCACCGACGTCACCATGCCCGAGCTCGGCGGGTTCCGCTGGCTGACGGTCGGCTTCGCGGGAGACGACTTCGCGATCGTTCTGATGGCGATCCCCGAGCAGCCGGTGATGGACGCCGAGACCGCCGAGCAGGTGCGCGAGCTGATGGGCAAGGGCTTCGCCGGCACCGTGTTCCTGGAAACCGACGACTGCAACGCGTCCTACGAGGACCTGCGCGGGCGGGGCGTCGAGTTCACCGAGGCGCCGGAGGAGCGCCCCTACGGCATCGACTCGGGATTCCGCGACCCGTCGGGCAACAGCCTCCGCCTGACCGAGGTGCGCCTGCCCGCGTCGGTCTGACGCGCCCGTCCGCCGGCGCGAGTCGGTCTCTCGATCGTTGGCGAGGTGCCGAGACGAGAGCACGAACCTCGCGCGGGCGGCGACGGGTGTGCGGCGACAGGGAGCCGCAGCGGGCGTGCGCAGACCATGCCGACGCTCACCCGTGGGCTGAGCGTCAACCGGAGGGGTCCGGGATCCGCGGCCTCTTCGCGTCGGCGCCGCCCAGAGTCATGGGCCAGGGTGTCGGGTTTCCTCTGGGAGCACGAACCCCGGGCGAGGATGCGGCCAGGTTTGCCTGCTCCCGATGGCGGGTATGGACGATGCGCCCAGGGTGTGCTCGACGTGGGCGCAGGCGTTCACTCGGTCGGCAACAACAGGAGCGGGGAGACATATGATGGCCACGAGGGAAATCGCGTCGGCGCCAGACTTGCTCGCCGGGCGCCGGTGGAGCCGGGGCGCCGGCTTGCTCGTAGTGCTGTTGGCCATCGCCTGGGCGGCGCTTTTCGCGCCCGGCGCGCGGGCCGCGGGCCCACCGAGTCAGGATCCGTTCTACAAGTACGAAGGCAAGACCTCGTTGAAGCACATCGCGCCCGGCACGGTGCTCAAGACGCGCACCGTCCCCGTGCACGTCGTCGGCATCGAACTGCCCCTGACGGCCGTTCAGCTCTTGTACCGGTCGACGAGCGAGCTCGGCAAACCGACCGTCAACGTGACCTCGGTGCTCCTGCCGCCCGTGAAAGGCATCACCTCGAGCGCGCTCTCCTATCAATCCTTCTACGACAGCCTCAGCACCGAAGACGACCCGTCCTACGCGATCTCCGGCGGGGACCCGACGGGGGGCGAAATACCGCAGGTCGAGTCGGTCCTGATCGCGCCGGCGCTGCTCGCGGGTGAGACCGTCGTGATTCCGGACACAGAGGGCGAGGAAGCCGCGTTCTCCGCCGGGCCCGTCTACGGCTACAACACGCTCGACTCCCTGCGGGCGGCCCTCAGCTCCCCGGCCACCGGTCTGACCGGCACCACCAAGATCGGGCTGGCCGGCTACTCCGGCGGCGCCATCGCCACCGAGTGGGCCGCACAGCTGGCGCCGTCATACGCCCCTGAAATCAACGCGGACATCGTCGGGGCGGCGATGGGCGGCGTGCTGGTCGACCCCGCACACAATCTGCAGTACATCGAAGGCAGCAGCAGTTGGGCGTCCGTCATCCCGATGTCTCTCGACGGCCTGAGCCGCGCGTTCCACATCGACCTCACGCCGTATCTCACCGAATACGGACAGGAACTCATGAACGAGGACCAGGACGTGTCGATAACGAACAAGAAGTCGGTCCCCGGCCTCACCTGGGCCGAGCTTGCCAAGCCCCAGTACCCGACACCGGAAACCATCCCTGTGTACGTACGCACCGCAAACAAGCTCATCATGGGCCGTGAAGGGACACCGTCGGTGCCGTTGCTGATCGGACAGGGCAACGGCGGCGAACTCGAAGGAACCTCCGGCGACAAGCCGGGCATCGGGCCGGGCGACGGCGTCATGATCGCCGGCGACGTGCGCAGTCTCGCCCGCGAGTACTGCGAACGCGGCGTGCGCGTGCAATACACCGAATATCAGCAGCTCGGCCACATCGAGGGCGCGGTGCCGTGGCTGTCCGAGGCGGCGGCCTGGCTCGCCGGGCGCTTCACCGGCCTGGCAGCGCCGCAGGACTGCTCGGAAATCGCGCCCGGCAACTCCCTGGCACCCGTCACGAAACCAAGGAAATAGCTCGACCGCGAGGGTGCCCCTGGCCCGTCCGGCCTGCCCACGCCGCACAAGGCTGACACCGCCCAACGGTCGGGTCCGCGGGATGCGCCGGCACCCCGGCCGTCGAGGGTCCCTGCCCGTCCGCGACGAGCCTGTCCGCCCCCGCCGGGGTGAGCATTGACCGAGACCTCTAATAGACGAACGCCGAGAGCGCTCGCGCGATCTCGGCGGCGCGTAGCGGTCCGAAGCGCAGCGTCCATGATCCGTCGAGCTCCTGACGGAAGGTGTGCGGCACCCCGTCGCCTTCGAGCTCGGCCTGATGTGACCTGGCACGCTCGTACCCCGTCGCTCCCTGGAATGTCGCGTCGAGGCCGTACCGTCCGTCGTCGACCGGCCAGATCGTCAGCCGGTCAGGGACCGGCCCGGCCTTCACCGGCAAAAGATCGTCCACGTCCACCACGGCGACCACGCTAGCGGGACCACGCAACAGCCTCGGCCGGCGTGCATACGCCGGCGGCCCAATCTCGGCCTCGCGTCGTAAGGACTGCAAGCGGCGTCCCCGCTCAGCGCCTCTTGTTCTCGACGGCTCTCTGCAGCTGTGCCTTGCTCATGCGTGAGCGGCCCTTTACACCGAGGCTGCGTGCCTCCTGGTAGAGCTGTTCCCGGGTGCGTCGGCGTGGCCCCGATTTGCCGGAGCGAAGGCCGCCGCGCCGGCCGGAGGAGATCTCGCCCGTGGATGTGCGTGAGCCGGTCCTGGCTTCGCCGCTGCGCGCGCGCTCCTTGTTGACGGTGCGCGCCGCGATCTCCTCGGCACGTTTCAGCGATGCGCCTCGTTGACGCTCACTGTCCTTGATGTGCTCATACTGGCGGTCGCGCTTGCTGCCTTTCTTCACACCGCGGGGCGGCATCTCATCTACCTCCGATCGGCTCGTGGACGTGGTCATGCGCGCCTGCCGAATGAGCTCTCGGCTCGAACTCCCCGGTCGAGGAGAGACACGGTCGCCCACTGCTCGAGCTCGCTCGGCGTTCAACAGGCGCTGGGCTTCTGCTACCCGAACACTCCGGGATCAATCGCAGGGGGCCCCGCGGCGGCGATCTGATCGAGGTGTCCACCCGCCCGCGCCCCGGGGGGCATGTGCAAGCGGCTTCGCTCAGGACCGGGCGAGCTGCTGCTCGGCGTCCGCGAGCTCCCGCTTGAGCTGCTCGGGGTCGGCGTCGATCTCCTTCTCGATCGATCGCTGCGCACGAGTGAGGGCCTGTTCGAGATCCTCGGCATGCGACTCCCCGATGACGACGAGTCCCGCCTCTCCGTCCCGCAGCGCGTCCCCGAGCTCCTTGGCGTCGCCGCGCGAGAGCCCCTCGAGGAAGTGCCCGCCGAGGCCGCCGATCGCGCCGCCGACGGCGGCGGCGCCACCCACGACGGCGACGCTGACGAGGGCGGGCGGAAACAGGACACCCACGAACGTGCCCACGAGCACCCCCGCCCAGATGCCGTGCTGCGTGGGCTTCTCGTGCTTGCCCACGTGCACCCTGCCCTCGGCGTCCTTGCTGATCACCGCGACGTCGTAGGATCCGAGGCGCTTGGTCTCGTGAAGGTCGAGCAGAGCGTCATAGTCGGCTAGCGCATCGGCCCGGCTTTCGTAGGTGGCGACGTAGATCGCCACGCGCTTGTCGCTCATCCGCCCTCCCATCCGCTGGTCCGCACCCCATGCAGGGTACGCCTCCCCGGGGGCGTGCGGGTGGTCCTCCCTGGTGCGACAGCCACCGGACGAGGATCAACGGCAAGCGCGACGGGTTCAGCGTCGCCGACCTTCGCGCCGTCGCAGACGTCGCCGGACTGCCACGAGGCCGAGGGCGGACGATCCTCGCGGAGGTCGCCGAGGTCGTCGCCGACCGGCCGAGGTCTGCGGAGGACATCGGACTCGACGAGAGGATGTGCCGGCAAATCGCGGGCTCGCATCGCCTCTCGCTGCCGCGGTCCTGATCGCCCGCCGCGACCCGTCCTCGAGGAGGATCCCGCCGCCTTCCCGACGCTATCCCGACTGCGCTCTGGGACACTGCAGGCCGTGGGAGACATCCTCGTTCGCCGCGCAGTGGAGTCCGATCTGGACCCCCTCCTCTCGCTCTACAGCGAGCTTGCCGGCGACAGGCGGACGGCCGCGCCCGGCGATCGCTCCAGCTCGGGGCCGCTGCTGGCGCAGATCATCGCCGACCCCGCGCGCGAGCTCGCCGTCGCGCTGCGCGACGGCCGGCTCGTTGGCACCGCGGACATGCTCATAGTCCCCAACCTGACCCATCGCGGCGAGCCCTGGGCGATCGTCGAGAACGTGATCGTCGCCGCCGCGGAGCGCCGCGGCGGGGCCGGGCGGGCGCTGATGGAACACCTCATCGAGCTCGCGCGAGCCGCCGGCTGCTGCAAGCTCCAGCTGATCTCCGCCAAGCACCGCGCGGAGGCGCACGACTTCTACCGGAGCATGGGTCTCGCAGCCGTCGCCGAGGGCTTCAAGATCTACTTCGACGAGTAGCCGGGGCTAGGATCGCACCCGTGACGATGCTGACGGTCGTGATCGACCTCTCCGCCGGCCCCGGGCGTGGCGACGCATCGCTCGTGCTGCTCGGCTTCCTCGCCTCCTTCCTGTTCATCCGTACGAGCGCGCGCATGATCCGGGCCGAGGTGTCGTGGTGGCCGGGAAACGTCGAGACGAAGTCGGGGCTGCACCTGCACCACCTCGTGTGGGGCATCTCGCTGATGCTCATCAGCGGATTTCTCGGGTTCGCGCTGGCACCCGCCGGGCTTGCCACGCAGATCGCCGCAGTGATGTTCGGCATCGGTGCCGGCCTGGCCCTCGACGAGTTCGCGCTGTGGGTGCACCTCGACGACGTCTACTGGACAGACGAGGGACGTGCCTCACTCGATGCCGTCGTCATAGCGACTGTGTTCATGGCGCTCGTCGTCATCGGGCTCAACCCATTCGGACTGGAAGGCTCGGCGTCGGCGGCCGCTGTCGCGTTCACCGTCGCCCAGGCCATCGTCCTGGCGGTGATTGCGTTCCTCAAGGGCCGCATCACCCTCGGCGTGGTGGCGCTGTTCATCCCCCTCACGGGGCTATGGGCGACGTGCCGCCTGGCGAAGCCCGCCTCTCCCTGGTCGCACCACTTCTACGGCGAGGCGAAGCTTGAGCGCGCGCGTCGGCGCTTCCCGGCCGACCGGCGCGGCACCCGCACGCGAGACCGCGTCTTCGACGCGATCGGCGGCCGGCCGAGCGAGCCGGGCTCGACGGCGTGACGCTGCTGCAGCTGAGCGACCTGCACCTTCGCGCGGGGTCCGACGGCGACGGCCCGGCCGCGCGTCTGGAGCATGCCGTGCGTCGCGTCGCGGCGCTGCGGCCGGCCCCCGAAGCCGTCCTGCTGAGCGGCGACGTCGCCGACGAGCCCTCGCACGAGGTCTACGACCGCGCCCACGAGCTGCTCGAACCGCTCGGGCTGCCCCTGTACGCGATCCCCGGGAACCACGACGACCGTGATCTGCTGCGCGCGCGGTTCGGACCCGATGCAGCACCGACGGGGGCGCCCGTCGCCTTCGCGGCCGACTGCGGGCCGCTGCGCCTGGTTGCGTGCGACAGCACCGTTCCGGGCAGCGACGCCGGCGCGCTGGGGCCCGCCCGTCTGGGCTGGCTCGACCGCACCCTCGGCGCGCAGCCCGACTCCCCTACGCTGCTCGCGCTGCATCATCCACCCGTGCTCACCGGGGTCCGCTCGATGGACCTCATCGCCCTCGCTCGCGAGGACCGGGTCGCACTGGAGGCGCTGCTGGGTTGCCATCCGCACGTGCGGGCCGTCACCTGCGGGCACGTTCACACCGCGATGAGCACCTCCTTCGCCGGACGTCCGCTGCTGATCTGCCCGAGCACCAACTCGGCCGTGGAGCTCGACCTGCGTCCGCGCGAGGACGTGCCGTTCACCGAGCGCGCTCAGCCGCTCGGCTTCGCGGTCCACCTGATCGTGGACGGACGGCTGGTCTCGCACGTCCAGCCGCTGCGCGAGCCCGATCGATGAGCCACACCGCCGGCAGGAGCGTGCGCGCCGCCTGCCGGCAGCGGAGTCCATCGCCGGCTCGTCGCGACCCCGCGCCGGCTCGTGTCGATCGACACCCGATGGCCACCCGATCCACGCCCGCCGCGAGCTAAAGTTGGGCTGGGTCTCGCTGGCCCCCCTGGCGAGATCCGAGGGATGGGACCGCCCCGCGTCGTACGCCCCTGCCCGTCGCTCGGGGCGTGTGGACACTTCGGGGCGGTCCCTACCATTTCGCGGTGCGCCCCGCCCCCCTTTGGGGGCGCACCGCCTCGGCATCCTCTGCCGATGCCGACAGACTGCCCCGGTGATCGTGCGCGGTCTGTGCCGTCGGTCACGCTGCCGCCGCAGCGGCTCCGGGCTCGCATGCGACGCCTTGAACTATGTTGTGGCGAGCAGCGATGCTCGATCCCCCACAAGACACGACGTGGTTCGCCCGGGGCAGTCGCGGGCGAGCGGAGACGCGATGACCGACGCGACCAAGCAGCACGTGCTCGAGCAGTTCTCGACATTCATCAACCCGCAGAAGGTTCGCGTACTGCGGGCGGCCGGCCTCGACATCATCGAGACGCGCAGGTCGGGTCCGTGGGTGTGGGACGCAGAGGGCACCAGGTTCCTGGACTGCTTCACCTCGGCCGGATCGTTCAACCTCGGGCGCAGGAACCCCAGGATCGTCGCCGCCGCCCACGCCGCGATCGACCAGCTCGACAACGGCAACTTCCTGCTCTGCTCCAAGCCGAAGGCCGAGCTCGCCGCCAAGCTGGCAGAGATCACGCCGGGCGAGCTCGCCTGCACGATGTTCGGCACCGGCGGCGGAGAGGCCATCGACTTCGCGCTCAAGCTGGCCCGAGGATCCACGGGCCGCCCCCGGATCGTCTCGACCGTGAACGGCTACCACGGCCACACCGGCTTCGCCCTGTCGGCCGGCGGCAGGGCCTCGTTCCGGCAGCCGTTCGAGCCCCTCATGCCGGAGTTCCTCCAGGTTCCCTACGGGGACCTCGACGCGCTGTCGGGGGCGGTCGACGAGACCACCGCCGCCGTGCTGCTCGAGCCGATCCAGGGCGAGGGCGGGATCGTGATGCCGCCGCCCGGCTACCTCACGGGTGCGCGCGAGGCGTGCGACAGCGCGAGCGCCCTGCTGATCCTCGACGAGATCCAGACCGGGTTGGGGCGAACGGGGCGCTGGTGGGCCGGCGAACACGAGGGTGTCGTGCCGGACATCATGGCGACGGCGAAGTCCCTCGGTGGCTCTCTGGTGCCGATCTCGGCGACCGTGTTCACCGAGGAGCTGCGGGAGTTCCTGATCCCGAACCCGTTCATCCACCTCTCGACCTTCGGCGGGTCGGACGTGGCCTGCGCGATCGCACTGGAGGTGATCGCCGTGATCGAGGAGACCGGCCTCGTCGAGCACGCGGCGGCCATGGGCGAGCGCCTGTTCGCGGGGTTGCATGCGCTCGCGGCACGACGCCCCGAGGTGATCACAGAGGTCCGCGGCCGGGGTCTGATGGCCGGTGTCCGGTATGCCGAGGACTCCTTCGGCCCGCGCATGTCCTACCACCTCGCCCGCCACGGCGTGCTCGCCATCTACAGCGGAAACGAGCCCTCGGTGATGCGGCTGATGCCCGCCCTGATCGTCGAGGAGGAGGAGATCGACCTTCTGCTCGCGGCCCTCGACCACGCGATCGAGGACCTACTCGCCGGCGCGGGGCCCGAGGAGTCGGCGCCGAGCAGGCCCCGGCGCCGGCCGGCGCGGGCGGCCGGTAGAGCGGGCTGAGCGCCACGTGGCCGACTGGGACGAGCTGGCGGAGGCGCTGGCCGACTACACGATCAGCTGCAACGGCAACGAGCGGCTGCGCAAGATGCAGAGGGAGTGGTCCAGGACGCTGCACTTCGTGTGCTCCGACACCGGCACCGAGTTCTCGATGGTGGTCGATCACGGCGAGATCGTCTCGACCGCCGAGGGGCATGCGGGGACGCCCGACATCGTGGTGGGGACGAGCTCCGAGACCTTCTGCGACATGTTCTGGGGTGACCTCAACCCGGTCTCCAAGTATCTGCGCGGCGAGATCACCGTGAGGGGGTCCCAGGAGGACGTGATGCGCCTCGACGCCATCAGCGCCGTGATCTGGCCCGACATCTGATGGCGGCCGCCGAGGGGGCCGCGCCGGCCACGGCGGCCCTGCGACGCTCGGTGGGCGTGGTCACGGCCACGGCCACCTCCGCCGGGCTGGCCTTCGCAGCGATCGACTACCTGGGGGTCGTGTCGGTGATGGCCTACGCCCCGGGCGCCACCGCGGCCGTGGCGATCCTGCTCGGCGGGCTGCTGGTCCTGCTCGTGGCGGGGATCTTCTCCGAGCTCAACGGCCTGCACCCGACCGCGGCCGGGATACGCCTGTACCTCGCCCGCGCGCTGGGGCCACGGACGGCCCTGTCGGTGTCCTTCACATACATGACCACCGTCGTGCTGGTGATCGCCGCCGACGCGTTCCTGATCGGCGCCGCGGTCCGTCACGTGCTGCACGAGCCCTCGGCCCTCGCCTACCTCTGGATCGCGGTGCTGCTGAGCGTCGCCTGGGCGGCGAACCTGCGCGGGGTCCGGCTGGCCGGCTGGGTCCAGACGCTCGTAACCTACACCGTGCTCGGCGGAACCGCCGCGCTCTCGACGGTGGCGCTCCTCCACGGCGGCTTCGTGCTCCATCGGCCGCTGGACCTGTTCGGCAGGGGCACCTTCTCGGGCATCCAGGCCCTCGCGTTCGCCCTGTTCCTGTATGCCGCGTTCGAGTGGGTCACCACCACCGCCGAGGAGGCGCGGACGCCGGGGGTGATCACCCGCGCCCTGTTCATCGCGCCGTTCCTCATATGGCTGGTGGCAACCCTGTTCGCGCTCGCGCTCGCGCATCTCGTGCCGTTCTCGGTCCTGCACCACAGCGCCTACCCCCAGCTCCTGCTCGGCAAAGCCGCGCTGGGCACCGTCGGCGAGCTGTGGATGCTCGCGCTCACTGTGCTCACCGCGCTGAACACGTTCAACGGGGGCTTCCTCGTGGCATCCCGCTTCGTGTATGCCGCGGCGCGCGAGGGCAGCCTGCCGCGACAGTTCGCGATGCTCAACCTCAACGCCGTGCCGTGGCTGGCGGTCACCACCCTCGCGGGCGTCTCGGCCGTGGTGGCCGCCGTCGTGTTCGCCACGGGGCAGTGGCTGCTGCTCGTTGCCGTGGGTGCGACCATCGAGTCGGCCATCTACGCGCTCGGATCGCTGAGCCTGCTGATCCTGCGCCGCCGCGACACTCGCGAGCGCCCCTTCCGCCTCGCGGCCGGCCGTCCGCTGGCCGCCTTCGGGGCGGTACTCTTCACGGGCCTGTTCCTCGCCACCGGCCTCTCCGACCCGAATGACGCCAGCCGCTTCTCGGCCGCCCCGATCGCGATCATCCTCGCGCTGAGCGCCCTCTCGACGGGCTACGTGATCCTGTTCGTCCCGCGGCTGCAGGCGGCCGCGGCGGCCCGGGCGGCCACCGGCCGGCCTCGCCGCCGGCCGCAGCGCGCACCCGCGTCCGGGTCAACACCGGGTCCCGCCCACGGGGCCGCGCCGGGGCCCCCGCCCGGCGACCCGCCCGCCCCGACCGAGGCCGCGCCCGGCGGCACGTGAGGAGCGCCGCAGCCGCCGCGGCGCCGCTCAGCGGCGGAGCGTCACGCCCGTGGCGCTCGCGGTCTGCCCGCCGGCATAGGTGACCGTGGTGGTGACCGTCAGCGGGAGTCGTCCGAGCGCGGCGAGCCGCCTCCTGGCACGCACCCCGATCGCCACGCGCACCGATCCGCTCTCGCCTTCGCCGAGCGAAACGGTCGCGTGGCCGATCTCCACGGCCCTCGGTGCGCGACGCCGTCGCCGGCTCAGGCCGGCTCGCCGTGAGGCGCCCGCGGCGAGGCGCACCACGACGGCCGCGCTGCACGCGCGCGAGCAGCTGACGTTCACCGGGAGGCCGTGTGCGAGCGCCGCCGCGATACGCGGGCGTGTCGGCGTGGTGTGCGTGCGGAACGCTTCTTCGCCGACGACCACGCGTCCCGCGTGGTCGACGGTGACGCACAGCCACACCGTGGGACAGGAGATGCCGAGCATGTAGTTGGGGCCGTCGACGCTCGTCGCCGTCCAGACGGCCGCCCGCCCGCCGGCCGGATCGGTCGAGCTCAGGACGTTCCCGAGTTCGTCTACCGCGAGGCAGAGCGTGCTCGACGGGCACGACACGTCGGCGACGTGGACCACGTCGGGCTCCGCGCTCGGCGGGAAGTCGACGGTCAGCGGCACCCACGCGGCCGCCCCCGCCGTGGGGCTGCTCGAGCTGAGCACCTGCCCCACCCAGTCACCCGCCACACACAGCGAGGGCGCCACGCAGGAGACGCCGTAGATCGCGTTGGTGCCGTCGATGTCGGCCATCGTCCACGCGCCCGCTCCCCCCGTCGGATCGGTCGAGGTGATGGCGTTGCCGCGAAAGTCCACGGCTACGCAGAGGGTCGGAGATGCGCAGGAGACGTCGTAGATCGGGTTTGCGCCCATGTAACCGGTTGGACTGAGGTCGATGGCCGCGGCGGACCACGCGCCCGCGCCGCCGGTGGGGTCGGTCGACGTCAGGACGCTGCCCGCATAGTCCACCGCGACGCACAGCGACGCCGTCGGGCACGACACGCCATGGATCCCCCTGCCCTTCGGATCCACGCTCGTGAGCGTCCATGCGGGGGCTCCACCCGTCGGGTCGGTCGAGGTGAGCACGTTGCCGGCCGTGTCGCCGGCAACGCACAGCGACGGCGCCACGCACGACACGGAGACGATTTCGTCGGCGTCGACGTGGGCGACCGACCACGCGGCGGCTCCGCCGGCTGGGTCGCTCGAGGTGACCACGTTCCCCGCGTAGTCGACCGCCACGCACAGGGATGGCGACGCGCACGAGACGCGGTGGAGGATCTCATCGCTCGGGGGCGTGGGCTGCGGGTCCACGACCACCGGGGCCGACCAGGACAGCTGCGCACCCGCCACGCACGGCGAGGCGCCCGCGGCAACCGCCGCGAGGCCGCAGGCGAACAGCGCGAAGAGTGTGCGCAGGAGCGCCGCGCCGCCACAGCGCCTGCACGGCGCGCCGCCGCGACTCCAGCGCGACGAGCCGCCACGCCGGCGGGCGGGCCCCCCATCACCTCCGAACTCAGCGAGCCGAGCAAGCGCGAGCATCTCGTCCGGAAGTCTACGCGCGTCCAGGCGCCGGGCGGCGGACCGCCCCCGTCTCGCGTCACCCCCGTCTCGCGTCACCCCCGTCTCGCGTCACCCCCGCCGCGCGGAGTGAGAGACTACCGGGGAACAGCATCCACCTCGCGAGCTCCGGCGCTTCAACCACCAGAGGAGAGACCTCCGTGCTCAGACTTCTCAGCAGGCCCGCAATCATCGCCCTCGTGCCCGCTGCGGCGCTGGCGCTCAGCGGCTGCGGCGAATCCTCCCAGGAAAAGGCCTCCGCGCAGGTGTGCTCGGCACGGGCTGAAATCTCCACGCAGATCGACAAGCTCGAACACCTCACGATCTCGACGAGCCTGCTCACCGAAGCCAAGACGAGCATCGAAGCGATCGGCAAGAGCGTGACGAAGATCAAAGAAGCCGAGCCGAACCTGGAACCGGCGGTCAAGGAACAGGTGGAAGCCGGAACCAAAAGCTTCCAGTTGGAGCTCGCCTCGATCGGGGTCAGCCTCGCCTCGGCCGCCAAAGCCGGCAACATCGCGTCCGCGCTGGCGAGTGCCGAACCGGCCGTGAAGGCCGCGCTCTCGGGGCTGGCCACCAGCTACAAGAAGGCGTACAGCTCGCTCAAATGCTGACCGTGTCGGCAGCGTGAGCCCTCGGAGCGGAGGAAGGGCCGCCGCTCCGAGCACCTCGGCGAGGCTGCATCACGCGATCGAGCGGGGCGCGTTCGCACACGCCCCGGAGGACGCCCACCCGGTGATCGGGCTGATGCTCACGCGGCTGGCGGAGGGCAGCCGCCGGGGGGCACGCACAGATGGGGCCGTGATCGCGTTGGCGATCGAGGGCGGCGGCTCGGGCGGCGTCGTCTCCGGCGGGATGTGCGTGCTGCTGGAGAAGGCAGGGCTGATAGACGCGGTCGACGTCATCTACGGCACCTCCTCGGGGGCCCTGAACGGCTCGTTCACGGCCGCCGGCCAGGCGGCGCTGGGCTCCACGAACTACGTGGACGTGGCGAGCGTGAAGTTCGCCAACCCCCTGCGCGCGCTGTCCGGCCGCGCGGTGATCGACCTGCAGTTCCTCTTCGACGAGCTCATCTACAACCGCAAGCCCTATGACGCCGAGGGCCTGGCGGCGGGACCGGACTTCCGCGCGCTCGGTGTGGATCTGGATACCTCGACGGTGCAGATACTCCGCGACTTCGCCGACGTCGAGGAGCTGATGGCAGGCGTGCGCGCGAGCTGCGCGCTGCCGCTCCTGTCCACCCCCGCGCCGTTCCGGGGGCGGCCGATCGCTGACGGCGGCCTGCTGGAGTCGATCCCGTATGCGAGCGCGCAGAGCGAGGAGGCCACGCACGTGCTCGTGCTCCGCTCGCACCCCGCCGCCCACCGCAAGGACCCCTACCCGCGGGCACTCGTGGAGTTCGCGCGCCGCCGCGCCCACCCCGCGATCGCGCCGCTCATCCAGGAGCGTCCCGAGCGCTACAACGCCGAAGCCGCGCATCTGCAGACGCTCGGCGACCTCGAGCCGCACCTGCTGCAGATCGCGCCGCCGCCGAGCATGCCCAGGGTCGATCCCGTGGAGCTGTCGGCCGATGCGGTTCGGGCCGGCCTGGCGGCGGGGGCGAGCGCGGCGGCCGCCGCCTTCGGCCTGCGCCGTGTCGACGTCGTCTGGCAGCCGGAGCTCTACAACACGCGCTGAGGCGCCGGCCCTCGGCGTTGGCCGCACCCCCTGACGCGTGTCGGACCGCGCCCGACCGGGCCGGCCGGATCAGCGGCCGCGCAGTCCACCGAGGTAGCGCTCGGCGGCGCGGCGGGACTCGGGGTCGTGCAGCGCCGTGAGCAGCGAGTCCGCGTCGCTCCACGCACCCGAGGTCGGTGCCATCGACCGCATCGCGGCGTTCACACCGTGCTTGGTCGCGGCGAGCGTGAGCGCCGACTTCTGCAAAAGCTGGGCGGCCAGCTGTTCGACCGCCTCCTCGAGCTGCTCCTCACCCACGACCCTGTTGAGGAAGCCCAGCGCACGTGCCTCCTCGGCCATGAAGGGTCTGCAGGTGAGCACCAGCTCCCTCGTCATCGCCGGGCCGATCTCGCGCACGAGGCGGGGTATCCCGCCCCACGCCAGGGGTATCCCGAGATCCACCTCGGGGATCGAGAAGCGCGTCTCCGCCGCGGCCACGCGCAGGTCGCAGGCGGCCGCGAGGACCACGCCACCGCCGATGCAGTGACCGTGGATGCGGGCGATCGTGACGGCCCGCATCGCCTCGACGGTCTCGGCCATGACGCGCCCCGCGTCGGCCGCCTCGCGCATCGCGGCGACGTCCTGCCCGGCGGGACCTGCGAACACGGAAACGTCGGCCCCGGCGCTGAACGCGCGGCCGTTCCCGCTGATCACCACGACCTTCACCTCGTGCGCCCGATCGAGCCATCGCGCGGCGTCGGCGAGCTCGCCCAGCGTCTCGGCGCTGAGCGGGTTCAGCTTGTCGGGTCGGTTCAGCGTGATGCGCCCGCGGGGACCGTCGGCGTCGACCTCGATCGTGTTGAAGGGCATGCTGCACCCTAGCGCCGGCACGGGCGTCTCAGACGCCGTGCAGCGCATCCACCTCGCCCGCCGCGACGGCATCGGCGAGCCGTTCGTAGTCGCGCTCGTTCTGGTCGGCGTAGCGGCGGAGAAGCGTGCGATCGCGCCGTCGAAGCGCCGGCCCGCGCACCGAGGTAGGCGGCGATCGCGAGCCGGTCGCCGGAGCGGGCGTGCGCCCGCGCCAGCGACCATCCGCAGGCGCGCGCGTAGGCGTGCAGGCCCGACTCGCACATCGTCGAGAGATCCGCCGAGGCCTTCCAGTCCCACAGCTGGCGGACGTAGAAGTCGTGCTCCCTGCCGTCGAGGCCCGTCGGCTGCGCTGCCAGCTGAGGAAGATGTCGCTGGCCGCCTGCGACATCTGCTGTCCCCGGACCACGCGCTCGCCCTGGTTGGCGAACTCGCTCGCGCCCAGGTGCGGCTCGAGCACCGACGGCTGTGCCTCCTTGGCCTGCAGCACGAGCGGATCCCTGCCTGCGCGGCCGGCGAGCAGGAACACCCAGGCGCGCGTGCCGACGCTGCCCACGCCGACGACCTTGCGCGCCATGTCGACGAAGCGGTAGGTGCGGAACAGGTGGCGCCGGTCGGCGTCGAGGCCGTCGGCGTAGTCGCTCCAGCAGCTGCCTGACGTATGCGCTCTCCTCGGCGCGCCCCGGCCGGATCGAACAGCTCGCGGAGCGGCACCAGCAGCGGCGGAACACTGCGAAAGCGCAGGCGCCCGTCGACGCGCTCGGTGAGCTTCTTGACGGCCCGCAGGCTCGTCTTGCGCCGCGCCTTCGCGAACGGCGTGCGCGAACTCGATCCGCCCCTTGCCGCCCAGCCTGCCGCCGAAGCGCTCGACGAGCTCGCTCGCGTTGAGGCGCTCGTACCAGACGTCGAGGTGGCTCTTGCTCGCGAAGCCGCGCATCGCCTCGCGGTACTCGCGCACGCAGCTCGGTCACGATCCGCTGCGCGGCGCTCCGCCGGCAGGCCGATGTCGCGGCCGGCGATCTCGGCGCTCGCGGCCATCCGCTTGACGTCCCACTCCCACGGGCCCGGGAGCGTCTCGTCGAAGTCGTTCGGGCTGAACACCAGCCGGCGGTCGGGCGCCGCGAAGCCGCCGAAGTTCGAGATGTGCGCGTCGCCGCAGGCCTGCACGACGATGCCCGACGTCGGGCGTCGCCGCCAGGTCGGCCGCCATCACCGCCGCCGCGCCGCGGTAGAAGGTGAACGGCGAGACGAGCATGCGCCCGTAGCGGATCGGAACGAGCTCCTGCACGCGGGTGGCCGCCTGGGCGGCGAGCACCGCGACGGGGTCGGGGCGGTCCGGCGCCGGTGCCCAGTCGCATGAGCCGAGCGCGGCGCGCCGGTACGGGCGGCGCGCCCGCGCTCGGCCGACTCGCCGGACTCCAGCGTGGCCTGAGCGCGCGCGCTCACGGCAGGGCGCGGGGGCGGGCGACGGCAGGATCCTCGGGTGCGATCGCACAGGCGACATGAGGCACACTCGAGAAGCAGGCGCCTGACGGCCGCGCGCGGCGGGGCGGGACGGTGCCGCGCGGGCGCGCCCGGGGGGCCCCTCGCCCATCTCGATGCACGCTCGCCCACCGCGGTCTCGCGGCGGCGTCAACCGTGTTCCGCGAGCCCCCGTTCAACTCGCGGGCGACGTCGACGACGTCGGTCCGCTGGTAGAAGTCGACCGCGACGATCGCCCCCCTGGTCCCTCGCGCCTGCATGCAGCGCTCGATACGCCTGCGCAGGAACGGGGCCCGCCCGATCGCGGCGTTCAGCTTCGGGCTCGGGGGGAACGGGGGGATCCAGTAGTTGACCAGGAGCAGCGGGCTGCTCGGCTCGCCGCGGTAGCGCTCGCAGCTCAGCTGGTGGGGGCGCGTCGCGCCGAGCGGGGTGTCCTGGATGAACGAGAAGGCGGGCATGTACCAGGCCGGTGTCCCGCCCTTGTCCTCGGCGAACACGACCAGGCGCCTGCCGCCGGCGACCAGAGTGCCGAGGGTGGGCAGCGGCTGCCCACGGTCCAGCGTGGCGACATAGTCGCTGAGGCCGGCCTGCTGGAAGGCCCGCTCGATGGCCGCGGGGGGCACGTAGTCCTCGACGATCACGAGCAGCACCGCATCGGGATGGCGTTCGAGAAAGGCCCTGATCACCTCGAGTTCCCGGTCAAGCGGCTCCGCGCCGAGCTCGCAGAGGGTGTGGCAGAGAAACGGCTCGGGCGGGCCCTCGAGCGTGCCGACGCCGACTGTTCCGGCGACCCGGTCGGCGACCCGCAGGGCCCCGGCGGGAACCTGTTCGGCGACCTTGTTGCGGTCGGAGCCCTCGGCGCGTGAGGTCGGTGCGTATCCGTCCCGTCGCCGCGTCGTAGACCCCGAAGTGAACGTCGAGCAGCAGGGCCCGGATCCCGTCGTCGAGCTGGCGTGCGATCGGGTAGCGCTGATTCGCGAAGTACCAGCCCGGCTCGCTGGAGGCCGCGAAGGAGTTGTGTGTGGCGGGGATGATCACTTCGTTCAGGCGCCGCTTGCACAGTGCCGGGGACCCGTCGCAGCTGAGGGCGGCGGCCACCGGCGGCGACGTCGATCCTGGCCGCCCGGCGAGCACGAACACGAGCACGGCGGCGGCCACCAGCATCACCAGCGCTCCCGCCAGCCATCGGCCCCGCCGGCGCGGCGATCCGGGATGGTCGCCCGGCGTTCCCGGGCTCCGGCCCTCGTGCTCTGGGCGCCCGGACGCGGAGGGACCTGCCATAGCCGCTGCAGCCTACCGGCGCTCTCCGTCCGGGCACCGCCGGCGGGCCGGACCGTCGTGGGCCGGGGCTCCGAGCACGCAGCGGCCGCGCCGCCTGCCGCCGTGGAGGGGAGTACAAGTAGACGAGGTGCTGCGGATCGCTCCCATGGTGTCCCGGTCCTTGCAGCGAATCATCCGCGCGGCCGGGCCCCTTCTCGCGTTGCTCGCGCTGGGCTGGGCCTTGGGGCCAGCCCCGGCCGAGGCGAGCTCCGGCTCGGGCCTGCTCGTGACGTTCGTCGCGCGGGTGTGCCCGAGCTACACCGACATCAACGCCAACCGCGCACGCAACGACATCCAGGAGAGCCTGCGCGATCTCGGTCCCGACACGCCATACCAGGACGGCGAAATGATGAGTCCGACGGTGGAGCAGGACACGCAGCCGAACTGCACGCCGCTGCCGGGCTGGACCTTCACGCTCGGGAGCGGCTACATCAGCAGGGCGGTCAGCGGCCCGTGGGGATCGCTCTCGATCGTGACCGGTGCGTTCGCACCCGCGATCACAACCCTCCCCTCCACGCCGCTCCTCGATGACCGGGGGCTGCCCACGGGGCAGACGATCGCGGGAGCCGCCACGATCGAACTCTCGGCCGCGCAGGCCTCGCTGGCCGCGCGGCCGAACAGCCTCTGGGCGCAGGGCGGCACGCCGGCGGACCCGATCCTCGACCAGCGCTTCCCCGGCAAGTACGCGTTCGGTGCGCTGCGCTGCGCGCTCGACAACCTCAACGGCGACAACGTCGAGTGGATCGGCTTCCCCTCCGGCGTCCGCCACGTATTCTGCTTCGCCTACTACGTCGTGCCGCCGCCGAGCAGCGGCACGATCATCGTCCGCAAGCAGGTTCAGGCGCCGGCGGGCACGACCGAATCGTTCCCCTTCCAGGGCAACCTCTCCTTCAACGCCGGCGGCAGGTTCGACCTCGACGCCGGCACCGGCCAGGCGGGCGAAGAAACGTTCTACCGCGCCGAAACGCGGCCGGGCGACCCGCCCTGGGAGGTCCAGGAGCTGGTGCCGCCCAACTGGACCCTGAGCGGCCTGCAGTGCACCTCGAGCAACGGCACGAGCACCACCTCCACCGACGACGCCGCCGCCGAGGCGTCCATCACGCTCGCGGCCGCGGACACCGTCACGTGCACGTTCACCGATCGGCTCATCCCGCCGAACGGCGGGCTGCTGATCCGCAAGATCAGCTACGGCGCGACGGGGCGGTTCGCCTTCGGCGTCGCCCCGGCGGCCGGAGGCGGCGGCGTCTCGACCGCGGCGACAACGAAGGAAGCCGGGGTCGCGGTCGATGTCGAATCCGGCCCGCTCAGCCTCGCGCCGGGCGTCCACGCCGTCAGCGAGACGGCGCCCGCCACCCGCGGCGGGCGCTGGGCGCTGACCGCGGTCCAGTGCGACGGCCACGACCTTCCGCCGCAGCAGCCGATCCCCGTGCCGGTCGCCTCCGGCGTCGGCACCGTTTGCACCTTCACCAACACCTTCACGCCGCTCGGCTCGCTCACGGTCGCGAAGATCACCGAAGGCGGGGTCGCGACGACCGGTTTCGTGATCAGCCCCTCCGCGGGCGCGCCGCTCGAGCTCCACCAGAGCGCCACCACCACGCGTGCCGGGGTGCCTGCCGTCGCCGTCGGCGAACCGGCCCGCGGCCTGGAGCTCGGCGGCTACCGCATCCAGGAGACCACCCCGCAGCCCGCGGGCAACGGTCACTGGGAGCTCACGGCGGTGCGGTGCGGAGGCCAGTACCTGCCGTTCGCGGACGGCGCGGCCGAAGTCGATCTCAGCGAAGCCCGTCCGAGCACGCGCTGCACGTTCGTGAACACGCACCGGCGCACACCGCCGACCGAACCCTCCGAACCGCTCACTCCGACGGTCGATCCCGAGGCCGATCTGACCATCACCAAGCACGCGCTCAGCTCGCATATCGCCCTCGGCCAGTCCGCGGAGTTCCGGCTGACGGTGAGCAACAGCGGGCCGGGGGATGCCCGCGAAGTCGCTGTCGGGGACCAGCCGTCGGACCCCTCGACGCTCGTCGCGGCGCGCACCAGCGCGGGCACCTGTCGCAGAACCCTGCCGCTGGTCTGCCTGCTGGGCCCGATCGCGCCGAGCCACAGCGAGAGCGTCACGGTCGTGCTGCGACCGCTGCACAGCGGCACCTTCACCAACCGCGCGATCGTGGGCGAGGCCACCGTCGAGCGCACCCTGGCGCACTCCGTGGCGACGGCGCACCTGCTGGTCGTGCCCACCGCCACCCGGCAGCAGCCGGCATTCACCGGTTGAGCCGGGGCATGCCCCGGCGCGCGGCCAGCCGATAACGTCGGCGCTGTGAACGCGAGCGCGCACGACGATCCCCGCGTGTGGGTCGTCGACTTCGAGTCCGGGTCGCGCGAGATGCGCGATCTGCTGGGCGGCAAGGGCGCGAACATCGCCGAGATGACGCATGTGCTCGGCGCCGAGCGGGTGCCGGCGGGCTTCACCGTCACCACCGAGGCATGCGTCGCCTACATGCATGGCGACGGCGCCCTCCCCGGCGGCCTGCCCGAGCAGGTGCTCGGCTCGCTCGAGCGACTGCAGACGCGCGCGGGCCGACGCCTCGGAGACCCCGCCGATCCCCTGCTCGTGTCGGTGCGCTCGGGCGCGCGCGAGTCGATGCCCGGCATGCTGGACACGGTCCTCAACCTCGGCCTCAACGACGAGACGGTCGTCGGCCTGGCGGCGTCGAGCGGCAGCGAGCGCTTCGCGTGGGACTCCTACAGGCGGTTCGTGCAGATGTTCGGCAACGTCGTGATGGGTATCCCCGGCGAACGCTTCGAGGACGCCATCGCGGCTGCCAAGTCCCGGATCGGGGTCGTCGCTCGACACCGAGCTGGACGCCGGTGCGCTGCGGGCGCTGACCGCGCGAGTTCAAGGGGTTCTACGAGTTCCCCTCCGACCCGCGCGAGCAGCTCATGCGCGCGATCGGCGCGGTGTTCGACTCCTGGAGGGGCGAGCGCGCTGTCGCCTACAGGCGCATCAACCACATCCCCGACGAGTGGGGCACGGCGGTCAACGTCCAGCAGATGGTCTTCGGCAACCTCGGCGAGAGCAGCGGCAGCGGCGTCGCGTTCTCGCGCGACGAGCTCACCGGCGCGCCCGAGCCATCGGGGGACTTCCTCGCCAACGCCCAGGGCGAGGACGTCGTCTCGGGGGTGCGCACGCCCAGCGACCTCAGCGAGCTGCGCACGTGGCTGCCGGCGGTCCACGAGGAGCTGATCGAGATCCTGCGTACGCTCGAGCGCCACTACGGCGACATGCAGGACACCGAGTTCACGGTGCAGCAGGGCAGGCTCTACATGCTGCAGACGCGCAACGCCAAGCGCCCCGCGCAGGCGGCCGTCCGGTTCGCGGTGGACGCGGTCAGCGAGGGCCTGCTCGAGCGCGAGGCCGCGATCGCCACGATCGATCCCTCGGCCCTCGACGCGCTGTTGCACCCCACCTTCGATCCGGCCGCCGACGTATGACGGTGGCGGCCACCGGCGTCGCCGCCTCGCCGGGGGCGGCCAAGGGTGAGATCGTCCTCAGCGCCGAGGAGGCCGTGCGGCTCGCCCAGGAGGGCCACGACGTGATCCTCGTACGCTCCTTCACCGAGGCCGATGACGTCGCGGGCTTCCACGCCGCCCGCGGCATCCTCACCAGCGAGGGGGGCAAGGCCAGCCACGCGGCGCTCGTCGCGCGCGGCATGGGACGCCCCGCGGTGACGGGCGCGAGCGAGGTCGTGGTCGACCTCGACGCCGCGGAGGTGCGCATCGGTGAGCACCTGCTGCGCCCGGGCGCCGTGATCGCGATCGACGGCAGCCACGGGCGGATCACCCTCGAGGACGTGCCGCTGGTCGAGCCGAGCGTCTCCCCCGAGTTCCAGACGGTGCTCGCATGGTGTGACGAGCTGCGCACGCTCGGCGTTCGCGCCAACGCCGACACACCCTCGGACGCGATCAGGGCGATCGAGCTGGGCGCGGAAGGGATCGGCCTGTGCCGCACCGAGCACATGTTCCTCGGCGAGCGCCAGCCGCTGATGGCGGCGGTGATCATCGCCGACGACAGGCGGGCGCGAGCAGCCGCGATCGAGCGCCTGCGCCCTCTGCAGGAGGCCGACTTCGAGCAGATTCTGCGGGCGCTCGACGGCCGGCCCGTGACGGTGCGCCTGCTCGACCCGCCGCTGCACGAGTTCCTGCCCCACCCCTCGACGCTGCCCGAGGGCTCACCCGAGCGCAGGCGGGTGGAGCAGCTGCAGGAGTCCAACCCGATGCTCGGCACCCGCGGTGTGCGCCTCGGGATCCTCTACCCGGAGCTGTATGAGATGCAGGTGCGCGCGCTGTTCGCAGCGGCACGGCGCGTGGTGGGCGCGCGCATCGAGGTGATGGTGCCGCTCATCGCCTACGAGCGCGAGCTCGAGCTCATGCGTGGTCTGATCGACCGCGTCGCCGAGGAGCACGCGCACGGCGACTATCTGGTCGGCAGCATGATCGAGCTGCCGCGAGCGTGCTTCCAGGCCGACATGATCGCTCGCGATGCGGACTTCTTCTCATTCGGAACCAACGATCTGACCCAGACGGCGATCGGCTTCAGCCGTGACGACATCGAGGGACGCGTGCTTGGCCGCTACATCGACGTGAAGATCCTGGACCGCTCGCCGTTCGAGACGCTCGACACGCCCGGCGTCGGCCAGATGGTGCGCATGGGCGCCTGGCTCGGGCGCAAGACGCGGCCTGAGCTGAAGCTCGGCGTCTGCGGCGAGCACGGCGGGGACCCCGACTCGATCGACTTCCTGAACGGATCCGGAATCGATTACATCTCCTGCTCGCCCTACCGGGTGCCGATCGCCCGGGTCGCCGCGGCACAGGCCGCGATCCGGGCGCGGGGCGTGAGCCACGCGCCCCGCGCCGCGTCTCAGCCGACGTAGACGCGCGCGAGCGACTCGGCCACGCACACCGGCTTCTCGCCGCCGTCCCGCTCGAAGGTGAGCTCGCTGGTGATCTGCGCGCCACCCGGAATCTCATCGACCGATATCAGCTTCGCGCGCATGCGGACCCTGCCACCGACCGGCATCGGCGCCGGGAAGCGTACGCGGTTGAGTCCGTAGTTGACGCCGAACGCGAAACCCTCGAATTTGAACATGTCGTATGAGAACCGCGGCGCCAGCGACAGGGTGTAGTAGCCATGGGCGATCGTCCCACCGAACGGGCTCTCCTTGGCGCGCTCGCGGTCGATGTGGATCCACTGGTCGTCGCCGGTGACCTCCGCGAACTGGTCGATCTCCTCCTGGGTGACCTCGTGCCAGTCGCTGACGCCCAGGTCCTTGCCGACGTAGGCCTTGATCTCCTCGAGTCCGGTGAGGGTGAGCATGGGTTCGGTGGTCCTCCATTCGATGGTCGATGGCCGGGCCGTCGCGCCCGGCGGGCGGTATCGCGACGCCGATGGTACGCGCCTTCACTGCGCCGGGGGGTGCGCGGCCTCCGCCACGGCGCGCGCCAGCGCCGCGTGAGCGCCCCGCACGACCGGCTCCCCATGGGAGACGAGCACGCACTCGACCGGCAGCTCCAACATCGGGCGCAGCAGTCCGGCCAGACCCGCACGATCGACCCTGACCCCGTCCAGCCAGCTCTCCGGGCAGAGGCGAAGCTCGCCATCGGCACCGGCGATCAGCCTGTCCCCCGCCACCAGCGCCCCCACCGACGGCAGCCAGAAGAGGCTCTCGCCGGCCCCCCGCAGCGGCTTCGGGACGACGCCCGCGGGGATCACGTTCCACGCCCGCGTGGTCTGCGAGCAGTACCGCCGGGCCAGCTCGCCGCGGTCGCGGCGATGCCACCTGATGGTCGTCAGCACGCTCACCGGACGCCCGGCCACACGCTCGTCGAGCCAGGCGAGGAACTCCGCACGACCCTCCTGCGGGAGCAGCGGGTCGATCAGCACGACGATGCCGGGCGGTTCGTAGAGCACCGACCCAACCATCTGACCCCAGTCGTCGGGACTGCCCGCGGCCGCGCCGGGGCTCCACTCCGGGTGGGGAGCACTCCAGCGCATCAGACCGGGGGCGATCTCCACCGGAAACACCGCCGCCGATGCTAGCGGCGGCACTGAGGGATTTCTCCGCAAGATGCGGAGTCGCCCTCGCGAGCACCTTGAAATCGAGCGGGGCCGCGGCTAATTTCACCCTCGACGCGGCTCCGAGTCGCAGAGAGCGAGGCCACTGAGGTGTGAGGCCGCGCCGCCTGAATCGCAAGGCCTTCGGGTCGGGCGAGGAGGGTTCCTCAAACGGCTCGGACCGCGTCATTTTCGTTCTCTGAGCGCCTCTCCTCGTAGCCGTCGCCACCGGCTTTCCCAGGAAACTCTCAGCATCCGGCCAGGCCCCGCCTAGACTCGTGGTGCTTGATGGGTGCTGCTCGCCTGCCGGCGACCACCCGACAAGAGAGAGGATCCGAGAACCATGCCGAAACTGATCAGGCGCCCGGCCACGAGGCGCGGAGCGGTGGCCGCGATCGCCGGCAGCGTGCTCGTGGGGGCGGTGATCGTGCTCGCGGTCGTCTACTTCGTGATCTTCCCCACGTCCTCGCCCGCGCCGTTCAAGCTCAGCACCACTACGACCCACGCGGGGACCGCGGGCGCCACCACGACGAGCACCAGCGCAGCGAGCGCTGATACGGCGGGCACCTCATCCGCCGGCGCGGGCACTGCGACCGCCGGCACCACCGCCTCGGCCGTGCGCTGGACGATCGCCGGCGGCTCGCAGGCGGGCTACCGCGTTCGCGAGAAGCTCGCGTTCCTGCCGGCCGAGAGCGATGCGGTGGGACGCACCTCGCAGATCACCGGTGGGGCGAGCGTCATGCGGTCCAGCAGCACCGTCACGATCAGCGCGGCCTCGTTCGCGGTGAACGTCTACTCGCTCAAGAGCGACCGGTCGATGCGCGATGAAAAAATCCGCTCGATCGGGCTCGAAAGCGAACGCTACCCGACGGCGACGTTCGTGCTCTCGAGCTCGGTCTCGGTGCCCGCGAGCGCGCTCAGCGGCCACGTCGCGCACGTCTCGGCCACCGGCGTGTTCAACATCCACGGCACCGCCCGGCGGCTCACGGTGCCGCTGGAACTCACCCTCGCGGGCTCGGACCTCGAGGCGGCCGGCGCGGTGACGTTCCCGTGGAGCGAGTTCGGCATGACCGCCCCGAGCGTCGGCGGCTTCGTGAACGTCACCGAAACGGCCACGATGGAATTCGACCTGCGCCTGGCGCGCGCCTGAGAGGAGGCTCCGCGATGCCTGACGGCAGCGAGGGAAGCCGTGTGCTCGTCGTCGACGACGAGCCGAACATCGTCGAGGTGATCACGATGGCGCTGCGCTTTCAGGGGTTCACTGTCGAGACCGCCGGCACCGGCCGCGAGGCGATCGCGGCCGTCGCACGCTTCAAACCGCACCTGATCGTGCTCGACGTGATGCTCCCCGACATGGAGGGGTTCGACGTCGCCGAGCGGCTCGGGGCCCAGCGCGCCGGCGTGCCGATCATCTTCCTCACGGCGCGCGATGCGACCGAGGACAAGGTCCGGGGGCTCACGGGCGGTGGCGACGACTACATGACCAAGCCGTTCAGCCTCGAGGAGCTCGTGGCCAGGATCAGGACGATCCTGCGCCGCACCGGAGCGGCCTCGCCCGAGTCTGGCCGGCTCGTGTTCGAGGACCTCGAGCTCGACGAGGAGTCACACGAGGTCAGGCGGGCCGGTATCGACATCGAGCTCACCGCGACCGAATACAGGCTGCTGCGGTACCTGATGCTGAACCCGCGCAGGGTGATGACGCGCGCGCAGATCCTCGACCACGTGTGGGACTACGACTTCGGCGGCGACGGCCGCGTCCTGGAGACCTACATCAGCTACCTGCGCAAGAAGCTCGACGCGCATGGCCCGTCGCTGATCCGCACCGTCCGCGGGGTCGGCTACGCCATGCAGGCACCGCGCCGTTGACCTCCTCGCTGCGCACCCGCCTGCTGGCCGGCGTGCTGCTGCTCTCGGCCACCGGCCTGGTGCTGCTCGGCGTGGTCACCTATGCCGAGCAGCGCTCCTTCCTCGAGGGCCGCGTCAACCAGGAGACCGAAGCCGCGGTCACGCCGCTCTCGCAGGCACTGGACAACGAAGGATTTCGCCCGCCGGGCTCCGAGCAGGGCGCGCCCGTGCAATCGAGCGATGGGCGGATCGGTCCCAGCGGGCTGCCCGCCGGCCGGGGGCCGGGCATCAACCTGCCGCCGGGCACGTTCGGGCAGCGCCGGGACGCTTCGGGAAACGTGATCGGACACCCCGTGGTGATCAAATACAGCCAGAGCGAAAGCGCCCCTGCCACGCCCAGACTCCCGGCGCAGGTGCCGCTGAACCGGCTGTTCACCGTCGGCTCGGTCGGCTCTTCGGGCCTGCACTACCGGGCCTATGCGCGGCGCGACCCCGAGGACAGCGGCGTGACGATCGCAGCGGTACCACTCAGCGATGTCGAACAGACCCTCAGCCGCCTCAAGCTGGTCGAGGCCCTCGTCATCGCCGGCGTGCTGCTGGCGCTCGGCCTGACGGCCTTCTTCGTGGTGCGACTCGGCCTGCGGCCACTCGATCGCATGGAGGTCACCGCGGGCGAGATCGCCGCCGGCAGGCTCTCGCGTAGGGTCAGCCCCGCCACGCCCCGCACCGAGATCGGGCGCCTCGGCCTCGCGCTCAACGCGATGCTCGACCGGCTCGAGCAGGCGTTCGCGGCGCGTGCCGCCAGCGAAGACCGCCTGCGCGAGTTCCTCGCCGACGCCTCGCACGAGCTGCGCACGCCGCTCGCGTCGATCCGCGGCTACGCCGAGCTCTTCAGGATGGGCGCCACGCGCAGCCCCGAGGAGACCGAGACGGCGATGCGGCGGATCGAGGAGGAGTCCAAGCGGATGGGGATCCTGGTCGAGGACCTGCTCACGCTGGCCCGGCTCGACGAGACCCCCGAGCCTCGTCGCGAGCTGGTCGATCTCGCGCGCCTCGCGCGCGACGCTGCGGCTGACGCGCGCGCCACCGACCCCGAGCGGCCAATCGAGGTGAGCGCGCCGCAGTCGGTCCCCGTGTCCGGCGATCCGCACCAGCTGCACCAGGTGCTCGCCAACCTGATGCGAAACGCGCTCGTGCACACTCCACCGGGCACGCCGATCGAGGTCTCGGTCGCGACCGAGACGGGCACCGCGACCGTGATCGTGCGCGACCACGGCCCCGGCCTGCCGGCCGGCGCCGAGGAGCAGCTGTTCGAGCGCTTCTGGCGGTCGGAGGGCGGACGCGAGCGGGGCCGGGCCGGGGCCGGTCTCGGCCTCTCGATCGTGCAGGAGATCGTGACCGCCCACGGCGGGCACGTGACCGCCGAGAACCCACCGGGCGGCGGTGCGAGCTTCCTCGTCAGCCTGCCCGTCAGCGAGCCCGGCCACGACTCGGCGGCCGCCGGCCCTGCGGGCCGCTGAGCCGCCGGGCCGGCGCTCAGGAAGCTCTCAGGGTGCCCCAACGGCAGCCTCAGGGTGCTCCCCGATACTGGTCCCATCAGCCAAACGACCAGAAAGGGAGCACCGTGTCACAGTCACTCGCAATCGCCCTCATCGTGATGCTCGACCTCGCGATCATCGGCCTGCTCGCCTACGTGATGTCGTGGGCTCGGCACCTCACCCCCCACACCCCCTCGATCGACCCCCGCGTGCAGCAGCACGTGCAGCAGCCCGCACCGCGCACCCGCTCGGCACGCCCCGCCCGCCCGGCCGCGCGCCACCGCGCCGAGCCGGTCTCGGCCCGCGCCTGAGCATCCCCGTCCCTGCAGCCCCTCCCTCCGTCCCTGCAGCCCCTCCCTCCGTCCCTCCAACCCCTCCCTCCGTACCTGTAACCCCTCCCCCCACGCGCCGGCACACCCCCCATGCCGCCCGGCGCGGCACGACCCCGCCGGGCACACCGCCTCATCTCTCGGGCCGGTGTGCCCGGCGGTCGCGCAGGGGCCCCCGACGGCGCGGCGACCCACGTGCGTCCGGCGGGGGCCTCCTGCCCCGCGCGTGGCGCTCCGGCGGACCCATACGGCGATAGCTCCCGCACCACGCCGGCCCGCACCAGGGCCTCCCCCAAGCGCAGCCGACCCGCACCGAAGCCCGCACCCGCGCAGAGCGCCTCTTAGCGACGCCTTAGAGATGGGTTAGCGATCCTTCAGGGCCATCGGTCAGGGTGTTCGTGTGTCCCGAGCCATGCCCGCCAGAGCCCGACCGGGCACCTGCAGATCCCGCGCCGGCACCGGCGAATCCGAAGCAAGGGCCCAGCCGATCCCAAGCAACCTCCAAGGAACCCCGGCTTAGATGAGCCACATGCCCGTCGACCAGGCAGCCACCCTCGCCACCGCGACCGGCCCCCACCTGTTCTGGCTCGCGAGCCGCGCGGCCGGGATCGCCGCGCTGGTGCTCTCCAGCCTGTCGGTGAGCGTCGGCCTGTTGATGGGCGGGCGCTTCGTCAAGCGCCGCGGCACCGACCTGAAGGTCACGCACGAGGCGCTCTCGCTCGCGACGCTGGCGGCCCTCGTCGTGCATGGTGTGTCGCTGATCGGCGACAGCTATCTGCACCCCAGCCTCGCCGACGTCGCCGTGCCGTTCCTCAGCGGCTACAAGACGCTCTGGACAAGCTCCGGCATCGTCGCCTTCTGGGCACTGGCGATCCTCGGTCTCTCCTACTATGCGCGGACGCGCATCGGCGCCCAGCGCTGGCGCAGGCTGCACCGCTTCGCGGCCCTCGCATGGATGCTCGGCGTCGCGCACGCGCTGGGCGAGGGCACCGACGCCGGACAGACGTGGTTCCTGGCAATGACCGCGATCGTCGTCGTGCCCGCGATCGCGCTGCTGATCGCGCGCCACCTCGGCCCGGCCGCCACGCCCAAGCCGGCGCAGACGCGCACGGCCCCCCGGCGCCGCAGCGAGCGGCGGCGTTCCACCCTGATCCCGCGGGGAGAGCAGCCATGAGCCCCGACGCCCCCACCCCTGGCCGGTCCGCCCCGGACGCAAGCGGCGCCCGGCAGCAGGCGCGGGCGCTCGCCGAGAGCCGGCGCGTGGCGATGCGGGCCCGCGCGCGACGGATCAGGCGATCCGTCGCCTGCCTGGCGCTCGCCCTGTTCGCGGCCGCCTTCCTCGGCGTCTACGTCCAGCTGGCCTCGGGCCACGATCCGGCACTGGTGGCGGCCGCCCGGCGCGCCGCAGCCACGAGCACGAAATCGACCGGAACCTCCTCGACGGGCTCGAGCAGCGTCACGACACAGTCCAGCGAAGCCGAATCGACCGAATCCGGCTCCGGCGAAGGGTCATCGTCAGCGACGGGATCGGGCGAATCGTCATCCACCGCAGCGGGTTCCACCGAAGCGTCCTCCAGCGAAAGCTCATCCACCGAAAGCTCATCCGGATCGACAGGGTCCGGCGAATCGAGCAGCCCCTCCTCGGTGACCACCTCGCAGTCGTGATCGGCGGTCGGCGATGAGCGACACAGAGGCAGGCGCGACCTTCGACTGCTTCGGATCGAGCTGCACCGTGCATGTCACGGGGGACGGGCGGAGCGGCACGGCGCCGAGCGCTGTCGAGCTGGCGCAGCGCACGCTCAGCGACTGGCACGTGCGGTTCTCGCGGTTCCTGCTGGACAGCGAGCTCTCGCGGTTGAACGGAGACCCACGCGAGACGGTTCCCGCCAGCCCGATGATGGTGCTGCTGGCGCAGGCCGTGCACGATGCGGGCGCCCAGACGGGCGGTCTCGTCGACGCGACGCTCCTGCAGGAGATCCGATCGGCCGGCTACCGGCGGGACCTCCCCGAGTCGCTGGCCCTCGGTGACGCACTCGCGCTCGCCCCCCCGCGGGCGCCCGCGACCCCAGCACCCACGGCACGCTGGCGGGCCGTGTCCGCTGACCGGGACGCCGGAACCGTGACAAGGCCGGCCGGAGTGATGCTCGACAGCGGCGGCCTGGCCAAGGGCCTGTTCGCCGACGTGCTGGCGGAGATGCTCGCCGACCATGCGAGCTTCGCCGTCAACTGCGGCGGTGACATCGCGATCGGCGGTTGCAGCGGGGCGCCGCGCGAGGTGAAGGTCGAGAGCCCGTTCGACGGGCGCACACTCCACAGCTTCGCGCCGGCGAGGGGCGCGGTGGCCACCAGCGGCATCGGCCGGCGCAGCTGGCTCGATGCCGAGGGCCGCCCGGCGCACCACCTGCTCGATCCGGCCACAGGCAGACCCGCGTTCACGGGACTGGTCCAGGTGACCGCCCTCGCGCCCCGCGCGCTGCAGGCCGAGATCTACGCCAAGGCCGCGATCCTGAGCGGCCCGCGTACGGCTGCACGGTGGCTCCCCTACGGCGGAGTGCTCGTGCACGAGGACGGCTCGCATGGGGTCATCCAGCCACCGCCGGTGATCTCGCTCAGCGAGCTATCAGCCTATGCCAAGCGCAATGGCACGTCCGGCCGCGAGGCTGCATGACATGACAACCCAATCCCCCTCATATTCCCCCCAGTCCCAGGTCTCACCGTCCCGTCGCAAGGCCCACGCCGAGCGCCCGGTGCTGGAGATCGTGATACCGGTCTACAACGAGGAGCACGTCGTCGAGTGGAGCGTGAGGCGACTGCGCCGATACCTCACCGAGAGCTTCCTGCTCCCGTACAGGATCACGATCGCCGACAACGCCAGCACCGACTCCACGCTCGCCCGCGCCCGGGGCCTCGAGGCCGAGCTGCCCGAGGTGACCGTGCTGCATGTCGACCGCAAGGGGCGCGGGCGCGCCCTGCGTGCCGCCTGGAGCGCAAGCGCGGCCGACGTGGTCGCCTACATGGACGTCGATCTCTCGACGGACCTCTCAGCGCTCGAGGATCTGCTCACCCCCCTGCTGCAGGGCCGGGCGGACATCGCGATCGGATCACGGCTCGCCGCCGGGGCCCAGGTAAGCCGCGGCATGCGCCGCGAGGCGATCTCGCGCTCCTACAACCTGCTGCTGCGCGCGCTGCTCCACGTCGGCTTCTCCGACGCGCAGTGCGGGTTCAAGGCCGGACGGAGCGAGGTCGTGCAGGAGCTCCTGCCCGAGATCGAGGACGAGGCGTGGTTCTTCGACACCGAGCTGCTCTGCCTGGCCGAGCGCCGCGGGCTCTCGATCCACGAGGTGCCCGTTCACTGGGTCGAGGACACCGACTCGCGCGTGGCGATCGTGGCGACCGCCCGCGAAGACCTGCGCGGCGTCAGGCGCCTGCGCCGGCAGGCCGGCGCGCGGGGACCCGGCCGAGCCGGGCGGCGCCCACACCGCGGGCTTCCGTCGGCAGCCTGAGCAGCTCCGCGACCGGCTGCGTCCTCGGTCTCGCGCGGCGGGGCCGCAGCGGCACATCCGACTGAGGAGCTGCCGATCGACGGCCGCTCGCGCGTCGGCGCGCGGGCGGCCGTCGCCATACTGGCGGTGATGCGCGCGCTCGTTCAGAGGGTCACCAGCGCCGCGGTGCGGGTGGACGGCGAGGAGGTCTCGGCGATCGGCGCCGGCCTGCTGGTGCTGCTGGGGATCGCGCCCGGGGACGACGAGGCCGCGGCCGATCGCCTCGCCGCGAGGGTGCGGGCGCTGCGCGTGTTCCCCGACGCCGAGGGACAGATGAACGAGGCCCTGGGCGATCGCGAGATCCTGTGCGTGAGCCAGTTCACCCTCTACGGGGACACGCGGCGGGGCAACCGGCCGAGCTTCATCGCCGCGGCCAGACCCGAGCAGGCCGAGCCCCTCTACGAGCGCTTCTGCGGCCGCGCGGGGGCCCGGCGCGGGGTCTTTGGCGCACACATGCTCGTCGAGCTCACCAACGACGGGCCGGTGACGCTGATGCTCGAGACGTGAGCCCGCGGCGCGGCCTCGTGGGCGAGACCGCGGCACCCGCGGACTCCGGTCGGCGTTCGAACGGCCGGGAGACCTGCTAGACCCCGCGAAATGGGAGCTTCGGAGAAGCCGTCCCCCCCGGACCGCCCGGTGCTCCTGCGGCGGGCGGCGATCGCGCTCGTCGTGATTCTGCTCGCCGCGCTGGTCATCTTCGCCGTCTCGCGCCTGGAACTGCGGCGCGTCGGCCACGTGCTGATCACCGCGACGCCGGGCTGGATAGCGCTCGCGCTCGCGCTGATGGCCTTCTCGCTGGTGATGCGATCGGTCTCCTGGCACGCGACACTTCGCGCGGCGCTGCCGGATACGCCGGTGCGATGGCCCTGGGTCGTGCGCGCCACGATGATCGGCGTGATGGCCTCGGCCGTGTTTCCCGGCCGCATCGGCGAGCCGGTGCGCATCCTCGTGCTCACGCGCCGCCTCGACGGCTCGAACCGGCGCCAGCTGCCGGTGGTGACCGGCACGGTCTTCTCCCAGACGCTCATCAACCTGCTCGCGCTCGGAATCCTCCTGGCGATCACGTTCAGCGGCGTGCCGCTGCTCCACGGGCACCTGGCCGGCGTGGTGAGCGCGCTCGCCGTCCCGCTCGCCGTCTGCCTGCTGATCATCGCCGGGCCCCGCCTGCTCGCGCTCGCGCGCAGCTCGCGATCTCCGCGGGCCGCCTCCGTGGCGGCTTCGATCTCGCGCCTGCTGACGCTCGCCCGCCAGGGCCTGATCGTCTTTGCCAGGCCCCGCCACGGGGCCGCCGCCGTCGCCAGCCAGCTGTTCGCGTGGGCGCTGCAGTGGCTGGCGTGCTACTCGGTCCTGCTCGCGCTCGGCCTGCAGGATCAGACGAACCTGACCACCGCCGCGGCGGTCCTGCTGGCGGTCAACCTCAGCGCGATCCTGCCCGCGACGCCGTCCAACGTGGGCGTCTTCCAGGCTGCATGCCTGGTGGTCCTGGCGGCCTACGGGGTCGGGGCGGGGACCGCCGTCGCCTACGGCATCATCCTGCAGGCGGTCGAGGTGGTGACCGCTCTCGCCCTCGGCGTTCCGGCGCTGCTCGCCGAGGGACTGCGCTGGCAGGACATCCGCTCGACCGCCGAGGGCGTCACGGTCGAGGGCGCCGTGGGCCTGGACGCCTCGACCGGAGGCGGTGCGGATGACGAGGCGGCAGGTGGTCAGGCGCCGCTCGAGGGCCCCGGGGGCAACGGCTCTGGCGCGGGCTCGCCGCGCGCACACTCAGCCGGCGAGGGCACGAAGTGACTGGCGCAGCGAGCGGGTCGTCTGCAGGACGGCGGTGGGCTCGTACCCGCAATGGGCCATGCAGTTCTCGCAGCGCGGGTCCCGGCCCCGTCCGTACCGGTCCCAGTCGGTCGTCTCGATCAGCTCCTTGTAGGACGCGGCGTAGCCGTCGGCCATCAGGTAGCACGGGCGCTGCCAGCCGAACAGCGAGTAGCTGGGGATCCCCCACGCGGTGCAGTCGAATTCGGCCTTGCCCTCGAGGAAGTCGAGGAACAGGGGGCTGTGGTTCAGCCGCCACCGGCGACGCCGCCCGTCGGCGAATGCCTCGCTGAACAGCGCCCGCGTCTGCTGAACACCGAGGAAGTGCTCCTGGTCGGGTGCTTTCTCGTAGGCGTAGGCCGGCGAGATCATCATCTCGTCGACTTCGAGATCGTCGTTGAGGAAGTCGAGCACCTCGCGAATCGTCCTCGGCGAGTCGTGGGTGAAGAAGGTCGTGTTGGTCGTCACCCGGAAGCCGGCCGCCTTGGCCGCCCGGATCGCGGCGACGGCCTTCTCGAAGACGCCCTCGCGCTCGACGGAGGCGTCGTGGCGCTCGCGCAGCCCGTCGATGTGGATCGCCCACGCGAAGTAGGGGCTGGGCTGGAAGTTCCCGAGCTTCTTCTCCAGCAGGAGCGCGTTGGTGCAGAGATAGACGAACTTCTTGCGCTTGACCAGCTCGGCCGCGATCACGTGGATCTCGGGGTGGATCAGGGGCTCCCCGCCCGCGATCGAGACCATCGGCGCCCCGCTCTCCTCGATCGCCCCGACGGCCTGGGCGACCGGCATCCGGCGGCGCAGCTCGTGCTCGGGGTGCTGGATCTTGCCGCAGCCGGAGCATGCGAGATTGCACTGGAAGAGGGGCTCGAGCTCGACGATCAGGGGAAAGCGCTCGCGTTTGGCCAGTCTCTGGCGCATCAGGTACCACCCCATCCGTGTGCTCTGCCTGACCCGCGTCGCCATGCGCCAACCTTAGACGGCCGGGGTCCACTCGTGAAGGGCGCCGGCCACCCGCCGCAACGCCCTCGCGGCCCGCAGCGCGCCGACCGCCGCGCGCAACCTGAAGAGCTCGTGCGACGGGCTGTCGAGCACGACCCGCACCACCCCGAACGGCCGCTCCCGCGCACCGGCGGCGAGCCACACCGACTCCATGTCGACGCCGATCGCTCCGCCGGCGTGCAGCTGCTCACGGCGCTCGCCCACCGCGATCTTCGACACGCACACGATCCTCCCGCTGCGCAGCTTCATGCCGCGCCCGGCGAGATGGCTGATCAGCTCGCCCGCCAGCAGGCAGCTGACGTGCTCCTGCTCGTGCCCCTCCTCGTCGGTCGCGTACACCTCCTCGGGGATGATCACTTCGCCCGGCACCGAGTCCTCGTCGAGCCCGCCGCAGAAGCCGACGACCAGCAGGGCTCCGGCGGCGTCGCCCGCGAGCATGCCCGCCGCCGCCTTCGAGCGGGCAGGCCCCATCCCGGTCTTGCGCACCGATGCCCCGCGCGCGGCCGAGGAGATCAGCGCGGCCTCGATCCGCATCGGAGCCGCAAGCAGGAGGTCGCTCACCGGGTGTCTCCCCGCGCCGAGCCGACCGCGGCCTGCGAACCCTCGCCCGCCATCTGCGGGCCCCCGCCCGCCGCCCGTGGGCCCGTCCCCGCCCCCCGCGAGGCCACCTCGGCTGCGGACGGGGCGGAACGAGGCGGGCCGGAGGGGATACGGCCGGTTTCCTCGAGCGCGATCCGTGCTGCGGCATGACCACTGAGCACGGCGCTCTCGAGCGTGGCCGGCCATTCCGTGGCGGTCCACGAGCCGGCGAGCACGAGCCCGGGCACGGCGGTGCGCGGCCCCGGGCGGAGCGCGCCGACACCCGGGGACGCCCTGAAGGTCGCGGCGTGCTCGCGTGTGACGAGGAAGCTCTCTACCCTCGCACTGCGTGCGCGCGGGAGCAGCTCGGCGAGCGCGGGGAGATACTCCGAGCGGAGCTCATCGACGCTCATCGCCATCTCGCGTTCGGCGCCGGACAGGGACACCGCGAGGTACTGGGAGCCGGCCGGCGCCCCGGCGGCGGCGGTGCGATCGAAGATGTACTGCACGGGCGTGCCGACGCCCGCGGCGAACGGGTGCTCGCTGACGACCCGGTCGTAGACGACGTGGAGGTTCACGATCGGCGAGCTGCCGAGCGCCCGCAGGCGGGCGGCCTGCTCGCCGAGCAGCGGCTCGAGCAGACCGGCTGCACGCGCGTGTGGAAGGGCAACCACCACGGCCTCGGCGCTGAGGCCGTCCTCGCCGCTGTCGTGCACCTCCAGCCCCCCACCGACGCGCTCGAGGCGTTCGGCGCGCCAGCCGAGGCGAACCTCGACGCCGGCTCGGGCCAGCGCACGTTCGGCTGGCCTGCCCAGGATCTCGCCGAGCGTGCCCAGGTGGAAGCCGATGTCACCGTCTCCGGCGGAGGTGAGCAGCCCGCGGCGGAAGACGAACACCCCCAGCGCCAGCGACGCCTCGGCGGCGGAGAGGTTGAGCGTCGGCAGCGCGATCAGATCCCACAGCGCGGCGACGGCGGCCGGACCCTGGCCGTGATCCGAGAGCCAGGCGCCGAGCGTGGCCTGATCGCGCACCACGAGGCCGGAGTCGATCCGCAGCAGCGCGAGCGCCGCGCGTGCGGCCCCGAGGCGCTCGGAGCGCGTCAGGTACGGGTAGCGGGCGAGGGCGCCTGCAAGATGGAGCGGCGCCGGCAGGGAGCTGCGGCGCAGAATGAAGGGCTCGGAACCGGGTTTGAGGACGGGTATGCGCAGCCGCGGCTGGACCGAGACGAGGTGCTCGCTACCGAGCCGCGCCAGCAGCGACCGGTAGGCCAGGCAGCCGCGCAGGAAGACGTGCTGGCCGTTGTCCATCTCGAGGCCTTCGCGCTCGACGGAGTAGGCCGCCCCGCCCAGCCTCCGGCGCACCTCCACAAGCGTGACGTCCGCCCCCGCGTCCGCGCAGTCGAGTGCGGCGGCGATCCCCGCCAGGCCGCCGCCGACCACGATCACGCGGCCGCCGCTCATGCGCCACCGCCGAGCATCCCGCGCAGCGCAACCCAGGCCTTCTCGCGGGCGGGCAGCGACATGCGGCTTCGCACCGCCTCGGCGGGATTGGCCTCAATGCGGTCCAGGAGCCTGCTGTAGATGCCGGCCATCGCGAGCACCGACGCGGCGCTGCGACGATCGAGCACGCGTGTGAGGGCCATCCCGCGAGCGAACCACTGGCGCGCCCTGCCCGCCTCGAAACGCACGAGTGCGATCAGCTCCCGCTGCCCCCCGTCGTCGCCACCCGCGGCGCCCGCCTCTCGCGCGAGGCGGGCGAGCACCTCCGGAGCGCTGTGCCCGTTGGAGGCGTCGAGCACGCCGAAGCGGCGCAGATCCTCGGCCGGAAGGTAGACGCGGCCGTTCTCGGCGTCCTCGCGCACGTCGCGCAGGATGTTCGTCAGCTGCATCGCCACGCCGAGCTCGTCGGCGAGCCGTTCGGCGGCGCGACGATCGGTGCCGGTCTCCTCGCGCAGGCCGAAGATCGCCAGGGACACGCGGCCGATCGCCCCGGCGACGCAGCGACAGTAACGGACGAGCTCCTCGAAGCCGTCGTAGGTGTTGCCGTTGACATCCATGCGCACGCCCTCGATCAGCTCGCCGAGCGCGCCGTGCGGCAGCGGGAAGCAGCGATAGGCGTCCTGGAGCGCGACCATCACGGGGTCCGAGCCGGCCCCTCCCGGCTCACCCGGGCGCTCGACGGCCGCCAGCGCAGAGGCCTCGGCGTCGAGCAGCCGGAGCTTCTCCTCGTGAGCGAGGGCACCGTCGCCGATGTCATCGACGCGGCGTGCGAACGCGTAGACGGCGCAGATCGCCCGGCGCCGCCTGCGGGGGAGCAGCCTGATCCCGTAGTAGAAGTTCGCGGCCTCCGCGCGGGTGACCGCTTCGCAGTGGCGATAGGCCTCGGCGAGGGCGTCGCTCGAGCTCATCGCGACGCACCCCTCGCCTCGGCCAGCGTGTGCACGAGGGCGAGCGCCCGGCGCGCCCGGCCGGCGCTGGGTGGGCCGGCGAGCACGTCGAAGCCGGCACGCTCGATCGCCTCCAGCGCCGCGCGGCCCCCGGCGATGAACGCAGCGACCCCCAGCCGAGCCCGCCCCGAGAGCGCGCCGATCAGCGGCATCCCCTCGTGCAGCAGCTCGCGCGCACGCGCGACCTCGAACGCGATCACAGCGCGCACCTCCGGGCCGGCACGGCGTGCCTGCAGGTCGGCCACCGTCGCCCCGAAGCGCTCGAGATCCTCGAGCGGCAGGTAGACACGACCGGCGGCGAGGTCCTCGGCGACGTCCTGGCAGTGCTCGACCAGCTGCAGTGCCGTGCAGACACGGTCGGAGAGGGCGATGCGGGCGGGACTGGCGGCGCCGAACACACCGAGGACCAGCTCGCCCACGGGGTCGGCCGACAGCGCGCAGTATTCCCGCAGCTGCTCCCATGTGTGGTAGCGGCTCAGGCGCTGGTCGACGCGGTTGGCCTCGATCAGCCGGGCGAACGGGGCTCGCGGGAGTCGGCAGGCACGCAGGGTGGGCTCCAGCCGCACGAGCAGCGGATGCGTGGCCCGCCCCGCGTAGGCCCGGTCGAGCTCGGCTTCCAGCCAGTCGAGCGCCGCGAGGCGGTCGCCCTGGAGCGTGTCCCCGAGCTCGTCCACCAGCCGCGCGAAGCCGTAGAGGGCGAGCAGGTGCTCGCGCTCCCGTCGCGGCAGCAGGCGGCTGGCGACGGCGAAGTTCTCCCCCGCGGCCCGCGCCATCACGCTGGCAGGGGCCGGAGCGGTGGCCGGTCCCGCGGCGGTCGCTGCCCCTGCGGCGGTTGCTGCTCCTGCGGCTGTAACCGCTCCTGCGGTCGTGGCCGGTCCGGGAGCGGTGTGCGGTGCCGGGGCGGGCTTCTGCTCGGCGATGAGCGTCACCCCTGCGGCTCGCCGCGGCCTTCGCGCCGAGCACCGCCGCCGCCACCCGGGTCGGTGCCGAGGAAGCGCCCGATCGCCATCATCGGGAACAGCACGCGATAGAGGTGGTAGTTGATGTAGTAGTCGGAGGGAAAGCCGGTGCCGGTGTACTGCGGCTCGTCCCACCCGCCGTCGGTGCGCTGGCTCTCCACGAGCCACCTCACGCCCCGTGCGACGGCGGGCGCGCGCTCGCCGGCGGCATGCAGCGCCAGCAGCGCCCACGCCGTCTGGGAGGCTGTGCTCGGCCCGCGCCCGATCCACGCCGGGTCGTCATATGAGCGTGGATCCTCCCCCCAGCCTCCGTCTTCGTTTTGATGGCTCTCCAGCCAGGCGACCGCACGGCGGATGCATTCGTCGGCGGGGTCCATTCCCGCGGCGACCAGGGCGGGGAGCACGGCGCCCGTCCCATACACGTGGTTGACCCCCCAACGGCCGTACCAGGAGCCGTCGGCCTCCTGGTGCTCGATCAGCCATCGCAGCGCCCGGCGGGCCGCCGGCCCGGCGCCGAGACCGAGGTCGCCGAGCATCTCCAGCGTATGCGCGGTGACGTCGGCGCTGGGCTCGTCGATCACCTCACCGAAGTCCAGGAACGGCAGCTCGCGCACCAGCGAACGCGTGTTGTCCACGTCGAACGCGGCCCACCCGCCGTCAGAGCTCTGCATGCCCTCGACCCAGCGCAGCGCGCGCGTGACCGCGCCGTCGATCGCCTCACGCAGCCGACCCTCCGCGGCGTGATGCGTCTCCTCCCCGGCTCGGGCCGCCGCGTGCGCGACCCTGCGCAGCGCGAGCACCACCTCGGCCGTGTCGTCGACGTCGGGGTAGTTGACGTTCGCGAACTCGAATGCCCATCCGCCGGGCGCGAGCTGCGGGCGGGTCACGGCCCAGTCCCCGCGGACCGTGACCTCCTCTCCCAGCAGCCACCGCGCCCCACTCACCATCGCCGGATGGTCGCCCGGAATTCCCGCGTCGCTGAGCGCGATCAGCGACAGCGCGGTGTCCCAGACAGGGGATTGGCAGGCTTCCAGACGGCGTGCCCCCACGCCGTCACGGCCGCTTCCGGGTGGATCCTCGTCCTGCTCGATCGTGAACGTCCGGATGCCCGCGAGGCCCCGGCTGATGATCGGATGTTCGAGCGGGTAGCCGCACAGCTGGAGCGCCATCAGCGAGTACACCCAGGGCGGCTGGATCCCACCCCACGACCCGTCGGCCTCCTGGCGCCGCACGATCCAGCGCTCGGCCCGCGCGAGCGAGATCCGGCGCAGCAGACCCAGCGGATGGCGCTCGTAGGCGCGCAGCACGCGGTCGAGCACGCGCAGCCCGCGGGCACGCGGCGCGCTGCCCGGCGCCCGCCCGCGAGCCGGCGGAGAGCCGTCGTCGGACGCGGCCCCGTGACCGGCTGGATGCCCGGGGTCGGAGGCCTGCAGCTCGTTCAGATCGAAGCCGAGCGGACGCACCGGCCGGTGGGCTTTGACGACCGACAGGGCCACCAGCGTCTGGCGGGCCCAGCAGGCGAAGTCGTAGATGTTCAGCGGAAACCGGGGCGGCAGCAGCATCATCTCCGGCGGGAGCGCGGGAACGCGATCCCAGGACCACAGGCCGAACAGTGCCAGCCACAGGTGCGTGAACACGCGCGCCGCCTCGACTCCCCCGTGCGAGCGGATGAACTCGGCGGCCGAGCGCATGTGGGCGACGGTGGGAGCGTCCCCGGCGAGCCGCAGGGCGCAGTAGGCCTCGACCGTCGTGGACACGTCTCCGGGCCCGCCGTGGAAGTTCGACCAGGTGCCGTCCGCGCGCTGCTGGGAGCGGATCCAGGCCGCCGTGCGCTCGGTCTCCCGCGCGCACCGGATCCCGAGGAACTCGCGTAGGAGCATGTCCTCGGCGTCCATCGTGACGTTCGTCTGCAGCTCGCCCTGCCACCAGCCCCCGTCGTCCTGCAGCGCCAGCAGGTACTCGCACGAGCGCCCGATGGCCACCTCGGCATCGCGAGCCTCGATCGTCAACGGCTCCATTGCCGGAAAACTAGATGATTTCCGCGTATCGGCCCGGGAAAGCCGACGTTGTGGGGTGCGCGACCGCCGCCGCGGAGCGCGCGGCCAGGGGCTCGAGTCCCCCTGGGCGAGCACCCAACCCGAGACAGAGACAGCAGGTGAGGTACGACGCCGTGCGCAGCCATCTGAGCAGCGCACTGCGTCGCCCGTGAGGGGTGCCGCATGGGCCCGCCCCTGAATGCCCGGCCGCACGAAGGTCCGTGGCGAGCACCGCCAAGCGGGTATCCGGCGGGATACTGCATCGATGTCCTCTCCCACCCTCGAGCTCGCGCGCGCGATCCACGGCGCCTGGGGTCGCGGCGACTACAGCGAGACGTGGTGGGCCGATGCGGAGATCGAGTTCGTGATCGTCGGCGGCCCCGCCGCGGGGAGCTGGAGGGGGATCGCCGCGATGTCCGAGGGTCGGCGCGCGTGGCTCGCTGCCTGGGAGGGCTACAGGGCCAAGGCCGTCGAGTACCGCGAGCTCGACGATGGCCGGGTGCTCGTGCTCGGGCGCATGAGGCCACGCAGGGGCGCGGGCCGGGCCGGCACCGAGACGGACTTCGCGAACGTGCTGCTGATCCGTGACGGCAAGGTCCTGCGGCTGTCCCTCCATGCCGACCGCGATCGCGCGCTCGCCGACCTCGGCCTGACCGGTCACAGCGGCGGCTGACGGCGCCCAGACCGGGGCGCCCGCCCAGGTGGGCGCGCGCCTCAACCGAGGACCTGCGCCCTCGCCGGAACGAGCACATCGGGGTGGGCGAGCGTGATCACGTGTCGGCGCAGCGCCGCCTCGCTGACGGGGCGGGCGACCGGTGAGACGAAGCGGTAGACGATCAGGCCGTTGACGTCCAGTCGGGCGAGCAGGTGGAACCCGGCTGCCGGAGGTTCTCCAGCGGAGGCACGCAGCGGCGCGTATCCGGTCTCGTCGATCTCCCTCACGCGCACGATCGAGCCGCTGGGCAGGTTGTGTAGGCCCGGCAGGTAGTACTCCAGCGGAGCCGACCCGAGCTCGACCGTCGTGATCGCGCGTTCGGCGCCGGGAGCCCGCAGCGCGCGGGCAACGCCACGCCAGTCGCCGCGCTGCAGTCGCGGGCTGAGATCGACGTCGAGTGAGATCGCCAGGAACCCTAGCGCCGCCAGGACCAGCAGGGTCACGCCCGCGCGTCCCGCCGCGGGCGTGACGAGCACGATCGCGATCAGCGCCGTGAGGGGCACCGCCGCCCCGACCAGATTGCGTGGGGCGAGGTAGTCGGCGCCGAAGGCGATGAGCACAATCGGGATCAGCACGCCGCCGGCGGCGACCGTCGCGGACATCAGCGCACCCCGCTCTTCGCGCCGCGCCTGCTCTCGCTCGGGCGTCCCGGCGGCCGCGAGCGGGCGATCGAACATGCTCCACAGGCCGAGCGCCAGCCCGGCGAGGATCGGCAACGCGACGAGCAGCTCGATGCCGTGCCCGAGCGGTTCACCCGATGCTCCTGTCAGGTAGTACTGGGGGATCGCCTGCAGCCGTTCGGACAGTGGCCAGCGGCCGATCCACTGGGTGCCGTGCCCACCCTGGGCGGAGATCAGCGGCAGCAGTGCAAGGCCCACCAGCGCGAGCCCCCCGATCGCGGGCAGCGCCGCACGCCGCACCCGTCGCTGGCAGAGCAGCCACAGCGCCATCGGGATCAGCAGGAAGACGGCGAAGTAGTGGGTGACGAGCGCCAGCGCTCCGGTGAGCGCGAACGCCGCCATGCGGCCCGCGGTGGGCTCACGCTCGGCGCGCACGAAGCAGAGCATCGCCAGTGCGGATGTGAGCACGAACAGCTCGTATACGCGCGCCTCCTGGGAGTACCAGACGAACAGCGGGTTGACCGCCACGAGGGCCGCGCAGGCGACGGCCGCGCGGCGGCCCGCGAGTTCGCGGCCGATCAGCCAGCACACCGGCACCGCCGCGATGCCGGCGAGCGCCGAGGGCAGCCGCAACGCCACCTCGCCGGTTCCGAGCACGCGCGAGTCGGCCCAGGCGAGGAGGTACCAGAGGGGCGGGCTGTTCTCGGTGTGCACCATCCCCCGCAGCGTCGCCCAGAGGCTTGGGTGCAGCACGTGCACGGGCGTGAACGCCTCGTCGTACCAGAAGCTCTGCAGCCCCAGCGTGGACAGCCGCAGTACGGCCGCGAGCAGCGTCAGGGCTGCCAGCGGCCACCAGCGCGGCAGCCGCGCCGAGCTGCTTGCGGCCGGCGCGCCGGCGGCGTGGACCGCGGTGCTCACCGTCCCGCCCCGGACACGCGTGGCATCACGGGCAGATCCCTTCAGCGCCTTCGCCGAAGCAGCCGTAGCGCTGGCTGCGCTCGTCTTCGGAGTAGGGCGGCAGATACCAGCCACCGTGGACCGTGCGGCGACCGTGGAGCTCGGGCCCCCACACGGCCAGGCACAGCTGCGTCCGCGCTTGGGGCGCACCGGGGCTGGTGTTCCCGCAGACGACCTCATGCCCGCTGCTGGAGCCGAGCAGTTCCTGATCGATGGTGAGGTTGTGGTAGGTGTGCCCGGTGTAGTGGCGCCAGGTCGCCAGATCGGCGATCAGGCGTTCGTTGACCCCGGTCTGACGGGCGAGATCGTTGACGGTCGCGATCGCGAGCACGATCGCCACGAGCACCAGCAGCGTGGTCTCGACCAGCCGCGTGCGCCCGGAGCCCGGCTGCTCGGCGGCGCGCGGGCGCAGCCAGCCGGGCAGCCGGCTCCAGGGGTCGCGCCGTGCGAGAGCGCCCGCATCGCTCGTCGCACCGGCGCCCGCGTCACTCGTCGCACCGGCGCCCGGGTCGCTCATTGCACAGGCGCCAGCAGGGGCGAGATCTGGTGCAGGATGAACAGACCCTGCACGACGAGCGTGGCGATCAGCAGTCGGCGGTCACGGCTGACGACCGCGAGCGGCAGCGGCCAGAGGATGTACCAGGCCAGCAGCCAGGTGCTCGTCACCGAGATCGCCAGCAGCGTCCAGCCCGAGGCGGCGACCCAGTCGTAGCCGCGCCAGGTGCGCCACATCAGGTGCAGCACGATCAGCACGAGCGCGACTTTGAGCAGGTCGTGATCCACCGGGAAAACGCCCGGCTTGCCGAACAGGTGGGCGATCTCGTTGGCGAAGCTGTCGGTCGACACGAACGCGGCGTCGCGATTGAGCGCGGCGACCACGTCGATGCCGTGCACGCCGAACGCCGCGTAGCCGACGATCGCGCCCACCGCGACCGCCGCCGCCGCCCCGAGGATCGGCGCCAGGCGCCTGCTCGAGAGGATCATGAACGGGAGCAGCGCGGCGAGGGTCGCCTTCACGAGCGCGCCCGCGACGACGGTCGCGGCCGCGGCCGCTTCGCGTCCCGAGGTTCGTACCGGTGCCAGCATCAGAGCGACGGCGACCATCATCAGGAGCATCATCAGGATGTCGTTGTGCGCGCCGCCGAGGCCGTAGATGACGTACAGGGGGTTCGCGCCCACGGCGAGGATCGCGAGCACCGGATCGAGTTCGCGCCTCCGCGCGCAGCGCCAGGTGAGCAGCAGGGTGCCTGCGCTGGCGAGCAGCGCCATCAGCTTCATCCCCCACAGGGCACCCTCCACGCCGAGCGGCGCGAGCGGATAGGAGATCAGGGTGTAGAGGGGACCGTAGGCGGTGGCGACCTTCAGCCAGTCGTGCCCGACGAACACGAACACCGGGTCGCCGACGATCGCGACCGGGCCGTGGAGATAGGGGTTCAGACCATGCTCCACGCCCATGCGCGCGTAGGCGATGTAGCTGAAAACGTCGGTGGAGAGCAGGATCGGGCCCGCGAAGATGATGAGCTGCAGCGCCGCGATCAGGGCGATCGCCGCTCCTTTGGAGATCGCCGCCGTCCGGGCGCGGCGGGCCAGCAGCAGCAGACCGGCGTAGGCGCCCGTGGAGACCAGCAGGGCGATCAGGAAGACGCGGTAGCCCAGGCGCTCGCCGATCCCCCCCATCCAGCCGGCGATCGCGGGCTGTTTGGGGATCAGGCCCGAGTGACCGACCGACCCGTCGATCACGATCTCGGCGGCGGCCGCGACCAGCAGCAGCGCGAGCAGGCACGCAAGCGCCGGCGCCCACCGCACAGAGCGGACGCGCGCAGGGCCGCGAACGCTCTGGGCGGCTACGCTCACGAAACGGCGAGGCTCACAGGGCGGTCCACACCGTCTTGGTCTCCAGGTATGCGCTGAGCCCGTCATGGCCGTGCTCGCGGCCGATGCCCGAGGCCTTGAAGCCTCCGAACGGCGCGCTGGGATCGACCGCGCCCCACGTGTTGATGAAGACCATCCCCGCGTGCAGCATCGCCGCCAGGCGATGGGCGTTGGACACATCGCGCGTCCACACGCCGGCGGCGAGCCCGTACTCGCTCGCGTTGGCCCGCGCGGCGACCTCCTCGAGGCTGTCGTAGGGAGAGGCGACGAGCACCGGCCCGAAGATCTCCTCGCGCGAGATGCGCAGCTCGTCGGAGGTCGTGCTGAACAGCGTCGGGGCGACGAAGTAGCCGCCGCTGTCGGCCAGCGCCGCCTCACCGCCGGCGACGAGCTCCGCGCCTTCGCGGCGGCCGGACTCGATGTAGCCCATCACGCGCTCGTGCTGCTCGGCGGAGACCAGCGGCCCGATCTGCGTCGCCGGGTCCAGGCCCGGGCCGAGCTGGGCGGCCTGCGCCGCCGCCGCCAGGCCGCTCATGACCTCGTCGAAGCGATCGGCGGGGACGAACAGGCGCGAGCCGGCGTTGCAGGCCTGGCCGGAGTTGAAGTAGATCGCCTGGTAGGACCCCTTGATCGCGGCGTCCATGTCGGCGTCGGGAAGGATCACGTTCGGTGACTTGCCGCCGAGCTCGAGCGTCACGCGCTTGAGCGCGCGGCCGGCCTTCGCTCCGATCTCCCGCCCCACGGCCGTCGAGCCGGTGAACGCGATCTTGTCGACGTCGGGGTGATCGACCAGCGCAGCCCCGGTGCCGCCGTCGCCGGTGAGCACGTTGAGCACACCGGCGGGGAAGCCCACCTCGAGCGCCAGCTCGCCGAGCCGAAGGGCGCTCAGCGGGGTCTGCTCGGCCGGCTTGAGCACGACCGTGCAGCCGGCAGCCAGCGCGGGGCCGATCTTCCAGGCCGCCATCAGCAGCGGGAAGTTCCAGGGGATGATCTGCGCGCACACACCGACCGGCTCGCGGCGCGTGTAACAGTGCATGTTCGGAGCGGCCACGGGGAGCACGCCGCCCTCGATCTTCGTGGGCCAGCCCGCGAAGTAGCGCAGGTGTGCGACGGCCGAGTTCACGTCCACGAACTGAGCGAGCCCGACCGGCTTGCCGTTGTCGAGCGACTCGATCTGCGCGAACTCCGCGGCGCGCTCCTCGATCGCCGAGGCGAGGGCTCCCATCAGCCGCTCGCGGCCGGCCGCCGGCATCGAGGACCAGGGGCCCTCGGCGAAGGCACTGCGCGCGGCCGCGACCGCGCGGTCCACGTCCTCGGTGCCCGCGAGCGCGACCTCGGCGATCTGCAGGCCGCTGCCCGGATCGACGGTCGCGAACGTGCGCCCGTCGGCGGCCTCGGGACGCTCGGCGCCGATCAGGAGACGATGGGACTGCGAGATGAAGTCGCGCGCCGGGGCGCTGAGCCCGTCGGGGAGTGTGTCTGCGGAGATGGTGGTCATACGGGCAGCCTACCTCGATCGCCGGGACACCTGCCCGAGCATCACGGGCGCACGCCAGCGCATATGCTGACCGCGATGGCCGAGGCCTCGAAGGCGGTACTGATCACCGGATGCTCCTCCGGCATCGGCCGCGCCACGGCGCTGCGCCTGGCGCGGTCCGGGTGGACCGTGTACGCGAGCGCCCGCCGGCCGGAGACGATCGCCGACCTGCAGGAGTCCGGCGCGCGCACGCTCGCGCTCGACGTCACCGACGAGGACTCGATGCGCGCGGCAGTCGCGACGGTCGAGCAGGCCCATGGCGCGGTGGGCGTGCTGATCAACAACGCCGGCTACAGCCAGAGTGGCGCGATCGAGACCGTCCCGATGGACGCCGTTCGTCGGCAGTTCGAGACCAACGTGTTCGGCGCGGTGCGCCTCACCCAGCTCGTGCTCGCGGGGATGCGCGCCCAGCGCTGGGGCAAGATCGTCAACGTCGGCTCGATGGGCGGGCGCCTGACCTTCCCCGGTGGCGGCCAGTACCACGCGACCAAGTACGCGCTCGAGGCCATCTCCGACGCGCTGCGCTTCGAGGTTCGCGGCTTCGGGATCGACGTGATCCTGCTCGAGCCCGGACTGATCACAACGGAGTTCGGCGAGGCGGCCACCGCCAGCATGGCCGGGATCGACGCGGCCGGAGACGACCCCTACGCGACCTTCAACGCGACCGTGGGCGCGGTCACCAGGGGTGCCTACGACGGCCCCATGCGCCACCTCGGAGCGGGCCCCGATCGCGTTGCCAAGGTCATCGAGCGGGCGCTCGGCCGCACGCGCCCGCCGGCGCGGATCACGATCACTCCCTCGGCCAAGCTGACGATCGCCACCCGCCGGCTGCTGAGCGACCGGGCCTGGGATGCGGCGATGGCCCGGCAGTTCCCGCGTCCCGGGTGAAGCTCAGCCCGTGACGCGAATGCGCGGGCCGCGGAGGGACGGCAACTGCGGCACCGGTCGGCCCACCTCGAAGCCCTGGGCGTAGTCGACCCCGTAACTGCGGAGCATGCCGAGCGTGGGCTCGTCGCCGACGAACTCGGCGATCGTGCGCCTGCCCATTCCCCGCACCACCGCCACGAGCGCCTTCACCACGAGCTGATCGGTGCGCGAGGCGGGGAGGCCGCGGATGAAGTCCCCGTCGATCTTCAGGTAGCTGAACGGCAGGTGCTTGAGGTACTGGAAGGAGCCGAAGCCCGCGCCGAAGTCGTCGAGTGCCACCGCGCAGCCGAGCGCCTGCACCCCGGCGCAGAAGGCGCTGGCGCGTTCCATGTCGGTGATCGCGGCGGTCTCGGTGACCTCGATCACCAGTCGCGACGGCTCGACGCCGTGCCGCGCGAGCAGGCGGTCGAGCATTGCGAGCATGCCCTCGTCGGTGACCGACCGGGCGGAGATGTTCACGGCGATCGTGACCGCCTCCTCGGCGCCCTCGCCCGCGTCACGGCGCTCGGCCAGGAGGGTGACGACCTTCGCGAGAACCATCCTGTCGATCTCGCCGATCAGACCGGAGCGCTCGGCCGCGGGCAGGAACCGGCCGGGTGCCACGAGCCCGCCAGCGGGGTCGTCGGCGAGCCGCAGCAGCGCCTCGTGGTGGGCGACCCGCCCGTCGATCAGCGAGGCGATCGGCTGGTAGTGCATGACGAACCGGTCCTGCTCCAGTGCCCGGCGCAGGCGCGCGAGCCACGGCCACCGGTCGTGGCCGGCGCGCGAGGACGGCCCGGCGGCCGCAGCACGGGCGGCCACGATCGGGCCCTCGCCGTCATCGCCGGGGACCGGAGCCCACAGCGACACGCGCCCGCCGGTGGTCGTCGAGGTGGGCATGTCGGGATGTCTTCGACGGATCGCCCGGCTCACCTGCGCCCGGCCGGCCACCGCCGCATCGACGCGCCGCGCCGCGCGCGGCCGGGAGCAAGCGGCGGTTGGTCTCACCGACGCGTCGCTCGCGTCGCAGCGCGCGGCTCCGCGACGCGGCTCAGCTCTCGTAGGGGCGCCTGGCGCTGTCGGAGATGACGAGCAGCAGGGCCACGAGCACGAAGTTCATGACCACCGAGGAGCCACCGTAGGCGACGAACGGGAGCGTCACCCCGGTGAGCGGGATCACGCGCGTGACGCCGCCGACGATCACGAACACCTGCATGGCGACCACGAACGAGAGCCCGGTGGCCAGCAGCTTGGAGAAGGAGTCCCGCGCGAGGATCGCGATCTTCAGCCCGCGCGCGACGAACAGCAGATACACGAGCAGCAGCGCCGCGCCACCGACGAGCCCGAGCTCGTTGACGATGACCGCGTAGATCATGTCGCTTTCGGGCACCGGCAGGATCGACGGGCCGTTGTGGGCGGCCCGCAGCAGCGACTGGTCGAAGCCGGTCCCGAGCAGCCCCCCGTCGGCCTGGGCGAAAAGCGACTGCGCCAGCTGGTAGCTGCCGCCGACGGTGCGGTTGTAGAGCGAGGGGTCGAACGGGTGTTCCCACGCCAGCACCCTCGCCTCGACGTGGCCGACGTGGCCCGCGACGAACCACGCGCCCGCAGCGAACAGCAGCAGCCCGATCAGGGGAAAGGAGAAGCGCCCCGTGGCCACATAGAGCAGCGCGAGGAAGGCACCGTAGAACATCAGCGAGCTGCCGAGCTCGCGCGTGATCAGCAGCGTGGCCATCGCCGCCCCCCAGACGATCAGCATCGGCCCGAACTGCTTCATCGGCGGGATCGTCACGCCCAGGAAGCGGTGGCCTGCGGTCACGAGGATCTGGCGGTTGTCGCGCAGGTAGCTCGCCAGGAAGATCACGATCGCGACCTTCGCAAGCTCCGCCGGCTGGAAGGAGACGCTGCCGGCGTGGATCGCGAGATACGCGCCGTTGACCTGCTCGCCGATCACCGGCAGGCGCGGCAGAACGGTCATGCCGATGCCGACCGCCGCGATCGTGTAGCGGTAGCGCTCCAGCACACCGACCCCGCGACGTCGCAGCGCCAGGATCGTGGCCGCGAACAGAACCAGCCCCACGACCATCCAGATCGCCTGCTGGCGGGCGAGAACCGGGTTGATGCGGTAGATCATCACGATCCCGACGCTCGCGAGCACGGCCACGAGCGGGAACAGGTAGGGGTCCGCGTGGGGCAGCGCGAAGCGGATCACGAGGTGCGCGGCGAAGCACAGGCCGAGGAACACCAGGCCGTAGGTGAGCGACGCGCTCGAGGCGTGGTTGAGCGTCAGGTTGGTGGAGGCGCCCGGGGCGTTGGATTCGGCCTGGATGAAGATCGCCGTGAACCCGGCAGTGACGAGCAGCGCCGACGGCACGAGCCCCAGCAACTCCCGGTTTCGCGCGCTGAGCACGGGACCGAGCGTATCCCTCATTCCGGCGCATGCACGCCGATCGGCTCGCTACCCTAGGTCTTCGAGCGTGCCGTCGGGGGGCGGCGCGGCTCCTGCACGGCCCCCTATGAGCTGCCCGAACCCGATACCCCATGGATGAAGAGCGCCCACCCTCCCTGGCATGGGGCATGTGGAGGCGTTTCCTCATAGCCGGCGTGGTGATCGTCGCCCTGAGCGCCGGCGCGACGGCCACGGTCGCGCTGAACACCGTCAACGGGATCGCCGAAGAGGTGTTCCCCAAGATCAGCCAGATCAGCGCGCCCAAGGGCCTCGTAACGCCCGAATACGACGAAGGGCCCGAGACCTTCCTGGTTCTCGGCACCGACAGGCGCGAAGGCTCCAAGGACTCCTACGACCGCGAAGACCCTCCGCACAGCGACACCATCCTGCTCGTCCGCTTCGACCCGGCCCAGGGACAGACCTCGGTGCTGTCGATCCCGCGCGACCTGATGGTCAACATCACGCTGCCCAACGGCCAGACCTACCCCGAGGAAAAGATCAACGCCGCCTACACGATCGGCGCCAAGACCGGGGGCACCCGCGGCGCGATGCTGCTGGCGGCGGAAACGATCAAGCGGGAAGTGTTCCCCGAACTGACGCTCAACGCGATCGTGGACGTCAACTTCAAGGGCTTCATCCGCGTCGTCGACGCGCTCGGCTGCGCGTACGTGAACGTCGACCATCGCTACTACAACGAGAACGTCGGCTCGGCGGAAACGAACTACACCAGCATCAACCTCCAGCCGGGGTATCAGAAGCTGTGCTACGAAAACGCGCTCGACTACGTCCGCTACAGGCACACGGACACCGACTTCGTGCGGGTGGCCCGCCAGCAGGACTTCCTGCGGGACCTGCGCGAGCAGGTCTCCCCGGAAGACGTGCTCGGCCAGATCGACACCGTCGCCAAAGCCGTCGGCCACGCGATCGCGAGCACCGTCCACGGCTCGGGCAGCGAACTGCTCAAGCTCGCCAAGCTGATCGCGTTCTCCCAGGCCAAGCCGCTGCGCCAGGTCAAGTTCATGACGACGAGCATCGACGCGCAGGTCAACGGCGGCGACTACGTCACCTCCTCCCCGGAACTGGAGCGCCAGACGCTCAACCTGTTCCTCCACGGTGATGAACAGCCCGCGATCCCCGCCTCCACGGGCAGCGGCAGCCACCACACCCACCACGCGACCGGCGCGCACCCTCTGAACCTGTACCCGACGTCCCTGGCGAACGAGAGCGAAGCCGTCAAGGAATCCGTGAGCGTCCCCTTCCGGGTGCTCTACCCCGCGCTCCAGACAGGGCAGGCCGAACAGCAGCAGGTGCGCGCGTACGGGCTGAACGACGAGCACGGCCACCCCCACCGTGCCTACGTGATCGTCTGGCAGCAGAACGTGATCGGCGGCTACTACGACTTCGAGGGCACCGACTGGCTGAATCCGCCGCTGTTCGGTCACTCGCGGAGCCAGGAGATCGACGGGCGCACCTACAAAATCGTCGACGACGGCTCGCACATCCACGTCATCGGCTGGATCTCCGACCACGTCCTCTACTGGGTGACCAACACGCTGCTCGAGGAACTCAGCAACGCACAGATGATCGCGATCGCGCGCTCGGCGCGCTCGCTGCACTGAGCGGCGGGGAGCTCCTCCGCTAGCGGCGGGCGCCCGCGCGGGCGCCGTCGAGGGCGGCGTTGACGAGCGCGTCGGCGTCCGCGTTCTGGGCACGCGGCACGGTGCGGATCGACCAGCGCTCGAAGCCGTGAAGGGCCTCCATCGCCTCGCGGTGCAGCGGGCGCATCGCCTCGTGCTTGACCTTGTAGAGGCCCTGCACCTGCTTGGCGATCAGCTCCGAGTCGCCGATCACCTCCACCTCGTTGGCGCCCAGCTCGCGCGCACGTGCCAGTCCGAGCAGCAGCGCGCGGTACTCGGCCACGTTGTTCGTCGTCTCGCCGAGCAGCTCGGAATGCTCGGCGATCAGCACGCCCTCGGGTGTCGTGATGACGCACGCCGCGGCCGCCGGGCCGGGGTTGCCGCGGGCGCCGCCGTCCACGTGGACGATCACCCTCCTCGCCGCGGAAGCGCTCACCTCGGCCGCGGGCGGATCACAGGCTAGGCGCCGCTTGCCAGCGGCAGCAGGTCCCCGGCGACGCGCGCCCTGCGGCGGTCGCGCACGACGCGCTGCTCGCCGGCGGCGCCGTCGCGAGCTGCCGCGCCGCGCTCCTGGCGTCCGCGCCGGTCGAACTCGCGCCGATCGACGATCACGGTGACGTTGGCGTCGGCAGCGTAGTGCTCCACCATCTGCGGATACAGCTCATCGGCCAACGGCTTGGGAACGACGCAGTAGATCATCTCGGCGACGATCTTACTCCGCAGGCCGGAATGCGCAAGGCCTGCAGGCCTGCCGGCGCAGCGCGCGGCCGTCAGCCGACGGCGAGCGCGAGCGCCCCCGAATCCGACGGGAGCGCGTTGGAGAGGCGATCGTCGCGCGGAAGCTCGGCGAGCTCGGTGCCCTGCGCCAGCAGCCGCGTCGCCGCCGGGGCCTCGCTGAGGTCTACCTCGTAGCGGTACCAGCAGAGCTCCCACGCCACCACGATCTGCACCGCGCTGCTGAGGTGTTCGGCCGGGCGGATGCTGACTTCGGGGGTACCGAGTGAACGCGCGACCCCGGCCACGCGGCGCGGGTATTCGCTGGCGTTGAAGACCTCCAGGGCCTCCACCAGATGTGACTCCTCGGGGGTGTGCGGGATCGCCGCGGCATCCTGCGCTCCTGTGACGGCGCTCTCCTCGCCGGCCGCCGGGGCCGACCAGTCGACGACCTCGCCGGGGGATGAGGTCGCGGACGGGCGTCCCTCGAGCATCGCCGGGACAGGATCGGCCGCCTGGATCGGGCCGCCGAGGAAGTCGTAGGACGCCGCTCCGTCGGGTTCGCCCTCGACGGGGCCCTCGGCATCCGTCTCCTGCGGCGCGGGCTTGCCCACCTGGCGCAGCCGCTCGAACAGGCTGCGGCCGCGGCGTGGGCGAAGCGGCGGCAGGGCCAGCGACCCGGTCTCGCTCTCGCGCAGCCAGCCCTCGTGGGCGGCGCGCGGCGCACACAGCTCGCAGACGATCCGGCGCCGGCCCGCGGCGATGAACACGTCGGGCTGCTCGCCGCGCAGCAGGCGGCGCTCGCACACGTCGCAGGCCACGTCGGGCTGGGAGGTCACGATCGTACGCGTCGCCATCGGCCAACCAGGGTATCCGGGCGCGCCGCGCCGCGCTGCGTGGCCCGCTCAGGCGTGGGCCGCCGGATGCGCCTCGCCGACTCGCGCGAGCACCCGCTGGGCCTCGTGCGAGGGCACCTCCTCGTAGCGCAGGAACTCGAGCGTGTAATCGCCCTGGCCCTGGGTGATCGAGCGCAGATCGGGTGCGTAGGAGAGCATTTCGGCCATCGGCACCTCAGCCTTGATCTCCGTCATGGTGCCGCTCGGCTCCATCCCCTGCGGCCGCCCCCGGCGGCTGTTGAGATCTCCGATCACGTCTCCCACGCTGCCCTCGGGAACGGACAGCGTGACGAGCATGATCGGCTCGAGCAGCACCGGGTCGGCGAGCTCGAGCGCTTTCTTCATGGCCTGGCTGCCGGCGAGCTTGAAGGCGATCTCAGACGAGTCGACCGAGTGGTAGGCACCGTCGACGAGCCTCACGCGGACGTCCTTGACGGGATAGGAGGCCAGCACCCCGGCTTCCATCGCCTCGCAGACCCCTTTCTCGACGGCCGGGATGAACGAGCTGGGGATCACCCCGCCCTTGATGCTGTCCACGAACTCGAAGCCCCCGCCGGGGGCCAGCGGCTCGATCTCGATGCGGCAGTCGCCGAACTGCCCGCGCCCGCCCGACTGCTTCTTGTGACGGCCGTGCGCGGCAGCGGGCCGGCGGATCGTCTCCTGGTAGGGCACCCGCGGCGGCTTGAGCGTGACCTCCACCCCGAAGCGCTCGCGCAGTCGGTCGACGATCACCTCGACGTGCACCTGGGAGAGCCCCGCCACGATCTGCTCCCCGGTCTGCTGGTCGCGGTGGAGGTCGATCGTGGGATCCTCCTCCTGCAGGCGCCGCAGGGAGGCGAGCACCTTGTCCTCGTCTCCCCGGCTGCGTGGCTCGACCGCGAACGCCATCACGGGCGCGGGCAGGATCGTACGCGGCATCTCGATCGGCTCGTCCCGCTCGGCGAGCCAGTCGCCGGCGCGGGTCTGCTTGAGCTTCGCCACCGCGCCGATGTCGCCGGGCCCGAACTCGCCCACGTGCCGCACGTCCTTGCCGGCGAATTCGACCAGCTGGCCGATGCGCTCCTTGACGTGGGCGTGGGTGTTCAGCAGCTGGCTGTCGGCGCGCATCACGCCCTGATAGATGCGCAGCAGGTTGATGCGCCCGGCGAAGGGGTCGGCGCGGGTCTTGAAGACGTAGGCGAACAGCTCGCCGTCCTCGGACGGGCTCAGCTCGGCTTCGCCGATCTGCAGGGACCCGTGCTTCACCGGCGAGGGAAGATCCTCGACGATGGCGTCCAGGAGGCGCGAGGTGCCCAGGTTGGCGGTGGCCACGCCGCATACGACCGGGAAGATCCTGCCGTGGTTGGTGCCCTCCTTGAGGGCTTCGACGATCTCCTCGTGCGAGATCTCGGCACCCTCGAGATAGCGCTCCATCAGCGTGTCGGAGACTTCGCAGACCTCGTCCATGAGCTTCTCCCGGTACTCCTGCGCCTGCTCGAGCTGCTGCTCGGGGATCCCCACCTCGCTCCAGCCTCCGCGCTCGGCCGAGTCCTGGCGGAAGGCCTTCATGTCGACGAGGTCGATCACCCCCTGCGCATCGTGCTCGGAGCCGATCGGGATCTCGGTCGCGACCACGTGCCCGCCGAACGCGCTCTTGAGCTGATCGAGCGTGCGAAAGAAGTCCGCGCGCTCGCGGTCGAGCATGTTGACGAACAGCATGCGCGCGATGTCGAGCTCCTCGGCGCGGGCCCACAGGCGGCTGGTGGAGACCTCGACACCCATCACCGCGTTGATGACGAACACCGCCGACTCGCAGACGCGCATGGCGCCGAGCGCGTCGGCCACGAAGCTCGGCTCGCCGGGCGTGTCGATCAGGTTGATCTTGCGCCCCTGCCACGTCAGCGAGCTGAGCGTCGCCGATATCGACATCTGCCGCGCCTGCTCGTCAGGATCGGAGTCCGACACCGTGGTGTGGTCCGGCACGGATCCAAGGCGTGACGTGGCCCCGGCCTCGAACAGCAGCGCCTCGTGCAGCGAGGTCTTTCCCACGCCGCGGTGGCCGACGAGGACAACGTTGCGAATTCGGTCCGCTGCGGGCCGCTCTTCGGCTGCGCGCATGCCCCTCTCCTTCTCGCCTCAGTGTGCGCACCATAGCGCTGCTCCGGCGATAGCGCCAGGGGTGCCGGACGATCGGCCGGGGGCGCACCCGTCCGCCGCCTCCCGGGTCCTGCCGCGGGCGCGGTGGCCGAAACGCCACGAGACGGAGCAGGGCGCGGGCGGTGGCACCGCGCGGCCGTGCCGGCCGCGGCGGGCACGGTCAGTCTTCGAAGGACTCCTCCTGCATGCGCGAGCGTAGCCGCAGCACGGCCTTCGTGTGCATCTGGGAGACGCGCGACTCGGTGACGCCGAGCACCTCGCCGATCTCCCGCAGCGTCAGGTTCTCGTAGTAGTACAGCGCGATCACGAGCTTCTCGCGCTCGGGCAGCTTGGCGATCGAGTCGGCGATCCTGTCCTTGAGGTCACCGACGTCGAGGGCCCGCGCCGGATCGGGTGCGCCCGGGTCCTCGATCGTGTCCATCAGCGAGACCTGATCGCCGCTGGAGTCCGAGACGCTCCACAGCTCGTCCAGGGCGACGATCGAGGAGTGGGAGATCGCCAGCAGCGAGTCGTTGAGCTCCTCGAGCGTGATGCCCATCTCGTCGGCTATCTCCTTGTCGGTGGGGGCACGCTGGAGGGTGTGCTCGAGCTTTGCGTTGGCGCGCTCGACCTCGCGTGCGCGGGCGCGCACGCTGCGTGGCACCCAGTCCAGGGAGCGCAGCTCGTCGATGATCGCGCCCTTGATGCGCATGATCGCGTAGGTCTCGAACTTGATGTCACGCGACAGGTCGAACCGCTCGATCGCGGAGATCAGGCCAACCAGCCCATAGGAGATAAGGTCGGCCTCCTCGACGTGTGGCGGCAGGCCCGCGGCTGTGCGCCCGGCCACGTACTTGACCAGCGGCGAGTAGGCGACGACCAGCCGCTCCCGCACCCGGCTGTCGCCGTCGGTCTTGTAGCGCCGCCACAGTTCGCGCAGCTCGATCGGTTTGACGTTCGTCTCCAGGGTTATCCTCCCCCTGATCAGGCCCGAGGGTGACTGCGCGCGTAGGCGCTTCTTAGCCTGGCTGACTCTACCCGAGTATAAATCTGGGTGCTGGACACGCTCGCATGGCCCAGCAGCTCCTGGATGCTCCGGAGGTCCGCCCCGCCGTCGAGCAGGTGCGTCGCGAAGCTGTGCCGCAGGGCGTGCGGAGAGCAGCCCTCGACGCCCACCCGCGCCGTCCAGGTCCGCAGCCGGCGCCGCACGTCGCTGGTGCCGAGCGGCCGCCCGGTCTTGCTCAGGAACAGCGCCTCGGCGGCGCTCGGGCGCGGGTCGCCGCTCGAGGGCTCCTGTCCGGCACGCGGCGCCGGGGCCTGCAGCGCGGGCCGCGCCCGCTCGAGGTACACGCGCAGCGCGGCCATCGCCGGCTCGCCGACCGGCACGAAGCGGGTCTTGCGCCCCTTGCCCTCCACCCGCAGCTGCTCGCCGTCGTGGTCGACGTCGGCGACTCGCAGCGAGACGATCTCCTCGGCGCGCAGGCCGCAGGAGTAGGCCAGCTCGAAGAGCGCACGGTCACGCGTGTCGAGATGCCCGTCGGCCCTGCCGGCCGGAATGCCGTCGAGCAGCCGGGCGGCCTCACGCGCGCTGAGGACGCGCGGCAGTGCGGCACCGCGGCGCGGGGTGGAGACGAGATCGGCCGGGTTCTGGGCGATCAGCCCCCGCTCGCGCTGGCTCGCGAACAGGGCTCGCAGCGCGGCGAGCTTGCGCGCCGAGGTGCTCGGGGCCGCGCCCCGCTCGGAGAGACCGGCGACGTAGCGGCGCACGGCCTTGGGCGTCATCTCCGCCGGGGACAGGCCCCGGCCGTGCGCCCAGGCCGCGAGCTGTTCGAGGTCGACGGCGTAGGCGCGCATCGTGCGCGGCGCCGCCCCGCGCCGCCGGAGATCCTCGCCGAGCAGGCCGATCGCCTCCGACCACGCCGGCGGGAGCGGCGCGGTGGACCGTGTGTGGGGCGGATCGGGGCTCATGCTGGGGCAATCTTCGCCGTGCGAGCGCCCCCGCCTGCCTGGGAGGGCCGCCAGGAAGGTGTCTCCGCGGACCGCGCCGGCCGACGGAGCGGCCGGCCGAGGCGCGCCCGCCGGCGGCGGCTGGAGTACATTCCGCCTCATGGCCATCCGTCCAGATGCAACCCGGAACGTCGCGAGCGCCGGGGAGCCATACGGGCCGGTCGGCCGCTCACCCTGGCTCGACGTCGACTGGCGCGAGCACCAGCGGTGGGTGTTCGCGGAGGATCGGCCGGTCAACGTGATCGAGCTCGGCGAGGGCCCGGCGCTGCTGTTCGTGCACGGCCTGTCGGGCTCCTGGCCCAACTGGCTCGAGCAGCTGCCGGTGTTCGCGCGCGATCACCGTGTGGTGGCGGTCGACCTGCCGGGGTTCGGGCACTCGCCGATGCCTGCCGGAGAGATCTCGATCTCGGGCTATGCGCGGCTGCTCGATGAGCTGCTCGGGACGCTCGGCGTGGACGCGGCGGCGGTGGTCGGGAACTCGATGGGCGGATTCATCGCGGCCGAGCTCTCGATCGCCTATCCCCAGCGGGTCGAGCGTCTCGTGCTCGTCTCCGCGGCCGGACTGTCGACCCACCGCGACCCGGAGGGCGACCGTGTCCTGCCCGCGCTGCGCCGCCTGGAGCGGGCTCTGGCGATGTCTGGCGGCTGGGTGGCCGCGAGGTCCGACACCGTCGCCCGCCACGCACGGCTGTGCGACGCGGCGATGAGCGTGGCCGTGGCGCACCCGAGCCGGCTGCCGCCACCGCTCATCTCCGAGCAGATCCGCGGCGCCGGGAAGCCGGGCTTCATGGCGGCGCTCGGCGCGACGATCGGCTACGACCTGCGCGAGCGCTTCCCCGAGATCGCGTGCCCCACGCTGATCGTCTGGGGCGAGGAGGACCGCCTGATCGACGTCGGTGACGCGGAGGTCTTTCAGCGGCTGATCCCCGGCTCCAGGAAGGTCCTGTTCGCTGATACCGGGCACATGGCGATGCTCGAGCGTCCCGCCGCCTTCAACGTGCTGCTGCGCGACTTCCTCGCCGAGTAGCGCTCAGCTCGTGGTCGCGCCCTCGGAGGCGCCGCCGACGAGCTTGGCGTACTTCCGGATCGCCACGTCGACGTGCTCCTCGGCGCGGGCGCCGGGCACGTAGGACCGCACGCCGGCGGCTATCTGCTCGTCGCTGAGCGCCACGTCGAGCCGCCGCGAGTCGACGTCGATCGTGATCTCATCGCCGTCGCTGATCGCCGCGATCGGCCCGCCGCGGACGGCCTCGGGGGCCACGTGGGCGACCATGAACCCGTGGGTGGCGCCGGAGAAGCGCCCGTCGGTGATGAGCGCGACCGTCTCCCCCATCCCCTCGCCCACGAGCGCCGCCGTGACGGCGAGCATCTCGCGCATGCCCGGCCCGCCGGCGGGCCCCTCGTTGCGGATCACGACGACGTCGCCGGCGGAGATCTCTTTCGCGAGCACCGCGGCCATCGCCGCCTCCTCGCCGTCGAACACGCGCGCGGGCCCGGTGTGCGCGCGCCGCTCGTGCCCGGCGAGCTTCACGACGCAGCCTTCCGGCGCGATGTTGCCGCGCAGGATCGCGAACCCGCCGGTCGGCTTCAGCGGGTCGCTCAGCGGGCGCACCACCGGCTGGCCGTCGGCCTCCTGCGCCTCGGCTGCGTGCTCGCCGATCGTGCGGCCTGTGACCGTCTGCGCCTCGCCGTTGAGCACACCCGCTTCGCGCAGCCGCTTGAGCACGACCGGGACGCCTCCCGCCTCGTACAGGTCGGTGGCGACGTAGCGCCCGCCCGGCTGCAGGTCGCAGAGCAGCGGCGTGCGCTCGGAGATGCGGTCGAACTCGTCTATCTCCAGCGGCACGCCGGCTTCCCTGGCGACCGCGAGCAGGTGCAGCACCGCGTTGGTCGATCCGCCGCTCATGGCGACCGCGGCGACCGCGTTCTCCAGGCCCTCCTTGGTGATGATCTCGAGCGGGAGCTGGCCGCGGCGCAGGACGTCCATCACCAGTTCGCCCACCTCGACCGCGACCGCGAGCTTGCGCCCGTCCTCGGCCGGCACCATCGAGGAGCCGGCCGGCGAGATGCCGAGCACCTCGAAGGCCATCGCCATCGTGTTCGCCGTGAACTGCCCTGCGCAGGCCCCCGCTCCCGGCGAGGCGGCCTCCTCGAGCTCGTGCAGCTCGGCGTCGGTGATCCTGCCCGCGGCGTGGGCGCCGACGGCCTCGAAGACCTGCTGGATCGTGACCTCCTCACCCTTGAACCACCCGGGCCGGATCGAGCCGCCGTAGAGCATCAGCGACGGCACGTTCAGGCGCGCGAGCGCCATCACGGTGCCCGGGATCGTCTTGTCGCAGCCGGAGATCGCGACGACCGCGTCGAAGCGGTGGGCGGAGGCGACCAGCTCGATCGAGTCCGCGATCAGCTCGCGTGAGACCAGCGAGGCGCGCATCCCCGCGGTCCCCATCGTGATGCCGTCGGAGATCGCGATCGTGTTGAGCTCCATCGGCGTGCCGCCCGCCGCGCGGATGCCCTCCTTGACCTTCGCGGCCAGCACGCGGTTGTTGAAGTTGCACGGCATCGTCTCGATCCACGAGTGCGCGACGCCCACGATCGGCTTGGCGAGATCCTCGGCGGTGTAGCCGATGCCGTGCAGGTAGGCACGCGCGGCCGCCCGCTCGGGACCCTCGGTGAGGGCTCGGCTGCGGTGCTTGACGTCGAAGGTTCGCTCGCTGCTCACGCCGCGCGCACACTACCGGCCCGCGCCGCTGCGCGCTCGCGCTCCCAGGCCGCCAGGCGGGCGAGGTCGCGGCGGGTCCTGTCGGGGTCGACCTGGCGTCCCGGCAGGTGCATGTTGGCCTCGTTGATCAGCCGCCGCTCGTCCGCGGTGAGGGCCATCCACTTGGCGAGCACGTCGTCGGAGTCGGGCAGTCGCGAGCTGCCGTAGGGCCTGCTCTGGTCGGGGAACGCGACGCAGTACTCGTTGAGCAGCTCGCCGGACTCGGCCAGGTAGGCGACGATCGGCTTGTGCGGGTAGATCAGGTAGGCGTAGCCCGCCTCCTTCGAGCGCCCCCCCTGGAGCGCCTCGCCGCGCACCCTCAGGAAGCCCAGGTCGCGGTACATCTGCCAGTCCTCCTCCTCGACGCACGAGCGCAGCAGCTCACGGGCGCGCGACTCGGCGCGGCGTTCCCTGCCGGGGTCGTAGCCGTAGGCGGCCGCCCTGCGGCGACGCTCGACCCACAGCGCGCGCTGTCGCGCGAGCATCTGCCTCAGCCCCGGCCTGACGAGCTCCCAGACGAGCACGATCAGCACGACTGCGGCGGTGCCGAGCGCCAGGCGCATCGCTCTCAGGCGGCCGCGGGACCGGCGCCGCCCGCCGCCCGCGGGAAGAAGATCACCCGCTCGGCGTCGCGCGGGACGTCATCGAAGCTCTTCACGAGCTCGGCCTCGCGGCGGCCGCCGGCGGCGCTCGTCGGCACGGCGGCCCACATGCCTTCGTCGAGCTGGCGGCGGAAGGCCTCGACCAGCTCGCGCTCCTGCTCGGGCACCTCGACGTCGCCCTCGGCGATGACGATCTCTCCATGGCCCGGCTTCATGCGCAGCAGCTTCATCGCAGGTGGATTATGACAAACGGGCGGACCCTTCCTCAACGCTCGCGCGCCGAGCTCAGCCCGATCACGTCGACGGGGCCCGCTCCCGCTCCCACGTCGCGTAGCCCGCGGCCGACCGCCTCTCCGGTGATCGCCCGCGCGGCCCGCGCTGCGGACTCCGTGGAGCGGCCGAGGGCCAGCTGCGCGGCCAGCACCGAGCTGTGGGTGCAGCCCGAGCCGTGCGCCGCGCCGTCGGGGTGGCGCTCACCGTCGATCTCCACGATCACGCCGCGCCCCTCCCTGGAGACCAGGAGGTCCACCGCGCGCGCGCGATGGCCGCCCGTGAGCACGACCGAGCGCGGGCCGAGCGCGAGGACGGCGCGGGCGAGCACCTCCGCCTCATCGGGCGCGGGCTCGTCAGGCGCCGAGCGGTCGGGCGCCGCGGGGTGCCCCGCGAGCACGCGCGCCTCGGGCAGGTTCGGGGTGAGCACGCTCGCACGCGGGAGGATCTCCTCGATCAGGGCACGCTCGGCGTCCGGGTCGAGCAGCCGCGCGCCGGACTCGGCGACCATCACCGGATCCACCACCACGGGCGTGCCGGAGGGCAGCTCGTCGAGCACCTGCGCCACGGCGAGCGCGATCTCGGCGGTGGCGAGCATGCCGACCTTGACAGCGTCCACGCGGATGTCGGCGAGGACGGCGCGCACCTGGGCGAGCACCAGCTCGGCGGGCAGCGGGTGGATCGCGCTGACGGTGGTCGTGTTCTGCGCCGTGACCGCGGTGATCGCGCTCGTGCCGTGGACCCCGCAGCGGGCGAAGGCCTTGAGGTCGGCCTGGATGCCCGCGCCGCCGCCGGAGTCCGAGCCGGCGATCGTCAGCGCCGTCGGGGTCACGCCCCGGCCCGCGCGCGCGTGCCGTCGGCGCTCACTTCCGGTTCGGCTCCTCTCGCGGCGGCTGCGAGCGCACGATCATGCGGAGGCCGGCTTGCGCTTGAAGATCGAATAGCTTCCGATCGCCGTCACCAGCAGGCGCCCGTCCTCGTGGTGGATCTCGGATTTCATGATGCCGATCGAGCGGTTGCGCCGGTCGAGGACCGACCGGCACACGATCTCGCCCTCGGTCGCCGTCTGTATGTAGTTGACCGAGATGCTGATCGTGGCGATGCGCTCCTCCGGCGTCGTCTGCACCCACAGCGTGGATCCCATGCAGTAGTCGATCATCGCGTAGGTGACGACCCCTGACAGCAGCCCTCCCCTGTTGATCAGCTCGGGCCGGATCTCGAGCCTCACCGTCTGGGGGTCGTCCCAGCGCAGGCCGATGAAGTTGGTGACGCCGTCGAGCGACCGCGGCCCGCCCGCGGCCTCGCGGCGTGGCGGCGGGCCCGCCGCGGTGTCGGCGGCGGTGAGGACGAGATCAGCGGGATCGCCGGGATCCGCGGGATCCGCGCTCGGTGCGCGCTTCGGGGGCGTGTCGGCCATCGCCGGGAGGCTACGCGAGGCGGCCCGCCCGGTGCTCGCCGGCTCACCCCGGCGGGACCCCGCCGGCGAGCCCGCACCGGCGGCGGGGGCGTGCCCCCGGGGCCGCCGCGACGGGCTGCGAGGCGTCCCGCGCGAGATGTTCGAGCTGCCCCTTGACCTTCTCTATATTTCTGATATGTTTAGTGCACATTGTCCGTCGCCTCGCCTCACAGCCCACCTGCCCCCAAGGCTCCGGTGGACCGTGAGGAGTTCCGGGCGCCGGCTCGATGTGCCAGTCACTGACGTCTCATCTCCTCCCCTCCGGTCCGGGGAGGGCTCCCCATGCCCTCCCCGGACCACCCAGGGTGCGCACCCTCGCCGCCCATCCGCATCGGCCACCCACTCCCCAAGGAGATCGCCATGCCCCGCATCATCGTCACCGCCGACCCGGCGCAGCTCCCCCGCGACGTGCCCGTCCTGCTCGACGAGGAGGTCCGGGCTGTGCACCTGAGCACCGGCCACGCGGCCGCGCAGCTCCTGCAGCGGATCGCCTGGGCGGTCGGAGACGCCGACGGGCCCGAGCGCGCCGGCCGCGCCACCGCGCGTAGGGCCGGCGCCCGCCACGGGTCTGACGCGCCCACCGCGTGCGCGGCCGCAGAGCCGCGCACGCAGCGGTTCGGCTCCGCGACTCGCACCGGACGGCTGCCTGACTGCAGCCTCGCGACGGGGGTCGCGGCGGCCGAGAATCCGAGCCGTCGGTGCCGCGCAGCGCGACGGCTGTGTTCGGGGAGCCACCCGATCGCCCGCATAAGGTCCTACCATGCGCTGAGCTCGCAACATCGCCATGGGGAGGCTGGGCCGGTCAGAGCGCGGATGATCCCAAGCCCGGCTCAAACAGAGGGAGGGAGAGAATCTTGCGATCGGCCAAGATGGTGGGGGTTGCCCTGTTTGTCTTGCTCGTTCTGAGCGGGACCGCCAATGCCTACATCAACACCCCGGTCCTGCCGGAATACGGCAGGTGCCTCAAAGTCACGGCCCCAACCGGGGCGTACAAAACCGGAGTATGCACGACGCCGGGACTCCCGAAAGCCCACGAATGGTTCCCCGCGTTCGGGTCAAACCCACTCGTGAAATCCGGCTTCACGCTTGCCTCCACGGGGTCGGTGTACCTGGAAGGGAAAGTCTCGCACGACAGGCTCACCTGCTCGGCGGCCAGCGGCGCAGGCTCATACACCGGTAGCCAGACGACCGGCAAAGTCATCCTCACGCTGACCGGTTGCGAATTCAAAGCCTTCGGCTACAAATGCGAAAACACGGGGGTTCAGGGCGGGATCGAAACGAACCCTCTGGCCGGCGAACTCGGGGTGATCAAAGCCGAACCGCCATTGGTGCACGCACAGATCGGCGAGCGGCTCGTGCCGGAAACGGCCGGCCAACCGCTTGCCGAATTCACCTGCGCCGGCGGCGCAGTGCTCGTGAAGGTCACCGGCGCCGTGTTCGTCAAACGATCGACCAACGCGATGCAGGCGATCGCCACCCTCAGCTACGCCCAGACGGCGGGGGCGCAGAAATATGTGCAGTTCGAAGGAGGCACGCCCGAACAGCTCTCGCTCACCATCGGCGCAGGTACCCCTGAACTCGCCGGGCTGCACGCGGTTCTCAAACAGACCAACGAAGAAAAGGTCGAGATCCACTGCCCTGCCGAAGGATGCTGAGAGCCTGACGCACCCGCTCCGCGCGCGGCCGCAGACGCCGCGCGCGCAGCAGCCGGAACCGCCGTACCCCCGACCGACCCCGCGGTCGCGTGGCGCGCAACCGCTTCGCCGGGGCTCGAGCACGCGAAGCACACGATCGTGACACGATGGTGTGGCTGAATCGTTACATCGGTTCGCGTCGGGTGACACACGCACCACTACCGTCGACTGTGTGTCCGCGAGCGAGCGAAGATCCGCGCACGAACATCCCGAGCACCCGACAGCCCCCGCGCCCAGAACGCAGCCGGCGCGGACCGCCGGGCCCGACCCTCGCCGCGCCCTGGGCCGGCGCGGCGAGGACCTCGCCACGGCGCACCTGCTGCGCCTCGGCTTCAGCATGCTCGAGCGCAACGTGCGCACCCGCTACGGGGAGATCGACCTGATCGCCTTCGACGGCCGCTGCGCTCGTGTTCGTGGAGGTCAAGACGCGCCGCGCCCCCCGGTCGGTAGCGGGCGCCCCGGGCGACTGCCAGCCGCTGGCGGGGCTGTCGGCCCGCCAGCGCTCGCGCCTGCGCCGCCTCGCCGTCGGCATGGCTCAGCGACGGAGACCGCACCCGCCCGACCGCGCACGAACGGTGCGCCTCGACGCGATCGGGGTGGTCGTGGACGCCGCGGGCGAGCTGCTCGCGCCTCGACCACATCGAGGCGGCCTGGTGAGGCCGGCCGCCGCCCGCGCCGTTGGTGACCCCGTGGCCTCCACCCGCGCCCGGTTGCCCGACCGCCGGCGCTGCCGGCGAGGCGGTACCGGCCGTTCAGAGCGCGAGCTGCTGGTACGCGAGCGACTGGAACGACATCCTGTGCAGCGGCGATACGCCCTGGCGCAGGATCGCCTCGCGATGCGAGGGCGTCGAGTAGCCGACGTGCTCGGCGAAGCTCCAGCCGGGATGCGTGGCGTCGGCGTGGTGCATGAAGCGGTCGCGCGTGACCTTGGCCACGATCGAGGCGGCGGCGATCGCGGCGCTGGTCGCGTCGCCGTCGACGATCGCGCGCTGCGGTCGCTCGAACGCGGGCACGGAGAAGCCATCGACGAGACAGAGCACCTCGCTGCTCCAGGCCCCGCGTGACCCCGCGCAGCGCGTCTCGCAGGGCCGCGAGGTTGGTCTTGTGCAGCCCACGCGCGTCGATCCCGCGCACGCAGCGCGAGACGACCGCGACGCGGGCGGCGCAGCGGAGCACGAGCGGATAGAGCTCCTCGCGCGCCTCGGCGCTGTGCTGCTTGGAGTCGTTCAGCGCGGCGAGCGAGCGCAGCTCGCGGGTGGTGAGCGCGTCGTGGTCGAACAGCACGGCGGCGGCCACGAGCGGACCCGCCAGGCAGCCGCGTCCCGCCTCGTCGGCGCCGGCGATCAGGCTCGGGCCGAGGCGGCGGTCGAACGCGAACAGCCGCCTTCCGCTTCCCGCACGGCGCGCCGTGCGTCGCGCGCGCGCGGAGGAGCGCGTGACCGGCGCAGGCGCCTTGCGGGCGCCGGCGCGCCCGGGATGAGGTTTAGAGGGTTCCGATGCGGTCGGGAGGCCAGTAGGTGGCGAAGGCGTCGCCGATGATCCACCCGGTGGGGACTGGTCCCCAGAACCTGCTGTCGTCCGATTCGCCACGGTTGTCCCCCATCATGAACCAGTGCCCGGCGGGAATCTTGATCGGCGTGGGGAAGTTGCACTCCTGGCTGTCCCCGCAGGGTTTGATGTAGGGGTCGTTCTCGCGCACGCCGTTGCGGATGACGTGGCCTTCGACGATCGAGATCACGTCGCCGGGCCCGGCGACGATGCGCTTGATGAAGTTGACGTTCGATTTCCACGGCTCCGGCGCGGCGCATGCGGCGCCGCCTATCTTGACCACGTGCGGCACCGGTCCGCAGACCTGCTGCTCGGCGTCGCGCGGCGGGTGGAAGACGACGATCTCCCCGACGTGCGGTTCGCTGAAGTTCATGCCGAGGCGATCGACGAGCACGCGCTGCCCGATCGCCAGGGTCGGCTCCATCGACCCGCTCGGGATGCGGTAGGGCTTGACGATGAAGGCCTGGATCCCCAGCGCCAGCCCGAGCGCGACCGCCACGATCACGACAAGCTCGATGATCGACCCCGTCGCCGATTTGGGGGCCTTCTTGCGCGTCTTGGACTTCGTGCTCACGCCTGCGGGTCGCCGGCCTGAGCGCCTACCTCGGGCTCACCGGCGTCGGAGGAGGGATCCGCTGCGGCCCCGTCCTGGCCCGAGGCATCGGGCGAGGACTCCGGCTCGGCCTGCGCCTCGGCGGCGACATCGCCCTCGACGGGCTGCTCCGATGCGCCGTCCTCGGACGTGGCCTGGTCGGCCTGCGGATCTGCGACTGCCTCGGCGACCGCCTCCTCCGCGGTGAAACCGTCCGCGTCGGTCGCCTCGGTTGACTCGTACAGCAGCCCCGGCTGGATCGCCTCCTCGGGACCCGTGTAGCGGCGCTCGCGCACGCGCGCCCGCTTGCCGACCCGGTCCCTCAGGTAGTAGAGCTTTGCGCGCCGGACGTCCCCCCGGGCGGCCAGCTCGATGCGCTCGATCTTTGGCGAATGGACGGGGAACATGCGCTCCACGCCCACGCCGAAGGACTGCTTGCGCACGGTGAACGTCTCGCGTGCACCGTGGCCCTGGCGCTTGATCACGACCCCCTCGAAGATCTGCACGCGGCTGCGGGTGCCCTCGACAACCTGGAAATGCACCCTCACCCGGTCACCGGGCGAGAAGTTGGGGACGCGGCGCAACTGCGCGCGCTCGATGGTTGCGATGACGCTGCTCATGAGCTGTGACGAGGACGCGCCGTATCGACCTCGGCGGGAACCAATGGCTGAACCCTCGGCCGGCGCGCGAGGTGCATGGTAGCGAACCACCGCCCCCATCCGCCGCACCACACCCGCCGACGCCACTGCCCCACGGCCGTCGACGGCCCGGCGCCGCGCCCGCCGAAGGCGCCGCCCCAAACCCCCCGAAGCTAGGCGGCGCCCGCTCCCGGCGGGTGGCCGCCGGATGCATCGTCGCGGTCGCCGCCGGGCCGCCGAGCCTCGCCGGAGCCACTCGCCGCTTGGGCCTGGCCGGCCTGGGCGGCCGCCGACGAGGCCGCCGCCCCGCGCTCGCGGCTGCGCTCCCGTCGCCAGCGATCGATGCGCCCGTGGTGTCCGGAGAGGAGCACCGCGGGCACCGGCCAGCCGCGAAACTCCGCGGGGCGTGTGTAGTGGGGGTACTCCGGATGGCCCTCGAGCGCAGCGCTGAAGGACTCCTCGGCCGCCGAGCCCTCGCCGCCGAGCGCGCCCGGGAGCTTGCGGAAGACCGCGTCGCAGATGGCCATCGCGGGGATCTCACCGCCGCTGAGCACATAGCGGCCGATCGAGACGACGTCGCTCGTGTAGTGCTCGAGGATGCGCTCGTCAAAGCCCTCGTAGCGACCGCAGAGGAGCGTGAGCTCGGGCTCGACGGCGAGCTCGTCGACCAGCCGGTCGTCGAGCAGCCGGCCACCGGGCGCCAGGGCGATCACCCGCCTGCGCCCGGGCAGCTCGACCGGGTCGATCCCGTAGCGCGCGCGCAGCGCGCTGTCGATCACGTCGACGCGCAGCACCATCCCGGCACCGCCGCCGAACGGCGTGTCGTCGACCTGCCCGCCGCTCAGCCTGGTGTGCTCGCGGATGTTCACGCACTGCAGGCTCGACCCCGCGGCGAGCACGTTTGCGACGTGGCGCTGGGAGGAGAACCAGTCGAACCACTCCGGGAACAGGGTGAAGACGTCGACGTTCACGGTGCCTCGTGCCGCCCGTCGGGGAGGGGCGGCTCGCGCGGCCGGGCAGGGAGGTCGAGGAAGTCGGCGTCGACCTCGATCCGGCCCTCGGCGACGAGCACCCGGCGCACGGCGTCTTTGACCATCGGGACCAGCAGCGGCGCGCCACCGCCCTCGGGATCCACTTCCAGTGCCTCACAGGAGGGCAGCTCGATCATCCTCCTGACGACGCCGATGCGCCGCTCGCCGTCGAGGACCGCGCAACCCTCCAGTTCGTGTGCCCACCATTCCCCCGGCTGCAGGCCGGGGGCGTCGCGGCTGTCGAGTGTGAGCTCGAGGCCGCGGAGCGCCTCGGCGGCGCCACGGTCATCGACGCCCTCGAGCCGCACGATCGGACGCTGCTCTGTGCCCGCGCGACGCTCGATGCGCGCCTGCCGCTCGCCGACCGTGACCAGCGCGCCCAGCTCCAGCAGGCGCGCGCGAGGCCGCGTCACGTAGAAGCTGCCGTCGAGCCCGTGGGGTCGGCCGACCCGGCCCGCCGACAGGCTCGCGGGCTTCACGCCGGACTCGGGCCGCCGCCCGCCTGGCCCGGGCAGGGACGTCAATCGACGATGTCGAGGAGCACGTGAGCGCCCTCGCCGGCGGCCGCCGCTTTGACGACGGTGCGCAGGGCGTGGGCGGTACGCCCGCCGCGGCCGATCACCCTGCCGTAGTCATCCGGGCCCACGCAGAGCTCGAGCACGATCGTGCCGTCGTCCTCCTCGAACTGCTCCACCGCGACGGCGTCTGGGTCCTCGACCAGGCCTTCGGCGAGGTACTCCAGCAGCCGCCTGGGGGTCTCCGTGGCCATCTCCCGCCGCGCCGGGCGCGCCTAGCCGGTCCGGGTCTCGATGCCGCGGATGCGCAGGAGCTTGCGCACCGTGTCCGAGGGCTGCGCGCCGCGGGCGAGCCAGCTGCGCGCGCGCTCCTCGTCGATCACGATCGTCGACGGGTCCGTCTGGGCGTTGTAGTGGCCGATCGTCTCGATCACGCGCCCGTCGCGAGGCGAGCGCTGGTCGGCGACCACCACACGCCACATCGGGTCCTTCTTGCCGCCCACTCGCGTGAGCCTGAGCCTGACTGCCACGTTTTCCTCTCTGCTGCTGAGCGAAGCCGGCGGACGCCGGTCAGCCCAAGAGCTTAGACGGTGAGACGCCCGGAGGCCGCCCCATGCCGGCGCCGCTCAGCGCGCGTTGCGCATCAGCGCGCCGATGTCAGGCATCTTGCCGCGACCCACCTGGCGCATCATCTTGCGCGTCTCGCCGAACTGCTTGACGAGCCTGTTGACGTGCTGGACCGTCGTGCCCGAGCCGCGAGCGATCCGCAGGCGTCGCGAGCCGTTGATCAGCTCGGGCCGGCGGCGCTCCTCGACGGTCATCGACAGGATGATCGCCTGGATCCGGTCGAGCTCGCGTTCGTCGACCTTCATGTTCTGCAGCTGGTGCCCTGCCAGCCCGGGGATCATCCCGAGGATGCTCGTCAGCGGGCCCATTTTGCGGATCGTCTTGAGCTGGTCGAGGAAGTCGTCGAAACCGAACTCGTTGCGGCGCAGCTTGCGTTCGAGCGCGCGTGCGTCGTCTTCGTCGAACTCCCGCTCGGCCTTCTCGATGAGGCTCATCACGTCGCCCATGCCGAGGATCCGCTGGGCCATGCGGTCCGGGTGGAAGCGCTCGAACTGGTCGAGCTTCTCGCCCGTGGAGGCGAACACGATCGGCTTGCCGGTGACCGCCTTGACCGACAGCGCGGCGCCGCCGCGAGCGTCGCCGTCGAGCTTGCTCATCACGACGCCGTCGAACTGGACGGACTCGGCGAAGCTCTCGGCGACGTTGACGGCGTCCTGGCCGGTCATCGCGTCCACGACCAGCAGCACGTGATGCGGTTTGACCGCGTCACGGATGCGCACGAGCTCGCTCATCAGGGCCTCGTCCACGTGCAGGCGCCCGCTGGTGTCGACGATCAGCACGTCCTTGCCGTCCTCACGGGCTCGCTGCAGCGCCCACGCGGCGATCTCGACCGGGTCGTGGTCGGTGCCCTGCTCGTAGACCTCGGCGCCGGCCTGGGCACCGACCTTGACCAGCTGGTCGACCGCGGCCGGGCGGTACACGTCGCAGGCCGCGACGGCGACCGTCGAGGAGCGCTCCTCGCGCAGGTACCTCGCGAGCTTGGCCGTGGCGGTCGTCTTGCCCGAGCCCTGCAGCCCGGCCATCAGGATCACCGTGGGCGGACGCGGCGAGAACGCGATGTCGGCCGAGGCGCCGCCCATCAGCTCGGTGAGCTGCTCGCCGACGATCTTCACCACCTGCTGCCCCGGGTTGAGCTTGCCCACGAGCTCGGCGCTGAGGCAGCGCTCCTTCAGGTCGGTGGTGAACTGCCGCACGACCTTGAAGTTGACGTCCGCCTCGAGCAGCGCGAGGCGGATCTCGCGCATCGCGGCGTCGACGTCCTGCTCGGTCAGCGTTCCGCGCTGACGGACCTCGGAGAGCGTTCCCTGGAGCCTTTCGGCGAGCGAGTCGAACATCGAGCCCTGATTCTCGCAGGCGTCGCCGCGCGCGCCGGGCCGGGCTCACCCGCGGCGCGGCCTCAGGCCTCGTGCGCGGGAGGACGGCCCGGCGGCGGCGGGGGCGGATCGACCCGTCCGCGCAGGGCCTCGCCCACGCCGCCGAAGGCCTCGGCGAACTCGGACGGGATCACGAACACCTTGTTCGCGCTGCCGTCGGCGAGTTCGGGCAGCATCTTCAGGTATTCGTAGCTCAGCAGCTGGCGGTCGGGTTTGCCCTCGTGGATCGCTTTGAAGACGGTGTCGATCGCCTTCGCTTCGCCCTCGGCCCGCAGGATCGCCGCCTGCCGCTCGCCCTCGGCGGTCAGCACGGCGGCCTGCTTGGCACCCTCGGCCGTGAGGATCTGCGACTGCTTGTCCCCTTCGGCGGTGAGGATCGCCGCGCGGCGGTCGCGCTCGGCTCGCATCTGCTTCTCCATCGCGGTGCGGATGTCTGACGGCGGGTCCACCGACTTGATCTCCACGCGGTTGATCCGGATCCCCCACTTGCCGGTGGCCTCGTCGAGCACGACCCTCAGCTCGGTGTTGACGTTCTCGCGGGCGGTGAGCGTGGCCTCGAGCGTGAGTCCGCCGATCACGTTGCGCAGCGTGGTGACGGTGAGCTGCTCGATCGCCTGCAGCGGGTTGGCGATTTCGTAGGTGGCCGACTTCGGGTCGGTGATGGTGAAGTAGAGCACCGTCTCGATCTCCACCACGACGTTGTCTTCGGTGATCACCGACTGCGGGGAGAAGTTCACCACCTGCTCGCGCAGGTCGACCAGCGGCCTGACCCGGTCCACGAACGGGGTGACGAGCGTGAGCCCCGGCTCGAGCGTGCGGCTGTAGCGGCCCAGACGCTCCACCACCCCCGCCTGCGCCTGCGGGATCACGCGGATCGCCCGCGCGGCGGTGAACAGTGCGAACAGAACCACTACTGCAACGACGATCAGAACGGCCATGGGCGGTGTTCTTCCTTTCTCGAAGCTTGCGCTGAATTGCGGAGCATCAGCAGAGTAGGAGTGCTCAGTGCATCACGAGCGCGGTCGCGCCCCTGATTTCGACCACCTCCACGCGGTCCCCGACGTCGATCACCTCGTCGTCGTCATAGCTCCTCGCTGTCCACACCTCGCCGTTCTCGATCCGCACGCAGCCGACGCCCTCGTCGTTGGCGATGCGCTCGAGCACCGTCGCCCGGCGGCCGACCAGCGCCGCCGCCCCGGTGCGGATCGGCGGTGGCAGGCGGCGATGGCGCCGCGCCACCGGGCGCAGTGTCAGCACCACGATCCCCGACGTCGCCAGGAACACGGCGCCGGAGAGGATCGCGCCGACACCGAGGACCGTGACCAGCGCCGCCAGCGCGGCGCCGAGTGCGAACGGCAGCAGGTAGAAGCCGCCGGTGTGCAGCTCGCCGAACCCGAGCAGGACCGCGACGAGCAGCCAGAGGATCCAGGACATTGCTTCAGGTTACTCTCCGCAGATCGCGCCCCGAGCGCACTGCAACGCCGCCGTGGCTCTCCGCGCACACGCCTCGCCGGACGCCGATCGGTATTTCTCAGGCCGCGATCAGCGCGCGGGCGAACTCCTCGGCGTCGAACGGGCGCAGATCCTCGACCGACTCGCCCACCCCGATCAGCTTCACCGGCAGGCCCAGCTCGCGCGCGATCGCGAGCGCGATGCCGCCACGGGCGGTACCGTCGAGCTTGGTCAGGACGAGCCCGCTCACCTCGGCCGTCTCGGCGAACATCTTCGCCTGGCGCAGACCGTTCTGGCCGGTGGTCGCGTCGATCGTCAGCAGCGTCTCGTGCGGCGCGCCGTCGAGCTGGCGCGCGATCACGCGGCGCACCTTCGCCAGCTCGCCCATCAGCTCGTCCTGGGTGTGCAGGCGTCCCGCGGTGTCGACGATCACCACGTCGATCCCGCGGCTGCGGGCCTGACCGATCGCCTCGAAGGCCACCGCGCCGGGATCGGACCCCTCCGCGCCGAGGACGATCTCGCAGTCCGCGCGCTCGGCCCAGCCCTGCAGCTGCTCGCCGGCCGCCGCGCGGAAGGTGTCGGCGGCCGCCAGCAGCACGCTGTGGCCCAGTTCCCGCTGCAGATGCCATGCGAGCTTGCCGATCGTGGTCGTCTTGCCGGTGCCGTTGACGCCGACGGCGAGGATCACCGTGGGCTTGGCGCGCAGATCGATGTGGCCGTCGCCTACACGGGCGGTCTCTGCGAGCAGGGCGATCAGGCGCTCGCTGAGCTCCTGGCCTCCCTCCAGCTCGCCCGCGCCGACCTCGCTCTCCAGTGTCTGCACCACCGAGGCCGTCGTGCTCGCGCCCACGTCGGCCATGATCAGCGCCTCCTCGAGCCGTTCCCAGCTCTGCCCGTCGAGCACCCCGAACAGCGTCGCCTGGATCTCGCTGCCGAGGGCCTCGCGCGTCCTGGCCATGCTCTCGCGCAGACGCCTGAAGAGCCCCCGACGGGCGGCCGGCTCGGCCTCCCCGCCGGAGCCCTCGGGGTCGCCGGGATCGCCGGTTTCGCCGGTTGTGAAGAGATCGCTCCAGTCGCGCGCCACGGGCCGCGCGACGATAGCAGCGTCACGCGCGGGCCTCGCGCCGTGGCGGCCGTGCCCGAACGCGGCGGCGGCGGGCGCGTCGTGCCCGGCCGGGGGCTATGCGACCTCGGCGACCTCGGGCGCGGGCGCCGCCTCGGACGGCAGCCGCCGCGAGAGCACCTTGGAGACGCCGTCGGCGCCCATCGAGACGCCGTACAGCCAGTCCGCGGCCTCCATGGTGCGCTTCTGGTGGGTGATCACGATGAACTGCGCCCGGTCGGCGTAGCGCCGCAGCAGCGCCAGGAAGCGGTCGAGGTTGAGATCGTCGAGGGCCGCCTCGACCTCGTCGAGGATGTAGAACGGACAGGGGCGGGCGAGGAACACCGCGAACAGGAACGCGAGCGCGGTCATCGACTTCTCGCCGCCGGAGAGCAGCGACAGCCGCTTGGTCGCCTTGCCCGCCGGGGTGATCTCGATCTCCACTCCCGGGAGCTCCTGCTCCTCCCCTGCGATCCGTGACAGCTCCGCCTCGGCCTCGGCCTCGGCCGCGGCTTCGCCCGATCCATCGGTCTCCGCCGGCAGCGGCTGACCGCCGAGCACGGAGCTCGGTCCGCGCTCTTCGGCGACGAGCTTCAGCGCGCCCGAGCCTCCCGGGAAGACGTCACCGACGAGCTCCTTGAAGTTGCGCGCGGCGGCCGCGAACGTGTGCTCGAAGGTGTCCTCGATCTGACGGTCGGCCTCGCGGATGATGCCGCGCAGCTCGCGCAGCGCCGCCTCGAGGTCGGCCCGTTGGAGCTCGAGCTGCTCGACGTGCTCCAGCGCCTCGGCGTACTCCTCCTTGGCGAGCGGGTTGACGGGGCCGAGCTGCTCGCGCCGCCGGGTCAGGCGCTGTGCGCGCGCCTGCAGCGCCTGCACCGCATCCTCGCCCAGGATCCTCCCGGCATCTGCGCAGCCGCCGTCCGCGCCCGTAGGCGCTCCGGCCGCCTCGCCCGCCTCGGCCTCCGCCCGATCGCCCCCGTCCGACGCCGAGAGACCGAGCCGCTCGGTGACCGTGGCGAGCTCGAGCTCGGCCTCGGCCGCCTGGTCGCGGACGCGCTGGGCGGCGACCTCGGCACCCGTGACGGCCTCGCCGGCGGCGCGCAGCCGGGCCTGGATCTCCGACTCGAGCGCGGCGCACTCGCGCAGCTCGCGGGCCATGCGCTCGCCCGCGCGGCTGTCCTCCGCGAGCTCCTGCTCGAGCGCGCGGACCCTTGCCTCGACGGCCTCGGCCGCCGCGCGGATCGCGGAGAGCAGGCGCGCCGCCGCCGGAGCGGCCGCCGTGTCGGCGGCGAGCTGGGCTCGCAGGCGCTCGATGCGCGCCAGGCGCTCGGCGCGCTCGCGCTCGCGACGCTCGCGCTGGCGACGCTCGGCCGCGAGCTCGCCCTCGAGCTCGGCCTGTCGCACCGCCAGCGCGCCCTGTGCCGGGGCCTGGCGGCGCTGCTCGATCAGCCAGGCCGCACGCCGGTGTGCCTCGCCCGCCTCGGCCAGCCCCCGCTCGGCGATCCGGACCGTCTCCTCGGCCGAGGCGCTCGAGGCTTCGGCGGCGCGCGCCTCACCGAGCGCACGCTCGCGGGCCGTCCGCGCCGTGAGCTCGGCCTGAGCCGCCTGCTCGACCGCCGCGAGCAGACGGTCCCGCTCGTTGCGCCTCCTCAGCACACGCTCGCTCCCGCCCTCGCTCAGCTGGCGGATCTCACCCCAGGAGCCGAACCACACGCGCCCGGCGCGCGTTGCGGCGATGCCGGCGAAGCCGTCCGGCAGATCCTCCAGGCGCTCGACCACCCATGCGTCGCGCAGCAGCCTGCCGGCGAGCGCCACCACGGCGGGCGGCCCGCTGAGCAGGTCGAGCAGGCGCTCGGCGCCGGCGGCCGGTGGCGGGGGCTCCTCGATGCCGCCGGGGGCACCCACCGGCTCGGCGGGGAGCAGCGCGGTGGCGCCGTCGGGGCCGGCGCCGTCGAGCACTGCCTGTGCGCCGGCGACGTCCTCGACCAGCGCGGCGTCGAGGCGCCCGCCGAGCGCGGCGGCGAGCGCGAGCTCGTAGCCGTCGCGCACGCGCAGCTCCTCGCTGAGCGCCGTCGGTGCTCCCGCCTGGCCGCTGTCGAAGCGGGCGTGTGCGCGCAGGAACTGGTTGGCCGCCGCGAGCTCCGCCCCGACGGCCTCGGACTCGCGGCGCGCGTCCTGGGCCCCGCGCTCGGCTGCCGCCAGGATCGCGCGCGCACCCGCGGCCCGCTCGTCCGCGCTCGCGCGCTCGGCTCGAGCGCCGGCGAGCGCCTCCTCGGCGTGCGCGAGCAGCTCTCGCCGGCGCTCGAGCTCGCGCTCGAGCCCGGCGACCTCGCGCTCGAGCTCGCGCTCTCGCCCCGCCTCGATCTCGCCCAGCTCGGCCTCGAGCGCCGCGATCCGGTCCGCACCGGGGTCCTCGGCCGCCGCCGGCTCGCCCGCGACGGTCCCCTGCCGGTCCTGCGCCGCGCTCCCGTGCGCACCGGTGAGACCGTCGAGCTCCTGACGGGCGCGCTCGGCCCGCCGTGCGAGCGTCTGCCCGCCGGACTGCACCTGCTCGGCCCGCAGCGCGAGCCGCTCGCCCGCCGTGCGCGACTCGTACGCGCGCCGGGAGAGCGCGTCGTGGCGCTCGCCCCGCTCACTGAGCGCGCGCTCGGCGGCGCCCCGGCGGTCGATCGTCTCCTGGAGGATCGCCTCGATCCGGCTGCGCTGCTCGCGCGCGGCGGCGACCGCGCCCTCGGCCTGGAGCAGCTCGGCGGAGCGGGCGCGGTGGTCCTCGCGGGCGAGCTCCAGCCGCGCCTGCAGGATCTGGCGCTCGAGGCGCTCGTGCAGCTCGGCGGCTTCGGACTGCCGCTTGAGCGGTCGCAGGCGGGTGCGTGCCTCGCGCTCGATGTCGAGCGCCCGGTCGAGGTTCTCCTGGGTGCGCTCGAGCTTCAGCTGCGCCCGCCGCCGCCGCTTGCGGTGCTTGCCGAGGCCGGCCGCCTCCTCGATCAGCAGGCGCCGATCGCGCGGCTTGGAGGTGACGATCGCATCCACCCGTCCCTGGGAGATCACGGAGTGGGTCTCCTTGCCCAGGCCGGTGTCCGAGAGCACCTCGATCACGTCGGTGAGGCGGGCGCGCGCGCCGTTCAGCCGATACCCGCCCTCGCCGTTGCGGTCGAGGCGACGCACGATCGAGATCTCGCTCAGGGGCAGCTCCACGGTGCCGTCGGAGTTGTCGAGCACGATCTCCACTTCCGCGCAGCTGCGGGGCTGCACGCCGCGGCCGCCGCCGAAGATCACGTCCTGCATCGACTGGCCCCGCACCGCCAGCGGCGACTGCTCGCCCATCGCCCAGAGGACCGCGTCGGTGACGTTCGACTTGCCCGATCCGTTCGGTCCGACGACCACGCTCACGCCCTCGCCGAAGTCCAGCCGCGTGCGGTCGGGAAACGACTTGAAGCCCTTGAGGGTGAGCGACTTCAGGCGCATGCGCCCCGGCCCGTCATGCACCCTCCTCGGATTCCAGCAGCTCCACCGCCAGCCGCGCGGCCTCCTGCTCGGCGTGCTTCTTGCTGCGGCCGCTGCCGCTCCCGAGCGGGCGGCCGTCGACGCGCGCGGTCACCGTATACGTACGCTCGTGTGGCGGGCCCTCCTCGGCCGTGACCTCGTAGCCGACCTCCGCCCCGCGCCTGGCCAGCAGCTCCTGCAGCGCCGACTTGAAGTCGACCGGGTGCTCCAGCGCCCCCTCGATCTCCGGCGCGAAGGCCTCCACGACCGCCTCGGCGGTGCGCGCGTAGCCCGCATGCAGGTAGCAGGCGCCGATCACCGCCTCGATCACCGACGCCAGCACACGCTCGTTGCCGACGAGCCCCAACACGCTCTCGCGCGCGCCGGGCGGTGCCGCCGCCCGCATCCGCTCGGGCAGCGCGAGCCGCTCCGCCACCGCGCGGCAGGAAACGCCCGAGACCGCCTGCGCCCGGATCTTCGTGAGCCTGCCCGCGCCGAAGCGCTCGGCCTCCAGGCGCGGGTAGAGATACGTCGTCACGGCGAGCGCCAGCACGCTGTCGCCGAGGAACGCCAGACGCGTGTAGGAGTCGCTGCGGCGCTCGCTCCAGGAGGCGTGCGTGAACACCTGGCGCGCGAGATCCTCGGGCAGCTCCTCCAGCAGCTCGGCCAGCAGCATCATCCCTCCGCATTCGCCGTCCCGTGGACCAGCACGAAGTCGACCGCCTGCCCGACCGTGAGGATCCCGGCGGCCTGCTCGTCGGACATGCTCACGCCGTAGGTGTCCTCGAGCTCCTGCACGAGCGTGTAGAGGTCGAGCGAGTCTGCCTCGAGATCCTCCTTGAAGCGCGTCTCGGCGCCGATCGCATCGGCCTCGACGTCCAGCTCGTCCGCCAGATGGCCCTGGATCAGGGCGAAGACCTGCTCGCGGGTGTAGGTGCTCATCTGCGCTCGCGCCTGCACGAGCGAGCGCTCGACGGGGTCTCCGCTGCGCGCGGCGACCGCGGGGTAGCTGGCGGGAGCAGGCCTCTCATCTCCTCTGCGGCAGGCTAGCGTCCACCGCGGACAACGGCGAGCGCCTCAGCGCACCGGCGGCCTCCAGCGCACGCTGGGTGCGTCCCACGATGTCCTCGCGTGCGCCGCGGTCGGCACGCAGGATCGCCTGTGCGAAGCCGGCACGGCTGAAGCGCCCGTGCGGCACCACACCGAGTCGACGCAGACCGAGCAGGTAGGCGCCGCCGCTGCCCTCCGGATCGATCTCCGCGCGGAATCCCCCGAGCGCACCGCGGAGCAGGAGGCCGCCGAGCTTCGCGCGGCTCGAGGACATCGCGGCTTCCCTGACCGCCCCTAGGATCGTCTGCGAGACGCCCTCCATCAGCTTCAGGGCGATGTTGCCGGTGAAGCCATCGGTCACGATCACGTCGGCCACCCCACCGACCACGTCCCCGCCCTCGACGTTGCCGACGAACTCGAACGCGTCCCCGCCGGCGTCCGAGCGCTCGCGCAGCTCGGCGTTCGCCTCGACCACGAGCGCGCTCCCGCGTCCGGCCTCCTCGCCGTTGGAGAGCAGCCCCACGCGCGGCCGCTCGACCCCGAGCACCGTGCGCGCCAGCGCCGCCCCCATGAACGCGAACTGGACGATGTGCTCGCGCCTGGCCTCGGCGTTGGCGCCGACGTCGAGCAGCGTGACCGGCGAGTGGGGCACCGGCAGCGGGATCGCGAGCGCCGGGCGGTAGATGCCGCGGGCGCGCTTGATGTTGAAGGTTCCCGCCGCGAGCGCCGCGCCCGTTCCCCCGGCGCAGACGAGCGCCTGCGCCCGGCCCTCGGCGACGGCCCTGGCGGCCTGCACGATCGACGCCTCGGGGGTCGTGCGCACAGCGCTCACCGGATCGTGGGCCTTGGCGATCGAGACGGGGGCGTCGACCACCTCGACATCCGCGGGCAGCTCGCCGAGCTGGGCGGCCGGCCCGAACAGGATCACGCGCGCGCCGTCCGCGACCGCCAGGGCGGCGCCGGCCGCCACCTCGGCGGGCCCGAGATCGGCGCCGTTGCAGTCCACCGCGACCACCGGGGGGGCGGCATCCGGGGCGGAGGATGAAGGGGAGGACGAGGCCCCTTGCGTCACGGCCGGCTAGGCGTCGTCGTGATCGTGATCGTGGTCGTGCCCCGGCGCGAGCGGCAGGACCACCTCACGGCCGGCGTAGGAGCCGCACACGGGGCATACCCGGTGAGGCCTGCGCGGGCTGTGGCACTGCGGACACTGGTTCACGGCGGGCGTGCCGATCTTGTGCTGGGCGCGCCGCTTGGCTGTGCGGCTGTGCGACTGCTTTTTCTTGGGGACGGCCATCGGGATCCAGAAGGCTACCAGCCTCCAGGCCCGCTACTCCAGCCTGAGCTCGCCGAGCTTGCTCCAGCGCGGGTCGGGGGCGCTCTCGTGCCGGTGGTCCGGGCCGGCCTCGGCGAGGTCGGCCGCGCACACCGGGCAGAGCCCCGGACAGTCCTCGCGGCAGAGCACGGTCACGGGCAGGGCCAGCGCGAACGCGTCGCGCGCCCAGGACCTCAGGTCGAGCGTCTCGTCGTGCACGTAGGGGCTTTCGAGCTCCTCTCCACCGCCCGGGCGGTCGATCTCGCGGGCCTCCACCGCGATCGCCGGCGAGGCCGGCTTCAGGCAGCGCATGCACGGCCCCGAGACGGCCGCCGTGAAGCCGAGGCGCAGCGCGTAGCCGCCTCCCATCATGCGCGAGACATCGAGCGTCACGGGGACGCGCTCGGGGTTGGCCGCATAGAGCTCGCCGCTCAGCTGCAGCGGCTCGATGGTCACCTCGAGCTCCATGCGCCGGCCCTCGCCCGAGCTCAGGCGCAGGCCGGTGAGGTCGAAGTCGTCGGCTCGCTGGGGCATGCCTCCAGGCTAGCGAGCCGTGCGCCGATTCAGTCCCCGACGGGGGAGAGTCACGCCGCGCCGTCGAGCGCCCGGCCCGGCCCCACGCCTGAGCCGTTCGGCCCCCGGCCGGGGAGCTCACGCCCGGCGCCGTTCAGCCGCCGACGGGGAGCTCGCGCTTGACGACCTTCCCGGTCGCGTTGCGCGGGAGCTGCTCCACGAAGATCACCTCGCGCGGCACCTTGAAGCGCGCGAGGTTCGTCTTCACGTAGGCCTTCACGCCATCCTCGTCGAGCTCGGCGCCGCGGCGCAGCGCGACGTAGGCACGCAGACGCTGGCCGAACTCCTCGTCGGGGACGCCCACGACGGCCGCCTCTTCGATGTCGGGATGGTCGGCGAGCAGATCCTCGACCTCGCGGGGGAACACGTTCTCGCCGCCGCTGACGATCATTTCGTCATCGCGGCCGTCGACGAACAGGCGTCCGGCAGCGTCGAGCCGTCCGACGTCGCCGGTGCTCATGAGCCCGCGCACGATCTCCTTGTTGCCACCGCCGGTGTAGCCCTCGAACATCATCTCGTTCGAGACGAAGATCCGTCCCGGCTCTCCCGGCGGGACCTCCCTGCCGTCCTTGTCGAGGAGCTTCACGACCGTGCCCAGGGGCGGCAGTCCGGCGGTTCCGGGCGCCGCGCGCAGGTCCGCCGGCGTGGCGATCGTCGCCCACGCGACCTCGGTCGATCCATAGAGGTTGTAGAGGACGTCGCCGAACGCATCCATCGCGCGTGTGGCGAGCTCGCCGGGAAGCACCGAGCCGCTGATCGCGATGACCTCGAGCGACCGCAGGTCGTAGCGGGCGATCGTCCGCTCCCCGAGATCGAGGATGCGCTGCAGCATCACGGGCACGAGCACGAGCGCCGTGGCGCGGTGCTGGGAGATGGCCCTGAGCGTCTCCTCGGGGTCGAATCGGCGCCGCACGACGAGCGTCGAGCAGAGCGGCAGTGCGAGCGTGAAGTGGGCGAACCCCCAGGAGTGGAACATCGGGGCGGCGATCACCGTGGTCCCCTGCGCGCGCAGCGGGATCTTCGAGAACAGGGCGGCGGCGGGCTCCAGCGACTCGGGCGGCTTGCGTGCCGCACCCTTGGGCGTCCCCGTGGTGCCCGAGGTCAGGATCACCACCCGCCCCTTCTCCAGCGGCGGCTCCAGGTCGGAGCGATCGCCGGTCTCGATCAGCTGCTCGATGGTGGGCGCGTCGACCTCGGCGCCCGGCTCGCGCCAGGCGATGAAGCGCGTGCGCCCGGCCGCCCCGGCATCGACCAGGCCTGCGAACTCTTCGTCGTAGATCACCGCCACCGGGTCCTCGCGGGCGAGCACGTCGGTGATCTGCGGCGCGGCGAACTCCGTGTTCAGGTACAGCACGCCCGCGCCGAGCTTGGAGCAGGCGATCGTCGCGTCGATGAAGCCGCGGTGGTTGCGGGCCATGATCGCCACGCCGTCCTGTTCGCCGACGCCCGCACGGGCGAGCTCGTGGGCGAGCGCGTTGCTGCGCAGGTGCACCTCCCGGAAGGTCAGCGTGCCGCGGTCGTCGACGAGCGCCTCTCGGTCGGGGTAGCGGACGGCCGCGCCCATGTAGGCGGCGGCGGGGGTCGGCCCCCAGCGCCGCAGCGCGGCTAGCGAGCGCCACGTCCGATCGGGGCGCGACGGCTTGAACATCCCGGTCCGCAACAGCGTCCGCGCCACGTGCAGCCTGTACGACACTCGATCGGTGTCCATGGACCGACCCTACTGAAAAGCGCCCGGGCCAGCCGAAAAAAGCGCGCGGTCAGCCGACCTCGGCCGGCTCGTCCTTGCCCTGCAGGCGCTCGCGGCCGCGCTGCACCGCGGCGATGAACTTCGACAGGTTGACCTCGAGCGTGTTGAGGATCTCGTCGGCGTAGTCCTCGGCGCCGAGCCTGATCTCGCGCTCACGTGCGCGCGCGTCCTCGACGATGTCCTCGGCGGCGCGCTCGGCCTGCTTGGTGACCTCCTCCTCGCCGACGAGGCGCTCCTGGCGCTCGCGCGCTTCCTTGATGATGCGCTCGGCCTCCTTCTTGGCCTCCGCGAGCATCTCCTGGCGCTCCTTGACGATCCAGCGGGCCTGCTTGATCTCCTCGGGGATCGTCGCGCGCATCTGGTCGAGGATGTCGTAGATCTCCTCCTTGTCGACGCGCACAGAATCGCTCAGGGGAATCGTCTTGGCGTTGTGCACCAGGTCGTCGAGCTTGTCTATGAGTACGAGGACATCCATCTAGAGGCCACCTTCGTGCGGCGTCGCCCCGCACGGTCGGTCGATCGGGTTGCAGATCACGTGTCGCACGTCCATTTCGTCAGCGTTTGAGCTCTTCCTGCAAGCGCACTGCCACCTCGTCCGGTACGAGATCGTCGATCCGTCCACCGAATGTGGCCAACTCCTTGACGCCGCTGGATGAAAGAAAACTGTACTGCGGGCTGGCCATCAGGTAGACCGACTCAATCGCCGGGTCCTGGCGGCGATTGAGCTGGTTCATCTCCAGCTCGTACTCGAAGTCCGAGATCGCGCGCAGCCCCTTGACGATCGCGCGCGCCCCGATGCTCCGCGCGAAGTCGACCACGAGGGTCGAGAACGGCTCGGCTCGCACGCCGTCGAGATCGGCGATCGCGCGTTCGATGAAGCCCACCCGATCCTCGATCCCGAACAGCGCGCTGCTCTTGCGCACCGAGCGGTTGACGACGGCGACGACGACCTCGTCGTAGAGGTTCGCGGCGCGGCGGATGACGTCGAGGTGCCCGTTGGTCACCGGGTCGTAGGTGCCGGGGCATACGGCGATCGATTTTGCGGGTTGGCTCATGGGAGACGGTGAATTGTGATCGATGTGTCGCCATAGCGGCGTTGCCGTTCGACCTCCACCTCCAGCTGCAGCGGCGCGCGCCGGTCGTTCTCCACGACCACGCGCGCCCCGGGCGAGAGCAGGGACGGTAGAACCGCCGAGAGCTCCGCGCCCCAGTCGTGCGCCTGACCATAGGGGGGGTCGATGAACACCAGATCGTATGTCTCTTTGCTCTCGCGCGCGCTCCGCAGGGCTGTGAGCGCATCGGCAGCGCGCACCTCGGCCTCCTCCGCCGAGAGCCCGAGCGCCTGCAGGTTCTCTCGCAGAACCGCCAGTGCGCCCGCGTCGCGCTCCACGAACACCGCGCTGCCGGCGCCCCGCGAGAGTGCCTCGATCCCGAGCGCTCCGGTCCCCGCGAACAGGTCGAGCACGCGCTCGCCGGCGACGCCGCCGAGCATCGAGAACAGCGCCTCCCGCACCCGGTCGGAGGTCGGCCTCGTGGACCTGCCGCGCGGCGCCTTCAGCCGCCTGCCCCCGAGCCGTCCGGCGATCACGCGCATGGCGGGACCGTAGCGGGACGCTCACGCGGGGATCGGCTCGGACGCCCCGGCGCCGAGGAGGTCCCGCAGGGCCCACCCCAGCAGCACGTGCTCGGGTGCGGCGAGATCCGGATCGGAGGCGACGATCGCCTCGGCGCGCGCCCGGGCGAGCTCGAGCAGCTGGGCGTCCTGCGGCAGGCTCGCCACCCGGAAGCTCCCGATCCCCGACTGGCGGGTGCCCACGAGCTCCCCCTCCTTGCGCAGCTCGAGATCGAGCTCGGCGAGCCGGAACCCGTCCGTATGGGCGGCCAGCGCGCGCAGCCGCGGCGAGCCGGCCACGCTCGGCGGCCCGGCGAGGAAGCACCGCCCGGGGTGCTCCCCGCGCCCGACCCTGCCGCGCAGCTGGTGCAGCTGGGAGATACCGAAGCGCTCGGCGTTCTCGATCAGCATCACGGTCGCGTTGGCGACGTCGATGCCGACCTCGATGACGGTGGTCGCCACCAGCACCTCCGCCCGGCCCGCCGCGAACGCCGCCATCGCCTCCTGCTTGGCCCGGGGTCGCATGCCGCCGTGGAGCAGCGCGAGCTCGTGCCCCCTGAGCTCGCCCTCGCGCAGGCGCAGGAGCTCCGCCTTGGCGGCCTTCAGACCGGGCCCGCTCCCGCCTCCGGCCGCTGGCTGCTCGCCCGGCGCAACGCCGTCGGGGAGCTCGGCCTCCTCGACCAGCGGGCAGACCACGTAGGCCTGGCGACCGGCCGCGAGCTCGGCGCGCAGCTCCTCATACGCGCTGGCCCGCGCCGCCTCGCCGGCGACCACGCGCGTGCGGATCGGCTGCCGCCCGCGCGGCAGCTCGCGCAGGATGCTGGTGTCGAGGTCGCCGAAGCGCGCCAGGGCGAGCGTTCGTGGGATCGGCGTGGCGGTCATGTGCAGAACGTGCGGGGGATGCGCGCCGGTCTGCTCGCCGAGCGCCGCGCGCTGGCGCACGCCGAAGCGGTGCTGCTCGTCGATCACGCCAACCGCGAGCGCCGCGAACCGCACGTCGGGCTCGATCAGCGCGTGCGTTCCCACCACCAGCGAGAGCTCCCCCGTGGCGAGCTTGCCGAGGATGTCCCGGCGGCGGCCCGCCGGCGTGGAGCCTGTGAGCAGCGCCACGCTCACGCTCTCTGAGCCGAGCAGCCGCTGGATCGTCGCGAAGTGCTGCTCGGCGAGCGTCTCGGTGGGCGCCATCAGCGCCGCCTGATGCCCGTGCTCGACGGCACGCAGCATCGCGTAGAGCGCGACCACGGTCTTGCCACTGCCCACCTCCCCCATCAGCAGGCGCTGCATCGGCCGCGGCTGTGCGAGGTCCGCGGCGAGCGTCGCGATCGCGCGCAGCTGGTCGCCGGTGGGGGTGAACGGAAGCCCGCCGTGCAAGCCACCGGCCTCGGTGAGATCTCCCTGCGCCCGGGGTGTCCCCTGCCGGAGTGGCGGATCGCCCGGCGCGCAAGGCGATCTGCGCGCCGCGATGCCGAGCCAGCGATCGGTGAGCGCCGGCGGCCCGTCCAGCGGGAGTGCGCCGGTGAGCGATCTGCGCCCGGCGCGGCGGCGCAGGAACACCAGCTGCGCCATCAGCAGCTCCTCGAAGGCGAGCCTGCGGCGGGCGCCCTCGCGATCGCCGGCGGCGCCCGGGAAGTGCATGGCGGCCAGCGCGCACGCGCGGTCGGGCAGCCGCTCGCTGGCCCGCGTGGCGCCCGACAGCGCCTCGGGCACATCGTGCAGGGCATCCCTGGCACCCTGCACGAGCGTGAGGATCTGGGTGGAGCTGACCCCCTCCGAGGCGGGATAGTGCGCCACGGCGCCGCCCTCGGGCGCGCCTGCGGGCGGCTCCTCGGCCCCGAGTCCCACCGCGTGATGTGCGACGCGAAAGCCGCCGCGTCCGTCGGCCTTGCCGTGCAGCAGCAACCTGGTCCCCGGCGGATAGCGCTCGACCAGCCACGGCTGGTTGAAGAAGGTCGCACGCATCGTGCCGGTGGCATCGAACACCGTGGCCTCCACGAGCGGGCGCATCCCCCGCCGCCTCACGGGCCGCGCGGCGATCGCCCGCACCTGCACGGCGACCGTCGCCTGCTCGCCCGCGCCGATCGCGGCCACCGTGCGCGCATGGCGGCTGTCGGTCGGGAGGTGCTCGAGCAGGTCGCCGACGGTGCTCAGACCGAGCGCCTCCAGGCCCGCCGCCATCTTCCTGCCGGCCGCTGGCAGCGGCCTGGCCAGTCGCGAGGGTCGCGGCCAGCGCACGGGTGCCTGCAGCAGCTCCTGCAGGCCGAGGACCTCGCGCGAGGCGAATGCGCGCACGAGCTGGCTGTTGCGATCCGCCATCAGGGACTGCGCCGCCTCCGGCGTATCGGGCGTGGTCGCCGGCATTCGGCGCCCATCATGATCGTGGCGGCGGTCGTAAACGCCGCCCCCCGGCGCGACGCAGCCGGCAACGGGGTGCGCGGTTGCCCTACTCGGCGGTCAGCAGCCACCAGTAGGCCGGCTGTCCCCCGTGGCGCAGCTCGAGCTCGACGACGGCGTCGAGCAGTCCGGCGACATCCGCGAGCGGGACCGGGGCCTGTTCACCCTCGATCACGCTGATCAGCTCAGGCGCCTCCCCGCCGTCGGCCCCACGCGCGAGCTCGCCCATCACCGCGCGCAGCGTCGCCAGCGGCTCGCCCCAGGCGTGCACCTCGTCCTCGACGAACCCGACGGCCTCGCCGCTCTTGAAGCGCCCCTGGGCATCCTCGCGCGCGGCCGGCGCGACCGCGCCCGTGCGCACGCCGGAAAGCGCTTCGCCGAGCGCCTGGGCGTTCTCCTCCACGGAGCGGTCCGGTGCGAGCGCGACCGCCGCTAGCAGCCCCGCCTGCTGGCTGGTCGTGGGCGCCACGAGCACCTGCTTGTCGGACAGCCGCGCAGCGTGCTCGGCGGCCATGATCACGTTGGCGCTGTTGGTCAGCAGCACCACCTCCTCGGCCGGCACGTCGTGGATCGCCGCCAGCAGGTCGTAGGTGGAGGGGTTGAGGGTGGGCCCGCCGTCGATCGTGTGCACGCCGAGCTCGTGGAACATGTGGCGCAGGCCCTCGCCGCTGACGACGGCGACGGCGGCGCACCGCGCCGCGCCGCCGGTGCTCGTCGGTGCGAGCAGCGTCGGCGAGCCGATCGCGCCACCGCTTGCGCCACCGCTGGCGCCGCCGCCCTCGCCTCCGGGCTCTGCGACGGCCACCGCCTGCACGCTGGCCCGGGTCTCCTCCAGCAGCCCCTCGCGCTCTGCGACCTGCACGCGCATGTCGGCCACGTCCAGCCGCGAGACCTCGCCGGCATCCGCGAACAGCGCCGTGGCGCGGGCGGGATCGTCGGTGTGCAGGTGCACCTTCAGGGTGGTCTCGTCGCCGACCACGAGCACCGAGTCGCCGAGCTGCTCGAGCGGCTCGATGAAGGCGCTCGCGCTCAGCCCGGCACCGGTGACCGCGAAGTTGGTGCAGAAGCGGTAGGTGCCCGAGGTGTGCTGGGGGTGGGTGATGCGCGCGGGAGCGTGGTGGTCGAGCGCCGGGGCCTCCTCACCCCGGAGGGCCGCCACGACGCCCGCGAACATGATCGTCAGGCCGTAGCCGCCGGCGTCGACCACGCCGGCCTCGCGCAGCGCGGCGAGCAGCTCGGGGCCGCGGTTGACCGAGTCCTGGCCGGCGTGGACGGCGCGTTCGAGCGCGTCGGCGATCGCCTGGTCCTGCTCGCGCGGCGCCGTCGCCGGCCCCAGCCGCGGGTTCTCCTCGCTGTGGGCGACGTCGCTGACGATCTGGTGGGCCATCTCGCGCGCCACGGTCAGGATCGTCCCCTCGGCCGGCTCGCGCACCGAGGAGTAGGCCCGGTCCGCGGCGTTTGCGAGCGCTGCGCCGATCAGCGTCGCGTCGATCAGCTGCCCGGGCCGGCTGACGAGCTCCTCGGCGGCACCGCGGATCAGCTGCGAGAGGATCACGCCCGAGTTGCCGCGCGCCCCGAGCAGGGCGGCTCGGGCGACGGAGTGCACGATCTCCTCGCGCCCGATCTCATCGATCGTGCGCTGCTCGTCGCTTCCCTGCAGCCGGTCGAGCTCGGCCAGCACGGCACGCAGCGTGAGCGCCATGTTGTCGCCCGTGTCGCCGTCGGCGACGGGAAAGACGTTGAGGAGGTTCACCTCCTCGCGACGGGACTCCAGGTGGGCGAGCGCGCCGGCCACGGCGGCCCGGAAGCGGACCAGATTGGTATCGGTCACGGAGACACGTCTATCAGCTTCGAGCAGGGCCCCGCCCACCGAGACGCCCGCGCGCGGCGCCCCGCCGTGGCCCGGCGACGGGTCGGCCGAGCGGTTCACCGGGACGATCCGAGCGTCCTCCGGGCTCAGAGGGCCTTGGTGACCTTCCCGGCTTTCAGACAGCGGGTGCACACGTAGACGCGCCTCGGCGCCCTGCCGACGAGGATCCGCACCTTCTGGAGGTTGGGGTCGAAGCGGCGCTTGGTGGCGACCATCGAATGGCTGCGGCTCTGTCCGAACGCCGGTCCCTTGCCGCAGCTGTGGCATACCTTGGCCATCGCCGCAGTCTAGCCGCTCGCGAGCTCGGCCCGCAGCGCCGCCATGCGCAGCAGCGCCTCGGCCGCGTGGCGACCCTGGTCGCGCTTGCCCCCGCCCGCGCGGGCGAGCGCCTGCTCCATGGTGGCGCAGGTGAGCACGCCGAACGCGCACGGGACCCCGGTCTGCAGCTGCACGGCCATCACCCCCCTGGCGGTCTCCGCGCAGACGAAGTCGTAGTGGTCGGTCTCGCCGCGGATCACCGCGCCGAGGCAGGCCACCCCCGCGAAGCGGCCCGACCGCGCCGCCAGGAGTGCCGCCAGCGGCAGCTCGAAGGCACCGGGCACGTCGAACACCTCGACCCGGTCGTGCCCGCTGTCGGCGAACGCCGCCATCGCGCCGGCGACGAGACGCTCGGCGAGATCGGCGTAGAAGCGCCCGACCACGAGCGCGTAGGAGTCGCTCACGGGAGCCCGCGCTCGCGGCCGGGATCGCGGATCGGGCTCTCCCGTAGCGCCGGCGGCTCCTGCCGGGGGAGTGCGCCGTCCTCGGCGCGCTCGCCGCGCAGCATCTCCTCGTCGACGTTGAGGCCCTGGTGATGGAGGATGTGGCCCATCCGCTCGGCCTTCGTGCGCATGTAGGCGGCGTTGTGCTCGTTGGGCGCGTGCTCGATCGGGATCTGGCCGCTGACCGACAGCCCGTAGCCCTCGAGACCCCTGATCTTCTTGGGGTTGTTGGTCAGGATCCTGATCGAGCTGAGGCCGAGATCCACAAGGATCTGGGCGCCGATCCCGTAGTCGCGCAGATCGGCGGGCAGGCCGAGGCGCTCGTTGGCTTCGACGGTGTCGAGACCGTCCTCCTGCAGGCGGTATGCCCGCAGCTTGTTCAGCAGCCCGATCCCACGACCCTCCTGCGAGAGGTACAGGAGCACACCGCGGCCCTCGCGCTCGATCATCGACAGCGCCGATTCCAGCTGCTCACCGCAGTCGCAGCGGAGCGAGTGGAAGACGTCGCCGGTGAGGCACTCCGAATGCACCCGCACGAGCACGTCGGAGGCCCCCTGCACCTCGCCCTTGACGAGCGCGACGTGGTGCTTGTCGTCCACGAGCGAGCGGTAGCCGACGGCTTCGAAGTCGCCGAACGTGGTCGGCAGACGCGTCGCCACGACGCGTTCCACGAGCTTGTCGTGACGCCGGCGGTAGGCGATCAGGTCGGCCACCGTGATCATGCTGAGCCCGTGGCGGGCGCAGTAGTCGACGAGTTCGGGCACCCTCGCCATCGTCCCGTCGTCGTTCATGATCTCGCAGATCACCCCGGCCGGGTTCATTCCCGCCAGGCGCGCGAGGTCGACGGCCGCCTCGGTCTGGCCGGCCCGCTCGAGCACTCCACCGGCCCGGCTCTTGAGCGGAAACACGTGCCCCGGCTGCACGAGGTCCGAAGGACGCGTCTCAGGGTCGATCGCCAGCTGGATCGTGTGGGCGCGGTCGTGCGCGGAGATACCGGTGGTCACGCCCTCGCGCGCCTCGATCGACACGGTGAAGGGCGTTTCGAACGCCGACTCGTTCTTTGCCGCCATCAGGTCGAGGCCCAGCTCGTCGCAGCGATCGGGCGTCAGCGAGAGGCAGATCAGCCCACGGCCCTCGCGGGCCATGAAGTTGATCGCCTCGGGCGTGGCGAACTGGGCGGCGAGCGTGAGGTCCCCCTCGTTCTCGCGATCCTCGTCGTCGCAGACGACGACCATCTTGCCCTCGCGGATGTCCTCGATCGCCTGCTCGATCGTGGCGAACGCGGTGGCTGTACGGGAATCGCTCATGTGTGGGCCTCCATCAGCCGCTCGATGTGCTTGGCAAGGATGTCGACCTCGATGTTCACGCACGAACCCGCGCCGATCGCGCCGAGGTTGGTGCGCTCCAGGGTCTCCGGGATCAGCGACACGGCGAAGCCGCCCGGCAGCAGCCTGCTGACGGTGAGACTCACGCCGGCCACGGCCACCGATCCCTTATCGACCAGATAGCGGGCCAGGCGCTCCTCGACCTCGATCTCGAGCACGCGCGCGAAGCCCTCCTCGCGCAGCCGGGCGACGGTGCCGGTGCCGTCCACGTGTCCCTGCACGAAGTGCCCGCCGAGGCGGTCCTCGGCGCGCAGCGGGAGCTCGAGGTTCACCGCGCAGCCGCGCTCCAGCCGGCCGAGGGACGAGCGCTCGAGGGTCTCGATCATCGCCTGCGCCTTGAAGCTGTCGTCGGCGACCGCGGTCGCCGTCAGACAGACGCCGTCCACCGCGATCGAGTCGCCCTCGCCGAGCTGGCCGGCGAGCGCGCTCGAGATCGTGAGCGTGGCCCCGGAGCGATCCTGCTCGAGGGCGCTCACGCTGCCCAGATCGGCGATCAGACCCGTGAACATCTCAGGACGCCCCGCCTCCCGCCCGGCTCACCATTCGCGCAGCCGTGCGGAGATCAGCAGATCTTCCCCGACGCTCCTGCAGTCGAAGCTGACGGCGCGCAGCGCCTCGGAGATCTGCTCCACACCTTCGCCCTCGAGCGGGTCTCGCGCGGCGCTGCCGCCGAGCAGCAGCGGCGCGAGGAACAGTCGCAGTTCGTCGATCTCGCCAGCGTCGAGGAACGCTCCGGCGAGATGCGGACCACCCTCCAGGAGCACCGAGGAGACGCCCATCGCGCCGAGCTGGTCGAGCGCGGAGCGCACGCGCGCGGGCTCGTTCTCGCCGGTCGCCACGATGACCTGGGCGCCGGCTGCTTCCAGCGCCTCCGCATCGGTCCGGACGGCCGCACGGGAGACGACCACGGTGAGCGGTGTCTCGGCTGCCGCAGCGACGAGCTGCGAGGCGGGTGGAAGCCGCGCGAGCGAGTCGAAGACCACCCGCCGGGGCTGCGTCCGCGACTCGGCCGGCAGGCCGGCGGGCCGGGCGGTCAGCTGGGGATCGTCGGCGAGCGCCGTGCCGATTCCCACGACCACAGCGTCGACCGAGGCGCGCCAGCGGTGTGCGAGCTCGCGGCTGTCCTCCCCGCTGATCCACTTCGAGTCGCCGCTGCGCGTGGCGACCTTGCCGTCGAGGGTCATCGCGGACTTGAACAGCACCCACGGGCGGCCCACCCGCGCATGCTTGCGGAATGCCTGGTTGAGCAGCCGGGCGCTGCTCGCGAGCTCCCCCTCGGCGAGCACGACCTCCACGCCCTCGTCGCGCAGAATGCCCAGGCCGCGGCCCGAGGCCTTTTCGGTGGGGTCGTCGGAGGCCACCACCACGCGGCCGATCCCCGCCTGCAGGATCGCATCGGTGCAGGGCGGGGTCTTGCCCTCGTGGCAGCACGGCTCCAACGACACGTAGAGGGTCGCGCCGCCGAGGTCCTTCAGCCCGCAGGCCTCGATCGCGTTGACCTCCGCGTGCGCGCCGCCGTACTCCTGGTGCCAGCCCTCGCCGAGGACCTCGCCGTCGCGGGCGACGACCGCGCCCACCACCGGGTTCGGCCTGACCGTGCCCGAGCCTTTGCGCGCGAGCTCGATCGCACGTTCGAGATGGGTTCGGTCGGTGTCCGTGCAGCCGCGCATCGACCCCAGGATATCCCCGGCGCGGCGCGCCACCTCCGCCCCGGCGCGGCGCGCCACCTCCGCGGCAGCTACCCGCATCTGCCGCCGTGCAAACGGTAGACGGTCATCTGCGGACCCGGCCGCCTGTAGGCGAGCGGGTAGTAGTCGAAGCTCCAGTCGAAGTCGAACGGCACCGCCGCGGCCCCCCGCGTGTAGGGCGATGCCTGGAACACCACTTGCCCCTGTTGCGCGAGCGCCCGGTAGTAGGCGACCGCGTGCGGCACCGCCGCGGGATCGGCGTACGCCCGTCCCGACTGGATCGACCCGCTCACCACCCAGCAGTAGCCGTGGCGCTCGTAGTAGCCGAGCAGCGCGGGGGCGAGCGTCCGCTCGTAGTTCTCGATGCTCACGCGCGTCGTCGTCGCCTCGAGGGCCCCGCTCGGGGAGATCCGCGAGATCATCGAGGCGTACTTGTTCCAGCGGGGCGGGTTCGACGCGGTCGAGGTGCCGGCGCGGGCTTCATGCGCCCATTCGTCGGGCGAGACGGGCTCCACCACGATCGCCGCCCCGCGCGGGACGTGGGCGAGCATCCAGTCCCGCGTGATGTTGCGGGTGTCGGCACGCGAGAGCACCAGGCCGCTGTGGACGCTGTAGATGAGGCCCTGCGCCAGCAGCAGGGCGACGATCGCGGCGGTCAGGACCGCCAGTGGCGCGCGCCCCCGCCGCGCGGCCGCGGACGCCCCCACCGCGCCGGGCCCGGCGGCAGACCCGGCGCCGGCCTTCGACCCCGCGCCGGCCTTCGACGCCGCGCCGGCCTTCGATCCCGGGCCGGCCACGGCGCCCGTGCCGGCACCGGCCTCGGCCGTCGAGGGCGAGGCCGAGCGCGCGAGCAGACGGGCACCCGCGTGCGCGAGGCGCAGCGCGAAGAACGCCGCGAGCAGGCAGAGGATCGGTAGGATCGGCATGAGCCAGCGGCCGAAGTAGCGACCCTGCAGGCCCATGAACAGCAGGAACAGGATCGGGGCGGGCACCAGCAGCCAGCCCAGGCGGCGCTCTGCGCGCCAGACCGTCAGGGCTCCCCCGAGCGCGGCCAGCGACGGGACCCAGCCGAGCCCCCAGCTGAGCGCCCAGAGGTAGTAGCGCAGTCCACCGCCGCGCGGCGCCCCGAGCTTCCCCTGGGATTCGGCGGAGAGCGTCGACTGGTGGACCAGTTCGCTGTGGAATTCGCCGTAGTCGAGCAGCGAATAGGGGTTGGCGAGCAGGAAGGCGGCCAGCGCGGAGCCCCCGGCGAGTAGCAGGCCGACGAGCGCCCGGCGGCCCGCGCGCGGGCCGCCGTCGAGATAGCGCGCCGCAATCGCTACGCCAAGGGGTATGAGCACGATCCCGGCGGTGTACTTGCTGGCACAGGCCAGGCCCAGCCCGACGCCCGCGACCAGATGGTCGCGGGCGCGCCCTTTGCGCAGGATCCCCGCGGTCCCCAGCAGGGACAGCGTGAGCGGCGCGAGCGTGGGCACGTCGTTGAGGGCGAGGTGCGCGTAGAACACCGGCAGGAATGCGACCGCGAGGATCGCCGCGGCGAGCAGGCCGACGCCGCGCCCGAACAGCCGCGCGCCGGTGCCGTAGAGCAGCCAGACGGCGAGCGTCCCGAGCACGGCGGCGGCGACCCTCGCGAGCGTGTACAGCTCCGCCGGGTGCAGGGCGAAGGCGCGGATGACGCCGGAGCCGCCCCCGTAGGCGATTGCGTAGAGGCCGTGGAGGAGATAGGTGAAGGCGGGCGGGTTGGCGAAGTAATGAGGGTTGAGCGTGCCTTCGCGGAACATCCGCACGGCATGCGTCACGAAGTGGTCGGCCTCGTCGGTGTTGTAGGCGAACGGCAGCCCCTGCCCCAGCCCCCACAGCCGCAGCCCAAGTCCGCCGGCGAGCACCGCCGCGAGTCCCGCCCAGGCCCAGCGACGGCCGCCGCCGGGCGGGGGGCCGGAGAGCGGCTCAGCAGTTCGCATACACCGCGTAGTAGCGGCTCGTGTAGATCCGTTTGAAGCCGGCCAGCGGAACCTGGTCGCGCGGGTCGTCACCCACGTCCGCGAGCGCCTCCACGAACACGGCGCTGCCGAGCGGGTACACGGCCACGCTGCCGCGGCGGATCCGGTCCTCGAGACCGTGCGCCCCCTTGGATACGTCCGCGCGCGCCTCGCTGCGGGCCACGATGTCGTGCTGCCCGACGGTGTCGAGGATCCAGCGGGCATCCGGGATCAGCTTGTTGTCGGGCAGCGACAACAGCGGGCAGCGGCGCAGCTGCGCCTTCACGGCGGGGTTCGCCAGCGCCGCGGCGAGACCCTCGTGGAAGTCCTCGTGATAGGCGAGCGTCGTGCGCAGGCTCGAGAGGCTGAGCGAGGACGCGGCGGTGGCCGCGCCGAACACGAACAGCACGGCGGCCAGCGCGATCCACACGCGCCTCAGCGCAGAGCCCCTGCGCAGCATCGTCCAGCCGCCGATCGAGACGGCACAGAACGGCAGCAGCATCGTCGCCGCGCCGAGCAGGTAGCGGTCCACGACGGACGCGCCCACGGCCCCCTCGGCGACGTAGACCATCAGCAGGACCACGAGCGCCGCGAGCGGCACGAGCGCCCGGCGCGGGGCCATCCAGACGGCCAGCGGGATGCCCAGGAGCCCGCCCAGGATCACCGGCAGCTTGTCGATGCGTTCGCCGTAGCTCCAGACCGAGGCCAGCACACTGGTGAAGCCCTGGGTGCGTTCGAGTTCCTGGGCCAGCCCGGCGGTCGCCGTCAGCGAGTACAGCGGGTTGCCGGTGACGAGCGCGTCCATCCCCGCCCACAGCACGGGCGCGATCGCCGCCAGCGCGAGATACCGAAGCCACGTGCGGCGATCCGTCCCCCACGAGCACCACAGCCAGTAGACCCCGCTGAGCACCCAGGCGTCGGGGCGCAGCAGCCCCGCCGCGGCGAGCAGCAGGAACACCTGAGTGCCCCGGCGCGGGCGCTGCACCTCCAACGCGACCGCCCACACGATCAGCGCCAGGTAGGAGATGTCCAGGTAGCCCTGCGCGGCGAGGTTCTCGACGAAGAAGCGGCTCAGCACCAGGAGCGCGGCGACCCATCCGACGCCCGGGCCGAAGCACACCCGGCCGAGCCGGTAGGAGCCCGCCACCAGGGCCACGAACGAAGCGATCGACCCGAGCACCATCAGGCGCGCGCCGCCGGCCCCGAACAGCGAGCAGAAGGCGCCGAAGGCGATCGCCAGCGGGTGCTCGGTCGGGGCACGGTAGACGGCGAAGTCCGGGAGATGCAGATGCAGCAGGTCGCGTCCCCACAGCAGCGCGTAAAACGAGTCGTAGGTGGGATAGGTCGGGAACGCGAAGTAGCCGATCAGTGCCGCCACGCACATCACGGCGAATCCGGCGCGGGCCCACGTCGATGCGGGCACGGCACGCAGCCGCGCCTGCCGGATCGAGCCCGGGCCCTGCCGGGTGAGCGTCGCGCTTTCCATCGAGCCTTGGGAGTATCGAGCCCCACCCACCCGGCAAGCGCCGCGTGGGTGGGCCCAACACCTGGCGCCAAGACCGCGACCTGCGCTTTGGGATACTGCCGGAAGCCAAGTCTAGGCAATCCCAGCCCATGAAGCTCATCATCCAGATCCCCTGCTTCAACGAGGCGGACCAGCTCCCGGCCACGCTCGCCGACCTCCCGCGGCGGGTGGAGGGGTTCGACGTGGTCGAGTGGCTCGTGATCGACGACGGCTCCACCGACCGCACGATCGCGGTCGCCCGGGAGCAGGGCGTGGATCACCTCGTGCGCCTGACCAACAACAAGGGCCTGGCCGCCGGCTTCCAGGCAGGCATCGACACCGCGCTGAAGCTGGGCGCCGACGTGATCGTGAACACAGACGCCGACAACCAGTACTACGGGCCCGACGTGGCCAAGCTGGTGGCGCCGATCGTCGAGGGCCGCGCCGACATGGTGGTCGGCGACCGCGAGGTGGGCGGGATCGAGCACTTCTCGCCCCTGAAGAAGACCCTGCAGCGGCTCGGCTCGTGGGTGGTTCGCCACGCCTCCTCGACCTCGGTGCCGGACACCACCTCGGGCTTCCGTGCGTACAACCGCGAGGCCGCGATCCAGATGATGGTGGTATCCAAGTTCACCTACACCCTGGAGACGATCATCCAGGCGGGCAAGCTGCTGGTCGCGATCGATCACGTCCCGATCGCAACCAACCCCAAGACGCGCGAGTCGCGGCTGTTCCCCTCGATGGGCGCCTACGTGCGCCGCAACGCGATCTCGATCTTCAGGATCTACGCGCAGTACGAGCCACTGCGGGTGTTCTGGAGTCTCGCGCTGGTGATCGGGCTGGCGGCCGTTGCGGTGTGGATCCGCTTCACCGTCGCCTACGCCGAAGGCAACGGCAAGGGTCATGTGCAGTCGCTGATCCTCGGCGCGGTGCTGTTCATCGCCGCCGTCGTGTTGTGGGCGCTCGGGGTGATCGGCGACCTGCTGGCGGCCCAGCGGGTCATGACCCAGAAGACCTATGAGCGGGTCCGCCGCATCGAGCTCGAGCTCGGCGTGGCGCCCTCCCACTACGAACGGGGCGCCGCCGGACCGCAGCCGGGCGCTCCGGTCGGGCCCGGCGCGCGACCGGCGCACGGCGCCGCGGCCGGTGCCGCACGGGCGGGCGGCGAGCCGGGCGCGACCCGGCCGGATGCCGCCGCCGGGCAGGGCCCGGGCGAGGGCCCGCCGGCGGGCCCCGGCGAGTCCCGGGAGGCGGTGCGGCTGTGAGCGGCGTCACCGTCTCCAAGGACGGCGTCGTCACCGGCAACACCTACGACAAGTACGGCTCCGGCAACCCGGTCGTGCGGCGCCTGATGGACGGCTTCGAGCTCGCGCTGGGAGAACTCTTCACGCGGGCCGCTCCGCGGTCGGTGCTGGACGTGGGCTGCGGCGAGGGTGTGCTCGTGCAGCGCTGGGCCGAGCAGCTGGGAGACGCCCGCGTGGTGGGCGTCGACCTCGAGGAGGAGTCGATCCAGGCCGGCTGGGCCGAGCACCGGGCGCCCAACCTGGAGTACCGGGTGATGGAGGCCGCCGACCTGCCCTTCGCCGAGAACGAGTTCGAGCTCGCGAGCGCGATCGAGGTGCTCGAGCACGTCCCCGACCCCGAGCACACGGTGGCCGAGATGGCACGCTGTGCCGAGCGGCACCTGCTGGTCTCGGTCCCTCGTGAGCCGCTGTGGCGGATGCTCAACATGGCCCGTGGCGCCTACTGGTCGCAGCTCGGCAACACCCCGGGACACCTCAACCACTGGTCGAGGCGCTCGTTCGTGTCCCTGCTCGCGCAGCACGGCGAGGTCGTCGAGGTCCGCTCGCCGTTCCCCTGGACGATGTTGCTTGTCCGCCTCTAGGGTCTCCCCCGCCCCAGCGACGCGTTCATACGGCAGCGGTGCCCGGATCCTCTCGATCGGGATCGCCTCGACCGGGCTGCTGACGTTCGCCTACTTCTCGATCGCCAGCCACGTGCTCGGCGAAGAGTCCGCGAAGCGGATCGACCTGCTGTGGTCGGTCATGTTCGTGATCATCTCGGTGATCTACCGGCCGATCGAACAGCTGCTCTCGCGCACGATCGCCGAACGCCGGGCACGCGGGCACGCAGAACACAGGCTGCGCGTGCCGATGCTGATCCAGGGGAGCTTCGCGCTGATCTTCCTCGTGGTCGCGCTCGCCCTGCAGAGCGAGCTGGTCGAACACGTCTTCGAAGGCTCGCAGGCGCTCTACGACGTGCTCGTCGTGGGCACGCTCGCCTATGCGGCCAGCTACTTCGCCCGCGGCTGGCTGGCCGGACACCAGCTCTTCGGCCTGTTCGGCGGGCTCGTCCTGATGGAGTCGCTCACCCGCATCTGCTTCGCGGTCGCGGTCGCGCTCGGGGTCGCCAGCGGGCAGACCGCGGTCGCGCTGGGCATCGCCGCGGCGCCGTTCGTCTCGCTCGTGGTCGTGCCCGCCGCGTTCGCGCGGCGCAGGCGCGACCGCGCCGGCGAGCAGCCCCGCGAGGAGCGCCCCGCCGAGCCCCAGATCACCGCCGACGAGGCGGACGCCGCGCTGGCCGGGCCGGGCACCGAGGGCGTGCAGGAGACCGCCGCGCACGACGACCTCTCACTGCGCCGCGGCGGCGGCTTCGCGATCTGGGTGGCGGGCATCATGCTCGCCGAGCAGACCCTCCTGAACGGGGCGGTGCTGACCGTGGATGCGACGGCCGCCAACGTGGCGCTGGCCGGGATCGTGTTCAACGTGCTGCTGATCGCGCGCGCTCCGCTGCAGCTGTTCCAGGCGATCCAGACCTCCCTGCTGCCGCACCTCACGGGGCTCGAGGCAACGGCCGGCCACGACGCCTTCTCGCAGGCGATCCGTGTGACGATCCTCGCGATCGTGGGCTTCGCCGCGGCAGTGGCGCTCGGGCTGCTGCTGGTGGGGCCGTTCGCGCTGGAGCACGTGTTCTTCGGACAGGACTTCAGCTACAACCGCTTCGGCCTCGCGCTGATCGGCATCGGGATGGGGCTGCACCTGACCTCCGGCGCGCTCAACCAGGCGGCGCTCGCGCGCGACCGTGCGCGTGCCGCGGCCGTCTGCTGGGTGTTCGCGGCGGTCGTGTTCATCGGCTGGATGTTCACGCCGCTGGTCGGCGAACAGCTCCTGCGCGCCGAGATCGGCTATGCCGGGGCCACGGCGCTGCTGATGCTCGCGCTAGCCGCGCTCTACCGCCGCGGGAGCCGGAATCTCGCCGGTGTCCCGCCGGACGCGGCCTAGCGTCCGCGCGGCCGGCGGCGGCGCCGACGGCCGCTTGCCGCCGCCGCTCAGGCGCTCGCCAGCGCGGCTGCGATCTCCTGGTATGCGGCGCCGGGGTCCGCGGCCCCGAAGATCGCCGAGCCGGCGACGAACACGCTCGCCCCGGCCGCGTGGCAGGAGGGGGCCGTGTCCGCGTCGATGCCGCCGTCGACCTCCACCGCCACGCCCTCGCCCACGATCGCAGCCACGCGGGGGATCTTCTCGAGGGAGTGCGCGATGAACGCCTGCCCGCCCCAGCCCGGGTTGACCGTCATGCACAGCGCCAGGTCGATCGCGCCGGCGACCTCCGAGAGCGCCCCCACGGGCGTGCCCGGGTTGATCGCCACGCCGACGCCCGCCCCGCTCTCGCGGATCAGATGGGTCGCGTAGGCGACGTGCGGAGTGGCCTCCGCGTGGAAGGTGACCGAGTCCGCGCCGGCCCGCACGAACTCGGCGATGTGGCGCTCCGGACGCTCGATCATGAGGTGCACCTCGAGCATCCCGCCGGCCGCCGAGACCTGCTCCGCGAGAGCGCCCACGACCAGCGGGCCGACCGTGATCGCCGGCACGAAGTGGCCGTCCATGATGTCCACGTGGATCACCCGTGCCCCCGCCGCGAGGACCTCTGCGACCTGCTCGCGCAGGCGGCCGAAGTCGGCGGACAGGATCGAAGGCGCGACCTGCACACCGCGGAGCAGGCCGAGCGAGGACGCCGATCCGGCGCCGGATCGGGCGCTCATACTGCCTGGAGCATCGAGTCGCCGCAGTTGTTGCACTTGAGGATCGCTGTCGAGGACATGCGCACGATCGTGGAGTGCTCGCCGCAGTTCGGGCAGACGGAGGTCAGCTCGAAGCGATGCAGGCAGTACACGCAGCGGTAGCGTCCCGGCAGGTTCGTGGGTCGCAGCCAGGGCTCGCCGCAGCTCGGGCACTGCGGGCCGAGATCGACGCTCGTCCGGGTCTGGCCATCGGGCTCGTCAGGCATCACTCGGCCCGGCGCAGGCGCGCGATGAAGAACCCCGCGGTGCGGTCTCGGTGGGGCAGGGTGAGCAGCGAGCCGGCACCCGCGCCCCCGGAGCCCGATGGAAACCCGTATTCGGGCCTCTCGGCGGCGAGATCGTCGATGCTGAAATCGGGCTGGGAGTCGAGGAAGTCGGCGATCAGGCGCTCATTCTCGGTCGGGGAGATCGTGCAGGTAGAGTAGACAAGCACGCCTCCCGGACGGAGCACCGCCGCTCCGCACGCCAGGATCCGGGCCTGTGCGCCGGCCATCTGCAGGACCGCCCGGGGGGTCATTCGCCAGCGAAGGTCGGGGTGCGCCGCGAGCGTGCCGAGACCCGAGCAGGGCGGGTCCACGAGCACCCGGTCGAATCCTGCGGCGGGCTCGAGCGGGCGCTCTGCGTCGGCGATCTCGACGCGCACGTTGCCCGCACGCAGGCGCTGCGCGGTACGCGCCAGGGTGCCGGCGCGCCGCCGGTCGCGCTCGACCGCGACGAGCTCGCCGCGCCCGTCCATCAGCGCCGCGAGGTGGCTGGTCTTACCCCCCGGGGCGGCGCACAGGTCGAGCACGCGCTCGCCGGGCGCCGGGTCGAGGGTGCGGGCGACGAGCATCGCGGCGCGCGACTGCGCGAGGAAGGCCCCCTCGCGCCACAGCGGCGAGGCATGGACGTCGAACGGCTCGTCGAGCACGAGCGCCTCGGGGATCCGGGGATCGCGGTGCGTGGCGACGGGCAGCAGGCCGGCGAGCCGGTCGGCGTCGTTGACGAGCGTGTTGGCGCGGAGCGCGACCTCGCCGGGCTCGTTGTCGGCGGCCATCAGGGCGCGCGCGTCCTCGGGTCCCAGCTCCTGCCACCAGAGCCGTGCGATCCACGGAGGGTGCGAGAGGCTGAGCGCGGCGTCCTCGGCCGTGTCCTCGCCGAGATCGGCCAGCAGGGTCCGTGCGCCCTCGCGCGCGGCGCGGCGCAGCACGGCGTTGACGAGCGCGTGCCCGCCCCGCCCCGGCGACTTGGCGAGCTCGACCGCATCGCCGACGACCGCGTAGTCGGGAGCGCCGCCGAGGTAGAGCAGCTCGTACAGGCCGAGGCGCAGGGCGGCGAGCACCGGGGGATCGAGCCGCTCCGGTGGGCGCCCGGCGAGCCGCCCGATCAGATGGTCGAGTGTGGCCCGGCGCTGTACCGCGCCATAGGACAGGCGCATCGCCAGGGCGCGGTCGCGCGCGTCGAGCTCGCGCGACTCGGCCTGCAGGGCCTCGTCGGCGTAGGCGCCGCGCTCGAACACGCGGCGCAGGACCGTGAACGCGCAGCGCCGGGCGGGGGCGACACGGGCGGATGTGGAGGCGGGCATCGCTCCCATCATGGGCTATCCGCTGCGGGCCCAGCCGGCGGGAGCGAGGGCGTCGGCGATGTCCGCCGCGAGTTGCTCGGCCTCGGCCGCCGTGAGCGTGGCGATCGTGACGCGGATCGCCGGCGCCGCCGCGCCGAGGCGGAAGGGCGCACCGGGCGCGACGACCCAGCCTCGCTGCAGCAGCTCCCCGACCGCGCCGGCCTCGTCGTGGACCGGGATCCAGACGTTGAACCCGGAGGCGCCGTGGGCCTCCACGTCGCGACGCTGCAGGCAGGCCAGCAGCCGCTTGCGCCGCGCGCTGTAGGTCGTGCCCGCGCTGCGCACCTGCTCCCGCACGGCGGGGTCGCTCCACAGCTCGAGCACGAGCCGCTGCAGGATGTGACTGACCCAGCCCGGTCCGCACTGCTGGCGGCCCTCCACGCGCGCGACGGTGCGCGGGTCGCCGGCGAGCACCGCCAGGCGCAGGTCGGGTCCGAGCGCCTTGGCGACCGAGCGCGTCGTGGCCCAGCGCTCGCGACCGGGCAGCGTGGTGTGCCGTGCGGCGTCGGAGACGGGACCGAGGTGGTCATCCTCGATCACGAGCGTCTGCGGAGCACGGTCGAGCACGGTGCTCAGCTCGCGCGCCCTGGCGCCGTCGAGCGCGGCGCCGGTCGGGTTCTGCCCGCGCGGTGTGATCACGGCCGCGCGCGCGCCGCCGGCGAGCGCCCGCTCGAGCTCGCCGGGGAGCATGCCGCGATCATCGACGGCGACCGGCTCGAGCGCCAGGCCCTGCGCCCGCAGCAGGTCGTACAGCGCCGCGTAGCCCGGGTTCTCGACCGCCACCCTGTCCCCGGGCCGGAGGTTCGCCGCCAGCGCGCGCTCGATCCCGTCGAGCGCTCCGCTGACGACGCACAGCGAGCGGGCGGGGATGCCGTCGGCGCGCAGTTGCTCGCGCGACAGCGCGATCAACTCGGGCAGCGTGGCCGGCTCGCCGTAGAGGCGCGCCGGCGCCATGCTGCAGAGCAGCGCTCCTCCGAGGTCGGGCAGCAGCTGCGGGTCGGGGTTGCCCCGCGAGAGGTCGCGCGCGCCCTGTGGGACGGGCAGCGGAGCGCGCAGCGTGCCGATCGGCGGCCCCGCACCGATGCGGCTGCCACGGCGTGGCTCGGTCACGACCACGCCGCGCCGGCGCAGCTCGGCCATGCCTGCGGCGACGGTCACCGGGCTGAGCCCGACCTCCGCGGCCAGGCGGCGGACCGACGGCAGCGGCTCACCCGGGGCGAGCGCCCCGTTCGCCACCGCCGCCTCGACCTCGGCGACGAGCCCGGCTGCGCTCGATGCCGAGATCCGATACTGTTTCAGCTCAGTTATGATTCTGTACTATGACAGATAGGGGGTTGCTGTGTCAGCTCGGCCTCGAACCCGGTCCAACGCCGCCCCGGAGCCCGCGCCCGTGATCCCGCCCGGCGACGAGACGCCCCCCGCGTCCGAGCGCGTGCGTCTGCGCCGCAAGCGCGAGCGCGGCAGCCACGACAGGGCGCTGATCGACGCGATCCTCGACGAGGCGCTGATCTCGCATCTCGGCATCGCCGAGGAGAGTGGCCAGCCGTACGTGATCCCCACCCTGCACGCCCGGCACGGCGACGTGGTGTACTGCCACGGGTCGGCCGCGAGCCGGACGCTGCGGGCGCTCGCCGCCGGGCAGCCGGTGTGCCTCACCGCGTCGCTGATCGACGGGCTGGTGCTGGCGCGGTCGGCCATGCACCACTCCGCCAACTACCGCTCGGTGATGCTCCTCGGCCGCGCGCGGCTGCTCGAGGACCGGGCCGAGAAGCTCGCGGCCGTGGAGGCGATCGTTGAGCACATCGTCCCGGGCCGGGCCGCCGACGTGCGCGGGCCCACGGAGAACGAGCTGCGGGCGACGGCGTTCCTGGCGATCCCGATCGAGGAGGCCTCGGCCAAGGTGCGCACCGGACCGCCGATGGACGACGAGGAGGACTACGCCCTGGGAGCGTGGGCCGGCGTGCTGCCACTGCGGAGCGTCGCGGGCGCGCCGCAGGAGGACCCACGGCTGCGCGCCGGCGTCGCGGTGCCGCCCTACCTGAACCCCTACAGGCGGCCCTCCGCGGGATGACCGCGCAGGTAGGCGGCCGCATCCATCGGCCTGCCTCCGGGCGGCTGCACCGTGAGCAGCTCCAGCGCGCCGGGACTCGCAAGCAGCAGTAGCCGCCCCCCGCGCGCATGAAGGCCGGGCGCAAGCCCGTGGTCCGGTGGCGGATCGACCACCGTCGAGGCCAGCACGCGCAGCATCGATCCGTCGCCGAGCGCCGCGCGCGCGCCGATGTGCGGATGCAACGCGCGGACCGCCCGCTCGAGCTCGCCCGCAGGGCGCAGCGGATCCAGCAGCCGGTCCTCGGGACCGATCTTCTCGGCGTAGGTGATCCCGTCGGGCGGCTGCTCGCTGAACGGGGGCTGCTCCTCGAGCGCCCGCAGCAGCAGGCGGCCACCGAGCGCGGCCAGGCGCGGCCAGAGCGAGCCGAAGGTGTCCGCGGGGAGGATCGGCTCGGCTTCCGCCAGGCACACGGGCCCGCTGTCGAGGCCTGCGGTCAGGCGCATGATGGAGACCCCGGTGCGGGCATCGCCGGCCATGATCGCCCGCTCGATCGGGGCCGCGCCGCGCCAGCGCGGGAGCAGCGAGGGATGCACGTTGAGGATGTCGGCAGCCGACAGCAGCGGCTCTTTGACCAGCGCTCCGAACGCACACACCACGACCGTGCGTCGCTCGCCGGGCGGGGCGACCAGCGCGACCGTCGCTGGGTCGTTGACGCTCTCGGGCTGGGCTGTCGTCAGGCCGAGGGAGAGCGCGCGCTCGGCCACGGGCGGCGCCACGAGGCGCCGGCCGCGGCCACTGGGCCGGTCGGGCCGCGTGAGCACCAGTGCCGGGCGATGGGACGCGCTGCCGGCCAGGACCTCGAGGATCGCCGCGGCGAACTCGGACGTTCCGAGGAAGACGGTGGCCAAGGCTGTCCGGCGAGCGCGCGCTAGGCGGCGCTGGCGGCCGCCTGCGCCTCGCGCATCGCGCGCATCGCCTCCTTGCGAGCCTCGCGCGAGATGCGGTCGAGAATGAGGATCCCGTCGAGATGGTCGATCTCGTGCTGGATCACGCGCGCCTCCAGGCCCTCCGCCTCGATCTCGAGGTCCCGGCCCGTCTCGTCCTGGGCGCGCACGCGCACGCGCACCGGGCGCTCCACCTCGACGTGGACACCCGGCAGGCTGAGGCAGCCCTCTTCGGCGATCTCGAGCTCCTCGCTCGACCATTCCAGGTGCGGGTTCACGAGCGCCGTGAGCGGGTCGTCGGTGTAGGCCTGGTAGACGAGCACACGGTGCAGCACGCCCAGCTGCGTCGCGGCGAGCCCCACGCCGATGGCGTCGTGCATGAGCTCGCCCATGCGCTCGATCTCGGCCCTGAGGTCGTCGTCGAAGCGCTCCACCGGCAGCGCGGTGGCGCGCAGCGCCGGGTCGCCGAAGCGCCGCACCAGCCGCAGCGCCGCGTCGCGTCGCGCTCGGGCCTCCGGGTCGAGCTCGGCGACGGCCGGCGCATCCTCTTCGCGCTCGACCTCGACATCGTCCTCCGGAGCCCGGGTCGCCTCGTCCACGGTCTGTCGCTCATCGCCCATGGGCACGCAGTTTAGGCGCAGCGCAAGCGGCGGACCGTCTAGCGGCGTGCCGGCGGCGGCGCGAGTCGCACGGCCAGTATCTGTGCCGGCGCCGAGGTGCCCGCGAGCGCCACCCTGAGACGCGCCGCGAGGCGACCCCGGGCGGCCAGCAGCAGAGCCCGGGCGGCGCGATCGAGGCGGATGCGGATCGTCGCGCGCCCGCCCGCGGAGATCGTGAAGGCGCGTCCTCCCAGCACCTCCCGGCGCTCGCCGCTTCGCCCGTCGTGGCGCACGCCGACGACGGCGGTGAGGCTGAGGCTGCCCCGGCACACGCTGCTCTGCCGGCACGTGAGGATCACCGTCGCGAGGTCCCCGTGCTCGACCGTCAGTGCGCGCGAGCGCAGCGTCAGCAGCGCTCCGGAGGCGAGCGTGGTCGGCGCTCCGGCCGAGCCGGGACGAGTCGAGGACGTCGGCGCCCCACCGGGCGCCGACGTGGCGCCGCTCGGGAACGCTTCGGGCGGCGGTCCCGGCGCGAGGGCCACGTTGATCCCGGCCGTGACCGCTTCGGCGGTGACGCTCACGAGCGTCGCTTCGCTGAGGTTCGGGCTGCCGGGGTACAGCACGGGCGCGTAGCCGTTCGCGATGAAGAACACGCGGTAGGAGCCGGGCGCCAGGCCGTAGATCGTGTATTCGCCGGATGCGGATGTCGTCGCGCACCCCGCCCGGCCGAGCGCGTTCGCGCCGGGCTGTTCGGCGCACACGAGCGCGCCGGCGATCGCGGCGCCGGCGGCGGCGGTGACGTGTCCGGAGATCTCGCCGCCGGGCGCGAGGGCCGCGTCGATCGCCGTGACGGCGGCGCCCGCTCCCACGGTCACCACCGTGGCGGCCGCTTCGGTGTAGGCGCCGTTGTACGCCTCCGAGATGAAGTTGCTCTGAGACGTGGTGAACCCGGTCTGGGTGACGATCAGGGGCGGGTTGAAGACGACCCAGTAGCCGCCCGGTGCGAGGCCGCCGATCGTGTATTCGCCCGAGCCGCCCGTCACGGCGCAGCTCTGCGAGGAGCCCAGGTTGTCTTCTTCTTCTTCTTCGGTGAGCACCGCCGGGTGTGACGGCGAGGCGCACACCTCCACGCCGGCGACCGCGACGTGGCTGGCCGACGATGTGACCGTGCCGGCGATCGAGCCGGGCGCTTCGGCCGCCGCCGCGGAGCCCGCCGGGCAGATGCTCGCCACCAGCACGAGGGCCAGGCCGAGCATCGAGCGCACCGCGAGCAGGCGGCGCGAGCCGCCGGCGGCGTGCCCCTCGCGGCGGCCTGTGATGAGGGGCCTCATGGGTGCGAGCTTACCCGCGGTCAGGTCTTGTGGTGCTTGACAGCCCGGAGCGTGACGGGGCTCTGCGTGGTGTGGCTCGCGCCCTGGGGGTCGTGCGCCGCGAGCGTGGCCCTCACCCTGAGCGTGCCGTGGGACCGCGCGAGCAGCGCGCGCGCCTTCGCCGAGAGGCGCAGGGTCACCGACTCCGTCCTGCCGCCGGCCACGCTGAACGACCCCGACGCGAGCGTCAGCACCGACGCTTTCGTCCTGGCCGCCCGCGCGCCGGCGAGGACCGCGCCGAGCGTCTTCAGGGTCACCGTGCCGGCGCACGTGCTCTCCCCGGCCGGGCAGCTGATCCTCAGCGTCACGTGCCCGGAGGAGCTCACCTGCAGCGAGCTGCTCGCGAGCGTCGCGTCGGGAACCGGCGCCAGCGAGCTGTGGAAGGCTTTCACTTCCTGGGTGCCCGTGGCGAGCAGCAGTCTGGCGGCGGCTTCGGCTTCTGCTTTCTTCTTCGCCGCGGCTTCTTCTTCGGCTTTCTTGGTCGCCGCAGCTTCTTCTTCGGCCTTCTTGGTCGCCGCAACTTCTTCTTCGGCCTTCTTTTTCGCGGCGGCTTCTTCTTCGGCCTTCTTGGCGGCGGCTTCTTCTTCGGCCTTCTTCTTCGCGGCCGCTTCTTCTTCTTCTTTGATTTCTTGCGCGGTCTTTTCGACCACCGTGACTTTCGTCGCGACGGGAGCGCTTTTGAACCCGTAGGCGTCGCTGACCGTGAGCGTCACTTCGTACTGGCCTGGCGTCGCATAGGTGTGCGTGGGCGTCACTCCGTTACCGGACGGGGTGCCGTCGCCCCAGCTCCAGGTGTAGGTCGGGCTCGCCCCCGGATAGGGGTCGCTCGAGGAGGCGGCGCTGAAGGTCGCCGCGATCCCCGAGAAGATCTTGGGAGGCGGGGAGATGACGGCCGTGGGCGACAGCGGCTTGAACAGCGCAAGCGAGTTCGGCGTGCCCACACCCGAGGGGCCGTCGAAGCCGGGGGCGGCGTTGCAGGCGGTCGTGCCTTCGCAGTCGACCGAGAGCCCGAAGTACGCGTTGGCGCCGCACGCTTGGCCGTCGTCGTCGCAGAAGCCGTTGCCGCCTTCGGTGACGTCGAACAGCGAGGAGGATTCGCCGAGGTGACCGTAGAGGGTCAGGGCGGGATCGCTCACCCCGTTGGCGCCGCCGGCGAGCCCGTAGAGCCCGCTGATCAGCGGCGTCGCCACCGACGTGCCGCCGATCGTCAGCCAGCCTTCGCCCGCACCGTATTCTTCGCACGCCGGGCCACAGTTGTCGGTGTCGTAGATATCGAAGCCGGTGTTCGGGTCAGCCACCGCGGATATGTCCGCGGTGAGGCGTTTGCCGCCGCAGCCGGTGGCCCCGTAGCCGGGCGCGGACTGCTGCCAGGGCGGCGCCGTGAACATCGTGCTGCAGCCCCCGCCTGTCGTGCCTTCGAATTCGGCCTCGTCGAGCGGGCCATTCCCGTTCCACACGGTCTCGGCTTCGCGTTTGCCTTCTTCGGTGAGATAGAGCGAGGTGCCGCCGACCGCCACGACCGACGGCAGCGATGCGGGCATGTTCGGCCGATCGGCTTCTTTCTTCAGGAGTTCGAGGTATTCGCGGTATTCGCCTTCGACTTCTTCCAGCGGGTTGATGTACGTCCAGTCGTTGTAGCCCTCATCGCCCGTCGCCGCGGCGATTACGACCCCGGGATGGCTGTAGGCGGCTTTTTCGGTCGAGCCCAGTGAGCCCTCCGGTCCGCCGTAGGAGTTAGAGACCTCGGTCGCCCCAAGTTTGACCGCCTCGTTGACGGCTACCGCGAGGTTGCTGAATTCCGGGTTGTTCGCCTCGACCAGCAGCACATGGCACTTCGGGCAGGTCGAGTGCACCATCTCCACGTCGAGCGAGATCTCCACGGACCAGCCTTCCTTGTCCGCTTTTGGCAGCACGTTGGCTTTGCCGGTCTGCCCGACCTTCTCAAAGCAGCCGTTTGCTTTCGTGCAGGGGGCAATTCCGTAGTACGTGTCGAACGCGCCGAGGTCCGCTTCGATGTTCGGATCGTCATAGGCGTCCACCACAGCAACTGTCTGACCTTCGCCGCTGCCGGCACCCTTGAAGCCGTATGCCGTCGCGATCTGTTCCGGCGTTAGCCCGCCCGCCGGCCCCGATTCCAGCGCCCCGTCGCCGACCCTGAACGGCCTCACCCCCGGCTGCGCCGCCGCCGCCGCCGAGACGGGCACGCGCACCAGCGCGAAGCACGTTGCGCGCCCGGGCTTCGGCCGCGGGCACGCGTGGGCGGCCCTGGCGTAGCGCGTCGCCCCGCGGTGGCCGCGCGCCGGCTTCGCCAACGACGCCGGCGCCGCGATCAGGGAGCAGAGGAGCACAGCCGGGACGAGCATCACCCTCCACCCGATGCGCCGGGCACGAAGACGATCCATCACATCCTCCTCACGTAGCCGCGGCGCGTCCCCCGTCGGGCTGATGTCCACCATTTCACCTCCATGTGACCGGTCCGACGAGACGCGGGAACCTAGCAGATGGATATATCCACTTACAACCCTTGACCGACGGCCTGCAACCCTGTTCGCCGGCCCAGCGCCCCCCCCGCCTACCCGGCGCGGTGCGTCCTCGCGGGCGCGTGCGCACCGGCCCCTGCAGCGGCCCCTACTGGGGATCGACGTCGACGCTGAAGCTCACACCCGGGTGCGCCCGCCCCGCGGCGACCTCCGCCACGGCCTCTCCGACCGCGTGCACGGCCGGACGGCGCTCGGCCGCCTTCACGACCAGGACGTGGCGCTCGCGGCCGCGCAGGCGGAACAGCGCGGCCGGGCCGAGCACGCGAGCGCCGTCGGCGAGGGAGCCGGACAGCCGCGCGCGCACCTCCCTGGCGGCCGCCAGCGCACGCGCGGACTCGACCGCGCCGAACACGATCCGCAGCAGATGCGAGAACGGCGGATAGCCGAGCGCGCGGCGCCGTTGCAGCTCGCCCGCGAGGAACCCGTCGCTGTCGTGCTGCGCGGCGTGCACGATCGCGCGCGCCTCGGGCGCGATCGTCTGCACCAGCACGTGCCCCTCGCCGCCCCGGCCGACGCGACCGGCGAGCTGGGCGATCAGGGCGAACGTTCGCTCCTCGGCGCGGAAGTCGGGGAAGCGCAGCGTCGAATCGGCGTCCAGCACCACACCCAGGCTCACGTCGGGGAAATCGTGGCCCTTGGCAACCATCTGGGTGCCGATCAGCACGCCGCAGTCGGCCGCCTCGAACGCTCGCAGCAGCGCGCCGACGCCGACATCGTGCCGTCCCCCGGCGCCTGCCCGGCCCGCTGCGCCGGCGTTCGCGGCGACCGAGTCGGCGTCGAGCCGGAAGACCGGGAAGGAGCCGTCGTCGAAGACGGCGCCGAGCTCGTGGGCAAGGCGCTCGGTGCCGGCACCGTGTCTGGCGACGGACGTCGAGGCGCACGCGGCGCAGCGGGCGGGTGCGGGCTCGCGGTGGCCGCAGTGGTGGCAGGCGAGAAAGCCGCCGCCGCGATGCAGCACGAGCGCCACGTCACACTGCGGGCAGCTCCAGACGCGACCGCAGGACCGGCAGGAGAGGAAGTTCGACCAGCCGCGACGGTTGAGCAGCACGATCGCCTTGCCGCGGGCGCCGCGGACCTCGGCGAGCGCCTGCGAGGTGAGGGGGTGCAGGCCATGCGTCTCGCAGCGCATGTCGAGGATCCGCACCGCGGGTAACGGGCGCCCGTCGACCCGGCGGGGCAGGACGCTGCTGGCGGTGCGCTCCACTGTCTCCGGCCGCGGCGTGGCGCTGCCGAGCAGCAGCAGCGCACCGCAGCGCTCGGCCCGCTCGGCGGCGACGTCGCGGGCGTCGTAGCGGGGGTCGCCCTCGTGCTTGTAGGAGGACTCGTGCTCCTCGTCCACCACGATCAGCCCGAGGCCCTCGATCGGGGCGAACACGGCCGAGCGCGGGCCGACGCACACGCGTGCCTCCCCCTCGCGCAGCCGCCGCCACTCGGCGTAGCGCTGGGCCGGCGTGAGCTGGGAGTGCAGCACCGCGACCGTGTCGCCGAAGCGGTCGATGAAGCGCCCGACGATCTGCGGCGTGAGGGCGATCTCCGGCACCAGGACGATCGCCCCGCGGCCCTGCGCGAGCGCCGCGGCCGCCGCGCGCAGGTAGATCTCGGTCTTGCCCGATCCGGTCACGCCGTGGAGCAGGCGCCGTTCGGAGCGGCCCTGCTCGAGCGCGGCCAGCAGCGGCGCCAGCGCCGCCGTCTGGTCCCCGGTGAGCTCGGGCGGGCTCGGCCTGCGCGTGCCGACGGCGAGATGGCGTGGCGGTGCGACCGCCCTGCGCTTGCGGCCGCTCAGGCGCCGCGCCGCGCCCGGCGGCAGTACCAGGCCGAGTGCTCGGGCGGTTGTGGAGCAGTATTCGGCGGCGATCCACTCCGCCAGCGCGACGAGGTCCACCGGTACGCCGAGCTCCAGCGCGCGCAGCGGCGCGAGCAGCTTCTCCCGCGAGACCTCGCTGCTGTCCGCGAGCCCGACCACCACGCCGAGCACCTCGCGGCGCCCGAACGGGACGACGAGCATCGAGCCGACGTCCACGATGCCGCCCCTCAGCTCCTGCGGCAGCTCGTAGTCGAACGGCCCCCGCAGCGCACGGGTGCTCGTCATCGGCTCCACCCGGGCGATCGCGGACACCGCCCTGACCCTAGAGCGCCCTCCGGTCAGAGGCCCGGCGCGGCCCGGCCGGAGCCCGGCCGGCCCCGAGCCCCGGGGCTCGGGGCCCGAGCCCGCCGGTCAGAGTCCGGCGGCCGAGCGCAGCGGGGCGGCCTTGTCGGTCTTCTCCCAGGTGAAGTCGTGGTCGTCGCGGCCGAAGTGGCCGTAGGCGGCGGTCTTCTGGTAGATCGGACGGTGGAGCTTGAGCTCCTCGCGGAAGGATCCGGGCCGCAGGTCGAAGACCTCGTCGACCGCGCGTGCGATCTGCGCGCGGCTCACCCCCTCGGCCTCGCTGCCGAACGTCTCGACCATCACCGAGACGGGGTGGGCGACGCCGATCGCGTAGGCGACCTGAACCTCGGCGCGCTCGGCGAGCTTCGCCGCGACGATGTTCTTGGCGACCCAGCGGGCCGCATAGGCCGCGGAGCGGTCGACCTTGGAGGGGTCCTTGCCGGAGAACGCACCGCCGCCGTGGCGGGCCATGCCGCCGTAGGTGTCGACGATGATCTTGCGCCCCGTCAGGCCGCAGTCGCCCATCGGCCCGCCGATCACGAAGCGGCCGGTGGGGTTGACGAGGAAGTTCCGCAGGAGCTTGCGCTCGTCGTAGAGGTCGGCGGGGAGCACCGGCCGCAGGACGTGCTCGAGCAGGTCCGGCTTGATCAGGGTCTCCACGTCGATGCCGTCGGCGTGCTGGGTGGAGATGAGGATCTTTTCGATCTCAACCGGGCGACCGTCCTGGTAGCGAACGGTCACCTGCGTCTTGCCGTCGGGGCGCAGGTAGGGCAGCACCTCGCCCTTGCGCACCTCCGACAGGCGCTTGGCGAGCTTGTGCGCGAGCGCGATCGGGAGCGGCATCAGCTCCTCCGTCTCGTTGCTCGCGTAGCCGAACATCATGCCCTGGTCGCCGGCTCCGGCGACGTCGAGCTCGTCCTCGTCGGCGGGGTCGTGGCGGGTCTCATAGGCGGCGTCGACGCCCTGGGCGATGTCGGGCGACTGCTTGTCGATCGCGTTGATCACCGCGCAGGTGTCGCAGTCGAAGCCGTACTCGGCATTGTCGTAGCCGATCCTGCGCACCGTCTCGCGCGCCACTTCCTGGATGTCCACGTAGGTGTCGGTGGAGATCTCCCCCGACACCACGATCAGGCCGGTGTTGACCAGCGTCTCGCAGGCGACGCGGCCGTAGGGGTCGTCCCGCAGCACGGCGTCGAGCACCCCGTCGGAGATCTGGTCGGCGATCTTGTCGGGGTGACCCTCGGTGACCGACTCGGAGGTGAATAGGAACTCGTTGTCTGAAAGCTCGTTCATGGCTTGGCGTGTCAGCTCCAGGTTCAGGGGGCGGTTGGCGGCTCGGGGCCGGTCGGGGCCGGGCTGCGGCGCAGCGCCGGCAAAAGTCGCAGAAGTCTATGCGGCGCGGGCGCGACCGCGCTGTCCGCGCTCGACGAAGTCGATGATCAGCGGCACGCCGTCCATCGAATAGCGCGCGCGCAGGCGGTTCTCGATGAAGTAGGCGTAGTCGCGCGTGACGCGCTCGCGCGAGTTGACCTGGATGGCGAAGCGCGGCGGGCGCTCGCCGATCTGGGCCATGTAGATCAGCTTCAGGCGGTGTTGGCTGGAGCCGCGGCGGGTCCCCACCGGCGGCTGGCGCGCCTGCACGACCTCGGACAGGAAGCGGTTGAGCTCGGGCGTGGGTATCCGCCCCGACATGCGGTCTCCGAGCGCGATCACCTCGCCGAGCAGCCTCGCCACGTGGCGTCCGGTGCTCGCGCTGGCGGTCAGCACGCGCGGGCGCAGGCGGAGCTTTTCGGCGACTCGCCCGCGCTCGTGCTCGAGGTCGAGGCGGCCATCTCCCTCGCCGGCGGCCGGCTCCTGCAGGTCCCACTTGTTGAGGACGATCGCGGTCGCGCACCCGGCCTTCATCGCGAGCTCGGCGATCCGCAGGTCCTGGGCGGTCACCCCGTCGCCGGCGTCGCAGACCACGAGCGCGACGTCCGCCCGCTCGGCGGCACGCTGGGAGCGCAGGGCGGTGTAGTACTCGACCGAGTCGGCCACCTTCGACTGGCGACGCATGCCGGCCGTGTCGATCAGCACCAGCCGCCGGTCACCGACCATCAGCGGCATGTCGATCGCGTCGCGCGTGGTGCCGGCCACGTCGGAGACGATCACGCGCTGCTCGCCGAGGAAGCGGTTGACCAGCGAGGACTTGCCGACGTTCGGGCGGCCGATCACGGCGAGCCGCACGGTGTCCTCGTCGGGCTGCTCATCGCCGGCGGGGAGCAGCTCGACGATCCGGTCGAGCAGGTCTCCCGAGCCGAGGCCCTGGGCGGCGGAGACCGCGAGCGGCTCGCCGAGGCCGAGCCGGTGGAACTCCGCCGCGAGCGGGATCTCCGCGACGCCGTCGCACTTGTTGGCAGCCACGATCGTCGGCAGCGGCGAGCGGCGCAGCAGGTCGGCCATCTCCTGATCGCCCGGACGCACCCCCGCGCGGGCATCCACGACGAGCACCGCCACCTGCGCGTCGGCCAGCCCGGCCCGCGCCTGATCGCGGATCGAACCGGCCAGGGGGTCCTCGTCCTCGAAGTCCACGCCCCCGGTGTCGATCAGCTTGAACTGGCGCCCGTTCCACTCGCAGTCGAGCTCCTTGCGGTCGCGGGTGATCCCCGGACGCTCGTGCACGACCGCCTCGCGCGTACCGGTGAGCCGGTTGATCAGCGATGACTTGCCCACGTTGGGATAGCCGACGACGGCGACCTTCATTGGGCCAGTATGACTCGCCGGCGCCGCCGCGCCCGATCAGCCCGGCTCGCGCGCCGAGCGCACGAGCGCGGCGATGCGCTCGACGACATCCTCGACGGCGAGGCCGCTCGTGTCGAGCGTGACCGCCCCCGGGGCGGCGCGCAGGGGGCTGTGCTCGCGGGTGCTGTCGCGCTCGTCGCGCAGCGACTGCTCGGCCAGCACCGTCGCCTCGTCGGCGCCGAGCTCGTGCGCCCGCCGACGCGCGCGCTCGCCCGCGTCGGCGGTCAGGAACACCTTCACGGCGGCCTCCGGCGCGACCACCGTGCCGATGTCGCGGCCCTCGGCGACCCAGTCGCCGGCGCACAGCAGCGCGCGCTGCTTGACCACGAGCGCCTCCCTGACCCCCACGTCGGCGGCCACGCGGGAGGCAGCCTCGCTGACCTCGGGGGTGCGGATCTCCCCTGTCACGTCGCGGCCGTCGAGCAGGATCCGGGCCGGGCCGCCGGAGGGAGCGCCCGACAGCTCGATCGACGCGCCCCGCGCCAGCGCTGCGGCGGGCTCGTGCGGGGCTCGCAGCGAGAGCAGCCCGACCGCGCGGTACATCGCGCCGCTGTCGAGGTAGGTGAAGCCGAGCGTGTGCGCGAGCCTACGCGCCACGGTCGACTTGCCCGCGCCGGCGGGGCCGTCGATCGCTACGACCATCGGCGCGAGCGCCCGCTCACGAGGCCAGCCGGGCGAGGTCCTCGAGGAACCCGGGGTAGGAGACCGCGGCCGACTCGATGCCGAACACCTCCACGCCCTCCCGCGAGGCGAGTCCAGCGACGGCGCCCATCATCGCCATGCGATGGTCTCCGCGGGCGTCGATCGTGCCGCCCCGCAGGCCCTCGCCGCCGCGAACCGCGAAGCCGTCGGCGGTCGCCTCGATATCGGCACCGAGCCCGCGCAGACCCTCGACGACCCCCGCGATCCGGTCGGACTCCTTGACGCGCAGCTCCTGCGCGCCGCGCACCACGGTCTCGCCCTCGGCGAAGCAGCCGAGCAGCGCCACCAGCGGCAGCTCGTCGATCGCCGCGGGCACCTCGTGCGCCTCCACGACGGTGCCCTCGAGCGCTCCGTGGGCGACGTCGAGGTCGCTGACAGGCTCGACCGCGGAGAGCTCGTCGTGCTCCTCCTCGAGGTCTCCGAGCACGATCCCGCGCATCCGCCGCACGATCCTCAGAAAGCCGGTGCGCGTCCAGTTGACCCCGACGTCGCCGAGCAGCAGCCGCGACCCGGGTACGAGCACCCCGGCGGCGAGGAGGAACGCCGCCGAGCTGGGATCGCCGGGGACGCGAATGCGGTCGATCAGCAGCTCGTCGGCGTTGACCACGACGATGCTGCCGGCGGCGCGGGAGATCGTGGCGCCGGCCGCGAGCAGCATCCGCTCGGTGTGGTCACGGCTGCGCACGGGCTCGCGCACGGTGGTCTGCCCGTCCGCGGCGAGCGCGGCGAGCAGGATGCACGACTTGACCTGCGCGCTCGCCACGGTCATCTCGTGGTCGATCGCGTGCAGCCTGGCACCGTTCACACGCAGCGGCGGGAGGCGTCCCTCGCGCGCGCTCAGGTCGGCCCCCATCCGGCGCAGGGGCTCGGCGATCCGGTCCACGGGACGCCGGCGGATCGACTCGTCGCCGTCGAGCGTGAAGGAGCGCCCCTCCTGCGCGGCCAGCCAGCCGGGCAGCAGCCGCAGCAGGGTCCCCGCGTTGCCGACGTCGATCGCCTCCTGCGGCTCGCGCGCCTCGCGCAGCCCGGTACCGCGCACCACGACATCGTCCCCGCGCACCTCCACGAGCGAGCCGAGCGACTGCACGGCCGCGAGCGTGGAGCGGGTGTCGTCGGCGAGCAGGTAGCGCTCGATGCGCACCGGCTCGGAGGCCATCGCGCCGAGGATCGCGGCGCGATGGGATATCGACTTGTCGGCGGGTGCACGTACCTCCCCGGAGAGCCCGCGCGCGGGCTCGAAGCGCATGTTCATCGCCGGGCCCTCATGCCTGGGCCACGGGGAAGCCGAGCTCGGCGATCAGCTCCATCGCCCGCTCCGTGCTCGCCTCGCCGCCGATCCACAGGGCGACAACCCCCTGGCGGTTGTCCTCGGACGGGGACAGGGCCATGTCGGCGATGTTCACGCCGGCGCGGCCGAGCGCGAGGGCGATGTCCGCGATCACCCCGGGGCGGTTGGGCACCGAGGCGCGCAGCTCGTGCACGGGCCCTCCCACCAGACCGGCGCCGAGCAGCGCGTCGCGGTCGGCGCGGGCGCGCTCGTTCCACGCGGTGACGGCCCCCGCGTCTCCCGCGGCCAGCCAGCAGCGGACCTCACCCAGGTGCGCCTGCAGCTCGTCGATCCCCGCGATCAGCGCGTCGCTGTTGGACATGTAGATGTCCGTCCAGATCGAGCTGTTGGCTCCCGCCACACGCGTGGCGTCGCGGAAGCTCGGCCCGACCGCGGGCACCCTCGTGGACCCCTCGCCCTCGAGCAGGCTGGCGGCCTGCGCGACGAGCAGGTTGGCCAGTACGTGCGGGAGATGGGAGACGCACGCCATCGCGCGGTCGTGGGTCTCGGCGTCGACGGCGCTCGGCTGCGCCCCGAAGCTGCACAGCAGGCGGTGCAGGCGCTCGTACAGCACGCCCGCGGTGCTCCCGCGGGCCGGGGTGAGGTACCAGACGGCGCCCTCGAACAGGTCCGCCCGTGCGTGCGCCACCCCGGCGCTCTCGGCGCCCGCGAGCGGGTGGCCGCCGATGAAGCGCTCGTCGGAGCCCGCCTCGGCGATCGCCCGCTTGGTGGAGCCCACGTCGCTCACCACGCAGCCGGGGCCCGCCGCGGCCAGCGCCGCGGCGACCGTCACGCCGAGCGCGCCCACAGGGGCCGCGACGAACACGACGTCGGCACCGTCCACCGCGCCGGCCACGTCCGGCGCCGCGGCGTCGATCGCCCCCAGCTCCAGGGCGCGGGCCCGCACGGCGGGGTCGGGGTCGTAGCCCCAAACCTCGGCCCCCGCCCGCGAGCGCGCCGCCAGGCCGATCGAGCCGCCGATCAGCCCGACGCCGAGGACGGCGACCCTCAAAGAGCCGGCTCCCTCGCGCCCGCGAGCTCCACGAACGCCGGGACCCGGCCCATCAGACGGCGCTGAGCGCCTTCCCCGCCAGCGCCGTCGCGCGCTCGACCGCCTGTGCGTAGTCCGCGAAGTCCTCCGCCCGCAGGGCCTGCGGCCCGTCGCAGATGGCCTCGTCCGGGTTGGGGTGCACCTCGACGATGATCCCGTCCGCGCCGACCGCCGCAGCGGCCAGCGAGAGCGGCAGGACGAGGTCGCGGCGCCCCGCCGCGTGGCTGGGGTCGACGATCACGGGAAGGTGGCTGAGCTCCTTGAGCACCGGCACCGCCATCAGGTCGAGGGTGAAGCGGTAGGCGGTCTCGAACGTGCGGATGCCGCGCTCGCACAGCATCACGTTGGGGTTGCCTTCCTTGAGGATGTACTCGGCGGCCATCAACAGCTCGTCGAGCGTCGAGGACAGGCCCCGCTTCAGCAGCGCCGGGCGCCCGGAGCGCCCGATCTCCGCCAGCAGCGGGTAGTTCTGCATGTTGCGCGCCCCGATCTGCACGACGTCGGCGACCTCGAGTACCGCGTCGAGGTCGCGCATGTCCATCAGCTCGGTCACGATCGGCAGGCCGGTCTCGGCCTTCGCCTCGGCGAGCAGCCGCAGCCCCTCCAGCCCGAGGCCCTGGAATGCGTACGGAGAGGTGCGTGGCTTGTAGGCGCCGCCTCGCAGCAGCGTCGCCCCGGCGTCGCGCACCACGCGCGCCGTCTCGAGCGTCTGCTCGCGCGACTCGACCGTGCAGGGGCCCGCGATCAGCGCGAAGTTCTCCCCTCCGACCTTGCGCCCCTCGATGTCCAGCACGGTGCGCTCGCCGTGGGTGATCTGGGCGGAGGCGAGCTTGTAGGGCTTGAGGATCGGCACGACCCGGTCCACGCCGGGCTGGCCCTCCAGGCCCAGGCCGGCGACGTTGGCGTCCTGCTCGACATCGCCGATCGCACCGATCACGGTGACGCGGGCGCCCGAGCTGCGGTGTGCGCGCGCGCCGGCGCGCTCGATCTTGGCGACGACCGCGCCGACCTCCTCCTCGGTCGCGGTCTCTCTCATCACGATCATCATCTGTTCATCCTTTCACTGACGCCTCGGCATCTTAGAGGTGCTGGACACCCACCAGCGGTGGGCCGTGAGGGGGGTGCACAGGGCACCGTCTCGGCTGGCGCTCGATCCCGCTGCAGGGGATCCGGTGCGGCCGCGGTCACCCGCTCACGAACGGGTGCTGGCCGAAGCGCCTAGCTAAATCGCCAGGCGTAGCGATACGACCAGGAAACCGGCGCGGTGGCGAGGCGGGGTGTTGCTGGGGCCAGGTTGCTCATGGTCGTCCCAAGAGCTTTTAGCAGACAATCGCCCGGGCGTCCAGTGGCGGACGGGATCGGTGCGCCAGCGGCGCACGCACGGAGCAGCCCGGGCCGGCCGCGCGGCGACGCGTGGCGGCGGGCGCTAGAGCAGTTCCGCCAGCGCGTCGAGGAAGCGCCTGTTCTCCTCGGGCAGCCCGTAGGTCACGCGCAGCGCGGGCGTCGGGCTGCCGAGCGCGCCGCCACCGCGCACGAGCACGCCGCGCTCGGCCAGCCCGCGCAGGACCTCCTGCTCGTCGCGCTCCTCGCCGAGGGCGAACCAGCAGAAGTTCGCCTGCGAGTCGGCGGGGTCGATGCCGAGCGCGCGCAGCCGCTCGTCGACGGAGATGCGCTCGGCGACGGTGCGGGTCACGCGCTCGATCACCGCGTCCTGGTGGGCCAGCGCCTCGGTCGCGGCGGCCTGGGCGAGCGCGTTGCAGAAGAACGGCTGGCGCACCTGGTCGAGTGCGCGCGGCAGCTCCTCCGAGCCGCACAGGGCAAAGCCGACGCGCAGGCCGCAGAGCCCGTGGACCTTGGAGAAGGTTCGCAGCAGGACCAGGTTGGGGTGCTGCGCCAGCAGCGCCACCGAGGCGTCGGGGTCGTCGATCAGGTTGAAGTCGCAGTAGGCCTCGTCGAGGATCACGCACACCGCGCGGGGCACCTCCGCGAGGAACCCGGCGATGTCCGCGAGCGGGAGCGCGGTGCTGGTCGGGTTGTTGGGGTTGCACACGATCACCAGCCTGGTGGCGACGGTGATCTCGCGCAGCATCGCCTGCAGGTCGTGACGCGCCTCGCCGTCGAGCGGGACGGTGATCGCGCGAGCCCCCGAGGCGGCGCTGAGGTGGGGGTAGACCGAGAAGGAGGGCCACGCATAGAGGACCTCGGCCCCGGGCTCCAGCAGCGCCTCGCCGGCCGCGAGCAGGATGTCGCACGAGCCGTTGCCGATCGCGATGCGCGCGGCCGGCACGTCGTAGCGCTCGCTCAGCCGCCGCCGCAGCAGCGAGTTGGCCGGGTCGGGATAGCGGTTGAGCGTGCCGAGCGCGTGCGTGATCGCCTCGCGCACGGCCGGCAGCGGCGGGAACGGCGACTCGTTGCTCGCCAGGCGCACGGGAGGGGCCTCCTCGGCGTAGCCGCCCGCCGCCGGATAGACCGGGATGCGCCGGATGCGCTCTGAGAACTCGATCGCCATCGGACCATTCTGGCGCGGCGACGGGCTCGGTGCCGCGCCGCGCGGCTACTGGGCGGCGGTGAGGTCTGTGCGCAGGGCGCGTGTGCGGCCGAGATACACGTGGGCCGGCACGTGGTCCTCCTGTGCGTGATAGTGGATCAGCACCCTGATCACGCGCTCCATCGAGCCGGGCACGGGGATCTCGCGGGCACACAGCAGGGGCACGCTCTGGAAGCCCACCGCCCGCGCGGCCACCGCCGGGAACTCCGCGTCGAGGTCGTCGGTCACCGTGAATATGCAGCTGACCACCCGGTCGGGCGCGAGATCGTTGCGCCCGGCGATCTCCTCCATCAGCTCGGTCGTGGCCGCGAGTATCTCCTCGGCGCCGTTGCGCTCGACGCTCGCGGCGCCCCGCAGGGCGAACAGTCTCATGGCCGGCGATTCTGTCAGAGCGAGCGCAGGACCTCGACCTCGGCGCCGCTCAGGCGCCGGTGATCGCCCGGGGCGAGGCTCCCGAGCCGCAGCGGCCCGAACCCGGTCCGGACCAGCTCGAGGACGGGATGCCCGATCGCATCGCACATGCGCCGCACCTGCCGGTTGCGACCCTCGTGGATCGTGAGCTCGATCTCCCGGCGGCCAACTCGTCGCACCCGCGCCGGGGCGGTGGGCCCGTCCTCGAGCTCCACGCCGCTGCGGAGCCGCTCCAGCGCAGCCGCATCGACAGGTCCCCCGCCGAGCTTCGCGCGGTAGGTCTTGGGCACCTCGAAGCGGGGGTGCGTCAGCCGGTTGGCGAGCTCGCCGTCGTTGCTCACCAGGATCAGCCCGCTGCTGTCGGCGTCGAGCCTGCCGATCGGATAGAGCCGCAGCCCGCGCGCGGGCAGGAGCTCGAGGACCGTCCGGCGGCCGTGCGTGTCGCGGGCCGTCGAGACGACGCCGACGGGCTTGTGCAGCGCGTAGTGCACGCGCGGCTCGGGTCCCTGCAGCGGCCTGCCGTCGACCGTCACCGCGTCCGCCTCGCCGACGTCGCGCGCGGGGTCGGTCACCAGCTCACCCCCCACGCGCACGCGTCCGGCTGCGATCACGGCCTCCGCCGACCGTCTGGAGGCGACGCCGGCGTGGGCGAGATAGCGGGCTAGGCGCATCGCGGCGGTCGGAGTGCTCGGGGCATCGGCTGCAACCATAGGGCTGCGGGTGCGCAGCACCCACAGCCACCACCACCCGACGCCGACCCCAGGACAATGGATCTTCAGCTTCTGCAGCAGACCCTCGCCGCGCGCGGGGAGCCGCCGTTTCGCGCCCGCCAGGTGTGGAGCTGGGCCGCCCGCGGGGCGGATGGCTACGAGCAGATGACGAACATCCCGGCCGCGCTGCGGCAGGAGCTCGCGCGGGAGCTTCCCTTCTCGAGCCTCGTCCTGCGCCAGCAGGCGCACTCGAGCGACGGCACCGTCAAGGCGCTGTTCTCCACGGCCGACGGCCGCCCGCTCGAGGCCGTGCTGATGCGCTACCGCGACGGCCGGCGCTCCGTATGCCTCTCCTCCCAGTCGGGCTGCCCGCTGACGTGCACGTTCTGCGCGACCGGGCGGATGCGGTTCGCCCGCAACCTGACCGCTTCCGAGATCCTCGATCAGGCCCTTCACTTCCGCCGCGTGGAGGCGGTCGACCACTGCGTGTTCATGGGCATGGGCGAGCCGATGCTCAACCTCGACGCCGTGCTCGCCGCGTGCGAGCGCCTGCCGGAGCTCGGCGTGACGCACCGCCGCACCACGATCTCCACGGTCGGCTGGATACCGGGCATCGAGCGGCTGGCCGAGTGCGGCATGCCGGTCCGTCTGGCGCTCTCGCTGCACGCCGCCGAGGACGCGCTCCGCAGCGAGCTGATGCCCGTCAACGAGCGCTATCCGCTGGCCGACGTGATCGAGGCCTGCCGCGCCTTCTACGCGCGCCGCCGCAGGCGGGTCTTCATCGAGTACGTGATGCTGGCCGGGGTCAACGACCGCTACGAGCAGGCGCTCGCGCTCGCCCGGCTGCTCGGCGGCGATGCGCTCCCGCGCCGCGGCGGCGCCCCGCGCGGCGGCGACGGAGCCGACGCGCGCATGTTCAAGGTGAACCTGATCCCCTACAACCCCTCGGGCTCGCCGTATGAGGGCTCCAGCCGCGAGTCGATAGCCGCGTTCGCGGCGGCGCTGGCCGCCCACGGCGTCCAGGCGACCGTGCGCCTGACCCGTGGACGCGACATAGCGGCCGCGTGCGGACAGCTGGCAGCGGCCGACACCGACGCCGCCACGACCGCCGACGCCGGGGCCGCATCCGCCCCGGCCGTCCCCCACGTCAGCTAGCTACCCGGGGGTGCCGCCGGCGCGCGCCTCGCCGGCTCGCAGCAGGCGCTCGCGCAGGTCCGCCTGCTCGGCGGGTGTCGGATCCCAGCGGGCGATGTCGGGCAGCTCCTGCAGCGAGCGCAGCCCGAACAGCTTCAGGAACTGGGTGGTCGAGCGATAGAGCACCGCGCCGAACTGGGAGTGCCCGGCCTCCTCGATCAGGCCGCGCTCGAGCAGCGTGGCGGTCGCCGAGTCGGCCGAGACGCCGCGGATGCGGGTCATCTCGGGCCGGGATATCGGCTGCAGGTAGGCGACGATCGCCAGCGTCTCGGCCTGCGCGGGCGTCAGCGTGGATGCGCGCGGGCGGCTGAAGAGGCGTCGCGCGGCGTCCTCGGAGGCGGGATCGCTGGCGAGCGTCCAGCCGCCGCCGAGCTCGCGCAGCGTGATGCCTCGGCGCCCGGGCGCGTACTGCTCGGCGAGGACCGCGAGCGCGGCGTGGACGGCCCCCTCGCCGACCTGTGCGGCGTCGGCCAGGTCGGCCGGCGTGAGCGGATCGGCCGACAGGAACAGGAGCGACTCGACGGTGCGGGCGAGCGCGGGCTCGGCCGGCTCCCGCGCGGAGGGAGCGCCGGCGATCCGCTCGCCGGATGCGGGCGGGCTCGCGCGCGCCGCGGGCGACCCCGCCTCGGCGGCGCTCACCCGGTGGCCTCCAGGCCCGCGGGCGGGGCCGGGCCCGCGGGCGGTGCGCCCGAGCCGGCGATCGCCAGCGGCGCCTCGGGCTCGCGGGCCGCGCTCGCGCGCACGGAGATCTCGCCGAAGCTCTCCGGCTGGGACCAGTCGGCCTCGCCGTGCTTGTAGAGCTCGAGCAGCGCGAACAGGGTGACGGCCACGGTCATGCGATCGGCGCCGCGGACGGCCTCGTCGAAGCTGAAGGCGCCGCGTCGCAGCAGGGCGCGCAGGTGTGCGAGGCGCTCGCCGAGCGAGATCCGCGCGACGACGATGTGGCGCACGCTGATGGCGGGGTGCATCAGCAGCAGCCGTCCGATCGCCTGGCCGAGCATCTCGGGGTCCTGGGAGCCTGCGGCGGGAGCGACGATCGTGCGGCGCAGGGCGGGCGGCAGCGGGGCTGAGCGGAAGCGCACCCCGGCCTCGGACGCGAGCAGCTCGCCGAGGTGGGCGGCCGCGGAGCGGTAGCGGCGGGCATCGAGCATCCGCGCGAGCAGCTCCTCGGCGGCCTCCTCGGGCTCGATGTCGAGCAGCTCCTCCTCCTCGCCTCCCAGGAGCAGGCGCGACTTGAGCTCGAGCAGCGCCGCGATCAGGACGATGAACTCGGTGGCGGTCTCGAGGTCGAGCTCGCCGCGTTGCTCGAGATGGTCGAGGTAGGCGAGCACCACGTCCGCCAGGGCCAGCTCGAGCAGGTCGACCTCTTCGCGCAGCACGAGCGTGAGCAGCAGGTCGAAGGGGCCGCTGAAGACCTCGAGGTCGAGCTCGAGCTCGCCGAGCCGACGCGGCGCCGCGGGGGCGAGCGCGACTGCGCCCTCCACCCCGGGCGCGGTGGCCGCGCCGGCCGCTGCGGGCGGGGGGCTGGCGGGCTCGAAGCTCACGGGCGCACCGTACCGAGCGCCCCCGACGAGCCGTGCCCCGCTCCCGCCCGGCGTGGCGGCCCGACGCCCATCCGCTCACGCACGTCCGCGACCGTGACGCCGGCGATCGAGCGGGCCTGCTCGGCACCCGCGCGGAGGATCGACTCGAGCTCGGCCTCGTCGGGGCGCAGCTGCTCGTAGCGTTCGCGCACGGGCGCGAGGTAGTCGATCACCGCGGCGGACACCGCCGCCTTGAAGTCCCCGTAGCGGGCCGCGGCGAAGTCGGCTTCGACGGCGGCGGGAGCGCTGCCGGTCACGGCGGCGAGGATTTCGATGAGGTTGCCGATGCCTGGCTTCTCGGGGGCGCGGCGCACCTCGCTGCCGGAGTCGGTGACCGCGCCGGCGATCTTCTTCCGGATCGCCTTGGGCTCGTCGAGCACGTACACGGTGCCCTGCTCGCTGCCGCCGGTGGTCGACATCTTGCCGGTGGGATCCTGCAGGTCCATGATCCGCGCCCCGACCTCCGGGATGCGGTGCTCGGGCACGACGAGCACCTCCTCCCCGTCGCCGTAGCGCGCGTTGAAACGCCGTGCGACGTCACGCATCAGCTCGAGGTGCTCGCGCTGGTCCTCCCCCACGGGCACCTCGGCGGCGCGGTAGGCGAGCACGTCGGCGGCCTGCAGCACCGGATAGAGCAGCAGCCCCGCGGAGACCAGCTCGCGCTGAGCCAGCTCCTTGTCGCGGAACTGGTGCATGCGCTGCAGGCGGCCGAGCTCGGTGACGCTGGAGAGCAGCCAGGTGAGCTCGGCGTGCTCGGCGACGTCGCTCTGGCGGAAGAGGATGCAGCGCTCGGGATCCAGGCCCGCGGCGAGCAGGATCGCCGTCGTGTCGTAGAGGCGCTCGCGCAGCTCCGAGGGCTCGTAGGGGACCGTGACCGCGTGCAGGTCCACGATGCAGAAGATCCCCTCGCCCCGCTCCTGGCCAAGGACGTACTGCGCTATCGCCCCGATGTAGTTGCCGAGGTGCTTGCGGCCGGTCGGCTGGATGCCGGAGAAGATCCGCACTGATTCGATCGCGCCGGCGGCCGCCGTGCCTAGCGGCGCCGCTGGGCCGGGTCGGTCAGCCACGGCGGGTCCCAGCCGGTGTCGTTGGGGTTGACGTTCGTCCCGGGCGGCACGATCTCGTCGATCCGGTCCAGCACGTCCGCCGGCAGCCGCCGCTCCAGCGCCGGGAGCTGGCTGTCGAGCTGCTCCATCGTGCGCGGCCCGATGATCGCGGCGGTCACGGCCGGGTGGTTGACGACGAACGCGAGCGCCATCTCGATCAGGCTCATGCCGGACTCCTCGGCGAGCGCGCCAAGCTCCTCGGCGGCCTCGAGCTTGCGCTGGTTGGCGGGCAGGGTCATGTCGTAGCGGGCGGGCAGCATCTGCGCCCGGCGGCTCGAGCCGGGCGACTCGCCGCCGCGCCCGTAGCGGCCGGACAGCCAGCCGCCGGCGAGCGGGCTCCAGGGGATCACGCCCATGCCGTATCGGCGGCAGACCGGCAGCACGTCGGCCTCGGCGCGGCGGATCAGCATCGAGTAGGGCGGCTGCTCGCAGACGAAGCGCTCACGGCCCCTGCGCTCGGCGACCCACTGGGCCTCGACGATCTGATGGGCGGGGAACGTCGAGCTGCCGATCGAGCGGACCTTGCCGGCGCGGACGAGGTCGGTGAGCGCAGCGAGCGTCTCGTCGATGTCGGTGTCGGGCTCGGGGCGGTGGACCTGGTAGAGGTCGATCCGGTCGGTTTTCAACCGGCGCAGGCTGCTCTCGACCTCTGTGACGATCCAGCGCCGGGAGTTGCCGAACTGGTTGACATCGTCGCCCATCGTGCCGTGCACCTTGGTGGCGAGCACGACCGAGTCGCGGCGGCCGCCGGCGAGCGCCTTGCCGACGATCTCCTCGGACTCCCCGCGCGAGTAGACGTCGGCGGTGTCGATGAAGTTGATGCCCGCGTCGAGCGCGCGGTGGATGATGCGGATGGAGTCCTCGTGGTCGGTGTTGCCCCACGCCCCGAACATCATCGCGCCGAGGCACAGCGGGCTCACCTTCACCCCGGTGCTGCCGAGATCGCGGTGCTCGATCGCCACGGGGGCAGCCTAGCCGAGGACCTGCCGGATGACCGGCCGCTTGGCGGCGGCGACCTCGTCGAGGCGCCGCACGGGCGTGCTGTAGGGGGCGCCGAGGGCGACTCCGGGGTCCTCGGCCGCCTCGGCGAGGATCGCCGCGACCGCCTCGGCGAAGGAGTCGAGCGTCTCGCGCGTCTCGGTCTCGGTGGGCTCCACCATGAGGGCCTCGTCGACGAGCAGGGGGAAGTAGACGGTGGGCGGGTGGAAGCCGAAGTCCAGCAGCCGCTTGGCGAGATCGAGCGTCCTGATCCCCAGCGCCCGCTTCATCGGGCCGCCGGACAGCACGAACTCGTGCATGCACAGCTCGCCGTATGCGAGCGGCAGGTGCTCGGCGATCGGCTGCTCGCGCAGCCGCGCGAGCAGATAGTTGGCGTTGAGCACGGCCGTCTCGGAGGCGTCGCGCAGCCCGTCGCCGCCGAGCGAGCAGATGTAGGCGTAGGAGCGCACGAAACAGCCGTAGTTGCCGTGGAAGCCGCGCAGCCTGCCGATCGACCGGGATCCGGCCAGGCCGCTGCCGAAGTCCAGGTCGAAGGTGGGCGGCGAGGAGTTCGAGCCGTCCCGCACGCGGGCGACGGTGGGCACCGGCAGGTAGGGCGCGACGCGGTCGGAGACCGCGATCGGCCCGGATCCGGGCCCCCCGCCGCCGTGGGGCTGGGTGAAGGACTTGTGCAGGTTGAAGTGCACGATGTCGAAGCCCATGTCGCCGGGGCGCGAGAGCCCCATCACGGCGTTGAGGTTCGCCCCGTCGTAGTACAGCGTGGCGCCCACCCCGTGCACGATCTCGGCGATCTCGGAGATGTTCGGGTCGAACAGTCCGAGCGTGTTGGGGTTGGTCAGCATCAGGCATGCCACCTCGCCGTCGGCCTTGGCGCGCAGGTCCTCGATGTCGACGCCGCCGCGCTCGTCGGTGGCGACCTTGACGACCTCCAGCCCGGCCATCGTGACGGTCGCGGGGTTCGTGCCGTGCGCGGTGTCGGGGGTGAGCACCTTGTGTCGGGACTCGCCGCGGTCCTCGTGGTAGGCGCGCGTGAGCAGCACCCCGGCGAGCTCGCCGTGGGAGCCGGCGGAGGGCTGCAGCGAGACGTGGGGCAGCCCGGATATCTCGGCCAGCGCCGCCTGCAGGTTCCACATCAGCTCGAGCGCGCCCTGGGCCTGCTCGGGGTCCTGCAGCGGGTGCAGGCGCGCGTGGCCGGGCAGCGCGGCCGCCCGCTCGTGCAGGCGCGGGTTGTGCTTCATCGTGCACGAGCCGAGCGGGTAGAAGCCGGAGTCGAGGTCGAAGTTGCGCTTGGAGAGCCCGACGTAGTGGCGCACGATCTCCGGCTCGGTGACCTCGGGCAGCTGCGGCGGCCGGGCGCGCCGGAAGCGCTCGGGCAGCAGCTGCGCGGGGTCGACCTCGGGCACGTCCATCACCGGGCACTGGAACGCGCGGCGCCCGGGCGCCCCCTTCTCGAAGATCGTCCTGGCGGCCTCGCGCTGGAGCGGTGTGGCGCCCTCGGCGATCGCGCTCATACGGGCAGGGCCTCCTCGCCCGCGGGTCTGCGCTCGCCGGCCGCGATCGCGTCGGCAAGCACGTCGGCGAGGCGATCGATGTCGGCGCGCGAGCGCCGCTCGGTGATCGCCACGAGCAGACCTCCGCGGTCGGCCTCGCGGCCGCTCAGCCGATGGATGTCGACGCCGGGGTTGACGCCCTCATCGATGCAGTGGCGGCGCACCGCGGCGACGTCGGCGTCGAGCCGCAGCGCGAACTCGCGCACGACCGGCTGCTCGTGCAGCGGCGCGACCCCGTCGATCGCGCACAGCCGCCGGCGCGCGTAGTGCGTGCGCGCGAGCAGCAGCTCGCCGAGCTCGACGATCCCGCGCCTGCCGAGCCAGGTCAGGTAGACGACGCCGGCGAGCGCGTTGAGCGCCTGCGAGGTGCAGATGTTCGAGGTGGCCTTCTCGCGCCGTATGTGCTGCTCGCGCGTCTGCAGTGTGAGCACGAAGCCGCGCCGGCCGTCGACGTCGAGCGTCTCGCCGGCGATCCGCCCGGGCATCCTGCGCAGGTACTCCTCGCGCGCGGCGAACATGCCGAAGGACGGGCCGCCGAAGTCGAGCCGGTTGCCGAGCGCCTGGCCCTCGCCGACGGCGACGTCCACGCCGCACTCGCCGGGTGGCGCGAGGATGCCGAGCGTGATCGGGTCCACCTGACAGATCACGACGGGGCCCTGCGCGGAGGCGCCCGTCTCGCCCTGCGGGCCGCCGGGCGCCCGGGCGGCGGCGCTGAGGGCGGCGGCGTCCTCGACCGCGCCGTAGAAGTTCGGCTGGGCGAAGATCGCGGCGCTCGTGTCCCCGTCGATCGCCTCGGCCCACGCCTGCGGGTCGGTGACGCCGTCGCGCACCCCCACCTCGACGACGTCCATGCCGTAGCCGTGGGCGTAGGTGCGGAGCGTTTCGATCGAATGTGGGTGCAGCCCCGCGCTCACCACGAACCGGTGCCTGCCGTTGTGCAGCTTGGCGAGATAGCCCGCGGCCGCGACCGCCGAGGGGCCCTCGTAGGTGGAGGCGTTGGAGACAGGCAGGCCGGTCAGCTCGGAGATCGCGGTCTGGTACTCGAACATCACCTGCAGGCCGCCCTGGGAGATCTCGGGCTGGTAGGGCGTGTACGGGGTGAGGAACTCCGAGCGCTCGGTGAGCATGTCGATCAGCGCGGGCACGTAGTGGTCGTACATCCCCGCGCCGAGGAAGCTGACCTCCTGCTCGGTACTGCGGTTGCGCTCGGCCAGCTGCCGGAGGTGCTCGTAGACGTCCTGCTCGGGGCGGCCGTCGGGCAGCCGCAGCTCGCGCCCGAGGCGGACCCCCTCGGGTATCTGGCGGTCGAAGATCTCCTGCGGCGAGCCGACGCCGATCGCCGCGAGCATCGCGGCCAGGTCGGCGTCGGTGATGGCGGTGTAGCGGCTCAAGTACCGATCAGCCTAGCTAGCCGGCCAGGGTGGCCCGGTAGGCGGCGGCATCGAGCAGCGCCTCGCGCTCGGCCGGGTCGGCCATGCGGATCTTCACCAGCCAGCCCTCGCCGTAGGGGTCCTCGTTGATGATCGCGGGGTTCTCGGCGAGCGCCTCGTTGACCTCGACGATCTCGCCGCCGAGCGGAGCGATCACGTCGGAGACGGCCTTCACGGACTCGACCTCGGCGTAGGGCGCGTCCTTGCTCAGGGCGGTGCCGACGGCGGGCGGATCGAAGAAGACAACCTCGCCGAGCGAGTCCTGCGCGTACCAGGTGATCCCGAGAACCGCGAGCGCGGGGTCCTCGGCGTCGATTCGCGCCCAGTCGTGCTCGGCGTGGTAGAGCAGATCCTCGGGGTAGCTGGCCTCGGCCATTCATGCGCCTTTTCTGTAGAGGGGCTTGTCCTTGACGACGGCGGGGCGCATCTTGCCACGAACATCGATCTCGAGGTGGGCCCCGGGCGCGGCGCGCTCGGCGGGCACGTAGGCCATGCCGATGCCGACACCCAGGCACGGCGAGAGCGTGCCGCTGGTCACCTCTCCGCCGCCCGCGACCGGGTTGCCCTGGCGGGCGATGCCGGGGCCCTCGATCGCGAACGCGACCAGCTTCTCGGCGGGCCCGCTGTCGCGAACGGCGGCGACGGCCTCCGCGCCGATGAAGCCGGTCTGCTCCTTGCAGCACCACCCCAGCCCGGCTTCGATCGGCCCGCGCTCAACCATCAGGTCGTTTCCGTAGAGGTGGAAGCACGCCTCCAGGCGCAGCGTGTCGCGCGCGCCGAGTCCCGCCGGCACCGCGCCGCGGCGCACGAGCTCGTCCCACAGCCTCGGCGCGTCGGCCGGGCGGCTGAGCAGCTCCACGCCGTCCTCGCCGGTGTAGCCGGTGCCGCACACCAGCACCTCGACCCCCGCCAGCCGCCCGCGGGCGGCATGCATGCGCGGCGGCAGCGGCGCGTCGGCGATCGCCTGGGCGATCTCGCGCGCGACCGGCCCCTGCACCGCGAGCATCGCCCACTCCTCGATCGCGTCGCGCACCTGCGCCCCGGGGAACTCCCCTGCGTGGGCGAGAAACCAGGCGAGGTCGCGCTCGTGGTTGGATGCGTTGGTGACCGTCAGGTAGCGGTCGGGCTCGAGCCTGTAGGTGAACAGGTCGTCGAGCACGCCGCCGTCCTCGCGGCACAGCACCGAGTACTGCGCGCCTCCGAGGGCGATCGCCTCGACGTCGTTGGAGAGCAGCCGCTGCAGCAGCGCCTGCGCCTGGGGCCCGCTGCACTCGATCTCGCCCATGTGCGAGACGTCGAAGATGCCGCAGCGCCCGCGCACCGCCATGTGCTCCTCGCGCACGCCGGCGTACTGCACCGGCATCTCCCAGCCGGCGAAGTCCACCAGCTTCGCCCCGGCGGCCACGTGCCGGTCGTAGAGCGGGGTGCGGCGCAGGGCGGCGGTCACGGCCCGCAGGCTAGCGGGCCATGGCGGCGCTCTCCGCCCGCCGGCGCGGCGCCCGGCCGTGCGGTCGGCGCATGCGCCGACCGTCGTGCGCCGCATGCGGCGCACGAACCGGCAGCGCACATGTGCGCTGCCGCCGGCCGGCACATGTGCCGGCCGGACCCCGACAGGGGCGAGGGGCACTCAGCCGGCTGAGTGCCAAGCGGATCAAGAACGCAGGGAGCGAAGTGTGCAACAGCACACGAGCGACCGAGGACGCCGAGCCCGCGCCGGCGATCGGCCGGCTGGGCTAGCGAAGGAAGGGAGGGACGTCGATGTCGTCGTCGGAGATCTCCAGCGTGGAGCGCTGGCGATCGCTGATGCGCGGCCCGCGGTCGGGTCTGGCGCTGCGGCTCTCGCGGCGTGCGCCGCGGCCCGGACGGTGGTCGAAGCCGGTGCCGATCACGGTCACGCGCACCTCGTCGGACATGCGCTCGTCGATCACCGCGCCGAAGATGATGTTGGCGTTCGCGTCGGCCGCCTGCTGGATGATCTCCGCTGCGTCGTTGACCTCGAACAGGCCGAGGTCGTGGCCGCCCGTGATGTTGAGCAGGATGCCCGTGGCGCCGTCGACTGACTCCTCCAGCAGCGGCGAGGAGATCGCCGCCCTGGCGGCGTCCGCGGCGCGGCTCTCGCCGCTGGCGGTGCCGATCCCCATCAGCGCCGAGCCGGCGTCGTGCATGATCGTCCGCACGTCGGCGAAGTCGAGGTTGATGAGGCCGGGGATCGTGATCAGGTCGGTGATTCCCTGCACGCCCTGACGCAGCACGTTGTCGGCCTCGCGGAAGGCGTCGAGCATCGAGGTGCGGCGCTCGACGACGGCGAGCAGCTTCTCGTTGGGGATCACGATCAGCGTGTCGACGACCTCGCGCAGGCGCTCGACGCCCTCGGTCGCCTGTCGGCCCCGCTGGGAACCCTCGAAGTCGAACGGGCGCGTGACCACGCCCACGGTCAGCGCACCGATCTCGTTCTTGGCGATCTCGGCGATCACCGGAGCGGCGCCCGTGCCGGTGCCGCCGCCCTCGCCGGCCGTCACGAAGACCATGTCGGCCCCCTTGAGCGCCTCCTTGATGTCATCGCGCGACTCCGATGCGGCGGCGAGGCCGACGTCGGGGTTGGCGCCCGCGCCGAGCCCCTTGGTGGACTCGTGTCCGATGTTCAGCTTGATGTCGGCGTCGCACATCGCCAGCGCCTGGGCATCGGTGTTGGCGGCGATGAACTCCACTCCGCGCAGACCGGCGTCGACCATGCGGCTGACCGCGTTGGTGCCCCCGCCGCCGACGCCCACGACCTTGATGACCGCCAGATAGCTTCCGCTGCTCTCCATCATGGTTCTGTCCGAAGCCTTCAGTAGGGATTTAGAGTTCGCAGCATACTGCTCCCCGACCCGCCGCGTTGCGCACGTTATGCAGGGAACTTCGCCCTGTCAACGAAGTCGGCCAGTCTCGCAAGAAAGCTTGCAAAACGCGCGACTCTCGACTCTTGCCTGAGAATAGCCCTCCTTCGACCTCAACCTTAAGTTGAGGTCGAGATCGGTCATCCGCCGGTCGGGGCGGTCGTCTGCGACGCTTCGGGTTCGCTGCCGGCGGCGGTTTCGGAGGGCGTCACCGCGGGTGCTTCGGAGGGCGTCGCGGAGGTGCCCGTGGCCGCGCCGGTGCCGGCGGTCGAGCCTCCCACCGCGCCCCCCTGCGTGAGGCCCGCGGCCAGCGCGCCGATCGTCGATTCCGATCCACCGGAGGATTCCCCGGCGGCGTCCGACGCCGCCGAGCCCGCCGGCGGAACCCCGCCGGGGAAGCCCGCCGCGGGGTGCGAGGGCAGCCGCACGTCCACGTAGGAGGCGCCCGCGGAGCTCGGGTTGGCGAGCACGCTGGCCAGCGAAAGCCACTTGGCGTGCGGCATGGACGCGTCGCCGAAGTAGACGAGCAGCCCGTTGCGCATCGCGGCGGTGAGGCCGCGCGGGCCCTCGAACACCGTGCTCACCCGCGTGACGATCGCCGCCGGCGCGGCTCCCAGCACGCGCAGCGCGGCGAGCTGGCTCGCGCCGCCGACGCGCTGCCCGGGTTCGGGATCGGCGGCCGCGCCGACCGTGGGCAGCGATCCGCTGAGGAGGCCGGGCCCGAGCACGACGCCGTCGGCCGCCACCGCGGTGCGCGTGGCGCCCGCCACGAGCACCGCCACCGGCAGCTGCTCGACGACCGTGATGTGCAGGCCGTGGGGGAAGCTGGGGCTCGCCCGCAGCTCCCGCACCAGATGGAACGGGGCGACCGCCGCCTGCAGCGTGCCCGTGCTCACGCCGAGCGTGCTCATGTGATGCGCGGCGTCCACGAGCGCGGTCTCGATCGCCCCGGCCTGCGGCCCGCGCAGGCCGCTGACGGTCACGCGCTCGACCGACGCAAGCGGCGAGTCCCGCAGCGCCAGCCAGCCGGCGGCGAGCAGGGGCAGCGCGATCAGCAAGGCCAGGAGCGCGATGCGCCCCACGCGGCGCCGCCAGAGCGCCGCCAGCGGCGCGGTCACGATCCGCCCCGCGCGTGCGATCGGCTCGATCGGGCCGCGCCGGCGGTCATGGGCCAGCCTGCTGCGCTCGCGCGCGTGCCGCGGGCGCGAGCGACGGGCGATCGGCGAGCGGGCGGCGAAGGAGCGGTCCACCCCACCCTGTTCGACCTGCCGGCGCGAACCCCTACCGCTCAGCGCCAGGGAAAGCGCACATCTCCGAGCGCCTGCACCTCGGGCTCGAGCTCGACCCCGAAGCGCTCGAGCACGCGGGCGCGTCCCTGCGCCATCAGGGCGAGCACGTCGGCGGTCGTGGCGGTGCCGGTGTTCTCGATGAAGTTCGCGTGCTTGGGCGCGAACCGCGCGCCGCCCACCGCCAGCCCGTTGCAGCCCGCCTCGGCCAGCAGGAGCCCCGCGCTGCGTCCGTCCGCGCGCGGGTCCTCGGGGTTCTTGAAGGTCGAGCCGAAGGTCTTGATGCCCTGCGGCTGGGCTTCGTGCCGGCGTCGACGCATCTCCGCGAGCGTCGCCTTGACGGTCTCGACCGGGGCGCGCTCGAGCTCCAGGCAGGCGCGCACCACCACCTGTCCCTCGCCGAGCGCCGAGCTGCGGTAGGCGAGGCCGAGATCGGTCGGCGAGCGGCGGTCCACGCCGCGCGCGGTCGCGAGGTCCACCCAGCGCAGCACCCGCTCGAGCTCGCCGCCGTAGGCGTTGGCGTTCATCCGCACCGCGCCGCCGACGGTGCCCGGGATGTTCACCCCGAACTCGATGCCCGACAGGCCCGCGCGCGCGCTGCTCGCTGCCACGGCCGGCAGGCGGGCGCCGCCGCCGCAGAGCACCAGGGGCGCCTGCACCGAGATCTCCGCCAGGGCACCGTCGAGCTTGATCGCGAGACCGGCGACCCCGTCGTCGGCGACGAGCAGGTTCGAGCCCGAGCCGACGATGCTCAACGGCACACCCGCCTCCTCCGCCCAGCCGAGCAGCTCCAGCAGCCCCTGCTCCGTCCCAGCGCGCGCGAAGTACTCCGCCGCGCCGCCCGTGCGCACGGTCGTGAGCCGGCTGAGCGGGTAGCCGCGCCGAACCGCCGCGGGTGGCTCGACGGCGCTCATGCGCCCACCAGCGCACGCCCCAGCGCATCGACGTCGCCCGCGCCCATCACCACACACAGGTCGCGCTCGCCGAGCATCCCCCGCAGCAGCGTCTCCGCGTCGGGGAGGCTCGGCATCCAGCACACCGTCCTGCCGCCGGCGGCGTCGGCCGCAGCCTCGGCAACCAGCAGGCCGCTGACCCCCGGATGGTCCTCGCCGCGCTCCCGCGCGGAGTAGATCGGGACCACGACCACCACGTCGGCGAGCGCCAGCGCCCGCCCGAACTCGCGCGCGAGCAGGGCGGTGCGCGAGAACAGATGCGGCTGGAAGACGGCGATCAGGCGCCCGTGGGGCAGCGTCCGTGCAGCCCTCAGCGTCGCCGCTATCTCGGTCGGATGATGGGCGTAGTCGTCATAGAGGCGTGCGCCCGCGGCGCTCGCGCCGAGCAGCTGAAAGCGCCGGGCGGCGCCGTGGAAGGAGGCGAGCCCCGCGACCGCCAGAGCCGGGTCGGCGCCCGCCAGCCGGGCGGCCTCGAGCGCACCGGCGGCGTCGAGCGCGTTGTGCTCGCCGGGCACCTCCAGGTGCACCCGCAGATCTCCCCAGGCGAAGCTCGAGCCGCCGGCGGTCAGCGCGAGCTCGCGCACGTCATACGGCACCACCGCGCCGCTGCGCAGCGCGAGCAGCTCCGGCCGATCCCACACGACCGCCTCGGCCGGCCCGCGCAGGAACTCGCGGAAGACCTCCCGCACCTGCTCCAGCGAGGCGTAGGTCGCGTGGTGGTCGAGCTCCACGTTGGTCACCAGCGCGATCTCCACGCTCAACCGCAGCATCGAGCGGTCGGACTCGTCGGCCTCGACGACGAGCCACTCGCCGCCGCCCCAGCCCGCGTTGGCAAGCCCGTCACCGATCGCTCCCCCCACCAGCCAGCTCGGCTCCATCCCGGCGCCGCGCAGCGCGTGGACGAGCATCGCCGAGGTCGTCGTCTTGCCGTGGGTGCCGGCGACCGCGATCGTGCGCCTGAGGGCCGTCAGCTCCGCCAGCAGATCGGCCCGCGATCGCTCGGGGATGCCGCGCTCGCGCGCGGCGGCGCGCTCGACGTTCTCGCCCGCCACCGCCGAGGAGTAGACGAGCTCCACGCCGGGCCCCGCGGGGACGTTCCCGGCGCGATGCCCGACCCTGGCCCGCAGCACGCCGTCGGCCGCGAGCCGCTGCAGGTAGGGGCCGTCGGCGGCATCGGATCCGCTCACCTCCGCGCCGAGCGCATGCGCGGCTCGCGCGTAGGCGCTCATCCCGGCCCCGCCGACACCGACGAAGTGCAGGCGCCGCCCGGCCCACGGGCGCTCGGCGCCGCTCATGCGCACGCGGCCCCCAGCAGCTCGCCCGCGACCTCGCCGGCGGCGTGCGGGCGGGCCAGGCTCCGCGCCGCCGCCGCCATCGCCGCCAGGCGGGCGGGATCGGCCACCAGCGCGCCGACGTCGGCACCGAGGCGCTCGGCGGTGAGCTCTCCGTCCGGGATCACGATCGCCGCCCCGGCCTGCGCCATCCAGCGCGCGTTTGCGGCCTGGTGGTCGGCGGCGGCGTACGGATACGGGATCAGGACCGCCGGGAGCGCGTTGGCCGCGATCTCGAACACGGATCCCCCCGCGCGGGCGACCACCAGGTCGGCCGCGGCGAGCGCCGCCGCGAAGTCCTCGAGGTCGAGGTAGTCGCGCAGGTGGTAGCCGCGGCGCAGCTCGCGCGCGGCGAGCTCCGGGTGGTCGCGGCGGCCGCTCACGTGCAGCACCTGCCACGGGCTCGCCGCGAACGCCTCGAGCGCCGCCAGGTTGATCGAGCGGGCCCCGAGCGAGCCGCCGAACACGAGCACGCAGGTCCCCTCTGCGGCGAGACCGAGGTGGGCGCGCGCAACGAGACGGTCCGTGTGCGGCGCCGGCACCGGACGGCCCGTGACGCGGTAGCGCCCGCCGCCGCGCCCCTCGATCGGGAACGACAGGCAGACGCGGCGGGCGCGGGGGGCGAGCAGCCTGTTGGTGAGGCCGAGATGGCTGTCGGCCTCGGTGAGGACCAGCGGGATGCGCAGGCTCAGCGCCGCCAGGCCGACCGGCCCGGCGACGTACCCCCCTCCCCCCATCACCGCGTCGGGCGCCAGCGCCCGCAGCAGCGAGCGGGCCCTCGGGAGTGCGAGCAGCGCGAGGCCCAGCGCCCGCGCCGCCCGCAGCGGGTTCGATCGGCTCAGCCCCTCCACCGCGATCGTGTGCAGCGCGAAACCGGCCGCCGGCACCAGCCGCGCCTCCGCACGGTCCCCGCCGATGAAGACGACCTCGGCGCCCTCAGCCCGCAGCGCCTCCGCCACCGCCAGCGCCGGCACCACGTGCCCGGCGGTCCCGCCGGCGGCGATCACGATCGTTCTCCGTGCCCGATTCACCGCCCCATCGTGCCGATTCGCGCTCACGCGCGTCGCCCACCCCGGAGGCCGCGGGCGCGCGCCGGCGCGGGGAGGACACCGCACGGACGTGCCCTGTCTCGCCGGCGGCGACGTTCAGGAGCAGCCCCATCGCGGCCAGCATCACGATCAGGCTGCTCGACCCGTAGGAGACGAACGGTAGGGGCACCCCCGTCAGCGGCGCGAGGCCGAGCACGGCGAACACGTTGAGGATCGCCTGGGAGACGATCAGGGAGGTCACGCCCACCGCGATCAGCGCGCTGTAGAGGCTGCGCGCGCGCTTGGCCGCGCGCATCCCCGCGTAGGCGATCAGCCCGTAGAGGAACAGCAGGGCGCATACGCCCAGCACCCCGAGCTCCTCCGCGATCACCGCGAGGATGAAGTCGGTGGGGGCCTCGGGGAGGTAGAAGATCTTCTGCACCGACTGGCCCGGCCCGACCCCGAAGAGGCCGCCCGAGCCGATCGCTATCTGCCCCTGCACCGCCTGGAAGCCGCTCGAGGACGCGTGCGCCCAGGGATCCAGGAAGGAGGTCAGACGGGCCATCGCGTAGGGGCGCGCCAGCGCGTAGATGAGCACCACGCCGAGCACCGAGGCGATCATGATCCCGAGGTTGCGCAGGGGCATCCCGGCGGCGATCAGCATCGCGCCGATGGTGAACGCGATCACCATCGCCGAGCCGATGTCGGGCTGGGTGAAGACGAGCAGGCAGGCCGCGCCGACGACGATCAGCAGCGGTCGCGCCAGCTCGCGCAGGTCGTGCACCCGCTGCGGGCGCTTGGCGATCAGCGTCGCCGCATACAGCACGAGCGCGAGCTTCAGGAGCTCGGAGGGCTGGAACTGGAGGGGGCCCGGCCCGATCCAGCGGCGCGCGCCGTTGACGCTCACGCCGACGTGGGGGATGTGCACCGCCAGCACCAACGCGAACGACGCGAACAGCAGCGGCGCGGTGATGCTGTGCACTTTCGCGACCCCGTCGCGCGCGAGCGCGCGCATCGCCACCATGCCGATCGCGCCGTAGACGACGAACTTGAGCAGGTAGCTGCTGCCGTTTCCCTGCCCCTGCAGGAGCGTGGTCGCCGAGGACGCGCTGTAGACCATCACCGCGCCGAAGGCCAGCAGGCAGAGCGTCGCGGTCAGCAGGATGCGCTGCTCGAGCGGCTGGCCCCCGCGCGCGGCCGCCGGCCGCTCCCCCCGTCCGCGCGCGGCCTTCGAGGCGGCGGCCGCCGGGGACCGGCGGGGCCCTGCTGAGGCGGCTGGCATCCCGACCACTTCGACGCCCGGCGCTGGAAGCCTGCCGCCCCTGGACGCCCGGCCGATGCTCAGGCGCGGTCGCCTCAAACGCCCCTGCTCTGGCGATAGATCGTGAAGCCGATAGCGCCGCAGATCGACGCGACGATCCAGAAGCGGAGGATGATCTTCGTCTCCGACCAGGCCTTCAGCTCGAAGTGGTGGTGGATCGGCGCCATCAGGAACACCCGCCGGCGGGTCATCTGGAAGGAGATCACCTGGATCACCACCGACAGCGCCTCGATCACGAAGATCCCGCCCAGCAGGATCAGCAGCACCTCGGTCTTCGTCATCACCGCCAGGCCCGCGATGGCCCCGCCCAGTCCCAGCGAGCCGGTGTCGCCCATGAAGATCGTCGCCGGGAAGGCGTTGAACCACAGGAACCCGATGCACGCGCCCACCAGGCAGCCGGCGAGCATCGCCAGGTCGAAGTCGCCGGCGAGGAACGTGATCCCGATGTAGGCCAGCAGCACGATCGCGGCGCAGCCTGCCGCGAGCCCGTCGAGCCCGTCGGTGAGGTTGACCGCGCTCGTCGTGCCGGCCACCACGAGATAGATCAGCAGCGGGTAGAAGGGGCCGAGATCCACGTGGTAGTCGACGAAGCGCAGCCACAGCGTCGCGGGCAGATGGGCCTCCTGTGTGGCCACCCACCACAGCCCGAGCGAGATCGCCACGGTGACGATCAGCTTCGTCCGCGCCCGCAGCCCGAGCGAGCGCCGCTTGATCAGCTTCGTGTAGTCGTCGGCGAAGCCCAGCAGCGCGCACGCGATCGCGGCGCCGAAGACCCCCACCGAGCGCCATTCGTAGTCGGTGAGGATCAGGAACGACACCGACACCGCCAGGAAGATGATCACGCCGCCCATCGTCGGCGTGCCGGCCTTCTGGTGGTGGCCCGCCGGCCCGTCCTCGCGGATGTGCTGTCCGAACTCGCGCTTGTGCAGGAACTCGATGAACTTGGGGCTGAGGAAGATGCAGATCAGCAGCGCCGCCGTGCCCCCGAAGAGAATCCTGCCCATTCAGCGCCGCCCGGGACCCGCGCCGCGGGCAAGGACGGGTCCGCTGCCCGGCTCCTCGATCGCCCCGGGCACCTCGGGCGCGCCGCCGCCGGCGGCCGTGTCGTGTGCGCGCTGGGCCGCCTGCGCGCCGGAGGACGCCGGTATCGCGGGGCCGAGAGCCGCCACGACGCGCTCGAGACCCACGCCGCGGGAGCCCTTGACGAGCACCGTGTCGGAGTCCGCGAGCAGGCCGGGCACGAGCTCCGCCGCGGCTGCCGCATCGGCCACCGAGCGCACCTCGCCGGCGAACGTGCCCGCCATCTCGGCGGCGAGCGGGCCGACCGTCACCAGCAGCCCGATCCCGCGCTGCGCGGCGTGCAGGCCGATCTCGCGATGCAGGGCGGGAGCGTCGGGACCGAGCTCGAGCATGTCGCCGAGTACCGCCACGCTGCGCGCGCGTGCCGTCTCCGCCAGGTCGTCGATCGCCGCGCGCATGGACATGGGGTTGGCGTTGTAGCAGTCGTCGATCGCGAGTACCCCGCCGGCAAGCCTCAGCCGCTCGCCGCGGCCGGCCGAGAAGCGCACGTCCAGCCTGCCCTCGGGGGTGACCCCGAGCGCCAGCGCGGCCGCGACGGCCGCCAGCAGGTTCCGCAGGTTGTGCGCCTGCCCGAACGACGGCCACAGCACGAGCACGCGCGCGTCCGCGCCGATCACCACGCGGCCGTCGGGCAGGCGCTCGGCGAGCGTGACGTTCCCGCCCTCGCCGAAGGTGATCGTGCGCAGGTCGGACCGCAGGTGCGGAGCCAGTAGCGGCTCCCCCGCGGGCACCACCAGCGCCGCGCCGGGCGCCAGCCCCTCGATCAGCTCTGCCTTGGCCGCGGCGATCGCCTCGAGCGACCCCAGCAGCTCCAGGTGCGCGGGGCCGACGTTCACGATCACGCCCACGTCCGGCTCGGCGATCGCGGTCAGCTCCGCGATCTGTCCGCGCCCGCGCATCGCCATCTCCAGCACGAGGCAGTCGCTGCCTGCGGGCGCGCCCAGGATCGCGAGCGGCAGACCGATCTCGGTGTTGAGGTTGGCGGGCGTGGCGCTCACGCTCAGCGTCGCCGAGAGGAGCTCCGCGAGGATGTCCTTGGTGGAGGTCTTGCCGGTCGAGCCGGTGATCGCGACCACGCGCGCGCCCTGCTCGCGCAGCTCGCCGCGCCACGCTCGCGCGAGCGCCTGCAGCCCCGCGAGCGGGTCCTCGTGGGCGAGCACCGTGGCGGGTGCACGGCCGGCGGTCGCGGCGTCGGCGGCCGCGGCCGCCTGCCCGGGGGTCGCGAGCACACCCCAGGCGCCGGCGGCGAGCGCCCGGCCGGCGAAGCTGCCGCCGTCGGCGCGGTCGCCGGGGAGCCCCACGAACAGCTCGCCGGCAGCCAGGCTGCGCGAGTCGATGCTCACCCCGTGCGGACCGGGCGAGCCGTCCGCGGGGCGAGCCGCGCACAGAATGCGCGCGCCGGCTGCGCCGGCGATCCGCTCGGCGTCCCAGCACCTCACGGGCGGATCTCTCCGGCGATGCCCGCCAGACGCGCACCGAGCGCCTCGCGCGCCACCGCGACGTCGTCGAACGGCACCTTCCTGCCGCCGGCGAACTCCTGGCCCTGCTCGTGGCCCTTGCCGGCGATCACGACCACGTCTCCGCGGGCGGCGTCCGCGACCGCCCGGGCGATGGCCTCGCGCCGGTCGGTGAGCGCCAGCAGGCCCGATCCCGTGGCGCCGGCCATGATCTCCTCGATGATCCGCTCCGGATCCTCCGAGCGGGGGTTGTCGGAGGTGACGAGCGCGAGGTCCGCCAGGCGCGCGGCGATCTCGCCCATCAGCGGGCGCTTGCCGCGGTCCCGATCGCCCCCGGCGCCGAACACGCAGATCACCCGCGCGTCCTCGCGCGGCAGCAGATCGCGGGCGGCCGCGAGCACGTTCTCGAGCGAGTCGGGGGTGTGCGCGTAGTCGACCAGGACCGCGAAGTCCTGGCCCTCATCCACGGGCTCGAAGCGGCCGGGCACGCGCACGCCCTCCTCGAGCGCCGCCACGAGCACGTCGAGCTCGCAGCCGAGAGCGTGCGTCGCCGCGAGCGCGGCGAGCGCGTTGGCGACGTTGAAGCGACCGGGCATCGGCAGGCGGACATCGCGCTCGCCCGTCGGCGTGTGCAGCCGGAAGCGGCAGCCGTCGAACTCGCAGCGCAGCCCGGCGGCGCCGTAGTCGGCGGGCTGCTCGACGGCGAACGTCACGGCGCCCGGCACCTCGGCGGCCAGGCGCCGCCCGTAGGGGTCCCCCGCGTTGAGGATGCTCGCCGCCGGCGCCGCGGCGCCCGCGGGTGGGAGGAACAGCCTGCGCTTGGCCTGGAAGTAGTCCTCCATCGTGGCGTGGAAGTCGAGATGGTCCTGGGTGAGGTTCGTGAACACGGCGGCGGCGAACGCGAGCGCGTCCGTCCGGCCGAGCTCGAGCGCATGGGAGGAGACCTCCATCGCGCAGGCGCGGTCGCCGCCGTCCAGCATCGCCCGCAGCTCCGCCTGCAGATCGATCGCCTCCGGCGTCGTGCGCTGGACCGCGCGCTCCTCGCCGCCGATCACCGACTTGACGGTGCCCAGCAGCCCGCACTGCCGGCCGCTCGCCTCCAGCAGCGCCTGCACGAGGTACGTCGTCGTGGTCTTGCCGTTGGTGCCGGTCACGCCCACCAGCGCGAGCTCTCGCGCCGGGTCGCCGTAGAAGCGTGCCGCAAGCGGGGCCATCGCGCCACGGACGTCGCCCACGAGGAGCTCCGGCACGCCGAGCCCGAGCGGGCGCTCGACGACCAGCGCCGCGGCCCCCGCCTCGAGCGCTCGCGGCGCATACTCGTGTCCGTCGGTGCGGAAGCCGCGCACGCAGAAGAAGAGGCTCCCCGGCCGCACGGCGCGGCTGTCGTAGGCCAGGCCTGTGATCTCCACGTCGCCTGCGGGCGACGGCGCCGAGGGCTCCGCGCCCGGCAGGGCACCCATGAGCCGCTCGAGCCTCATCGCTGGATCCGCCGCAGTGGCACGTGGTTGAGTCTAGTTTCCACCCCCGCCGGAGCCACCGTCACCGGGTGAGATCCCCATGTAGGGCAGTGCGAAGCTCATGATCTGCCCGAACGCGGGTGCCGCCACCTGCCCGCCGTAGATCGAGCCGGTCTGCGGTTCGTCGACGACCACGGCGCACAGGAGCTTGGGGTCCGCGGCGGGTGCGAAGCCGATGAACGACGCCACATATGCGCTTTTGGAGTATTCGCCCGTGGCGGGGTCGACCTTGCTGGCCGTGCCGGTCTTGCCGGCCAGCTGGTAGCCCGGGATCGAGACCTCGCTGGCCGTGCCGCCGGGAGCGAGCACGCCTTCGAGCATGCGGCGCAGATCGGCCGCGGTCGCCGTGGAGATCACGCGATGCCCGGCGGGCTCCGGCTGCGGCCGGCCGCCCACGCTGCTGACGATGTGCGGCGGGCGCAGGATGCCGCCGTTGGCGATCGCGGCGTAGGCCGTGGCCATCTGCATCGGCGTGACCAGCTCCCCCTGCCCGATCGGGAGGTTGCCCATCGAGGAGCCGGAGTACTGCGAAAGTGGCAGCGTGAGACCCTGTTCCTCGCCCGGGAGGTCCACGCCGGTGGGCGCGCCGAAGCCGAAGCGGTGGACCCAGCTGTTGAACGTTTCGGCGCCCTCGAGCAGCCCGATCTTGATCGCGCCGACGTTGCTCGAGCGGGCGAGGATCTGGGCGGTGGTGAGCGTTTCTTCGGGGTGTTCGGTGTCGTCGTGGATGGTCCGGTCGGCGACCTGTATCTGGTCGGGGATGTTGAAGCCCGTCCCGGGTGTGATCAGGCCCTGCTCGATCGCCCCCGAGACCGTCACGGCCTTGAACGTCGAGCCCGGTTCGTAGTCGAAGCTGACCGCGCGGTCCTCCTCGGCCCCCGCCGCGGCGGCGCCCGGGTCGTTGGCGTCGACCTGCGGCCAGTTGGCCACCGCGAGGATCGCGCCGGTGCGAGGGTCCATCACGATCGCGGTGGCGTCTTTCGGGCTGAACACGCGCGCCACCGCCCCGAGCACGTCTTCGGCTCGCTGCTGGATGTTGGCGTCGAGCGTGAGGGTCAGCGGCTCGCCGGGCACCTCCGCCCGCGTTTCCGAGATCGACACGGGTTGCCCGATCGCGTCGCTGACGACCCGGCGCTCGCCCGAGCGCCCGCTCAGCTGGCTGTTGCGCGAGTATTCCAGGCCCGCCAGGCCTTTGCCTTCGGTCCCTACCATGCCCAGCACCTGCGCCGCGAGCGTGCCGCGCGGGTAGACCCGCCGCATGACCGGCGTGCCGTTGACCCCGGGGATCTTCAGCGCGAGGATCCGCTGCGCCTCCCGTTCGGGCAGCGCCCGCGCCAGATACACGAAGCCGGTGTGCTCGGAGAGCTCGTGCAGCACCGTCGCTTCGCTCTGACCCAGCAGAGGAGCGAGCTTCTGCGAGGTGGCGAGCGGGTCCGACAGCAGATACGGATCGGCGGACAGGTCGCGGGCGGGTTCGGAGACGGCCAGCTCGACGCCGTCGCGGTCGGTGATCGTGCCGCGCGGCGCGACCACCACTTCGGTGGTCAGCTGCTGGTCGCTGGCCGCCTGGCGCAGCGCCGCGCCGCGGACGATGCCGAGAAAGGCGGTGCGCCCCGCGGCGAGCACTAGCAGCGCGAAGAACAGCCCGAAGATGAGTCCGATGCGCTGTTGCAGGGCCCCCACTCGCCTACCCCGTGGGCCCCGCCTGGGTTCCACCGGCGGGTGAGGTTTCCGCGGTCGGAGCGCCCGCGGCGGGCGCCGGGGCGCTGCTCTGCGGCGCCGTCGGCGTGGGCGCCGCGGCCGTTCCCGTGCTGCCCGCGCCCGCCCCGGCCGCCGGCGTGGCCGCGCCTTCGGCCGGAGCGGTCGCCGCGGCGGGCGAGGCCGCTTCGGTGGGGGCTCCGGTCGCGCCGGCGCCGGTCGGGGCGGCGGTGGCTTCGGCGCTCGCTTCGGATGCGCCGCCGGCGGGCACGGCGGCGCCTGAGGACGCCGAGGCCGACGCAGAGCCGGATTCACCGCCGGAGGCGCTGCTCTGAAGCGGCTTCTCGAGCGCACCCACGGCGCGTGAGACGTCGCTGCCCGGGTGCGAGCCGAGGAAGCGGAGCGCGCCCAGCGGGACGATTTCCATGTCCAGTCGGGCGGCGCGGGACTCGACCCGTTCGCCTGATGCGAGTTCGCTGTTTTCGATGCTCAGCGCTGCGTTCGAGCGCTGTAGCGCGCCCTCGTGCACGAGCGCGCGCCCGATCGTCGTGTTCAGCTCGAGCACCGCGAGCTGCAGGGTCACGATCCCGATCAGCGCGAACGCCACGAGCCCGATCCAGGCCTTGCCGGAGATCAGCCGGTCGAGCAGGCGATGCCCCGTCAGCCGGGCGAGCGCCGCCCGCAGGCGCAGGACGAGCGAGCCCTCGACGGCGCGCCCGGCGGCGGCCGGACGGGCGGGGCGGGCCGGGCGGGCCGGGCGGGCGGGACCCGACACCCGGCGCGGCCGCGCCGGCGGTACCAGCGGCCTGCCCGGGGACGGGTTGCGGCGCGGCTGCGCCGGCCGGGCCGGGGCTGCCGCTGCGGCGGCGGGCGGGGTCATCGCTCCCCGTCTCCGGCGAGCGGCAGCTTCCTGGCGGCCCTCAGCCGCGCGGATGCGGCGCGCGGATTCTCGGCCACCTCGGCGGCGGAGGGCACGATCGAGCGCCGGGTGAGCAGCGCGGCCTGCGGCTCGCGGCCACACGCGCACACCGGCAGGTCGGGCGGGCAGATGCAGCCGCGGGCCTGCTCGGCGAGGAAGCGCTTGACGCGGCGATCCTCGAGCGAGTGGAAGGAGATCCCCGCCAGCACGCCGCCCTCCAGCAGCAGCTCCCAGGCGAGCGGCAGCGCGCGCTCGAGCTGCCCGAGCTCGTCGTTGACGGCGATCCGCAGACCCTGGAAGGAGCGCTTGGCTGGATGACCGCCGCCGAAGCGCGCCGGGGCCGGGATCGCGGAGTTGATCGTCTCGACCAGCTCGAGCGTGGTCTCGATCGGGGCCTGCTCGCGGCGACGGACGATCGCGCGAGCGATCGCGCCCGCGTGGCGCTCCTCGCCGTAGTCGCGCAGCGCGTGCGCCAGCCGGCGCTCGTCCCACTCGGCGACGATCTCGCGCGCGCTCAGCGGCTGCGACGGGTCCATCCGCATGTCGAGCGGCGCCTCGTATGAGTAGGAGAAGCCGCGCTCGCGCGTGTCGACCTGCATCGATGACATGCCGAGGTCGAAGTACGCCATGTCCGCCCGCAGGCCCTCGGCGGCGAGCATCGCCAGCGCCTCGGCGTAGCCGGCCCGGATGAACCGCATCGAGCAGGCGGCCTGCTCGGCGAGCGCCGCGAAGCGCTCCTCGGCCAGCGGATCGCGGTCGATCGCCACGAGCGTACCGCCCGCGCCGAGGCGCTCGGCGACGAGACGGGCGTGGCCCCCGTCGCCGAAGGTGCAGTCGATCGCCGTCTGGCCGGCCTGCGGATCGAGCAGAGCAAGCAGCTCGCCCGCCAGCACCGGCGTGTGCGAGCCGTGCGCGGCCTGCTGCCGGCCGCCGGGAGATGATCCCCGCGGCGGGCGCCCGCCGCGCCCGGCGCCGCCCGACCCGCGCCGGCGGCGGGCCAGCTCGGGGCTGCAGCCCTCCGGCTTGCGGCCCTCGCCGATCTCAAGCAGCGTCGTCGACACGCGCGGTGACCTCCGCGACGCCGCTGAGCAGCGTCGATCGATGTGCGCCCCAGGCGCCCTTGTCCCAGAGCTCCAGGCGATCGCCGACGCCCACGACGATCACGTCCTTCGAAAGCTGAGCCGACTCGCGCAATGAGTTGGGAATCATGATCCGCCCGGCGGCGTCCAGATCGGCGTCGTGGGAGCTGCCGTAGAAGAAGCGCTCGAGTTCGGTCCGCCGCGGCGACAGCGGCGGCAGCTCGGCGAGCGCGCGCCGCGTGTAGTCGTCGTACTCCTCCGGGCGCCACACGCCCACGCACGGTTTGAGGTCCACGGGCATCGCCAGCACAACCCCCTCGGCGAGCGTCGCGCGGTATCGGGCGGGCACCGTTAGCCGGTTCTTGGCGTCGAGCGTATGGTCGAAGGTGCCGCGGAAGGGAACCACTGAGGACTCCAGAGCTTGTATTCGAGCCGAGGTGGAGGAGTGGGAGGAGCCCCTCCACCCCGGCTCGCTGTGCGCGAACATAGCCCACTTTCTCCCACAATGCAACCCTACGTGCACAACTTCTCCCACTTTTCCTCCCCGGCTGCCCCCGCAGCCCGAAAACCCCTGTACAACGGGCATTTTTCGATCGCGCGCCGCGGCCCGCGACACGCACCGCGTCATGCAGGCGATGATGCAGGCGTGCGAAATGGGCGCGCGCTTGCACAGACGCGCGCCGCGCGGGCTCGCACGCGGGCACCGCCGGTGGGTGGCTTCTGTGGCAGGCGACGGTAGGATCAGCGGCCTGCTCGCTCTCGAGGCCCATCGCCGCAGCGCCCGCCGCCCCCGCATCTCGTTGCGCGGTGCCTCCCGCGCGGTCGCGCTGCTCGCAGTCGCGGCCGTGCTGCTCGCGGGATGCGGCGGAAGCTCCGGCGGCGGGGGCACCTCAGCCGATCCCGCCGGGGTGGTGCCCGCCTCGGCGCCGATCTATCTCGGCGCGGAGGTGACCCCGGAAGGTGCGCTGAAGGAAGACACCGTCGCCGACGGGCGCAAGCTCAGCCGCCAGAACGACCCGTGGGGGCGCCTGCTGGCGGTGCTTCAGACGCCGGGGGCGCCGCCGCTGAACTACCGCAGCGACATCGCCCCCTGGCTCGGGCCCCAGGCGGGCATCTTCCTCAGCTCGCTCGGCGCGGCGACCGCGCTCGTGCCCCTGCTCGAGCAGGGTGTGCTCGGCGGGTCATCCGCGACCGCCTCGTTCCCGTTCGGCAGCCACGGCGCGCAGGGGGCGATCGTGCTCGACACCACCGACGCCGGCCGGGCCCGCTCGTTCCTTGAAACCGAGGCGGGTCACGCGGGCGCCCATTCGACCAGCTACCGCGGGGTCTCCTACGAGGTCAACGCGGCGGGTGTCGCCTTCGGGCTGGTCGACCGCTTCGTCGTGATCGGCAGCGAAGCGGGGCTGCACAGCGTGGTCGACACCGAGCTCGCCGGCTCGGGCCTGAAGGAGTCCAGCGGCTACGCCAAGCTGCTCGCCCTCGCACCGGCCGGCGCCCTCGCCCACCTCTACACGAACCCGACGGTCGCCGCCGAAGCCGGCGCGGCGAAGACCGGTGCGGGCCTGCTCGGGCTGCTCACGGGATCACGCGAGGCGAACATCTCGCTCGTCCCGACCGCCACCTCGCTGGACCTCTACGCGGACACCATCACCACCGCCGGCGGCAGCGGCGTGGGCGGCGGACTGCTCGCCGCCGGGTCCGAAGGCGCCCAGGCGTTCGACGAACTCCCCGGCAACTCCTGGCTGGCGGTCGGCCTTGCGCACCTCGGCTCCACGCTCGGCCAGGACGCCTCGGGACTGCGCGAAATCGGCGCCCTGGGGAGCAGCCTCGCGGGCTCCGGCTCTGGCTCCACGACAAGCCTGATCAGCCTCAAGGGGCTCGTTGAAGGCCTGCTCGGGCCGCTGGCCACGCTCGCCGCCGACACGCCGGCGGCCCACCACGACTTCACCAGCTGGATGGGCCCCGGCGGCGTCTACGCGAGCGGCTCGGGCCTGCTCGAACTCAAGGGAGCCGTGGTGATCGAATCCAGGAACCCCACGCTCTCCCGGGAAGCGGTTTCGAAGCTCGCCGCCCAGCTGCGGGCACAGGGCGACAGCGTGCAGCCGGCGTCGATTCCCGGAACCGACGCCGCGGTCGGCGTGAAGGTGAACGGCCTGCCCGTGATCCTGAACATCGCCAACGGCAAGGCCGACAGCGGTGCGACCAAGTTCGTGCTCGGGCTCGGCGAAGCCTCGGTCGTCGAAGCGCTGCACCCCTCCAGCACGATGGCCGGCGCGGCCTCGCGTGCCTCGGCCGCCAAGAGCCTCGGCGAAGACCTGCAGCCCAGCGTCCTCGTGGCGCTGCCCACCCTGCTCGAGCTGCTCGAAGGCGTTGGGCTGACCGAAGACCCCACGATCTCAAAGCTCGTTCCCTCCCTGCACGCGATCACCGCCATCTACGGCGGCGGACACTCGCTCGGCGGCGAAGCCGAACGCTTCAAGCTCGTATTCGAACTGCAGTAGCCGCCGCCCGCCGGGCCCGCGCTCTGAGGGGCTCTCAGGGGCGGACCACGACCGCCTTGTAGAACACCGGGCTGCCGTCGACGACGCGGTCGACGCCGTAGCGCGTGAAGGTGGGTTCGCCGTCGGGTTCGATCGAGTAGCGGCCGAGCACCGAGTCGCGGTTGCGGGTCGCAAAGAGGTGCTCGATCACGGTCTGGCGGTCGTTGCCGTGCACGCCCGAGGCGCGGATCGCGCTCAGCACGAGGCTCATGGCCTCATAGCCGTAGAGCGCGTATGGGGTGCCTTCTTCGCCGAAGTCCCGCCGGTAGAGCGCCAGCACGTGCTGGGCCGACCGCGGGTACATGCTGCGCGCGAGCGTGGGCGTGGTCAGATAGGTGCTCGCCGCGGCCGAGCCGATCTGCGAGGCGAAGGGTTCTTCGACGAGCGTGCTCGGGCCGAGCAGCAGCAGGCTCGGATCCGCGCTGTGCAGCTGCCGGAACAGCGCCGCCGCGCCTTCGGAGCCCTCACCGGAGAAGAACACCGCCTGCGCGCCGCTGGCGAGGATCTTTTCCACCTCACCCTTGTAGATCGCGTTGGCGGAGACCGACATGCTGTCGTGACCTGCCACCGTGATGCCCGCCGCCGTGGCATCGCCCGCGACGAGCTCGGCGAGCGGCACCTCGAACGGTTCTTCATCGTCGAGCACGTATAGCGACTTGACGCCCAGCGACTGCATCAGCGCGATCTGCGCGGTGGCCTGCACCGGATCGCCCGGCTGCAGCCGTGCGAAGGTGCGCTGCCCCGTGGGATAGAAGCGTTCGGGCTCGTCCTGGCCAGCGTCCGTCGACTGGGTCAGGCCGACGTAGGGGCTGGCGGGGCTCACCTGGGGAATGCCCGCACCGTTGATGAGGGGCAGCGAGATCGCGGTCCCGGCTGAGTTGTAGTCACCGAGATAGGCGATCGTGCTCGTGTCCTGGGCGGCGTACTTGGCGTCGGTGGAGGTCACGCCAGGGTCCCACTTGCCGCTCTTCGGGCTCGAGTCGTCCAGCGAGACATAGCCGATTTTGAAGCGGCCGACCCGGCCTCCCACGGCCGCCAGGGCGAGCTTCTCGCCGTTGACGACCTGTTGGGAGATCGACGCGGTCGGCCCCTGGAGCGGCAGGCTGGAATAGATTGCGAGCTGGCTGCCGATCGCGTCGACGCTGGTGGCGCTCGCCGAGCCGCCGCAGCCCGCGAGTCCGGCGGCCGCGGCGGCGAGCGCGGCTAGGCCCAGCAGGCGCCCGAGCACGATGCGCTCAGCTGCGACGGCCGGGCAGGTAGCCGGAGAGGATCTTCAGCGAGGCCCCGATGAGGATCATCACGGTGGCGAGCAGGAAGGCGTCGAAGCCGGTCGTTCCGAGCGCCCACAGCACGATCCACACGACGAAGCCCGCGGTGGCGGTGAGAATCAGTCCCATGCGGCAGGCATCCTATCGGGAGAGCGCCAGACCCGCCGCCAGTTCGCCCACGACCTCCCCGACCGCCTGCGCCGGGTCGGCAGACTCCGCCGCCGCGCGCACGAGGCGCGTGCCGACGATCACGCCGTCGGCTCCGGCGATGGCGGCCTCGAGCGCCTGCTCGGGGGTGCTGATGCCGAACCCCAGCGCGACGGGCACGGAGGTGCAGGCCTTCGCCCGGGCGATGATCTCGGCGAAGCGCTCCGCGAGCGCCTCGCGCTCGCCGGTGGTGCCCACGACGGAGACGGTGTAGAGAAAGCCCTGCGCCCGCGCGCCGATCGCCGCCAGCCGCTCGGGCGTGGTGGTCGGAGCGACGAGCGGCACCAGCGCGACGCCGTGCTTCTCACACCCCTGGAGCACCTCGGGTGCCTCTCCCTGCGGCAGGTCGGGCACGATCAGGCCGCAGGCCCCGGCGCGCGCCAGACGCTCGATAAAGGCGTCCGCGCCGGGTGCGAAGACCATGTTGGAGTAGCACATGAGCACCACCGGCACGCTGTCGGCGAGACCGCGTGCGACCTCCAGAACCCCGGCGATGCTGGAGCCGTTCGCGAGCGCCTCGGTGCCAGCCGCGTGGATCACGGGGCCGTCGGCGAGCGGATCCGAGTAGGGCACTCCCAGCTCGATCACGTCGGCCCCCGCGGCGACGCACGCCCGGCCGATCCGCAGCGACTCCTCGAGCGTGGGAAAGCCGCCCATCACGTAGGGCATCAGCGCAGCCCGCTTTCCTGTCGCCGCGAACGCCTCGGCGATCCGTTGCGTGCCCGAGCCGACCGTGCCCCTCACGGCTGCGAGCTCCCGAGGACCTCGGCCAGATCCTTGTCTCCACGACCGGAGAGACAGACGAGGTCGAGCTCTCCCTCGCCCTCGGCGAGCACCCAGGCGAGCGCGTGCGCGGTCTCCAGGGCCGGGATGATCCCCTCCAGCCGCGCGACCTCCCGGAAGGCGGCGAGCGCATCCTCGTCGGAGACCGCCGTGTAGCGGGCGCGGCCGCTGTCGCGGAGGTGGGCGTGCTGCGGTCCCGCGCCCGGGTAGTCCAGCCCGGCCGAGACCGAGTGTGCCTGGACGATCTGGCCCTCCTCGTCCTGCATCACCGCCGAACGCGACCCGTGCAGGATGCCGGGCCGGCCGCCCACCGTCAGCGGTGCACCATGACGGCTCGTGTCGATGCCCTCGCCCGCGGCCTCGACGCCGATCAGCTCGACCCCCTCGTCGGGGATGAAGGCCGCGAAGATGCCCATCGCGTTGGAGCCGCCGCCGACGCACGCGATCACCCGCGCGGGGAGCCTGCCCTCGCGCTCGAGGATCTGGGCGCGGGCCTCGTCGCCGATCACGCGCTGGAGGTCCCGCACGAGCGCCGGATAGGGCGCGGGCCCGACGACCGAGCCGATCACGTAGTGCGTGTTCGCGACGTTCGTCACCCAGTCGCGGATCGCGGCGGAGGTCGCCTCCTTGAGCGTTCTCGCGCCGGCGTCGACCGGCTCGACGCTCGCCCCCAGCAGTTCCATGCGTTGCACGTTGGGTCGCTGCCGGCGGGTGTCCTCCACGCCCATGTAGATCACGCACTCCATGTCCAGCAGCGCACAGACGGTCGCGGTCGCGACGCCGTGCTGGCCGGCGCCGGTCTCGGCGATGATCCGGGTCTTGCCCATGCGGCGCGCCAGCAGGACCTGCCCGAGGGCGTTGTTGAGCTTGTGCGAGCCGGTGTGGTTGAGGTCCTCCCGCTTGAGGTAGACGCTGCGGCCGACCCGCTCGGAGAGCCGGCGGGCGCGGTAGAGCGGCGTGGGACGTCCGGCGAAGTCGCGCAGCAGGGCGCTCAGCTCGGTGTTGTAGAGGGGGTCCTCGCGCGCCTGCAGCCATGCCTGCTCGAGCTCGGCCAGGGCGGGCATCAGCGTCTCGGGCACGAACTGCCCGCCGTATGGGCCGAAGCGGTGCTCGACCGCCGCGGCCCCGCCGGCGCCCGCGCTCACGCCGGCCGGCCGATCTGCGGGTCGGGCACGGCCGCCGCGACCGCGCCGAAGAGCGCCTGCAGGCGCTCGGGATCCTTGTGGCCGGGCGCAGACTCGGTCCCGCTCGCGCTGTCCACGGCGAACGGATGGGTGAGCGCGATCGCCTCCGCCACGTTGGCGGCGTTGAGGCCACCGCTCAGGATCAGCGGGACGGACGAGCGGCGCGCGGCGACGAGACCCCAGTCGAAGGTCTCGCCCGTGCCACCGCGCATCCCGCTGCGTGCCCTCGCGCGGGCGCGCGCGTCGAGCAGGTGGAAGTCGACGTGGAAGCGCTCGAGGTCGCGCACGTCCCCCGGGCCGGCCACCTGCGCGGCCTTGATCACGCGCGCTCCCGTCCGGCGGTGGACCTCCGCGCAGAACGCGGGCCCCTCGTCGCCGTGCAGCTGGAGCAGGGTCAGCCCGAGCTCCTCGCAGTCGCGCTCGATCTCCTCGAGGGACGCGTTGACGTACACGCCACACAGCTCCACCCGGCGGCGCAGTGCCGCCACGATGCTCCGCGCCTCATCGAGCGAGCACCGGCGCGGGCTGCCCGCGTAGAAGATCATCCCCACGGCCCACGCTCCCAGCCCGGCTGCGAGCTCGGCGTCGGCGAGGTTGGTGATCCCGCAGATCTTCACGCGCGGCGGCGGCGCGGCGGCGGCGCCCTCCACCCGCTGCAGGGGTGGCGGCGCCGGGTCGGAGGGGACGGCGGTTCGAGGTGCTCCCGGCATGCCCCAACGGTAGCGGGCAGCCGGCCGGCCGCGGCCTTAGCCTTCGGGCGTGTTCGGGTTGGGAACCGACGCGGGCCGGGTCCCGAGCTTGACTTTGATCGTCATCTTGTTGTAGCCGCCGCTGCCGTTGGCGCGCTCGATCCCGAGCGTGACGGTCTGGCCGGGTTTCTTGGCGCCGATCACGTTCGCCAGTTCTTCAGAGCTGTTGATCGTCTGGCCGTCGACCGACAGGATGATGTCGCCGCCGACGGCCACCTGGCCGTTTTCGGTGGTCACGGTCCCGCCGTGGATACCGGCCTTGGCCGCCGGGGTCCCGGGCTGCACGCTCTGCACGAGCGCGCCGCTTTTGACGGGCAGGTTGAGCGCCGAGAGCGACCCGTCGATCGTGAGCGTCGTCAGGCCGAGGTAGGCGCCGCTGACGGTGCCGCCCTTCTCGAGCTCGGCGATCTCGGACTTGGCGGTGTTGATCGGGACCGCGAAGCCGATGCCGACGCTGCCGTCGCCGCTGCCCCCGGTCTCGATCTGGGAGTTGATGCCGATCACGCGTCCGAGGGCGTCGAGCAGCGGTCCGCCGGAGTTGCCCGGGTTGATCGGAGCGTCGGTCTGCAGGACGTTGCTGATCGTGAAGCCGTTGGGTGCGGTGATCTGGCGCTGGAGCGCGGAGATCACGCCCGTGGTGAGCGTCCGTTCGAGGTTGAACGGGTTGCCGATCGCGTACACCGGGTCGCCGACTTCGGCCGTGCTCGAGTCGCCGAGCGTGAGCGGGTGCAGGACCAGGCCGTCGGGGTGGATGCGCAGGATCGCGAGGTCGTTGGACGGATCCTTGCCGACGACCTGCGCTTCGACGGTCTTGCCTTTTTCGAAGCTCACGGTCACCTTGATCGCGTTCTCGATGACGTGGTAGTTGGTGAGGATCGTGCCGTTGGCGTCGATCACGATGCCCGAGCCCGTGGCCTCTCCCTGGCGCTGGGTCGATTCCCCGCCGAACAGGTTGAAGGGCGATTCGCTTTTCTGCACGACGGTGGAGGTGACGAAGGCGACGCCCGGCGCGTCGCGCTCGTAGATCTGGTGGGGCGTCAGCCCGGCGACGTGGTTGGAGGCATTCGTGGGCGCGGCCGGCGCAGCCTCGAGCGTCGTGACGGTCGTGTGGCTTTCACCCAGGCCGCCCGCCGCGGCGACCACCGCGACGACGACGCCGCCGCCGAGCAGGGCAGCGAGGAACGGGATCAGGAACATCCGTTTCATGTCGGGAGAGGATGAGGGCGACCGATGAAGGAGATCTAAAGGCCGTCCCCCCAGCCGCTAAATGTTTCGCAGAGCCCTCAGCGCCGCCTCCGGATCCCCGGCGCGCATCAGCGACTCGCCCACGAGCACGGCGCGGACACCGCTCGCGGCGAGCGCGCGCAGCTGTCCGGGGCCAGCGATCCCCGACTCGGACACGGCGATGGTCTGCTGTGGGATCGACGCCATCAGGCGCTCGGTGCGCCCCACGTCCACGCTGAAGTCGCGCAGGTCGCGGTTGTTGACGCCCACGATCTCGGCGCCGAGATCGAGGGCGATGGCGAGCTCCCGCTCGTCATGGACCTCGACGAGCACGTCGAGCCCCAGCGCATGCGCGCGCTCGTGCAGGCTGGCGAGCTCCGCCGCAGCCAGCGCGGCGACGATCAGCAGGACCGCATCGGCGCCCGCGACGGCCGCCTCCAGCAGCTGGTAGGGGTCGACGATGAAGTCCTTGCGCAGCAGGGGGAGCGAGCAGGCCGCGCGCGCGGCGCCGAGGTCGCTCAGGTCGCCTCCGAAGTTCGGTCCCTCGGTGAGCACGGACACCGCGACCGCGCCGCCGCGGCCGTAGGCGCCGACGATCTCGGCCAGATCGGGCGCCTCGCGCAGCTCACCTGCGGAGGGCGAGCGGCGCTTGAACTCCGCGATCACGCCGATCGGACCGCCCAGCAGCGCGTCGCGAAAGCGCCGGCGCCCGCCGGCCGCGAGCCCGTCGAGATCCGAGGTCACGGGCTCCTGGAGCGGCCGCTCGCGCTTGCGTCGCTCCACCTCCCGGCGCGTTTCGCCAAGGATGCGCTCAAGCACCGTCGGCAGGCGCGTGCTCACCGCGGCGCCTGCGCGGGGGCGTGCCGCCTGCTTGCCTGGACGTAGTTCTCGAGTGCACCGGCGGCGCGCCCGTCGTTCACCGCCGCGCGCGCGAGCTGCACCCCCTCGGCGATCGTCGCCGATGCGCCGGCCGCGTAGATCGCCGCGCCGGCATTGATCAGCGCGAGGTCCTCGCCCGGCGGGCGGGCGCGCGCGGCATGGCCGCCCGCGAGGATTGCGCGGGTCACCGCGGCGTTCTGGGCGGGCGTGCCCCCGAGCGGCGAGCCGGCTGCGGGCGCCGGCGAGGCGCCGTCGATGCCGACCTCCGCCGGCACGAGCACGTAGCGAGTGAGCTCCTCGCCGTTCACCTCGACCACATGGGTCGGGGCGCCGGCCGACACCTCGTCGAGACCGTCCTCGCTGCTGACGAGCAGCGCGCGATCGACGCCGAGGCTCGCGAGGGCGCCCGCCATCGTCTCCAGGAAGGAGGCATCGGAGACGCCGATCAGCTGGCGCCGCGCGGAGGCGGGGTTGGTCAGCGGGCCGAGGAGGTTGAAGATCGTTCGCACGGCGAGCTCGGCCCGGACCGGCACGACGAAGCGCGTGGCCTGGTGATGCACCGGCGCGAACATGAACCCGAAGCCCGCCTCCTCGATGCAGGCGGCGACCGCCTCGGGGCCGAGGTCGATGCGCGCGCCGAGCGCCTCGAGGACGTCGGCCGACCCGGACCGGCTCGTGGCCGAGCGGTTGCCGTGCTTGGCCACGGCGCAGCCGGCGCCGGCCGCGATCAGGGCGGCGGTGGTGGAGACGTTGAAGGTGGAGCTGCCGCCGCCGGTGCCGGCGGTGTCGAGCAGGTCCGTGCGCGTGACCGGCACGCGGGCGGCGAAGGAGCGCATGGCGCGCGCGAGCCCCGCCAGCTCCTCAACCGTCTCGCCCTTTGTGCGCAGCGCGATCAGGAAGCCCGCGATCTGGGTCTCGGAGGCCTCGCCGCGCATGATCTCGGCGAGCACCTCCGCCGTCTGCTCGGCGCTCAGATCCCGCCTGCCAGCGAGCGTGTCGATCGCGCTCGTGAGAATCGGGTTCGGCATCAGCGAGCCCCGCTGCCCACGGGCGCCCCCGCGAGGAAGTTGCCGAGCAGCTCGCGCCCCTGCTCGGTGAGCACCGACTCGGGGTGGAACTGCACGCCCTCGGCGGGCAGCTCGCGGTGGCGCAGGGCCATCAGCACGCCGCCGCCGCGCGCGGACTCCTCCAGGCAGTCGGGCAGGTTCGCATCGACCACGAGCGAGTGGTAGCGACCCACGGTCAGCGGCGAGTCCAGGCCGCTGAAGATCGTGCGGCCGTCGTGTTCGATCGTGGTCGCCTTGCCGTGCACGGGCGGGTTCAGCACGACCCGTCCGCCGAAGGCCTGGGCGAGCGCCTGGTGTCCGAGACACACGCCGAGGGTCGGCACGCCCGCCTCGGGCATCCGCCGGACGACCTCGAGCGTGATCCCCGCCTCGTTCGGCGTGCACGGTCCGGGCGAGACGACGCAGCGGTCATAGCCCGCGGCGAGCAGCTCCTCGGCGCCGGCGCGGTCGTTGCGGACCGTGTCGACGTCCGCCCCCAGCTCGCCCAGATACTGGACGAGGTTGTAGGTGAAGGAGTCGTAGTTGTCGAGGACGAGGACCCTCATGCCCAGTCCGGCTGTTCGCACGCGAGCGCGACGGCGCGCAGCGCGGCACTGGACTTCGCGACCGACTCCTCGTACTCGTAGTCGGGTTTGGCGTCGGCCACCGTGCCGCCGCCCGCCTGGATGTGTGCGACGCCGTCCTTGAGGACGAGCGTGCGGATGTGGATCGCCGTGTCGAGGTCGCCCCCGTAGCTGAGGTAGCCGATCGCGCCGCCGTAGCCGCCGCGCTTGACCGGCTCGAGCTCGTCGATGATCTGCATCGCCCGCACCTTCGGGGCGCCCGAGAGGGTGCCGGCGGGCAGCACGGCTCGCAGGGCGTCCATCGCCCCGACATCCTCGCGCAGCGTCCCCGAGACCGAGGAGACGATGTGCATGACGTGGCTGTAGGACTCGATCTCCATCAGCTCGTCCACCTGGACGCTGCCGTACTCGCACACGCGCCCGAGGTCGTTGCGGCCGAGGTCGACGAGCATCACGTGCTCGGAGCGCTCCTTCTCGTCGGCCAGCAGCTCCGCGGCGATCCGCCGGTCCTCCTCCGGGTTGGCACCCCGCGGGCGGGTGCCGGCGATCGGCTTGGTGCTCACGTGGCGGCCGCTGACGGTCAACAGCGGCTCGGGGCTCGCGCCCGCGACCTGGAAGTCGCCGAAGTCGAGGAAGTACATGTAGGGGCTCGGGTTGACGGCGCGCAGGCCGCGGTAGACCGAGAAGGGCTCCACCGGCACCGGCGCCGACCAGCGCTGCGAGGGCACGACCTGGAAGGCGTCGCCGGCGTAGATGTACTCGACGATCCGAGCGACCATCGCTTCGAAGCGCTCGCGCGTCATGTTGGAGCGGAAGTCGGGCATCTCCCGCCGCCCCGCCCGCAGCGGACCCGGCCGGGGCACCGGCCCGGCGAGGGCGAGCCTCACCTCGGCGATCGCCGCCGCCGCGCCTGCGTAGGCCGCCTCCAGGTCCGGCTCGGCCAGCAGGTCGGCGTTGGCCATGATCGTGACGCTGTGCTTGAGATGGTCGAACACCACGAGCGTGTCGGTGAGCATCAGCGCCATGTCGGGCAGACCCAGCTCGTCGGGCGGGCCGTCGCCGAGCGGCTCGACCGCCCGCACGAGGTCGTAGCCGAAGTAGCCGACGGCGCCGCCGGCGAACGGAGGCGCGTCCTCGATCGGCGCCTGCTCGAAGCGGGCGATGCGCTCGGCCGCGAGCGCGTACGGGTCGCCGCCGTCTCCGAGGGACCAGCGGAGCACCTCGCGGGGGCGGAAGCCGATGAACGACCAGCGGCCCACGCGCTGCCCCTGGTCGGCGGACTCCAGCAGGAACGCGGGCTCGCCCGGTGCGAGCGCGCGCAGCTTCAGGAACGCCGAGACCGGTGTCTCGCAGTCCTCGATGAACGTGTAGCGCAGCGGGATCAGGTTGTGCCCGCCGGCAAGCTCGCGTGCCTGCTCGAGGCTCGGCCGCACGATCGCCGAGACCGCGTCGAGCGCGCCCGCAGGATCTCCCTCCCCGCCGTTGCCGGGAGCGGTTTCGGGCGGCGCGCCCGGATCGCTAGGAACGACGGCCATCGAGCACCCGCTCGGCGTCTGCGAGCGCGCGCCCGCGGCTGCGCATGAGCACGAGCAGGTGATAGAGCACGTCGGCGGACTCTTCGTCGACGCGCTCATCGGTCTCCTCGCGCGCCGCGCGTGCGACCTCCTCCGCCTCCTCCATCACCTTCTCGCCGATCCTCGCGGGGTCCTCGAGCAGCGCCACCGTGTAGGACCCCGGCGGCCGCTCGCGCTCGCGCTCGCGGAGCGTGCGCTCGAGCGCGGGCAGCGTCTCGTACGGGGCTCCGGGCTCGAGCGCTCCGCGATGGAAGCAGGTGCGCTCGCCGGTGTGGCAGGCGGGCCCCGCGGGCTCCACCAGCGCCAGCACCGTGTCGCCGTCGCAGTCGAGCCGCAGGGCGCGCACGCTCTGCACGTTGCCGGAGGTGGCGCCCTTGTGCCACTGCTCCCGGCGCGAGCGGCTCCACAGGTGGAGCTCGCCGGTTTCGCGGGTGCGCGCCAGCGCCTGCGCGTTCATGTAGGCGAGCGTGAGCACCTCACCGGTGCTCCAGTCCTGCACCACGCACGGCACCAGCCCGTCCGCGTCGTAGGCGACCTCCTGCGTGAAGCGATCCTCGGAAGCTGCGCTCATCTGCACGATTGTAGGTACCGCCGGAGCGCTGCGGTTTTAGGAAGACTGGGAGCCGATGCGATCGCCTCTGGATCACAAGCTGCTCGTCGTGACCGGCAAGGGCGGCGTGGGAAAGACGACGATCGCGGCCGCGATCGGGATGCTCGCGGCGCGGCGCGGCCTGCGCACGATCGTCGTCGAGGTCGGCGACCACGGCCGCCTGCCCGAGCTGTTCGGCGTCGCCCCCGGGCGGGAGGGAGCTGAGGTCCGACTCCGGGAGGGCCTCGCGGGGACGACGATCGACCCCGACCGTGCCCTGCTGGAGTGGGTGCAGGAGCTCGGCGGACGGATCCCCGGCCGGGTGCTCGCCTCCAGCGGCACCTTCCAGTACTTCGCCGCCGCCGCACCGGGTGCGCGCGAGCTGTTCACGATGGTGAAGATCTGGGAGCTCACGCAGGAACGGCGCTGGCAGCGGCGCGCGGCGGGCTACGACCTCGTCGTGCTCGACGCCCCCGCGACGGGCCACGCCCTCGGGATGCTGCGCTCCCCTCAGACCTTCGGCGCGATCGCACGGGTCGGGCCCGTCGCCGCTCGGGCGCACGAGGTCGGAGACCTCCTGGCGGACCCCGCGCGCAGCGCCTACGTGGCGGTGGCCCAGGGCACCGAGATGGCGGTCACCGAGACGATCGAGCTCCAGGATGGACTGCGCGAGCAGATCGGCCGCGACCTCGGCGTGGTGATCGTCAACGGCCTGCTGCCGAGGCGCTTCACCGCCGCCGAGTTGCAGCGCATCGCAGCCCTCGACGGCGGTCCCGCGCCCGGCGCGGGCGGCGGGCCCAGGGGTGGCGCAGCCGGCGGGCGCGGGGGCTGGGCGTCCGCGCGTGACGGCGCACAGGAGGGGAACCGGGAGGTGCTCCACGCGGCCGCACACGCGGCGCGGGCCATCCATCAGCGGGCGAGCTTCCAGCACAGCCAGGTGGCCCGCCTGCGCCGTCGCGGCTTCGAGGTCGTGGGGGTGCCGTTCGCCTGGAGCGCGCTGCTCGACAGCAGCGGGATCGGCGCGATCGCGGACCGGCTCGGGCGCAGGCTCTAGCGCGTCTAGCTAGATGCTCCTAGGTGATTCCGAGGCGGTCGAGTAGCCCCTCGTCGGCGCGCCAGTCCCGCCGGACCCGCACCGAGAGGTCGAGATGCACCCGGCATCCGAGAGCCCGCTCGAGCTCCCGCCGGGCCGCGGTTCCGATCGCCTTGATCATGCGCCCGTGCGCGCCGATCAGGATCCCCTTCTGGGACTCGGTCTCCACCCAGATCAGCGCTCTCACGCGCGCGAGCCCCGTGGCGGTCTCCTCGATCTCCTCGACGATCACCTCCGCCGCATGGGGAACCTCCTGGAAGGTGCGCCTGATCACCGCCTCGCGCACGAGCTCGGCGACGAGCAGCTCACGCGACTGGTCGGAGACCGAGCCGAGCGAGTACATGAACGGGCCCTCGGGCATCAGCGACTGCAGGTGCTCGACCAGCGCTGGGATGCCCTCCCCCCGCCGCGCGGAGATCGGGAAGATCGCCTCGCCGACCTCCAGCTCGCCGGCGGCCTCGAGCACAGCCAGCAGCGGCCCCTTGGAGAGACGGTCGATCTTGTTGACGGCGATCGTCGCCGGCACGCCCGCAGCCGCGAGCGTTCTCGCGATGTAGCGGTCCCCGGGGCCCACACCCTGCTCGCCGTTGAGGATCAGCAGCGTCGCATCCGAGCCGTCGAGCTCCTGCTGCACCCGTCTGGCCATGCGCGAGGTGAGCGCGTCGCGCGGCCGCTGCACTCCCGGGAGATCGACCAGGACGATCTCGCAGTCGCCGCTCTGGTGCACCCCGCGGATCGCGCGCCTGGTCGTCTGGGGACGATCTGAGACGATCGCCACCTTCTCGCCGACGATCGCGTTTATGAGCGTGGACTTGCCGACGTTGGGGCGACCGGCGAGCGCGACGAACCCGCCTCGTGTCACGGCTCGGCCCGGGCGAGCAGCCGGTCCTGGAGGGCGAGCATCTCGCCGTCGTCGGACTCGTGGTCCATGCCCAGAAGGTGGAGCATGCCGTGGATGATCGCCTCGCGCAGGTCGGCCGTGCGGGCCGGGCAGATCACGATGTCGCCCAGCTCCAGCGGCACGCCCTCCCCGGAGCCCGTCCCGGCGCGACTCGGCCCGGCGCCGTCGATCGGGAACGAGAGGACGTCGGTCGGTCTCGGCCGGCCGCGATGGCGGGCGTTGAGCGCGGCGATGCGCTGCTCGCCGACGAACTCGACCGCGACATGGGCATCGCCGATCGCGAACGCGTCGGCCACGCGCTCACACAGGCTCCGCACCTCCTCGGCGGACGGCCCGCCCCGGGCGCGCTCCACGCCGAGTACGTCGACGTCGACCATCGGGCTCAGGCGCTTCGGACGGCCGAGCGGGCGCCTTCCGCGGCCGCGCCCTTGAGCGGCGGCGCGGCGGCCGCGCCGGGCGGACGCGCCTCCACGATGTGCTGGGAGGAATGCACCTCGTATGCCTCGACGATGCGCTGGACGAGCTTGTGGCGCACCACGTCCTCTCCCCCGAAGCGCACGAACTCGATGCCCTCGACCGTGTCGAGCACGTCGGCGACCGCGATCAGACCCGACTGCTGCTCGCGGGGGAGGTCGACCTGGGTGATGTCGCCGGTGACGACCATCCGCGAGCCGAATCCGAGGCGCGTGAGGAACATCTTCATCTGCTCGGGAGAGGTGTTCTGGGCCTCGTCGAGGATCACGAAGGAGTCGTTGAGAGTGCGTCCCCGCATGAACGCGAGCGGGGCGATCTCGATCACGCCGCGGTCGATGTGCTGGGAGACCTTCTCCGGATCGAGCATGTCGTGCAGCGCGTCGAACAGCGGTCGTAGGTAGGGATCGACCTTGGCCATCAGGTCTCCCGGCAGGAAGCCCAGGCGCTCGCCGGCCTCGACGGCGGGTCGCGTGAGGATGATGCGGTTGACCTCGTGCCGGGACAGCGCGGCGGCGGCCATCGCGACGGCGAGGAACGTCTTCCCGGTCCCGGCGGGGCCCACGCCGAAGGTGATCGTGTTCTCGCGCACCGAATCCACGTAGCGCTTCTGGTTGACGGTCTTCGGCGCCACGCGCAGCCCGCGGTGACTCCAGACCACGTCCTCGAGCACGCGGGCGGGAGACTCGTGGGCGTCGAGTGCGCCCGTCACCGCCGCGATCGTGCCCGGCCCGATCTGATGGCCGCGGGCGATCAGGTCGGAGAGCTCGCGAACGACGCGCTCGCCCGCGTCGGTCTCGCTCTCCTCGCCGTCGAAGGTGATGAGGTTCCCGCGCAGGAACACCTTGCAGTCCAGATGCGACTCGAGCGCGCGCAGCACGGCATCCTGACTGCCCGCCAGCTCGGCGGCGACTTCGTTGGAGAGCTCGATCTGCGTCCTCATCCCTCGAGCGAGGCCCGCACCAGCCCCGAGACGCGCTTGCCGTCCGCACGGCCGTCGACGGCGGCCATCGCGCTCTTCATGGCGAGGCCCATGTCCTTCGGGGAGGTGGCGCCGCTCTCGCTCACGGCGAGCTCCACGATTCCCCTCAGCTGTTCCTCGGTGAGCTCGGCGGGCAGGTAGCCGCCGATCAGGCGCGCCTCGGCCTCCTCGCCCTCGGCGAGGTCCTCCCGTCCAGCGTCGCGGAACAGGCCGGCGGACTCCAGGCGGCGCTTGCGCTCGCGGCGGAGCACCGACAGCTCGTCACCGCCGCCTTCCTTGGCAGCCTTCTGCAGCTCGGAGAGCACGAGCCGCAGGGCGCCGACCCTCTCCTTCTCGCCCGCGCGCATCGCGCTCTGAAGGTCGGCCTTGATCTGCTCGACTATCGCCATCTGCAACCCAGGATACGCCGCTGCGCCGTCGCTCGACAGGGCGAGGGGCCGAAACCGTCCCGCCCGGCGGGCACCGGCCGGGCGCTTCGGAGAGAATAGGGTGCAGCTGTGAACGAGTCCCTGTATGCCGAAGCGCTCGCCCCGTTCCTGGCGGAGGTACGCCGCCTGCGCCCGGCGGAGGCGGAAGTGATCGACGCCCACACCCACCTCGGGCTCGACGAGGACGGGCGCTCGCTGACGCTCGAGCAGCTGCTCGCCCAGCTCGACGCCGCCGGTGCGCGGCGGGCATGCGTGTTCCCGCTCCACGACCCCGAGCGGAGGCCCGCCTACAGCGTGCCGAACAACCGGGTGATCGAGTGGGCGCAGGCGAGTGAGGGCAGGCTCGTGCCGTTCTGCAGGCTCGACCCCGCCGAAGACCCGCTCGCGGAGTGCGAGCGCGCCCTCCGGGCGGGTGCGCGCGGGATCAAGCTGCATCCCCGTGCGCAGGACTTCGTGTTCGACGGGAGCGAGATGGACGGCGTGTTCAGGCTCGCCGAAGAGGCGGCCGTGCCCGTGCTGATCCATGCCGGACGCGGCCTGCCGCCGCTCGCGGACGGGCTCGTCGACCTCGCCCTGCGCCACCCGGGCGCGGTGCTGATCCTCGCCCACGGGGCGATCTGCGACCAGGGGATCCTGACCTCGCGGCTGGCGGAGCACCCCGGCGTCCTCTACGACATCTCCTGCTTCTTCCCGATCGACGTGATCGAGCTGTTCGCGCGCGTGCCGGCGGAGCGAATCGTGTTCGCCTCCGATCCCCCCTACGGGCTGCCGGCCACGACCCTGTACATGGCCCTGCGCGTGACCCGGCAGGCGGGACTCGACGAGCACACCACGAGGGCGGTCCTCGGCGAGACGATGGCCGGCCTGCTCGACGGGCGCGGACTGCCGCCCGTGCGCCCGCCGCGGCGCGGTCCCGCGATCGAGCTCTCGGGGCGCCTCGCGCGCGTGTACGGCTACGCGAGCCTCGTCGGGCCGGCGCTGTTCACGGGTGCCCTGGAGCAGGGACAGGCGATGCTGGAAATGGCGATCGCGGCCTGTCGGGACCCCGATCCCGGGTCGGTCGGCGAGGCGCTGGAGACGATCGGCCGCGCTCTCAGGGCGGCGAGCGTGCTGTTGGACGCCGAGGACGGCGTACGTCCGGCGATCGACCTCGTCTACCGCGCGATCGTCTGCGCAGCGACCGAGATCCCCGACGCAGGCTGACCGCTCCGCGGTCCGGGTCGGGGTCGGGACCCGGACCGGAGCCCGCGCCGCGATCCACCCCGCAACCCGCGCTGCGATCCGCTCAGAGCCCTCCGGGCGGGCCCGGCAGCCCGAGCAGCTGCACGACGGAGAAGACGAGGATCAGCGTGCCCACGCCGATCAGCGCGTAGCGCGCTTGGCGCAGCGGGAAGTGGCTGCTGATCCCGACGAGGAACAGCACGGTGGCGAGGAACACCGTGTCGCGCACGTACTTGTCGCCCGTGGCACCGGCTTCCGAGCCCCTGGCGAAGCTCGTGTCGGCGGTGGCGTCGAGCTCGTTCGCGCGGACTTCCTGGGGAATCACGTACTGGGGCATGAAGGACGGCCCCGGAAGCGCGGCGGTGTTGTGTGCGGGGTCGGTGGCCAGCCATGCGTAGAACGCGGGCCGGTAGCCTGGCCGCAGGCGCCGCTCGGCCAAGCGCTCGGCGTTCGCGTTCCCGGCCGTGAAGGCCGTGAACCAGGCGTTGAAGGAGACCGAGTCCAGCGTGCGGAGCTGGAGGCCTTCCAGATCGGCGCGGTTGGCCTTCGTGCGCGCGGCAGAGGCGGTCGCGAGCTGGACCGAGGACTCGGTGCTCCACTTCGCCGCCGCGTAGCCGGAGAAGGCCGCGAGCACGGCCACCAGCGACAGCAGCAGCGCCTCGACGATCGACAGCATGCGGTCGTGCCCGCCCGCTCCGCCGTCGTGCTCGGCGTGCTCGGCGTGCTCGCCGATCTCCTTGCCGACCTCGGTCGCGGACAGACCCTCGCTCATGCTCCGTACCCCCGCGGTTTGGTTGACGGTGTTTGGTCGACGGCCTCCGCACACCCCGCAACGCGCACGGCACCGCGGCGACACTCTAGTGACGGGGCGGCAGGATCGGCCGGAGGAGACAGCGGGCGGCGGGGGCGGCGGCGGAAGCCCAGGACGGGCCGGGCGCCGCCGGCCCAGGCCGTCAGCGGCCGCGGGTCGCGCCCGGACCCGGCGCGGGCTCGCGGGTGAGCCACAGCGCCGCCCATTCGCCGCTGCTGCGCCGTTCGCGCTCGTGCAGGTCGGTCCCCGTGGCGAACGCACGGGCGACCTCCTCGGCCTCCTCGGCGAGCAGACCGCCGGCGATGAGATGGGGAGGTGCGGCCACGAGCGTGCCTGCCAGTTCGAGCAGCAGCGGACGCAGCAGGTTCGCGGTCACCACACGGGGCTCCCGCGCGCCGCCTCCGCCGTCGAGCGCGGGCAGTGCCTGCGAGCGCAGGTCGAAGCGGCGCACGTCGATGTGGACGGCGTTCACGGCCGCGTTCTCCGCTGCCGCCTGCACGCTCTCGAGCTCGTTGTCGAGCGCGAGCACCGGCTCGAACCCGAGCAGCGCGGCCGCGATCGCGAGCACCCCGGACCCGGTCCCGAGATCCAGCAGCCCGCCGCCGGGTCCCTCGCCGCGGACCAGCTCGAGCATCAGCTCGAGGCACAGGCGGGTGGTCGCGTGGCCGCCGGTCCCGAACGCCTGGCCGGGGTCGATGACGATCTCGCGCACCTCTCCCCCGCCCTCGCTGGGCGCCTCCCACGGCGGTCGCACGCGCAGCGCGGGCACGAGTCCGGCGCCGCCGCGGGAGGACGGTGCCTCGATCAGGACCGGGCGATGGAAGCCCCTCCAGCGCTCGTGCCAGTCGTCGGGGATCTCGCTCGTGGAGATCTCCACGCGGCCCCCGCCGGCGAGCGCGCTCAGGTCGGGGAGCTCCGGCAGCTCGCCGGGGGCGCCGTAGACGGCGTACTCGATCGCGTCCGGTCCGGCCTGGGTCTCTTCGACGCCCGCCGGCGCCAGCTCGAGCAGTTCGGCCAGCACGAGCTCGGCCTGCTCGCGCCCGACGCGAACGGCGAGACGGATCACGCGGCCTGGCTGCCCAGCGCGCGGCGGAGCTTGGCGAACATCGATTCGTGCGAGCGCAGGTTCTCCTCGGTGAGGCTCTCGTTGAGCCGTTCGGCCAGCTCGCGCTGCTCGGCGGTGAGACGCCGGGGCACGACCACGTTGACCACCACGCGCAGGTCCCCGCGGCGGCCGCGCCGCAGCGCGGGCATCCCCTCGCCCCGCAGTGTGACCACCTCGCCGGGCTGCGTACCCGCCGGCAGCTCAACCGTGCTCGAGCCCTCGAGCGTGGGGATCTCGAGCGACGCTCCGAGCGCCGCGAGCGGCGCGGCGACGTCGAGCGCCGTGATCAGGTCGTCGCCCTCGCGCACGAAGCGCGAGTCCTCACGGACCGCCACGAAGACGTACAGGTCGCCCGGCGGCGCGCCCGCCTCACCCGCGTGACCCTGTCCCGTCAGGCGGATGCGCTGCCCGTCGGCGATGCCCACCGGTACGTCGACCTCGATCCGACGGTCGGCCGTCACACGACCGGCCCCGTGACACCGGTGGCAGGGCTGCTTTGGCACCCGCCCGTCGCCGTGGCAGGCATCGCAGATCATGGTCCGCATCATCTGCCCGAAGGGCGTGCGCGTGACGGCCTGCAGCTGACCGGCCCCACCGCACCGCTCGCACGTCTCGATCGGTGTTCCCGGCTCGGCGCCGTTGCCGTTGCACACATCGCAGCGATCGACCCCCTCGAAGGCGACCTCGACCCTGGTCCCGTGCGCCGCGTCGAGCAGGTCTATCTCCACCTGCACGGCGACGTCGCCGCCCTGCTCGGGTCCGGGGCGCCCGGTCGCACCGCCGAAGAAGGCGCTGAACAGGTCGCTGATCGACCCGAAGGCGTCGAAGTTGGGCGCGTAGCCGGTCGAGCGCAGCCCGTCGTGGCCGTAGCGATCGTAGGTGGCGCGGCGCTCGCCGTCGGACAGGATGTCGTTCGCCTCGACCGCCTCCTTGAACTTCTCTTCGGCGTTCGGGTCGTGGGCGTTGACGTCGGGGTGCAGCTCTCGCGCAAGCTGACGGAAGGCCTTCTTGATGTCCTGCTCGGAGGCGTCACGCTCGACGCCGAGCACGTCGTAGGGGTCCCTTGGCATCAGAAGGCTAGTTTTCGGCGTAGGCGTCTTCGACGAAGCGCGAGAGCTCGTGCGCGGCCTCGCGCACAGTCGCGATCGCGCCCGCGTAGTCCATCCGCACCGGGCCGATGACCGACACCGTGCCGAGCTTGCGCTGGGCCATCCCGTAGCCGGTGGCGACGACCGCCAGCGACTGCATCGCGGGCAGCTCGTTCTCGCTGCCGATACGCACGTAGATGCCCGGCTGGCCGAGCGCCGCCCGCAGCACGCGCAGCAGCGCAACCCGCCGTTCGAGCAGCCCGACGAGCTCGTTCACCTGGCTCCGGTCGTCGATCTGTGCGCTCTGGAACAGGCGCGCGGTCCCGTCGACGTACAGCGCTTCCTCGCCTTCGCTGGCGAGACCGCCGAAGGCGGGCGCGAAGCGCTCGAGGAAGGCGAGCTCGACGGCGCCGAGGCTGGGGTCGACCAGGCGCTGATGGAGCATGCGCGCCCCGAGCTCGCGCCCCACGAGGCGCTCGTTGAGGTACTCGCCCGCCCAGGCCACCAGCCCGGCGTCCACCGCGCCGTCGAACGTCGCGAGCGTCTTCGATACGCCGCCCGTGGACGTGATGATCACGATCAGCACCACGTGCGGCTGCAGCGCGAGGACCTCCACGTGGCGGACCGTTGCCGTACTGATCGCCGGCGCCGAGACGACCGCGAGCAGATTCGTCATCTGCGAGAGGGTCTCGGTGGTGGTGCGCATCGCCTGATCCACCTCGCGGCGGATCAGGGTGAGCTCCAGCCGCCTGCGCGGAGCCGCCAGCGCCTGCTCCGAGCTGAGCATGCGGTCGACCACATAGCGCTGGCCGGCCTCGGTGGGGACCCGGCCGGCGGAGACATGCGGGTGCGCGAGCAGCCCGGACTCCTCGAGCAGCGCAAGTTCGCTGCGCACGGTCGAGGGACCGCAGTCGAGGTCGGGGTCGGCGGCGATCGTCCGCGAGGCGACCGGCTGACCGGTGTGCAGGTAGTCCTCGACGACCTTGCACAGGATCTGCTCCTGACGCGAGGTGAGCATGGCTCTGATTGTAGGCGCCGGGCCGACGCGGCCCGCGGCGGCCACCTCAGACCTCGAGTTCGGCCTCGGCGTTGCGGATGATCCTCTTGCCGGCCTGCTCGGCGACCGTGTCGACCAGCGCGCGCCCCTCCGAGATCTCGCGCACCACGCCGGTGACGACCAGCTCCTGCTCGGGCACGCCCATGCCCCGGAACTGCACCGCGAGCCGCTTCAGCCGCTCCGGACCGCCCACCGCCTCGGTCTGAGCGCGGGCGACCTGCGCCATCGTCCAGAGCCCGTGGAGGATCCGTCCCGGCAGGCCGACGGCGCGCGCGAACTCCTCGTCGATGTGGATCGGGTTGAAGTCCCCCGACGCCCCCGCGTAGCGCACCGTGAGGTACTTGTCGGGCGTGACCCGCAGTGGGGGAATCTCGGCTCCCGTCTGCAGCGCGGACACCTCGCTCAGACCCCTCGCACGATGTTCGTCCACGTTCCTCGGCACACCTCGTCGCCACGCTGGTTCGTGGAGACGGACTCGAAAACGTAGTAGCCGCGACGGTCCGCTTCGGAGATGTCCTTGACGCTCGCGGTGGTGGTGACCTCGTCGCCCGCGACCACCGGCTCACCCCACGCGAACTCCTGGGCGCCGTGAACCATCATCGCGAAGTTGAGCTCGATCTCGGGGTCGAAGATCGGCGGGCCCACGGCCGGACCGGAGTAGACGACGGCGAACATCGGCGGAGCGACCAGATCGGCGTAGCCCGCGGCGCGGGCGGCCTCCAGATCGAGATGCAGCGGGTTCGTCTCCCCGACCGCGCGTGCGTACTCCCTGATCTTCTCCCTGGCCACCGCGTAGACCACGGGCTCATAGGTCTTGCCGATCGCTGTGGTGTTGACGGGCATGGGATGAGGCTCCTGGGAGGCGGTCCGGGTCTGACGGAGGTGCGGCGCGGGCCAGTTTACGCACACGGCCGGGACCGTCGCGCGCTGCCCGCCCACGGCGTGCGGCGCACCTCCGAGCAGGTCCGGGCAGCTCCGGCCGGTCCAGCCGCGGGCGTGCCACGGCTGGACCGAGCGGGCATCACTAGAGGGAGAGCTCACCCTCGGCGGCGCCGACGCCGGCGAACTCTCCTTCGCCGTCCCCGTCGAGCTCCTCGCCCGGCGCCCCCGAGGACCGCTCGCCGGGCGCGTCGAGGAACTGGACCGTGTCGGCGACGATGCTCACGGCCTGGCGGCGCTGCTGCTCGGCGGTCTCCCACTCGCGCCACTCCAGGCGACCGTCGATCGCCACGCGGCTCCCCTTGCGCGTGTACGTGCTCACGCTGTCGGCCGCCGCTCCGTAGACGTTCACGTCGAAGTAGTTGGGACGCTCGCTGTAGCTGCCGTCGCTCTCGCGCCGGCTCGAGTTGCAGGCGATGCGCAGCCCGCACACACTCGTTCCCGACGGCAGGGCGCGGAGCTCGGGGTCACGCGTGAGACGGCCGACCAGGACGACACGGTTGATGGTGAAGTACGACATTGACTTGCCTCCGTTGCTAGTTGGTTGACCCCCGCCGACAAGCTAGGCCGCGGCTGGGACGCCTCACGCGATCGCCGGCCGGTCGGGACCGCGCCGCTCCGGTCCACGCCGTCGCCGAGCGCGCCATCCGGATTCACGCGGACCTTGTCGCGGTCCGGCCTTCGTGGCGCTCGAGCACCGCGGCAAGCGGCACCGCGACAACGCGCTCCGCGGCCCGCGCCCGATCGATCGCGCGCGCCAGCGCGGGCTCGACCGCGGGCGCTGCGAGATAGACCACGCCGGCGACGCACCGGCACCGAGCCCAGGCCCGGCAGATCGCCAGCAGCCGGTGCGGAGCCTTGACGGTCAGCTCGACCTCCACGGCCACCGGAAGCCCCTCGAGCCGGACGGCGGGCCACAGTACGAGGTCGGGCCTGTGCAGGCGCGGACCCGCCCACCCCGCGCCGGGCATCTTCGCGCTGGCGAGCGCGGCACTCCGTTCGCGCTCGGCGGCGCGCAGTGCGGGCTCGCCCATCACGCGATGGTCGCCGAAGCGTCGCTCGAGCGACGCCGCGACCTCGGCGCACGCCATGAGATGGGCCGCGTTGGAGGCGGCCACCCGGGTGGGGCGAAGCCCGCGCAGTCCGCAGACGCGCAGACCGCTGCGGGTGATCGTGTAGAGCGTCGGCCGCTCGCGCAGCGGCCGCTCGGCGTCGAGCAGGCCGGCCCGACCGGCCGCCTGCAGGCGTGAGCGCGCTGAGGCCACGCTGATGCCCTCGCGCTCGGCGAGGGCATCAGCGGTGACGGCGCCGAGTTCGGCGGCCCAGCGCACGAGCGCGAGCCTGCCCGACGGGTGATCAGAGGGCGCGCCGGCCATGACCCCTCCTTCCGCCCGCGACGGTCGGCCTCGACAGCATGCGTGCGATCCGCACGCGGCGGTCGCCTTCGAGCCCGATGACCGCCGCCCAGCCGCGCGGCAGACTCATGATCTCCTCCGCCTCGAGCACCCCTTCCCTCGTGGGCGTGCGCGTCGAGCGGCCGTCGCTGTGGCGCGAGACCCTCCACCCGCTCCGCGATCCGGCGAGGTCCGCGACGAGCTCGGCCGATGCCGGCACCACCTGGCGGTGGGCCAGCAGCAGGGACAGGTTGCCCATGATCTGCTCGAGCAGACGTGCGCGCCCCGGCAGACGCAGATCGGAGAGCTCCTGGGTGCCCAGAAGCAGCGAGAACCCCGCCGAGCGGGCGCGAGCGAACAGCCTCACGACCTGCTCGGCTCCCACGGCGGAGAACTCGTCGATCACCACCAGGGTCGCCACCGGCTCGGCCTGCAGCGCGGCGACGGTGCCGAGGAGGTCCTGAACGATCGCCGCCGCGAGCATCTCGGCGAGCAGGGGACGGACGTCGGCCTCGAGGCTGAAGTAGACGACCGCCCGCCGGCGCGCGGCGCCCAGCAGCTCGAGCTGCGGCGCCGCCGGCGTAGCTGGGTCCAGCCACCGTCCGACATCGGACTCGGCGAGGATCGCGAGCCGGTCCCGGACGCCCGCGAGGTCGCTCTGCTGGCGGGCGGTCAGGGCGTCGAGGTAGGCATAGGTGGCCTCCGCGTCGCTCTCCGGGAGCGCACGGAGGAGGACCTCGAGCCGCGCCGGGTCGAGCACCTCGACGATGCTCGAGAGGCTCACCTCCCGCCGCGCCGCGCGTAGCGCGCGCACGGCGTGGCCGAGATAGCGCTGCGCCTGACGGAGGTAGTGGGGCTCGGTGAAGCGCTCGCCGGCGAGGACCCTGTCCGCGATCTCGGTCTCGCTGCCGCGGGCGTAGGGGTTGTAGACCGAGCCGCCGTCGGGCGACCATTCGAGGAACGGTCGGCCGGCCGAGTGGGCTGCCTCGCGAAGCGCCCGACGCAGTCCGCCGTCGCCCTTCGGGTCGAGCACGATTGCGCCTAGCCCCCGCTCGACGGCGCCGGCCACGATCCAGCTCTGGGTTGTCGTCTTGCCCGACCCGGTGGCGCCGACGACGAGCGCGTGCCGGCCCTCGACCGCGCCGAGGGGAATCGTCACGAGGCGTCCGCGCTCGTCCCGTCCGAGTCCGAGCTCACCGCCACCGGTCCGGCCCCCGGCCCGCATGCCAGCGCCCTGGCGAGCCCTCTGCGCGAGCGCCTGGAACAGCTCGAGCGGCGATCGCCTGGCGGCGGCGATCGCAGCGAGCTCGCGTCCGGCCTCCCGATCCTCGCGCTGCCACCGCCGTCCCACCGCGGCCGCGCAGAGAGAGGCTGTCAGGACGACCGAGCCGGCGCCCGACAGGCTCCCGCGGGCGAGCAGGCCGAGCACGAACACCGCCGGCGCCCAGCTCCAGTGGACATGCCTGGCACGCATCACGCGCGCCGCGATCGCACCGGCGGCCACGCCCAGGACCACGTGCGTGGCCGTTGACATGAGCCAGCTGCCGGCCTGCGCCAGCTGCGAGCCCGGGGCGGGCGCGCCCTCCGCGTGCATGCTGCCGAGCTGCGCGGCTGCTTCCATCATCGAATTCGACCTGGACATGCTGCACCTCGCTTTCTGACCCGCCGGTTGGGCAGGCCGATATGGACCGGCTGAGCCGGCCGTTTGGACCGGCTGAGCCGGCCGTTTGATCGATCACGCGGTACCGCCGTGCTCCGCGGTCCGCCGATGCCCGGGGGCGTCCAGGCGCCCGCACGGCTGGTCCTTGCAGCCGCGTCGGTGATCCGCCCGCCCTGCCGGTCCTCCAGACGAGGGGCGGTGAACAGCCCTCACGGCCCGGTCCTTCGGACAGGGGGCGGGGTCGCCCTCACGGCCGGTCCTTCAGACAGGGGGCGGGGTCGCCACCGCGGACGGTCCTCGATGGGGCAGCAGACGCGCCCGCCGGGCCGGCCTACCTCCCGTCCAGGGAGACGTCAGCGGGCCGCCACCGGTCGATACGCGGTCCGCGCGGCCGTGAGGCCGCGGATCAGACGAGCCGGTAGCCGACCCCGCGGACGCCGATGACCCAACTCCCTGCGCGCGTCCCGAGCCGGCGCCTGAGCCGGCTCGCGTGGCTGTCGAGCGTCCGCGTGGAGCCGGGCGAGCGGTAGCCCCAGACGGCTCGCAGAAGCTCCGCGCGGGAGAACACCCGGTCGGGCTCCCGCGCGAGATGGAGCAGCAGCTCGAACTCGAGCCGCCGCAACCCGATCGGCTCGCCGTCGAGGTCCACCGCACGGGTTCGCGGATCGATCCTCAGAGGCCCGACCTCGAGCGCTCCCGCGGCCGCACCGCGAATCTCGGCGCGGCGGAGGATCGCCCGTATGCGCGCCCTCAGCTCCAGGTAGCGTGCCGGGCTGACCATGTAGTCGTCGGCACCCGCTTCGAATGCGCGCAGCGTGTCGAGCTCGAGATCGCCCTCGCGGATCACGATCGCCGGAAGGTTGCGATCCCACGGCGAGTCCGGCCCTGCGGAGCGAATCTCCTCAAGGAGGGTGAGCGCGCCGCGGGCGCAATCGATGCTCCCCAGCACCGCCAGGTCGGGCACGCGCGACCGCGCGAGGATCCTGGCGTGCTCGGGGCTGCGGGCGAGATCCACGCGAAAGCCGTCGAATGCCAGCTGCTCGGCGACGACATGCCCGAGCTCCGGCTCGGACTCCACGACGAGGATCGTCGAGGGGACGACGCCCATCAGAGCTCCACCTCGCGCGGGCTCACGCCGAGTCCGCGGCGGGCGATCAGCGCCAGCACGTCGCTGTGGATCCACGGGGTGGGCGCTGCCTGACCGCCCTCGGGAAGCAGGCCGAGACGGCGGGCGAGCCAGCTGGTCTCGCCGCTTTCGTTGCCCCTGGCGTCACGCTTCACACGACCGCACCGGATCGCGATCTCGCTCATGCTCAGCTGCTGCTGCTCGACCGTCGCGAGCACGACCTCCCGCAGCCGCCGGTTGAGCACGATCGGGCTGCTGTGCACCCGGGCGAGCTCCACGTGCAGCGTGCTCGTCGAGACACCGGGGTCCGGCTCGTACTTCCGCAGGGACGCGAGGGTCATCCCGCAGACGGGCTGATAGCTCTCCAGCCGAGCGACCACCTCGCGCACGCTGACGGTCTCGCTGCCGTCCATCTGGGGTGCCGGATCGTGGCGCCGCCAACGCAGCTCGGGTATCGACATCGAACCCCTGCGCGGCTCCAGCGCGTATGCGCGGCCGTCACCGTCTAGCAGCCGACCACGCCCGCCCTGCTCGTCGACCGGCTCGGCCGAGGTGGCGGCCGGGAAGGGCTCGTCGAGCAGGTCAGAGGGGGTCAGGCGCGGACAGCGGTAGCGATGGGCGGAGCCGTCCTCGAGATAGCGCCTGCAGACGAGCGCCGCATTCTCGGACGGCTCGTCGGCGGCGAGGTGGGCGAGCAGACGGACGTCGCCGCGCGTGTCCGCGTCACGGTCGAGCACGAGCACGCTGCCCGCTGCGCCGGCACGCGCGATCACCTCGCGACGCCGCCCCCGCGGGTCGGGGTAGGAGCCGAGCACGGGCCGCACCGGGCGTCTCGCGACACCGCGGTGGACACGGCCAGGCCGTGTGCCAGAGGGGTCGCCGCGCCGACGGGGCGCTCTCCGCGGGTGAGCCGGTTCGAAGCTGGCGGTGGTGGGCGTCATGGCTGCCTCCGAGGGTCGTGAGCACCGTCCCCGGCGGTGCGTGGGGGTTCTTGGGCGAGCGCTTCTAGAGCGCCGGAGACGAATCGTCAAGGAGCAGGGTCGGCGGCTGTGAGCCGGGAGCGTGGGTCCGAGAACCCCTTTGGGGGTTCTCGGGAATCGAGCCGGCGACGCCCCGGCAGGCATGAAGTTGGCGCGTATGCGATCCCGATCGCGGCTTGCTGGATGCAGGGGCAGGCCGTGCGCCTGGCGGAGAGGCTTCCCATCATCTGGTCCGGAGGTCTCCGGGCGTTGGCTCTACGGCTTTGGGATACGGGGTGACGGGTCCTCAAGCTATTGCACGAGGGGGATCGGGATCGCCCGCCCTCGCCGCCGAGGACCCGGCGTCGTGCAGTCGCCCTCACGACGTGGATGCAGTCCCGCGCCGGAGTGGGTCGATCCAGGGCCTCTAGACGCAGTCGCCTGCCCGCGCGCTCGCCGGGCGACCGCGTCGTGCGGACGGCACCGGCCGCGCCGAATGCACGCTGAGCAGGGGCGCCTGCGCGGGACCGGGGGCGAATGCATGGCCGTCCTCGCGCCGCCCGCCGCCGACCGACGCATGACGGCGATGCTGGGCCGCCTGCGACGCCCTCGGACACCCCACGCCCTTCAGGCGGCCTGTATGCGCCTCGGCGACCGCAGCGCCCGGGAAGGGGCGGCGGGCAGAGCGAGCGCGACCAGACCGGCCACAAGCGCGAATCCGGCGGAGGCCCATAGGCAGGCGGTCAGCCCGTGCCACTGATAGAGCAGGCCCGAGAGGATGGTGCCGGCGAGGCGTCCGATCGCGTTGGCCATGTAGTAGAAGCCGACGCTCATGGCAACCCTGTCGTTCTCGGCGTAAGACAGGATCAGATAGGAGTGCACGGCCGAGTTCATCGCGAAGACGATCCCGAAGGGGATCAGGCCGCCGACGACCGCAAGGGTGGGATCCACCCCGGCTTCCAGCGCGACGGCGATGGCGGCAGGGCATGCCACCAGACCGAGTGCAAGCCGGATCGCCGTGCGGCCGTCCGGCTCCTCGCCCGGCCCCCGACCCCGGCGACGGACGAATCGTGGCGCGGCGGCCTGCACCGCTCCGTAGCCGATCACCCAGGCGGCGAGCAGCGCCCCCACCGCCCAGAAGCTCCAGCCGAGGACCGAGTACATGAAGAACGGCAGGCCGACCACGAACCACACGTCTCGACTCGCGAACAGGAAGATGCGGGCGGCGGCGAGCACGTTGACGGCGCGGTTGTTCGAGAACATCTGCGTGAACTTCGCGGTCCTGTCCGGGCGGCCGAGATGCCCATGCATGAGACTCGAGACCGACACCAGCGCGGCCAGCACGAATGCCGCCATCGCCAGTGCGGCCGCCTGGAATCCGACGACGGTGAGGAGCAGGCCGCCGAGGAAGAAGCCCACCCCCTTCAGCGCGTTCTTCGATCCCGTGAGGATCGCGACCCAGCGGTACAGCGACGAGGCGTCGTTGTCGGGCACCACGAGCTTCACGGCGCTCTTGGCGCTCATCTTCGTGAGGTCCTTGGCGACGCCGGAGAGAGCCTGGGATGCCATGACGTAGGGAACCACGAGGAGCGATGGGGGTGCCAGTCCGAGCATCAAGAGCGCGAGTACCTGCACGGCGAGGCCCATGAACAGCGTCACCTTCAGACCGAGCCGGGCGGCGAGCCAGCCGCCGAGGAGGTTGGTGACGATGCCCGCGACCTCGTAGAGGACGAACAGCGAGGCGACCTGCAACGGCGTGTAGCCGAGCTGGTCGAAGTAGAACAGGACGAGTGTGCGCGTCGCCCCGTCAACGAGGGTGTCCGCCCAGTAGGCACCAGTTACGAGGACGTAGTTGCGGGTATCGCCACGGCGCGGCGCACTCCCTCGCGTGGGCGATGCCGCGCCGCTAGCCATCTGCCGCAGCAGGGGTGCTGGAGATGGGCCCGCCGGTGAGGCCGGCCGCGACGATGCGCGCGAGCTCGGCCATGCGGTGCGCGGAGCCCCACTCGTTGTCATGCCAGGCAAGGATCTTCACCTGCGTCTCGTCGGTGACCATCGTCGACTGGGCGTCCACGATCGCCGAGCGCGGGTCGTCCTTGAAGTCCACGGACACCAGCGGCCGGCGCTCGAACCCGAGTATCCCGGCGAGCGGGCCTTCAGCGGCCGTCTCCAGCAGACCGTCGACCTCTCGCACGGTCGTCGGTCGGACGACCTCGAAGACGCAGTCGGTCAGCGAGGCGTTGAGCACACCGGTCTCGAAATATGGATCGAGGGCCTGCCGAGTGCGGAACCGGCCCGAGCACTCGAGCACGACGTCCACGCCGGGCTCACCCCAGGGCACCTCGCCGGGCCCGGTCTGCCGGCTGTAGCCCATCGGCGTCCCCTGGACGACGAGCGTGTCACCGGCGTCCGCGGCCGGGTCGTTGACGTGCATGAATGCCAGCTCGGGGCGGCCCCGGGCCGCGCGCAGGACGAGCCTGCCTACCCGGCCGAAGCCGTTGATGCCGACCCGGGCGCTCACCAGAGGGGTGCTCCGGACAGACACACGCCACGACAGGACAGCGGCTCCTGCTCGGCGGGGATGGTTGCTTCAGCGGCATTCGTCTGCATGCGCTGAATGCATCGTATTAGATTGACAGATATAAGTGTTATTGATATACGTAGATTGATGCCCGTCGATCTGGAGCTTGCTCCCAAGCACAAGCGAGCGGCCGGGGAGCGCTGTTGCGAGCCCGTCGTCTATCCCGACGTGGCGCGCGACCACGCGCTGCGGATGGCGGAGATCGCCAAGGCGCTTGGCGATCCGATCCGCCTGCAGCTGGTGGACGTGCTGCGCAAGCACGCCGGCAAGGTCTGCGTGTGCGAGCTGGTGCCGCTGTTCGACATCTCCCAGCCGACGCTGTCCCACCACCTCAAGAAGCTTCGCGAGGCGGGGATCGTCGACTCCGAGCGCCGCGGACTCTGGGCCTACTACTACGTGATCCCCGACTCCCTGGAGGAGCTCTCGACATGGCTGAGCTGATCGACGAGGCGGACGGGGACTGCTGCGCTCCCGCCCGGCGCGCGAGCTGCTGCGCGCCGGACCGGCAGGCAGGGTGCTGCGACGACGAGGGCGGCTGCGGCTGCGAGCCCGGCGAGCCTCGCCCCGACCTCCGGCGCGTACCGGACGGCGCTGCGGCATGACCGACGCTCACCAGATTCATCTGCACGACCCGCAGACCCTGTATCGCCACTGGGAGGAGAGCCAGTGGAATCCGTGGGAGGTCGATCTGTCGGTCGACCGCGAGCACTGGGCGGGGCTGGAGGACCGCACGCTCGTCACGTTCGTGCTGGGCTCGCTGATGGTCGCCGAGGAGCGGATCACCACGAAGTTCTCAGGCCTCGTCGGTGCCGGCGACAGCGAGGAGGAGGTGGCGTTCCTGGCGACACAGCAGGTCGACGAGGCCAGGCACATGCAGTTCTACGCCCGATTTCAGGATGAGGTCGTCGCCGAACCGGCCGTGATCGCCGCTCATGTCGAGCGTGCGCGCGAACAGATCTCCCCGGCGTTCAGGACGATCTGCGACGAGAGGCTGGTGGCGGCGCACGAGCGCCTCACAGCCCATCCCGGAGACGTGGCCGCGAAGGTGGCGTTCGTGACGATCTACCACCTCGTGCTGGAGTCGACGCTCGGGCTGACCACATACGAGTTCTCGACCCGCTTCATGGAGCGCGAGGGCCTGCTGCCCGGATTCGTGGCCGGGTACGGCAGGATCCACCACGACGAGCACCGTCACATCGGCTACGGGATCTGGTTCCTGCGCGGTGCCGTGGAGCGGGAGCACGCGATGGGCGACGTCGTCCGAGTGACCCTGCGTGAGCTGCTTCCGGCCGTCGCCGAGTCCCTCACGCCGCCCGCGGGTGCCGACGCAGCCCTGCTCGGGGCATCGGCGCAGGACATTCGCGACTTCGCGCTCGAGGGCCTGACGCGACGGCTCAAGATCATCGGCGTTCCGATCGAGACACTCTGAGGCGCGGGGGGCGACCGGCGCGGCGATCCGCCACGCGAGTCCTTCCCCATCATCCGATCCGGCGGCGCGACCATCCGACGTACGAGGCGGAGCCGTTCAGCCGGCCGGAGCGGAGGTTCGGGCGATCAGCAGCCCGCGCCCGGCGCGACCGGGTCCAGGAGCTTCGTGAAGGCGGTCGCGAGCGCTTCGATCTCGCCGTCTTCGAGGTGCTCGAAGAAGGCTCCCTGAACGAACGCGAAGAGCTCTCGCTGCGCGCGCGTGGTCAGTGTGGCCCCCGCCCGGGTGAGCGCGACGTTGGTCGCGCGCGCATCCGCGGGACAGATGCGGCGCTCGACGAGCCCGCGCTGCTCGAGCAGGTCGATCACACGCGAGACCCTGCTGAGGCTGAGACCCATCGCCTCGGACAGGGCTGTCTGTCGCAGGGTGCCCTCGGGGGCCCGCGAGAGGCGTCCCGTGATCCCGAGCATGCTCACGCTCAGGTCGAACCTGTCGAGCAGCAACTCCTCCGCACCGCGGCGCAGACGCCTGGCAACCTCGAGCAGCCCCTCCCAGGCGATCGCCTCCTGCGCGTCCCAGGCCTCGGCGTCGCATCCCATCATGTGGGTGGCACGCGCCGCCACTCCGTCCGCCCCGGCCGTGACCGGCGGCTGCGCCGAGCGCGAGCGCCTCGTGGGGAGATCTGCGGCGGGCCTCGCGCTCATCCTGCCACCTCGACGACGCTGAGCGAGTTTCCGGCCGGATCCTCGAGCGAGGCGGTGGCGCCCTCTGCGGGAACGAGCGGTACCCCGGCGGCGGCGGCCCGCGCGGCAAGCTGCTCGAGCCCCCCGTCGCGGAGGATCAGATCGAAGCGGCGCATGCCCGCGGTTCCCGGCGGCGCCTGGCGAGCACCGGCGCCCTGCCAGTCGTTGAGCGCGATGCGGTGCGGGAAGTCTCCGCCGGCGCCCAGGTCGGCCATGCCGATCGGCCCCATGTAGGCGTGCTCCCGGAAGCCGATCACGTCGCGATAGAAGTGGTGTGCCGCCTGCAGGTCGCCGACGTGCAGGTGCACGTGACCTATGTAGCTGCCGGCGGGCAGCGGCCCCTCCACCTCGCCGCCGGCCAGAGGCGCGATCGCGGCGGCGACGTCGAGCGGCTCGGTGGCGCCTCGGCGGCGACCCTCGCTGTCGAGGATCGTGATCGTGCGCGGACCGACCTCGATCGAGCCGTAGCGCTCGGGGGTCTCGAGCGCGAGCTCGAGCATTATCCCGTCCGGGTCGCTGAGGTAGGTGGCCATCGAGAAGATGTGATCGGTGGGCGCCTGTGGCACGTTGGCTCGAGCGAGCCGCACGAGCACACGCGCGAACTCGACGGCGTCGGGCAGGTGGATCGCGAGATGGTAGAGGCCGGCGTGTCCTCGGCGGACCGCGGTCACAGCGGCGGGGCGCAGCACCACCAAGGCGCGGTCCTCGACGCCGAGACGGACCTCACCGTCGGGCGAGGCGAGCTCCTCGAGCCCGATCACCTCGCGCCAGAACCTCAGGGAGCGCTCCAGGTCGACGACATCGAGATGCACCGCGCCGTAGCCGATGCGGTCACCGCGCGTGCGGGCGGGCGGGCGCAGGGCGGCGAACGCTGGATCGGTGCTCATCGTGATGCCTTTCATGCGGGTGCTCGGCCGGACGTCCGGTGGCGCCCGCCCGTCCTTCCTTAGTTGCTAGAGCAAGTATAGCGCGCTCTGTCCCGCCGGGGACGAGCTGGTCCACCGCTCGGCGGACCGCCCGGTTGCCGGCAACGACGCCCGCCCCTGGCGCACTTCAATGTTCCCACCAGTACTGGTAAAGCTGAGATTCGAGTTCAGCGATATAGACGACGTGACCTTTCTTTCCGGGTCGCCGGAACACTTCGCAGCCGTTGGCTTCAAGTGCGTCTGCGTATTCGATCGACTGTGCCGGGTCGACGGCGTCATCGACTTCGCCCCACGACACCCACTGTGGTGCGCACGTGGCGGCAAGGTGGAAGATCGGGGATTCCGCCAGCTCCACTTCCTCAGAACACCCGCCAATCGGGTCGGCGTGTGCGCAATGGAGGTCGTATGCGGTTGGTTTGCGGCCCGTGGCAGCCGATTCGCCGTCTTCCAGCGACTGGACGAACGTCACGTCATTCAGCCAGGGTGCCGAGAGCTCGGCCACGGACCTCAGCACACCGGGTTCTTCGGTTTCGAGCTGGTTGACAGCTCGCTCGGCGACCCCGCCGCCGGCGCTGAATCCAACGATCTCGATATTCCCGGGATCACCGTTGTAAAGGCTCGCGTGGCCCTGGAGCCAGTGGTAGGCGGCAACCACACCTTCCGCCTCGACGCCCAAACAGTCGTGCTTGATCTGGGCCGTCGGACGGCACGCCTGCGGATAGTCGATCGCGTAGACCATGAAGCCGGCGCTCTGGAACTTCAGTGCCTCGGGTTCGCCCTTGACCTTGGGCGGGTCCGGCTGCTGCGTGCCCCAGCCGCCGTGCACGAAGAGGATTGCAGGCGTCCCGGGAGTTTCGGCCGGGAGCATCAACCCCGCTTCTTCGATCGCCGAGCCGTAGCGGATGTCCCTGTCAGATGCCCCACTCCCAGACGCACAGGCCGGGAAGACGACCAGGGCGGCGAGTGCCGCCGGTATTCCGATTCTCACGAGATGGGACATGAGTTGGTCTCTCCTTTGCGCGTCGGTCGTCGACGATGTCCTGTCTGAGGGGCCCGGGAATGCCAGGCAAAGGGTCACACACGCGGAGGTCGAGAAGCGTGGTGCCTGGGGCAGGCCGGCTACTTCAAGCGTCGCCGGCGCCTGGTCTACGCGACAGGGGCTACGCCGGCAGGACGTTCGCAGGGGTCTCAAGCGACCAGGACGCATGCATCATCTCGTCACAACGAGTACGCCTCGATCGTGGAATCGATCATCTAGGTCGCCACGACCCCGCCGCTGGCCGTCGCCGCGGGCAGTTCGAGCCCGATCGCCCGGATCATCGACCAGCAGGTCACCGACACCCACAGCCCGAACGCGCCCAGTACCACCCAGAATGTGAGCAGGCCATCCCAGGAGAAGACCCCGTGCATCGCCCACAGCGTGGGGCCGCCGAGGGCGAACAGCGCTGCGACCGACAACGAGACGACGCCGACCCAGCGGGGGTGCAGTGGCTGCTCCCTGTGATCCATCAGCACCGCGATCCCGATCGCCGCGTACTCGAGCGAGAACGGCGAGAAGGGCCACAGCAGAGTCGTCCAGGCGAGATCGTTGAGGGTTCGCAGCACCGCCGGCGCGATGTCCGGCCGGAAGACGATGGTCGCGAGCAGCAGCTCGAACAGCAGGAACACAAGCATGCCGATCACACCGCAGATCAGCTGGATGTCGGCGAGCAGCTCCAGCCGGGGTGCGCTCCGCCGGATCTGCCGGCTGATCAACGCGATGAACGGAGCGAGCAGCGGAAATCCGAGCATGCAGATGAGCAGGCCAAAGCGGATCTGGGGGGCGTTCTCCCGGTAGAAGGCGGCCAGCTGGGCGGGATGCTCAGATGGCGACGGCGGCGGGACGAGGCCGGCCACGAACCCCAGGCCGACGATCAGCACCGCCGCGAAGGCCGGCCCGCACCATGCGCACAGCAGTTGAAGTCGCCGCTCCACCGATAGCCCTCCCGGCAGGAGTATGACCCCTGCCGGGAGGGCGGGCAGGCGACGCGCGCCCGCGGGACCACATGGCTACCGCCTAATCAGGTCCTCGACCCCGCGGATCCCGCCCGGTCACGCCGAGCACGGAAGCTCGATCGTCTCGACGCTCGCCTCGCCGGCCCGAGGGTCACCGTGAGCGGCCCCCACGCGCACCGCCGGCGGCAGGCGGGGGACGCCGTAGGCGGTTAGCCGGCCGTCGTGGACGTCGCGCTCGCACACGAACAGGAGCCGCCTCCTGCCCGGGTACTCCCAGTCGAGCGGGTACTCGCCGGCATAGGCGCGGCATGCGCACAGGAGTGAGTCGCAGCGCCGGGCGAGCTCGCGCGCTCGCTCACCGTCGCGGCACACGAACACGACCGCGGGCGTCGCCTCGGCGCGCCTGCCGTAGCGGCCGTGGTGCTGCGACCAGCCCGACAGGAAGTGGTCGTAGCGCTCGAACCGTCCGGCCGTCTGCCCGGCCGGCAGCCGATCGTCGAGCTCGAGCAGCAGGTCGACCGCGCCCGTCTGCACGGTCGCCTGCGGGCGCACGGTCTCGAAGCGCTCGACTTCGGTCCTCTCGGCCGTGGGCGTGGTGCGCAGGAAGTCGTGCGGAACCCGGCCGCCGGGCAGCCGCAGATCCGAGGGCCCGAATGGGCGCGTCCGCTCGCCGTTCGAGCGCCGGGGCGGTGAGATCGCGGACCCCTCGGGGCCGAGGATGGCGCACCGGCGTCCCAGGCGCCGCTCCAACGCGAGCGTCCAGCCGGCTGCATGCACGTCGCGACGGGCCTGGCGCAGCCGCTGCTCCCGCCCCTGCGGCGATCGCGGCGCATCCGCGCCGTGCGGGACCTTCTGAAGCCCGGCCGGAAGCCGCTCGTGCCGTTCGAGCACGTGCAGGCCGGCGGCGGTGATCGCGCAGCACATCGGGATCCCTCCCCCGTCGCGGCGATGGAACTGCATGCGCTGCAGCAGCCCTGCGTCCGCGAGGCGCTTGAGCCTGCGCTGCGTGGTCGTGGCTGCCCGCTCGGCATTGAAGCGGCGGTGGATCTGACTGCTGAGCACGTGCCTGAGCTCGGCCACGAGCGCCAGCACGTCGAGGTCCGTGGGATCGGGCCGCAGCTCGGCGGGGATCTCGCGCGAGCGCGTCCAGCGGACGCCCTGCGCCCGGTCGAGCTCGACGAGCTCGCGGTAGCTCTCCGCTGGCCCCCCGCCCCGTGCGGGTGCCTGCGGTGGGTCCACGGGGTCCGCGGAGACCGCGGCGGGGATCCGGCGGGTCGTCGGCGGGGCGCCGCCGGGCGATACGGCGGATGGGCCGCATGGCGGGGGAGCGCTCGCGCGAGACGACGCCGGACCTGGTGACGGCTGCCCGCCCCGGTCGCGACGCTCCCAATGTGGCTGGCGGAGATCGGTGAGCCGGCGCCCGCCGCGCTCGTGCTGACGTGCGCGGTGCAGCGCGAGACGCTCGCGATCGACCGCGAGCGGGATCGTGCGGGCGATGAACGGCGGTTGCCTTCCCGATGGCGTGGTCAGGCTGACGATCGCGTGGTGGCGCGGCAGGTGCAGGCGCACGTCGGGATGGCCGAGCGTGGACAGATGCGCAAGGCCGGGCCGCACGCTGTCGGAGAACTCCGCCATGGTCAGCGCGGCCGCGGCACGCGCATCGCGGGCGGAGGCCGTCGCGAAGTACACGCGATTCGCAAACAGCGCATCGAGCTGGTCGCGCACCTCTCGATCGACCCACTGGGCGTCGGTCTGCCAGCAGGCGACGGTCTCCAGCCCTGCGGAGCGCTTCAGGGCGATCGTCTCGGCGAAGCCGCGGTTGAGCACGAGCGGAGCCTCGTCGATCTTCAGCGCGACGGCCACGCGCTGCTCGGCAGCGACGAGATCCTGCTGGCGTGCGAGGGCGGCGTCGAGCATCCCCATGAGCAGCTGCATCACCACGGAGGTGTTACCGGCACCCATCAGGCCGAGCGCGCCGCGCACGACCAGCACCTCGGCGTCGGCGATCGCGCGGTCGAAGTCGACGCGCAACGACTCGTTCAGCAGCACGCGCTTGATCGACGGCGAGTTCAGCAGCCGCGCCAGCTTGTTGACGGGCGCGTCGAGCTTCGCCGTGGTGGTGCTGCGCGCGTCGGCCAGCTGCGCAGTCAGCTCGGCCGTGAAGAACTCGGATATCTCCTTGAACTCGGGCAGCGTGCGCACGTGTGCACCGACCACTCGCCGGTATGAGTAGCCCTCCTCGCCGACCGACAGCAGCCTCGCGGCATCCCACAGGGTCGCTCGCCGGTCATATGCGAGCACGGCGATGATCGCGTTGCGCAGATAGCGGTCCGAGGACGCGCGGATGTCCGCGTCGGTGAACAGGTTCTTGAGCGCCGCGACGACGTAGTCGGCGATCGCGTCGGCGGGCGCGGCCACCGCCAGCGGGTTGAATCCGCAACTCGGGTTCGCTAGATCGAGCAGCGTGCACGTCCGCTGAGCGGGCACGAGGCTCGCGGCCGCGTCGGCGGCGTCCCCCTTGGGGTCGATCACTATCACCGCGCAGCGCTCGCGTCGCAGATCCTCGGCCACGCTCGCCACGAGGAAGCTCGACTTCCCCTGCTCGACGGTGCCCGGGACGGCGACGTTCTGACGGCGCGACTCGGGGTGGATCGAGACCGGGCCGAGCGAGTCGCGCAGCAAACCCGGTCCATCGCGCGGGCGAAAGACGCCGGGCGGCGCGGGTGCGACCGGCAGCGACGAGCGCGCGAAGGGCACCGTCGCGTAGTCGCTCGACGGAAGCTGCCAGATGGCGGCGAGCTCGGTGGAGGCGAACACCCCGCGGCTGAAGCCGGGAAGCGGGTTGCCCTCGCCGCGCTGCACGCGGCGTGCGTACAACCCCAGCAGGCCGTGTCGAACGCCGGTGCCACGCTCGACGAGCCGGTTCTCGGCCTCCGCGGCACGCAGCTCGGCGGCGATCCGCTCGCAGCCGCGGCGGTCGCCTGCGATGACCCTCAGCTCGGTGAAGAACAGCGGCCGGTGCTGAACCTCCAGGCCACCTCTTACCTCGGCCTCCTCGATCATCGAGCGCCTGCCCGGGAAGGCCCAAGCCGCGCCGTCGCGGGCGGCGCCGGCCTCGTTGCGCCGGAAGAGGTGCCTGGCGACGGCCTCGAAGGAGGCGGGCGCAGGCGTCACCGCCAACTGGACGAAGGCGTGCTCGCGACCGGCCCCCATCGCAGTGAGGAGCCTGTTGACGGGCGGTTCGCGCTCCTGCTCGAAGCGGTCGAGCGTCTTGGCTCGCCCGATGAACGACGAGTGCTTCTTCAGGCGCAGCACGGCGGGCGGGAAGCCGATCGAGGTCGCTGCCGGAACCAGGCGGCAGTTCGGGTAGGCGCCCTGGAGCGTCGACTCGATCATCGGCGCGAGGCCGGTGGGGCAGCTCACCGCCGCCCACGCCGCAGGGGGTTCGCCCGAGACCGAGCCGATCGCCTGCGGGGACCCCTCGCGGTGTGGCGCTCCGGCGCTGTGGTGGATCTCGAGTGCGATCCCTGGCTGGCCGAACAGCAGCCGTCGCCACCAGCGGCGCTGCAGCCGCCTGTGCACGGCCGCGAACATGTGGACGAGCGACTCCGCGGTGGCGCGATCATTGCGATACGCCTCGACCCTGAGACGCACGTAGCGGCGGCGAGCGCGGGCGCGGGCGCGAACAGCGGCGATTCCCAGCGCGAGGACACAGAGGAGCCCGGCGGCGAGCTCGGCCGGCCGCCGGCCCCACATCGGCAGCAAGCTCCACAGGAGCGGCGGCGCTCGGCGCAGCGCGGCCGCGAGGCCGGCGAGGCCGAGATCCGGCGCCCCGGCATGCGGCCGCCCCCTCAGCACGGCGCCGGGCCCGCCGCGGAGCAGCCACCCCGCTGCCGCCAGTGCGACCAGCCAGCCCAGGGCGCCGAGCAGTCGCCACAGGAGGAAGCGCACCCCGCCCCCTCCGACGGGCAGGTCCGCCCGGGACGACCGCCCGTACGCTTGCAGGGCCGTGCGCTCCGGCGCGGGACGTCGGGCGGACGGCGAGACCGCCGACGGAACGTTCAGCGCGCTGTCGCGATCCCGTTGGCGGTGCGGCAGGCGATCAACGCGGCCGGGCCACGCACTCGACCTCGGTGCCGCGGGCGGTGAGGTGCCATGCGTTGGCGGAGCCCCGCTCCTGGCCCTCGCCGTGATTCACGATCAGGCCGAGGCGCGAGAGGCGGTTGAGCAGCTTGGACATCTGGCCCTGGTCGCCGATGTCCGAGCGCTCGGCGACCGAGCGATTGCTGGCTCCGGGATGCTCGCCGATCACAGTGAGCACGCGCACGGTGCGGTAGGTGAGCCGCATGTTCAGACCCTCCAGCGGGTCACCGCCCCGCGACTCCGAGGCGGCCAGGCGGCAGGGCCTGCGCTTGCCGCTCGGCCGGTTCAGCTCGCGGCGCGCGGCGCGCGCTCCCAGATAGGGCAGCACGATCATGCTCATCAGCGACCCAAGCAGATCCTGCAGCGGCTCGCCGTCGGACTCCAGGAGGCGGGTGTGCAGCACGCCCAGGACCCCGGCGACGACGCCTTCCGCGGTCAGCTCGGTCGGCTGGCGGGCGCCGTGTGTCTCGTTGCGGCCGAGGTCCACCACGGCGGCGAGCTGGTCGAGCACGCTGGCGCGATACGCGAGCACGCTGCCGCCGGCGGCGAGCGCCTCGACCACGCACAGCCGCGCCAGGCCTCGCTCGCGATCCATCAGGAGAAGCAGCCGAGCGAGCGCCGCGCGCACCCCGGCGCGCCAGGTGGGCTCGGCCTCGTAGGCGTCGCGCAGGAGCAGGTGGGTGCTGTCGATCGTCTGCCGGAAGGCCGCCAGGAAGCAGTCCTCGCGATCGACGAACACGTCGTAGAAGGTCTTGCGCGAGACCCGCGCCCGGCCGATGACCTGGGAGACGGTCATCGGCCCGTAGCCGATCTCCTCGACCACCTCGATGGCCGCGGCGACCATCCGGCTGCGCTGGATCTCGGTGACGTGTCCGCGCGGGAGCCCGATCGGTCCCGGCCTGAGCGGCGTCGCGATCGGCGTCGGAGTCTCGTATACGGCTGCCATCCCGCAGAGATTGCCCCCTGTGGACCGTTAAGTCGAGACGCGTTTCCGACTCCGGCGCATGCCGATGTTCCGCAGGCTTTCACGCCGGGCTAGCATCGCGCGACGTGGCCGAGCGCGACACCAACCGGCTGGACGCCGGCCGGCGCGAGGACGGGTTGCTCGCCAGGGCCCCCTCGAGTGGGCTGGTCGTGGGGGCGATCGCCTCGGTGCAGTTCGGCTCGGCGCTGGCGGCGACCCTGTTCGCAACGCTCGGACCGGGCGGCGTCGTGTTCCTGCGGCTCGCCTTCGCGGCGATCATCCTGCTCGCCGTCTGGCGGCCACGGCTGCGCGGGCGCACCCGGAGGGAGCTGGCGCTCGCCGCCGTCTTCGGGCTGGTTCTCGCCGGAATGAATCTGAGCTTCTACGAGGCGCTCGCGCGCATACCCCTCGGGATCGCGGTGGCCATCGAGTTCGTGGGTCCGCTGGCGGTCGCGGTGTCGGGATCGCGGCGCAGGCTCGACCTCGTGTGGGTGGCCCTCGCGGCCCTCGGCATACTTGCGCTGACGCGTGGCAGCACCCACAGCCTCGACGCCCTCGGCCTGGCACTGGCGCTGCTCGCCGGATGCCTGTGGGGCAGCTACATCCTGCTCAACGCCCGTCTCGGGCGTGCGTTCGAGGGCTCCAGCGGCCTCGCCCTCGCGATGTGCGTCGCCGCGATCGCCGGGATCCCGGCCGGGATCGCGGGCGGCGGAGCGCACCTCATCGAACCGCGCTCGCTCGCGCTCGGCGCGGCCGTCGGGGTCCTCTCCTCGGCGATCCCATACTCCTTCGAGGTGGAGGCGCTTCGACGGATCGCCGCTCACGTGTTCGGCGTGCTCATGAGCCTCGAGCCCGCGATGGCGGCGTTCGCCGGCTTCGTCGTGCTGGGCCAGCGCCTCGGCGCACGGACGCTGCTGGGGATCGCGCTCGTGGTGATCGCGTCGATCGGCGCCTCGCGCGGGCTGCGCGAGCCGCCCGTCCCCGTCCAGTGAACGGTGAGGGGGCGGGGCCACTCCCGCGCCTCCCGGCCTCGGCTGCGGTGTGGCCGGAAGAATCGCGAGTACCGTCGAGCTGCCGCGCGGCTGTGCCGATCGACCGGTCGTCCTGCGGCAGAGCCTCGATGAGCTTCTGCGCTTCCGCTCGATCAGCGACCCGTTCACGGCGGCCGGACCCCTGGGGGAGCGTCATCCCGGCCATGGGGTCGATCGTGACGCCCTTATTCCCGTCATCGAGAGCTTCGCGGATGACGACCCGCAGCGGGTCCAGGTTGTCGCGCACGTTCTCCTGCGACATCGTCTACTCCAGCTGTCCGAAGTCGGCGAGGGCCTCGCTCAGGTCGAGATAGATTCTGACCCGCGTCACCCGGCCGTCCGCTCCGAAGTGAGCGATCGTTGCGGCCGAGAAGTCGACGATCACACCGCTCGCACGCCCACACCCGTGAACGCTGCCACTCGTGAGCACGGCGTTGGCGCTCTCACGCGTGTCGTCGATACCCAGTCGCCACTCGGAGAACTGCTCGTCCACGTCGCGCGTCCATTCCGCGATCCCTGCGTGGCCTCGATATGGCTCGCCCACGACGGAGGAAAACGGGGACTCCAGCACGATCGCGGGATCACAATATGCGGCGATTGCATCTGCGTCGCGAACACCCGCGTTCCACCGCTCGACCATCGCGCGCAAGGTGTCCACGTTCTCCTGCGACATCGCCTACTCCACCAGGCCGAGGTCGGCAAGGGCGCGAGCGCGGTCCCAATAGCGGATCATCTTCGTGACTTTGCCGTCGCTGACGTCGAAGACCATCGTGCCATGCCCCTCGACGTCGATCCCGCTCGTTTTTCCGCGACCGCCGTACAACGCCTGCACGAGAACGCGACCGTCATCGAGCTCGCGGCAATCCTCGGCGATGCTGTAGACGTCGGTGAGGCCACGCATGAACTCCGCCCAGCCATCACTGACCGCAGCAAGCCCCGTCCAGCTGCTGGGCTCCGGCCCGTCCGGGATCAGGAACTGAATGTCGGGATGCGCCCAGTCAGTCCTGCTGAAATCGCCGCGTTCCCAGTCGGCGTAGAGCGAGCGCACAAGGGCGAGGTTCTCCGACATCGCCTACCCCCGGTCCTTTGCGAGCCGTTCGGCGGCAGCACGGCCCTCGTCGACTTCGTAGGTTGTAAGGCGTGCGATCAAGCCTCCCACCCAGACGTAGACCCACCGCTCGCGTTGTCGAACGTGACCCGCGCTGCCAGCCGGACGACCGTCCTGAACGACCACGGCGAACACGACCCCATTGCCGACGTCGCGGACCTCCTCAAGCCCAAACTCCAGCTCGTCGTATGTTCCAAACCAGTCGTCAATGAAGCTGCGAATAGCCGCCCGCCCCTCGAAGCGGTCCCCCAACGCCCTTCCGTCCAAGACGGCATCCGGAGCGAAGCTACTCGTCACGGCGTTGAGATCACGGCGATTCCCAGCCTCAAACTGCCTACGCACAAGCTCGACCGGGCCGGGGGCCGTGGACGCCTCGGTCACCGTCTAAGCCCGTTCCTGCGCGATGCGTTCGGCGGCCGCACCGGCCTCGTCGATGTCCGCGTGGGAGGCGATCCGGACGGTCTTGCTGTCGACCAACTCGTGCACCATCACGTTCTGCGCCTGTACACGCCCCTGGCTTCCCACCGGGCGGCCATCTTCCAGCAGCACGATCAACACGACGCCGTACCCGTAATCACGGACCTCCTCGATGTGGTGGTGGTGGTCATCCCGCGTCGCCCACCAGCTTTCGAGGAACTCGCGGACCTCAGCCCTGCCGTGAAGGGTGCCCAGGGCCGACTGCGACATGTCCCACACGATGTCGGGTGCCCAAGCGGCTTCGAGTGCGTCGATGTCCCAGTCGCGGTCCATCGCCTCGAACAGATCGCGAATCAGCCGCACCGGGTCGGGGGTCGTGGACTCCTCAGACATGGCAGGGAGTATCCCGCAGGGATCCTGGGACCCCCGAAAACGCGAAAGGCCCCGACTCTCGGGGCCCCTCGGTATACCGCTACCGGGATTCGAACCCGGGTTTCCGCCATGAGAGGGCGGCGTCCTAGTCCCCTGGACGATAGCGGCGCGCTGCGGCTGTCCCGAGGCTAGCAAAGCACGCGCTGCGGCCGCCGCGGAGGAGCCCCTGCCCGGTGGACGTCCGCCGGCCAAGCTCGGTCGCCCCTGCTGGGCGCGTGCGGTATCTTGGCCTTCCCACCAGCACGCGGATGTGGCGGAATTGGTAGACGCGCACGGTTCAGGTCCGTGTCTGGGCAACCAGGTGGAGGTTCGAGTCCTCTCATCCGCATCTGTTGTCGTCATGACAGCGATTCCCCTGCAAATCGAGGGCTTCCGATGTCCGATCGCTCGGCTCCGATAGGGGGCGGCGTAGATCCGCTGACTGCGATCATGCGAGGCGCCACGGTTGGCGGTCTGCGGCGATGACCGTTGCCGCCAAGCAGGAACGTGGCTGCAGGTCATAAAGACGCTCGCTTGTCGTCCGATGCAGCAACGCCGAGGGTGCCGGCCGGGACAACGGTTCTGTGATCGGCGTCGACGACGCGCTGACGCTCACCGATCCCCGCCTGACCCGACGTTGTCAATCCTAGGCGGCAGGGACATGCAGGTAGGACTGGACCCTCTCAACCAGGTCGGCCGCTACGAGGCGTCCGCTCGGCCGCACGCGCATCGGCCGTCCATCGGGGCGCCGCACGAGGATCTGGTAGCCCCTGGTGCTGATGACGGTGTAGCCCGCCGGCAGCGCCTGGATGCGACGGCGCTGTTGCTGGGTCAACGCGTTCGTGCCAGAAGTTTTCATCGGGTATCCGTTCTCGGGGAGTTGATCATGAACCGTTGTGTACGGTCCACGCGCATATTGACTACTAAATCTATCGACATTTATGGGATTGCCCAGGTCGCGCGCCACCGGCGGTCAGCGATGACCGCGTCTGGCTTTCCGTCTATCGGGTCCCGGGGGATGCTCGCGCCCAGATCGACGCGGGAGCTGTCGGGATACAGCGGACGAGCACCAGCAGGCTCGCCGGACGACGCCATTGCCGGGCCGCCTTGCCCCAAGCACCGCCGCGGCTGGCTACCCTCGGGCGGCTCCCGATGGCCGGCCGCAGGGTGCGGCTCCGTCGCGGTGCTCTGGCGCGGGCCCGGTGACCCCGCCGTGGGGGCTACGCGCTCGGGGCTAAACCGGCGGCCTGCTTTCGACGCACCGGCGGACGCGAGCTAACCCTCCTCCGCAGATGTCGGGATACTCCCTCGATGTCCCCGGGGGAACCTGGGCCTCGGGAGCTCGAGCCGCCGTGTCATGCGCACTCAGGCGAGTGGTTGTGTGACATTGAATGGTTCCGTGAGGACCGCGCCGGTGTGTTTGCTCGAGATGCTGATCTTGCCTGCACCGGTGCCGACGTTGGTCGGGATTTCGATCTGGGTTTCGAATTTGCCGGCGGCGCTGACGGTGACGGGCGGGTATGTCGTGTTTATCTTGGGTTCGTGTGGCACGGGGTTGTTGCCCTGGAACTTTGCGGTGATGGTGTCCCCCGGGATGTAGCCTGAGCCCTTCAGCGTCACGAGCGTGCCGGGCGGGCCGCTGGTGGCCGAGACGCTCAGCGAGAACGGCGCGAGCAGCGCTTTGATCTCGAGTGGTTCGCTGCTGATCTGGGGCAAGCTCCCCGACAGGGTGGCCGGCCGGACCGAGGGCGACCCTGTCGGGCCGGTCGAGAGGCTCAGCGTGTCCGCAGTCCCGCCTTCAAGGGCTTCGGGGACCTGTTTGCCCGCGCTCGCTTTGAACTTCACGCTCCCGTGCGTGGTGGTGTCGTCGACTGCGGCCGTTCCTACAACCGAGCCTTCAATCCGCTCTTCGGTTCCGCCGCAGTCGAAGGTCGCGAGCACCGTTCCTCCGGGGCTTGCCGGAGCGAGGTCGACACCCGCCAGCCCCTGTTCCTGATCGATGAAGCCGATCGACCCGGCGAGCGTCGCAGAGACGATCACGCCGGAGGACTGCCCGGAGGACTGGCAGGGCGCGCCATGTCGGCCCGTAGTCGCGCATTCCTTCAGCGTGATGCCCACGGACTGGCCTTTCAGGCCCGTGTAGTCCCCGCTGTCGCTGCTGGCTTTGCAGGTGATCGTAGCTTTACCCGCGACCGCCAAGGTCATCGCGCCGCCTTCGCCGGTGAAGCCGCCGTTGGTAAACCCGGGCGCCCATTCGTACTCACCCGAGTTCGTTTCGCTCTTTGTGATGCATTTCGAGCTCGTGTACGCTCCCGAGTAGACGGTCGTCCTACCGACTTTGGCACCTGGGACCTTGTAGCAGTGGCCAATTTCCGGCGCAGCCTGGCCGCCCCCGAGGGCGCCGACAAACACCGTGCCTTCCATCTGTTTGAGGTCGGGCTTCGTGTTTGGGTAGGGTTCGATCGTGACGGTGATGCAGCCTCCCGACTCTGGCGTCTGGTTCGAGACGGTTTCCCATTCACCCGTGTCATTCATCGTGCTCGGGTCGTAGCCTTCAGGGTTCCACCATTTCAGGCTGGTGGTGCTCGCGGGAAGACCACACAGGGTGAATTCCAGCTTTGTGAACGTGCCCCCCGAGCTGAGTTCGACATCTACGTACTGGCCGCTGCTCGTGAAGGACGGCTCACGTACGGGATCGGAGGAGTACTGCCCGACCGTGACCGTGCCTTCGCCGCCGCTCGCGGTGGCTGACAGCTGGCCAACTGTCGCCGAGGCCGAGCCGGCCGGAGCGGTCGATGTGCTCGACTGGCTCCCGGTCAACGTCGTAAACGCAAACGCTTCACCGAATTCTTCGCCTTCACCGCTGAACGCCGTACTGCCATCGGAGGACAGCGCCACACTTCCCCCTCCGTTTTTGAGGTCTTCGGTCTGCCCCCATTGATTATTGCTGTTGCGCGTAAACAAGAACGGCCCGGAAGCCCCGATCAACGCCGTGTTGCCATCTCCTGACAGCGCGACGTCCGCGCCCAGGTAGGAGGCTCCTGTAGCCGTGAGCTTTGCCTGCTGGGCATAGGAGGACGTGAAGCTCGGGCGCGTGAACACAAACGCCGCGTCGGCGTCGTACTCTCCGACCAGGGCAGTATCACCATCGTAGGACAGTGCGACTTGGGGATAGTCTTCTGTGCCGCTGGTTCCCCCGGTTAGCGTTTGCTCGTATGTCCACTCGCCTGTTTCGAACCGGTACAGCCGCGTGTATTCACCGCCGCCAACGAGCGCGGTATCGCCGTCACCTGACAGCGCGACGCTCCAGCCGAACAGCCCTTCGGCGCTGGAAGGCTGCGGGATCCTCTGCCCTTCTTTGAACTGGTAGCCAAAGCCGCTACGCATGTAGGTCCAGACCTGGCCGCCGGCCGTGGGATCGCCTCTGTAGCCGCCGATCAACGCGGTGTTTCCACTCGAGGACAGCGCGACGCTCCATCCGAACGAGCCTCCTTCGCCACCACAATCCGCCGAGCCGTCCTGCCCTATGAGCTTTTGGCTTTCTTCGTATTTGGTCGAACTGGCGTTGTACTGGTACACCCACACCGCGCCACGGCACGCGCTGTCGGCGGGGCCGCCGATCAACGCGGTCCTTCCATCGGAGGAAAGCGCGACGCTGTCGCCAAACCGGGATTCATCAGGCTTAAACCCGATCACCTCGTTGGCGGGGAAGAGCTTTTTGCCGACTTGTTCCCATTCATTGTTGCTGTTGCGCGCGAACACCCACGCCGCGCCCCAGTTGTTGTTGTCCGCGGGCGCACCGACCAGCGCTGTGTTGCCGTTGCCTGATAGCGCCACGGTCGCGCCGAAGCCGCCTTCCCCGTCCTCTTCGCCGGACGCCGGAGTGAGCGGACCGCCCTGTTGGACGAACGGGTCGATCCGCAGTGGGTAGCGGGCACCCTTCGTGTCGATACGAAGCAGCAGCCGGCCGCCTTCAAGCGCAAGCCGGCTGCGCAAAAAGTGCCCGCGGGCGTCGGTCGCGGACAGGCCCGTGTAGCGCAGAACGCTGTCGGCACGGGTCAGAGCGATGCTCTCACCGCCCTTGGCGAGCGACGCCTGGGCGTTTCCGGAGAGCGTCATGGACAGCGTCAACGGTGCGGCCGCATGGCCGGCCGGAGCCCGTGCGATCGTGAAGCCCTGCTCCAAGCCGAGCGGGCCGTTTGAGTACCACTCGCTCAGACCCGGATATGCGTAGACGACGCGGTTTCCATGAACCTGGGGTGCGACCCCGCCAAGCGCCGTAAGCGAGGACCCGTAGCCCGCGCCGCGCAGGCGGAGTCCCACGCGTGTCGCCCCCGAGGCCACAGACACGCCGGCACTTGAGAAGGTGCTCAGCAGATGCTGCGCGGGGCTCGCCGCCCTGAACCCACCCCGGTCGGCGCTGACCCGGTATGTCGGACTATCGGCGCCCAGCGCCGCGGAGACTGGTCCCCGCGCCGCCAAGGGAAGACTCAAGAGCCCCTTTCGCGCGAAGCCGTGCGAGCGCGCAGAGACCTGTGAGATTGGAGGGCGTCCGCTCCGCAGTCCGTCTTGTAGCGCAACCCCGAGGCCCAGCAGAAGTACCAGGACTGCGAGGATCGCACCGCGCGGGAGCAGCGCGCGGACGCGCAGCGCCACACCATCGGCCACCGAGCCACTCGGCGCCGTCTGTCCACGATAGGCCGGCACAAGCATCATGCTCCCCCGTTCTCGAAAGTGTGTTACCCGCCCTGGAAGTGCCACCCCATCAGTCACCGTAGCTTTTGGTGCAGTCTGCACGCGGTCCGGCGGGCTAGACATGGTGCCCCCTAATTTGCGGATCCGGACGGCGACGAGCCGCACGCTGGGCCTCGCCCGGCGGCCCGCCCAGTCCACGCAGCACGCCCCGGCTCGTCGCGCCCCGCTCCTTAGGTTGCTCGGGGCTCGCCAATGATCAGGTAGGCGCGTCGCTGGGCCAGTGCCATCGAAAGCGGGACGTTAGACGCCTTCGCCCCGGTTAGCATCGGGCGAGCGCCCCATCTTTAGAGCGGATACCGGGCTTCCGAGGCGTAGTCGTGGATCTCGCTGCTAGATCGGCGGCCGTGCGCGGCGGATCAGCTCTCGTCTTGAGTGGATCCCCAGCTTCAGGTATACGCTCTGGAGGTGATGACCAACCGTCTTGGGTGACAGGTGAAGCGCCGAGGCGACCTGCACATTGGTCATTCCCTCGGCGGCCAGCGAGGCCACGCGCTCCTCCTGCGCTGTCAGCTGGGAGGGGTCGGTCTTCGGCCGTCTCCGTCTGCCGCCTGTAGCTGCGAGCTCGGTGCGGGCCAGGCGCGTCACGCGCTCGGCGCCTGCGCGCTCACACAGCTCCAGGGCTCGGGTGATCGGCTCGCGCGCCAGGCGTGGTCGGCCGGTGCGGCGCAGGTGGGTGCCGTGGGCCAGGAGTGCCTCGGCGTGGGCGATCGGCATCGGGAGCTCGGCATGCATCTCAAGCGCACTCTCGAACAGACGATCAGCCACCTCGATGGCGCCTTCCTCCCCGGCCAGTCGCGCACTACCGAGCTCCAGCGCCGCGCGCGGCCAGCGACAGGAGAGACGCTCGCTGAACGATCGCAGATCCTCGATGACCGCGTGAGCGCGATCTGTGCGCTCGGCGGCCAGATGCGCCTCGATCGCGACCCCGGCCCACGGCACGATGCATGGCTCGCGCCATCCGGTCGAGCGTGCTGTGGAGGCGGCGTGCAACATTCCCTCGGACGCGTGCTTCGGCTCGCCCATGGCCATGAGGCGCCTGGCGTCGAGCAGATCCAGCCAGAGCCACACGGGCGCGTAGTACTGCGAGGGCATCCTCGCGAGGAACGATCGCACTCCCTCGACGTGCAGACGGGCATCTTCCTCGCAGCCGAGCTCGGTCAGGATCGCCGCGAGCGCGATGTCCGTCCACGGAGCGGGTGAGAGCCCGCTCTGGGTGAGCGCCCGCTGCACCAGCTCGAGCGCCTCCCGGGGACGTCCGAGCCGCAGCAGCGTGTCCGAATAGGCAAGCGCCAGAGTGGCGATCAACAGCGGCACGCCGCTCTCCACCGCGCGCTCATATTCGCGCTCGAACACCTGCGTGGTCCCGACGAAGTCCTCGATGAATTTGAACACGTTGAGCGTGTGAATGACCCCACCCTCACTTGAAGCGTCCTCGCCGTCGACTCGGCTGGACCAACGGCCCGCTTCACGCACGAGCAGCTCGACGCCCCATGGATCGCCACCCATCAGCGACGTATATGCCTGCACGAGCTCGAGTGGCCTACGCGTCGGCTGATCGTCGGCCGCCACGATCGTCAGCGCCCGCGAGATCATGGCGAGTGTCCAGGGGATCGGGGCAGCAAAGTGAAAGCTGACCGCTGCGTCGGTGAGGGTCGCCACCTCAGTCGCCGGACCGGCGAGCGTGGCTGCCCGAGCGGCCTCCTCGTACCGTCGTCGAGCCTCCTCCGGGTGGCCCGCCTGCGTTGCGACCCGGGCGAGCAGCGAGAGCGCTTGTGCGCGAACGAATGGAGCGAGATGCTCACGCGCAAACAGCCGTCCGCAGACCTCGCCCACCGTGTCGAGCCGCCCGCACATCCCAAGCGCAAGGGCATACTCCAACAGCAGCTCGTCGGACACCGCCGGCCCTGCAAGCTCGACGGCGTTTGCCAGGTGCGCCGAGGCGGCCTGGAGCGCGCCCTGCGCCAGCGCGAGGCGACCGGCGCGGGCACACACCTCGACCGCCTGAGCGTCTCCGCACAAGCGCGCCGCGACGGCGTGCTCGGCCGCCATCGCGTCGGACGCACCACGCGCAATCAGCAGCCGGAACGCCTCGCGATGGCTGCGCTCGCGCTCAGGTACCGGCATCGCCTCCAGAAGCGCCTGAGCGAACAAGGGATGCACGAACGAAGCGTCACCGCCGCCGAGGTCCTCCAGCAGGCGCGCGCGCACCAGCCGCGCGTGCTCGCTCGCAGCCTGAAGATTGTCGAGCCCGGCGAGCGCGCCGGCAACGGTGATGGAGAACCGCACTCCCAGGATCGACGCCGCTCGTACATAGGCGAGCCCGTCACCGCTCACGCCGGCGAACCGCTCGAGCAATAGCGACGGTCCGAACCGGTCCTCGCGCGAGACCTCCGGCAGCGAGCCGCCGCCGCCGAGCGTCCGCGCCGCAGCCTGCAGCAATAGTGGCGTGCCCGCGCACGCCCGCCACACGCTTTCGGACTGCACAGAATCGAGCGCGCCCGGCGCGGCCCGCTCGAGAAGCGCGACCGACGCTGCGCGGCTGAGCGGCTCGACGGCCAGCACGCGCGCGTGGCCGCCGCCGAGCAGCTCGCGCGCGAGCGCAGAAGCGTCATCAGGCTCCGGCCGCAGAGAGCCGAGCAGCACAATTCGGGTGCCACTCACGCGGCGCGCGAGAAAGCCGAGCAGCACAAGCGAGTCGGGATCAGCCCAATGCAGGTCGTCGAGCGTCAACAGCAGCGGCGACTCGGCGGCAACATTCGCCAACCATCGAAACATCCGATACAGGCGCGCCGAGGGATCCCCCAAGCGCTGCAGTTCGACGACATGGTCGACGTCGGAGCCGCCGAGCTCGATCATCGCCTGGCCGATGAGCCCAAACGGCAGACCCACCTCCATCGGACTCCCGACCGCAGAGCCGCAGCGGAAGCCGACCGTTCGTGCCGCGCGCGTGCCCTGCGCGAGGAGAGACGTCTTGCCGACGCCCGCTGAGCCTTCGAGCAGCAGGACCTCGCCACAACCAAGCTCAACCTCCCCGAGCGCATCGGTGATCGCCTCGAGCACCGCATCGCGCTCAAACAGCCAAGCCTCACCGTCATCATGCGTGGCCGCGGCCGCGTCACTCAAGTCGATACCAACCCCAAGGTGCGCACTGCCCCGATAAGCGTCCAGGCAGCAATCTACAGGGCTCCCGGCTGCAGCAGCACCCGCAGAACCCCTCACACGCGCCGCCTCGGACGCCGCCAAGCGGCCACGCCGCCTGGCCACGAGCCGTGGCAACCGTCCGGCAACGGTCAGACCATCCGATCCAGCCGAGGAGCGTGTGAGAATGATGTGCGCAGTCCCGCCTCGCCGGCGTGAGCGCGGAAACACAGGAGCGGCAGCCAACCCCGTGCCTAATCGAGTTGTCACCAGACATGAGCATCGAATCGGTGGCCTCGCCGGTGCCACGGCGTTGGCCGCTGTCGTGGGCGTCGCCGCGGTCGCGTCCGCGCAGACCACTCTGCCGCTCCAGGCGGTCGGCTGGCAGAACGAGACCCTGCCGGGCGCGGCCTGCAGAGCGAACAGTCCGATCCTCCTCCACAACCATGTCGCGCAGATCTCGCACACCGGGTTCGGGGACGTCAACAGCTCCGGTGCAAACCGCGACCTCGTTCAAGTCGTGGCCGCATACGAGGTGACCTATGGTCAGCTTGGCGGCGTCGGGCCCGGGGCCGCGGTCGATGTCGTCTGCTCCAACAACGGCGGGACCGCGGACGGTCAGATCCGCTTTGCCGAGGTCGTCTTCGCCGGCTCGGCGACGGACCCGCGCGCCGTGGGTCTGATCACGCCCCAACAGCCCCACCGTGCGAAGGTGTCGCACGTGCCGTTGCTGGGAAAGGTCAAGTGGGTCAACGGCCGGATCGTCGTTGCCGAGTACTGGTACGGACCGAACGACCCGACCTGCTGCGCCTCCGGGCGCGCGACCACCACCTGGGCCTACCGCACCGGCAGACTCACAGCCGTCTCTACCGTGGTCACGAGACGACCGACCGGCCAAGTCGGTCGGTAAGTGTCGCGCTGCTGGGAGGGCGCCGCCCGCCGACTGTAGAGTGTGCCCGGGATGAGCTTCCGAGCGACGACGACTGCAGTTGCGATCGTCTTGGCAGCGGTCGCGATGAGCGGCGCCACAGCGAGTGCCGCCGGGGGCTCCAGCCCCCAGATCCGAGCCGTCTACCGCAGCGTCCTGACCGCCGAGTACTTCGGCCCGGCCAGCGCTGTCTGCTCTCGCCTGACCGCCAGCGGCGTCACCTCGTTCACGGCCGGCGGCCATGGCACATGCACACACACGTTCGATGCCCTGCAGAACGTGCTGCGACACAAGACCCCCGGAGTCGACGACTCCGGCTTCACGGCCCGCGATTGGCGTATCGAGGTCGCGCAGGTCATGGCCCACCTGAAGCTCAGCATCCACGGTGCACACGCCACGGCGATCGGTCCCAGCGGAATCCCCGGTCAGACAACCCTCGTCAGGGTCAACGGCCGGTGGCTGTTCAGTAGCTACCCACCGAGCATTGAGTCCTAGCAGCGCACGCGGGCCAGGGCCTGCGCCTCGCGAACCGCAGCTCAGATCAGGATTGAGCGCAACCCGGCCAGATCCCACGCCGGGCGCCGGGCGCCGGGCGCCGAAGGAGGGAACATGCGGGAGTGTCGATTTCGGCCGTCCTCGTTCGACGTGCGGGTAGAGGCAGCCCACCCAACAGAAGGAGAGAGAGATGCGGTTCATGGTTCTGGTTCCGGGGAGCCCGGAGTCCGAGGCGGGCGAGATGCCCGGCACCGAGACTCTGGAGGCGATGACGAAGTACAACGAAGAGCTGGTCAAGTCGGGCGTGATGCTGGCCGGGGAGGGCTTGCACCCGACGTCCAGGGGCGCCAGGGTCCGCTTCGACGGCAGCGAGCGCACCGTCATCGATGGTCCCTTCACCGAGGCCAAGGAGCTGGTCGCGGGCTACTGGATCTGGCAGTGCGCATCGCGCGAGGAGGCGGTCGAGTGGCTCAAGCGGGCGCCGTTCGGCGGCGGGGTCGAGATCGAGCTGCGCCAGATCTTCGAGGCTGATGACTTCGGCGAGCAGCTGACGCCCGAGCTGCGCGAGGCCAATGAGCGGCTGCGCGAGCAGGCCGCCGGGCAGTAGCCGCGTGACGCCCTCGGCCACCAACAGTGCGATCGACGCCGTCTGGCGCATCGAGTCGGCCCGGCTGATAGCCGGGCTGACTCGCATCGTGCGCGACGTGGCGGTGGCGGAGGACCTGGCCCAGGACGCGCTCATCGCCGCGCTCGAGCAGTGGCCGGTATCGGGGATCCCGGACAGGCCCGGCGCGTGGCTCATGGCGACCGCCAAGCGCAGGGGCATCGATGCACTACGCCGGCGCATCACGCTCGAGCGCAAGCAGGAGCTGATCCGGCGCGAGCTGGAAGCCCTGCAACAGCTCGATCGAGCAGACCTCGCTGCGCGTGCCGACGACGTCGAGGACGACGTCCTGCGCCTGATCTTCATGACCTGCCATCCGGTGTTGTCGCGGCAGGCGCGCGTCGCGCTGACGCTGCGCCTGCTCGGTGGCCTGTCGACGCCGGAGATCGCGCGGGCGTTTCTCGCCTCCGAGGGCGCGATCGCCCAGCGCATAGTCCGCGCAAAGCGCACACTTGCCGAGGCGCGTGTGCCATTCGAGGTTCCTGCTCGCGACGAACTGGCCGAGCGCTTGGCGGCTGTGCTCGAGGTGATCTACCTCGTGTTCAACGAGGGCTATGCGGCAACCGCCGGCGAGCACTGGGTCCGCCCGGCCCTGTGTGAGGACGCCCTGCGCCTCGCGAGGATCCTCGCAGCGCTGATGCCCCGCGAGCCCGAGGTCCAGGGCCTGCTCGCCCTGTTGGAGCTACAGGCATCACGGTTGCGCGCCCGCGTAGGGCCGCACGGGGAACCGGTGCTGCTCGCCGACCAGGACCGGGCGCGCTGGGACCATCTGCTCGTGCAGCGCGGCCTTGCCGCGCTGCAGCGGTCCCAGGAGCTCAGCGGCGCACTCGGCCCGTACGCGCTACAGGCCGCGATCGCCGCCTGCCACGCCCAGGCCCCGAGCGTCGAGCAGACCGACTGGCCGAGGATCCTCGCCCTCTACGACGGGCTCGCGGCGCTGACCGGCTCCCCGGTCGTGGAGGTGAACCGCGCCGTGGCAGTCACCATGGCCTTCGGTCCCGAGGCCGCGCTCGAGCTCCTCGATTCGCTGGCCGACGAGCCGGCGCTGCGCGGCTACCACCTGCTGCCCGGTGTGCGCGGCGACGTCCTCGTGCGCCTGGGACGGATGGCCGAGGCGCACGAGGAGTTCGAGCGTGCCGCCGACCTGTGCGACAACGACCGCGAGCGCTCCCTGCTACTCGAGCGCGCGCTCGCCTGCCGCGCACACTCGCGCCGAGCCGATCGGCGATGATGCTGAGCCGGCGGGGCAAGCGATGGCCCCGCCGGCTCGTTTGATGCCCTCCGAAGCCATCTCACTCGCCCTCGCGGCCTCGATCTATCCACCCGCGCTGGCGGCGGTGATCGCGCTGGGGCGAGGTACTCAGGTGCGGCTGCGCGTGCTCCTGCTCGTCACCAGCGCGTTTCTGACGGTGCTGGTCACCGGCTCGCTGATGCTCCTCCTGTTCAGCGAAGTGGGGTCGAGCAGCAAGCCGGCGCGTACGGTCGGTGCCGGGATCTACATCCTCGCCGGCCTGGTCCTGATCCTGCTCGCCGCCCGCCTGCGCACTCGCCGCCCCGCCGGCCCGACAGCGGATGCGGGACCGTCGAAAATCGACCGCTACCTGGAGACGGCCCGGCTGGTTCTGGTGCTCGGCGTCGTCCTGTACGTCGTTCCCTCCCCGATCTTCATGGGGGTTGTGAAGGCAATCGCGGACACCGACGCGTCGACGGCCCAGCAGCTCGTGTACCTCGTGCTCGCACTGCTGATCATGCTCTGGATGATCGAGATACCGATGTTGATCCTGCTCGCCTTCCCGGCGCGCGGCTCCCAGGTCCTGGAGGCGATCAACGCATGGTTCGCACGGAACGGGCGCACCGCTGCGGTCGTCATTTCCGCGGTCGCCGGCTTGTACCTGATCGGCGTCGGGCTGGTCGAACTGCTCTGATCACGACATCGCCGGACGCGACCCCTCACGTCGTGAAGACCACGCGCCCCCCTGGCGCGGTCTCGCTGTGCCAGACGGACTCGACGTCGCTCAGCGGGATCGGGACGGGCTCGACCGCGAACGTGCCAGCTGAGATCTGATCCGCGAGCGCCGGCAGCTCTTGTGCGATCTGCGCGGTCTCGAGCGAGCCCTGGCCGCTGCCGAGCAGCTGCACGTTGGCCGCACGGAGCGCCGCCGAGGGCAGCGAGATCGTCGTGCCTGCCATCGACCCGATCTCGATCCACGACAGCGGCCTGCTGCGCTGCGTGCGGTCTCTGACGAGCGCCGGGATCGCGCGCTCGGTGACCGATCCCCACAGGTAGTCGATCACGACATCCACGTCGGCCCCTGCGGCGCCGAGCGCACCGTCGATCTCGTCGGGCTCGGCGGCGAGGGACACCGTCTGATCGGCCCCGAGGCGCGAGAGCGCGACGAGTCGCTCTGGGTCGCGGCCGGCCGCCACCACGCGATGGGCGCCGAGGAACTTGGCGATCTGCACGGCCATCCGGCCGGCATTGCCGGTGGCGCCGAGTATCAGCACGTTCTGCCCGGCGGTGAAGGAGATCCGCCTGCGCAGAGCGACCCACGAGGACATGCCCGGATTCATGCCGGCGGCGATCGCCGGCACGTCCGCGTCGTCCCGCAGCGCGACGGCGCGCCGGCGGTCGATCACGGTCCGCTCCGCCATCGAGCCGAGCACACCGTCGGAGGCGACGAAGTACAGGAGCTCTCCCCCACGCGATCGGCCGACGCCGTCGACGCCCGGTATCAGCGGGAGCGCGTCCGTGCTGGTGTAGTGGCTGCCTGAGGCGCCTGAGCGCACCCGCGGATGAAGGCCGGCGGCGAGGACATCGACCGCGATCTCGTGCGCGCCGCTCGGCGACGGCGTGGGAAAACCTTCATACCGCGGCGGCCTGTCGAATGACCGTACGACTGCAGCGTGCATCGAGAGCTCCCGGTGGTTGGCTGGCTGGTTCTGCCCAGCTTAGGTGGCCCGGTGGGGCGCCGGCCCTCATCGAACGCGTCGCGCTGCCCCCGCCGGCCGCTCGACCGCGCGCGTGAAGCGCTCGGCGAGGCGCTGGACCTCAGCCGCGAACTCGGGCGGGTCGAGGACCTCGAAGTCAACGCCGATCGCTGCGACATAGATCGCCAGGCCGCCGAGCCAGTCGGCACCGATGTGCAGCAGGCAGGTGTGCTCGTCGAGGGAGTCCAGCGTGCCGGTGGACGCCGGGACACGTGGTGCGACGGCCGCGAGCGGAGCGTGCAGGAGCACGCGTGCCCGATGTGGGTCGCGGGCGGCGCTGACCCCGCGCGCGACGTAGGCCGCGATGTCCACCGCGGGTGGCTCGCGAGCGGTGTAGCGGCCCGCGGCGGAGGGCGCCGGCTCGATCCGGTCGACCCTGAACGTGCGCCAGTCCTCACGGCCCGTGTCCCAGGCGACGAGATACCAGCGGCGCCCGGTCGGGACGAGCCGATGCGGCTCGACGACGCGGCGGGTCGACGTGCCCGCGTGGTCGCGGTAGCGCAGCCGCAGCCGTTCGCGGTCGCGAATCGCGGCGGCGAGGAGGGCGAGCAGCCCGGCGTCCACGGGCGCGCCGAAGCTCGGGTAGGGCACCAGCGCCGAGCTCACCGCGCTGACGCGGCGGCGCAGCGGCGGCGGCAGCACCCCCTCGAGCTTTGCGAGCGCGCGGAGCGCGGTCTCCTCGATGCCTGACACGCTGGTGCTCGCCGCGGTGCGGAGCGCGACCGCGACGGCGACCGCCTCCTCCTCGTCGAGCAGCAGGGGCGGCAGCGCGGCGCCGGCGCCGAGGCGGTACCCGCCGGCCACGCCGGGCGCGGCATCGACGGGATAGCCGAGCGTCCGCAGCCGCCGGACGTCGCGGCGCACCGTGCGGACGCCGACGTCGAGTCGCGCGGCCAGCTCCGGACCGGTCCAGTCGGCTCGCGCCTGCATCAGCGAGAGGAGCTTCAGGAGCCTTGCCGAGGTGTCGAGCATGCGCGGCGAAAGGCTCGCACCCCATGCGGACAGCTATTGACCGCATTGGGGCATAGCGTGACGCTGTCAACGAAACTCACGACTGCGAAAGGCAGGCAGCATGGACTTCAAGCTCGAACTCGTGGCGATCCCCGTGACCGATGTGGACCGCGCGAAGACCTTCTACACCGACAAGGCGGGCTTTGTGGCCGAACACGACCACGCGGTGAGCGAGGAGATCCGCTTCGTGCAGCTCACGCCGCCGGGATCGGCGTGCTCGATCGCGTTCGGGAGCGGGATCGTCGACTCCGAGCCCGGCTCGGCCCGCGGCCTGCAGCTGATCGTCGCCGACGCGCGCGCCGCGCGGGCCGAGCTCGCCGGTCGTGGAGTGGATGTGAGCGAGGTGACCGAGTTCCCGTGGGGCTCGTTCGTGTTCTTCGAGGACCCCGACGGCAACCGCTGGTCCGTCCAGCAGCTGCCCGCGCGCGGCTAGCACGCGCCCGCGGCGGGGGGCGATCGGCCGCCCCCCGTCCGCCCGCGTCACAGCGAGCGCCGCCCGTGCGTCTGTGGTCGCATGGAGCCCGCCGAGCGGTCAGGCTGTCGGTATGGATGAGGGCGAGTTCCTCGCCTGCTATGACTCCGTCGCAAGGGACCTCCTCGGCTTCTTCGCGCGGCGGACGGGCGACCCGCAGCTGGCGATGGACCTGCTCGGCGCCACGTTCCTGGCCGCGTTCGAGCAGCGCGGCCGCTGTCGCGCGGCGACGCCGGGGCAACGGGCTGCCTGGGTGTACCGGATAGCGGCGAGCAAGCTCGCCGACCACTTCAGGAGCAGGGAGCGGGAACGGCGCGCGGTCGCCCGCCTCGACAGCGAGCTACGGACGCTGACCGCCGCGGAGGCGTCGGCGATCGAGCGCCTGGCCGACTGCAGCGAGGCCGAGCAGCGCATGCAGGCCGCGTTCTCGCAGCTGAGCCATGAGCAGCGGGTGGCGCTCGACCTTCACGTGATCCAGGAGCGCAGCTACACGGAGATCGCGCACGCGCTGCAGATCAGCGAACCTGCGGCAAGGGCGCGCGTGAGCCGCGGCATCCGGGCGCTGCGTCGCGCCACGGCGGCAGAGGCGGAGGAGCGGCCGTGAGCACGGGCGCGGAGGAGTACCGCGATCTGCCGATCCTGGGCGAGCTCCGCGAGGAGCTGCGGGCACGGTTCGCGGCCGCAGCTCCCGCGGCCGAGCGGCAGACACTGCGACGACGGTGGCCGCACGCGAGCACCCGCCTCGGAGTCGTGCTCGTGGCGCTCGCCGTCGCCGGCGGTACATCGCTGGCGGCCGGCCTGCTCTCGGGCGAGCGCTCGCGCCCGCTGACCGCCGCGCTCCCGTCCTGGCAGCCGTCGATCCAGGAGGGCTACGGGCCGCCCGGCTCGACCTACAGCATCTCGATCTCACCGTCGATGCAGACGGGCGTCATCGGCTGGTGCACCTCGCTGGTGACCTACCGCGGATCCCAGAGCTTCGACCTCGGCACCGGGGGCTGCAACGGTGCGCCGCCGGCGGTCGGGGCGCCGATGTTCGGTGCCCAGGACGGCGGTGTCGGCGAGGTCGGCCTGTCGTACGTGTTCACCGCGCCGCAGGTCGCCGCCGTCCGCGTCGCGCGCGGGCCGACGATCCTCACACGGCCCGACGCACGCCTGCCGTTCGGATTCAGGGCGGCCGTGTTCTCGCTGCCGCTGCGCCTGCTGCGGGGCCCCGGCGTGGAGCTGAGCGCACTCGACGCGACCGGCCGGGTGATCCCGGGCGACCCGTACGCCGAGCCGGTCACCGAGGCCACACGGTCATGGAGGGCGCCGGCTGCGCCCGCGACGGGGGCCTGCTCGATCTCGCCGCGCCGAGGCGCTCCCGTGGTCCTGCTCTCCGGAACGGTGCTGCGTCAGGCGATCGGAGACCCCGGCCTCATCGGGAGGGCGTTTCTGCCCTGCCTGGACACCACCTTCACCCTGCACGGCACGCGCTTCACGGCAGCCATCCTGCTCGATGCCGGGCGACCCGGGCGGATGCCCGCCGAGCTGCCCGGCATGCAGCCGCTCGCGGGCAGACCCGGGATCCTCACGCGCCGGCGGGCGATGACCAACATCGTCGACGACGAGGCGAACACCCTCGACATCGCGGCACGGCGTGACGGGACCAGCTGGCTGGTGGTGGCCGGCGGCCGCGACAGCGCGCAGCGAGCCGCGGCTCTGCAGGCGCTCACCGTCGGGCCCGTCGACGCCGGCCGTGCGGCGCCGCCCCCGACGCGGCCGAGCGGCGCGCGCTGCTGGATCGCCTACCGGCCGGCCGGCGGCCTGCGCGCCCTCTCGCAGACCGCGAGGACCGGCCCGCCCCCGGTGCTGACCGCGCTGGCCCGCCGTGGCGGCTGGCGCGTCCACGGCCGGTTCCGGGAAATCACCGTCGGGCACACGACCTATGTGTTCTCGCGAGCCGAACGGGCCTTCCTCGCGAACCCGCCGTGCGCCAGCGCCACGTTCCTGATGGGCGACTGGACCCTCGAAGCGACCCTGCAGCTGGCCGTCGGCCGGGGCCTGCCCTCGCAGCTGGCGGGCACGACGCTGCTCGGGGCCCGGGCGGGTCGGGTCGTGCGCCGGGGCTCACAGGGCGGGGGCACCACGTGGCAGCAGGTGGGCGGCGCCTGGCTCGCGGTCACGGGCGCGACCGTGGGCCGCCAGGAGGCCCTGCTGAGAGCGCTCACGGTGACGGCGCCGGCCCGCTGAGGCGGTGTGCCCCGACGGCTGGCGCGGAGGGCGCAGGGATCAGCCGACGTGGGCCGATCGCCGCGCGTCGGCCGCGACCTCGCCTGGGGTGTCCGAGCTCTGCTGCAGGCGCAGGCCGCCCGCGGCGAGCCGCGGCACGCCGCCATCGGTGACGTGGATCACGCGGGTCGCCCCGTGGAGCCTCAGCAGGCTGGCGGCGGTTGCCGCCCGCACGCCGGCGGCGCAGATCACGGCTATCGGCCGGGCCGGATCGAGCCCCTCGGGGATGCCGCTGATGTCGTGCCACGGCGTGAACAGCGAGCCCGGCACGTGACCCGTCTTCCACTCGCTCAGCTCGCGGACGTCGAGCAGCTGGAGCAGTGGTTCCCGTGCGAGCCGGGCGAGCAGGTCGTCGGCGGCGAGGCGCTCCGTCTGTGTCGCCGGATGCCTTTCCTGGCGCCAGTTGGTCATGCCGCCCGCCAGCAGGCCCGCCACGTTGCGCACCCCCACCGACAGCGCCAGCTTGGCCGCCCGCCGTCCGTCGGCGTCGTCGCGCCCGATGAAGATGATCTCCCGGTCGTGATCGGCGAGCCAGGCGAGCTTCGATCCGAAGCCCGAGCTGAACGAGGGGATGCAGATCGAGCCCTCGATGTGGACGTCGTCGAACTGCAGGTCGGTCCTCACGTCCACGAGCAGTGCTCCCCGATCCCGCCGGGAGATGACCTGTCGGGGATACAGGGGCGGCACCTCCACGCCGCCGGTCAGCAGCGGGCCGCGGTTGAGCGCGACGATCTTCTCGAAGTTCGGCGGCTGGGGACCGAGCCCGGCGACGGCCTGCGCGACGAACTGGTCCTCGTCGAGGATCGCGAGCGTGGGGTTGTGCCGCTTCTCGAATCCGATCGTGGAGCAGATCTTCATATCCATGCCCGCCCCGCCGCACATCGAGCCGCCGAGGTGGGCGGGCCACACCTCGCAGTCCTCCGGCAGCGTGAGCAGCCGCTCGTGCACCGAGCGGAAGATCTGCCGGGCGCCCTCGGTCTGCTCGATCGCGAGGTCGGTGCGCGCGACGTCGCCGACGAACAGGCTGTCGCCGCTCAGCACGGCCCACGGATCGGGGCCGCGGGCGGTGTCGATCAGGAGGTAGGCGGTGTGCTCGGGACGGTGACCGGGGGTATGCGCCGCGCGCACCAGCAGCGACCCCAGCCACAGCTCCCAGCCGTCGTCGAACGGCTCGTGGTCGTAGGCCGGGCGCGCCAGCCTGTGAACGTGGATCCGCGCGCCGGTGGCCGCCACCAGGCGGCCGTGTCCGGAGACGTGGTCGGCGTGGTTGTGGGTCTCGAGCACGTGCTCGATGTTGACACCCCGGTAGCGCGCGAGCTCGAGGTACTCCTCGATCTCGAAGCGCGGATCGACGACGGCCGCGATCCCGGCACGATCGTCGCCGATCAGGTAGGAGGCACACCCGAGATCGTCGTGGGTGAACTGACGGAAGAGCATCGTCCGCGGGCGCGCTAGCGGCCGGCCTCGCGGCGCCGGCGAGGTGCCGATCGACGGAGCGAACCGGGGCGCGAGCTCACGACGGCACCCCGGCGCGAATGTCGCTGCAGCGCTCGCACACCTCGGCCGGCACGACCCCGATGCGCATCAGTCCGGCGAACGCCCTGCAGCCGAGGCACAGGCCGAAGGCCGACTCGAGCGTCGCCGCGATGATCAGCAGGGCGAGCACGACCGCCGACGCCGTGTGCAGGCCGAGCCCGAGTGCAAGGACGGCCGCGGACACGGAGAAGACGGCGCCGATCGCCTGCGCGAAGCGCTTGGGGGGACCCGGCACCGGCCGTGGCTCGGCGCCGAGACGCGGCGTGATCACGCGCGTCACCAGCTGACCGAGCGGGCTCAACGTCGGGCCGGCGAGAACACGGGCGAGGAATCCGTATGCGATCACCGCCGTGAGCCACCACGCGCCGAGCAGGAGCGTGGAGACGCACAGCAGCACCACACCACCGGCGAGGAGCCGGGCCGAGACCTCGTTGACGGGATCTGGGAACCAGAACAGTCGTGGAAGGCGCCGATCGCGGCTGATCGAGGCTCTGCCGGTGGTGGTTGCCATGGTCTCAGTCTGACGCACTCGCGGCGCGCGCCGCTCTCGCCGTTGTGCGGCGCCCGTTCCGGCGCTAGAGTCGCGGCATGGATCGCGTCGGCCACCACCGCGGCGGCACTGGCGAGCCGCTCGTGCTGATACACGGCTTCTCGGGTACCTGGCGCGTCTGGGAGCCCGTCCTGCCTGCGCTGGCGGCCGCGCATGACGTCCTCGCCGTGACACTGGCCGGGCACGTCGGTGGGAGCGAATTGCCCCCGTCGGAGCGAACCTCGGTGGACGCGCTCGTCGACGCCGTGGAGGCCGACATGGACCGGGCCGGGCTGCAGAGCGCGCACCTCGCGGGCAACTCGCTCGGCGGCTGGATCGCGCTCGAGCTCGCGCGTCGCGGCCGCGGCCGGTCGGTCGTGGCGCTCTCGCCCGCTGGGGGCTGGGAGCAGGGGTCTCGCGCCGAGGCACGGCTGCGCAGGCTCTTCACCCGCTCCCACCGGCTCGGCTCGCTGATGCTGCCCCATCTCGAGACGGCGCTGGCGCGCCCACGCCTGCGCCGTCTGCTGCTCGGACAGGCGATGGCCCGGGCCGACCTGCTGGAGCCCGCCCTCGCGGCCGAGTTCGTGCGCGACTCGGTGGCCTGCCCGATCTACTTCGACCTGATGGATGCGATCCTCCGCGAAGGCCCGCCGATGACGCTCGCGGGCATCTCGTGCCCGGTGCTGCTCGCGTGGGGGACCAGGGATCGGATCCTGCCCGCGAGGACCTACTCACGGCGCATGCGCGAGCTCGTCCCGGCCGCGGCGTGGCGGGACCTCCCGCGGCTGGGCCACATACCGATGGCCGACGACCGCGAGCTGGTCGCGCGGACGATCATCGACTTCGCCGCCAGCGCCCCCGAGCGGGCCTTCGAGCCGCAAGCCGCCGGCGCCTGAACCGGGACCTGTCCGGCGGGCGGCTCAGAGCCTGCGCTCGAGCAGCACGAGGTCCAGCCAGCGGTCGAACTTTCGCGCCACCTCCGGCAGGCGCCCGACGGGCTCGAAGCCGAGCTGTTCGTGAAGCGCCAGCGAGGCACCGTTGTCGCCGTCCACGGCGGCGATCACGGCGTGCTTGCCCGCCGTGGCCGCCAGTGCGAGAAGCTCCTCGACGAGGCGCCGGCCGAGCCCCTGCCGGCGGCTGCCCGGGGCGACGTAGACGGAGTGCTCGACCGTGTGGCGATATCCGGGCCACGGCCGGAAGTCGCCGTAGCTGGCGAAGCCGATCAGCCGGCCGTGCTCGTCGTGGGCGGCGAGCACCGGATTGCCCTGCGCGCGGCGCGAGCGCAGCCACAGACGCTGGGAGTCCACCGTGACCGGCTCTTCGCTGAAGATCGCCGTGGAGCCCGCGAGCACCTCGTTGTAGATCGCCACGATACCGCGCACGTCCTCATCACGGGCGGCCGAGATCCTCATCCGACGACCCGGGCCGGCCGTGCGGCCCTGCGCGTGAGCGCGTTATCTGCGCGCAGCGGCGAATGGCCGTCAGCGCAGAGCCGACGGCCATTCACGAAGACCCCTTCGGCCTGTGCGGCGCTCAGCGCGACCGGTCGCGACGCTCGCGGCGCTGGACGAACACGATCGAGAAGCCCGCTCCCATCAGGAGCAGCCCGATCGCGAGGCTCCAGCGGAGGTCAAAGCCCGTGAACGGAAGCGTGGCGGCTTTCTCGGTGGTCGTCGGCGACGTGGTGGCTTTGGCCGGTTCTTCTTTGGCCGCCGGTGTGGTCGCTTTTTCTTCTTTCGACGGCGAGGTGCCCGTCGTGGGCGTGGTCGCCGGCGTGGTCGGCGTCTGGTTGTAGCCGGCCGTGCCTTCCGAGGCGGCGAAGGCCGCACCGGGGATCATGAGCGCGAGGGCCGCGAGCAGCACGGCGGGAAGCAGAAGCGCGAGCCTCCGGTCGATCGACCGCTTCCTGATGGGCGCTGCAGCTGCTGTCCGTGGCCTGCTCGAGGCCATGACATCGGTCCGAGTCATGCCAACCTCCCGTTGATCGTTTGGTGAGAGCCCGAGCCCCCTGAGGGAGCGGAGGCTGATTTTGGGCGCGCTGATTTCTGGCAAGGCATCGTTTCTGGTTCGCCGTCCCCAGGCCTTGGCCTGCCTGGTTGGCGCAAGGTTTATCACCGTTGGCGGTCACACCCGGTCCGCGGCGCACCGGGGAGAGCCGCCCGTGCGGGCCGCAGAGGCTCAGGACAGGAGCACCCGCCCCTCGAGCTCGTCGCCTGCCAGCTTCGCGCGAAGCACCTTCTTGTCGAACTTCCCGACGCTCGTCTTGGGGATCTCCTGGACGAACGCGAACTCGTCGGGCAGCCACCACTTGGCGACCCGCCCGCTGAGGTGCTCGCGCAGATCCTCGGCGCTGGCGGCGCCCGCCGCGCTGAGTACCACGCAGCAAAGCGGACGCTCGGCCCAGCGCTGGTCGGGCTTTGCGATCACGGCCGCCTCGACCACCGCCGGGTGGGACATCAGCTCGTTCTCGAGCTCGACCGAGGAGATCCACTCCCCGCCCGACTTGATCACGTCCTTGGCGCGGTCGGTGATCTGCACGAAGGCCTTCTCGTCCACTGCCGCGATGTCGCCCGTGCGCAGCCAGCCGGCGTCGAATTTCTCGCCGTCGCCCTCCTCGCGGAAGTAGCTGGACGCGATCCACGGGCCACGGACCTCGATCTCGCCGGTCGACTCGCCGTCCCACGGGACCTCCTCGCCGTTGTCGCCGACGAGACGCAGCTCAACCCATGGCAGCGGCCGCCCCTGGCGCGCGCGATCCTCCCAGTAGGCGTCCCCGTGCTCGCCCTCGCGGGGACGCGAGTAGGTCGCCACGGGGCTCGTCTCGGTCATCCCCCAGGCCTGGAAGATCCGCACGCCGTGGCGCTCCTCGAAATCCTTCATCAGCTGCTTGGGCACCGCCGAGCCGCCGCAGGCCGCGTTGGTGAGCGATGTGAGGTCGACCTCGGGATGGGCGTCGGCGTAGCGCAGCAGGTCGGCGAAGATCGTCGGCACGCAGCCCACCTGGGTCGGCCGCTCGGCGGCGATCAGCTTCGCGAGGTGCTCGGCGTCGAGGAAGCGGTCGGGCAGGATCAGGTCCGCGCCCGCGAGCGCTGCGCCGTAGGGAAGCCCCCAGGCGTTCGCGTGGAACATCGGGACCACAGCGAGCACCCGGTCGGCGCGGGAGAGGCCGTTGGCGTCGGTCATCAGCGTCGCCGAGGAGTGCAGGCTGATCGAGCGATGCGAGTAGAGCACGCCCTTGGGGTTGCCGGTCGTGCCGCTCGTGTAGCAGAGGGCCGCGGCACGCCGCTCCTCGACGTCGGGGTACTCGAACGGGCCGGGTCCCGCCTCCTCCAGCAGCTCCTCGTAGCGCAGCGCGTTCGGCAGCGACCCGCAGTCCCCCTCGCCCATCACGACGTAGTGGCGCACCGTGCGGAAGCTCGGCGCGAGCTGCTCGAGCACGGGTACGAGCGAGCCGTCGACGAAGATGACCCGGTCCTCGGCGTGATTGACGATGTAGGTCAGCTGCTCGGCGAACAGGCGGATGTTGAGCGTGTGCAGCACGGCTCCGACGCAGGGAACCGCGAAGTAGAGCTCGAGGTGCGGCTGGTTGTTCCAGGCGAACGTGCCCACGCGGTCGCTCTGCTCGACGCCGAGCCGGCCGAGGGCGCGCGCGAGGCGGTCGATCCTGTCGCTGAGATCGGCGTGGCTGATCCGCTGCACCGTCCCGTCCTCGCGCAGCGTGACCACCTCTGCGCCGAGGTTGCAGGTGCCCAGCCGGCGTCGGATGTGATTGAGCGTCAGCGGGAAGTCGTCCTGCATCAGACCGGCCAGCTGCTGCGTCATCCTCTCCCCGCCCTTTCCCTCGGCGCCACCTGCGCCAGCTCGTGATAGATGCCGCGCGTGCGCTGGGCGATGTCGTCCCAGTCGAAGCGCAGCACGTGCTCGGATGCCTCGGTGACGAGCCTATCGCGCAGCCGATCGTCGACGAGCAGGCGTTCGATCATCGTGCCCAGGTGCTCGGCGTCGCCGCCGTTGAAGCGCAGCCCGACGCGCTCGCCGACCGGCACCACCTCGCGCAGACCGCCGGTGTCGGCGACGATGCACGGGCATCCGGAGGCCATCGCCTCCAGCGCGACCAGGCCGAAGGGCTCGTAGATCGAGGGGACCACGCACAGGTCGGCGATGCCGTAGAGCGAGTGCAGCACGTCGTCGCCGATCCAGCCGAGGAACGTCCCGTGCCCGGACAGGCCGAGCCGCTCTGCCTGCGCCCTCAACTCGGCCTCGTGCGTGCCGCTGCCGGCGACCAGGAAGCGCACGTTCCCGACCCGCTCGATCACGCCCGGGAGCGCGTCGAGGGCCAGCTGGAAGCCCTTCTCGTAAACGAGCCGGCCGACGAGCAGCACGAGCTTCTCGTGCGGCTCGGCGAACTGGCCCCTCAGCGCCTGCAGGTCTCCGCTGGGCGCAGTTCGCTGGGGTCGATGCCGTTGGGGATGACGGCGATCCGGCGCTCGTCGATGTCGAAGATGTCGGCCACGTGGCCGCGCATGTAGTAGCTGCAGACGATCACCCCGTCGGCGCGTCTGGCCATCCGGCGCTCGACGCTGTGGATGTGCGACTGCGGCGGTTTGTCGACCCAGCCCTGGTGGCGTCCGTGCTCGGTGGCGTGAACAGTCGTGATGTAGGGGATGCGGAGCCGGTCGGCGAGCCCGACGGCGGCCCGCGCCACGAGCCAGTCGTGTCCGTGGACGAGGTCGTAGGAGTTCTCCCGCGCCAGCTCCTCGCCGGCAGCGAGCATGTCGGAGTTCATCTGCTCAACCCAGGCCACGAATCGGTCGAGGTCGCGCGGCCAGCCCGGCTCGCGCACCCGATACACGGTCACGCCGCCCCGCTCCTCGGTCGCGGACGAGGCGAGCTCCTCGGTGGCAGCGGTGCCGCGGGTGAGCACGTCCACGACCACTCCCTGGCGGACGAGCGCCTCGGCGAGCTTGCGGACGTGCCTGGCCAGGCCGCCCTCGATGACGGGCGGGTACTCCCAGGAGAGCAGAAGCACGCGATTGCCCACGCCTGGACCCTACCTAGCCGTGCTCGAGGATCGGGCGCCGGGGCGAGGGCGGCCTGGCGTCGGCGGTATGCCCGCGCGCGCCGGATGCGCGATCATGCAGGCGTGCCCGCAGTCGATCCGCGCTTCTACCTGGCGGCCATGTCGCCCTACGCCTGGATCGCCGCCGAGCGGATCGGGCGGGTGATGCCCCAGGCGCGCTGGACGCCGGTGACGGCGGCGTTCGTGTTCAAAGCGAACGGACGCACTTCATGGGGCCTGACCGACGAGCGCGAGGAGGGCATGGTCGCGGCGCAGGCGCGCGCGGCCGAGCGCGGGCTCGGACCGATCCGCTGGCCGCAGCCGTGGCCGACCAGCGACGTGCCGGTGGCGCGCGCGATGACCTTCGCGGACCGGCGCGGCCTGCTCAGATCATTCGCACTGGAGGCGATGCGGCTCGCCTTCCTCGAGGGCCGGGACCTGGCGGAGCTCGAGACGATCCTCGAGGCGGGCCGGCGCAGCGGCATCGACGCCGGCGAGCTCGAGCGCGCGCTGGCCGACGAGGAGATCAAGCTCGCGCTGCGGCAGGCCACCGACGCGGCGGTCGCGGCCGGTGTCTTCGGCGTTCCCACGGTCATCGTCGGCGATCAGCTCTTCTGGGGCGATGACCGCCTCGACGAGGCCGCCGCGGCGGGCGCTGCGGCCGCGCGACCCTGACCGGCGGCGCTCACGCCGGCCCGTCCGGCGGCGGCGCCAGATCGAGCTCCAGCTGGCGCGGGGAGGGGCGCAGGGGCTCGGCGGTCTGCCGCGGCCGTCCCCGCCGGGCCCAGTGCCCGACCACCTCGCGGCTGCGCGCGCTGTAGTAGTTGATGCGCCTGTCCGTCGGCTGGATCGCCAGCCCGCCCGGAGCGGCACCCGTGACGAGCGCGTGGAAGCGCCGGCCGTTGCGATCGACCTCGACGATGTCGCCCGTGTGGATGCCCTCGAGACGCACAGGGGAGCACTCCAGCAGATCTCCGGGGGCCGGGACGCCCGTGCGGGCCACCGCATCCTCCCCCGGGCCGCGCACGACATAGGCTAGACGGAGTGCGGTGGCTCATCGATGGCATGAACGTGATCGGCACGCGTCCGGACGAGTGGTGGCGGGACCGCCACGGTGCGATGGTGCGGCTCGTCGACATGCTCGAGCGCTGGGCCGCGGCGAGCGGTGCCGACGTCACGGTCGTGTTCGAGAAGCCGCCGTCGCCGCCGATCCGCTCCACGGTGATCGAGATAGCCCACGCTCCGCGCCCCCGCCGGGACTCGGCCGACGACGAGATCGTGCGGCTGCTGCTGGCCGACCCCGAGCCGGGCATGATCCGCGTCGTCACCTCCGACCACTGGCTCAGCGACCGGGTGCATGCCGCCGGCGCCACGGTCGAGCCGTCCGCGGCGTTCCGGTCCCTGATCGAGGCGGGCGAGTGATCCCGACCACGCGCTATGCCCACAGCGGCGACGCGAGCATCGCCTACCAGGTCACCGGCGAGGGGACGCTCGACCTGCTGTTCCTGCCCGGCTGGATCTCGCAGATCGAGCAGCTCTGGGAGTCGCCGGCGATGCGCCGCTTCCTGGAACGCCTTGCGATCTTCAACCGCGTGATCATGTTCGACCGCCGGGGCAGCGGCCTCTCCGACCGCCTGCAGGAAGCGCCGACCGTCGAGCAGGACGTGCAGGACGCGCTCGCCGTGCTCGATGCCGCGGGCAGCGAACGCGCGGCGCTGTTCACCTACGGCCTCGGCGGCATCGTCGGCGCCGAGCTCGCCGCCGGGCACCCGGCGCGCGTGGGCGCGCTGATCATGTACGCATCGGTGGCGCGCACCTCCTGGGCACCGGACTACCACTGGGCGCTCACCGAGGAGGAACGGGAGGAACTGACCGAGCGCAACGTCGAGGGCTGGGGGGAGACGAGCAGCCCAGCGCTGGCGACCGTGGCGCCCTCCGTCGCCGACGATCCCGCGATGCAGGTCTGGTTTGCGCGACTCCAGCGCCTGGCGGCGAGCCCGATGGAGGCCCGCGTGATGTTCCGCACCGTGCCGGACATGGACGCGCGCGAGACGCTCCCCCGCATCAGCGTGCCCTCGCTGGTGATGCACCGCTCCGAGGACGTCTCGTGGGACATCCGCCACTCCCGCTACCTGGCCGAGCAGATTCCCGGGGCGCGCTTCGTGGAGCTCGAGGGAGTGGACTCGCTTCCGTTCGTCGGCGATGCAGACGCGATCATCGAGGAGATCGAGGAGTTCCTCACGGGCGGGCGCAGCGGCGGAGAGACCGCCCGCGCGCTCCTTACCGTGATGTTCACCGACATCGTCGATGCCACCGCGCACGCCGCCAGGCTCGGCGACGGCCGCTGGCGGGATCTGCTGGCCGATCACGACGCGCTCGTCCGCGAGGAGCTGACCCGCCACGGCGGCCGCACCGTGAAGACCGTCGGCGACGGCTTCCTGGCGGTGTTCGAAGGCCCGCCCTCACGGGGACTGCGATGCGCGCTGGCGATCACCAGGACCACCCGCGAGCTGGGCGTACAGCTGCGCGTCGGGATGCACACCGGCGAGTGCGAGATGATCGGCGAGGACGTCGGCGGCATGGCGGTGCACATCGCCTCCCGCGTCTGCGATCTCGCGGGCCCGGGGGAGGTGCTGACCTCCGGCACCGTCTACGGGACCGTCGTCGGCGGGCCGTTCTCCTTCGAGGATCGCGGCCTACACGAGCTCAAGGGTGTTCCCGGCCGCTGGCCGCTGTTCTCGCTGAGCGACTGATCGTCGGCGGGCGCCCGGCGCCTGGCGCCCGCGCGCGGCGTCCTCAGCCGGTCGACGGAGGAAGGTCCGCGAACGGCAGGCGCGCCAGCAGCCCGGTGACCTCGAACAGCCGGCGTACCTGGGGGCCGATGCGGTCCGCGGACGGCGCGATGCTCAGGCTGCATTCGTGCTCGGCGCAGAGCGTCCGGGCGTTGAGGATCGCGCGCAGCCCGGTGGAGTCGACGAACTCGAGCCCGCCGATATCGAGGATCAACTCGGAGGTACCCTCGTCGCAGGCCTGCGAGACCGCCTCCACGAGGTTGGAGGCCGAGGCGAGATCGAGTTCGCCGGTGAGCGTGAGCAGACGCCGGCCGTCCTGGCGGCTGACGTCGATCATCAGCTCGTGCACGCCGGGCTCTCGCGCGGGACTGTTCACGGGCGTCCTCCTGCCCGTGCGCCCGCACCGCGAAGGCGCCCGACGGTCTGTGAGTGCCACTCCATCATCCGACCCCCTCTCGGCAAGTTCAGACCCGAGGAACAATCTAGAGGATCGAGCGGCCGACCGGGTCGGTCGACAGGTCGACACCCCGGAACGCCCGAAGCCCGGCGGAATAACGGCCGGGCTTCGTCCCTCTCCCTCCTGAAGGTCTGGCCTCCTGCCAACTTCGGGCGACAGCGGCCGTCCTGGGGGGGCCTGGGCTGGCCGCTGATGAGATTGGTTTACCGCAAAGAGCGCGGATGTCAAGTGGTGGGGTCCCCGACGGCGGCCCGGAGCATCGCGCTCGCCGCCGTCGCCGCCCGCCCTCAGACCGAGACGTCCGCCGTCGCGGCATATCCGGCGAGCTGGTCGAGGAACGCGCCCCAGCCCCGGCCGTGCCGAGCGGCGAGCTCCGCGTTCTCCTCCTCGGTCCCCCTGATCGTCGCAAAGCCGCTCTCGAGGACGCGCAGCAGGGTGCCCTTGCCCTCCGCGCGCAGCAGGAACTCGACGAGCGTGACGTACCCCTCCCCCGCGTCCTGGTCGCGATCCGGCTCGGGCGTCACCCACCGGAACGAGAAGCGGTGCGGCCGCTCGACCCGCTCGACCGTTCCGCTCGCCGTTCCGAGCCGATCCCACCTGAAGACCAGATCCCCGCCCGGGCGCAGATCGACCTCGGCGATGTCGCTGAGCCAGCGTCCGATGTGCTCTGGCTCGGTGACGATCGCCCACACGACCTCCACCGGCGCGTCGATCACGACCTCGCGCTCGATGCTGTTTGGAATCACCGCTCAAACCTCCCATGTCGATATGCAACCAACGGTTGCGCGAACGATAACACTAGGAGCAACCGAGGGTTGCGCGGGCCTGCGGTGACCGGCGATGTGAGCGCCATGGCCCGGCCCCGTCCCCGCAGCGCTACACCGCCCGACGACGCTGGGGCGCGGGGCCGCTGCGTCGCGCCGTGAGGAGCACGGCGACCGTGCTCGCCCGGATCGGCCGGCCCAGGCGTTCGTGGAGAGCGTGGATCTCGCTCAGCAGGGCCGCGCGCTGCTCGGCTGAGAGCCGCGCCCAGAACGACAGCGTGCCGAGCAGGGCGCCGAGCTCATCGGCGGTGTGCTCGGTCAGGGTCGGCACCGTTGCGAGCTGCACGTCCTCGAAGAGATCGGCCGCGTGGTCACGCCCGATGTCGCAGCCCCCGAGCCAGGCCCAGGCGTGGGCGACGTTCCGGCGGCGCTCGCGCACGCCCGCGATCGTGCGATCGAGGTCGCGGCGGGCGGGCCAGTTCGCTGCAGCCTCGGGAGCGTGCATGCGCAGGGCCGACAGCAGAGCCGCCTGATCGTCGGAGCTGCGCGGCGCCTGCAGGCCGAAGTACTGGATCAGGGCGAGTGTCCCGCCGGGAGCGAGCGCGTCGGCGATCCTCCGCCAGCCCAGGTCGGGGTCGACCCAGTGGATCGCGGATGCCGAGAACACCGCCTCGTAGCTCTCACGGGGCGGCCGCATGTCCTCGAGCCGCGCATGGACGAACTCCACATCGCCCGCATCCCCCAGCCTCTGCTCGGCGAGACCGATCAGCCGGTCGCCCGGCTCGAGCGCGGTCACACGCAGCCCGCGCGCGAGCAGGCTGCGCGTCAGCTGACCGGTCCCGCACCCGATCTCGAGCACGCGGTCCCCCCTCCCGACTGCCGCCACCTCACATGCTCGGTCGATTAGCGCATCGGGATAGACGGGGCGATTGCGGTCGTACTCGTCCGCGATCTCGTTGAAGACCCTGCCGTGGCTGCGCGCGAGCGTCGCGTCGCTCATGCACGAACCGTATACGCCGTGCTTGCGCGGCCGACGACGCGCGCGACGACTCGGCGGTACGCGCGCTCGCCGGCGCAGGCGAGGACGAGCTCGTGCTCGCCGCCGGCACGGGAGCGGAGATCCTCAACGGTCGCGCCCGCCTCGGCGGCGCGGCGCTCGCGGCGATCAGGGACTTGGTGGACGGCGGCGAGGCCACACCCGTCGGCGCCGCATCTAGCGCCCGCCCGACGCCGGCTGGATCTGCTCGGCCAGGGCGACGATGATGCCAGCGGGGCCGCGGAGGTAGCAGAGCCGGTAGCTGTCCTGGTACCGCGCCACCTCGCCGAGGAGTTCGGCGCCGTGGGCGCGCAGACGGGCGACGGTGTCGTCGATGTCGTCAACGGCAAACATGACACGATGAAGGCCCAGCGTGTTGGGCGGCGGGTTCTCGGGGTCGGCGCCGACCGTCGTGGGGGCGTGGTACCGCGCCAGCTCCAGCCTGCCGTGACCGTCCGGGGTCCGCATCATCGCGATCTCGCTGCGGACGCCGTCGAGGCCAACGGTGCGGTCCGCCCAGACGCCCTCGATCTGCGCTTGGCCTTCCAGCTCCATGCCAAGCGCGGTGAAGAACGCGATGGCGGCATCCAGGTCCTCGACGACGATGCCGACGTTGTCCATCCGCTGAATCGTCATCGCGATGGCTCTCCCCTGCCGTCGCACAGCACGAACCGATCGGGACGGCCGGATTTGAACCGGCGACCCCCTGCTCCCAAAGCATCGGAACCTCGCATGATGTCAATGGATACAGCGCATGAACACTGGGGTTTGAGGGTCTAGGTGGGTGCAGGTTGGTCTAGTTGGTGATACGGCCGTGATATGGTCGCTCTCGTGCGCCTCGTCTATCGTCCCACCTCAGCCGGCGTCGTCGCCTATGTTCAATGGCGGGACTCGACGCGGACCCAGCGCATGAAGCGAGTGGGCGTCGTGTGGGCCGAGCGGCACGGCGAGCGCTGGCGGAACCGTCGCGGTACGAAGCCCGAGGGCACGCTGAGCATCGAGGACGCACTAATGGGGGCGCGGGAGGTCATGGGCGCGCACGAGGCCACGCTGGCCAACGGCGACCGCTCAGGCGCTACCTTCAAGACCGTTGCATGGGCGTGGCACGCTCACGGCCGCGATGTCGTCGGCTGGGCTCCCTCCACTGTCGAAGATCGGGAACACACGATCCGGCACCACCTAGAGCCTGCGTTCGAGAATCGGCCGGTGCGCGCGCTCGACCGAGCCGAGGTCCGCCGATGGTGGGCCGGGCTGCACAGTGCCAAGCGCGAGGGAGGTAGGCTCAGCGACCGCAACGCGAACAAGCTCCTGACCGAGCTGCGGGCGATCCTCAACTGGGCCGCTGAGGACTACGGGCTCACTGACAATGCCGCCGCGGGGATCGCCAAGCATCCCGAACGGACCTCAGAGCGACCATCCTTCTACACGCCTCAGCAGGTCGAGGCCCTAGTCGCCGCGGCCGCGAGCGACCAAGACCGCCTCGCCTTCAAGGTGGCCGCATACGCCGGCCTGCGCCGCGGTGAGGTCGTATCGCTTCGCTGGCGATGCGTCGATGCCGCTCGGTCGAACCTTCACGTTGACGAGTCGGTCAGCGCCGGCCAGGACTCACGGCCGAAGTCTGGCAAGGGGCGCACGGTTCCCCTGGCCAAGGTGCTCGCTGACGCGCTCGCCGACGCGCGGCCCGTCGATGCCGCCGAAGATGATCTCGTCTTCGCTGGGAGCCTGCCTGGCGTGAAGATCGACGGCTCAGCCCTGCGCCGCCGCTTCGAGGCTGCCCGCAAGAAGGCCAAGCTCCCCCCTCTGCGCTTCCACGACCTGCGCCACACGTTCGGCTCTCTTGCCGTTGACGGGGGCGCCTCCGTCGTGCAGGTCCAGGCGTGGATGGGTCACTCCGATGTCAAGACGACGATGCGTTACCTGCACACGAAGTCCCGGCCGGACGATGCCAACCTGCTCGACCGCGCTTTCAGCACGAGCTAGCCGCCCCCTCAGAGCCCCACACGCCCCTCCTCCTGCCACGCGCCGTCCTCAGCCGAAGGATCGGGCATCCCAGCGCCTCATGTCTCGCACCAGGCCGTCCTCGTGAACACGACCACTGGCCAGACTGGCGATCACCCACGGGGCGCGACCTTCCCCCCGACCTTGGAGTCCCATCATGTCCTCGTCACCACGCGAGCCCCGTCAGCTTGCCGTCGCCGACGCGATCCTCCGCGCCACGGGCACGCCCTCGACCAGCCTCGCTGCGCGCTATGGCATCCCGGCCGTTGTCATCGAGCACGTTCGCAAGCACGCGGGCCTCGACCCATTGACAGGGGCGCCAGTGAGTGAACCTTGTGCGTAGTTGTCACAAGCCTCCCGCTCGCGCTTCTCGCGCTCTCGTTCGCGGGCCGCCTCCTTCTGCCTAGGAAGAACGTATCCCTTGCACTACGCGCAATCTCAATTCACCAGCCATCGTGATCCCGAGTGGGTCAAGTGGCGTGAGGAGAACTTCGAGGGGAGTGAGCGGACAGCGCTTCGATACATCACCGTCGCACGCGCTCTGGCCGCCAACCGTGGCGGCGAGGGGGGCGCGCGCCCCAGGGCTGTGTCTCAGGGGAGGGCCTCATGGCTCGGGAGAGTCATCCCGCGAGCTATTTCGAGGGCGCTCTCAATGCTTCCAGCCTCCTCGATACGTTTGGGATCCCACACGTTTGCCAGGGCAATCCGTGTGTAGACGGAGCAGGTGTACTTCGACCCCACGGCGTCAATTTGGACCTGCGTGAACTCTCCGTGGGGCACCGATGCGCGTGGGAAGCCTCACCTCTATCCGCCCGGCGGTGTACCAAGCGCGTGCGAAAGTCACCGAAAGTCACACAAAGTCGCAGAAACGGTCGCTATCACGTTTTGGTGCCTCAGAACACGATCCGGGTAACGTTTTATGTTCCCTGCAAATGGGCACTATTTCGTCACACTAATGCAGACAGTCGTACTCATCCTGAAAAGCTGCGGCCCCCTCTAGGTGATACAATGCGTAGCAGGATGGATCACTAGGTCAACAGTCAGGGGAGAGCGTGGAGGTACTTGAAGTCGAGCAGGAGTCTGGACAATGGATTCCCGCCGCCGACCTCCACGTTGAGCAAGCAATCCGCCTCACACATCCGGTGTTCACAATGGATGTCGCCCTTCTTGGGCCAGGCTGTCGGTCCTGGGCTTGGCCGGACCATCGGCGGGAGGTGAGTCCCGGATGGCGCGAATGGGAGCGCAACGACGAGGGCGCGACCGTATACGACCTCGGAACATCGCTCACTGACTACGAAGCCGTTTTGCGCTCACGAGTCGCGGCGCAACTTTGGCACTTGGCGGCCGACGATCTCGCGGGCTATGTGGGGGACGACGCCGCCGGATGGTTGACGGCGCCAGACGACACCTACCGCGTCGGACGCGAAGGCTATCGCGCCACGGCTGCCAGCTCGGCAATGATCGTCACCATCCGCAAGGCGCTCGGCCTCTCCAAACGCGAGCTTGGCCGACTCATGGCCGACCGACTTGGTGCCAGCGACATCTCAGTCTATGCGCGAATCCGACGGTTCGAGAATGGCGAGATTGTCTCCCTTCACGCCGGTTACATCGACGCTGCGCGCGACGCCTTTCTCGACCGCCTTCTTACGAGACTGCGTACGGCCCCGATCAGCCGACGTCGCCTTCGCTTTCCGTAATCACACGGTTCGCCGATCCCGGCTGAGCCATCCCCTCGAATCTCCACGGAGGTCCGGCTATGAGTAGCGTCAACTCGACGTACACAACGCCTGTCGCCACGCGGCTGCGTCCGCAGGAGTACGACCGCCTCCGAGCCGTTGCGAGCGCTCAGGGCACCACGGTTAGCGCTCTGCTGGCGCGTCACGCACGCGAGCTGATCCAGCGCGCGGCGTAGCTCTTTCTTTGCTCTGGCGGTTATCCCCGCCGACGACCTGCGCACGGGTTTGGAACATGCCCGAGCGCTACCCCGACACACTGTCTCCCTCGTGTCGGGAAGGGGGACGGCTGAGGCCCCATCTCTCGGCCTTGCCGTCCCCACAACCTTTCAGCCATCTGCGGGACTGTCGTCCGCCTGTCAGCCTCACGAGCTGGCGATGGCCGTTGTCGCGTCCGCGCGGCCCAGCAACACCAACCCTCGACTTACGGTTGAGGGTTATAAGCCCTTTCCCCATCGAGGGCGTAAAGCCATACATGGTGGGGCCGAGAGGAAGCTTCCTAACGTCGTGAACGGCACGACTGACACAGGCAAGGCATCTAGGCGCCCATCCGTCGGCGCCGGGAGCCCGCGAGGGCGAACCGCTGGAAGGCAGACCCGATGGACCCGCAAGGGCGAAGGGTGAGGCTGGCAGCGTGGGATAGAGGGGGAAACCCCGTGATGCCGGGAGCACCGGGCCATACAGCAGTACACAGGGGAGTTGGAAGAAGAACATTGAGGCCGCTTCGGATTCCGAAGCGGCCTCATCTCGCCAATCTTCCGAGTCTGTCTGGCCAGGTCTGCGAAGGACCAAGGTCGCCTCGCCGAGGGCATCGCCTCACACACCTGGCCAGGCAGCACTCATTCTGCAATGCGACATCGACCGAATCGGAGGACGCCATGTATCGCCAGGCTGATCCCCGCCGCGCTCAAGGTCTGGACGGAGCCGGACGGTCCCGAAGTCCCGCGGCACGACGTATGAGGTGGGCCTAGAGCGGTTCACGACGGCGGCACAGATGCTCGACTGCATTGCGCAGGTTGCCGGGAAGGTGTGGGCCACGCCGGATGTCGTGGGCAACTTCGTCCAGGCTCTAAACGACCTCCTCCAGCCGCAGGCGCACCTGTGCTCGGGTGGGCGGGCGATGACCGACGACCAGATCACGGGCTCGCGCATCCTTGGCGCTGAGAGCAGTACCCAGGCACACAGACGGGCGAGACGGCGTGCTGTCAGGCGTCGTGAACACTCAAAGGAGCTGCAATATGCATAGGCAAGTTGGCGGATGGTGCGAGGCAGAGAAGCGCGTGGTCACGACGTATGAGGACCGCGGCCCCGCCTCGACTCGCCTACAGCACGAACGCCAGGGCACGCAGGCGACCGTTACGGCCCGCGACCCCGCTGTCACGTCCGATGTTGACCGAGGACGGCTCGCCGCCACCGTCTGACCACTGGCCAGCCGGACACACTGTCACCCAATACACACGGAGACGCAATGCCCGATCCATCCTCCGGTGCTACCTGCGCCGGAGTTACCTCTCCCTCTAGAAGGGCGAAAGCCGCTCGGAGGACTCCCTATCCCCGAGCGGCCCCACCTGGCAGTCGTCATTGCGTGGCGCTCCTAGCTGAATCCCCAGCCTGACTAGCTCGCGTCCTCTTGCTCGATCCGTCGCACCCAGGCGTAACGCTTCCTGAGTATCCGCTCAGCGGCAGCATTGAGACGGTCCTCTGCCTCTTGCGGCAGCTCGCTCGGCTTGACCCGCACGAGTGTCGGAGTAGAATCCATCGGTGTCGGTCCTCCTTCTTCGGTAATAGGACTGGCCACGCCCCGGAACGTTCCTGCGTTGCCGGGGCACTTGCGTCTATCGGCACGACGCGGCGAGACTGTAGCAGGTGAATCGGGCGCCCGGTGGAGGCGTTTCTCCAACGTGTATGACTCTCTACGTAGGGCGTTCGCAGGGACACTTCACCCTGTAGGATGCCCGGTATGGCCGTCAGCAGAGAGCACATTCTCTCCGAGATTCGCCGCACCGCCGAGGAGAACAACGGGGTGGCGCTCGGCCGGGGGAGGTTCGCGACAGAGACAGGCATCAGAGAGGCCGATTGGTCCGGGCGCTACTGGGCACGGTGGAGTGATGCCGTCGAGGAGGCGGGCCTGCGGCCCAACGACTTCCAAGGTCGCGCCGATGACGTGGAGGCGGTCCGACTGCTCGCGCTGGAGACTCGGCGACTCGGACATTTCCCGACCATGGCTGAGCTGACGCTGCGGCGTCAGACAGACCGGCGCCTTCCTAGCAAAGGTGTCTATGAACGCATCGGACGGCGAGCGGTCCTCGTGCAGCGAGTCGCGGACTACTGCCGGGAGAACGACGACCTGGCCGACGTGCTGGAGATCGTCCTCCCCCTCACTGAGCAGGAGCCCGAGACAGCGGACAACGACCATCCCAGCGACACGACCGAGTTCGGATCGGTCTACCTCTTGAAGTCTGGCCGTCACTACAAGCTCGGCCGATCCAATGCGTTCGGCAGGAGAGAGCGCGAGATTGCCCTACAGCTCCCCGAGCGTGCGACCACCGTCCACGTCATCGCCACGGATGACCCCGTAGGCATCGAGGACTACTGGCACAAGCGCTTCGCAGACCGGCGCCGCAATGGCGAGTGGTTCGAGCTGAGCAGAACCGACGTGCAGGCGTTCAAGCGCCGCAAGTTCATGTAGTCGCTCCGCGTCAGACGAGATAGGACGCGATGGTGAGAGCAACGCCCAAGTGCGAACCTCAGTGCAACGCTGTCGGCCCGTAAGTCGCCAGAGACGGACATCGAGAGGCTGACCCGAGAAGTCACTGAACTGCGAGGTGAGTTTGAGCGGCACCGAGAGGATGCCCGCGAGCGCCTGTCGAGACTAGAAGCGGCGCTGCGCGAGCTTGCCGACGACTCACGCCAACGCATCGGGGATCACGAGGCACGAGAGGCCGAGCTGCGCAAGGTCGGACTACGCCGCGAGCTGCGAGCAGCGGAGCTGTTCGCCTTTGGCAGATAGTCGCCCTTCGGCGTTCACGATCTTTGGCTCCGGTTCTAGCCAATAGCTGAGCCACCCGAGGAAGCGCATCCAACCCCGTCTCGGCAACCCGGCTTCTCCAAAGTCGCGGTAGCGATCAAGCGAGGTCGTGACGATTGCCCATGAGAATCCGGCGAGCTGGAGCACCGATCCGGCAACGGCGAGGACTGTGCGTAGGGTTTCGTGCGACACGACACGGATGGTGCCCGTGACTGCGGACGGACGCCGGTCGCTGCCAGCTCGACGCATTGAGCATTGCCAGCGATAGTTGTCCGTGACCACCTGCCTAGCAGCCCTCCTCAGAGCCGAGCCCATCCATCACCCGCTCACCCATCCCAACAGAGCACGAGACACCCGCTCACACGAACACAGAGCACCCTCTCCCAGCACGTACTGGCAGAGACGACCCGTCGCCCTAGACCCCCTGTTTCTCGGCGAGGCGTCCGGCGGCAGCACGGGCCTCCTCGATCTCGGTGTAGGTCGTGAGGTGCGCGATCAAGCCTCCTACCCAGACGTAGACCCATCCCTCGCGTTGTCGAAGGTGACCGGCGCTGCCAGCCGGACGACCGTTCTGAATGACCACGGCAAACACAACCCCATTCCCGAGGTCGCGGACTTCCTCAAACCCAAACTCCAACTCCTCGTACACGCCAAACCACTCCTCAAGGAAGCTGCGAATGGCCGCCCGCCCCTCGAAGTGGTCCCCCAACGCCCTCCCGTCGAGGGTCGCATCTTCGGCGAAGCTGCTCGCCGCGCAGTCGAGATCACGGCGATTCGCAGCCTCGCGTTGCCTGTGCACAAGCTCCACCAGGTCGGGGGTCGTGGACTCCTCAGACACGGCAGGGAGTATCCCGCAGGCGATGACGAGAGGCGATAAAGCGAGGACGCGCAAGGGCGTCTCTGTCAGTGCTCAATGCGTGGTTCCTGGCGATGGTGGGCCAGCGATAGGGGTGGGGGGGGCCTTATGGAGCGGGTGTGCCGACGCCTGTGGGGCTGTTGAAAAGTTCCTGCGCGCTAACAAACGCAGCGAATCGGCGGCAACTCCCCGTCCCTGCGGTCCCGCTGGCCAATCCGGCCTGTCTGACAGTGCTCGTTGACGGGCAAAACGCGCCCGTTTCTGCGCTGAGAAGGTCAAACACGGCCCGTTTCTGCTTCTACACACCTGGCTAGGGCGATCCTGGCCACCGACAACGGAGGTTTCCCCGATGAGCGTTGACGACGAGGCAGCAGAGGAGGCCGTCTACCTAGACACGCTTCTCAATGACGGCATCCCACGGACGCACACCTGCGAGGACGGCATGGTGATCGTGTTCCCCGGAGATGGACGATCCTTCCCCGACTTGATAGCCACCGAGCGCAACCGGAAGGCGATGCAGGAGCGCGTCCAGGCGGACTCCGCAGTCCGGGGAAGCATCAAGCGTCTGGAGGCCCGGATCACCGCCCTTGAGGGTGGACAGAAACGGGGCCAGTAGATGACCGAGACTGCCCTGCCGCTGCCACCGCCGCGGCATCTCAAGCGCGAGGGCCGCGACCTCTGGCGGTCGATAGTCGAAGACCACGACGACCTCGAAAACCACCAGCTCGCGCTCCTATGCCTCGCCTGTGAGCAGGCCGACACGCAGGACCAGGCGCGCAAAGTCATCGCGCGCGACGGCATGACAATCACCGCGAAGTCGGGTGCGATCAAGCCCAACCCACACCTCTCAATCGAACGGCAGGCAGCACGACTCCTGGCCAGCTTTATCAGGCAACTCAAACTCGACCCGGACCAGCGACCGCGCGAGCGTTGGGTTGGGCGCGTCAAGCCGCACAGTGCCCGCGTCCACGCCCAGCGAGCGAAGAGGAGCTGACCAATGGGGAAAACGACAAGCAACCGCAGCCGACGCCCCGCACCGGAGCCCGTGACCAACGAGGGGGCATCCCTTGGCCTCTCGCCGCGCGAGCTGGCAGACGGCCTCGACAATGTCACGCTCCGCGCCCAGGACTACGTCTGTCGCATTGACTTCAACGCGCAAGTACGCAAGCGCGAAGCTGACGGCGACTGTCTGGACATCGAGGCCACCGTCGCCGAGTACCGAGCCCGCGATGACCGTGACGGCATGATCGCCGAGGAGCCGCTTGCACGCCTGCGAGCGCTCACCCGAGAACGCGGAGAACGCCTCTACGCCGAGCTGGGGGTCGGGGTATGACCGAGCAGTCACGCCGCACCGGCAGGTTCGTCACAAACGGGTCCGCCGAGGCACACGCCGCGCTCATCTCGCGCATCATCGCCTCGAAGCGCGAGTCTCCCGTCGTCGGGATATTCGCCCCGACACCTGCGCCGCCCGCTGACGGTTCGCCCGTCCACCCCGAGGGCGGCTTTCGCGTCACCGCCCCGACGCCGTCAGTGGATCCGAGCAGCGACCATTCCCAGCTCATCGGGGAGCTGTCTCGCAGACGCGGACGCTCGGAGTAGATGCGCCCACTGGCCAGTCAGCCGTCATCGGCCAAGAGCGCAGATTTGACCTGTCCACGCCCTCGAAATCTGGATGGTGAGCCGGATTTGCGAGCGCAAGCTTGATGTACTTTCCGAGGTCTTCACAGCCGGTGAAATGCGCGCGGCTGCGCGCATATGCACACGCACAACACACACTTACCCTCTCGACCCACGATGGGTCAGAGGACTGCCCAAACAATCAGAAAGGCCCCTCACAATGTCTCACGAGTTCAATGCCGACCACCTGTCGGCCGTCCCGTCATACCTCCAACATTGGAGGCCCTTCCGTGGCCAGATTCTCCCGCCTCCCGTCGAGGATGCCAGGGCGTCTGAGCTATACGATGCGCTCACCCGAGCCAACGCTCACGTCGCAGAGGCTCACCAGATAGAGAAGGACGCCCAGCAGGCCCACCTGGCAGCCTTCGACGCTCTAGAGGCCGAGCAGCAGAGGTGCGCCGAGGCGGGCGTCATCTCGAAGATTGACGCCGAGCTGCTGGCCACCAGGGAAAGCGCAGCCCTCGCAGCCTCTCCTGATCTACACGTACCCCGGCGCCAGGCAGCAGCACGTCTCGCTGAGACTGCCCAGACGGCATACCTCAACTACTGCACCCAGCACGCCCACACCTGGGCCGAGAAGCTTCGCCCGGAGTCAGAGAAGGTCGCCGCCGAGATTGCCTCGATCCAAGCGGCCACGGAGAGGCGCTTGAAGCCCCTAGGGGATCGCCATGCTGCCCTTGTCCAGGCGTATCGGTTCGTCTACGGTGGAACCGAAGGCATCGTCAGCACGGATATTCAGGACGAGTTCGGCCAGCCCGTGGGACTCAAACCCGACGCCTTGGCACGCATCAACGGCGAAGCTGAGCCCGAGCTTGATCCGGGGATTGCGCAGCTCCTCGACGTCAGCGGCCGTCAAAGCCTAGAGCTTGTCCCTGTCGCCGAGTTGGGCCTTTCCGGCGGGGACCTGGCGCGCGTGGATCGGCTCGACCACGCGCCGCGTAACACCAGAGCCGTAGACGGTCTGGACGTCCGTCGTCCCTATGGGGTTGCTCCCCGTGCCCAGCCCGCGATGGGTATGGAGCGGGGAGCGCTTCCGTCCCCTTCCAACCTCCAAGAGGAGCAATACACAATGCCTAGCATCCACCTCAACGCGGCGTCAGTCGCGCCTATCCCAGAGGGCACCGGCACCGGCGACCCGTCCCCGTTCAAGACGCATATGAAGCCAACCGTGGCGAATGGGACCACACTCTCCGTCGCCCAGGGCAGCATCCTCGCCACCGTCGCCGCCGAGACTGAGCAGAGCGACTGATGTCAGACGAGCTAGCCGGATTCCCCTCGCTGGAACGCAACCGCGATCCCATCACACGCCGCCGAGGTTCCAATCAGTGGCTCGGCGACGCAGCCAACCATCACGACGGCACCTCGACCGTCGGCCCTGGCGGGAACAAGATCGCTCGCTCACGCCTACCCCTGACCAGCGGCCCTCCAATTGGCAAACCCAATGCCGCCAATCCACTAGGCGCGGGCGCAGGCGAGAGCGCCAACAGCGAATAACCACCACTCACCGAACGGAGCAACACGTAATGTCAGACGACTTCCCTATTGGCGGAATCCTCACACACGGGATCTCCCCGAACTACGAAGCCGACCGCCTCCTGCGGGACGCCCAGGCTGACGCCCTGAAGCCCGACAGCGATGAGGCCAAGTACCTGAAGGCCGAGCACGTAGACATTGATCGGCCTCTGCTCGACCAGCCCGTCGAGAAGGTCGAAACATACCGGCCCTAGACCCTGGCCAGGCACAGCAACTCACCCCGCGAATCCCGCACCCCACGCCTCTAAACAGCAGCGCGCGCACGATCCCCCGCCGAATACGCACATAGCCTCTCAGGAGAGCCGATGAACACGACCGCAACCGACATAGGCAGGACGCCGCCGGCAGGGAGGCCAGCATGAGCCTCCCCACCCTGCTCACGACTGCGCAGGCAGCCGAACGCCTCCAAGTCAAGGAGGGCACTCTGCGCGAATACCAGCGCCGAGGACTGCTCCCATATCTCCGTCTTGGCCGGCAGATTCGGTACGACGCCGCCGACCTGACGGCATGGCTGGACACGATCAGAGGAGCCGGCGAAGCCCCGGATACTGGGGGCGAGTTCGTGATACGGCCGTGTGATATAGACGGAGGTGCCAGTCCCGCCACACTGGCCAGAAAGTGCCCATTTGCAGGCTGTTCTATGATCGGGACGGCCGGATTTGAACCGGCGACCCCCTGCTCCCAAAGCAGGTGCGCTACCAGGCTGCGCCACGCCCCGTGCCCCTAAGCCTAGAGGTCGGCGCGGCTCGCGCCGGTGGGCGGCGACGCTGCTAGCCTCCGCGATCGGTCATGGCGGACGTCCAACCGTTGCGCGCGCTGCACTACGACCCCGCCGTGGCGGGGCCGCTGCAGGACGTGGTGGCGCCGCCCTATGACGTGATCGACTCCGAGCAGCGCGCGGCGCTGCTCGCGCGCTCGCCGCTGAACATCGTCGCCGTGGACCTGCCCGAGGGGGAGCCCGACCGCTACGCGGCGGCGGCGGCGCTGCTGGCGGACTGGCAGAGCGAGGGGGCCCTGGTGCGCGACGGTGAGCCGGCGCTGTGGGCGCACACCCAGGACTACACGGGACCGGACGGGCGGCGACGGACGCGTCGCGGCTTCTTCTGCCGCGTGCTGATCGAGGAGTACGGCCCGGGCAGGGTGCGCCCGCACGAGCGCACGCACCCCGGCCCGAAGGAGGACCGCCTGCGTCTGACGCGCGCCACGCGGGCGAACATCTCCCCCATCTTCTCGCTCTACTCCGACCCCGGCCAGGCCGCCTGGCGGGCCCTCGCGCCCGCCACCGAGGCCCCGCCGTGGGGCGAGGTGACCGACCCCGACGGCACCGTGCACCGGCTCTGGCGCGTCGCCGACCCGGCGGCGATCGCCGCGGTGCAGGAGGCCACGCGGGAGGCCGAGCTGCTGATCGCCGACGGCCATCACCGCTACGAGACGATGCAGGCCTACGCCCGCGAGATCGAGGACGCCGAGGGCGAGTCGCAGCCGCCGGGCGATCACCGCTACATCCTGATGTGCCTCGTCGCCCTCGAGGACCCGGGGCTGACGGTGTTCCCCACCCACCGCCTCGTGCGGGGGCTCGACGCGGGCCGCCGCCAGGCGTTGCGGGCGGCGCTTGAGCGCGACTTCGACATCTCGGAGGTGGCGGTCGAGCAGATCGCGCCGGCACCGGGCAGGGGTCCGCTGGAGCTCGGCTTCATCGACTCGGAGTCGGGCCGCCCGCTGCGCCTGAGGCTGAAGGACCAGGCGATCGCGGATGCGGCGCTGGCGGGTCACGCCGCGGCCTATCGCCAGCTCGACACCGGGGTGCTCGAGGCGCTCGTGCTGAAGGGGGCGCTCGGTCTCAGCGACGAGGACATCTCACACTTCAACGGGCTGTTCTACGCACGCGACACCGAGGAGGCGCTGGCGATGGTCGCCTCCGGCGAGTACGACGCCGCGTTCCTCATGCGCCCGACTCCCGTGGAGCAGGTGCGCGAGGTTGCGGCGGCGGGCGAGAACATGCCTCCGAAGTCGACGTTCTTCTTCCCGAAGCTGCTGACCGGGCTCCTGCTGAACCCGCTTGAGTAGACCGGCGGCCGAGTATGATGAGAGGTAGGAAGGCCCAACCAATCGAGGGGACGGCGATGGGCGAGACGTCAGGTTTGACGAGCATGAAGGCCACTGCACGGCGCGAGGGCGCCGGCTTCAGGCACACCGTTCAGGTGCGCGACCATCACGTCACCGTCGACGAGCCGCTGGACTCCGGCGGCGACGACGCCGGTCCGGACCCGCGTGAGCTGCTCGCCGTGAGCCTCGCCTCGTGCACGGCGATCACGATGGAGATGTACGCCGCGCGCAAGGGCTGGGACATCGGCCACGTCGAGGTCGACGTCCAGTTCTCGCCCGCCGAGCGTGGCTGTCCGACGAAGTTCGAGCTCGTGATGCGCCTGCCCGACGATCTGCCCGAGGACCAGGTGGAGCGGCTGCGCGTGATCGCGGCGAAGTGCCCGGTGCACCGCGCGCTCGACGGCGAGGTCATGTTCCAGGAGCGCGTTGAGCGCGTTCACCTGGCCGCCTGACTCGGGCCGCCCGGCGGGCTCGGCCCGCGCTCCGGCGGGCGAGGAGATACCTGCTGCCGTGCTGGCCGCGATGTTCCTCCTCGGCGCCGAGGAGGAGCCGCATCTGGTGCTCACGCGCCGGCGCTCTGACCTCCGCCGCCACGCCGGCGAGATCTCGTTTCCCGGCGGTCGCAGGGACCCCGAGGATGCCGACCTCGCGGCGACCGCGCTGCGCGAGGCCGAAGAGGAGATCGGTCTCGATCGCGCCGACGTCAAGCTGCTCGGCACGCTGCCGACCGTCTCGACGTTCGCCACCAACTACGTGATCCACCCGTTCGTGGGGATCATCCCGGCGGGCGTGCGCTGGCACCCGTCCGCCCGCGAGGTGGACGCGGTGCTGGAGCTGCCGCTGGAGAGCCTGCGCGCGGGCCGTACGCGGGCCGAGATCGAACGCCGCGGGATCTCGTTCCAGACCGATGCGTTCGTCGTCGGCGACCACCTCATCTGGGGCGCGACCGGGCGCATCATCGACCACCTGCTCGAGCAACTGCAGCGAAACCCCGCTGACGGCTCGCTCGCCCTTCGCTGAGCGGTCCGCCCGCGACCTGCGCGGTGCCGCGCACAGACGCCCCGGCCGGGCGAGCCGCCGGGGTGGGCCGGCCCGCCGCCGCACTGCGCGGCTGGGCCGGCCCGGCTCCCGGGGCCGGGTCTCAGTTCGGGGCGGGCACGATCCGGATGTAGGGGCGAGGCTCCTCCCACCCGTCGGGGTAGGTCTCGCGGGCTTCGTCGTTGGACACGGAGCCGGCGATGATCACGTCCTCGCCCCGCTTCCAGTTGACGGGCGTGGCGACCTTGTGCTTGGCGGTCAGCTGCAGCGAGTCGATCACGCGCAGCACCTCGTCGAAGTTGCGGCCGGTGGTCATGGGGTAGATGAGGATCAGCTTGACCTTCTTGTCGGGCCCGATCACGAACACGTTGCGCACCGTCTGGTTGTCGGCCGGCGTCCGCTTGCCGGCGTCGCCCGAGGTGGAGTCGGGGAGCATGCCGTAGAGCTTGGAGACGTTGAAGTCGCTGTCGCTGATGATCGGGTAGTTGGGGGCGGACCCCTGCGTCTCCTCGATGTCCCGGGCCCACGCCTCGTGGTTGCTGAGGTCGTCGACCGAGAGGCCGATGATCTTCACGTTGCGCTTGTCGAACTCGGGCTTCGCGGCCGCCATGTAGCCCAGCTCGGTGGTGCACACGGGCGTGAAGTCCTTCGGGTGCGAGAACAGCACCGCCCAGGAGTCACCGATCCAGTCGTGGAATTTGATGCGCCCCTCGGTGGTGTCCGCCTCGAAGTCGGGTGCTTCCTGGCCAAGTTGCAGCGTCATCAGTGTTTGCCGTCCTTCTCTAGTCAATCCTGATCGATTTTTGGGTGATTCCAATGTTAGCGCGCGACCACAGCGCGCCCCACGCGGGGCGGCGCTCGCGGCGCTCGCGAGGCGAGGCGAGGCGGGCACGACGCGAGACGATGCCGCTACCATGCCGGGCGAGGCGGTTGCGGCGCGCGGCCGCGGCGCTTGCTCAGCCCTCGGGGGACCAGCCGGAGAGACCCGCCCAGGCGCTCTCCACGCGCGGGTCGGAGGCCGGCGGCGCGACGCGAGCGCGCGGCCAGAGGCCTCCGGCGAGCACCATCAGCGAGCCGGCCAGCGCCAGCCAGGCCCCCTCGCGCAGCGACAGCGCGAGGAATTCGCCCGCGGGGTCGGGACGAACGACCATGCGAACGACGACGCAGACGGCGGCCACGAGGCCGACCAGCACGAGCGAGGCGCCGGCGCCTGATGGCAGGCTGGGAGCGCGCACGAGCGGGAACAGCGAGTCCAGCAGGGCGAGGCCGGCGAGGATGAGCAGCACCACGCTGATGTCCTTGAGCGACTGGTGCGCGCTGAGCGCCGCCAGCTGCACGCCGGCGAGCGCACCGATGCTGCTGTGAAGCGGCGCGATGTACGCCTGCAGCTCGGAGTTGCCGTATCGGGCGATGGCCTGTGCGCCCTCGTTCTGGGCGAAGGCGACACCGGTCGAGGTGAGGCTCACGCCGTACCAGGGCAGGAACACCGAGATGGCCAGCAGGACCGCCCCCAGGGCGCTCAGCAGCAGGCCGTACCGTGAACGATCCCCCGCCATGTCGGGACCTCATCGGCCCGATGCTCAGCGGGCTTGACCGTGGCGCGCGATCATGCGCGAGCGAGCAGCGCGTCGATGGCCGAGCGCGCCTCGGCCAGCCACGCCGCCGAATCGTGCGGGTCGGCGGTGAGGAACACGGCCGGGATCGCGTTGCGGGCGGCGAGCGTCCGCGCCAGCGTCTCACCTGCGGCCGGCAGGTCGCTCGCGGGGCCGGCACCGCGCGCCTCGTAGATGAAGCCCCTGACGGTCGTGTCGATCGCCTGGGTGAGGAAGAACTCCAGGCGCGGGCCGTGCAGCGCGGCGAGCTCCCGCGGCTCGCCGGAGGCGGTGCCCATCAGCCAGCAGAGGACGGTCGCGCCGTCGAGCGCTCCCCGCAGCGTGGCCAGGCGGTCGGGCGTCCCGACCCAGCACTCGGCGCCGCTCGCCTCGATCGCGGCCCTGCCCCCCTCGGTACGCGTGGTGATGCGGACCGCATGGCCCTCCGCCCGGGCCTCGCGCGCGAGCTCCCGGCCCCTGCAGCCCCCACCGATGATCAGGATCCGCGCCACGGCGGGTGATCTTATGGCCCGACCGCTCACGGCCCGACCGCTCACGGCGCGGCCGCTCACCCCGCCCGGCAGGCGGATCCGCGGGCGCCGCCCGCCGACACTCAGCCCGCGGCGTCCTCCGGCATCTCGATGCCGAGGCGCTGCAGGACCTCCTGGCGCTCGGTCCCGTGGACGTGGAGGACGTGGTCGAAGTCCTCGCCGTAGAGCTGCATGACCGCCACGAGCACGTCCTCGGCCCCGATCGCGGGCGCCCCGCGGCTGGCGGCGACGACGCCGGCGTGGTCGCTGACGGCGGCGACCATGTCGCGGCGCCCGGCGCTGCCGATGATGCGCCCCCCCTGCTCCCCGGTCGCGGCTTCGAGCGGCGCCTCGCTGACGCCGAGCGCCTGGAGGGCGACGCCGGCGGATCCGTGCAGGCGCAGGATTCGCAGCCATCGCTCCGCCTCGGCTTCGGGGGAGCGGGCGAAGGGCAGCGCGGTGGAGGCCATGCCCAGGACCATCGCTGTGTCGAGGTCGGGCGCGAGCTGAGTGGTCATGCGAGCATCTCCTGGTTGTCTGTGATGCGGCGTACGGTGGGTGTGAGGGCGGTGAGGTTCTGGGGGCGCAGCAGGATCTCCGGTGCCCCGCCGCCGAGGTGCAGCTCGAGGACGACGCGCCCGTACCGAGCGACCTCGCTGCGCAGCGCGGTGAGGGCCGCGTCGACCTCGCTGTCGTGCACGCCGCCGGCGAGCAGGAAGCGCTTGACGCGGTCGCGCGACATCTCGCGGGAGTCGACCTCGAGCTCCTCCACGCGCACACTCGGCACGCACGGCTCGCCCTCGATCTGCAGCAGGCAGGCGGCCATGTCATCGGGCTGACGGTCGCTGTCTGCGGCCACGCGGTCGAGCAGGCCGGAGGCGGTCGCCTCCCCGTCCAGGCCGGCGAGCTCGCGCTCGAGCCGGTCGACTCCGAACAGCTCTCCGCGGACCCGCGCCTCGAGCACGCCGTCGGTGTGGAAGCAGGCGAGCGCGGCGCCGGGGAGCCAGACGGTGGTCTGGCGCGTCCCGGTGGGCTGGCCGACCCCGATCGGGGGGGCCGAGCAGGCGGTGATCGGTGCGATCGCCTCGGAGCCGAGCAGCAGCGGCGGCGGGTGTCCGGCGGAGGCGTAGACGAGGATCCGCTCGCGCGGATGGTAGGTCGCCAGCAGGACCGTCGCGAAGGAGTCTCCGAGCTGGCGCTCTAGCACCGGAGCGGCGGTCTGCAGGGCGGCACGCGGGGACAGGCCGGCCTCGAGATAGGCGCGCAGGGTAAAGCGCAGGAGCGTGGTCTGCGGCAGCGCCGCGCGACCGTGACCGGAGACGTCGCCGACGATCACCGCGACCTGGCCGTCGCCGAGCGCGAACACGTCGTAGAAGTCGCCGCCCGCGCCGGGGCCGGAGGCGGGCCGGTAGGCCGCGGAGGTGCCGACCGGTCCGAGTCGCGCGGGGAGCGGCGGGAGCAGGGCCGCCTGCAGCAGGCCGACGTCCTCGAGCAGCTGCATGCGCTGCGCCGCCAGCCGCCGGGCGCGCAGGGCCGCGAGCCGCGAGCTCGCGGCGAGCGCGAGCGCGAGCGCGAGCAGCAGCCCGATCAGGATGCGGATCGAGCCGGGCACGACGTCGATGATCCTGGTGACGGTCCCCGCCAGAGGAGATTCGCCGGCGCGTGCCCGCCGGGGGGCACGGGGCACCGTGGAGCCGGCCCGTGCGGCCGAGCGGGGCCTGTCGGCGGCGGCGAGGACCGGCTCGAGCGCTGCGCCCGCCGCGGCGGGCGCAGCCGCGGCGGCAGGGCTCGCGGCGCGCGAGGCCCGGCGGGTGGGCGAGCGGCGCGCGGGTGCGGTGCCGGAGGACTGCGAGGCGGGGAGAGCGGGCTGCGACGCGTTCGGAGCGAGCCCGGCAGCGGTGACGGGCGCCGCCGCGGGGGCGGCGGCGGACACGGACGGCGTTGACGCAGTGGACGGAGCGGACGCGGGAGCGGCTTCGCCGGCGGTCGTCGACGAGGACGACGCCGGCTGGGGCGTGTGACGAACGCGCGCGGATTCTTTCGGGGTGTCGTGTCTGACGCGTTTGTGGGCCGTGCCGGCCGGAGAGACGTTCGCGGGAGAGGCCCCGCCGGCCGCGACCGTCGCTGGGGCGGCGGCGGCGCCGGCGCTCGACTTGGCTTCCGGACTGGCCGCGCCGGCGGCCCCGGTGCCGGGCCGGCGGCCGTGGCGCGCCCGCGCTGCGGCGCTGGCGCCGCGTCCGGCACGCCCGCCGGAGACGGTTCCGGGCGCGGCCGGTGCCGGGGTGCCGGCGCCCTCACCGGCGGGGGGCGCGGCGGCGGAGGCGGCGGATTCCGGCTGTGTGCTCGCGGTGACCAGGCCGGAGGCTTTGGTGGCGGCGGAGGAGCCGGTGCCCGGGGTCCGGTCGTGCACGGGCGCGGCGATCGCGGCGGCGCACAGCGAGAGCGCGATCAGCGAGCAGAGGATCCCGACCGGAGCCCTTGCGGCCGCGAGGGTCCGCCGGAGGGATCGGGGATCGCTCGCCGGGCCGGCCATCAACCTGTCGCAGCCTCGCTCCCGCACACCCAGATGAGTGCCTCGTCCAGCGTCGGGAACATGTCGAAGGTCAGGTCCAGCCCGCTCAGCTCGAAGATGTTCAGCACATCCTCGCCGGCTCCGACGATCGCCAGGCGCGCGCCGGCGCCGAGGCTCCGCTGGACACCGACGAGCACGCCCAGTGCGGTGGAGTCGATGAAGGTGACGGGCGAGAGATCGACGACGATCTGCAGGGCGCCGGCGTCGACGATGTCGCTGAGCGCCCACTTGAGGCTGGGAGCGGTGGCGAGATCGAGCTCGCCCTGCACGGTCACCACGCTCGCGCCGCGATCGTGCTCGTGCTGGCTGATCGAGAACGGTGCGGTACGTGAGCGCGCCTGACGGCGGCTCGCCTCGAGGGTGCCCTGCTGTGCGGTGCCCCGAGGGGCCTCGCCGTCGCCGTCGCGCGGCGCGAATGGTCCATTCCCGGCCATCGGCATGCGTCTCCTTCGCTGGGTACATGATCTACTTCGGCATCCGGCGATCGGATCTTTAGCCCGATTTCGGGCGACTAGAACAAACGTCCACCGCAGCCTCGCCCCCCGGGCTTGAATAGCATCCCCCCCGGCCCGCCGATGACCCCCCCTCCCGACAACCCGGCTGTCCCCGGCGACGCCGCCACGATGGACAAGATCGTCGCGCTCTGCAAGCGCCGCGGTTTCGTGTTCCCCTCCTCGGAGATCTATGGCGGCGTGGGCTCAACCTACGACTACGGCCATTACGGCGTGCTGCTGAAGGCGAACGTGAAGAACGAGTGGTGGCGCGCGATGCTGCAGGAGCGCGACGACATCGTGGCGATCGACTCCGCGATCCTGCAGCACCCGCGTGTGTGGGAGGCCTCGGGCCACCTCGAGGGCTTCACCGATCCGCTGGTCGACTGCCGCACCTGCGGCCAGCGCTTCCGCGCCGACCACCTGGCGGAGCTGCCGTGCGGGCGCAAACCATCGCAGCACCCCGGCGAGACCGACGAGTGCTCGCTGACGGAGGCCCGCGACTTCAACCTGATGTTCGAGACGACGATCGGCCCGGTCAAGGAGTCGGGCGCGACCGCCTATCTGCGCCCGGAGACCGCACAGGGGATCTTCATCAACTTCAAGAACGTGCTCCAGTTCTCGCGCAAGCGACCCCCGTTCGGCATCGCCCAGGTGGGCAAGTCCTTCCGCAACGAGATCACCCCTGGGAACTTCATCTTCAGGACGCGCGAGTTCGAGCAGATGGAGATGGAGTACTTCGTGCCGCCCGCCGACGCGCCGCGCTGGTTCGAGCACTGGCTGTCGGAGCGCGCGCGCTGGTACACCGAGCTGGGCATCCGCGCGGACCACCTGCGCCTGCGCGCGCACGACCGCGACGAGCTCTCCCACTACTCCTCGGCGACGAGCGATGTCGAATACCTGTTCCCGTCGGCGTCCGGCGAGGCGCCCCGCTGGTCGGAGCTCGAGGGGATCGCCAACCGGGGCGACTTCGATCTCTCGCGCCACGCGGAGTTCTCGGGGCAGAAGCTCGAGTACTTCGACCAGGCCAGCGGCGAGCGCTACGTGCCCCACGTGATCGAGCCGGCGGCCGGCGCCGACCGTGCCACGCTGGCCTTCCTGGTGGACGCCTACGACGAGGAATTCGTCGAGCGCGAGGGCACCGGTGAGGGCGAGGCGCGGACGGTCCTGCGACTGCACCCGCGGCTCGCGCCGGTGAAGGCGGCGGTGCTGCCGCTGGTCGGCAAGGACGGCCAGCCGGAGCTGGCGCAGGAGGTCCATCGGGCGCTGCGCTCGCGCGTGCTCTCGGAGTACGACGCCGGCGGGGCGATCGGGCGGCGCTACCGGCGCCAGGACGAGATCGGCACCCCCTTCTGCCTTACGATCGACCACCAGAGCCTCGACGACCGGACGCTGACCCTGCGCGACCGCGACTCGCTCGCGCAGGAGCGGCTGCCGATCGAGGGCATCGCCGAGGAGATAGAGAGGCGCGTGCTCGCGCCTTGGACGACACCAAAGCCGTGAAAGGAGCGGGATGGACTTCGACCTGACCGACGAGCAGCGCCTGATCAAGGAGACCGCACGCGAGTTCACCGACAAGGAGATCGTGATCCAGTCGCGTGAAAACGCGCGCAACCACCACTTCGACATGGATCTGGTGAAGAAGGTCGCCGATCAGGGCTACCTCGGCGCGGTCGTCCCCCAGGAGTACGGCGGCGCGGGACTCGACTACCTCTCCTACGGCCTGGTCGTCGAGGAGATCGGACGCGGGGACTCGGCGATCCGCACGGTGATCTCCGTGCAGACCTCGCTGGTGTGCTCGGGCATCCTCCGCTGGGGAACCGAGGAGCAGAAGCAGAGGTACCTGCCCAGGCTCTGCTCCGGCGAGTGGCTCGGGTGCTTCGGGCTGACCGAGCCGGACACGGGCTCCGACGCGGCCAACCAGCGCACGCGGGCCAAGCGCACGGACTCCGGCTGGGTGATCAACGGCGCGAAGATGTGGATCTCGATGGCCAACTACGCGAAGGTCGCCCTGATCTTCGCCCAGACCGACCCGGCGCTCGGCACCAAGGGATTGGCGTGCTTCCTCGTCGACACCGACCAGCCGGGGTTCAAAGCGCAGACGATCGAGCACAAGATGGGCCTGCACGCCTCCGACACGGCCTCGATCGCACTCGAAGACGTGGAGGTCTCCGAGGAGGACATGCTCGGCGAGGTCGGCGACGGCTTCAAGGTCGCGATGTCGAACCTCGACTCCGGCCGCTACTCGGTGGCCGCCGGCTGCGTGGGCATCTGCCAGGGCTGCGTCGAGGAGTCGGTCAGGTACTCCAAGGAGCGCGAGCAGTTCGGGCGGCCGATCGCGAGCTTCCAGCTGGTGCAGGCGATGATCGCCGACATGGTCCTCAAGACCGACGCCTCGCGCATGCTCGTCTGGCGGGCGGGCTGGCTGAAGGACAAGGGCCGCCCCAACACGCTCGAGACGTCGGTCGCCAAGCTGCACGCCACCGAGGCCTCGCTGGAGTGCGCGAACCTCGCGATCCAGGTCCACGGCGGGGCGGGCTATGTGGACGACCATCCGGTGGAGCGCTACCTGCGCGACGCGCGCGTGACCACCATCTACGAGGGCACGTCGCAGATCCAGAAACTGATCATCGGGCGCCAGATGACGGGCATCAGCGCCATGATCCCGGCCTGAGCGCGGACGGCGGCCATGTCCGGGAGCGAGCGGATCGATGATGTCGATGAGGCCGGCCCGGCCGGCCCGGAGGGTCGCGCGGCGTCGATCATCGGCGTGCTGGGAGCCGGCACGATGGGTGCCGGCATCGCGCAGCTGGCGTGTGCCTCGGGCGCAGAGACGCTGCTGTTCGACCCGATCCCCGAGGCGCTGGAGAAGGGCCGCGAGCGCATCCACGACGGCCTGCGCCGCGAAGCCGCCAAGGGCCGGCTGACGCCCGAGCAGGCTCAGGCGGCCGGCGAGCGGCTCCTCACGGTGGCGGACCTCGGCGCCCTGTCGGCCTGCGAGCTAGTGATCGAGGCGGTCCCCGAGCGCCCGGAGCTCAAGCGCGAGATCTACGAGCAGCTCTCGGGGATCATCGGCGCCGAGTGCGTGATCGCTACGAACACCTCCTCGATGCTCGTGACGGCGATCGCGGCGGCCGCGAGCGAGCCGGGACGCGTGGTGGGGATGCACTTCTTCAACCCCGCGCCGGTGATGCGGCTGCTGGAGGTCGTCGCGGGGGAGCGCTCGCAGGAGTGGGCGCTCGCGGTCGCTCACGCGACCGGGCTGGCGATGGGCAAGGAGGTGATCCGTGCGAGCGACGGCCCGGGCTTCATCGTCAACCGCTGCAACCGCCCGTTCGGGCTGGAGGCGCTGCGGCTGCTGCAGGAGCGACTGGCGCAGATCGAGGCGATCGACCGCGTGGTGCGCATGGAGGGCGGCTTTCGCATGGGGCCCTTCGAGCTGATGGATCTGGTCGGCGTGGACACGGGCTTCGAGGTCTCCAGGAGCTTCTACGAGCAGTTCTTCGGCGAGCCCCGCTGGCGCCCGTCGCCGATCACCGCCCGTTATGTGGCGGCGGGACTGCACGGGCGCAAGAGCGGGCGCGGCTACTACGACTACGCCGGCGGCGTCGGCTCCCACCGGCCCCCCGACCCCGATCCGATCGAGACACCCGATCGCGGCGAGGGCGTGGTGGTGATCGACGGGGATGCGGTGATCGCGGATGAGCTGCGCGAGGCGGCACGCGCGGCGGGCTACACGGTGCGTACCCCCCGCGACCCGCTCGGCGACGCCCTGCCGGGCCTCTTCATCGACTGCTCGCTCGCGCGCCCGGGAGCCGCGGCGGCCGGCCGCGAGCGGCCGCCCGAGCCGCCGCACGGCGGTGCGCGCATGCTGCTGTGCGCCGGAGGGTCGCTCGCCGAGCTCGACGACGCGGGCGACGCGGTCGGCTTCCACGTGCTGCCGCCGTTCGCCGAGACCCGACTGGCGGAGCTCACGCGGGGGCCGAGCAGCTCGCCGGTGGCCGCGCAGCGAGCCGAGCGCTTCTTCGCGACGCTCGGCAAGCACGTGGAGTGGGTGGGCGACGCGGCCGGGCTGATCCTCGGGCGGATCGTGTGCCAGGTGATCAACGAGTCGGCGTTCGCGGTCGGAGAAGGCGTGGGCAGCGCGCACGACATCGACCTCGGCATGGTGCTCGGGCTGAGCCATCCCCGCGGGCCGTTGCGCTGGGCGCAGGAGATCGGTCTCGAGCACGTGCTCGCGGTGCTCGAGGCGCTGTGCGCGTCCTACCGCGAGGAGCGCTACCGCCCGGCGCCGGCGCTGCGCCGGCTCGATCGCGAGCGCCGACTCGGCGGCGGGGCGGGCACCTTCCACGCGAGTCCGGGCTGAGACCGATCTCACGTTTGCTCGGGCTGTGCGTTAAATCAGGGCATGAGCAGCACGCTCCCGCCCTTCCAGTGCTTCCTCGAGTCCCAGCGCGAGCCCGTGTGGAGGTTCCTCGTGGCGAGGATCGGCCGCGAGGATGCCGAGGACTGCTTCCAGGAGACGTTCATATCGGCGCTGCGTGCCTACCCACGGCTACGCGCAAACTCGAACCTGCGCGCGTGGGTGCTGACGATCGCCCATCGCAAGGCGCTCGACGTGCACCGAGCCCGCGCCCGAGGCGCGCTGCCCGTGGCCGAACCCGAGCAGTTGCAGCGCCTGCAGCGCGAGGACCCCGAGCCTCGCGACGACGCTCTCTGGGAGGCCGTGGAGGAGCTCCCGGTGCGCCAGCGCTCGGCGGTCGTGCTGCGCTTCCTCGGCGACCTGCCCCACCGCGACATCGCCGCCGCGATCGGGTGCTCGGAGCAGGCCGCGCGCCGCTCGCTGCACGAGGGGCTGCTTAAGCTTCGCGAGGCGGTGCCCGCATGAGCGCGTTGCGCCCGGCATCCCGTGACGGCGTTGAGGTGCGGCTGGCCCGTGCGCGCACCGGCGGCGCGGCGGACGGCGAGGGGCTGCGGCGCGCGACCGCGCGGCTGCTGGCGCGCGTCGAGGAGGATCGCCTCGCCGAGGTCAGCTACGCGCCGGTCGACTCGCCGTTCGGCACGCTGCTCGCGGCGGCGAGCAGGCGGGGTCTGCTGCGCCTGGCATTCCCCGAGGAGAGCCGCGACTCGGTGCTCGAACGCATCGCCCGCCGGTTCTCGCCGAGCATCGTCGAGTCCTCGGCCGTGCTCGACCCCGTGCGGCGCGAGCTGGAGGAGTACTTCGCGGGGGCGCGCCGCGAGTTCGCGCTCCCGCTCGACTGGTCGCTGATCGGACCCTTCGGACGGCGGGTGCTCAGCGTCACCTCGGAGATCCCCTTCGGGGGCGTGCTCAGCTACGCCGAGGTCGCCGCCGAGGCGGGCAGTCCGCGCGGCTCGCGCGCTGCCGGCAATGCGCTCGGAGCGAACCCGATCCCGATCGTGATCCCCTGCCACCGGGTGCTGCGCACCGGGGGCGCGCTGGGGGGATACGGCGGCGGGCTCGAGCGCAAGCGCTGGCTGCTCGAGCTCGAGGGCGCGCTCGCGCCGCAGGCCTAGAACCGCACGCCTCGCCTCGCCGCGCCGAGCACCCCCGCCGCTGCCCCGCAGGCCTCGCCGCTGCCCCGCAGGCCTGCTCGCGCCGCGGGCCCGGTGGCCCGACGGGCCCAGCTCGGCCCGGCGGTGACTGGCCGGCGGTGTGCGGGCCAGCCGGCGATGTGGCGGCCCGGGCGGCGCTCCGGGCCGCTCAGCCGGCGGGCTCGGCCGCCGGCGCCCACTGGGCTTCGGCGGGATCGCCGAGCGGCATCGCCGCCGGCACCGGCACACCTGGCGTGTCGCGCAGGTACCACTCGGCGTCGAGCGCCGCCTGGCAGCCCGAGGCGGCCGCCGTGATGGCCTGGCGATAGGTGTGGTCCACGAGGTCTCCGGCGGCGAACACGCCGGGGCGGTTCGTGCGCGTGGACTTGCCGTCGGTGACCACGTAGCCGTTCTCGTCGACGTCGACCTGGCCCGCCACCAGCGCCGACTGGGGCTCGTGGCCGACCGCGATGAAGGTGCCCGCCACCGGTAGCTCGCGCCTCTCGCCCGTCTCGGCGTTGATGAGCTCCGCGTGCCCGAGGGCCCCGCTCTCACCGGCCACGAACCGCTCCACCCGGTAGGGGGTGAGGAACTCGATGTTCTCCCGCGAGCGGGCGCGCTCGAGCATGATCTTCGAGGCTCGGAACTCCTCGCGGCGGTGCACGACGGTGACGGTCGAGGCGAACTTCGAGAGGAAGATGGCCTCCTCCATGGCGGAGTCGCCGCCGCCGACGATGATCGTGGGCGAATCCTTGAAGAAGGCCGCATCGCAGGTCGCGCAGTAGCTGACGCCGCGGCCGGAGAGCTCCTCCTCGCCCACCACACCGAGCTTCTTGTGCTCGGCGCCCATCGCGAGTACGACCGTGCGGGCGCGATGCTCCTGCTCGCCGACCCACACGCTGTGCACGCCGCCGGCCTCGCTCGACAGCTCCACGCGGTCGGCCTGCTCGGTCACCAGCCGCGCACCGAAGCGCTCGGCCTGGGTGCGGAACAGCTGCATCATCTCGGGGCCCATGACGCCCTCGGGGAAGCCCGGGTAGTTCTCGACGTCGGTCGTCTGCTGGAGCAGCCCGCCCCAGGCGAAGCCCTCGATCACCAGCGGCCGCAGGTTGGCGCGCGCGACGTACAGCGCGGCGGTGTAGCCGGCGGGGCCGCTCCCGACGACGATGACGTTCTCGACCTCACTCATCTGATCTCCATTCTCGCACGGCGCGAAGGCACTTTACTTTGTAAAGTGTAGCATGGCAGTTGGCTTTGCGCGCTCACCCTGAGCCGTGGAGCGCCGGTGCAGGAGCCGCCGCGCCGTGGGCGCCGGAGGCCTCCCCGGTGCCGTCCTCCTCGCGCCAGCGCGCGACCGTGTGGCGCAGTTGGAAGTAGGCGATCACACCCGGGATGGTAGGCAGCCAGAAGGAGATCGCGCGGTAGGACAGCACCGCCAGCACCGCCAGGTTGACTTCCACCCCGAAGGCGGCGAACGCGCCGATCATGCCGCCCTCCACGCCGCCGAGGCCTCCGGGGAGCGGCAGCAGGTTGCCGAGCGTGCCGACGAAGTAGGCCATCAGGATCACCGTGAAGGGCGGTGGCGAGCCGAAGGCGTGGAACATCGCCCACAGGACGCTGATGTCGAAACCCCACCAGGCGAGCGCGCCGAGGACCCCGGGGTTGCGTTCGCGCACGATCGCGATCGCCGTGCGCACCCCGCTGGCGGCCAGCGCAGGCACGGTCGCCATGCTGGCGAGGATGTTCGAGAGGCGTCCCGATCCCTCGGCACGACGCTGCAGGCGCCGCTCGACGTCGCCGGAGAGCAGCGCGACGGCTCCCACCGTCGCGAACAGGCAGGCCGCGACGATCGCCGGGACGATCGTGATCGCGAAGGATCCGCCGCCGGGGAACAGGCCCGTTCCCAGCCCGATCCCGTCGATCAGGACCGCACCCGCGTAGACGACGTAGAGCAGTACCAGGAAGGCCACCATGCGACAGGCGACGAGCCGCGCCTCCATTCCCGATCGCCGCAGCGCCCAGGCGGTCAGTGCGACGCCGCCCGCACCCGCCGTCGCGAACAGCCTGGTCGCCACGAGGCCGGCCATCGTGATCTCGTAGCTCACACCCCAGCCGATCCGGCTCTGCGGGTGCCCGCGGCCGCCGACGAACACGGCGCGGAACAACACCACGTAGCCCGCGAAGGACAGCACCTCGAGCACGACCCCGATCGCGATCCACCAGGTGTCGCCGCGCTCGATGCGGTGGACGGTCGTGCCGAGGCCCGTGAGTTTGGGCAGCACGAAGTAGAGGAAGCCGACGCCCAGCAGGATGAACAGCCCCGAGGCGACCACCTGGCGGCGCGTGAGCAGCACCCGCGGCATCGGCTCGGCGCCGGCGCCACCGTCGCCGCCGGCCGGCGGGCCCGGCGAGCCGTTCTCGCCCCGCGCACCCCCACCGGAGGCCGAGGCGGCGATGGCGATGCGCGGATCGGGCCCGGCCGCCGCGCCGTTTGACCCGGTGACGGCGCCCATGCCCGGCAGGTCCGGCTCGGCCGCGGGCTCACCCCGCCGGGCCACCGACCCGCCCGGCTCCCCCCCGGGCACCACTCTCGACTCCCCCCGGTCCATGCTCCCCGTGATCTCCCCTTGGTCAGGCCGCCTCGTGGGCAATCGCCTCCAGAGCCGCCACCGCGCGTGCCAGCCGCGCGAGGGGCGGGCCCGCGCGTGGCGCGATCCGGCGCACGGCCAGCGTGAGCGCGGCCCCCGCAATCAGATCGACGACGTAGTGCTCGCCGAGATACACCAGAGCGAAGCCGAGCGTCGCCGCGTAGGCGGTGCCCAGCGCACCCGCGAGCGGCCCGACCTCGGCGAGCAGGAGAGCGGCCATCACGGATGTGGCGAAGTGCAATGAGGGCATCGCGGCGAGGGGATTGCCTCCGAACACACTGTAGAGCGAGGTCCAGCCATCCTGCCAGAACTCCTCGCCGTACTCGACCATCATTCGACGCACCTCGGTGGCGCCGCCGCCGGTCCGCTCATCGACGCCGGCGGCGTACCAGGGGGGCGCGGTGGGCGCGAGCCAGTAGATGCCCGCGCCGACGTTGAACACCGCATAGGTCATCGCTGCGCCGCGCGGAAACCGCGCGGGGTGGCGCACGAGCAGGTAGGCGACGGTTCCGTGGGGCACCATGAACCACGACCAGTGAGCCCACACGAGGACGCGGTCGAGCGGGCTCCAGCGGTGGCCTGAGGGGCCGGGCCGGAACAGCGCCCGCTGCAGGCGCACCGTCGGCAGCTCGCCGAGGCCGAGGATCCGGTCGCAGGCGATCGGGTACGCGAGGTGCGCCCGCCGGGCCTGCGCAGCCTCGTCGTCGTGGGGCGTCTTGTAGGCGGCCAGGTACGCCCACATCTGCAGTGCGCAGGCGGCCGCGTCGCGGGTGCGCGTCCGCGGCATCGCCACGCACAGCCCGATCGGGGCCCCGTAGGCGATCGTCTGCAGCAGCACCGGCGCTGCGGTCAGGCGCCGGCGCACGAGCGGAGCGGCGACACCGGCCGCCACCGCCGCCCAGGCGGTTGCTCGGATCGCCCTCGACAGCCGCACAGGGCGGGGAGTATATGGGCGCGATCGACGGGTTCGGGTGCGCCGGCGGCGGGCGCCGGCGGCTGCCTGCGCGGGAGCGCGCGCCGCGGCGCCGCGCGCGGGTCGCGGGTGCTGCCGCGGCGCGGCGGCGCCCGTACCGCTGCGCGGGAGCGCCCTCAGGCGCGCGCCGTACTGCCGTCGCTGCTGCCCGTCCGGGCCGGAGCCGCCGCGCGACCGTTACCCGCGGTGGCGTCGGCGCCGCCGAGTGAGACCCCGCCGGGGACCCCGTCGGAGACCTCGCCGGATGCCCCGCCCGGCTCCTCGCCGGATGCCCCGCCCGGCTCCTGGCCGGAGGCCGCCACGAACGCGCCGATGACGGCGCTCGCGGGGTCGGCCTCGGGATGCCACTGGACACCGAGCACGAAGCGCCGCCGCGGCAGCTCGATGGCCTCGGGCAGCTCGTCGAGGGTGGAGCGGCCGCTGACGAGCAGGCCGTCGCCGAGCCGGTCGATGCCCTGGTGGTGGTGTGACTTGGTGGCGTGGGCGACCTCCCCGGCGGCGTGTGCCGCGAGCGAGCCGGTGCTGAGCGCGACGTCGTGGTCGGCGCCGTCGAAGGAGCCGAGCACGCGCCGGTGCTCCTCGTGTCCGACGTGCTCGGGTAGGTGCTGCAGCAGCGTGCCGCCGCGGGCGACGTTGATCAGCTGCATCCCCCGGCAGATGCCGAGCACGGGCATGTCCCGTTCGATCGCGGCGGCGGCGAGGGCGATTTCGAAGGCGTCGCGCTCGGGCACGGTGTCGATCGTGAGCGGGTGCGGCTCCTGGCTGTAGGCGGCCGGGTCGATGTCGGCGCCGCCGGCGAGCATCAGCCCGTCGAACAGGCCGAGCGCCTGCCCGGGATCGGCGGCGAGCTGGTGGTCGGGGGGCAGGATGACGGCGATCGCGCCGGCCCGCTGCACGGCCTCGATATAGCTGACGGGCGTCAGCGCCGCAGGCTGATCCCACACCCCCCAGCGGGCGCGCTCGAGCGCTGCGCAGATCGCGATCACGGGCCGTCTCACACTCCACACCATAGGATCAACGCGCGCCGGACGGCGGTCACGCTGCCGCGGCGGGGACGATCCACGATCTCGCAGCACGAGAGGAGAACGATGAGCGAGCCGAACACCGAGCTTGAGACGGTCAACGTGCGCCTCGCCGACGGCGCCGCCACGATCGAGCTGAACCGGCCCGAGACGCTGAACGCGTGGAACGCGCAGCTCGGCGCGGACCTGGTCGCGGCGCTCGCCTGGGCCGCCGGCGAGGACGCGGTGCGGTCGCTGATCGTGACGGGGGCCGGGCGCGGGTTCTCCTCCGGCGCGGACCTGCGGGACGTCAGCGGCGGCGACACCACGGCGGACGGGCTGCCGGACGTCTACCGCACGTTGACCGAGCGCTACCACCCGATCATGCGGGCGATCCGCGAGATCCCCAAGCCTGTGATCGGCGCCGTGAACGGGCCCGCGGTCGGGATCGGCTGCTCGCTGGCGCTCTGCTGCGACCTGATCGTCGCCGCCGAGAGCGCCTACTTCCTGCTCGCGTTCGTCAACATCGGCCTCGTCCCCGACGGCGGCTCCTCGCTGTTCGTGCCCAGCCGCGTGGGCATGGCCCGCGCGAGCGAGCTCTCGATGCTCGGCGAGCGCCTGACCGCGGAGCGGGCGCTCGAATGGGGGCTGATCAACCGCGTGGTCGCCGACGAGCGTCTGCACCAGGAGGCCGCGGCGCTGGCGGCGCGTCTGGCGAGCGGCCCCACGAGCTCCTACGCGGGCACCAAGCGGCAGCTCAACAGCTGGCTCTACGGGCGCATGGACGAGCAGCTCGAGCTCGAGGCGCGGATCCAGCAGGAGATGGTCGGGAGCGCCGACTTCGTGGAGGGCGGGATGGCCTTCCTGGAGAAGCGCCCGGCCCGCTTTTCGGGACGGTAGGTCACTCGTGGCAAACGTCATCAAGCGCGTACCGTCCAGGCCTGAATAGAATCCCCGCCGCCTTGGGCCACCTGCTTCCCTCAGTGCTCGCGTTCTTCACCCCGCGCTCCGGCGGGTCGCCGAACGCGAACGAGATCAACAGCCTCTACAAGATCACGCTGGCGATCGCGCTGGTGATCTTCGTGGCGGTCGAGGGCGCGCTGGTATACGCGTTGGTGAAGTTCCGCGCGCGCAAGGGCGCGGTGCCGGCGCAGATCCGCGGCAACACGCGCCTGGAGATCGCCTGGACGACCGCCGCGGCGGTGATCCTGGTGGCGCTCGCGGTCGTGACGTTCGCGAAGCTCTCCTCGATCCAGGACCCGCCTAACTCGGGCCCCGGCGGCGCCGAACTCGCCGACGGGGGCGGCCTGATCTACGCCAGCGCGGAGCGCAAGCTGCCTCCGAACGGCAAAGCGCTCAACATCACGGTGATCGGCCGCCAGTACATCTGGCAGTACATCTACCCGGGCGCCAACGAACCGGACGGCCTGGGGGCTCCGTACTCCTACGAGGAAATGGTCGTGCCGACGAACACGACCGTCAGCCTCAACATCGTCTCCTCCGACGTCGTGCACTCGTGGTGGATCCCCGAACTCGGCGGCAAGTTCCAGGCCGTGCCCGGCTACCACAACTACACGTGGTTCAAGATCTCCAAGCCCGGTGTCTTCCACGGCCAGTGCGCCTTCCTGTGCGGCCGCGGCCACGCCCGCATGATCGCCACCGTGCGGGCGATCCCGCCCGCCCAGTTCGAAGCCTGGCTGACGCGACAGAAGCTGCTGATCGCCGCCGCCAACCACGAAGCGCAGATCGCGCGCGCCAAACTCGGTGCCCAGGTGGGCGCCGGGCAGGTCGAAAATCCCTAGGACACCAGGAGACTCCGCAAGACATGGCCACCTACGTAGCCCCGGTACCCCAGATCACCGCCCACCGCGTCGAGCACGAAGAGCAGGGCTGGACGAGCTGGCTGACGACGACCGATCACAAGCGGATCGGGATCATGTACATGGTCACCACGTTCGTCTTCTTCCTCCTCGGCGGCACCGAGGCGCTGATGATGCGCCTGCAGCTGGGCGCGCCGAACAACACGCTGGTCACGCCCCACGACCTACAACCAGCTCTTCACGATGCACGGCACGACGATGGTGTTCCTGTTCGTCGTGCCGATGATGGCGGGCATCGCCAACTACTTCCTGCCGCTGATGATCGGCGCGCGCGACATGGCCTTCCCGCGCCTGAACGCGCTCTCCTTCTGGCTGCTGCTGGCCGGCGGTCTCGTGTTCTACGCCTCGATCTTCTGGAACCCGCCGGAAGCCGGCTGGACGAGCGCGGTGCCGCTCGCGGAATCGGTGTACTCGCCCGAGCGGCGGCGAGGACGCGTGGATCTACCTCATCCACCTGACCGGGCTGTCCTCGATCCTCGGGCGCGCTCAACTTCTACGTGACGGTCGCCAACATGCGCGCCCGCGGGATGAGCTGGGGCCGCCTGCCGCTGTTCGTGTGGGCGATCCTCACCTACTCGGTCCTGATCATCTTCGCGATGCCGGTGATCGCGGCGGCCGTCACGATGCTGCTGACCGACCGGCATTTCGGGACCCACTTCTTCGACCCGGCCAACGGCGGCTCGCCGCTGCTGTGGCAGAACCTGTTCTGGTTCTTCGGCCATCCCGAGGTCTACATCATGGTGCTGCCGGGATTCGGGCTCGTGTCGGAGATCCTGCCCGTGTTCGCGCGAAAGCCGATCTTCGGCTACAAGGCGATCGCGGCCTCGACGGTGGCGATCGCGTTCCTCGGCTTCCTCACGTGGGCGCACCACATGTTCACGGCGCCGATCCCCGAGGCGATCCTGGTCTTCGTGATGCTCAGCTCGTTCCTGATCGCGGTGCCGACCGGCGTGAAGATGCTCAACTGGATCGCCACGCTGTGGCGCGGGACGATCGAATTCAAGACGCCGCTGCTGTTCTGCGCGGGCTTCATCGCGCTGTTCCTGATCGGGGGCATCTCGGGCGTGTTCCTCGCGATCTTCCCGGTGGACTGGCAGCTCAACGAAACGTACTTCGTGGTCGCGCACATCCACTTCGTGCTGATGGGCGGCGCGGTGTTCACGATCTTCGCGGGCATCTACTACTGGTTCCCGAAGATCACCGGGCGCATGCTCAGCGAGAGCCTCGGGCGACTCAGCTTCGGCCTGATGTTCATCGGATTCCTCGCCACCTTCCTGATTCAGCACGTGATGGGACTTGAAGGTATGCCCCGGCGGGTGTATGAGTACGACAACGTGGGACACCTGGCGCTGTACAACCATGATCTCCACGGTCGGCTCCTTCATCCTGGCGGCGGGCGTGCTGGTGACGGTGCTGAACGTCGTGCGCAGCCTCAAGACCGGGGCGATCGCCGGACCCGACCCGTGGAAGGCGAACACGCTCGAGTGGTTCACGAGCTCGCCGCCGCCGACCAACAACTTCGACGTGGTCCCGCTCGTGCGCTCGGCCGAGCCGATGAAGGACATCCGCCGCGAGGTCGAGCGCCGCACCAGCCACGCCGGCACCGGCGGCGGCGCAACCGTCCCCGCGGGAGCCACGCAGGTGGGGGTGTAGGTGCCCGCCGCGCCGCCAGCCGGCACCGCACCCGCGGTCCAGGTGCCGGCGCTCGGGCTCGCTCCGCGCACGCGCCAGATCGTCTCGCGACTACGTCGAGCTGACCAAGCCGAAGGTCCAGTCGCTGCTGCTGCTGACGACGATCGCGACGATGTACGTCGCCGGCGATCCGTCGCCCCTGCTCGTCGCGCTGACCTGCCTCGGCGGCTACCTCTCGGCCGGAGGCGCCGGAGCCGTCAACCACTGGTTCGACCGCGACATCGACCTTCTGATGGCGCGCACCGCATTGCGGCCGGTCCCCGCCGGGCGGGTCTCGCCGCGCGCCGCGCTGACCTTCGGCTGCACGCTCGCCGCGCTGTCCCTGCTCGAGCTCTCGATCGCGGTCAACCCGCTCGCGGCGGTGCTCTCCTTCTCCGGGTTCCTCGGCTACGTGCTCGTGTACACGGTCTGGCTGAAGCGCCGCACGCCGCAGAACATCGTGATCGGGGGAGCGGCCGGAGCGGTACCGCCGCTGGTGGGCTGGGCGGCGGTCACGGGCTCGGTCAGCGGCACCGCGGTGATCCTCTTCTTCATCGTGTTCTTCTGGACCCCGCCGCACTTCTGGGCCCTGTCGCTGCTGATGAAGAACGACTACGAGAAGGTCGGGGTGCCGATGCTGCCGGTGGTGCGCGGCGAGGACGAGACGCGCAGGCAGATCCTGCTCTACTCGGTGCTCCTCTACGCGGTCACCCAGCTGCCGTTCTGCGCAGGGGGCTTCGGGCTGATCTATCTCGGCGCCTCGCTGCTGCTGGGCCTCGGCTTCATCTGGGGGCCGTGCGTCCTCTACCGGCGCGCGGACCGCCCCTCGGCGCTGCATCTCTACCTCTACTCCCTGGCCTACCTCGCGCTGCTGTTCTGCGCGATGGTCGCCGACGCCCATCTGTAGACTGCGGCCGCGACGATGAACCGACGCCTGGCACGCAAGAACGTCCGCACCGGCCTGATCGTCGCCGCGATCTGCATGTTCATGTTCGGCATCACCTTCGTGGTGGCCGCCGCCTACATCTCATGAGCCCGCTCGAGCCGGAGGCGCCGCCGGTCGGCGAGGAGATCCACCTCCCCGGACCGACGATCCTGCCGCTGCTGACGGCAGTGGGGATCACGCTCCTGCTGGTGGGCATCACGACGTTCATCGAGTTCACCGTGATCGGCGCGCTGCTGACGATCTACTGCCTGCTGCGCTGGGTCAAAGAGACGCGCCAGGAAATCGACGAGCTCCCGCTCGACTCGGGCTCCGACCACTGACGCCGGCCGCGTTCGCGGGCCTGCCACGTGCGGCGACAGATCGCCTGACGATCCGACGGGCACATCGGCGCGGCACCTGTGACTGGCCGGCGCAGGTCGCCGCCGCTGTCGGCGCGGCGCTGATCGCCGCGCGGCGCGCGCATGCGGCGGCGGCGCAGACCGGCGGCCCGGCGAGGTCGAGCCATGCTCGACCTCCGAGCGCCCCGAGGCGGCGGGCGCGGTCCCCCGACCGCGCCCTGCCGCTGCGGGAATCGGCACGCGGCTCCCCCGAGCCGCGCGCCCGCCCGTTCAGCCGACGCCTGCGCTGGCGGGGACCCGGCAGATCGCCCCGTCCTGGGTCCAGCAGCGCACCACGTCGCGTACGGAGAGCACGCCCACCGTGTCACCGTGCTCCAGCACGATCAGATGGCGGAAGCCACCGCGCACCATCGCGGCGGCCGCCTCCTCCAGCGACCAGTCGGGAGCGGCGAAGACGACATCGCGCGTGAGGTGGTCGGCGACCGACTCCTCGTCGGGGTCCTGGCCGGCGCCGATCGCCACCAGGACGTCGCGCTCGGTGATGATCCCGGGTCCGTTGCCGTCCGGATCCATCACCACGGCCGCCCCCACGCGCCGCTGCGACATCAGGCGGGCGACCGCTCGCAGGGTGTGGCCGGGGCCGACCGTGAGGACCATCTGACTCATGCCGTCGCTGACCTGCATGTGCTCGCCTCCGCTTCCGCTCAGACGTCTATTGCAAATCCGCACGCCGTCGCTCAAAGCCGTTCTCGTACGGCCTCCACACCGCCCATCGGACATTTGCAACTATTGACTCAATCTATTACTTTTCGGCCCGGCGGTCAAGCTCCCCGCCGTCCGGGGGACGGAGGCATTAGGATCACGCTCCCGATGGAGAGGATCGCCGCAGAGACCCCCACAGCCGACGAGGCGACCCGTGCCTAGCCGGCGCGCCATCACGGGCACCGCCATCGCCGCGCTCGTGGCGGTGGCGATCGGGATCGTGATCAGCTACATGATCCCGTGGTTCCCGGTCCAGGCCTCCACCCAGGCCCGCAACACCGACCGGCTCTACCACGTGCTCGTGATCGCCTCGATCCCGATCTTCGTGCTGGTCGTGACCGTGATCCTCTTCTCGGTGTGGCAGTTCCGCATGAAGCCGGGCGAGGAGCTCAAGGACGGACCGCCGATCCACGGCAACACCCGCCTGGAGGTCTTCTGGACGGCGATCCCCACGGTGCTGCTGCTGGGCCTGGTGGGCTACTCCTTCGTCGTGCTCCACGACAACGAAAAGAAGCCTGCGCGCGAGATCCAGGTGGGCGTGATCGGCCAGCAGTTCATCTGGTCCTACCAGTACCCCACCTCGATCACGGGCGGAGCGCCGCTGGACAGCTACCAGCTCTACGTGCCCGAGGGCGAGTCGGTCGAGTTCAACATGCGCTCGAAGGACGTGGTCCACGCCTTCTACATCCCGGCGTTCCGCATCCAGGAGGACGTGGTCCCCGGCATCACCACGCACTGGCGCGCGACACCGGACCGCCTGGGGAGCTACCCGGTCGTCTGCAACCTGCTCTGCGGCCCCGGGCACTCGCTGATGCGCTCGACGATCCACGTCGTCACCCAGCGCCAGTTCCGCGCGTGGATCGCCAGCCAGACCTCCGGCGCGACCGGCGCCGCCACGAGCACCGCCTCCGGGGCCTCGGCGAGCACCGGCTCGAGCGCCACCGCCCCGGCCGGCACGCGCGCCGTCGCGAGCAACACCGCCGGCGCCGCCGCGGGTGGCTCGGCCGCCGGCAGGACTACGGGATAATCTTCGGGCGATGACGGGATCGAGGCGAACACCCTGATGGCAGCCAGGCTCCGTGCCCCGGGCTTCTACCGCGCCGGGCTCCTGATGGTGTGCGCGGTGCTGTTCGGGGCGTTGCTGACGTGGATCGTTCGCGCGTCGACGGGCCATCACACCTTCGAGCACTACCTCTCCCCCGACGCGATCCTCACGGTCTCGCTGCTCGCGGTCCCGCTCGCCTTCCTGGTCGGGATCGGCGGCTTCGACTACTGGTTCTACTGGGCCTCGGGCCGCAAGACCCGTCCGGAGGACCACTCGGGACACGGCGCCTACAGCTGGAAGGACTACTTCCGGATCAACACCGACCACAAGGTGATCGGCGTCCAGTATCTCGTCAACTCGTTCATCTTCCTGCTGATCGGAGGCATGATCGGCCTGCTGATGCGCGCACAGCTGGCGCAGCCGGGCTCGCAGTTCGTCGATGCGAACACCTACAACGGCCTCTTCTCGGTCCACGCCACGCTGCTGATCTTCCTGTTCATGGTGCCGGTGTTCGCCGGCTTCGGGAACTTCGTGATCCCGCTCATGATCGGCGCCCCCGACATGGCCTTCCCGCGGCTGAACGCGCTCTCCTTCTGGCTGCTGCCGGTGGCCGGCGTGATCATGCTCGCGAGCTTCCTCGCCCCCGGCGGGGCCTTCGCGGACGGCTGGACCGCATACACGCCGCTGTCGATCGACGCGCCGATCGGCCAGAACTTCTTCTCGATCGGCGTCCAGTTCGCGGGCGCCTCCTCGATCATGACCGCGCTCAACTTCCTGGTCACGATCATCACCATGCGCGCCCCGGGGATGAGCTTCTTCCGCATGCCGCTGCTGGTGTGGGCCAACTTCGCCACCTCGCTGCTGGTCGTGATCGCGACGCCGTTCATCGCCGCCTCGCAGTTCTTCGTGCTGCTCGACCGAGGCCTCGGCTTCAACTTCTTCAACGCCGCGAAGGGCGGGGACGTGCTGATGTACCAGCACGTCTTCTGGTTCTACTCCCACCCTGCGGTCTACATCATGATCCTGCCCGGCTTCGGGATCATCAGCGAAGTCATCGCCGTTAAGTCGCGCAAGCCGATCTTCGGCTACCGCATGATGGCGTTCTCGCTGCTGGCGATCGTCGGGCTCGGCTTCACCGTGTGGGCGCACCACATGTTCACATCCGGAATGGCGGCGTGGATCCGCATCCCGATGGCGATCACGACCGCGATCATCGCCGTGCCGACGGGGATCAAGGTGTTCTCCTGGCTCGCGACCCTGTGGCGAGGGGTGCTCCATCTCGACACCGCGATGCTGTTCGCGCTCGGCTTCATCACGACGTTCACGCTCGGCGGCATCAGCGGGATCATGCTCGCGATGGTCCCGTTCGACATCCACGTGTCGGCGACCTACTTCATCGTGGCCCACATCCACTACGTGCTGTTCGGCGGCTCGCTGATGACGATCTTCGCAGGCGTCTACTACTGGTTCCCGAAGATGACGGGACGGATGTACGACGAGCGGCTGGGCAAGTGGCACTTCTGGACGACGTTCGTGTTCGTCAACCTCACGTTCGGCCCGATGCACATCCTCGGCCTGGAGGGCATGCCCCGGCGGGTGGCGACCTACGCCTCGGAATTCGCGAACCTCAACCTGTTCATCTCGATCGCGAGCTTCGGGCTGGGGCTGACCTTCCTGATCTTCGTCTACAACATGGTCACCAGCTGGCGCGGCGGCCCGCGCGCCCCCGACAACCCGTGGCGCGCGATGACGCTGGAGTGGCAGGTGTCCTCGCCGCCTCCGGTCTTCAACTTCGACCGCATCCCCACCGTGGTGGGCGGTCCCTACGAGTACGGCGTACCGGGTGCGGTGCACGGCATCTTCGCGCCGGCTCCCGCGACCGTGGGAGCGGGATCCGGCAGGGTCGGAGCACCAAGCGAATGACCAGGAGGGGGATCTGATGCGAGAAGTACTCGTGGTGGCCAACCGCACGCTCGGCGGTGAGAAGCTGATCGAGGCGGTACGCGAGCGAGCTGCCTCCCCGGACACGCGGTTCCGCCTCGTGGTGCCGCAGAGCAAGCCCTCGGCCGGCCTGGTGATCTACGACGAGGCCGTCCGCGAATCGGCCCAGGTGCGGGTCGACCTGGCGCTCTCCACGGTCGCCGCGGAGGGGATCGAGGCAACCGGCGAAGTGGGCGACGCGGACCCGTTCTCGGCGACCATGGACGCGGTCGCCGAGCGCCGGCCCGACGAGATCATCATCTCCACCCATCCCGCCACCCAGTCCGGCTGGCTGCGGAGAGACCTCGTTGAGCGCATCCAGAACGCCTCGGGCCTCCCGGTCGAGCACGTGGTCGTGGACCTCGAGCGCGAGGGCCTGCCGTTCCGGGTGACGCTGGTGCTCGCCAACAAGACCTCAAGCGGCGAGGAGCTGATCGAGCACCTCAAGGCCAAGGCCGAGCACGGGGGCCAGCACCTGTTCATCGCGGTCGTGCCCCAGGTGGACGGCACCGGCGCCTCCCCGCGTGAGGCGCGCGCGCGGCTGGCGATGATGCTCGACAGGCTGCACGAGGCTGGGCTGCTGAGCTCCGGGATGATCGGCGACCCGGACCCCTACACGGCCGTGATCAACGCGCTCGAGCTCTTCCGCGTCGACGACGTGGTTATCTCCACGCTCCCGGGCGAGAAGTCTGGCTGGCTGCGATCGAACCTGCTCGAGCGGGTGCGTCACGCGACCTCGGCCCCGGTCGAGCACGTGGTCGTCGATCCCCAGGCCAGCAAGACGGCGGCCCCGGCGGCCTAGACGGAACATGGAGGCAGCCAGCATCCACGCCGGGGTTCACGAGCACCACGGTCCGCCGCCGGCGAACCGCAGCTCGCGCGTCGAGACGCCGGTGCTGGGGATGCTCCTCTTCATCATCTCCGAGGTGATGGTCTTCGGCGCCTTCTTCACCGCCTACTTCTTCATCCGGGTGGCCCAGGGCGACCCTTGGCCAGCGCCCCACACCGACCTGCCGGTGGAAGTCGCCGGCGTGAACACGGCGATCCTCGTGTCTTCCTCGTTCACCGTCCACTGGGCGCAGTCGGCGATCAAGCACGGCAACCGCTTCGCGCTGAAGGCCGCCATGCTCACGACGTTCCTGCTCGGCTGCACCTTCCTCTTCGTCCAGATCAACGAGTACGCCAACATCGGCTTCGCCCCGCAGGACAGCGCTCAGGCCACGATCTTCTTCTCGCTCACCGGCCTGCATGGCGCGCACGTGTTCATCGGGCTGCTGCTGCTGCTGTTCGTGACGATCCGCAGCTTCCGCGGGCACTTCAGCCCCGAGGAGCACCGCGGCGTCGAGGTGCCGGGCATCTACTGGCACTTCGTCGACATCATGTGGATCGTCGTCTACAGCACCGTCTACCTCCTCTAGCCGCTGCCGGGCGCGCGGCTCCCGCCGGCGCCCAGGGAGTCACCTCACCTGATGCTCAACCCACTGCGCTCCGAGGATGAGGCGTTCCGCTTCCTCATCCGCGCGATCGCCGTGATCGTGATCGTCGTCGGCCTGATCCTCATCCTGCGCGCGATCCTCTAGCGCCGCGGGCCCTGCGGGCGTCCGCTTGGGCGCCGCGGGCCCTGCAGGCGTCCAGCTTGGGCGCCGCGGGCGGCGCCGGCGTCCGCTCGGGCGCCGCGGGCCTCCGCGCGAGCGCGCTGCGCGTGCATCAACCCGCCCGGACAGGCGTCCGGCGGGTCGTACTACTTGACCGTGATTGTTCCGAACATCCCCGCGGCCCGGTGGCCGGGAGCCTCGCAGAAGTACGTGTAGGTGCCGGGCTTGAGCGAAACCGAGACTTTCGCGGTGCCCTTGGAGACGAATTCGCTCGCGCCGATTTTGGTGCCCTTCGGCGTCGCGCCGCCTTCGCCGGTTTCGATCGCGATGTTGTGGCTGACGCCGGACATGTTGGGCATTTCGATCGTGACCGGACCCGCGCTGGCGGTCGCCTTGTTGGTCACGTAGGCAAGCTGGCCCGTCGGGCTGGCGGCGATCTGGAGCTTGCCGGCCTTCTCGACGGCCGGCTTGCCCGCCCCGGGGGCTTCGACGGCGCTCGCGAGCAGCCCGGTGTCCGCTCCGGGCGCAGCGGCCACCGTCGAGACGTAGGCGGCGATGTCCCGGAGGGTCGCCCCGCTCGCGAGGTCTTTGGGCATCGCGCCTTCGGGGTTGGGGATTTTGACCTGGTCTTCGACGACGCCGCGGATCGTGCTGCGCTTGAGCCCTTCGGCGACGCTCGCGCGGAAGGCTTCGTCGAGGTTGGGCCCGACCGTGCCCTTGGTGCCCGCGTGGGCGAGCGTGTGGCATGAGCCGCATTTCGCCACGAACTGCTGCTTGCCGACGATCAGGTTGGCGTCGTCGGCGCCCTTCACCGAGCAGCCGCTCACGGCGAGCGCGAACCCCGCGAGCAGCGCCGGGCCGGCGGCGCGTGCGGCGGATCGGCGCCCGCGCGGCCGGGTGGAGCGGCGCGGGGCTTGGGGGGCGTGCCTGAAGCTCATGAGATCGCGGAACACTATCCGAAGGGGCGGCTCCCTCGGCGGCAGCTCGCCCCGCCCCGGCCGGCCCCTCAGGGCTCCCGCAGGGTCCCGACCTCGCCGCGCGCGGCGGCGATCACGCCGCGCGCCACGCCGTCCCAGGACCAGCGCTCGCGCACCGTCGCGACGAGCCCCTCGCGGGTCCTCGCCCGCAGCGCCGCATCGGCCTCCAGCCAGCACCCCAGCCGCTCTGCGAGTGCGCGCACGGCCATGTCGTCGACCGGGAACGACAGCCACGGAGCGACCGGCGCGGGTACGGCGCGGGCGAGCTCTGCGCTGACCTCCGCCAGCCCCGAGTGGGCCGCGCTGACGGGCAGCACGCCGCAGGCCGCGGCCTCCGCGGCGACCATCCCGAATGCCTCCGGGAAGGTGCTCGGCACGACCAGCGCCTCGCACGCGGGCAGCAGCTCGGCGAGCTCCTCGTGGTCGAGGCGGCCGGTGAGGACCACGCGCTCGGGCAGGGCCGCGGCGGCCGCCAGATACGACGTGCGCTCCCCACCCTGCAGCCCGTCGAGGAACGCGAGCAGGTGTCGCAGCGGTCGCACCGGCCCCGCGCCCTGCTCGCTGCCGGCCTCGAGCGCCCCGTCGGCCTCGAGCGCCCCGTCGGCCTCGAGCGCCCCGCCGGCCTCGAGCGCCCCGCCGGCCTCGAGCGCCCCGCCGGCCTCGAGCGCCCTGCCGGCCTGCGCCAGCTCGCGTGCGCCCGCGAGGTCGCCGTCGCCCAGGAGGTCGATGAATCGCTCCATGGCCCGTCGGTAGGCGCCGAACCCGACCACCACCAGGCGTCCGTTCGGCACGCGCGCCAGCACCAGCGGCCAGGCGGCCAGCAGCAGGTCGACGCCCTTGCTCACGATCAGCTTGCCGACGAACACCACCAGCGCGTCGCGCCCGGGCTCCAGGCGCTCCAGCGCGAGCGCCGCCGCGCCGTCGTCGCGGTCGAACGCGCTGGCTGGGGGAGCCGGCCGCCCGCCGGCGGAACCCGGGGGCGAGGCGCTGTGCAGCCGCTGCGCCAGCCTCCGCACCCCCTCGGCTGCCTCGGCGGGCTCGCGTGGGGCGAAGCGCTCGACGTCCACCCCGGGGGGCCCGAGACGGGTCTTCTCCGGGAGGCCGTCCTCGCCGAGCGCCCGCCACAGGCTCTCGGCCGTGTGGCGCGAGCCGACGAGCACCGCGCGCGCCGCGCCGATCCCCTCGCGCGCGAAGCCGAGGAAGCGCTCGGGGTCGGGCTTGACCGTGTACTCGAGCGCGCTGCCGTGCACCTTCACCGCGTAGGGCACCTCGCCCGCGAGCCCGCGGGCTAGGACCACGGGGCCCATCACGAGATGGTTGGCGAGCGCCACGTCCGGGCGCACGCGCATCTGCAGCTCGGCGACCGCAGCGACGTTCGCGGCGACGTAGCGCGCGATCTCAACGTCGCTGCAGTCGGCGAACGTGCGCGCCGTGAGGCCCTCGTAGCGGTCGGCCACGTACACCGGCAGGAGCTCCCCGATGTCGGGCCGGTAGACGGTGCAGCTGCCCCCCGCCCCGGCCGCGCCCCCCGCCCGCCCGCCCTCCCCGAGCTCGCGCACCTGCAGCAGGCCCTCCTCCCAGTCCCCCACCGCGTCCACGAACGCGTGATCCTCCGGGTGGCGGTCCTGGCAGAGCAGGTGCACCTCGTGTCCGAGCCGCACCAGCGAGGCGGCCAGACGCGCGTTGTAGACGTTGGACCCGGTGCCGTCGAGCAGGTAGCCGTGGAAGATCAGGACGCGCACCGCCGCCCAGCCTACCCTCGCCCGGCCGCCGCCCGGAGGACAGGTGGCCCGCCCGGCACGGGGAGCGGGAGCTGATGGTCCTGCCGGGGGCCCGCTCAGGTAAAGTGCGGGCCGTGAGCAACGAGCAGCGCTACCGACTGCGCGACACCACCTCCGGACGGGAGGTCGTGATCGAGGCCAGGCCGGACATGATCTACCGTGACCGCATCTCCGGAGAGCGGCTCGAGGTCATCGGCAAGGTGCTCCCGCTCGCGCCCTCCGCCTCGCGGCTGCCGTGGGCGGTCGAGAACCTCCGCTTCTGTCCCTGGTGCCAGCAGCACGCGCAGAGGGACCTCAACGACTGCCCCACCTGCGGCCGCCGCATGGGCCCGCTGGGATCCCCAACGAGAGCCGGCTGAGGCCCAGCCGGCGCCGGGGCAGCGAGCAGGTGGTCGAGATCAGCAGGCGCGGCGCATCGGCCGTGCAGCGGCGCCGGGGGCGCCCGGGAGCCTCCCGTGGCCGGATCGCGCTGTGCGTGTGCGCGGCGCTCCTCGCCGCCTCCGCGCTGAGCTCATGCGGCGGCAGCACAGTGTCCGTGGCGGTGCCCAAAAGCACGCCGGCAATCGTCCCGCCGTCGAGCACCGCCGCCGAAAAGGCCGCGGCGCAGACCACCTCCACGACGACCACGTCCACGAGCACAACGAGCACGAACGCGTCGAGCTCCGGGGGCACCGAAAGCAGCAGCGGCGCCTCGAGCGAAGCTCCCGCCAGCGAAGGCACCTCGGGAGCGACCGGCGGCGCCCCCGCTGAAAAAGAAAAAGAAGCCGCCAAAACCGAAGCGCCCAAAACCGAATCGGGCACCGCCGCCGGCCCCACCGGCGGCGCGAGTGCCCCCTAGATCACCGGCCGTAGCGGTCGCAATGGCCGCACGCCGGCGACGAGGCCTCAAAGCGGTCGCTCCGGATCTCAGGCAGCGATGCGGCTCGCCTTGCTCGAGGGCCGGCACCCGGCGGCCGGCACCCGGCGGCCGCGCCCCTGCGGGTCGCGCGGCCCGCGTGGGCTACGGCGTCGAGATCAGCGTGGCGCTGTAGGTCAGGCGCGCGGTCTGGTAGAGGCAGTAGTACTGCACGAGACTGCCGAGCGAGGTATCGGTCGTCTGTGCGCTGGTGCTCGCGCACTGGCTCTTCTGGCGGCTGGCGCGCCAGGAGGTGTCGTTGCCGAAGCCGAGCGCGAGCGCGGGTGCCCAGGTGGGAACGGTCAGCGCGACCACGTCGCCCTTCTTGACGGGGATCGTCGTTTCGAGCGGGAACTGGGCGGTCTTGCCGAAGTAGGGTTCGAGCTTGACGGGCGGACTCTGCGCGATCAGCTTGTAGGTGAGGTTCGGCGTGCGCACCGCACGGAGGATTGCGATACCCGCTTCGGCGGGACCGCCCTCGTTGGTGTTGAAGAACTTGATCTGGGTGGCGTTGGGCTTGCCCAGCATGATCGTCCACGCCACCACCGTCCCGGCGCGAGGGGCGGCGAGCGGGTTGTGCACCGTCCCGACCTTGACCTGGAAGCCGGTGGTGCGGCTCACCGCCAGACACTGGGTGGCGGGGCAGCTCGGCACCGTGGCGGGTGTCGTCGCCGGTATCACCCCGACTTCGGTGATCGTGGCGGGGGCGCTCGCGGGCAGGGCCAGGGCGATCGCGGAACAGGCGATGATTGCTGGGTATATGCGTCTCATGTGGACCATAGAACACGCCTGAGCGCTCGATGTAGCGGTTTCAACAATTCGCTATCCCCCGGCGAGTTCCTGCGCCGCAGCAGCGATCTCCGCGGGATCGCCCTCGCCGGGGACCCACGGCAGCCGCAGCGGATCGGCGTCGTAGCGCGGGATCACGTGGATGTGGAAGTGGAACACGCTCTGCCACGCCGCGACGCCGCAGGAGTTCAGGAGGTTCACGCCGTCGGCGTCGAGCCGCTCCCCCATGCGCGCCGCCAGCCGCCGCGCGGCCGCGGCCACCGCCGCGAGGTCCTCGTCCCGGACGCTCATCAGATCGCGCGTGTGCGCACGCGGGATCACGAGCGCGTGCCCGCGCGTCGCGGGCGCGATGTCCATGAAGGCGATCGTGCGCTCGTCCTCGTCGACGATGCTCGCGGGGATCTCGCCGGCGAGGATCTTGCAGAAGATGCAGTCGGGGTCGCGGTCGGCCATCGCGAGTAGAGACTAAATGGTCCGGGCCAGCGTGCGCACGTAGGCCACGGCCTGCGCGCGGGTGCTCACCTCGCGCGCGTACTGCGCCTCGGCCAGCCCCTCGAGCAGCGCGCCGACCCGCGGCCCCGCGGGGATCTCGAGCTCGGCAGCGAGCTCGTCGCCGCGCAGCAGCGGCCGCGGCGGACCCGCGGCGCGCCACTCCAGCGCGTCGGCGATCATCGCCCGGGCGAGTCGCAGGTGGGCCTCGATCGCCTTCTGCGCGCGATCGCCGCGCGTGGCCAGGCGATCGGCGATCGACAGCAGCGTCACGTCGACCTCCACCGGGTCGCATGTCCGCAGGTACGCGTAGACCATGCGCCGCGGAAGCGGCTGGGTCTCGTGGACGAGGAAACCGAGGCGCAGATGGTGGCGCACGAGCGCCGCGGTGTGGGAGCGAAGCCGCTCGCTGGAGCGCAGTCGCCCGAGCACCTCGCGCGCGAGGTCGGCCCCGCGTACGTCGTGCCCCAGGAACGTCACCCGCCCGTCACCCGCACGCACCTCCCGCGTGAGCGGCTTGGCGGCGTCGTGCAGCAGCGCGCCCCAGCGGAGCGCCTCGGCCCGGCTCATCCCGTCGGCCAGCGGCTCGGCCAGCAGCGCCGCGAGCTGGCGTGCGTGCCCGGCAAAGGTATCGCGGAGCTCCTCGTTGCCGCCCGCGTCGGGCGCGCTCAGCTCGACCGTCCGGTCGAGCACCGCCAGCGTGTGCTCGAGCACGTCGAGGTGGTGGAAGCGGCTCTGCTCGACGCCCCGCATCGCCTCGAGCTCCGGCAGCACCACCGCGGTCGCGCCGAGCTCGCTCATCAGCGCCAGGCCGCGACGTGGGTCCTCGGCGGCGACGATCCGGCGCAGCTCCCCGAACACCCGCTCGGGCGATGTGCCGGCGAGGGCGGGAGCCGCCGCGCGTGCCAGCGCGGCCGTCCCGGGCTCGGGCTCGAAGGCGAGCTCGACCGCGGCCCGCGCCAGCCGCAGCACGCGCAGGGGATCCGCGGCGAAGGCTCCCGCAGCCGCCGCGCGCAGGGCTCGCGCCCGCAGGTCGGCGACCCCTCCGAGCGGGTCGATCAGGGCGCCGCCCGCGAGCGGTTCGGCGATCGCGTTGACCGTGAAGTCGCGCAGCTGGAGGTCCGCCTCGATGCTCGCCGCGCGCAGCGGCTCGACGTCGACCTGCCATGAGCCGTCGCGCGCGCAGACGCGCCACGAGCCGAAGTCCTCCGAGAGGGCGAAGCACGCGGCCCGGCCTCCGGCACGGGCGATCTCGTGCGCGGCGCGCGCCGGGTCGCCGGCCACGACGACGTCGACGTCATCGCTGCCGCGACCCAGCAGGTGGTCACGGATCGCCCCTCCGACGAGCCAGGCGGGGCCGTCGGCGAGCGCCGTGCGGGCCGCCTCCAGGCCGTCGCTCATGTGCCGCTCGCTGCCCCCAGGCGCTCGTGCCCGTCCGTGGAGGTCCCGCCGGGCGAGGCGGTCGAGCCCGACGAGCCGGGCAGGGCGCCGGCCGGGCCGGGCGGGCCGCCGGCGGCGGCGGCCGTGGGCTCCTGCAGCGGAGCGCCGTCGCGATGGTAGAGGCGGATCACGCGCGGGGTGAGGCCGCAGGTGATCTCGTAGTTGATCGTCTCCAGGCGCCGCGCGACCTCCTCGGCCGTGATCCGCTCGCCGCCCTGGAAGCCGATCAGCACCGCGCGCTCCCCGCGCAGCGCCTGCGCCGCGGGATCCCCGCCGAGGTCTACGGTGATGCTGTCCATGCTCACGGTGCCGACCAGCGGGTGGCGGCGCCCGCGCACGAGTACGTCGGCGTTGTTCGAGAGGCCCCGGCGCCAGCCGTCGCCGTAGCCGATCGGGAGTACCCCCACGTAGGTCTCCGCCTCGGCCACGAACTGCCGGCCGTAGCCCGCGCTCTCCCCCTCCGCACAGCCCTTGACCTCGGCGACGTAGGAGTCGAGCTCGAGTGCCGGCTCCAGGCCGCGCGCCGCCGGATCCCGCCCGAACGGGTCCATGCCGTAGATCGCCACGCCGCAGCGCACCATGTCGTAGTGCGCCTCCGCATCACGCATCGTGGCGGCGCTGTTGGCGGCGTGCACGAGCAGCTCCGGCGACCCGGGCAGCTCGGCCCGGAGCGTCCTCACCCATTGCCCGAAGCGCTCCATCTGCGCGGAGAAGAAGCCGTCGTCCCGGAGGTCGTCGGCGGTGGCGAAGTGGGTCATCAGGCCGGCGAGCTCGATCCCCGGGGCCGCGTTCGCGGCATGTGCGACCCGTGCGGCCTCCAGCACGTCGCGGGTACCGAGCCGCCCCATCCCCGAGTCGAGCTTCACGTGCACTCGCCCTCCGCCGGACGCGGCCACCTCCTCGAGCTGACGCTCGCTCCAGACGATCACGTCACCGCCCGCGGCCAGCGCCTCGGCGAGCTCGACCGGGCCCAGCGGCCCCATCACGAGCACCGGCACCTCGGCCAGGCCCGACTCGCGCAGCTCGCGCAGCTCACGCGCGTCGGCCACCGCGAGCCAGCACGCGCCGCCCGCGATCGCGGCGCGCGCGGCGGGCACGGCGCCGTGGCCATAGCCGTCGGCCTTCACCACCGCGCACAGCTTCGCACCGCCGCGCAGCTCCGAGCACAGCCGCGCGCAGTTGCGCCCGATCGCTGAGAGGTTCACCCGCGCCTGCGCCCTACGCATGCTCAACCCGCTTGACCCCATCGTGCCCCTCACCCCTCCCGGTCATGCTTCCCCCGCGCCTTCCGCTCCCGCTCGCGCCGCCGGCAGCGCGGCGATCACGTCCGATGCGATCACGCCCTCGGCGGCACCCAGCCTGTGCGCCGCCACCGCCCCCGCCCGACCATGCAACCACACTCCCGCAGCCGCCGCTGTGAAGGCGTCCAGCCCCTGGGCGAGCAGCGCCGCGATCACGCCGCTGAGCACGTCGCCGGTTCCCGCGCTGGCGAGCGCCGGACTTGCCCCCGCACTCACCGCGACCCGGCCCGAGGGCTCGGCCACGAGCGTGTCGTCGCCCTTCAGCAGCACCACCGTCCCCGCCTGTGCAGCCGCCTCGCGCACGTGCCGCAGGCGCTCGCGCTCGATCGCGGCCGAGTCCTCGCCGAGTAGCCGCGCGAGCTCGCCCGCGTGCGGCGTGAGCACGCTCGGTGCCTCCCTGCCCGCGAGCTTGCCAAGCCGCAGCGCATGAGCGTTCAGGCCATCCGCGTCGAGCACGAGGGGGATCGGCGCGCGGCGCGCGAGCACCCGCGCGAGCTCGACGGCCCCCTGGCCGCGCCCCAGCCCGGTGCCGAGCGCGAGGGCGCCGCCGCGCGCGCACGCCTCGAGCACCGCGTCCGCCGCCTCCGGCACGAGGCCGCCGAGGTCGTCCTCGGGGAGTCCGCGGGTCATCATCTCCGGGGTCCCGCTGCCGGCGAGGACCGCCTGCAGCGAGACGGGCACGCACGCGGTCACATATCCCGCGCCCGCGCGCATGCTCGCGCGTGCGGTCATCAGCGGCGCTCCGGCCAGTCCGCGCGAGCCCCCCACCACGAGCACCTGGCCGGAGCTGAACTTGGTCGAGCGCGCGCTCCTGCGCGGCAGCGTGCGCAGGACGTCCTCGGTGATCAGCCCGATCGTGGCCTGCATCGGCGCGCCGCGCGGGATGCCGATGTCGATACACCGCACCTCGCCCGAGTGCGCCTTGCCGGGGAAGATCCAGAGCCCGGGCTTGGCGGCGTGGAACGTGACGGTGACGGTCGCCTCCACGGCCGCGCCCGCGGCCGTGCCCGTCGAGGCGTCGACCCCGGACGGCACGTCCACGGCCACGACCGGCACGCCCGCGGCATTGATCGCCGCGATCGCCTGCGCGACGCCGCCGCGCGGCTCGCCGGCGAAGCCGGTGCCGAGCAGCGCGTCCACGATCACGGTCCCGCTGCGGCCTGCGCCCGCGGGCGCAAGCGGCGCCTCGCCGGCGGCAGGCGCGCCGTCGCCCTCCCATGCCGACCCGTCGAGGCGCAGTGGCGGCTCGCCCTCGAGCCGCCGCAGGTTCGCCTGCGACTGGCCGGAGAGCTCCTGCGGGGGGTCGGTCAGCAGCACGCTAACCCGGTGCCCGGCCTGGCGCAGCAGGCGTGCTGCCACGAGCCCGTCGCCGCCGTTGTTGCCCTTCCCGCACACCACCGTCACCGGCCCGTCGGGCGCCAGCTGCTCAACCGCGCGGGCCACCCCGGAGCCCGCGCGCTCCATCAGCTCCAGGCCGTCGATCCCGCGCTCCTCGATCGCCCAGCCGTCCACGGCGCGCATCGTCGCGGCGTCGGGGAGCGGGGTCAGCCAGTCGGGCAGGGCGTCCACGAGAAGCGATGCTAGATGGTCACCCGACGGCGCTTCCCGCCGGGCGCCGCGGCGGCCGCGACACACGCGCGCTCATTGGCGCCCGGGCGGCTACTCGACCGTCACGGTCTTGGCGAGGTTGCGCGGCTGATCGACGTTCAGACCCCGTTTGCGGGCGACCGCATAGGCGAGCAGCTGAAGCGGGATCACGGCGAGTATCGGCTGCAGCATCCAGTCCGTGGCGGGCACCGCCAGCGCCGCATCCGCATGCGGCTCGACCAGCCCCTGCCCGGCGGTGGACACCGCGATCACGTAGGCCCCGCGTGCGCGCGCCTCCTGGATGTTGGAGACGAGCTTCTCCAGCACGGGAGAGCTCGTCGCCACGCACACGACCGGGGTGGCCTCGTCCAGCAACGCGATCGGTCCGTGCTTCATCTCCCCCGCGGCGTACGCGTCGGTCGAGATGTAGGAGATCTCCTTGAGCTTCAGCGCTCCCTCGAGGGCCACGGGCAGACCCACGTGGCGGCCGATGTAGAGGAAGAACTCGGCCTCCCAGCAGCTGTCGGCGATCGCCTGCATGCGCGCCTCGCAGTCCTCGATCAGCTCGTCGATCGAGTGCGGCATCCGCTTGAGCTCGCTCACCAGCTCGGTGATGCGCCCCTGCTCGAGCGTCCCCCGCAGCTCGGCCAGGCGCAGCCCGAGCAGGTACAGCACCGCCACCTGACAGACGAACGTCTTGGTCGCGGCCACGCCGATCTCGAGCCCCGCGCGCGTGTACAGCACGCCGTCGGCGTCGCGCGTGGCCTGCGATCCCCGCGTGTTGGTCACCGCCAGCACGGTCGCCCCGCGTTCCCGCGCCAGGCGCATCGCCGCGAGCGTGTCGGCCGTCTCCCCCGACTGCGAGACGCCGATCACGAGATCGCCGGGGCCCACCACCGGGTTGCGGTAGCGGTACTCCGAGGCGATGTCGATCTCCACGGGCAGGCGCGCCCACTCCTCGATCGCGTAGCGGCCGATCAGGCCGGCGTGGTAGGCGGTCCCGCAGGCGACGATCACGATCCGCCGGACCTCGGCGAGCACCGCCTCCGGCAACGCTCCCTCCTCGTCGAGGTCGATCCCGCTGCCGTGGGTGGTGCGGTCGGCGATCGTTTCCGCGACCGCATCCGCCTGTTCGTGGATCTCCTTGAGCATGAACGTCTCATAGCCGCCCTTCTCGGCGGTCTCCTGATCCCAGTCGACCGTCAGCTCAGCCCGCTCAACCGGCAGCCCGTCGGCGGTCGTGATCGTCACCCCGTCCGGACGCAGCTGCACGATCTCGCCGTTCTCGAGGTGCTGCACGCGCCTGGTCTCGGCGAGGAACGCGGGCACCGCCGAGGCGATGAACTGCTCGCCGTCGCCGCGGCCGACGACCAGCGGGCACTCCTTGCGGGCGCCCACCAGCACCTCGCGCTCGTCGAGGCTCATCGCCACGAACGCGTAGTGGCCCTCGAGCTGTCCGTAGGCGGCGCGCACGGCCTCCGCGAGGTCGCCGCTGTAGAGCTCGGCGATCAGGTGGGCGATCACCTCCGCGTCGGTCTCCGAGGTGAACTCCACCCCGCCGTCCTCGAGGCGCTCCTTCAGGCCCATGTAGTTCTCGACGATGCCGTTGACGACCACGTGGATCCGGTCGCCGCTGTCGTAGTGGGGGTGCGCGTTCTCCTCGCTCACGCGGCCGTGCGTCGCCCAGCGCGTGTGCCCGATGCCGGTGCTCGCGGCCCGCTGTGCGAGCGCCACGGCGCCCCCCGTGGCCTCACCGGGCCCGCCGAGGGCGTCGAGCTTCGCGCGCAGCGCGCTCAGGTTCCCCACGGAGCGCACCGCCTCGATGCGGTCCTCGCCGATCACGGAGATCCCGGCGGAGTCATAGCCCCGGTACTCGAGCTTGCCGAGACCGCTCAGCAAGAGCTCCTGCGCGGGCCTCGAGCCCACGTAGCCGACGATGCCGCACATGGCAGCGACGATACCAGCGGCCTCCGGCCGTCGAGTGCCCTGGGATTGGCCTCCCGCAAGCCCTCGGGCTCGAGCGCCCGGCGCGGGGCGGCCGCTGCTCAACCGAGCTCGCGCTCGACGAGCGCCACCAGGCGCCCGCAGACCTCGTCGGCCTCCTGCTCGGTCGGCGCCTCGACCATCACCCGCACGAGCGGCTCGGTGCCGCTGGGGCGCACCAGCACGCGCCCGCGCCCGGACAGCTGGCCTTCGGCGACGCTCACGGCCGCGCCGAGCTCCTCAGCCCCCGCGAGCGCGTCGCGGTCGCGGACCCGGACGTTGACCAGGCGCTGGGGGAGCTTCTCCATCGCGTCGCGCTCGCTGAGGTCCCGCCCGCCGAGCGCCTCGAGCGTGAGCAGCGCGCTGGCGATGCCGTCGCCGGTGCGGTTGAAGCCCATGTCGATGATGTGGCCCGACTGCTCCCCGCCGAGCGTCCAGCCCCGCCCACGCAGCTCCTCGAGCACGTAGCGGTCGCCGACCTGGGTCGTGCCCACGGCCACCCCCGCGCGCTCCATCGCCGAGTGGAAGCCGTAGTTGGTCATCACGGTCACCGCCACACCGTTGCCGCGCAGGCGCCCGCTGGCGCTCAGGTGGAGCGTCGCGAGAGCCATCAGCTCGTCCCCGTCCACGATCTCTCCGCGCCGGTCCACCGCGAGCACGCGATCGCCGTCGCCGTCGAAGGCGAAGCCGAGCGCGTGCCGCCCGGCGCGGACCGTCTCGGCCAGCTGCCCCATGTGCGTGGAGCCGCAGCCCTCGTTGATGTTGCGCCCGTCGGGCTCCTCGGCGATTACCGTCACGGTCGCACCCAGCCGTCTGAAGATCTCCGGCCCCACGTGGCAGGTGGCGCCGTTGGCGCAGTCGAGGACCACGTCGAGCCCGGTCAGGTCGAGCCCGGCGAAGCGCGCGTGGAGCTCGCGCATGTAGTCCTCGGGGGCTCCCCGCAGCTCGCGGATGCGCCCGATCGCCGCCGTCCCGGGACCGGCGGCCGCGGGCGTAGACTCGGCCGCACGCGCAGAGGCGCCCGCCGCCCGCTCGAGCTCCGCTTCGATCGTCGCCTCGTCGGCGTCCGAGAGCTTGTAGCCGTCGCCCGCGAAGAACTTGATGCCGTTGTCGCGGTATGGGTTGTGCGACGCCGACAGCACGGCCGCGAGATCGAAGCCGTAGCGCCCGATCAGCAGCGGCGCGGCCGGGGTCGGCAGCACCCCGCCGAGCAGCGCGTCGCCGCCCGCCGCGGCGACACCGGCCGCGAGCGCGGCCTGCAGCATCTCGCCGGACTCGCGCGTGTCGCGCACGATCAGCACCTGCGGCCGCGCCGCGCCCGTGTTCGCGCTGGCGGCCCGACCGAGCGCGAGCGCGAGCTCGGCGGTCAGGAACTCGCCCGCGACGCCGCGGACGCCGTCGGTCCCGAACAGCCTGCGGGCCACGTGAGCCGTGCCTAGCGCTTGGAGAACTGCGGACGCTTGCGCGCCTTCTTCAGACCCGCCTTCTTGCGCTCCTTCGCACGCGAATCGCGTGTCAGGAAGCCGCGCCGCTTGAGCTCGCCGCGGAGATTCGGGTCGGCCTCCAGCAGCGCGCGGGAGACGCCGTGGCGCAGCGCGCCGGCCTGCGCCGAGATGCCGCCGCCGTGGAGCCTCGCAACGACGTCCATGCGGTCCTCGTAGCCGACCGTTTCCAGCGGCTGGCGGATGTTGCGCTGCAGCGTGATCCGGGGGAAGTGCTGCTCAAGCGTTCGCCCGTTGACGAGATAGCTGCCGGTTCCCGGGCGCAGCGTCACCCGCGCGATCGCGGTCTTGCGCTTGCCGGTCGCGCGGTAGCGGGCGCCGGAGGCGAGGTCGATCGCCGCGGTCGAGATCGGCTCGGGCAGCGCCGGCTCGGTGTCGTCCTCGCCGGCCGCCTCGGCCACCTCGGCATCCTCCTCGATCGCGTAGGGGTCCTCGTAGCCGGCCTCGCGGCCCAGCGGGTCGACGCCCTCGGGCACGATGTCGACCTCGAGGTGGGCGCCCGGCACAGCCGGCTTCTCGCGCGGCGCCGGCTCATCGTCCTCCTCGATCGCGGCCTCGGTCGCGACCCGGTCCTCGGCCTCCTGGAGGGCCTCGAGCGGTGCGTCCTCGGCGACCCCGGCGATCTCCATCGCCTCCTCGCTCGGCACGGCGTGACCCTCGCCGGCGGGCTCCGCCGCGACGGGCTCGGGAGCCGCGGGGGCGCCGCCGGCGACCTCCTCGGCCTCCTGGAAGGCCTCCAGCGCAGCGTCCTCGGCCGCCCCGGCGATCTCGGCGGCCTGCTCGCCGGGCACGGCGTGAGCCGTCTCCTCGGGCGCCGCCTGGTTCTCGGGGGTCTGCTGGTTGTCCTCGTCGGCCATCAGGCCTCGATCTCCATGGGTTGCGGTTTCTGGGCCACGTGCGGGTGCTCGGGACCGGCGTAGATCTTGAGCTTCGTGATCTGCTTCCTGGCGAGGCGGTTGCGCGGCATCATCCCCTTGACCGCCAGCCTGATGATCTCCTCCGGACGGCGAGCGAGCATCTCCTCGAAGGTGCGCGAGCGCAGTCCTCCGGGGTAGCCCGAGTGGCGGTAGTAGCGCTTGTCCTGGCGCTTGTTGCCGCTCACGTGGATCTTCTCGGCGTTGACCACCACGACGAAGTCGCCCGTGTCGATGTGCGGGGTGTACTCCGGCTTGCGCTTGCCCCGCAGCACGTCGGCGATCTGCGTCGCGAGACGGCCGAGCGTCTGCCCGTTGGCGTCCACCACGAGCCAGTTGCGCTCGCGGTCGGTCGGCTTTGCGACGTAGGTCTTCTGAGAGGGGGCCATGGCGTGAAAAAGGCCACGCGTAGCACCGCGCGGCGAGGCACCCATCATAGGCGATGTGGTCGCCCTTCGCGGCGACACTTCGTGTGGTGGCCGGCGCCGGCGGGGCTGTTCGGGTCCACCGGCGAGCGTGCCTCCCCGAAACGGGCGCGGCGGCAGCGCGGCCGCCGCGCGCTCACTCCCACTCGATCGTGCCCGGCGGCTTGGAGGTGATGTCGAGCACCACCCGGTTGACCTCGCGCAGCTCGTTGATCATGCGCGAGGCGATCGTCTCGAGCAGGTCGTACGGCAGGCGCGCCCAGTCGGCGGTCATCGCGTCGTCGCTCGTCACCGCCCTGATCACGACGACGTAGCCGTAGGTGCGCTCGTCGCCCTGCACGCCGACCGTTCGCACGTCGGGCAGCACGCAGAAGGACTGCCACAGCTCCCGGTAGAGCCCGGCCCGGCGGATCTCCTCCTGCAGGATGTGGTCGGCCTCGCGCAGCACGTCAAGTCGCTCCTTCGTCGCCTCGCCGCCCACCACCCTGATCGCGAGCCCCGGGCCCGGGAACGGCTGGCGCCAGACGAGCCGCTCGGGCAGGCCGAGCTCGGCGCCGACCGCGCGCACCTCGTCCTTGAACAGCGCGCGCAGCGGCTCCACCAGCTCGAAGCGCAGGTCGTCCGGCAGGCCGCCGACGTTGTGGTGGGACTTGATCGTCGCCGCGCCCGTGCCGCCGCCCGACTCGATCACGTCGGAGTAGAGCGTGCCCTGGACCAGGAAGCGCGCGTCCTCGCCGCCGGCCGCCTCGGCCAGCCTGCTCGCCTCCTCCTCGAACACGCGGATGAACTCCGCGCCGATCACCTTGCGCTTGGCCTCCGGCTCGACCACCCCCCGCAGCTTCTCCAGGAAGCGCGTCTCCGCGTCCACCGCGACCAGCGGCACCTTGAAGGTGTCGCGGAAGGTGCTCACCACCTGCTCGCCCTCGTCCTTGCGCATCAGCCCGTGGTCGACGAACACGCACGTCAGCTGGTCCCCCACGGCGCGGTGCACCAGCAGCGCGGCCACGGAGGAGTCCACCCCGCCCGACAGGCCGCAGATCACGTTGCCGTCGCCCACCTGCTCGCGGATCCGCCGCACCTGTTCCTCGACGATCGACGCCGCCGACCAGGTGGCCTCGCAGCCGCACACCTCGGTGAGGAAGCGCGTGAGGATCTCCTGGCCGTAGGGGGTGTGCACCACCTCCGGGTGGAACTGGATCCCGTAGATCCCCCGCGCCGCGTCCTCCACCGCGGCCACCGGCGAGCCGCTCGAGGATGCCAGCGCGGTGAAGCCGGGGGGCGGCTCGAACACCGTGTCCCGGTGCGACATCCAGCACGTCTGCTCGTGCGGCATGCCGCTCAGCAGCACGCCACCCTCCGCCACCCTCAGCTCCGACCGCCCGAACTCCCCCACCTCGGCCTCCTCCACGCGGCCGCCGAGGTCGTGGACGAGCAGCTGCATGCCGTAGCAGATGCCCAGCACGGGCACCCCCAGCTCCAGCAGGCCGCGGTCGAGCGGCGGCGCCCCCTCGGCGTACACCGAGGCCGGGCCGCCCGAGAGGATGATCCCGCGCGGCCTGCGCCGCGCGACCTCCTCCAGCGACACGTGATGCGGCAGCAGCTCGCTGAACACGCCGCAGTCGCGCACCCGTCGCGCAATCAGCTGCGAGTACTGCCCGCCGTAGTCGAGCACGACGACCTCCGCCACGGCCGCCGGCATCCGCGCCGGCGGCGCCGGCTCGATCAGCGTCGCGTCCTCGCCGGCGGCGCTCAGGAGCTTGCCCGCCGGAGCCCGCAGTGACGCGGCTGGCATGCGCTGCGGTTGCAGGCCTCAGTCATGGACGAGTGCCGCCACCTTGCCGTTGGTCGCCCCCATGCCCACGCCCTGCTCGCGCTGCAGCGCCTTGCCCTCGGTCTGCAGCGACGGCGCGACCACCACCTCGGCGCGGTTGAACTCCGCGAGATCCTTGTGCCCGCAGGTCGCCATCGAGGTCCGCAGCCCGCCGAACAGGTTGAAGGTGCCGTCGTTCTCGCGTGCGGGGCCCACGAGGATCTCCTCGAGCGTGCCGTTCTGCGTCGTCGCCACGCGGGCGCCGCGCGGCAGCGTCGGGTGGAACGTCGCCATGCCCCAGTGGAAGCCGCGGCCGGGCGCCTCGTAGGCGCGCGCCAGCGGAGATCCGATCATGACCGCGTCCGCTCCCAGCGCGACCGCCTTGGCGACGTCGCCGCCGTTGCGCATCCCGCCGTCGGCGATCACCTGGCAGTACTCGCCCGTCTCGAGCATGTGCGTCGAGCGCGCATGGGCCACGTCGGCGATCGCGGTCGCCTGCGGCACGCCGATCCCGAGCACCCCGCGCGTGGTGCAAGCGGCGCCGGGCCCCACGCCCACGAGCACGCCCGCCGCGCCGGTGCGCATCAGGTGCAGGCCCGTGTGGTAGGAGGCGCAGCCGCCGACCACCACGGGAACCTCGAGCGTCGGGATGAACTCCTTGAGGTTCAACGGCTCGGACACCGTCGAGACGTGCTCGCCGGAGACCACCGTGCCCTGGATCACCAGCACGTCGAGGCCGGCCTCCATCGCGATCTCGTGGTACTTGAGCACCCGCTGGGGAGTCAGCGAGGCGGCCACCACGACCTTCTGCTCCTTGATTTCGCGGATCCGCCGGGCGATCAGCTCGGGCTTGACCGGCTCGCGGTAGATCTCCTGCATCTCCCGCGTGGCCTCCTCCTTGGGCAGTGCCGCGATGCGCTCGAGCTCGGACTCGGCGTCCTCGTAGCGCGTGAAGACGCCCTCGAGGTTGAGCACCGCGAGGCCACCGAGGCGCCCGATGACGGCGGCCGTCTCGGGCGAGACCACGCCGTCCATCGCCGAGGCGAGCATCGGCAGCTCGAACTGGTACGGGCCGAGCTTCCACGAGATGTCGATGTCGTCGGGGTCGCGCGTGCGCCGGGAGGGCACTATCGCGATGTCGTCGAAGCCATAGGCCCGACGCGCCTTCTTGCCGCGTCCTATCTCTATTTCCATCGTTGCATCCTCGCAGTCGCAGCGGACGAGAAGGGCCCGATATCGAAGGGCCCGGAGGGGCCTCGGCGGCGCGCCGTGGGAGCGATTTCGGCGAAGTCGGCCAAGGCCGTTGAGCATAGCAACGGCCACCCCGGCGGCTTGGCCCCTTGGCTATGCTCGATCGACATGTCCGAGGAGCTCGACACGCGCTATCAGCCGCACACGATCGAGGCCCGCCGCCAGGCGGCCTGGCGCGCGCGTGACGCGTTCAGGACGCCGCCGATGCAGGAGGACCGGCCGCACCTCTACGTCAAGCCCTCCGCGCCGTTCACCTCCGGCAACATCCACATCGGCCACGTCCGCAGCTACTCGATCGGCGACGCCTACGCCCGCTTTCGTCGCGCCCGCGGCGAGGACGTGCTGTTCGCCTTCGGCTTCGACGCCTTCGGGCTGCCGGCGGAGCTCGGCGCGATCGCGGGCGGCGTGCCGCCGAGCGAGTGGGTCCGCAGCTGCGCCGAGCACATGGCCGGACAGCTGCAGCGGCTGGGCTTCTCCTTCGACTGGGAGCGAACCTTCCTGAGCTCGGACCCGATCATGTACCGCTGGTCGCAGTGGCTCTTCCTCACGCTGCTCGAGCACGACCTCATCTACCGCGGCACCGGCAACGTCGACTGGTGCGACAGCTGCGAAACCACGCTCGCCTCGATCCAGGTGGAGGCGGGCGGCACCTGCTGGCGCTGCCACGGCCCCGTGCGCCTGATCGAGCTCCCGCAGTGGTATCTGCGCATCACCCCCTACCTCGAGGAGAACGACCGGCGCCTGGCAGAGCGCGCCGCCTCCGGCGCATGGGACGAGGTCGCCCTCGCCTCCCAGGAGATCGTCCTCGGCCGCGTCGACGGGGTCGAGCTCGAGCTGAGCGAGTCCGGCGGCGAGACGCTCACCGTCTTCACCCCCTACGCCGACGCGCTTGCCGACGCGCGCTTCGTGCTGATGTCGCCGCGCGATCCCGCCGCCGACGGCTGGGCATCGGACCCCGCCGCGCACGAGCAGCTCGAGCGGCTGCGCACCGGCGGCTGGGAGCGCAGCGCGCGCGAGGCCGAGACGATCCCGCTGATCGACACCGGGCGTCTCCTCGAGGGCCCCGGCGGCTGTCCCCTGCCCGTCGTCGTCTCACCGCTCGTCGACTCGCGCTTCGGCGTCACCGTCGTACTGGGGATCCCCGCATCCGACCGCGCCGACGAGGTCCTCGCCAGGCGCCTCGGCCTCATCACCGAGCCTCCCGAGGACGGCCCCGCCGTGACCGCGGACGGCGGCGCGAGCGCCGGCGGCGCCTCGGGGCCCGGCGGCGCCACGGGGCCCGGCTCGGCCGGGAGCGCGAATGGCGCCGCGGGGCGGACGGGTACCACCGGCCCGGCCGGCGCGAGCCCGGGGCGCTCGGCGCCGGTCGCGCGCGCAGCCAAGCGCTACCGCGCTTATGACTTCGCGATCTCGCGCCAGCGCTCCTGGGGCACCCCGATCCCGATCGTCTACTGCGAGGGCTGCGGCACCGTGCCCGTCCCGCGCGAGCAGCTGCCGGTGGTGCTCCCGCTCGAGCTGCGACCCACCGGTACCGGCAACCCGCTGGCCGAGGACGAGGAGTTCGTCAACACCACCTGCCCGCTCTGCGGCGGGCCGGCTCGCCGCGAGACCGACACGCTCGACTGCCACTTCGACGCTCTCTGGCTGTGGATCCCGGCGTGCGTGCCGCAGGAGTGCCGGGAGGATTCGCTGGAGGAGATCCTGGCGCTCCCCGACCTGCGCCACTGGCTGCCCTCGGAGCGCCTCGTAGCCGGCTCCGACAGCGGCAACTTCGTGTTCGACCAGCGCACCGTGACGAAGGCCCTGCGGGACATCGGCCCGCTCGCCTTCCTCGACGACGGCGAGCCCTTCGCCGGATGCCTCTTCCACGAGATGGTGATCAGCGGCGGGCGCAAGATGAGCAAGCACCTCGGCAACGTGGTCGACCCCGACGAGCTGGTCGAGAGATACGGCGCCGACACCGTGCGCCTGGCCGTGCTCTACGCGGCGCGCCCCCAGCGGTCGCTGAACTGGGCCGACTCCGCGGTCGTGCGCTGCAACCGCTATCTCGCGCAGGTCTGGGAGTACTCGCTCGCCAAGCTCGCCGAGGCCGAGGCCGCCGACGCGGCGCAGGACGGCACGGGCTCGCCGGTGCAGCACGGCGCCGACTCCCCGCAGGCGTCCGGGGGGGACGAGGCGCGGGCGCCGCGGGACAACACCGAGCACCTCCGGCTGCGCCTGTCGAAGTGGTCGGCGACCGCGGTGGAGAAGATCAGCGAGGACATGGAGGCACTAGAGACCCACAGCGCGGTGCGCAACATCATGCGCCTGTTCAAGCTCATCAAGGACTTCGAGAAACGCGTGCTCGCGCGCGACGGAACGCTGAACCGTGCCAACCGCCAGGCCCTGCTCGAGGCGCTCGAGCTGCACGCCCAGATGCTCGGGCCGTTCGCCCCGCACCTCGCGCAGGAGCTGTGGATCGCCTTCGGCCGCGAGGACGACGGCGCAGACACGCCGTGGCCGAGCGTATCTTTACGGGAGCCCGCATGAGCACACAGACCGCACAGAGCCTCGCGCAGGGGTCAGGGCAGCGGACGCGCTCGTGCGCGACCGGCCTGGCCTGCCACCGCTGCGAGAACCACTACCCGCTCGAGCAGGCGATCTTCGCCTGCCCCGACTGCGGCAAGGGACTCGACGTCGTCTACGACTACGAGCGGGCCGCCCGTCACTTCAACGAGGTGCCCGCCGAGGAGCGGCCGCACAACATCTGGCACTTCGAGGAGCTGCTGCCGATCGTCGACGCCGCCGCCCAGGCGCGGGTGGGGATGCACTCGGGCTACACGCCGCTGATCAGGGCCGACCGCCTGGGCGCCGAGCTCGGTCTCGGCAATCTCTACCTCAAGGACGACTCCACCTCGCGGCCGAGCCTCTCCTACAAGGACCGCGTGGTCTCGATGTCCGTCGCCCGCCTGCTCGAGCGCGGCGGCACCGAGATGGGCTGCGTGTCCACGGGCAACGTCGGCACCGCGGTAGCCTCGCTCGCCGCCAAGGCCGGCGTCGACGCATACGTCTTCTACCCCAACCGCCTCGAGGACACCAAGGCCCGAGCCTGCCGAGCGCTCGGCGCGAAGGTCTGCCAGGTCGAGGGCAACTACGACGAGGCCAACAGGCGCTGCCGCGAGCTCGCCGAAGCGACCGGATTGGACTTCGCCAACATCACCCTGCGCCCGTTCTACGCCGAGGGAGCCAAGACCGCCGCGTTCGAGATCGTCGAGCAGCTCGACTGGCAGGCGCCTGAGCACATCATCACCGCCGCCGCCGGCGGCACGCTGTCCTCGCGCCTGCACAAGGGCCTGGTCGAGCTGCAGCTGCTCGGCCTCGCCGAGACCGATCCCGTCCAGGTGCACATCGCCCAGCCGAGCGGCTGCAACCCGATCGCCAGCGCGATCCTCGCCGAGGAGGCAGAGGTGCACCCGGTGATCCCCGAGACCGCCGCGCACTCCCTCGCGATCGGAGCGCCGGGCGACGGCTACCTGGTGATCGACGCGGTGATCAAGCGCGGGGGCACGGCCGGTTACGCCAGCGACCCGGAGATCTTCGCCGGCATCGACCTGCTGGCCGCGACCGAGGGCCTGCTCACCGAGCCCGCCGGCGGGACCACGATCGCGGTGCTCGAGAAGCTCGCCGCAGCCGGGCGCTTCTCACCCGACGAGACCGTCGTGGCGATCATCACCGGCAACGGCCTGAAGACCCTCGACGACCATCCCGCCAAGCCCTGGCCGGCGAAGGTGGACTGCGAGCTCGACGCGATGCTCGCCGCGCTCACGGAGCTGAAAGGCGGCGCCTCGCTGCTGGAGAGCGCCCGCGAGGAGCTGCGCGCCTGACGCGCCCGAGCCGGGATTCCCGCGCGGGCTCGCTCGCAGGGTAGTCTTCGGCCATGGAAGATCTCAGCCGCTCGGACCCGCTGCGCGCGCTGGAGGAGCGTCGCCGACGCTCGCGGCTGGCTGTCGAGGAGGCCGGCGGAGGAGTCTCCGAGGGTTTCGAGGCGACCGAGCAGGAACTGATCGAACACACCTCCCACGCCGACGGGCACACGCCCGCGCGGATCATGCGCGACGCCGCCTCCGAGGACCCCGCCGAGGATCAGCTCTACGGCGAGGCCGACGAGGAGCACAAGACCGACTGAGCGCTCCGCCGCCGGGCACCGCGGACGGCCTTCGGGAGCTGTGGCCCGGCCGCCGAGACGCCTGAGCTGGGCCGCTCTAGAACCGCCCGGCCGAGTCGGCCAGGTCTTCCGGGTCGTGCCGATTGCCGAGCGCGCTGAGCGCCGCCGCCTGACGCGTCGCCTCGGCGACGAGTGCGTCGTCCATCGACCCTCGACCGACGAGCAGGACGTAGAAGCACGCGCCCGCTCGTTCGGCCTCGGGAAAAAGGCGGCCCTCCGAGAACAGTTCCTGCACTTTGAGGGCGTGGTCCGAGGCTTCCCGCGAGAGTGGGCCGGTGGACCCGACCTGGCGTATCCGCCTGCCCCTCCCCTCCGAATCGACATTGGGAGCCGGCAGATTGTCGAGGATCCTCCGGTCGCCCCCCTCCTCGCCGACCAGCTCCTGGAGCCAGTCCACCGCAAGCTCGGTCAGCTCATAGGCGACGAGGCCCGTATGTTTCTCCTTGCCCAGGCGCGGCGCCTGCATCAGGTCCGCCCGTGCGGGGTGCCTGTCGGGCAGAATCGAGCCGAACCCCTGAAGGAAGTAGTCGGCCATCCCCATCTCCAGCGTCGCCATGAACCGAGGCTAGCGTCTCGCTGCAGCGGAGATCCTGCGGCAGAACCGCCAACTGGAGGCACCGGCGTCCCGCAGATAGCACCGGCAGCTCCAGCACCCCGCCGGCGGGTGCCCTTCCGTGACGAGACCACGCGACTGGACCATAGAAAAGCCCCGCCGGAGCGGGGCTTTCCCTTAGCAGGTCGATAAGCCGGATTCTGTCGTTGAGCAGCCATCCATCTCTGCGGCCTACCTGGACCTCGGCGAGCCACCTACAAACGGCCCGGTTTGACCTTGCATCGGGTGGGGTTTGCCCAGCCGCCGCGTCGCCGCGACGCTGGTGCGCTCTTACCGCACCATTTCACCCTTGCCGGCCCGCCGTTCACGTGGGACGGCGGACGTAGGCGGTTTGTTTCTGTGGCACTTTCCCGCGGGTTTCCCCGGGTCGGTTCCCCGACCACCCTGCCCTTTGATGTCCGGACTTTCCTCGAGGGCGCAAGCGCCCCCGCGGCTGCCTGACCTGCTCCATCAACCTAGCGCGTCGGCTGGCTGCCGTGAAGCGCCGCAGGCAGACATCCGGACGCGTCCGGGTCGGCGGCCCGCCCGACCGGGCGCGGCTCAGACGGAGCGCAGCAGCCCGACCACGCGCCCGAGCACCTTGACCTCCTTGGTGCGGATCGGCTCCATCGCCTCGTTCTCGGGCTGCAGGCGGACGTGATCGGGTTCGCGGAAGAACCGCTTGACGGTCGCCTCCTCGCCGAGCAGGGCCACCACCACGTCGCCGTCCTTGGCGCTCTCCTGCGGATGCACCACGACGTAGTCGCCTTCGAGGATGCCCGCGTCCTTCATCGATTCGCCGCGAATCCGCAGCACGTACTCTCCGTCCCCGCCGCCCGCGATCTCGGGTACCGACACGTACTCCTCGATGTTCTCCTCGGCGAGCATCGGCTGCCCGGCCGCGACCGACCCGAGCAGCGGCAGGCCTTCGGCGCGCACGATCCCGCGCATGCTGTCGACCGCTGTGCCCATAGCGCGATCGAGCAGCTCGATCGCGCGCGGCTTGGAGGGATCGCGGCGGAGCATCCCGATCTTCTCGAGGTTGGCCAGATGCGCGTGGACCGTCGAGGAGGACGCCAGCCCCACCGCCTTGCCGATGTCGCGCACCGTCGGCGGGTAGCCGTACTTGGCCGAGTACTTGCGGATGAAGTCGAAGATCTCCTGCTGGCGCTTGGTCAGATCCATGGCTGCGTGACTCCCCGGTCGGGTGGGCTGGCGAGGACAACGAACATGTGTTCGCAATCTAGCGCCAGCCGTGGACGGATGCAAGCCGGTCGCATGCTCCGCCCCCGGCGGGCCCTACCCCGGGGCTATACTCGCCCCCCTGCGCCCGTGGCGGAATTGGTAGACGCGCAAGGTTGAGGGCCTTGTGGACTTCACGGTCCGTGGTGGTTCGAGTCCACTCGGGCGCATTGGCGGCGGATTGACCTCTGTTAGCGCCGGCGCGACCGGTCGTCTAGGCACTTCTGCTTTTCGGCAACGCGATCGTCTCCCACCCGTGTCGCGAGCGTGCCGCACCTCGCGCGTCGCAGCAGCCAGCGACTGTCAGGCCCCAGCCGCTGCCTGGGTCTCGAGGATCGCAGCTGCCCTCTTCTCGATCGCGCCGTAGTCGTATTCGCTAGAGAGCTGGAGCGCACGCGCCGCGTGCTCGCGGGCGCCGGAAGCGTCGTCACGAGCAAGGAGTGCTTCGGCCCATCCAAGGCGTCCGCGAGCGGCCCACAACGGCATGTCGTTGACTTCATGGAATTGGCAGGCGAAGGCGAGGTGCTCGTCAGCCTGCTCGTGGCGCCCCAGCACCCCGGCGAGCAAGCCGAGGGCCGTCCGCGCGTGCCCATATCCGGTGACGCTGTTCCACACGATCTTTTCCGCGCTTGGCTCGATCAGCTTGTACAAGATCGAGGCGGGGCTGGGGCTGGCGGTCATGGCCGCTCCACACGCGTAGCTGTGCAGCGTCGCCAGCTTGGCTGGTCCGGCGATGACGTGCTCGAAGCCGTCCCTCGCCGAGTCAGCGAGCAGCGCAGCGGCCTCGTCTTGCCGGTCGAGCCAGCACAGCCACTCGACCAGCGCAGCGCGCCAGGCGGCTATCGCCGGATATGCCTTGACGCTCTGTTCGAGCATTTCGATGACCTCCGGAGCACGGCCTTGGTAGAACCGAACAGCTGCAAGTTGACCGCCATAGACGAGCACTGCGTCCGACTGTCCTGCCTCCTGACCGAACTGAAACGCGCGCTCCGCCATGCGCTCACCAAGTTCGAGGTTGCCACACATGGTCTCCCAGGCGGTGCCGGAAAACGCATCGATCCACTCCAGTAGAGGTTGGCCAAGTTCGTTTGCGATGCGTCCCTTGTGCTCGCGCGCGGCGTGCGCACGTGCGAAGTCTCCAAGCTCGATCTGAACGTTGTGCTCTATTTCGTGCGCCCAGAAGCGAAGCGCCGGATCGCCCAGCGTTGCGGCGACCCTAGAGAGCTCGTCCGAAAGGGTGGCGCGCTGCTCCAACGTTTCGGCGGTCCAAAGTCCGAAGGAGGCATGCTCGAGAACCTCGGCCAGCGTACGCTCGTCGTCGGCATCGCGCGCGAGAGCGATCGCCTGGTCGGCGAGCGCGCTTCGCTGCGCGAAGTCGGGCCCCCAGGTCAGTTCCACCGCCTTCAGCGCGAGGAGGCGCGCGCGGCGCGCCGGGTTTGGGGGATCGTCGAGCTCGATCGCTCGCTCGATCGCCGAGAGCCGCTCGGCATCAAGCTCTCCGATCACGCTTTGGAGGACTCGGCTGTTCGCCAAGGCCGCTCGCGCTGCGAGCTCGGCATCGCGGAGCTCGGAGGCCATCCGCCCGGCGTGCAGCAGCGTGTCGCGGTAGGCCGGATCGCCGGTCTGGCGCTGAGCCTCCCCGAGCCCAATCAGCGCCTCGCAACGCTCACGGCTTTCGTCGCCCCCGAAGAGCTCAACGGCGTCGTCGAAGAACTTGAGGGCGTCTACCGGCGCGAGTGTTTCGAGAGCCCGCCTTCCCGCTTTGAACGCGTAGTTGGCAGCTTTCACCTTCTCCACCGACACCGCTGCTAGCCGCCAGTGCACCGCGAGTTCCCCGAGATGCTCGGTCGGGTCGGCACCATAGAGCTCCTCCAGCGCCTGGGCGACGCGCTGATGCATGCGCGCCCGACGGGTCGCGCCGAGCCCGTCGTACAAGGTTTGGTTGACGAGCGCGTGCGCGAAGCGGAAGCGCCCGACATGGTCAGAGGATTCGGCGAGCAAGGACGCGGCCACTGCCGCCTCGAGATGGTCGAGCAGACGGACCTCGTCCATGTCGAGCATCGCCGTCAAGATCTCTAGCTCGAATTCGCGGCCGATCACTGCCGCCAGGCGCAGAGCCTCCAAGGTCTCGCTCCCGAGGCGCTCGACGCGGCGCTCGACCACCTCACGGACGCTCTCAGGCAGGGCGATACCCGCCGAGCTGTCGATACTCCAACGTTCGGTGGCTTCGTCGAAGGTCAGCGCCCCGGACTCCGACAGGCCCCTTAGGATCTCCGCGACGAAGTACGGATTGCCGTCGGTCTCCTGCGCGATCCGTGCGGCGAGCTCGACGCCGTCAGGCTCGAGCTCGTGCCCGGCGACCGCGGCCATGATCTCGGCCACCTCGTCCGGGCCAAGGCCGTGCAGCGCGAGGCGCTGCACGGCCTGCAGCGAGCGCAGGTCGGCCAGCACCGCCGTGAGCGGATGGTCCTTGCCGAGATCCGAGTCCCGGTAGGTCACGATCACCTCCAGCGCGGCTTGCTCGGTCGAACGGAGCAGGTGCTTCAGTAGTGCCAGCGATTGCGCATCAGCCCAGTGCAGATCATCAAGCACCACGCACAACGGGACCATCTCGGCCACGTCTGCCAGCAGACCGGCGACCGCGTTGAACAGCAGGTAGCGCTCAGTCTCCGGATCAGAAGACTGAGGAGCAGGCACGTTATCGACGCGTGCGAGGAGGTTCCGCACCAGGCGCGCCAGCTCTCCTCCATGACGTCTGACGTGGCTCCCGAGCAGCTCATCGGGGGCACTCTCAACCAGCTGCGAGCAAACTCCGATCCAGGGCTCGTACGGCACCGCGAGCTCCTCGGTGCACGCGCCCCACGCCACGGCGAAGCCCTCCGAGTGCGCGTCATGGGCGCCGTAGCTCGCCAACCTCGTCTTGCCGATACCCGGCTCGCCGCTCAGCAGCACGACCTGACGCTGCGTCGCACGCGCGAGCTTCATCGCTTCCTCGAGCGCCGCCCTCTCCTCGACCCGCCCCACGTACTTCACCGGCGGAACCGAGCGCAGCACCGCCGGCAGCGGCCAGCGACCCGAAGACTTGCCCTCCTCCTCGGCAAGCGGCATCCACGACACCTCGAACGCCTCCACCGGATCGGGGTACCCCTTCAGCTCGAGCTCGCCGACAGAGGAGAACTCGACGCCATCGCAGCGCCCCGCCAGCGTCTTGGTCAAACCCGAAATCAGGATGCCGTCGCTTGGCGCCTGCGCGCAGAGTCGCGCCGCTTCAATCGAGGGCGCGCCGAAGTAGTCGCCGTCCTTGACCGTCGACTCACCCGCCCCCAACCCGATCCGCACGTGCAGGGCCTGCTCGGCATCCCGGTAGCGGCGCTCGAAGAGCTGCTGCATCGCCACCGCGCACTGCACCGCAGCGGACGCTGAGGAAAATGCCGCAAGCAGCCCGTCACCGGTATTCTTGACCTCGTGGCCGCTCGATGACGCGATCGCGTCGCGCAGCAGCTCGAAATGCTCTTCACGAAGCTCATCCGCCCGCACGGGGCCCACAGAATTGGCAAGCCGCGTCGAGCCGACCAGATCGGTCAGCAAGATCGTCGCAAGCTCGACCGACTCCGCCACCACCACCCCCCGCGCGTCTTGGGCATCTAGCCAGACCGTACCAGAGCAAAGAACTCGCGGAGTGCGGCAGCTCCGGTTCCGTCAGCGCCACGAAGACAGCCTCAAGCCCGTCTGGAGGGTTTGAGTAGTGTCCACTCAAGTGCATGGAAAGCGGCTGGAGATCGGTGCTATCCGCGCTAACGGCGAGCGCCGTACGTATTCCATCAGGCGGGCCGTGGCAACGGCGTGGCAACATCCGGTTCGGACGCCGCGCGGGACTCATCGGCATACCTCAGATGACCGCCAGACCGGACCGGCGGCAGCGAAGTCGCGCCTGCCCGGACCCGGGCCGCGGAGCGAATCGAATGCACGCTCCGACCGGAGTTGGCGCGGACGCGTGGTAGAGACCTGCCCACCAGAGCAGGACGATCAGCGCGCGTAGCCGCTGCCCGTCGGCACGATCTGTGGCGCTGCGCATCACCGCGACGATCTCCTCGACTGTCGGCGGGTCGGCTGGGTAGCGCTCGCCCTCGTTGCGCGCCGGACGGCCCCCGGTGGTAGCCCGGCATGGTCGCTCGCGAGCGCCGGTGGCCAGCGGCATCAAGCAAGACGGGTTGCATGAGTCCTCCCTTGTCGTTGGATGGCTTGACAAACCCGTTCTGTACTGCCATCGTGAGTACATGTCAACGACCAAGGAAGAACGCCTGCAGATCCGTGTCGACCCGTCCGAGAAGGCGCTTCTCGAGCGAGCGGCGGCAGCGTCGCATCTGAACATGTCCGCGTTCGTGGTCCAGGCCGCCGCATCCAGGGCCGAGGAGGTCCTCGCCGAGCGCTCAAGCATCAGACTCTCAGCGGACGCTGCGGCCGCGTTCACCGAGGCACTCGACCAGCCCGCACAGGTCAACGACCGCCTCGCCAAGGCGCTGCGCCGCAAACGCACGTTCAGCTGGCTTGACTGAGCTCCATCGCCCCGCACTGCTCGACGTTCGCCGGCACGACCGCGAGCAGTTCGACAGCGGCGAGCCCGTGCTCGATGAGTGGCTGCGCCGCTACGCCGGCCAGAACCGCCGCCGCGACACCGCAGCCACCTGGGTCATCGCCGACGCCAACAACGTCGTGGTTGCATACGCGAGCGTCGCGATGACCGGGATCGACCGCTCGGCCGCGCCCGAGACACTCGCCAAAGGAGCCCCCGATCCCGTCCCAGCGCTGCTCCTCGGCCGGCTCGCCGTCGACCGCCGATACTCGCGCCTTGGGATCGGCACGACACTCGTCGCGCACGTGCTCGCAACCGCGTTGGACCTCAACGAGAAGGCGGCCTGCCGAGCCGTTGTCGTTACCGCGCTCACCGACAAAGCGCGCACCTGGTGGGAACGACTGGGCTTCCACCCGTTCGATCCCAACGAGCCTGACCAGCTCGACCTATACCTCCTGACCGCCGAGATGGACGCGACACTCCGGCGCCTGCAGTAGAAGTCCCGCATGCACCTGGTGTCCGCGCGCTGCGAGTCTGCAGGCGGGCTCGACGCGAATGCCCTCGCCGGGGCGAAAGCAGGGGGTTGGCCACGCGCCCATGTGGGCGGGCCGGGGGCACTCAGGAAGCGGTGCCGCCGTTGACGCGGACGCACTCGCAATCGGGGTAGCTCATGCGTCACGCAGCCTTAGCAGTGTTCCGCCGATAACAAGCGACGCGATTGCCCATGCGGCGAGGACGCCGAGGCCGGTCCAGGGGGCGATTGGCTGGGAGCGGAGGTGGGTGGTGGCTTGAACGGCGAGTCCGGCGGTCATCGGGGCGATCTGTTGGATGTGCCGGCGCAGGGGTTCCCGTAGCAAACTGTGACCGCGTCGGAAACAAAGAGGTGCATCATCGCGTCGAAGTATCTCGGCTCCTAACGCGCAGGCGCTAGTCGAGATCGAACGCGGCCCGGATCGCCGCGTGGAGCACGAGCTCCTGGTCATCGAGCAGAACGCCGATTTGAGCACCGATGGCCGGCTTGGGGACCGTCGTGATGTTGTCGCAGCTCACCACCGAGGGACCATCGAGTCCGTTGGCTGCACCGACTGGTACCTCAGACGACAGTCCCCGGATCGTCGTGGTGATCGGGGCGACCGTGAGTGCTGAGAGATGAGGGCGAACGAGCTCACGGGTAAGGATGAGAACGGGCCTCGACTTGTCCAGCGAGGCAACGTGAATCGGCCGCATCAGTCGAGCTTGCGTTTCAGGCCGGCGACATGCTCGGCAAGACCCGCGAGGTCGGGGTCCGGCGGACATGCGCCAAGAATCGCGGCGTCGCGCGCGGCGACGGCGCGTCGCCTGTCGCGTTCGAGAGCACGGGCAACCACCGCAGCCCGGCTGCGTCCCGCTCCAGAGCCAACCTGCTCATCGACAAAGTCGACGAGCTCCTCAGGAAGGCGCACCGCGATCTGCTTGCTCATCCCATCATGGTAGCAAAACGGTACCGGAAGCGTGGATCCCACCGCCAGCGAGATACCGCGTGGTCTTAGTCCTGCCCGCGCCCCTACGGTGCGTCCGGCCCGAGCGACTCGTGGCAACACTTTGACAACGTCCATATCGTCCCCTCTGTCCTATGCATCCCAAATTTGGGACGCATAGCACGATCTGAACACCGGCGGACGCATCTGCACGTCTTGCACGAGGTTGAGGGCCTTGTGGACTTCACGGTCCGTGGTGGTTCGAGTCCACTCGGGCGCATCGGTCCAGAGCCGTGAGATGTCCGACTAAGTCCGTCGACGCAGTGCAGCCTTCGACACGGCTTCCGCGTCAGGTGCGTAGCCAAGTCGGAGCGCTCGATCCGCGAGGGACGAGGAGTGGCTCCGCCCACTGGGGGGAAGTTCGCGAGAAGACGACTGGAGGCGCGAGCGTTACCAGCCCACCCAGGGGCGTATTGGACTGAACGCCGGCGGGCTCCTGGATGGTGTGCTCATCGCGGCTCCCGGCCTCTCTTGGGTCGACCTGGCCGAGGGAGGTGACGAACATGGCAGTGCGGGTGAGGCTGACCTTCACGCGGTAGCATCCGCCCTCTGTGGCTCGGCGGATCAGCGCGGCGGTCGCGCCCGCCGCACCCATATAGCCGGTGAGGAAGTCGTTGATCAACCAGGTGGGCGGGAGTTTGGGATCTCCGTCGCCGCCCTCGATAGCCATCAATCCCGACGCCGCGGAAGCGTTCTGGTCGTGGCCTGCACGCTCGGCCCACGGACCATCGTGCCCGTACGCATTGACCGTCACGCTAACGATCCCCGGATGGCGTTTGGCCAGCTGCGCCGGGTCGAGCCCGAACGAGGCCATTCTGCCCGGACGGTGGTTGTCGACCACCACATCCGTGTTCGCGAGGAGTTCCTCAACGCAGGTTCGGTGCTGCTCGGTCTTCAGATCCAGCGTGGCGCTGCGGCTGCCGATGTTCGCCTCGTTGTAGATGAAGTCGTGCTCCAAGTGGTTGGGGAACGTCGCGCAAAGCACATCGGCGCCCTGCTCGGCCAGGGTGCGCCCGACGGTGGGGCCCGCAATCGCATGCGTGAACGACAACACCCGCACGTCGGACAGCGGCCGGTCCGCCGGCCCGAACGGCTGCGGCTCGCCGTCGGCGACCTTTTCAATCTCGATCACAGGGGTGCGGCTAAGCACCGCCCCCTGCGAATGTGCCGCCCACTCCTCGGGCGTGCGCGCGTACGCGGCCGCCAGCCCCTGGGCGTTCCCAGTCTCCTCGAGCTCCGCTGCATCCCGTTCTCCGATCGCCGCGACGACCTTTTCCCAGTCCGGCGGGCAGTCCAGAAGGCGCAACCACTTCGCGGCCATGTGCGGATAGACGCCAGTCGCCATTAGCATCCGCCCGTCGCGCGTCCGGAACGGAACGATCAAGAATGGGTTGTCGAACGCCGTCGCGCTCGCGTAGCCGAGACCGTTGAGCGTCGGATGCCACGCGACATGCGGGTTGATCTGATGGATCGCTCGGCGCAGATCAAGCTCTAGGTCCTGCGCCTCGCCGGTCCGCATCTTCCAGATCGACGCGGCGCCCACCGCACACGCCATGATCGGAATCCCGATCGCGGCCGCAAGCCTGAGCCGACTCTCGAAGATCGGGTCAGCGCCCACGAACGCCACCGAGCCCCCGGTGTCCGCAACGCAAAATCCGATCTCAGTCACGAGCCCCTCCAGAACCGCTAGCGGGTCGAAGTGCACGCCGGACGGTCGGGCAGGGGTCGAGGTCATAGCCCGATGTTCCACGATGCCTGGAATGAGCGCAACAACACTTCATCACCCTAAGATGAGCTGGACTCATGCTGAACCTCTCACGGGTACGGATCTTCTCCGCTGTCGCCAGGCATCGATCGTTCGCTCGCGCCGCAGACGAGCTCAGCTTCACGCCGTCCGCGGTCTCTCACCAGATCGCAACACTTGAGCGCGAACTCGGAACCCTGCTGATCAACCGCGGCGGACGGCCCTGGACTCTCACGCCCGCAGGCGAGCAGCTCAATCAACGGGCCGCCGCCGCGCTCGCCGAGCTCGCGGCAGCCGAACAGGAGCTCGCGGAGCTAACGAGCGATGCGCAGGGCACCCTTCGACTGAGCTCCGTCGCGTCGGGACTACGCAGCGTCGTACCGCCGGCGGTCGCTGCGTTCAGGGCGCAATACCCGGAAATCAATCTACAGCTCAGCGAGGGGCAGCCGAGCAGCATTCTGCGGCGGCTCCGCCGCGGCGAGATTGATGCCGGGATCATCGTCACCGCGTCGCGCCAGCCGCTGCCGCTGCATGCGCGAAAGCTCCGGGCCACACAGCTGATCGAGCAGTCGTTGGTCGTCGCGGTGCCGACGTCGAGCTCGCTCGCGAGCGCTCCCCGCCTGACGCTGCGCCAATTGCGAGACCAACAGTGGCTCCTGCCGACTCATGAACGCGTGCCCGAGTTCCGAGCAGAGCTCGACTCGCTCTTTGCTCAGGCCGGCTACTCGCCGAAAATCATGCTCGAACTCGACGACGAGGTCGCCGGGGGCGCGCTCATCGCTGCCGGTCTCGGGATCGGCCTCATTCCTGGGCTTGCCGCGCCCCCACCCAGGCCCGGCGTAGCGTTCGTCCCAATAAGCCCAAGGCGGTTGCGCACGCTGCACGCCGTAACCAGCCCCGGACCGGTCGGCCGCCCGACCCGGACCCTGATCGCCGAGCTGGAAGCAAGCGGAATACACCTGTCCTCACCCGCTGCCTAGCGGCCCGCGATTCCGGCCTGCCGACCGACCCACACGCGCGCCATGACCGCGCACTGCGCGCCGCGAGCCAACTCCGATGCCGCCCGGACCATCCTCGAGACAGCCTGCAAGCGCCGGAATGGTTTTAGTTCTGTCCTCTTAAGTGCATGCTGTAGCTCGGTGGCCGCAGCATGCGGCGAACCACTCATTGAGCCCAGCGCCAACTCGGTCAGGCTGCGATTTCGACCTGCGGCGGCGGCAGCATCCGCAGCAGATCAGCCGGAAGCCTCCTGCTCGCCTGCCAGAACTCCAAGCCGACGAAGTCGCCAGTCGCGGGATCGACTTCGCGCAGGCCGCCATCGCTCTCTTCCGCGACCGCAGTGGCCGGGTCGTAGTTCTCGAACCGGATCCAGGCGATGTCCGCCTCACGATCGTAATGACCGTCGATCCGCATGCTCATAGGCTAGCGCCGCCGCCACACGGTCACGATGCGGGCAGCAAGCGGACCATCGCCATCCGGATACTCGTAGACGATGACGAGGCGACCGACCGTCAGCCTCCACTGAGCGTCCCCATCATCGCGGCGCCGATCCTGGTGGCCGTCGTTAGCGAGCCCTCGACGTTCGCGCGCGCAAAGCCGAGCTGCTGCGCCTTTGTGAGGGCGTGGGCGGTCCACCGCGCTGAGATCGGATGCCGGGCGGCCGGTTTCGCATGGGGCAGCGAGGCCTTCTACCCGGAAGGGGCACGCGTGCGCGAGATGGAGGTCGGCCTTCTCGATCGACCGCGGGCCGGTCACCGTCGGCGAGCCGACCGGGTACCCGATGCCGCGGCCTACCACCGAGGCCGACCCATCGCTGCTCAAGCCCGGGTCGGCGTCGTGGCAGCAGTCCGTGGTGCAGATGCCTCCCATACGTGCGCAAGAGCGCGCTAGTGGACGCGCCGCATTGTTCCCCTAAATCGATGGATCCCCTGCGGGGCGGAGCGCAACGCCGGGGCAACGGTCGACAGGCGCCCTGGTGGCGGCTCAGCCGTTCAGCTCGGCTTTCAGCTCGAGCGGTTCTTCGTTCGTGATCGTGATCTTCCCCGCCAAACCCGTCGGTTCACCCGAGGCGCCTCCAGTGACAGAGCTCGAGAGCGTGTCTTTGCCGCCCCCTTCGAACGCTTCGAGCGCCTGGATGCCTTTGCTCTGTGAGAACACGACGGTGAACGAGCCCTTCATCACATCGACGGGGGCGATGCGACCGATCACGGAGCCTTCCAAGGCAACCATTTCTTTACCGCCGGGCCCCGAGGTCTCGCATTCGAAGCTTGCCAGCGATGGTTCGTGACGCAGATCGATGCCGACGACGAGCTTGGGCGTGCGCGTGATGAAGCCGTATTCGCCTTCCAGCTCACTCGTGCTGATCTGCCCGGACGGCCCGCCTACGTCCTCGCAGGGCATGTGGCTCGTCGGCCGTTCGCAGCCCGAGAGTGTCAGCGTGACGGCGAGCTTGGTCCCCTGCTCGTATTCGCCCTGTGCGCTGCCGGAGGCGCACCTGACCCTCGTCTTGTTGACTCCTTCGAGCGTCGTCGCACCAAGCACGCCGGTGAACCTGTCCTTCGCCGCACCCGCCAGGAAGTCATATGTGTACTTCGCGTGTTCGTATTCCACACAGCGGCCGAAGTGCCCTTCTTGCAGCGGCGGCGCCGTCACACAGCGGCCGAGCAGCGGCAGCGACGCGTGGCCGTTGGCGATGTTCACGCTCGCCATCCGCGTGAACGCCACGGGCGCCACACCGGGCGAGTCGATCGTTCCGCTCGGCGGCGATGTCGAGCCGGAGACGGGCCGGCCGGCGGCGTTGTAGTCGAGGATCCCGTCGGAGCTCGGTCCACCGTCGAGCGAGTACGTTGTGCTCGCCGACGCGGTCGCATCGACCGTGTCGCCGCCGCCTTCGCCTTCGAGCGTCAGTTCGGTGACGCCCGCATAGGGAAGCGCACGGCTCGTCCCTTGGGCCACCGTGGTCGGGGTGATCGTCCACGTGTGCGCGTGGCCGACGTCGTCGAGGGCCAGCTGCGGGACACTGAGCGAGCCCTTGCCCGCTCCCTCCACCGCAGCGGGGGTCTGGAGCGTGAGGCTGTCTGTCTTGGTGGGCGCGATCGCCGCGGACACCGTCACGGGACCCGCGGTCGCGCCGCCCACCACGAGCTTGGCGGCGCTGACGGCATCGATGTCGGCGGCGACGAGGCTGAGCGCGTCGGGCCGTGGAGCGCCGAGGTCGATCGGCTGGCTGGGGGACGCGGGAGCCAGCTTGGCGGTGCCCGTCGCAGTCACCGAGCCACCCGAGAGCTTCATCTGATCTCCCTTGAGCACCACGTCTGCGCCGGACACCGGTCCCTTCAAGGTCAGGCCGGGGGCGCTGCCCATCGGCGCGGTGCCCTTCACACCGAGGATCGTGTCCCATCCGGCGTGCGGCGCGGCCTTGGTCACGGCCAGGCTTCCGCTCGCGTCTTCGAGTTCGACGTTGCCGTCTTCTTCAGCGTTCCCTTCAAAGCTCGACACTTCGTTCCCCTGGTCCGTCAACACCACCCCAGCAGGCGCAGAAGCCTTCACCTTCACGCTCGCGATCTTCCCGTCCTGCGCCTGCGTCAACTTCGGGCTCCCGCAGCTGCTGCTCTGCGCCTGCGCCGCCGCACGACCCGCCAAAGCCGTCGCCGACGCGAGATCAAACGAAGCGTTCGCGACCCGGTCCCACCCGTTCGGAGCATCCGCATCCACACCCGTCACGTTCAAACCACAACTATCAGCAACTTCGACTTCGCCGTCTTCTTCAGCGTTCCCTTCAAAGCTCGACACTTCGTTCCCCTGGTCCGTCAACACCACCCCAGCAGGCGCAGAAGCCTTCACCTTCACGCTCGCGATCTTCCCGTCCTGCGCCTGCGTCAACTTCGGGCTCCCGCAGCTGCTGCTCTGCGCCTGCGCCGCCGCACGACCCGCCAAAGCCGTCGCCGACGCGAGATCAAACGAAGCGTTCGCGACCCGGTCCCACCCGTTCGGAGCATCCGCATCCACACCCGTCACGTTCAAACCACAACTATCAGCAACTTCGACTTCGCCGTCTTCTTCAGCGTTCCCTTCAAAGCTCGACACTTCGTTCCCCTGGTCCGTCAACACCACCCCAGCAGGCGCAGAAGCCTTCACCTTCACGCTCGCGATCTTCCCGTCCTGCGCCTGCGTCAACTTCGGGCTCCCGCAGCTGCTGCTCTGCGCCTGCGCCGCCGCACGACCCGCCAAAGCCGTCGCCGACGCGAGATCAAACGAAGCGTTCGCGACCCGGTCCCACCCGTTCGGAGCATCCGCATCCACACCCGTCACGTTCAAACCACAACTATCAGCAACTTCGACTTCGCCGTCTTCTTCAGCGTTCCCTTCAAAGCTCGACACTTCGTTCCCCTGGTCCGTCAACACCACCCCAGCAGGCGCAGAAGCCTTCACCGTGCCGATCGCGATTGGAGCGGACTGGGAGATCGAGCCTGTGGAGTCCAGCGTCAGCGAGCTGGATTCCGGGCCGGCGATCGGGCTGGTGACGTCGATCGACGAGGAGGGGACGTCGTCGGTGATGGTCGCGTTGCCTTCGCTTCTGAGGCAGCCTTCGACGGTGCCCACGTTCAGCGAGGCCTGTTCGCCGGTGATCGCGAACGTGCAGCCGGACTGGCTGACTCCGCTCGTGGGGCCGTTGGAGATCGTCGCCGTGCTCACGGGCGTGAACGCCCACACCCCGGACTGGAATTCGTAGTAGCTCGGCGCTCCGACCATCACGGTGCTCGCGTCGGGCGAGATCGCCACGCCGTAGCCGAACGAGGCGTCGCCGACCTCGCCGGTCCCCTCGTCTTCGCAGTCGGTCGTGCAGTCGGCGACAAGCTTGGCGCCGTCCTGAGTCCAGCTGGAGCCCGAGCGCTTGAACACCCACGCGGCCCCGACCCCGCCTTCGTCGAAGGGCGCGCCGACCACAGCGGTGCTGCCGTCGGCCGAGAGCGCGGCGTCGCGGCCGAATTCGCCGCTGCCGCTCTCGCCGGTACCCTCGCCCGCGCAGCTGCTCGTGCAATCCCCCACCAGCTTGGCCTGCTCGCTCCAGCTCGAGCCCGAGCTCGTGAAGACCCAGACGGCGCCGTTGCCGCTGTTGTCGTAGGCGCCCGCGATCAGCGCCGTACCGCCGTCTTCCGAGACCGCCACGCTGTTGCCGAATTCCCCGCTCCCGCTCTCGCCGGCGCCCACCAGTTTGGCGTCTTCGGACCAGCTCGAGCCCGACCTCGTGAAGACCCAGGAGGCACCCACCCCCGATTCGTTGTCCGAGGCGCCGAGCACTGCGGTGTTGCCGTCACCCGCGAGAGCGACCGCATCGCCGAAGTAGCCGTAGGTGCTCTCGCCGCTGCCCTCGCCGGCGCAGCTGCTCGTGCAGTCGCCGACGAGCGTGGCCTGTTCGCTCCACGTCGACCCCGAGCGCGTGAACACCCACGCCGCGCCCTCGTAGTAGGCGCCTTCGGAGGTTTCGTCATAGGGCGCCCCGGCGATCAGCGTGTTCCCGTCGGAGGAGAGCGCGATGCTCTGGCCGAAGATCCCGAACGACCTCTCGCCGGTGCCCTGGTTGGCGCAGCTGGTCGCGCAATCGGCCACCAGCTTGGTCTGCTCGCTCCAGCTCGACCCCGAGCGCGCGAACACCCACACCGCGCCCTTGTACCCACCGTCCCCCCCGGCACCGATCGCAGCGGTGTCGCCGTCGGCGGACAGCGCGACGCTCTGCCCGAATTCGCCTTTCCCGCTCTCGCCCGTGCCCTGGTTGGCACAGCTGCTCGTGCAGTCTGCGATCAACTCGGCTTGCTGTGACCACGTGGAGCCCGAACGCACGAACACGAACGCCGCGCCCTCCTCGTGGTACTCCCGGGGCCCGCCCACGAGAACGGTGCTCCCATCCGAGGAGACCGCGACGCGCGCACCGAAGGCGCCATCGCCGACTTCGCCTTCTCCTGCGAGGTCGGTCAGCGGGGGGCCTTGCTGGATGAGTGGATCGATGCTGACCGGGTAGTGCGCACCCCGCGCATCGACCCGAACGAGCACTCGGCTGCCGAGTACGGACAGCCACGCGTGCAGGGCCCGACCTCGCGCATCCACAGCCGCCAGTCCGCGGTAGTCCAGCACGTGCCGGCCCGCGTCCGTGAGCACGAGCCCCTTCCCGGCTTCGATCACCCGGGCGTGCACGTTCCCCGACAGCGACAGCGACAGGGTCAGCGGGCCGCCGCCCGCCGGAGCGCGCACGACCGTGAAACGCTGCTCGAGCCCGAGCGGCCCGTTGACGAAAGACTCGCTCACACCCGGGTAGGCGTATAGAACGCGGTTGGCGTCGGCGCTCGGGGCGACCCCCGCCAACGACCTAGGCGATCTCCCCGCGCCCACCGAGTCAAGCGTCAGGCCTAAGCCAACACCACCGCCGCGGACGTGAGCGCCCCAGCGGTCGAACCGCGCGCGCAGGCGTTGTGCCGCGTTTGACGCGACCACAGAATCCCGCTCGACACGCGCCGCATAGCTTGGCTCGGCCGCACCGAGCGCCGCCGACACCGGAGCCTGAACCGCCAACGGCAGCGCTCCGAGAGCGCGCGCATGCCCAGCCTGGGCCGCGGCCGTGCGATGCCACTGGTGCGCTAGCCACCCAGACGAGAGAAGCAGGACAAGCAGCAGCACAAACCCAACAACGCCCACCCGTCGCCTGCCCGACCGCCGGCGGGCGCCGCTCCAATCGCTGAGGGTCCCAACGCCCACGACGACCGCGTGCCGGCCAAGCGACGAGCGGCCCACCGCAGGGGGGCGGGCCGCGCGCCCCAGCGATTGCACTCTCCCTGACAGCCCCCGCCCTGAATCGCGGAAGCCCGAAGCGCCAGCCATAGGTGTCACCCCCAGTCGGACCCTTAGCCGCACCGAGCCTAACCGAGCGCACTCAGCGGCGTCAACCCCTCCGGAGCAACCCCGACGAGGGATTTCGCCGGGCTTTGCCCTGCCGTGGCAACATGGTGGCAACAGTCGCCAGTCCGTATGCGTCCGATGCGTCCTGGAAAGCCTGCTATTCGGACGATCCGGACACTCCTGAACGTATGTTGCGCCTGTGTAGGAGGTTGAGGGCCTTGTGGACTTCCGGTCCGTGGTGGTTCGCATGGCCCGCCGTCACACGCCCGGAATCTCCACCACCAGAGAGGAAAACGCCATGAAAGCCATCGTCGTCCGTGACCGCGACGCTGGCCTGGCTGGGCTGTCCCTGACGGACCTGCCGGACCCGCAAGCCGCCCAGAACGACGTCATCGTGCGCGTGCATGCCGCAGGGTTCACCCCCGGGGAGCTGGCGTGGGCGGGGACATGGATCGATCGTGCCGGCCGGGACCGGACGCCGAGCGTGCCCGGGCACGAGGTGTCGGGAGTCGTCACCGAACTCGGCTACGGAACCAGCGGCGTGACCGTCGGCCAGCGAGTGTTCGGGCTGGCCGACTGGAACCGCGACGGCACGCTAGCGGAGTACGTGGCGATGGAGGCACGCAACCTCGCGCCGCTGCCGGCCGGCGTCGACCATGCCGACGCCGCCGGCACGGTGATCTCCGGGCTGACCGCGTGGCAGGCCCTGTTCGACCATGCCCACCTCCGCGCCGGGCAGACCGCGCTGATCCACGGCGCCGCGGGCGGCGTCGGCTCGCGGGTGATCGGAACCGGCCGGGCTGCCGACAGAGACCGTGCGCTCCGCCTTGGCGTCGACGAGTTCGTGGACCTGGAGGCCGACCGCCTCGAGGACGCCGGCGAGGCCGACGTGGTGCTCGACGTGATCGGCGGTGAGATCCTCAAGCGTTCGACCGCGCTCGTACGAGCCGGTGGCACGCTCGTCACCACGATCGAACCGCCCACGATCCAGCCCGAGAACGGGCGGGCCATGTTCTTCGTCGTGGAGGCCGATCGCTCCCAGCTGACCGAACTCGCCGCGCGGCTGCGCGACGGACGACTGAGTGCGAATGTCGGTGCCGTGCGACCGTTGGCCGAAGCGCCCGCCGCCTTCGGGCCCAACGCCCCGAATGCATCCGGGAAGACGATCATCCAAGCCACCGAGGGCTGGTAGCCCACCACGAGCTACGACCGCTGAGCCAAGTTACGCGTCGCTGACGATGTAGGTACCCGTGGCAGTCGCATGCAGTCGGGTCCTCGTCGTGGTGGCCTCATCGCTGCTAAGGTGGCCACATGCGCGAGATCGGTGTTCGTGAGCTGAAGCTGTCGCTGAGCGAGACATTGCGAGCTGTAAGCCGTGGTCAGCAGGTTCGCGTGACCGTCCGCGGCCGGCCCGTGGCAGACATCGTCCCCGCAGGAGCCTCCGCAGAGGACGACCGGCTGCGAGAGCTCGTGGCGGACGGACGCCTAGTGGCACCTACGCGCGCCCGGGCCAGGCGAGCGCCGCAACTCGTCAAGGGCAGGACAAGTGCGTCCTCGCTCGTGCTCTCCGAGAGGGAAGCGGAGCGCTGAACCTCTATCTGGACGCGAGCGCGCTTGTCAAGCGCTACGTTGCCGAGCCTGGCAGCGACACCGTCCGCGAGACCATGAACGCCGCGGACGGCTGGTTCATGTGCCGCATCGGGTATGTCGAGGCTGTCCGCGCCGTCGGGCTCGCCGCGGGCGAGGCCGCGACCCGGCACCTACGAGACGAGTGGCCTGCGTTCGGCATCATCGAGGTGGACCAGCGTCTCGTCGAGAATGCAGCCGCGATCGCCGTTGAACACGAGCTTCGCAGCCTGGACGCCCTTCATCTGGCCGCCGCACTCGTCCTCCCCGCCGACGAGTTGGCGCTCGCGACATGGGACCACCGTCTACACGCCGCGGCAGGCTCGGCCGGGCTCTCGCTCGTGCCACCGTCGCTCACGTGACGCCCCGGCCCATTGCCGAGGCAGCATCGGTCTGGTCGGACGATCTGGACGCCCGCGGACGCATCTGCACTTTCTGCTCCAGGTTGAGGGCCTTGTGGACTTCACGGTCCGTGGTGGTTCGAGTCCACTCGGGCGCATGGCAGAGCCCCCGCTCAGGGGGGGGTTGTTGCCCTGAGCTTGAGAGCTGTCGTGTTTTCCGAGTGGCTGGTGCGGAGCTCAACGCTTGGGTCTCGGCTGTGGTCAGCCAGCGGGCGCGTCGGCCAGGAGCCTGCTCACGTGGGCGTGCTGGATGACCTGCGAGAGCGTGCGCTTCGGCGCGCCTCGCCGGGTTCGGTGGCGATTCTGAGCCTCGAGCATCTGCTCGACTTCGTCTCGATGCAGTTCGGCTTCTCGCTCCGGGGAGCGGGCTAGTCTCCAGTCAAGCAACTCCGCATCTCCGCCGCGGTAGGAGGCACTCGCCAGGATCGCAAGGGCGACGATTGTCAAGGGTCCGCCGATGACCACGATATTGAAGTAGGCCTCCGCCATCGGGGATCAAGCTCCCGCAGCAGCAGGCGAAGTCGCCGGACGTGGTGCCGGGTCGCGCTTGCGCTTGGCGACTGCGCGTGCCTTCAGTGCCTCTGGCTCGTCGGCATCGGGCACCGCGCCGCTCCCTGGCTGAAGGAGCTTTCCGATCGCGTCTTGAACGACGGAAAGCCGACGGACGAGCTGGGTGCGCACGAGCTCGAGTTGCTCAGCGCTCAGCAAAGTCGGCCCGGCCCCGGTGATAACGCGGTTCGGGGGGGACGCGACGCCTGGGTGTTTGGATTCGAGTTCGCCGATTTCGCGCTCGAGCGCCCCGATCTCGTCAAGCAGAACGCGTCGCCACCTCGCCTCTCCGTCGGATGGCCGGGCTGGGAGTTGGGCCGATACGTACAGCGCTGCTGCGACCTCGCGTGGATCTACGCAGCTTTCCTGCGACTCGCGCGCGGCGTGGGCGGCAATTGCTGCCGCCTGCGACGGTTCGCGGCGCGTGCGGGCGACAAAGGTCCCGGTGCCCTGCCGAGTATCCACGAGCCCCTCCTGATCAAGTCGCTGGTAGACGGCACGGACCGTGTTGACGTTCAGACCGGCCGCGTGCGCGAGCTCGCGCACGCCCGGGAGCCGCTGGCCCGCCTCCAAGCCTCCGTCGTTGATGCGGGCCCGAACGGCCCAGGCAAGCTGAACACCGATTGGAATCTCTGCGTCGCGGTCGATCAAGACGCCAAAGGCCGCCGGTCTGGGGTGCTCGGACATGTCTGACAGCTTAGCCCGTCAACCCGGAGATTTACAGTGTGCTGGTCAACTAGTACACTCGTTCAATGGACCCGACGTCCAGGCGCTTCGGGCGGTCCGCGCGCGATCGTCCCGGTAATCAAGTCGTGGGGGAACTGCGGGCAATGCCCCGCGAAGGGCTAGCTGCGACGGGCCAGATCGGTCGCTTCGCTGGCGACATCGTGCGGGACGTGTGGGCGTTGCGGGTCTTCCACTTCTTCGGGGAGACGCTGCGCCAGGCCGGGATCCTGATCATCAGCTCCACTGCGGTCATCTGGTTTCTCGTGTTCATCACCGGGCTGGGGACCTGCGGGATCGAGGCCGGCTACTTCACTCAGTCGACGGGTTCGCCTGCCTACGCGGGGGTGTTCGCGGCGTGGTGCAACCTGCGCGAGGCCGTGCCCTACGTGTTCGGCTACATGATGTCGGCGAAGGTCGGCACGGGGATCGTGGCGGAGCTCGGCGCGATGCGCATCTCCGACGAGATCGACGCGCTCGAGGTGATGGGGATCGACTCGGTGACGTTCCTCTGCGCGACGCGGCTGCTCGCGGCCTGGATCGTGCTCCCGTTCATGTACATCGCGGCGATCGGCGTGGCGTTCCTGGCCTCCTACATCGCCGTCGTGCACCAGCTCGGCTTCGTCTCCTCGGGTGGCTACCTGCTGATCTTCTGGCAGTTCCAGAACCCGGTGGACTTCTTATTCAGCGTGATCAAGGGCATGTTCATGGCCACGGCGGTGATCCTCGTGGCCTGCTACTACGGCTACAACGCCAGCGGGGGACCCGTGGGCGTGGGCGTGGCGACGGCCAAGTCGATGGTGCTCAACCTGATCCTCGTCAACCTGATCGGCATGCTCGGCACGCAGATCTTCTGGGGCTCCAATCCCCGGGCCCCGATCGGGGGCTGATGCGGACCGCATCCCAATGGATCGCGAGCCGCTGGCCAACGGTCCGAGCCGCGCAGGTCGATGCCGCACTGGCGAGCATAAAGCGCTTGGGGCCGTATCGCTCAACCCCTGAGGCGAACACGTGCCGCAACGGCAGAACGCGAGCGTGCGGTGCAGTGCGGGTTGTCGTAGTCCACCGCAGGACCCGCTTCTCGCTGCCGCGAACGCTCCGGATCGCAGGAGCATCCCGATGCCCGCCACAAGCGGCGCTTGCCACTGAACGCTGCTGCTTGCGCCCTCCTGGTCCGGCGTCGGGCTGCCCGACAGGTCGGTGTCTGTGACGGGGCGGCAGCGGCCACGCCGCGCGTCCCGCAGATACATGTCGGGGAGCAGCCTTGCGTTCCCTGCGGGCTCATCAGGGTCGAGGCGACCGACCGGCCGCGGGTCACGCCCGCCGTCCGTGCAGCGGTCGATCACGAGCGTGCCATGGGAGAGCTCCACGGCGATGATCTCCCTCGCCGAACCGGGTAGATCGGAATAGCGCCCAAGGCGACACGAGCTTTGACCGTCCTTCTCGGACTAATCGACGCGTGATGCGACTCGCCTGGCGCCAGCCGCGCTTGGCAGAAGTCCCGTCACGCGACAGTCGGACCGCTTCGCGGCTCCACCACCCGGCCGTGCGACTACGCGGAAACGCCCGTGCATAAGCGCGAAGGCCTGCCGAGGCCACCTTGCTTGCCGTAGGAGGCTTACTTCGTCGTGGCAACACCGTGGCAACACTCGCGGAGCCAGATGCGTCCAATGCGTCCGCGAATCCCCTCAGGTCGGACGATCTGGACGCCCGCGGACGCATCTGCACATTCGCCACGTTTGCCGTGATGGCCCTGGGCTGGCCCGCTCAACAGGCACACGGAGCGCTCCCAATCCACCAGGAACACAGCAGAGCGACTTGGCCAGGGCTGCACACCTGCTCTTCGTCCGTTCCGCGAGCGTGAGAGGTACCCAGCATCGCGCTCGCCTGTTACGCGAAAGCACAACACTCATTCGCCCATGAGCACTCAGCTCAGACGGCGTTGCCGGGCGCGGTTGTCGCGACGTGCAGCTCGGAGTTCTGGATCCATCCGGCGAGCGCGTCCCGGCTGGAACCAACGAGTGCCAGCTGTCCATCCCCGTCGGTGCATTCAGCCTTGGTGGGCACGTAGCGACCCGAAAGGGGACGTACCTGGGCGGGCGCGGTGCCGATTTCTCCAACCGCACCGTAGACGCGCTGTTTGCAGCCCGGTTCATCCTCCGCCCAGACCACGACGGTGCCCGTGCCGACCGGGACGATTAGCGGCGTCTGCGGGCGGCCCGCGCCGACAGACAGCTGGACGGGCGCCTGAAAGCTGCTGGCCCCGGCCGCGCGCACAGCCGCCACGACTACCACTGGGCCGATTACTTCCCGTTCTGCAATCAGCCCGCGAGGAGGGCCAACAAAAGCGTTGAGCCACGTAGCGACTCGCGCACCCCCAGCTGGAAACGCGACACGCGCACCTTCGGGCCGGAACTGGCCGCCCGAGCTTGGAACCGGCTGCCGGACGATCACGACCGGCGGGCCGAACGCCCCGCTGGGCTGCTGTTCGACCATCGCGTCTTCGTTTGTTTCGTCATCGGCGGGTTCGGGGGCGACGGAGAACACGAGCGCCGCGCCGCCAGGACCCGCGGACATATCTGCGCCGCGGATGATCGCGTTTCCAGCCGCCTCAAGCCCCTGCGGGGTGGTAAACCGGCCCGCGCCGGGATGGAGTTGCGCGACGCTCTGCGGCCCTTCCGCATGGTCCGGACCAAGGGCGAGCAGGACGTCACCATCTTCGGTCTCCACCGCAGTGAGGTCAACTTCGCCTTCGACGTTCGCCGAGACGGTGCCGATGACCGGCCGACCCCCGTGCGCCCGCAGAACCGCAAACTGAATACGGCTCCTGATCGGCGTCAACTCGTATTCGAGCGTTTGCGACCAGATCAGCACCACCCTCCCGTCGGGCTGAACCTCGAGCGCTCCTGGGCAGTTCACCGGGTACTCCCCGCTAGTTCTCACAAGCGTTGGCGGGCCGAAGCGTCTCCCAGGAGCGGCGATGCTCACATAGACCAAGCGGACGTAGGGCTTTGGCTGCCTGCACCACGCCACCGCGGCGGTTCCGTTCGCCCCTACGGCCGCGACGGGGGTCTCACCATCCGAGCCCAACGCCTGCACGCCCCGCCAGCCGTGGGCTGTCGAGCCCAGCCGCGCCTCGATCGTGCCGTATCCACTGAAGAGCCCTTCCGGCTGCCCTTCCAGGATCTCCAACTTGCCTCGGACTGCGACCCACGCGGCCAGCATGCTCCCGTGGGCGGAGATGGCCACGGCCGGCTGACTCGCTCGCTGCCTGGGACTTGAGAGGACCCTGCCCGCCGCCCACCCGGGTGCGCCCATCGCAGGCGTGGCACCTGCGCAGGCCGTGAGCCCCGCAACGCAGAGAATCCCTAGCCACCGAGCCATGCCCATGCAACACGTATCGACCTGTGGGAGTCTCAGCGTGAACCCGGAAGCAGCCACCGTGGGGGACCAGCAGCTGGATTTGACGCGTCAAGCGCTAGCGTTTCGAGTGTGGGCAGGCGGCGGGACATCGACTCGGGACGCCGGCCGGAAACGCCCCGAGAACGCCCATAAACGCTGGGGAATGGTTTGAGTAGCGTCCACTCGGGCGCATGCGGGCCGCGCTCTTGGCGGGTGGGCCGAGTGCCGTGGTTGGCTCAAGCCGTGTCTCTCAGGGTTCAGCGAGCATGTCTGTGAACGCGCGCGGCGAGAACACGGGTATGTCTCGCTCGAGAGCAAGAAGATGTTTGTCGCCGGAAACGAGAGCCGCGCGCTGGGCTGATGCGAGCGCGATCAGATAGTCGTCGTCGGGATCGCGGGAGTGCGCCGGCGGCTCGGTAGTGGGATCAGCTGCGTGGGTCGCGCTGTCGGCGAGCCAGCGGACGAGGTCGGCGGCAGCAGCCTCGTCGATGTGTCGCTGCAGCTTGGGATACCCAAGTGCGCGCTCGAGCTCATGGAGCAGCACCTGCGAGACGATTAGCTCGAACTCGCCGGCGGCGAGCGCCCGCAGCACATCGGCCGGCGCGCCCCGTGATGAGAGGACGCCGGAGATCACGAGGTTGGGATCAAGAACGACCCTCACGGTCAGCGCCGGCGAGAGCGCGTCTTGTGCTGCGCCTCGACGGCGAGCGCTTCGGCATCACGCTCGGCAAGGTTGCTCTTCTCCCACAGACGCTCAAGGAGATCCAGCCCCATGTCGCGGCGCAGCGATTCCTCGATCACCTGACTGTCGCCGCGCCCGGTTCGGGCTGCTCTCATCTTCACCGCCCTCATGACGGACTCATCGATCGTGAGCGTGGTGCGCACCTTGGTCATCCTCACAACATCATAGCGCGTCGACATCAATACATCGAGATGCGCAGGCGGCAACGATTTGGCAACGCCCAGACCGTGCGATTCGTCCTATGCGCCCTAATTTTGGGACGCATAGGACGATCTGAACGCGGGCGGACGCACCTGCACCCTTTTCCACGGGGTTGAGGGCCGTGGACTTCACGGTCCGTGGTGGTTCGAGTCCACGCGTGCGCATTTCACAGATAGCTAAGTATCGGGACGAAATCCGCTCCATCGCGGACCGTCGAAACCAGCGAGAGGTCACCTGCGCTCGATATTCGCTTTGTTGCCTTGGCTAGGAGGCGCTCGCCACGAAACGGCTGCAGCAGGCGACAGAAGCAGCGTGGGGAGCGCCGCCGTCTCGGCCTGAGGGCTGTCATGCGGTGGGCTCGCGGGCATGCATCGGTAGCCGGAAGATGAGCGCAAAGGCGGCGACAACCGGGACGAGGCACGCCCAGGCAGTGACTGCGAGTGCATGCGCGGGCGGATTGTCGGCGAAGGCTGAGAAGAAAATCGTTCCAAGGACGGCGACCCCGATCGCGCTGGAGAGTTGCTGCACCGCCTCGAGCACGCCCGAGGCGGAGCCGACCTCCTCCATTCCCACCGCGGCCAGGATGAAGTCGAACAGCTGCCCCATCGATAGTCCGGCGCCGGTTCCGATGAGGAACAGTCCGGGAGCGAGATCCCCGGTCGAGGCCGTTTGCGCGCCGGTCACGGTCAGGGCCAGAACGACCGTCCCCGCGCCGACCACCGCTACACCCATAAGCAGCAAGTGACGGCCGAGGCGTTTGACAAGCGCCGTCCCGGCACCCATCCCCGTGATCATTCCGATGACCATCGCCAGCAGCGTCAGGCCTGCGTGGATCGGGGAGAAGCCCTCGCCAAGCTGGCCGAAGAGTGACACGCACAGCAGCAGTCCGCCGAAGGCACCGAAGAACGCGAGCGCTACGAGGATCCCGCTTGTGTATGTGCGGTTGGCCAGCAGTCCTGGTTCGATCAGCGGATCTCCAGGACAGTGGCGCTCCCAGACTGCGAACGCGCCGAGCAGTGCCGCTCCGCCGCCGAGCATGGTGAACGTCCAGGCTGGCCAGCTGGCCGCGCGGCCTTGAATCAGTGGGTAGATGATGGCGGTCAGCGCCAGTCCGACGAGGACCATCCCGACGGTGTCGAGCTTGATTCCGGGGTGGGGGACCGTCCGGGGCAGCACTCGGATGCCCCCGGCGAACGTGGCGATTCCGACCGGGACGTTGATCAGGAACACCAACCGCCACCCGATCCCCCACAGGTTCGCCTCGACCAGTGCTCCGGCGAGAATCGGTGCGGCGAGCATGGACAGTCCCATCATCGGCCCGAAGGCGCCGAAGACCTTGCTCATCTCGTCCTCGGCGAAGCACTCCTTGAGCATCCCGAAACCTTGGGGGATCATCAGCGCTCCAAAGCTGCCCTGGAGAACTCGGAAGCCGATCAGCACCGACGGCGAGGGAGCGGCGGCGCAGGCGGCGGACATCAGGGTGAAGCCCGCGGAGCCGATCAGGAACAGTCGGCGTCGGCCGAACATGTCCCCAAGTCGCGCGCCGGTGACCAGGAAGACGGCGAACGCGAGCGTGTAGCCGGCGCTCAGCCACAGCAGGGTAGAGGCGCTGCCGCCGAGCGCGCGCCGGATCGCCGGACCGGCGACGTTGACGATCGTCGCGTCCATCAGGTCCATCACGTTCGCCGCGAGGACGACCCCGAACACCATCCAGCGCAGCGGGTTGCGTGCGACGAACGGGCTCGTTGTGGCGGGGTGCGCTGGGGCGATCGTCTCGGACACTGGTGCGACTCCATGAGTTGACGAACAACGTTCGATACGAACACTGTACGGCACGAATGGCGTTCGCGTCAAGTAGGATCTCGGATATGGACGCGCCGACACGCCCGCGCTCGACCCGTGGCCGTCCCGCGAAGGCCCCGCTTAGCGAGAACGCCATCGTCGACGCTGCCCTCGCGATCACGCGCACCGAGGGGCTGGATGCGGTCACGATGCGGCGGGTCGCCGCCGAGCTCGACACCGGCGCCGCCTCGCTCTACGTCTACGTCCAAAACCGCGACGAGCTGTTGCGCGCGATGATGGATCGCGTCGCAGGCTCGGTGCCGCGTGTCACGCCAAACTCGGCACACTGGCGCGAGCAGGTACACGAGCTCATGCGCGCCTTTCGTGAGGCGCTCGAGGCCCATCCCGGCCTCGCGTCGATCCTCACGGGCGAGCCGCCCACCACCGAAAACGGCCTTGCTGGAGCCGAGACCCTGCTGGGGATCCTGCTCGCGGGCGACATCGCTCCGCAGGACGCCGCTTGGGCCGTCGACATCCTGATGCTGATCGTGACCGCCACGGCAACCGAGGCCGACATCCGGCGGGCCGCAGGGGCCGTCGACACCTTCCAGATCCGTGAGACCTTCGCCGCACTTCCGCCCTCGCGCTTCCCTCTCCTCGTTGGCCACGCCTCCGAGCTCGTCTCCGGGGCCGGGGACGAGCGATTCCGGTTCGCTATCGACACTTTCCTCGACGGCCTCATAGCCCGCACCACGAGGGGCAGTCCATCCGAGCCTTGAGAAACTGGCTCGTTGCCGAGACGAACCGGCCGCAGAATCCGGTCTCGTACGGCGCCAACGTCCGGGGCCACAACGTCAGCGAGCGCTGCGACATCGCGCTGGTTGAGGCGGTCGATTGCTCGCGCGACGATCGCGACGTTCCGCTGTGACATCGACTACTCCTCGAGCCCAACAGCTTCGAGGGCGCGCTTCCGGTTCGGGAACGCCCGGCAGTGAATGACCTTGCCATCTCGGAACGTCCAGACATAGGCCACGTCGGTGTCCAACTCGATCCCGGTGTGTCTCGCCTTTGCCCTGACTTGGTGGATGGAGACGAGGCGGTCACCAGCGTCGATGATTTGCTCCAGCTCGACGCGCAGCCACTCATAAGCCTCGATCCAGCCTTGCGTTGCCCTGACCAGGCCGTCGCGGCCGTGATACGTCTCGCCAGCCTGGTCCGGTAAGACGGGGCTCTCAAAAGTGAAGTTTGGATCGTAGAGAGACAGGTCTCCCTCACCGCGAGCCACATCCTCCATATGGCCAGCCTCACCCCATGTCCGCAGGACGGCTCGAAGGCTCTCCACGTTCTTCTCCGACATCGCCCGTCCCCGTTCCTCGGCGAGGCGTTCGGCGGCGGCACGAGCCTCGTCGATGTCCGTGTAGGCCGTGGCGCGCACAGCGAACCCAGCCTTCCCCTCGTAGACGAACGCGCCCCTCTGCCAGATTTCGCCAGCGCTGCCCAGTGGATGACCCCGCATCATGTTGACCGCGAGCACGACTTCCCCGCCGAGGTCTCGGAGCTCCTCAACGTCAACCTCGAAACCCTCAAAGCGGCTACGGAACTCTTCCATGAAGGCGCGAATCGCCCCAATGCCCTCGAACGTCTCGCCCCCCTCGTTCTCCCACACCGCGTCAGCGGCAAAGAACCCCACGGTTCCGTCGAAATCCGCACGACCGTAGGCCTCGAAGGCCGCACGCACACACTCCACCAGGTCGGGGGTCGTGGACTCGTCGGGCATTGCCAGGCAAGTATCCAGCCTGCCCGTCACCGCTGCTGTGCGAAGCTGGGCGAGCATCCACGCTGGACCGAGCAGACGCCCGCCTTGGACGAGTTGCGAGTGTCTCGCCGGACGGTCGGCTGACGCCTGTCTTTGGCCGAGCGGTAGCGACGGCGCTGGCGCCGCGACGTTCGTCAGGGAGCGCGCTCGAGCCGGTAGCGGCCCGGGCCTACGCGCTGGAAGTTGGGGCGCGCACCGCGGGCGCCGGTCGAAACGCAGCCATTGACCGAATCCCGGGAGACACCACGACCAAGCAGGCCTTCGACCGCGGCCTGCGCCTCGCATGCACCCATCGGATGATCGGCTGCCCCGAACGCCTTGACGAGAGCCCTCTGGAGCACCCCGTTGCCAAGCCGCTGGCCTCGGCGGCACCGCGATCGACGCAGTCCTACGCGTGCGGGACGCGCCTAGGCACCCATCCAAGCACCGCCTCCAGCCGCTCAGAGGGGCTTGAGTGCCGTCCTACCAAGTGCATCGGTCTCCGAGGCCGTGGCAACGGTCTTGGCAACACGGACGGCTCTCGCTATCTCTGCGTCCATGCCCGTTATGACCGCGAGCCACGATCAGCGGCCAACGATGAGCGGCACTTTGCCGTGATAACCCTGGATCGGCCCGCTCAACAGGCACACCGAGCGCTCCTCAATCCACCAGGAACACAGCAGAGCGACTTGGCCAGGCTGCACGCCTGCTCTTCCTCCAAAGCGGCGATCGTGATCTTTGGTCGGTAAGCCTCACGCGCTGGCCGCGACCGCCTTCGGCGGCGCGGAAGCCGGCGGCTCGAGACCTCGGATCACGTCCGCGGCGCGCTCGGCGATCGCAATCGTCGCCGCGTTCGTGTTGCCGCGAACGATGCTGGGCATGATCGACGCGTCGATCACCCGCAGGCCCTGAACGCCGTGAACGCGCAACTCGGTGTCCACGACGGCCTCGCCGTCCGAGCCCATCCTGCAGGTGCCGACGGGATGAAACGTCGTGTAGGTGTGCCGGCGAATGTAGGCCACGAGATCTGCCTCGGAGTCCGACGCCGGCGGATCGTAGGGACGGCCCCTGTACCGCGCGAGCACCGGTTGATCCGCGATCTCCGCGGCGACGCGAAGGCCGTGCATGACCGTCTGCAGGTCGGAATCGTCGCTGTAGTAGTTGTGCAGGATGAAGGGGGCGACGGTGGGATCGGGCGAGCGCAGCGTCACCGTTCCCCGGCTGACGGGCTTCGCCGGATAGACAGCGACTGTGAAGCCGTGCTCGTAGATCGGTTCGTCGACGAGCATCGCTCCGGCGACGTGGAACTGCAGATCCGGCGCGGGCAGATCCTCGCGGCTGCGCAAGAAGCCGCCGGTCTCGACCCCGTTGGAGGTGAGCGGACCCGAACAGTCGCGCTCGAACAGCGCAAGGTTCTCCTCGTTCATCGCGGTCAGTAGCGAGACCGGCTCGTCATGAGTCCACAGCCAGCCGCTGCCGGGGTGGTCCTGCAGGTTCTGTCCGACCGCTGGCAGATCGGCCACCACCGGGATCTCCAGCATCGCCAGCAGCTCTGCCGGGCCTATGCCCGAGAGCATCAGCAGCTGGGGTGAGTTGTAGGCGCCGCCGCACAGGATTACCTCGCGCTCGGCTCGGAACTCTTGCAGCTCGCCGAGCCGCTCGGCCTGCACCCCGACGGCCCGGTCGCGCTCGAACAGCACCCGGTGTACCTGCAGGAAGGTCTCGACGGTGAGATTTGGGCGCGACATCGCTGGGTGCAGATAGCCAACAGCGGTGGAACAGCGTCGTCCATCGCCCTGGGTGACTTGGTAGCGTCCGAAGCCGTCCTGCTCGGCCCCGTTGAAATCCTCGTTGCGCCGCTGCCCAGACTGATCACAGGCCTCAAGGAAAGCCTCCGTCATGGGGTTGCGTGAGCGGCCCTCCGACACCCTCAGCGGACCCCCGGCGCCGTGGTAGTGCGAGGCGCCGCGCTCGTTGTCCTCCGAGCGCTTGAAGTAGGGCAGCAGATCCTCATAGCCCCATCCCTCGCAGCCCCCATCGCGCCATTCGTCGAAGTCAGCGCGGTGCCCGCGGATATAGACCATCCAGTTGATCGAGGAGGATCCGCCGAGCGTCTTGCCGCGCGGCAGATGTATGCGCCGCTGATCGGCGAACGGCTCGGGCAACGTCGAGTAATCCCAGTCGACCTGTGAATGCATCAGCTGCGGGAACCCGAGCGGGACATGAATGTTCTCGCTTGAATCGGGCGGACCGGCCTCGATCAGCAACACGCTGACATCGGGATCCTCAGTCAGACGCGAGGCCAACACGCAGCCCGCCGAGCCCGCTCCGACAATCACGTAGTCGAACATTGCCCCAACCCCCTTCCGCCGAGCCGATGTAGCCCGGCGCACCCGGAATATTCGGCCGGCGAACGAGCCGACCCGACGAGCATCTTCCCACATCCTTCAAGGCCTCCGTGCCGGGGCTCTGGAGCGTCCTGACCGGCTCCCTCCGTGACAGGACCTGCGACTCAGCCTCTCAGCGACAACCCTGCCCGCCGAGCGACGCTCGAGCACGCCAACTTTGATACGCCGGTTGCGCTCAGGGACGACAGGCCGTCGTCCGAGTGCCCGCCGTTGCTCCTATGTCAAGGCTAACTCGCATTTTGCGAGTTTCGAGGGCCTTGAGGCTCCTATGGCTCGTCGGTGTAAATCATCGCGCTGCTCACTGCGATGCGGTTCCAGGCATTGATAGCGGTGATCGCCAGGATCAAGTTCGCAAGCTCGTTCGGCGCGAACTCAGCCGCGGCATGGTGATAGACAGCATCTGGCACACCGCTCCCAGCGATGTTGGTAATCGAGTCCGTGAGCTCCAGGGCGGCCCGCTCGCGCTCCGTGAACAACGGGCTCTCCCGCCACGCTGCTAGCGCGTAGATCCGACGCTCGCTTTCGCCGGCACTGCGCGCTGCCCTCGTGTGCATGTCGATGCAGTAGGCGCATCCGTTCACTTGTGACGCGCGGATCTTCACTAGCTCATGGAGTGCCGCATCGAGCTCGACTGACCGGTCAAATGCTGCCATCGCCCGATAGGCGACCTGGGCCTCCTTCCGAAGATTGATCCGTTCAGATTGCTCGGTGGTCGACTCGCTCACGGAACTGGATATTAGTCATCCGAGACCCCTCGCTTCACGGCCGTGAGACGGACCAGTCGAAACTTCTAGCGAGTCAAGAGCAAGGTCGCAGAGGGAGTCGGCGGCGCGCTGAGCAGCCGGTGATATCGGCGTGCGAGGTAGCGCTTGAGGCAGCGCATCGCCTCGATGCGGGTCTTGCCCTCGGCTTCCTTGCGCTGCAGGTAGGCGCGTGTCCCGGGGTCCAGGCGCCCGCGGGTGATGGCGATGATGTGCAGCGCACGGTTGAGCTGGCGATTGCCGCCACGATCCAGGCGGTGGCGATCGGTGCGGCCGGACGAGACGGGGAGCGGAGCGACGCCCGCGAGCCTTGCGAAGTGCGCGTCACTCTTGAAGCGCTCGGCTCCGGCGGTCTGTCCGATCAGGATCGCGGCGGTGAGGGGACCGCAGCCGGTCTCGGCGAGCAGCTCGGGGCAGTGCGCACGGACGAGGTCACGCAAGTCGCGCTTGAGCTGCTCTGCGTCGCGGGTGAGCGCTCCGATCCGTTTGGCTTGTTCGCGAGCGATGCGGACCCTCGCGGTCTGCGGCATCGCTCTCAGGCGCCGTGTGACGCGCTGCAGCTGGCCGGGGTAGTCGAGCTTGCGAGCCGGGATCGTCGCCTCCAGCTCGGGGTCGAGGATCACGAGGTTGATCCGCAGCCGGTTGATCAGCCGGGTGCGCTCGTTGACGAGCACTTCGCGGTGATCGCACAGCAGCCGGATCTCGACGGCGTCCTGATCGAGGAACGCGGCCGGAAAGCGCTCGATGCCCTCACGCAGAACCGCTCGGGCTATCGCCCTCGCGTCTATCTGGTCGGACTTCCCCGGCTCGCGTTCCCCGCGGCGTGACGACACCCATCAGCTTCGGTGCGACCCTGACGACCCGCTCGCCGGCGCTCACGAGAGCGCTCTCGAGGTGGTGGGAGAGGTCCCGGCAGTCCTCGATCGCCCACACGATTTCCGTGGCGAGCTCGTGCGCCCAGCGCAGCGCATCGAGATGGCCCTGTTCCTTCGCTGGGATTTCCCTCTCGCCGAGGAGCTGCCCAGTGTTCGCGTCGACGGCCGCGAGGGCATGGGTGCTCTTGTGGACATCCGCTCCAATCACAATCATCCAGCACGTCCCTTCAATCGATTGGTCTCGTTTGACTGGACCTCTGGCGGACAGGCCTTCCTGGGGGCGGTTGCCACGCTCCTATTAGGTCACGCCAAAGATCCCGGGTGGTGGCGGACGACACAACGGACGTTCGGTCAGGCCAGAGCAACGACCGACAGACAGACTACGAGTCAGCCCGTCACCAGCCCGGGACCCAACCCGGCCGACCGGACAACACCAACGGCAAGAACCTTCCTGCCATCGACGGCTCGGTCAACCGATCCTTCCGACCGGAACCAGCACCCGGTCTCTACAAGCTGGCAGGAAGGACAGACTACTGCTGTGCCATGGCGAATCAGCTGTCTCAGGTGCGGCCGGCGAGACGCCTGCTGCTCGTCCAGCGCGATCGTCTGCTCGACTGTTGCCTCGGCGCTCGCTCCGGTTCGCAAAGCGCTAGCTAGATCCGTAGGTGATGCTTCAGTCCGCATGACCCCGCCCTGGTGGGGCATCCACGACAGCGCGAGCACAACAAGCACGACGCCTGCCTACCTTCCGATCGTTCCACCCTCGCTCTCGAGGACGGCGTCGCGACCACGGATGACGCCGCCCATCGGCGGCGTGTCGGGCGCTTCCACACAGCGTCATCGGCGAAATGGCTCCCGACCCCCATCAAATCGGCGGTCCTGAGAACTCAGGCCGTGCATGCGACCGTTGCGTTTTCGGCTGACGGCTAAAGCCGCCCGGGTCGGGCGCGGACAGCGACACAGACGCCACGTCCCGCGGTGGGGCTGACTCGATCGAGGGTCATCGCGCGCGGCGACCTGCCGAGCGTGTGAAATACAGGGTGTGAGCGCCCAGAAGCCCGCCCCCGCGAGCCTCGGTGTCGGTCCGCTCGTGGCGATCGGCATCGGCGGGATGGTCGGTGGGGGCATCTTCTCGGTGCTCGGGCTGACGGTGCGGGTGGCCGGCGCGGGCGCCTACCTCTCATTCCTCGTGGGAGCGGTGGTGGCCGCGCTCACCGGCTTCTCCTACGCACGTCTGTCGGTGGCGGTGCGCAGTCGTGGCGGTACCGCGACGTTCTTGGACCGCGCGTTCGGCATCGGCGTCGCGGGCCCGCTCAACCTGCTGCTGTGGCTGAGCTACTTCGTGATGCTCGGGCTGTATGCGGTGGCCTTCGGCGCCTACCTCGCCGCTTTGCTCGGCCTGGATCCCAACGGCGGCTGGCGGCGCGTGTTCGCGAGCGCCGTGGTGGTCGGGTTTGCCTTGCTCAATCTCGCGGGCGCGCGGCTCGTCGGTCGTGCCGAGTCCGTTCTCGTGTACTTCAAGCTCACGGTGCTCGTCGTCTTCTGCGCCGGCGGTCTGGCATTCGTGAGCTCCGCGCGGATCTCACCGGCGAGATACCCGTCGGTGGCGTCGATCGTCTATGCCGGGACGCTGATCTTCCTCGCGTACGAGGGGTTCGAGCTGATCGCCAACGCCTCCGAGGATGCGCGCGACCCCGAGCGCTCGCTGCCGCGCGCGTACCTGATCGCGATCGGCAGCGTGATCTGCCTCTACGTGCTCGTCGCGTTCGTCGCCGTGGGAAACCTCGCCCCGGCGAAGATCGCCGCCGACCAGGATTACGCGCTGGCGGCCGCCGCGCAGCCGTTCCTGGGCTCCGCGGGTTTCAAGCTGATCGCCATCGCGGCCGTCGTCTCGACCGCGAGCGCGATCAACGCGACGCTCTATGGCGCCGCGAAGTTCACATACCTGATGGCGCGCGACGGCGAGCTGCCCGAGCGGCTCGGCGAGCCGATCTGGGATCGGCCGATCGGCGGGCTGCTCGCGACCACGCTCGGGACGCTCGTGATCGTCAACACCGTGAACATCGAAGGGATCAGCCTGATGGGCTCGGCGGGCTTTCTGATCATCTTCGCGGCGGTGAACGTCGCCGCTTGGCGCCTGCTCGCCAACGCGAGGCTTGGCGCGGCCGCCGAGATCACCGGCGCGCTCACGTGCATCGGCTGCCTCGGCGCCCTGATCACGTACGCCGCCACCCACATCCCCGGCCAGCTGGGTGTACTCGGGGGCCTGCTGGGCACTGCCATCCTGGGCGAGGCACTCCTCCGCGGCCGCCGAGCAGCCCGAAAGGCGACGAATCGATCCCCAATCGCCGGCTCAACGTCAAAGAAGGCGCCCAGGCGCTGAGAGCGCAGCCAAGCTGACGAATGCCGCTGGCAGCCATACCGCCCGAGCCGCTCGACCGTCACGCTCAGATACCCAGCAGGGACCTCCACGTCGGCCAAAAGCAGGCGTCTCGATGTCGAGATCCACGCTTTCCCCGCGGACGAGAAGCGGTCGTGTCGCCGTGCGACTACGCGCAAGTGCCCGTACATAAGCGCGATGGCCTGCCCAGGCTTCGACTGGCTGGACAGCTTTCTGACACCGCAACGACCCGCACAAGCGCCACGATAAGCGCACAATCCCGACTGTCGCAGTATCGCGGACGACTGCCTTCGCAAAGGAAGCGACACCGGTGCGGACGAGCGCTATGGACGAAAGGCAGAATTACATGCCCTGCGCCAGCCTATACAGCCCAGGGCCGACCCGCTCGAACCGCCCGGTCCGGTGATCACACCAACATGGGAGTCTCCTCGCGTCTACCCGGGCGTCTCGACCTGCGACGTCGGGAACACACGGTTCCCCTCGGGCAAGAGCACTCGCCTAGGTAGGCTTCAACAGCGGGAAGAAGTGGAAGCCGATGTCCCTGACCACCTCGATGATGAGCTCCGGCGTGAGTTCGACGGAAGGGTCGGCCAGTTGTGGCGGAAGGGCGACTGCGAGCTCTCTGGCCTTCTCGATGACACCAGCTCCGATGTTCTTGCCCAGGGTGCTGATGGCTTTGCCCACGATCTCGGGGTCCATGTGCCAATCAGGCAAAGGCTGGGCCTTGAATGTCGCCCACGTCTCAGGGTCACGAGCGATCTCGCGGCTGAAGACATGGTCGAAGGTGCGTGCCGACGCATCGCGTTGGGTGAACGGCTCACCCAGGTGCCAGAGCTTTCGTAGTGTCGCTATCAGCGAGGTGTGACGGTACTCCTCGTTGTAGACCGACCCCGGCTCGACCCAGGGCGAGGCGATGATCGCCGGGACTCGGTAGCCCGAACGGTCGAACCTGAAGCCGAACTCGCCCTCAGGCGCGGCCGGGTCGGGCGGCGGGACCGCTCCGGGCGCCACGTGGTCGTAGGTTCCGCCTGGCTCATCCCAGCCGACCAGCAGGGCGGTGTTCCAGACGTTGCTGCCCGACTCCGAGGTCATCGAGCGGTAGGCGTTGAAGATCCGCTCCAAGAACGCCTCGCCGCCAAGCACGCCGGAGGGTGCGTCCAGTCCGACGTCGACGTTGCCGCCGATGAACGATCGACCAAACGCCGGGTGGTAGTCGGAGTGCCCTGACGCCATGTCGGGTTCGATGAAGGAGAAGTCGGGCAGGGTTCCGGCGGCAGCGTCCCTTTCGAATTCGGCGAACGGGACGAAGTGCGTCGCCAGGCGGTCCTTCAACCGCGGATAGTGGATGATGCCTGCGAACGAAACGCACATCGGTTCGCCGACGTAGACCTTCCAGCTCTTGCCGTGCGCCTCGAGACGCTCGAAGATCGTTTCCGCGTCGTTCTTCGTGAACCACTTTTTCACCGGGCTGTTGACGACCAGCCCCGACGATGTCGCCGCCGTCCAGAACGAACGGTTCATGAAGGTCTGGGAAGGGACCTCGCAGAACCAGTGGTCGAAGACTCCGAACTCACGGGCGATGCCGCTGAGCACCGGCACCTGCTGCGGTGTGTAGCCGGTCATGATCTGCGCATACTCTTCGTATGTCGGCTGACGGCCGACCTCGCCAACGAAGGTGCTGATGAAGTCGGTCACGAACCCATCCATCGTCGGCTCGGCACCGGGCGGCGGGAGGTTCCACGGTGCAGTCACCGCCTCGCCGATCTTGAAGCGGTTGTGCTCGTCCAAGGTGTTGTAGAGCTGGGTGTTGGTGTGGTAGTAATCCTCGCCGGAATCCGGGTTGGGAGAGTTCAAGTCGGTCGTGACGTTGTAGGGCACGACCTTCCGCTCGGAACCGTGCTCGGCCCACGCCGGGATCGGGTTGCTGAGTTCCTTTCCGATCACGCCCTCGAACGTCTTGCCGTCCTCCGGCCCGTAGAGACGCCCCAGCATGTTGTCGAGGGAGCGGTTCTCGAACAGCACGAGCACCGCATGATCCATCGCGTGAGAACGATCAGGGCTCATCGGCCGCGTTCTTCGATCGGCGGCCGGTCGGGGCCGGTTCTCGCGCTACCTCGCTCGCAGAACTTGACCGGGATGCCATCGAAGCGCCCTTTCGTCGCGAACACACTCGGGTCGAATCCTGTCAAATCGCTCGGCGCCGCGGCACCCAGATCGCACTAGCCTCGCAGCACTCGATCGTGGGCATCGCGTTCGTGCCGCCGCCATGACGCGTCAATGCGATCTGCGGCAAGCGTTGACCATGCCCCACCCTCCAAGCAAGCCGGTTGCCGGTAGACGGCATTGCGAACGACGTGGGAGTAGGCCAGGCGCCTGTCGGGTTCCAGCCCGCCGCTGGTTTTGGGGCTACGAGCCGAAGCCCGCAATCATCGCGTCGATCGCCAGCTGCCAGCGCCGGTCGATCGACGCGCGCGAGCGGCCCAGGCGACCGTCACGACCGGCTGCGGCGAGACCCTGCACGGTCGCGACGAGGACGTGTGAGACATCCGTGGCGTCGCCGTGCAGCACGTCGGCGTCGATCGCTGCGCGAACGCGCCCGACGATGAACTTGCGGACGGACGCGCCTGCGCGGAGCTCGGACTCGCTCGGCTACCTCGACGAGGTCGTCCCAGCGGCCGAGCTTGGCGAAACGGCACGGCGCGAGGCGGAGCGACTCGCGGGCCTGAACCGCGTGGCGCACACCGCCTCCAAGCAGCGTGTACGGTCGCCGTCGCTCGCTGCGATCGGTGCAGCGATCGAGAGCGAGATGAACATCGACGCGCTGAGCGGGGACGGCACGCCGGCATAGTCCGGGCCCAAGCTGCCGAGGGATGGTTGCCCCCACAGCGATCATCGGGGCTCAGCATGCGGACTAAAACGGCTCTGACGGACGCCGTCGGAGCGAACACCGGGAGGTCGACGCTCGATGTGGCCCCTGATGATCTCGGGCAATCCATCAGCTGCGCCTGTTGACCCGTTCCATCCTCTATGACCCTGCTTGCTTCCTGTATTCGCCGTCGCCGACGTGGTTGCCCCAACTGACCACGTCGCCGTTCTCGCCCTGCTGCTGGATCGCGATGTGGGTCATGAATCTGTCGGGCGCGGCGCCGTGCCAGTGGTCCTCGCCGGGCTCGAAGAAGACGCGATCCCCGGGTCGGATCGTTTCGATCGGGCCGCCGCGCCGTTGGCAGCGACCCTCGCCCTCGGTGACGTAGACCGTCTGCCCGGCCGGGTGTGTGTGCCATGCGGTACGGGCACCGGGCGTGAAGTGAACGCTCGCTGCGGCGAGCCGGAACGGACCGCTTGGCTCAGCGACGGCGTCGATGTAGACGTCGCCGGTGAACCACTCCGCCGGGCCGCGCTGGGTTTGTTGCGAGTTGGGGGTGATCTTCATGTTTGTTCTCCTGTCATGCGTTTGTTCTCGTCAGCGAGCGAAGAGCCGGAGGGTGGTGGACCGCGCGTTCTTGCTCGTGATCCGGTTGAGCGTGCTCTCGGAGTGGCGGGCGTACTTCCTGCGGTACTGCTCGTCGATTGAGTCGTTGGCCGCGTCCGCGGCATCGACGAGCTCCACGAGGGTGTGAACTCCGCCCGCGGAGATCTCTGCGCGGCGGCGCTCGAGCGCTCCCTGATACCAAGCCGCAGCGGCCCCGTCGACTGAGCGCACGTACAACGCGTCCGTGACCCGGACGACCCACATCGTCACCGGCCGGCGGAATGTGCCGTCCTCGCGCTCGGACGCGAGCTGCAACTCCTCGGCGTGCCCGATCGAGTCAAGGTCGACCGCCTTCCACTCGCTCACCGTGTCCTCCCTCGCGGCTGGTGACGGGCAACCTGCTGGGTTGGGTGGGCGCCGGCGAACCGGATCGGAATCCGGCGGGTTCGCTTCAAGTCCATGCTCAAACCGTGCCGATCCGCAGAAGAGACTTGATTGCGCGCCGCTCGTCCATCGCGGCATAGGCCTCCCCCACGCCGTCGAGGTCCGTCTCGAAGTCGAGCAGCCGGCCCGGGTTGATGCGCTCCTGCAGCACGTCCTCGAGGAGCTCGGGTACGTATGCGCGCACAGGGGCCGAGCCCCCACGCATCCCGACGTTGCGGAAGAACATGTCGGCCATCGGCGGCTCTACGCCATGCGGCACTCCGACGTAGCCGACCATCGATCCGGGTCTCGCGATCGAAAAGGCCGTCTCCATCGACAGGCCCGTTCCGACGCACTCGAGCACCGCATCAGCGCCAATACCGGCGGTCAGCTCCAGGACCTTCTCGGTCGCCTGCTCGACCTCGCTCGGCCACGACGTCGGTCGCGCCGAACTCGCGGGCCAGGCGCTGGCGGTCCGTGTTGCGGCTGAGTGCGATCACGCGATCCGCCCCCAGACGGGAAACCGCGAGCACCCCGGACAGTCCGACCGCTCCGTCTCCGACCACCGCGACCGTGCCTCCTTGCTGCACGCCTGCGCAGATCGCGGCGTGATGGCCGGTCGCGAGCACGTCCGTCAGCGTCAGCAGCGAGCGCAGCATCTCATCTGGGTGTCCTGAGCCAGGGACCTTCACGAGCGTCCCGTCGGCGAGCGGCACCCGTACGGCCTCGCCCTGGCCTCCGTCGCCGTTGGAGGGATAGAACCCGCCGTTCGCGCAGGCGCTCGTGATCCCGTGCCCGCAGTGTGGGCAGGTCCCGTCGCTGAATGCGAATGGGGAGATCACGAAGTCGCCCTTGGCGATCGTCCCGGACCTCCGCGCCGACATCCTCGACGACGCCGATGAACTCATGGCCGATCGGTCCCGGTGTAAACGCGGAATCTCCGCGGTAGTACCAGAGGTCTGAACCGCAGACGCACGACAGGACCACGCGGACGACCGCATCCGTCGGCTCCTTGATGGCGGCGTCCGGACGCTCGGCGACCGTGATCGACCGGGCTCGTTGAACACAGCTGCTCTCATCGTTCTCTCCTCTCCGTCAGGCCTGGCGCTCGAGTGCCCCGGTCGCTCCTGCAAAGCGCGAGCTCTCCCAGCGTCCGCATCGAAATGCAGCGATAGTGCCGCCGTCCATGAGCAGGTCGCTGCCGGTGATGAAGCCTGCTTCCGGCGCCGAGCAGGAAGGCGGACGACGGAGGCGACCTCGTCTGCTGTTCCCACCCTTCCTGCCGGGGATGCGTCGATCATCGCCCGCAGCGTCGGGCCGCGCTCTGAGTCGAGCTCCTGCTGGGCGAGGGGGGTCACGATGATGCCTGGGCTGATCGAGTTCACGCGAGCACCGCGGTCGCCCCATCGTATGCTGGCGGACTGGACCCTGAGGTTGTTCGCGCGCTTGGAGATTTCATAGGCGGCCGTCGAGTTGGGAACTGCCTCGCCCGTCAGGAAGGGCAGCCCGAGCAGCTCATCGGTGGGCGTGTTCCGCAGCGCGTCGTCCTGCTCTGGTTCCAGCGCACGGAGTCGGTGACCGGCCATGCTGGATATCACGACGCCCGCGCCGCCGGTGGCGATCACGTTGCCCATCTCCTCCAGCACGAGAGCGGTCCCGTACAGGTCGACCGTCAGGATCGCCTCGGGCGGCGCCATCGTCGGCGACTGGCCTGCGGTATGGGCGACCTGGGTCACGCTGCCAAGGTCCTCTGCGGCCCGTGCGAGCGCACTCACGGATGCGCGTGAGGAGACGTCGACCACCTGGGTCGTGACCTCGAGGCCGACGGCCTGCAGCGCGGCTGGCTGCGGACTGAAGCGTCTGCTCGTTGAAGTCGGCGACCAGCACCGATCTGCCGGGGCCTTGGCGGCGGGCGACCGCCTGCCCGATGCCCCCGGCTCCTGTCACGACCAGCACCTCTTTGCTCATGTCACTCTCCTTTTTGACGTGTTCGGAAGCGACAGCCTCTGGAGCGCGGCCTTCAGAGCTCAGCGCCCGACGAGCGCTTCGAGCATGTCTGCAGGTGGCCCGTAGGAGAAGCTCATTCCCGTGCAGCCCAAGCCGAGGGCAGAGACCTCGAGTCCGGCGGTGCCCAGTGTGCGCGTGTCCATGTTGCCATCCTCCCGGAGTAGCTGTTGATCTGGCATGAGACGACTCAAGCACCCGTCGATCGCGCTCACAAGGGACCTGTGACGGGGGGTCTCACAGAGCCCCCCAACGAGGCCACGACCGGCGTACGCTTGTGGTTGTGGACACGGCGAGCGACATCGCGGACTTCCTCTCATCACGCCGGGCACGGATCACGCCCGAACAGGCGGGGCTGCCGGCGTACGGGAAACGCCGGGTGCCCGGACTGCGGCGCGAGGAGGTCGCCTCACTTGCCGGCGTCAGCGTCGACTACTACAAGCGTCTGGAGCGCGGCAACCTGACCGGCGTCTCTGACCAGGTGCTCGGGGCCCTCGCCCGGGCGCTGCATCTCGACGAGGCCGAACGCACACACCTGTTCGACCTCGCACGGGCGGCGGGGCCGGCCTCGCCGCGCGCGCGCCGCAGCGCGGGCAAGCAGTCCGTCCGTCCGGTCGTGCAGCGCATCCTCGACTCAATGGACACGCCGGCGACCGTGCGCAACACGCGCGGCGACTATCTCGCCGCCAACCAACTCGGCCGCGCGCTGTACGCCCCCCTGTTCGACAGCCGCGAGCAACCCGCCAACAGCGCCCGGTTCCTCTTCTTGGACCCCGCTGCCGCAGAGTTCTACATCGACTGGGACCGCGTCGCCGACGAGCTCGTGGCCCACCTGCGCTCCGACGCCGGCCGCAACCCCTACGACCGAGCCCTCACGGACCTCGTCGGCGAACTATCCACCCGAAGCACCGAGTTCCGGACCCGCTGGGCCGCACACAACGTTCGCTTCCACCAGGCGGGGACGAAGCGCCTGCACCACCCGATCGTCGGCGATCTCGAGCTGGGCTACGAGGTGCTCCAGCTCTCGGCAGACAACGGACTCACGATCAACGTCTACACCGCCGAGGCCAGCAGCCGCTCCCAAGAGGCCCTCCAACTCCTAGGAAGCTGGGCCGCCACGCCCGATGACGAGGAGATCGCCCACTCCGCCAACGATGCCTGACCAGTGGGCCATGCTGCGGCCACCGCCGCAGACGCTCGCTCGTCGTCCTTAGCATGCGACTCGCCCAGACCGGACGCCGCGCCGGCTTTCGTGGCGATGCGGGTCTGGTCGGTTAGCTACCGACAGCGAACCGCAAGACGTCTTGGAAGACTCGGCCGAGCCCGAAAGGTACCGACACCTGGGACGACGGTTACCGGTGGATCCCGCCAGGCGGTTCGGCCACGAGGGACGGTCCAGCGAGACCGCTGCGCTCGATCCGAGCGGCAGCGCGGTGGAGTGTCCGATCGTGCTTGACAAGCGTCGCCCTTCAGCCGCGCTCGATCCACAACGTTTCGGTCAGCTCCGGCGGATCCATCTCGACGCCGAGCTTCTCAAACGCCGGGCCGAGCTTGCTCTGAAAATACTCGTCGATGTGCTGCTGAGACTCCCGGACGTCCACGACGCGGACCCTCCCGTTCACCTCCGACGCGGTGTGCACGATGCAGCCGGGCGGCGCTGTCCTGCCAACCTCGTTGTCGACCGCCTCCTAGGCTGCGCGAGACGGCGCCCGTGCGATCAGTACACATCATTCGGTCTCTTCGGGTTGGTGGTTACCAGGCGACGGTGATCCGTTCGGGCCCGCGACCGCCCTGTTCGAGCAGATAAGCGATCGCGATCGCGTAGTCCTCGGCGCTGACCTCGCTGCTGCCGTTGTCGGCGACCAACATCTACAATCGCGGGCAAGCGACCGGGAGTTGATCGATGACCACGAAGCAAGACTTCACACCGCCTGAGTGGGAGCAGGTCCTGGAGGGACCGCCGAGCGCGGGCATGCTCGTCATCACGGCTGGACGGGGCGGGATGTTCCGCGAGACCGTGTCGATGGCCAAGGCCTATGCCGAAGCGCGCGAGCGCCACGGCCAAAGCGAGCTGCTCGATGAGATCGTCGCGGCCAAGCCCAAGGTCGACCATAGCCGCTATGGCTCTCCCGAGGAGCTCAAGAAGCGCTCCCTTGATCACCTTCGGGACGCCGTGACGCTGCTCGAAACCAAGGCCACACCCGAGGAGTGTCGGGAGTACAAGAGCTTCATCCTCACGCTCGCAGACAGGGTCGCGAGCGCGCACAAGGAGAGCGGGCCCGGTGAAGGCCCCGTAAGTGACCCGGAGCGAGAGGCGATCGACTCGATCTCCCAAGCGCTCGGCTGACCGCATAGCTTGACGGCCGTGCCGCCTGCCAGCCGCTCCGGGCACCGAGCGCGATGGGTGCCAGCGGTGGCGCTCGCCTTCATCGTCATCGTGGCGCTGGTCATCGCGGTGAGCGCCAGCTCGTCGCCGACCGCCGGCTATGACATCTCCTATCCGCAGTGCTCGGGTTCCTACCCGTCGAATCCGCTGTTCGGGATCGTCGGTGTCAACGGCGGGCTGGCGAACAACGCAAACCCGTGTATCGGCGGTGAGCTGCGCTGGGCCCGCGACGCACCGGGGCAGAGGCGCCCGAAGCAGCCGTCCCGGTCGCTGTACATCGACACCGGTAACCCTGGCGGTCATCAGGTTGCGGACTGGCCCAGCGTCGGCACCGCGCCGGCCTACGGTGCCTGTAGACGGCCTGCTGACCAACGCCTGCTCGTACATCTACGGCGAGCAGCGCGCCGCCCACTCCTACCGGCTCGTCGCCGTGCTCGACCCGGTCGCGGCCGAGACCGCGCCATGGTGGCTGGACGTCGAGCTGATGGCGAGCTGGGCCGGGACCTACCAGCTCAACATCGCCGCGCTGCAGGGCTTCATCGCCGGCCTGAACACCGCCGGCGCAACCGGACCGATCGGGATCTATTCCACCGCTACCCAGTGGAAGGAGATCACGGGGCTGACGGCGCAGACGACACCGACGGCCTTCAACGGCCAGCTGCCCGACTGGGTGGCCGGAACCGACGCAACACTCACGCAGGCGCGGGGGAACTGCGCGAGCGGTGGCTTCACCGGCGTGGCGCCGAACCTTGCGCAGTACCGGATCGGCCCGCTCGACGCCGACCTGCGCTGCACTGGCGCGCGCTGACGACATCCCCGAGCAGCCTGACGTCAGGGATCACGATCGCGTGCCGATCGCCGCTGTGGTCGGACCTGCTTCCGGGTCGGGCATCCGGTCCCACTCGTCGCCCGCCCTGCCCTGCGCGGGAAGGAGAAGCTCCTCGAGCGCGATGGCCATCGATGCCTACAGCGATGCTGCTCCCTTCTGCGGGGGTCGAGCCGCTTGAACGGCGAGCGAAAACGCGCCCACCGCCGCGGCGTACGCCGCGTCAACGTCGGCATCGTGAGGAAAACGGCTGGCCAGCTCCAGATCGACCAGTCCGTTGATGGCTGCCCATGCGGCGCGGGCCAGGTCGCGGTCACCACCGGTGGCGAGGAGCAGCGTCGCGGAAGCCCGATCCTCCAGGCCGACGGGCAGTTGCTCGCGTGGCAAGGGACGCTTGTTGAGCAACAGATGCAGGTGAGGATTCGTGAGAGCCCACGAGCGGTAGGCCATTGCGAGTGCGCCCAGATCAGCCCCGGCGGCGTCAAGGGCATCGGCCTGCTCGGTGAGCAATTCGATCGTTAGGTCCGTTTCGACCGCGGCCTTGCCCCGGACGTGCTTGTAGAGGGAGGGCGCGCGAATCCCGAGCGAAGCCGCGAGGCGCTGCATCGTGAGCGCCTCCACGCCATCGGATTCGATGATCGCTCGTGCTGCGCCGGCGATCTCGCGCTGACGCGGCGTCATGCGCCCTCTGCACGGGCCTTCAAGGCAGCGTTCAGATCCTGAAAGGACTCCTCGGTGTGCCTCAAAGTGCCGCCCATGACACCGACGAGGATCCCTCGGAAGCGCTCCTCCTGGATCAGCCTGGTGCTGCCGTCCTGCAACTCAGCGAGTCCAAAGTGGTGTTCGCCATCGAAGAGGCCGCCCGGGCCGAGCCTGCCTAGCCAGCGCAGCTCGCGAGCAGGCTCGGCGACCAGCACGCGGGGCTTGAATGTCATCCCTCTACGGCCCTTCGGCTGCATGTGGATCGTGAGCCTCTCGCCGACCTCGGCGCGACCCTCGGCCCGGTCCATGAACGGGTTCCACTCAGCGAAGCGGGCGAAGTCGGTAAGCACGCCCCACACCGTGTCGGGGCTTGCATTGATCGTGATTTCGGTGCTGATCGTGGCGCTCATCAGTCCTCTTCTCGGCTCGCGAAGCTAACGTGATTAGCCACAATAGGCTAACGACGTTAGCCTGTCAAGGGATGCCGGCGTCCGACGACGACTGCGGGCCACCGGCTCGCGCTCGATGGTCGGGACCTCAACGCTGGTCATCGTCTGTGCTCTCGTCAGCTCGCCGTCGGCGGTCCCGCGCCGACCGCCTTGGAGGATGCCCCCGCGATCTCCCGGCGCAGCGCCTTCAGCGCGGCGACGTAGATCTCCGAGAACGTCGGGAACGGCTGGATCGTGTCCGTCAGAACGTCGAGCGGGATGCGCGCGCGGATCGCGAGCGTGGCCTGCTGCAGCCACTCGCCCGCCTCGGGGCCGAGCGCGTAGGCGCCAGTCAGCCGCTCGCCGTCGCTGAGCAGCGCCAGGAAGCCGTTGCTTCGGCGTACGCGCGCGTGTAGGTGGCGGTCTTCGCCACCTCCGACAGCGGGACCATCGCACTGAAGGGGCCGTCGGAGGCGCCCACTGCCGCGGCTTGCGGGTCGGTGTAGACGACGCGGGGAACGGCCTCGTAGTTCGCCTTTCGCGGCTCGCCGAGGATGTTCGCGGCGACCACCTCGCCCTCGTACTTGCCGACGTGGGTGAGCGGCCACTGCCCGTTTACGTCGCCGATCGCCCACACGTTCGCCGCCGCCCGCAAGTGCGCGTCCACTGGAACCCCATGTGCGTCTGCCTCGACACCGACGGTCTCCAGGCCGAGCCCGAGCACCCGCGGACGCCGGCCGGTGGCGACGAGCAGTCGGTCACCGCGCAGCTCGCGTCCGTCGTCGATCTCGACGACGTAGTCCTCGCCCTCGCGTCGCGCGGCGCTCGCGTTCGCCGACAGGACCAGCTCGATGCCCTCACTGCGCAGAACCTCGCCGAGCGCCTCACCCAGCGGCGCCGGCTCCCGCCCGAGCACGTGCTCGGCCATGTCGATCACCGCCACCTCGCCGCCCAGCCGACGCACGGCCTGCGCCATCTCCACCCCGACCGGCCCGCCACCGAGGATCAGCAGACGGCGGGGAACGGCCTTCATGGAGGTCACCTCGCGGTTGCTCCAAACGCCCTCGAGCTCGCGCAAGCCGGGCACGGGCGGCACGACCGGATCGGCGCCGTTGGCGAGAACCACGTGCGTCCGCGGTGTGGCGCACGCCGTCGACCTCCACGACCCCGGGGCCGGCGAGCCGCCCGCTGCCGCGCAGCAGCTCGATGCCGTGATCGGCAAGGAAGCGCTCCTGGCCGGCGTCGGAGTATTCGGAGACCATGAAGTCACGCCAGGCGAGCGCCGCCTCGACATCCACCTCCGCGGTCGCGGCGGCCTCGCGCGCCCCATGGACCGCCTCGCCCGGCCGCAGCAGCGTCTTCGAGGGAATGCAAGCCCAGTAGGAGCACTCCCCTCCCACGAGCTCGCGCTCCACGACCGCCACCCGCAGACCGCCCTCCGCCAGCGCGCTCGCGCAGTGCTCGCCCGGCGAGCCGCCACCGAGCACGATCACGTCATAGTCGCTGCTCATGTCGGCGGCTCCTCACCGGCGCGCTCGCGCACCATGTAGAGCGCATACCAGTCCGGCCAGTTCGGGTCCGCCTGGCCTGTGCGCTCCTCGTGTTCGCCGTGCGCCGCGGACGCCCGCCTGAGCGCGTCCGCGAGATCCTCCACGGACTCGTATGTCGTGGCCATCGGCCTCTCCTCTCAGCGACCCGGCAGACGCGTGGTGATCTCCTGGAGCAGCCAGCCGTTGCCATCCGGATCGCTGAACGTGGCGAACGAGCCGTAGGTGCCGCGATCGGGCGCCGGCCCGGACTCACGTCCGGCCTCGTGGAAGCGAGCGCCCGGCATCCCCTCGTGGAACACCTCGCTCACCTCCACGCCGTGGGCGAGCAGCTCCTCGCGCGCAGCTTCGATGTCGGCGACGGCCAGGTACAGGCTCTGTGCCGAGCCGGGCGCGCCAGAGGCGATGTTCGTGCCAAATTGGATCGAGCACGCGGAGCCCGGAGGCGTGAACTGAACCAGACGGAGGCTGATGCCGCGCGCAATGTCGGCGTCGAGCCTCCAGCCGAGGCCTCCGTAGAACTCCTTCGCCCGGTCGACGTCCGAGACCGGCAGGACCACGACCTCGAGCCTGAACTCCCCGGCGCTCACCGGCGGGGTGCCGGCCGCGCTTTCGCCGCTCATCTCCACACTGCTCATATCGCCTCCATCGGTTGACTGCACCGCAACGCGGCACCGTGTTCTCGCCACAATGCACAGCACGGGGCGGCGACGGCGAGGAGGCCGAGGCTGCGGGTGCGCCGCGAAAGGGCTGTCGGCACGAGCTCCCCTGTCCTGGTCGCTCCAGGGCCGTTCTTCGACCGAGGACGCTCCCGTCGGGTGGCGCACACTCTCCATCTCATCCGAGCAGATGTCAAGGCTCTCCGGGCGGCGCGCGGCGAGTCTTGAGCGCTCGCGAGCGAACAGGCCCGGCGGCCGCGTCGCCACGCATCCGCACGACGCCGGATCCCCGCCAGAAGTCGAAACCGGCCGGCGGATGCCAACATGAGCGGCGATGAGCGGTCAGCTTCCGGATCCCCGCCTGAGGAAGGTCTACCGCCTGGAGGTGACCCTCGGTGAGCCACTGGACTTCGGCCAGGTCGCGCAGGGCCACCGGCGGATCGTGCCCCAGACCGGCGGGGCCTTCACCGGTCCGGAGCTCAGCGGCAAGCTGCTCCCGGGCGCCAGCGCGGACTGGCAGATCGTTTTGCCGAATGGCACTTCATTCGCGGACATCCGCTACACGCTGCAAACCGACGGCGGCGAGCTGCTCTACGTGCAGTCGCGGGGAGTCCGCCACGGTAGCGTCGAGGTGCTCGCCCGGCTTGGGCGCGGCGAGGAGGTCGACGCGAGCGAGTACATGTTCCGCACCTCTACCCGGATCGAGACGGCTGCCCCTCAGCTCGCCTGGCTGAACGAGGGCGTATTCGTCAGCGTCGGCGCCCGTCAGCCCAAGGGCGTGATCTACGACACCTACATCGTCGAGTGATACCGCCGCCTGAGCACCACGAGGAGCGGGTCGCAATCATCACCGGCGCCTCGCAGGGCATCGGCGCAGGTCTCGCGAGCGCATACCGTGAGCGGGGATATGCGGTGGTCGCGGCTGCTCGATCGATCGGGACTTCGGCGGACCCCGGCGTCGTGACCGTCGAGGGCGACATCGCCGACCCCGACACGGCGCAGCGCATCGTGCAGGCGGCGGTCGAGCACTTCGGCCGCATAGACACCCTCGTCAACAACGCGGGAATCTACATCGGCAAGCCCTTCACGGACTACACCCTCGAGGACTTCAACGCACTGATCGCCGTCAACGTCGCCGGCTTCTTTCACATGACGACGCGCGCGATCAAACAGATGCTCGACCAGGGTCGTGGGCACGTGGTCAATGTCTCGACTTCACTGGTCGAGCAGCCGGACAGCAGCAGACCGGCCGCGCTGCAAACGCTGACCAAGGGCGGCCTGGTCGCGGTCACCCGGTCGCTCGCGATCGAGTACGCCTCACGCGGCCTGCGGGTAAATGCCGTTTCGCTCGGCGTCGTCAAAACGCCGCTGCACGACGAGAGCTCCTACGCGGGCATGGGCGCGCTGCACCCCATCGGCCGAGTCGGCGAGATCGAGGACGTGGTCGCTGGAGTCCTGTATCTCGAGTCGGCACCCTTCGTGACCGGCGAGATCCTCCACATCGACGGCGGCCAAAGCGCAGGACACTGACCGTGGGGATACAGCCTTGCAGCGACACCCGACTGCGCCACTCAGAGCAGAGAGGCGGCGACGGCGCCCGAGGATCGGACCAGGGACACGCACGGGCGCGATCCGTCGTGCAACGGGGGACCGCGGCGGCAAACACCCACAGACGGAGGTAAGCATGAGCACCATCGACGACGAGCTGGTCTTGGCTCATTTCATCGTTTCAGATGATGTGGAGCGTTCCCGCCGCTTCTACACGGAGGTGCTCGGCGGCAGGGTGGTCTTCTCCGGTGAACCGACCTACGTGGCACTGGCCAACAGCTGGATCATCATCAATGTCGGGGGAGACCCGACCGACGACAAGCCGGCGGTAACCCTGGAGACGCCACCCGAGCCCGACCGAGTCAGCAGTTTCCTCAATATCCGGGTCAGGGACATCGCGGCCGTGTACGCCGAGTGGAGCGCTCGGGGCGCTCAATTCCTGACGCCGCCGAAGCAGCACCAGTACGAGATCCGTTGCTACATTCGCGATCCCGACGGTCATCTGATCGAGGTGGGGCAAACGACCGACCCGGAGGGGGACTGGACCCCCCCTCAGTGGCTGGCGAGTACGTCCGCCGAGGGGTCATGACGACCGCGGTCATCGGCACCGGGACGCTCGGATCGGTCATCGCACGCCTGCTGGCCTCAGGCGGCGAAACCCTGCGGCTCTCGAGCGCCGACAATGAGTCGGCACGGATGCTTGCTGGAGAGATCGGTTCAGCTGCGGTCGTGGCTGGCGACAACCACGACGCGTTGCAGGGCGCCGATGCCGTCGTCCTCGCTCTACGGTTCACCGCGCTGAAGGGCGTCATGGACGAGATCGTGGACCGGCTGACCGACAGGCTCGTGGTCGTTCCGAGCAACCCGCTCGGCATCGATGCACAGGGCAACGTCTCACGTCTCCTGCCGAACGGACAGGCCTCCGGCGAGGTTGTAGCCGGGTGGCTGCCGGCGGGCACGCGCTTGGCGATGGCGTTTGGGACCCTATCGGCCGATCTCTTGGAGTCCTCTGGCAAGCGATCACCGGAGCTGGCGGTCCTCTTCTACGTGACCGACGACGACCGTGCTGGCGAGGAGGTCGAGCGGCTGATCCGAACAGCCGGCTTCGAGCCGGTGAAGGCCGGCGGGATCGAACAGTCGGGTCGACTCGAGGTGGGCGGCGACCTTCACGACCTCGTAGTCGGCGCCACAGAGGCACGATCGGTGACCGGTGGGGCCTGATCGCCCCCTGGTCGGAGGCACCTCCTCGGTCGGTCCCCTCGCCCGGATCGGCTTGCCGACGCTGACCATCGCTCATCGCTTCACTCCCACCTCAGACCCCTCGGTGTAGCGAATCGCCTCTCCTTCGACTGGACTCACAAGGAACTGCTCGCGCTCGCCGCGATCCCACGCCTCGCGCAGCCCTGGTGCGCCGAGATCGAAATCGGGGCGCAGGTTGCGCATGACCTCACGTAAGTCGCGGTGCAGCTCTTCGACGGTCGGGCGCCCCCAGTACCAGTAGCCATTGTAGATCGCGGAGATCTCGAGCCCGGGGGCGAGCACGAACGTGTGCGGGACCATCGGGTCGTGGACGGGGTCCGTGTACTCGATGATGTCGAGATCGTTCCGCACCGTGCGCTCCGGGTCGGAGAGGAACGGGAACTGCGCGCCGACGCTATCGCGGAACTCGTTGATCTCGAGCTCGTTGTCCGTCGAGATCAGCGCCACGCGCGTATACCCGACGCGGAAGTCGAGGTATGCATCGACGAGACGGTGAAGGAAACGGTGCTCCTTCGGATCAAACCCACCGCGTGAGAGGTGGAGCACCATCGGGTTCGAGCCCTGCAGGTCCGACAGACGGCGAACGACGCCGTCCTGATCGGGCAGTTGATAGTCGGGAAGGCGTGCCCCGACCTCGATGTCGCCGCGCATAATGGGCCTCCAATCGAATTCAGCCGAACCTCGTCACTGGCCGCTCCCGCAGGATCTGGCCGCTCGAGCGCCCGCAGGCCATCGGCACCCAAGTACCGCCGCGGGGCCGACGGAGACCTCAAGAGTATCCCAGCGTTCGCTCGTCGAGGAGGAGTATCAGGAGCCCGGTGGGAGACCATCGCGATCATCCGCACTTGCGGGATCGGATGCCTCATCGCCCACCGGCTCGCCCCCGCCGGCGAGACCACGCGGCTCTCGAGCGCCCACAATTGCTCGGCAGGAATGCCGCACCCGAATCGGGCGGCGAGGCGTCTGCGTTTTCGTCCATCTCGGGAACCTTTGGGGGTGGGTCGCGACGCTCGAATCGGTGCGGGACCAGTCGTGTCGAGTGCTCGCCAACCGCGACCGTCCCGGGCTCGCGTCTCCGGTCGGTCGTTGGCGGTAGGCTCATGAGCTCCATCCGACCAACTGGAAAGATGCACGCTTCGCACGAACTCGACGTCAAGGTCGTGAGCCCCGAAGAGGCTGAGTCCGGCATCGCCGAGTTCTGGGCGGGAGACAGGCTCTTTGGCTTCACGCGGCTCGAGGACGGCGAGCTGCTTCTGACGATCGAGCCGTGGAGCGATGGCGGCGCGATCGTCGTCAGCGCGCACAGCCTGGCCGAGGCGCTGGCGCGGGCAAAGCAGCTCCTCGAATCCCCGTGATCCACACTACCCGACCTCGCTGGGCAAGGCTGCTCGGATCAGATCTGGACGAGTGCCCGATGCCTCCCTGGCCTTACGACGCTTCACGTGGACAGAGCCCGGGCCTCTGAAGTGGCACCGCAATGGAATCAATTCAGAAGGGAGGTCAGCATGAGCACCCCCGACCAGGAGCTGGTCTTGACCCACTTCATCGTCTCGGACGACGTTGCGCGTTCTCGGCGTTTCTACACCGACGTGCTCGGCGGCACGTTGGAACGCTCCGGAGAACCGACCAACGTCGCGCTCGGCAACAGCTGGATCGTGATCAATCGAGGCGGAGGCCCGACCGACGACAAGCCCGCGGTCACCCTGGAGACGCCACGCGATCTCGACCGGGTCAGCAGCTTCCTCAACATCCGGGTCATGGACATCGCGGCGGTGTACGCCGAATGGAGCGCTCGGGGCGCTCAATTCCTGACGCCGCCGAAGCATCACCCATACGAGATCCGTTGCTACATCCGCGACCCCGACGGTTATCTGATCGAGGTCGGGCAAACCACTGACTCACGGGGGGACTGGACCCCACCTCAGTGGCTGTCAGATGCTCCCGTCGAGTAGTCCGAGTGAGCGACAGCGCAGCCGACACGAGGGAAACGAAACAGCGCAATGACGGCACAGAGGCCTCTCACCAACCATTTGGCCATTAAACGCGAACCGGGACCCGAGCCGGTAAGCGGAGGACCGCGATTTTGCTGAGGCAGCTCACCGAGAACACACTGGTGCACCAGAGCGCCTTCATGCAGACCAACACGGTGATCGTGAGGGGACACACCGGTGTGCTGCTGGTCGACGCCGGCATACACGGCGGCGAGCTGGCCGCGCTTGCGGATGAGCTGATCGAACACGGCGACACGGTGTCGGTCGGGTTCTCGACCCATCCGCACTGGGACCATCTGCTGTGGCACGCCCGGCTCGGTCCGGCCACCCGCTACGGCACCGCTCGGTGTGCGGCCACCGTCCAGGCCCGGCTGGAAATCGGACGAGGCATGGCCAGCGAGAGCGCTGAGGACGTGTCGCTGGATCTGTTCGGCGCGATCATCGCCTTACCGCCCGGGACGGAGTACATCCCTTGGGACGGTCCGCGGGTCCGCATCGTCGAGCACCAGGCCCATGCTCGTGGCCACGCAGCGCTGCTGGTCGAGAGCGAGCGGGTACTCGTTGCGGGCGATATGGTCTCCGATGTCTTGATCCCACTGCTCGATCTACACGGCGGAGACAACCCCGTGCAGGACTACCTCGACGCGTTGCGCCGCTTCGAGGACATCGCCTCCGAGGCCGACACCTTCGTTCCCGGACACGGATCCGTCGGCACGGGCGATGAGCTTCGTCGACGCATCGACCAGGACCGGGCCTACGTGATCGCCCTGCGGGACGGCCACGACCCCGTCGATGTGCGCGTCGGCCCAGTCGCGACCTTCGGCCGAGAGTGGCTACCCGGCGTACACGCCCGGCAGGTCCGAACGCTTTCCGCGCTCGGCGCGTAGAAGGTCCTCGAAATCACTGACGGTCACACGGATGGAGCGATTCATGCTTGGCCAGCTCGCGTGGGCGGCTGGGGCTATCGTCTCGCCCGTGGAGCTCGGCGAAGGTACGGATGTGGCGGCCAGAGCCTGGCACCACGCGCTCCAGGAGGCGCCGTGCGATGTGGTCACGGTCTGGGAGCACGGAACGATCGTCAGGGCGACCCGTTACCCAAGCTTCTACTTCCATAACGCGGTGCGGGTCCAGGACGAGCCTGCGCTCAGCGCCGACGAGTTGATCTCGTTCTCCGATTGCGCCCTTCAAGAAACCTGCCGCATGATCACCTTCGACCGGGTCGCGGCAGCCGAGCGGCTGCGCCCGGAGATGGAGGCGCTGGGCTGGCGCAGATCCCGGCTGACGCTGATGCTTCATACACTCGCGCTCCCGCCCACGCGTGTGGGCGAGTGGGGAATCGTCGAGGTTGACTACGATGATGTCCACGCCCTGCGCGCCCTCTGGCATGGGGAGGACTTCCCCGGCTACGACCCCGAGGATTACCTGGCCGCCAAGCGTGAGATCGACCGGGCAGGCGAGTGCTCCGTCCTTGCGCCGCTACGCCACGGCGAGCCGGTCGGCTTCGCCGAGCTGGTCCGAGCAGGCGACGGTGCGGAGATCACACAGCTCTACATCGCGCCCGAGCATCGCAGCGGAGGACTCGGCACGGCACTGACGCGTGCGGCGATTGAACACGGCGCGGGGTCCCGCGAGCTGTGGATCAGCGCGGACGAGGACGGCCGTCCCAAGCGGCTCTACTCGCGGCTCGGCTTTCGTCCGGCATGGACCGGCGTCGAGTTCCTGCTGATGCCCTAACGCCCAAACGACTGCTCAGCACCGATACCGCGCAATCATGACCCAACCCCCACGAGAGCACGGCGGCGCCGACGGTGGCGGCTCAGCCGATCAACTCTGCTTTCAGCTCGAGTGGTTCTTCGTTGGTGACCGTGACCTTTCCGGCAAGACCCGTCGGTCTGGCATTCGAAGCTCGCCAGCGAAGGCTCGTGCCGTAGGTCGAGGCCCACGACGAGCTTTGGCGTGTGCGCGATGAAGCCGTATTCACCTTCCAGCTCGCTCGTGGTTATCTGACCGGAGGAGCTGCCAACGTTCTGACACGGCGGATGGCTCGTGGGCCTTTCACAGCCCGAAAGGGTGAGCGTGGCGCTCAGCCGGAGACCGTCCGCCCGGCAGCGTTGTAGTCGAGGATCCCATCCGAGCTCGGTCCACCGTCGAGCCGACACCGACGACAGCGACCTGACGGCCAACCGAGAAGTGGCCCGGCAGACCCGCGGAGCTCCCGCGCCCAGACCACTGCGCCCTCCGCTCTGAGTCGCGAAAGCCCGTAGCGCCAGCCATAGGTCCACCCCTGGTTGAACCCCCAGACGCTCCCGACCCTAACCCAACGCGCGCACCGCCATCAACCCCTCGCGCCCAGACGGACGGGAACTCGCCAACGGCATCGCTCCTCTGCGCTTCTCGAACACCAGCCGCCAGTGATCGAGGAGCTGGCGTTCGAAGCAGACCTTGTTTGCACTGACCCCCGACGTGAATGCGATGCGGAAGTCGCGACTCATCAGCCAGCGCGGCACGAGCATCAGCTTGAGCATCGTCTTGGGCACGCTGCGCGCACCGATACGCTCATTCCACCGCGTGATCGTCTCGATGTAGTCGAGCCTGCCGTTGCTGCAATTGACGAGCGTCAGCGCGGGCGCGGCGCAGCGTACGACCTGCTCGCGTCCGAACGGCAGCCACGAGCCGGGGAACTGGCGCCCCATCAGCGCGAGGAGCCAGGCGTCGGTCCCGCGAGGCGGCATCGAGGAAGCCGTCAGAGCATCGAGGTCGATCTGCTCCGCCGGAGGCATGCCGGGCCCGAAGACCATCGTCTGGAGATAGAGCCGTCCCCCTTCGGGGAGCACGTCCGCCACACCGGCGAAGAACTGGCGATAGATCTGCTCCTGCGTACCGGAGCGGTACTCGCCGGGCGAACAGAAGTGCTCGAATGCTCCGAGGCTGGCGACCGCGTCGAACGCCCCGTCGCGCGCACGGCTGATCAAGCGTGCGTCCTGGAGGCGCACGTCCAGGCCGTGCCGCCGGCAGCTCGCCAGCTGCCCGGAGGAGAGCGTCAGGCCGACACCGGTCCCTCCGCACCGGCGAACGTAGTCGAGCAGGGGCCCCCAGCCACACCCCAGGTCGAGCAGCCTTCGGCCCGGCCAGATACCGACTTCGGCGGCCACGTAATCGTGCTTGCGCTTCTGGGCGTCGCTCAGGCTGAGCGAGAAGTCGCCGTCGAACTTCGCGCAGCTGAAATCCGCCAGCTCGCCCATGCTCAGTCGGAACACGCGGTCCGTCAGCGAATAGGTGAAGTCCAGATCGCGGCGATCGGCCACATCCCACACACTCGCACATCGTGCCGGTGGACACACGCCTCTCCGGAGGACGGCGTCAACCGTCACGATCGAAGACGCCGGCGGACGCATCTGGCACGAGCGGACGCGCTTGATGCCCTTGGGAGCCGCGCCCGTGGTCGCTCGGGTCGCCGCCGGAATCGCCTAGCTCGTGAGAGCGCGCCGCTGCTGCTGGGCAGGCTCCGGCTCGCGAGCGGGTACCAGCAAGATCACGTGGTCGCCTGCGCGTAGGCGCATCTCGCCACTCGCCGCGTGCGTCTTGCGGCCATCGATGACGGCGACCACGCGGCAGCCCTCCGGCCACCGGATCTCCTGGAGCCGGCGGCCGCGTCCGGGCGACGTCTCGTCGACCGCGAGCTCGACGACCTCATAGCCACGTAGCGGCGTCGGAGGCTCGTGCACTTCAGCGGAGGGGTCCCGACGCGCGAACTCGGCGGCGAGCGCGCCGCGCTCGATCTCGCCTCCAGCCGCGCCGATGCGCTGTGCGAGCACCCTGAGCACGTCGTGGCTCGTGATCCAGCCCCCCAGGGTCTCGCCGTCGTGGGAGAGCACAGGCAGCCCGTCGCGGCCGAACAGCACCAGCTGGCGCAGCGCGTGCTCCAGATCCTCCTCTGCGAACAGCGCCTGCGGCTCGCGTCTGTCGCTCACCGGGCCCACCAGCTGCCCCCACGGCACCACCTCCTCCACACTCCCACCGGCCGGAACCAGTGACCTGTCCCCCCAAGCCGGCAGCGGCTGCATGGCATCCGCGACGGTCAGCTGCTCGAGAGCGCTCGTCGCCCTCGGGCGCTCGATGTCGATCCCGCGACGCAGGAGCTTGGTGGTGTAGATCGAGCCGTAACTGAGACGCTTGGACAGCGCGGCGGCGATCCCGCAAGCGAGCATGACCGCCACGGTGATGGTGAAGTTCCCGGTCATCTCGACGACGCTCGCGACCGCCGTGAGGGGTGCTTGGGAGGCGGCGGCGAACACCCCGCCCATGGCCACCACCCCATACAGCGCGGCGGGGCCGACGGTGGGTCCGAAGATGTGCTCGGCGATCACCCCGAACGCCGTCCCGCCCGCGGCGCCGGTGAACAGCGACGGCGCGAAGACGCCACCGGAGCCGCCGATCGAGAGCGTGAGGCTGCAGGCGAATATCTTGCCCAGCATCAGGATCAGCACGAACCAGAGTGCTTCTTGGCCGGCGAGCACTTTGTCCATGACCGGGTAGCCGACACCGTACATCTGCGGCAGCACCAGCAGGACCGCGCCGAGCGCGAGGCCGCCGACCGCCGGCCTGGCCCACTCCGGGCGTCCGGTCCAGATCTCATCGAAGAGATCCTCGAACCTGTAGAGGAACGTCTTGAAGCCGACGCCCACCAGCCCGGCGGCGAGACCGAGCACCGCGATCAGTAGGTAGGTGGCGTCGTGCGCAACGACCAGTTCGTGCGGGACCTGGGCGAAGAAGGGCGCCGAGCCAAAGAACGCTCGACTGACGAGGTCCGCGCTCACCGCCGCCAGGATCGTCCCGAACAACGCGTCGAGTGAGAGCTCGCGCAGGATGATCTCAAAGCCGAAGAACACGCCCGTGATGGGCGCGTTGAAGGTGGCCGCGATCCCGCCTGCGGCACCGCAGGCCACGATGATCCGCAGGCGGCTCTCGGACATCCGCACGAACTGACCCATCGTGGAGGCCGCGGCCGAGCCGATCTGGACGATCGGCCCCTCACGACCCACCGAGCCGCCGGTGCCGATGCAGAGCGCCGATGCCACGGCCTTGACGACCGTGACGGGCGGGCGGATGCGCCCACCGTTCTCCGCCACCGCGAGCATCACCTCTGGCACCCCGTGCCCGCGCGCCTCCCGCGCGAAGCGATAGATCAGGGGCCCGTACAGAAGGCCGCCCATCACCGGGATCACCAGCAGGAACCAGATCCCGAGGGCGGGAAAGTGAAGGCTCCCCACGCGCCCCTGCTGGCCGAACTGCTGATACCCGGTCGCGAGCCACGTGATCGAATAGATCAGCCAGCGGAACGCCACCGCCCCGAGACCGGCCAGCCCGCCCACCAGCAACGACATGACCGCCAGGCCCAGCCGGGAACCGCCGAGCCACGCCGATGCGGACCGCAGGGGCGAGGGCGGCTCGCCCACCTGCACGCTCGCATCGCGGATCGGCCCTCCGGCGCTCACCTCCCCGGGTCCCAACCGGTCGCCCGATCTTGGGCCGGCGCCTGCCCGGCGGCGTCGGCGAACGCGCTGAGCGCCGCCAGCACCTGCAGACGGGCGTCCTCCCGGGTGCTCGCGACGACCCTCTCGAGCTCGGCGCGCCGCCGGCGCGTGACCTCGCGCACCAGTTCGCGCCCGGCGGGCGTGAGCGCGAGGCTCACGGCGCGACGGTCGCTGCGCTCTCGCCGGCGTTGCACCAGGCGCCTGCGAACCAGTCGCTCGCACGTCTCCGGTGCGGTTGTCAGCTCTCTGATCATCCAGCGTGAAGGCATCGGGGAGACAATCTTCCGTGCTGCGCCTGATGCGTCGAGCGGGCTGTCAGAAAGCTGACCGCGCCGCCTCCGCGGCGGGGGGAACGCTGGGAAACGCTCCGCCTCAGTGGTGTGACGCGGGGGCCGGCCGCCGGTCGTGTGACCCCCCGACCTCCGCCTCATGGAGGCGATGCAGCAGCTCACGGCGTCCGGGGCTGTCGAGTGGAACATCGTTCGGCGACAGCTGATCATGCGCGTCGTCGGTGGCTGCGGGATCGTCCTCCATGCCCTCGCGCCCGCGACGGAGATTTCTCGGCGACCCGCGTGTCCAGGCGACCCTTTGAACGTATCGGGTGAGAACGACCAGCCCGCCGATCATCACCGTCACCGCGATCGCGAGCCCGCCCCAGCCCCCGAGCAGTACCAGCGGAGCGATCACGAGCGACACCATGATCAGTCCTCCGAAGAGCAGAGCCGTGGCCGCCTCACCCGTCGGCCCGGCAGGTTCCTCCCGCCGCGATGGGCCGGTCGGGGTCTCGGTGTCTGGTCGCCCGGCTGTCATGACCGATGCCTACCCGGGTCGGCGCTCCTGAAGCGCCGCGGGCCTGGAGTCACGGTTTGAGGTCAGGTACCTGACCGTTCTCGAAGAGCGCTACGCCGGTGGTGAGCGGCGGGGGCACGGGAAGGACCTCGAGCAGCTCGCTGGGGGGTCCGTCGCAGAGCAGCCAGCCGTCTTGGGCGGGCTTGACGAGATCTCGGCGCGCGAGTTCTGAGAGCGCGCTCGTCACGGTTGGTCGACGAGCTGCGGTGAGGTCGGCGAGCACATTGTGGGTGAGCCGCAGGGGAAGGCTGACGCCGTCGGTGCGAACCCGGCCCCAGCGGTCCGCAAGATGCCAGAAGAGCATGTGCAGGCGCACATCCACACGTGTTTGGTGCACGATTGCCATGTTCACCGTCAGGTTGCGCGAGCGTTGCAGGGCTCTGGCGACGAATCGGCCGGTCAGCGCCGGATAACGCGCGGCGCGCACGGCGAACGACTCGTCGAGCAGCGCCATCCGCGTCGGTTCGATCACGCGCCAGCCGGTGGTGAGGGGCAGCGTAGCCGCCACTTCCTCGCCCTGCCACGGCCGCAGCAGGTCACCGGCTCCGAGAAGCTCGGCCCCGAACCTGGCATCGATGCCGACGCGCCTGATCAGCAGGCCGGTGAGGACGAGGAGGCCGATGCCTTCGTTGATCGGTGAGCCGTGCGGGGCGTGCCACGGTCCGATCGGGATCGCGAAGCTCTTGGCGAGGCACTCACGGGTTGCCTGCCCTCGGCGCTCAACCTGAACCGCTTCGGCGAGCTCGACATCCTCTTCCAGGACGCGCGTAACCGCCCAGGCGCTCCTGTCGACGCCACGCACGGGTCCCGTCTCGGAAGACCTCGCCGTCTGCACCGCACTGGGTTCACCGACCGACATAGGTAAGCCTTGCACCCCTGCGCCCGCCGGCCGGGATGCCGAGTCAGACTACTGACGGCCGGCCTGGCCATGACCGCGCGCCGCGGCCCCGCTCGTATTGCGGGATCAGGCCGGCCGGCGCGCGCTCATGTCGATCGGGAGACGGCCGGCGTCCAGCGGCCGCCGCCCCCCTCGCATCGGGACGGACTCTGCCCGCGGCCTCACCCATCCGCGGGCGCCGCTCGCCTGACCCTCTGCTCCGGACGAGCCTCGCGGTAGAAGCCGAACGCACGTGCTTCGAGACGTCCCTGCTCGACCGCGGCCCGTAGCGCCTGGTCAAATCCGGCAGGCCAGTGCCTGGCACCGGCCGCGCCTTCCAGAGCGTCGCGTCGCAGGACCCCGAACGGGCCGACCGCTCGCATCAGCCGCCTGACCTCCGCCTCGATCACGGCCTCTTCGTGCCGACGCTCGCGCTCGGCGCACACGACATCTCGGCGGCCTCGCCGCTGCCCTGTCTCTATGTTCGTCCGCGTCATTTCAGTCCTCTCATGTCGAGTCAAGAACCAGCATGCACCCCTCGACCGCAACCGCAAAGGGCGACGGTCCGGCTGCTGACGCGGGTCCGGGAGACTGGGGAATCTCCACGTGCAGCCTGCGCAGGTTCGGCCGCTCTCACCGAGTCCGGCAGCCCGAGAGACGCCCGCCCGCCGGTCCGCTGCATGGCGGCTGACCGGCGATCCTTGGCTCGCTGCCAGCGTTTCTGCGATGATCTGCCCGCGTCGCGGTGGACCTCTCCGCCGCCGCTGGAGGTCTGTCACGTGGCTGCCGTCGCGTATGCACGCAGTGAGTTGTGCCGAGTGCTCGAGCACGACCCCGAGCTCGCCGAGGCCATTCCCTCCGGGCGCCGCGATCAGGCCGTGCGCGAGTGCCTGTCGGGCACGCTGACGCTCCCCGCCGGACGCTGGCCGACGCCCGACGCCTGCACGCCGCACGACGGTATCGGGATGCTGGTCATGAACGGGCTGCTGCTGCGTCGCGTCGGCGTCGACGGCCGCTTCGGAGCGGAGCTGCTCGGCGCCGGTGACCTCTTGCGGCCTTGGCAGGGCGCCGACGCTGCGCTTGGCGTCACGGGCTGGCGGGTGATCGAGCCGGCGCGTGTCGCCGTTCTCGATGAGCGGTTCGCGCGCCGCCTCGCTCGCTACCCCGAGGTGACCGGCGGCCTCGTCGGTCGCGCAGTCGAACGCTCACGCCACCTCGTTGTGAACATGGCCATCGTCCACCAGCCCCGTGTGGACGTTCGCCTGCACATGATCCTCTGGCATCTGGCCGCCCGCTGGGGGAAGGTGAGGAGCGACTGCGTCAGCCTGCCTCTGCCCCTCACCCACAGCGTGCTCGCCGATCTCACGGCCGCGCGCCGGCCGACGGTGACCAGCGCACTCTCGGAGCTGGCCCGCAGCGGACGCGCCCATCCCGCACCCGAGGGCTGGCATCTGCTGGGCCGGCCGCCCGGCGAGCTGCTGGAGTTGGTCGAGCTCCCGGCCGACCTCGGCAGACCCGGGCGCACGTCGCCTCTCGCACGAGGCGCTGGATCCCGCGCGGACGCTTGAACCACCTGCGCCTGCGCCGGCGCCGCTTGACGAAGTGCAGGAGGCGAGGGCGACGGAAAGTGGTGGCCCGGGTCCCGCTCGGACACCTGCAGAGGGCCTGTTCGCGCGCCGATGGAGTCTGGCATTGTGGGACGGGCCACCCCTCTGCGCTTCAGCGAGCAACTCGTTGAACGCGCGCGCGGCGAGAACACGGGCATGTGCCCCGCGCATACGATGCGCCCCGCCCCAACGAGATGCTCGTTGTAGGGTGCAGGCGCCGATGCTCGACTTCGATGCCTATCTGGAGCGGATCGGCCTCGCGCGGGCTGATTCGCCGACCTGGCAGGTGATCCACCGGGCCCACGCCACCTCGATCCCGTTCGAGAATCTCGATTCGCACCAGGGCGTCCCGGTCACGCTCGAGCAGCGGGACCTCGAGCGAAAGATGGTCATGGAGCGGCGCGGAGGGTACTGCTTCGAGCACAATCTGCTGCTCGCCTCTGCGCTCGAGCAGCTCGACCTGCAGGTCGAGCCGATGCTCGCGCGCGTGCGCGTCGGAGGCGCGCCCCCTGAGGCGCGGCCAAGGGGACATCTCCTGCTGAGGGTGACCGACGGCGAGGGCAGGAAGTGGCATGCGGACGTCGGCTTCGGCCTCGGCACGCTGCTCGATCCGATCCCGTTCGGCGCGAACCCGGACACGGTGCACGAGCAGTCGGGCTGGCGCTATCGGGTGGTCGAGGAGGGTTCTGAGCTCGTGCTGCAGGCGTGCGGCCCCGACGGCTGGTCGGACGTATACGGGTTTGTGCCGCATCCAGCCCCGCGGATCGACATCGAAGTGAGCAACTGGTGGACCTGCACCCATCCGCGCTCTCCGTTCGTGTTCGGTCTGATCGCTTCGATCAACCACGCCGACGGTCGGCGCGAGGCCATCTCGGACTGGGGCGGACCCCTCCAGGCGATGACCATGACCCCCGACGGCGTCGAGTCATCCGAGCAGCCACGGACCGTGATCCCGGACAGGCTCGAGCGGTTCGGCCTCCCCGGGTTCCAGCTGGGCGAGAACGGGAGGGTCGCGCGGGCGGAGTGACCGGCCCGATGTACTCGCTCACCCACACGTTTCGGCTCGCCTCGCTGCAGATCCTCGAGCGATCGTCCGGCCGAGTGCCGGGGCGGCGCCGGCCGGGACGCTACAGGCGCGAGACGAGTTCGGCCACTATCGCAGCGGCGGGCTGTGGCCGTCTCGCGAGCGCGACGCTCTGTCCGGCCCACAGCGACAGCGCCTCGATCTCGCCGGTTGTCCCGACGAGCGGGGGCGCGGGAGAGTATCGGAGGATGGGTTCGCCCGAGGCGAAGTTCGCTATCACGCCTTCTGCCGGTCGACTGCCCAGCGGCGGCCGGCCCGCCGCGTCCCACATCTCGGCGGTCGAGTTGCGGATGGCGCGGTGGGGTGAGTCCGGCCAGCCGACGTCGTAGAGGTCGGGGTACCACTCTGCGTCGGTCTCGGCCGCCGCCATCAGGCGGCGCCTGTACTCGTCGTGGATCGGCATCTCGTGCGACATGAGGAATCGGGTCCCCAGCCAGGCGGCCTGAGCGCCGAGTGCGAACACGGCCGCGACTCCTCGAGCGTCGCCGATCCCACCGGCCGCGATGACCGGCACCGGAGCCACCGCGTCGGCCACTGCCGGCACCAGCGGTAGCGTTGCCACCCCGCCCGGTACGTGTCCGCCGGCCTCCCAGCCCTGCGCAACGACGATGTCCGCTCCCCAGCCGACCGCGCGTCGCGCCTCCTCGGCGCTCCCGACGGTCTGCAGAAGGAGCCCTCCGGCGTCGTGCACCGGCTCGACGTAGGCCCGGGGATCGCCCAGGAGGAAGGACACGATCCGCAGGCCGGCGGAGAGTGCCTGATCGAGCCGGCGGTGCTGATCGGAGGTGAGAACAAAATTGCCGGCAAAGGGCCGGTCGGTCAGGGCGGCCGTTTCGCGGACCAGCTCTCCGGCGTCGTCGGCCCACCACAGCGGCACGCTGCCGAGCGCGCCGGCGTTGGAGACCGCCGCCGGCAGGCGGGGATCTGCGGACAGCGGCGCCTGCACGATCGGGTGTTCGATCCCCAGCAACTCGCACACCGGCGTGCGGGCGCTCATCGGGGCGTCCCCCTTCCCTGTCGCCCGCGGCGGCCGTGAACTAGGCTCAATGGGAGCCCGAGAGGCCCCGATGGCGCGCGGGTTGCCGCAGGTCCACGCGCGTAGCGCGGACCGGACGTCCCGGAGCCCGCGAACCACCGTGCGTCGGTCAACGCAGGGCGCCCACCGTGCTCGTCACTCCTCAACGATGGACAGGAGCCGATCATGCGTAGCGACATCGTCCCCGGCAGCACCTTCCCCGACTACGAGTTGCCAGATCACGAGAACGCTAGTCGAAAGCTCAGCGAGATCCAAGGCGACGACCCGCTGATCCTCACGCTCGCGCGCGGGCACTACTGCCCCAAGGAGCACCAGCAGCACCTCGAGCTCGCCGCGAACTACCCCAAGATCGCGGTCGCCTACACGAAGGTCGCCACGATCTCGACCGACACCCATCACACAAACCAGGAGTTCCGCGCGTCGGTCGGCGCCCAGTGGCCCTTCCTCTCCGACCCGGAGCGCATCGTCCAGAAGGACCTCGAGATCCAGGAGTACACCGACCCCGAACACGACCCGATGATCCCCCACACCCTGGTGCTCAAGCCCGGGCTCGTGATCCACAGCATCTACGACGGCTACTGGTTCTGGGGACGCCCGTCCTTCGGAGATCTCTGGCATGACCTGCGGACCGTCACCCGAGAGATCCGTCCCGACTGGGATCTGAGCAGGACCGGGCTGCGTGAAGCATGGGACGCTCGCGACTACTCGCAGTTTCACGGTTGGGACCGGCGCTCCCCCGGCTCGACGCCGTCGTCCTACACTTCCTGACGCCGCGGGGACAGGGTGCCGCTCACCGCCCTGGGCTCGGGGACGGGCCTCCCCCCGGCGACACCCGACCGCGCCGTCGTGTGAGCGGAGGAGAGGACGTACATGGCACTGCCAGACAACATTCAACGCTTCATCGACGAGCAGGCCGAACGCGCGGACACGAGCTTCGACGACCTCCGCGCGGTCGTGTTCAACGGCACGACCAAGCGCTCGCCCGAGGTGAGCAACACCGACGGCCTGGTGGCGATCGTCCGCGGGATCTTCGACCGCGTCGGCGTCGAGCTCGAGGAGATCCGCACGGTGGACCGCGACATCCCGCCCGGGCTGTGGCCCGACATGCGCGAGCACGGCTACGACAGCGACGAGTTCCCCGACCTCTACAGGCGCTTCGTCGTACCAGCGCATATCCTGATCATCGCGGGACCGATCTGGCTCGGGGACCAGAGCTCGCTCACGCGCAAGATCATCGAGCGCCTCTACGCGTACTCATCCGACGTCAACGAGGCGGGCCAGTGGTCCTACTACGGCAAGATCGGCGCCGCGATCACCACCGGCAACGACGACGGCGGCAAGCATGTCAGCGCACAGGTCCTCTATGCGCTGCAGCACATCGGCCTGACGATCCCTCCGCAGTCGGACACCTACTGGACCGGGGAGGCCGGTCCCGGGCCTTCCTACCTCGACGCCGTCGGCGGCGGCGAGCACAACGCCTGGGCCACCCGCAACACGGTCTTCATGGCCTGGAACGTGCTCCATCTCGCGCGCATGGTCACCGACGCCGGTGGCATCCCGGCGTACGGGAACTCGACCCACGACTGGGACCTGGGAGATCCCGACCACCCCAACCCCGAGCATCGGCGGTAGCTCGCGCGATCGCATTGACATGTGCGCGGCAACGAGCGAGGATGGACGGGCTGCGAAGCTCTGAACCATGTCGTACAGCCCGAGCGATATCGACCCGACGATCCCTCCGAGCGGGACCGGCTGCGCCGAGTGCCTGGCCGGCGCGACACCCGGCTGGTGGCTGCACCTTCGCCGTTGCGCGGCATGTGGACACGTGGGGTGCTGCGACAACTCACCAAGCCGACACGCGACCGCCCACCAGGAGGCGACGGGACACCCTGTGATCCAGAGCTTCGAGCCGGGCGAGGGCTGGTTCTACGACTATCGCTCCGGCGAGTTCCTCGAAGGACCCGCGCTGACCCCGCCCGACAGCCATCCGCTCGACCAGCCTGTTCCCGGGCCGGCCGGCGCGGTCCCACCCGACTGGGAGCGGCATCTCAACTGATCGCCGGAGCTGCCGCCGAGGAGTGGGAGAGGCGGCTATCGCCAGTCGCCGGGCCGGCTGCAGGGCGGGCCGGGTCCAGCCGTTGCCCGGGTGGTTTGATCGTGACGCCGGGCGGGTTGATCTCGTCAATGCGCTCGAGCTGATGCTCTCGCCGAACGGGCGCCTCAGCGCCGGATGCCGGCCACCAGCGCCTCCCAATTGCCGGCGGCGATCCGCTCCTGGCCGGCCCGATCGAGCTCAGAGGCCTGCAGGAACCGCTCGACCCCGCCCTCGGGGCCGGGCCGGTAGGGGTAGTCGGTCGCGAACAGGATGCGCTCCACGCCGACGACCTCGACCGCCCAGCGCAGGTAGCGCTGGCTGTAGATGCCACCGGCCGTGACGTAGGCGTTTCGGCGAGCGTACTCGGAGAACGGCTGCGGGAGTCCGGCCTGCGCGGCCAGCCAGTCGGCCCGGTCGAGATAGAACAGGACGACCTCGCCCCAGTGGCCGAGCAGCACCTGGAGGTCGGGAAAGCGGTCGAACACGCCGGCGAGAGCGAGGCGCAGGAACTGCACGCCCGACTCGTAGTGCCAGCCGATGCCGTAGGTCGCCAACGCGCTGTCGATGGCTCCGTCGAAGCCCGCGTACAGCGCAGCGCGCACCCCCGGCTGCGGGATCTGCGGGTGGATGTACAGCGGGGCGCGGAGCGACGCGGCGGCCTCGAAGATCGGCCAGTTCTGGGGATGGTCGAGGTTGCGCTCACCGGTGCGGCCGAAGAGGAGCGCACCGTTTAGGCCGAGCTCGGTCACCGCGCGCTCGAGCTCTTGCGCGGCTGCCGCGGGGGCGGGCATGGCGAGGGTGGCGAAGCCCTGCAAGCGGTCCGGGTGGGCGTTGACGAGCTCGGCGATGCGATCGTTCGTCTCGACCTGCAGGCTCCTGGCCTCCTCGGCCGGAACGTTGTGCAGGCCGGGAGAGGTGAGCGAGATCACCTGGACGTCCAGCCCTGCATCGTCCATCGCCGCGATCCGGCGCTGTCCGACCTCGCGGAGCCGCTCTCCGAGCTCCCCCGGCGGGGCGCTGGCCTGCAGGTCCCCGCGCGCCGCGGCGTCGAGCCGGCTCCACGCCGCAAGGACCTCGTCGGTGACGAAGTGCTCCTCGGTGCCGATCGTCTTCATCGCGTTGCCTGCCTCTCCTCTGTGCAAGGGTGTTCGTGGCGCCTGTCCGTGGCCGGTGCCCCAAGCGCATGTGTGTGGATGTGTGCTGTGGCTGTGGCGCCGTCCAGCCTAACGCCGCCGGCCACGCTTCGGAGGTGCCGCTTCAGGCGCCCCGCGGCAGCATTGAGCGGAGGCTTCGTGTGCGCAGCGCCCGGGCCGCTACCGGACGGGATCGCGGGGCACGCACGAGGGAGATGGCGCTATAAGGCGCATGGGAGCCAATTGCCAACAAGGGAGGTCAGCATGAGCCCCATCGACGTGGAGATGGTCCTGGCCCACTTCATCGTGTCAGACGATGTCGAGCGTTCGCGCCGCTTCTACACCGATGTGCTGGGCGGCAGGACGGTCATCGCCGGCGAGGCCGGCGACGAGGTGACATATGTCGCGCTGGCCAACAGCTGGATCATCATCAACCGCGGCGGGGGTCCGACCGACGACAAGCCCACCGTCACACTGGAGACGCAGCCCGACCCGGATCGGGTGAGCAGCTTCCTCAACATCCGGGTCGCGGACATCGAGGCCGTGTACTCGGAGTGGAGTGCGCGGGGCGCCCGGTTCCTGACGCCCCCGAAGCAGCACGAGACCGAGATCCGCTGTTACATCCGGGATCCCGACGGCTATCTGATCGAGGTCGGTCAGACGACCCTCGCGCGAGGCTGGCGTCCGCCGTCCTGACCGGTCCCGGAGACCCCGTCCGGAGACGGACCTGGCGTCACTCGCCGAAGTTCTCGATGAGCCGGAACAGCCGCACATGCGAACGCGCCATCGCCCTGAGTTCACGCAGCAGGCTGTGGGCCTCGGGCGAATCCGTGAGCGCCTGGCGCTCCTTGATCGTTCGCATGCGCACCATCACCATCATCGTGTCGCCGAGGGTGCTTTCGTAGAGCTGGGCGGACACGAAGCCCTGGCTGCCGACGATCACGTTCTGCACCCCGTCGGAGATCCTCCGGGCCAGCTCGACCCGCTGCGAGGGGTCGACCGTCCAGATGTCTATCAGGATCGGGGATTCCATTGGGCGCTGAGAGTCTAGATCGTTCGTCCGGGGCCGCGTGGCGTCACCTGCGGACGTCGGCGGGCAGCCGCGAGCTGACCTCGCCCGCCGGCATCCCCCGGCGTCGCACACGCCGATCGCGAGCACACCTCCCACGCGGCTGAGGACAGGCCGGGGGCAGCGAGACGGGAGCGGCCCGGTCTCCTCCCGGGCCGCTCCCTTCGCCTGCGTCTATTTCAGGTGAAGCGTCGGAGTGATCGCCTCAGCGGCGACTTCAGCCGGCGTCCAGGGCAGCGTTATCCATTCGTTTTTGGAGAAGCGCTGGGTCTGGTCTTCGTAGTAGGGAGACGTCGGGTCTTCCGACTGCGAGTAGGCCAACAGGGCTTTCGAGACCGGGTCGTGGCCGGCGAGCAGTTCCGTGAACATCACGATGCTCGTGCCGCCGCTCACCTGTGTCTGTTTGGAGGTGGGCGTCGGGAACGACCCGCCGATGGCCGCGAAGCAGTTGCCTGCATCCGAACAGCCGGGCAGCGGGGCCGCGCCGGCCTGCGGCGCACGCTGCACTTCGCCCATGCTGGCGTCGAGCGGGATGCCGCGTGCTTCCATCGCGCTCACCGCCGCAGCCAGCGCTTCCTTGCTCGCCGGCAGCGAGGTGTTGAGCGTGTTGGGGGTGTAGACCGGTTCGGCCGCCGTCCAGGGGTGAACCCAGAAGTCCGCCTGGCCGTTGGGTGCGCGTTCGAACCATTCCTGGAACAGCCAGGCACCCTTGTCTTCGAGCGTCGCGGTCGCCCCGTATGCGTCGAGGACGGGGCACGCCCCGCTGACGTCGACGCCGTTGATCACGCCGCCGTCTTCACTCACCGCGTTCGCGCAGATTTCGCGCAGACCCGGGAGGGCGCGCTCGGCCGGGAGCGAGCGGAACTTGGTCCAGGAGTCCTGCATGGTTTCGGCTGTGAATCCGGGCGTCGGTGAGATCCCGTCGGTCGGGACGCCGCCGTTGCCGGTGCCCATGCGCTGGGCGACCATGTCGATCCCCGTCTGGGCGCGCATCCCCGGGTTTTCTTCTTCGCCGCCAAGGGCAGGCGAGAACCCTGTGAGCGGGGTGTTGGCGTTCGCGAGCCAGAACGAGTTGTTGGAGTTCTCGACATAGTCCCTGCGGACCAGCGACGGCTCGTCGCCGCCCGCGAGGATGTTCGGTTCGATCGCACCCGGGCTCGCGGGCATTTCGCATCCGCCGGTGCCCAGGAACGGGCCGGTGTCTGACCCCGGCGCGAGATCGCAGCCCGAGTCGAGGTAGGCCTTTGTCAGGCTCGAGGCCACGACGATCTCCGTGTAGAACGCGTTCCCTTCGGCGTCGGCACCGATCGTGTTCACCCACGGCACGCCCTGGATGGCGCGCTCGGATTCGATCACCTGCGAGGCGTTTTCGGCTTTGCTGATCGCGAGCCACTGGTCGGGACCCCGGAGGTTGTTGGCATTGGCGTCACGGATCGCGACCGCGTTGCCTCCCTCCCAGATCACGGGCCCGTAATGGCTGTAGTAGAGGGTGCGGGTACGCGGCACCAGTTCGCCGTGTTCCAGAGCCTCGACCGTGATTTTGCGGCTGGTCATTTTTTCGACTTTTCCACCGTAGAAGTACTCGGTGAAGTGTCCCGAGAACGGCACCAGGTACCAGAATGTGACAGTCGTGTTCGTCGAGACGGTGTGCGTCCACGCGACGTCCTGGTTGTGACCGATGTTGATCCCGGGCAACCCCCAGATTCCCGCACCGGTCGCGTGGTACCTGCCGGGGACTTCGACGTTCATCTCCCAGAAGCGTTCCGCGCCGTGCCAGGGGAAGTGCGGGTTTGCGAGCACGACGCCGCCCCCGTTGGTGGTGTCTTCGCCACCGACTGCGAGCCCGTTGGAGCCCATCAGGTTGCTGTGCACCTGCGGGAGGGGCGGGAGCGTGATACTCCGGATCGAGGCCGTGCCCTGCCGCTTCGCAGCGGGCTCGCCCGCGGGCGGCCCATACGCCGGATTCGCCTCGGCCTCCGGCCCGAGCGCGGAGTTCCCCGCGAGGTCGTCGACCTGGTAGATGCGGCGCCAGACGTCGATCGCCTTGATCGGCCTGACCCACGCCGCACCTTTGCAGGCGGGGTTCGTGACGCCGCTCGCGCCGCCGATGTGCGCCAGGTAGGCGTCATAGCCGGCGGCATAGCCGGCCGCCGCCTGGCGCGCTTCCATCGAGGGGCCCTCCGGGTAGGGCTGCTTGAGCAGCTTCTGGATCGTGCCCTCCCGCTTGATCGACGTCCAGTAGACGTCCGAGTTGAGGTTGGTGAACACCACGTCACCCTCGGCTTCGTTCTCGAAGGTCCCTTCCGGACCGAGGAACGCGGAGCGTTCGCCGTCGACGGTGAGGAACGTTTCGGCGAGCACGCAGATTCCGTCCTGCGCCTGTGCGTAGCCGATCCCGAACGCGACGCTCCCCAGGTTTGGGCCGGAGATGTTCGCGACGCCGCCCGCGGTCCTGGTCACAGACACGCTGTATGCCGAGGCCGAGGCCGGGAGGCAGATCCCTGCGGCAGCCACGGCGAGCACCGCGAGAAAACGGCCCCTGACGAGCCGTCTCGCCACCACTCGGCCGCCGTGCGCGCAAGGCGCCGATCCACTAATCATTGGGCGTCGCATCTGTGTGAGTCCCTCCCCGTCCGTAGTTCGCTTCCATCCAGCGCCGGCGCTTGATGAACTGATCCGTCCCCCACTTTTGGTAATGTACCAGAGTGTCCACCACTGTGCAAGCGACAACCGGCCGGCTGCCCCGCGGACCGCACAGCCTGTCTCGCGCGCAGGTGGTGGAGCATCAGCGCGAGCGCATGCTGGCCGCCGTTGTGGGCGCGGTCGCGGAGAAGGGCTATGGCTCGACCACGATCGGCGACATCACGGGCCGGGCGCGCGTCTCGCGCGACACCTTCTACCAGCAGTTCGCCAGCAAGGAAGAGTGCTTCCTCGCGGCATACGATGCGATGACGCGCAACCTGCTCGACGAGATGGTGGCCGCCGGGACGAGCCGGGAGAGCTATGTCGAGGGCATGCGCGAGGGCGTGCGCGCCTACCTGAGGTTCTGGAGCGAGTCCCCCGAGGCCGCCCGCGTCTGGTCACTCGACATCCTGGCGGCCGGCCCGGAGGCCCTGGTCCACCGCGAGCGCACGCTCGAGAGCTTCACACGCCTGTATCAGGCCATCGTCGAGCGAGCAGCTGCGGAGCAGGCCGGGCTGCCCACCGTCCCGGCCACCGTGCGGCGCGCGATCGTCGTGGCCTCGCTCGAGCTCGCGACCGAGTACGTTCGCCAGGATCGCGTCAGCTCGCTGCCCGAACTCGAGAACGACGTCCTGTACCTGTGGCTGATGGTCCTCGCCGGCCACGACGTCGCCGCTGCCGCGGTCGCAGCCTGAGCGACGACGCGCACGACGCGACGCGGGCCACCCGGCTCGGCGAGACCCTGGATCGGAGGCGAGCGAGGGCCGCCGTCAAGTGGACCTGGTGGGAGTCGAACCCACTCCGCTGGGGCTAAAGACCCGCTTGGCGCCAACCCGGCCAGGTCCCTGCTCCAGGAAAACTACAGGTAGCCGGCAATCCTACGATCTCCAGGTTCCGGCCGAAACCAGTCTCGCCCCGGGATGGAACCCACCGGTCGCGGTGTCGGACCGCGGCAGCGCGAGAGCCCCTTTGAGGCTGCTCCGACCCGGGTCGGCCTGCCGATCCCCGAAGAGGGAGAATGCTTGGATGCAACGGCGACATCGGGCGCCGCTCGGAGGGGCGCCTCGGCCGAGGGGTGACATGGCGAGCGAGGGAGGAGCCGGTGCGGGTCGCGATCGTCTCTGACGTCCACGGCAACCTGACGGCGTTCGACGCGGTGCTGGGCGACATCGAGCGGCGGGCGCCGGACCTCGTGCTTCACGGCGGTGATCTGGCCCTGATGGGTCCCCAGCCGGCCGAGGTGGTCGACCGGGTGCGCGAGCTGGGCTGGCAGGGCGTCGTGGGCAACACCGACGAGGCCCTCTGGCAGGCGGATGAGCAGTCCCGCCAGGAACAGCTCGCCCCCGCGCTGGGGGCGCTGCTGGGGTTGATCTTCGGAGAGTACGCACCGGCGACCCGGGAGCTGCTCGGCGAGGAGCGGGTCGCGTGGCTGCGCGAGCTCCCGGCCCAGCAGCGCGTGGAGGACCTGGTGCTCGTGCACGCGGCCCCGGGAGACCTGTGGCGCGCACCGATGCCGGACGCCGAGGACGACGAGCTGGCGGCGATCTACGGGCCGCTCGGTGCAGCCACGAGCGTCTACGGTCACATCCATCGTCCCTTCACGCGGACGCTGACCGGTCTGACGGTCGCCAACAGCGGCAGCGCGGGCATGCCCTGGGACGGCGATCCGCGCGCCTGCTATCTGCTGATCGAGGATGGTCGCCCCCGCCCGGTGCGCGTCGAATACGACGTCGAGCGAGAGGCATCCCTGCTGCTGGGCAGCGGCTACCCGGATGCCGCCCGGCTGGCGGAGATGCGCCGCCGCGGGGTCTTTCTCAGGCCCGGCGACGACGCACAGCCCTGAGCGACCGAGCAGGGCGCCGGCGCCCTGCCGTGGTTGAGCGAACGCGGTGCCGCCTCAGGACAGGCGCCGCCGGACCCACCAGAAGCAGAACCAGACCAGGGCGAGCGCCAGGGCGAGGAAGATCGCCGTCTCGTATCCCTGGAGCGGCCAGAACCGGCTCGCGGGCTGATATGTGACGGCGAGGTGAAACCGGGCGGAGAGCTGTCTGATACAGGCCTGGAAGGTTTCCTGGTTTGCCGCTTGGTGGGTTGCGCCACCGACCATGGGCGTTCCGGCTTCGTCGGGAGGGGCCCCGATGTTCGGACAGACCGCCACGATGAATCGGTGGATCGACCGGGCGCCCGCCGGGCGAGCGGCCTGATCGACGATGCGACTCGAGAGCACCCAGGCGTTCGGGATGCTCGGGCTGCCGGCCACGAACGTCACCCCTGCAGGACCGCCTTCAAACCCGATGTTGGAAGCCGACTGCAGCGCCGCCGTGGCATGGGCCGGGGCGATCAGATGTGGTCGTATCCAGTAGGCCTGGATCAGCCGCACGCCGACGAATGCCAGGAGCGTGCCGGCCATCGCCGGCACGGTGCGCCGTATCAGCGTGCCGGCGGCGACGGCGAGGGCGAACGCGAAGGCGGCGTAGCCGATCGCGACGATGCCGCGCTCGTCGAACACCCCCTCGGTGACCCGGTTCATGTTGAGCTTGTCGATCGGGCCGAACCACCAGCTCACCATCAGGCTGAACAGCTCCGCCACCGCGATGCTCGCCAGGCCGAGGAGCGCGATCTTGGTCGCGAGCCAGCGGGCGCGGGTGACACTCTGTGTCCAGGCGAGCCTGTAGGTGCCGTTTTCGAGCTCGCGTGCGAGCAGCGGAGCGCCCCAGAACATCCCTGTGAGGACCGGAACCGCGAGCAGCAGCGGGCCGAGCAGGTTGCGCAGGACGCTGTAGTGCGAGAAGAAGGCGGCGTAGACGTTGGCGCAGTCGACCGCGATCGAGCGTGAGCCGGTGGACGATCCGTGCGCGTTGCAGGCGGCCATCGCCGGCGTGTCGTACAGATCGTGCAGATGCGAGCCGGTGAAGCCGATGACGACGGCGGCGAGGGCCAGGAAAGCCGCCGCGACCGCGGCCTGCGCGCGGAACTGCCGCCAGGTCAGCCAGATCATCGCCGGGCTCCCGGCTCTCCCCGGTCGAGGCCCGGGTCGGCGGCGGCCTGGCCCATGTAGGCGAGCACCAGATCCTCGAGGCCGAGCTCCTCGACGGTCCAGGCGGGGTCGAGGATCGGCTCGTCGGTGCGGATGAGCAGCGTGCTCTGGCGGTCGGTGTGGCTCGCCTGGATGACCTGCCAGCTCCCGGGGAGCGCGGCGGGGTCCTTGCGGGGCCCGGTCAGGCGACGGTGGGTCGCCAGCAGATCCTCGACCTCATCGGCGAACTGGACGCGCGAGGCGGCCAGCAGCACCATGTAGTCACAGACGCGCTCGAGGTCGGCGACCACGTGCGAGGAGAGCACGACGCTGACCTCGTGCTCGGCGGTGATCTCCATGAGGTTCGCGAGAAACTCCCGCCGCGCGAGCGGGTCCAGGCTCGCGACCGGCTCATCGAGGAGGAGCACGGCCGGTCGCTTGGCGACGGCGAGCGTGAGCGCAAGCTGTGCGCGCTGGCCACCGGAGAGCTGCCCCGCCCGCTGGCTCGTGTCCAGCCCGAGCTGCGCAATCCTCGCCCGCGCCAGCCCGCTGTCCCAGCCGGGGTTCAGATGGGCGCCGAGGGACAGGTGATCGCCGACACTCAGGCTCGGGTAGACCGGAGTCTCCTGGCCGAGGAAGCCGACGCGGGCCAGCTGCGACGGGCTGGCCTCGACCCGCTCGCCCAGCACGGCGATCGTGCCGGCGCTCGGGCTCAGCAGGCCGACCGCCAGGTGCAGCATGGTGGTCTTGCCGGCGCCGTTGGGACCGACGAGCCCCGCGACCCGGCCGGCCGGGATGCGCAGCGTGCAGTCGCTCAGCGCCCAGCGACGCCCGTAACGCTTGCCCAGGGCGTTCGCCTCCAGGGCGGCGCTCACGCTACGACCTCCAGAGTGGAGGACCGAAACGTGTCTCGGAACAGCGCCTCGATGCTCTCGTCGTCCAGCCCGGCGCGGCGAGCCTTCACGAGCCACCGTTGCAGATCTCGACGCAGCGGGCCGTGGGCCGCGAGCGTCGCATCGCTGAGGGTCCTGGTCACGAACGTCCCGACGCCCGGGCGCGCCGCCACGAGGCCTTCATGCTCGAGCTCCCTGTAGGCCTTGAGCACGGTGTTCGGGTTGATTGCGAGCCTCGCAACCACCTCCTTGACCGTCGGCAGCTGATCCCCCTCGACCAGCAGGCCGAGCCGCAACGCCTGGCGCACCTGCTGGACGACCTGCACGTACGGCGAGACGCCCGAGCGGGAGTCCAGGTGAAACTCGATCACGTTCTCCTCCTCCATTTCACTAGCTAACTAGCATATTATAATCACAGGGGACCGCTGTCAACCAGGACAGGGTCGGCGGCCGCCGCCGCCTCGGCCGAGGCGAAACCCGCGACCGCCGTGCAGCTGCCGCCGACCCTCCCGCCGGCGCGTGCTGTCAGCATTTCGCTCGAGCCCCTCGCCCGCACCCGCCCCCTCGTCGAACGAGATGAACACACTCGAGACCGCGATCGGCATCGCCTGGATCATCTTCTGGGTCTACTGGCTCGCGTCCGCGTTCGGCGTGAAGGAGGGCAGGGCCAGCAGGCGTCGGATCCCGCTGAACGGCATCAGCGCGCTCGCCGTGATCGTCCTGCTTCGCGTCTTCCGAGGCGGAAGCCTTGCCGTCGACAGCCCCGCCCTTCGAGCGGTCGGGGCGGTGGTGTTCGCGTCCGGGATCGCCCTGGCGATCTGGGCTCGTGTGCATCTCGGCCGCAACTGGGGGATGCCGATGACCGAGAAGGCCGAGCCGGAGCTCGTCACCTCCGGCCCCTACCGGCTCGTGCGCCACCCGATCTACTCGGGATTGCTCGCCGGGGTACTCGGGACCGCGCTGGTCAGCAACCTGGCCGGGCTGATCATCGTCGCGATCCTGGGCGGGTACTTCTACTACAGCGCGTCCGTGGAGGAGAGAAACCTGACCGCGACGTTCCCCACGACCTATCCGGCTTACCGGGCGCGCACGAAGATGCTCATTCCCTTCCTCCTCTGACCGCCACCCACGATCCTGGGCCGGCGTGGAGGTCGGGCCCGGCTTCCTCTGGCCGCGGCCCCGACGCCGGCGATCCCCATCCCGGCCCGCGGGCGTCTACCCGCCGGCGATCGTGAAGCGCAGCGTCCCGGGCACTGCGTGCCCACCCGCGGAGGTCGCGTCTACCACGAGGGTGTAGCTGCCCGACCCGAGCTTGTGATGCCTGGAGAGCGAGCCCTCGAAGCGCACCCTGTTGGTGCCTGCGTGCGCCGAGAACGCGAGAGTGCCGGCGACGAGCGTGCGCGTGCAGCGGTGCGCGCGCCTGTTCCTGCTCGTCGGCGAAACGCATTTCCGGCCCACCTTGCGCCCGCGCGCCGACTCGGTGAACGAGAACGTAACCGTCGCAGGCACGTTGAGGCTGAAGGCGAACGTGGTGCCGACCGGGAGCCGTTTGATCGTCCTGGTCCGGCGGGCGCTCATCTGGGCGAGCAGGCCGCCCTCACGCCAGGCCTTCGCGGTCTCGCGCAGGCCGGTGATGACAGGCGCGGGTACCGGGGTCGCGATCGCAGCGCCCGTGGACGGCTGGGACGGGGTGCCGATCGTGACGGGGGCGCTGCTCTGGGTCGTCGGCCCGGCCTGGTTGCTCGCGGTGACCTGGCAGGTGTAGCTGCCCGGTGAGCCGGCGACGATCGAGCTCGACGTCGCGCCCGGGATCGCGGTGCCGCTCTCGCTCCAGCCGAAGACGAAGCGTTCCGGCGCGAGGTAGTCGGACGCGGGCAGCAGGTCTGTCGCCCAGAGGCCCTGCGTGCAGGACAACGACGAGCCCACCGCCGGGCCGCCGCTGATCACGGGTACACCCGCCCCGCCGGGAACATTCAACAGCGCCAGGAAGCGCGGGCCGTCCGGCGTGGCCCCGGTGGTCGTCAGGTCGCTGCCGCCGCTCCCGTCGAGGTTCGCGACGGCGATCTTGTTTGCGTTGCCGTTGGCCCAGTAGATCTTTCCGGCGGCGGGGTCGATCGCCACGCCGGACGGCCCGCTGGGGCTCACGCCCGGGGTTGACAGGATGCCGCCGCCGCTGCCGTCGAGGTTCGCGAAGGAGATCGTGTCGCCGCAGCAGCTGAAGTTCGACCAGTAGATTTTTTCTGTTTCGGGGTCGATCGCCAGGCCGTACGGCCCCTCCAGTGTGGTCCCGCTGATCGGCAGATCGCCGCCGCCGCCACTGTCGTCGAGGTTCGCGAAGGAGATCTTGTCGTCCTCGAAGTTGGTCCAGTAGATCTTTCCGTTGGCGGGGTCGAGGGCCACTCCCACCGGACCATCCTTCGTCGCGCCGGTCGTGTTCAGCGTGCCGCCGCCGCCGCTGCCGTCGAGGTTCGCGAAGGAGATCGTGTCGCCGCTCTGGTTGGCCCAGTAGATCTTTCCGTCGGCGGGATCGACCGCCACGCCGGTCGGCGCGTTCGGCGTCACGCCGCTGGTGCTCAGGATCCCGCCGCCGCCGCCGTCGAGATCGGCCCAGGAGATCGTGTTGCCGTCGAGGTTCGACCAGTAGATCTTTCCCGTGGCGGGGTCGATCGCCATCCCTTCCGGAGAGTTCCGTTCCGCACCGGTCGTGCTCAGGTTTCCGCCGCCGCCGCTGCCGTTGAGGTTCGCGAAGGAGATCGTGCTACCGACCTCGTTGGCCCAGTAGACCGTGTCGGCCGCCGACGCGGAGGCCGCGAGGACCAGGCCCGCGCACACGATCCAGGATCCGATCACGCACACCCCGCCGGCAAGGCCAAACCTGAATGACCGCAACGCTGCTCCCCCTGACGCTCGACGGTGCCCCGACCTCGGTGGCTGGTCTCGGCCGCCGGCGCAGGGCGCCGGGCCCATCCCGGCTCGGCTCGGAGATCCTAGCGGCCGGCGGGCGCGTGGCCGTAGAGTTTGTGCCCGTGTCGCGCCGTGCCTCCGACTCCAGCTCCGTCCTGACCCGCTGGATGGGTATCGAAGACGCCAACACGGCCGGCTACGTGCACGGCGGCGTGATCATGCGGCTGTGCGATGAGGTCGCCGGCATAGCCGCGATACGACACTGCGGCGCGCGCGTGGTGACGGCGGGGATGGATCGCATGACGTTCCTGCATCCGGTTCACGTCGGGCAGCTGGTCACCTTTCGCGCGACGGTGAATGCGGCCTGGCGGACCTCGATGGAGGTCGGCGTGCGCGTGGACTCCGAGGACGTGCGCAGTCGTGCGGTTGCGCACACCTCGACGGCGTATCTGACGATGGTGGCGCTCGATGACGATGGACGCCCCGCGTCGGTTCCCGGACTGCTGCCGGACTCTTCCGAGGAGCGCCGTCGGGAGAAGGAGGCTCAGCTGCGCCGCGAAAACCGGCTGGCCGAGCGGGAGGCGATCCGGGACGCCCGGGACGACCGGAGCTGAGCGGCCGCGCCGGCTCGCGATCCGGCGCACCCGCACAGTCCACCCGACGCCCGCAACGCGCCGCGTCGACCGTCTGCGCGAGGATGCCCGCATGGACGATCCGGAGGCGGCAATCGAGGTACACGAGCTCGTGCGGGAGTTCCGCAAAGGCCCTCGCGCGGTCGACGGGATCGATCTGGCGGTCCGGCCGGGGGAGATCTATGGCTTCCTCGGGCCGAACGGGGCGGGCAAGTCGACCACGGTGCTGATGCTCACCACGCTGCTGCCACCGACGAGCGGCCGGGCGTCGGTGGGAGGCTTCGACATCGTGCGCCAGGGCTCGCAGGTGCGCACGACCATCGGGGCGGCGCTCCAGGAAGCCGCACTCGACGCGATCCTGACCGGCCGCGAGCACCTGAACCTCCAGGCCACGCTGCAGGGCATCCCCGGACGCAGGCGCCGGGAGCGCACCGACGAGCTGCTCGACCGCGTGGGGCTGACCGAAGCCGCCGACCGTCGCGTGGGCGGCTACTCGGGCGGGATGAAGCGGCGACTGGACCTCGCGCTGGCGCTGGTTCACGAACCGCGGATCCTGTTCCTCGACGAGCCCACGACCGGCCTTGACCCGCAGAGCCGCGCGTCTCTCTGGGAAGAGGTCGCGAGGCTCGCGCACGACGAGGGGATGACGGTCTTCCTCACCACGCAGTACCTCGAGGAGGCCGACGCGCTCGCCGACCGCATCGGGATCATCGACAGCGGCAGGATCGTCGCCGAAGGCACCCCGGCGCAGCTGAAGGCGGAAATCGGCAGCCCGAGCGTCGAGGTCATGCCGGCCGACCTGGAGGCAGCCGATCGCCTGGCCGAGATCCTCAGCCGCTACGGGGAGCCCAAACGCGGCGGACGCGGCAGCGTGACGGTGCAGCTCCCCGGCGGCGAGACGGAGCTCGCCGAGATCATCCGGCTGCTCGACAGCCACGACGTGCGGATCGAGACCCTCCAGCTTCACCAGCCCTCGCTGGACGACGTCTTCCTCGCGAAGACCGGCCGCAAGCTCGAGGGAGCCGGTCTGAGCTTGGTGCGCGAACCGTCGCTGCTGCAGCAGGTCGACGGCCGTCGCGCGGCGCTCGGCCACGGGCGCGTTCCGCCAGCGCGCACTGCTGTTCTTCCCGATGCTGTTTCCGCTGATCCTGTTCGCGATCAACGGGACGGCGATCAGCAGGCTGACCGAGATCCCCGGCTTCCCCACCTCCAACTACAGGGCGTTCCTGCTCGCGATGCCATTCATCCAGGGGGCGATGTTCGTGTCGATCAACGCGGGCACGAGCCTGGCTCGCGATGTGGAAACGGGATTCCTCAACCGGCTCGCGCTCACGCCGCTGCGAAGCGAGGCCATGCTCGTCGGGCAGCTCGGCGGGGCGTTCGTGCTCGCCTGCGTGCAGGCGGTGGTCTACCTGCTCGTGGGTCTGGCCACCGGGGTCGGGTTCGCCAGCGGCGCGGGCGGGGTCGTGATGCTGCTGGCCCTCTCGCTTTCGATCTCCTTCGCCTTCGCCTGCCTGGGAGGCCTGCTCGCGCTGCGCCTCGGCAGCGGCGAAGCGATCCAGGGCATCTTCCCGCTGCTGTTCGTCACCCTGTTCCTCAGCTCGGCGACGATCCCGCGCAACCTGATCAAAGCCGAATGGTTCCGCGACATCGCGACCTACAACCCGGTCTCCTACCTGATCGAGGGGATGCGCAGCCTGGTCATCCAGGGGTGGAACGCGCAGGCGCTGGAGCTCGCGTTCGGCTTCTCCTTCGCGCTGGCGCTGATCTCGCTCGCGCTCGCGCGACCCGCGATGCGCTCGAGGCTGGCACGAGCATGAGGCGCTTCCTCTACGTGGCGCGCGGGGTCGCCTGGCGCTCGATCCACAACACGGTCGTCAACCCGGCGATCATCGTCCCCTCGGTGATCTTCCCGCTGTTCTTCCTGGTGGCCTTCGCGGGCGGGCTCTCGCGCATCAGCGATGTGCCGAACTTCGACTACAAGCCGGGCTACACGTCCTTCCAGTTCACCTTCGTCTTCCTTCAGTCGGCCGCCTTCGGCGGCGTCTTCACGGGCTTCGCCGTGGCGCGCGACTTCCAGTCGGGCTTCGCGCGCAGGCTGCTGCTGTCGGCGCCGCGGCGCAGCGGCATCATCGCCGGCTATGCCGTCGGCGCGCTCGTGCGCTGGCTGATCGTGGGGACGGTCGTCACGATCGCCGGCCTGATCGCCGGGATGCGGGTCGAAGGCAGCTGGAGCGAGCTGATCGGCCTGTTCGGCCTCGGCCTCGGCATGAACTTCGCGGCCGCGCTGTGGTCGATCGCGATCGCCCTGTTCCTCCGCACCGAGCAGGCGGGGCCGCTGATCCAGATGCCGGTCTTCGTCGCGCTGTTCCTCGCGCCCGTCTACGTGCCGCTCTCGCTGCTGACCGGCTGGGTGCACGCGGTCTCCAGCGTCAACCCCATCACCGCCGTGATGGAGGCGGGACGGGGCCTGCTCGCGGGCTCTCCCGTGAAGGTCGCGCTCGCCTTCGCCCTGCTCGCGGGAGCCGCGGCGGTGCTCGCGGGCTTCGCCCGGCGCGGGCTCGCCTCGGCCGAACGCGCGGGCTGAGGGCGGCGCCGCACGGCCGGCCCCGTCGACGGTGTCACATCCCCGCCGTGAGCCTGCGGGCCGGGTGGTCGTTCGAGTCAGCCCGGCCGCTCCGCCGTCCACTCGCGGATCGCTGCGACGATCTGCTCCGGGGCCGCCTCCTGGATGTAGTGGCCGGCGCCCTCGAGGACCACCGTGCGGTGGTCCGGGAAGATCGCCTCCCACCGCCTCCGCTCGGGATCTCGGAAGGCGATGTCCTTCGTCGGCCAGACGAGCAGCGCGGGCCGGTCGGCGACGGCGGGCAGGCCGCGCTCGATCTCCGCCAGGAACGGCCTGCTGGCCAGTATCTCGTGCGGGAACACGTGCATTGGGCGTCGCGACTCGACGGTTGGGAACGGTCCGCGGTAGGCATCCATCACCGGAGCGGACAGCCTGCGCAGCTTCACGTTGTTGGCGAGGATGTTCTCGACGAAGAAGTTTCGGCGCATTATCAGGTAGGCACCGAGCGGTCCACCGAGCAGGCGTGAGAACAGCTGCGTGCCGAAATCCGACTTCGACCACGCCCAGGTGTTCCCGATCACGAAGGCGGCGAAGCGCTCGGGATGGCGGGTCGCAGCGGCGAAGCCGATCGGTCCACCCCAGTCCTGGACCATCAGCGTCACTCCGCTGAGGTCGAGCTCGAGGAGCAGACGCTCGATGACCGGCGCGTGCTCGGCGGGCGTGAACGCGAACCCGGGCGACGCCTGCGACAGCCCGAATCCCGGGAGGTCGACGGCTATGCAGCGATAGCTGCCGGCCAGGCCTTTGATGATCTCGCGATAGAGGAACGACCAGGTCGGGTTGCCGTGCAGCAGCAGCAGCGGCGGGCCGCTGCCTTCCTCCACGTAGTGCAGCCGCGAGCCGTCGAACTCGAGGTAGCGGTCCTCGAACGGATAGAGATCGTCGGGGACCCACGCCGGCCTGGCGGGGCGGTCGCCGCTCGCGGCTGATGCGGACATCGCGCCTTCGGAGTCTGCCATGCGATCGCGTGTCGGGGCGGCTCGCGATGGACCACGGCGCCCGGCGGGGCGGTCGGTCGATCGAGCTGCCGCCATTGCTATGCTGCCCAGATCTCGCAACCATCGGTTGCATATCGACGAGAGGGGCGGGCGTGGCCGATCACGCGGCCTACAGGCCATGCGGGGCGGGGCGATGACGGCCTCGGCGGTCGCCGAGGACGATGCCCTGTGGCTGGCGGTCGCCGACCCCACCCGCCGCCGTGTGCTCGACGAGCTGCTCGAGCGGGGCGAGGCGAGCACCACGACGCTCGCGGAGGGCCTGCCGGTCACGCGGCAGGCCGTCTCGAAGCACCTGTCCGTGCTGAGCCGGGTGGGCCTGGTCGCGGGCCGGCGCAGCGGCCGCGAGGTCCGCTATGCCGTCCAGCCCGAGCGGCTGGACGACGCCGCCGCGGCGATGGCTCGCGTGACCGCCCGGTGGGACCGGCGCCTGGCGCGGATCAAGCAGCTGGCCGAGTCCGTAGAGGCCGAGGCATCAGGCGATCGAACACAGACAAGGAGAAGGCGATGACCCGTCACAGGACCGGAACCCGTGAGGAATGGCTGTCGGCGCGCCTGGAGCTGCTCGCCGCCGAGAAGGAGCTGACACGACGCGGCGACGAGCTGGCCCGCCTGCGAGGAGACCTGCCATGGGTTCGGATCGAGAAGGAGTACCGCTTCGAGACCGACGAGGGACCGGCCTCGCTCGCCGACCTCTTCGACGGGCGCTCGCAGCTGCTCGTCTACCACTTCATGTTCGGCCCCGACTTCACGGCCGGATGTCCATCCTGCTCGGCGATCGCCGACGGCTTCTCCGGCTCGGTGGTGCACCTGGTCAACCACGACGTCGCCTTCACGGCCGTCTCGCGTGCCCCGCTGGCGAAGCTGCAGGACTACAAGCGGCGGATGGGCTGGAGCTTTCCGTGGGCGTCCTCGTTCGAGACCGACTTCAATCACGACTTCCACGCGTCGCACACCGAGCAGGAATGGCGGTCGGGCGCCGTGGAGTACAACTACCGCACGTCCGACTTCAGGCCGTCCGAGCAGAGCCCGGGACTGATCGAGATAGCCTCGGGCGCCGGCACCGACGCCGTGACCTTCAGGAAAGAGGGGCCGGGGATGAGCGCATTCGCGCTCGAGGACGGCGTGGTGTTCCACACCTACTCCTCCTACGGACGAGGCCTCGACGGCCTCTGGGGCATGTACTCGTGGCTCGACCGCGCTCCGCTCGGGCGCAACGAGACCGGCATATGGTGGCGACGCCACGACGAATACGAGAGAGCGTGAGCCCGCGCGTGAGTCGGTAGCATCGCGCGGGTTGTGCGACGCGCGGGGCCGATCTCGGCGGTGGCTCTCTGCCTGGCCGCCCTGCTCCCCGGAGCCGCACCGGCAGACTCCGGCCATCGCTGGCGCGCGCTCACCATCCACCAGGCGTGGGAGGTGACCCTGGCGGGCGCCCGGCGCGTCGCCAGGCAGTCCGAATCGCTCCCACACACCTACGGGCCCTCGAGGCCGGGCAGCGACGTACCTCATCTACAACAAGACGCTCTAGCCGGTCAGGGGCCCTCGCCCCGGCACGCAGGTGCGCGCCTACCGCCCGGCCGGCGCGGCAACCTCCCCCAGCCCGGCCGCCGACCGCTCGGCGTGCCGCGCGAGGGCATCGCCGGAGCCACGTCGATCCGCGCGCGCCGGTGGCGCGGCCATGGCGAGATGTGCAATACTTAAGTGAGTGCTTCAGTATTCGCCGCACCAGACCCCGGACGCGCCGCCGCTTGACGCGGTCTTCCACGCGCTCGCGGACGCAAGCAGGCGCGCGATGATCGACCGGCTGCTCGACGGGCCGGCCTCGGTGAGCGAGCTCGCGCGGCCGCTGGCGATCTCGCTGCCGGCGGTGCTCCAGCACCTGCACGTGCTCGAAGCGAGCGGCGCGGTCCGCTCGCACAAGCTGGGACGGGTGCGTACATGCGAGATCGAGCCGCTCGCGCTGGGCACCGTCGAGCGCTGGGTCAGCGAGCGGCGCGCGCTGTGGGAGGAGCGGCTGGACCGGCTGGGCGAGTTCCTCGCCGAAGGGACCGGCGAGCCCGAGGCACCGATCAAGTCCGAGAAGACCAGACCGAGAGGAGATCGCAGTGAGTGACAGGACAGCGACCCACGCAACGTTTGTGATCGACCGCAGCTACGACGCGACCCCCGCGCGCGTGTTCGCGGCGTGGGCGGATCCGCAGGCGAAGAGCCGCTGGTTCGGCCCCCCCGGCAGGCAGGATGCGGAGCTCGACTTCCGCGAGGGCGGCCGCGAGCGCTTCCGCGCCGCGGGCGGAGGCGCGGTGTACTCCTACGACGCGCTGTACGAGGACATCGTGGAGGATGAGCGGATCGTCTACACCTACAAGATGCACCGCGACGACGTGAGGATCTCGGTGTCGGTGAGCACCGTCGAGCTGCGCGCCGAGGGTGACGGGACGCACCTGCGCTACACCGAGCAGTGCGTGTTCCTCGACGGCCAGGACACACGGGAGGCCCGTGAGCACGGGACCGGCGAGATGCTCGACAAACTCGGCGGGGCGCTCGGGCAGGAGTCCGCGAAGGCATGAGCGCGGCCGCCGCGAGCACCGGCACGACCGCGCACCCGCCCGAGCGGAACGCGCCCGACGGCGCTAGCGAGCGCTCGCGCCGGATGGCGCTCTATGTGCTGTGCGTGGGGATGCTGATGATCGTGCTCGACGTGACGATCGTGAACGTCGCGCTGCCGTCGATCCAGGAAGACCTGCAGTTCTCGACCTCGAGCCTCGCGTGGGTCGTCAACGCCTACCTGATCGCCTTCGGCGGCCTGCTCCTGCTGGCCGGCCGCCTCGGCGACCTGATCGGCCGCCGGCGCGTGTTCCTCGCGGGCATCGTGCTGTTCACCAGTGCCTCGCTTCTGTGTGGCGCCGCGCAGGCCGCATGGTGGCTCGTGGCCGCGCGCTTCGTGCAGGGTGTCGGCGGGGCGATGACCTCGGCAGTGATCCTCGGGATGATCGTGACGATGTTCGGAGACGCCCGCGAGCAGGCCAAGGCGATCGGGGTGTTCGCGTTCGTCGCCTCGGCGGGTGGCTCGGTCGGTCTGCTCGCCGGCGGGGTGCTGACGCAGTCGCTCGACTGGCACTGGATCTTCTTCGTGAACCTGCCGATCGGCATCGCGACGTTTCTGGCCGCGCGGCGCCTGGTCCCCGACGAGCCGGGCATCGGCCTGCGCGAGGGCGCGGACGTCCCGGGGGCGGTGCTGATCACCAGCGCGCTGATGCTCGGCGTCTACACGATCGTGAGCCCCGCGGCCGAACACGGCTGGGGCGCGAGCAGCACGCTGCTGCTCGGTGCTGCCTCGGTCGGGCTGCTGCTCGCGTTCCTCGCCCGCGAGCGGCGTGCCGCGAGACCGCTCATGCCGCTGCGGATCTTCCGCTCGCGACCGGTGGCGACGGCGAACGGGGTGCAGATCCTGTCGGTCGCGGGGATGTTCGGGATGTTCTTCCTCGGCGCGCTGTACCTGCGGCGCGTGCTCGGCTATGACGCTCTGGAGATCGGCCTGGCGTTCCTGCCGGTGACGATCTCGATGGGCACGCTCTCGATCAGGTACTCGGAGCGCATCTACGTCTCGCTCGGACCGCGGCGCGCGCTGCTGACGGGCCTCTCGCTGGTGCTCGCGGGCCTCGTCGTGTTCGCGCTCGCGCCCGTGCACGCCGACTACCTGACACAGGTCGCACCGTCGATGCTGCTGCTCGGCCTCGGCGCGGGCATCGCGTTTCCCGCGCTCATGAACCTCGCGATGTCGGGCGCCACGCCACAGGACGCGGGCCTGGCGTCGGGCCTCGTGAACACCACCGCTCAGGTCGGTGGCGCGCTCGGGCTGGCGGTGCTGGCCACGCTCTCGACCTCACACAGCAACGCCCTGAAAGCGGCCGGGCATCCGCCCGCGTCCGCGCTGACCTCGGGCTACCACCTCGCCTTCTGGGTCGCGGCCGCGCTGGTCGGCTGCGCGCTGGGCCTGGTCCTCGTGGCGGTCGAGCCCGCGCGCGCCGCCACCGCGCAGGGAGCCGCGCACGCGCACGCCGAGGCCCCCGCCGACGGCGACGGCGACGGCGCTCCGCAGCGTGAGGCGCACCCTCAGGGCAGGCCCTCTGCCGAGGGGGCGAGCACGTGAGCGTCTAGGAGCCGGGCGGCTGGTCGATGCGCACCATGTTGCCGGACGGGTCGCGCACGGCGCAGTCCCGTGTGCCCCACGGCTGCTCGGTCGGCTCCTGCACGATCTCGGCGCCCGCGGCGCTCAGCTTCTCGAAGGTCCCGTCGAGGTCGTCGGTGTGGAAGTGCACTCCGTTGAGGGCGCCCTTGGCGAGGAGGGCGGCGAGCGCGTCGGCATCGGCGGGGCTGCCGTTGAGGTAGTTCGTCAGGACGATCGCGACGCCGGGCTGGGTAGCGGCGCCGACGGTGATCCAGCGGAAGTCTCCGCGGGCGACGTCGTTGCGCAGCTCGAGGCCGAGCGTGTCGCGGTAGAACTCCAGGGCGGGGTCGGGGTCATGGACGAGGACGAAGCACGTCGAGAGCGTGAGGTTCATGGGGCCAAGGCTAGGGCGTCCGAGCCGCGCCCGCTTCTCCGATCCTGCTCGGTGTGCGGCTCGGACGGGTGAGGTCCTTGGCGATGCAGCCCGGCACGCTCGCGAGCGCGCCGTGGTCGCCGGCCCGGTAGGCCGTCGGCGTCTCCCCCACCAGCTGGGTGAAGCGGGCGCTGAACGAGCCGAGCGACGTACAGCCGACGGCGCCGCAGACCTCGGTGACCGACATGTCGCCGCGCCGCAGCAGCGCCTTCGCCCGCTCGATCCGCCGCGTCATCAGGTACGCGTAGGGGGTCTCGCCGTAGGTCGCGCGGAACTGGCGCGAGAAGTGCGCACTGGACATCAGCGCCGCGCGGGCGAGCGCGGCGACGTCCAGCCGGCTGGCGTACTCGCGGTCCATCATGTCGCGGGCGCGGCGCAGATGCGCGAGGTTGCCGAGATCCTCGGGGGTCACGGTGCGAGCGTAGCGGCGCACCGGCACGACCACGCGCCTCTGCCCGCGCTCCACATCGACCCGCCGGGCTCGGCCGGCGTCAGGCTCCGCCGGGGGCGGCGGCCTGCGCGGCCAGGAACTCCCGGATCTCTCGGCTGACGAGCTCCGGGTGCTGCTCGGCGATCCAGTGTGCGCCGTCCTTCACGGTCCGGAAGGTGAGGTTGCGAACGTAGCGATCGAGACCGGCGTGCGAGCCCGGCCTGACATACGGGTCGGCCTCCGGATAGATGACCATCGTGGGCACGTCGATGAGCAGTGGGGCGACATCGTGGGCGTAGTTGCCGTGGCCGGGGGTGCCGTGGCGGTCCGGCGGCGCGATCCCCTCCACCTCATACCAGTGCAGCGCCGATTCGACCGCCCGCGGAACACGCCACGATCGCCTGTAGGCCTCGCGATCCTCCTCGCGTAGGAAGGGATGCTCGAGCGCCTGCTCGAGCGCGGCGAAGTCGTCGGCGGCGATCGCCTCGATCGCATCAGGCCGGCGGAGGCCGAGGAGGTACTGGCTGGCCCGGATCTGCTCCTCGTCCTCGCGTTGCGCTTGATCGAGCACGGCGGGGTGGGCGCCCCCGAGGCTGACCATCGCCCTGAGCATCTGCGGATGATGGAGCGCGAACGCCCATGCCACGAGGCTCCCCCAATCGTGGCCGACGAGCACGAAACGCCCGTAGCCGAGCTGCTCGACGAGCGCCCGCAGATCCTCAACCGCATGCCAGATCCCGTAGCAGTGGACGCCCTCTGGCTTCGAGGAGAGGTTGTAGCCGCGCTGGTCGGGCGCGACGGCGAGGTGGTCGGCGCCGAACGCCCGCAGCTGGTGACGGAAGGCGTAGTGAAACTGGGGGAAGCCGTGCAGGAACACGATCAGCGGCCCCGCGCCTGCGTGGGCGTAGTGCAGCCTGATCCCGTTCACGGCCGCCGTCGCGTGACGGATCTCGGCGTCGCCGGCCTGCAACTGCATCTCGCCTCGCGCGCCCGAGGTCTCGGCGCGGGCGCGGGCGCCGAGACCTCGGGCGCGGCCGGCGCGGGCGGAGCGGCCGGTCGGCTCATCTGTTGCGGTCATCGGCGGATCATTCCGCCGGGCCGTTGGCGCAGCGTTGGCGCCTCGTCACCGTGTGGCGATCAGGCGTTGGCGCCTCGTCACCGCGTGACGATCTCGGAGTGCAGCGCCCGTAGCTGCGACCCGGGCGCCACCCCGATCTCCTCGCGCAGCCGCGAGCGAAGCTCCTCGTAGGCGACGAGGGCGGCGGGACGCTCGCCGCGCGCGTCGAGCGCTCGCATCAGCAGCTCGGTCGCGCCCTCGCTCAGCGGCTCGGCGAGCACCAGCTCGCGTGCTACCCGCTCGGCGGTCGGCAGCTCTGTGCCGCCGAGCTGTAGCGCGGCCGTGGAGAGGGCTGCGAGGGCTCGCGTGTGGACACCGCCGAGCTCTCTGCGGCGCTGCTCGACCCATTCACCATCGTGCCCGGCCAGGAAGGCACGGCGCGTGGTGTTCATGGCGGCCTGGGAGGCGATCCAGGAGCGCTCCCATTCCTCGCGCGCGATCCCCGACTCCGCGTCGTGGATCGAGCGCGTCGCCAGCTCCACATCGACGCTTGCGCCGTCGGCGAGCGCGAGACGCAACGGCCCGCCCGGGGGGAGCAGGTCACGCCCAACCACCGCACGAAGCTTCGACAGCAGGGCGCGCAGCGCCTCGGACGGCGCCGCCGGGCGCTCCTCTCCCCAGATCGCGGTGGCGAGCTCCTCCCGCGGCGCGTCGCGATGCCGGTTGCACACCAGCCACGCGAACGCGACCCGGCCCTGGGCCCCCGGCAGCCGGCCCGCGAGGTCCGCACCGGCGGATCTCACGATGAGGGAGCCACACAGCTGCACGACCACATCAGCGAGAATATCTGCATGGCCAAGCGGATCGTCTGCGAGTGCGGCTATGTCGTTCGAGGCGAGGACGACGACCAGGTCGTGGCGCTCGGGCGCGAGCACATGGAGTCCAACCACCCGGCGATCGCGGCGGTGATCACCCCCGAGGAGCTGCTGGCCCTGGCGGAGGAGGACTAGGCCCGGCAGACACGCGCCCGGCCCGCCCTGCTCCCCGGGTGCCCGTGAGCGTCAGAGCCGCGCGCGGGTGAGAGCCCTCACTGCCGGCGCACCGGGTTGGCGAGCACACCGAGCCCGTCGATCTCGACCTCGACGGTGTCACCGTCGCGCAGGAAGATGCCCTGCGGCCCCCCGACGCCCGCGGGCGTGCCGGTGGCGATGATGTCGCCGGGCAGGAGCGTGATCGTCCGCGACAGCCAGGCGACCGCACTCGCGACGGAGAAGATGAGGTTCGCGGTGTTGCCCTCCTGGACGACCCTGCCGTTGATCCTCGTACGCAGGCCGAGCGTGCCCAGGTCCCCGGCCTCCTCGAGCGTCACGAGCGCGGGACCGCAGGGCGCGAACGTGTCGACCGCCTTGCCGCTCGTCCACAGCGGGTTCTGGAGCTGCAGGTCGCGCGCACTCACATCGTTGAACGGCATCGCCCCGGCGACGTACGACAGCGCGTCGGCCTCCTGCACCCGGTTGGCCGTCCGCCCGATCACCACCGCCAGCTCGGCCTCGTAGTCCACGTAGTCGGGGTGGGCGGCCGGCAGGACGATGTCCTGGCCGCTGCCGATCAGGGAGTTGGCGAACTTGCCGAACCACAGCGGTGCGGCGGGGATCTCCTGACCGGTCTCCTCCGCGTGGTCGCGGTAGTTGAGGCCCAGGCAGATGATCTTCTCGGGATCGGTGACCGGGGGGAGCAGGCGCACTGCGGACAGCGCCAGCCGCTCGCGGCCGTCCTGCGCGCGCCGCCCAAGCTCGGCCAGCCCGTCCGCGTCCAGGGCCTCGAGCAGGCCCCGGACCGAGCCGGCCGGCGCATCCAGGCCGGACACGGGGGCGACCTCCCCGCCGAGCAGCACACCGGCCCGCGGACCGCTGCCATCGTCGAACGTCACCAGGCGCATCACTCACTCCGCGTAGGGGATGTCGACAGGGGCCGCCTCGGGCGAGAACTCCTTCGCCTTCGCTCGCTCGTGGATCTCGGCGAAGCTCGCGCCCTCGGCCGCGGCCGCTGCAACGAGCGCCGGGTCCACGAAGGTGCCCATCGGGTTCGCGTGGAACTCCTCGCTGTCGTGCATCCACCGGCTCGACGTCGCCCAGTCGCCGAAGATGTCGCACTGCAGCTCGACGTAGTTGCCGTCGGGATCCTTGTAGTAGTAGGAGAAGGTCATGCCGTGGTCGAGGCAGATATCGGGTGTGATGCCCGTCTCGCGCAGGCGCAGATAACTGGCGTTGAGATCCTCGAAGCTGTCGTACTCGAACGCGCTGTGGTGCATTCCCGTGCGGGTGTCCTTGTCCGGGTCGTCCACGAAGCCGTCGAAGGCGAGCAGCGCGATCCGGTGGTTGGCCTCGTCGTTGGTCAGCCACGCCCCGTCATCGGCCTGATGCTGCACCTCGACGCCGAGCAGGGTGCCGTACCAGTCGATCATCTCCTGCAGGCGGGTTGTCTTGAGGTTGACGTGATGGAACTTCGGGTGGATCACCGTCGCGGTGCTCATCTGGCCTCCTTGTTGGTTGCGCTGCGGTCCCGCACGCCGAGCCGGGCGGACAGGTCGTCTATCAGGGCGGCGACCCCCGCCTGGTCGCCGGCGGCGCCGAACACGTACAGGTCCGGACGCACCAGGACGGCGTGGACACCGGCCCCGGCGAGCCAGCCGGTCGCGCGCCCGTCGAGGTCGCGCAGGCCGTGCGGAGCGTCCTGCTGCAGCGATGCGACGTTGCAGCCGAGCTCGGCCAGCAGGTACCTGTGGCTGTCGCCGAGACCGGCGAGCGGGTCGCCGCCGGCCGCAAGCAGCGTGAAGCCGGACCCGACGACATCGTCGAACAGGCCCCGGCGGCCGCCGCGCTCGACCCGCGCCTGCACCGACAGGGTGCCCGCGAGTGCGGCCGGCGCTCCGCCGGCGCCGGTCCTCAGCACGCCCGCGTCGAGCGGCGCGAGCGCGATCGGCGGCGGCTCCTCGGCCGAGCGCAGCGCCTCGTCCCTCCCGGCCGCGGCCTGCGGGTCGAGCTCGCACAGGACCCGGCCGAGGTTGATGGCGAGCGTGATGATCCACTCGTTCTGCGGCTGGCGCTCCAGCTCGACGGTGTCGAGCAGATCGGACGGCGCGATGCCCCGCAGCACCAGGTCGAGCTTCCAGGCGACGTTGGCGGAATCGCGCAGGCCCGAGCAGAGGCCCTGGCCGAGGAACGGCGGTGTCAGGTGCGCGGCGTCGCCGACCAGCAGCACGGGACCGATGCGCATCCGCTCGGCGAGCATCGAGCGGAACTCGTAGACGGCCGACCTGACCAGCTTCGCGCTGTCCGGGCCGCACCACGGCGCCAGCAGGTCCCATGCGCGCGAGGCCTCCGCGAAGTCGCTCTCCTGCTCGCCGGGGAGCAGCATGAACTCCCAGCGGTGGTGGCGCGGTCCTCCGAGCACGTGGGTGGTCGGCCGCGTCGGGTCGCACCACTGGCAGGCGGGCGCCAGCCCTGCCGGATCGAACCCGTCCCGGGGCTGGACGTCGACGACGAACCAGCGCTCGCGAAAGCCGAGGTCGCGGCGTTCGATGCCGACGCTCTCGCGCACGAACGAGTTGGCGCCGTCGGCACCGACCAGCCAGCGGGCCTCGATCTCGAGGACCTCGCCCTGCGGTCCCCCCTCCTGCACACGACGGACCGTCAGCCGCGCGCCGTCGCGGGAGCTCTCCAGCTCCTCGGCGGCCCAGCCGCGGAGCACCGTGACCGACGGCTGGGCCGCGACGGCCCGGTCGAGCGTCGCCTCGAGCGCCGGCTGGAAGAACAGATAGTCGGGCTCCCAGCCCGAGGTCGCGGGGGCCGTCTGGCCCAGCGTCATCAGCGGCTCCCCGTCGGCGCCGAACCAGCGGTACTCGCTGAGCGGCACCATCTCGCCGGCCAGCTCGGCCGCCAGGCCGAGGTCCTGCAGCAGGCGCATGATCTCGTGGTCGATGTGAACGGCCCGCGGCATCCGGTATGCCTCTCCGAAGCGCTCGACGACGGCCACGCGATGCCCGGCGCGTCCGAGCGCCAGCGCGAGCGCCTGGCCCACCGGGCCGTAGCCGACGATCGCGACGTCGACGCGTTCGGGGCTCATGCGGCTGCGCCTGCGGCGGGACGGGCGGCGCCCGCGGCACGTGGCACCGTGGCGAGGACCGTGTCCAGCGCGGACTCCAGTTCGCTCCGCGGGTCCGTCCCCGCGCCGAGGCTGCGCCAGCAGACGAAGCGGTCGGGCCTGACCAGGATCGCGCCGTCGGGGCCGATGCCGCGGCGGCGCAGCCAGGTGCATCTGGGGTCGAACAGGTCCCCGTCGGTGTGCCCGATGCGCACACCGTCGAGCGGCAGGCCGCGCTCATCGGCCAGCTCCCGCGCCGCCCGAGACCATGCCTCGCCATCCTCGCCGGCGATCAGCAGGAAGCGGCCGGCCCGCACTAGGTCCTTGATCGGGTGGCGGGTGCCGTCCTCCTCCTCGATCCACGCGTGCGGCAGCGGGCACCCCGGGCGGGTGGAGGGCTCATAGACGCGGATCTCCTCGAGCGGCTCGGGCGCGGGGCTGCCGTCGCCGAGAACCGCGTCGGAGTCGTAGGCGTAGCCGTACTCCACGTTCAGCTCGCCGAACTCCATCGAGGAGGAGCGCATCAGGCGCAGCACCTCGCGGCGGAGCTCCTCGTCATCGGGGCGGTCGCTCCACAGCCGCTGCAGCCGCGCCCAGTTCTCCTGCTCGGTGCTGTCCTTGCTGAGCCCCAGCGCCATCGTGATCTGCAGGTGGTTGACGGCGTTCTCCAGGGAGCGCTGGACGTTGCGCGCATCGACGGGACGGCGCTCGGCCTCGTAGGTGTCCAGCAGGGACTCGCCGGCCCGCCCGCCGATCACCGCGGCGAGCTTCCAGCAGAGGTTGTGCACGTCGTGTATCGCGCTCGTCAGCCCCAGCCCGCCGGTCGGCGGGTGACGGTGCGCGGCGTCGCCCGCGAGCAGAACCCGGCCGTCGCGGAACCTCGACGCGAGCACGCCTTCGAGGGTCCAGCGGGTGATCACGTGTATGTCCATCGGGTGCTCGCCGATGCCGAGCGCGGCCCGGATGTCGCCCTCGACGGCCTCGTCGGACTCCGCCCTGGGATCATCGGGAGCGTAGTTGAGATGGATCACCCACTCCTCCGAGCTCGTTCCCCACCGCTCGGGCCCCATCGGCACCATCACGACCGCGGTCCCGACCTGCGGCGAGAGGCACCAGCGCAGCAGCACGTCCTCCTGGCCGAGCAGCCGCGAGAAGTCCGCTGTGGCGTGGATCGTCGCGGCGCGGCCGAGCACGCCGAGGCCCTCGTACTCGATCCCGAGCAGGCCCGGGATCGTGCGGCCGCCGTCGGCGCCGATCACGTACTGCGAGCGGATCCGGTACTCGCGCCCTCCGTCGCGCTCGCGGATCAGCGACACAACCCCGCCCTCCTCCTGCCGCAGCGCGATCAGCTCGTGACCGAAGCGGACCGTGCCCGGCGAGAGCTCCTCGGCCCGTTCGCGCAGCACCGGCTCCAGGCGGATCTGCGGCAGGTTCATCTGGCGCATCGCGCTGGCGGACGCCCAGTTCTCGTCGGCGCCGCCGGCGCCCCAGCACTCCAGCCGCCGGATCACGCGACCGTAGCCCTCACCGCCGGCGACGCCCGCGAAGAACGCGGTTGCGGCCATCGCCTCGGCCGGCGTGCTGCGCCGCTCGATCTCCCGCGCGGCGCCCACGTCCTCCAGGATCTCCATCGCCCGCATGTTCAGCACATGCGCCTTCGGCAGCCTCGAGGTGGTCGGCAGCGAGCTGACGAGCAGCGTCGGCACCCCCAGGCCGGCGAGGAGCATCGACGCGGTCAGCCCCGCGCCGCCGCCGCCGACGATCAGCACCGGCACCTCCTGCTCGCAGGCGCCCTGATCGTCTGAGGTGGATCTCGCGGTTGTCATGACGGCGAACCTAGCAAGCCATGAAGCTGCCGTCAATACTGATGTTGGATTCAGTATAGTGAGGCCATGGCCACCGGACCGAACACCCAGGGCAGGCAGGGCGCAGGCGGGCGTGACGGCGCACAGGGCAGGCAGGAGCGCCGCAAGGCGCGGACGCGGGCGGCACTGCTCGCGTCCGGCCGCCGGCTGTTCGCCGAGCAGGGATTCGAGGCGACCGCGGTTGCCGAGATCACGGATGCGGCGGATCTCGGCGTCGGCTCGTTCTACAACCACTTCGCCTCCAAGGACGACCTCCTCTCGGCGCTTCTGGAGCAGACCTACACCGAGCAGCTGGCCGCGCTCGACTCCAGGCGCGCGAAGGTCAGCGACCCGGCCGAGGCGGTCTCGATCGCGCACCGCCACTGGGTGCGGCTGGCCAGCGAGGGGCCCGAGTGGGCGTGGTTGATGGTGCGCCTGGAGGAGTCCTTCCGCCTCGTCATCGCCACGCAGAAAGACTCCGCCTCGAAAGACCTCATGCGCGGCATCGAGTGTGGCCGCTTCGCGGTTGCGGGCCCGGAACTCGCGCTGCTGGCCAGCGGCGGTGCGCTGATCTCGGTGATGCGCGCCGTGCTCACCGGCTACGACGGCGATGAGCCCGACTCCGTGCACGCCGAGGGCGTGCTGCGCGCGTTCGGGATCGCCCCCGGCGAGGCGGCCGCGATCGCCCGCAGGCCGCTGCCCGAGGTGACCCACCCCATCGTGGAGGGCCAGCACACCCAAGCGGCGAGCTGATAGTTATGGTAATATTATTATTATGATTAGGAAAGCACTCCCGGCCCGCGTCCGCCCGTGACGGCCGAGCTCAGCGGGCACCGGCGGATCGGCATCCTGCTGATCTGCTCGATGAGCCTGCTGATCGTGGGGCTCGACGTCACGATCGTCAACGTCGCGCTGCCATCGATCGGCCGGGCCTTCCACGCTCCCCTGTCAGGCCTGCAGTGGACGGTGGACGCCTACACCCTGGTGCTCGCCAGCCTGCTCATGCTGTCCGGCTCCACGGCAGACCGCCTCGGGCGCCGTCGCACCTTCGTGATCGGGCTGCTCACCTTCGCCGCCGCGTCGCTGCTGTGCAGTCTGGCCACCAGCCAGGCGATGCTTGTCGTCTTCCGCATGGTCCAGGCGGTGGGCGGATCGATGCTGAACCCGGTGGCGATGTCGATCATCACCAACACCTTCACGATCCCGCGGGAGCGAGCCCAGGCGATCGGGGTATGGGCGGCCGTGGTCGGGGTCTCGATGGCCCTCGGCCCCGTGGTGGGCGGACTGCTCGTGAGCTCGGCCGGATGGCGGTCCATCTTCTGGATCAACATCCCGGTCGCGCTGACCGCGGCGGTTCTCGCCCGGCGCTACGTCCCGGAGTCCAAAGCGCCGGTGGCGAGGAAGGTCGACCTCCCCGGGCAGGTGCTCGTGATCACGCTCCTGGCATCGCTCACCTACGGCATCATCGAAGCCCCCGGCCACGGCTGGTCCTCGCCGCTCATCGTCGGGGCGTTCACCCTCGCCGCCTGCTCCCTGGCTGCGCTGCTCGTCTGCGAGCACCGCTCCAGCGAGCCCCTGATCGACCTGCGCTTCTTCCGTTCCGTGCCGTTCTCGGCTGCCGCGGTCATCGCGGTCGCCTCGTTCGCCGCCCTCGGCGGGTTCCTGTTCCTCAACACCCTCTACCTCCAGGACGTGCGCGGGCTCTCCCCGCTCCAGGCGGGCATCTACACCCTGCCGATGGCGGCGATGACGATGCTCCTCCCGCCGCTGTCGGGCCGGATAGTCGGCCGGCGAGGCGGCCGGATACCGCTGCTGATCGCCGGTGTCGCGCTGTCGGTCAGCTGCCTGATGCTCGTAGGGCTCACCGCGACGACTCCGTTCACGTGGCTGTTCGTGGCGTACGTGATCTTCGGCATCGGCTTCGGCTTCGTGAACGCTCCGATCACCAACACCGCCGTCGCGGGCATGCCGCGGGCGCAGGCGGGCGTGGCCGCGGCGATCGCGAGCACCTCGCGACAGGTCGGACAGACGCTCGGCGTGGCGGTGGTCGGCTCGCTGGTCTCGGCGTCCCTGCAGAAGCCGAGCGTCGGAGACTTCGCCCTCGCCAGCCGCGCCGGCTGGTGGGTGCTGGCGGGCTGCGGGGCGGTCGTGCTTGCTCTCGGCCTGCTCGCAACATCCCCATGGGCCGGGGCCACCGCGCGACGCACCGCCGAGTCCATCAACCCGGAGTTCCTCGAGGGAAGCCCGGCATGAGCGAAACCGGCGCGGATAACGACAGCTCGGCCCGCGAGGCCTGGCAGGCGATGGCCGACCTCGTGTTGGACAACGAGCGCCGCCGGGAAGTGAGCGATCGGGCCGGCCTGAGCTTCGGCAAGCTCAAGGCGCTGCGGCGGGTCGCCCGCCGGCCGATGCCGATGGGCGAGCTGGCGGCGATGCTCGTGGTCGATCCGCCCAACCTCACTAGCGTGATCGACGACCTCGAGCGCGAGGGCCTGGTGGAGCGCCAGGCCCATCCCACCGACCGCCGGGTCAAGCTCGTGGTCGCGACACCGAAGGGTGCGGCGGTGGCCCGGCGGGCCGACGAACTCCTGGCGCGGCCACCGGCGGGCATGCTCGAGCTGAGCGCCGGCGACCTCGCGACCCTCGTGCGGATCCTCTCGAGCGTTCGCCGGGAGCACGAACCGGAGCAGTGAGCGATCGCGCTCGCCGGTCGCGATACTGCGCCGATGCAAGCGCGGCACGCCGGAGAGCGCCTATACCGTCTGCTGGTGCTGCTCGGGGTGCCCCTGCGCCGATGGTGCAGGCTCGAGGTCCACGGCCGCGAGGCGCTCCCGCCCGCGAACGTCGCCGTGCTCGTCGTCGCCAACCACGACAGCATGCTCGACCCCCTCGTGGTCGCCGACACGCTCATGCGCGCCGGCCGGCCGCTGCGCTTTCTCGCGATGGACCGGCTGTGGCGCTGGCGCATCGTCGCCGCGGTGATGGACGGCGTCCGGCAGATCCCGATTCGCCGCGGTGCCGGCGACACCGCGGCGCTGCAGGCGGCCGTGGATGCACTCACCAACGGCGAGGCGATATGCATCTTCCCCGAGGGCGCGCTCTCGGGCGGGCGGCAGGTGCGCGCCCGACGCGGCGTGGCACGCCTCATCCATGCCTCCCCCGAGGCACAGGTGGTCCTCGCGGCGGTCGCCGGCGGCACAGATCTCGTGCGCTTCCCGCGCCGCCCGCGGGTGAGCATCGAGCTGTTCCGCCCGGCCGGCCCCACCCACCGGCAGGGAGAGGACCACGCCGCGCTCGCCGGTCGACTGCTCGCGGAGATCCGCGCACGCGTCCCGCCGGTCGCGGCCGGGCGCCGGGTCCCGACAGGCGGCTGACGGCGCAGGGGCTCGCCGGGCCCTGAGAGTCAAGCTCGCGATGCCCGGAGGGCCGGTGTTCAGTTGCCGGGGCCACGGGTCAAGCCGACCCCGGCGATCCGCCCGGCCCGCCCGCGACACGCCCTCGGCCCTCAGCGCACCGCCAGGAACAGATATCGGTTGAGACTGAAGAAGTACTCGCTCCCGAGCCCGGCGAGGTCCCCCGCCCAGTCACGCGCGTCGGACTCGGTGAGCCCGTGGCGGCCGGGGACGAAGGCGGCGACCATGCCGATCAGTCCCGCGCTGAAGCTGTCGGGGTCAAAGCCGGCGTTCAACAGCGGGATCGCCGCCCGCTCCCTCACCTCGAACCCCGCGTCCTCGAGAAGCGCGCCCAGGCGTCGCGGGAGATGGGGATCGACGAGGTGCTCATCCCAGGCCCCGAGCACGCGCCGCATCCGCTCGCGGTCGCTGGAGTGCCACACGATCGAGTCCCAGTCGGTGTCGAGGATCAGCAGCCGTCCGCCGGGGCGCAGCACGCGGCGGGCCTCGGCGAGGGCGGCCGGCAGGTCGGCCACGTACTCGTACACCTGCGTGGCGGTCAGCGCGTCGAAACGCCCGTCGGCGAACTCGAGCATGCCGGCGTCACCGGGCGCGAGCGTGACCGTGGCCGCGCCGGCGGCCGGCTCGCGGCGGCGGGCGATCGCGAGCATGCTGTCGGAGGGGTCGACACCGTCGACGGAGCCACCCGGTCCGACGTCGGCCGCCATCTCGTGCGCGAGCAGCCCCGGTCCCGAGCCGATGTCGAGCACATGCTCGCCGGGCCTCAGGTCCAGCGCAGCGCGGACGGCACCGCGCTGGCGGACCAGGTCGGGGGTCGTGTACGCAGCCTCGATCCGGCGCGATGCGGCCTCGTCGAAGTCCATTGCGGGGCTCATCGTGTCGGGCTCCTGCGAGCTACTCGTACTGCAGCGCCGCGAGCACGTTCAGACGTGCGGCGCGGCGGGCCGGGAAGATCGCCGCGAGCAGACCGGCGATGATCGCCGCGATCACGAACACCACGAGCGTGCCCACCGGGATCGTGAAGGCCGGGTATTCGATCGCGCGGCCGACCATCAGTGCGAGCACGATCCCGAGCGGGATTCCGAGCGCCGCGCCGATCAGTGCCGTCACGACGCTCTCGTGCCGGATCATGCGGCGCAGCTGGCGACGCGTCATCCCGACGGCGCGCAGCATACCGAGCTCGCGAGTGCGCTCGAACACTGTCAGCACGAGCGTGTTGACGATGCCGAACAGGCTGACGAGGATCGACAGCGAGAGCAGCACGTAGAGGAGGTTGAGCAGCGTGTCGATCCCCTTCTCCTGATTGGCCTTGAACTGGCTCTCGGTCTGGATCTTCGCGTCCGGGAAGCCGACGAGGGCGGCTTCGAGGCGATGCGTGTTCGCGGCGGTGGCTCCGCCGGCGACGTCCACGAACGTGTAGACGTTCTGGGGGTTTTCGTATTCGGCGTCGAACCGCGCGGTGGAGATCGTGACGTCGCCGTAGGGCGAGCCGCCTTTCGGCGGCGCGTAGATGCCGACGAGGTGCAGGTGCATGACCCTTCCCGAGGGGGTCTCGACGGCGATCGGCGAGCCGACGTGGAGGTTCAGACTGCTCGCGTACGCCTTCGAGACGAAGGCGCCACCGTAGCCGAGCTCGCCCGGGATGGCCTGCGAGCCGTGCTGCCACTTGACCGTGATCACCCGGCTGATGTCGCCCGAGACCCCGCTCACGTTGATCGTGCCGCCGAAGGCGCGGCCCGCTCCGGCGCGCACGCCGGATACGACCTCGACGCCCGGCACGCGCCGCAGCGCTTCGGCGGAGGCGGTCGAGATCGGCGAGAAGTTGTTGGTCGCCGTGAGCGCGTAGTCGGCGCCGAACAGTTCGTTGATCGACCCCTCGAACGTCGACTTCAGACCGGCCGCGAGCACCGACACGAGCGTCACCAGCGCGAGGCCGATCATCAGCGCGGAGGCCGTGGAGGCCGTGCGCGCGGGGTTGCGCATCGAGTTCGCCCGCGCGAGCCTACCCGCCGTGCCGCCGATCTTCGTGGCGGGCCAGCCGAGCACGGAGGCCAGTGGCGGAACGAGCGTCTTGGCGAGCATCGCCACGCCGACGAACAGGGCGGCCGCGCCCACCCCGATCGCGAGCAGGCGCTGTGTGCTCGACAGCGAGCCGACGAACAGGCCCACGAGCATCAGCGCCAGCGCCGCCCCGATCGCCAGCAGCGCTGCGTAGGGACCGAACCGCGCGAACCGCGAGGGCGGCAGCAGCGCGCCCTCGCGCACGGCCGCGATCGGCGGCACGCGCGTCGCCCTGATCGCCGGCCGCAGCGCGGCGAGCACGGTTATCGCGACCCCGACGACAAGCGACACCACGATCGTCCGGGTCGCGAACACGGTCGCGGCCTGCGGCAGGTCGATCCCGAACGAGACGAACAGCGAGTTCAGGCCCTTGGCCAGCCCCAGCCCGAGGAACAGCCCGACGACCGACGCGAGCAGACCGAGCAGGAACGCTTCGACCAGCACCGAGCGGAGAACCTGCCTGCGGCTCGCGCCGAGCGTGCGCAGCGTCGCCAGCTCGCGCGTGCGCTGGGCGATCGTGATCGACAGCGTGTTGGCGATCACGAAGCCGCCGACGAACAGCGCCACGCCCGCGAACGCGAGCAGGAAATCCTGGATGATCGAGAGGAAGCCGTTGGTGTCCTTCGTCGCCTGCTTGGCCTGCGCTTCGCCGGTTCGCACCTGCGCGTTGGCGGGCAGCAGCGGCTGGATCTCGCGCACCAGCTGAGCCGGCGTGTAACCGCCCTTGGCCGCAACGGAGATCGAGTCGAGCTCGTTCTCCTTGCCGAACAGCCGCTGAGCGACGGGGAAGTCGAGGATCGCCATCGTCGCGCCGCCCAGCGAAGAGACGCCTCCGATCTTGGCGACCCCGGCGATGCGAAGATGCTGCTCGGCGCCGCGCGCGATCACCCCGATCGTCTCGCCAACGATGTAGTGGTCCCGTTCGGCGGTGTTGGCGTCGATCGCGACCTCGCCCGGCCCGGAGGGCCACGTGCCCGCCACCAGCGTCAGCGGGTTGAAGCGCTGGTTTCCGTTCGGGTGCACGCTGAACGAGAGCCCGGGCGCGCCGCCCGTCGCGATCACCTTGCCGTCGCGTCCGACGAGCTGCGCCCGGTCTTCGACCGCGCCCTGCGCTTCGGCCACGCCGGGCAGCGCCCGCACGCTCGCGAGCAGCGATTCGGAGAAGGCGGGCACGGCGCCTTTCCGTTCGCCTTCCCCTTCCCCTTCGGCGCCGCCGATGGCGCTCTTGCCCGAGATCACCACGTCGGTGTGCTTGTAGACGTCGGAGAAGACCGTCCCGAACGCCGACTTGATCGTGTCCGTGAGGATGTAGGTGCCGCTGATCATCGCCACTCCCAGAACGATCGCCACGGCGGTCAGCGCGGCGCGCAGCTTGCGGCCGGCCAGGCCTTTGAGCGCGACCCGGATCACGCCGAGAGCTCGCCCATGACGGTCAGCACCTCCGCCGCCGTGACGCCCGTGAGCTCCTTGACGATCTGGCCGTCGGCGATGAACAGGATCCGGTCGGCGATCGAGGCGGCGCGCGGGTCGTGGGTGACCATGATCGTCGTCTGCCCGTACGCGTCGACCGAATCGCGCATCAGCGCGAGGATCTCGCCGCCGGTCCTCGAGTCGAGGTTGCCCGTCGGCTCATCCGCCAGCAGGATCGTCGGGCGGGTGACCAGTGCCCGTGCGATCGCCACCCGCTGCTGCTCCCCGCCGGAAAGCTCGGAGGGGCGGTGACCGCGCCGGCCGTCGAGGCCGACCTTGGACATCAGCTCCGCGACCCACGCCGTGTCCGGCCGCTCGCCGGCTATCGAGAGCGGCAGCACGACGTTCTCCTCGGCGTTGAGCATCGGCAGCAGGTTGAAGAACTGGAAGATGAAGCCGATGTGCACCCGGCGCAGCCGCGTGAGCGCCTCGTCGTCCAGCGCGCCGAGCTCGGTGCCGGCGATCGCCACGGTGCCCGAGGTCGGCTTGTCGAGCCCCGCGAGCAGATGCATGAGCGTGGACTTCCCCGAGCCCGAGGGGCCCATCACGGCGACGAGTTCCCCGCTGCGCACGTCGAGGTCCACGCCCCGGAGCGCCTGCACGGCCGTGCCTCCCTCGCCGTAGCGGCGCGTGAGTGCCCGCGCGGAGACGGGAATGCTGGTGGGCGCCTCGAGTGTTGCCTGCACGAGGTCGGACATCCTCTCCTCAAGCTAGCGAAGGTCACGGTCGCCGACGGTGCGCTCCTCGCCCACGCCACCCGTCTACTGTTCAGCGATGACCGCTCGCGGCGACGGCCGGTTCGGGGTTCTGCTCGACATCGACGGCGTTCTCTACGTCGGCGACGAGCCGATCGAGGGGGCCCGGGAGACGCTCGCCGAGCTCCGCGGGCTCTCGGCGGGCGTGAGGCTTCTGACGAACACCACCTCGCGCTCGCGGCGCGCGGTCCTCGAGCACCTGCTCGGGATGGGGTTCGAGGTCGCGATCGAGGAGGTGCTCACGCCCGCCGCGATGGCCGAGCGCTACTGCCGCGAGCGCGGGTTCGCGTCGGTGTCGGTGCTCGTCAGCGACGGGCTGCTCGAGGATCTCGCCGGGCTCGACTCATGCGGCCCGGGGGAGCACGCCGATGCGCTGATCCTCGGCGATCTCGGCGACGGCTTCACGCCCGAGGTCCTCAACGGCGCGTTTCGCGCGATGATGGACGGGGCCGAGCTCGTGGCGCTCCAGCACAACCGCTACTGGCGCCGCTCCGACGGGCTCGCGCTCGACGTGGGCGCCTACGCGGCCGCGCTCGAGTACGCCACGGGACGCGAGGCGGTGACGGTGGGCAAGCCCGCCCGCGAGTTCTTTCTCGCGGCGATGGCAGACCTCGGCACCGAGCGCGGCGTGATGATCGGGGACGACGTCGAGGCGGATGTCGGCGGGGCGATGGGGGCGGGCCTGCCCGGGGTTCTCGTGAGGACCGGCAAGTACCGCCAGGACGCGCTCAAAGCACGTGTGACCCCGACCGCGATCGTGGACTCGATCAAGGACGTCCCGACGCTGCTCGCACGCCTGCGGCCCTGAGACGACCGCCGGCACGACGATCCGCGAACCCGGGTTTCGCAGGCGGCTCGCCGGTTCGCTGAGGCCGCAGTTTCCGCGATCGGCGATCGCGTGCGAGCGCCCGCTGATCGCGTGGATGCCGCACGATGGGAGAAACGGCGCCCGCCGCCGTCCGGCGCTTGAGGAATACTGCTGCCATGGATCAGGATCTGCCCCCGGGCCACGACGAGGGTGAGCTGCTGCTCGCCGGCGACACCGGGTCCGCGACGGCGCAGCGGGTTGCGCTCCAGCGCGAGAAGGAGGAGCTCCGACGCGAGCGGGACCATCTGATGCTCGATCTCGCCCGAGATCTCGGGCCGGCCGGCGTCGCCGAGCGCTTCGGTGTTAGCAGCGCCGCGATGGCGAGGCTTCTGCAGGGCGCGCGTGAGCGGCTCGGAGGAATCCAGGCCGGCCGCGACGCCCGCGGGTCCGAGATCGGCGCTCGGCGCCTGCGCACCGGCGAGAGCCGCTGGGCGATCGCCGACGCGCACTACGAGGCGCTCGGCCGCCGCTCCTCCTGACCGTCGAGCGGGCGCGCCTCAGCGGCTCCTCCTGACCGTCGAGCGGGCGCTCGGCCGCTTCTCGACGACTCGGCAGGGCCGGCCTGCGATACGACGTCCGCTGCCCGATTGGGGCAGGTGTCGTGACCGTCCCGACCGACACGCGCGCGGATCGTTGGGGCTATTTGTAAGTCGTTCGTCCAACACCTCCGCCCCACCCCCGCGCGATGTGCATCCTTCCTTCCCCCGACGTGCACGGGACACCGAATTACGACGATGGCGGCGCCTCGGGCGCCACCGCGAGATGTGAATCGATCACACAAAATTCACCAGCGCGAGACCCAGTCAGGAGACCATGCCATGCGACCCGTTCTAGTCAACAAACTCGCCAAGCGGAGCATTTCACCGGACCACCAGATCGACGGTTCGGGGAGCTACGAGCCGTTCACCGGATGCAGGCTCGACGACACCAGCCGCCACGACGCGCAGCTGCTCAGCGCACCGAGCGTGCCCGTCGACCCGTACGCTGCGTGGCTCGCCCAGCGCGACGCCGACAGCGGCCCCGCGGAGCGTCCCCAGGTGCGCTGGGTCCACCGCCCCCGCGTGCAGATCGCCGCCGTCACCGCCGACGCATCGGAGGAGCGCTCGCAGGTGCGCTGGGTCCACCGGCGCGGGCTGAGCGGCCCGGCCGTCCGCGGGATCACGGCGCGCGACGAGCGAAGCCCCGAGCTCGCCGGCGAGTCATCCTCGGCCGAGTTGGCGGCCGTCTGAGCACACCCGACTGGAGGGGGCGCACGTCGCGGCGCCACGTCCTCACCCCGGGCCCCAGTCCTCGAGGAGGCGCCTGAGGGAGTCGACGTAGCGGCCCGGGAGCAGCCGCTCGCGCGCCCCCTCGATGAGCCGCTCCAGGTACTCGGCCGACGGCCGGACCTCCGCGGGCTCCCTGGTGCGAACCGTGTAGGCGACCGCTCGGTGCACGGCCCCCTCGGCCGTCGTGACGGCCAGCATGGTCCGGACATAGGCGAAGCCGAACCCCTCTTTGATGTCCAGCCGGCCGAGATCGCGCTCGCCGAGCTCGTACAGCGCCCCCCACACCTCACCGTCCGGATCGACGACGATGTCGGCGACGCCGGTGCCGGTGATCACGGACCGGCGGCTGAACGCCAGCCGATGCGCGGGCAGAACGGCAGCTCCGAGAAACCGGTGGCCCGGACACCTAGCTCGCATCACCTCGCCCGACATGTTGGTTCCGTATGCGAAGTACTCCATCCTCGTCGCGCCTCTCCGGCCGAAGAATCCCGCCGCGCCGCACCGGGCCGGCAGGCACCGCGCCCGCGGGGTGCCCGCCGCATTGAAGCATCGGGGAAAAGACCGGATATCCGCGCGGCGCCCGTGGCGTATCGTCATCGCATGACCCTCTCTCCAGCCGGCGCTCGACCGCACGGGTATGGCGGCGCCTGCGCCCGACCCCCCTGGCGCGGTCCGGGGGCGGGCTGTGACCGCGCCGGTGGCCGACCCCCCTGCGACCCGCGAGGCCGGCGCCCGCCGCCCTCACGGGCCGGCGCTGCTGGACGCATCCAGGATCAGCAAGCGGTTCGGCGAGCGGCTGGTCCTCGAGGACGTCTCGCTGTCGGTCGCCGCCGGCGAGGCGGTCGCGATCATCGGCGAGAACGGCGCCGGGAAGAGCACCCTCCTGCGCATCTGCGCAGGGCTGATCCACCCCGACAGCGGGCGCGTGAGCGTCGGCGGCCGCGTCGGCTTCTGCCCGCAGCAGCCGGGGCTGTTCGAGCTGCTGAGCGCGGACGAGCACCTCGCGCTGCTCGCGCCCGCGCTCGGCATCTCGCGCGCGCAGGCGATCCGCGAAGGCCACGGGCTGCTCGAGGAGTTCTCGTTCCCGACCGCCGAGCGCACCCAGTCCCGACACCTCTCCGGAGGCGCGCGCCAGAAGGTGAACCTCGCGCTGGCCCTGCTCGGGGGAGCCAACGTGCTGCTGCTCGACGAGCCCTACCAGGGATTCGACCACGGCTCCTACGTGAGCTTCTGGGAGCACGTCGCGCGCTGGACATCGGAGGGCCTCGGCGTGGTCGTCGTGACGCACCTCCTCGCCGAGAGCGAGCTCGTGGAAAGGGTCGTGGATCGCATCGTGGAGATGACGATCCGGAGCGGGCCCGCGGAGGCGCCCCGATGAGATCGCGCCGGATCCTCGTGCCGGCCGAGATGACCGGGCGCGAGCTGGCTCGGCGCGGGTTCGCGCTCGGCCTGCTGACCGCCCTGCCGCTCGCCTTCTACGGAGCGTCCACGCACTCGGGCAGCAACGCCGTGATCACCGGCGGCATCGCGATGGCCTTCTCGATCGCCGGCGCCTCGATCTTCGTGGCGATGACCGCGCGGCCGGTCGATCAGCGCCTCGTGCTCGCGGGCTACAGCCCCTATGAGCTGCTGCTCGGCCGGCTGCTGCTGCTCGAGCTGTTCGGCATCGCGGTGTCGGGCGTGTTCAGCGTGGTGATGGTGTTCGGCACGAGCCCGCCGCACCCATGGATGCTGGCGGCCGGAGTCGGCCTCGTCGCCGCCACCAGCGTCCCGTTCGGGCTGGCGGTCGGCGCGCTCGTTCCCAACGAGCTCGAGGGCGTGCTGATCCTGATCGGCGTGGTGGGGGTGCAGCTGACGCTGCAGTCCACCCAGACGCTCGCGAAGTTCCTGCCCTTCTGGGGGGCACAGCGGCTGCTCCAGCACTCGATCGAAGGGAGCGTCGCGGTCGGCGCCGCCGTCCCGGTCAGCCTCGCCTACGCGGCCGCGCTGCTCCTCGCGGCCGCCTACATCATGCACCGACGCGCACCGTCGGCGGTGATCTCGGCAGTAGCCTGACGGCGTGGGGATTCGCGCCGCGGGAGGATTGGAGCACTGCCGCCGTACGCCAATCCGCGACGCTGAAGCGCCGAGACGCGGTCGCCTCAGCCGCCGTCCGCCCGATCGACCAGGCGCGAGAGGTCTTCCTGACCGGGCACGACGTGCGACCGCGCCGCGATGACGCGCGCGGAGGCCTGCTGAATCGTGATCGTCCGCTCGTCGCGGGAGCTGCCCACGAACGCGGTGAGCCACTTGAACAGCGCGATCCAGCGGTTCTTGAAGCCGGTCAGGAAGGTGAGGTGCACGAACGCCCACATCAGCCAGCCGATGAACCCGCCGACCTTGATGCCCTTGAAGCTGACGATCGCGCGGAAGCGGGCGATCGTCGCCATGCTCCCGAGATCGCGGTAGTGGAAGGGCTTCGCGCTCGCATCGCCGCCGAGCCGGCGCTCGATCGTCCGCGCAGCGTGGATACCCGACTGCATCGCCACCTCCGCCACGCCCGGCAGCCCCCCGAGGGACATCATGTCGCCGACCGCGAACACCTCGGGGTGTCCGGGCAGGGTGCAGTCGGGCAGCACCTCGATGTGGCCCGCCCGATCGGTGCCCGCACCGGTCGCCTCCGCGAGCATCGCAGCGAGCGGCGAGGCGGCCACCCCGCAGGCCCACACCTTCGCGTGGCAGCGCACGCGCTCCTCGCCGTCCGGTCGCTGCACGACGATCGAGTCGGCGTTCACATCGGTCACCCGGCTCTGCATCCGCAGCTCGACCCCGGCGCGTTCGAGCTCGGCCGTCCCCTTCGCCGAGAGCTCCTCACCGAAGCTGGCCAGCGCCCGCTCGCCACCGTCGAGGAGGAGCACCCGGGCGCTCGCCGGATCGATGTTGCGGAAGTTGCGCCGCAGCGATCGCCGTGCGAGCTCGGCGATCTGGCCCGCCATCTCGGCCCCGGTGGGGCCCGCGCCGATCACCGCGAACGTCAGCCACTCCCGCCTGGCCTCGGGGTCGGCCTCGATCTCGGCCATCTCGAACGCGCCGAAGATCCTCGCCCTCAGCTCCAGCGCGTCGTCCACGGTCTTCATCCCCGGGGCGTAGTCCCCGAACTCGTCGTGGCCGAAGTAGGAACTGGTCGCCCCCGCCGCCACGATCAGGGAGTCGTAGGGGATCCTCAGCGGCGCGCCGAGCGGCCTGGCCGCAGTCAGCGTCCTCGCCTCGAGGTCGAAGCCGGTGACGTTGGCGAGCTCCACACGCACGTTGCGGTGCTTGCGCAGCACCTCGCGCAGCGGGGGCGCGACCGCCCCCTCGGAGAGGATCCCCGTCGCCAGCTGGTAGAGCAGCGGCTGGAAGGTGTGGTGATTCGTGCGGTCGATCAGCGTCACCTCGACAGGCGCGCGGCGCAGGAACTTGGCCGCGAACAGGCCACCGAACCCGCCCCCGACGATCACCACCCTGTGTGCAGCGCTGCCGGTGGTCCCGCTCATATGGGCAGCAGGCTACTGCTCCGGGGCGGGCGGGGTCCGCCGCGTACGGTCCCGCCGCGCGCTAGCCTGATGAGCAGGTGACAGGGCACGGACACCTGAGAGCATCCGACGCCGACCGCGATCAGGCGGTCGACCGTCTGCGCAAGGCCGCCAGCGAAGGCCGCCTTGCGGTGCACGAGCTCGAGCATCGCGTGGCGGCCGCCCTGCGGGCGCGGACGTTCGCGGAGCTCGAGGAGACCACCGACGACCTGCCCGGCGGCCGCGCCACCCGACGGCGCCCGGCGGCGCAAGTCGCGCTGCGCGCCGCGCGGGTCCATCCTGCGCTGCTGCTGGTCCTGATCCCGCTCGCGCTCGCGGCGGCCGCGACCGTCGTCGCCGTCAGCCTGCTGTGGTGTGCGCTGGCGCTGCTCGTGATGATGCTCGGGCATCGCCGCAGGCCTCCGCGGCCGCCCTGGGGTCACGGCAGCCCGTGGATGATCCGCTCCGCGCACTGGCGATCGGACCGGGGGCCCTGGCTCTAGCCGCCGGGGGTCCGGGGACGTCACGCGGCTGGGCCGCTCCGTTCTCGCGCCACACCAACCGGGGATAGGATCCGATCGCGCCAATGGCAAGCGGCACCGGCACCGACCCGCAGGACTGGCCGCCCACGGCATCCGGAGCCATGGCCGAGCCCGGGGGGCGCGATCAGATCGACGTGCTGCTGGTGGAGGACGACGACGGCGACGCCCTGCTCGTGGAGGACGTCCTCGGCGGAACGCTGCCCGGCACGCGGGTGCACCGCTCCTCGAGCCTGGCCGAGGCGCTCGATTCGCTGGGCCCCGGCATCGACTGCGTCGTGCTCGATCTCAGGCTGCCCGACGCGGAGGGCCTGGAGACGGTGATCCGCCTGCGGGACACGGCGCCGGAGCTGCCGCTGATCGTGCTCACGGGACTCGACGACGAGGCCGCCGGCGTGGCGGCTGTGGCGGCCGGAGCGCAGGACTACCTCGTCAAGGGCGACGACGACCACGGACGTCTGGCACGTGCGATCCGCTACTCGATCGGCCGCCGCCAGGCCGCCGACGCGCAGCAGCAGCTCCGCCTCGCCGAGGTTCAGGCGCGCGAGGTCGCACGCCTGGAACGCGGGCTGGCGCCGAAGCCGGTGATCGAGGAGCCCTCGATATGGGTCGCCTCGAAGTACTGCGCGGGCCGCAACCGGGCGCTGCTGGGCGGCGACTTCTTCGATGTCGCCGAGGCCCCGGACGGCCGCCTGCGTGCAATGGTCGGCGACGTCTGTGGCCACGGTCCGGACGAGGCTGCGCTGGGCGTGTGCCTGCGGGCCGCCTGGAGGGCGTTGGCCGTCTCCGGCGTGGCGGGCGCCGTTGCCGTGCGCGCGCTTGAGCGGGTCCTCGAACACGAACGGGAGATCCCGCATCTGTTCGCGACGCTGTGCACAGTCGAGGTCAGACCCTCCGACGGCGCCGCGGAGATCCTGCTCGCCGGTCACCCGCCGCCCGTGCTGATCGACGGGGCCGCCGTGACGATCATGCCGGAGACGCCGAGGGGTCCGGCGATCGGGATCGTCGAGGGCACGTGGCCGCTGATGCCCATGACCCTCCCCGCGGGCTGGACGATGCTGCTCTACACCGACGGCATCACCGATGCGCGGATCGAAGGCGAGGACGGGGAGCGCCTCGGTACCGATGGCCTGGAGCGGCTCGTCTCCGAGCACGTGGACACCCACCCCGATTGGCGCACGCGTCCGGATGAGCTCCTCGAGCAGCTCATCGCGCGGGCGGAAGCCCTGAACGGCGGCGCGCTGACCGACGACGTCGCGCTCCTGCTCGTCGGCTCGCTCGCCTAGAGCCCATCGACAGGGTGAGCGTCTCCGGGTCCCCGCCGCGAACGGCTCCCCGCCTGCGTGTGGGGCAGTGGCTGGGGCTGACGATCGGCGTCCTGCTCCTGCTCGCAGTGGCGAGCATCGGTCTTGCGCTCCTCGCCAACCACAGGCTCAACGACCAGAGAGAAGTCGTCCTGGACCAGGTGCAGCCGGCCCTGCTCGCCGCGCTCCGCCTCGAAAACGCCCTTGTCAACGAGGAGACCGGCGTACGCGGCTACATCATCAGCGCCGACCCCGAATCCCTCCAGCCCTACGAATCTGGACGCGATGCCGAGGCGCTCGCCTACCGGGAACTCGAACGCCTGCGGACGGCCGGCGGGCCGGCGCTGCCGGGTGACCTCGACCAGGTGCGCGCGCGGGCGCAGGCGTGGCAGCTGGGCTTCGTCGCGCCGACCCTGCAACGCCTGCGCAGCGGCCGGACCCGCCCGATTGCGCAGAGCCTGACAGGCAAGCGACTGTTCGACGCGGTCAGGGTCCCGCTCGACCGCCTGCACGGCGACCTGAACACGAGGCTTTCGAACGCGCGCAAGAAGCTCAACGACGACGCGGCGCTCCTGCAGACCTCTCTGCTGATCGCGGCCGCGCTGATCCTCGGCAGCCTGCTCGGCGCCGGCCTGCTGTTGCGGAGCATCATCACGAGACCGCTGGCGGCACTCGGCCGCGACACCCGGCGGGTCGCCGCCGGCTCCTTCGAGCAGCCGGTGTCGGTCAGCGGCGGCGCGCGAGAGATCGTCGAGCTCGGCGGCGAGATCGAGTCGATGCGTGAGCGCATCGTGACCGAGCTGGCACTCGTCGAAGAGGCTCGGACGCAGCTCGAGGCACAGGCGCTGGAGCTGACGCGATCCAACGCCGACCTCGAGCAGTTCGCGTACGTCGCCTCGCACGACCTGCAGGAGCCGCTGCGCAAGATCGCGAGCTTCTGCCAGGCGCTCCAGCGCCGCTACGAGGGCCAGCTCGACGAGCGTGCAGACCAGTACATCGAGTTCGCGGTCGACGGCGCCAAGCGCATGCAGACGCTCATCAACGACCTGCTCGCCTTCTCGCGCGTGGGCCGCAGCGGCGAGCCCGCGCGGACGGTGGAGCTCGACGAGGTCCTCGACGAGGCCACCGCCTCGCTCTCGCGTGTGCTGCGGGAGAGCGGGGCGTCGGTCTCGGCCGGCCCGCTGCCGCGGGTGCGGGGCGAGCGCACGCTGCTCGTCTCGCTGTTCGGGAACCTGATCGGCAACGCGGTCAAGTTCCACGGAGCCGAGCCCCCGGTCGTGCGCCTGGCGGCCGAGCGCGACGGCAGCGACTGGCGGTTCAGCTGCATCGACAACGGGATCGGCGTGGAGCGCGAGTACGCCGATCGGATCTTCGTCATCTTCCAGCGCCTGCACACCAAGGACGCCTATCCCGGAACCGGCATCGGGCTTGCGATGTGCCGGAGGATCGTCGAACATCTCGGCGGTCGCATGTGGCTCGAGACGACGCACCACCCGGGGGCCGAGTTCCGTTTCACCCTGCCGATCGTCGAGGAGGATCAATGAACGCCGACCTGATCTCAGTGCTGCTCGTCGACGACGACGCGGGAGATGTGCTGCTCGTACGCGAGGCCTTCGAGGACCACAAGGTGGGAAACCTGCTGTCGGTCGTCAGCGACGGGGTGGAGGCGATGTCGTATGTCCGCGGCGAGGGCGAGTACGCGACGGTCCCCAGGCCCGACCTCGTGCTTCTCGATCTCAACCTTCCGCGCAAGAGCGGCATCGAGGTGCTGGGCGAGATGAAGGGCGACCCGCTGCTGGCCACGATCCCGGTCGTCGTCCTCACGACCTCCGAGGCGGAGGAGGACATCATCCGTGCCTACTCGCTCCACGCCAACGCCTACATCACCAAGCCGGTCGACTTCAACCAGTTCACCCGTATCGTCCATCAGATCGACGACTTCTTCGTCGGCCTCGTCAAACTGCCGGGCTCCGTCGCGGGATCGCGCCCGAGCGGCGAGGGCTGAGCAGGCCTCGCGCCCGCGCTGCGAGTCGTCTCGCGCCGTGTGCGCCTCGCGCCCGCACCGCGGGGCCTCTCTCCGTCCCCGTGGCCGACCCGCCCGTCCGGCGCCTACATCGGCAGTGCGCGCACGTGCACGCGCACGACGGTGCCCTCGTGCGATGAGCGGATCTGGACGAGGTCGCAGAGGCGGTTGACGAGCCACAGCCCGCGACCACTCTGCTGCTCGGGAGTCGGGCGCCGGCGGCCTACGAGCGGCTCGCGGATGTGACCCGCGTCGCGAACCTCGAGCATGAGTGTGTCCGCCTCCCGCCATGCGAGCAGCGTTCCGCCCCCTCCCCCGTACTGCAGGCTGTTGATCGCGAGCTCGTTGACGGCGAGCACGAGGTCCTCGGTGGCGCGCGCGTCGAGGTGCTGTTCGGCGGCACGCTCGCGCACGAAGCGGCGCAGTACCGGGAGGTGTCCGCGGTTGAAGCTCATCGTCCTCGGCACGGCCATCGCGGCCGGCGGCGGCAGCTCCCCCTCCAGCGGCGCCGAGGAGCGTCCCTCCTCCTCGCCCGCGAGGCGATCGCGCCGACCGGAGTCGTCGTGGGTGACGGGCGGGTGCGAGTGGCGGGCTACGTCGATCACCGCCCGGGGCAGCGTGTCCGCGTCATAGGGGCAGAGCAGGCGCCACGATCTTCCGGCGGAGAAGGCGACATTGAGCAGCGCCTCGTGCCGCATGCACTCCTCGAGCTCCGCCGGCGAGCGGCCGGGCCACACGGGTTCTCCGATGCCGAGCGGCTCTCCCCCTCGACCGTCCGCCTCCGTGAGGAACGCCTCCCACTCGGGGATGATCCTCGCCGGGTTGTGCCCGAGCTCGTGCATGTCCGCGAATCGCACGCGAGCGGCGTCGTCCCCCAACTCGTCCCTGAGCGAGCCGACGAGCTCGCCGCGCACCGCGACGAGGACCGGTGCGCCCGCCGCAAGCGCATCGCGGACAGGCGTCGCGACCGCGGCCACGAACCCGGCCGGCCCGCCCCCGTATTCGAGGATCTCATGTCGAAATGCCCCTCGAGGCATCCTGAAAGCTCCCCCTTCGCCTCGCATGGCGTCGCACCCATGCGCTCAGTGCTGTCCCGTCGAGCACGGTAGCAGTGCCACAACACGCCACCTCATGCGACCGAGCCGACGGCCGCCGCGGGCTCGGGCGAGGTGGTCGCGGAGTCCTGCACGGTGAGCGGGCGCGCGATGCTCTCGAGGCCGCGGCCCTCCGCATCGACGCCGAACGCCAGCTCGGCGAGGCCGCCGAGCATCATCGCCACGGCGCCGATCATGAACCCGACGAACACCTCGCTCGTCTTCCCGCTTTCGATCAGGCGGGCGAACAGCAGGGGGCCCACGATGCCGCCGGCGCCGGTTCCGATCGCGTAGAAGACCGCTATGCAGAGTGCTCGTGTCTCCAGGGGAAAGATCTCCGAAACCGTCAGGTAGGCGGCACTGACGCCTGCCGAGGCGAAGAAGAAGATCACCATCAGCGCGGCGACGAGGCTCAGCGCGGTCAACTCGCCACCGCGGAAGAGGAAGGCGGTCACCACCAGCAGCACCCCCGAGAGGAGGTAGGTGCCCGCGATCATCGGGCGGCGTCCGAGGGTGTCGAACAGTCGCCCGAGCGTCAGTGGGCCGAGCAGGTTGCCGACCGCGAAGACCGCGATGTAGTACGGCACGTCTCCGCTCGCCACCCCGAAGAACGTTTTGAGCAGGTAGCCGAGGCTGAACAGCAGCGCGTTGTAGAGGAACGCCTGGCCGATGAACAGTGCCATCCCCAGCACGGTTCGCCGTGGATACATCGAGAACACCGAGCGCACGATCAGCCGCAGGGGAATCGTCCGGCGCTGGCGCACGGTGATCTTCTCGTCGACCTCGGGGAGCTGCCAGCCGATCTGCTCTTCCACCTCCCGTTCGATCTGCTCGACCACCCGCTCGGCCTCCTGCTCGCGGCCGTGGACGAATAGCCACCGCGGGCTCTCGGGGACGTTGCGGCGCACGAGCAGCACCCCCACGCCTAGCACTGCACCCAGGGCGAAGCACAGCCGCCAGCCGACATTCGCCGGGAAGATGCTCGTGTTCAACGCCAGCACCGCCACCAGCGAGCCTCCGATCGCCCCGCCCCAGTAGCTGCCGTTGATCGAAATGTCCGCGTGCCCGCGGCTACGCGCCGGTATCAGCTCGTCGATGGCGGAGTTGATCGCGCTGTACTCGCCGCCGATCCCCATGCCGGTGAGGAAGCGGAAGACGAACAGCCACAGGGGCGAGAACGAGAACGCCGTGAGAACCGTTGCGCCCAGATACAGACCGAGCGTGAGCATGAACAGCCTGCGGCGGCCGAAGCGATCGGTCAGCTGCCCGAACACGAGCGCGCCCAGACAGGCGCCCGTCACGTACAGGGTCGCAGCTAGCCCCGAGACGTCCGCGGCTGACACCCCGACGCCGGCGCCCTTTTCCGACAACCGGGCGGCGATGGCGCCCACGATCGTCACCTCCAGGCCATCGAGGATCCAGACCGTGCCGAGACCGATCACAACCCGCCAGTGGAAGCGAGACCAGGGAAGGCGGTCGAGCCGAGCCGGGATGTCGGTCTCGATCATTCCGGTCTGTACGCCGTCTGCGCCTTCCCGCGTCATCGGGGAGATAGCTTCCCGGCCGCTCGTGCGCGAAACACCGCGCACACCCGCGCCCGCCGGGTGCCGCCCCGGCCTGGTGACGGTGGTGATCTCGGCGTGAAGGCGTTTAGCGGGCGCCCCAGCCGGGAATGCTCGATCCTGCAGCAACGTGTACCCGCGGCGGGCGTCCCCCTCCCCCCGCGTCTGCTGGCCCCCCGACGGGCCAGGCACGTGCAGCGCGACGGCGGTGGCTCCTCAACCACGAGGGCGCCGCCGGCGCGCCGCCGGGCCCGTCGAGAGCGCCGCAACGTCCACAGCCCGGCGCAGCCGGACAGCGCTCACGCCGGTCGTGGGTCGGCGAACGGCAGGACTGGCCGGTGTCCGGGCGAGCGGGCGGTACATGCCGGGAGGGGGGCGACACCTGCCGGGTGGCGCACCCCCGAGAGAAGATCGTGCCGATCCGCATCAGGGGTTTGGTAGCCGCCCCGGGCGGGTAGTGCAAGCAGGCGGGTCCACTTTTGTCCGACCCACAGGAGAAGGGAGCATCCGATGCGTGCAGCGGTCGCACCGAATACCCAGCCCGGCAGGTCCGAGTGCGTGGGCGACACGACAGCGCTGTTCGAGCGCTGGCAGCGCGACGGCGACAGCCTCGCGCGAGAGACGCTGGTGCGGCAGTTCATGCCGCTCGCCCGCAGCCTCGCGCGAAGGTACGGTCGCTCCTCGGAGCCGTTCGAGGATCTGCTTCAGGTCGCCTCGCTGGGCCTCCTGAAGGCGCTCGACCGCTACGACCCCGACCTCGGATATCAGTTCGCCGCGTTCGCCGTCCCCACGATCCTCGGCGAGATGAGGCGCTACTTCCGCGACTCCGGCTGGGCGGTCCACGTCCCGCGCAGCGCCCAGGAGCGGGCGCTGAGGGTACGCGGCGCCGTCGAGACGCTCACCAACGAGCAGGGACGTGCCCCGACCGCCTGCCAGATCGCCGTGTATCTCGAGCTGGACACCGAGGAGGTGATAGACGGCCTCCAGGCGGTTCAGTCCTACGAGGCGGTCTCGCTCGATGCGCCGGCTCCTGGAGGCGAGGACGACGGCTCGTCATACGGCGACTACCTCAGCTGCGAGGAGAGCGGCTACGAGCTGGTCGAGCTCGATGCCACGGTGGCGTCGGTGATCACGCAGCTGCCTGCGCGCGAGCGCATGATCCTCCGCCTGCGGTTCGTGGAGGAACTGACCCAGTCGCAGATCGCAGCCCGGGTCGGCGTCTCCCAGATGCAGGTCTCGCGCCTGCTCCGCCAGTCGCTGGAGAAGCTTCGTGTCCTCACCGGAGCGTCCGAGGAAGGGCCGTAGGGCCTCGGGCTCATCGGTCCTGCGCAGGAACACCGGGACCCCGGGGAAGGCGCCGGACGGTGTCGGCGGCGCCCGCGGGAGATATCTTTGCCGGCACCGAGATGGCGGAGGTCCCCAATCTGTTCCTGAGGCTCGAGAGCCGGCCTGAGAACGTTCTGCTCGCCCGCCAGGCGCTCACCGGCGTGGCGGAGGCCGCGGGCGTCGATGCGCTCGAGCTCAACGACATGGCGGCCGTTCTCAGCGAGGCGTGCAACAACGTGGTGCAGCACGCCTATGGCGGCGGGTGCGGGCCGCTCGAGATCGAGCTCCGGGTGCGCAGGGGAGGCGTGCGCATGCTCGTGCGGGATCGCGGGATCGGCGTGCCGGAGGGCTTCCCGGAAGGGGGCGCCGAGGCCCTGACGGGGATCGGCGTGCCCCTGATGCTGGCGCTCACCGAGCGCGCGGAGTTCACGCCGCTCGACACGGGCGGGACGGAGGTGCTCCTGGATTTCGCCACCTCCGGCACGCACGAGCTCGGGCCGCCGGACGACGGCGAGGCGACGTGGAGCACGCCACCGGGGACGGGCGCCGACGATGGGGCGATCGTCCTCGACATCGCCCCTCCCGGCCTCTCTCGCACCGTCCTGCCGCGGGTGCTCAGCACGCTGGCGGCCGGCGCGAGGTTCTCGACCGACGCGATCGCCGACGCACAGCTGCTGGCGGACGCGCTCGCCGCGCACGCCGCTTGCGCGAGCGGCGCGAGCCGCCTGAGCCTGCAGTTCGGCGTGAACACGCGGGCCCTGGATATTCGCGTGTGGCCGATCCCGCCGGGTCGCTTGGCCCAACTGCTGCTGGGTCCGGGAAGCGACGGGCTGGGGGCTACGCTGGACCGTCTCGCCGACGGCTACGAGGTGCTCCCCGACGAGACGATGGATGTGCTCGCCGTGCAGTTCTCCGAGCGGCGCCAGATCCGCTGACGCGCCGCGGCACCTCGGCCTCACCCGGGCAGCTCGTGCACCGGGCGGGCGCCACGGGCGCGGACGGCGGGCCTCGTCGAACCGTTTGGGTGAGAAGCGATAGGGGCACATTGATGACAAGCCCCTGAGGCGAGGTGCCGGCGGGGAAATGAAGGTGAGATCGAGGCGGTACTTCAGATATATGGTGGCTCTGATCGCATTGGTTTTGATACTCGCGCTGCTCGGGGGGCTGGGTTTCGCCGTGCACGTGCTCTGGTTCGTGCTGATCGTTGCGCTGCTGCTGTGGCTCATCGGCTTCTTCATCGGAGGTGTGCCCGCATCCGGGGGAAGGCGCCGCTGGTACGGCCGCTGGTAGCCGCCCGCGGCGGCGCCGGCAACGGCACGACCGCGCCCGCATGAGGCCGAGCTGAGCATGGAACATCGTTTTGACGGTCCCCGGTACACCGTCGGAGTCGAGGAGGAGCTGATGATCCTCGACCGCACCACGCTGGACCTCGCCGGCGAGATCGACTCGATCGCCGGCGAGGATCCACCGCATGGCCGGATCCAGCGGGAGCTCCTCGCGTGCGTGCTCGAGATCTCGACCTCGCCCTGTCCCGACGTTCCCGCGGCGGGCGTCGAGCTGGCCGAGCTGAGGGACCTCGCGAGCGCCCGTGCACGTGTGCGGCGGCTCGCGATCGGGTCCTCCGGCACGCACCCGTTCGCGCACTGGGAGGATCAGCGCGTGGTCGGCGACGACCGCTACCGCGAGCTCGTTCAGTCGATGGGCGTGATCGCGCGCCAGGAGCTGGTGTTCGGCATGCATGTCCATGTCGGCATGGCGGACCCCGATGAGGCGATCGGGGTGGCCAACGCCCTGCGCCCGTACGTTCCCCTGCTGATCGCGCTTGGCGCCAACTCGCCACTGTGGCGGGGCGAGCCGACGGGATTGATGTCCAGCCGGATGCCGATCTTTCGCGCGTTCCCGCGGGTAGGGTTGCCTCCCCATTTCGAGGGCTGGGCCGATTTCGAGCGGCGCGTGGAGACGATGACCGCGAACGCGATGATGGCCGACTACACATACCTCTGGTACGACGTACGCCCGCATCCCCGCCTGGGAACGATCGAGATCAGGGCGATGGACTCCCAGACGCGGCTCGAGCACACGATCGCGCTGACCGCCCTGGTCGTCTCGCTGGTGAAGATGCTGACCGAGGATTTCCAATCCGGCCTGCGCGCCCCCGAGGCCCGCGGAGAGCTGCTCGACGAGAACCGCTGGATCGCAGCCCGCCACGGCCTGGAGGCCGACCTGCTGGATGTCGGCCTGGGCCGCCGCATCCCTGTCAGGGAGATGACCGATCAGCTGCTGGAGCGCCTCGAGCCTCACGCCCGCGACCTCGGCTGCTCGCAGGAGCTCGCGGCCACGGGCGACCTGCTCGAGGCGGGCAACGGCGCGACCCGCCAGCTGCTCGTCTACGAAGCCAACCGCGACGCGCGCGAGCTGACCTCGGAGATCGTCGCCACGACCTCGCCCCCTGCGGCCGGTGACACCTCCGGCCCAGAGCACCGCGGTCTCGTGGCAGACGGGGTGTCGGAGTCCCGGGATGAGCGCCCGATCTGATCGGGTCTCCGCGCCGGGCCGCACGGCGCCGTCGGTGGTCGGCGGGCGCGGGCGTTCGGAGACGGCGCTCGAGCGCGTGGACCGCAATCTCGCGGAGCTCACGGGGGAGCTGCGCGTGGTCGTCACCGGGGTCCAGGTCCTGTTCGCGTTCCTGCTGATAGTCCCGTTCGATGCCCGCTTCGCCGGCGTGGGTAGCCTCGAGCGCACCGTCTACTTCATCACCCTGATGCTCGCCGCCCTCGCCGCCATCTGCACGATCGCGCCGGCGGCGCACCACCGCCTGCTGTTCCGCGACGACGACAAGGAGTACCTCGTGGTCGTGGCCAACCGTGTCGTGATCACCGGCCTCGGCTTCCTGGCGCTGGCGATGTGCGGCTGCCTGCTGCTCGTCGCAACCGAGCTTTTCGGGGCCGCGGCGGGCGCGCTCACCGTCGGCGTGGGCGTGATCGTGTTCGCGCTGCTCTGGTTTGGCATGCCGCTGTACCGCCGGCACACGCTGGCACGCCGTCGCGCCTGATCGGTACCGTAGTTTTCCCCGCACGCCGAGCGGACCGCCACGGATGGGCTGCATTCCCGCCGATGTGACGCTGTCTGCATCGTGTCCGCCCCCCAACCCGCCCCAGGCGACCCGAACCGCGCACCGGTGCGGCGTGAGGACGGCGACGCACCCCAGCCGGTCCGTCTTCGTGACGGCTCGCAGGTGACCGTGCGACGGCTGACCGCGCGCGACGAGCCCGCGCTGCGCACGTTCCTCTCGGACCTCTGCCTGGAAGCGCGCCGCCTGCGCTTCTTCACCGGCGCCGCCGACATCGCCTTCGCCGCCCACCTGGCGGTCGAGCCGGGCGTGGCCTCCTACGGCCTGATCGCCCACGACGAGCTGGGCATGCTCGTCGGTCATGCGACCTACGTGCAGCTCGACGCCGAGCGTGCCGAAATCGCGCTCGAGGTCGCCGACCGCCTCCATGGCCGCGGCCTGGGCACGATCCTCATCGAGCGCCTCGCCGAGGTCGCAGAGCGGCGCGGGATCGAGGTCTTCGTCGCCGAGGTGCTCGCCGAGAACCACGAGATGCTCGACGTCTTCCGCGAGGGCTTCGACGCCCGCGTGGTCGCACGTGAAGGACCCGAGGAGCGCATCGAGTTCCTCACCTCGGGTTGGCGTCTGGCGCACGCGCGCGTCGCCGGGGAGCAGGCGCCCGCCGGCGCGCCTCCCCTCACGAGCGAGGCCTAGGCGGCGGCTCACGTGGGCCGACCGGTCCAGTACGGGCGCGAGCGGCCATCCCGCGCGTGGTGCCGGCGGGATGCGAGCACGGGGGACCGTCGATGGCGATGATCGACGTCGAAGGGGTGAGCAAGCGCTTCGGCACGACCCGGGCACTCGACGGCGTCGATCTGACTGCGCAGGAGGGCAGGGTGCTGGCCCTGCTCGGCCCCAACGGCGCCGGCAAGACCACCCTGGTGCGGATTCTCGCGACGCTGCTGCGACCGGACAGCGGGCATGCGACGGTGGCCGGCTGCGACGTGGTCGCCGACGCCGCTCGGCTGCGAGCGCTGATCGGCCTCACCGGCCAGTTCGCCGCGGTCGACGAGCTCTTGACCGGGCGCGAGAACCTCGAGCTCGTCGGGCTCTTCTACCAGCTGACCAGGGCCGAGCGCCGGCGCCAGGCCGCCGACGTGCTCGAGCGCTTCTCGCTCACCGCCGCCGCCGACCAGCTCGTCAGGACCTACTCGGGCGGCATGCGCCGGCGCCTCGACGTGGGAGCCAGCCTGATCGGCAGCCCGCGCGTGCTGTTCCTCGACGAGCCGACCACCGGCCTGGACCCGCGCACCCGCAACGAGGTGTGGCAGTTCGTGGAGGATCTGCTGGCGGACGGCACGACCGTGCTGCTCAGTACCCAGTACATGGAGGAGGCCGAGCACCTGGCGCACCGGATCGTGGTGATGGACTCCGGCGCCGTGGTGGCGAGGGGAACCTCAGCCGAGCTGAAGGAGCGCCTCGGCGGGGACGTACTGGAGGCACGCGTGGCCCGCACGGGCGACCTCGACCTGGCGTCGGCGGCGATCGCGGATCTCGGCGAGGGAACCCCGCGGGTGGACCCCGACCAGCGCATCGTCAGCCTTCCCACCAGGGGCGCAACCGCCGTTTTGATCGCCGCCGGGGAGCGCCTGCAGGAGCGCGGCGTCGCACTGGAGGATCTGGGCATCCGCCATCCCTCGCTCGACGACGTGTTCCTCGCCCTCACCGGCCGTGCGGCGGCCGCACCGGACGGGAGCGCTCCCGCCGACCGCGCCGTGGATCGGAGCGCTCCCGCCGACCGCGCCGTGGATCGGAGCGCTCCCGCCGACCGCACCGCGAACGCGGCGCCCGCTCCCGAGCCCGCACCGGCGCACACCGACGGGCACGGGCCGGCACCCGCACTGGCGCCGGCGCCGGCGCCGGGGCGGGCGTCCAGGGTTGCCCGGCCGAGCGCGGCGGCCGCCCGCGACACCCTCGGCGTGGCCCGGCGCAACCTGTTGCGCATCGTGCGCAACCCCAGGCTGCTGGTGATCTCCGCGGTGCAGCCGGCGCTGCTGCTGGTGCTCTTCCGCTACGTGCTGGGGGGCGCGATCCGCATTCCCGGCGGCAGCTACGTCGACTACATCGTGCCGGCCGTGTTCATCGAGGCCGTGATGATCGGCGGCATGGCCACGGCGATCGGGCTCGCCGACGACCTTCGCAGCGGGATCATCGACCGCTTCCGCAGCCTGCCGATGGCGCGCTCGGCCGTGCTCGCCGGGCGCACGCTCGCGGACCTCAGCCGCAGCGTGTTCGCGCTGGCCCTGATGGTGGGACTCGGGCTGCTGGTTGGCTTCAGCTTCCACGGCGGCGCCGGCGCGGTGCTCGGCGGCCTCGCGCTGGTGATCTACTTCGGATACTGCTTCTCCTGGATCTACGCCACGATCGGGCTGGTGACCAAGGACCCGGAAACCGCCCAGGTGGCCGGCATCCTGCCGTTCTTCGTGCTCGTGTTCGCGAGCTCGGCGATCGTGCCCGTGGCGACGATGCCGGGGTGGCTGCAGCCGTTCGCACGCCACCAGCCGGTGAGCATCACGATCAACGCCGTGCGTGCGCTGATGCAGGGCGAACCGACGCACAACTGGGTGTGGCAGTCGCTGGCCTGGGCCACCGGGATACTCGTGCTGTTCTTCCTCGTCGCGGTGCGGCTCTACCGCAACATCACCGCGTGAGCCGGCTCACGGCCAGGCCGAGCGCGGCAGCGTGCTCGAGCAGGCCTTCGCGAGCATCCGGGTGCGCCGCCTGCTCGATGATCAGCCGCGCCTGGGCGCGCTGGCTGCGACCGAAGATGTGCGCGGCGCCCTGCTCGGTGATCACCGCTGAATGCTGAAAGGAGGTCGCCGGATCGGTCAGCCGGGGGACGATCGTCGAGCTGCCGCTCGGCTCGTGCCACGAGCGCAGCGCGATCACGGCGTGCCCCCCGGGAGAACGGAGCGCACCCTCCACGAAGTCGGGCTGGCCGCCGAACCCCGAGTAGAGGCGACCCGCGATGTGGCTTGCACCGGCCTGGTCGAACAGGTCGACCTGTAGCGCCGTGTTGACGGACACCATCGCCGGGACGGCGGCGATGCGCGACGGGTCGTTCACCGTCTCGGTGCGGGTCATCCTCAGCCTGGGGTTCTCGTGCACCCAGTCGTAGAGCTCGCGCGAGCCGAACAGGAACGAGCAGGCGATCACGCGCGCCGGGTCCAGCGCCCCGCGCCTGTCCAGCTCCATCACGCCGTCGCTGATCATCTCCGACCAGATCGCCAGACCCCTGCGCTCGACCAGCGCGCGCAGCGTCGCGTCGGGCACCTGACCGATCCCGAGCTGCAGGGTCGAGCCGTGCTCGACCAGGCCGGCAACGAGCTCGGCGATCCGCTCGGCGTGTTCGTGTCCGGCGCCGGCCGCCGGTGCGGGAAGCTCTTCCTCGACCTCGATCGCGAGATCGACCAGGCTCGCATCCAGCTCGCCGTCACCCAGCGTGTAGGGCATTCGCGGGTTCATCTGCGCGATCACGAGGCCGCCCCGCGCCCGCACGTGTTCGACGGCCGCGACCAGCACGTTCACCTCGATCCCGAGCGAGACCCTGCCGTCGCGGAGAGTCGAGGTGTGCAGCAGCACGGCGTCGGGCGGGCGCATCGTCGCGAACAGGCGCGGGACCAGCGAGAGGCGCATCGGCAGATAGTCAAGCCGCTCGCCGGCGCCGCGCATGCCGGGTCCCACGAACGGAGTCTCGAGTACCACCCCCTCGCGCGCCGGCAGGGGAGGCTGCGCGGCGAGCATGAACAGGCGGTAGCGCTCGGCGGAGCGCTCCAGCAGATCGAGCAGGACCCGCGGGGAGGCCATGTTCCCGCTCGCGACCACCCGCGGCTCCAGGATCGGGAGCGCGCCCAGGACCTCCTCCAGCCGCTGCTCGGAGACCACCCTCACGCCGGCAACCTCGACATCTCGTGCCTCCCCCGCGCCCGAATCGGCGCCCGTCGTTCGGTTTTCCCCGTCCGGGGCCGCAAACAGACGCTACGCCTGACGGGCGACCGCGTCATGGGGGGTGAGCCCGCTCGCGATGAGGTGATAACTACGGATGCCCTTCCGTGGGCAGCGCGGTGATATTGATCCAGGAGGACCGCTTGACTTGTTGGTGACCGCCGAGGACCGATCCGAGGAGCGCTGAGCCGATGACCGTCACCGAGGGGGAGACCCTCCATCTGACCCGGGACGCGGTGCGCCCCTTCTCGCATCTGGACCGTGGTGACGTGGACTATGCGGGCGGCAAGGGCGCCAACCTGGGCGAGCTCACCGCGGCGGGGCTGCCCGTGCCCGCCGGCTTCGTCGTCGGCGCTCCGGCGTACGGCGCCTTCTGCTCGGAGAGCGGGCTGCGCGGGCGTCTGGCCGAGCTGCTCGACGGCGTCGACGTCGAGGACACAGCCGCCCTGCAACGAGCCAGCGAGGCCGCCCGGTCGCTGTTCGACGAGACGCCGATGACCGAGGCGCTCGCGGCAGAGATCGAAGCCGCCTACCGGCTGCTGGCCGGCGATGACCCCCTCGCGCCCGTCGCGGTGCGCTCATCGGCCACGGCGGAGGACACGGCCGAGACGTCCTTCGCGGGGATGAACGAGACCTTCCTGAACATCCGTGGATCCGACGCGGTGATCGACGCGGTGCGGCGCTGCTGGCGCTCGCTGTTCGGAGCGCGCACGATCTACTACCGCCGACTGAACGGGTTCGCGCAGGCCGACATGGACATCGCGGTGGTCGTACAGCGCCAGGTGAACTCGACCCGCGCCGGCGTGATGTTCACCGCGAACCCCGCCACCGGCGACCGCAGAGAGCTCGTGATCGAGGGCTCCTTCGGCCTCGGCGAGGCGGTCGTCTCGGGGTCGGTCTCGCCCGATCGCTACGTGGTGGAGAAGAGCTCGCTCGCCATCCGCCGGCGCGAGGTCCACCACAAGGACCTGGTCATCGAGTACGCGCCCGACGGCGGCACGGTGGAGCGCTCGCTCACCGAGGAGGAGGCGCTGCGGCCGGTGCTCAGCGACGAGGAGGTGCTCGCCGTGGCCGGCCTCGGCCGGCGCATCGAGGAGCACTACGGCTCGCCCCAGGACACCGAGTGGGCGTTCGATCCGGACGGCGAGCTGTGGATGCTGCAGAGCCGGCCGATCACCACGCTGCACGACGAGTCCCCGGCGGGGAACGGGGCCGGCCGGCCCTCCGCGCCGGAGACCGTGCTGCTGCGCGGCCTCGGCGGGGCGCCGGGGAGCGCGAGCGGCGCCGCGCGGGTGCTGAGGGCACTCGCGGACTCCGCGAGCCTGAGCGACGGCGACGTGCTCGTCACGCACATGACCTCGCCCGACTGGCTGCCGCTGCTGCGCCGCGCCGGGGCGATCGTCACCGACTCCGGCGGCATGACCTGCCACGCGGCGATCGTCTCGCGCGAGCTGGGCATCCCCTGTGTGGTCGGGACCGGAGAAGCGACCCGCAAGCTGCGCGACGGCGAGATCGTGACCGTGGATGCCACCCGCGGAGTCGTGCTCGCGGGCGCCCGCGCCGCCGCGCCCGCGCAGGCCCCGGCCGCGGCGCCGGGAGCCGCCGCGCCCGCGGGCGCCGCCGCCGTGACGGCGACCCGGATCCTCGTCAACCTGTCCGAGCCCTCGCAGGTCGAGCGCGTGAAGGACCTTCCGGTCGACGGGGTCGGCCTGCTGCGGGCGGAGCTGATGGTGCTCGAGGCGCTCGGCGGAGACCACCCCCGCACGTTGCTGGAGGAGGGACGAACGGAGGACTTCGTCTCGCGCATGGCCGAGGGGCTGAGCACGTTCGCGGCGGGCTTCGCGCCGCGCCCGGTCACCTACCGCACGATCGACTTCCGCACGAACGAGTTCTCGGGGCTGCGCGGCGGCGATCGCTTCGAGCCACGCGAGGCCAACCCGATGATCGGCTACCGCGGCGCTCTGCGCTACACGCGCGAGCCCGACGTGTTCGCCCTCGAGCTCGCCGCGTTGCGCCAGGTGTGGGACGCGGGCCTGCACAACCTCCACGTGATGCTCCCGTTCGTGCGGAGCACGCGCGAGCTGCGGCGCTGCCGCGAGCTGATCGCCGAGTCGGGTCTGCTCGACCGGCCGGGCTTCGAGCTGTGGGTGATGGCCGAGGTCCCCTCGGTCCTGTTCAACCTGCGGGAGTACGCCGGGCTGGGCGTGACCGGGATCTCGATCGGCTCCAACGACCTCACCCAGCTGCTGCTCGGCGCCGACCGCGACAACGAGGTGCTGGCGGAGACCTTCGACGAGCGCGACCCCGCCGTGACCGCCTATCTGCGCGAGCTCATACCGCGCGCCCGCGGGCTCGGGCTGCGCACGTCGATCTGCGGCCAGGCGCCGTCGGTGCACCCGGAGTACGCCGAGCTGCTGGTGCGCGCCGGGATCGACGCGATCTCGGTGAGCGTCGACGTCATCGACCGCACGCGATCGCTCGTGGCGGCCACGGAGCAGCGAGTCCTGCTGGACGCTGCCCGCGAGCGCGCGCCGCGCCGTGGCGGCGAGGGCGTGCCGCCCGATGCACCGGCGCCGGCGCGGGGGTAGAGGATGTTCGAGGTGCGCATCCACGGACGCGGCGGCCAGGGCGTGGTGACGGCCGCTGAGATCCTCTCGCTCGCGGCCTTCGACGAGGGCCGCTACGCGCAGGCCTTTCCGAGCTTCGGCTCCGAGCGCACCGGCGCGCCGGTCGTCTCCTTCTGCCGCATCGACGATCGCGAGATCCGGGTGCGGGAGCCGGTGATGGAGCCTGACGCTCTCATCATCCAGGACCCCACGCTGCTGCACCAGGTGGATGTGTTCGGTGGCCTGAAGCCGGACGGCTATGTGCTCATCAACACCACGAGGGGGTTCGACGACCTCGGGCTCGGGGAGTTCGTGAAGGGCTTCCGCCACGAGCGGCTGCTGACGGTGCCGGCGGCCGAGCTCGCGCGCGAGCACACCGGGCGCCCGGTGGCCAACGCGGCGCTGCTCGGCGGCTTTGCCGCGCTCAGCGGGCTGATCTCGATCGACGCAGTCGAGCGTGCGGTCCGCGAGCGCTTCGCCGGCGCGGTGGCTCGGGGCAACGTGGCGGCTGCGCGCGCGGCGCACGACTGGGTCACGCAGGAGCGCAGGGAGCTCAGCGGTGCCGCGGCAGGTTGAGGGCTCCCGCGCGGTCGCCGAGGCGGTGGCGCTGTGCCGCCCCGAGGTGATCTGCGCGTACCCGATATCACCGCAGACGCACATCGTCGAGAACCTCTCGGGGCTGTGCAAGAGCGGTGAGCTCTCGCCCTGCGAGTTCGTCAACGTCGAGTCCGAGTTCGCGGCGATGTCCGTGGCGATCGGCGCCTCGGCCACCGGCGCCCGCGCATACACGGCGACCGCGAGCCAGGGGCTGCTGTACATGACCGAGGCGCTCTACAACGCCTCCGGGCTCGGCCTGCCGATCGTGATGACGGTCGCCAACCGGGCGATCGGGGCGCCGATAAACATCTGGAACGACCACAGCGACTCGATGTCCCAGCGCGACTCCGGCTGGATCCAGCTGTACGCCGAGACCAACCAGGAGGCGCTCGACCTCCACATCCAGGCGTTCCGCCTGGCCGAGGAGCTCTCGACCCCCGTGATGGTCTGCATGGACGGGTTCATCCTCACCCATGCGGTCGAGCGCGTCGAGATCCCCTCCCAGGAGCAGGTCGACTCGTTTCTGCCGCCGTTTCAGCCTCGCCAGGTGCTCGACCCGGCCGAGCCCGTCTCGATCGGGGCGATGGTGGGCCCGGAGGCGTTCATGGAGGTGAAGTACCTCGCCCACGCCAAGCAGACGCAGGCACTCGAGCTGATCCCCGAGATCGCCGCGGGCTTCAATGGGGCCTTCGGGCGGGACTCGGGCGGCCTCGTGCGCGCCTACCGGACCGAGGACGCCGAGACGATCGTCGTGGCCCTCGGCTCGGTGCTCGGCACGATCAAGGACACGGTCGACGAGCTGCGCGGGCAGGGCGTGCCGATCGGCGTGCTCGGGATCACCTCCTTCCGGCCGTTCCCGCTCGAGGCCGTGCGGGCCGCGCTCGCGGGCTCCAGGCGCGTGCTCGTGATCGAGAAGGCGCTGGCGGTGGGCGTGGGCGGGATCGTCTCCGAGAACGTGCGCGCCGCGCTCGCCGGTGTGGCGATCGACAGCCACACGGTGATCGCGGGTCTCGGCGGACGACCGATCACCAAGGCCTCGCTGCGCGGGCTGTTCGCCGAGGCCGTGGCGGAGCGCCTCCAGGCGCTGAGCTTCCTCGACATGGACTGGGACGTCGTCAACCGCGAGCTGCAGCGGATGCGCGCCTCGCGCGCGTCCGGCCCCCACGCCGAGAACATCCTGCGCGACGTCGGACCCGTGGCGGCGGGCCCGGTGTGAGGGGCACGCGAGCATGAGCGCTCCGACGATCCGCTTCTACCAGACGGGCAGCTTCGCCGTCGGCAATCGCCTGCTCGACCCCGAGCAGCGCTCGCTGCAGTCCGGCGAGGAGCGCACGAACTCGATCACGTGCGGGCATCGCGCCTGCCAGGGCTGCGGCGAGGCGCTCGGTGCGCGCTATGCGCTCGACGCCGCGATGCGCGCAACCGAAGGCCGCATGATCGCCGCCAACGCGACCGGCTGCCTGGAGGTGTTCTCCACCCCCTACCCCGAGACCTCCTGGCGGATCCCTTGGATCCACTCGCTGTTCGCCAACGCGCCCGCCGTGTCGACCGGGATCGCCGCCGCGCTGCGGGCCAAGGGCCGCGAGGACGTCCGCGTCGTCGGCCAGGGCGGCGACGGCGGCACCGTCGACATCGGTATGGCGTGTCTGTCGGGGATGTTCGAGCGCAACGATGACGTGCTCTACATCTGTTACGACAACGAGGCCTACATGAACACCGGCGTGCAACGCTCCGGAGCGACGCCGCCCGGGGCGCGCACGACGACGACGCCGGCCGTCGGGCCCGAGCCCGGGAACGTGTTCGGCCAGGGCAAGAGCGCGCCGCTGATCGCGATGGCCCACGAGATCCCCTACGTCGCGACCGCCACTGTCGCCGAGCTGCGCGACCTCGAGGCGAAGGTGCAGACGGCGATGGAGATCCGCGGCGCGCGCTACCTGCACGTGTTCGTGCCCTGCCCGCTCGGCTGGGGCACCGCCTCCAAGGACACGATCAGGATCGCGCGGCTGGCCAAGGAGTCGGGCATCTTCCCCGTGTTCGAGGCGCGCGACGGCGAGGTCACCGGGGTCTCGCAGATCCGTCGTCAGCGGCCGGTCGAGGAGTACCTGCGCCCGCAGCAGCGCTTCGCCCACCTGTTCAAGCCCGAGCCGCACACCGAGGTCATCGCCCGCATCCAGGCGGGAGCCGATCGCAACATCCGCCGCTTCGGCCTGTTACCGGGCCCTGCAGGGGACTCGTGATGGACAAGCCGTTCGCGATCACGCTGGACGTCGGCTCGAGCCTGGCCAACCGGACCGGCTCGTGGCGAACGGAGCGCCCCCGCTACGTGCACCGCATGCCGCCGTGCAACCACGGGTGCCCCGCCGGCGAGAACATCCAGCAGTGGCTCTACCACGCCGAGTCCGGCGACTACGAGACGGCCTGGCGGGAGCTCGTGCGGGACAACCCGCTGCCGGCTGTGATGGGACGCGTCTGCTACCACCCCTGCGAGACCGCGTGCAACCGGGGGCAGCTGGACGAGACCGTCGGCATCCACGGCGTCGAGCGCTTTCTCGGCGACGAGGCGATCCGCCGCGGATGGCGCCTGACGGTCGAGGCGGAGCCGACCGGCAGGCGGGTCCTGGTCGTCGGGGCCGGCCCGTCCGGGCTCTCGGCCGCCTACCATCTCGCCCGGCGCGGCCACGAGGTCACGATCCGCGAGGCCGGGCCGATGGCCGGCGGCATGATGCGCTTCGGCATCCCCCGCTACCGCCTGCCGCGCGACGTGCTCGACGCGGAGGTCCAGCGGATCCTTGACCTCGGCGTCACGCTGGAGCTCGATGCGAAGGTCTCGAACATCCTCACCGACATGAGCGAGGGCGGCTTCGACGCCGCGTTCCTGGCAGTCGGCGCCCACATCGGCAAGCGCGCCTACATACCCGCAGGCGAGGCGGCCCACATCCTCGACGCCGTGACGCTTCTGCGCAGCATGGAGGGAGAGCAGCGGCCGCTGCTGGGACGGCGCGTCGTGGTGTACGGGGGAGGCAACACGGCGATGGACGCCGCGCGCACCGCGCGCCGTCTCGGCGCGAGCGAGGCGATCGTCGTCTACCGCCGCACGCGCGAGCGCATGCCGGCCCACGACTTCGAGGTCGAGGAGGCGCTCGAGGAGGGCGTGATGATGAAGTGGCTGTCCACGATCAAGGAGGCGGGCGAGGGGCGGCTGCTGCTCGAACGGATGGAGCTCGACGAGTCCGGCTTCCCCCAGCCGACCGGCGAGACCGAGGTGCTGCAGGCCGACTCGCTGGTGCTCGCCCTCGGCCAGGAGGCGGACCTGTCGCTGCTCGACGGCGTCCCGGCGCTGGAGATCGAGGACGGGGTGGTGCGCGTCGACGAGCGCATGATGACCGGTCACGAGGGCATCTTCGCGGGCGGGGACATGGTCCCCGCCGAGCGCACCGTGACGGTCGGCGTCGGCCACGGTAAGCAGGCCGCCCGCAACATCGACGCGTGGCTGCGCGGCGAGGAGTTCGTGCACGCGCCCGAACCGGAGCTCGCGGGCCCGGAGACCCTCAACCCGTGGTACTACTCGGACGCACCGAGGACCGTCGCGCCGCACCTGGAGGCGATCCGGCGGCAGTCGAGCTTCGAGGAGGTCACGCAGGGCCTCGACGAGTCGAACGCCCTGTTCGAGGCGCGCCGCTGCCTCAGCTGCGGCAACTGCTTCGGCTGCGACAACTGCTACGGGGTGTGCCCCGACAACGCCGTCCTGAAGGTGGACGAGGGCGACGGCTACGCGTTCGACCTCGACTACTGCAAGGGCTGCGGCATCTGCGTGCAGGAGTGCCCGTGCGGGGCGATCGAGATGATCCCCGAGCCGATCTGAGCGGGCATCCGGGCGGGACGACGGAACGCGGCGGCGTTCGTCTCTCAGGTCTCGATCAGCCCGCGCTGAAGCGCATATCCCACCAGCTCCGAGCGGGAGGTGAGCCGCAGCTTCTGCTGGATGTGGGAGCGGTGCGTCTCGATCGTTCGCACCGACAGGTAGAGCTGTTCGGCGACCTCGACGTTGGTGTATCCCAGCGCGATCAGCCGCAGTACGTCCACCTCGCGCTCGGACAGGTCGTCGGGTGGCCCGGGCGGCGGCTCGGAGGCGATCCGCGCGCCCAGCCGCGCGTTCAGATAGCCCTCCCCCACCGCGGCCCGCCTCACCGCCTCCACGAGCTCGTCGTCGGCGGCCTCCTTGAGCACGTAGCCCAGGGCGCCGGCCCCGAGCGCCTCGCGCGCGAATGCCGGCTCCTGCTGCATCGTCAGCACGACGATCTGCGTGTCCGGCGACTCCTCGCGGATCACCGGGATCGCCTCGAGGCTCGAGCCGCCCGGCATGTTGAGGTCGAGCACGAGCACGCGCGGGTGATGACCACGCACGTAGCGCCTGGCGCTGTCCACGTCGCTGGCCTCGGCGACCACCTCGAAGTCGCTTTCGCTGTCGAGCAGCATCCGCAGGCCGCTGCGCACCACGGCGTGATCGTCGGCGAGCACGATCCGTATCGGCTCGGCGCCCGCCTCGCCCTCGGCGGCGCCGTCGGTGGGTGAGGTGTCCCGATCGCTCATCGACATGACGGTACCGTGTGCGTCAGCGGCATGGAGGTGTCCACACCCTCCGCCGGAACCTACTGGTTGAGAGCGGTGCGCGGCAATACCAGCAGCGAGCAGCGCGCATGGCGCGCCAGGTAGTCCGAGGTGCTGCCGATCACCAGCCGGCGCACGGGTCCGTAGCTGCGCGAGCCGACGACGAGCACGTCGAGCTCTCCGCTGAAGGCGGCGAGCTCCTCTCCGGTCAGCCCGTAGACGGCGCGGCCCTGCACCCCGGAGAGCTCTGCCATCCGCTCGTTGGCCTCCTTGATCATCGTGTCGATGCCTTCGCCGACGGCGGGTGCTACCAGCCCACTGTATGCGGCGGAGGGGATCGCCACCACCTCCAGTGCCTGAACCGTCGCACGGCTCGGCATCGCGATCTCGCGGGCCACCCCGAGCGCCGCGACGCTCTCCGGCGAGCCGTTGTACGCAACGCCGACGTTCGCGATCGGACGCGGCCGCTCGGCGGTGCCAAGCGCGGCGACCGCAACCGCGCAGGGGGCGCCGTTGAGCGCCGCCCTCGTGTCGTCGCCGAGCATCGCCCGGCCGAGAGCTCCGCGGCTGCAGGTGCCGACGACGAGCAGATCCGCGCCGAGCTGTTCGGCCTGTTCGTGCAGGCCGCGTCCCGGGCTCGCGGCGACGACGCTCAGCAGCCCTGCCTCGACACCGGCCTCGGTGCGCTCCCGCTCGAGCAGCGCGTGTGACTCCTGCAGCTCGGCCGCCGCACGGCCGCGATGCACGTGCGAGAGTGTGAGCGTACCCTCGTCCGCTGTCAGGCGCGAGGCGAGCGCGACCGCGTCGCGGCCGTTGCTCCTGCCATCCACACCGGCCAAAACGCTCAAGAACATCGTCGTCTCCTCCGCCGGTGCCGTCTAGCGTGCCGGCGGTGCGACCAGCACCGAGCAGGGCGCGTCGTGAACCACACGCCGGCTGACGCTCCCGAAGGCGCGCAGGCCGCCGAGGCCACGGCTGCCGATCACCACGAGGGCAGCGTCGGTGTTGCGCGCGGCCCCCAGGATCACATCCCACGGTTTGCCCGGCTCGACCAGCGGCTCGCCGGAGCCGGGTGCGATCGCCTCAAGCTTCCGACCCTGCGCCTCGATCGCGCGCGGGCTGATCTTCGACTCGGTGACGATCGCGTTCACGAGCGTGACCCGGGCGCCCTGGGCGGCGCCGACGGCGCCCGCCAGCTCCACGAGCCGCTCCGAGCCGTCCTCGCCGTCGCTGGCCACGAGGATCCGCCTGCCCCGCAGCGGTCCTGCGCCGCCGTCACGGACGAACAGCACCGGCGTGGTGAGCCGGCTGAGGGCCGGAGCCGCGACACCCCCGGCCAGCCTCCCTCCGAACGAGGCGGCGAGCCCTCCGACGATCATGCCAACCAGGCGCGAGCCAGCGGGTGCGCCGATCACGAGCAGGTCCTGGCTGACCGCCCGCTCGAGGATCACCTCGACCGGAGGGCCGCCCGGGTCCAGCACGGCGCTGCAGGCGACACCGGCCTGGCGGGCCGTGCGCTGGGCGTCCCTGAGGACCCGCTCCGCCCGGCTCGGGCTGATGGCCGCGGCCTCGTCGGCTCCGGAGCCCGTCACCGCGGTCACGGCGAGCAGCGTGAGGTGGCCGTCGGGGCCCGTCAGCGCGGCCGCCATCGCTACCGCCGCCATGCTGCCGCGCGTCCCGTCCACCGCGCAGAGGATGTTCTTGAAGCCGGCCCGATCGGTGGCGACCGGCTCGACGTCGGCCGACGCGTCGTGGTCCTGCGGGGATCGCATCTCTGTGTTGGACATGGCTGAACCCTAACCTGCGGGCCGCGCGCGGCATATCCGCAGCTTGCCGCCGAGCGCAGCGGGAATTGCCGCAGGACCGGCCATGCGCGACCGGCTCGGCACGGCCCGCGGCCGGCTCGCACGGCCCGCGCTCCGCACGGCCCGCGCTCCACCGCCGCTGCACGGCCCGCACCCCGCCGCCGCCGCACGGCCCGCACCCCGCCGGCTCCGATCTCCGTAGAAAGACGCATGCCGCCGGCGGCAGACACCCGATGCGGCCCAACGCGATCGAGCCTAGTTTCAAGCGTGACGCGGGTGCGCCGGCACGCCGGGCCGCACGCGCGAGGAGATCCATCCACCGCAGGGCGATCAGACCTAGGAGGCCATCATGAAGGCACTCGTTTATCACGGCCCGGGTGAGCGCGGCTGGGACACCGTGGAGGACCCGACGATCATCGACCCGACCGACGCTGTCGTGCGGATCGACACCTCGACCATCTGCGGCACCGATCTGCACATCCTCAAAGGAGATGTCCCCGAGACGACGGCCGGCACCGTTCTCGGCCACGAGGCGGTGGGGACAATCGAGGAGGTCGGCGCGGGCGTGAGCACGCTTGCTCGCGGCGACCGCGTGCTGGTGTCCTGCGTGACGTCCTGCGGGCGCTGTCGCTTCTGCAAGGAAGGGCGCTACGGCCAGTGCCTGGGCGGGGGCGGATGGATCTTCGGGCACCTGATCGACGGCCTGCAGGCCGAGTACGCGCGGGTGCCGTTCGCGGACAACTCGGTCTACAAGGTTCCCGATCAGCTCAGCGACGAGCAGGTCCTGTTCCTCGCCGACATCCTTCCCACGTCGTTCGAGGTCGGCGTGCTCAACGGCATGGTGGCGCCGGGCGACACCGTAGCGATCGTCGGCGCGGGGCCGATCGGTCTCGCTGCGATCCTGACGGCACGGCTATACACCCCGGGCCGGATCATCGCGATCGACCTCGCCGACAGCCGCCTGCAGAGCGCGCACCGGTTCGGAGCCGATACGGCGATCAACAACGGCGTCGAGGATGCCACGGCGCGCGTGATGGAGCTGACCGAGGGACTCGGCGCGGACGTCGCCTTCGAGGCGGTCGGCGTGCCGGAGACCTTCGAGCTGGCGGCAGAGCTGATCCGCCCGGGCGGCCGTCTCGCGAACATCGGCGTACATGGCAGGGCAGCGTCCCTGCACCTGGAGAAGCTGTGGATCAGGGATGTGACGATCACCACCGGGCTCGTCGACACGTACAGCATCCCGCAGCTGATGCGCCTGATCTCGAGCGGCCGGCTCGATCCCTCGCTGTTCGCCACGCACCGCTTCCCGCTGGGCGAGACGATGGCCGCCTACGACACGTTCGCCGACGCGGCGAACTCGGGGGCCCTGAAGGTGGTACTGCAGGGAGCGGGCGGCGACTCGCCGGCGAGCGGGAGCGCGCGGGCGGTGGCCGTCGCCTAGCTGAGACGACTGATTCCGTCCACGCGTCTGACGGTTTGCCGTAGGCCGGCTGGTGAGAACTACGGATGGAGTGCCGTGCCGGCGTCCATAGTCTCGGCGAGAACCTGATGTGCATGTCACGACGAGGAGGAACCCCTTGAGTTCCGCAGCAGCGATCGTGCTCGGCGCGGTCTTCAACCTGAACCACCCGGCGCACACCGTCGACTGGAGCTTCATCCACCTGTCGGTGGCGAACGTGGTGGTGATCGTCCTCATGCTCATCGTCTTCTTCCTGGCGATCCTGCTGCCGTTCCCGGGCGCCGCGCGCCGTCGAGGGGGTGCCTCATGAGCAGCGTCGCCCCCCCGCCGCCGAAGTCGTGGACCGTCCGCGTCCGCGAAACCGCCGTCGAGGCGCTCCCGCCGGAGAAGCTGCTGCCCGACGGCCAGCCCACGTACGTCGCCTCCTGGATCTACATGTTCGGCGTGGCCAGCATCGCCTCGCTGATCATCATCATCGGATCCGGCTCGATCCTCGCGCTCAAGGGGCCGGCGTGGTGGCACGAGACCGGCGTCGGGCACTTCTTCAACAGCATCCACATGTGGTCGGTCGAGCTGTTCTTCTTCGTGATGGTCGTGCACCTGTGGGGCAAGTACTGGATGGCCGCGTGGCGCGGCGGGCGCAGCCGGGTGTGGATGACCGGCGCCATCACGTTCCTGGTCGCGGTGCCGTGCGCCCTGACCGGCTACGTCTCCCAGCAGAACTTCGACGCCCAGTGGATCTCGACGCAGGCCAAGGACGCGATGAACTCGGTCGGGGTAGGCGCGTTCTTCAACCTCACCAACTTCGGGCAGATGTACAGCTTCCACATCCTGCTCCTGCCGGTGGCGGTCATCGGGCTGGTGTCCGCACATGTCCTGCTCGTGCGCCGCCACGGCGTCGTCCCGCCGTTCGAGATCGAGCAGCGCAAAGTGGCCCTCACGACCGCGACCGACGGCGAGGGCGGAGACGGTCCCGCACCGGCGTCCACGGAGGTGACCTCATGAGCTTCCTGCGCCCCAAGGACGACACGCAGCCCTGGAAAGGGCGCTACTACCCCTACGACCTGGTCAAAGAGCTGTGCATCGCCGTCGGCGTCATCGGCCTGCTCGCCGTGCTGCTGACGGTCGCGTTCTCCTCGCCGGACGACCCGCCGAGCACGATCGCCCAGTGGTCGCACGAACTGCCCGCCAACTTCGCCGCCGCGGCCGCCAAGGAGCTCGCCGAAACGAGCGACACGGCCGAATACGGCCCCCCCTACAACCACAGCTCCGGCAGCGTGCAGCACTTCCTGTTCCTGCACCCGCAGCGCTGGCTCGGCGTCAGCCATCCGATCGACACGGCCGATGACTTCGTCGTCAAACCGCTCGAAACGGTGCCCAACGACCCGGCCCTCGGCAGTGCACTGGCCGAATACAAGGCTGCGCCGGAAAAGCAGAAAAAGGAATGGGCCGAAGCCTACGCCAAGCCGCTTGAAGAATATGAAACCGCGGTGGAAGAAAAGAAGGCGCCGCCCGGCGCCGTGGCGGTCGACCCGAGCAGCGGCACCGTCACCGTGAAGTCGACCGGCGCCGGCCCGGTGCCGGTGATGATGAGCCGCCTGCAGGCCCTCGCGCAGAGCGGTGGCCTGGAAGGAGGCCTGGTGACCAGCCGCCAGTTCTTCCAGACCGACTACACCAAGCCGCTGCTGTTCATGGCCGACGGCGGGCTGCTCGAAGAACGCGCCGAAGCCCAGCACCTGCTCGGCGACCAGTGGGGGCTGATGAACGAGACCGGGAGCTACCCGGGCCAGCCCTGGCTGTGGCTGTACGCGCTCTGGTACCAGGTCGAACCGATCAAGTCCTCGCCGAACGCCGACATCCAGGTTCTGCTCATCATGGGCGTGCTGAGCCTCGCCTTCATCCTGATCCCGTTCGTTCCCGGCATCAACCGGCTGCCGCGCAAGATCCCCGTCTACAAGCTGATCTGGAAAGAGCACTACCGCTCCGAGCAGGAGGCCTGAGCGCGCCCGCGTCCGCGGGAGCGCGGCGAAGCCGGCGGACGCCCGTCCTGCCCACCGCGTGGCGTACGATCGCTGCGATGAGCACGGACCCGCCGGGGCCACTCTCGCCGGATCAGCTGAACCTCCTCGACGCCTACTGGCGAGCCGCCAACTACCTCTCGGTCGGTCAGATCTACCTGCTCGAGAACCCGCTGCTGCGCGAGCCGCTGAGGATCGAGCACGTCAAGCCGCGGCTGCTCGGCCACTGGGGCACGACGCCCGGACTGAACTTCATCTACGCGCACCTGAACCGGGTGATCCGCGAGCGCGACCTGAACGTGATCTACCTCTCCGGACCGGGGCACGGCGGCCCCGGGGTGCTCGCGAACGTCTACCTCGAGGGCACCTACAGCGAGGTCTACCCGCACATCGCCGAAGACGAGCGGGGCATGCGCCGCCTGTTCCGCCAGTTCTCCTTCCCCGGAGGCATACCGAGCCACGTCGCCCCGGAGACGCCGGGGTCGATCCACGAGGGCGGCGAGCTCGGCTACTCGCTCGTGCACGCCTACGGTGCCGTGTTCGACAACCCCGACCTGCTCGCCTGCTGCGTGGTGGGTGACGGCGAGGCGGAAACGGGACCGCTGGCGGCGAGCTGGCACTCCAACAAGTTCCTCGACCCCGTCCGCGACGGCGCGGTGCTGCCCGTGCTGCACCTCAACGGCTACAAGATCGCGAGCCCGACTGTGCTCGCGCGGATCCCGGGCGGGGAGCTGCGTGCGCTGCTCGAGGGCTACGGCTACGCGCCGCGCTTCGTCGAGGGCGATGACCCGCCGGCGGTGCACCAGGAGATGGCCGCCGCGCTCGACGAGGTCGTCGAGGAGATCGCCCGGATCCAGCGCCGGGCGCGGGAGGGCGCCGGGCCCTCGCGGCCGCGCTGGCCGATGATCGTGCTGCGCACGCCGAAGGGCTGGACCGGACCCAAGGTCGTCGACGGGCTACCGGCGGAGGGCTCGTTTCGCTCCCACCAGGTGCCGCTGGCGGACCTCGCCGGCAACCCCGAGCATCTCGCCCAGCTCGAGCGGTGGCTGCGCTCCTACCGGCCCGAGGAGCTGTTCGACGAGGACGGCACGGTGCGAGCCGAGCTGGCGGCGCTCGCCCCGTCGGGAGAGCGGCGCATGGGAGCGAACCCCCACGCCAACGGCGGCCTGCTGCTGCGCGAGCTCGAGCTGCCCGACTTCACCGGCTACGCGGTCGACGTGCCCGCTCCGACGGGGAGCGTGAGCGAGCCCACGCGCGTGCTCGGCGAGTTCCTGCGCGACGTCATCACCGCCAACCCCGACAGCTTCCGGCTGATGGGTCCCGACGAGACCGCCTCCAACCGCCTCGGCGCGGTGTTCGAGGCCACCAACCGTGCCTGGGAGGCCGAGCGCCTGCCCGGCGACGACCACCTCGCGCCCGACGGACGCGTGATGGAGGTGCTCTCCGAGCACCTCTGCCAGGGGTGGCTGGAGGGCTATCTGCTGACCGGCCGCCACGGCCTGTTCAACTGCTACGAGGCCTTCATCCACATCATCGACTCGATGTTCAACCAGCACGCCAAGTGGCTGAAGGTCACCCGCGACATCCCCTGGCGCAGACCGATCGCCTCGCTCAACTACCTGCTCTCCTCGCACGTCTGGCGCCAGGACCACAACGGCTTCTCCCACCAGGACCCGGGCTTCATCGACCACGTGATCAACAAGAAGGCGGAGATCGTCAGGGTGTACCTCCCGCCCGATGCGAACTGCCTGCTGTCGGTGGCCGACCACTGCCTGCGCAGCCGTGACTACGTCAACGTGATCGTGGCCGGCAAGCAGCCCTCGCTCAACTATCTCTCGATCGAGGCGGCGGTGGCCCACTGCACTCGCGGCATCGGGATCTGGGAGCACTTCTCCAGCGACGCCGATCACGAGCCCGACGTCGTGCTGGCGTGCGCCGGCGACGTGCCGACGCTCGAGAGCGTCGCGGCCGCGGACATCCTGCGCGAGCACCTGCCCGAGCTGCGGGTGCGGGTCGTGAACGTCGTCGACCTGATGCGGCTCGAGCCCGACAGCGAGCATCCGCACGGGCTCCCCGACGCCGAGTTCGATGCCCTGTTCACGACCGAGCGGCCGGTGATCTTCGCCTACCACGGATATCCGTGGCTGATCCACCGCCTGACCTACCGGCGCACCAACCACGCGAACATCCACGTGCGCGGCTACAAGGAGGAGGGCACAACCACGACCCCGTTCGACATGGTGATGCTCAACGACCTCGACCGCTACCACCTCGTGATGGATGTGATCGATCGTGTCCCCGGGCTGGTGGAGAGCGCGGGGCCGCTGCGCCAGCAGATGGCCGACGAACGGCTGGGCCACCGTGCCTACACGCGCGAGCACGGCACCGACCCGCCCGACGTGACCGACTGGCGCTGGGGCGGGTTGGAGCAGGCCCGCACCGAGCGGGACCGGCGCGCCTGACCCGCGATGCGAGTCCTCGCCGTCAACGCCGGCTCCAGCAGCCTCAAGCTCGCACTGCTCGACGAGCGCGACCGCGTGATCGCCGCACGCGAGCTCACGGCGCGCCCGACCGAGCTCGACCGCGACGAGCTCGCCGGGGCGCTCGATTCCCCGCTCGGCGAGGCCGACGCGGTCGGCCACCGGATCGTCCACGGCGGCGAGCGCTTCAGCGGAGCCGTCAGGATCGACGGCGACGTCGAGGCGGCGCTGCGGGCGCTCGCCGAGCTCGCGCCGCTGCACCAGGCCAAGTCCCTGGCGGCGCTCGACGCCGTGAGCGCGGCGCTGCCCGACCTGCCCGCCGTCGCGTGCTTCGACACGGCCTTCCACGCCACCCTGCCGGCGGCGGCCGCAACCTACGCGCTGCCGGCGGAGTGGCGCGAGCGCTGGGGCCTGCGCCGCTACGGGTTCCACGGGCTCTCCCACGCGTCCGTCTCCCGGCGCGCGCCCGAGCTGCTCGGCCGCGACCCCGAGGGCCTGCGCATCGTCAGCTGCCACCTGGGCGCGGGCGCCTCGCTGTGCGCGATCGCGGACGGGTGCTCGCGCGATACGACGATGGGCTTCACCCCGCTGGAGGGCCTGGTGATGGCCACGCGCTGCGGCAGCGTGGACCCGGGGATGCTCCTGTGGCTGCTCGAGCGCGATCGCCTGGATGCGGGCGCGCTGGCCGATGCGCTCGAGCATCGCTCGGGACTGCTCGGGCTCTCGGGCAGCGGGGACATGCGCGAGCTGCTCGCGCGCGCCGCCGGCGGTGACGGGACCGCCGCGCTCGCGGTCGATGTCTACGTCCACCGCCTGCGGGCCGGCATCGCCGCGATGGCGGCGGCCCTTGGCGGCCTCGATGTGCTCGTGTTCACGGGGGGCGTGGGAGAGAACTCGGCGGAGGTGCGCGCGCACACGGTGGCCGGCCTGGCGTTCCTCGGGCTCGCGCTCGACCCGGAGCTCAACCGGCGGTGCGGCGCCGACGGCGAGATCGGCGCCGACGCCGCCACCACGGCCACGCTCGTGCTGCGCGCGCGCGAGGACGCCGAGATCGCCCGTCAGGTCAGGGCGCTGCTCGGCGCAGGCTAGACCGGGGAGGGCGGGGCGCTCGCGGACACCGTGTGCTCCTCGAAGACGAAGCCCCCTTCGAGCGCCCGGCGCACCGGGCACGTCTCGGCCACGCGGATCAGACGGCGGCGCCGCTCGGCGGGGAGCTCCTCGGGCAGGCGCAGCTCCACGCGAAAGCGCCGCGGCGTGCTGTCGGGGTCGTAGTCCACCTCGACGGCCGTCCCGCCGATGTCCCAGCCGCGGTTCCGCGCGTACATGTCGACCATCGTCGACACGCACGAGGCGAGCGTCGCAGCGAGCAGCTCGTGCGGCGCCGGCGCCCGGTCGGTGCCACCGAGGCGCTCGGGCTCGTCGGTGTAGATCGTGTGGCGCCCGTTGACGTCGACCTCCTGCCTGAGGCCGCCGGCGACGCTGCGCGCGGTGGCGGTCATGCTCATCGGGTTCTCCCCTCCGGGCTCGCGCCCGTGTTCGCGCGGGCTGTGCTGGTCCGGCCGGTCACACCCTGGATCCTTCCCTGCATCTGCCCCGTCGCCATCCGGGGCGACCACGAGGTGCTCTCAGTAGTCGGCTTCATACAACTACACTAGCACACAACTGTAGAGTTGTGATATGCTGCGCGCCATGACCACCAACGTTCACGTCCCCCGCCCGCTGCCGCACGAGCTCGTCGAGCTGATCGCAGAGCGCTTCCGCATCCTCGGCGAGCCGATGCGAATCCGGCTGCTCGACGCCCTGCGCGACGGCCCGGCGACCGTCGGGGAGCTGCAGCGCGCGACCGGCTCCTCGCAGCAGAACGTCTCCAAGCACCTCGCGGTGCTGCTCGGCGGCGGCCTCGTGAGCCGGAGCCGCGAGGGCAACTTCGCCCGCTACGCGATCGCCGACGAGGGCGTCTTCGACCTGTGCGAGCAGGTCTGCGGCGGCCTGCGCCGCCGCCTCGACAGCCTCGACGCGGTGCTGCCGTGAGCGCGACCGCGCTGGAGCCGGCTCCTGCCGGAGGTCCGCTCGCGCCCGCCGCGGGCGTGCGGGTGGGCCCGATGGGGCGCCTGGGCCGCTACACGGCCACGCACCTCCGCGGCGTGCTGAGCGGGTGGATCGTGCTCGCCGTCGTCCTCGGCTTCTTCGCGCCGAGGGTCGAGACGGCCCTCTCGGGCGCGGGCTGGGAAGCGAGCGGCTCGCAGTCCGTGCAGGCGCGCAGGCTCGTCGAACGCGACTTCCGGGGCCTCGGCGGCTACGGGCTGATGACGGTCCTCTACTCGCCGACGGAAACGGTCGGCTCCGGCGCCTTCCGGTCGGTCATCGCGCGCGTCGAGGCGACCCTCCGCGCCAACAGCGCCGTGCGAGCCGTGATCGCGCCGGCCGCGGGCCTGACGATCTCGGCCGACGGGCACACCGCGATCGTCCAGGGCGGGGCCGCCAGGGATCCCGACGCGATGGTCGCCGCGGCGGACGAACTGAAGGGGGCGCTGCACCGGCTCTCGACGCGCACCGTCGTCGTCGACCTCACCGGAGCCGCGGGCATGTGGTCGGACTTCAATGCCGCCAACCGCTCCGCGATGCTCAGGTCGGAGGTGGTCTCCTGGCCGGTCACGCTCGGCATCATGCTGCTCGCCTTCGGCTCGCTCGTCGCCGCCGGGCTCCCCCTGATGCTGACGATGGTCGGCCTGCTCGCCGCCGCCGGCACGCTCTACCTCGGCACGCTCGTGATGCCGATCTCGATCTGGGCGATGAACTTCGCGCTGATGTTCGCGCTGGCGCTCGGGATCGACTATGCGCTGTTCCTCGTGATGCGCTTCCGCGGCGCCCTCTTCGGCGGAGGGCTCACGGCGGTCGAGGCCGCCGCCGTGACGATGGACACCGCCGGCAAGGCGGTCCTGTTCAGCGGCGCGACGGTGCTGATCTCGCTGACCGCCGTGATGCTCGTCCCCAGCCCCGCCTTCCGCAGCATGAGCCTCGGGATCATGCTGGCGGTGATCTTCGTGCTGGCGGCCACGCTCACGCTGCTGCCGGCGGTCCTGGCCAGGATCGGCGCCGCGGTGGACAACCTCGCCCTGCCCTGGGCGCACTCCGGCGAGCACCGCTCGCCGCTGTTCGCGGCGTGGGGCCGGCGACTGTGGCGGCACCCCTGGCGCCACGGGATCCCGGCGCTCGCGCTGCTGCTCGCGCTCGCCCTCCCCGTGACGCAGCTGCGGACGTCGATGCCCTCGATCAAGGTCGTTCCGGCAACCGACTCCTCCAGCGTCGGCTACCACCGGGTGCAGGCCGCGATGGGCCCCGGAGCCACCGGGCCGCTGCAGATCCTCGCGCCGGCGTCCGAGGCCGCTTCCGTGGCCCGCATCGCCGGCGATGACCCGGGGATCGCACGCCTGGCCCCGGCCCAGGCCGGCGGCGGGGGACTGGTGCTCATCACGGCGATCCCGCGCCAGGATCCCTCCAGCCCGGCGCTCGCGGCGACGATCGAGCGGCTGCGCTCCAGGCTGCCGGCGGGGGCCGTCCTGGGAGGCGCGGTCGCCGAAAACAGCGACCTCCAGAGCCTGCTCTCGGCGAAGACGCCGGTGGTGATCGGGGTCGTCCTCGTGCTCGGGTTCCTGCTGCTGCTGCTCGCGCTGCAGGCGCCGCTGCTCGCCGCGGCCGGCGTGCTCACCAACCTGCTCGCCACCGGCGCGGCGTTCGGCGTCGCCAAGCTGGTGTTCCAGGACGGCGATCTGCACACGCTGCTGGGCTTTCAGCCACAGGGCTTCCTCGACGCCTGGGGTCCGGTGTTCTTCTTCGCGATGATCTTCGCGATCTCGATGGACTACACGATGTTCCTGCTCTCCTCGGCCAAGGAGCACTGGGATCACAGCCACGACGCCGAGGACGCGATGGTCGGCGCCCTGGCGCACTCCGGGCGCGTGATCTTCGCGGCCGCCGCGGTGATGGTCGCGGTGTTCTTCACCTTCGCGCTGTCCGGCCCACTGCCGCCAAAGGAGATGGGCATCATCCTCGGCGTGGCCGTGCTGCTCGACGGGGCGCTCGTCCGGCTGCTGCTCCTCCCCGTGCTGCTGAGGCTGATGGGCGCTCGCGCCTGGTGGCTGCCGGCGTGGGCGCGACGGGTGCTCCCCGACGTGCGCTTCGGGCACTCCTGACTCACGCCACCGCGACCGCCGGGCGCCCGGCACGGCGCACGACCCAGCGCCTCAGCTCGTCTGCTCCCCACACGATGAACGGGTAGGGGAGCAGGAAAGCCAGGTCGCTCGCCGGGAGCGCGGCGGTGCCGAGCAGCGCCTGGAACGGCGGCGTGTAGACGAACACCGCCGCCAGCACCAGCTCCGCCGCGATCGCCCACAGCAGGTGGCGGTTGCTGAACACGCCGATCGATCGCAGCGAGGCGCGACGGGTGCGCACGGCGAAGGCGGTGCCGATCTGCCCGGCGATCATCCCCAGGAAGGTCATCGTGGTCGCCTGAAGGTAGGCGTGGTGAAGCGGGTGCCCCGCCCCGACGGGGTCCCCCGGGTGCCAGCCGGCCCGCCCCATCACGTAGAAGTAGCCCGTCAGCGAGAGCGCGGCGACCATCACCCCGAGGAACAGCCATGCGCGGATGAGCATCGGCGCCTGGATCACGCCCTCCGAACGCGGGCGTGGCGGGCGCTCCATGCTGCCCGGCTCGATCGGGTCGACGCCCAGCGCCAGCGAGGGAAGCGTCTCGCTGCCGACGTCGAAGGCGAGCAGCTGGAGCACCGTCAGCGGCAGCGGGATCGCACCGCCGGACAGCGCGAACAGCAGGAACGGCGCGACCTCGGGCGTGGCGTGGGCGAAGATGTACTGGATGAACTTGCGGACGTTGTCGTAGACCTGGCGGCCGGCCTCGATCGCGACCACGATCGTCGCGAAGTTGTCGTCTGTGAGCACCATCGTGGCGGCCTCGCGCGCCACGTCGGTTCCGGACCGTCCCATCGCCACGCCGATGTCGGCGCGCCGCAGTGCAGGGGCATCGTTGACGCCGTCGCCGGTCATCGCCACCACATGCCCCTCGCCGCGCAGGGCCTCGGCGATCTGCAGCTTCGTCTCGGGCGAGGCCCGCGCGAAGACGACCTCGCGCCCGCCCGCGAGAATGTCCCGCACCTCCTGCTCGTGCGTGTGATCGAACGCCTGGGCGTTGACGAGGAGCGGGTCGCCGCCGCCGATGCCGACACGACGGGCGATCGCCGCGGCGGTCAGCGGATGGTCGCCGGTGATCAGCACGATGCGGATCCCCGCGCGGTGGCAGCGCGTGACCGCCTCGGTCACCTCGGGCCGCGGCGGGTCGCGCATCGCCACGAGCCCGAGCAGGCACAGCTCGGACTCGGCCTCCTCACGCTCGGCCACAGGCCGGCCGGACGGCAGCGACCGGCGCGCGAGCGCCAGCACGCGCAGGCCGTCGCGGGCGTACAGCTCGACCTGCCGCGTGACGCGCTCGCGCTCGGCGGCCGGCAGCGGCCGCTCGCGCCCGTCGCCGGAGAGGAAGCCGGTGCAGAGCGGCAGCACCGACTCGGGCGCCCCCTTTGTGTGCAGCAGGTCCTGCGCGTCGCCGGCGTCGAGCGTCGACATCAGCTTGCGCTGCGGGTCGAAGTCGTACTGGTGGATGCGCCGGCGCTCGCGCTCGGCGGCGTCGAGCACCACGCCGAGCGTGCGCGCGGTCGCCAGCAGCGCCACCTCGGTCGGGTCCCCCCCACTCTCGCCGTCGGCGCCCAGCCGCGCGTTGTTGCAGGCGGCCGCGGCCTCGCCGAGCGCCACCAGCACGGGGCTCGTGCTCGCCGCGGCGGCCTGTCCTTCCAGGACGGCCTCGCCCGCCGGCGTCCAGGCGGCGACCGGGCTCATGCGGTTCTCGGTGAGCGTGCCGGTCTTGTCGGCGCAGATCACGTCCGTGGACCCGAGCGTCTCGACGGCGCTCAGACGCTTGACCAGGGCGCCGCGGCGCGCGAGGGCGCGCACGGCGACGGCGAGCGCCAGCGTGATCACGGGTAGCAGACCCTCGGGCACGTTGCCGGCGAGCAGCCCGACCGCGAACACCACGCTGTTCTGGAGCGACAGCCCCGCGCCGATGATCGCCACGGGAACGAAGGCGACCGCCATCGTGATGGCGATCCCGGCGATCAGCCAGGCTACCCGCCGGACCTGGCGCTCCAGCGGGCTGGGCTCCTCCTTGATCCGCTCCGACAGCGCCGCGATGCGGCCGAGCTCGGTGTGCATCCCGGTCGCGAAGACCACGCCCCGCGCCTGGCCTCCGGTTGCGCTCGTGCCGCTGAACAGCAGGTCCCGGGCGGCGATCCGCGGCACGCCCGCGTCGATCAGCTCGGCGGAGCGCAGGGCCGGCGCGGACTCGCCGGTGAGCGTCGAGAGATCGACCTCAACCGCACCGGAGATCAGGCGCGCGTCGGCGGCGATGCGATCGCCCTCCTCCACCACGACCACGTCGCCGGGCACGAGCTCCGCGGCCACGATCTCCGCGAGCGTGCCGTCGCGCACGACCCGCACGTGCTGCGGCAGGAACTTGGCGAGTGCCTCCACCGCGCGCTCGGCCTGCATCTCCTGCACGAACGCGAACAGCGCGTTCAGGACGATCACCAGCAGCACCGCGATCGCGACCGTCTGATTGCCTACCGCGAAGGACAGCACCGCGGCGAGCCACAGCAGCAGGGCGAGCGGATGGGTCAGCTGGCGGGCCAGCTCGCGCGGCCAGCCCGGGCCGCCCCGCCGCCGCAGCTCGTTGGGCCCGTACTGGATCAGCCTGCGGGCTGCCTCCGCCGCGGAGATCCCCTGCGGTGAGGAGCGCAGGTCGCGCATCAGCAGCTCGACGCGCTCGGTCGGCTCCACCGCGCCTGCCGGATTCTGCGGCTCCATCGGCCACACGCTAGGGCCCCGCCCCGGCCGCGCCATCGGGCGCGAGCCGTGGGCGGGCTGCGTAGAAAGCCCGGACCCGGCTGGGTCCGTGGTGACTACTGAGCAGGCCGGGCTGCTTGTGCGGATGGCCGCTCCGCCGGCGCGTGCGATGTTGGACTCCCCTACCAGGAGGAGCCCCGATGAAGGCCGCGATCGTCCACAGTTTCGACCAGCCCCTCTCGCTCGAGGATGTCCCGGTCCCGGTCCCCGCGTCCGACCAGGTGCTCGTCCGGATCGAGGCCTGCGGCCTGTGTCACACCGACATCCACGCGGCCCACGGCGAGTGGCCGGTCAAGCCGGGACTGCCCTTCATCCCCGGCCACGAGGGCGTCGGCATCATCGAGCGGGTCGGCCCGGGCAACGTCCACGGCCTCGGCGAGGGCGTGCGCGTGGCGCTTCCGTGGCTCGGATACGCCTGCGGCGACTGCCGCTACTGCAACTCGGGCGCCGAGACGCTGTGCGAGTCGCAGATCAACACCGGCTACGGCATGAACGGCGGCTTCGCCGAGTACGCCGTCGGCTACGCCCGTCACGTGGTTCGCGTCCCCGACGGCGTGGACCCGCTCGACGCTGCGCCGCTGACGTGCGCGGGCGTGACGACCTACAAGGCGGTGAAGGTCTCGGGCGCCTCCTCGGCCGGGCTGGTCGCGGTGTTCGGGGCGGGTGGCCTCGGCCACCTCGCGATTCAGTACGCACGCATCACGGGGGCCGCCGTGGTCGCCGTGGACATCAACGAGGAGCGTCTGGACACCGCCCTCAAACTTGGTGCCGAACACGTCGTGCACGCCGGCGAACAGGACCCCGTCGCGGCGATCCAGGCACTCGGCGGCGCCGACCAGGCGATCTCGACCGCCGTCACCCCGTCTGCCTTCGAGCAGGCACTCGGGTCGCTGGCCCGCGGCGGCACGCTCATCTGCGTGGGTCTGCCCGCCGAGAACGAGATGCGCCTGCCGATCTTCCAGACCGTCCTCGGCGGCCTGACGGTGAAGGGCTCGATCGTGGGCACCCACCACGACCTCGAGGAGGTCTTCGAGCTGCATCGCCGCGGACGCACGCGCATCGAGCGCGTGGAGCGCCGGCTCGACGACGTCAACGACGCGATCGGCCAGGTGCTCGACGGCAGCGCCCCCGCCCCGCGCATGGTCTTCAGGATGAGCGACGTCCCGGTCCACGAGGGGGAGCGCGCGAGCGCCGTCGCGCCGGCCTGAGGCAAGCCCGAGCAGATGCCGTCAATCCGAATCCGAACTGGAGGACCCTCATGGCCGTAGCAGTCGAAAAGCCAACCGTCTATGCAGCGCCTGGACAGTCGGGCAGCCTCGTCACGCTGAGGTCCCGCTACGACAACTTCATCGGTGGCGAGTGGGTCGCGCCGCGCGGCGGGGAGTATCGCGAGAACCTGACCCCGGTGACGGCGGAGCCGTTCTGCGAGGTCGCACACTCCGAGCCCGCCGACGTCGAGCTTGCGCTCGATGCCGCACACGCCGCCAAGGACGCGTGGGGCCGGCGTTCTCCGGCGGAGCGCGCCGAGGTGCTCGACGCGATCGCCGACGCCATGCAGGAGAACCTCGAGATGCTGGCGGTCGCCGAGAGCTGGGAGAACGGCAAGCCGGTGCGGGAGACGCTCGCGGCCGACCTGCCGCTGGCGATCGACCACTTCCGCTACTTCGCGGGCGCCGCGCGCGCCGAGGAAGGGGCGATCTCCGAGATCGACGAGCACACCTACGCCTACCACTTCCGCGAGCCGCTGGGCGTGGTCGGGCAGATCATCCCGTTCAACTTCCCGCTGCTGATGGCGGCATGGAAGATCGCGCCGGCGCTCGCCGGGGGCAACTGCACCGTCATCAAGCCGGCGAGCCCCACCCCCTGGTCGCTGCTGAAGCTCGCCGAGGTGATCGAGGATGTGGTCCCCGCCGGCGTTCTGAACGTGGTCAACGGTCCCGGTGCCGAGATCGGCCGCGCGCTCGGCTCGAGCAAGCGGATAGCCAAGATCGCGTTCACCGGCGAGACGGTGACGGGCCGGCTGATCATGTCCTACGCCGCGCAGAACCTGATCCCCTCCACGACCGAGCTGGGCGGCAAGTCGCCCAACATCTTCTTCGAGGACATCCTGGCCGAGGACGACGCGCTGCTCGACAAGGCGGTCGAGGGCCTCGTGCTGTACGCGTTCAACAAGGGCGAGGTCTGCACCTGCCCCTCGCGCGCCCTGATCCAGGAGTCGATCTACGAGGAGTTCATGGGCCGCGCACTGGAGCGGATCCGCGCGATCCGGCAGGGCAACCCGCTGGACCCCGCGACCCAGATCGGGCCCCAGGTGTCCGCGGCGCAGCTGGAGAAGATCGAGAGCTACGTCCAGATCGGCCTCGAGGAGGGCGCCGAGCTGCTGATCGGCGGCCACGCGCCGACGATGGAGGGCGAGCTCGCGGGCGGCTACTACTTCGAGCCGACCGTCCTCAGGGGCCGCAACTCGATGCGCGTCTTCCAGGAGGAGATCTTCGGCCCGGTGCTCGCGGTGACGACCTTCCGCGACGAGCAGGAGGCGCTCGAGATCGCGAACGACACGCTGTACGGCCTCGGCGCCGGCGTCTGGACCCGCGACGGCAGCCGCGCGTTCCGCACGGGTCGTGCGATCCAGGCCGGACGCGTGTGGACCAACTGCTACCACCTCTACCCGGCCGGCGCCGCCTTCGGCGGCTACAAGTCCTCGGGGGTCGGCCGCGAGAACCACCGCATGATGCTCGACCACTACACCCAGACCAAGTGCCTGCTCGTCAGCTATGACCCCGAGCCGCTCGGCTTCTTCTGAGGAGGAGCCGGCTCGGACCGATGCGGCCGGGCCTGCGCCCGGGCGGGTCCGTCCCGAGGCGAGGCAGCGCGTTGCTGCGACGCCGCCGGTGATGGACCTGCTCGAGCGGCTGACCGAGCGCTACGGGCCGCTCGTGATCCACCAGTCGGGGGGCTGCTGCGACGGCAGCGCCCCGATCTGCCTCCCGGCGGCCGAGCTGCCCGCGGGCCCGGCGGATGTCCTGCTCGGCACGCTCGGAGGGACTCCCGTCTACATCGACGGCGATCAGGACGAGCGCTGGGGCCGCCCGGATCTGCTCGTGGACGTCTCCCCCGGCGCCGCGATGGGCTTCTCGCTGGAGGGCGTGGAGGGATTGCACCTGCTCGTGCGCTCAGCCGAGGCTCGCCAGTAGCGCGAGCTCCTCGCCCAGTAGCCGCGGCAGCAGGAAGTGGCGGCGGACGTGCTCGCGGCCGGAGCGTCCGAGCTCCGCCGCCAGGTCCCGGTCGCCGAGCAGCCGCAGCATCGCCGTGGCGCACTGCTGCACCGAGTCGACCATCGCGCCGCCGACGCCGTCGGGCATCTGCAGCGGGATCCCGCCCGCGCGGCCGGCGACGACGGGTGTGCCCTTCCACAGCGCCTCCGAGACGACCAGGCCGAAGCCCTCCCTGATCGACTTCTGCACGACCACCTCCGACAGCCGCTGGAAGGCGTTGACCTCGACGTTGCCGACACCCGTGAGGTTGGTGTAGAGGTGGATCAGCGGATCCCCGACGGCGTGCTCGGCGACCTGCCGGTAGACATCCCAGCCCTCGGGGTCGTCGAGCGCCATCGAGCCGACCAGCGCGAGCTGCAGGTCGGGGATCTCCTCACGCACCATGCGGTAGGCGGCGAGCACCCCGAGCGGGTCCTTCCAGGCGTCGAAGCGCGAGACCTGGGTGACCAGGCGTCCCGGGAGCTCGACTCCGATCCAGTCGAGGATCTGGCGCGCGGTCCCGGGCCCGAGATCGAGGTTCTTGGGGCTCAGGGGGTCGATCGCCGGCGCGATCGTCTCGACCCGCGCGACCGGGAAGTCGGGGGGCACGAACTCCGCCATCGTGAACACCGCCGCGTCGAAGTCGGTGAGATACGGCCGCAGGAACGCCCAGGTCTCGAGGTTGGGCTCGGAGGTGTCGATGTGGCAGCGCCAGACCCAGCGCGCCGAGCCAGCGCCGCAAACGCTCAGCATCGCCGCGGGCTGGGGATCGTGCAGCACGACGAAGTCGTAATCAGCCCCGATACCGGCTGCGTTCTCGCGGGCGCAGTCGAGGTAGGCGAGCCGCTCGGCCTCGCTGAGCGGGGCCGGCGCCCCCTGGAGGCCGTTGTGCAGAGCCTTTGTCGCCCGGAAGAAGTCCTCGCCGGCGGTTATCACCTTCCAGTCGACGTCGAGGCCGAGATCGCGCAGCAACGGCACGCAGGAGCGCAGCAGCTCCGAGACCCCGCCGCCGTAGGCCGTCGCGTTGACCTGCAGGATGCGCGCGCCGCGCAGGGCGCGGGCGCGCTCGCGCAGCTCCTCCAGGATCGCGTCGGGGACGATCCCGCCGTAGGCGTCGAGCGACCAGCGCCCCACCGCGACGCTCTGGAGCATCTAGACGCCCACCAGGTCGCGCCGCCGGAAGATCGCCACGGCGGCGAGCGCGCAGACGAGAGCGATCGCGACCATCAGGCCCGCCGCGGTCGCACGGAACGGCTCGGCGGGAACGAGGCCGACGTGCTCGAACGGCGTGAGGTCGAGCAGCCATCGCGGCGCGTCGAGCACGCCTCCGAACAGCTGCCACACGAACGCCAGGGTCACCAGCCCGTAGTTGATCGCCGCGCTCGCCCGTGGCAGGAGCGCGTAGACGAGCGCGCCGAGGCCGAGGAAGAGGAGCGCCGTGGGCAGGCAGTTGGCGCCCGCTCCGAGCAGCTGCGCGAGCGAGACCCCGGCGTTCTGGGAGGCCGCCCCGGCCCATGCCAGCGCACCCGCGGCCAGCCCGATCACGGCCATCCCGGCGGTGGCCAGCAGCAGCCGGCCCGCGAGCCACGCGGGGCGGCCGACCGGGAGGGCGAACAGCGTCTCCAGCTGCTCGTCGGACTCCGCGGTTCTGGCCGCCGCCAGCTGCGAGCAGGCGAACAGGCTGAGCAGCAGCACGAAGAACAGGAAGCAGAAGCCGATGTAGCCCGCCGGAGTCGTGATCGAGACGGCACCGATCTTGCGCAGCTCCTGACGCACCGAGCCCGTGATGACCGCGGATGTGACGCTCGTGGAGATCGCGCCGATGATGAGGGCGAAGAAGGCGCTGCCGAACAGCCAGGCCGCCAGGCTGCCGCGCTCGGAGCGAAACGTCTGCATCGCCGGCGAGGACAGCAGCCGCATGTTCGGCGGGGCGCTGTCGTGTGCCGCCAGCAGCCCGGATCCGACGTCCCGTCGCGGCGCCAACAGCCCCGCCGCGACGAGCAGCGCCGCGGATGTGACGGCCGGCAGCACCAGGACGGCGGGCTGTGCACCCGTGAACGCCCGCAGTTCCTCGACCCACCCCAGCGGCGTGGCCCAGCGCAGCCATTGCAGGCTCGCCGAGGTGTCGGCGACGACACGCAGCAGCAGCGCGGCCAGCAGCACCCCGCTGGAGAGCTCGATCGCCATGCGCCTGTTCGGGGCCAGCTGGCTCGCGAGCGCGCCGACCCCGACGAACACGGGTGCGACCGAGACGATCGCCAGCGAGAGGTACGCCGATCCCCCGGCCGGCAGGCCCGCGAGCAGGAGGCCGAGGAAGCTCGCCAGCCACAGCAGGACCGCCCCCAGCGCAATTGCGGCGAGCGCCGATGAATAGAAGCCTCCCCGCCCGATCGTGCCCGCGAGCACGAGCTCCATCCGGCCCGCGTCCTCCTCGGTGCGAAGCGCGCGCACGGCGGCGAGCAGTCCCCACACGGCGGCGAAGATGCAGAGCAGGCCCGCGTCGCGCCAGGCGGCGTATCCGCCCACGGTGAGCAGGTCGTGGGGCGTGCCGTAGAACAGGCGCAGCGAGTCGTTGCCACCGAAGCTGCGGGCGAACGCGACACGTCCGGCGACCGTGGGATAGGCCGAGCGAAAGCCGACGAGGTTGGCGTAGCCGGCGCCCGCGAACAGGTACGCGAACGCGATCGTGCGGACGCGCGAGTCGGCGAGTGTCCGTCGCGCGATCGCCGAGCGCTCACGCATCGCCGTGCGCGCCGTCGTAGTGGTGCAGGAAGATCTCCTCCAGCGACGGCTCGCGACTGCGCAGGGCGATCACCGGATGTCCGCCGAGCGCCGCGATCAGCGGCGCAACGCTGCCCGTGACCTCGAAGTGCATGGTGTTGGCGCCGGAGCTGCTCGCCTGCACCCCGGGCAGCGGACCGAGGCTCGGCGCCGGGCCGGCGAAGGTCACGTCGATCGTCTGCGCGCTCAGGTGCCGGAGCTCCGCGAGCGTGCCCTCGTCGATCAGCCGCCCCGCACGCAGGATGCCGACGCGGTCGCAGAGGGCCTCGACCTCGCTGAGAATGTGCGAGGAGAGGAACACCGCCTGGTCGCGTTCCTTGGCCTCGAGCACGGTCTTGCGAAAGGCGACCTCCATCAGCGGGTCGAGGCCGCTGGTGGGCTCGTCGAGGATCAGCAGCTCGGCGCGGGTGGCGAACGCGGCGATCAGCTGGATCTTCTGGCGGTTCCCCTTGGAGAGCGCCCGCACCTTCTTCGAGGTGTCGAGGCTGAAGCGCTCGACGAGCAAGTCGCGATAGGCCTCGTCGGTCCCGCCGCGGATGTTCGCGAGGAACGCCAGCGTCTCCGCCCCCGTCAGCGCCGGCCACAGAAACGGCTCCCCGGCGACGTAGGCCACGCGGCGATGGGCGGCGACGGGATCCTTCCAGGCATCGATGCCGAACAGCTCCGCGCGCCCGGCGCTCGGCCGGTGCAGGCCCAGCAGCAGCCGGATCGTGGTCGTCTTGCCCGACCCGTTCGGACCGAGATAGCCGTAGAGCTCTCCCGGCGCGACGGCGAGCTCGAGGTTCTCCAGCGCGAGCGTGCGCCCGTAGCGCTTGCTCAGGGCCTCGGTGCGGATCACCGGGCTCACGTGGTCTCCTCACCGCAGGCCATCCCCGGGCAGGCTATTGACGCGCCGGTAGCGGGGGATCCCGCGCCGGCCACACCCTCATGGGGGAAATCCCGCAGCTCGCAGCCCGCGAGCCGTGACGCCGCGCCTCGGGGCCGAGGCGACAGCTCGACGAGGCGGCGGGTGCGTGTTTGCCGCAGCCGGTTGGGGTGTTCACCCGGACGGCGCCGAGCGCTCGCGGGACTAGCGTGCCGGAAATGGACGCACCTCGTCTCCGTCTGGCTCCCAGCCCCTCCGGCCCGGTGCCGACGGAGCTGCCGATCCGCGTGGTGCTCGCAGACGACCACGCGCTGATGCGCCGCAGCCTGCGGCTCCTGCTCGACGGCCAGGATGACGTCGAGGTGGTCGCGGAAGGGGACGACATCCCGTCGGTCGTCCGACACGTGGAGGGTAGCTCGCCACACGTGCTCGTGCTCGATCTGAACATGCCCGGCGGGTCGAGTGTCGAGACCATCCGCCGACTGCGCGACCGCGCGCCGGAGACCCAGATAGTGGTGATGACGATGGACGAGTCGCCCGTGTTCGCGCAGCGCGCGCTGGCCGCGGGCGCCGTCGGGTTCGTCGTCAAGGATCGAGCCGACGCAGAGCTTCCGCAGGCCGTTCGCGCCGCCGCTCACGGCGAGGAGTTCGTCAGCCCGGCCCTGGCCGGCCGGCTCGCGGCGCTGCAGAGCTCGCTCGCCGAGGACAGGCTCACGATGCGCGAGATTGAGGTGCTGCGTCTGATCGCGCTCGGCCATACGAGCGTCGAAATCGCCCGCCAGCTGAGCCTCTCGCCGCGCACCGTGGAGACGCACCGCGCGCGGATCTACACCAAGCTCGGCCTCTCCACGCGGGCCCAGCTGGTCCGCTACGCGCTAGGACGCGGCCTGCTCCGCACCTGAGGCGACCGCGCCGGGCTCGCGCCGTGCGCGGTGGCGCAGCGGCAGGCAGGCGCTGATCATGCTTCCCTGCTCTCCGGACTCGATCTCGAGGGTGCCGCCTGCGAGGCTGACGCGCTCCTGCATGCCGGCCAGCCCGAAGCCCTCGGTTGCGCTCCCGCGGTCGAAGCCGGCGCCGTCGTCCTGCACCTCGATCACGATCCCCCCGTCGCGCTCCCGCACCGCCACCCGCACCCGGTCGGCGTGCGCGTGCTTGGCGACGTTCGCGAGCGCCTCCTGCAGCAGTCGGTAGACGGTCGTCTCGAGGTCGTCCTCCAGGCGCACCTCCGCCCCCGACCCGGCCAGCGCGAGCTCGGCCTCGATCTCGAAGCCGCTCTGCTCGCGGTGCCGGTCGAGCAGCGCCTCGATCGCCGTGCGCAGGCCGAGCTCGTCCAGCGCGGCCGGCCGCAGCTCGGTGATGATCGCGCGCAGGTTGCCGATCTCGCGCTCGATGTGCTCGACCGCCTCGAGCATCGCCGCCTGCCAGCGCTGCGGCTCGTCCTGGCGCAGCGCCGAGGAGAGCAGCAGCCGCAGGCCGCCGAGCCCCTGTAGCGTCTCGTCGTGCAGCTCGCGTGCCCAGCGCCGGCGCTCGGAGTCGGCGGCGGCGAGCGAGCTCCTGAGACGGTCGGCCTGCACGGTCTGCGCCATCGCCACCGCCGTCGCTGCGCTCGCCGCGAAGGTGCGCATCAGCTGCTCGTCGTCGTCGCCGAAGGCGCCGAGATCAGCCCCGCGGTCGAGCGCTACCAGCACCCCCAGCGCCTCACCCCTGTAGACCATCGGCACCAGCAGCGCCGCCCGCGCATCGCTCGTGCCGAACTCGCCCGGGGCGCTGCGCAGGCTCGCCGCGACGTCCGCGATCCGCCGCGGCCGGCGCTGCTCGAGCACCTGCCCCGACGCCGAGCCGGCGACCGGCAGCCGCGTGCCCACCACGACCTGCGCGTGGCCGGCGCTGGTGTGCACGACCAGCTCGTCGTCCTCGCGGAGCATCACGAGCAGGCTCCTCGCGCCGACGAGCGCCCGCCCGCGCTTGGCGATCAGCTCGAGTACGTGCTCGAGCGCGATCTCCCCGCCGATCGCGACCGCCACGTCCCGCGTCGCCTCGAGGCCGCGGAGCGCCTTCTCGGCCTCCTGGCGGCGCCGCTCGCTCGTCTCGTAGGCGCGCGCGTTGTCGATCGCGATCGCTGCCCAGTCGGCCAGGATCGTCGCCGCCTCCTCGTCCTGTGCGGTGAACTCGCCCCCCTCCTTCTCCGTCAGGTAGAGGTTGCCCCAGGCCTCGCCACGGATCAGCACGGGCACGCCGAGGAAGCTGTGCATGCGCGGGTGCGCCGCCGGAAACCCGTAGCTGCTGGGGTGCTCGCCCACGTCGCTCAGCCGCAGCGGATGCGGGTGCTCGATCAGCGCGCCGAGCACCCCGCGGCCGCGCGGCAGGTCGCCGATCGCGCGGTGCGTCTCGGCGTCCACGCCCGAGGTAAGGAAGCGCTCGAGTTCCGAGCGCTGTTCGTTGAGGATGCCCAGTGCCGCGTAGCGCGCTCCGGTCACCTCACGCGCCGTCTCCAGTACGCGGTCGAGGAGCGACTCCCGCTCCAGCTCGCTCATCAGCCCCCTGCCGACCTCGAGCAGGCGACGGATCCACAGCTCGTCGGGGTCGCTGTCCATCGCCGCAAAGCTTAGTGGCGAAATGTGGCGAGGTGACGGTGGCGGCTCCGTAGAAAACCCGCAAATCTCGCCGCTCGGCAGGCGCGGTGGGCCACGGCCTGCTATCGCGGGCAGGAGGGACAGGGCGTGCGCGACACTCCGTAGTCCGCCGTGGAACTCTGCGGAGCGCTACGGACCGCGGGCCCCGCGGGGGGGCCTAGCGTCGCTGTCGATGAGGATCAGCGGCAACGTCGCCGAGGGCCGGCGAAGACCGGCCCTTAGGCGGGATCCCCACCGGCGGCGAAAGGCAAGGATGGACGAGACCCTGAGGTGCCAGGTGTGCGGAGACGTGATCGGCACGTACGAGCCGTTGGTCGTGCTCGCCTCCGGCGAGGCGCGCCACACCTCCCGTGCGGCCGAGCGCGATCTCCTTCGGGCTCCGGGCGAGCACTACCACCGCGACTGCTTCCTCACCGCGCGCGAGGCCGACCAGGTGGAGGAGTAGCCCCAGGCGGACCGCTCGCCTGCCAGGCGGCCCGCGGGGCGCCCGGCGACCCGCGTCCGTGCGCGCCGTGCAGTTACGTAGTTTTCCCGTCCCGACGTCGGCTTTTCGCGGCCTCCGTCGCCTGCCCAGGAAGTAGGCTCGGCTGTATGACAACACAGGCTTCTCAATCCGGACGGCTTCGCGTCGTGATCGTCGGCGGCGGCGTTGCCGGCGTCGAGACGGCACTGGCCCTCGCGCATCTCGCTCCCGAGCGGACCGAGCTGACGCTCCTGGCCCCCAACACCGAGTTCGTCTACCGCCCGATGGCCGTGCGGGAGCCGTTCGCGCTGGGCGCCGCGGGTCGCTACCCGCTCGAGCGGGTGGCCCGCGACACGGGGGCCTCGCTGGTGGCCGACGAGCTGAGCTTCATCGAGCCCGAGCGCCACGTGATTCACACCAGGGGCGGCAGCGTGATCGAGTACGACGCGCTCGTGCTGGCGCTCGGCGCCCGCGCGAACGCCCGCTACGAGCACGCCGTGACGATCGACGACCGTCATCTCGACGATGCGCTCCATGGCCTGATCGAGGACATCGAGGGCGGCTACCTCCACAGCCTCGCGTTCGTGGCTCCCGGCCGCATGGCGTGGCAGCTGCCGATCTACGAGCTCGCGCTGATGACCGCCGGGCGCGCCTACGACATGCAGGTCGAGCTCGCGATCACGATCGTCACCCCCGAGGACAGCCCGCTGGCTATCTTCGGGTCGGCGGCCAGCGGAGCGGTGGCGGAGGTTCTCGCGAAGGCTGGGATCGAGACCGTCAACTCGGCCTATGCGGAGATCCCGCGCTCGGGGGAGATCGTTATCAACCCGGGTGATCGACTGCTTCGCGTCGACAGGGTGGTCGCGCTGCCGGAGCTCTACGGTCCCGGCATTCGCGGCGTGCCGCTGGCCGAACACGGCTTCATCCGGGTGGACCTCCACGGCCGCGTCGCCGACGTGCAGGACATCTACGCGGCCGGCGACGCGACGGACTTCCCGATCAAGCACGGCGGGCTGAGCACCCAGCAGGCCGATTCCGCAGCGGAGACGATCGCGGCGCGGGCGGGTGTGGCGCTGGAGCCGGCGGCGTTCGATCCCGTGATCCACGGCATGCTGCTCACCGACGGCAAACCGCTCTACCTCTCGGCCCACATCACCGGCGGCCACGGCTTCAGCTCGCAGGCGGGCAGCACCGCCACGTGGTCCCCGCCCGGGAAGATCGCCGCGCGCTATCTCGGCCCCTACCTGGAGACGCTCGACCGGGAGCGGGCCGGCTGATGGGCGAGCGCCCCACCCACGGCGGGCACTCGTGCCTGGTCCTGGGCTACGATCGCACCGACAGCGCACGGATCGCAGCCACGTGGGCCGCCGGCCAGCTCCGGCCGGAGGGCAGGCTCGTGATCGTCCACGCCTCACGGGGCCTGCACGTCCCGTCCGCCTCGCCCTCCAGCACAGCCGAGCGGCGCGAGCTCGGGCGCGCCCTGATCGACGAGCTGCTTCTCGAGCAGGCCGACCCGCGCACGGACATCGAGGTCGAGGCCTACGTCTCCGAGCACGACCCCGTGACCGCCCTGACCGAGGCCGCCGAGCGCCATGGCGCGACGGCGATCGTCGTCGGGCACGAGCAGCACTCGGCGGCTCGCCGCGCCGTCGGAACCGTCACGACCGCGCTGCTCGGCGCCTCGCCGGTGCCCGTGATCGTCGTCCCCCCGCAGGCCGCCGGTGCCTCCGGTCCGTCGGCGCGTTCCGGCGGACCGGCCTGACACCGGGCCGCACGAGACGGCCTTCAGATCCGCTGAGGCCTCGCCGCACGGGTGCGCGTGCGGGTGCGGCCTCGCGGGCGCAGGATCTGCTCGAGCTCGTCGACCGCCTCGCCGAGGAAGATCGCCAGGTGCTGTAGGTGCGGGAGCGTGTCGCGCGCCCCGATCAGCCCGAAGTTCAGCGTCCCCGCGTAGCTGACGCAGGTGATGTTCAGGGCGTTGCCGTGGAACAGCAGCGACACGGGGTAGATCGCATCCAGGCGGGCGCCGTTGAAGTACAGCGGCTCGGCAGGGCCGGGCACGTTGGAGATCGCGACGCTGCCCGGGATCGGGGCGCGGCCGCCCAGGCCGGCGATCAGGCCGGCGATGTAGGGGCCGTTGATGACCACCGCCTGCAGCGACAGGGCCTCGCGGGAGAGGGTGCCGAGCTGGTGCTTGGCGGCGGCGGTCGAGCGCTTGATCGTCTCCAGCCGCTCGCGCGCATCGCCCACGTTGGTGGCGAGGTCGGCGATCATGACGCCGATCGCCGTGCCCGTGCGGTTGTCCTCGGGACGCCGCAGGCTCACGGGGATCGCGGCCGTGAGCGAGCGCGCGGGCAGGCGGGCATGCTCCGCCAGGTAGCGACGAAGCGCCGTGCTGGCGAGGTAGAGCACCACGTCGTTGAGAGTCGCGTCGGCCGCCTTCGCCAGTGCCTTGATCCGCTTCAGCTCGTACTGCTGGGTGGCGAAGCGCCGCTGTCCCTCGATGCTCCCCCCGAGCGCCGAGGCCGGTGCGGTGAACGGCGCCCGCAGAGGCCCGTCGCCGATCGCCGCCCCGGTCAGGCTGAGGGCGCTCCGGCCGAGGCCGCCGACCGCGGTGGCGCCGCCGCGGAGCGCTCCCAGCACGCGCTGCAGTGGATTCTCGGCCTCGGGGGGCGGGCCGCTCGAGCGCGGCCCCGGCCCGACCGTCCAGAAGGCCGGCGTGTCGCGGTCCTCCGGATCGGTGGAGAGCGCCCGCAGGACCATGCGCATGCCGCTGACGCCGTCCACCAGGCTGTGATGGATCTTCAGGTAGATCGCGAAGCGATCGTCTTCGAGTCCCTCGATCAGGTGCACCTCCCACAGCGGGCGGTGCAGATCCAGCGGATGCCCGTGCAGGCGCGAGACGAGCACGCCCAGCTCGCGCTGCCCGCCCGGATGCGGGAGCGCCGAGTGACGGACGTGCAGGTCGAGGTCGATATCGCTGACGGTCTGCATCAGCGGCAGACGCTCGCCGATCACCGGGGCGCCCACCAGCCGCAGGTTCCACGGCGGCGGCAGCGTGCGCGCCGATCGCATCCGCTGGAGCTGCAGTTTGAGGTAGTCCGCCGGAGCGTCGCGCGGCCGCGTGAATTCCATCAGCGCGCCGACGTGCATCGGCGTGTCGCGGGACTCCAGCAGCAGCCACGCCGTGTCGACGGGAGAGATCCTCACGAACGACATCTCCCACCTCCAGTGCTCGTCGCTTCGGTCACCCGGACCTCGATCGGATCCCGGTCCCCCACGGACATCCCCGCCGCACACTACCAGCGCGCCACCCGCTCCGATCAGTAGCGGTGGTTGGCCAGGCGCAGCCCGTCGCGCTGCCCGGCGGCGCCGATCGCGCTGAGCGCGGGGACCATCTCGCTGGTGACCAGGCCGTGCTCGCCGGTCAGCTCGTCGATGATCTCGAAGGAGCGGGCGGTGCGCTCGGGAGTGTCGATCGCGATCGTCAGCACGGGGACGTGGCGGCGGACCTGCAGGAGCCTGTCGCCGTGTGGGGCATGGTCGCCGTGGTAGCCCCACACGCCGCGAAGGCTCGTGGCCCCCGCCGCGTCGGATCCGCGCAGCCGCCGGACGATCTCCAGGTGCAGGGGCCGTCCCTCGTGCGCCACGGCATGCGAGGTGTAGACCATCAGCTTCTGCCACAGCGCCAGCCCGTGCTCGTCGGTGCCGGGCAGCTCATCCGGTGTCGCCAGCAGCTCCCCGTCGCGCTTGCAGACGCGCACGCGCTCGACTGTCAGCAGCGGATCGCGCAGGAGCTCGCCGAGCTCCGGCAGGACCGCGGCGATCCGCTCGCCGGCGCCCACGGCGATGATCATCATCGGCACCTCGCCGTTGCCTGCGAAGAACCGCGCGCGGGCGCGACGGCCGCCGCGGGTGCCGTCGACGCCGAGCAGTGCGGTCGCGCCAGCGACGCCGCGCCGATGCAGAAGCTCGCAGACCGCGACGAACATCGGACTCGATCCGGCCCGCTCTCCTCGTCCCACGTAGACCGTGAGCTTGGTGTCGTGTCCGCTTCCCCCGGGAAGCTCGACCGCGCCGAACTCGCCGGAGAGCAGGCGCGCGCGCTCCAGCGTCACGAGGCCACGGCGCTTGATCGCTAGCACCCGCCCGAGCAGCGTCTCGATCCGCTCACGCTCGTCGATCGCGATCGAGACCACCGGCAGGTCTTCGGACAGGCTCAGCAGCCGGTCGGTGTGCCGGTGGTGGTGACGACCGAAGCCCTCGGCGCCGCGCAGCAGCACACTCGCCGCTACGCCCCGCTCGCCGTAGAGGCCGAGCAGCTCGTCGCCGAGCAGGCCCCGCGGCGTGCGGTCGCGCTCGCCGAAGTACGTCGTCAGCTTCAGGCAGTCACGGTTCACGCGTTGGCTCCGATCGCGTGTCCCAGCGCGGCGGCGGCGATGCCGACGGCGAGACTGAGGCCGATGTTGACGAGCGCGTCCCGCACCTCGCCGTCCTCGGCGAGGCGGTGCGTCTCGAGCATCCACGTCGAGAAGGTCGTGTAGGAGCCGAGCGTGGCGGTCCCGACGAGCACCAGCGCGTTGCCTTCGACCGCCAGCCCCGTGAGCAGGCCGAGCAGCAGGGCCCCGCTGGCGTTGACCGCCAGCGTGCCCAGCGGGAGGTCGCGGGCGAAGCGTCCGGCGATGCTGGCGTCGAGCAGGAACCGTCCGCAGGCGCCGGCCCCGCCGAGCATCGCCACCCCGGCCCAGACCCACGCCGTCACGCGATCACCCGTACGCGCCGCACATACGAGCTCGCCAGCCAGATCGCGACAGAGCCGGCGAGGACGCTGGTGAGGGCGTAGCCGACGGCCAGCCCGTAGCGATCCTGTTCGAGCATCCCGAGGATCTCCACCTGCATCGTCGAGAACGTCGTGTAGGCACCGCAGAACCCCGTCCCCAGCAGCGGCCGGCGGTAGGTCGACTGCGGCAGGCGCTCCTGCAGGCGCGTGGCGAAGTAGGCCAGCGCGAAGCTCCCGCTGATGTTGATCGCGAACGTCACCCACGGCCAGCCCGAGCCGGCGGCGGCGAACTCGCGGCCGAGCCACACCCGCAGCAGCGCCCCGATCGCCCCGCCGAGGAAGATCGATGCCAGCTCGCGCCCGTCCAGGCCCCGGCCCCCGTCGCGCAGCGGCTCGTGCGCGCCCGCAGCGGGCGCGCCGTGCGCGGCGGGGGCGGCGCGCACGGCATCGCCGGACGGCGCGCGGTGTGAGGCGCCCGGTGCAGGGATACGCGCTTCGGTCGAAGGCTCGTCGGGACTGGGCACGGCGGTCGGGGCTCCTCTCGCGTCGGTGGACGATCTTTCGCGAAAGGAGCCATCAGCCCTTTTCCGTGCGGGCGGTTCGGAGGGCGGCCGCGGTGACCGGCGGGACCCTCGCCTCAGGACTCCATCTGAGGCTCCCCAGGATACTCCGGCGCACGCGTGCCCGCGGGCGGTCCGTTGCAACGGGCCTCGCCGCGGGCCCTTCGAGCGCCCCGTGTGGGTGGGCCAGCTCCGGTCAGGCGCCGTCGGCGTCGAGCTCGCGCGCGTGCGCGACGGCCGCCTGCGCGCCGGCGGTCCAGGGGTCACCGTGGCCGAAGTAGAGCGTCTGTGCGGGGAGCGCCTCGATGCGCGCGAGCGACTCCCGCGCCGAGACCATCGAGTTGCTGAACTCGGGCGGCGGCAGGATCGGACCGGGCGCGCCGGTGATCGTGTGCCAGCCCGAGATCGCGTCACCCACGAACGCGGCGCCCTCGGAGGCGACGTGCAGCGCGCAGTGCCCCGGCGAGTGCCCGGGCGTGTGGACGGCACGCGGGCGGCCGGGCACGTCGAGCTCGTCGCCGTCGGCGAACGTCTGCACCGAGGCCACCTTCGGCGGCCGCGCGCCGCCGTTGCGGGCGATGTGGAATACGACCCGCCGCGCGGTGCGGTGCCGCAGCAGCGCCGGCAGCAGCGATCCTTCGGTCGACGGGGCCTTGCCCGTCGTGGCCTGGGGCAGCTCGGCCGCGTGCGCGTGGACCGCGATCCCCCGCTCGTCCTGTAGCCGCTGGGCGAAGCCGATGTGATCGATGTGCGCGTGGGTCAGGACGATCGCCTCGACGTCCTCGAGCGTGCGGCCGATGCCGCGCAGCGCCCGCTCGAGCTGCGGGCGGTAGGCCGGGCAGCCGGCGTCGATGATCGTCACGCGCCCGCCCTCCTCCAGCAGGTACCAGTTGACGAGCTCCGTGCCGGCGCGCTGGATCACCCCGCCAGCCTACCCCCGCACCCCCGACGGCGCTCAGAGGATGTGAGCCAGGCGCCATCCGAGCGACGGACCCGGGAGCGACCGGCGGGCCACCGCCGCGGTGCGGCCCGGACCGCCATGCACGGCCGCCGGGACGGTGACGGTGGCGAGCGACTGGCCGGCGCGGACGGTGCGGGAGGGCGCTCGCAGGGACACTCCCACCGGCAGCACCTGCCCGGCCCAGGCGACCTCGCGGACGGGGGCGGCGGTCACCGCGGTCGTGCGGCCTCCGCCGGCGACGGTGGCGGTGAGCACGCGGGTGCCGGCCGGGAGGACCGTCCGCAGGCCCAGCGACGCGGCCGCCGAGTCCCCGAGCACGCGTGCGCTGGCCAGCGCAGAGTCGATCAGCGGCCCTTCGCGCTGACCGAGGACGACACCCACGACCATCAGCCGGCGTCCGCCGACGGTGAGCCTCTTGGCGAACGCGAAGCACCCACCCGCCGCGCGGTCGGACCCGGTCTTTACGCCGACGTAGCCGTCTTCGCCGAGCAGCGTGTCGTAGTTGGCGACGCTGCCCACGGACGGCAGCCTCGCCGAGCGTTCGGCGACGATCACGGCGAACGCGCGGACGGCCATCGCTGCCCGCGCGAGCCGCAGCTGGTCGGCGGCGGTGGACACCGTGCTGTCTTCGTAGCCGCTCGGGTCGGTGTAGGTGGTCGAGGTCATGCCGAGCGCCCGTGCCGTTGCGTTCATGCGCGCCACGAAGCCGGCGGCGCCGCCGGTGCCGTGCGCGGCCAGCATCGCGGCGACGTTGTTGGCCGACGGCAGCAGCAGGGCCTGCAGCGCCTGGCGCTCGGTGATCCGCTGTCCCGCGCGCAGGATCACGGTCGACTCGCCGGCGCCCGCGCGGGCCGCCTGTTCGGCGACGGCGGCCGGGGTGACCGTCATCGAGAAGCCTTCCCGGCCGGGCGCCAGCGGGTGTTCGCGCAGCACGAGGTAGGCGGTCATCATCTTCGCCACGCTCGCGATCGGCACCGGCGTGTCCCCTCCCGAGCTGCCGAGGCTGCCGAGGCCGACCACCGCCACGGCGGCCTCGCCTTCGCGCGGCCACTGCAGCGTGGGCGCCTGGCCGGGTACGCGCACGCCGGCCGCCAGCAGGCGATGCACCGCCAGCGGCGGGATCGCCTCGGTGGAGAGGCGCCAGAGGGCCGCCGCCACGAACACGGCGAGCGCGAGCGCCGCGAGCGTGGCCGCGCGGGAGGGCCTCACCGCCGGCGCTCCGCGGTGAGTCTCATCGCTGCGCGCCGGCGGGCCACGGCCAGCTGCGCCCGGCGTCTTCCAGCTCCTCGATCGAGCCGGCGATCCGCAGCGCGCGCAGCCCGTGCCAGTCTCCACCGGCGCCGCCGATGTCGGCGGCGCCGGCCACCGCATCCACGGCCACGCCGCGGCGGCGGGCGCGACCGAGCACCTCGCCGACCGCCTTGCCCTCCAGCGAGGTGCCATCGAGGCGGCCCTCTCCGGTCACCACCGCGTCCACCCCGCCGAGGCGGCGATCGAACCCGAGCGCATCCAGGACATACGCCGACCCCGATACCAGCTCCGCGCCGTAGCGCGCCCACAGCGCGCCGGCGAGGCCGCCGCCGGCTCCGGTCATCTCCCTGCCCCGGGGATCGCGGGGCAGCTCGCGGGCGATCCGCTGCAGCCGCGCGGTCAGGCGGGCGACCGTCTCGGCCGAGGCGCCCTTCTGTGGCGCGTACACCTCGGCCGCGAGCTCGAACGGGACCATCACGTCACAGGCGAGGAGCAGCTCCGCCTCGCCGGGGCCGCCCGCCGCCTCGATCACCCCGAGTGCCCCCACGCCGCCGTCGGTCGTGGCGGTCCCGCCGATCGCCAGGACCACGCGGCTCGCTCCTGCTCGGATCGCGGCGATGACCAGCTCGCCGGTGCCCGCCGTGGAGGCGCGCTCGGCGTCACGCTCGTGCGGGGCGATCAGCGCCAGGCCGGAGGCCTCGGCGACCTCGACGAGCGCGGTGCGGCCGTCGGCGAGCATGGCCCAGCGGGCCTCGACGGGCCGTCCGAGCGCGTCGCTGCATGGCGCCCGGTGGATGCGCCCGCCCAGCGCCGGGAGGAGCACATCGATCGTGCCTTCGCCGCCGTCCGCGATCGGGCACTCCAGCGCACGAACCCCGCGTGCGCGCAGACCGGCGGCGAGCGCGGCGACGACGCTGCGGGCGGACATTGTCCCCTTGAACGCGTCGGGTGCGAGCAGAACCGTCTCAGCCATCGATCCGCCCACCCTAGAGCCCGGCCGTGCGGGAATCGCCGGCAGCCCGGGGCCGCCCCGGCGCGGCGGGCGCGTTGCGCGACACCGATCGCTGGTGTAGATGTTCCTGCTCGACGATGCTGCTCTATGACTCCAGCGTGTCGGGCAACTGCTACAAGGTGCGCCTGATGCTCGCCCATCTCGGGCTCGCCTGCGAGCGGCGCGAGGTGGACGTCGTCGAGCGAGCCGGGCGCATGGAGCTGCTGGGCGATCTGAACCCGGCCCTGCGCGTTCCGACGCTCGTGCTCGACGACGGCCGCCCGCTGGCGGAGTCCAACGCGATCATCTGGTACCTGGCGGAGGGAACCCGCTACCTGCCGGAGGATCGCTACGAGCGCGCGCAGGTGATGCAGTGGCTGTGCTTCGAGCAGTACAGCCACGAGCCGAACATCGCGGTGGCGCGCTTCCTGGTGGCCGTCTCGGGGAGGCCCGTCCCGGCGCAGCGGCTGGCGGAGCTGCGGGTCGCCGGCTACGCCGCACTCGACGCGATGGAGCGCCATCTCGCCGGCCGGGAGTTCCTGATCGGCGGGCGCTACACGATCGCCGACGTCGCGCTCTACGCGTACACGCATGTGGCGCCGGAGGGTGGCTTCGACCTCGGCGGCTATCCCGCCCTCGCGCGGTGGCTGGACCGTGTGGCCGACCAGCCGGGGCACATCCCGATAACCGCCTGAGAAACCCGCGAGCAGCTCGCGCGGATCAGTCCAGCGGCGTGGTGTAGGCGCCGCTCAGCCCGCCGTCGATGAGGAACGTCGAGGCGGTCACGTAGCTCGAGTCGTCGCTGGCGAGGAACAGCGCCCCCTGCGCGATCTCCTCCGCCCGCGCGAAGCGCCCGATCGGCACGTGCACGAGGCGGCGCGCGGCCTTCTCGGGGTCCTTCGCGAACAGCTCGCGCAGCAGCGGCGTGTCGACCGGGCCGGGGCACAGCGCGTTGACGCGCACGCCCCTGCGCGCGAACTCCACGCCGAGCTCACGCGAGAGGGACAGCACTCCGCCCTTGGAGGCGGTGTAGGAGATCTGCGAGGTCGCGGCCCCCATCACCGCGACGAACGAGGCGGTGTTGATGACCGAGCCGCGCAGCGGCCCGTCGTTCTCGAGCAGGTGCGGGATGCCGTGCTTGCAGCAGAGGAACACGCTGCTCAGGTTGATCTGCTGCACACGCTCCCAGGCCTCGAGCGTGGTGTCGAGGACGGAGCCGTCGTCGTTGGGCGAGACCCCGGCGTTGTTGAACAACACGTCGATCCGCCCGAACTCCCGCCGCACGCGAGCCATCGCCTCACGCACCTGGTCCTCGCTCGTGACGTCGACCTCCAGCGCGAGCTCGCCCGGTGCCCCGGGGAGCAGGTCGACCCCGACGACGCGGGCCCCCTCGCGCGCGAACAGCTCGACGGTGGCGGCGCCGATCCCACCGCTGGCTCCGGTGACGACGCACACCCGACCAGCCAGCCTGCCCGTGCCGTCCATCATGCCTCCGTCGCGTAGTAGATCGTCTTGACCTCGGTGTATGCATCGAGCGCGTGCGGGCCGAGCTCGCGGCCGTAACCGGACTGCTTGAAGCCGCCGAAGGGCGTGGAGACGCGCACCGAGGTGTTGGAGTTGATCGACAGGACCCCGGTCTCCACCGCGCGGGCGACGCGCAGCGCGCGGGCGCCGTCCCGCGTCCAGATCGAGCCGGACAGCCCGTAGATGGAGTCGTTGGCGAGCCGCACCGCGTCGGCCTCGTCGCTGAAGGGGATCACGGCGACGATCGGCCCGAACACCTCCTCGCGGGCCACGCGGTCGCCGGGCCTGACGGGGGACATGACGGTCGGTGGGAACCAGAAGCCCGGGCCCTCGGGAGCGCTCCCGCGGAAGGCCACGGGCGCCTCGCCGTCGAGGAACGACTGCACCGCCTCCCGCTGTGCGGCGGAGATCAGCGGGCCCATCTGCGTGGACTCCGCCAGCGGGTCGCCGACGCGCAGCGCCCGGACGTGCGGCTCGAGCAGCTCGAGGAAGCGCTCGGCCGCCTGCTCCTGAACGAGGATGCGCGAGCGCGCGCAGCAGTCCTGCCCCGCGTTGCCGAACACGGCCCCGGGGGCTGAGGCGGCGGCGGCCTCGAGGTCGGCGTCGGCGAACACGATGTTCGCGGACTTGCCGCCGAGCTCGAGCGTGACCCGCTTGATCGTGGCGGCGGCCCCGGCGGCGATCGTGCGCCCCACCTCGGTCGATCCGGTGAACGCGATCTTGGCCACGTCGGGGTGCTCGACCATGCGTCGCCCGCAGCTGCTGCCTGGTCCGACGACGACGTTGACCACGCCCTCGGGCAGTCCCGCCGCGACCGCCAGCTCAGCGAAGCGCAACGCGCTCAGCGGCGTGAGCTCGGCCGGCTTGAGCACCACCGTGTTGCCGGCCGCCAGTGCGGGCGCCAGCTTCCACGCTGCGATCGTCAGCGGGAAGTTCCATGGCGTGATCAGCCCCACCACCCCGAGCGGCTCGCGCACCGTGAACGCCTGCCCGCCGGCGACCGGGATCGTCTCGCCGAGCAGCCGCTCGGGCGCCCCGGCGTAGTAGCGGAAGGTGTCCACGACCATCGCCATCTCGCCCCGCGCGTCGGCGATCGCCTTGCCGGCGTTGCGGGCCTCGAGCTGCGCCAGCTCCTCGCGGTGCTCGCCGAGCAGGTCGGCAAGCGAGTACAGCACGCCGGCGCGCTCGCCGGGTGCCAGGGCGCCCCAGGCCGCCAGCGCGCCGCGCGCGCGGGCGACCGCCTCATCGACCTCGCCGACACCGGCGCGCGGTATCTCCGCGAGCACCGCCTCGGTCGCGGGCTCGAGGACTGAGAGCCGGTCCGCCACCGCTCAGCCCACGTCGGTCCGGCTGAGCGGCGGCATCCGCCTGAGCGCTGTCAATGCTGCTCTCCTACGGCGCCTGGGCGATCTCGGGCAGCGCGATTTCCTCATCGAGTTCGTCGATCGTGCGAATCGGCCCCTTGAACGATTTTTTGGCCGAGACCGAGTACCAGATCGTCACGGCGAGCATCGTCCCGATCGTGACGATCGGGGCGTAGTTGACCGCCGACCAGTTGAACCCGCTCTTGAAGAACACGCCTTCCGGCGAGAACGGCAGGCAGAAGATGACCACGCAGATGGCGACCCACACGAACGCGATCGGGTTGACCCACTTGTACTTCTGGCCGAGCGTCCACGGGCCCACCTGGAAGTTGTCGCGCATGCGCCAGCGGAGGTACACGGGGATGGTGTAGGCGATGTAGAGGCCGATCACCGAGATCGAGGTCACCGCGAGGAACGCCACGGGCGTCCCGAGGTGGTTCGGGAAGTAGGCGGGGAAGGTGACGATCAGGGCGAACAGCGCGACGAAGAAGACCGCCCAGGTCGGCGTCTTGCGTTTGCTCAGGCGCCGCCACAGGCTGTGCCCGGGCACCGCACCGTCGCGGGAGAACGCGAAGGTCATCCGCGACGCGCTCGTCAGGCAGGCGACCCCGCAGAACAGCTGCCCGACCGTCGAGATCAGGATCACGGCCTTCGCGCCCGAGGAGCTGAGCGCCGTTTCGAAGATCTTCAGCGCCGGGAAGCCGGCCTTGACGATTTCCGCTTCTTTGTCGGTCTGCACGGCGAAGGTGATCGCGAGCAGCACGATCCAGCCGATCACGGCGGAGTAGAACACCGACCGCCAGATGCCTTTGGGGGCGGAGTCGGCGGCGCCGTGCGTCTCCTCGGAGACGTGCGCCGAGGCGTCGTAGCCGGTGATCGTGTACATCGTCAGCAGGAAGCCGAGCGGCAGCACGTAGAACCAGTACATGTGTTCGCTGAAGCCCGAGGCGTTGATGCGGTGGCCGAACACGTAGGAGAAGCTCGCGTGGTGGCTCGGCACGGCGAGCAGGATGATCACGATCACCGCGACGCCGATCACGTGCCACCACACCGAGATGCCGTTGAAGACCGACACGAGGTGGCTGGAGAACACGTTGATCAGCCCGCCCGCGACCAGGATCACGGCGAACACCGCGAAGTTGACGTGTGCGCTGTAGTGCACGTCGGTGCCGGCCGCGGCCTTGGTGAAGTTGAAGATGAAGTGCACGTTGTAGAGGCCGAGCAGGTCGATCAGGAAGGTCGCGCACACGTAGTCGACCGACGCCACCACGGCGACCAGGCCGATCAGGTTGAACCAGCCGGTGAACCAGCCCCAGCCCGCGCCGCCGAGCTTGGAGGCCCAGTAGTAGATGCCGCCCGCGGTCGGCATGGCGGATGCCAGCTCGGACATCGAGAACGCGACCGTCAGGATCAGGATGCTGATCAGCGGCCATGCGATCGAGATGGCGATCGGGCCGCCGTTCTTGAACGCCTGCCCGTAGGTCGTGAAGCATCCTGCGAGCACCGAGATGATCGAGAACGAGATCGCGAAGTTGGAGAACGAGCTCCATCCCCGATTCAGCTCCTGCTTGTAGCCAAGCTCGGCGAGGCGCTGCTCGTCCCCGCTCAAGGTCCCCGTCGTGCTCATCGACTCGCCCCCAGATAGGAAGAAAAGGTTTGGTTATCCATCCTTCGATCGTGACAATACGCGCGAACCCGGATGGAAGTCAAGAGCGGCGGGACCAAATCCCGCAACTACGGCACGGCAGGAGGCCGGGACGCCCTGGCGCCGAGGCCGAACTGCCACGGAACGGCGGCAGATCGCCGGCGTCCGGGGCTCTCAGGTGCCGGGCAGCAGGCCCGCGAGGATGTGCTCTGTGCCCTTCAGGTGCTCGGCCATCTCGCGCGCGGCGAGCATCGCGTCGTGCTCGCGCACCGCGGCCAGCAGCCGCCGGTGCTGCGCGTTGGAGGAGGTGAGGACCTCGGGCGGGTGCGCGATGTGGGAGATCAGGTCCGACATCGCGCCCTGCACCTCGGTCATCTCGCGCACGAGACTCCTCGAGCGGGTGACCTCGGCGAGCCCCACGTGCAGGCGGATGTCCGCCTGGCGATAGGCCGCGAAGTCCTCGAGCGTGTCCTCCAGTGCAAGCGCCACCTCGTCGAGCACGTCGAGATCGGCGGGCTGTGCGCGCTCGGCGGCGAGCACGGCGACCCCGAGCTCGACCGCCAGCCGTCGATCGCAGGTGTCGCGCCAGCGCGAGAGCATCTCCGATGACGGTGGGTCCGCGGGCGGCTGGGGATCGGCCACGAACGTGCCGCCGTGACGCCCGCGTGTGGCGAACACGTGGCCGCTCTGGCTGAGCGCGGTGAGCGCCTGGCGGAGCGTCGAGCGGGCGATCCCAAGCCGTGCGCAGAGATCGCGCTCGGCGGGCAGGCGCGAGCCCGGGTGCGAGCAGCCCGAGCTTGATCGCCGTGCCGAGCTGGTCGACGGTCTCCTCGAATGCCGTCTGGGAGCGGACGCGTGCGAAGACCGCGTCGGGGGGCGTGAGCGCGCCGGCGACCGGGGCCGGCGCCGACTCAGCCGGGCCCGTCATCGATCCCTCGCGTGGACGCGTTCACAGCCGCTCGAACCCTCGCCGACGCTCCCAGTCGGTCACCGTTGCGCCGAACGCGTCGAGCTCGACGTCGGCGGCGTTGAGATAGTGCGCGAGCACCTCCTCGCCGAAGGCCTCGCGCGCGACCTCGCTGGCTGCGAACAGCTCGCGTGCGTCGCGCAGCGTGCGCGGCACGCGCGGGCGCTCGGCCGCGGCGTAGGCGTTGCCCTCGAGTGCCGGCTCGAGCTCCAGGCCGGCGTCGACGCCGTGCAGACCGGAGGCGATGATCGCGCTGAGCGCGAGGTACGGGTTGAGGTCGGCGCCACCCACGCGGTTCTCGAAACGCCTCCCTGGACCGTGCCCGACCACCCGCAGCGAGCAGGTGCGATTGTCGTGGCCCCAGGCCACCGCCGTCGGGGCGAAGGTCGCCGCGGCGAATCGCTTGTAGGAGTTGACGTTCGGCGCCAGCATCAGCGTCATCTCGCGCAGGCACGCCAGCTGTCCGGCGAGGAACAAGCGAAACAGGCCATCCTCGCGCGGGAACAGGGCGCCCTGCTCGTCCGCGAGGGAGAAGTGGATGTGGCAGGAGTTGCCCTCGCGCTGGTCGTACTTGGCCATGAACGTCAGCGCCATGCCCTCCGAGGAGGCGATCTCCTTCGCGCCGTTCTTGAAGATCGCGTGCTCGTCGGCGGTGCGCAGCGCGTCGGCGTAGCGGAAGTTGATCTCGTGCTGGCCGAAGTTGCACTCGCCCTTGGAGTCCTCGACCACCAATCCCGCGGCCGACATGTCGTTGCGGATGCGGCGGATCAGCGGCTCCACGCGGGCTGTGCCCAGCAGCGAGTAGTCGACGTTGTAGAGGTTGGCCGGCCGCAGGTCGCGGTAGGCCCTGTGCCAGGCCTCCTCGTAGGTGTCGAGGAAGACCATGAACTCGAGCTCGGTGCCGGCGTTCGCGCTCCAGCCCCGCTCCGCCAGGCGCTCCAGCTGGCGGCGCAGGATCTGGCGAGGCGAGGCGAGCACCGGCGCGCCGTCGAGCCAGGCGACGTCGGACAGGCAGATCACGGTGCCGTCCTGCCACGGCACGGGCCGCAGCGTGTCGAGGTCGGGGACGAGCACCATGTCGCCGTAGCCGCGCTCCCAGGAGGCCATCTCGTAGCCCTCGACGGTGTTCATGTCCACATCCACCGCCAGCAGGTAGTTGCAGCTCTCCGCGCCATGCTCGAGCACCTCCCCGAGGAAGTGCGTGGCCGTCAGACGCTTGCCCTGAAGGCGGCCCTGCATGTCGGTCATCGCCAGCACGACCGTGTCGATGCTCCCCAGGGCGACGGCCTCTCTCAGTTCCTCGAGCGTCACGGACGCCAAGGTACTGAAAAACCAACGGCTGCACGCACGCGCACCCGGCGCCTAGTCGCCCGCGGTCGTCGCGGCAATCGCGCTCGCCAGCGCGGCGATCGCCTCGGCGCTGTTCATCGGCACGACACCGATTGCGCGCAGCTCGCGCTCGCCGCGCTCATACAGACCCGAGATCGCGTCGCGCGCGAGCACCACCCGGAAGTCGCGCTCGCTGGCCTCGTAGATCGAGGTGCGCGGGCAGTTGGGGAAGTTGCAGCCGCAGAACACGAGCGTCGTCACGGCGCGCTCGCGCAGGTGGGCCTCCAGGGGGGTGTCGTAGAACGCGCCCCAGCGCGGCTTGTAGATGGCGACCTCGCCGGCGGCGAGCCGCTGGACGCCGCCCGCGAGCAGCAGCTGCCCGTCGAGCTCGGTCTCCCCCGCCGGCAGCAGCTCGTCCGCGAGCTGGGTGCCGGCGGCGCCGGTGGCGAGCATGCGCGCGCCGCGCTCCACCGCCGCCCGCCGGCAGGGGTCGACGTTGCTCCCGTCGGGCTCGTACAGGCGCACTACGTGCACGATCGGCCGGCGCGCCCGGCGGTAGGCCTGTGCCAGCGCGCGCATTGCGCCGAGCGCCGCCGAGGTTCCCGCGATCTCGAGCGCGCCGCCGTCGAGCGTGTCGCGCTGGGTGTCGATCGTGATCAGCGCGGAGGCGGCGAAGTCCGGCGTCGTGTAGGGATCGTGGAGGCGCTCGCCGCCGCCGGGATCCGCTGAGGCGACCGTCACGTCGGGCTCGCTCATCGCCCGGAAGCCTACGCCCGTCACTACGATCCCCTCCGCATGCTCGGCGCCGTCGACCACGTGGGGTACCTGGCGGAGGACCTCGAGTCCGCCCTGGAGGAGTTCGCGGGCACCCTCGGCGTCGAGGTGCGGCGGCGCTTCGAGCGCCCGCAGTTCTCGCTGGTGGGCGCCTACCTCGGCGCGGGCGAGGGCAACATCGAGGTGTTCACCTTCACCGACGCCTCGCTCCTGGCGCAGCGGCTGGGCGGGTCGCGGGTGGCGCTGGACCACGTCGCCTACGACGTTCGCGACATCGACGCCAGCGAACGCGCGATGCGTGCCGCGGGCGTGCGCTTCTCGGGGCCGGACCTGCGCGGCGAGCTGCTGGAGCCGGTCGACCTGGGCGGGGTGCGACACCTGTGGACGATCCCGCAGACGAGCTGCGGGCAGGCGCTGCAGCTGATGCAGCGCTGAGCGCGCTCAGGCGACGAGCGCGAGGAGCTCCTCCCGCACGGCCCGCAGCGGCGCGCGGTCCCGCCCGGCGCGCGCGAGGATCAGCGCGCCCTCGAGGCTCGAGAGCACCAGCAGCGCCCGCCGCGCGGCCGCCTCCTCCTCCATGCCGGCGGCGATCATCCGCTCGCGCAGCGCCGCGAGCCACGTCTCGAACGCCGCGCCGGCGGCCGCGCGCACGGCCTCGGACGCGCACGCCGCCTCCAGCGTGATCGTGGCGATCGGGCAGCCGTCGGCGTAGCCGGAGGCCTCGAGCGAGAGCGCGAGCGCATCGACCAGGCGCGCGAGGCACTCGCCGAGGTCCTCGCTGGATGCCAGGACGGCGCGGATCGCGCCTCCCAGCTCCTCGCCCGCCGCGGTCATCGCGGCCACGGCCAGCTCCTCCTTGCCGCCGGGAAAGTGGAAGTACAGCGAGCCACGCGGCGCGCCGCTCAGCGCCACGATCTCGCTCAGCCCGGTGCCCGCGTAGCCCTGGCGTCGCAGCAGCTGGCCGGTCGCAGCGACGAAGCTCGCACGCGAGGAGCCCTCCGGTTGCCCTGCGAGCCGCCGCTCGGTCATCCGGTTACTATATCGACCGGTCTACATAGAGGAGCGTGACGATGCTGCAGCTCACCTACACCGCGAGCAACGCACTCGACTGGCGCGAGGCGCCGGAGCCGGCGCTCACGTCCGATGCCGCTGCCCTGGTGCGGCCCCGGGCGGTCGCGACGTGCGATCTCGACGCGCTGATCATCAGCGGCGCCTCGCCGTTTCCGCCGCCGTTCGCGATCGGCCACGAGTGCGTGGCGGAGGTGGTGACGGTCGGCGACGACGTCCGCACGCTGGCGCCCGGCCAGCTCGTGAGCGTGCCGTTCCAGATCTCCTGCGGCGCCTGCGCAGCCTGCCGGCAGGGACGCTCATCGAACTGCGAGGAGGTCGCGTTCATGTCCACCTATGGCTTCGGCCCGGCGGTCGAGCGATGGGGCGGCTTCCTCTCGGACCTCGTGTGCGTCCCCTACGCCGAGCACATGCTGGTGCCGTTGCCCGCCGGCCTGGCGCCGGCGTCGGTCGCGAGCGCCTCCGACAACATCAGCGACGCATGGCGGACGGTGGCGCCGATGCTCGAGCGCGAGCCGGGCGCCGAGGTGCTCGTCGTGGGCGGCGCGGGGACCGGCTCGATCGGCCTCTACGCGGCGGGCCTGGCGGTGGCGCTGGGTGCCGCCTGGGTCCTCTACGTCGACGCCGACGAGACCCGCCGCGCGACCGCCGCGCGGATGGGTGCCCAGACCCTCGCAGAGATGCCCCGGCGGCTCGGTCCGTTCCCGATCACCGTCGACGCGAGCGCCGACCCCGAGGGGCTCTCGCTGGCGCTGCGCTCGACCGCGCCCGACGGCACGTGCACCAGCGCGGCCATCTACTTCGGGGAGCCCCCCTCCCTCCCGCTGCTGGAGATGTACACCAAGGGCATCACCTTCCGCACCGGGCGCGCGAACGCGCGCGAGGCGATCCCCCACGTCCTCGCCCTGGCGGCGGCCGGCTCGCTGCGCCCGGAGCTCGTGACCACCAGCGTGGTGCCCTGGGCCGACGCGGCCGGCGCGCTGCTCGAGGGCGGCTGGACCAAGCTCGTGATCGAGCGCTGAAGCCCCGCGCGGCGGACCTCTGCGCGGCCGCACGGGGCCGCGCGACGGTCGCCCGGCGCCGCGCGGTGCGGACTCTTGGCCCACCCGGCGGGAGGTGACGGCCCGGTCGCGTCGAACCGATCAGGGTCGGCCGCAGTCGGTGCTGTGAGAGCCGGCCGCGGCGGCGAGCCAACGAGCGCGTGCCATGGACCCGCTAGATCAAGGAACGCCGGGCCGAGTGCCGCATGCGGCCGCGCAGCGCCCGCACGGCCCGGGCACCGCCGAGGCGGAGCATGCGCCGCGCGTGGTCGGCGCCGAGCACCGCGAGGAGCTCGAGGCGCTGCTCGACCTGATGCGGATGTCGGTCGAGCTCGATGACCGCTGCGGCACGGGTGCGGGACCCGGCGGTGCGAGCAGCAACGACGCGACCCTGCGCGCCCACTTCGCGGAGCTGCACGCGCGGCTGGGCGAATGGGACGAGCGGGTCGAACGCGTGCGCGCCGCCCCCGGCGCGCTGTGGGGCTGGTTCGAACGCTCGGCCCCGAGGGAGGGCATCAGCGAACCGCCCTTTGCGGTCGGCGCGCTCATCGACCGCCTGGCGATCCTGACGGTGCAGCGCGCGCGCGCGGGGCAGCTCGCGAGCCCGCGCGAGCTCCACGTACAGCACTTCACCGACCGCGTGGCCGGGGGCGAGCGGGTGAGCGTGTACGTGGAGGGCCAGAACGTGGCGCAGCTCGACGGCGAGCCCGCCTCGACGCTGCGGCGGCGCATCGAGATGACCTGGGAGCTGATCCAGGCGTTCTTCGACGCCGCCCAGAGCAGCGCCCAGGCCGTGGCCATCGGAAGTGCGCGCGACGCGCTGTCCGATCTCAAGCCGCCGCTGCTGGACCACATCGCCCGCGAAGCCGCGCTCGAGACGATCGCGGCCGCGCGCGGCTGCCCGGCATGCGACGCTCTGCTCGGGGCCGGCCCGGCAGCTCCTCCGCCCGCCGCCGGCACGACCTAGACGGACCGGCGCCCCGGAGCGCTCACTCTGCCTTGGCGTGCTCCCCCTGGACGTACAGGAACGCGCCCGCGGCGGCCGCCGCGCCGAGGAAGTCGGCGAGCAGGTAGATCCAGATGTGCGACCAGGGGAACGCTCCTAGCACGGTCGCCCCGAGCGCGATCGCGGGGTTGAAGGCTGCGCCGGAGATCCAACCGACGGAGATCGCGCCGACGACCACCACGAAGCCGATCGCGAGCCCGTAGAAGGAGTTGCCGTCGGTGCCCTTGGCGGTGGCCACGTTGAGGACGACGTAGGCGAGCGCGAACGTGAACAGGAACTCGACGACGAGCATCTTGCCGTCGGACGCGGTCGCACCGGCGACCTCTTTGCCCCCGACCGCGTTCACGAGCAGCCCGGCGAGCGCGGCGGCGACGAACTGCGTGAGCATGTAGGCGAGGTATTCGTGGCCCTTGATCTTGCCGCGGATGAAGACCGCGGTGCTCACCGCCGGGTTGTAGTGGCCGCCGGAGACGTGGCCTCCGGCGAACACCAGCACCATCAGCACCGAGCCGATCGCGATCGGCGCGAGAATCGCCCCCGACTTGTTGGCCGACTCCGTGGCCATGCCCACGGTGAACACGAACAGGAACATCCCGATGAACTCGACCGTGAGCTTCCGATCCAATGGATAGCGCATGCTGCTCCTTCCGTCTGAGGGTTGTACAGCGGCCGACCCGGTCCGTTCAACGCCGTCATATGCGATCCTCGGCGGATCCGCGCCAGGATGCTACAAGGGCCCCCAGCGCACCCCGCCGAGGGGCCGGAGGCTCCACCCAGAGACGCCCCGCCGAGGTCCTCCTATGCGGCCGGCGCGACGGCGGCGCTGCGGGGGTCGATCAGGATCTTGGCGTGACGGTCGGGCGTGCCGAGCGCGGTGAACGCGGACTCGACACCGTCCAGCCCGACGGTGCCGGTGATCAGCGGCCGCGGGTCGACCTCGCCCTCGGCGAGCATGTGCAGCGTGTCGCGGAACTCGAGCGGCGTGTAGCCGACCACGAAGCGCAGCTCGATCTCCTTGTTGATCGCCATCGCGGGCGTGATCTGGTCGACGCCGACGCAGACGCCGACGACGACCACCCGCGAGAACAGCGGCGCGCCGTCGATCACGCTGTCGATCACCCCGGGCATGCCGACGCACTCGAAGATGACCGGGTGCTTGGGTGCCGCCCCGAGCGCTTCGCCGAGCCGCCACGCGTGCCACCACCCGACCGGCAGGCGCCCGAGTTTCTCGCGCGTGCCGACGGCCAGCTCCAGCGCGGCGGGGATGTCGGCGAGCTCGCCGCGACGCTGCACGGCGGTGAACGGGGACGCACCCGAGGGGTCGAGGACGACGTCCGCGCCGCAGGTGCGCGCGAGCTCGCGGCGCGCGGGCGAGAAGTCGCTGGCGACGACGGTGCGCACACCCTTCGCCTTGAGCAGGAGGATGACCGCGAGCCCGATCGGCCCACAGCCGATCACGACCGCGACGGTGCGCTTGCCGACCTCCCCGCGGCGCACGGCATGCCACGCCACCGCCATCGGCTCGGTGAGCGCCGCGACGTCGGACTCGAGCCCGTTGGGCACGGGCATCATCATCGACTCCTCGACGACGAGCTGCTCGGCGTAGGCGCCGGGGGCGTGCACCGACAGGCCGACCGTGTCGACCCCGCCGCTCCAGCGCAGCAGCGGCAGCGCGACCACGCGCGTGCCGGTCGGCGAGCCCGCGCGGCAGCCGGGACCGTAGTCGGCGACCTGGCCGCAGAACTCGTGACCGAAGACGATGCTCTCGCCGGAGCGGGCGAAGCGGTCATAGCCGGCACGCGCGGCCAGGTCCGCCCACCGGTCGCAGCCGTGGCGCGCATGCAGGTCCGAGCCGCAGATCCCGCAGCGGAGCACCTCGACGCGCACCTGGCCCCGCCCCGGCACCGGCGCCGGGCGCTCGACGACCTCGAGCTGGGCGTCGTGGCAGGCGACGGCCCTCACCGCTTGCCTCCCATGACGCCACAGCCGACCACACCGGCATTCTCGCACCGCCGCGCGGCGGTGCGCTATCCGGGAGCTCCCGCGGGAGCCTCCCGCCGCGGCGCGGCGCCCGCAGGCCGCTCGGCCGGCCGGCCGGCCCGCCGTTACAGTCACCGCATGAGCGCCACGGGCGAAGCGCGGCCGGAGGCACCCGGGCACGAGGCGCCCGCGGCGCGAGCCGCAGGGCACCCGGTGTTCGCACGGGTGTGGTCGCACATCTCCGGGAGGGTGGGCTCCGACAGGCAGCGCTCGGAGATGCTCGCGGGCATGCGCGGCCGGGTGCTCGAGGTGGGCGCGGGCGACGGTCGCAACTTCGCGCACTACCCGTCGGGCGTCTCCGGGGTGACGGCGGTGGAGCCCGAGCCGTACCTGCGCCGGATCGCTGCCGTGGCGGCGCTCGCGGCACCGGTGCCGGTGACGGTCCTCGACGGCACCGCCGAGCTGGTGCCACACGAGGACGCCAGCTTCGAGTCGGCGGTGAGCTCGCTCGTGCTCTGCACGGTGCCCGATCAGGCAACGGCGCTCGCCGAGCTGCACCGCGTGCTCGTGCCGGGTGGCGAGCTCCGCTTCTTCGAGCACGTGATCGCCGCGCGGAGCGTCGGCCAGGCCGTGCAGTCGGGCCTGGACCGCTCCGGCATCTGGCCGCGGCTCGGCGCCGGATGCCATCTCGCGCGCGACACGGTGGCGGCGATGGGTGACGCGGGCTTCACCGTCGAGCGGATGCGGCGGTTCACGTCGGGGCCGGGGCCGCTCGGCCTCCCGTTCGTGCTCGGCGTCGCCCGGCGCGGTCGCTGAGCGGCTGACACCCGCCGGGCTCGTCAGACTCCGCGGCGATGGCCTCCGCATCTGCTCAGCCGAACGTGCCGGGACGCGGGATCGTGGCGAGCTACAGCCCCCGCTTCTGGATGCTGGTCGCGCTGATCGGGGCGATCGCGGGCCTGGGCGGAGCGGCGCTGGTGGAACTCCTTCACGCCGTCCAGCATCTGGCGTGGTCGTACGAGCTGGGTCACTTCCTGGAAGCGACCGAACGCGCGACCGATGCCCGCAGGGTTCTCGTGCTCGCGATCGGCGGTGTGATCGCGGGCATCTCCGCCGTCGGGCTGGCGCGCCTCGGGGGGGCTGGCGAGGTCTCCGAGGCGCTGTGGCTGCGCGCGGGGAGGCTGCCGCTGCTGGCGAGCTTCGCGCGTGCGGTGGAGTCGATCGTGATCGTCGGGCTGGGCGCGTCGCTCGGCCGCGAGGGCGCCCCCCAGCAGGTGGGGGCCTCGGTCGCGAGCGCGCTCAGCGACTGGGCGCGGCTGCCGGTGTGGCAGCGGCGCCTGCTCGTGGCATCGGGTGCGGGCGCGGGCATGGCGGCGGTGTACAACGTGCCGCTCGGCGGGGCCCTGTTCGCGCTCGAGGTGCTGCTCGGTACGATCAGCCTGCCGCTCGTGCTGCCGGCGCTGGTGACGACGCTGACGGCGACCGCGGTCGCCTGGGTGGCGCTTCCCTCGCGCGCCACCTACATCGTGCCCGAATACAACGTGCACGCCTCGCAGGTCGTGTGGGCGCTGATCGCCGGGCCGCTCGCCGGGCTCGCCTCGGTCGCATACATCCACCTGATCACGCGCGCGCACGCGCTGCGCCCGACGGGCTGGCTGAGGGTGGCGGCGCCGATCGTGGTGTTCACCGCGCTGGGGGTGGTCGCGATCGCCTACCCGCAGGTGCTCGGCAACGGCAAGGGAGTGGTGCAGCTGGCGCTGGTGGGGCGTCTCGCCGTCGGCGTGATGGCGGTCCTGATCATCCTCAAGCCGGTCGCGACCGCGGCCTGCCTCGGCAGCGGCGCGCCCGGAGGCCTGTTCACCCCGACGCTGACGTTCGGCGTCGTGCTCGGCGGCGTGCTGGGCGACGGGTGGCTGCAGATCTGGCCCGGCACCCCGCTCGGTAGCTTCGCCGTTATCGGCGGCGCGGCGGTGCTCGCAGCGAGCATGCAGGCGCCGCTGGCTGCGGTCGTGCTGCTGCTCGAGCTGACCCACCACGTGGACGGCCTGATGGTCCCGATGCTGCTGGCGGTCGCGGGTGCGACGGTCATCTCGCGCGTGCTGGGAGCCCGCTCGATCTACTCCGCGAGGCTCCCGGGCACCTCGGTCGATGCCCACGAGGCCAGCTACGGCGACATCGAGGTCGGTGTCGATCCCGACGGCCCCGCCGTCTCCCACCGGGACATCCCCCCGGACTGACGCCGGCACGCGCGCGGCCGCCCTCTCGCGACACGATCCGTTGCACGGCCTGACCGACGGCTCGCGCGGTCAGCCCGCCTGCAGCTCAGCCTCGACCGCCTCATGGACATTCCCGTAGAGGTGGTCCTGGCCGAGCTGGTCGATGACGCCGTCGGCGGCAAGCATGGCCCGCACCTGAGGCTTCACGCGGGCGATGCGGAGCGTGGCATTCGATGCGTCGGTGAGCCGGCGAAGCTCGCCCAGCTTTTCCGAGCCCTGGGAATCGATGAAGTCCACGCCGGCGAAGTCCAGGACGACCGCGCGAGGTCGGCGCTCGGCGTCGATCAGCGCCCGGATGCGTTCCTCGAGCGCTTCGGCGGTGGCGAAGGAGAGCCCGAAGTCCAGGCGCAGGATGATCACGCCCTCGAACGTCTCGTCGCCCGGATGCTCCCCGGCGTCGCGGAAGACCTCGGTTCCCGGCTCCCGAGTGAGCAGGGGGATCTTCGGCGCGGTCGCGACGTGGATCAGCCAGAGCAGCGAGAGCGCGACACCGATCACCACCCCGGCGAGGACCCCGGCCGAGAGGACGCCGATGATCGCGGCGGTCGCGATCCAGAAATCCACCCTCGCCACGCGGTGAAGGCGACGAAGCTCGCGCAGGTCGATCATGCCGAATACCACCGCGTCGATGATCAGGGCGGCCAGAACGGGCTTGGGGAGGCTCGAGAAGACCGGCGCCAGCACCAGGAGCGTCAGCAGCACGAGTGCCCCGGTTATGAGCGACGCCACCGGTGTGCTGGCGCCCGCGGACTCGTTCAGCGAACTCGCCGACAGGCTGGTCGACACGGGCATCCCCTGGAGCACACCGGCGCCGACGTTCGCCATGCCCTGTGCGATCGACTCCTGGTTCACGTCGATGCGGTACCGGTGCCGGGCCGCAAATGCGCGTGCGTCGCCGGCCGTCTGCGAGAAGCCGATCAGCAGCAGTGCCGTCGCGGCGATGCCGATCGCCGCGGCGTGGGCCGTGAACACGGAGGAAGCGGGGAGTGCGGGCGACGGCAGGCCGCTCGGAACATGACCCACGAGCGCGACCCCGTGGCTGCCGAGCTCGAGCAGCGAGGAGGCGAGGAGACCGCCCACCACCAGAACCAGCGCCCCCGGCGCCCTGGGGGCGACGACGCGCAGGCCCAGCACCACGACCAGGGATGCGAGCCCGACGACGAGCGTCGCGGCATGTGTGCCACCCAGCGAGCCGAGCCACGAGCTCAGCTCCCGCCACGCGTTGTCGCCTTCGGTCGAGGTACCCGTCAACTTCGGCAGCTCGCCGATGACCACATCGATCGCCGCTCCCGCCAGAAAGCCGGTGATCACGGCCTTGGAGAGGAACCGCGCGATCCAGCCGAGGCGCAGCAGCGCCATCAGGAGGAACAGCACGCCGGTTACGAGCGCTATCGCCGCCACCAGCTCCGCAGCGTGCTCACCGCCGATGCCGGTGACGAGCACGGCCCCCCCGGCCACGGCCGCGAGGGACGAGCTCGGTCCTGTTGAGATGTGCCGCGATGTGCAGAACAGCGGGTAGAGCAGGGCGCCGGCGGCCGCCGCGTAGAGCCCGTTCTGCAAGGGGATGCCGGCGATGCCGGCATAGCCGAGGTTCTTGGGGACGATCAGCGCCGTGACGGCCACGCCGGCGGTGAGATCTCCGCGCAGCGCGCCGCGCGAGTAGCGGGGCAGCCAGCCCAGGATCGGCAGGCGGTTCGACAGTGAACGCCTCGTCCGGCGTTCCTGGCCCCCGACCGCCATCGCTGGAGTATCCGCTGCTCAGAGAGCCGGCGTCGGCCGGTGAGCCTGGACCCATCGCGGGCGTCGGCTCGCGGATCAGGCGGCCGCGCCGCGCCGGTGGGGGCGGCCGCGCTCGTGAAGCGGCCAGCCCTACACGCCCACCTCGGCGGTGACACGGCCCGACTCGATGGCCGCGCGGAGCGCCTGATAGTCGCGCTGGTTCTGCTCGGCGTAGGCGTGGGAGAACTCGACGATCGCGCGGTCGAAGGTGGCGCTCTTGCCGAGGTATGCGGCGATCGCTCTGCGGTCGCCGCTGCGGGCGTGCGCACGGGCGAGCGTCCAGCCGCACAGCCGGCCGTACTGGGCCATGACCTGCGGGCTCATCTGCTCGATCTGCGCCGAGCCCTTCCAATCCTTGAGCTGGCGGCCGTAGAAGTCGCGCTGCTGGCCGTCGGGCGCCGCGTCGACGTGCAACCAGCCCAGGAAGATGTCGCTCGCGGCCTGCATCAGGCGCTGCCCGGCGACCACGCGCTCGCCGTGGTTCTCGAACTGGCTGGGGCCGAGGAACCCCTCGAGCACGGACGCCTGCGCCTCCTTCATCTGCAGGAACAGCGGGTCCCCGTCGTCGTTGCCCAGCATCAGCGCGATCCACGCGCGTGTGCCGACGCTCCCCACCCCGACGACCTTGCGCGCGAAGTCGGCCAGGCGGTACTGCTCGAGTAGCACGCGACGGTCGTGCACGAGCGTTTCGCGGAAGGAGCGCAGGAGCTCGCGCAGCCAGTTGAACAGCTGATCGCGCTCCTCGCCCTCCGCGAGCTCGTGGAGCGGCACGATCAGGGGCGGTTCGGACACTATGCGCGCCTCGCCGTCGACCACGCGCGTGAGTTTGGAGAAGGCCGACATGCTGTCGCGCGTCCGCGCCTTGGCCAGATTTCGCCCGGTGCGCTTGAGGGCCTTCGGCGTGAGCTGCGGCCCGATCTCCGCGAGCGCCGCCTCGATGTCGAGGTGGGCATACCACACGTCGAGGTTCTTCATCCCGGCGAAGCTCGCCATCGCCGTGCGATATCCGGCGACCGTGTCGAGCACGACCTGGTCCTGCTCCTTGACGGCGAAGCCGTTGTCGAGCGAGGCCACGAGCATGCTCACCGCCAGGCGCTTGACGTCCCACTCCCACGGCCCGGGGAGCGTCTCGTCGAAGTCGTTGAGATCGAACACCAGCCGCCGCTCGGGCGAGGCGAACACGCCGAAGTTCGACAGGTGCGCGTCGCCGCAGCACTGCACGGTCAGGCCGGAGCGCGGCGTCGCCTGGAGGTCGCTCGCCATGATCATCGCCGCACCGCGATAGAACGTGAAGGGCGAGACCAGCATGCGGCCGTAGCGGATCGGCACGAGCTCGGGGACACGCGACCGCGCCTGGCGCTCGAGCAGCACGACCGGATCGACGCGGTCCGGCACGGGCTCGAAGACCGCGTGACTGGAGCGCGGAGCCTCCGCTCGCGCCGCCCTGCCGCGGGCCACGCGCTCAGCCGGTGTCAGGTGCGGCTGTGCCGAGCTGGAGGCGTTCGCGCTTCGTCCGGTCTCCGCCATCATGGGAACATACCTGCGCCAAGCCCCCGCAGGGCGGCGTCATCCGCCGAGATCGGACGGCGCGCGAGGGGCGGACGGACTCGCGCTCCTCCCGATCGCCGCCAGCGCGGCCTCGAGCGTTGGGTAGAAGTGATCGCCGTCGAGGGTCTCCATCAGGCCGTAGCGCAGGGTCAGGTCCTGCAGGCGGCTGCGCAGCTCGGCGAAGGCCATGTGGATCCCGGCGGCGTTCAGCTCGTTGTCGAGCTGCTCGAGCATCTCGGCGGCGGTGACGTCGACGTCGGTGACCGCCTCGCACTGCAGGACGATCCAGTCGGGCTAGCGCTCGCGCACGAGCCGTCGGATCTGCTGGCGGAACGCGCCGGCGTTCGCGAAGAACAGCGGCGCCTCCCAGCGGTAGACCACGACACCCGGTAGCTGCTCGGCCTCGGGGTGGGTCCGCACGTCGTGCCAGCCGTCGATCGCGTCGACTCGCCCCAGCACTGCGCCGTGCGGCCACCAGTTGCGCCGGAAGAACAGCAGGATCGCGAGGGCGACGGCCACGACTATCCCCTGCAGCACCCCGAGCAGCATCACGCCGGCCGTCGCGACGAGCGATACACCGAAGGCGCTGCGGCGGACATCGAGGTAGCGGCGCAGGATGCGGATGTCCATCAGCGAGAGCGCGGCGACGATCACGACCGCGGCGAGGGCGGTCTGTGGCAGATCTGCCAGCAGCGAGTTCAGGAACAGCAGGAGCACGGCCACCAGGCCGGCGCCCACCAGGCCGGTGGCCTGGCTCTTGGCCCCCGACTGCTCGGCCACCGCGGTCCTCGAGCCGCTCGTGGAGACGGCGAACCCCTGGAACAGCCCCGCCGCGATGTTCGCGGCGCCCATGCCGATCATCTCCTGGTTCGGCTCGACTTCATCCCCGCGCCGGGCGGCGAAGCTGGTGGCGGTGGCGATCGTGTCGGTGAGCGACACGAGGGTGATGCCGATGGCGGCGATCAGCAGCGTCGGGACATCGCCGGCGCTCGTCCAGGGAAGGGTGGGCGTCGGCACGCCCTGGGGCAGGGCGCCGACGGTTGCGACGCCGTGCGTGGCGAGGCCGAGCACCGCGGAGGCCACCGTTGCGCCGACCACGGCGATCAGGATCGCGGGCAGGCGCGTGGTGATGCGCGGCAGCACGAGCAGGAGCACCAGCACCGCGACCCCGACCGTGAGCGTCGTCGCCTCGGTCTGATCGAGACCGTCGAAGAACGCGCGGACCTCGGCGAGAAACGTGTCGGCGTGGGTGGAGAAGCCGAACAGCTTCGGCAACTGTCCGACGATGATCGTGATGCCCAGGCCGTTCATGTATCCGACCTGCACCTCCTTCGAGAGGAGGTCGGCGACGAACCCGAGCTTGCCGAGGCCGAGGCCGATCTCGGTGAGACCGACCAGCACCGCGAGCATCCCGGCCAGCGCGATCGCGGTCCCGGCGTCGCCGCCCGCCAGCAGCGGCGTGATGGCGGCGAGGATCAATGGCGAGATCGAGGAGTCGGGACCCAGTACGAGGACCCGTGAGGGCCCGAACACGGCGTAGCCGACCAGGCAGGCGATCGTGGTGTAGAGGCCCGTGACCGCCGGGAGTCCCGCCAGCTGCGCATAGGCCATGCCCTGGGGGACGAGGATCGCCGCGAGGACGACTCCGGCCACGAGGTCTGGTCGCAGCCACGCGCGCTCGTAGGTGCGGAGCGCGCGAACGCCGGGCATCCAGCGCTCGACCCGGCTGGGCGCGGCCGCGGTCATGGTTCGCCGACGGCGTCCGCCAGGCGCACGGCCACCATGGCCGAGCCGACGCCGATCGCGGCGCCCGCGACGACGTCGCTCGGATAGTGCACGCCCGCATGAACGCGCGAGTAGGCCACCGCGCCCGCCAGTGGGCCGAGCAGCGCCAGCAGCAGCGGCAGCTCGCGACAGGCACCCGCCGCGAACGCGCACGCGGCCGCGCTGTGCCCGGAGGGGAAGGACGTCGACCGCGGCACGGGAATGAGCGCCGGCACCGAGTCCGCCGTCGGCCGGCGCCGTCGTGCCAGCAGCTTGGCGGGGCCGTTCGCGAAGGCGGCCGCGATCGCGATCGCGAGGACGCCGCGGACGGCGGCCCTCCGTCCCGGGCGGCCTCCGCAGACGGCGAGCGCGGCGGCGATGAGCAGCCAGATCCGGGAGTAGTTCGCCGCGCGCGTGAGCCCCACCAGCGTCCGGTCCAGGCCAGGGGAGCGCGTCCGCGCGGCGCGGCTCATGAGCCACCGATCGAGCCGCTGGAGAGGCCCGGCCATCAGCGCAGCGCCCGGCGTTGGCGCCGGAACGTCGCATCGTTGAGGCAGCGCACGACATACACCGCCCAGCCCGTCCCGAGGAGGAACCCGGCGATCACGTCGCTGGCGTAGTGGACCCCCAGGTAGACGCGTGAGATGGCGACGGCCGCAACGAGAAGACCAGCGACGGCGGCGAGCGAGTACCTCAGCAGCGGCGAGGCCCGGGCCGTGTGCGCGGCGAGCACCAGCGAGAACCAGAACGCGCTCGCCTGCGTCGTGTGGCCCGAGGGAAAGCTCGACCCGGTCACCGACTGCAGGTGCTGGACCGGAGGGCGCGGCCGGGACACGAGCAGCTTGACCATGTCCGCGATGAGCATCGCCCCGCCCAGGCTGAGTGCGACGGCGACGGCCTCCCGGCGCAGGCCGGCCCGGAAGAGGGCGGCGCAGCAGAGCAGGGCGAGCGGAACCAGCAGGAAGGCGCTTCCCGCCCATGTGAGCGCCCTCGCGATGGTCGTAAGATCCGTCGAGCGGTCGCGGACGACCTCCTGGACGAGTTCCAGGTCGCCTGACCCGACGATCGAGGTCCACAGCGCACCCGCGCCCCAGCCCGCGAGGATGAAGGCCACGAGGCCAAGCGCCAGGCGTGGGGCGGGGCGATTCACCTGCCGGCTGCCACCCGCAGCAGCGCGCCGAGGCTGTCCCTCGTGAGCGTCACGGCGCGGGCGGCCGGTGCCAGCCCCGCCCCGCGGGGCACCCGCACCCGCAGCGCCCCGGGCATCGAGGTGAAGCGCAGCGGCGGGTCCAGCACGAGCGCCTCGCCGTCGAGGCCGACCTCGACGGGGCCGCGCGAGCGGACCTCGAACTCCGGTGTCGACCAGGCCATCAGGCCGGGGAAGCGCCACGCCTGGCCCACGAGCTCCAGCGCGACGAGCTTCGACACGTCCGCGGCCGCGCGCACCCGCGCGGCAGTCACACCGAGCGAGCCCGTGTCGATCCGCGCGCGTGTGCCAGCACCTGACAGCTGCGTCAGCTGATAGGGGTTGTTGGAGACGAGGATCAGCGGCGCGTCGGTGCAGCTGCTCCCATCGGGAGCGGTGAACTCCAGGTCGATCGGCTCGGCATCGGGACCGAGCAGGTCCGGGAGCATGCGCGTCCAGGTCTCGAGCTTGGCGTCGCGGTAGGCCTCGGACTGAACGACCTTCGCGTAGACGCCGAGGGAGGCGTTGTTGACGAACACGCGGTCGTTGACGCGCGCCAGGTCGATGCGCCGCTCGATCCCGTCGGTGAAGGCGTCGAGCGCGCCGACCACATCGTCGCGGTCGAGGCCGAGATCGAGCGCGAAGTGGTTCCGCGTGCCTGCGGGGATGCACACGTGCGCCACCCCGCGCCGCGCCGCGACCGTCGCCACGAGCGCCTGCGAACCGTCGCCGCCGGCCATCCCCACAACCTCCGCGCCCCTTTCTATCGCGCCCTCGGCGAGCTGCAGCAGGTCATCGCCGCGTTGGAGCACGATCGGCTCGATGCCCCGTCGCCGAGCCTCGCCCGCGAGGTCGAAGCGCTCAGCCTTCCCACCGCCCGACCACAGGTTGATGATCAGCGCGCTGCGGGCGGCGGCGCCGACCGCAGCACCCGACCCGGTCACCGTGCGAGCCGCAGCCTCTCCCGTGCGCCCGAGGGCATAGCGTGCGGCGAGCCCGAAGGCCCCGAGCAGCAGCATCAGGGCGGCCAGCACCAGCACTCCCTGCCAGTGGGTCGCCAGCACGACGATCAGCCCAGCGACGGCCAGGCCTCCCACCGCGGCGCCGACGATGTGCGGGACGCCGCGCTCGGTAAGGGCGACCCAGATCGCACCGGTCGCCACCAGCACGAGGCCCACGGCGAGCGCCGCGATCGCCACATCGCCCGCCAGGGCGACGGCGGCAACCGCGACCATGGCGACTGGCGCGAGCAGCGCCACGACCGCGGCGATCCGCGGCCGCCATGGCGGTCGGCCTGCCGTGCGTCCCCCGCCGGGCATTGTGGGCGATGCCTGCATGACCCCTCCGAGACCGGTCCCCGTCAGACCGTCGCGCCGCGCACTCGGCTGATCATCGGCTTCGAGCCTTCGGTCCCGCTCAGCCGGCGAGTGCCTTCTGCTTGAGCTGGTCGAACTCGGCCTGGCTGATCGTGCCGTTGTCGAGCATCTGCTTGGCCTTGGCGATCTGCTCGGCCGGGTCGGTCTTCGCTGCGGCGGACTGCACGTACTGATCGAATTCCGACTTGGCCTGCTGCTGCGCCTCGATCGAGCGCTCGGTCATGCCCTTGTGCTCGGCGATCAGATACACGAAGACACCGAGGTAGGGAAGGATGATCACGAAGATCACCCAGATCGTCTTCACGAACCCGGATGCGTCGTGGCGGCGGAAGATATCGGTGAAGACGGTGAACAGGATCCACAGCCACACCACGAAGGCGAAGAAGATGAGCATCGTCCAGAAGACTTCGAGAAACGGGTAGCTGGTGGCAAGCAACGTGTTACTCCTCTCGAGGCGCCCCGCAGCGCGATGCGCCGCAGGACCCGGGATCGATCCGATGTTATGGCGCCCAAGCCTACTCGCCACAGCACCTCACTGCATGGAGGAGGTCTGAAGGCGCAATGCGGCTTTCACCGAAGCGGGCGGCTCCGGCCGAGGCCGGCGGCGCGCCCGCGGCGCTAACCTCGACAGCGTTGTGCTGAGCCACGAGCGAACAGTCCGGCTCGAATCCTTCATCGAGCCGTTTCGCGTCGACCCCGGGCGGCGCGTGAAGCTCGGCCGCGACTTCGACCCGGCCTTCAGGGGCGGACTCAAGAGCAAGCGGCAGGGAAAGGACCTGCTCGAGGAGGGTGTGCACCTGCTGAGCGACTACCAGGCGCGCCTTGCGGCACAGGACAGCTGGGGTGTGCTGATGGTGCTGCAGGCGCTCGATACGGCGGGCAAGGACGGGACGATCCGCCACGTGATGAGCGGCGTCAACCCGCAGGGCGTCGCCGTGCACAGCTTCAAGCGGCCCTCCGACGAAGAGCTCGACCACGACTACCTGTGGCGCTACGCTCGGCGGCTTCCGGCCAGGGGCGAGATCGGGATCTTCAACCGCTCGCATTACGAGGAGGTTCTGGCGGTGCGCGTGCACCAGGAGAACCTCGAGCGCGAGAAGCTGCCCGCGCCCGCGAAGCGCAAGGGCGTCTGGAGCCGCCGCTACCGCGAGATCAACGACTGGGAGCGCTACCTGACCGACAACGGGTTCCGGATCGTGAAGGTTTTCCTGAACCTCTCCAAGGAGGAGCAGCGTGCGCGCCTGCTGCGCCGGATCGACCTGCCCGACCACAACTGGAAGTTCTCCAGCGCCGACGTAACCGAGCGCGGCCTGTGGGACTCCTACCAGTACTCGATCTCCGAGATGCTCACGCACACGAGCACGGAGTGGGCTCCGTGGTACGTGATACCCGCCGATCGCAAGTGGTTCGCGCGGATCGCGGTGGCCTGCGTGCTGGTGAACGTTCTGATGGAGATCGACCCCCACTATCCACGCGTGGACAGCGAGCAGCGCAGGACCCTGCTCACGGTGAAGGAGCATCTCGAATCGGAAGCGCCGCGGGGAGCGGCGGCGGACCCGAACGTGAAGCGGGGCTAGGCCCCCTGTCGGCGGAGGCCGCCGCCCGGCCGGACCCCGCTCGAGGGGTGAGCGATGGGGCTCGAACCCACGACCGCCTGGACCACCACCAGGAGCCGCACGGCCCGGGAAAACGCCGCAAACCCGCGCAAATGCGGGGATCAGCGGGTTCGGCGAGCAGTAATGCTGTCCGGGGATCACCGTCGACTCAGCCGCATTTGGGCAGCGAGATCGAGGCTGCTGCCCAAACGCGCGGGCGCCTACTGAGCCTACGCCCTGGAGCGACCCAGGGCGCCCTAGAAGATCGTGTTCGCCTCGACCTTTTCTTCGTTGGTCTGGATCGTCGTCAGCGACAGGCCCGTCTGTTCGAACGCTCCGGAGCCGATCTTCATTTCGAGGATGTCTTCGTTCGCCGTCCCGCCCGCGAAGTGCGTGTATTTCTGGACGCCTTTCGACTGAATGGCTTTGAGCGTCACCGTCGGCACCATCGAGTTGGCGTGGCCTTCGAGGATCACAGAGCCCCGGAGTGTGACGCTCGTCGATTCGCAGTTGAATTGCGCGATTTCGCCGCCGCTCGCGCTCAGCTCGAGCCCGACTTTGTCTTTGGTCGCCACGAGTTCTTCTTTGACCAGGCCGAGCGACGCACCGAGCGTGTTCGCGACGATTTCCCCTTCGGTTGCGGTGTTCTCGCAGCGGTCGGTTTCAGTCGTCTTGTAGCAGCCGGTCAGCTTCAGCGTCACGTTGGCGAGCGTCTTGTTGGTCGCGTATTCACCTTTGCCGGTCTGGCCGCTGCAGTAGATTTTCGTTTTACCTTTGGTTTCAAGCAGCAGTTTGGTCGCTGCTTTGATCGCGGTCGTGATCCCGGCTTTTTTCAACGGTTCGGAGCCGAACGCCGGGAACCATTCATACGAGCCCGAAGCTTTCAGGGTCGTACAGGTGGCGGTCCCGTCTTTGCCTTTGCCGGTCGCGACTTTCAGGCATCGCCCGAATTCGGGGATGCCTTCGGTTTTGAAGCTCGCGTCGGAGCCGTAGCTCGTTCCGCCGGCATTCGTTGCCGCGACACGGAAGTGGTAGGTCGTGTTCGAGCTCAGGCTCGCGATCGCCGCCGATACCGAGACGTTGCTCGTGCCAGAGCCCGGAGCGGGCGAGCACGACGCACTCGAACCGTAGGAGACCGAAGTTCCGTATTCGAGCTTGCAGTTGGCGGCGTTGACTTCCGCGCCGTTCGGGTCGACTGTCGCGTTCAGCGTCGCGGTAGTCTGCGTGATCGAAGAGGCCGCACCGGTCGTCACGGTCGGCGCATTCGGCACTGTGTTGAACGACGCGTCTGCGCCGTAGCTTGTGCCGCCTGCGTTCGTGGCCACGATCCTGTAGTGGTAGCCGCTGTTCGCCGTGAGGCCGGCCAGTTTGAGCGATACCCCGACGGGGCTCGTCCCGGAGCCGGGCGCGGTTTCGCAATGCGCACTCGAGCCATAGCTTTCGGTCGGGCCGTATTCGAAAGTGCAGTTGGCCGCGGTGACGTTGCCGCCTTCGGGATTGACGGTCGCATTCGGGGTGGCCGAGGTTTTCGCGACTTCCGTGGCCGACCCCGTTACGACGGCGGGGGCGTTGGGCAGCGTGCTGAACGCGCTATCGGAGCCTTTGGTCGTGCCGGTGGCGTTCGTCGCCGAGATGCGGAAGTGGTAGCCACTGTTCGCCGACAGACCGGTCACTTTGACCGACACCGCGACCGGACTCGAACCAGAGCCGGGCGCCGTTTCGCAATGTGCGCTCGAGCCATAGCTTTCGGTCGGCCCGTATTCGAACGTGCAGTTCGCAGCCGACACTGTGCCGCCTTCGGGATTGACCGTCGCGTTCAGCGTGGCCGTCGTCTGCGCGATCGAGCTCGCTGACCCCGTCACGACCGCGGGGGCGTTGAGCGTGGTTGTGAACGTTTGGTCCGAACCGTGGCTCGTCCCGCCGGTGTTCGTAGCGACGATCCTGTAGTGGTAGGTGCTGTTGGCCGCGAGGCCGGTCAGTTTGGCGGACACCGCGACAGGTTTCGTGCCGGAGCCGGGCGCGGTTTCGCATTGTGCTGTTGAGCCGTAGCTTTGGGTGGGGCCGTATTCGAAGGTGCAGTTGCCGGCGGTCACTTCGCCGCCTTCGGGATTAACCGTCGCGTTCAGGGTGGCGGCAAAGTGCGTCACCGTGGTTGCTCCATCGGTTACGACGGCGGGTGGGTTGGGGAGGGTCCTGAACGTGAGCGTTAGGCCCCCGATACCACCGCCGGCGTTGAGGGCCGTCAGCTTCACCGTGTAGAGGGTGTTCGGCGAAAGACCCGCCACGCGCCCCGTGACAGGCACCTGACTCATCCCCGACCCGGGCGACTGTTCGCACTGGACATCCGTGTTGAACGTTTCAGACTGGACCGAGAATACGCACGATTCCACTTCGCCGCCATCCGGATCAACCATCCCGTTGAGCACCGCAGTGGACTGAGTGACCGAGGTCGGCGGTTCCGTGCTCGCAAGCGCAGGAGCGGGGGGTTCCGTTTTGAACGTAGCGTCCGATCCCGTACCAACCGGCCCATCATTGTTCGTCGCCACGACCCGGTAGTGATACGTCCTACCCGGCGCAAGCCCACTCAGCGCCGCCGACACCCCAACCGCACTCGTACCCGTCCCAGGCAACAAAGCACACGGCACACTCTGCCCATAACCCGCCGTCAACCCATATTCAAACGTACACGCACTCGGCGTCCCCCCACTCGGATTCACCGTCGCACTCACCGTCGCCGACGTCTTCGTAATTTCCGACGCACTCCCCGTCACAACCACAGGCGCCACCGGCGGCGTAATCGCAATCGCGTCAGGAAGTTCTCCCACCGGTATTTCCGGGCCGCTGACCGTGTTGTTGGCAACTTCGATCGGTGTGACCGAGCCGCTGATTCTGTTGACTGCGTACACCGTCTTGCCATCTGGCGTAATGGCAAAGGCCCCGGGCGCACCTCCCCCATGGATTTCAGCACCGACTTTGCTCGTGGCCAATTCGACTGCAGTAACGGTGTGATTGCCAAGATGACCGATGTAAGCGGTTTTGCCGTCGGGAGTGATCGCGAGCCCATAGGGCAATTCGCCGACCCCGGTGATCGTCGCACCGGCGGTGTTCGTCGCCACGTTGATCGGCGTCACCGATTCGCTCAGTCTGTTGGCGACGTAGGCCGTGCTGCCGTCCGGTGTGATCGCAACTCCTTCCGGATCCATGCCCACACCGATCGCCGCGCCCACTTTGGGCGTAGCGCCCAGTCCGATCGGGGTGACCGATTCGAAATTGTTGGTGACGTATGCGGTTTTTCCGTCCGGTGTAATCGCGATCGCGGAAGGCTGCCCACCCACGGTGATTTCCGCGCCGGGTGTGTTTTTGTTCGTGATTTCGATCGGCGTGACCGAGCCGCCGCCGTAGTTGGCGACGTAGGCGGTCTGTCCATTCGGGGTGATCGCGATCCCTTCGGGGCCTGATCCCACGCTGATTCCCGCGCCGGGCGTGTCCGTTGCCACTTCGATCGGCGTGACCGAATCGCTAGCTTCGTTTGTGACATAGACCGTTTTTCCGTTTGGCGTAATCGCTACGCCGGCCGGTTCCTCACCGACCCGGATTTCAGCTCCGACCTTGCGCGTAGCGAGTTCGATCGGGGTAACGATGCCATAGTTCCTGCTCGGCACGTAGGCGATGGCTTCACCTGGAGCGATCGCGGATGTTTTGAACGTCTGGTCCGAGCCGTGGCTCGTGCCACCCGTGTTCGTGGCCGTGATCCGGAAGTGGTACGTGGCACTGGGCGCAAGACCCTGGATCTGCGCCGCAACCGCGACAGGTTTCGTGCCGGAGCCGGGCGCGGTTTCGCATTGTGCTGTTGAGCCGTAGCTTTGGGTGGGGCCGTATTCGAAGGTGCAGTTGCCGGCGGTCACTTCGCCGCCTTCGGGATTAACCGTCGCGTTCAGGGTGGCGGCAAAGTGCGTCACCGTGGTTGCTCCATCGGTTACGACGGCGGGTGGGTTGGGGAGGGTCCTGAACGTGAGCGTTAGGCCCCCGATACCACCGCCGGCGTTGAGGGCCGTCAGCTTCACCGTGTAGAGGGTGTTCGGCGAAAGACCCGCCACGCGCCCCGTGACAGGCACCTGACTCATCCCCGACCCGGGCGACTGTTCGCACTGGACATCCGTGTTGAACGTTTCAGACTGGACCGAGAATACGCACGATTCCACTTCGCCGCCATCCGGATCAACCATCCCGTTGAGCACCGCAGTGGACTGAGTGACCGAGGTCGGCGGTTCCGTGCTCGCAAGCGCAGGAGCGGGGGGTTCCGTTTTGAACGTAGCGTCCGATCCCGTACCAACCGGCCCATCATTGTTCGTCGCCACGACCCGGTAGTGATACGTCCTACCCGGCGCAAGCCCACTCAGCGCCGCCGACACCCCAACCGCACTCGTACCCGTCCCAGGCAACAAAGCACACGGCACACTCTGCCCATAACCCGCCGTCAACCCATATTCAAACGTACACGCACTCGGCGTCCCCCCACTCGGATTCACCGTCGCACTCACCGTCGCCGACGTCTTCGTAATTTCCGACGCACTCCCCGTCACAACCACAGGCGCCACCGGCGGCGTAATCGCAATACTTCCGTTGAATCCGATGCTGCCGACTTTCACTTCGGCCCCGGCTGTGTTCGTCGCCACTGCGATCGGGGTCAGGGAGCCGCCCGTGTTGTTTGCGACGTACGCGGTTTTGCCTTCGGGCGTGATCGCGATTGCGTCGGGTTCGCTCCCGACCGTGATTGCGCTGCCGGCGGTGTTCGACGCGACGCTGATCGGCGTGACGTTGTTGCTCCCAGCGTCGGCGACGTAGACGGTTTTGCCGTCGGGCGTGATCGCAATGCCCTCCGGGGAGCTCCCGACCGTGATCGGGGCTCCGGCGGTGTTGGTCGCCACAGTGATCGGGCTGACGTTGCTGCTTCCAACGTTGGCGACGTACGCGGTTTTCCCGTCGGGAGTGATCGCGACGCGCGCGGGGGACGTACCGACCGGGATTACTTCTTCGGCGGTTTTCGTGCCCAGGTTGATCGGTGTGACTGAGGCGCCTTCGAAGTTCGTGACGTAGGCGGTTTTCCCGTTCGGCGTGATCGCGATCCCGAGGGGGCGTTTCCCGACCGGGATCGCGGTGCCGGCCGTTTTCGCGGCGATGTTGATCGGCGTCACCGAGTTGCTCCCCGCGTTAGCGACATAGGCGGTTTTCCCGTCGGGCGTGATCGCGACGCCTACCGGTTCGCTCCCGACCGCGATTTCGCTGCCGGCTTTGTCCGTAGCGACTTCGATCAGCGTCACAGACCCGCTGTCCTCATTTGAGACGAGGGCGGTTTTGCCGTCGGGCGTGATCGCGATCTGCGACGGCAACACGCCGACTTTGACCTGCGCACCCGGCTTGTTCGTCGCGACTTCCACAGGTGTGACCGTGTTGCTGAGTGCGGTAGCCACGTAGACGATCGGTTCGCCGTCGGCGATCGCCGACGTCGTGAACGTTGCGTCGGTTCCTTTGCTGGTGCCGCCGGCGTTTGTGGCCGAGACCCGGTAGTGGTATTCGGTGTTCGGTGCGAGACCGCTTATCGCCGCCGAGACCGCGACCGCGCTTTCGCCAGACCCCGGCGAGGGGCTACACGGTGCGGTGCTGCCGTAGGAGATCGTGGTGCCGTATTCGAGCGTGCATGCGCTGACTTCGCTGCCGTTCGGGTTGACGGTCGCGGCGAGCTTCGCGGAGAAGTGCGCGACTTCCGAGGCAGCGCCCGTCGTGACCGTCGCAGCCGGGGCAAGCGGTGTGATCGCGACCCCGAGCGGCAATTCGCCGACAGCGATCGCCGTGCCGGGCGTGTTTTTGTTCGTGATTTCGATCGGCGTCACGTTGTTGCTGCTCTCGTTCGAGACGTAGGCCGTTTTCCCGTCGGGGGTGATCGCGATCCCGCGAGGGAGTTTCCCGACTTTGATGGCCGTGCCGACGTTGTTGCTTTTCGTGATTTCGATCGGCGACACCGTTTCGCTGTTCTCGTTGGTCACGTAGGCGGTTTCCCCGTTCGGGGTGATCGCGATCGCCTGGGGCCCTTTTCCGACCGTGATCGGCGAGCCGGGCGTGTTTTTGTTGTTAATTTCGATCGGGGTCACCGATTCGCTTTCGCCGTTGGCGACGTAGGCGGTGTTTCCGTTCGGTGTGATCGCGATCCCGTACGGATGTTTCCCGACTTTGATTGCAGCGCCCGGTGTGTTTTTGTTTGTGATTTCGATCGGAGTGACCGATTCGCTGCCTTCGTTGGTGACGTAGGCCAGTTTGCCGTTCGGCGTGATCGCGATGCCCGTCGGGTCTTCCCCGACCGTGATCGTAGTCTCAGCGGTTTTCGTTTCGAGGTTGATCGGCGTAACCGATTTGCTGAAGTGGTTCACGACATAGGCGGTTTTGCCGTCAGGCGTGATCGCGATCCCCTCCGGCGTTTCACCGGCCGAGATTTCAGGGTCGGTGGCGTTTTTGTTCGTGATTTCGATCGGCGTGACCGAGAGACCCGAAAGGTTCGTGACATACGCCGTCCTGCCGTTCGGCGTGATCGCGACGCTGTTCGGAGCCATCCCGACTTTGATCGCAGTGCCAGCTGTTTTGGCGCCGACCGTGATCGGCGAGACCGTGTTGCTTTTGTCGTTGGCCACGTAGACGGTCTGTTCCCCCAGCAGCGGGTCGATACGAACCGGGTAGACGGCGCCACGAGCGTCAACCCGCAGCAGCACCGCGCCGCCGCGGAGTTCGAGCCAGCTGCGGAGCAACCGGCCGCGCGCGTCGCTCGCAGACAGCCCGTAGTAGCGCAGCGCGCTCGCGCCGCTGCCGCTCAGCGTGACGCTCTGACGGTTGCGCGCGAGGCTCGCGTGGGCATTACCCGAAAGCGCGACCGCGACCGTGAGCGGACCGCTCGCGTGACGCGCGGGTGCGCGCGCAAGCGTGAAACCCTGCTCGAGACCGTAGGGACCGTTCGCGTACCACTCGCTGAGCCCTGCTTGGGTGTAGTAGACCCGCGCGCCATGGGCCTTCGGCACCACGCTGCCGACACGCTGCAACGCCGACCCGTAACCGACGCCGTGCAGACCGAGCCCGACCCGCAAGCCACCTGCGGTCGTGACGGACGCGCCCGTGGCCGTGAAGCTGCTCGTGATCCGCTGCGCGGGGTTGTACGCCCGCAGGCCGAGCGCCGAGGGGGTGACGCGGTAGGCCGACGCGGCCGCGGTGCTCCTCGCTGTAGCCCGGGACGAGGACCCGTCACCGCGCGACAGCGCGAACGCGAGGGCTCCGAGCGCAACGCACAACAGGGCCGCCGCCAACAACGCGCGTAAGCGGAGCCCGACTGCGCGCTGCGCTGACGCCCTCTCGACCGTCGAAACGCCCGACTCCGTGGTGCCGGCGATTACTCCCGCGTGCATCAGTCCCCCGATCCGCCGCCTGGCCCCCAGGCGGATGCGAGGACCCTATTCCTAGTCTGCTCTGATTGTCAACCGCTCCCGGCGTATAAGTTTGGTGTACCGGCGACTCAGGGTGAGCCGACGCCGTCGTTTCCCTGACCTGATTCACGCACGGGGTTCGTCCGGTGTGATCAGTTTCGCGCCCGGGATGTGTGCGGCGATGCGGCGCGGGTCTCGTGTGAGGAGTGGCCGCGCCGTGACGGCGGCGTGCGCACCGATTAGGAAGTCCGGGAGGATCGACTCGCGAGTGCCACCGGCGCGACGGTAGTCGGCATGCGCGTGTCCAGCGAGGAAGGCGGCGGCGAGGGGAATCTCCTCGATCACGGCCATCGACGGCAGCGCCGCGCGCATCGCCTCGATACGCGCGAAGCGGGGGGAGATCTCAGCGGCGACGACAGCGTTCAGCACGATTGCGCCGTGCTCGGCCGCCCCGATCAGCTGCGTTTCTGACCAGCTGAGCCAACGCGCATCCTCCGTGAAGATATCGAGCAGGACGCTGCTGTCGACGAACGTGGCCAAGCCGGGTTCTCACCGGCGGGTCAAAGCGAGGATCTCCTCAGTCGTCAGCTCGCCCTCGCCGGCGCCGCGCATGGCTGCGATCTCGCGAGCCGCGCCCCGACGGTCGACGAGCAGGCGCGCGCCGCGCTCGTCCAGCTCGAATTCGACGTCGCTGCCCGGATGGATGCCGAGCGCCCGGCGAACCGGCAGTGGGATTGTGACCTGGCCCTTCTGCGTGACGCGCATTGCAGTAAGACTAGCAAGTAATACCAATCGAACGACGCGTGACGGCCAACATCGGGCGCCCGACAGTAGTTCGGCCGCCGTCCCTTGAGACCTCACGTGGCCACGCAAAGGCCCGCTGCGGCGAGCCTTCGTTAGGGGTGAGCGATGGGGCTCGAACCCACGACCGCCTGGACCACAACCAGGAGCTCTACCAACTGAGCTACGCCCACCACGTGAGAGGCGAAGTCTAGCGAGCGCGCGCCGTGGCGCGGGCGCGAACCCCACGACGGCGCGAACCGGCGCATGGGCGCGAACCGTACAGCGGCCCCTAGCCGGCCGCGGGTGGGCCGAGCTCGCGTTCGGCGCGGCCGAGGCTCTCGCTGGGCGAGAGACCGGGGGTGGCGGCGGCTATCCGCCTCCAGATGGCGAGCAGGCGGGCGGGATCGCTGCCGAGGAGTTCGGCCAGCTGAACGCCGAGGCCCAGCGGGTCGGCGACATCCTGCTCAGACGCCCCGGCCCCGGCGGGCGGGCGCGTGGCGGCTGCGGGCGGGGCGGCATCGGCGGCGGGCTGCGCCGGAGCGGCGATCGCCTCGCGCGCGCGCGCGAGGAGGCGATCTGTGACGTCCTCGCTCTCGTGCAGGGCGAACCCCCAGCCGCGCCCCATGGCGAGCTCGTCGAGCGGAAGCTGGGGGCCTTCGAGGATTGTGAGCTTTGCGGTGTGGGGGCTCCACTTGCGTTCTTCCAGCTCGAACATCTCGCCGCGCGCCCATGGCTCGAGAATGGCCCAGAGCTCGGGCTCGGAGACGTTGAAGCGGTTGAGGTTGTGGGGGAACTGGCGCAGGCGCAGGTGGTACACGCCTACAGGCTCTCACGTGGCGGCGGGGGAGGCGGCGCGGCCGTGATGCCCGGGGCGCCCGCGGCGCCGCCGGGGGCCCCTGCCTAGACGCCCGCGGCGGATCCGCGCTGTGCGGGCCCGCGCAGCGCGGAGCCCTCGGGCCGGCCGTCGCCGAGGCGGGCCTGCATGATCGCGACGGCCTCGGGGTTGGAGTCGATCAGGACGTAGCGACGCCCGAGCGCTGCGGCGACCGCTCCGAGCGTGCCGCTGCCGGCGAAGAAGTCCAGGCACCAGTCGCCGGGGCGGCTCGAGGCGGTGACGATCCGGCGCAGGACGCCCTCGGGCTTCTGGGTGGGGTAGCCGGTCTTCTCGCGGCCGTTGGTGGGTACGATCGTGTGCCACCAGACGTCGGTGGGCAGCTTGCCGCGAGCGGCCTTCTCCGCGGTTACGAGACCGGGCGCCATGTAGGGCTCGCGGTCGACCTCGGCGGAGTCGAAGTGGTAGCCGTCGGGGTCGCGGACGTAGACGAGGATCGTGTCGTGCTTGGCCGGCCAGCGCCGCCGCGTGCGCGCGCCGTAATCGTAGGCCCAGATGATCTCGTTGAGAAAGCACTCGCGCCCGAAGATCTCGTCGAGCAGCAGCTTGCAGTGATGTGCCTCGCGGTAGTCGATGTGGAAGTAGAGCGTGCCGTCGCTCCTCAGCACCCGGCGGGCCTGCTCCAGACGCGGCGCGAGGAACGCGAGATAGTCCTCGAAGGAGTCGCGGTAGGAGGACTCGGCGAGCAGCCGCGTGCGGTAGCGGCGTCCCTGGAAGCCGGTGCGCTCGCCCTCGGGATCGCTGCGTCGTGTGCAGCGTCCGGCGGGCCTGCTGCCTGCCGGTGTTGAACGGCGGGTCGACGTAGATCAGCTGGAAGGACTCCGCGGCGAAGCCGGGCAGCAGGTCGAGGTTGTCGCCGAGCAGGATCTGGTCGACCGCCGGAGATCGACTCGGGCGCTCCACCGGCCAGAGCTTAGGGAGGGGTCCCGATGGAGGAGATGGGACGCAATCCCGCACGCCCCCGCAGGACGGCGACAGGCGCCGGCGCCGGCGCGCGCGTGACGAGCCCGGGCCGGCGGAGCGGGGCGGGATCCTGGGGTCGGCCCCTCGAGAGCGCGCTCCCGGTTAACTGCACGGTCGTGCAACGGACCCGCACAGCAGCCGCTGCGCCGAGAATCGCGTGGCGCGCGCCCCGCGGCCGGGCCGCCATCGCGCTGACCGCGCTCACGGCGGCGCTGCTGGCGATGCTTGCGCTGGGCGTCGGCGGCAACGCGGACCCGGCGCGCAGCCAGAGCGCCGGGGAGGCCCGGGCGGGCGCCCGGGCGCCTGCTCCGGAGGGGGCCCCGCCGGCGTCCGGGGCGGTGCCGGTGTGGGTGCGGATCGACATGCGGCACCCCGGGCGCCCCGTACCCCCGCTGTATCTCGGGCTGTCGTTCGAGATCTCGGCGCTGCCCCAGATCGCCGCGTATGCGTACAGCGGCGACTTCACGAACCTGCTGCGCTCGCTCGGCGCGGGGGTGCTGCGCTTCGGGGGCATCTCGGCGGACACGCGCATCGCGTGGACCGACTCGCGGACGCCGCGTCCGGCATGGGCCTCGGGCGTGATCGACCCCGCCGACCTGCGCGAGCTGCGGGTGCTGGCGCAGCGCAGCGGCTGGCACGTGATGCTGACGGTGGGGATCGCCCACTACGAACCGCGTGCGGCGGCGCGAGAGGTGGCGGCGGCGCGGCGCATCCTCGGCCCGTGGCTCGGCTGGATCGAGATCGGCAACGAGCCCGACTCCTACGGGCACCACCACCTGCGGAGCACCCCGTGGACCTTCGCGCGCTACGACGCGCAGGTGAAAGGCTACCGCCGCGCGATCGCGGCGCTCACGCCGGGGGTGCCGCTCGCGGGGCCCGGGGTGTCGGGCTCGCACGTGTTCGTGCAGTGGGGCTCCAGGGAGGTCGTGGCGGAGCGACCGGCGCTGCTGACCGGCCATCACTACCCGCTGGGCTGCGCACAGGTGCCCGCACCGTCGATCCCGCGCCTGCTGGCGGCGGGCGTGCGCGTGCAGGAGACCAACTCGCTGAACCGCTACATGGCCATCTCGCGGGCCAGCGGGATCCCGTTCCGGATGGACGAGACCAACTCGGTGTCCTGCGGCGGCCGTCCCGGGATCAGCAACACGTTCGCCTCGGCGCTGTGGGCGACGAGCTACATCGCGCGCACGATGGCGGCGGGGGTCGCGGGCGTGAACCTGCACGGCAACCCGGCGAACTGCCTGGGCTACTCGCCGGTGTGCGCCTCGAGCGCGGCGACCCTCGCCGCTGGCGATCTGCGGGCGCAGCCGGTGTGGTACGCGCTGCTGCTGACGCGCGGGCTGATCGGCGACCGCCCGCTGCCGTCGGTGCTCTCATCGCCGCGGCGGCCGAACATGTCGGTGACGGCGCTGCGCTCGGCGGACGGGGCGCTGCAGTTCGTGATCGTCGAGGATGACCCTCCAGGCTCGCCGCCGGCTTCGGTGCGGCTGCAGGTGGGCGCGGGCTACGGGTCCGCGAGCGTGCTCGACCTGAGCGCGCCGTCGCCGCAGGCGACGACGGGCGTGCGGCTGGGCGGAGCGCAGGTATCCGGCGGGGGCTCCTGGCAGGGCGCCTCATCGGCCGCCGCCGCCGCCGTGCACGGCGGCACGGTGACGGTGAGCGCGGCGCCGAGCAGCGCGATGCTCGTGACGGTGGCGCGGGCCGCGGCCGGCTGAGGCGGCTCCGGTCGCGGACGCGCCGTGCTCGGCAGCTGGTTGGCCCGGTCACCGCCACCCCGGCGGCCCGTCCTCGGCCTAGGCGGCCGAGGCGGGTAGCAGCTCGACCCATTGATAGCGCCCGCCGCAGAGCTCGTGCCAGCTTGCGGCGGGGACTGCCCGGAGCGTGCCCTGCGCGGGCGTGGAGGCGGGCGTGAGGAAGACCGCGTCGAGCACCGCCGAGCCCGTCTCGCCTGGCGCGAGGCCCGGGCCGTGGCGGGTGACGGTCAGCGTGTGCGGGCCGGCGCCAAGCTGGACGGACAGCGGCGGCACGGTGTCGGGAACGAGCGAGTTGCCGCTCAGCTGGCCGCCGATCGCGGCCAGCCGGTGCCCGTCGAGGGCGAGCTCGACGGTGGGCATGATCTGGCCCTGCACCCACACCGACCAGGTTCCCGCGGCGGGCAGGGCGAAGCGCGCGGTGAGCGTCCCGGCGCGGCTCATGACGAGGCCCGCGCGCTGGTGCCCCCAGCCGGCGGGATGGGAGGAGCGCGCGAGCGAGACGCCGACGATCGGCGGCGACTGGGCTGCCGACAGCACCGTGCCGGCGGGAGCGCCGGCTGCGAGGGCGCCGATCCGGGCGCACTGCGCGGCCGGCGGTCCGCCCAGCGCGAGGTGGGCGCTCGCCGCGGGGGCGTCCGGGCGGCGGCTCCACACCTGGTAGTAGCGGCCCTGCCAGGCGAGGCTGTAGGCCGAGGGCGGCCGCGGCGCGGCCGGGTCGCGGCGGGTGATGATCAGGGGGTAGGCCAGCAGCGCGCGCGGGGGCACGCGGTTGAGGTCGACGGGGTTCCCGTAGCCGCCGGCGGCGGCCGCGAGCGCGGGCGGCGGGTAGACGAAGTCGGGGCCGCCGACGTCGAGGTCGCGCAGCTCGTAGAGCGCGTATTCGTCGAAGTCGGTGAACAGCGCGGGGCCGCGGCCGGCGAAGCGGGAGCCAAGCGAGGCGAGCTCCTGGTAGCGGGCGGTCGGGGCGAGGTCGGAGCTGCGGTACTGCATCGCGTCGGAGACGAGCACCCCGGCGAGCAGCGCGGCGGCCAGCAGCCCGGCGGCCGCGCCGGCGAGGGCGCGCGGGCGCAGCTCCCTCAGCGCGGCTACTCCACCCCAGGCCAGCAGCACGACGACGGGCGAGGTGAGCATCAGCGTCTTGGCGCTCGCCCAGGTCGTGACCGACTCGGTGACGATCAGCCACGCGAGCAGCGTGAGCGCGAGCCAGCCGGCGAGCGCGAGCGCGCGGATGCGAAGCACCTGCACGGCGCCGAGCAGGGCCGCGGCGAAGGCGAGCGCGATCAGGAGGTGGGTGATCGAGAGCTCGTTGCCGCCGGGCGCGAGCTTGTAGCTGCCCCCGAGCCAGATGCCGAAGATCTGGATGGCTTCCAGCGGCGTGTGGAGGTTGCCCGGGTTGCTGGTTTCGGCGATCGCGCCGGCGACCCGCAGCGAGCCGGACAGCCCCGCCCAGGTGGGGAGCGCCGCGAGCAGCCCCACGACGGCCGCGAGCGCGACCATCGCGAGCGCGTGGGCGGGCGTGACCCGGCGGGCGGCGAGCTCGCCCGCGAGCACGACCGCGAGCACGACCACCACCACGAGCGCCCACACGCCGAAGGCGACCCCGAGCGCGGAGATCCCCGCGGCGAGCACGAGCGCGAGCGGGATCGCGCCGCTGCGCGGTCCGCGCATCCAGGCGGGGTAGAGCGTGACGAGGGCGCCGGCCGTGAGCAGCATCGAGAGCGCGGTCATCTCCTTGACCGAGCCGATCAGCTCGTAGCCGTAGACGAGCGCGGGCAGCACCGCGGTGAGCGCGGCGAGCGTGGCCCAGGGGCCGCTGAGGCGCATGCGCCGGGCGAGCAGCCACGCCGGCCCCCAGGCGGTCGCGAGCAGGAAGGCGTTGAACGGCTGGAATGCCCAGATCAGCGGCAGCCGCAGCAGCAGTGCGCTGCCGCCGAAGAGCGTGTCGGCGCCGGAGGGGTAGCTGGTGTTGTAGTAGTCGTTGATGAACTGGCCGTAGGAGTTGGCCAGATCGAGGTGGGCGTAGCTCTGGCCGTGGTGGATGAGGTAGTCGGCGCCGATCATGTGCACGGCCGAGTCGGCGAGGGCCATGAACGAGGAGAAGGTCGCGCGCCCGGCCAGCAGGACGGGGGCTAGCGCGAGCGCATACACGAGCACCGGCATCGCGGCGGCCATCGGTCGTGCGCGAATGCCCCGTGCGAGCTCACCGAGCCGCCGGCGGGAGAGGAGCAGCCCGGCGAGCGCGAGCGCGAGCATCGCGTAGGGCGTTGCGGGGGCGAGCGGTGCGAGGTAGGTGCTGAGCTGGGAGAGCGCGATCAGGGCGGAGGCGCCCACGCTCGCGAGCAGGCAGCCCGGCAGGAAGCGCCCGCCGAGTCGATCGACGAGCAGCCCCGCGCCGACGCACAGCACGGCGAGCGCACACGGATAGAGCAGCGCGGTGACGATGAACAAGCGGGTCTTCCGATCGTGCCGAGGCTAGGCGGGAGGCGCCCCGCGCCCGGGTGTGGTGACGTGCGCCTCGATCATGCGCTCGACGTAGTCCTGCTCGGAGGGCCAGGGGAATGTGGGGATGACCCCGCGCAGCGAGACCAGCCCGTGCAACCCGGTCCAGAGATAGGCCGACTGGGTGAACGGATCGGGCCCCGGCGGCAGGCAGCGCGCGACGATCGCCATCAGGTCGCCGAACGTGTCGACCGCTTCGTCGACGCCCGCGGCGGCGCCCGGGGCGGGCACGGGAACCCCGGCGCGGATCCGGGTCATGAACATCACGCGGTAGATCCCGGGGCGCTGCTCGGCGAACTGGAGGTAGGCGCGGCCGAAGGCGCGAAGCTGCTCCAGCGGCGGCGCACCCTCGGGGACGGCCGCCAGCAGCACGCTCCGCAACTCCTTGTAGCTGGCGTTCATCACCGCGCTCAGCAGGGCGTCCTTGTCGGCGAAGTGCAGGTAGAGCGCGTTCGGCGCGACACCCGCCCTGGCCGTGACGGCGCGCACCGACAGGCGTTCCTGGTCGCCTACCTCGAGCAGGAGCTCGCGCGCGGCGTCCATCAGGGCGACCCGCAACCGGTCACCCTGGCCGCGGGGGTTGCGTTTGCGGGCTGCCGGGGCCACATGGATAAAGATATCGCATTGACTTGACAAGCGTACATGTACATCTGTACAGTGATGGCTGTCCTGCACTACAGATCGGAGAGATCGATGCTCGCGAGGATCACAAGCCACGGAATCAGCCACCCCCGCCGCACCGCCCTGCTCGCCCTCGCCGCGGTTCTGCTCGCGGCCGTGGCGGCCGGGCCGGTGGCGGGCGCGTTGCGGGCCCGCAACGCGTTCGAAGACCCCTCCTCGCAGGCGGCCCGCGCAAGCGCCCGGATCGAACGCGCGACCGGCGCGGAGTCGAGCCCGGGCGTGGTGCTGCTCGTCGGGGGAGCACCGCTGGGGACGGCCGCCAGGGCGGCGGCCCGTACGCTTGCGGACGATCCGGGGGTGGCGAGCGTGGCGAGCTACGCAAGCACGCGCAACCCCGCGTTCGTGGCGCGCGACGGCCGCTCGAGCCTGGTCACGGCCTCGCTCCGCGCGAGCGCCGAACCGAACGAGGTCGTCGACCGCCTCACGCGGGACTTCGCCGGCCGCCCCGGCGTGCGGCTCGGCGGCGCGGACGTGACGCTGCGCCAGACCAACCTGCAGGCTGCGCACGACCTCGGCTTCGCGGAGATGCTCGCGCTGCCGCTGCTGGCCCTGCTGGCCGTGGTGATCTTCACCGGCGTCGCGGCGCTGCTGCCGCTCGGCGTCGGCGTCGCGAGCGTGCTGGGCTCGATGGTGGTGCTGCGGATCATCAACGCGGGCTTCCCGCTGTCGTCGTTCTCACTCAACGTCGTCACCGGCCTCGGGCTGGGGCTGGCGATCGACTACAGCCTGATCCTCCTCTCTCGCTTCCGCGAGGAGCTCGCGCTCGGAGCGGACACTCAGGCGGCGGTGCGGAGCACGATGGCGACCGCCGGTCGCACGGTCATCTTCAGCGCGCTCACGGTCGCGGCCGCGATGGCCTCGCTGGGTGTCTTCTCGCTGCGCTTCCTGCAGTCGATCGGCATCGGCGGCGCGGTGGTCGCCCTGATGGCGGCGGCCACCTCGCTCGTGCTGCTGCCGGCGCTGTTCATGCTGCTGGGCGCCCGCCTCGGACGCTCCGCACCCGCGCCCGCGACCAGGGGAGGCTGGCACCGGCTGGCGGCCGCCGTGATGCGCCGGCCGGGGCTCGTGGCCGCCGCGACCGTCGCCGTGCTGCTGGCTCTCGCCGCGCCGGTCCTGCACACCAGCTGGAGCGGCACCGACGCCTCGGTGCTGCCCGCGAGCCAGAGCTCGCGCGTGGTCGCCGACGCGATCGGCCGGGAGTTCCCGCCGCAGAGCGGCAGCCCGATGATCCTCGCCGCGCGCGCGCCGGCGAACGCGGGACGGCGGCTGCAGGCCTACGCCGGGCAGCTCGCGCGGATCCCCGGGATAACCGCGGTATCCGGGCCCCGCCGCCTCTCGGGCGAGACCTGGCAGCTCGACATCTACACCGCCGGCGCCCCGATCCGGCCGGCCGCGCAGCGCGCCCTGGGGGCGGTGCGTGCCCTGCCCTCCCCCTACCCCACCCTCGTCGGCGGCCCGGCGGCGGCGTTCCACGATCAGCAGGCCTCGATCGCGGGCTCCCTCCCGCTCGCGCTGGCGATCCTGGCGGCCTCCACGCTGGCGATCCTGTGGCTGATGACGGGCTCGGTGATCCTGCCCGTGAAGGCGCTCGTGATGAACGCCCTGACCGTCGGCGCCGCGCTGGGCCTGCTGGTGTTCGTCTTCCAGGACGGCCGCCTGCAGGGGGCGCTCGCGTACACGAGCCAGGGAGGGATCCAGACGACGGACTTCCTCGTGCTCGCCGCGATCGCGTTCGGCCTGTCAACCGACTACGGCGTGTTTCTGCTCACCCGCATCAAGGAGTCCAGCGACGGCGGCCTGGACAACCGCGAGGCGGTGGCCGCGGGACTGCAGCGCACCGGCCGGATCGTGACCGCCGGAGCGATCATGGTGGCCGTCGCGCTCGGCGCGTTCGCGACATCGCACGTCGTGTTCCTGAAGGAGCTGGGGGTCGGCACGGCGGCGGCGGTTCTGATCGACGCGTTCCTGATCCGCGCTCTCCTCGTCCCCGCCCTGATGGCGCTGCTGCAGGAGTGGAACTGGTGGTCGCCGGCGCCGCTCCGCCGCCTGCACGAACGCCTCGACCCCGGCGAGGTCGCGCCGCGACCGCTGCCGGCGCGGGCGCGGGCGCGGCGCCGGGCAACCGGCGCACCCGCACCGATCGCGTAGCGCAACCGGCGCGGGATGACCGCGTGCGCGCCACCGATACGCCGCGACCGGACGCCAGCTCGCCCCCGCGAAAGGGAGGCGTGGCCGCACCGAAGGGGAGTGCGGCCACGCCTGCTACCACGCGCCGGAGCTCGACCCGGCGCTACCCCGGACGACGACCAGGAGGGGGCTGGTCTTCCGTCCAAGCGCATCGGCCTGTGTCGCTCGCGTCGGTGCGGGGCGTGACTCCACCGTGCATCATCCGGGGCCGGCCAACAGCCCGGCTGCCGGTTCGCTGCGGTCGAGGTCGAAGATCAGGACCTTTTGTGGCACGCCCGCGAGCGTGAGCACATTGTCGACCTCGGCGCTTCCACGCACGAGCATCAGCCGACCGCCGTCGCGCCGCGCCTCAGCCGCAGCGTCCAGAACGACACGGGCTGCCCGGCTGTCGATGGATCTGAGTTCGCGAAGGTCGAGCACGACGAGGCGCGCGCGTGCCGAGGCCTCCGCCAGGGATCGCCTCAGCTCAGGCACGACGGCCATGTCGAGCTCGCCCCTCACGTGCACCCAGGCCCCGCTGGAGCCGGACCTGCAGACGCAGAGAAAGGATGGCGATGCATGGATGCTGCTCGCCACCGGTGATGCGGCTTCGACCGATGTTTGGGGCACGGGAACCTCCTTGCGGCCTGCAAGAGCAATGCCGGAAGTCAGCTCGTGTTGCCGGTCCCGCGCGGGCCCCGACCGCAGTTATGCCCTCCTTGATTGAGGATATCTCCCACGACGCGCCGATGTCGGCCTTCCTGCCGACCGGTGCTGCAGCCTCCACCGGCCCGGCCTACAGGTGGGGATCTCGCTTTCGCTCACGAGGTCGGTGGGAGCGAGGATGAACACCTCGCACATCAGATCCGGGTGCTGCCGGTTCCCGCGCATGAACCCGATCACCCTCCGCCCGGTCGCGTCCTCGACCACCTCGGCGAACCGGCCGCGCATGACCTCCTGGAACTCCATCCGCTGCTGGATGACGGCCTCACCGCGCCCACCGGCGAGCAGCGTCTGCTCGACCCTCGAGAACCCGCCGCGCAGGACGCAGACCACGAGGTCGTCCTCGTAGTAGGACTTGGCGCGTGGGGGGCCGTGGCCGTAGAACTCCTTGAGCAGGCCCACCAGCCCGTCCGAGATCGCCGTGAGCACGCGACCATGGGTGTGCTTGCCGGTCTCGGTCTCGTTCTCGCTCATCGCCAGATCCGGGCTCCCCCGCGCCCAAGCCGAGGATACCCCCGGGAAACGCTAACGTGACTGGTAATCGTGCGTCGGGTCATCGCCCTTCGCCTAGCGTGCGGATCCGACCGGAGGACGAGAGAGAAGGCCAGCATGCCGGCCGTCCGACCTCCGCTGAGCGGCGATGAACTGCTGTTTGCCGTGACCGAAGCCATGGTGGTGCTGCATCAGCGCTACTACCACCGCACCCCAGTGAGCGCCAAGACGCAGATGCTCGGCGACGATCTCCTGGCGTGCGTGCTCGGCGGCATCTACACCGATGTCGAGAAGACGATGATCGAGCTGCAACGCTCCACGGTCGTGCAGGAGACCCGGAGTCTCTTCCAGAGCGCCATGCAGCACAGGTTCATCGCCGACGTCGAGCGCCTGTCGGGCCGCGACGTGATCGCGTTCATCTCCAATCACCACGTCGGACCCGACGTAGAGATCGAGCTGTTCATGCTCACGCCTCCGGGCGGGACGAGCAGGAGGTCGGACGGTCCGTGATGCGCGAGTCACTCGTTCCAAAGCCGGTTCTCGTGATGTCCCCGGCTGGATTCGAACCAGCGACCCTCGGATTAGAAGCCTGAGCCAGGGATGGCGTGGAGTGTCGTGGAGCCCGAGATTAGGCTCCACGGCAGGAATTGCCGCCGTTCTTCAGAACAGCGAGTGTCGTCGGCTGGCGTTGGGCATGTTTGCAGTCTGTTAGCACCCAGCTCCGCTCAAGCAGGAGTCTACGGAGGGGCGTCCGAGACTGCTCCTTTTCGTCCAACTCAGGAGTCTCGCTGGCTGCACGGGGGACGCCTGCTTTCCGCGCATCCGGCGACGCCGCCGCGTTGTCGCGTGGACGCTCGCTCACCAGCAAAGCAGTGCTACCGCGACGCGGTGGCGCCTGCGAGGACGAGCCGAGTAGCATGGTGGCCGTGAGGCGAGTCGCGGTCTGCGCCGCCCTCGGTACCGGTCTTCTGCTGCTCACGGGCGCAGGCATCGCCGCGCGCTCCTCGTCCGGGCTGCTCTATTCGACCGCGAGCAACAACGTGGTGCAGCCGCAGCCGCCGGCGCGGTCGTGCCACGCGATCGGTTCCGGGCAGTACTCGCGCCCAGACCCGCGATGCACGCCCGGCACTTTGAACCCACAGGTGACACAGGCGACGATCGGCCGCACGATCTGCCGGAGCGGATGGACCTCGACGGTCCGGCCGCCCGAGCGCATCACCGAGCCCGAGAAGTTCGCGAACATGAGCGCCTACGGGGCGCGTGGCCCCGCCTCCGACTACGAGTACGACCATTTCGTGCCGCTCGAGCTGGGCGGAGCGACGAACGACCCGCGCAACCTATGGCCCGAGCCCGGCGCGTCGCCGAATCCCAAGGACGCCGTCGAGGATGAGCTCAACCGGGCTGTCTGCGAGGAGCGAATGACGCTCGCCCAGGCGCAGCACTCCATCGCCCGCAACTGGATCGCACTGGCGCGGAAGCCCGCGCCACCCGCGCCGAAACCGAAACCAGCCCAGCCCACACGGAGTGGATGGTGCTCCGCCAATGCCGACCACAACAACACCTACAACGACTACGACGTGTACGTCGAGTCCAATCAGCCCGATCAGGACGCGACCGTTAGCGGCGACGGCAAAACCGCGAGCTACTACACGAACAGCGCCGGCTACGCAGACGTGTATCTCTACGCTGGCCCGTCCGCGGCGGGAGATGCGGTCCGCGTCGAAGTCGGCGACGCCACCTGCTCGACGAGGCTCTGAGCGGCGGGCTTGCGAGCTACCCGGGAGAAGGGCTTGAGCAAACGAAAGGTCGTGCTCGGCAACGTTCTCCCTCAAAACGGAACAGCTTGCCACCATCGTGATCCGCCTGACCCGCGCCGGCCGCGAGCGACTCGCGCGGAGCAGCCATCTGCCGCTGCGCCGCTGCGGAGACGCCCCCGTTGCCGAACGCGCGGCAGTCGCGGCCGATGTGTGCTAGGGTCGCGACGCCGATCAGCACCCGGCGCTGGAGGCATCGGATCGGGGGTTGGGCTGTGCAGTTGACGTGTGGCCGGCAGGGTTGGGTATCGCGGATCGCGACCGTGGTGACACTAGCGCTGGCGATCGCGTTCGTGGTCCAGCTCGCGGCGCCGTCGCGTGCCGCGGCTGAACAGCCGGACCCGGGACCTGTGTTGCAAACGCCGGAAGCGCGGGCGGCATGGGGATATCTCGAACAGGAAGGCGAGGCTCTGCTCGCCTCGCAGGGTCTGTCTGCCCAGATGAGCGAAACGCAGGCGCGCGGCCTGCTCCGCTCCTACATCTTTCTCCGCATCATCGGCATCATCAAGAACCACCCTTCGGGACAGGACCAGGCGGCGTTGAGCTATTTGCAGTCGCTGGTGATCACCGAGCAGCACGACAGCGCTGTGGACGCGAACGACACCTGGCAGATCTGGGCCAATGATCAACTCGGGTGTCCGAACGGAAGCCTCAACTGGGTCGTTTGGGAAGGTGGCAATGCCGCCTGCGGCTTCTGGCAGCTGTTCGGCGAACACCCGAACGAGTCGGACTTCACGACTGCCGGCTTTAACAACCTGTGGAGCAGCTTCTCGAGCAACGAACAAGCGGCTCACGCATTCAGCGACATGATTTCCGGGACGACCTACTGGGGCGGGGATGTAGCCGACCTCCCGCCCACCATCACCGGAGAAGCACTGTCTGCCGCCGATACGATTCACGGAGTCCTCGAAGACGAATTCGGCACCGCCACCAGAGAACTCCTACAAGATCTCTCGTCTTCGCTCATCGACACGATCACCGAGGGGGCACCCGGGCCTGACGACGTGATTCCCCTCGGGATCGCGGCAGGCGTGATCGCTGCAGACGCATCCTGGAATGCCTACGACGTGAGCAACCTCGCAGACGGGCTGCAGAACGAGGTGTACGCGACAGAACCCGCGAACAACCCCACCCCCGACCTGTCACTGCTGGCACAATCGCCAGGCATCGCCGAGCTTGCATACGTGGTCGCCTCGCAAACGCTCAACGGCGTCACCACCGACGAGTCGCCCTGCTCCTACGAACCGAGCGAGGGGACTGACTGCGTTACCTACACCTTCAGCGCCGACCCGGACTTCCAACAGGCGAGCTACGGCTCGACCGAACCACCGGTGCCAAACGAATCAAGCCAAAAGTCGGACACGGACCCGTTCTTCGAACTGACGGAGCTTGAAGGGCCGAACAAGGGAGCCACGTGCACATCGCCGACCGTCGAGCCGCCCGATTCCTGCGGGAGCGAATCGTCGAATGACCACGGTGCGACGCCGCCGTGGCGGACCTCGCTTCCCGATGGGGTCGGCACAACTCCGGTGAATGCCGACCTCACATCGGCCCGGGGGATCCCGCTCGAAGAACGGTTCGAAAACGAAAAACTCGAAGGCTTTACGTCGTTCATCCACAACGGCATGTTCGTGACAAGGAAGGACCTGGGCGCGCCGGATGCCGACTCGTGGCTGTATCGACCCAGCATCAACTACGAGGCGCCCGACGGAACGCGGTGGACAGCCTCCTACCAGGACGGATCGTTCCTGCAGACCAAGGTCGCGGCGCCGTTCGCGGGCTCGGTGTGGACGGGGTACCGAGCGGACGACATCTACGGCACCGAATGCGAGGAAGAACCAACAGGGCCCCCTGGCTTTTTCGGCTTTGAGGCCCAGGCAACCGGAGAACTCTGCCTGCTCCAGACGACCACCAGCACGACGGGCGGGCAGGTGACGATCGAGTCACTGCAACCGAACGATGAGCTGCTGGTCCTCGGGGCGCGCGTCGTGGTCAAGGAAGTCGTCGGGTGCTACGAAGACGATACTGTCAAACACTTCCATTGCTACGATAACCCGGACGCAGCGGTGCTCGAGCCCGGGCAGGCCCAGATCGGGTCGGCGTTCTCCTGGCAGAACCTCGTCGAAGACATCACCGGAATCGTCAACAACCCGTTCACCTTCAGTCCCCACGACCCGCGCGCGTGGCTGCTGACGCAACTGGATACCTGCGCCGGGAGAGCGAGCTCCAGCTGCCAGCGCCCATCCAGCAACATCGCGAACTGCAGCCTGCCGGTGCTCGAAGCCGCACCGGAACCATGGAGCCGCAGCGGGTGCTTCCGCAGCTCCGCGATCACGTACACCGCAGCGCGAACACACGCCGTGTGGCGCGCCCAGCTGATCATCCCGCCGGTCGCGGTCGCCCATCAGTACACGGCCGACGCTGACAATTCCTCATCTCCCTGCTGCACGTCGACCGAGCTCGCGGTGCACGCCGCAGAAGGCCTGCTTGCCGAGGACTCGGGGACGGACGTCTCAACCACCCCGCCGTCCAACATCTCGCTCAAGGTCGTCCGGCAGCCCGCGGACGGGACGCTGACCTACAAGAAGGACGGGTCATTCGACTACACACCAAACTCGGGCTTCGGCTGGAACGGACCCGCCACAGACACCTTCACGTATGAAGTCTGCAACAGCGACAAGCACTTCCCCACCTGGGAGAACCCGTGCAGCGCGCCAGCGACGGTGACGCTCACCGTCCGTCAGGCTCCGCCGACGGCCAATCCGGTGACGATCGCCTCCAACACTCAGGTGCCGCTGGTCGGGAGCTATCTCTACATATCCGGCTACAAGTACGACGACCGCCAGGAAAGCCCGGAGGGTGCGACGACCTTCGCGTGGTACCGGTCGACGTGCTTTACCATCTTCGGCCACACCACCTGCAACAACGTATTCACCGGGACCACCGGAGCGGACTACAAGGTTGGGCCCGCCGACGTCGGCAGCACGATCACAGCGCAGGTCACACCGACGGCGCAGACTGGGACGACGGCGGGCCTGACGGCGACCTCCAACGGCCTGGAAATCTCCAAAGAAGCGCCCGTCTCCTACGCGGCATATCCAAGCGGCGACACGCTGACATGCGCACCGAAGCCACTCTACTTCCCGGCAAATCCGCCGATGAGCACGACCTGCACGGCGACGGTCACCGTGAGCAGCGTGCTCGCCGACGTGGAGGGCGCCGCGCCCGGCCGGCAGCGTCTCGTTCCGATCGACGACGCCCGGTACGTTCGGCGAATCATCCTGTTCGCTCGGCAGCCGGACCTTTTCCTCGAACCAGACAACCGGGACCACAACCGAGTCGTGCTCGGTCCCCTTCGTCCCCGCGGTTGGGGGGAGCGCGGGTGTCGTCGGCAAGTTCGCCTACCACATCTCCACCGGCGAGTCGCTCGGTGCTCCGGGCCCCTTCGGAGCAATCGTCGACTACCAGACCGCGAATGTCCCGGTCGAACCGTCCGGACCCGGAGGCGTTGTCCGCTTCAAGGTCACGGGGCTGTCGAACGCCCTCGCTGCAACGCCGCAGAGCGTCACCGTCACAGCCGTGGACGGCTACGGGAACCTCACGCCAGGTTACACCGGCACGGTCCATTTCAGCTCGAACGACGCAAACGCAAGCCTGCCCGCGGACTACACGTTCACCTCCGCCGACAACGGCACCCACACGTTCACGGGCGTCACGCTCAGGACCGCCAATCCCCAGGGCACGAGCGTCACGGCCACTGACACGGCGCTGCCCGCGATCATGGGGGCGCAAACGGTGACGACCAGCGTTGGACCGGCAACCAGGCTGGTGATCGGCGTCAACGAACATCAGTTCACCACGCAGGGAGGAGCGGAAGCCGGCAAGCCGTTGGTGATGACGCTCGCCGCGGAGGATGCCGGCGGAAACGTCGTGCCCAGCTATACCGGAACGGTGCACTTCAGCTCGAGTGACCCCGCCGCGACGCTTCCGGGTGGCACAGCGGGATACACGTTCACTTCCGCCGACGCGGGCAAACATACGTTTGCCGCCTCCGAATTCGTGCTGAGGACTTACCCCGACGCCACGGTCACCGTGAGCGATGGCACGATCGATGGTTCCGCCACCACCCCGCATTGCAGCTGCATCTTCGTTGACCCCGCCTCCACATCGCAGTTGAAGGTCACGCTCGCGAACCCGAGCCGGCCAGTGACCGCGGGCGAACCACGAACGATCGAAGTCACTGCCATGGACAAGTACGGCAACGTCACCCAGTTCTACGAAGGAGCCGTCGAATTCAGCTCAACCGACAGGGGGGCGAAGACCACCCTCCCGTCGCCATACACGTTCACGAACACCGGGGCACACCCCGACTTCGGGGTGCACGAATTCTCCGGGGTTGTCCTCACGACCGTCGGTGAACCGACGATCACCGTCGCCGCCACACACAGCAGCGCCAAAGGGAAGCTGAAGCTCGCGGTGCTGCCGGGGCCGACCACGGGCTTGCTGGTGCACATACCGGAACAGCCCGGCGGCGACCTCGCCGAAGCCCCGCAGAACCTGACCGTGACCGCGGTCGACGCGTTCGGCAACACCACCCCGGGCTATCGCGGGACCGTGACCTTCGGCGCCACGGGCAACGCGATTCTGCCGGCGAACTACACGTTCACGAGCTCCGACGAAGGTGTGCACGAGTTCCCGCACGCCGTCGCGCTGGTCACCGCCGGGTCAGAGACGATCACAGCGACCGACCTCGCGTCCAGCTCGATCACGGGCGCGCAGACCCTCGCGGTGCGACCTGGCTCGGCCGTGAGGCTGTACCTCAGCGGCCTGCGCTCCGCGCCGCCAGGCACGAAGCAGACGGTCACGGTCACGGCAGCCGACGGCGAGAACAACGTCGCGACCGGGTACACCGGAACGATCGCGTTCACGTCGACCGATCGCGCCGCGGGCCTCCCGGCGAACTACACCTTCACGAGCTCCGATGCCGGCGTACACACGTTCACGAACAGCGTCACCTTGAACAGCACCGGTGCGCAGAAAGTGACCGTCGGCGATATCGCGCACAAGTCCATCTCCGGATATGAGAACGCCGACGTCTCCTCGAGTCGGTTCCCGGTCACGTCAGGGACGATGATCGAAGGCCAGCCGGGCTCCGTCGCCACGCGCGACTATGACGCGAGCGACACGATCTCGGAGTCCGGGGCACTGCCGCCCGGCGTCAGCTTCGCCGCGTCCATTCCCGGGGACGGGTCGAGCGGCGAAGGAGAGGGCGTCTTCTCGGGCACGCCCGCACCGGGAAGCGCAGGAACATATCCGGTGACGCTCACGGTTCACGACTTCTCCGATCCGCCCGCCGAATACACGACGACGTTCGCGCTGACGGTCGTGGCGTCGAAACCGGGGGTCTCGCTGCGATCGTCCTCGTCATCCTTGGACGCGACCGAAGTGGTTGACCAGGTCGGGTTCACGGCATCACAAGCCGTCGCTGAAGGGGGCTCGATCTCGGTCGCCGCGCCCGCAGGGGTGACGTTCACGGGCGAGAAAGGCCTTGGGGGAGTGCTCACTGACACGGTCAACGCGTACGTCGACGGCACCTGGGTCGCGATCGAGTCCCCGACGGTGTCCTCCTCGGCCGGCGTGGAGACACTCAACGTGCCGGTGCATGAGTTCAGCGTCGGCGCCGGCGCTCAGGTGTACCTCGACATCGCGGCCGTCGACAACCCCACGGTTGCGGGCTCTGGAGCGTGGACGGTGGCGACGAGCTCTGACCCCACCCCGGTCACGGTTGGCCAGGAGTCGTTTGCGGAGGAGAACTCCGTTGCGCCCTTCTCAGCGTCAGCATCCCCGCCCACGGCTGGAGAAACCGAAGTGTGGTTCGAAGAGACGTTCGTCCTGGCCGACGAACTGCGCTCGACCGACTATCAGGACGTCTCCCTGTTCGAGACTCCCTCCGGAGCCTACGGAGCTGATTCCTCGATCGTGTTCACCGCGCCTGCCGGGGCGTCGTTCCCGGATGGATGCCCACCGGCGTATCTGACCGATGGAACCCACCTCGGCGACAGCCAGCCGCTGCTTTGCGGGTTCGACGTGTCCGGCAACCAGCTCACCTATTTCGTCAACGACGCGAACGTCCCCGCCGGCGATGCCGTCACCGTCTTCGTGGAGGCCGACGGCGCGACCAACCCGTCCTCGCCGGGGCCCAATCAGATCTCGCTGACGACCAGCGGCGACCCCGATGCGATCACCGTGCCGATCACCATCACGGCGCCGTAGCGATCGCCTCAGCGCCCTACACCATCGGGGCACACCCGACCGCTAGGAGGCACGCAGCGACGCCCCCTCGAGGGTGATGCCGATCACACCTGCAACGCGGTCGAGATCCGCATCGTGGGACAGGAGGGACGCCTGCCGGCGCCAGGCGATCGCCGCGACCGCACAGTCGAGCAGCCCGCGCGGCGTGATCCCGGCCGCGCGACAGCGGCGGTAGATCCTGGCCGCCGACTCGAAGTCGACGACGGGGTCGAACTGCAGCAACTCGAAACGCAGGAGCAGACTGCGCAGCCGCTCCTCCTGTTGATCGTCGCGGGCACCGGCGAGCACCTCCATGAGCACCGGCTCGGTGACGGCGAGCGGACCGCCGGTGGCGATCAGATCGGTGAGGCGCCGATCTGCGGGACTCCCCGTCGCATGGTCGTACTCGACCCAGGCGGAGGTGTCGGCGAGGATCACGCGGCCGAACGTGGCCGCCGGTCGGCAGGAGTCGCGGCGATCGCGTTCGCCCCACGCATCGCCAGCGCTTCCTCGCGCGTCAACGGCTGGCCGGCCATGCGACGCAACGCCAGCGCGACAGCCGCCGTCTTGGTCCGCACGCCGTAGCGATCCATGATCGCCTGGACATCGTCATCCTCGATCTCGATGTTCGTTCTCGTCACGGCCATACACCGACTATACACGTCTCGTGTACGGGACGTGTACCGACGCGCGACCGACGAGGAGCGGCATCGTCGGCTGTCAGGTTCTCGGGGCGACGTGTGTCTAAGGGGGTATGCACGTCACCTATCTCGTTATCACGATCCTGGCGGCGCTCGCGAACGGCTACGCCGCCTCGTTGAACTTCATCGGCGCCGAGTCCGTCAAGCTCGTCGCTGACCGGGTACAGGTCTCTCGACGGTGGATGGTCCCGCTCGGCGCGTTGCTGGCGTTGGGCGCCGTTGGCCTTTTGGCAGGCTTCGGTGTGCCGACGCTTGGGGCTGCCGCATCTATCGGCCTCGTCCTGTACTTCATTTGCGCTGTGACGGCTCATCTACGAGTCCGCGACCGCCAGGTTGGCGGAGCTGTGTTCTTCTTGCTCCTGGCGGCAGCGGCACTGACCACGAATGTCGCCTACAACAACCACTGGTGATCGCGGGAGCCGGGAGCTGACGATGGACGAGCGCGAGTGGCTGACCGAACGGTTCGAGCAACACAGACCGCATCTCCGCGCGGTCGCCTACAGGATGCTCGGATCGGTGAGCGAGTCTGACGATGCCCTCCAGGAGGCGTGGTTGCGGATTCGCGAGCAGGATCCCCAGACCGTCGAGAACATGCGGGCCTGGCTGACGACGATCGTCGGTCGGGTGTGTCTGAACATGCTGCGCTCGCGCAGAGCGCGACGGGAGGAGCTTTCGGTGCGCGTCCCCGATCCCGTGGTCGCCTTTGAGGAGGACGTAGAACATGAGGCGCTGCTGGCCGAGTCCGTTGGTCTGGCACTGCTCGTGGTGCTCGACGCGCTCACTCCCGCCGAGCGACTCGCGTTTGTGCTGCACGACGTGTTCGGCGTGCCATTCGCCGACATCGCCACCGCGCTCGACCGCTCCGTAGCGGCCGCCCAGCAGCTCGCCAGCCGCGCCCGCCGGCGCGTGCGCAACTCGCCTGAGCCGGACCGTGACCTCGCGCGGCAGAGAGATGTCGTCGATGCGTTCTTCGCCGCTTCGCGCGACGGCGACTTCGATGCCCTCTTGGAGGTGCTCGACCCCGACGTCGAACTGCGTATCGATGGCGGTGTCCTGCGCGCAGAGGCCTCCGTCGTGTTGCACGGCGCGGCGGCGGTGGCCACGCACACGGCCACCTACTCGGAGCTCTACCCGTTCGTCAGACCCGCGCTCGTGAACGGCGCCGCGGGGGCCGTGGTGGCGCCGCGCGGCAGCGTTTTCTCGGTGATGGCCTTCACCGTCACGAACGGGAAGATCATCCAGATCGATGCTCTTCTCGACCCGGAGCGCCTGGAGCAGCTCGATCTCAGCATCCCGCCGAGCGGGCGCAAACACCGTTGATCCCAAGCGCGCTCTCCGCGGTCAGCGGGCGGGCATCCAGCCCGGTGACGGCGAAGACGCGTCGCGTGAGCGGCGGAGCCCAGGCCCGCCAGCTCGCTCGGCGGCGCGAGCCCGCGACGCACATGAGAACCGGGGGCGACCCGGGCGGGGCCGCCCCCGGGTGAAGCACGCTATGCGGCGGCAAACTGCGGCGCGAGCTGAGCCAGCCGCAAGTGGTTGCCGGACGGGTCGCGCAGGCCGCAATCGCGACCGTAAGGCATGTCGGTCGGTGCCGTTGTGAACTCCACCCCGGCCTCGCTCAGGCGCCTGTAGTCGGCGTCGACATCGTCGGTCACGAGGAATACAGTCCCGGCGAAGCCCTTCGCCATCAGCGAGCGGACCTGCTCGGCAGTCTCTGGGTCCATCACCGGCGGGCCCGGGATCGCCATCAGCACGACGGCGAAGTCGGGCTGGCTCGGCGGGCTGACCGTCAGCCAGCGAAGGGCACCAAGCTCGGGCATCGTGACATCGCCGCGGACCTCCCAGCCGAGCTTGCCGGCATAGAACTAGAGCGCCTCGCCCTGGTCGTGAACCCAGAGTTGTGCGCTTTGTACCCTCATCATTGCTCCTTTCAGTGGTGTGGTGAGCCGAAAGCTAATCGGCCGCCGCCGCCCTGTCTTCTCCCTTTGTGCTGTGTTGCGGGCGACCCTACAGGCGCATATAACAGGCAGGCACGATCACCTGGGCGGAGGCCGGCGGGAAGCTCGCACGGTACTCCGTCGGCGTCTTGCCGAAGTGACGCTTGAAGCTGGTGGTGAACGACCCGAGCCCGACAAGCCCTACGTCGAGGCAGATCGCGACCACCGACCGGTCGGTGTTGCGCAGGAGCGTGGCGGCACGCTCGAGCCGGCGGGTCATCAGATAGGCCTTCGGTGACTCGCCGAACGCCCGGCTGAACGCGCGGCTGAAATGCGCACGCGACAGCCCGGCGGCGACCGCCATCTCGCCGACGCCGATCGGCTCGGCGTAGTGGCGATCCGCGAAATCGCGTGCACGCAACAGATGCCTCGCAGGCGGCACAGAGATCATGCCGCCAGGCTATAGCCGTTTGGCGAACGCCTGCCGATCAGATACCCGCACCCGAACCACCAGGGCGTACCGTGGCAAGAGCAGCGCAGAGTCCCATGGCCGAGCTGGCCCGCAAGTCGCCAAAAGCAGGCACGTCATCGGCCCGAGACGAGACGCATGCTTGGGACGAAAAGCAGCCGTCGCCGGCTACGAGGAGACGCTCCCTCCGCTAGAAAAGCAGCGGCGACTTCCGCTACGCCGCGACCAGCGCTACGTCCAGTCAGGCGGCAGGCGTCGTTGGCAGCGACAGCGGTTCGCCCACATCGCCGTCGAGCAGGTGGACGTAAGTGGCGAGCGTGAACGCAGGCGAGTGGTATCCGAGCCACCGCTGGACCTGCACCGCGTTACGTCCCTCGGCGAAGAGCAGCGTCGCGCAGGTGTGGCGGAAGGTGTGAAACCCCACCCACGACACACCTGCCTCCTCGGCCGCGGCTTCGAGCCCGCGGCGGCGCAGGTTGCTCACGTCCAGCGGCAGGCCGTTGGCGGCGGGGAACACGAGGTTGTCCTCCCGCGGCCAGTCGGAGTCTGTGCGGGCCTGCCGTAGTGCCTGCACCAGCATGGCGTCGAGCGGGACGCTCCGGCGGCCGCAGCGGCTCTTGGGCGATCCCATCCGGCCCTTCACGAGCGCACGACGGACCTTCACGTGCGGCGTCGAGCCGTCGAGTTCCAGGTGCCGCCACTGGAGGGCTGTCGCCTCGCTGATCCGCAGCCCTGTGGCGGCGAGCAGTCGGAACAGCAGCCGCGGCGCGTGCCCCTCTCGGATGCCACAGGGCGCAACATCATGGCGCCGCTGCGGGCGTGCCTCGCCTCCGCCGTGAGAGAGGGCCTGATCCGCTCTAACCCGGCGAGGGACGCCGACCTGCCCCACCGTCCGACCTAGCGTGGTGTGCGTGGCCCATCGGGTGCCCCGGTGGGGAACCGGGATGGAGCGCCTGCTTGGGCGCGGTCCCGGTCGGTCATCTACTGCTGACGCCGCCAAGCTCCCCTGCGGGATACTGGCCGGGTGATGTCTGAGGAGCCGGGAACGTCGGACCTTGTTGAGCTCACCCGGCGCCAGTTCGGTTTCGCAAGGGTCGGTGACTGGGACGGAGTCCTGAGCTTCTATGGTCCCGACACCAACTGGGACATGACCCCGGGCGGACTGGGCAAATACAACGGTCCGGCCGCCCTGCGGCGGTTTTTCGTGGAGTGGACCGTCTCCTACAAGGAATGGGACATCGAGCTCGAGGAGGTCCACGATCTCGGCGACCGCATGATCCTCGCCGTTGCCTTGACGCGCGGAAGACCGGGCCGGGGTGCAGCCTGGGTCGAGCTGCGCTTCGCGACGATCGCGAGGTGGTCGGTTGGCGGGCGCGTCGCTCGAATCACGAGCTACACCGACATCGGCGAGGCTCGTGCCGCCGCCGACCGCCTCGCGCAGGAGCGGGAGTAGGCGATGTCGCAGGAGAACGTGGAGATCGTGCTCCGTGGTGTAGCCGCGATGAATCGGGGAGACTCAGAGGCCTTCAATGCGCTGTGTGATGCTCGATTCGAGATGCGCCTCGTGGGTGCCGTTGGCGAGCCTGTGAGCTACGGGAGCGGACGGCGTGTTCCAGTTCTTCCGCGACATGGGCGAGAGTTGGGCAGAACGGGGATTTGAGTCGGACCGGCGCGTGATCTTGATGAATACGTACTGATCACGGGCAGGCAGTACTACGCGGCCGCATGAGCGGCGTTGAGGTCGACTCTCCGCGAGCCTGTGTTCTCGCGGTTCGTGATCGGGCGGTGACCGAACTTCGCTACTTCACTGAGCCGGCCGAAGCCCTCAAAGCCGTGGGGCTCGAGGAGTAGGCGATGTCGCAGGAGAACGTGCAACTGGTGCGGAACGGAATCGCAGCCTGGAATCAGCGTGATGCTGACCTGTGGCTCAGCTATGCCGCGCCAGAGATTGAATGGTTGCCTGCGGGACCTGCGGCGGTGGAGAGCGCCGTCTATCGAGGCTACGACGAGTGTGCAAGTGGCTTCGCGGCGATCTTGGAGACCTGAGACGTGTTCGAGCTCCACGACAGCGCGATCCGCGATCTCGGAGATTCCGTCCTGTGGCTTGGACGCGTCAAGATGCTCGGGAGTGCCAGTCAGGTTGAACTCGACCAAGCGTTCGCGGTTCACGACCAGGTGCGCGACGGCGAGGTCACCCGGAGCTCGACGATGGGCGCATCCTCGTGATGGTCCGCTTGAGCGGGCGTGGCAAGGCGAGCGGACTGGAGGTCGCGCAGACGGGGAGCAACGTCTACGTCTACAGCGCGGAGCGCCCCGAGCGTGTCCGAGGCCCCAACCTGACTGCTGCGTGGGCGGATGAGATGGCACCCGCATCGGCCGCCAGGAGCTGGAGGGCGAGCTGATCGACGACGTCGAGGGGGCCCTCTGGAACCGCGAGCTGATCGAGCCGCACCGCATCGCAAAGATCGACCGGGACCAGCTCGTGCGGATCGTCGTCGCCGTAGACCCGCCGTGACCGCCCGGGAGGACGCGGACGACACCGGAATTGTTGTGGCCGCCGTCGATCGCGACGGCCAGGGCTACGTCCTCGACGACCTCGCCTGCAAGCTCCCAAACGCGGGCCGTGTGGAGCAGCTCGATCACGGTGCGATCATGCGCCAGCTCGGAGAGCTAATCTCGGCCTCCTCCGCCCAGGTCAGGTAGTCGTCGCGGGATCGCGTGACCGCATCAGCGTTGCGCCCGTCCAGCCGCAGATTGTCGAGCGCGTTGATCCGCTCCCTCAACACCTCCACGGCACGGTCGGGCGTGACGCCCGCCCGCAGCCGGAGCTGTCGGCCAAGCTCGAAGGTCGCTGGGCGGTAGGCCATGGCCGGGACCATGGACCGGAGGCCACCGGGGCGTTCACGCAGGGCCCAATGCCTGCGGGGATCCTCACCGATGAGCTGCTGTTACCGCTTTCGTCCACCCTGCCCCTCGGCCCCTCCGGCTCCCCCGCGTCAACCCACAGAGCACGCATTCCAGAGCCATTTCCTGCGATGCCCCCGGCTGGATTCGAACCAGCGACCCTCGGATTAGAAGTCCGATGCTCTATCCAGCTGAGCTACGGGGGCGGGAACCACCGCCGGCGGCCTTCCGGGAACGCCGGGAGCCCGCCCGCATGCCAATCGTGGCACGTCTCGTGGACCGATCTCGCCTCGGCGCGGTGCTCTCGGGCGGGCCGGCGCAGCGCGTTCCGTGGGGCGCGTCCGGCAAACCACGGTGGGCGGGCCCGGCGGAGTCTCGTGGGCGGGCCTGGCCGGCCGGCGGGCGGGCGGTGATCCGCCTACTTAACCGCGCTTGAGCCGAAACGTGTAAAAGTTCGGCCCATGAGTCCGGTTGACCGCGACGAGGAGGACCTCACCCGCAAGCAGCGCCGCGAGCAGGCGCGCGAACAGCGCAAGGCGCTCGAGGAGGCCGAAGCGTCGCACGCGATGCGCAGCAAACGCCTGCGCCAGCTCGGGATCATCGCGACGGTGGTGGTCGTGGCGATCGTGGTGATCGCGGTGGCAGCCAGTGGCGGCGGCGGCTCAACGCCCCCCAAGAGCGGCAGCACGGCTGAAAAGCAGGCGATCGCGACGGTCGACCAGACCGTGGCCGACGTGCCGCAGAGCGGCAACGTGCTCGGCGACCCGAACGCGCCCGTGACGCTGGTCTACTTCGGCGACCTGGAGTGCCCGATCTGCCGCGAGTTCACGCTGGGAGCGCTGCCTCAGATCATCCAGAAGTGGGTGCGCACGGGCAAGCTGAAGATCGAATACCGATCGCTGGAGACCGCCACGCGCGAACCCGAAACCTTCAAGACGCAGCAGGTCGCAGCGCTCGCCGCGGGCAAGCAGGACAAGATGTGGCACTTCATCGAGCTCTTCTACCACGAGCAGGGAGAAGAGGACAGCGGCTACGTCACCGAAAGCTACCTCCAGGGGCTCGCCCGCCAGGTGCCGGGCCTCAACCTGAGCCAGTGGAGCACCGACCGCAACGACCCGGCGCTCGCCAACCAGGTCGCCACCGACGCCCAGGTGGCCAACAACGAGGGCTTCACCGGGACCCCCTCGTTCCTGATCGGCAAGACGGGCGGCGCGCTGCAGAAGTTCGAATACTCCTCGCTCACCGACCCGACGTCCTTCAACCAGGCGATCGAATCGTTGCTGAAGGGCTAGTCGAGCTATGAGCGCCCGCACGCTGCGCATCACGATGATCGTCCTGACGGTGATCGGGCTCGGGATCGCCAGCTACCTGACCTACGTGCACTACGCCGGCATCAAGCCGGCCTGCACGGCCGGCGAAAGCTGCACGAAGGTGCAGACCTCGGTGTACTCCAAGCTGGCCGGTGTGCCGGTGGCGCTGATCGGGCTGCTCGGATACATCGCGATCCTCGGGTCGCTGCTCGCGCCGGAAGGCGAGAACACGCGGCTGGCCACGATGGCCTTCACGCTCGTCGGGTTCGGCTTCAGCGCCTACCTCACCTACCGGGAGCTCTTCTCGATCCACGCGATCTGCGAGTGGTGCGCCACCAGCGCGGGGATCATGACGGTGTTGATGTGCCTGTCGGTGTGGCGCTTCCTGCGCGGCGATACCGGGGATGCGCGGCTGGCGCCGGCGTCGGTGGGAGCCGCGGCTGAGACCGCCGAGCCGCTCGGCAGCATCCCCTCCTGAGCGTCCGCCGTACCGCTGCCACAGCATCCGCTCCCGGGCGTCCGCCGGACCGCTGCAGCAGCATTCCACCCGGCGCCCCCGACGGGCCCCTGAAGCGGCGCGCTCGCGCGCCCCGGCGAGCCTGCCCATCCGGGGCCGCTCGCTCCTAGTCAATACGTCCACGAAGCCGTCTCCGCTCCGAGCAAGCGGGCCCCGCCGGCCGACGTGAACAGCAGTAATGAACTTCCTGGAAACGAGCGATCCCGCCGCCGGCAACGGCAACGAGGCGGGCCATGGCGCGGCCGGCGTGGCCCGCCTGTTCGAGATGACCAGCGATCTGCTTGCGACGATCTCGCTGGACGGCCACTTCACGCTCCTCAACCCCGCCTGGGAACAGCTGCTCGGCTGGAGCCGCGAGGAGCTGCAGTCGCGACCGATCCAGGAGTTCATCCACCCGGAGGACGTGGAGCAGACGCTCGCGCTGATGCTCTCCGGCGGCAGCCGCCCCGCGCACTTCGAAAACTTCACCAACCGCTACCGCCACAGGGATGGCTCCTGGCGGTGGCTGCTGTGGAGCGCACGCTGCGATGGCAACACCTGGTATGCGGCCGCAAAGGACGTGACCGACCGGATGTGGCTGGAGCGCCAGGCGCTGCACGACCCCCTCACGCGGCTGCCCAACCGGCTGCTGCTGATGGATCGGGCACGCCAGGCGCTCGCGCGCGTGCATCGCAGCAACGGCGCGGTGGCGATGCTGTTCGTGGACCTCGACAAGTTCAAGGCCGTCAACGACAACCTCGGCCACGACGTGGGCGACCGCCTGCTGGTGTCGATCTCGGTGCGCCTGGCCGCGCTGATGCGCGACAGCGACACCGTCGCGCGGCTCGGCGGTGACGAGTTCGTGATCCTTGCTGAGGACGTCGACGGTGAGGGCGAGGCGCTCGCCCTCGGAGCGCGCGTGCTCGACGCGCTCGAGGACCCCATCCCCGCGGGCAACGCCGAGGTGTCGATGCTCGCGAGCGTCGGCATCGCGGTCTCGCGCGACCCCGGCACCGACCCCGAGACCATGCTGCGCGAGGCGGACCTCGCGATGTACCGCGCCAAGGGCGCGGGAGGCCGCCGCCTCGAGCTGTTCGACGAGCGCCTCCGCGAGCAGATGAGCAGCCACGCCGAGCTCCAGGGCCGCCTGCGCGACGCCCTGCCGCGGCAGGAGCTGTGGCTGGCCTACCAGCCGATACTTCCCCTGGCCGGTGGTGTGGCGCTCGGCTGCGAGGCACTCGTGCGCTGGCGCCCGAAGGGGGATCAGCGCCCCGGACAGGACGAGCTGCTGCCCGCGACCTTCCTGCCGCCGGCGGAGGAGAGCGAGCTGATCGTGCAGATCGGCAACTGGGTGCTGCACACCGCGTGCGCGCAGGCCGAGCTGTGGCGGCGCAACGGCATCGTGATCCCGGTCTCGGTGAACGTCTCCGCCCGCGAGCTCACGGAGCTCGATCTCGCCGAGCGCGTGCGCGAGGAGCTCGCCTACTGCCGTCTGCCCGGCCGCGCGCTGTGCCTGGAGGTGAGCGAGGATGCGGTCATGCGCGACCCCGAGCGGGCGCGGTCGGCACTGAAGGACGTCAAGCGCCTCGGCGTCTCGATCGCGCTCGACCGATTCGGCTCGGGCGACTACTCGCTGGGCCTGCCCAGCAACCTGCCGCTCGACTCGCTGAAGCTCGACCGAGTCCTGACCTCCACCTTCGAGGGCAACAAGGACCGCCGGGCGATGTTCGCCGCGACGATCAGGCTCGCGAAGGAGGCGGGGCTGACCGCGGTGGCGGTGGGCATCGAGACCAACCGCCAGCTCGCCCTGGCGCGCGAGCTCGAGTGCTCGGTTGGACAGGGGTTCCTGCTGCACGGGCCGGCCTCGGCCGAGCGCCTGCGCCTCAGGGCAGCCGTCGGGTCGGTAACGTCCGCGCCATGGCGCCCACTGGTGCGACTGGGCGGCGGCGAGAAGCGCCGCTGAGCAGCGAGGACCCGACCGCAGCGCAAAAGCGCCAGGCCGCGCGGGCCGCGGCAGAGCTGGTCCGCGACGACATGCGCGTGGGGCTGGGCACGGGCAGCACCGTCGCACACCTGCTGCCGGCGATCGCCGAGCGCGGATGCAGGGATGTGCGGTGCGTGGCCACCTCTCCCGCCACCGAGCGTGCGGCCCGGGAGCTCGGACTCGACGTGCGCACCCTGGAGGAGCTGGGCGAGCTCGACATCGCGATCGACGGCGCCGACCAGGTCGACCCCGACGGCTGGCTCGTGAAGGGGGGCGGCGGCGCGCACACGCGGGAGAAGATCGTGGCCGCGGCGGCGCGGTGCTTCGTGGTGATCGTCTCCGCCGAGAAGATCGTCCCGGCGCTCGGGCCGCCGGTGCCGCTGGAGCTGCTGCGGTTCGGCGCGGCTCACACGCTCGCGACGCTCGCCCCCGCCCGCCTGCGCGACTGGCCGGCGACGCCAGACGGCGGGCTGATCGCCGACTACCACGGCCCGATCGGAGATCCACGCGAGCTCGCGGCGCGCCTGAGCGCGACCCCGGGCGTGGTCGGGCACGGCCTCTTCCCGCCCGAGATGGTCAGCCTCGTGCTGATCGGCGGCGAGGACGGCCTGACGCGCCGGACCGGCTCCGCGCCGGCGCCTTAGCTGTAGGTACCGAGAAGGTTGGTTCGCTCGTCCGGCGGCCGGCCCAGGCTCGGCGGCCGGCTCATCCTCGCGGCCGGTTCGGGGCCCGGCGGCCGGCTCAGCCGGTGTTCGCCTGCGAGCCCCGGGCGGCGCCCGCCTCCGGACCCAACCCGGCTCTCGCCTGTGGCCGGAGCTCCTCGGTGGAGGACACGGAGTGGCGCGCGAGGACGCCGTCGGAGCCGATCACGTAGGCCCCCATCCGCAGCAGCGGCGGGGAGTAGACGTGCAGGGTGATCGCCGGGTCGCTGCCCCAGTGGCTCACGCGGTGGATGTCGGCGGCCTCGAACTGGAAGTTCGCTCCGGCGAGGACGACCTGCTCGCGCCCCACGCCGCCGACCACCAGTCGCTCCTCGCGCACGGCGCCGCTGACGACGGCGACGGCGCCGGCGGAGACGTCGTGGTCGTGGAAGCCGGTGTCGTGGTCGTCCATCCAGCAGATCAGCCATGCCGTGAGGTGCTCGTCGCTGAGCAGCTCCTCGTAGACGCGCTGGCTGCGATCGTGCTTGACGCGGTCGATCCACAGCTCGGGCCGGTCGGCGAGCTCGCCGACGAACTCGCGGAGCTCGGCGGCGGACAGATCGCGGCCCCGCGGCCGGGGCACGCCCGCCAGGCTCGGACCGGCCGCCCGCCCGCCTCCCGGCCGTGGACCTGCCGCTCCCGCCCCGCCGGGCGGCACCGCGCCCGGCCTCGGGTCGGCCCGGCTGGAGCTGGAGCGCGCATCGACGAGCGCGCGCGAGCGCGTCATGCGACCACCGCCGGATCCGGACCGAGCGCCCGGCGGGTGCCCGCGATGATCGCCTCCCAGAGGAGCTCCGCCGGCATGCCGAGCTCGGCGGGCTCCACGACGGGGCGGTCCGAGCCGTAGAGCAGCTGCTCGGGACCGACGACCTCGCCGACGGCGCGCGCCGCGGCGGGGCCATATGAGGCGGTGTCGTAGAAGCTGAGCGGATCCGCGGCACGGATCGGGGCACCGCCGCGTGAGCGGAGCCGCTCCAGGTGCAGGGGCGCAAGGCCGGCGAGCATCGAGAAGACCACCCGCAGCCCCGGGTGGCGCGGCCGGCCGGCGACCCCGAAGGCGAGCCAGGCGGCCTGCATGCCAGAGACGTAGCGGGTCATCGCCGGCCACCAGAGCGGATCCCGGAAGGAGACCTCCCCCTCGCCATCCCGGGCACGCCGATCGGACCCGGGTCCGGGGTGCACGAACAGCGGCGCGCCCCGACGCTCCAGGCGGTCGAGCAGCGCCTCCATGCGCGACACCGCGGCGACGCCGGCGAGCGCGCCGGCGGGCAGGCTGATGCCGACGCATCCATGCTCGAGGGCGTGATCGACATCGTCGGGATCGGGCCGCCTCAGCGGCACCGAACCCCAGACCCCGAATGGCTCGCCGAGCGCCAGAGCACCGCCGTGATAGGCGTCGATGAGCGGATCCGCCTCCCGCCGCGGCAGCCATTCGATGCCGAGCGGGCTCGAGAGGCACAGCAGTGCGCGGTCGAGGCCGTCGCTCTCCACCAGCGAGGCGCGCGCGGCCGGCGCCTCGGAGGCCAGGTCTATGACGTATGGGCGCTCATCCGGGAGGTAGAGCACCGCGAGCCCGTTCTCGCGGCTCACGAAGGGAAACTCGTGCCGGCCGGCGAGGGCCTCGACGAGCGACTCGGTCCATAGATGCTGGTGTACGTCGGTCCTCATGCCTATTTCTCACTTTGTCTAGTGATTTTATCTAGATTAGCATGCGAGGCACCGCGATGCGACCGCCGCCACGACCGGCCATTGACTAGCCTGCGCCCGATGGTCGACATCAGCACGATCGCCGCACTCGCGACCGCCGCCGGCACGCTCACGCTCGCGGTCGCGACCTTCTCCTCCACCCGCTCGGCCAATCGCGCAGCGCGGGTGTCCGAGCAGGCGCTGAAGATCGGCCTGCGCCCGGTGCTGTTCAACGCGCGCCCGGAGGACCCCCCGCAGAAGGTGAGCTACATCGACAGCCACTGGGTCCGGCTCCGGGACGGGCTCGCCGCCGTGCAGGCGATCGAGGACAGCCTCTACCTCGCGATCCCGCTGCGCAACGTCGCCGCCGGGCTCGCGGTACTGCACGGATGGCAGCTGCCGGCCGAGCGCACAGCCCCGCCGGGGCCACCCGAGGACTTCCGCAGGCTCCAGCGCGACCTGTACGTGCCCGCCGGCGACATCAACTTCTGGCAGGCAGCGCTGAGGGACCCCGGCGACCCCCTCCACGGCCCCCTGCGCGAGTCGATCCTCGCGCGGCGCGGGATGGGCGTGGACATCCTCTACGGCGACCACGAGGGCGGTCAGCGTACGATCACGCGCTTCTTCCTGACACCGCGCACCCACGCCACCGACGACGAGCCCTGGCTGTGGGCCTGCACCACCTCCCGCCACTGGAACCTCGACCGCGACGACCCCCGCTAGGGAGCGGCGGCCGGCCGCCGGATGGGGCGGTTCTCACGGTTCACTGAGCCTGGACTTAGAACGGGGGTTCATCCTCGAGCTATGTTCGGCGTCCTTCGGCGATCGCTCGTGCTGCGCCTCGCGCTGGCGCTCGCGGTGCTGCTGGCCGTCGGCGGCGTGCTGGGCGCCGTGCTCGACGCCGACCCCTCGCCCCGCCAGGCGACCACGAGCCTGACCTCGGCCCGGACGGCCGCGCCCGCGAGGAGCGTTGCCGGCCCGTCGCCGGGTACCGGCTCGGGCGCGTGCGGAAGCGCCACTGCGGCGACGATCGGAAGCGTTGACACCAGCGCCGCGCTCGGGATCTATGCGGGTGAGATCAGAAGCCGGGAGGTCAGCGAAGACAGGGGCCACGTCGAAGGCTCGGCCACGCTCGGCTCGGCGATGGCCGCCGACGACCAGCCGGCGGTGTATGAAGCGGTGCACACGCTCGTGTACATGCCCCACTGGCACATCGTGAGGCTGCGGGTGGTCAAGGCGGGCCACGTGCTCGCCGACGTCGGCGGTCCCGATGTGATCGCTCCCGTGACGGGCACGCTGCGCTGGCATGGACGGACCGTCGGCAGCTATGTGATGTCGGTACAGGACGACGTCGGCTACGTGAAGCTCGTCAGCCGCTTCATCGGCGTGCCGGTCGATCTGTATCGCGACGGCTCGCTGCTGCTGGGGACGCTCCCCGGCGCCCCGTCGGCGGCGAGGACGGGTGCGGTGGTACGCGTGGGCGGCACCGCATACGACGCCAACCTCCTCAACGCCCAGGCGTTCCCTGCCGGCGCCCTCCGCGTCGCGCTGCTCGTCCCGCGCGCGGCCGGGCCACAGGCCGCAGCGAGCTGCGCCGCGGTGCGCTTGGCGGCGTGGGGCAACGTGGCGATGCGCGTGGCCGCGCGCCTGCATCCGCTGCCTGCGCATTACGGCAACCTCGTCGATGTTCTGCGCAGCACCACCGGCGGCCTCGCGTTCGTGCGCTCCGGCTCCAGGCGGCTGGCGGGGGGCGCGGGACCCGCCCACCTCCCGACTCGGGGCACCGTTCGCTGGGACGGGCGCAGCTGGACGGTGTTCTCCTGGGAGCCTGTTCCTCCGGCACGGGTCTACCTGCTCACGCCCTCGGGCTGACGGCAGGCTCGATGCGTCGCGTGCACGAGCCACCCGGCCGCCCCCGAGCCTCCGGCTCGAACGCGGCCCCTGCGCATCAAGCCGGCGATGGCCGGCGGATCGTGGTGTCATAGGTTCCGATGAGCGCGGGTGGGATGACGCGCAGATCGCTGCTCGCGGCGTCCGCCGGCGCGGTCGCCGGCGGGATGCTGAGGCCTCGTGGAGCGCTCGCGCTGCTCGGCCGGGCCGCCGCGCCGACCCTCGCACAGCGCTGGCTCGGCATTGTCACGCCCGCCGGCAGCACCGTCGCGCTCGAGCATCCCGCGGACCTCGTGGGACTCGAATGGCGGTCGCCGCGGCACGCGGGGCTCTGGATCCGCTTCCGCGCCCCGGGGGGAGGATGGAGCGCCTGGGTGGCCGCGGGGGCCAACGGCCACGAGCCCGAAGCGCCCACCGCAGCAGCCCGCCAGGTCGGTGACCCGGTGTGGACCGGCGGGGCCGACGCGATCCAGGTCCGCACCAGCGAGCCGGTGAGCGGCGTGCGGCTGCACCTGGTCGACGTGAGCGGGGGCGCGGGAGCACGCGCGAGCGCCGCGTCCACGCGCGCCGGTGCCGCGGCGCTGCCGCTGGCGACACCGACGCTGGCGGCGGGACCCGGCCAGCCGGCGATCATCGCTCGCCGCGCGTGGGCTCAGGGGATATCGCCGCCCGGCGCCGCCCCCGGATATGGCACGGTGCGGATGGCGTTCGTGCACCACACCGAGAACCCCAACGGCTACTCGCCCGGCCAGGTCCCCGCGATGCTGCGCGCGATCTACGTGTTCCATCGCTACGTGAGGGGCTGGGAGGACATCGGCTACAACTTCGTGGTCGACCTCTTCGGGCGGATCTTCGAGGCGCGGGCCGGCGGCATCGACGAGCCCGTCGTGGGAGCCCAGGCGGGCGGGTACAACACCGTCTCCACGGGCATCGCGGTGCTCGGCTCGTTCATGGAAGTGCCGATCTCGAGTGCCGCGCGCGGCGCCCTGCAGGCACTGCTGGGATGGAAGCTGGCGCTGCATGGCCTGCCTGCGCAGGGAACCGTGAGGGTGCGGGTGAACCCGGCCGGCGCCTCCTACAGCCGCTTCCCCGCCAACGCCCGTGTGATGCTGCCGCGGATCGCCGGCCATCGCGACGCCGACAGCACCGACTGTCCGGGCAACGTGCTCTACGGCGAGCTGCCCTCGATCCGCGCGAGCGTTCGGCGGCTGGCGCCCAACCCGACCCGCGCCACGCTCGCGGTTACTCCTCAGGCCCCGGTTGCGAGCACGCCCACCGCGGCCGCGGGAGCGCCGGAGGCACCGATGCCCCCAGCCGGGTCGGGCAGCCCCGCGTCGGGCGTCCCGCAGACGCTCTCGGGGGTGCTCGAGCTGCTCGACGGCACGCCCCTCGCGGGCGCCACCGTTCTCGTCCAGGCCCGGTCGGTGAGCCACAGGGGCGAAGTCGTCAGCGAGCAGACCGTCGGCGAAGTCGCCACCGACGCGAGCGGAGGCTGGCAGCTGTACGCGACTCCGCTCGCCTCCCCGCGCGGCGGCATGTCGCTGCGGGTCCTCTTCGCCGGAAGCCCGGAACACGGCGCCTGCGTCTCCGAACCGGTGCAGCTGGCCACGCACGCCGCCCTCTCGGCGAACCCCACCGGGACCGCTCCGGCCGCGGGGACCGCGGCCCCGGCGAGCACCGCAGCGGCGCCGGGCGGCGCCACCCCCGGCTGAGCCTCCCCGACTATGCTCACGCGGTGCGCTTCGTTGACCTGCCGCCCGGCGACGCACGCCTGGCGCTCGACGCCCTGCCGGTGCTCGCAGAGCTGCGGCCGCATCTCACGAGTGAGCTGCTCGCCGAGATCTATGCGGAGGGCCACCCCCAGGGGCTGCGCTTCACCGCGGCCTACGACGACGGGAGCTGCGTGGCCGTTGCGGGCTGGCGGCTGATGGCCACGACCGTGGTGGTGCGCAAGCTCTACGTGGACGATCTCGTGACCACCGGGCAGGCGCGCGGCCGTGGTATCGGCGGGGCGCTGTTGCGGGAGCTCGAGGCCCGCGCGCGCGGGGCCGGCGCCCGCACGATCGAGCTCGACTCCGGCGTGGCGCGCGAGGGCGCGCACCGCTTCTACTTCCGTGAGCGCATGGCGATCACGAGCCTGCACTTCGCACGGCTGCTGGACTGACCGGGGGGGGCGGAACACGTCCGCCATCGGTCGCTGACTCACCCGGGGCTGCCCGCCGCCGGCGGCGGGCAGCCCCGGGCACCATCCACCTCTCGCTACGGGAGCGCTTCGAATTCTTTTTCGGCTTTCTTGCCTTTTTCGCCGACGATCGAGCTGAGCTTGCCTTTGGCGACGTTGCCCCCACCGCCACTGATCGAGGCGGTTTCGCCGGTGACGGCGTTTTCTGCCCCGCCACCGAGCCAGCCGTACTTGCCACCGGATTGGGTTTCGTTTTCCTAGCCACCGCCGATGGCCGACCATTCGCCGTCGGTCACGTTCCCGATCCCGCCGCCGATCCACGAGTCGAGGCCCGCTGCGCCCGGGGTGAGTCGCTCGTCCACGTCCATCCGTTCGATCGGCGCTTCGACGCTGCCTGCACGCGAGCGCGGCCGACATGTCGATCGGTGTCGACGCCACGGTGGGGACTCAAGCGAGATCCGCGGGTGTTGCTTGTAGGTGAGGTCGGAAGGCCCTACCGTTCGCGTTGCCGCGGGGCGGACCTCGGGTCGCGCTCGTGCGGGGCACGTGCCCCGCACGAGGCGGATCGGAGGCCGCAGCCAGACCCCGTGTGCTCAGGAGATCCCCGTCCCGGTGGGGCAGGGCACTTCGGTGCCCTTGAGCCCGAGCAGGTCAGCAAGCACTCGGTTGGGCGCGATCCCGCACCCAACGTCAGCCGTGCCCAGGTCCACGACGATCCATTCGCGTGTGCCGGCCGGCTTCACGGCGACGATGGTTGCTGCCTGAAACGAGTTCCTGTAGGCCTTGGTGGGCACCAGCGCGGCCATCGCCCATGCCTTGCTCACTGTCGAGATGCGGACATTGCTCACGGTGTAGCGCTTGGTCGGGACCTTGTCGATGTCGTCGACGTGGCTGCTTCTCACAGCCCGGGCCACGGCGCTCGCCTGCGAGCTGGTGGCGTGCGTGCTGGCGAGAGCAGGCCCGGCCGCAGCCAGGAGCATGACGGCGCCGACTAGTGAGAGTGCAATGGGATGAACTTGGCGCATCGGCTGTCCCTTCGATTGGGATTTGACGGTCTGTGGTCGCTGGTGAACGGTCGACGTTCAGCAATGATCCTCTTGTTTGCGGTGGAAGGCCCTCCGGGCTCACGAGCGCTCTGGCTGGGCCGCACGCTGCCCCGCGAGTGGCGCGAGCTGTCGCGGTGCTCGATCGCTCCCAGCTCGAGGGGGCTCCGACCCTCGTCCACCGCCATGACCTCGCCGCACGGCCCGAACGGGGGAGGGAACCTGCTCGATCTGCAGCATCTGGTACGTGGAAGCCTTGCCCGCTCCGGCCGGCTCGCCGAGGCGCGCCCCGCCTTCGAGAAGATGCTCACCTACGCCAAGCCCGGACGTCGATGCCCTGGCGCAGGCCGTCAAGCTGGGCACCGCTCAGCGGACGATCTCCACGAGCAGCACCCAACCGCTGTAGACGGCCGCCGCTATACCGAGGAGGGCCGCGGACGCGAGCCAGTACAGGCCCCCTCCCCAATGGACAATGAGCGAGATGCCGGTGATCGCGGTCGGGATGGCTGGTGCGGCCGTTGTGGCGATGCGGGAACGGTGCCATGCGGCAGGATCCTCGGGCCGCTCTCGCCGGGTGGCGAGCTGCCGTGGGGTGACCGCGAGCATCGCGAGCGCTATCACGAGCAGCTCGACGCCCAGCAGTCGTGTGCCCTGGGGGACGAGGGTGAGAGCGCAGCTCATCAGGACCGCGAGGACGGCGGCGAGCGTCTCGGCGGCTCTGGCCGGCAGGAAACTCGGGTGCTCGAGAATGCGCTCCAGGTTGATCGACACAGCCACGAACAGCAACCCCGTCAGCGCCGCCGCGGCACCCACGAGTGCCTGGCAGAACGCCTGCCACGCTGCGGGGTCATAACCGCGTGCCATCACAAGCAATCACGCTAACGGCCGTCGGGGCAAACCGCACGTCTGATGCATGTACACACGGACCAGCGCATCTCCTCAGACCGCCGAGCGACGAGCGCTTCCCCGGTTCCAGACAGGTGTCACTGCGAGCTCGGACCGTCCAAGCCCCGGGCCACTGCGCTGCTGTCTCCCGTCGAGGGGGAGGCGGCGCACGGGTCGCATCGCGATCACGCACGTCGGATCCGCACGCGCGCCGTTGGCGCTTGGCCTGTCGATCACGTCAAGTCATCGCATTGCCTCGGATCGGGGCGGATCGTCTCGATCCAGATCGACCGCAACGTAAGCGCGATACGCCGCTCCAGAAGCCAGAAGCCCGCAATTGGCGGGCTTCTGAAAGCGGGGGACCCAGGAATCGAACCTGGCGTTGCGGTTTTGGAGACCACCGTGTTACCGATACACCAGTCCCCCGGGGAGATCGCATTCTAGGTGCTCGCGGGACGGCCGTGGCGACCCCCGGGACCTCGGCGCCACCGCCTGAGTGAGCATCCGCCGCCGACGCGGCTGAGGGCTGCCCATGGGCGTCCACGCGCGTCGCTCGCCACTAAAGGCGCCGCAGGGGCCTGCCGACACAGCAGTTAGCCCCAGAAGCCCACTCCTGACAATGCCCTCTCTCCCTGCGATGCTCCGGTCCGCCGGCCGATTCCCCATCGGTCGCTCTTCCTTCCGCGCCGGACGCCGCCTCATCGCCGCTCGCCTGCACGGCAGCGGCGGCGGATCGGAGGCAGGCTTCCTGCTCGTGGAGGTGATCATCAGCGCGATGCTGGTGGGCCTGATCGTGGTCGCCACGCTCCAGGGCTTCGACGTGGTCAACCGCACGAGCGAGAACCAGCGCGTGCACAACGAGGCGGCGGTGCTCGCGGCCCAATCCCAGGAGAGCCTGCGCAGCCTCCCGGCGAGCTCGCTGATCCTGCTGAAAGCCTCGCCGCACGTGTACACGCAGACCGTGGGCGGGACCGTCTACACGATCACGCAGAACGCGGCCCTCCTGCCCGCCGGCAAATCGAGCGCGTCGTGCAGCGTGACCGAATCCAAACGCCAGAGCGGCAACGCCTTCAGCATCACCTCGACGGTGTCCTGGCCGATCCGCAAACCCGAAAACCGGCCGCACTCGCTCACCGCCTCGAGCATCATCACACCGCCCACGGGCTCTGCTCTCGAGGTCGACGCGGGCAACGCCCCGGTGGTCACGTCCGGCGTGGGCAACATCCCGATCATCGTCAACTACACCCCGGCCGGCGGCGGCGGCGAAACCAGCCAGGAACAGACCACGCCGGCGGAAGGCTGCGTGGTCTTCGGCGGGATCCCCTCCACCTCCGCACTCGTCGAAGTCGGGGAAGTCGCAGGCTATGTCACCCGCTGGGGCGCGCCCAAGTTCCCGACCAAAGAAGTCGACCTCGCGCCGAACTACACCACCCACTACGAAGTCCTCTACAACCAGGGCGCCGCGATCAAGGCCGAATTCGCCTACAAAGGCAGCAAGACCTTCAAGCACTACAACAACGAAGGCACCGTCGAAGAATCCCAGCCGGTCACGGGCGACACGTTCGTGACCTTCAACTCGCTGATGGACTCGCCTCCGGACTACGGCGTGGGCAGCACCGCCTACGCCAAAGCGACCACGGTCTACAACCCGGTGCCGAGCACCTACGAAGCCTCGGCCACCTCGCCCGGCAACCTCTTCCCCTTCCCGGAAAGCGAAAAAATCAGCTGGGTCGTGTATCCGGGCGACTGCGTTGAAAATGACCCCGAAACCGTGACCAGCGGCGCCGTCCTGCCGCCCTCGAAAGTCTTCCTCACGCCCGGCGGGACGACCACCGTGACCGTCCCCACGAGCTACGACCCCCTGAACCTCTACAAGGGCAGTCTCAAAGAAGTCGAAGCGATCGAAACGGGCTTCCGCTGGAAAAACCTGGAAACCACCACCGCACGCGCGGTTACGATCACGAACAGCGAATGCGTCGGCGCCGCGGGCGACGACGACTCGGCCGTGACGGGCAAGCACACGCAGGTCACGACCACGGGCGCCTTCGGCGGGCACCTCTCCGACCCGTTCCAGCCGTTCGGAGGCGAATTCGAACTGTGCGTCTACGCGAGTCCCAACACGTACACGCGCAAGTTCGAAAACAAAGCCGAATCGGCGCCCGAAATCCCGATCTACCTCGGACAGCGCTCGACCCAGGCCAAGGCGGCCACCAAGGCCAAACTGGAAACCGAAGAAAAAGAAACCAAAACCAAACGGGAAACCGCCGAAAAAGAAGCCAAGACCAAACGCGAAGGCGAAGAATCGACGGCCAAGAAAAAAGCCGAAGAAAAAGAAGCTAGCGAACGCAAAACCTGGGAATCGGAAGAAAAAGCCAAAACGATCAAAAAATCCGAACGCGAAGCGAAAGAAAAAACCCAGAAAGAAGCCAAAACCAAACGCGAATCCGAAGAAGCCACGGCCAAGAAAAAAGCCGAAGAAAAAGAAACAAGCGAACGCGGCACCAAGGAAACGGCCGAAAAAGCCACGGAAACGACCCGTAAGAACAACGAAAAAGTCGAAGCCGAAGAAGCCGAACACAGCAAGGTCACCGTCGAAGAAAAGGCGAGCTGCCCGTGATGCGCTCCCTCACACGCCGCCTCGGCCGCAACGACGGCTTCACGATCATCGAACTCCTGATGGCGATCATGACCGGCGTCGTGGTCACCGGCGCGCTGTACGCGATCCTCGAAGTCTCGCTGCACCAGACCTCGCGCGTCACGGACACCGTCCAGGCGACCCAGCTCGGCCGCATCGCCATGACCGACGTGGTCGACGAGCTGCACTCCACCTGCCTGGCCCGCAAGTTCGCCCCCGTGCAGGAAAAAAGCACATCCAAGGAACTGATCTTCATCAACGGCACCGGCGAAGAAGCGCTGCTGTCCTCCTCGAAAGTCTTCGAGCACAAGATCTACTGGACCGGCACCTACCCTGGATCCGGCCAGCTGCTCGACAAGAGCTACCCCGCCACGGGTGGCAGCTGGCCGAACTTTACGTTCACAAGCTCGACCCCGACGACGAAGATCCTCGCCGAATACGCCTACAACGCCTCTGAACTCGGAACCTCCAAAGCCCACGAAATCCCGATCTTCTCCTACTACAAATACTCCAGCGAAGCGGGAGCCGGCACGAGCACCACCCCGGCGGGGTCGCTCGCGGCATTCACCCCCGCCTCCTCCGGCCTGACCGCCGAACAGGCGAAGACGACCTCCGCGGTCGGCGTGACCTTCTCGGTCGCCCCCACCGACAAGAACATCCAGCTGAACCGCCCGGTCGAATTCAGCAACCTCGTGACGCTCGCCTTCGCCACCCCCGCCTCGGAAGCCACGATCGAAGACGGACCATGCCAGTAGAGACCCCCACCCGCCGTCGTCTCGCGCCCGCGCGCGCCCAGGACGGGTTCACGATGATCATCGCGATCCTCGTGCTGCTCGTCGCGAGCCTGCTGATGGCCGCCGCCTTCACCGCCGCCAACGGCGACGTGACCCCGGCGCACCTCGACCTCACGCAGAAGCAGGCCTACTACGCGGCGCTCGCTGGGATCCAGGAATACGAGTACAAGCTCGAGGCCAACCCGGACTACTGGGAGAGCTGCCCCACGCCGTCCGGCACGGTCCCCGGCGAATCCTCCGAGAGCTTCGAAGTGACGACGCTGGCGGCCAGCAGCGACCCCGAATCGGCGAAAACCTGCAACGCCTCCGCCCCGTTCACGACGATCATCGAGTCCAAAGGGGCCCTGCAGAACACCTTCCGGATCAAGTCCACCGGCAAGGCCGGGAAGACGACGCGTGAAGTCGTGGCGAACTTCCAGGTGGCGGGCTTCCTCAACTACATCTACTTCACGCAGTACGAGGACCGCGACCCCCAGTCCCACGCCGGGACCAAAGAAGAAGAAGAAAAGTGCCCCAACTACCGCAAGCGGCGCGAAGAAATCAAAGCGCTCACACTCTGCGGCTCGATCGAGTTCGCCGAAGAAGACTCGGTCAACGGCCCGATGCACACCGACGACGCGGCAGTGGTCTGCGGCGGCGCGGAATTCGGACGCAAAGGGCATGAACCCCGCGACGTCGTGGAAATCGACGGCGGGCCCGTCTCCGGAGGCTGCGGCAGCGGCGAACCCATCTACAACACGGTCACTGGGAAACCCGACACCGAAGGCGAAGAAATCGTGGCGCCCGAAAGCGACGGCAGCCTGCACGCATACGTCGAACGCGAACCCACCAACTACGAATTCACCGGGCGCACGACGCTCGAACTGGAAGGCGCGAAAAACGAAATCCACGTGACCACGCTCGAAGGCGGCAAAAGCGTCAGCAAATGGGTCAAATGGCCGGAAAACGGCCTCATCTACGTCTCCGCCAACCCCTCCTCAGGCTGCAAATACGTCAAATTCACCCAGGAAGCCACCGACACGAGCACAACCTACAAAGAAGAAGAAAACTGCGGCTCGGTCTACGTCAAGGGCACCTACGCCAAGTCCCTGACGATCGCCGCCGAACAGGATCTCGTGATCAACGGCTCGATCACTCCGTATGGCGTCACGCCACCCGCGGCGCCGCCAGGCACCGTCACGCTCGGGCTGATCGCGACCCGCTTCATCCGCATCTACCACCCCTGCTCGAGCAACACCAACCAGAGCAGCGGGCCGGCCGGCTCCTACATCGAAAACCCGTGGATCTACGGCGCGATCCTCTCCACGAGCCACTCCTTCCTCGTCGACAACTTCAACTGCGGATCGCATCTCGGGGACCTCAACGTGTACGGCGCGATCGGCCAGAAGTTCCGCGGGATCGTCGGCGAGGGCAGCAGCGGCTTCACGAAGGAATACATCTACGACGAACGGCTCGCGACCGACGAGCCTCCGTACTTCCTGGCCCCGCTGAAGGCGGGCTGGAAGATCGCCCGCGAGACGCTCGTCAAACAGGGCTAGCGCGCCGCCCGCGCACGTGCGAGTACGGCCGCCTGGCGTCCGCCCGCAGCCGCCCGCCGCCGGCCCCGCAGCCGCCCGCCGCTAGCCCGGCAGCGGGGAGCGCGCGAGGAAGAAGAACCACACGACCAGGGCGATGACAGCGAGGTACACGCTCGCCACCACGATCCGCTCGATCGCCGTCGTGCGCAGGCCGGGCTCCGGCTCGAGCTCCGGGGCACCGCCCGGCTCGCTGCTCATGCTCCGCAGCCATGCGGGTCGCCGATCTTCGACCGGCCGCCCGAGGAGGATGTTGTAACGGATGTTCAGCCAGGCCAGCGCGGCGACCATCGGGAACACGAGCAGCGCGAGCACGGCCACCACGACGAACACCGCCCGCATGCTCAGCACGGTCTGGCCGACCACCTGCGAGCCGACCCACAGCGCCAGCAGCGGCGCCCCCGTCCAGATGTTGACGGCCAGAAACGCGGTCGCGGCGGCCATCGCCACCCGCTTGACCATGACCGCCCCGTGGGGCCGCTCCCGGCCGGTGCCCTCGACCGGGACGACCGAGGTCGGCGCCGGGCCCTGCGACATGGGTTCAGGATAGCTCCGGCGAGGCGGCCGGTGTCCCTCGGGAGCGGCGACCGCCCAGGGGACGACCCCGCGCGCGAGTTCGACTATGTCGCGCGCGCCGAGAAGGCGCCGGCGGGGCCGATCAGCGCGCCTGGACGGTGATCAGCATCAAGAACGACTGGGGCCGCATCTTCGCAGGCGAAGAGACGGCCTGATCAGCCGCGCGCGGCATCATCGAACGCCACCTTCGGATCGGCTGCCTCCCCTGATCCCGTCGAGCACCAGGTCGGCGAGGTGACGAGGAAGGTCCTCGTCCGGGGGCTCGTCGGTGACGAGGGCCCGGAAGTTCAGGGGAGCGATCAGGGCCTCGAGGGCCAGACGACCGTCGACCGTGGCGGGAAGCTCGCCGCGGGCGACGGCGCGCTCGATCATCGCACTCGCCAGTTCGTAGCGCGTCTGCCAGAACGCGCTCCGAGCCTCGGCAAGTGCAGGGTCGTCGCCCGTTGCTGCCATCGCCTGGAGGAGCGCCCGTCCGAGCGGCGTCGTGAGGTACGCAGCGAGCTCGGTGGCGAACGCCGCGAGATCCTCGCGAAGCGAGCCCGTGTCGGGAATCGGGAGGTGCAGTTCGCTGTAGTTGAGCAGCGCATCACAGATGAGGTTCTCCCTCGTGCGCCAGCGACGGCGGATCGACGTTTCGTGCACGCCGGCGCGCTGTGCGATGTCGGCGACCGTGAGCTTGTCCAGGCCTCCCCCGCCGAGCAGCGCCAGCGTGGCGTCCAGGACGGACTGCCGAACACGGGCGGAACGCCCCCCGGGGCGCTGGCGAACTGCGGCATCGGTCATGTCGAGAGAATAACGCAGGCTGACTTGCGTTTAGTGGTGGGGTCTGCGAGGCTTAGTGCAGTTATCCCTGCGTTAGAGGAGCGAGACATGCCATACCAGTGGCCGTTGGATCCAGCGGAACTGTTCGTTGAGCGCTATCCGCAGATGGTCAACACCGGCCTGCCGGCACGTGACGCGGATGCGATGCGCGCTGCGATCACGGAGATGTGGGCCGACGCACCAGGCGGGTGGGTGTTCGAGTGGTCACAGCTGGGAGCGCGCTACGCCGAGGAAGGCGACGAGGCTCTGGCGACGCTCGCATACGGGTGGGCGAAGTTCCCCGTCCTTGCCGACGACGCCAAGCGCAAGGCGATGCAGCAGCAGGTCGAGCACTACCTGCTCGCGGCCGAGGCCTTCCCCGTGGATTTCGACCGCACGTTCCTGGAGGTGCCATACGACGGCTCCTCCGCGCGCCTGCCCGTTCACATCCTGGCCGCACCGGGCCTCCCCGAGGACGCGCCCGTCCTGATCGCCAGCGGCGGCGTCGACTCGTGGAAGATGGACCTTCACGCCCTGTTCGTCGCATTCGCCATGAACACCCGTGCTCGCGTACTCGCGTTCGACATTCCGGGCACCGGCGAGTGCCCGGTTCCGCTCGGCCGCCGTTCCGTGGGCATGATCGACGGGCTCGTCGCCCACGCACGAGAGCTGGGTGACGGCACGGTCGCGCACCTCGGCATCTCGATGGGGGGCTACTTCTCGGCCGCGACCGGCCTGGCGGGCACCGTCGATGCTGCCATCGTGCTCGGAGGTCCCGTCGAGTCCGCCTTCGCGCCCGGCCGCTCGTTCCAGTTCGGTATGGCGGACATCGTCGGCAACGCCTTCGGATTCGACCGCCGGCCGAGCACCGAGGAGACCGCCGAGCGAGGCGCGGAGATGTCCCTGCGGCCACTGCTCGACCAGAACTCGAACTCGCCGATGATCGTGGTCAACGGAGCCGACGACATCCATGTTCCCCCGGAGGACACGCTCGTGTTCCAGGGGCGCCGCCAGACGCGGGTGGAGCTCCTCCCGGACACCGGACACTGTGCCGTGTCCAAGCTCGGCGACGTGGTCCCGCTGATGGTCGATTGGCTCAACGAGACCCTCGACACCACGTTGGCGGGGCCTTCCTCGAGGTGCGGGCGGAGGGACTCGAACCCCCAGGGGCTTGCGCCCACCGGCTCCTAAGGCCGGCGTGTCTACCAGTTCCACCACGCCCGCGGAGCCCCAGAGCGTAGCGGGGCGAAGGGCTCGCGCACGGGGACCGTGCGAGCTTGTATGGTCATAGCGGCCATGTCCACGGACCCCACCCGGGAGCGGCAGCCCGGCGTGATAATCACGCACCCCAACCGCGACAAGCCCGTCGTGCAGGCCACGCGGGCGACGGTGGTGTTCCTGCTGCTGCTCAGCGCCGCGCTCGTCCTGATCGTGACGGTGGGCGGCTGGGGTGTGCTCGAGGGACCGGTGCCGGTGCAGATCGCCTATATCGCGGTGTATCTCGTGTTCGCCTTCTTCGCGATGCGCTGGAACCGCGGCGTGCTGCCGGTCGCCGCCGTGCTCGCGGTGTTCCTTGCGATCTTCGCGCTCGTCGCCGGGCCCGCCTGGTTCGCGCGGAACAAAGCGGGCTTCACCGAACCCAACCTCAACGCGGGCCTGCTGGGCCTGCTCACGCTGCTGATCGTCCCCGTGCAGCTGCTGCTGGTCGCGTTCGCGATGCGCGGGTTCAACCAGGGCTGGAACGTCGAGCTCGAGCGCCGCGACCCCGCGGCCGGTGCCGAGGTCCACGGCGAACCGAGGCCGTTCCCCGCCTGACGCAGGGATATCCTCGCCTCCGAGCACGCTGCGGCGGTGGCGGAACGGTAGACGCGGGGCCCTCAAAAGGCCCTGTCCGAAAGGGCGTGTGGGTTCGAGTCCCACCCGCCGCATCGAGCTCGCCACGCCCTGCAGGCCAGGCGCGTCCCGCGAGCGGCGCCTCGGACCCCGTCGCACACCGCTCCGCACCGCCCGCCCGGGGCGTCAGCCGGGCGCGGCGACGACCTCCAGCAGACTCTCGGCAAGCGACGGGCGGGCCACGAGGATGCCCCAGGGCAGCTGCCCGTGCACGGGCAGCTCGAGGACCACGAGCCCGGCCCGTTCGCAGATGAGCGCACCGGCGGCGATGTCCCACGGCTTGACGGTGCGCTCGAAGTACGCGTCGTAGCGGCCGGCCGCGGTCCAGCCGAGGTCGAGCGCCGCGCTGCCGCAGCGGCGTACGTCGCGCACACGCGGCAGGAGGCGCTCGAGCACCCGCGCCTGAGCGGCGCGCACCTCCGCGTCGTAGGCGAACCCGGTCGCGACCATCGCCACCGCGAGCTCCCCCCCGCCGGCCTCCCCCCCGCCGGCCTCCCCCCCGCCGGCCTCCGGCCCGTCGGCGCCCGGCTCGGCGTTCCGGTTCCCGCCTGCCGCGTCCGCCCCCCGCCGCTCGAAAGGGGCTGGGCGTCCGGTGAGCTCGAGGGCGCCGGCGGGGCCGATCAGCCGCGGGCGACCCTCACGCGTGGCGGTGAAGAGCTCGTTCCGGTTGGGGTCGTAGATCGCCCCCGCCACGGTGCCATGCTCGTCGCGCACGGCCACGCTCACACACCACTGGGGGATGCCGAAGAGGAAGTTGACGGTCCCGTCGAGCGGGTCCACGACCCAGCGCAGGCCGCTGCTGCCCGCCTCGCTTCCCCCTCCTCGCCGACGAAGCCGTCGTCCGGCCGTCGTCCGGCGAGCAGCTCGCGAATCGCCCGCTCGGCGGCGAGATCGGCCTCGCTGACGAGATCGGTGGGGGTGCTCTTGCTGCTCACCTGGCGCTCGGTGCCCCGCCTGACGCGCTCGAGCAGCAGCGCGCCCGCCATCCGGGAGGCCTCGACGGCCACCTCGAGCAGCGTGTCGGCCTCGCTCACGAGAACTCGGGCGGGCGCCGCTGCGCCCAGGGGCGCTCGGCCTCGATCTGCCCGGCCAGCGAGAGCAGCGTGCGCTCGTCGTTGGGTCGCCCCACGATCTGCACCGCGCGCGGCAGCCCGTCGGCACCGAAGCCGGCGGGCACCGACCCCGCCGGCTGGCCGGTGACGTTCCACACGCCGTTGTAGGGCACCATGCCGGCGACCGTGTTGAGCGTCCAGACCGCACCGCGGCCCTGGAGCTGCCCGATCCGCGGAGGCGGCGTCGCGGTCGCGGGCGTGATCAGCACGTCGTGCTGCTCGAAGACGACGTTCAGCCGCCGCGCGAGCTCGGCCTCGCCGGCGAGCGAGCGCTCCAGCACCGTGGGCGGGACCAGTGCCCCGAGCCGCGCCATCGCGCGCGTGCGGCGTTCGAGCCGCTTCGGATGCGCCATCGCGGCCGCGTCGTCGTGGGCTCCGCGGAGGTAGCGCAGCAGGCCCGCGCGGATCCCGTCGAGCCCGTAGTCGGGGTCGTACTCGGAGACCTCGTGCCCGAGCGATCGCAGCAGCTCGACGGTGTCGTTCAGGGCGCGGCCGGCGTCGGCGTCGAGCTTGGCGAGGACGCCGAACGGCACGCTCCGCGAGTAGGCGATCCTCAGGCGTCCGGGCGGCGTCGCGGCGGCCTGCGAGAACGCTCCCGCGGGGGCGGGCGCACTGTCCATCTCGCCCGCGGTGGCGCCCCCGGCGAGATCGAGGAACAGCGCCGTGTCGGCCACGCTGCGGGTGAGCACGCCGTTGACCGACAGCCCGTACCAGGGGTTCACGCGCGGCGCCATCGAGATCCGCCCGCGCTGGGGCTTCAGGCCGAACAGCCCGCACCAGGCGGCCGGAATCCGGATCGAGCCGAGCCCGTCGGAGCCGAGCGCCGCGCCGACCAGCCCGGCCGCCACCGCCGCCCCGCTGCCGCCGCTGGATCCCCCCGGCGCGCGCTGGGCGTCCCACGGGTTGCGCGTCGCGCCGAACGTGGCCGTCTCGGTGAACGGCCAGAGGGTCAGCTCGGGCACGCTCGTCTTGCCGATGATCACCGCGCCCGCCTCGCGCAGGCGACGGACGACCTCGGCGTCGGCACCTGCCGGGTCGCCGTAGGCATTCGTGCCGAACGCCGTCACCTCGCCGGCCACGTCGATGTCGTCCTTGACCGCGATCGGCACCCCGAGCAGTGGCCGCTCGCCACCGGCGCCGCGGCGCGCCGCGGCCTGGTCGGCCTCCAGCCGGGCGCGCTCGGCGAAGACCACACGGAAGGCGCCGAGGCCGTCGTCGAAGCGCCCGATCCGCTCGAGGTAGAGCTCGAGGAGCTCGCGCGGGGAGACCTCCCCGGCCGCGATCAGCTCTGCCTGGCGGACGATCCCTGCGAAGGCGAGCTCGGTGGCGTCCATCGCGTCGCAATCTAGTGGAAACGCCCCGCCTCTCCGCCGTGGGCCTGCGGAAGCGTGTTCCAGACAAGCGCACACCGCACCGCAACGCTCGAGCCAACGTGCACCGGCGGAACCACGACCGCGGTCAAGGCCCCCGCGAGCAGCTGGCGAGCCAGCAGCTCGGCGTCCTTGCGATCGGTCTTCACCCGGTCTGAGGGGCCTCTCGGTGTCTTGCCAGGCGCGATCACCTGCAGGTCGATGCCAGCAGCATGGGCAGCCCGATAGAGGCCGAACCCGGTCGGCCCAGCCTCATAGCAAGCGCGCACCGGAGCACGCAGACCCCCAAAGCCACCCGACCGGCTCCTCGATGCCCCGCCCGAACCGGGCACGCATAAGCTCGCCGGTTTAGACGTCGATCGCCGCCGCATGCGTCGAGCGGGCGTGGACATCAAGCCCTACCCACGTCATCGTTCCATTCATGGCCGGACCTCCTCATCTCATGGGTTCAGCCGGAGCCTTCTCTCCGGCCAGACAAACCCCCGCGAGGAGCGTCCGGCCTACCTACCCCGACAGTCAACCCCCACGGACGACCACACCATAGGGTCTAGACGGGCGTTACGGGGTTGTGCTTGGCCGGCCAGCTGCGCTGCCTTGCGGCCGCATGGGTGAAGCGCAGGATCAGCTCGTCCCGAAGCGAGGCTGGCTCGATCACCGCGTCGATCACGAGCTCGGAGGCGAGGTGCAGGATGTCGATGTCCTCGGAGTACTCGATCCGGAGCTCCTCGGTGCGTCGGGCCCGCTCCGCCTCGTCGGTGATCGCCTGCAGCTGGTTGTAGTACACGGCGTTGATCGCCGCCTGCGGCCCCATCACGGCGATCGAGGCGCTCGGCAGCGCCAGGCAGCAGTCAGGGTCGAAGGCGGGGCCCGCCATCGCGTACAGCCCCGCGCCGTAGGCCTTGCGCACGATCACCGAGATCTTCGGCACGGTCGCCTCGCTGACCGCGCTGATCATCTTGGCGCCGTGGCGGATGATGCCCTCGCGCTCGACCTGAGTGCCGATCATGAAGCCGGGGACGTCGGCGAGGAACAGCAGCGGCACGTTGAAGGCGTTGCACGTCCAGATGAAGCGGGCCGCCTTGTCGGCGGAGTCGGTGAACAGCACCCCGCCCTTGTGCTTGGGCTGGTTGGCGACGATCCCGATCGCGCGACCGTCGAGGCGGGCGAAGCCCACCACCAGCTCCTTGGCCCAGCGGGGATGGATCTCCAGCAGCGAGCCCTCGTCGATCACGGCGTCGATCAACGTCCTGATGTCGAATGGCTTGTTCTCGTCCGCCGGGATCAGCTCGGCGATCGCCTGTCCGTCGACGGGCGCCTGCGGCGGGACGGGAGCGGCGGAGGGGGGGCTGTCGGCCCAGCTGGTCGGCAGGTAGGAGAGGTAGCGGCGGGCCGTGGCGATGCCCTCCTCGTCGCTGCGCACCAGCTGATGCCCGCAGCCGGAGACGCCTGTGTGCATTCGCGCGCCGCCCATCTCCTCCAGGCTCACCTTCTCGCCGATCACCATCTCGGCCATCCGCGGCGAGCCCAGGTACATCGAGGCGTTGCCCTCCTGCATGATCACGATGTCGCAGAACGCCGGGATGTAGGCGCCGCCGGCGGCGCTCGGCCCGAACAGGACACAGACCTGGGGCACCGCGCCGGAGAGCTTGACCTGGTTGTGGAAGATCCGCCCGGCGCCGCGGCGCCCCGGGAACATCTGCACCTGCTCGGTGATCCGCGCGCCGGCGGAGTCCACGAGGTAGACCATCGGGACCTGCAGCGACAGCGCGCGCTCCTGGATGCGCAGGATCTTCTCGACCGTCTTGGGCCCCCAGGAGCCGGCCTTGACGGTGGGGTCGTTGGCCATCAGCGCGACTGCGCGCCCGTCGATGCTTCCCACCCCCGTCACGACGCCGTCCGCGCCCAGGCCGTCCTCCTGCCAGTTGGCGAGCAGCGCCTCCTCGGCGAAGGACCCCCCGTCGAGCAGCAGCGCGACCCGCTCGCGCACCGGCAGCTTGCCCTGCTCGAGCGCCTTCTCGCGATGGCGCTCGGGGCCGCCTGCGAGGCTGCGCTCGCCGGCGTCCGCCAGCGCGCTCGTCTTCACGCCCGTCGACGGCTCGCTCATCGCAGCGGCTCGCTCATCGCAGCGGCGCGCCCATCGCCGCCGCCCGCTCATCGCGGCAGCTCGCGGCGGCGGGTGTGGCGGCGCTCGCGTGCGAGTCGCCGCTCCTGCCGCGAGCGCAGGTGTGCTTCGACCGAGTCGAGATCCGGCGCCGGACCGAGCAGGCGCCAGGTGTTGCGAACCAGCGGGAGGAGCACGACGAGGATCACCCAGGCCGGCCAGAAGTTGCCGCTGGCTCCGTTGGAGAGCCACACGGCGACGCACAGCAGCGAGACCACCACGCCGCCGCTCGCCTCCTGCACGACACGCCGGCGCAGCTGCCGGCGGCGCTCGCCGAGCGCCCGGTCGAGCGTCGCGGGGCTCATCGGCAGGTCGGCCTTGAGCGCCTCGAGCTCGCCGCGCGTCGACGCGCGGTAGGCGCCCTCCAGGCGCTCCTCGAACTCGGCCGAGGTGAGCCGTCCCGCGAGCATGTGTTCACGCAGCTCATCCGCGAGCTGCTCGCGATCGGCGTCCGCGACACGGAGGCTCGAGGAGTCGGTCACGCTCGAGCATCCCTCCTAGAAGGCCCCGTTCGGCTGGGGCGCGTCGCCGGAGTAGTCGTAGAAGCCGATCCCCGACTTGCGTCCATACCACCCGGCGCTGAGCATCTTGCGGAGCGTCGGGGGGCGCGCGAAGCGCCGCTCGCGGAACTCGTCGAAGAGCACGTCGCAGATCGACCCGAGCGTGTCCAGGCCGACGAAGTCCGCCAGCGTGAGCGGACCCATCGGGTGCCCGGCCCCGGCCTTCATCGCCTCGTCGATCTCCACCACCGAGCCGACCCCCTCTTCGTGGGCGCGGATCGCGTCGAGCATGTAGGGGACGAGCAGCCGGTTGACAATGAACCCCGCCTTGTCCTGCGTCGGAATCGCCAGCTTCCCCTCCGAGCGCGCGAACTCGAGCGCCACGGCGAATGCCTCCTCGGTGGTCGTCACGCAGCGCACGACCTCCACGAGCTTCATCACCTGCGCGGGGTTGAAGTAGTGCAGGCCGACGAACTGGCCCGGGCGCCCGGTGGCCGCGGCCTGGTCGATCACCGCCAGCGAGGAGGTGTTCGTCGCGAACACGGCCTCGGGCTTGACCAGCCGGTCGATCTCGCGCCACATCTCGAGCTTCAGCGGCAGGCTCTCGGTGATCGCCTCGATCACCAGGTCGCTGTCGGACAGGTCCGCGTAGTCGACCGTGCCCTTGATCCGGCCGCGGACCGCGTCGGCGTCCTCCTGCGAGGCCTTGCCCTTCTCCACCGCCCGCGCGAGCTGCTTCTCGATCCTGCCGATGCCCTTCCCGAGCGCGGCCTCGTCGACCTCGCGCAGCACCACCTCGTAGCCGGACTCGGCCGCCACCTGGGCGATGCCGTGACCCATCAGGCCCGCACCCAGCACTCCCACCGTCTTGATCTGCTGCGCCATGAGACCTCCGCCTGGATTCACCCGGCTCTCCGCCCGGGTCGCAACCCGCAGCCTATTACGCCCCATCGGGCGCGGCGGCGCGACTCACACCGCGGCGCGAGGCGGCGGGAAATGGAGCTAGCCTGCATCCATGGCGAGCCCGGACGACCTCGACCTTCCCGCCGCGGCGCTGCGGGCCGACGGCGCCGAGCTGGCCGTGTCGGTCGAGGTGCTCGCTAGCAGCCTCGAGCAGGCCCTGCCCGGCGTGGCCTCCGTGCAGCGGCGCAAGGTCGGCGGCTTTCGCTCCAAGCGCCGCGAGGTGGCGAGCATCCAGGTCGCGCTCGGCGAGGAGCTCTTCGAGCTCCAGTCCGACGAGCGCGGGCCGCGCTGCACGCGCCACAAGGTCGTCCGCGGTATCACCCTGAGTCGCAGCGAGCTGCCGCTCACGGAGTGGCTCGCCCTGACTCGTGCAGGGCGTCTCCCGCCGTGCCGAGGTGAGCGAGCGCGATCGCACCGCCCTGGCGGAGCTCCTGCGGTGAGCCCGCTCTTCTCACGCCGCAGCCCCGAGCAGAAGGCCGCTGACAGGGCCGCCGCGGAGGCCAGGCGGCAGGCCGCGGACGCCGCGTCCGAGCGTGCCGCCGCCTCGCAGGAGCTGATCGAAGCCGGCCACATACCGATCGCCGCGAGCGAACGACTGAGCGGGTACGCCCGGAGCGAGGACGCCCAGGCGCCCGCGAGGGCGTTCAGCAGCGACCTGAGCGTCAGCGAATGGAACGCCCTGGCCGGCCTCGGCGTGACGCCGATCACCCAGGTGATGGGCTCCTCGGTGCTCCACGTCGGCTGGCAGCCCACCTTCTACGCGGTGCCCACGGAGGTGCGGGTGCTCGCCGACGCCTACAACGGCTGCCGCAACCTCGCGCTCGGCCGCCTGCGCGAGGAGGCGCAGGCGTGCCGCGCCGACGCCGTGGTCGGCATGCGCATCGAGCAGGGCGTCCACGACTTCGCCTCCGGCGCGATCGAGTTCATCGCGATCGGCACCGCGGTGCGCCTGCCCGAGGAGCTGCGCGCCCCCGGCCCCGCAGCCGTGCTGAGCGATCTCAGCGGACAGGAGTTCGCCCAGCTCTGCCGGGCCGGCGTACGCCCCCTCGGCATCGCGGCCCACACCAGCGTTCACTACGTTCCCGCGACCCCGCGCACGCAGATGGCGCAGGGCGCCTACGCGACCTCGTGGGCCAACCAGGAGCTGGTCGACTTCAGCCAGGGCGTCTATGAAGCGCGCGAGAAGGCGCTCGGGTCGATCACGGCACAGGTCCGCGACCTCGGTGGCAGCGGGATCATCGGCGTGGAGCTGCGCCAGCAGGGCCGCACCCACGCGGTCACCCGCGGGATGCTCGAGTCCCACGACCTCGAAGTGACCTTCCACGTGATGGGCACCGTGGTCCGCGAGGATCCCGCGCTCGCGGCCCCGGACCCGGCCCCACCCCTGAAAATCCTCTCGCTGCGCTAGCCGCCGCCCGACCTCCGAGTACAAAGGAACGAACCGTTGGCATATGACCCCAGTAGCACCGAGGGCGTACCGGAGGCCGGCACCGCCCGCCTGCAGCAGAACCGCTCGGGCCTGTTCACGAGCGACCTCTCCGTCAACGAGTTCCTGCTCGTGCGCCAGGCCGGCTTCCAGCCCCTCGGCCTGGTGATCGGGAGCTCGATCTACCACATCGGCTACCAGCAGGCCCAATGGAAAAAGAGCCAGGAGATGGACGTGCTCTCACAGGCGATGTACGAGGCCCGGGAGCTGGCGATGACGCGCATGGAGGAGGAGGCCGAGCAGCTCGGCGCCGACGGCATCGTCGGCGTGCGGCTGACGATCGGACGCTACGACTGGGGCGAGAACATGGCCGAGTTCATCGCGATGGGCACCGCGGTCAAGCACCGCGGCGGCGCCCTGCACCGGGCTCCCTCGGGTCGCCCGTTCACGAGCGACCTCTCCGGGCAGGAGTTCTGGACGCTCCTGCAGACCGGACATCGGCCCGTCGGGATGGTGATGGGCTCCTGCGTCTACCACGTGGCCCATCAGAGCTGGCGCCAGTCGATCGGCAACACCGGCCGCAACGTCGAGCTGCCCAACTACACCCAGGCGCTCTATGACGCGCGCGAGCTCGCCATGGAGCGGATGCAGGCCGAGGCACTCGAGGCCCGGGCGGAGGGAATCGTGGGCGTGCACATCGAAGAGAAGTCCCACGGCTGGGGAAGTCACGTGATCGAGTTCTTCGCGATCGGCACCGCGATCATCCCCTCCGAGGGGCTCGAGGATCACGTGATCCCGGCCCCGACCACGGTGCTGGACCTCAGCTGAGCCGCGCCCGGGGCCCCGCCCACCTCGCCCGGCGCCCCGCCCACCGCGGCTGGCGCCCCGCCCCGCGACGGCCCGCGCGCATCCGCGGGGGCGGCGGCTGTAGGCTCACATGGCGACTTCGTCCGGCGGCGCCGGACGTCAACCCCAGCGTCAGGAGGCCCCCGATGAGCATGGTCGTAACCGAGGATCGCGGCGCGGTGAGGCACGTCGTGCTCGCGCGGCCGGAGAAGCGCAACGCGATGAGCCAGGAGCTGCTGGGTCAGCTGGGGGACGCGCTGCGCGAGGCCGCCGCGGACCCCGAGGTCCACTGCGTGGTGCTGCGCGGCGAAGGCCCCGTCTTCTCCGCCGGGGTCGACCTCGGCGAGCTCGCCGCCTCCACCGGCCAGCCGGGACATCTGCGCCCCTTCCGCAAGGTCTTCCTCGACTGCGCCAACCTCTGCGAAGAGATGGCCAAGCCGGTGGTCTGCCAGATCCACCGCACGTGTGTCGGCGGCGCGCTCGAGGTGGCGCTCGGCTGCGACCTGCGGATCGCCGCCAGCGACTCCCAGTTCGGCCTGCCCGAGGTGCGCTTCGGGATCATCCCGGACGTCGGCGGCTCCACGCGGCTGCCCGCGGTCGTCGGTCTCGGGCGCGCCAAGGAGCTGATCATGACGGCCCGCATGATCGGCGCCGAGGAGGCCGAGCGTATCGGCCTGGTCAACCGGGTCGTCGCCCCCGAGGAGCTCGAGACGGCGACGCAGGCGCTCGTCGAGGAACTGCTCGCCAACTCACACGTCGCCGTCGGCCGCGCCAAGCGCGTGATCGACGCCTCGGCCCGCCCGGCCCTCGCCCAGACGCTCGAGATGGAGGTCGCGGTGCAGGAGTACTGCGTGGCCGCCGCGATCCAGAGCGGGCGCCAGGACGCCGAGGCACAGGCCGCGCTGGCAGGCTAGATGATCGATTCCGCGGCGATGTGCCGTTTTGCGGGGGTGCGGATGGTCGAGCCACCCGAGGACGCAGCTCGAAGGCCCTGCCGGCGGCAGGGTCGGGGGCGGGGACGCCGGCCGGCGAAGACCAGAGGTGCCATCCGGCGGCGCATGGGCGCGGAATCAGTCGCCTAGGGGCGCCGGGGCTGCCAGTCGACGGCGCCCGCCACGAGCGTGTGGCTGCCGAGCGGCCGCCCGAGCACCTCCCCCACGCGGCGTGCGCACGCGATCAGCGCCTGGATGTCGATGCCGGTCTCGATCCCCATCTCCTCGAGCATCGAGACGAGATCCTCACTGGCGATGTTGCCCGTCGCCCCGGGAGGCACGGGGCAGCCGCCGAGCTCGCCGAAGCTCGACTCGAAGCTCTCCACCCCCGCCCCCAGCGCCGCGAGCACGTTCGCGAGCCCCTGCCCGCGCGTGTTGTGGAAGTGCGCCGTGAGCTCCACCTCGCCCCCGAGCTCAGCGGCAGCCGCGCCGAAGAACTCACGCACCCGGCGGGGGTTGGCCATGCCCGTGGTGTCCCCGAAGCCCACCTCCTGCGCGCCGGCATCGCGCAGGCGGGCGGCGATCTCGAGCACGCGCTCCTGTGGCACGTGGCCCTCATAGGGGCAACCGAAGGACGTCGAGATGACGCCCTCGCAGCGGAGACCAGCCGCGCGTGCGCGCCCGAGGACCGCCTCGACACCGGCCAGCGACTCGGCGATCGAGCGGTTGACGTTCCGGCGATTGTGCGTCTCGGAGGCGGACAGGAACACGTTGACCTCGTCGAACGCTGCCCGCCCGCCGCGCCCCGCCGAGCCGTCGAGGATCTCGAGCGCGGTGTCGAGGCCGCGCTCGTTCGGGACGAGCACCGACACGGCCACCCCGACCGGCACGTCGATCCGCGCCAGCACCTCGGCCGCGTCGGCCAGCTGCGGGATCACGTCGGGACGGACGAAGCTCGTGACCTCCAGGCGACGCAGCCCGGTCCTGGCCAGCGCATCGATCAGCTCGATCTTGGTCTCGGTGGGGATGATCTCCGGCTCGTTCTGGAACCCGTCGCGCGGGCCCACCTCCCTGACCCGCACGCTGCGCGGAAGCTCTCCCTGTGGGCCGCTCACCACATCGACAGGCCGCCGCTGACGTTCAGCGTCTGACCCGTCACATAGGAGGCGTCCTCGGATGCCAGGTAGGCGATCGCCGCGGCCACCTCCTCCGGCTCCCCCGAGCGGCCAAGGGCGGTCGAGTTGACCATTGCCTGCTTCAGGCGCTCGCCGACCTCGCCGAGCATCAGCGGCGCGGCGTTCAGCAACGGCGTCTCGATCGGGCCGGGCGCGACCGCGTTGCAGCGCACCCGGTAGCGGGCCGCTTCGCGGGCGATCGCCTTGGTGAACCCGATCACGCCGGCCTTGGCCGCAGAGTAGACCGCCGACCCCTGCGAGCCGACGCGCCCGGCCTCGCTCGCCACGTTCACGATCACCCCGCTGCGGCGCTCCTGCATGCCCGGCAGCACGGCGTGGGTGACGGCGAGCACGCCACGGAGGTTGACGCCGAGCACGAAGTCCCAGAGCTCCTCGTCGGTGTTGACGAAGAACGCGAAACGGTCGGTGCCGGCGTTGTTGACGAGCACGTCGATCTCGCCCACCTCATGCGTCGCCGAGGCCACAGCGGCGGCCACCGAGGCCGTGTCGGCGACATCGAGTGAGCAAGCGGCGCCGTCGAGCTCGCCCGCGACCTCGCGCGCGCCGTCGAGGTTGAGATCGCCGATCGCCACGCGAGCCCCTTCGGCCGCCAGGCGGCGGGCCGTCGCCGCCCCGATCCCGGAGGCCCCTCCGGTGATGAACGCGGTCTTGCCATCGAGCCTCACGCCGCGAAGCCTATACTCGGCCGCCGTGCAAGCGTCGCCCACCGAACCGGTCGCAGTGATCGGCGCCTCAGGCGCACTCGGCTACGGCGTCGCCATCAGGCTCGCGCAGGCGGGAGTGCCAATCGCGATCGGCTCGCGCGACCCGGGCCGCGCCAAGGAGACCGCCGAGCGGGCCGCCGCCGACGTGCCCGCCGGGTCGTTCTCCGGCCACGACAACGCCGCCGCCGCAGCGTCGGCCCGCACCGTGATCCTGAGCGTGCCATTCCGCAACCACGCCGAGACGCTCGCGGACCTGAAGCAGGCGCTCGCCCCTGGCGCGCTCCTGATAGACGCCACCGTGCCGCTGGCCGCCGCGGTCGGCGGCAAGGCCACGCGGATGCTCGGCGTGTGGCAGGGCTCCGCCGCACAGCAGGCCGCCGAGATGGCGCCCGAGGGAGTGCGCGTGGTCTCGGCGCTGCACACGATCAGCGCCGCCTCGCTCACCGACCTCGCCCATCCCCTGGAGCAGGACGTGCTGCTGTGCGGCGACGCCCGCGCCGACAAGCACGAGGCCGCCTCCCTACTGGAGCGGATCGACGGCCTGCGCTGCGTGGACTGCGGGCGCCTGGAGATGTCACGCACGACGGAGTCCCTCACGGCGCTCCTGATCTCGCTGAACTCCCGCTACAAGGTCCACGCCGGGGTGCGCATGACGGGTCTCCCCGGAAGCCTCTGGGAGTGATCGCACCCTGACCGGGATGCCCGAGAGGGGCGAGCCGGGAGCGGCGGACGCGCGCGACATCGTCGTGCTCGCCGGGGGCACGGGTGGCGCCAAGCTCGCCCGGGGCCTAGCCGAGGCGGCGGGACCCGAGCGGGTCACGGCGATCGTCAACACCGGCGACGACATCGAGATCTATGGAGCACACGTCTCGCCCGACCCCGACCTCGTGTCCTTCTGGCTGGCCGGCATCATCGACGAGCGCGGCTGGGGACTGAGCGGCGACACCTTCGCGGTCATGGACGCGCTCAGGGAGCTCCGACGGGAGGTGTGGTTCAACCTCGGCGACCGCGACCTCGCGTGGTGCCTGGAACGGGCCCGGATGATGGCCGAGGGCCTCACCCCGACGGCCGCGCTGGCGCACCTCAACACAGCCATCGGTCTGCGCGCGCGGGTGTTGCCGATGAGCGACGACCCGGTGCGCACCTGGGTCCGCACCGGGCAGGCCGGCTGGTGCGGCTTCCAGGAGTTCATGATCCGTGAGCGCGCCGCCGGCCTCGTCGAGGGGCTGGAGTACCGTGGCGCCGAGCAGGCGCGGCCGACGCCCGAGGTGCTCTCCGCGATCGCGGGCGCACGCGTGATCGTGATCGGCCCCTCCAACCCGCTCGCCTCGATCGGGCCGATCCTGGCCGTGCCGGGGATCCGCGAGGCCATGAACGCGGCCGAAGCCCCCGTCGTGGCCGTCAGCCCGATCGTGGCGGGAGCCGTGCTCAAGGGCCCGACCGCCTCGTTCATGGCGTTCGCCTCGCTGCACCTGAGCGCGCGCGGCGTGGCCGACTTCTACGGTGAGCTGCTCGACGGCCTCGTCGCCGACGAGGACGTCGAGACGCCCAGCAGCCTCCGGACCGACACGCGCATGCAGGACGCCGGCGGTCGCGAACGCGTGGCCCTCGAGACGCTCGGCTTCGCCGAATCGCTGCGCTCCCATGGCTAGGCTGTCGCGATGAGGACCGCAGCGATCCTGCCCGTGAAGGGCTTCGCCCGCGCCAAGCAGCGCCTCGGTCGGAGTGTCGCCGACCCGCTGCGCCTCGCGCTCGCGGAAGCGATGGTCGCCGACGTGATGCGCGCGCTCGCCGAGACCCGGGCGGTGGAGCGCACGATCCTCGTCACCCGCGAGCGCTCGGTGATCGCGGCCGCGGGCAACCTCGGCGCGATCGTGGTCGACGACGCGTCGGAGAGCGGGCAGTCCCAGGCAGCCACCCTCGGCATCCGGCGCGCGCTGGAGGAGGGCTTCGAGCGGGTGCTCTGCGTCCCGGGCGACTGTCCCGCGCTCGACCCCGCCGAGCTGTCGGGGCTGCTCGCCGCCGGCACGGCGGCCGACGGTCCGGAGGTCGTCGTGGTGCCCGATCGCCACGGCACCGGCACGAACGGGCTACTGCTGAGGCCGCCACAGGCGATCGAGCCGAGCTTCGGCCCCGGCAGCTGCGAGCGCCACCGCGAGCTCGCGCGCACCGCCGGCGTCGCGTGCCGCGTGGAGCGGGTGGCGTCGCTGCTGCTCGACATCGACACGGGCGAGGACCTCGCCGCCCTGCGGGAGCGGCTCGCGGGCCACGAGGCCCGGGCCGGACGCACCCGCGCGGTGCTCGGCCAGCCCGAACGCACGATCGTCATCCCCCTCACCACCCCCGCCTGAGCCCGAGCCCGGCGTGTCGAGTCTGTCAGCGCGGAGCCTCCATGGCATGCCCGAGGTGCGCGCCGGCGACGACCTCGCGGAGCTGATCCTGGGGGCGCTCGGGGGCAGCCATCCCGGCGGCGCGCAGGTCCTCGCGATCGCCCACACGATCGTCTCCAAGGCCGAGGGAGCGGTCGTCGCGCTCGACTCGGTCGAGCCCGGCGAGCGTGCCCGCGAGCTCGCCGCCGAACAGCGCAGGGACGCACGTGTGGTGCAGGTCGTGCTCGACGAGTCCGCCGAGATCGTGCGCGCCGAGCGCGGCGTGCTGATCAGCCGCACCCACCACGGCCTGGTGTGCGCCAACGCGGGCGTCGACGCCTCCAACGCGGGCGGATCCGAGCGGGTCGTCCTGCTCCCCCGGGACCCCGACGCCTCGGCGCGGCGCATCCGTGCGCGGCTGCGCGAGCTGGCTATCGCCGACGGCCTCGGCACGGGCACGCCCGCGATCCTCATCAGCGACACCTTCGGCCGCGCCTGGCGGCACGGCCAGACCGATGTGGCCATCGGGCTCGCGGGGATGGCGCCGCTGGATGACTGGCGCGGGCGCACCGACGCGGACGGGCTGCGGCTGGAAGCGACCTGGCTCGCCGTCGCCGACGCCGCCGCCGCCGCCGCCGACCTGGCGCGCGCCAAGGACTCGCGCGAGCCCGTCGTGGTGATCGACGGCCTGCAGCGCTACATCACGCCCGAAGACGGGCCCGGCGCGCTCGCGCTGGTGCGCCCGTCCGAGGAGGACCTGTTCCGCTAGCCGGAGGAGGACCTGTTCCGCTGGCCGGAGGAGGACCTGCTCGGCTGGCCGGAGGAGGACCTGCTCCGCTGGCGGGGCCGGCGAGGTGCCAGCCCCGACCAGAAGCGGATGAACTCGCGCTCGTGGCCGATCCCGTGCTCGATCGCCAGCCGCCAGCCCTCGGGCCCGTCCGCGATCTGCGCCCGCAGCGCTTCGTATCCCTCCAGCCGCCGCTCGTGGGCCTCGACCTGGGCGGCCGCCAGGATCCCGGGGTCGGCACCGAAGAACAGTTTCAGCGTCGCCGCATCGTGGAGCTCGTACTCCTTGGCCGCCGGATCCGAGCGCCACGCGTTGAGCGCCTCGAGCCCCGCCTCCGTGAGGCGGTAGATGCGCCGGCGGCGGCCGGTCTGTTCGCGCTCCTCCTCGAGCAGGCCCAACTCCGCGAGCCGCGCGCACTCGGTGTAGAGCTGCGTGTGGGGAACCGTCCAGAAGTTGAACGTGCTCAGCTGCGCGAGCTGCTTGAGGTCGTAGGGCGTCGCCGGCTGGAGGTGCTCGAGGAGGCCGAGCACGGTGTAGGAGGTCTCTGTCAGTCGCGGTCGTGACACGGGCCCACCTGCGGCGGAGAGTATCCTGTTTCAGAACCATTCGGACCGAACCATTCAGGAGGCATGGTCATGAGCACCTCCGAGCGCATCGGCAACACCCGGGCGAGCGGCGCCGCGACGCACACAAAGGGCTTCGACACCCTCGAGCGAGAGGTCGACCTCGAGGAGCTCCCGCTGCGGGGCGAGCTGCCGCCGTGGCTGTCGGGATCGCTGCTGAGAACCGGACCCGCGAAGTTCGAGGTCGGCGAGCGGAGCATGCGCCACTGGTTCGACGGCATGGCGATGCTGCACCGCTTCACCGTGGCCGGGGGCCACGTCGGCTACTCCAACCGGTTCCTCGAGAGCCGCTCCTACCGCGCCGCCCGCGAGCGCGGGCGCATCGCCTACCCCGAGTTCGCCACCGACCCCTGCCGGTCCCTGTTCAGGCGCGTGCAGACGCTCTTCTCCCCCGGCACCGCGCTGAGCGACAACGCCAACGTGAACGTCGCCCGGCTGGGCGAGCGCTTCGTAGCGCTCACCGAGACACCGCTGCCGGTCGAGTTCGACGCGCACACGCTCCGGACCGCCGAGGTGCACCCCTACCGCGCGCCGGGCGAGCTCTCCACCGCCCACCCCCACCGCGACCGCGAGACGGGCGGCATGATCAACTACGCCGCCAAGCTCGGGCCCTCGAGCCACTACCGCTTCTTCGCGCTGGCGCCCGACGGGAGCAGGCCGCGGATCATCGGCTCGCATCCGGTCAGGGAGCCCGCCTACATGCACTCCTTCGGTCTCACCGAACGCTGGCTCGTGCTCGCCGAGTTCCCGTTCGTGGTGAACCCGCTCGCGCTCGCGCTGTCCGGGCGACCCTACATCGAGAACTACCGCTGGAAGCCCACGCGCGGCACCCGCTTCACGCTGATCGACCGGCGCACCGGCGAGACGCGCGGCGGCTTTGAGACGGACGCCTGCTTCGCCTTCCATCACGTCAACGCCTACGACAGCGGGGGCGAGGTCGTGCTCGACATCTGCACCTACCCCGATCCCGGCGTGATCGAGGACCTCTACCTGGAACGGCTGCGCGCCGGCAAGCCGGTCAGGCAGGCGACCCTCACGCGCTTCCGCCTCGACCTGGACGACGGCTCGGTCACGAGCCAACGCCTCAGCGACGCCGACCTCGAGCTCCCCCGGATCAACTACGGGCGCTGCAACGAGCGGGTCCACACCTACGTCTGGGGCGCGGGCGTCGGCCCGAGCGGATGGCTGGAGAGCGTCGTCAAGGTGGACACCCGCTGCGGCACGGCGGCCCACTGGACGGAGCCCGGCTGCTACGCCGGCGAGCCCGTGTTCGTGGCGCGCCCGGACGCCGAGGACGAGGACGACGGGGTGCTGCTGTCGGTCGTGCTCGACGCCGCCGCCGGCCGCTCGTTCCTGCTCGCGCTCGACGCCGCCGACCTCACCGAGCTGGCCCGCGCCGAGGTTCCGCACCACATCCCCTACGGCTTCCACGGTCAGTTCGCCGGCGAGCCGGCGACCGCCTGAGCGGCCGCGGCCGCTAACGCGAGCCGGTGCCCGAGGCGACGGGCGTGGCCCCGGCCGTCGCGGGCAGCGGGTAGCGGCGGCGGATCGAGTAGAGCGTCGAGCGCTCCGCCGCCGGGCGGCCGGCCTCGTGCGCGGCGCCGACCAGCTGATCGGGGTCGAGCCTGGTGCCGTGGTAGCTCCCCGCGAGCCGGCTGATCGACTCCTCCATGAGCGTCCCGCCGAGATCGTTGACTCCCCAGCGCAGCGACTCCGTGGCCGCGTCGATGCCCATCTTGACCCAGCTCGCCTGCAGGCTCGCGATCGTGCGGCCGAGCGCGAGGCGAAACACGGCCGTGTGCTTGAGGTTCTCCTCACGTGAGATCTCCTCGACGCCGTGCGTGCGCCCGAGCAGCGTCTGGAAGGGGATGAACGACAGCGGCACGAACTCCGTGATCCCTCCCGTGCGTTCCTGCAGCTCGCGCACCACGCGCATGTGCTCGGCCAGCTCCCAGGGCTCCTCGATGTGGCCGAACATGACCGTCGCGGTCGAGCGCAGGCCGGCCTCGTGGGAGGCGCCGATGATCTCCACCCAGCGGGCCACCGGCAGCTTGTTCGGAGAGATGCGCTCGCGCACGCCGTCGTGCAGGACCTCCGCGGCCGTTCCCGGCGTGGAGCCCAGCCCGGCGTCCTTGAGGCGGGCGAACACCTCGGCGGGCCCGCTCCCGGAGATGTCGCACATGTGGGCGATCTCCATCGCGCTGTAGGCGTGAAGGTGCAGCTCCACGCCCTCCCGCGCCGATGTCGCCCGGGCCAGCCGCAGCCATCCGAGGTAGTCCTCGAGCTCCCAGTCGGGGTGGATCCCCGACTGGATGCAGAGCTCGCTCGCGCCGTACTCGACGGCCTCCACGACGCGCCGCACGAACTCGCGCTCGTCGTGCTCGTAGGCGTCGGGCGAGCGCTTGCCCTGGCCGAAGCCGCAGAACGCGCAGCCGACGGTGCACACGTTCGAGATGTTGATGTTGCGGTTGACCACGAACGTCACCACCTCGCCGGCCAGCTCGGCGCGCAGCTCGTCGGCCGCCTGACGCATGTCCTCGATCGCCTCCGGCCGGGTCTCGGCGAACATCGCGGTGAGCTCCTCCGGATGCAGCGCCAGACCTGCGCGGCCGCGTTCGATCGCCCCCGCGACGAGGTCCGGGCGGATCGGCGCCGGGGGGTCGGTGCGGCCTGACCCGCGCCGCGGGATGAAGCTCCAGTAGCGCGCCTTGATCGTGTCCATCACGCCCCGCGAGACCCACGCCTCGTCGATGTACTGCGGGTACACGCACAGCCGCTCGGTGAGCGCGTAGCCCTCGCCCTGGAGCTGCCTGCGCACCTGGTGGGGCGAGGGGAACGGGTGCTCCGGGGAGATGTGGTCGCCGTTGGCGCTGAGCCCGCCGAGGTCGGTCGCGCCGGCCGCCACGAGCTCTCCCCACCAATCCGCGAGGTTGGGCGGCACCTGGATGCCCACGTCGGGCATCAGCCTGCGCGTCTCGGCGATCAGGCGCTTCATGTCCTCGATGCTCACCGCGCAGGCCCACTCCGGGAGCGGCAGCGACGGCCGCGCGCGAGCAGGCTCCTCGACGCCCGTGCGCCAGTACTCCCGCGCGGCAGCGTCGGCGATCTCCGCGGGCTCCTGGTCGTAGTAGCGCTGGTGCGGGACGAAGTTCTGGAGGATCACCTCCTGGATGTGTCCGTGCTCGGCGTGCAGTGTCGCGATCGCCTCCAGCGACCGCACACGCTCCTCCTCGGTCTCGCCGATCCCCACGAGGATCCCGCTCGTGAACGGGATGCGCAGCTCGCCCGCCGCGCGAATCGTCTCCAGGCGGCGTGCGGGGTGCTTGGTCGGCGAGCCCGCGTGGACGGTCTCCATCAGCCGCTCGGCCACGGACTCGAGCATCAGCCCCTGGGAGGCGGTCACCTCCCGCAGGCGGGCGAGATCCTCGCGGCCGAGCACGCCGAGGTTGGTGTGCGGGAGCAGGCCCCGCTCGAGCGCCCGTTCGCAGGTCCACACGACGTAGCCGGTGAAGTCCTCGTGGCCGTGCTCGCGCAGGCGCCCGGCGACCTCGGCGTTGACCTCGGGCCGCTCGCCGGTGAGCACGAGCAGCTCCTTCACGTTGCGGCGCGCAGCCCCGTCGAGCTGCGCGAGCACCTCCTCCGGCGAGTAGAGATGTGCGCGGCGCGTGGCGAAGGCGCAGTACTTGCAGTAGCAGCGGCAGGTCCGCGACAGCGACAGCGTCAGGTTGCGCGAGAAGGTGACCCTGCGACGCATCGGCATGAGTCTATGACGTGCCGGGCCCGGTCTCCGCGGCCCGGGGGCTCGGGTGGTCACGCAATATGCTCGCAGGATGCCCGCACCGGCGCCCTCGCTCGTCTACCTCGCCCGCCACGGTCAGACCGCCTACAACCACGAGGGCCGCTTCCAGGGCCAGCAGGAGATCCCGCTGGACGACACCGGCCGCGAGCAGGCGCTGGACCTGGCCGAGCGCGCCGCCGGCCACGGCTTCCGGGCGCTCTGGACCAGCCCGCTCCTGCGCGCGCGCGAAACGGCCGACGCGGTCGCCCGACGGCTGGGACTGGAGCCGCGGGAGGACGCGCGCCTGATGGAGACCGACGCCGGCGACTGGACCGACCGCACCTTCGCGGAGATCCAGGCGCGCGCGCCGGAGCGCTTCGCGGCCTTCGTCGCCGGAGACCCCGGCTTCGCCTTCCCCGGCGGGGAGTCCTTCGCCGCACAGGAGCGGCGCGTGGCGGCAGCCCTCGATGACGTCGAACTGGGCGAGCTGCCCGCCCTGGTGGTCTGCCACGGGATGGTGATCCGCGCCGCGCTCGCGGTGCGCGCCGGCGAGCTGCTCACGCGCTTCGAGCGCGTCCCCAATGCCGCCCTGATTCCGCTCGACCCCGCGGAGGCCCTGCACGCCGAGGTCGGCGGCGGCGAGGCCACGCGGGCTAGCTGACCGCGCCCACCCCGCCGACCTCACCCACCCCGGCGACCTCGCCCAGCTCGCCGGCCGCGCGGGCCGCCGCGCCGATCCGCCGGGGGCGGACGCGCCGCAACGCGAACACACCGAGGATCGCGGCAACCGCGCACGCGCCGGCGCCGGCGCCAAGCCCGGCGCGCGCGCCGCCGAGGGCGATCACCCATCCGATCAGGGGAGCGCCGATCGGCGTGCTGCCCTGGAAGGCGACGAACCACAGCGCCATCACCCGCCCGCGCATCGAGGGCTCGGCGTTCAGCTGCAGCGTGGAGTTCCCGGTGGCCATGAACGTGATGCTCGCCCAGCCGACGAGCGCCAGCGCGGCCAGCTCGACGCCGAGCGTCGGCGCGAGCGCCGCGAGCAGGAGCGCCGCGCCGAAGGCGCTCGCGGAGAGAATCAGCGTGCGCAGGCCGATCCGGCCGCGCGCCGCGACCAGCAGCCCGCCGCCCACCGCACCGACACCCATCGCGGCGATCATGAAGCCGTATCCGCGCGCGTCGCTGTGAAGGGCCTGCTTGGCCATCACCGGCAGCGACACCTGGAACTCGTAGGCGAGCGTTCCCACCAGCGCCATCATCAGCAACGGCATCATCAGCTCCGGAGTCCCGGCCACGTAGCGCAGGCCATCGCGGAGCTGCCCGGGTGCGCGCTCCGCCGGCGGGCTCGGGCGCAGCGCGGAGCGATCCATGCCGGCCAGGGAGACCACCACCGCGGCGAAGCTGGCGGCGTTGACGAGAAAGCAGACCCCCTCTCCCACGGTCGCGATCAGCAGGCCCGCCACGGCCGGCCCGACCGAGCGCGCGACGTTGACGAGCACCGAGTTCAGGCTCACCGCGTTGCGCAGGTTCTCGGGGCCGACCATCTCCAGCATGAACGACTGCCGGGCCGGGTTCTCGAACGCGTTGTTGAGCCCGAGCAGCGCCGCGAGGACGCCGATCTCCCAGAACCGGATGTCGCCCTGCACGGTCAGCAGCCCGAGGATCAGGGCCTGGACGCCCATCGCGCTCTGCAGCACCACCATCAGCCGGCGCTTGTCCACGCGGTCGGCGATCACGCCGCCGTAGGGTCCAAGGAGCAGGACCGGCAGCGTCTGCAGGGCGACCACCAGACCGAGGTCGGTGCTCGATCGGGTCAGCGTGTACACGAGCCACGACTGAGCCGTCATCTGCATCCAGGTCCCCACCAGGGAGACCGACTGCCCGTAGACGTAGCGGCGGTAGTTCGGCACCGCCAGCGCGGCGAACGTCACGCTGCGCGCCTCGCGCATGCGCGCGCCGACCGAGAGACCCTCCGGCGAGTCCGGCTGCGAGAGACCGTCCGGCGAGTCCGACTGCGCGCGGCCGCGGGGGAACCTCATGCCGGGCGGCCCTTTAGCCGCTCGGCGAGCTGCTCGAGGACCTCGAGCGCGGGATCCAGGGCATCGCGCTGCTCGGGCTCGAGCTCGGCCAGCAGGACGCTGAGCACGTCGGTGCGCTCGTGCTGGATCCTCGCCCGCAGACGCCTGCCCGCGGCGGTCGCATCGACGAGCGCCGCGCGGCCGTCCTGGGGGTCGGGCAGCCGCCGCAGGAGTCCCGCCGCCGACAGGTCGGCGATCACCCGCGAGAGCATGGTCGGGTTCAGGCCCTCGACGGCCGCCAGCTCGGAGATCCGCAGCGGACCGCGGCGCGCGACGGTGGCGAGCACCGAGAGGCGTGTGGGGGAGAGCCCGCTGCCCGCGAGCGTCGGGCGCAGCCGCCGCGAGAGCTTGCCGACCACCGCGCGCAGGCGGGCCGCCGAGCCGTCCGGCATGCCCTCGGCGGGCGAATCGGCCGCGAGCCGGGCTCGAGCCGTCTGACCTGCGCTGCTCACGTGCCGCCCACCTCCGCCGGAATAATAGTTGCCAGTAGGCAAGCATTTTAGCGCAGCCCGGCCGCGGGCTCGGCCAGGGCGCTGCCCGGCCCCCTCTGCGAGGGGGCCCCGAGGAGCGCCGGCGGCGCGCTCAGCGGAGGATCACGCAGCCGGTGCTGGCGTGGGCGTAGAGGACAGTCTCGTCGCGCTCGAGGAACAGGCGCCCCTCGGCCGTGGCCGTCCGGCGGCCCGCATGCACGACCCGGCCGGCGGCGAGCACGCGGCCGGCTCCCGCGCGCATCGCACGGAGATAGCGCACCTGCAGGTCGGTGGTCGAGTAGCCCTCGCCGGCCTCCAGCGTGGTGTGCACCGCACAGCCCATGCAGGAGTCGAGGATCGTTGCCGCGATGCCGCCGTGCACCGATCCGATCGGGTTGTACATCCACTCCTGCGGTTCCATCGCGAAGACCGCGCGGCCCCGGGCGATCTCGACGATCGAGAATCCCAGCGCCACAGCGATCGGAGGCGGCGGGACGGTGCCCGCGAGGATCTCCGACATGTACTGCAGCCCCGAGCGCGTCATCCCGCGCGCGGCCGCCTCGGCCGGATCGGCCCAGCTGAAGCTGCGCGAGCGGACCTCCTCGATGGCGCTCATGCGGCGCCCTCGGCGAGCACGCCCGCGGCTCGCGTGCCGGGCGACCGCGCGCCCAGGCCCATCAGCGTAAGTCCGGAGGCCGCGCCGGCGGCCACCGTGACCAGCCAGGCCGTGTGGAAGTCCGCAGCCGTGGCGGCGGACGTCCCGAGAACCGCCACGAGCACCGCCACGCCGAGCGCCGCGCCGATCTGACGGCCCATCGTGAGCACGGCCGCACCGGTGGCGAAGCGATCGGGCGGCAGCGAGGAGGCGCCGGCGCCGGTGAGGGTCGGCAGGATCAGCCCCACTCCGATGCCGGTGATGATCATCCCCGGCAGGTACTCGCCGAGGTAATCGGGCGTGTCACCGGTCGTGGCGATGTACCAAAGCGATCCGGCCGCGAACAGGGCCGAGCCGAGCACCCCGGGGATGCGGTAGCCGACGCGCGCGCCGAGCCGTGCCGAGGGCACGCTGAAGAGCGCCGCCATCGCCGGCCCGGGGAACAGCATCAGCCCCGCGGTGAGCACCTGCTCGTGCCACACGGACGTCAGGAACAGCACGCCCGCCAGCAGCATCGCCCCGAAGCCACCGAAGAACAGCACCGACGCGCCCACCGCCAGCCCGAAGCTGCGCACGCGCAGCATCGCGGGGTCGACGATCGGCGCGGGATTGCGTTCCGAGCGCCACCAGATCCATGGCAGCAGCAGCGCGGTCACCGCGAACAGGCCGAGGATCGCCGGCGAGCCCCACCCCCAGCTCTGGCCCTGGACGATCGCCACGACGAGCGCTCCGATCGCCACGATCAGCGCGGCCGCGCCCACCACGTCGGGGCGCGCCGCGTCCACCTCGCGCCGCTCGCGCAGCGTGCGCGCGCCGAGCACCATCCCGGCCAGGCCGACGGGCAGGTTCACCAGGAACACCCAACGCCAGTCGGCCTGCACGAGCAGGCCGCCCAGCGGCGGTCCCGCGGCCGCCGCGATGCCTCCGGTGGCCGCCCACACGCCGATTCCGAGATGCCGCTCCTCGGGCGCGAACTCGGGCAGCAGCAGCCCCAGCGAGGTCGGCAGCATGAGCGCGCCTCCGGCCGCCTGGAGCACGCGCGCGGCGATCAGCAGCCCGACCGACGGCGCCAGCGCACAGGCGGCGCTGGCCGCCACGAAGATCCCCTCGCCCAGCAGGAACGCGCGCTTGCGACCGAACGCGTCGGCCCAGCGGCCCGCCGGGACCAGCAGCGCCGCGAACACGATCGCGTAGCCGCTGAGGATCCACGAGAGCGACCCGAGCGATGCCCCCCCGAAGTGGTGCCCGATCGCCGGGAACGCGATGTTGACGATGAACAGATCGAGGCTCGCCATGAACACCCCGACACACACGATGGATGTGATCTGCCATTTACGTTGCATGATGAAACGCACCGTAGCACAAGCGAGTTGCGTCATGCAACGCTAGGCGCTATGCTCTCCGTGATGCTGAAAAACGACTACGACAGCCAGACCTGCAGCATCGCCGGCGCCCTCGAGGTGGTGGGCGAGCGCTGGTCGCTGCTGATCGTTCGGGACGTGATGCTCGGACTGCGGCGCTTCGACGAGATCCAGGCCGATCTAGGCATCGCCCGCAACGTCCTGCAGACGAGGCTCACGCGCCTGCAGGAGCAGGGCGTACTCGAACGCACCCCCTACCAGGAGCACCCGCCGCGCCACGAGTACCGCCTCACCGCGAAGGGGCTCGACCTGTGGCCGACCGTCTACGCGCTGATGCGCTGGGGCGACCGGTACGCCGCGCCCGACGGAGGCCCCGCCACGCTCGTCGAGCACCGCGGCTGCGGAGGCACGGTCGACGAGCACCGCATCTGCGAGCGCTGTGGCGAGCGCCTGTCGGTCGACGACGTGCGCGCCCTGCCCGGGCCCGGTGCGGCCGCCGATCACCCGCTTCATCGTGCGCGGCGCCCGCTCGCGCCCGCATCCTGACGCGGAAGCTCAGGTCAGCCCCGCCACGAGCGCCGGGCCCTCGCGCGCCATCCGCGAACGTGGCACGACGAGGTCGAAGCCCGCGCGCTCGGCGCGCTCGCGGGCGGCGGCATCGACGTGCGAGTAGAAGCCGATGCTCGCGAGCCCCTCGAGCTGTCCGTCGCGACGCAGCGATTCGAGGATCCCCGCGCCGTCGAGATCCGCGTCGGTGAGGTCGACCACGATCACGTCCGCCGGCGGACCCTCGCCGTCGCCGAGCCGCGTCCTCAGCCGGGCCTCGTCCTGCAGCAGCTCGAGCTGCTGGCCGCTCGCCTCCATCGCGCCCTGCAGGCGCGATCCGAACAGCAGATCGGGCACGAGCGCAAGCGCACGCGCCATCCCTACTGTGCCCGCAGGCGGCGAAACTCCTCGCGCGCGGACTGCGGGCGCCCCCACATCTGCGTGACCTCCACCCGCCCGCTCCGCGTCTCGCGCACCGCGAGCTCGCCCTCGATGCCGGCTTCGTCGAGCAGACGCAGCGCGCCGTGCACCGTCGGCGCCGAGGCGGCATGCCCGAAGCGGTGGGCGACCGGGAGTCGCCAGTGCCAGTCGTGGTGGGAGTAGGGCCGCGCGTTGCAGGTCGCCAGGTAGAGGGCCGCTTCTACGTAGCGCGACTCGTCCGCGATCCGCATGTCGAGCTCGAGGTCGGTCCAGTCGTCGGGGAGCGAGTCGACGATCTCCTGGTAGGTCTCGGCGAGAGCCACGAGAGGAAGCCTACCGCGGCTATTCTCGAACACATGGCGATCGCCCAGCAGGACACCCTGGCCGCGGAGCATCTGACGCTCCGCCGGGGCTGCGGGCTGTTCGACCGCTCCGAGCGCGGCAAGCTGGCCCTCACCGGCGAGGGGGCCGTCGAGTTCCTCGGCGGCCAGGTCACCAACGAGCTCGCCGGCATGCGCCCCGGAGACGGCTGCTACGCGGCCTTCCTCACGCACAAGGGCCGCATGCTCGGAGATCTGCGCATCCTCGCGGTCGGGCCGGAGCCCGGCGAGGCTCCGACGGAGCTGCTGCTGGACACCGAGCGGGTTGCGCTCCAGGCGCTGTTCGACATGGTGCGCCGCTTCAAGGTGGGCTTCCACGTTGAGCTCCACAAGCGCACGCTCGAGCGGGGCCTGCTGTCGCTGATCGGCCCCGACGCCGATCGCGTCTGCGGCGCGGACGGCCCCGGCGAGGCCGAGCACCGCAACCGGCGCGTGGAGATCGCCGGGATCCCCGCGCTGGCCGTGCGCACCGACGTCGGGATCGACCTCCTGTGCGAGGCCGCCGATAGCGCGCGGCTCGCCTCGGCGCTGTGCGGGCGCGGCGCCGTCACGGTGTCCGAGACGGCCGCGGAGTGCCTGCGCGTGGAGCGCGGTCGCCCGCGCTACGGCATCGATCTCGACGACACCGTGATTCCCCAGGAGGCTGGGCTCAACGAGCGCGCGGTGAGCTTCACGAAGGGCTGCTACGTCGGGCAGGAGACCGTCGCCCGCCTCTACTACAAGGGCAAGCCCAACCGGCACCTGCGCGGCCTGCGCATGTCCGCGCCCGCCCACCCCGGTGATCCGCTCACCGTCGGCGAACGGTCGGTGGGCCGGCTCGGCAGCACCGCGATCTCGCCCACGCTGGGTCCAATCGCGCTGGCGCTCGTGCGCCGCGAGGCCGAGCCCGGCGCGACGGTCGCGGTCGGCGACGCAGGCGTGACCGCCGAGGTGGTCGAGCTGCCGTTCGCGGCGCCCTGACCGCCGTCCGGCACCCGCAGAGGATTTAGCGGTCACCGAGGGACATGCGCTCGGCATGAAAGGCGACTTAGGGGGGACCTCGGTCAGCCACCCCCCGATGACCGCAGGCCAGTCTAGCCAAACGCATAGGAGTTCTCTATGGGAAGCGGGTCGTTGCCTATGTCTCCGGGCTGTCGGCTGAATCTCGCCCCAGGAGTCCTAGGCAGTGGCGGGCGGATCGGGCGGCTTGTCCTCGGCGCGGCGTTCCGCGCCTCGCTTCTGCCGGCCGCGCATCGATGCGCTCACGATGAGTACGAGCAGCACAACCGCTATCGCGACCACGATCACGACCACTCCTGTGCCCACAGCCAAGACCATCTCGGTCACAGACTACGCGTCTGGGACTCCCTGTCGCGTCTCCGCTTCAGGCGCATGCGGAGGACCGCCAGATCTCCGAGGACCAGGGCGATGAGGACCACGACGAGGACGGCCGCGATGACCATGGACAGTTGGAATCTAGCCGCCGCGAGGCAAGGCGCGGGGCGCAGCTGTCCGCGGTCGTGATCAGAACGCCCGGGATCCGCTCAAAGGTCGCCGTGGTGTCGTTCCACGTCGGAGCCCTTACGCTGGAGCCAGCGGCCGATCCCGATGGCAATGGCCGTGATGAGGACGGCTACGACGATGAGGAGAACCACGGGGCGCATCATCCCACAGAAGCCCTGCCCCCGCCCCCCCAAAATGGCCATTGGGAGAACGCCGCGGCGATCGCGGCCACCGGGGGACGCAGCACTCGCTTGTTGAGCAACTAGAGGAACCATCGCCCAACCCCCGGTGGCCAACGCGCCACCTGGAAGGTATGAGCCTCATACCGCGGGGGTGTAACCGTTGACCCCTGAACGGCGTGGAGACTCGCCTGCGCCACCTACTAGCTGATCAGCTCGATCACACGCACCTCGCTGGGCTGCTCGGTCGGCCGCCGGCTCGCTGCCTCGCTGCTCGAAACGTGCGGTCTCAGGTGCCGTGGGTGAGACATCATCCACGCGAGAAAGGCGATCAGCGCCACGTCGAGGATGACGATGACGGCGACCGCGAGCGACAAAGACATGTTCCCCCCTGGGATGTCGATGGCCATTGTTGGGTCCAGGGCACGCGCATGCCCCCCTTGAAGTGAACCTACGCGGCCCTGGATGTCGTGCCCGAGCGATGTCAGGGGAGACCCGCGCCGTGACGCGACGGCGGCAAGTCTAGCGCATGAGAGTTCTCTTAGGAATGGACATTTGCTGCCCAAACAAGCGCCAATCCGACTGCGAAACCGGACCGAAACCGCACGTATGCCGAGGCGTGACCATGTGTGACGCATGACACACATATCCCTTGACAGGGGGTACATTTTAAGGTAGGCTTTCGCTATGCCTCCAGTAAACCGAGACAACCCCGTACGGACCGACTACTCCGAGTCGCACGTTCTCGCTCATGGAGTTCATGCGAGCGTTCCCCGACGACGACGCCTGCCTAGAGTAGCTCTGGCGCACCCGCTACTCCGAGGATGGCTCGCACGCCAACTGCCCGAAATGCGAGCGTCGAGCGCAAGTTCCACAAGGCCACGGAACGGCCCGCGTGGGACTGCGCCTCCTGCGGCTTGCACCTCCACCCGCACGGCCGGGACGATCTTCCACAAGTCCTCCACGTCGCTGCACCTCTGGTTCTTCGCGATCCACCTGATGACGAGCACTCGCTGCGGAGTGTCCGCCAAGCAGCTAGAGCGCGAGCTGGGCGTGACCTACAAGACCGCGTGGCGGATGTTCAACATGATCCGCAACAAGCTCATGACCGAGGACGGAGAGCCGCTTTCCGGGGCCGTCGAGATTGACGAGATGTCCCCCGACGGACGGCCGCGTAAGCACCACCGGATGGCGACGGACCCCGAGGCGCGCCAGAAGGCGATGAAACTGCGGGAACGTAGTAGAGCGACCGTCCTCGCCGCAGTGGAGCGAGGTGGACGCGTCAAGGCAACCGTCGTGCCGTCCCGTCGTGGGCCGCACATCCAGCGGCAGGTCATCGAGTGGGTCGCCCCGAGTCGATCGTCTACACCGACGAGTGGCCCGCCTACAACCAGCTGGACGCACTTCGCCGACCATAGTCGAGTACGTCACGCAGCCGGCGAGTACGTCATCGGCGACGCGTACACGAACACCATCGAGGGGTTCTTTGGCCACGTCAAGCCGTCGATCCGGGGGACCTACAAGAAGGTGTCCCATCGCTGGCTGCAGGGCTACCTCAACGAGTTCACATGGCGCTACAACCGCGGTATCGCGACCGTGATTCGCGGAGTTCACGAGCTGGCTGCGCACCCCGAGGCCGCTCAGAGCGAGGACAAGATCATCGGTGCGCTCTTAGGGCGGCCGAACGCCGCGAGTCCGCCGACCGAGAGCGTCACGCTGCGTCAGCCGAACTGCGACGGCGGATCAAGGATGCCGCTGGATTGTCCGAGTCGGATGGTCGGGAGGCGCGGCTTTCTCGAGGTTGCCGAAGAACTCGTCACGAACGGCACCGTACCTGTAGCCCGTGGAGGTCTCTCCGTCTGCTGGTCCTTCTCGTCCTTCGGCATGATCCTCCAAGGGTAGACGGTGGCCGCCCGCACTCTCAGGCCGAGAGCGAGGGTGCGTGGCACCACCGCTTCGCTCGCACTCAAGCTCCAGTGGGCCGACGAGCATCTCGCGGCTATCAGGAGTTCACCGAAGCGCTCAGCGAACGCAGCAGGCACTACCGGTGTCGACACGAAGGCCCGAGCCGACGGTCCACGATGGAATCGTCGAGTCGACCTCGACCACGTCGCTCCCTCCGGTGCGCAGGCGATCCTCTGGGGACTACCTGCTCAACGTCCGGCAAAGCCTCGGCCACTCGACGCACTCGGCACGTCGCGCTCGGGGACCGGAAGTACCCCCGTCAAACTGAGCTTCCCCATCTCACAAGGCCGACCCGCTCGCGCTGACAAGCCGGCGAGCGGGAGACTGCCTGAACGCGAGACAGCTCAGCCGTGGCTCTCCATGTGCAACCGCCTGCCGGAACGACTGCTCTGGCACCGCTCCACGGCTCCTGCAGCCGTACCAGGCGCGCTGCGCTTCACGGCACGCGCCGAGCGCGCACGCCCTCGTCCTGCTCGGTGGCTTCCAGACACGCCGAACAGGCACCGAGAACTCAGCCCGCCGTAGCCGGCCTCAGCAAAGTCGAAGTGCACATCAACGGCGGGACCGATACGCCGCTCCCACATTCCAAAAGCGGCAAGTCGACGTGGCCGCCTACGAGAAATGGACGTAAGGTCAAAGGGGTCGCCATGGTAGGATCAAGCGTGCTGGGCAACGTCGTGACATGGAGCTTCGAACATGCTGGTCGAGAGGCTGAGCGCCTTCATGTCGACGAGCTGCTTCCCGCCTTGAGCCGCTCGTGCGCTCACGCGGCCCGAGAGGGCGTTCGTGCGAATCGTCATTTATACAGAGATTAACCATGTGTGACGCATGACACACAAGCAACCATTGCGGGCGCAATACAGTTGCGCTCATGCAACTAGTGACGGGAGCGAAGGCACGTAGCCGGGAGGAGGTCACGCGGGACATGTATGCGCTCGCGGCCTACCTGATGCGCACGGCGAACGTGGGCACCTTCAACGCGATCGCCGAGCTCGACCTGTCGTTCACCCAGATCAAGGCGCTCTGCGCGCTCGACGCCGACGGCGACGAGCGCTCCGTGAAGGCGCTCGGCGGATTCGCTGGGCGTGTCCCTCCCCGCGATGAGCCGGGCGGTCGACGGCCTGTTCGAGCGCGGCCTGGTCGGCCGCGAGGAGGACCGCACGGACCGGCGGATGAAGCGCGTGCGGCTCACCGATGCGGGGCGCAGGGTGCCACAGGCGCTCAACGAGGCGCGCCTTTCGGCGCTCGAAGAGCTGATGGGCTCGCTCGTGGACGACGAGGCCGCTGCGCTCGGCGGTGCGCTGCAGCTGATCCTCGAGCGCCGCTCGGACATCGCCGCCTACAGACCCGCAGAGGAAGGAGCCGGAGCATGACCGAGCGGATGCGATCGCTGAGGATGACCGAGGACAACCGCCGCTGGTGGGCGCTCGGAGCGATGTGCTTCGCGCTGTTCATGATCATGCTCGACAACACCGTGGTCAACGTCGCGCTGCCGTCGATCCAGCGCAGCCTCGACGCCTCGACGGCATCGCTCGAGTGGACGGTGAACGCCTACACGCTGTCGTTCGCGGTGCTGCTGGTCACCGGCGGACGTCTCGGCGACCTGTTCGGGCGTCGAAAAATCTTCATCATGGGCGTCACCATCTTCGCTGTCGCCAGCGGCGCGATCGGCTTCTCGCCGAACGACACCTGGTTGGTGGTCTGGCGCGCCGTGCAGGGCTCGGGCGCCGCACTGATGATGCCGGCGACGCTGTCGATCATCACCAACGCCTTCCCCCCGGCCGAGCGTGGCAAGGCGATCGGGACATGGGCGGGGGTGTCCGCGATGGCGCTCGCGATCGGCCCGGTGGTCGGCGGCTTCCTCGTGCAGAGCGTCAGCTGGCAGTCGATCTTCTTCCTCAACCTGCCGGTAGCCGTCGGTGCGGTCCTGGTGGCGCTGTTCGCGGTACGGGAGTCCCGCGACGAGACGGCTGCGCAGCGGATCGACGTCCCCGGTGTCGCTGCGCTCACGCTCGGCCTCGGCGCGCTCGTGCTGGCGCTCGTCGAGGGCAACGCGTGGCACTGGGGCTCGGCGCGCGAGCTCGCACTGCTCGCGACCGCGGTCGTGGGCCTGGCGGGCTTCGTGGTGATCGAGCGCCACACGCGCGAGCCGATGGTGGACTTCAGCTTCTTCCGCTCGCGTACGTTCCTCGGCGCGAACATCGTGGCCTTCATCGTCAGTTTCGCGATGCTCGCGATGTTCTTCTTCCTGGCGCTCTACATGCAGAACATCCGCGGCTACTCGCCCCTGGAGGCTGGTGTGCGCTTCCTCCCCTCGACGCTCATGATCGTTCTGATCGCGCCGCTCGCGGGGCGCCTGGCCGACCGGGTGGGCCCCCGCCCGCTGATGACCTTCGGCCTGCTGTGCGTCTCCGGCGCGCTCTTCTGGCAGTCCCATCTCACGGTCTCCAGCGGCTACGGCCAGCTCCTGCCCGGCTTCATTCTGATGGGCGTCGGGATGGCATTCGTGATGTCGCCGATGAGCATGGCGGCGATGAACTCCGTCGAGCAGACCAAGGCCGGGGTCGCCTCCGGGATCCTCTCGATGAACCGGATGGTCGGAGGCACCTTCGGCGTGGCGGTGCTCGGCGCGATGGTGGCCACCCTGGGACGCTCGAAGATCGACCAGCTGCTGCCCGCGCTGCCGGCCGGCGCGCGCTCGTCGCTGGCGGCGAGCCTCGGATCCGGCGGCGTCCTGCACGGCGTGCCCGCAGCGGTCGTCCAGGCCAGCCACGAGGCGTTCGTGTACTCGCTGCAGTACGGGCTGCGGCTCGGCTCGGCGGTGGCGCTCATCGGAGCGGTCACGGCCTGGTCGCTGATCGGGCGGCGGACCGCGCCCGCGACGGCGCCGGCGAGCGCTCCCGCGATGTCCGCGGCGAGCGTTCCTGCCACCGCCGAGGGGCCGCACGCGGCCTCCGCGCCGGCGCACGCGGGCGAGATCGCCCACGTCTGAGCGGGCGCGCCCGCCGGCCCGGGTGGTGCGAGCACGCCTCGCGGGCGACCCCCGGCTAGGATTGGTGGCCGACCCGACCCCGACCGACGAGGTTAAAGCGCACGTGGCAATCGATCTCCAACAAGTCTCCGCCGTAGACGTCGAGCCGGGCGAGCTGCCCGCCACGATGGCCGCCTGGGTGATCCGCGAGGAGCGCTTCGGTGAACCGAAGGACGCATTCCAGATCGAGGAGATCGAGGTGCCCGAGCCGGGTGCCTTCGAGGTGATCGTGCGGGTGATGGCCGCGGGGGTCAACTACAACAACGTGTGGGCCGCGCTGGGCCAGCCGGTGTCGGTCATGAAGTACGGCGACCACCCGGAGTTCGGCCACCACATCGGCGGCTCGGACGCCTCGGGGATCGTCTGGAAGGTCGGTGCGGGCGTGACGCGCTGGAAGCCCGGCGACGAGGTCGTCGTGCACTGCAACCAGGCCTCCTACGAGGATCCCGAGGTCCACGGCCTCGACCCGATGGCGGCACCGTCGCAGAAGATCTGGGGCTATGAGACGACCTGGGGCTCCTTCGCGCAGTTCACGAAGGTGCAGGCCCAGCAGCTGCTGCCCAAGCCCGAGGCGCTGACCTGGGAGGAGGCGGCCTCCTATGGCCTCGTCTACTTCACCGCCTACCGCATGCTGATCACCCGCTGCAAGCTGCAGGCGGGCGCGAACGTGCTGATCTGGGGTGCGGCCGGCGGCCTCGGCGTGTTCGCCACCCAGCTCTGTGCCGCCGCGGGCGCGCACTGCGTGGGCGTGGTCTCCTCGGCCGAGAAGGGCGAGCTCGTCAAGCGCCTCGGCGCCGTGGACTACATAGACCGCAACGAGTTCGCGGGCATGATGCGCAAGGGCGGCGAGAGCGCCGAGGAGGAGAAGGCGCGCTTCAAGGTCTCTCTGGGCTTCGCCAAGCGCGTCAAGGAGATCCTCGGCGACGCGCCCGACATCGTCTTCGAGCACGTCGGCAAAGCGACCTTCCCGACCTCGGTGTTCACCGCCAAGACGTTCGGGAAAATCGTGATCTGCGCCGGCACCACCGGGATCGACCTCGACTTCAACGTGGCGTACCTGTGGATGCGCCAGAAGGAGATCCTCGGCTCCCACTTCGCCAACGCCTACGAGTGCACGAAGGCCAACGAGCTGATCGAGAGCGGCCAGATCCGTCCGGTGCTGTGGCGCACGCTCGGTTTCGACGGCGTCGCCGAAGCGCACCAGCTGATGCTCGAAAACAAGCATCTCGGCAAGATCTCGATCCTCGTGGGCGCCGACGCCGAGGGCCAGGGCAGGACGATGGAGGGCCCCGGCGCGATCCACGCGGAGGTGGGTGCCTGATGGCCGGCACGGTGATCGTCCCCTGGTATGCGACCGGCTTCCGGGCCAACGAGTTCGAGCCCGCGCTGGGGGAGGCGGCGGCGACCGCCCTGCGATACGGGGCCAGCTCCTACGCCGTCTACCGCGCCCGCGATGACCGCTACAAGTTCCAGCAGCTGGCCGCCTTCGAGGAGTACCTCGACTGGGAACGCTACTGGGAGGGCCCCGAGATGATCCACTTCCGGGCCACGCACTCGAGCTGGTACCAGGTGCCGGTGCTCTACGGCTGGTGGGATCTCAGCACGAGCGGCGCCGTCGAGCCCGTCGCGGTCCTCGCGAACGGCGACGGCAACGGCCACGGCAACGGCCGCGGCAACGGCCTCGCCGGCGGGGCCGGCTCCTGAGGCGGAGCCGGCGGCGCGTCGCGCCGGCGGCATGGCCCGCCGGGCGCCGGGCCGCTCAGGAGCGCTCGAGCGGCGCCATCGTCAGGCCCGCGCCCTTCAGCTGCTCCCAGTAGTGCTCGGCGACCTCCTTGTGGCCGCTGAAGACGATCGCGCGCCCCGAGCCGTGGATCACGTTGGCGATCTCGTGACCGCGCTTGAGGCTGATACCGGGGATGAAGCGCGCGAGCGTGCGCGCGACGTGCTCGAAGGTGTTGTGGTTGTCGTTGCGCACAACCACGTTCCAGGAGCCCCCGAGCCCCGTTCCCGGTCCGCCCGTCCGTGGCATCTCCGTGGTCTGACCCATGCCCGGCAGGATAGAGACAGCGGCGCGACCGTACAATTGGGAACATGAGCGGCGAGCAACCTCCGCGCCTGCCCGAGCGCGATCGTCCCTGGATGATGCGCACCTACGCCGGGCACTCCACGGCGAAGGCCTCGAACGAGCTCTACCGCCGCAACCTGCAGAAGGGTCAGACGGGGCTGTCGATCGCCTTTGACCTGCCCACGCAGACCGGCTACGACCCCGACGACGTGCTCGCCCGCGGCGAGGTGGGCAAGGTCGGGGTGCCGATCTCCCACCGCGGCGAGATGGCCGCGCTGATGGACGGCATCCCGCTCGGGGAGATGAACACCTCGATGACGATCAACGCGACCGCCGCATGGCTGCTCGCGCTCTACATCGTTGCCGCCGAGGAGCAGGGCGTGGCCCAGGAGCAGCTTCAGGGGACCACCCAGAACGACATCATCAAGGAGTTCCTCGCGCGCGGCACCTACGCCTTCCCGCCGGCGCCCTCGATGCGGCTGATCGCAGACATGGTCGCCTACACGGTCGAGCACGTCCCGAGGTGGAACCCGATCAACATCTGCTCCTACCACCTCCAGGAGGCCGGCGCCACGCCCGTGCAGGAGATCGCCTACGCGATGAGCAACGCGATCGCGGTGCTCGACGCGGCGCGGGAGCGGGTCGGCGGCTCCGACCGGGAGGGCGGCGCGGAGACGATGGAACAGGTCTTCGGACGGATCTCCTTCTTCGTCAACGCTGGCGTTCGCTTCGTCGAGGAGCACGCGAAGCTGCGCGCGATGTCGATCCTGTGGGAGGAGCTCGGGCGGGAGCGCTACGGCGTCCGCGAGCCGCGCCGCCTGCGGTTCCGCTACGGCGTGCAGGTCAACTCGCTGGGCCTCACCGAGGCGCAGCCCGAGAACAACGTGCAGCGGATCGTGCTCGAGGCGCTCGCCGTGACGCTCGGCCGCGACGCCCGCGCCCGCGCGATCCAGCTCCCGGCCTGGAATGAGGCGCTCGGGCTGCCGCGCCCGTGGGACCAGCAGTGGTCGCTGCGCATCCAGCAGGTGCTCGCCTATGAGACCGACATCCTCGAGTACCCCGACATCTTCGAGGGCTCGAAGGTGATGGAGGGGCTCGTGCAGGAGCTGCTCGACGGCGCCCGCGCGGAGATGGCGGTGGTCGCCGAGCACGGCGGCGCGGTCGAGGCCGTGCCCTACATGAAGGCCGCCCTCGTCGACTCCCATCGCGAGCGCCTGCGACGGATCGAGTCCGGCGAGCAGGTCGTCGTGGGGCAGAACCGCTTCACCGAGTCCGAGGAATCGCCCCTCACCGCCGACGCCGAGGGCGGCATCCTGGTGGTCGATCCCGCGATCGAAGCCGAGCAGATCGAGGCACTGGAGCGCTGGCGCGCCACCCGCGACCAGGCGGCGGTCGACCGCGCGCTCGCGGCGCTGGCGAGCGCCGCCGCGGCCGGCGAGGGCGCCGAGAACCTGATGATCCCGACGATCGCCGCCGCGCGCGCGGGAGCGACGACGGGCGAGTGGGCGGGCACGCTGCGCGCGGTGTTCGGCAGCTACCGCGCTCCGACCGGGGTCGGTGAGGCGGCCGCCGCGCAGGCCGACGCCGACCTCGACGAGCTGCGCGGCGAGGTCGCCACACTGCAGGAGCGGCTCGGGCGCCGGCCGAAGATCCTCGTCGGCAAGCCCGGCCTCGACGGCCACTCCAACGGTGCCGAGCAGATCGCCGTGCGCGCGCGCGACTCCGGCATGGACGTGGTCTACGAGGGCATCCGCCTGACCCCCGCCCAGATCGCCGCCTCGGCGCTGCAGGAGGGCGTGCACGTGATCGGCCTCTCGATACTCTCGGGCTCGCACCGCGAGCTGATACCCGCCGTGATCGACGCGCTGCACGAGGCCGGCGTGCAGGCGCCGGTCGTCGTCGGCGGGATCATCCCCGACCAGGACGTGGCGCTCCTGCGCGGCGCGGGCGTCTCAGCCGTCTACACCCCCAAGGACTTCGATATCACCCGCATCATGCGCGACATCATCGCGCTGGTGGGAGCCGGGGCCAACGGCTCGGCCGCCAACGGCACGGCGTGAGCGGCGAAGGCGCCGCCCTCGGAGCGCGCCTGCGCGAGCGGGATCTCACCGCGGCGCCCGCCGTGCTCAACCTGCTGGAGAGCACCACCCCCGCAGACCGCGAGCAGGCGGCGGCGCTGCTGAGGGAGGTCTCCCCCACGGCGCTCGGCGGCGAGGCGCCAGCGCACGTGATCGGCGTGACGGGCCCGCCGGGAGCGGGCAAGTCGACCCTGCTCTCGGCGCTGCTGCGGGCGTGGCGCGAGGACGGGCGCACGGTGGCGGTGCTCGCGGTCGACCCCAGCTCGCGGCGCTCGGGAGGCGCGCTGCTGGGCGACCGTGCGCGGATCGACTTCGACCCCGCCGACCGCGGCGTGCTGATCCGCTCGACCGCGGCCGGCGAGCGACTCGGCGGCCTCGCCCGCGCGAGCCGCGCTGCCGCCCAGGCGCTGTCGGCGGCCTTCGACGTGGTCGTGATCGAGACGGTCGGCGTGGGCCAGGCGGAGACCGAGATCTCCGAGGTCGCGGACACGGTCGCGGTCGTGGTGCAACCCGGCGGTGGCGACGTCCTGCAGTTCCTGAAGTCGGGCATCATGGAGATCCCGGACGTGCTGGTCGTGACGAAGGCCGACCTCGGGCGGATAGCCACCCGCACCCGCATGGACCTCGCCGCGGCGCTGCGCTCGCTGGGATCGAGCACGACGCGGGTGCTCGCCGTGTCATCGCTGCCGCCGGCCACCGGCGTGGCCGAGCTCGTGACCGGGCTCGAGGAGCATCGCGCCGGACTGGACATCGCCGAGCGGCGCCTGCGCGCCCGGCGCGAGGGGGCATTGACCGACTTCGCGCTCGAGCACGGCGAGGCGGGAATGCGGGCGCTCGGCGGGCGGCGGGCGGCGCTGGCGCTGCTGGCCGACCAGGATCCCGGGCTCGAGACCACCGCGCTGCTCGCGGTTCTGCAGCGCGGGCTCGCGTGATCGGCAGCGCGGACTCCCCGGGACGCTGACGCTGGCCCTGCGATGGCGCGCAACCTCCTCACGCTGGTGGCCGCGTTCATCCTCGCCAGCCTGCTCGCAGCGGCGCTCGGTGCGCCCAACCTCGGCACCGCGCTCGCGTTCGGCCAGATGGCCTTCGCGGCAGCCACCGTGTACGTGATCCTCAGACGCTGAGAGCCCCTGGGCAGTTCGGCCCACCGGCGGCTCGCCGCCGCGGCGATCGGCGGGCGCCGTGTAACGCAATCGCCGCCGGGCGGACCGTACGCTTAGAACAGATGATCGTCCTCCTGAGCTTTGCCTTCCTCGCGGGTGCCGGCACGGCCCTCTCGCCGTGCGTGCTGCCGGTGCTGCCCGCGCTGCTCTCGGCGGGGGGCGTGGGCGGCAGGCGCAGGCCGCTCGGGATCGTGCTCGGGCTCTCGATCACCTTCACCGTGGCGATCGTGGGCGTCGCCAAGGTGGTCGACGGGGTCGGCCTCGGCAGCGACCCGCTGCGCGACGTCGCGATCGTCGTGCTGCTCGCGTTCGGCCTCGCGCTGCTGCTCCCGGAAGTGACCGCGCGGCTGGAGGCGCCGCTGTCGCGGCTGGCGCGGTTCGGCCCCCGCTCGGGTGGCACCGGCTTTGCCTCGGGCCTGCTCGTCGGGGGAGCGCTCGGCTTCGTCTACACCCCGTGTGCGAGCCCGATCCTCGCGGCCGTGATCTCCGTCGGGGCCGCATCGGGCAAAACGGTCGCGATCGCGCTGACCTACGCGCTCGGCTCGGCCGTCGTCCTGCTGGTCCTCACGCTGGGCGGCCGGCGGGTGTTCGACCGCGTGCGCCGGGCCGGCCGCGGGCCAGCGCTGCAGCGCGTGCTCGGCCTGATCATGATCGCGACCGCGCTGGCGATGATCACGAACCTCGACGTCAACTTCGACCAGTTCGTGGCCGAGCACATACCCAACGTCAACCTGACCGCCGCCCTGGAGTGCTCGGGCACGGTCACCGGCAGGCTGCACCAGATCACGGGCCGGCGCGCGAGGTTCACGGCGGCCAACGGATCATCGGCCTGCGGCGGCTCCTCCTCCTCGCGCCTGCACACCGCCGCCCCCGACGCGAGCCAGCAGGCGCTGATCGCCGACGCGCAGCAGCTGCCCGACCTCGGCCCCGCACCCGAATTCACCGAAACCGAGCGTTGGTTCAACACGCCGGGCGGCGGTCCGCTGACGATGGCCTCTCTGCGCGGCCGGGTCGTGCTGATCGACTTCTGGACCTACACGTGCATCAACTGCATCCGCACGCTGCCCTACCTGAAGGCGTGGGACGCCGCCTACCGGCACGACGGTCTCACGATCGTCGGCGTGGAGACTCCCGAGTTCGCGTTCGAGCACGACGCCTCGAACGTGGCCGACGCGATCGAACAGTTCGGGCTGCGCTACCCGGTCGTCCAGGACAACAACATGGGCACCTGGAACGCCTACGCCAACGAGTACTGGCCGGCGGACTACCTGATCGACGCAAGCGGCGACGTCCGCTACGCGACCGCCGGCGAGGGCGACTACGGGCAGACCGAAACCGCGATCCGCGCCCTCCTGGCCGAAGCGGGCGCGCAGGTCGGCGGCAGGAGCCACCCCACCGATGTGGTCGTCCCCTCCCAGGAAGCCACCCCCGAGACCTATCTCGGCACCGCGCGCGCCGAGGGCTGGGTGACGGGCCCGGTGGCCGGCGTGCACGACTACGGCCAGGGCCATCCGGAACCCCTCGCGCTCAACCGGTTCGCCTTCAGCGGCACCTGGAACATCGCCGCCCAGCCCGCCGTTGCCGGCGCGGACGCGGGCATCGACGTGCAGTTCGAGGCCAAGCACGTCTACCTGGTGCTGAGCTCCCCCGGCGAACGCCCGCTGCCGGTGCAGGTGCTGCTCGACGGGAGGCCGATCCCGGCCGCCGACGCCGGTGCCGACGTGCACGGGGGCGTCGTCACGGTGCGGCGCCAGCGCCTCTACACGCTCGTCTCGCTGCCGCGGGAGGGCGAACACCGGCTCGGCCTGCGCTTCGCCCCCGGAGTGACGGGCTACGCGTTCACGTTCGGCTAGCACGCGCGTGGGCGCCCGGCCGGTGCCGGATGCCCGCCACGCGAGGGCGCCGGGCCGGCCGGCCCGGCGCCCTGCCGTCGATCATTTTTTGTGTTTTTTGGGCACGCACGTGTGGAACGTGCGCGTGTCCTCGTAGGAGTGTCCACTCGAGCTGAAGGCCACGAACTCGACCCTGAAGGTGCCCTTGGGCAGCCCCACCAGGCTGAGCGTGGTGCCGCCGTTGTGCAGCTTGCCTTCTTTGACGAATTTGCCGTTGATGAAGACCTGGACCTTCACCAGTTTCAGGTTCCGCGGACCGCGCGGGTGCACCACGAACTTGCGTTTGCTCGCGCATTTGTTGGATGACGGCAGACTCAGGTTGGCCTTGGTCGAGACGATCAGCTTCTCGCTGCCGCACGCGCTCGCCGACGGCGCGTTCGCGCCGTCGCCGCTGTATGTGGCCAGCCAGTAGTAGGTGCCCGTCTTGGTCGGTTTGACCGGCGCCGAGGACGCCGCCAGGCCGCCCGAGACGGCCCCGATGCTGCTGGTGGCCGCCGGCACCGTGCATTTGCTGTCCTTGTAGAGGGTGTAGGTCACGGATCCCGTCGAGCTCGCCGCCAGCGACCCGGCGATGTGCGCCTGATCGGTCACGCTCGAGCCGAGCAGCACCGGGATCGAGGCTCCCGTCACCCCGCCGCCCGTCTGGATCGTCGAGGTGCTCGTGGGAGCCAGCACGGTGAGGATCTCGCTGCCGCATTCGCTGCTCGCCGAGCGGTTGTTCGCGTCCCCGCCGTAGCTGGCCTGCCAGTAGTATTTCCCGGGCGCGAGGTTCTCGGCCGTCGACGGCGGCGCCGAGGCGCCGCTGATGCCGACGGTTCCCGCTGCGGCCACCGGTTTCGTGCAGGCGGGGTCGCTGAAGACGGTATATGCCACGGCCCCGGTCGCGCTCGCGGCGTTGGCGCCGCTCAGCGTCGCCGAGTCGGTGACCGCGGTGCCCTGGATCACGCTGATCTGGGCTGCGCTCTGGCCGCCGCCCGACAGTACGGTGGAGAGCGTCGACCGGCTCCCGAACCCGCCTTCCGGCGGTGACTCGAGCGAGAAGTAGGTGGAGCCGCCGGGCGGGATCGCCGGCGAGAAGTTGACCGTGCCGGAGCCGGTCGGAGAGCTCCCGAGGGCACCGATGCCCGTAAACCAGGAGGTTGGCCCCTCGTAGCCGCTCACCGGATCGCCATTCGCGCCGAAGCCATCGATCGAGATGCCTTCCGGGAAGGTCACGCCCGACGGCTCGCCCGACGGGGGCGGGAAGCCGCAGTCTTCGAGCACCGCGACTTTGACTTCTTTGCCTTCTTTGATTTCGCCTTCATACCCGCACAGCGTGCCCGGTTTTTCAGCAGGTTTGCTGTGTTCCGGCCCTTCCTTCAGGACCTGGCATCCGTTGGGTATGGGCCCGCCTCCGGGCAGGCACATGCCGTCACCGTCGAAGCCGAACAGTTCGTCTTCGGCCGACAGGTGGATCGAGGTGATCGGGCTGGAGGAGTTGTTCTGCACGCCGACCAGGGCATCGTCGGATCCCTCGTAGGGCCCCTGGCCAGGATCTTCGCTGACCGTCTCGCCGGCGGGTGTGACCGTGACAAGGAACTGGCAGCCGGTGTCTTTGTAGACCGCCGGGCACTGTGTGAACATCGCCGCGCTCGCCCCGCTCGGAGCCGCGCAGACGATCAGAAGCGCTACACAGGACACTGCCAGAGCCGCAATTCGCCGCATGGTCTTCCCCCAAGTTCCTGGTTGCCCGGGCCACGACCTCCGGCGGCCCTGAAGAATGGAGCGAAATGTACACCTCCACCAGGCGGCACGCCCGCCGCGCGGACGGATGTGCTCCCCGGCGGGACCGCCCCGCTCGCGACGGGCGTCGTATCGCGCCTACAATGGACCGATGGAGGGTTCGATGGCGGAGACGAGCGCGCGCAGCTGGCTGCGGTGTTATCGGTGCTGGTCCCAGGATCTGGAGGTGCAGGTCCACTACGAGGGCATCCACAAGATCGATCCCGAGACGGGCGAGCGCGCGGAAGTCGTGGACGAGCTGCAGGAGGCGGTGGTCCAGTGCCTGGACTGCATGCACGACCAGCCGCATCTCGGCTTCAGCAACGGGCGGGTCGAGCCGATCGAGGACCGCTGGGAACGGATGATCGCCGGCACCCCCTGGGTTGCCTCCTGCACCGTGACCGTCGACTCCGAAGAGGTCGAGAGCTGCTCCGGACCGGAGGCCGGCGACGCCCTCTCCTACGCCGCCTTCGGCGACCACGGCGTGCGCGAGTTCTTCACGCACGTGCGCTTTCACAAGCACGAGGACGACTCCCGCATCATCGTGCACCTGCTCGTCGAGCTCTACGCGCGCTCGCTCGAGGAGGCCACCGAGGTGCTCGAGTCCTCCGCCCGAGGCGCGCTCACGATCACCTCGCTGGCCGAGGAGTCACGCCCGCCGGCAGCCGCCGGCGAGGCCCACGGGCACGAGTAGCGCCGCCCACGGGCTCGCCCGCCCGCCGGATTTGCCGGTGCTCCCGGGCCGGGGCCCTTCTCGGCCCGAGCCGTCCTCAGCCGAGGCGGTCCTCGAGCTTCTGCAGCTGCGCGTGCAGCTCCTCGGGCAGGTTCTCGAACTTGGCGAGATGCTCGTGGAACTGCGGCAGCTGGGCCTTCCACTCCTCGGTCTCCACGCGCAGCAGCTCGGACATGGCCGACTCCGAGACATCGAGGCCGCGGGTGTCGATGCCTTCGCCGCCCACCGGCGGGATCAGGCCGATCGGCGTCTCGGTGGCCGCGCCGTGTCCCGCGCAGCGCGCGAACACCCACGAGAGCACGCGCGAGTTCTCGCCGTACCCGGGCCACAGGAAGCGCCCGTCGGAGTCCTTGCGGAACCAGTTCACGTAGAAGATCTTCGGGAGCCTTGCACCCGGGGTGCGGCCGATCTTCAGCCAGTGGGCGAAGTAGTCGGCCATGTTGTAGCCGCAGAACGGCAGCATCGCGAACGGGTCGAAGCGCAGTTCGCCCACCGTGCCGGCGGCCGCGGCCGTCTTCTCCGAGCTCATCACCGAGCCGAGGAACACGCCGTGCTCCCAGTCCAGCGCCTCCGTCACGAGCGGCACGACCGTCGAGCGCCTGCCGCCGAACAGCATCGCGTCGATCGGCACGCCCGCGGGATCCTCCCACTCGGAGGCGATCGCCGGATCCTGGGATGCGGGGGTCGTGAAGCGGGCGTTGGGGTGAGCCGCCGGCGCCTCGGAGGCCGGCGTCCAGTCGTTGCCGTGCCAGTCGGTCAGATGCGCGGGCGGCTCCTTGGTCAGCCCCTCCCACCACACATCGCCGTCGTCCGTGCGCGCGCAGTTGGTGAAGATCGTGTTGCGCTCGATCGTGTGGATCGCGTTCGGGTTGGTGTGCCGCCCGGTCCCGGGCGCCACGCCGAAGAAGCCCGCCTCGGGGTTGATCGCGTAGAGGCGCCCGTCCTGCCCGAACTTCATCCAGGCGATGTCGTCGCCGATCGTCTCGACCGTCCAGCCCTCGAGCGTGGGGATCAGCATCGCGAGGTTGGTCTTACCGCAGGCGCTCGGGAAGGCCCCGGTGATGTACTTCACCTCACCCTCCGGCGAGGTCAGCTTGAGGATCAGCATGTGCTCGGCCATCCAGCCCTCGTCGCGCGCCATCACCGATGCGATGCGCAGCGCGAAGCACTTCTTGCCGAGCAGCGCGTTGCCGCCGTAGCCCGAGCCGTAGGACCAGATCTCGCGGGTCTCGGGGAAGTGCACGATGTACTTGTTCTCCGCGTTGCAGGGCCACGGCACGTCCTCGGCCCCGTCCGTGAGCGGCATGCCCACCGAGTGCAGGCAGGGAACGAAGATCCCGTCGCTGCCGAGCGCATCGAGGGCTCCCTGCCCCATGCGCGTCATGATGCGCATGTTGACCGCCACGTAGATCGAGTCGGTGAGCTGCACGCCCACGTGGCTCTTGTCTGAGCCCAGCGGCCCCATCGAGAAGGGCACGACGTACATCGTGCGCCCGCGCATCGCGCCGCTGAACAGCTCGCCGAGCGCCTCCTTCATCTCGCCCGGCTCACGCCAGTTGTTGGTCGGGCCGGCTTCGGCCTCGGTGGCGGTGCAGATGAACGTGCGGTCCTCCACGCGGGCCACGTCGCCGGGGTCGGACAGGGCCAGATAGGAGTTCGGGCGCTTGGCGTCGGAGAGCCGCTCGAAGGTGCCCGCATCGACGAGCTCCTGACAGAGCCGGTCGTACTCCTCGGCGGAGCCGTCGCACCAGTGGATCTCCTCCGGTTCGGTCAGGGCCGCGATCTCATCGACCCAGGCGAGCAGGCGCTCGTTCTTAGTGGGTGCGGGAACGGTGGTGTTCATCGGATCCAAGCAACTCCTTGGTTGGCGGGCATTTGCGGCGCGCGCCGTGCGGCGCTGCGGCCGGGCCAGGACTGGCTCCACAAACGGAAAAACGCCCAGCGAAGGGCGGTGGAAAAGCCTATCGCACGCCTGATCGCGTGGCTTTCGGGTTTTCCACAGCCTGCTCCCGGGCCGGCGCCGGCACCCGGCGCGAGACGCCCAGATGCGCGCTAGGACGCCTCGCCCGGGTTCCTGCGCGGGACGAGGACGAGGCGCTTGAACTCTGCCACGAGCACGCCGTCCTGGTTGAGGACGCGCGTGTGAACCTTCACGGTGCCGCGGTCGGGCTTGGACTGCGACTCCTTCTTCTCGAGCACCTCCGACTCGCAGTAGAGCGTGTCGCCGTGGAACACCGGCGCGGGATGCTTGAGCTCTTCGGTGGCGAGGTTCGCGATCGCCTTGCCGCTCACGTCGCTCACCGACATGCCCAGCGCCAGCGAGTAGACGAGCGGGCCCACGACGACGTTGCGCCCCTGCTGCGACGCGGCCGCGTAGACGTCGTTGAGGTGGAGCGGGTGATGGTTCATCGTGATCAGGCAGAAGAGGTGGTCATCGGACTCCGTGACGGTCTTGGCGGGCCAGTGCTTGTAGACCGCGCCCACCTCGAACTCCTCGAGGTAGCGGCCGTACGGGTGTGCGCCGCTCGCCTCGCGCGCGGCCTGATCGGTCTCGACGGTCTGGGTCTCGCTCATGGGGTCTCGCAGGTCTCCTAGGAAGAGGGGTCGATGGGGCCGCGCCGGTGCCTGGCCGCGGGCCGACGCTGCTGATCGCGGCCGGCAGACGTCCCGTGGAGATGCTCCGCGCGGGCGCCTCGAGGGTCTAACTCTAGTGGGCGGGCGCGGCCGCCCGCGTCGTGCCCCGGACCGCCGAAGGGGCGCCGCCGGGGCTCGGGGGGCGGCGGCCTCGCGCCGCCGAAGGCGCGTCGCGAGCACGCGAGGGGCCGCACACCCGGGCCGCCGAAGCGGGCCCTGAACGCGCTGGGGCCGGCCGACGGGCAGGCCGCAGGCGCATCGCCGATACTTCTAGGATCGACCGTTGACAGCCCCTCCCAAGCGCAACCAGGAGAGCCCTTGCGAAACCCCCGCGACTTCCTCAAGCCCCTCGCCATCGACGCGCCCGAGCCGGTGCGCGAGATCCCGTTCAAGCCCTCCCGGATGATCCACTTCCTCGACTTCTCCAACGAGAAGATGGTCGCCAAGGTGCCCGAGATCGCCCCGACGGTGGACATCCTGCTGGGCAATCTCGAGGATGCGGTGCCGGTCGACCGCAAGCTCGCCGCGCGCGCCGGCCTGATCAAGGTGGGGCGCGAGATGGAGCTCGGGGACACGGCGCTGTGGACGCGGGTGAACGAGCTCGCCTCGCCGTGGGTGCTCGACGACATCAGCGAACTCGTCGGCGAGATCGGACACAAGCTCGACGTGATCATGATCCCCAAGGTGGAGGGACCGTGGGACATCCACTACGTCGACCGGCTGCTCGCGCAGCTCGAGGCCAAGGCGGGCCTGCAGCGCCCGATCCTGATCCACGCGATCCTCGAGACCGCTCAGGGCGTGGCCAACCTCGAGGAGATCGCATGTGCTTCGCCCCGTATCCAGGGCATGAGCTTCGGCCCCGCCGACCTGGCGGCGTCACGGCGCATGAAGACCACGCGCGTGGGCGGCGGACACCCGGGCTACCGCACGATCGCCGACCCGGATCCCGAGAACCCCGATGCGCCGCGCCCCAGCTACCAGCAGGACCCCTGGCACTACTCGATCGCACGCATGGTCGACGCCTGCACGTCGGTCGGCGCGCTGCCCTTCTACGGCCCCTACGGCGACATCCGCGACGTGGAGGGCTGCGAGACGCAATTCCGCGCATCCTTCCTGCTCGGCTGCGTGGGCGCGTGGTCGCTGCACCCCGTCCAGATCGCGATCGCGAAGAAGGTCTACTCGCCGGATCCCGAGGAGGTGGCCTTCGCCAAAAAGGTGATCGCCGCGATCCCCGACGGCCGCGGCGTGCACATGATCGACGGCAAGATGCAGGACGACGCGACCTGGAAGCAGTGCAAGGTGATGGTCAACCTCGCCGAAATGCTCGCCCGGAAGGATCCGGAGCTGGCCGAGGCGTACGGGCTGGCGCCCGTCGCCGCCTGAGCTGGCGCCTCCGTGGCGCATCCACCGCCCGTGGCCGTATAGGGTTCCGGCGCCGATGTCAGACCCCCGCCAGAGACGATGAGGTTCTTTGAGTACGAGGCCCGCGAGGTGATCAAGCGCGCGGGCATCCCCGTGACCGACTACGGCTTCACGACCGACCCCGCCGAGGCGCGCGCGATCGCCGAGCGGATCGGCGGGCCGACCGTGATCAAGTCCCAGGTGCTCACGGGCGGGCGCATGAAGGCCGGCGGCGTGAAGTTCGCCGACACGCCCGCGGAGGCCGAGGAGCACGCCCGTGAGATCCTCGCGCTGGAGATCAACGGCCACATGCCGCGCGGCGTGCTCGTGGACCCGAGGGCGGAGGTCGAGCAGGAGTACTACGCCGGCGTCGTCTGGGACGGGACCCGCAAGCAGCCCGTGATGATCTTCTCGCCGGTCGGCGGCATCGACATCGAGCAGGTCGCCGAGGAGCAGCCGGAGAAGGTCGGCCGCCGGCACTTCTCCAACATCCTCCCGTTCGGCGACTTCGAGGCGAAGGAGGTGATCGCCGCCACCGGAGTGAGCGGATCGGCGCTCAACCGCCTGGTTCCGATCGTCACCCGCCTGGCGAAGCTGTTCGTCGAGAACGACATGATCCTCGCCGAGATCAACCCGCTGGGCCGCCTGGCGGACGGTTCGTTCGTGGCGCTGGACGCGCACATGGACATCGAGAACGAGGCGCGCGGCCGCCACCGCGGGCTGCTCTCCGACCTCGGCGTCGGCGAGGAGGAGACGCGGCAGGCGCGCGAGGCCACCCCGTTCGAGCTCGCGGGCGAGGAGGTCGACGCGCAGGACCACCGCGGGGTCGCCGGCAACGTCACCGAGTTCGACGGCAACCTCGGCCTGGTGATCGGCGCCGGAGGCGGCTCGCTGACCCTGTTCGACGCCGTCCGCGCCCACGGCGGCCGCCCCGCCAACTACTGCGAGATCGGCGGCAACCCGTCCGTGGCGAAGGCCTGCGGGCTGGCCAAGCTGGTGCTGAGCAAGCCCGGCGTGGACAAGATCGCGGTGATGATGTCGATCGTCTCCAACACGCGCGTGGACATCGTCGCCCGCGGGGTCATCAAGGCCTGTCTGGAGCTCGGCCACGACCCGGCCGAGAAGATCGCGATCTTCCGCATACCCGGGGCGTGGGAGGAGGAGGGCTTCAAGATCCTCGACCGCTACGGCGTGGACTACGCCGACCGCTCCGTGTCGCTCAACGAGGCCGCGCGCCGCGCGGTGGAGAAGATCCAGGGAGCGTCCATCTGATGTCGATCCTGATCGACGCCGAGACGACGTTCATCGTCCAGGGGATCACCGGCCGCGAGGCCGTCAACCTCACCCGCGAGTGCCTCGACTACGGCGCCGGCGCGAAGGTCGTCGGTGGCGTCACGCCCGGACGCCTCGGACGCGAGGTGCACGGGGTGCCGGTGTTCGACACGGTCGCCCAGGCGGTCGCCCACCACGGCGAGCCGATCGACGGCTCGGTCGTGACCGTCCCGCCGGCTTTCACCAAGGACGCGGTGTTCGAGGCGATCGAGAACGGCATCAGGCTGGTCGTGATCGTCACCGAGCGCATCCCTCGCCGCGACGTGGCCGAGATGGTGGAGCTGGCCACGCTGCGCGGCGCCCGCATCATCGGGCCGAACTGCCTCGGGATCATCGTCCCCGACGTGGTCAAGATGGGAGGGATCGGCGGCCCCGCGCGAAACGCCGCGCAGGCCTACACCCCCGGCCCGATCGGCGTGATCTCGCGCTCGGGCGGGATGACGACCGAGATGTCCTCCACGCTCAGCGCCGCCGGGCTCGGCCAGTCGGCCGCGGTGTCGATCGGCGGCGACGCGATCATCGGCTCGACCTATGCCGAGCTGATGCCGCTGTTCGAGGCCGATCCCGAGACGCGCGGGATCGTGATCTACACCGAGCCCGGAGGACGGATGGAGGCCGAGCTCGCACGCTGGGTGACCGACAACAGCTCGCGCCTGCCGATCGTCGCGTTCATGGCCGGCCGCTTCATGGACGAGATGCCGGGCATGAGCTTCGGCCACGCGGGCACGATCGTGGAAGGCAAGGAGGACACCGCCTCGGAGAAGATCACCCGGCTCGCGCAGGCCGGCATCTCGGTGGCCGAGCGGATCGAGGACATCCCCGAGATGATCCGGGAGAAGCTGGCGTGAGGAGGGACGGGATCTTCATCGCTGTCGAGGTGGACGACGCCGCCGCCGGGGACGCCGAGCTCGCGCGCCGGCTCGCCGAGGCCTGCCCCGTCGACATCTTCTCCGTGCAGGACGACGGCGGGCTGGAGATCGTGGAGAAGAACCTCGACGAGTGCGTGCTGTGCAGGCTCTGCCTCGACGCGGCTCCGGCCGGCGCGGTGCGTGTGATCAAGCTCTACGACGACGACGCGGTCCTCGACTGAGGCCCCGCCGGCCGGGCGCAGCGACCCCCTGCAGGTACCGCGAAATCCTGGTTGGCTATCCAGCCAGCCGTGGGGTACAATCCGTGCCGTCTCAATGCTTATCTCCTGATGAAGGGCCCGCCTCCGGCGGGCCCTTCGTTTTTTGCGGGGCGGGGCGGCGATCCGTCCGGGGGGCCTCGCGGCGAGACGACGCGGGCGTCCGCCCGGGCGGCGGAGGTGTCCTGTCACCCCCTCGCACCCCCGCCGCCCGCCGCGAATTGCTGTACCTTGAGGGTGTGGCCGCGGCGTCCCGCCGCCCACCTCGAAGCGCATGGTGAGACACAGCCGATGAACGAAAACTTCTCGCTGATCGTGATGTGCTTCTTCCTGCTGGCCTCGCTCGCGTTCCTCGCCGAGCAGCTCACCTCCTACCACTAGCCGGCCGCGGCGCCGCGGCCGCGATGCCCGGCCCTCGCGCTCGGCCCGCGGTGCCCCGGCCGCGATGCCCGCGACGCCGGCCGCGCTGCCGGGGGCTCCCGGGGCGGGCTAGTTGGCGTGGTGGCGCGCCTTGGGGGTGCGCTCGCGCTCCTGCTGGCGTTCCACGACGTTGACGATCAGCTTGACGATCTGCTCCGGCCCGGAGGCCTTGGCCTGCCCGTAGGTGAAGGCCTCGATCCAGTCGGCGACCTTCCCTTCGCGGGCCATCACGTTGAAGAACTCGCGGCGCATTTCCACGCGCAGGCGGGCGTCGGCGGCGGGCTCCTTGGTGACCCTCACGCCCGGCATCTCCAGCCGGAACTGCTGGACGTCTCCCCGGCCGCGCAGCTCCACACCGACGATCAGCTTGATCGGCTCGAGCGCGGGCACTTCGGCCAGGAACCTGCGCGTGGCGAGCTCAATCAGCGCCTTGGCGTCCTCGGACATCGCCCTTCGGCTCCCATCTCCCCGGGCCGCGTCGCGGGCCCGCGGCTCGCGTGTCAGATCTTGTGACGCTGCAACAGCTTGCGGCCGATCACCATGCGCTGGATCTCGGAGGTACCCTCACCGATCAGCAGCAGCGGCGCGTCGCGGTAGAGACGCTCGATCTCGTACTCCTTGGAGTAGCCGTAGCCGCCGTGGATGCGGAAGCATTCCTCCACGCAGAAGCGGCCCGCCTCGGAGGCGAACAGCTTGGCCATGCCCGCCTCGAGATCCGAGCGCGCGCCGGCGTCCTTCAGCCGGGCCGCGCGCTGGGTGAGAAGGCGCGCCGCGTCGACCTGCGTGGCCATGTCGGCGAGCTTGAACTGGATCGCCTGGTGCTCGGCGATCGGCTTGCCGAACGTCCTGCGCTCCTGGGAGTAGCGCAGCGCCAGCTCGAGCGCACGCTGGGCGATGCCCACGCCGCGTGCGGCGACGTTCACGCGCCCGACCTCCAGCGCATCCATCATCTGGGAGAAGCCGGCGTTCAGCCCCGCCTGCTCGCCGCCGAGCACGTTCTCGGCCGGACAGCGGTAGCCGTCGAACACCAGCTCGGTCGACTCCACGCCCTTGTAGCCGAGCTTCTTGATCTTGGGCGGCACGTTCAGCCCCGCATAGGGCCCGGTGTTCTCGTGGACCCCCGGCTCCTTCTCGGCGATGAAGCAGGTGAATCCCTTGTGGCGCGGCTCTGCGTCGGGGTCGGTCTTGACGAGCACGAACACGAGCGTGGAGAGCAGGCCGTTGGTCACCCACATCTTCTGGCCGTTGATCTCGTAGGAGCCGTCGTCGACCTTCTTGGCGGAGGCTTTGATCGCCTGCACATCCGAGCCTAGCTCCGGCTCAGACAGCGAGAACGCCGCCCTGATCTCACCGGTGGCCATCCGCGGCAGGTACTTCTCGCGCTGCGCGTCGGTGCCGAACTTCATCAGCAGGTAGGAGCCGATGAAGTGGGTGTTGACGATCCCCGAGATCGAGATCCAGCCGCGCGAGAGCTCCTCGACGATCATCGCGTAGGTCGTCAGGTCGAGGCCCATCCCCCCGTACTCCTCGGGGATCGTCACGCCGAACAGGCCGAGCTCGCGCATCTGCGCGACGATCGGCTCGGGGAAGGAGTCCTCGTGGTCGTAGTGCTCGGCGTTCGGCAGGATCTGCTCGTCGGCGAACTGACGCACCATCTCGGTGATCGCGCGCTGCTCGTCTGACATGTCGCTGGGGAGATCGGCGGCTACGGCCATTTCGGTTCGCGCTCCAGGGTCGGATTAGGCGGGTTCGGAGAGAATACCGGCGTGAACTTCGCTCGCGACGTGCTCGACCGCCGCCGGCCGCATGCCCCGGCGCTGCTCGAGCTCGCCCGCGAGGGCTCGCGCCGCGTGTGGAGCTTCGGCGAGGTGGCCGATCGCAGCGCGCGCGTCGCGGGCGCGCTGCAGCAGCGCGGGGTGCGCCGCGGGGACGTGGTGATGACGCTGATCGGCAACCGCCCGGAGTGGGTGCTCGGCATGCTCGCCTGCTTCCGCATCGGGGCCGCGGTGCTGCCCTGCACCGAGCAGCTGCGCGCGAAGGACCTGCGCCTGCGCATCGATCTCGCGCGACCCTCGCTGATCCTCGCCGACGAGCGCAATCGCGCCGAGCTGGAGGCCGCCGGGCTGAGCGGCGAGGCGACGCGGACGCCGACTGACCCGCAGCAGGCCGACGCCGCCGAGATCCCGGTGATCCTCGTTCCCGACGAGACGCTCTACGCGTCCGCCCCGGCCCCGGTCGCCGAGCTGGAGAGCGGCGACCCGTGCCTGATCACGTTCACGAGCGGCACCGCGGGCGAGCCGAAGGCGGTGGTCCACGGGCAGCGCTACCTCGAAGGCCAGCGCGTGCAGGCGCGCCACTGGCTGGACGCGCGCGAGGGCGAGCTCGCCTGGTGCACAGCCGCGAGCGGCTGGTCGAAGTCCGCGCGCAACGTGTTCATCGCGCCGTGGCTGTCGGGGGCCACGGCCCTGCTGCACGACGCGCGCTTCGACCCGGCCGAGCGGCTGGAGCTGCTGGAGCGTGAGCGCGTCAACGTGCTCTGCATGGCGCCGACCGAGTATCGCGTGATCGCCAAGCGCGCCTCGCTGCGCCCGCTCGAGCACCTGCGCTGCATGGTGGCCGCGGGAGAGGCGCTCAACCCCGAGGTGCTGCGCGCGTTCGACCAGGCCACGGGCCTGCGCATCCGCGACGGGTACGGGCAGACCGAGACCGGTCAGCTGACGGGTGCCCCGCTGCAGGAGGAGCCCCGCCCCGGCTCGATGGGCCGTGCGCTCCCGGGCATGGAGCTCGCGATCGCCGGCGGCGAGCTGACGGTGAGCCCCGCGAGCGTGCCCACCTTCTTCCTCGGCTACCTGGGCGAGCAGGTGCTGCGCGGCGCCGACGGCGCCTGGAGCGTTGAGGACCGCCGCGCCGCCGGCACCTGGCGCACGGGCGACCGCGTGCGCGAGGAGGACGGCTGGCTCTACTTCGAGGGGCGCAACGACGACGTGATCGTCTCCGCCGGCTACCGCATCGGCCCGTTCGAGGTGGAGTCGGCGCTCGTGGCCCATCCGGCCGTCGCCGAGGCCGCGGCGGTCGCGGCCCCCGACGAGGAGCGCGGCGCGGTGGTGCGGGCGGTGGTCGTGCTGCGCCCCGGCCAGGCCCCGCCCTCGCCGGCGCTCGTGCGAGAGCTCCAGGAGCACGTCAAGAGCGTCACGGCGCCGTACAAGTACCCCCGGATCGTCGACTTCGTCGCGGAGCTCCCGAAGACCGCCAGCGGCAAGGTCAAGCGGGCGGAGCTCCGCGACGGGTCCTCCAGCTAGGCGACGGCGAGCTCGGCTGCGCGATCGCGCACCTCCTCCTCCACCTGCGCGAGCGGGCGCGCCGGCGGACGAAGCATCAGGAAGGCGACGAGCACACCGAGGCTGACGCAGCCCGCCGCCACCAGGTAGGCCAGGTGGTAGCCGCCGGTCAGCGCGCTGGCGAGCGGGCTGCCGTCGGCGCTCAGCGCCTTGGTGTGGTCGGTCGCGATCGTGCCGAGTGCCGCCAGCCCGATCGCGCCGAACAGCTGGACCGAGACGTTGATGATCCCCGATGCCAGCCCCGCGTCGCGCTTGGGAGCGTCGGCCATGCCGATCGTCAGCAGCGGCAGGAACGACGCTCCGGCGCCGAGCCCGAGCACGAGGAGGGCGAGGAACAGGCCCGGGAAGTAGGCCGCGTGGACGCCCTGGAGGGCGAGCAGCACGAGACCCGCGGTGATCCCCATCAGGCCCGCCGCGAGCGTCCGGACGGCGCCGAAGCGCTCGACGGCACGCGCCGATATCCCCAGCGACATCGCAGCGATCGCGATCGTCAGCGGCATGAACGCGAGCCCGGTGTCGATCGCGTCATAGCCGAGCACGCGCTCGAGGTAGAGGGCGCCCGAGGAAGAACGCCGAGTACATGCCCGTGATCAGCAGGCCGCGCACGAGGCTCGAGCCCATCAGCATGCGCAGGCGCAGGATTCGCAGCGGCATGATCGGGTTGGCCACGCGTCCCTCCCACGTGAGGAAGGCCCCCAGCAGCACCAGCGCGGTGCCGCCGATCCCGAGCGTGCGCGCCGAGGTGAGGCCGTATTCGCCGGACTTCACGATCGCGAACGCGCCGAACATCGTCGCGAGCGTGATCAGGGCCGACCCGACCACGTCGACGCCGCCGGCGAGCCCGATGCCCTCGTTCTCCTCGATCAGCATCCAGCCGAGCACCAGCGCGATCGCGCCGATCGGCACGTTGACGAAGAAGATCCAGTGCCAGCTCAGCGACTGCGTGAGCGCCCCGCCGGCGAGCAGCCCGATCGAGCCGCCCCCGGCCGAGACGAACGCGTACATGCCCATCGCCTTCGCCTGCTCGGCCCGCTGCGGGAACTCGGTGACGATGATCGCCAGGATCACGCTGGAGGCGACCGCTCCGCCGATCCCCTGGATCAGGCGCGCGCCGATCAGCATCGACTGGCTGTCGGCGAGGCCGCAGAGGATCGACGCCGACACGAACAGGACGAGGCCGCTGAGGAACACCTTCTTGCGCCCCACGAGGTCGCCGAACCTGCCGGCCAGCAGGAGGAAGCCACCGAAGGTGATCAGGTAGCCGTCGATCACCCACGTGAGGTTCGCCTGCGTGAAGTGCAGCTCGCGCTGGATCGAGGGCAGCGCGACGTTGACGATCGTCGCGTCGAGCACCATCATGAGCTGGCCGAGGCAGAGCACCGCCAGCGCGATCCAGCGGCGCCGCTCGCGCCTTCCGCGCGGGCTCGGGTGCGGCCGCGAGCGTGCCCGCGGGCACGGCGCCCTCGGCCCCGTGCTCCGCGGCGCCACGCCGCTGTGCGGTCCGCGGCGCGATCCCCGCGAGCGCCCTGCGCGCGGCGGCCACGGGACGGCCCCCGCGGCCGGCGTCCTCGCCGTGACGCGCGCCCGCGAAGCCGCGGGCGCGACCGGCGTGGGCGAGCTCGGCCGCGTAGCCCTGTTCGGCCAGGAGCCCCCGCTCGGAGGCCCGTGCCTGCGGGGCTGCGCGCCGCTCGCGGCGGCTGGTCCTGCCGGCTGGGCGGGTGCTCTGTCGTGTGAGGTCGTTGCTCATGTGGCTCCTTCCGATTGCGCGATAGGAGCACCATATCATGGATCATCATTAGAACAGGGATGATCAATGAAATCTTTATGATCGCTGCTATTCTGATGACAGATGTTGCAATGACAGATACACTCGAGAACATGGGCAAGGGGAGCGGCTGCACACCGGGTTCGATGGTGCTTCTCTCGCGCCTGGCAAAGCAGTTCTACAGGCGCAGCGACGAGGAGCTGCTGGGCATGCACCTGCGCCACCTGGTCGCCCTCGCGTACGTCCGCGACCACGCGCATGCCCCCAGCAGGACCTCGCGGACGCGTTCTGCATGGACGCGAACAACGTCGTGCTGCTGCTCAACGAGCTCGAGCAACTCGGCTACGTCACGCGCCTGCGCGACCCGCAGGACCGCCGCCGGCACCTCGTCGAGCTCACCGGCGAGGGGCGCACGGCGCTCGCACGCACCGAGCGGGCGCAGGGGGCGATCGAGGACGAGGTGCTGCACACCCTCGACCCCGAGGAGCGCGAGACGCTGCTCGCGCTGCTCACTCGCGCGCTGCGCAGCATGGAGCCCCTCGAGGAGGACGCTCCCTACAGCGCGACGACCGCGTCGATCTCGACGTAGGCGCCGCGCGGAAGCGCGGGGACGCCGACCGCGGCGCGCGCGGGCGGATCCTCTCCGAAGAAGCGCCCGTACACCTCGTTGACCTCCGCGAACGCCGCCAGGTCGGTCATGTAGACCGTCATCCGCACCGCGCGCGCCAGCGACGTGCCCGCGGCGTCGCAGACGGCCACGAGGTTCTCCAGGCACTGCTGCGCCTGCTCGGCGGCGGTCGATCCGACGAGCTCGCCGCCGGACGGGATCCAGCGGGATCTGGCCGGAGCAGAACAGGAGGTCGCCCGCACGCACGGCGTGGCTGTAGGGGCCGATCGCCGGCGGCGCGCCGGACGCCTGGACTGTCTCGCGTTCGGCGGCCATCAGCGCGCACCCTAGCGCGCACCGTCCCCGCGCCGTGGGTTCGACGCCGGCGCGACGCAGAGAGATAGGTTCCACGGCATGCGGCTGGCGGCGGGCAGGCTCGCGGCGATCGCGCTCATCTCCCTGAGCGCGTGGATGTCGCGCGCCGGCCACCTCGCAGGCGCAGATCGCCTACACGCCGTGCGGCGACAGCAACGACTATGGCTGCGGCCACCTCACGGTCGCCCTCGACCCCACCGGCGCGATCCCGGGCACGCTCACGCTTGCGATCCGCCGCCACCGCGCGAGCGTCGGCGACGAGCACAGCGCGATCATCGCGCTCGCCGGCGGCCCGGGCCAGCCCGCGCTGGGGCTCGCCGAACAGTTCGCCGAACTGCTGGGGCCCGTCGCGGCCACGCGGGACCTGATCGTGTTCGACCAGCGCGGGATCGGGCTCTCCCAGGCCCTCTCCTGTCACGCCTTCGAACGGCCGGACCTGTTCCGCTCGATCGGGCCGCTGATCGAAGCGTGCGCCGCGCAGCTCGGCCCCACGCGCTCGCTCTACACGACCGCCGACACGGTCGCCGACATCGAGGCGATCAGGCGCGCGGGCGGCTACGAAAAGCTGCTGCTGTACGGGACCAGCTACGGCACGAAGGTCGCCGAGGAGTACGCGCAGACCTATCCCGAACATGTCGAAGGGCTGGTGCTCGACTCGGTCGTCACACCCACCGGGCCCGACCCGCTCGACCGCTCGACGTTCGCGGCCATCCCCCGCGTGCTGCGGGCGCTGTGCGCGAGGCGGCAGTGCGTCGGCATCACGCATGAACCCGTCGCCGACCTCGCCCGCGTTCTCGCGCGAACGCATCGCGCGCCCCTGAGCGGTCGCGCGATCAACGGCGAAGGCAGGGCCCACCGCGTGAGGGTGACGAGCGAAGCCCTGTTCGGCCTGCTGCTGGCCGGCGACTTCTCGCCCGCGCTGCGCGCGCAGTTCGTCACGGCCGTGCGAGCCGCCGCCACCGGCGACAGCGCACCGATCGCGCGCCTGCTGGCGACCGCGGGCAGCTCCGAAGGATCGCAGGAAGACTTCGACAGCCCGCTCTACTACGCCACGACCTGCGAAGAGCAGGCGTTCCCGTGGAGCCGCAGCGCCACCCCGGCGAGGCGGCTGGCCGAAGCGCGCGCCGCGGCCGCCGCGCTGCCGGCGAGCGTCTTCGCCCCGTTCGACGCGTCAACCGCGATCGAAACGAGCGACGTGCCGGCGTGCGCCGGCTGGCCCTACTCGAGCCCCGCTCCCGCTCCCGCCACGGCGCCGCTCCCGAGCGTGCCGACGCTGATCCTCAGCGGCGCCGAAGACCTGCGCACCCCGACCTCCGAAGCGCGCGCGGTGGCGGCCGAGATCGCCGGCTCGCACCTGCTGGTGGTGCCCGACACGGGCCACTCGGTGCTCGGCGAGGAGCCCACCGCGTGCGGCAAAGACGCCCTCCAGGCGCTGTTCGCCGGCGGCACGGTCCGGCCCTGTGCCGCCGAGCCCACCCCGGCGGCCCTGCGCCCACCCCCGCTGCCGCCCGCACGCCTGGCGCTGGTGCCGCCCAGGCGCGGCTACAGCGGGCGCAGCGGGCGCACGCTGGAGGCGATCGCCCTCAGCCTCGCCGACCTCGGCCGCCAGCTCGCCCTGCAGCTCGGCCTGTCCTCCTCGGAAAGCCTCGCCGGGCTGCTGGCCAGCCTGCGCACGGGCGGCCTGCGCGCCGGCTGGGCGCAGTACGCCGGATCCTCGCTCACGCTGCACGGCTACAGCTACGTTCCCGGGGTCAGCATCTCCGGCTCGATCGCCGCGGGGAGGGCGAGCCTGACGGTCGCGGGCAGCGCGGCGGCACACGGCTCGCTCGGGCTCGGCGCGCACGGCGCCCTCGTCGGCGTGCTCGAAGGCCGCCGCGTGAACCTACCGGCGAATGCCGTGGCGAGTGCAGCTATTGTCGCTGGCAATGTGGAGGCGAGCTCCCCTTCCGGTTATGTCGGCCCTGCTCGCCGCTACGTTGCTCGCGAGCTCGCCGGCCTCCTCCCGGGCCTCCTCGAGCCTTAGCTTCGTCCCCTGCCCCAGCGTCACCGGGTTCTCCTGCGCGACCCTCGACGTTCCGCTCGACCGCCGCGGCGTCCTGCCCGGGACGCTCCCACTGAGCGTCGAGCGCCTGCAGTCCGGGCCGGCGCCGAGCCGTGACGCGGTCCTGGCGCTCGCCGGCGGACCGGGGCAGGCGACGCTGCCGCTGGCCAAGTACATCGCCCAGTGGATGGCCCCCGCGCTCGGCTCGCGCGACCTGCTCCTCTACGACCAGCGCGGCACCGGGTCCTCGGACCCGCTCGAGCTGCTCGGCGCTCGAAGAACCCAGCGATGCCAGCGAGGGCGAGGCGGCCGAACAGTGCGCGCTCGACATCGGCCCCGTTCGCGCGGACTTCACGACCGAGGAATCGGTCGAAGACATCGAGGCGCTGCGGCAGGCGGCCGGCTACGAAAAGCTCGTGCTCTACGGCACCTCCTACGGCACCAAGGTCGCCCTCGACTACGCCGAGCGCTACCCCCAGCACGTCGAGGCGCTCGTGCTCGACTCGGTCGTGCCGGCCGGAGGCGAGGAACCGTTCCAGATAACCACCTTTCAGGCGATCCCGGGTGTCCTGGAGGAACTCTGCGCCGACCGCGCCTGCGCCGGGATCACCTCCAACCCGGTCACCGACCTCGCGCGGCTGGTGGCGCTGCTGCGACGGCACCCGCTCAGCGGCTCGGTCTACGACGGTGCCGGCCACCGTCACTCGGTGAGCATGAGCGAGGTCGACCTGCTCGACGTGCTGGAGGCCGGCGACCTCAACCCGGCCCTGCGCGCGCTGCTGCCCGCAGCGGTGCGCTCGGCGCTGCGCAGCGACCCCGACCCGCTGCTGCGCCTGGATCTGCTCGCGGAGGGGCTGATCCCCAGCCTTCCGGCCGCTGACGCGGCCGCCCGCTCGGTGGCCACCGCGCCCGCCACGGGAGCCTCCGCCCGGGCCGCGGCTGTCGCGGCGGCGAGCCAGGACAGCAGCGAACTGGACCAGGCGCTGTTCACGACCACGACGTGCGAAGAGACGCCGTTCCCCTGGCAGCGCTTCGCGAGCGCGAGCACGAGGCTCTCCGAAGCGAGATCGGCGCTGCACGGCGAGCCGGCCGCCGCGTTCTACCCGTTCGACGCGACGACCGCGTTCTACTCGGACCTGTTGCCGATCTGCGCCTACTGGCCCGACGCGGCGCCGGCGCCGCCGGCGGCGGGGCCGCTGCCGGACGTGCCCACGCTGCTGCTCTCGGGGGCCCAGGACCTGCGCACCCCCACGGCCAACGCGCGGGCCGTCGCGGCCCAGATCCCCGACGCCCAGCTGGAGGTCGTCCCGTTCACGGGGCACTCGGTGCTCGGCAGCGACCTGAGCGGCTGTGCCGCCACGGCCGTCTCGACGTTCTTCGGCGGCGGCCTGGTGCAGCCGTGCCGCTCGAGCACCGACGAGTTCGCGCCGACGCCGCTGACGCCCACGCGCCTGGCCTACGTCACACCGCCGAGCAGCTTCGGGGGCAGGCCGGGGAAAACGCTGGTGGCGGTCCTCGACACGCTCGTCGACCTCAACCGCCAGGTGATCAGCGCGACGATCGAGGCCAACCAGGCGCTCCCGTCGGGTGCGAGCTTCGGCGGCCTGCGCGGAGGCTACGCCCGGCTGAACACCTCCACGGCGATCCTCAGCCACTTCTCGTTCGTCCCGGGCGTCGAACTGAGCGGCACGATCCCCGTGCGCGAAGGGCAGCTCCAGACGGCCACGATCCACATCGGCGGCAGGCAGGCGGCGGCCGGCACCGTGCGCATCGGCTCGGGCTTCAAGCAGGTCACCGGCAGCCTCGGCGGCCGGCGCTTCTCGGTGAGCATCGCCAAGGTCAGGCTGTCGAGCACGGGCGGCGGCGAATGGCCGACGCCCGCCCGGCTGAGACGCCTGCTCGATCGTCCCGGCGTACCGGCCGGCGATCTCGGCGGGCTCTCGCCGCAGCTACCCTGAGCGGGTGGCCAACGCGCTCGCCCAGGAGACCTCCCCCTACCTGCGCCAGCACGCGGAGAACCCGGTCGACTGGCGCCCCTGGGGCCCCGATGCGCTGACGATCGCCCGCGAGCAGGACAAGCCGCTGCTGGTCTCGATCGGCTACTCCTCATGTCACTGGTGCCACGTGATGGAGCGCGAGTCCTTCGAGGACCCGAGGATCGCCGCGCTGATGAACGAGTCGTTCGTCTGCGTGAAGGTCGATCGCGAGGAGCGCCCGGACATCGACGCGCTCTACATGGAGGCCGTGCAGGGGATGACCGGGCACGGCGGCTGGCCGCTGAACGTGTTCCTCACACCCGAGCAGGTGCCGTTCTACGGCGGCACCTACTATCCCCCCGAGCCGCGCCACGGGATGCCCGCGTGGAGCGAGATCCTCAACGCGATCTCCGAGTCGTGGAGCCACAACCGCGCGGAGATCCGCGCCGGGAGCGAGCGGCTGCGCGAGCAGCTCGCCGGCGGAGCGCGCCTGTCGCCCTCGCCCGAGCCGATCGGCGAGCGCGAGCTGGACGACGCGGTGCGCTCGCTGCAGCAGACCTACGACCCGCGCCACGGGGGCTTCGGCGGCGCGCCCAAGTTCCCGCCGGCATCGGTCATCGAGTTCCTGCTCCTGCGCGGCGAGCGCGCGATGTCGCTGGGGACGCTCCATGCGATGGCCGGCGGCGGCATCCACGACGTGCTCGGCGGCGGCTTCTCCCGCTACAGCGTCGACGCCGCCTGGACGGTCCCCCACTTCGAGAAGATGCTCTACGACAACGCCCTGCTGGCCCGCGCCTACCTGCACGGCTGGCAGACCTCCGGCGACGAGCGGCTGCGCGAGGTCTGCACCGACACGCTCGAGTGGGCCCTGGACGAGATGCGCGGCCCGGAGGGCGGCTTCTACTCGGCGCTGGACGCCGACTCCGAAGGCGCCGAGGGACGCTTCTACGTGTGGACCGCCGCCGAGCTGCGCGAGCTGCTCGGCGACGACGCGGACGCCGCGATCGCCTGGTTCGGCTGCAGCGAGCAGGGCAACTTCCTCGACCCCCACGAGCCGCGCCCGGGCCTGAACGTGCTGCAGAGCCGCGGGGAGCCGCCGCCGACGGCGGCCCGAAAGCGCATCCGGGAGCGGCTGCTGGCGGCGCGCGAGCTGCGCGAGCGACCCGCGCTCGATGACAAGCGCCTAACGAGCTGGAACGCGCTCATGATCAGCGCGCTGGCCGACGCCGGCGCCGCGCTGGCGGAGCCCCGCTATCTGGCCGCCGCGGGCGAGACGGCCAGCTTCCTGCTGGGCGAGCTGCGCGACGGCGAGGGGCGGCTGCTGCGGACCTACAACCACGGCCGCGCGAAGATCGCCGCCTACCTCGAGGACCACGCGTTCCTGCTCGAGGCCCTGATCGCCCTGTTCGAAGCGACCTGCGAGCAGCGCTGGCTCGTCGAGGCCGAGACACTCGCCGGGGTGCTGATCGACCGCTTCGCCGATCCCGAGCAGGGCGGGTTCTTCTCGACCGCCGCCGACGGCGAGTCGCTGATCGCGCGGCGCAAGGACCTCGAGGACTCGCCGATCCCCGCCGGCGCCTCCAGCGCGGCGCTCGGGCTGCTGCGCCTGGCGCAGATCACCGGGCGCGAGGCCTACGAGCTCCAGGCCGTCTCGGTGCTGGCGCTGATGCACGAGATCGCCGCGCGTCACCCGCGCTCGTTCGGCCACCTGCTGCAGGCGCTGCACTGGTACCTCTCCCCCGCCCGCCCGGTCGCATGCGCGGTTCCCGCCGCGGACCCTCCCGTGCCGGGCGGCCCTACAGGATCGACAGGTAGCGGTCCAGCTCCCACTGAGTGACCTGCACCCGGTAGTCGTCCCACTCCTGGCGCTTGATCTCCACGTAGCGGTTGAACATGTGCTCGCCGAGGGTGCGCAGCACCAGCTCGGACTCGGCCGTCAGCTCGATCGCCTCGCCGAGGCTCTGCGGAAGCTGCTCCACGCCCAGCCGCCTGCGTTCCTCACCCGACAGGTGGTAGAGGTTCTTCTCCATCGGCTCGGGCAGCTCATAGCCCTTCTCGATCCCCTCCAGGCCCGCCTGCAGAAGCACCGCGAAGGTCAGGTAGGGGTTGCACGCAGGGTCTGGACAGCGCAGCTCCATGCGTGTCGCCTTCTCGCGGCCGGGGTGGTACAGCGGCACGCGCACGAGCGCCGAGCGGTTGCGCCGCGACCAGGCCACGTACGTGGGCGCCTCGAAGCCCGGCACGAGCCGCTTGTAGGAGTTCACCCACTGGGCGAAGATCGAGCAGATCTCGCGCGCGTGCTTGAGCTGGCCGGCGATGAAGGCCTTGCCGACATCGGAGAGGAAGTACTGGTCGTCGGGGTCGAAGAAGGCGTTCGCGCCGTCGGTGAACAGCGACTGGTGGGTGTGCATCCCCGAGCCGTTCTCGCCGAACAGGGGCTTGGGCATGAATGTTGCGTGCCAGCCGTACTTCATCGCGTACTCCTTGACCGTGATGCGATAGGTCATGCAGTCGTCGGCCATCTTCAGCGCGTCCGCGTAGCGCATGTCGATCTCGTGCTGGGAGGGCCCCACCTCGTGATGGGTGTACTCGACGTGGATCCCGAGCTGCTCGAGGGCGAGCACCGTCTCGCGGCGCACGTCGGAGCCGGCGTCGAGCGTCGTCAGGTCGAAGTAGCCGCCCTCGTCGAGCACCTCCGTCGAGCGCGAGTCGCGGAACAGGAAGTACTCGAGCTCGGGCCCCACGTTGAAGGTGTCGAACCCCATCGACTGCGCCCGCTCCAGGGCGCGGCGGAGCACGTGTCGCGGGTCCCCCTCGTAGGGGGTGCGCTCGGGGGTGATCACGTCGCAGACCATCCGCCCCACGCCCTGCTCCTCCGGACGCCAGGGAAGCACCGCGAAGGTGCTCGGGTCCGGCATCGCGATCATGTCGGACTCCTCGATCGCGTTGAAACCCGTGATCGAGGACCCGTCGAAGCCCATCCCCGCCTCGAAGGCGTCATCGAGCTCGGCCGCGTTGATCGAGAAGGACTTCAGCTGGCCGAGGATGTCCGTGAACCAGAAGCGGATGAAGCGGATGTCCCGTTCATCGACGATCGCCTTCACGTCCTCCGCGGTCTTCGGCCGGTCCGGTGACATCCGGCGAGACCTTACCGATGGCCCCCACGCGCCGCTATCGACGTATGGCCAAATCCATCCCCAAGGACGCAGCGCGCGCAGGGTGCAAGTCGGGTCTCGGCGGCATCTCCGCGGGTCTCGGCGGCATCTCCGCGGGTCTCGGCGGCATCTCCGATCCGGCCGGCACGGCAGCGACCGAGGACGCCGCCCCGGGCCGCGTCCCCGGCCGTCTCAGTGGCCGGCGACGGCTGCGACGAAGTTGGCCACCTCTTCGGCTTCCTTGCCCTGGTAGAGCATCGCCGGCATCTGGCCGAGACCGCGCGCGCGGCCTTCCTGGATCGCGTTCAGAACGAGCGCCTTGCGCCCGGCCGCGGTGGAGATGTCGTCGCCCACGCGGACGTCGAGGTTGGGGCCCGTGCGGCCGACCGACTTGACGGCTTCGAGCGTGTGGCAGACGGCGCAGGTGCGCGCGAACAGGACCCGGCCTTTCTGCTCTTCCTGGTTGAGATGGACGCCGCCCACGCCCACGCTGTCCTTGTTGGCGCCGTTCTGGGCGAGCACGAGCGCGGGCACGATCAGCCCGAAGGCGAACACCACGACGATCCCCAGCGTCACCAGACGTTGGCCCGCCTTGGAGCCACTGTCGGGCACATCATGGGCGGCCGCCGGCCCGCCGCGCATGGCGATGAAGAACACCACGAGCCCGAGCAGCACCCAGAACAGGACGAATGCGATCAGCATGAGGGCGTGAAGATATCGGTTGGCGGCGCAGAACGGTCCAGCGCCCGCCGGACCCCACGGGTGCGAGCATCGGCTCCGACCGACGAGCTGGGGTGATGAGGGCGCTCCCCCACCGACGATGAGAGCCCTCCCACCTTTATCGGGCGCGAAGATGGCGCGCTAACCTGGATCTCGACCAGGCAATCAGAGAGGATCGGTCGGTCTCCGCATGAACATCCTTCGCCGCCTCCCGCTGGCTCGGCTGCTTCTGCTGTGTGGACTCGTGGTCGCGATCGGCATCTCCGCAACCGCGCTCGCGCTTGCGCTCGGAGACGGTCCCACGCCACCCGGCAAGCCGCTCGCCGAGGCCGTCCACGACGCGCTCGGCGCGAGCCCGGTGCAGGGCGTCAGCGCGAACATCACCTTCACCGACCACCTGCTCGAAGGCGCGAACCTCGCCAGCGAATCCGGGCAGGGCGGGGGCGGAGGCCTGGCCTCGAGCCCGCTCGTGGCGGGTGCCTCCGGCCGGCTGTGGATCTCCAGCGACGGCCGCGTGCGCATCGAGCTGCAGGACGAACAGGGCGACACGCAGATCCTCTACGACGGGCACACCGTCTCGATCTACGACGCTGCCAGCAACACCCTCTACCGCTACACGCCGCCGGCCGGCAGCTCCACCGGCACGGGCTCCCCCGCCGAGCAGGGGACCGACCAGCACTCGCCGCCGTCGGTCGCGCAGATCGAAGAAGCGATCACCCACCTCTCCAAGCACGTCGATGTCTCCGGCGCGATACCCACCGACGTCGCCGGCCAGCCCGCCTACACGGTGCGTGTCTCGCCCAAGGAAGACGGCAGCCTGATCGGCGGCGCCGAGCTGTCCTTCGACGCCAACAACGGCATCCCGCTGCGCACCGCGATCTACTCCTCCACGAGCAGCTCGCCGGTGATCGAACTCGCGGCCACCGAAGTCTCCTACGGCCCGGTCGACGGCTCGGTGTTCGCGTTCACCCCGCCCTCGAGCGCGAGGGTCGAAGAACTCACCGGCTCGCTCCCGGACGGCCACCACGCGGCGCCCACCGCCGGCGACGCGAGCAAGCCCACGGTCCAGGCCCACGGACACGGGATCACCGCGATCGCGGTGCTCCAGACCAAGGCCAAGCCGGGCCAGAATGAACCGGGCGGCTCGAGCGAAGACCTCCCGAAGGTGAGCATCAACGGCGCGAGCGCGAGCGAGCTGCGCACCGAGCTCGGCACGATCCTCACGTTCGAGCGCTCGGGCGTGCGCTACGTGCTCGGCGGAGCCCTCGCCCCCGCCGCCGTCGAAGCGCTGGCCCGGAGCCTGTAGGTGGACGGCGAGGCCCCGCCGTCGGCGGAAGCCCCGCCGGTCAGGGCCAGGGGGCTGGTCAAGCGCTACAAGGAGGTCCTCGCGGTCGACCGCATCGACCTCAACGTCCGCGCCGGCGACGTCTATGGCTTCCTCGGCCCCAACGGCGCGGGGAAGACGACCACGCTGCGGATGGCGCTCGGGCTGATCGTCCCCACCGCGGGGACCGTGGAGCTGTTCGGCCGCGACCCGATGCGCGAGGGCGCGAGGGCCCTCGAGGGAGTCGCGGGCTTCGTCGAGGCGCCGCGCTTCTACCCCTACCTGAGCGCGCGCAAGAACCTCGAGCTGCTCGCCGCCCTCGACGGCGACGGTGCCGCCTCGCGCATCGGCGAGGTGCTCGAGATCGTCGAGCTCACGCCGCGCTCGGAGCACCGCGTGGGCGGCTTCTCGCACGGCATGCGCCAGCGTCTCGGCCTGGCCGCCGCGCTGCTGCGGCGCCCGCGGCTGCTGATCCTCGACGAGCCCGCCACCGGGCTCGATCCCGCCGGGATGCGCGACATGCGGCTGTTGATCCGCCGTCTGGCCGACGAGGGCATCACCGTGCTGCTGTCCAGCCACCAGCTCCCCGAGGTCCAGGAACTCTGCGACCGCGTCGCGATCGTGGACTCCGGGCGCGTCGTCTACGAGGGCGCGCTCTCGGACCTGCGCCGCCAGGGCGGGGTCGGCTACCGGCTGCGCACCACCGACGACGAGCGGGCGCTGGCGCTCGCCCGCCGCCAGCCCGGGATCGAGCACGCGCTCGCCGCCGAACACGGCGTGGGGTTCCAGGCGGACGAGCGCCACGTTGCCGAGCTGTCGCTGGCGCTCGCGCAGGAGGGCATCGGGATCCTTGCCCTGGCACCCGAGCTCGCCACGCTGGAGGACCTGTTCTTCCGCCTGACCGGCGAGGACGACGGCCACAACGGCGCCGGGCCCGGAGCCGGCGACGGGCTCACCTCCGCGGACGCGCTGGTGCAGGCACGATGAGCAGTGTCTCGGCGGCTCCTGCCGCCGCCGTCATGCCCGCTCGCCGCGCCCACCGGCCGCCGGTCCGCACCGTCTACCGCTGGGAGCTGCGCAAGCTCGTCTCCCAGAAGCGCACCTACCTCGGCTTCGGCCTGGCGGCGCTGCTGCCGCTGATCTTCGTGATCAGCCAGCTCGTGCGCGGGCATCCGCCGCGGGGCGCCGACAGCATCTTCGCCTCGGAGATCTTCCAGTCGGGGCTCGCCACCCCCGTGCTGATGCTCACGTTCCTGGCGCCCTTCTTCCTGCCGCTGATCGCGGCGCTCGTGGCCGGCGACATCGTGGCCGCGGAGGACAACAACGGGACGCTCAAGACGATCCTCACGCGCTCGGTCGACCGCGGGCAGGTGTTCGCCGCGAAGGCAGCCGCGGCCCTGACCTACGGAGCGCTCGCGGTGTACCTGTCGGCGACCGTGGCGACCGTCGCCGGCGTCTCGGCGTGGGGCTTCCACAGCGTGAGGACGCTCTCGGGGACGACCGTGACCGCACAGAAGGCGCTGCTGCTCGTGTTCGCCGCCAACGCCTTCTTCCTGGTCCCGCTGCTCACGATCGCGTGCATCGGCGTGCTGCTCTCGACGATCACGCGCAACAGCGCGGCCGCGATCGTCGGCACGCTCGGGGTCACGCTGATCCTCGCGATCGTCCAGCAGATCCCGGGGCTGGAAGGCCTGCACCCCTACCTGCTCACGACGCAGTACTTCGCCTGGCAGGGCCTCCTGCGCACGCCCACCGACTGGGCACCGATCCTCCACTCGCTGTGGGTGTGCGCCCTCTACGCCGTCCCCGCGCTGTGCGCCGGCTACCTCGTGTTCCTGCGCCGCGACGTCGCCGGCGGCTGAGCCCCGGCGTCAGGACTGGCTCGGCCGAGCCCGGCGCCGTGACCGGGTCAGCTGAGCTCCGGGGCCGTCGTCGGGTCAGCTGACCTCGGCCGGAAGCTCCACGACGGACAGCTCGACGTCGCCCATCAGGCGTCGCGCCTCGCGCGCGTCGATCAGCCCGGCGCCCAGGCGCCCGGTGGACTCGGCGCCGCAGGCCACGCCGAAGCGCAGGCACTGGTCCGGGGCGCGCCCTTCATAGCGCGCCGCGAGGTATCCGGCGAGGAAGGCGTCGCCGGACCCCCGCTTGGCGATCGGCTCCCGCGGTTCGATGCGCGCGCGCTTGAGGCGGCGCTGGCCGTCGATCATCACCTGGGCGAAGCATCCGTCGGGAAGCGTCATGATCGCTTCGCGGGGCCCCAGCGCGGCGATCTCGAGAACGGCGAGCGAGCGCTCGCTCTCGGAGGCGAACTCGTGCCCGACCAGCTCCTCCGCCTCGTTCACGTTCGGTGACACCACATCCGGCTCGGCGCGAACGGCGTGGCGCAGCGGCTCGCCGTCGGTGTCCACCACCGTCGTCACCTCTGAGCGCTCGAGGTCGCGGATCAGCGAGGCGTAGATCTCCGGCTCCACGCCGCGGGGCAGGGATCCCGCGAAGACGACGATCGCAGCGCCTCGGGCGAGGTACAGGAGCTTGTCGGCGAACAGCTCCACCTCGCGCTCGGAGACCAGCGGACCGCGTTCGTTGATCTCGGTCTGTTCGCCGGTGGTCGGGTCGAGCACCGAGGTGTTCGTCCTGGACTCCTCGCGGATCCGCACGAAGTCGTTGAGGATCGACTCCTCGGTGAGCTGCTCGACGATGTGGGTGCCGGTGGCGCCTCCCGCGAAGCCCGTCGCGATCACCGGCTGGCCGAGCGCCTTCAGCGAGCGGGCGATGTTCACGCCCTTGCCGCCGGCCATCGTCCGCTGTTCCACGGTCCGATGCCGCCGCCCCAGCCGGAAGTTCGGCACCGCCAGCGACTTGTCGATAGCCGCGTTCAGTGTGACCGTGATGATCATCCCGACCTACCTACCCGGCTTCCGATGCGCCACTCCGGCAGAGGATGCCATGGTCCGCACCACATGAAGGCTAGCGGAACCGCCGCGAGCTCCCGAGCCCGCGCCGGGGGTGCCCGCGGATCGTCCGCGCGCGGTGCGCTAACCGACGCTCAGCGCCTGCTCGGAGAGCCCCCAGGCGCCCTCGCGCAGCCTCTCCGCCTCGGACCGCGCCGCCCCCGCGGGGTCTCCGCCCCGCTTCAGATGGGCGTTGGCGATGCTCCGCGATGCGCTCACCAGGCCGCCCGCCCTGCCGGGCCGGAAGGCCGGCGCCAGCTCATCCACGCTGCCGCCCTGCGCTCCGACGCCGGGTAGCAGGAAGGGCGCATGCGGCATCAGCTCGCGCGCCCGCAGCAGGTGCCGCGGTTCGGTCGCTCCAACCACCGCGCCGACGTCGGCCAACCCGGCCTCCCCCACCCCCGGCAGCCCGAGCTCCTCGGTGAGGGCTGCGATCCGCTCCCACACGGTGCCCTGCGCGGCGAGCTCGAGGTCCTCCACGTCGGCAGCGCCCGGGTTGGAGGTGCGCACCAGCACCAGCACGCCGGCCCCCGCGGCGCGCGCCTCGGCCACGAACGGCGCGACCGCGTCCCGTCCCATCAGCGGATTCACCGTCACGAGATCGGCCCCCAGGCCGGGCAGGCGGCCAAACGGTGTCGCCAGCCCGCCGATCAGAGCGGCCGCATAGGCCTCGGCCGTCACGTCGATGTCCCCCCGCTTGGCGTCCGCGATCACCAGCAGGCCGTGACCGCGCGCGTGGGTGACCAGCTCGGCCATGATCGTCCAGCCGGCCGCGCCGAGCACCTCGAAGCGCGCCAGCTGGAGCTTCACCGCCACGCATGCCTCGGCCGTCGCGTCGATCAGCGAGCGGCAGTGTGCGAGCACCGCCGCGGCGGCTGCATCGGCCCCAGCGCCGGCCTCCTGCACCGCTGCCGGCCACAGCGCGCCCGGATCGGGATCGACGCCGAGCACGATCTGGGACTCGCGCTCGGCGACGCGCGCAGCGAGGGTGTCACCGAAGGCGGTCGTCGGCTTCAGCGTCCCTTCACCGCGCTCTTGAGCCCGCTCCCGGCGGTGAAGCGCGGCACGCGCGAGGCCGGGATCTGGATGCGCTCGCCGGTGCGCGGGTTGACCCCCGCCCGCGCTCCGCGCTCGCTCACGTGGAACTTGCCGAATCCTGAGACCGTCACGTCGCTGCCGCGGCGCAGCGCATCCTCGACGGTCGCCAGCACCGCGTCCACCGCGCGTGAAGCATCCTGCTTGGTCAGAGCGGCGCGGTCCGCCACCTGTTCGACCAGCTCGGACTTCGTCACTTCGCCCTCCTCGTTCGTGAAACCAGTGCGCCGAAGCTAACACCGCGTGCGGACAGGCGCATCCGCAAGAATAGCCGCATGGCCATCACCCGCATCGCCTGGATCGTGACGGTGCTAGTGGCGCTGATAACGGCGCTGCTGCTGCTGCTCTCGGGCTACACCGGCTACGCGGGGCTCGGCGTCGCGGTCGCCGCCTCGGCCGCCATCAACCTGTTCTAGCCCGAGCCCTCCGCCAACCATTCCAGCAGCTCGCGGGCCGCCCGCCCGCGATGGCTGATCGCGTCCTTCTGCGCGTCGCTGAGCTCTGCCATCGTCAGCCCGGCCGGTCCGTCGGAGGGCAGGAACGCGGGGTCGTAGCCGAAGCCACCCTCGCCGCGGGGCTGCGCCGCCATGAGCCCCGCGCAGCGTCCTTCGAACACCCGCTCGACACCGCTCTCGGGGTCGACGTAGGCGATCGCGCAGACGTACTCCAGGGCACTCCCAGCCGGAACCTCGCGCAGCAGCTTCTCGAGGTTCTCCCGGTCGCTCGCCCGCTCGCCCGCATATCGCGCCGAGCGCACCCCGGGCGCCCCGCCGAGGGCCTCGGCGGCGATCCCCGAGTCGTCGGCGATGCTCGGCTCGCCCAGGCCGCGCGCGGCGGCCCTGGCCTTGCCGAGCGCGTTCTCCGCGAACGTGGCGCCGTCCTCGGGCGGCAGCTCGAAGCCGGCGTCCAGCGCCCGCACCTGCCAGCGATCCGCGGTTCCGCCGTCGAGCAGCCGCTCGAACTCCCGGCGCTTGTGCTCGTTGTGCGTCGCCAGCCTCAGCTTCACCCGCGCCGCCCCACCGCTAGGACTGCACCGCCGTGGCCCCGTCGTCCCGCGCCGGCTCGGCGATCGCCTGCGCCTGCAGTCCGCGGAGCTGCTCGATCCCGGCGGCCGCGAGCACGAGCAGCTCGTCGAGGTGAGCGCGCGACAGGGGCGTGCGCTCCGCCGTCGCCTGCACCTCCACGAGGCCACCCTCCCCGGTCATCACCACGTTGGCGTCGACCTCGGCCGTGGAGTCCTCGGAGTAGTCCAGGTCGAGCAGCGCCTCGCCATCCACCATGCCACAAGACACGGCCGCCACCGACCCGGTGAGCGGCGAGGCCCGCAGCAGCCCCTCGGCCGTCAGGCGCCCGCAGGCGAGCGCGAGCGCGACGTAGGCACCCGTGATCGAGGCGCAGCGGGTGCCGCCGTCGGCCTGCAGCACGTCGCAGTCGAGGTAGATCGTCCGTTCGCCGAGTGCCTGGAAGTCGACCACGCCCCGCAGCGCGCGCCCGATCAGGCGCTGGATCTCGACCGTCCGGCCATCGAGGCGGCCCCGCGTGGCGTCGCGCTGCTTGCGCTCGCCGGTCGAGGCGGGGAGCATCCCGTACTCGGCGGTGACCCAGCCACGCCCGCGGCCGGCCATCCAGCGCGGCACGCTCTCCTGGCCCGAGGCCGTGCAGATCACGCGCGTCTCCCCGATCGAGATCAGCGCCGAGCCCGTCGCGGTGCGCATGAAGCCCGGCTCGATCGTCGTCGGCCGCAGCCCCCCGGGGCCGCGCGCATAGCTGCGCTCTGGCATGGGAGCCATCATTCCAGAGCGCTACGGTCGGGGGATCGTGCGTGCGCTCGTGCTCTCCAACATGCGCCCCGACGCGACGCACCCGGAGCGCGGCCGCTTCGTCCGCGACCAGGTCGATGCCATCCGCCGCCTGCCCGGAGTGGAGGTCGAGCTGCACGAGTTCCCGCCCGGCCCGCGCGCGCTTGCGGGGGCTGCGCTCGCGCTGCGGCGCGGCGTCGCCGCCACGGGCCCCGGGAGCCTCCTGCGCGGGCCAAGTCCATTCGACGTCGTGCACTCGCACTTCGGCCTGACCGCCTGGCCCGCCCTCGCCGTCCCCGCCCGTGCGCACGCCCTCACCGTGCATGGCAGCGACGTGCGCCACCCGCGCACGCGCCTGATCACCGCCGCGGTGCTCCCGCTCGTCGACCTGCTCGCCACCGCCTCCTCCGCGCTGCTCGCCGAACTCCCCACCGCCGCCGCCCGCCGGCGCGCACAGGTGCTCCCCTGCGGGGTCGACACCGCGCGCTTCCACCCGATCCCGCGTGCGGAGGCGCGGCGAGATCTCGGGCTGAGGCCCGACGGCCGCTACCTCCTGTTCCCGGCCGACCCGGAGCGTCCGAGCAAGCGCCACGACCGCGCCCTCGCGCTCGCCGGCGCAGCCCGCTCCGAGCTGCTGTGCCTCGGCGGCGTCGAGCCCGAGCGCGTGCCCCTGTGGGTGAACGCCGCCAACGCCGTCGTCGTCACCTCCGAGCGCGAGGGCTTCGGCCTCGGGGCGCTCGAGGCCCTCGCCTGCGACGTGCCCGTGCTCGCCACCCCGGTGGGGATCCACCCGGAGGCGCTCAGCGGCATCGACGGAGCCCTCTGCGCGCCATTCAACATCGCACGCTGGCGCGACGCCCTCGAGCCGCACCTGGCCGCAAGCGATCCCCGCGTCGCGGGCCGCGCGAGCGCCGAGCGATTCTCGGCCGAGGAGATGGCCGGGCGGGTCCTCGCCGCCTGGCGCGCGACACTGCAACCCTCCGGTCATCCGGCTGGGTAGCATGGATCGGCCGTGGATCGAAAATATGGCATGACTCCGGGTGACGCGCCGCCGCAGGTGCAGCGGGGCGGCCCACCCGCGCAGGACGGACCCACAGCGCAGACCCCTGACGCGAGCAGGACCGCCGCCGCGTCGCAGCCCACCGGCTCGCCGCAGTCGGAGCCGGGCATGCACTCGTCCCCGGCCGCACAGGCCGTGCCCACGGCGCAGTCGGGCGCCTCCGCGGGGCCCGGCCCCTCGCCGGAGTCCGGCCCCTCCCCGGAGTCCGGCCCCTCCCCCGAGTCCAGCCCCTCCCGCGAGTCCAGCCCGTCCCGCGAGTCCAACCCGTCCGCCGAGTCCAGCCCCACCCCCCAGTCCAACCCGTCGCCGCCGGTGGCGGCCCCCGCAGACGCGACCTCGGCCGGACCGGCGCAGGCGGGCACCGCTGCACAGGCCGGCATCCCCGCAATGGCCGGCACCTCGGCAGAGGCCGGCACCCCCACACAGGCCGGCACCCCCACACAGGCCGGCACCCCTGCACAGGCCGGCACCGCAGCACAGGCCGGCACGCCGCAGGGCGGCGCCCCCGCCCAGGCGGCCGTGCCGGCCGAGGACGCAGGGTTCGGGTCGCGCGGGCGCATGCGCCGCCGGGTGCGGTTCCTGCGCAAAGCGCGGGAGCTCGCCTATCGGGACCTGGGTGGGCTGGTGTTCAGCCTGCATCGCTTCGGCCAGCGCAACGACACCCTGGTGCTCGCCAAGCTGACGTTGCTCGGCCAGATCGACGACGAGCTGCGCACGCTCGAGAACACGCTGCGAGAGCGTCAGCCGGTGACGGTGCTTCGCGAGGCGGGTATCACGGCCTGCCTGCGCTGTGCCGCGATACACGGCAGCGAAGACCACTACTGCCCCAACTGCGGCCTGTCCATGGGCCGCCACCCGGACCTCCCGATCGCGCCCGCGGCCGCGTCCGGGCCCGCGGGCGCTCCGCCGGCGAGGGCGACGAGCCCGATCACGGCGACGGGCGCAGCCGCGGGCGCAGCCGCCCCTGCGACACCCGCCGCCCCCGCCGCACCCACTGCGCCTGCAGCGCCGCCCAGCCGGGCGGCCGCGGCTCCCGCACCGGCACAGCCCCGCCCGGCCGGCGCCGGCCTCGCGGCTGCTGCCGAGCCTCCCCCGACGCTCGTCACGGCCCCCGGCATGGACCCGGATACGAGGGTGGCGGCCCCGCGCGCGCCGTTTCCCCCGACCGCGGGCACCGCCTCCGGGTCAACTCCCGCCGGCGGCCCCGTGCCCGCCCCCGCCGAGCCGGCCACCGTCACCGCCGACAACCCGCCCCCGCCGGCGACGGACCCCGCGCGGCCGCGCGATGCGGGCAGCCGCGAACAGGGCTCCGACGGGCCGGGCGAGGACCTCGACATCACCGAGATCGTGCCGCCGCCGGCGCGCGGGTCGTGAGCGCGTCCGCCCCGGCGCCGCCCGTCGTGCAGGGCCCTGTCCCGGGGATGCCCGCAGCGCCCCCGCCCGCCCCGCCGATCGCCGAGCGCTGCCCGCTGTGCGGCGCGCCGCTTCACCCGAGCCAGGAGTGGTGCCTGCAGTGCGGCGCAGCGGCCCGCACGCGGCTCGCCGCGTCACCCAACTGGCGCGCGCCGATCGCCGCGCTGGCGGTGATCGGCGCGCTCGCGCTGGCGGTGATCGCGGTCTCGCTGGTCAAGCTCGCCGGCGACTCGAGCCCGCCGGCGACGACCGTGACGAGAACGGTGACGACGGTCGCGGCTGCGCCGACCGCGACGCTCCCGGCCGGCTCCGCGGCGACCGGCGGCGCGGCCACCGGCGCCACGACACCCACGGGGAGCGCCGGCGCACACACCGCCTCGCCCGGGGCCGCCGGCGCAGCGGTCGCCCCCAACTCGCCCAGGGGATCGACGGCGACGGGGACGACCGGCGCCGCGAGATCGCGGATCCCCAAGGATCTCAGGCAACGCCTGCGGGAACTGAGCCTGCGCCTCTCCGGGGCCGGCAGGTGAGCCCGGCCGGTCCTCGGGCCTAGCGCACGAGTCCCCTCCACCGCGGGGCCTGCGCGCGGTGCCCTCGACAGCAGCGCGCGCGGGAAGCCGACGGGCGGCGGCCGGCATATACGGTTAGGCGCGATGCCCCGGCAAAGCACGGCGCTCTCACACGAGGCCGATGTCGCAGTGGTGGGCGCAGGCGCCGCGGGGCTCTATGCGGCCCTGTGCGCGGCCCGCAACGGCGCGCGGGTGGTGCTCGTCTCGGCCACGCCGCTGGCGCAGACGGCGAGCTACTGGGCGCAGGGGGGCCTCGCGGCCGCGCTCGCCGCGGACGACAGCTTCGAGCTGCACCTGCGCGACACCGAGCGCGCGGGGCGCGACCTCGTGCGACGGTCGGCCGCGGAGATCCTCGTGCGGGAGGCCCCCGACCGCGTGCGCGACCTCGAGTCGCTCGGCGTGCGCTTCGACGCCGACCGTTTCGGGGTGCTCGCACTGGGCCTCGAGGGAGGACACTCGGTGCGGCGCGTGGTCCACGCCGGCGGCAGCGCGACCGGACGGCGGGTGGTCCGCCAGCTCTCGGCGCTCGCCGCGGAGGAGCCCCTGATCACGGTGCTCGAGGGCGCCCGCGCGCAGGCCGTGTGGAACGACGGCGGACGCTGCCGCGGGCTCGCCTGCGACGACGGCCGGGTGGTCCTCGCGCACGCGGTGATCATCGCCACCGGCGGCGCCGCGGCGCTGTGGGCCCGCACGACCAATCCGCCCGGCTCGCGGGGAGTGGGGATGCTGCTCGCGGCGGCCGCGGGAGCAGCGCTCGCCGACCTCGAGCTGCTCCAGTTCCACCCGACCGCGGTGATCGGCGTTCGCGGGCGCGAGGGATTCCTCGTCACCGAGGCGATCCGCGGCGAGGGAGCCACGCTGCTCGACGCCGGCGGCGAGCGCTTCGTCGACGAGCTCGCCCCCCGCGACGAGGTCTCGCGCGCGATCGACGCCCTGCTCTCGGCCACCGGCGAGCGGTCGGTCGGGCTCGACATGCGGGCGATCGATCCCGCCAAGTTCCCCAACGTCGTCGCGGCGCTGCGCGATGCGGGCCTCGATCCGGCGCGCGAGCTGATCCCCGTTGCGCCGGCCGCGCACTACATGATGGGCGGGATCGTCACCGACCTGCACGCCCAGTCCACGATCCCCGGCCTCTACGCGGTGGGCGAGTCGTCCTGCACGGGCCTGCACGGCGCCAACCGGCTCGCCTCCAACTCGCTCAGCGAGTGCTTCGTGTTCGCCTCGCGCGCCATCGATCACGCCCTCGCCGGCGCCGCCGAGCCCCGCGCGGCGCCCGCCGAGGAGCAGCTCGCGGCGCTGCGGGCGCAGCCCGCCCCGCCGGCCGCCGAGGCCGACACGCGCGAGGCGCTGTGGCGCGACGCGGGCGTCGTGCGCAGCGAGGAGGGGCTGCGGCGGCTGCTCGACGATCGCCACCCGCTCGCCCGGCTGATCGCGCGCTGTGCACTGGAGCGCCGCGAGAGCCGGGGAGCACATCTGCGCGCCGATCACCAGCTGCGCGATCCCTCGCTGGACCACCGCCACGCGGTCATCGCGACCGGCGGCGAGATCACCTGGGGTACCTGGGAGTGAGGCGGCGCCCGGCGGCGCCGCCCGGCGCCGCACGGGCCGATGGGCGGAGCCGCGCGCACGCCCGCCCAGGACCCCCTCGGGGTCCTACATAAGAGTTTTGGCCCCTGATCTTTATCTCGATCCTTTCTCCGGGCAGGCGTGTTGAGAGTGCTTGGAAGGCCTTTGAGGCGACGGAGTCTCTTAGGGCGGCGGGCGTGCCAATCCAGGAGATCTGAGCACGAGAAGGTCAAGGAGCAGCCATGTACCAGTTCAGCAGGGCCATATACCGCAAGCTCGCACCCCACATCCTGGCCTCACCGCCCGGGATGCCGCCGTCCAGCAACCATGCCGCCGTGTTGAAGGCGTGCGAGGACGTGATCACCCGTCTGGCCGTCGACCGGCACAACTTCGCCCGCCCCGAGCGCGCGCTGTTCTGCCAGGTCCGCAACTACTTCCCGATATCGGCGCAGGCCCAGGTGCATCACGTGATCGCCGGCTACCTCGCCTGCGCCAAGCAGTTCCTCGTCGAACACCCCCACGAGGGCTACACGGCGGTCAGCGGCGCGCCGCCGCAGTGCCGCGCGACGACCCGCAAAGGCTCCGCCTGCCAGCGCACGCCGCTGCCGCACAACGGCTACTGCCCCTCCCACCAGCATCTCGCCGACACCGAGGACCGCGAGCTCGCCGCCAGCGGTGAGCGCGAACTCGCCGCGGCGTGAGCGCGTAGGGCGAGCTCCCCGCCCGATCCGGGCCGGGAGCTCGGGCTCGCCCCGCCGGCATCGCCCCCCGGCACGGGGGCGCCGGAAGGACCCGCCGGGAGGCTCCCATAGGCTGACCGGATGCACCTCGGCGTTGATGTCGGCGGCACCTTCACGGACGCGGTCCTGCTCGCCGACGGCGGGGCCCTGCACACCGCGAAGGTCCCCTCCACGCCGGCCGAGGAGTCGCTCGCCGTGCTCGAGGCGGTGCGGCTGGTGCTCGCACGGGCCGGCGCCCAGCCGCAGGATGTCGAGCGCTTCGCGCACGGCATGACCGTGGCCACCAACGCGCTGCTCGAGGGCGAGGTGGCGCGCACGGCTCTGATCGCCACCGCGGGGTTCACCGACGTGATCGAGCTCGCGCGCCAGGATCGCGCCCACCTCTACAGCCTCTGCCGCGCGGCCCCCGCGCCGCTCGTGCCCGCCGAGCTGCGCTTCGCGGCGCCCGAGCGGATGACGCCCGCGGGGCCGCTGCTTGCGCTACGGGCCGGCCCTGCGCGCGAGCTCGTCGAAGAGCTCGCCCGCGCGCGGCCGGAGGCGGTGGCGGTCTCGCTGCTGCACTCCTACGCCGACCCCTCCCACGAGCGGCTGCTCGGCGCGCTGCTCGCCGAGCTGCTGCCCGCTGCCCACGTCTCGCTCTCGGCCGACGTGGTCGGGACATTCCGCGAGTACGAGCGCACCGCCACCACCGTGCTCGACGCCGCGCTCTCACCGCCGCTCGAGTCCTATCTGGGCAGCCTCTGCGAGCAGGCGCGCGCGATGGGACTGTGCGAGCCGCAGATCATGCAGTCCTCCGGCGGGCTGACCGATGCGGCGCGGGCAGGCGCCCACGCCGCGCTGACCGTGCTCTCCGGCCCCGCCGGCGGCGCCGGCGGGGCCCTGCTGCTGGCGCGGCTCGCAGGTGAGCAGCACGTGCTCTGCTTCGACATGGGCGGCACCTCCTGCGACGTGTGCCTGATCGACGGCGATCAGGTGCCCGAGACCGCCGACCGGGTGATCGCGGGACGGCCGCTGTCGCTGGCGGCGCTCGACATCCACACCGTCGGCGCGGGCGGCGGCTCGCTCGCCTGGCGTGATCCCGGCGGCGCGCTGCGGGTGGGCCCCGCCTCGGCCGGAGCCGTCCCCGGACCGGCGTGCTACGGCCGCGGCGGCACCCTACCGACGGTGACCGATGCGAACCTGCTGCTCGGCCGCCTGCTCGAGGACTCGCCGCTCGCCGGCGGCGTGGCGCTCGACCGCGCGGCCGCCGAGCGCGCCGTCGCCGAGCTCGCCGTCGAGCTCGGCCTCGACACGCTCGCCTGCGCCGAGGGGATCGTGCGCGTGGCCGAGTCCGAGATGCTCGGCGCGCTGCGCCTGATGACCGTCGAGCGCGGGATCGACCCGCGCGGCTTCACGCTGATGCCGTTCGGCGGCGCGGGCCCGCTGCACGCGGCCGCGCTCGCCGCCGAGCTCGGCATCGCGCGCGTGCTCTGCCCGCGCGCCTCGGGCGTGCTCTGCGCGCTCGGTCTCGCCGCCGCCGCGCCGCGCCGCGACGTCGCGCGCACGACCATGCTCAGCCTCGGTGCGGTCACGGCCGGGGCGCTCGCGGGAGTGCGCGAGGCGCTCATCGCGGAGGCCACCGCCACGCTCGGCGAGCCGGCGGCGGGCCTGCGCGTGCGCCACGAGCTGCGCTACCGCGGACAGTCCTTCGAGCTGCCCGTCGAGGAGCTGATCGAGACCGGCGCCGCGGCGCCCCGCGGGCTCGGACCCGACGGCCTGCGCGCCGACTTCGAGGACGCGCACGAGCAGCGCTACGGCTATCGCGACGAGAACGCCGAGGTGGAGCTCGTGAACATGCGCGTGTCGGCGTGGGGCGCCGCCCCCGACCTGCGCCCGGCGGCCCCGTCGGCGGCCGGCGGCACAGCCGCCGAGACCCGCCGCATCCGCTTCGCCGGAGAGTGGCTTGCGGCGCGCGTCGATCGCGGCGAGCCCGCGCCGGGCGTGGCGCTCGACGGCCCAGCCCTGTGGGCGCTGCCGGAGTCCACCCTGCTGATTCCACCGGGGTGGTCGGGGGAGGTCGACGCCCACGGGACGATCCACCTCGGCCGGCGGTCGGAGCGCGACCGTGCGGCTGCCGGCGGCAGCGGCGCAGACGGCCGGCGGGGAGGCGGCTGAGCGATGCTCGACCCGATCGAGCTGCAGGTCGTCACGGGGGCGCTGCGCGCGGCCTGCGCCGAGATGGGCGTCGTCCTGATCCGCTCGGCGCACTCCTCCAACATCAAGGAGCGCCGGGACGCCTCGACCGCCCTGTTCGACACTGCCGGGGAGATGGTGATGCAGGCCGAGCACATCCCCGTGCACCTCGGCGCGATGCCCGCGGCCGTCGCGGCCGTGCTCGACCAGGAGCACGAGCCGGGGGTCTCGTGGATCCTCAACGATCCCTTCGCCGGGGGCACCCACCTGCCGGACATCACCGTGATCACCCCCGCGTTCACGCCCGCGGGCGTGCCGCTCGGCTTCGCCGCCAGCCGCGCGCACCACGCCGACGTCGGCGGCCGCGTGCCCGGATCGATGCCCGCCGACAGCCGCACGCTCGCCGAGGAGGGCGTGGTGATCGGGCCGCGGCGCCTGACCGAGGCGGCCATGCTCGAGATCATCGCGTCGATGCGCCAGCCCGCCGAGCGACGGGCGGACCTGATGGCCCAGCTGGCCGCCAACCGCAGCGGCGTGCAACGGCTCGCCGAGCTCGCCGAGCGGCTCGGTGCCGGGCGCCTGCGCGAGGCCACCGACGCCGTGCTCGACTACGCCGAGCGCCGCACCCGCGCCTGCCTGGGCGCGCTGCCCGACGGCGAGCGCAGCGCCGAGGACGTGCTCGAGGCCCCCGCGGGGGATCTCCCGCTGAAGCTGCGTGCGGTCGTGGACGGCGAGCGCCTCTTCCTCGACTTCAGCGGCAGCGCGGCCCAGCACGCGGGCAACCTCAACTGCCCGCTCGCGGTCACCCGCTCGGCCTGCCTGTTCGCCGTGCGGGTGCTCACCGACCCCGACATCCCGCCGTCCGCGGGCGCCCATCGCCCGATCGAGCTGCGCGCGCCCGAGGGCTGCCTGCTCAACGCCCGGCCGGGAGCCGCGGTGGCGGCGGGAAACGTCGAGACCTCCTCGCGCGTGGCCGACCTCGTGCTCAGCGCCTTCGGGCGCCCCCAGGGACAGGGCACGATGAACAACCTCACCCTCGGAGACCCTTCGTTCTCCTACTACGAGACGCTCGGCGGCGGCCAGGGCGCGTGCCCCGACGCGGACGGGCCGAGCGGAGTGCACGTGGCGATGAGCAACACGCTCAACACCCCGATCGAGGCGCTCGAGCGGGAATTCCCGCTGCGCGTGGTCGAGTACTCGCTGCGCCGGGGCTCCGGCGGGGCGGGCCTCAGGCGCGGGGGCGACGGCGTGGTGCGCGAGCTGCAGGCCCTGCGCGAGATGACGTACTCGCTGATCGCCGAGCGCCGCCGTCACGCCCCGCGCGGAGCGTCCGCCGGCGACCCCGGCGCGCCCGGGCGCGACCTGCTCGACGGCCACCTGCTGCCGGGCAAGAGCACCGGCGTGCTCGCCCCGGGCCAGCGGCTGCGCATCGAAACCCCCGGTGGGGGAGGATTCGGGCATGCCTCCGACCGGCAGACCTGAGCGGATCGGCTTCCTCGGCCTCGGGATCATGGGCTCCCGCATGGCCGCCAACGTCGCGCGGGCCGGCTTCCCGCTGAGCGTCTGGACGCACACGCCGGGCAAGGCCGAACGCTGGGCGCAGGAGCACGCTGCGAGCGCCCTCGCCACGCCGGCCGAGCTCGCCGCGGCCAGCGACATCGTCGTCAGCATGGTCGTCGACGGCGCCCAGGTCGCCGAGGTCATGCTCGGCGACGGCGGCGTGGTCGAGGCGGCCCGCACGGACCTGCTCGCGGTCGACATGTCCACGATCGGCCCCGTCGACGCGCGCCGCATCGGCGCCGCGCTCGGCGCCCGTGGCGTGCACATGCTCGACGCCCCCGTGACGGGGTCCTCGCCGCGCGCCGAGGACGGCTCGCTGACGATCATGGTCGGCGGCGAGGCGGCGGAGTACGAGCGGGCCAAGCCGCTGCTCGAGGCGATGGGCCACCTGATCAGGCACGTGGGCGAGCTCGGCCAGGGTCAGATGCTGAAGCTGATCAACAACGCCCTCGGCGCCGCCAACGCGGCCGCGCTCGCGGAGGCGCTGCTGCTCGCGGACGCTACCGGCATCGACCTCGACTCCTTCGAGGAGGTGGTCGGCGCCGGCTCGGGCGCCTCGGCCCAGCTCGCGGCGAAGGCCGGGGCGATGCGCCGGCACGACTACAGCACCCTCTTCAAGACCGCTCACATGCTCAAGGACGTGCGCCTCTGCCTCGACGAGGCCCAGGCGGCGGGCGTGCCCTTCCCCGCCGCCGGCCACGCCCGGGAGCTGCTCTCCGCGGCGATGGGCCGCGGCCGCGGCGAGGAGGACTACGCCGCGATCATCGAGGCGGCCGAGGGACTCGCCGGCCGTACTTTGTAAACGCAGCGTACGCGCCCGCGCGCTCTGAACGGCCGAAAAACCTCTCGATTTGCAGGTGATTTGGGATTTTCGCCCAGGTTTCGGTATCTTTAATGCATCGGCAGCGTCGGCCCCCGGGGCCGCAGCGTCGTGGGTAGTCAAAGCCGTCCCAAGCCGTCCCTCTCATCTCCGCAGCAACTGCATCCATGCCAATTGCTTTCAAAGAATGGGCTGTCACCGTCCGCGCGCTAGCGGAAGGCGAGCAGCTCCTCACCCTTCGCAAGGGTGTCATGCCCACGGGCAACCGACCCCTCAAGCTCGCCCACGAGCGTTTCTTCCTGTATCCCACCTTCGACCACCAGCCCGGCGACCTCGTGCGCGAGTCGCACCAGCCGGAGCTGCGGCGGGCACTGGAGGAGGGCGTCTGGAGCGACGGCGAGCCGCCGCTGCACTCGTTCGTCTCGGGCGCGCCGCTGCAGCAGCCCGACCGCGTGCGCATCCGCGCGTGGGCCGAGGTGACCGACCACTTCACGATCGTGGACCCGCGCTGCGTGGACGCGCTCTCGCCGTTCTACGTGTGGACGCCCGACTACGCCGAAAAGCGCCTCGGCTGGCGCGGCCGCCAGCCTCTGCACGTGCTGCTGCTGCGCACCTACCGCATACCGCGGCCGGTCACCGTGAAGGTCAAGGACGAGTACACCGGCCCCGCCGCCTGGATCGAGCTCCAGCGCGAACTCCCCTTCGAGGGCACGCCGGTGCTCTCCGACGCCGAGTTCGAGCGCGCCTCCGAGGAGATCCGCTCGATCACGCGCGAAGCCGCCGGCCAGCCCGTCCTCGTCTAGCGGCGACGCCCCGCACGCCGCGGAACGGGCGCGTCAGCCCTGGCTGAAGGCGAGCGCTTCGCGCGCGGCGTCGGCGCCGGAGGCGGGGACCATGACCTCGCGCGTGCCCGCGACCGGGGCGTATCCGGCGATCGACGCCCTCAGCATGCTCGGGATGCCCTCCTCGAGCAGGAGGCCCGCGATGAACTCGCCCTGTGCCAGGTTCGAGACGCAGGCCACCTTCACGAGCGGGCCCTCCGCGTACTGGGGCTTGATCTTGCGGGCGCGCCGCTGGCGGGCGCTGGGGACCTCCTCCTCGGCGCCGCGCCGGACGAGCGGCATCGCGCAGCTCTCGCAGAACCGCTCGCTGGCGGGATGGGAGCGGGCGCAGGCCGGGCAGATCAGCTCCTCGCGTTCAATCATGCGACCTCGAGCCCGACCTCCCTGACCTCGCCTCCCTCGATCAGGAAGCAGCGAACCTCGGGCTCCTCTGCGGCCAGGCCTACGATCACCCACTCAAGGCCCGGCCAGTTGGCGGCGAAGTTGATGTCGGTCTGCGACGGATAGGGGTCGGTGTGCGTGTGGGAATGGTAGATCGCTCCCAGCTCCAGCCCCTCCCCCTCGAACGCGTCCAGGGTTCGCAGCAGCTCCTTGCCGTCGATCTCGAAGCGCTTGCGGCTGGCGAACACGTTGCTCGCGCGCTGCACGCGCACGGCCCGCCCGCGTCCCTCTCCATCTCCCTCCGCGCCTGCCGCCGCGGGGTCCCCCGCGGCGGCGTATCCGATCAGGCCGCAGCACTCGGCGTCGTACTCCTCGCGCGCGTGGGCGATCAGATCCTCCAGCAGTGGGGCCGCGATCAGCATCGGGGCGGGTACCGCGGTCGGTCCGCTACCACCAGACCGTCGACTCGAGGTTCTCGATCTCGTCCACGGGAAGCGTGTAGATGCCGCTCGAGAGGTACTTCCAGCCGTCGTCGGCCACCACGAACACGACGTTGCCCTCCTCCAGCTCGCCGGCGATGCGCACGGCGATGCTCGCGATCGCGCCGGTCGAGACGCCGGCGAACAGGCCCTCCTCGTCGAGCAGCCGGCGGGTCCACACGATCGCGTCGCGGTTGGTCACGAAGATCTTGCGGTCGAGCAGCGAGATGTCGATGATCGGCGGGATGAAGCCGTCCTCGAGCGAGCGCAGCCCCTGGACGGGCTCGCCCTGCATCGGCTCGGCGGCGACGATCTTGACCGCATCGCCGAGCGTCTCCTTCAGTCGCCGGCCGTTGCCCATCAGCGTGCCGCCGGTGCCCAGCCCGGCCACGAAGGCCGACACCTCGTCGAGCTCTTCGAGGATCTCCAGCGCGGTGCCGTTGTAGTGGGCGGCCGGGTTGGCCGGGTTGCCGTACTGGTAGGGCATGTACACCGAGGAGTCCTCCGCGGCCATCTCCAGCGCCTTGGCGACCGCGCCGTTGGAGCCCTTGGACCCATCCGAGTAGACGATCTCCGCGCCGTACATGCGCAACAGCTGGGTGCGCTCCGGCGTCACGTTCTCGGGCATCACGACCTTGAGCTTGTAGCCCTTGCGCGTGCAGATCATCGCCAGCGAGATGCCCGTGTTGCCGGACGTCGGTTCGAGGATCGTCTGACCCGGGCTGAGCGCGCCCTTGTCCTCCGCATCCTCGATCAGCGCGCGGGCCACACGGTCCTTTACCGAGCCGGTCGGGTTGCGCGACTCGAGCTTCGCCCAGATGTGGACTCCCGGCTTGGGCGACAGCCGCGGGAGCTCCACCAGCGGCGTGTTGCCGATCGACTGCACGATGTCGCCGTATCGCCCACCGCAGGGCCGGTTCCTGAGCCGCTCCGCCGCCATTACTTCACGGAATATAGCGGGGTCGTGACGATCGCGGACCGCGTCCGCGCCAGCGGCCGCCCGCCGCCGGGTCGGGGCGCCGCCGGAACGCCCGGAGCCCGGCGTCGGCCGGGCTCCGATCCCTCTCCCTCGTGATCGCGGCCTCCTGCCGGTGGGCGGCAGCCGCCTCCGGGGGGATCGGGGCGCTGCTGTGCGTGGTTTATACGGAGAGCCCGCGGCCGTCAAGCCCGGCGCGGACGATTCTTACGCTGCGCTTCGCCGCCTCCTGCCTGGCCGGGCAGCCAGTCAGGGTCTAAGATCGTCGTCCGTTTGAACGCGAGCTGGGGGCCATGGCATGGATCAATCTGCGGAGAACCTCGATTTCGACTGGCTGGTGATCGGCTCCGGCTTCGGCGGCAGCGTCTCCGCGCTGCGGCTGCGGGAGAAGGGGTACTCGGTGGGGGTGCTGGAGTGCGGACGGCGTTTCGCCGACCACGAGTTCCCGCGCAACACCGCGGACCTGCGCCGCTACTTCTGGAACCCCCTGCTCGGCATGAAGGGAATCTTCCGTCTGACGACCTTCAAGGACATCTCGGTCGTCTCCGGCTGCGGCGTGGGCGGCGGCAGCCTCGGCTACGCATGCACGCTGTATGTGCCGCCGAAGGCGTTCTTCGAGGACCGGCAGTGGGCGGGGATGCGGGACTGGGAGTCGGCGCTCGCCCCGCACTACACCGAGGCGCAGCGCATGCTCGGCGTGGTGGAACAGCCGCACGAGGACCCAGCCGACCAGCTCCTGCGCGAGCTCGGCGAGGAGCTCGGGGTCGGCGACACCTACAAACACACACCCGTCGGCATCTACTTCGGCGAGCGCGGCCGGACCGTCCCCGACCCGTTCTTCGGCGGCGAGGGACCCGACCGCACGGGCTGTCATCTGTGCGGGCGCTGCATGGTCGGCTGCCAGCACGGCGCGAAGAACACGCTCGTGAAGAACTACCTCTACTTCGCCGAGAAGCTCGGGGCGCGGGTGATGCCAGAACGCACCGTCGTCGACATCCGCCCGATCGGCCCCGCCGACGGCAGCGGCGGCTACGAGGTCGAAAGCGTCCGCTCGGGGGCCTGGCTGCGCCGCGATCGCCGCGTCCAGCGCGCCCGCGGCGTGGTCGTCTCGGCGGGCCCGCTCGGCACCAACAAGCTGCTCCAGCGCTGCCGCCTGGGCGGCTCGCTGCCGCGGATCTCCGGGCGCCTGGGGGAGCTGGTGCGGACCAACTCGGAGTCGATCCTCACGGTGACCGTGCCCGAGGACTACCCCGAGAACCTGATCGAGCGGGTCGCGATCACGTCCTCGATCTACCCCGACCCGCACACGCACATCGAGACCGTGACCTACGGCAACGACGGCGACTCGATGCGCATGCTCTACACGCTGCTGGTCGGCGACGGCACTCGGCTCACCCGACCCCTGAAGCTGCTCACCCAGATCGCGCTCCACCCGCGGCGGCTGGCGAAGGTGCTCTTCCCCAGGCACTGGTCGCGGCGCACGATCATCATCCTCGTCATGCAGACGCTCGACAACGCGATCGCTCTGCGCCCGCGCAAAGGCCCGTTCGGCTCATTCTGGCTGCAGACCGAACAGGACCCCGAGCGGCCCAACCCGACCTTCATCCCCGTCGCCAACCGGGCGGCCGAATGGTTCGCCAAGCGGACCGGCGGCATCGCCCAGAGCGCGCTCACCGAGGCGCTGTTCAACATCCCCACCACCGCCCACATCCTCGGCGGGGCCGTGATCGCCACCGATGCCGAGGGGGGCGTCGTGGACGAGCGCCAGCAGGTCTTCGGCTACGAGAACCTGCTGGTGTGCGACGGCTCCGCGATCCCCGCCAACGTGGGCGTCAACCCCTCGCTGACGATCACCGCGCTGGCCGAGCACGCGATGAGCCACGTGCCGGCCGCGGGGGAGAGCGGCGAGCAGGCGACCGCCGACTCGCTCGCGGCCTAGCCGAAGGGGTGGTCGCACTCAAGGGGTGCTCAGCCGGGCGCCGACACGGGCGACGGCGGAACGCAGTGGTCCGCTGCTCAGGCGCAGCCGTACGGCGCCGGGCAGCGCGACCAGCGCGTTGAGCACGCCGGCCCGATCGGCGTGCAGCTGCGCCACCACCCGCCAGGACCCGCCGCGCCCTGCCTCTTCCAGCGTCGCCGGCTGGCCGGCGTTCATCAGCAGCGCCCACACGCGCACCCGCCGGCGATCGAAGCGCAGCGGGTCGAACGGCAGGGTGAAGCCCTGCAGGAACGGCTTCGGGGCGGCGCTTGCGGGATCGCCGCCGGCGCCCGCGCTGTAGAGCCCGGCCGGACGCTGATATTCGAAGGTCCCGCCCGTGGGCGTGGCGGCGCGCACCCCGTGGAAGGGGTCGATCAGGAACTCCCAGTCGACCAGCCCGACGCCGGCGACCCACAGCCGGTGCAGGGCGCGCGACACCCACAGCGCCTGCAGTGCCGGAGCCACGCCGTGCGGCGACTGCGGTGCGCTTTCCCAGTTGAGCTCGGTGACCCACATCCCCTTGGCGCCCTCGGGCAGCGCGGTATGCACCCGCTCGGCCGCTCCCAGCAGCCGGCTCACCTTGCCGGCGTCGGCTATCGCGACGTCAAGCGACGAGCTCGCCGGCAGATCCGGGTCGCCGACCGACAGCGGGTGGAACGCCAGCACGTCGAAATGCGGCGGTTCGGGGCAGCCGGTGCTCTCCCGGCGTCCGTCCGGGCCCAGGCACAGCAGCCCCCGCAGGAAGGTCACCGGCGCCATGCGCCCCACGCCGGCACGTTCACCGCTCGGAGCGATCCCGGCCGTGACCACGACCGCCTCCGGCTGCACGGACTTCACGCCCGCATAGAAGGCGTTCAGCATCTGGCGGTAGAGCAGCGGCGAGAAGGCCTGCCAGCGGCCGTGCTCTGCGACCCACTGCGGCTCGAGGTAGCGAGCGAGGTTGGGCTCGTTCCAGGCCTGGTAGATGCGCACGTCCGGAAGCGCGCGTCCCGGGTCGGAGGGGTCCGGGAAGGAACCGTCGTAGCGGCGCGCGAGCGCCACCGCGAACGCTTCCAGCGCCTGCGGGCTCGGCGCCCAACTGCCCGGGTAGGCGTACTGCCAGCGCCCCGGCGCCTCGGCGAACCTGGGGGCGTGGGAGACGACGAGCAGGGGTTCCAGCCCCGCCGCCGCGGCGCTCAGCAGGCTCGCGTCCAGACGCGCGAAGCGATATGCCGGGCTCGCGGGGTCGCTCGCGTCGAACCCGGTCGGCGGGTCTGCCGCGACCAGCTCGCTCCAGGTCACCGGGATCCGCACCACCCGCGAGCCGGTCGCGCGAATACGCTGGAGCGCCAGCTCGCGGACCGCCGGATCCTGGGCAAGCAGGAGCCCTCCGTCGGACACCCCGCGGGTCATGCCGCCGCGGGGAAACGGCCCGTCCAGCAGCGCCCGGTTCTGGGCGAGGACGACCGCGCGACCGGTGGGCGGCGCCGGCGCACCGATGCGCGGCTGCGCCCCGAACGGCCGAGGAGGCCCTTCCGGGCCGCTGCGCGAGGGCAACGGCAGCACCGGTCCCGGGACCAGCCAGACGGCGGCGCTCAGCGCGACCCCGAGCCCACGCGCGAACAACCCGCGAACCTATCGGCGAATCAGGACCGAGCGGCGCCCGAGGTTCAGCTTCGCGCCCGAGCTGCTGTGCAAGGTGGTGATCAGCACCGCATGCACGCTCCGTCCAGTGCGCAGCTTCACGCGGCCGCGCCGGGTGGCGTGCAGCAGCACCGTGACCGTGCCCGCGCCCTTGGACGTGGCCGAGCCGCGCGCGAGCAGCATGGCGGGCGGCAGGTGCCGGTGGTGGGCGCTCGAGGCGTAGGCGGGGAGGGCTCCTCCCTGCAGGTAGAGGTCCTGCGTGACCGAGCCGGCCTGGTTGATCCCGACCTCGTCGTGCCAGCCCGAGCGCAGGAACGAGCGCAGGTTGACCCGGAAGAGCTTCAGGATCGTACCCTGGAGCACCGGCGGCGGCGGAGGGCTGTACTGCGGTGGCGGGGGCGGCGGGCAGCCACCGACGGGCCGCTCGTTTTCGCTGATGTAGGTGTATGTCGCTTCGCCGGGCAGCGGGGTTTTCAGAGACTCCACGGCGCCGACGTTCTCGCCCAGCGCGAGGGGCACGAGGAAGCTCCCTCCGAAGGTGGTACCCGTGAGGGTTTTCACCTGTGCTTCGCCGAAGGCCGTCTGATGCACGCCGCGCACCGCTCCGTATTGGTCGTAGACGAGCGTCTTGCTGTCGTAGAAACCTTCCACCACGTCGCCCACGGAGTTCGCGCCAGAGAAGTTGGTGGAGCCCGCGCACACCGTCGCGTCGATCGAGGGCAAGCCGTCGTAGACGGTCGCGCCGATCGTCGTGCCGACGGGCGATTCGAGCGTGACCACGTCGCCGACCTGGGGCACCTGCGAGAGCCACGCGCCACCCTTGCCCACGTCCCGGTAGACCGTCGTGCCAGCGCGGATGATCGACACCGCAACCTGCGCGCTCGGTTCGACGTCGCCGCTGGTGGAGGCGATCTGTTCATATTCGGGTAGCGTCGTCTCCCCGGCGACGACCTTCAGCGTGTAGCGGGGCCCGTGCCCACCGGCGGAGGCCGCGGCCGGCGAGATCAGCGCCACGGCCAGGCCCGCCATCGCCAAACAGGAGCAGCGGATCGAGCGACACGCTCGCGGAGGGACGCCCGGGGGTCCTTGCAGGGAAACGCGACCAATGCGCATGAGCCGCCATCCAATCGTCGGGGAGACTCCCGCCCTCAAGCGGGCGGGCGGCAAACGGACATTGAGACTAGGGGCGGCCGCGGCGGAAACCGCGGCGGTAAATCGGGTCCCGCGCTCAGGCGCGCCCGCCGGCCATCGCCGGCAGGATCACGAGCGTGTCGCCCTCGCCGACCGCGGTGTCGAGCCCTTCGAGGACGCGCACGTCCTCGTCGTTGAGGTAGACGTTGACGTAACGGTTGAGCTCGCCCTCGGCCGAGAACAGCTGGCTCTGGGTGGCGGGATGGCTGGCGGCGAGGTCGCGCAGCACCTCGCCGACGTTCCCACCGGAGGCGCCGACCTCCTTCTCGCCGCCCACGGACGCGCGCAGCACCGGGGGTATCTTGATCGTCGCCATCGGGGAATGATTAGCAGGCCGGGCGCCGCGGGGGCCGGCCGGTGCGGTCGTGATCGTCGCGGGCCGGGCGGGCGGGACCGGTCATCTAGCCCGCTGCGGCGCAGAACGCCTCGTAGTCGGGGAACACGCCGAGCTCCTCGTCGGTGATGTCCTCGGGGTCGCGCGAGCAGATCGGGCACTCGGGGTCGCGGTGGACCTTCACCTCGGTGAGCGTGGCGCCGAGCGCGTCGTAGAGCAGCAGCCGCCCGATCGCGGGCTCGCCGATGCCGAGGATCAGCTTGACGACCTCGGTGGCCTGGAGCAGCCCCATCGTGCCGGGCAGCACGCCGAGCACCCCGTTGGCGCCGCACGACGGCGCGAGCTCGGCCGGCGGCGGCTCGCGGAACAGGCAGCGGTAGCAGGGGCCCTCGTAGGGCTTGAACACCGACAGCTGGCCGTCGAAGCCGAGGATCGAGGCGGACACCACCGGAATCTTCAGGCGCACGGTCGCGTCGTTGAGCAGGTAGCGCGTCGGGAAGTTGTCCACGCCGTCGACGATCACGTCGTAGCCCTCGATGATCTCCATGATGTTGGAGGCGACGATCCGCGTGGGGTACTTCACGACGTTCACGTCCGGGTTGATCGCGTGAATCGACTCCTCGGCGGAGTCGACCTTCGGGATGCCGATGCGCTGCGTGGAGTGGATCACCTGGCGCTGCAGGTTCGACAGGTCGACGGTGTCGTCGTCGACGATCCCGAGCGTGCCCACGCCGGCGGCAGCGAGGTACAGCGCGGTGGGCGATCCGAGGCCTCCCGCGCCCAGCAGCAGCACCTTCGCGTCGAGCAGCTTCTGCTGCCCGTCGGTGCCGATCTCGGGGATCAGCAGGTGCCGGGAGTAGCGCTCGCGCTGCTCGGCCGTGAGCGCCCGCGGCACCACGACCTCATAGCCGCGGTCCTTCCACAGCGTGATGCCGCCGGTCATCGAGCGCACGTGCTCGTAGCCGAGCTCCTCGGTGAGCGTCCGCGCGGCATAGGCCGAGCGGTTGCCGGAGGCGCAGTAGAGGATCACCTGGGTGGAGCGGTCGGGCACGACGCCCTCGATCCGCGTCTCGAGATAGCTGCGGGCCACGTGCTTGGCCCCGGGCAGATGCCCGGCGGAGAACTCCTCCGTCTCGCGCACGTCGATGACTGCCACGCCCTCGTCGATCAGCTCGTGGACCTCGGACGGGTCCACCTCTTCGATCTGGCTCTTGACTTGGCGGAGAAGCTCCGCTCCTGACGGGCTCATCTTCAAACTCCTAAACCGCGGTCGGGTTTCATGTACTTCATAAAGTGTAGCGGCTGGCGACCGACCCTTGAACCCCGTTCCCTACCCTCCCTGGCATGAGCCGGCGCCTCCCCCTCCCCGTGATCGCCGTGGCCGCCGGCGTCGTGCTCGCGGCGGTCCTCCTGTTCCTCCTCGCAGGGGCGGGCGGCCACGCCTCCTCATCCGCCGTGCCGTCCTCGGAAGCGACCACCGACTCGGGCTACGACGGCGCGGTCATCCCGCCCAGCCCGCCGGCGCCGGCGTTCACCCTGACCGACCAGTACGGCCGTCGCGTGTCGCTCGCCGACTACCGCGGATCGGTCGCCGTGGTCACGTTCCTCTACTCGAGCTGCGGGGCCACTTGCATCGTGATCGCGCAGCAGATCAGGGGCGCCCTGAACGAACTGCCCAAGCCCGTCCCGGTGCTGATCGTCAGCGCGGATCCGGCGGCCGACACCCCGGCGAGCGTCCGCCGCTTCCTCGCGGCGATGTCGCTGAGCGGGCGCGTGGAGTACCTCACCGGGTCCCCCTCGGCGCTCGGCCCGGTGTGGCGCGCCTACCACGTCACCCCGGCGAGCTCCGATCCCGCGCGCTTCGACCGCTTCGCCTCGCTGTGGCTGCTCGACGCCCGGGGCCGCGAGCGCGTGCTGTTCGAGCCGGAAGTGCTCACGCCCGAATCGCTCGCCCACGACATCAGAAAGCTGCAGGCGGGCTGATACCCTAGCTGCGCGGTAGGAAATCTTGCGATGATGTTCTCAACCAAGGCCGAGTACGGCATACGCGTGATGGTCGAGCTCGCTCGTCGAGCCGGCGACGAGCCGATCCCGCTCGCCGAGATCGCCGAGCGTGGCGGCCTGCCGCTGGCCTACCTGGAGCATCTCGTCGCGCGGCTGCGCAAGGCCGACCTCGTCGACTCGCGGCGCGGCTCGCGCGGCGGCTACATGCTCGCCCGCCCCGCCGCGGAGATCACGATGGCCGAGGTCGTGCAGGCGTTGGAGGGCTCGATCGCCCCGATCGAGTGCATCTCGGAGGCCTCCGACGGGTCGATCGTCTGCGCCCGCGAGTCGGGCCTGGACAGCGTCTGCCCGACCAAGCTGCTGTGGACGCGCGTGCGCTTCTCGATCGTGAGCACGCTGCGCGAGACCACGCTGGCCGCGCTGCTGGACGGCGCCGAGGCGGCCGGCGGACGGCCCGCTCCGACCGGGCCGACACTGCCCGCTCCGACGGGGCCGACACTGCCGTCCGTAGACCTGCAACCCCTGACGACCGGAGCCTGAGCACAACACATGGCCGACCTAGAGATCAAAGACCTGCACGTGCGCACCGAGGACCGCGAGATCCTGCGAGGCGTCGACCTCGAGATCAACCGCGGCGAGATCCATGCGCTGATGGGCCCCAACGGATCGGGCAAGTCCACGCTCGCGAACACGCTCCTGGGACACCCCTCCTACGAGATCACCTCGGGCACGATCACCTTCAAGGGCCAGGACATCGGCGAGGCCGAGCCTCACGAGCGGGCCAAGGCCGGGCTGTTCCTCGCGTTCCAGTACCCGGTGTCGATCCCCGGCGTCTCGGTGGCGAACTTCCTGCGCATGGCGATCAACGCCAAACGCGAGGAGCCGATCCAGGTCAAGGAGTTCCGCAACCAGCTTCAGCACGCGATCGAGCTGCTCGACGTCGACCGCGCATTCACCTCGCGCCACCTCAACGACGGGTTCTCCGGCGGCGAGAAGAAGCGGGCCGAGATCCTCCAGATGGCGATGCTCGCGCCCGACGTCGCGATCCTCGACGAGACCGATTCGGGGCTCGACATCGACGCGCTGCGCACGGTCGCCGAGGGCGTCCAGCGGCTCCACGACGAGCAGGGCCTCGGCGCGCTGATCATCACCCACTACCAGCGCATCCTGCACTACGTCAAGCCGCAGTTCGTGCACATCCTGATGGACGGCCGGATCGTGCTGGAGGGCGGCGTGGAGCTCGTCGAGCGCCTGGAGCGCGAGGGCTACGACCAGATCCGCCAGGAGGTCGGCGCGAGGGGCGACGCGGACCCGGAGAGCGCCGCCGGGGTCGTGGCGGCGGCTGTCACGGACCCCTCCGCGCATGTCTGAGATCGGCGACGCGGCGCGCGCGGCGAGCAGCGACAACGGGACCGTCTCGGCGGCGGGTGAGCCGCCGCCGGCAGAGCAGGGAGCGGTCCAGGCCAAGGCGGGCCGCCACCGCGAGGCGACGCTCAATCACGCTCTCGCCGGGGCGGGCGCCGGCGACGGCCGCACGCTGGAGCAGCTCCGCAGCGCGGCGCGCGACGCCTACGAGCGCCTCGAGCTGCCGGTCTGGCGACGCTCGGGCTTCTGGACCACGACGCTGCAGAGCCTGCGCCTGGAGGCCCTGCAGGCGCTCGGCGACGGCGAGCAGGAGCGGGCGGCGGGGGTGCCGGACGTGGTTGCGCGGACGCTCCCCGAGCGGCCGCGAGCCGGACGGATCGTGCAGAGCGCCGGCGCCGTGGTCGCGCTCGAGCTCGATCCCGCGCTCGCCGAGCGCGGCGTGATCCTGTGCTCGCTCCAGGACGCCTTCCGCGACCACCTCGAGCTCGTCTCGGCGTGGTACTCCAAGCGCCTGAGGATCGACCGCAACAAGCTCGAGGCGGCCAACGCGGCCTTCTGGAGCGGCGGCGCCTTCCTGCACGTGCCCGCGGGCGTCGTGGTGCAGGACCCGTTCGAGATCGTCTACGCGATCGACCGTCCCGGCCTGGCGCAGTACGGGCGCACGCTCGTGCTCGGCGGCCCCGCCAGCGAGTTCCGGGTGCACGAGTACGACCTCGCCGAGGACTTCGCCGAGTACCCCGAGGGCGAGCGCCAGGCGCTGCACGCGGGGGCCTTCGAGATGTACCTCCAGGACGGCGCGCGCTGCCGCCTGGCCCAGCTGCAGGACTGGGGCGCGGGCGAAGTGTTCGATGTCTCCACACGGCTGGTGTGCGTGGGCCGCGACGCCTACTGCCACTGGCTGCCCTCGCTGCTGGGCGGGCATCTCGTGCGCCAGCACCTCGAGCTCGCGATCACCGAGCCGGGCGGCGACATGGCCTTCCGCGGCCTGTTCTTCGCCGAGGAGCACGAGCACCTGGACGTGTTCGCGGTGGACCTGCACGAGACCGGCCCCTCCGGCGGCGACGTGCACTGGCGGGGAGCCGCCACGGGCGAGAGCCGCGCGAGCTTCGAGGGCCTGATCCAGATCGACCCCGGGGCGCAGCGGACGCACACCTACCTGCAGATCCACTCGATGATGCTCTCGCCGAAGGCGCGCATCGACGCGATCCCCTCGGTGCTCGTGTCCGCCGACGACGTGTCGGCCTCGCACGGAGGCACGGTCGGGGAGCTCGACGAGACCGCCATCTTCTACATGCAGACGCGCGGCCTCGATCGCCCGGCGGCGGTGCGAGTGATCGTCGAGGGCTTCTTCGAGCCGCTCGTGGCCGAGCTCCAGGACGAGGCTCTCCAGGAGATCGTGCGTGGCCGACTCGCCTCGAAACTGGCGGCGGCCAGCGAGGACATCGAGGCCTATGCCACCAGTCGCTGAGCAGGCCCTCGACGTCCGCGCCGACTTCCCCATCTTCGCCGGCCGCGAGCGCCCGCTGATCTACCTCGACTCGGCGGCCACCGCGCAGAAGCCCGAGCTGGTGATCGAGGCGATCGACGAGCACCTGCGCCGCCACAACGCCAACGTGCACCGCGGGGTCTACGCGCTCGCACAGGAGGCCGACGCGGCGTTCGAGGGCGCGCGCGAGCGGATCGCCGCGTTCACCGGCGCCGACCCGCGCACGACGATCTTCACGAAGAACGTCACCGAGGCGATCAACCTCGTCGCCTACGCCTGGGGCCAGGACAACATCGGCCCCGGAGACGCGGTGCTGATCACCCAGCTCGAGCATCACGCCAACCTCGTGCCCTGGCAGGTGCTCTGCCGCCGCCGCGGCGCCACCCTCCGCTACCTGGCGATCGACGGGCGCGGCGAGCTCTCGCTCGACGCCCTCGACGCCGAGCTCGCCCGCGGCGACGTGCGGCTCGCCGCCTTCGCCCACGTCTCCAACGTGCTCGGCACGATCAACCCGGTCGGCGAGATGGTCGCGCGCGCCCGCGCGGCCGGCGCCGTGACGGTCATCGACGGCGCCCAGGCCGTGCCGCAGATGCCCGTCGACGTGCGCGAGATCGGCGCTGACTTCTACGCCTGGACCGGCCACAAGGCGCTCGGGCCCACGGGCGTCGGCGTGCTGCACGGCAGGCGCGAGCTGCTCGAGCGGATGGGGCCGTTCCTGACCGGCGGCGACATGATCGCCTCGGTCGACCTGCAGGGAGCGAGCTGGAACGAGCTGCCGTGGAAGTTCGAAGCGGGAACGCCGATGATCGCCGAGGTCGTCGGCCTCGCCGCCGCCGTCGATTACCTCGCGGCCCTAGGGATGGAGCGGGTGCGCGCGCACGAGCGCGCGCTCACCGCGCAGATGCTCGAGGGCCTGGCGAGGGTGCCCGGCCTGCGTGTCGTCGGCCCTCCCGAGGCCGAGTCACGGGGCGGTCTCGCGTCGTTCACGATCGAGGGCATCCACCCCCACGACATCGCCGAGCTCGCCGACCGCAGGGGGGTGTGCATTCGCGCCGGGCACCACTGCGCCCAGCCCCTCATGCAGTGCCTCGGCGTCGGCTCGACGGCGCGCGCGAGCGTCGGTGTCTACAACGGCCGCGACGACGTCGAGGAGCTCGTGGCGGCGCTGCTCGGCGCCCGCGAGGTGTTCGGGCTCGGCGGGGGGGCGCGCGGCGATGGATGACCTCTACCGCGACTACATCCTCGACCACTACAAGCACCCGCGCAACTTCGGCGAGCTCGAGCCGCACGACCTGGAGGCGCTCGAGCACAACCCCCTGTGCGGCGACGAGCTCGGCGTGCACATCCTCGTCGAGGGCGACCGCATCGCCGACCTGCGCTTCCACGGGCACGGCTGCGCGATCTCGCAGGCGTCCGCGTCGATCGCCTCGGAGGAGCTGAAGGGGATGGCGCTCTCCGAGGTCGGCGAGCTCGACGCCGACTGGATGATCGAGCTGCTCGGGATCCCCGTCTCGGCCACCCGGCGCAAGTGCGCCCTGCTCAACCTGAAGGTCGTCCGCGGCGCCGTCACGGGCGACCACGGCTGGCCGACCTAGCCGCCCGGCCCATGCGCCGCGGGCGGCGAACCGGCGCCCGCGCCGCCCGCCGCTGCTCGGCCCGGCCCTCGCGATACAATTCCTACCTCAGAGCACAGGATTCGCAACGCGACCGCAGCGAGGAGCTCCATGGCCACGATTGACGGCACCAAGATCGCAAAGCCCAGCCCGATCGTCGAGGACGAGCAGGGTCAGCTGCGCGCACGTCAGGGGATCTCGCGAGAGGTCGTCAGCGAGCTCTCGCGGATCAAGGGCGAGCCCGACTGGATGGCCGAGAAACGGCTGCGGTCGCTGGAGATCTTCGAACGCAAGCCGGTTCCGACGTGGGGCCCCGACCTGAGCGGCCTGAACCTCGACGACCTCGTCCTCTACTCGCCCCCCACGGCCGGGCGCTTCAACAGCTGGGACGACGTGCCGGCCGAGATGAAGCAGACCTACGAGGACCTCGGCATCCCCCAGGCCGAGCGCGAGCACCTGGCGGGCGTGGTCGGCGTGTGGCGGCAGGAGCCGGTGTACGAGGGCCTGAAGGAGGAGTACGCCAAGCAGGGCATCCTGTTCTGCTCGATGGACACGGCCATCACCGAGTACCCGGAGCTCGTGCAGCGGTACTTCATGAACAAGTGCGTGCCGCCGCAGGACAACAAGTTCTCGGCGCTGCACGGCGCGGTGTGGTCGGGCGGGGCCTTCTGCTACGTCCCCAAGGGCGTCAAGTGCGACCTGCCCCTGCAGTCCTACTTCCGCATGGAGGGCGCCGGCGAGGGCACCTTCGAGCACACGCTGATCGTCGCCGACGAGGGCTCCGAGGTGAACTACATCGAGGGCTGCACCGCGCAGACCTACAGCGTCAACTCGATGCACTCGGCGGTCGTGGAGATCTTCGTGCACGAGGGCGCCAAGGCGCGCTACACAACGGTCCAGAACTGGTCCAAGGACGTCTACAACCTCAACACCAAGCGCGCCGTCGTCGAGGCCGAGGGCACGGTCGAGTGGGTCGGCGGTTCGATGGGGGCGAAGTACGTGATGCTCTACCCGGGCTCGTTCCTGATGGGCGAGGGAGCGCGCGCCGACCACCTCAACGTGGGTGTCGCGGGCAGGGGCGTGCACAAGGACACCGGCGCCAAGGTCGTGCACCTAGCGCCGAACACCACCTCCAACATCCTGGCCAAGTCGATCTCCAAGGACGGGGGGATCATGGGCTACCGGGGCCTCGTCAAGATGGGGCACAACTCCGCCGGATCGAAAGCCCGCGTGCAGTGCGACGGCCTGATGATGGACGGCGAATCCCGCTCGGACACCTGGCCGGACATCCAGATCCAGAACCCCAACGTGACGGTCGCCCACGAGGCCACGGTGGGGCGCATCTCCGACGACCAGCTCTTCTACATGGGCTCGCGCGGCTTCACCGAGGACGAGGCCGCGGCGATGATCGTGAACGGCTTCATCGAGCCGGTGACCAAGGAGCTGCCGATGGAGTACGCGGTGGAGCTCAACCGGCTGATTCAGCTCGAGATGGTCGGCTCCATCGGCTGAGAGGCGCGACGGCCGGCGCCTGGCTGCGTCCTCGGTCGCTCGTGTGCGTCTGCACACTTCGCTCCCTGCGTCCTTGCCATGCTTGGCCCTCCCGCCTCTCGGGGTCGCCGAACACGCTCCCTGCGGTCTTGCCCGCCTCTCCGGACCGCTCGTCCTCGCATGCCGAGAGGCCGAAGATGAGAGCGCCCGTTGACACGATCGCCGCGCCGCTGTTTCCGACGCGGCTGACGTGGGTCAACGCGCCGGCGGGGGGCGAGAGCATCATCAGCCGGGGGCGGCCGATGCTGGTCGAGTTCTGGGACTTCTGCCGCCCGAACTCGCTGCGCACGCTGCCCTATCTGAAGGCCTGGCACGAGCGCTACGCCGAGTCGGGCCTGCGCGTGATCGGCGTGCACTGCCCCGGCTTTCAGGCATCGCGCGCGGAGACCGCGGTTCGTCAGGCGGTGCTCCGGCTCGGCATCGAGTACCCGGTCCTGATCGACGGCGAGCTCGAGCTCTGGCGCGAGTACGAGAACGAGGGCTGGCCGGCGCGCTACCTCTTCGACGGGCGCGCGCGCCTGTTCGACTACCACTACGGCGAGGGCGCCTACCTCGAGAGCGAGCTGGCGATCCAGGAGCTGCTCGGCCTCGAGCGCGAGCCGCTGCCGCCGCTGCGCCCGGAGGACGCTCCGGGCGCCGGCCTGCGCCGGCCGAGCGCAGATCGGCCGGGCGCCTACAGCGGCCCCTACGAGGCCGGCGGCGTGTGGGCCGTGCTCGACGGCAGGGGCACCCTCCGCGTCAACGGCGGCGCAGACGCGGACGGAGCCGACGTGGAGGTCGCCCATCCGGGTGCCTACCTGCTGATCGAGCACGAGCGCCACAGCGCTGCCACGATCGTGCTCGAGCCGGGCCCGGGCGTGACCGTCGAGGCGACCTGCTTCACGCCCGGCCTCGCCTGAGGCGCGCGCGAGCCGTCTATCCGCGCCCGGCGGCGCGCGGCCGCGCGAGCTGCTCGCGTGAGCGGTCGCGCAGCAGCCGCAGCACGACGGGTGGACCGTCGTCCTCGACGAGCACGCAGGAGCCCGGCCAGTAGGGACTCTCCGACGGGTTCTCCGCGAGGAACACCGATGCATACGTCCAGCTGCCCGCGTTGACCAGCCGCGCCCCACCCCGGCCCCGCCACTCGCGCTCCTCATCGCCCGGCAGCGGGCCGGCCCGGTGGGTGTGCCCGAACACGACGTGGGCATCCCCGAGGCCGAGCCGCAGGGCGACCTCGTCCATTGCGCCCAGCCCGGCCCTGCGGAGCTCCGCCAGCGAGATGTCGGCCCGCAGCGGCCCCACGCCGGCACGATTGAGGGCGGCCACCGCCAGCGGGAAGCCGGCCACCAGCGCACGCGTGCGCAGCCGGCGCAGCGCACGCGCGTGCCACCCGCCCGCGCCCGGCGGACCGTTGCGGGCGACCGCGCCCGCGCTGCTGCGGCCGTCCGGCCCCGCTCCGCCCAGCGCGCGCCAGGCGCCGACCGTGGCCATGCCATTGAGGGCTGCGCCCGTGCGAGCGTCCCTGGCGACGGCGTCTCGCCACGCGAACACGGGAGTGGCCACCGCCTCGTAGTCGGCCACGCTGTTGAACGAACCGGCGGGCCTCCCCAGCACGCGGCCCATCGCCGCGATGCTGAGGCGCTCGAGCGTGGGCACGGTCAGATGCGCGTCGAGGTAGTGGCCGTGCGTGGCGTACACGTCGGGACGCACCCACAGGCCGGGGTAGGCGACCAGCACACGCGCCGGCCGGCTCCAGGCGGCGATCCGCTCGTACGGGGTCGAGACCGCCTCGGGCGCCAGCAGCTGCTCGACTCCGAGCGGCGGCGGCTCGGCCTCCTCGCCGCGGCGGATCAGCCAGGGTTCGACGAGCGCATGGTCGTGATTGCCCGCGACGATCACCAGCTCGCCCTCTCCCAGGGCCGCGCCGAGATCCTCGAAGAAGGGACGCGAGGCGGCCATCGCGTTGCGCAGCGGACCATGGCGTAGCTCGAGGACGTCGCCCAGCAGCACGACCCGCTCCACGTCCCTCGCGATCGCCAGCAGCGGCGCGCGCAGCTCGGGGCGGCGCAGCAGGTCCGAGCCGGAGCCGCGCCCGAGGTGCAGGTCGGAGAGGATCAGCGTGCGCATGGCCATTGCCCGCCCGCCGTCGGCGCGCGATGTCCTCCGCACGGCCCGGCCGCGGCGTGCGTCAGGAGGCCTCCGCCACGTGATCATCGCGGGCGGCCGCGGCAACGGACTCGCGAATCCGCTTGGGGAGCATGAAGCGGACGTCCTCGCGCACCACGTCGAACTCGGAGATGTCGCTCACCCCGCGCGCCCGGAACAGGTCGACCAGCTCCTGCACGAGATTCTCCGGCGCGCTCGCGCCCGAGGAGACTCCCACGACACGCCGGCCCGCCAGCCATGCCTCCTGCACTTCGGTCGCGTTGTCGATCAGGTGCGCCTCGGTGCCGCAGTCGCGGGCGACCTCCACCAGGCGCACCGAGTTGGAGGAGTTGCGGGAGCCGATCACGAGCATCAGATCGCAGCTGCCGGCCATCTGCTTGACCGCCGCCTGGCGGTTGGTGGTGGCATAGCAGATGTCGTCGGTGCGCGGACCGACCATGCTCGGGAAGCGCTCGCGCAGACGGCCGACTATCGCCGTGGTTTCGTCGACGGCGAGCGTCGTCTGGGTGATGTAGGCGACGCGCTCGGGGTCGTCCACCTCGAGCTCGTTGACGTCCCGCTCGCTCTGGACGAGCACGATCCGGTCGGGAGCCTCCCCCATCGTGCCTTCGACCTCCTCGTGGCCGTCGTGGCCGACCAGCACGATCGTGTAGCCCTCCTCCGCGAACCGCACCGCCTCGCGGTGGACCTTCGTCACGAGCGGGCAGGTGGCGTCGATCGTCTCCAGGCCACGCCGCGCGGCGCCCTCGCGAACGCTCGGGGCGATGCCGTGGGCGGAGAAGACGCAGACGGCCCCCTCGGGCACCTCGGTCTGCTCCTCGACGAAGATCGCACCGCGCTCGCGCAGCGTCTCCACGACGTGCTTGTTGTGCACGATCTCCTTGCGAACGTACACCGGCGCGCCGTGGATCTCCAGCGCGCGTTCGACGGTCTGCACCGCGCGATCGACGCCGGCGCAGTAGCCCCTGGGCGCCGCGAGCAGCAGCTTCTCGACGGTGTTCGACATCGCTGCCATTGTAGGGGGCTCCCAGGTACGCTAAGCGCTGATGATCCAGCGACACCTCGACCGGCTGACGCCCGTGGACGCATCCTTCCTGCATCAGGAGGGACCCGTATCGCACATGCACATCGGCGGGCTGACCCTGATGGAGGGACCGCCGCCGAGCATGGAGGAGTTCCTCGAACAGATCAGGCGGCGGCTGCATCTCGTCCCGCGCTACCGGCACAAGCTCGCCCACACCGCGCTGGACAGCGGCCGCCCCGTGTGGGTGGACGATCCCAGCTTCAACCTCGACTACCACATCCGCCACACCGCGCTGCCCGCCCCCGGGAGCTGGGAGCAGCTCCAGGAGCTGACGGCCCGGATCTTCTCCCAGCAGCTCGACCGCTCCAAGCCGCTGTGGGAGATGTGGCTGATCGAGGGCCTGCAGGAGAACCGCTTCGCGCTGATCACCAAGACCCACCACTCGCTGATCGACGGCATCGCCGGCGTCGACCTGGCGACGGTCCTGTTCGACCTCTCGCCCGACCCGCCCCCGATCACGAACTCCGGGCGTCCCTGGCAGCCCCACCCCGAACCGGGCGCCGCACAGCTGCTGACGGCCGGGCTCCTCGGCGCCATGCGCACCGGCGTGGCGCTGGTCGAGGGCGCACTCGACGCGCTCTCGCACCCCGAGCGCGCGCTCACGAGGGCGCGGGAAGCGGCCGAGGGTGTCGGCGAGATCGTCTGGGCCGGCCTCAACCCGGCACCCGAGACGCCGCTCAACGTCCCGATCGGCCCCCACCGCCGGTTCGTCGCGATCTCCGGCGAGCTCGAGGACTTCAAGGAGATCAAGCGCGCCTTCGGAGGGACCGTCAACGACGTCGTGCTCGCCGTCGTCGCAGGCGCGCTGCGCCAGTTCCTGATCTCCCGCGGGCGCCGCACCGAGGGGCTGGAGCTGCGCGCGCTGGTGCCGGTCTCGGTCCGCACCGAGGGCGAGCACGACCGCGGCGGCAACCGGATCGTGGTGATGCGCGGGCCGCTCCCCGTCTACATCTCCGACCCGGTCGACCGCCTGCGCTTCGTCTCCCGGGCGATGGCCGGCCTGAAGGAGTCCAAGCAGGCGCTCGGCGCCGAGGTGATCTCCGGCGCGCAGAGCTTCGCGCCGCCCACGATCCTCGCGCAGGCCTCGCGGCTGAACTTCTCAACGCGCCTGTTCAACCTGATCGTCACCAACGTCCCCGGGCCGCAGTTCCCGCTCTACGTACTCGGGCGCGAAATGCTGCGGGCGATCCCCGTGGCCTTCCTGCCCGAAAACCACGCGCTCGCGATCGCGATCATGTCCTACAACGGCCAGCTCAACTTCGGCCTGCTGGGGGACTTCGACGCGCTGCCCGACATCGACGTGCTCGCCGAGGACATCACCGGCGAACTCGCCAACCTGCTGGCGCTCTCACGCGAGCAGGCCGCGATGTCCGTCTGAGCGCCTCGGGGGCGCGCGCCACAGCCGGGCCACGCCCGGCGCAGCCGTGCCATCCCGGGCACCGGGGCGGCGAGGGGCCGTCGTTCGCCGTCGCCGGCCGCGGTTGGCCCTCGCCGGCCGCGGCTCAGTAGCCGAGCGCGAACTTGGCGTCCTCGCTCATCATCTCCGGCGACCACGCGGGCGTGAAGACCATCTGCGAGGCGACCGTCCTGACGCCGTCCACTTCGCCGACGAACTCCTCGATCTGCTCGGTGACCTGGGGGCCGATCGGACAGCCCGGCGTGGTCAGCGTGAACGTCACGCTGACGTTGCCGTCATCGACCTCCACCCCGTAGATCAGGCCGAGCTCGACGAAGTCGAGCCCCAGCTCGGGGTCGATCACGTTGGCCAGGGCGTCCATCACCTCGTCCTCGGTGGGTGCGGCAACGGGCTCCGACATGAGGCCAGTCTAGCCGCGCGAGGCCGCGAGCACCGCAAGGCGCCGTATCGGCTGGGCCTTTCACCCGCCCTGCAAGCGATCCCGCAACCGGCTCGCGAGGTGGCGTCTTCTGTCAAGATTTGCAGGGGAAACCATAAGGAGCAAGGACAATGATCGCTCGCGCCCTCACAGCCATCCGCCACAACCTCGTCGCCTGGCTCGCCCTGTTCGTAGCCCTGAGCGGCACGAGCATGGCCGCCACGCACTATCTCGTGACGTCCACCCACCAGATCAAGCCGAGCGTGCTCAAGCAGCTGCGGGGGGCGCGGGGAGCGACCGGCGCCACGGGCGCCACGGGCGCGAGCGGCCCAGCCGGCAAAGAAGGCCCGGCGGGCAAAGAAGGTCCGGTCGGCAAGGCCGGGCTGAGGGGCGAAACCGGGACGCGGGGCGAAACGGGACCGAAAGGGGAAGCCGGAGCTAACGGGCAACCCGGAGAAAAAGGCGAAACCGGAGCCAAAGGCGAAAACGGCAGCGCCATCGCCTACGCGCACATCACGGCGAACGGCTTGGTCGAACCCGCCGGCGAGAACAAGGGCTTTGGAGGCGTGACGGTCGAAAACCCAGGGAAAGAAGGCGTGTACTGCATCTCCGGCCTGGCGGTCGAACCGCACAACATCGCGGCCACAGTTGATGACAAGGAATCGGAAGAACCGTTCTTCGCGACGGCCACGCTCAAAAAGAGCCTCTACGCCACCAACAACAGTCTGTGCAGCTCTTCGACCCAGATAACCGTCGAAACGTGGTCGTTCGTCGCAAAAACCAAAGCATACGAAACGACGAACGCGCCCTTCTACATCGCGATCAACTAACCAGCTCGAGCTCGGACCGTCAGGGATGACGAGAGGGGCTTGAAAGGTGACGTGCCCAGCGGTCGCCCGGCGAGCCGTCCACAGACAGAAATCTCGGGCTCCACGCTGGTGGAGGGCGATCGCCGTCACGGTGACGGCGATCATTCTCGTTCCGATCACGGCGACCCAGCCGGCGGGCGCGAGATGGGCGAGGATCTCCGCCAGCCCGTCGAGCACCTCGCCGTACTACGTGTGCCCGCCGGAGGCCCATCGTGGCACCTGCGCGCTGATCCAGGACCCCACTCGGGGCACTCGCCGCCGTGGACCGCTGGCCGCGGGGGCGATCACGACCGGCCCGGAGCAGGAAGTCAGCCCGGCCGTCTACGGCACCGGGTTCGAAGGCGGCTACTCACCAACCGAACTCCGAAGCGCATACGACCTGCCGTCCACCGCGGCGGGATCGGGCCAGACGGTCGCTGTCGTGGACGCCTACGACGATCCGAAGGCCGAAGCCGATCTGCACGTGTATCGCTCCGAATACGGGCTCTCCGAATGCACCGCTGGCAACGGCTGCTTTGAGAAGGTCAACGAGGCCGGCGAATCCGTCAAATATCCCCCGGCCAATCGCACCTGGGCAAAGGAGATCTCACTCGATCTCGACATGGTCTCGGCGATCTGCCCGAAATGTCACATCATCCTGGTCGAGGCGAGCACCAATGAAGAAAGCGATCTCGCAGCGGCCGAGGACGAGGCGGTCAAGCTGGGAGCGACCGAGATCAGCGACAGCTTCGTGGGCGAACACTCCGGCGAACACTCCGGAGAGGCTCCGGCCTACGATCATCCCGGCGTTCCCATCGCGGCTTCCGCCGGCGATCATGGCTTCGGGGTGGCGCCGCCGGCGTCCTACCCCACGGTGATAGCCGTCGGGGGGACCTCACTGCGCCCGGGGGCGAGCCGCCGCGGCTGGACGGAGACCGTCTGGGGTCAGGAATCAGGCGGGGAAGGCACCGGCAGCGGCTGCAGCGAAGAGCCGAAGCCCGCCTGGCAGACCGACGTGGGCTGCCCGAACCGGACGACGAACGACGTTTCGGCGGTCGCCGACCCGAACACTCCGGTCTCGATCTACGACACCTATGAAACTGGATCTGAATGGCTTCTGATGGGCGGAACCAGCGCCTCGGCGCCGATCGTCAGCGCGGCGATGGCGCTCGCGAGCCCGTACACGAGATCCTTCGAAGGTGCTGAGGGTCTCTACCTCGAGGCGGCAAGCGGGAACGGAGGGTTCAACGACATCGTCTCCGGCAGCGATGGGAGCTGCCACGACTATCTCTGTGAAGCGCTACCGGGCTACGACGGACCGAGCGGGCTCGGCACCTTGCATGGAGCCCCCGAAATGCCGCCCCCGACTCCGGTCACCGATGCCGCCGGCTCCATCGGACAGACGGTGGCCACGCTCAGCGGGACCGTGAACCCACATGGCGCGGAAGTGCGCGAATGCCGGTTCGAATACGGCCCGAGCCTCTCATACGGGTCGAGCGCCCCCTGCTCTCCGCCGCCCGGTCCCGCGACGAGCCCCGTGCCGGTATCGGCCTCGATCGCGGGCCTCGCCGCCGGCACCGAATATCACTTCAGGGTCGTCGTCGGCTATCCGGGTGGCCCCGGAGCGGGGAGCGATCAGACGTTCTCCACGCTCGGGTACCCGCCCTCCGTCTCGACGGCGGCGCCGTCGGGACTCACGATGTCCTCGGTGAGCCTGAACGCCCAGATCAACCCGAACGGCGCGGCCGTGACTGCATGCGAGTTCGAATACGGGGCAACGGCCTCCTACGGAGCCGCGGCTCCATGCACCCCATCCCCCGGTGGCGGACAGGCGCCGGTGGCGGTGTCCGCGATGCTCACGGGCCTGAGCGCGAACGGCACCTATCACTACCGCGTGATGGCCTCGAGCCACAACGGGACGAGCTACGGCGCCGATCAGGGGGTGACGCTCCTGCCCATGCTCCCCACCGTCGTCACGGGCGCCGCGTCGGCGGTCACGCAGACCTCGGGTACCCTCAACGCAACCGTTGACCCCCACGGGGGCGCGGTGACGTCCTGTCAGTTCGAATTCAACAGCTCCGACGCCTACGTTCCCTGCGCCGTCACGCCGGATCCCCTCGAAGGCGCTGCGGCCGTGTCGGCGGCCGTCCAGGGCCTGACCCCGGGCGCCGTGTTCGACTACCGGATCCTCGCCGCCAACGCGAGCGGCACCAGCTACGGCGCCATCCAGGAATTCGCGACGCTGCCGTCCGCGCCGCTGGAACCGGCAACGCCCCGGACCATCTCTCCGACCACCTCGAGCGGCCCGACCGGCGCCACGGCCGTGCTCACCGGCAGGACCCTGCTCGTCAGCTCGACCGGAGTGCTCAGCGTGCAGGTGCGCTGCCCGCCGGCGGGCACCCACTGCGAAGGCACCGTCAAGCTGCAGGCGCTGACCCTCACGCTCGCCAGCGGCTCATTCAGCTCATCGCACGGGAACCTCGTGACCATCAGGATGCGCCTGTCTGTGAAGGCTCGCCACAAGCTCGCCAGGGCGCATGTGCTGCGTGCGAGGGCGACGGTGCTCACCGGCGCCCCCCGGGAAACCGGCCGCGTGTGGCAGACGCCGGTCACGCTACGGCCCGCCGCGGCGCGTCGCGGCAGCGGCTGAGACAGGGCCCGCGGCGCGTCGCGGCAGCGGGCTGAGACGGGGCCCGCGGCGCGGCGCGGCAGCGGCTGAGACGGGGCCCGCGGCGCGGCACGGCAGCGGCTGAGACGGGGCCCGCGCCGCGGACGCATCCGCGGCTCAGCGCGATCGCCCGGCCGCCGCGGCCTCGGACGGTCGGCCCTAGGTCTTCAGCCCGAGCGTCTCGCTCCAGCTCACGGGCTTCTCGTGCGGAATCGTGAAGATCGCCTCCGCTTTGAGCGTCATGTGCTTCTTGCCCTTGAGCACCTGACGCCCCTTGCTGGTCAGCTTCAGCTTGACAGTGCCCTTCTTCGTGATCGTGAACGAGTTGCTCGACTGCGCCAGCACCAGCTTCTTCACGCCGTGGGCGGCCTTGGCGAACTCGTACCAGAGCACTTCGAGCTTTCCTTCCCACGGTGGCAGGAAGGAGAACGAGAAGCTCCCCGCCTTCAGAACCTTCTTGATGTGCGCGCCTTCCAGAGCCGTCGTCAGCTGACGCTTGATCGAGGCCACGATCACGGCTGCGCTCGGCTGTGGGGGCTGCGTGGTCGAGCTGGTGAAGCCCAGCGTTTCCCCTTTGGCCTGCACGACGTGGGTCGGGATCACGACGCCGTTGGTGCTTTCCTCTTCGACGCTCCCTTCGCTGTTGCTGGCCGTCACGTCGCAGGACAGCAGGTGACCCTGGTCGGCCGGTTCGACCGTGTAGACGCTTTCGGTCGCCGACGCGATCGCGGTGCCGTCGCGGAACCACTGGTAGGTGAAGGAGGGCGGCGGCTTACCGCTCCAGATGCCGCGCTCGCAGGTAAGCGGCTGCCCGACGGAGGCAGACCCGGAGATGAACGGGAGTTCTTCCGGCACCGGCGCGATCCCCGGCACGTGTACGCTCTTGCGCGCCGACGCCGTGCCTTCGGAGTTCGTGCCCCTGACTTCGCACGTGACGTCGAAGCCGCGGTCCGCGCTTCCGATCATGAAGGTCGCTTTCGTCGCCCCGGGTATCGGCACTCCGCCCAGCAGCCATTGGAAGGTGAACGTCGGTTCCGGCGCCCCCGTCCACGTGCCCGCCGAGCACATCAGGGTCGCGCCGACCGCCGCTTCGCCCGTCAGGATCGGCCCGGACAGCGGCGGTTCGGGCGGGCTGCCGGGCACTTTGATGCTGTTCCAGCTGGAAGCCGACACGTGTACGGGCGAACCTTCCGGGAAGACGACGTTCGTGGCGGTCACCCGGCAGGAGAGGGAGTGCCCGCGGTCGGCGGTCACGATCGTGTACGCGGCGTTGGAGCCGACGCTTGTGGTCCCGTCTCGGAGCCATTCGTATTCGAACGTCGGCGCCGGCTGTCCGGTCCAGACTCCCCGCAGGCAGGTCAGCGATTCACCGACGCGCGGAGTCGCAGATCCTGCATAGACTTCGGGCAGTGCCGTCGCTTCGGGGGCTATGCCCTGCACGTTCACCTTTTTGCTTTCTGCGGGTGCGCTCGGGCCTTCGCCGTTCTCGGCGATCACCTTGCACGAGAGCGAGTATCCGCCGTCGGCCGTTTGTACTTCATAGGTGCCAGCCGTGGCCCCGGCGATGGCGATGCCTTCCCGCAGCCACTGGAACACGTACTGCGTGGGGCTGTTGCTCCAAGTGCCTTCGTGACACGTCAACAGCTGCCCGATCGAAGCGTTCCCCGATATTTCCGGCAGCGAGGAGTCCTTTGGCACACCGGCGCCTTTCTTCACCACGCCGACCGGTTCGCTCAGTGCGACCACTTCTTCGGATTTTTTGTTCTTGGCGACCACCTGGCAGTACAGCAGATGCCCGCTGTCCGCGCTGACGATTTTGTATTCCTTGGAACTGCCGACTTCTTCGACCTTTTCGCGAAGCCAGTGGTACGTGAACGTCAGTTCTCCCGAAGGCTGGTTCCACTTCCCTTCCGAGCACGTCAGCCTCTGCCCTTCTTCCGGCGTGCCGGTGATGACAGGCGGTTCGGTGCTCTTGAGCTTGCTGCCCACCGTGACCGCGACGCTGGCGGCTTCCGCGGTACCCAGTGCGTTTTTCGCGGTGACCCTGCAGGACAGCGACTTGCCTTCGTCGCCGGCCGCCACGATGTAGGTGACGCCCGTCGCGCCGGAGATTTCCGCCCCGTTGCGCAGCCACTGGAATTTGAATTCCAGCGGCGCGCTACCGGACCATTCGCCTTGGACGCAGGTCAGCGATTCGCCGACGGCGACCGTGCCCTTCACTTCCGGCAGCTTGGTGTTTTTCGGCGGGGAGCCCGGCACTTTCAGGCTGTTCGTGCTTTCCGCCGTCGCTTCGCCGGCTGAGTTCGAGGCGGTCACCCGGCACGACAGGGCATGCGTTTCATCTTCGGGCACGATCGTGTACGTGCTCGATGTGGCCGACTTGATCGCTTCTTTGCCGTCGCGCAGCCACTTGTAGGAGAACGTCGGCGCCGGTCGACCTTCCCAGGTGCCCTGCGAGCAGGTCAGGATCTGCCCGACCGCCGGCGTTCCGGATACTTCAGGACGCGTTATCGGGCTCGGCGCGAGCGGGGGTGGCCCGCCGCAGCTGCCGCCGAGGCAGATCCCGTTGATACTTTCCGCGTAGGAGGATTCGCTGCCGTTCGTGGCCTTGACGATGCACCAGACTTCCTTGTGTTCGTCGAGTTTCGAAAGCGTGTAGGTCGGACCTTTGCCGGATTCGATGCCTTCCCGGACCCATTCGTATTCGAATTTCGGCGCGCCCTTCCAGGTGCCCGAGTCGCACACCAGCCGTTCGCCGACCCGCGCCTTCCCCACCACTTCCGGAGGGCTGACGTATTCGGGCGCCGCCATGGCGATGGCGGCGCCGATGCCCAGCATGCACGTGACCGCCGCGAGTGCGATGACCAGCCGGCGCCGAGTGGGCCGATGAAACCGCCAGAAACCGCTTGCTTGACGTCCGTGTCCGTGCATGTCATCACCCCCAAGACCGGCCCGGGACGCGATTTCGTCACAGCCCGGGACCGGCCCGGGACCTTATCGGCCGACCGGGGTACTGTCAAGCGAGCGCGTTGCAGCGATCAGCCCGTGAAGGCGGGGGCGACGGCCACCTTCGGCCGGACGAATGCCCGCGAGCTGGCGACCTCGGCGCAGTTGGTGTTGCTCATCACCGTCTTGAACGACACCCTGTGCACACCGTAGTGGAGCTCGTGCGCGTTGATCGTGACGCTGAAGGACCCGTGCTTCGCCTGTGACTGCTTCAGCGCCTTCAGCTTGCGGCCGTCGAGGTAGAACGTGATCTGCTTGATCCCGGAGGAGCTCACGCGGACCGTGAAGGTCCCGTGCTCGACCACGGAGAGGCCGTGCAACACCGGCTTGGAGGTTTCGCACAGCGCTAGCACCCCCTGGTGGGGTTCCTGCGGAGCCGTCTGCGGGGCGACCTGCGATTTCGTGCCCGGCACGCCGGGCACGATGACTTCGACTTCGTGGGACTTCAGGGTGGGGAGTTCTTCTCCGGGCGCGGTGGCCGTGGCTTCCGCGACGTTGATGAAGTTCGGCCCGCCCGTGAGTAGGTGGGTGCACGTGTAGGTCGTCGAGCCGCCGGGAGCGATCGGCATCCCGCCCGCGCCGCCGGCGATCGTGCCCGCGTCGCAATGCGGGTCGGTGAACGTCGAGAACGTCAGCGGCACGTTCCCCGTGTTCTTCAGCACGATCTCGTATTCGACGGTGTCGCCGACGGCGCCGGTCACCTGCGCGGTCGTGTAGCCCGCCCCACTGCCCTCTATCCGCTGCAGCTTTTCGATCGTGAACGACGGTTCTGCGGCGATGACCTTCACTTCGACCGGCGGCGATTCGTGCGTGATCGGTCCTTCCCCGGGAGGGGTGCCCGTCACCGTGGCCACGTTGACGATGCTGCCCGTGCTCGCGAGCAGGTGGCTGCAGGTGTACGTCGTCGAGCCGCCGGGAGCGACCGCAGCGCTGCCGGGGCCGCCCGCGATCGTGCCGGCTTCGCAATGGGGGTCGCTGAAGCCCGAGAAGGTCAGCGGCACGTTGCCCGTGTTGTGCAGGACGATCTCGTAGTCCACCGTCTGCCCGACCATTCCCGATAGCTGGCCGGTCGTGAAGCCGGTACCGCTGCCGGCGATCTCCTGAAGCTTTTCGATCGTGAACGCCGGCATCGGCGTGGGCGTGACGACTTCGACCTGGTTTGAGGTCTTTTCGAGCGGCCGGCCACCGACGGTGAGCCCGGTGACCGTCGCGTCATTGAGATAGGTGCCGCCGGCCGTCAGATGGTGATCACACGTGTACGTGGTCGACTGCCCCGGTCCGACCGGGCTCGATCCGGGCCCGCCAGCGATCGTGCCCGTGTCGCAATGGGCGTCGGTGAACCCCGTGAATGTCTCCGCGACGTTGGCCGTGTTCGTCACGACGATCTGGTAGTCGACCGTCTGACCGACCGACGCCGTCAGCGGTGCGGTCGTGAAGCCGCTGCCGCTGCCTTCGATCTCCTGGCTCTTTTCGATGGCGAACGACGGTTCGGCGGTCGGCTGCGGGGGGAGCACCGTGAATTCGGTCGTTTCGGTCGTGAACGGGCTTTCTTCGAGGTCGGCTTCGATCAGCGAGGTTCCTTCGGCGCACGAGTCGCTGCCGATCGCGAGCGCGAAGCCGTTGCCGTTATCGTCGAGTTCGACCGCGTGTTCGGCGGCGAGTTCGGGGCCGGGGATGATTTCCCGGTTCTCGCGGACCCAGAGCAGTTTCTCGCCCCTCTGACAGCGATCGTAGAGCTGCTCGGCGCCGAGGCGGACCTTCGCCTCCGAGGCACCGCCGAACTCCGCCTGGACGATGGTCACCACGCCGCTCGATTCCGCGTCCTCGACCTGCGATGCCGGCGTCGCGTATACGCCCTGGGGGGTGTTGACATCCGGCAGGACCTGGAAGGATGTCGTGAAGGTTTCGTAGGGGGATTCGTTCTCGTCCAGCGTGATCAGGCTTTCCCCCGCCATGCATTTCGGGCCGGCGATCAGCGCGACGTTGGCGTTGCCGTCCACATCGAGATGCAGATGGATGCTCGGCCCCCGCGCTTCGCGGAAGGCGCCACCTTCGTTGGGCACGTACCAGCTGACTTCGTGGCAGCGGCTGTAGAGCTGAGATGCGGTGACCGTGACTTCCGCGCCGGTCCCGTAGACGAACGGGTTGCACTCGACTTCAACGACGTCCGCGACCGTGGCCGTGTCGGCGAACTCTCCCTGCGCCACGAATGAGGGCAGCGAATGGATCACGCACGTGGCCGACTCGGCGGCCGCAGAGGAGCCGAGCTTGCTGCCGTGAGCCTCTGCCTGCGCCGCGTTCAGGGTTCCGACGACGCTGATGGCAAGGAGCGCCAGCGTTGGTGCGAGAGCGCGGCCCGTCAGGGCCCGGCGCGACAGCCACGGGATCATCATCATCGTTCCCCTTCAGATGACCGCGCGCGGGCCGTTTGGTGCACGACCGCGCCCGGTGAGCGAAAGACGTAGAGGACCCCGGTAGGCACGTTTGCCCTCCGGGGTCCTCTTGCGTCAGGTCACTTCGTTGGATCGACTAGCCCGCGAACCTTTCGGGGCGAGGTGCTTCGACCGTGAAGGTTCCCGTTTCGGTCGTGAACGGGCTCGCTTCGAGGTCGGCTTCGATCAGCGACGTCCCTTCGGCGCAGGAGTCGCTGCCCACGAGGACCACGAAGCCGTTGCCGTTGTTGTCGAGTTCGATCGCGTCGATCTTTTCCGACGCGTCGGTGTTTACTTCCCGATCCTCCTTGACGATGATCAGGTGGTCGCCCCTCTGACAGCGGTCGTAGAGCTGTTCGGCACCGATGCGGACGTGTTCCTCGGAGGCTCCGCTGAACTCGGCCTGGGCGATCGTCACCACGCCGCTGGATTCGGCGTCCTCGACCTGCGAGGAGGGCGTGATGTACAGACCCTGGGTCGTGTTGACCGACGGCAGGATCTGGAACGAAGTCGTGAACGTTTCATAAGGCGATTCGTTCTCGTCGAGCGTGATCAGCGATTCCCCGACCATGCATTTCGGGCCGGCGATCAGCGCGACGTTCGCGTTGCCGTCGACATCGAGCTGGAGGGTGACGCTGCGCCCCTCCGATTCGTAGTACTCACCGTCGTTGTTCGGGTCATACCACGTCAGGTCGCCGTTGCAGCGGCTGTAGAGCTGCGACGCGGTCAGCGTGACCGACGCTCCCGAGCTGTAGACGTAGGGATCGCACGAGACTTCGATCACGTCTCCGACTGTGGCCGAGTTCTCGAACTCGCCCTGCGCGACGAACGACGGCAGCGATTTCACCGTACATGCGCCCGAGCCTTCCGCTGAAGCGGGCTTCACCGTCCCGTGAGCGGAAGCGGTTCCCGCGAACAACAGCAGGCTGCTGGCAACGACCAGCAGGCCCGCTCCAAGATTACGTCTGAGTCCGTCCATGACAATGCCTCCAGTGACTTGATGGTTGAGCACCCGCCGCTTCAAACGAACCCGAAGCGTCCACCGGAGGATTTCTTCCCTTTGCTTCTCCTAAAGAGACCCCCCTGCGAGCGTTACGTGAACTGAATACCACAGACAGAGCGGATTTGGGACCCAAAAAAGTCGCAATTTGCGGGTTTTTTGTCGTCGATCCTGCGCGATTTGCAGGGATTTTGCGGGAGTGGGCGACGGGATTCCTCTGCGCGCGCGCCGGCGCACCCGGCTCAGCGGCGGAGCTGGAAGGTGCCGGACGTCGTGACCGCCACGCCGCCGAGCGGCTTGAAGGCGCACGTCGCGGTCAGCTGGAGGTCCTTGGAATTCCGGAGCAGACGCCGGCCGGCAGCGGTCAGGCGGATCTTCACGGTGGCCGCCCCGGCCGCGTGGAACGTGACGGTGCCGCCTGCGACGAGGACGGGTGCCGGCGCCGCCTTCTTCTTGGCGAGCTTCGCATCGGCAAGCTTGGCGCCGCGTGGCAGGTAGTACCACCTGATGACCGCCGTGCCCGCCTCGGGCGCCTTGAACCGCTGCTTGAACAGCCCGGCCTTCAGCAGCGCCCCGATCCTCGCCGACTTCCCGGTGGGCTTGAGCTGCGCGGCAAAGAACCCGGCCACGCCGACCCCGGTGGATGAGCTCGCGGTGCTTTGCTTCGGCGGTTCCACGGGCGCGGCCAGCGAGGGCAGCGTCGTGAACGTCTCGTCGGCGCCCGTGCCCGTGCCGCCTTCGCTCGAGGCGAGGACCCGATAGTGGTATGTCGTGCCCGGCGTCAGACCGTAGATCCGGATGAACACGGGCACGTAGCCGACGGCGGCCGGCGGGAAGGCCGTGGCCCCCGACACGAAGCCGCAGCCGACTTCGCGGCCGTAGGAGAGCGCGGGGCCGACCTGGAACTCGCAGGTGCTCACGGGCGCTCCGAGGGGATTGACCGACCCGTACAGCGCGGCCGAGGTCCGGGTCACCGCGGACGCCCCTTCGGTGAGGACTTCCGGCGGTATCTGCGCCACCACGAACGTCACCGCCGCGCTCCTGCCTTCGCCGTTCCCGATCGTGCTCGGCTCGCTCGCCACCGCCGTGTATTCGCCCCATTCGAGCCGTTCTTCCACGGCCCCGGAGAACCATTCCCCTTCGGTCACTTCGGCTTTCATCGTGACGACCGGGGTTCCTTCCGCCCTGGGCCCGCTGAACACCTGCACGGTCACCGGGGCCGATTCCCCTGCGGTGCCTGAGAACGATGGCAGCCTGTTGCTGGACGGTGTCGGTAGCGCCTTCATCGCCACGGACGGCGGCTTCGTGTCGATCGTGAACGACGCCGCTTCGCTCGTGCCGGTGCCGTTGCCGATCGCGCTTTCCTGTGTGGCCACCGCCGTGTACTGCCCGTCCGCCAGAGGTTTGCCGAGCGCCTTCGTGGTCCATTCGGTGCCCGCGACTTTGGCGGTTTCCGTCGCCGCCGGGGTCCCGCTCGTCGCTTCCCCGCTGTAGATCTTCACGACGACGGATCCCGTTTCGCTCGACGTGCCACTGAACGCCGGGGTCGAGTCGTTCGACAGCGGCTTTGGCTGGCGCAACGTCACGGTGGGTGGATTGGTATTGACGATGAACGTCACCGGCGCGCTCTTGCCTTCTTCGTTGCCTATCTTGCTCGGTGCCTGCGCGACCACCGTGTACGTTTCCTCTCCAGATGGAAGTTGAGCGGCTTCGCCCGATTTCCACGCCCCACCGACCACCTTCGCCGTGAGCGTCTGTTGGACCGGGCCCTGCCCCGTGGCGCCTCTGCGCAGGTAGACCGTCACTGTTTCGCCCGCCTCGCCCGCCACTGTGCCCGAAAAGCTCGGTTTGGTGTTGCTCGACGGCGACGGCGGCTGTGTCACCGTGACCGTCGGAGCGTTGGTGTCGACTTCGAAGATCGCTTCCTGGCTGTGGCCGGCCAGGTTTCCGAGCGCGCTCGGCTCGCTCGCGACCGCGGCGTATTTGCCGTTTCCGAGTTCGGTCGCCAGGTGCGACGGGCCCCATTTTCCGCCCGATACGGGAACGACCAGTGTCGCATACGGTTTGCCTTCAACCTTGCCACCCTTGAAGACTTCGACGGTGACCGACCCCGCTTCGCTCGCCGCGCCCGTGAACGCCGGCGTCTTGTTGTTCGACACTTCGGCGGGCGGCACGAGGGTCACGACCGGCGGTTCGGTGTTGACTTCGAACGATGCCACCGGGGTGCTCTTGCCTTCGGCGTTACCAAGGCCGCTCTTCTCCGTCGCATACGCCGTGAAGACGTGTTTCCCTTCCGGCAGCGCCTTGCTCAGCGTGCTCGTAGACCATTTCCCGCCCACCGCCGTCGTCTTCACGTTCGCGACTTCTTCGGTGCCCAGGAAGACGTGCACTTCGACTTCGGTTTCTTCGCTGGCCGTGCCCGAGAACGGCGGCGTGGTTTTGTTCGACGGCGTCGTCGGCTGCGCCAGGGTGACGACGGGCGGGAGCGTGTTCACTTCGAACGTTACCGACGGGGTGCTCTTGCCTTCGCCGTTGCCGAGGCCGCTCTTCTCGGTCGCATACGCCGTGAAGGTGTGTTTCCCTTCGGGCAGCGCCTTGCTCAGCGTGCTCGTCGACCACGCGCCCCCGGAGGCCGTCGTCGAGACGTTGGCGACTTCCGTGGCGCCTTCGAACACGTGAACCTCCACTTCCGTCGCTTCACTGGCCGTGCCCGAGAACGGAGGCGTGATTTTGTTCGACGGCGTCGTCGGCTGCGCCAGCGTCACCACCGGCGGTTCCGTGTTGACTTCAAAGGTGACCTTTGCGCTTTCGCCTTCCTTGTTCCCCAGGCCGCTCTTCTCCTTGGCGTACGCCGTGAACGTGTGTTTCCCTTCCGGCAGCGCCTTGCTCAGCGTGCTCGTCGACCACGTGCCCCCGGAGGCCGTCGTCTTGACGTTCGCGACTTCCGTGGAGCCTTCGAAGACGTGGACCACCACTTCGGTCGCTTCGCTCGCCGTGCCCGCGAACCCCGGCATGATTTTGTTCGACGGCGTCGTCGGCTGCGCCATCGTCACGACCGGCGGTTCCGTGTTGACTTCGAAGGTCACTTTTGAGCTTTCGCCTTCCTTGTTGCCCAGGCCGCTCTTCTCCTTCGCGACGGCCGTGAAGGTGTGTTTTCCTTCCGGCAGCGCCTTGCTCAGCGTGCTCGTCGACCATTTCCCGCCCGCCGCCGTCGTCTTCACGTTCGCGACTTCTTCGGTGCCCAGGAACACATGCACTTCGACTTCCGTCGCTTCGCTCGCCGTGCCCGAGAACCCCGGCGTGATTTTGTTCGACGGCGTCGTCGGCTGCGCGATCGTCACGACCGGCGGTTCCGTGTTGACTTCGAAAGTCACCTTCGAGCTTTCGCCTTCCCCGTTGCCCAGGCCGCTCTTCTCCTTGGCGTACGCCGTGAACGTGTGTTTCCCTTCCGGCAGCGCCTTGCTCAGCGTGCTCGTCGACCATTTCCCGCCCACTGCGGTGGTCGTCGTGGTCGCGACTTCCGAAGCTCCTTCGAAGACGTGGACCACCACTTCGGTCGCTTCGCTCGCCGTGCCCGAGAACCCCGGCGTGATTTTGTTCGACGGCGTCGTCGGCTGCGCGATCGTCACGACCGGCGGTTCCGTGTTGACTTCGAAAGTCACCTTCGAGCTTTCGCCTTCCCCGTTGCCCAGGCCGCTCTTCTCCTTGGCGTACGCCGTGAACGTGTGTTTCCCTTCCGGCAGCGCCTTGCTCAGCGTGCTCGTCGACCATTTCCCGCCCGCCGCGGTAGTGGTCGCGGACGCCACTTCCGTGGACCCTTCGAAGACGTGGACCACCACTTCCGTCGCTTCGCTCGCCGTGCCCGAGAATCCCGGCATGATTTTGTTCGATGGCGTCGCCGGCTGCACGATCGTCACGACCGGCGGTTCCGTGTTGACTTCGAAGGTCACTTTCGCGCTTTCGCCTTCGGCGTTGCCCAGGCCGCTCTTCTCCTTCGCCACCGCCGTGAACGTCCCCGTCGTCAGTGCTTTGCTCAGCGTGCTGGTCGACCATTTCCCACCCGACGCCGTCGCTTTCGCAGTCGCCACTTCCGTGGCACCTTCGAACACGTGCACCACCACTTCCGTCGCTTCGCTCGCCGTCCCCGAGAACGACGGCTCCGTTTTATTCGACGGCGTGACCGGCTGCGCCAGCGTCACGACCGGCGGTTCCGTGTTGACTTCGAAGGTCACCTTCCCGCTTTCGCCTTCCCCGTTGCCCAGACCGCTCTTCTCCTTGGCGTACGCCGTGAACGTGTGTTTCCCTTCCGGCAGCGCCTTGCTCAGCGTGCTCGTCGACCATTTCCCACCCGCCGCGGTAGTGGTCGCGGACGCCACTTCCGTGGACCCTTCGAAGACGTGGACCACCACTTCGGTCGCTTCGCTCGCCGTGCCCGAGAACCCCGGCATGATTTTGTTCGACGGCGTCGCCGGCTGCGCGATCGTCACGACCGGCGGTTCCGTGTTGACTTCGAACGTCACCTTCGCGCTTTCGCCTTCCCCGTTGCCCAGACCGCTCTTCTCCTTGGCGTACGCCGTGAACGTGTGTTTCCCTTCCGGCAGCGCCTTGCTCAGCGTGCTCGTCGACCATTTCCCGCCCGCCGCCGTCGTTTTCACGTTCGCGACTTCTTCGGCGCCCAGGAACACATGCACTTCGACTTCCGTCGCTTCGCTCGCCGTGCCCGAGAACCCCGGCATGATTTTGTTCGACGGCGTCGCCGGCTGCACGATCGTCACGACCGGCGGTTCCGTGTTGACTTCGAAGGTCACCTTCGCGCTTTCGCCTTCGGCGTTGCCCAGGCCGCTCTTCTCCTTCGCGATCGCTGTGAACGTCCCCGTCGTCAGTGCTTTGCTCAGGGTGCTGGTCGACCATTTCCCACCCGACGCCGTCGCTTTCGCGGTCGCCACTTCGGTGGTCCCTTCAAAGACGTGCACCACCACTTCCGTCGCTTCGCTCGCCGTCCCCGAGAACGACGGCTCCGTCTTGTTCGACGGAGTCGCAGGTTGAACGATCGTCACCACCGGCGGTTCCGTGTTGACTTCGAACGTCACCTTCGCGCTTTCGCCTTCCCCGTTGCCCAGACCGCTCTTCTCCTTCGCGACCGCCGTGAACGTCCCCGTTGTCAGCGCTTTGCTCAGCCCGCTCGTCGACCATTTCCCACCCGACGCCGTGGTCGTCGCGGACGCGACTTCCGTGGCACCTTCGAAGACATGCACCACCACTTCGGTCGCTTCGCTGGCCGTCCCCGAGAACGCCGGCTCCGTTTTGTTCGACGGCGTGATCGGCTGCGCGATCGTCACGACCGGCTTTTCCGTGTTCACTTCGAAGGTCACGGTCCCGCTTTCGCCTTCGCCGTTGCCCAGGCCGCTCACCTCCGTCGCCTGCGCCGTGAACGTGCGTTTGCCGGCCGGCAGGGCTTTGCTCAGCCCGCTCGTCGACCATTTCCCGCCCGACGCCGTCGTCGACGCGGTCGCCACTTCCGTGACGCCTTCGAAGACGTGCACCACCACTTCCGTCGCTTCGCTCGCCGTCCCCGAGAACGACGGCTCCGTTTTGTTCGACGGCGTCAACGGCTGCGCGATCGTCACCGTCGGAGCCGTCGTGTTGACTTCGAAGCTCACCGTCCCGCTTTCGCCTTCTTCGTTACCCAGGCCGCTGACCTCCGTCGCATGCGCGGTGAAGGTGTGTTTCCCGGTCGAGAGCGCTTTGCTCAGCCCGCTCGTCGACCATTTCCCACCCGACGCCGTCGCTTTCGCGGTCGCGACTTCCGTGGCACCTTCGAAGACGTGCACTACAACTTCGGTCGCTTCGCTCGCGGTCCCCGAGAACGACGGCTCCGTTTTGTTCGACGGCGTGATCGGCTGCGCGATCGTCACGACCGGCTTTTCGGTGTTGATTTCGAAGGTCACTTTCGCGCTTTCGCCTTCCGCGTTGCCAAGACCGCTCTTCTCCTTCGCGACCGCCGTGAACGTCCCCGTTGTCAGTGCTTTGCTCAGCGTGCTCGTCGACCATTTCCCGCCCGACGCCGTCGCTTTCGCGGTCGCGACTTCCGTGGCACCTTCGAAGACATGCACCACCACTTCGGTCGCTTCGCTCGCGGTCCCCGAGAACGCCGGCTCCGTTTTGTTCGACGGCGTGACCGGCTGCGCGATCGTCACCGTCGGAGCCGTCGTGTTGACTTCGAAGCTCACCGTCCCGCTTTCGCCTTCTTCGTTACCCAGGCCGCTGACCTCCGTCGCGTGCGCGGTGAACGTGCGTTTGCCGGTCGGCAGGGCTTTGCTCAGCCCGCTCGTCGACCATTTCCCGCCCGCCGCCGTCGTGGTCGCGGTCGCCACTTCGGTGGGCCCTTCGAAGACGTGCACCACGACTTCCGTCGCTTCGCTGGCCGTCCCCGAGAACGACGGCTCCGTTTTGTTCGACGGCGTGACCGGCTGCACGATCGTCACCGTCGGAGCCGTCGTGTTGACTTCGAAGCTCACCGTCCCGCTTTCGCCTTCTTCGTTACCCAGGCCGCTGACCTCGGTCGCCTGCGCGGTGTAGATGTGTTTCCCGGTGAGCAGCGCTTTGCTCAGCCCGCTCGTCGACCATTTCCCGCCCGCCGCCGTCGTCGACGCGGTCGCGACTTCGGTGAGCCCTTCGAAGACATGGACCACGACTTCCGTGTCTTCGCTCGCCGTCCCCGAGAACGACGGCTCCGTTTTGTTCGACGGCGTGGTCGGCTGCGCGATCGTCACGACCGGCTTTTCGGTGTTGATTTCGAAGGTCACTTTCGCGCTTTCGCCTTCGGCGTTCCCCAGGCCGCTCTTCTCCTTCGCAACCGCCGTGAACGTCCCTCTGCTCGACGTGAGCGCCTTGGTCAGAGCCGCCGTCGACCATTTCCCCCCCGACGCCGTCGCTTTCGCAGTCGCGACTTCCGTCGTACCTTCGAAGACGTGCACCACCACTTCCGTCGCTTCGCTCGCGGTCCCCGAGAACGACGGCTCCGCTTTGTTCGACGGCGTCAACGGCTGCGCCAGCGTCACGACCGGCTTTTCCGTATCCACTTCGAAGGTCACCGTCCCGCTTTCGCCTTCCTCGTTGCCCAGACCGCTGACCTCCGTCGCGTACGCCGTGAACGTGCGTTTGCCGGTCGAGAGTGCTTTGCTCAGCCCGCTCGTCGACCATTTCCCGCCCGACGCCGTCGTCGACGCGGTCGCCACTTCCGTGGCGCCTTCGAAGACGTGCACCACCACTTCCGTCGCTTCGCTCGCCGTCCCCGAGAACGACGGCTCCGTTTTGTTCGACGGCGTCGCCGGCTGCACGATCGTCACCGTCGGAGCGGTCGTGTTGACTTCGAAGGTCACTTTCGCGCTTTCGCCTTCCGCGTTGCCCAGACCGCTCTTCTCCTTCGCGACCGCCGTGAACGTGCCGGTCGAGAGCGCTTTGCTCAGCCCGCTCGTCGACCATTTCCCACCCGACGCCGTCGTTTTCGCGGTCGCGACTTCCGTCGCACCTTCGAAGACATGCACCACCACTTCGGTCGCTTCGCTGGCCGTCCCCGAGAACGCCGGTTCCGTCTTGTTCGACGGCGTGAGCGGCTGCGCGATCGTCACGACCGGCTTTTCCGTGTTCACTTCGAAGGCCACCGTCCCGCTTTCGCCTTCTTCGTTGCCCAGACCGCTGACCTCCGTCGCCTGCGCGGTGAAGGTGTGTTTCCCGGTCGAGAGTGCTTTGCTCAGCCCGCTGGTCGACCATTTGCCTCCCGCCGCCGTCGTGGTCGCGGTCGCCACTTCCTTGGTCCCTTCGAAGACGTGCACCACCACTTCCGTCGCTTCGCTCGCGGTCCCCGAGAACGACGGCTCCGTTTTGTTCGACGGCGTCAACGGCTGCGCGATCGTCACGGCCGGCTTTGCCGTGTTCACTTCGAAGGCCACGGTCCCGCTTTCGCCTTCTTCGTTGCCGATGCCACTGACCTCGGTGGCATACGCCGTGAACGTGTGTTTGCCGGTCGGAAGCGCTTCGCTCAGCCCGCTCGTCGACCATTCCCCCCCGACGCCGTCGTGGACGCGGTCGCGACTTCCGTGGTGCCCTCGAAGACGTGCACCACCACTTCGGTGTCTTCGCTCGCCGTCCCCGAGAACGTCGGCTCAGTCTTGTTCGACGGCGACTTCGGCTGGGCGATCGTCACTGTCGGCTTCTCCGTGCTGACCGTGAAGGTCACCGGCGGTTCGCTGTTCGAGGTCTCGCCGAGCTGCGTCTGTTCGGCCACCGCCGTGTAGGTGCCGGCGGGGAGCCCTTCCAGAGCCGGTACCTGCACCGTCCAGCTGTCCCCGCTCGGCGTCGCCGGCAGCGTGCGGAGCAACGTCCCCGAGGTCGATTCGCCTTCGTAGATCTTGACTTCGACGGTGTCCGTCGGGTCGTCGGTGGCGCCGCTGAAGGTCGGGGTGGCGCCGGTCGTGGCGCTCGCGAGAGGGGCTTCCATCGTGAGCATCGGGGCCGCGCTGGCGGACGCCGGGAGAAGCGCACAGCAGGCTGCCAGGAGCAGTCCCAGCAAGGCCGTGTGCGCGATCCGTCGCGATTTCGTCGCCATGTCCCAATCCATCCAGGTCCGCACCTTCCCCCCCACGTTGCGCCGGCCGCCGAGATTGGCCGAGCCACCGGGATCCGATGCTCCGCCGGCAGCCGATATCCGACGGTGCCTGCGATCAGTAGGGGGTCATGATACGCGCGATCGACTCGAATGCAAGGGCGGGCGCCGTGCTGCAGGACGACGCCGCGCGGCGTCGTCGGGAGTCCCGCAGCGGTCGCGGCGGCGCGTGTGGAGACCGGCGGCGGGAAGATGCGAGGATCCCTGCAACCGGCTCGCGATCCCCGGCCCTGTGTGATAATGCGCCGCTACGGATCGATGCAACCAAGGGGAAGGATCCATGGGTATCAGGATGAATCGCGCGCTGGTCCTCACGTCTGTGCTCACGCTCGCGGGTACGACCGCCGCGCTCGCCGGGCCGCTGAAGGGCAAGACCTATGAAGGCGGCGCCCCCTCGACGGGCACCCGCAGCGAAGGCCACCACACCGTGAAACTGCATGCGGGCGGCAACATCGTCCTGCGCGTGGCGGGCAACGGCCGGAGCGTCAGCGTCCGCTTCTCCTCGCCCTATCCGCTGCTCTACTGCAACACCAACAAAGCGCTTCAGGTGCAGAGCACGAAGGCGGCGCGGATCTCCGGCTCGGGGGCGTTCACGGCGTCGATCGCAGAGCGGTTCAAAGCCGGTCCGGGCCTGCCGCCGATCGTCCAGGTGATCAGCGGCCGGTTCTCCGGCGGCAACGTCAGCGGAAAGATCCAGACGAACGCCGCCGAATGCAGCGGCGTGACCTACTTCTCCGCCAGGGCGCGCTAGGCGAGTCGGCCCGGGCCGCGCGCGAGCGCCACACGGTGGGAGCTCTCCGGCGGCGCATCGGTCGCGGCCGTCCCGCGCCGGCCGCGGCCTCCACGCGTCAGTTGTCGCAGCCGAGGCGATCCCACATGTACAGCTGGATGCACTCGTTGGCCAGTTCCACGGCGCGCTCGTGCGAGAGGCGCGGAAGCACGGTGTCGAGCGCCTGCTCCTCGGCCACGCCGGCCTGGAAGGCTTCCTCGCCGCGAAAGCCCGCGGCGATCTTCAGCGCCTCGCGGCGGTTCTCGCCGAGGCTCGGGAAGACGCCGACGAGGAACTCTGTGTTGGGGATCGGCTGGCCGACCTCCAGCGAGGCGTGCCAGGCCGCCAGCAGGTGCAGGTCCTCCTCGTCGAGATCGGCGATCGCCTTGGCGTAGTGGACCGATAGTTCCTGGTCGGGAATGTCGTCCACCCAAGCGCGCACGACCTCGCCCACCAGCTGACGGCGCGCCTCGCGGCCCACCGACTCGGCGATCACGCGGATCGCATCCTGAGGCTCGATGAAACAGAGTGGCATCGCGAGGGCTCCCGTGGGAATCGGAGACGATTGACGTGAGGGACTGTAGGCGCCGGTGTGGACGGCATCTTTTCCCCGCCCCCAGGGCGCCACGCGCCCCCCGGCCGGCCCGTCGCGGACTCCCGCCGACCAGGTCGCCAGCCCGCCGCCGGCCCGCCGCCGCTCACAGCCCGAGCACGTCCCAGGCCCGCTCCAGCGCCTGCTCGTCGGAGGCCTCCTCCGGGCATCCCAGCGTGGCGCGCTGCGGGGCGGCCCAGTTGGAGAGAGCCACGTCGAACGCCTCCAGCGGCACCGCGCAGGCCTCGGCGAGGCCGGCCGCGCGACGCTCCAGCAGCATCGGATCGGCGATCCCGAAGACCCGCTTGGCGGCGGTCGCGGTCGCGTCGTCGGTCGAGAGCCCGCGCGCGCCCGCCAGGTGCAGCGAGTCGGGGCGCAGCTCGTACAGCCCGAGTCGTCCGAGCGTGACGAGCAGGTCGTAGCGTCCCGCGCGTCCGAAGCCGGGGAGCGCGAGCCGCTCGAACAGGCGCTCGAAGCGGCGTTCGGGGCTCCAGCCGGGATCGCCCACGAGCGCCGCCTCCTGGGTGGAGCCCCGCGCGCCGGCCTCGCCGGCGTGGCCCGCGGCGGCGGTGCCGCCGCGGGCCACCCACTGCAGGTAGGCGATCGGCGTCTCGTTCCCGCGGGCCGGGTCGTGGGAGGTGCGCGGGCCGAGCGGGATGTCCTGCAGCTCGGGCAGCCGGGGGTGGCCGTCCGCCTCGGCCCATGAGGGGGCGCCGTGCGCAGGGCCGCAGGCCAGCGCCCGGCGGATCCCCGCGAACGGGTCCTCGTCCTGGGCAACGTCAAGCGGGCACAGGTAGGCCGCCATGAAGCAGCTCCAGCTGGCACGCTCGAGGTCGCTCGCCGCGAGCGCACGCAGCTCGCCGTAGAGGCCGGGCGGGTCGAGCGCGAGCGCGAGCAGGCGACCGGCGGAGAAGGCGATCTCCTCGGCCAGGCGGCCGGCGTCGGCGGACGCGCGCAGGCCGGGCACCAGCTCGCTGCGGAACCCGTCGTCCTCGGCGCGGACCTCACGTCGTACGCGCACGCCGCCGCTCGCTCCGCGGGCGGGAGCTCGCCTGCCGGCGCTGCCGGCGGTTGAGCTGCGCGGACGCCGCGGCGCTGCCGCCCGACCGCCCGGCGAGTGGCCGGGCAGCGTCTTGCTGCAGATCGGGCAGCGCTCTAGAAAGCGGCCGTGACGGCAGAAGGTCGGCATAGCGCCGGTGGGCGGTACCCGTTGCCACGCGCGCGCTCGGCGCCCGCGCGGCGCTCGATCGCGAGCGCGTGTAGGTAGTCGTCGAAGTCGACCTGGATCGTGTGCCGCTTGGAGGGCACGTAGCGCGCGCGCATCGCCGCCTGGTCGGAGGCGATGTCGGCGAGCAGCTCGGCGTGCGAGGGCGGCGCGTAGTCGCCGAGCAGGTAGTCCCCCACCCACGCGCCCTGCGCCTCCGACAGCGGCATGATCGCCCCGAGCGGCTGCAGCAGGCCGATGAAGAACACGTTGGGGATGTCCGGGTGGAGAACCCGCCGGAACAGCTCGATGTGGTTGTCCGGCGCCGAGATCAGGTCCTCGTCGAAGAACGGGAAGGTGATCTTGTAGCCGGTGCAGTAGACGACGACGTCGGCCTCCACGGCGGTGCCGTCCACGAAGCGGACCTCGGAGCCCTCCAGCGAGGCGATGTTCGGCTTGGGCGTGATCGTGCCGTGCTGGATCCGGTCGAGGATCCGCCCGGACACGGTGGGGTGCGCCTCGCCGAACCTGTGCCCGGGCTTGGGCAGCCCGTAGCGCTCGGGCGGTCCCGCGTAGCTCGCTATCAGCTGCTGCGTGATCCGCTGGCGCACCTTGAACGGGACGCGCACGTCGTTGCGGAGCTGGTCGACCGGTTTGCCGAAGATGTACTTGGGCACGATCCAGACGCCCTGGCGGGCCGCGAGGTAGGTGCGCTCGGCGGTGTAGGAGGACTCCACGGCGATGTCCATCGCCGAGTTGCCCATCCCCAGGACGACCACGCGACGCCCGCTGAAGATCGAGTTGTCGACGTAGGAGTGCGCGTGCATCTGCTCGCCGGCGAACGTGTCCGAGCCCGGGAACGCAGGTTCGGGCCAGCGCGGGTTCCAGTGGTGGCCGTTGGCGACCAGCAGCGCGTCGTAGCGGCGCGTCTCGCCCGTGTCCAGCCGGACGTTCCACACCCCGTCCGCGTCACGGCCGGCGTGCTCCACGCCCGTCTCGAAGGTGATCTCCTCGCGGAAGCCGAAGTGGTCGACGTAGTCCTCGAAGTACGCCGCGATCTGGGTGTGGTGGGGGAAGTCCGGATATGACTCGGGCATCGGGAAGTCCGAGTACTGCATGCGGGGCCTGGAGGTGTTGATGAACAGGTCGCGGTAGGCCGCGGACATGCCGTTCTTGTTGCCGAACACCCAGTTGCCGCCGAGCCGGTCGGACTTCTCGAAGCAGTCGAACTCGATGCCCCGCTCGTGCAGCGCCTTGGCCGCGGCGATGCCCGAGGAGCCGGCGCCGATGATGCACGCCCGCCGACGCCCGTCGGCGCCCCGCCTTCCGCTGTCCGGCTGTTCGCTCACGAGCGCAGCGTAGAAGAAAAGCGGCGGCCCCGCGCGGGAACGTCCGCGCGCGGACGCCGGACCGGAGGCGCGCCGCCGCCGGCGCTGGGCCTCAGCCCTCCTCGGAGCCCGCCGCGATCGCGGGAGACACCCGCTGGGGAGGTCCGTCGGGGCCGGCGTCGGCGTCGGCGTGGCCGCTGCGACCGCCATCCTCGGGCAGGCGCTCGCCCACCTCGCTCTCGCGCCGGCGCGCGAGATGGCGGTCGACCATGCGCGCACACTGGCGACCCTCGTTGATCGCCCACACGATCAGTGACTGTCCGCGGCGGGCGTCGCCGGCGGCGAACACGCCCTCGACGGAGGTGGTGTATGGCCGCACCGCGCGCACGTTGCCGCGCGGGTCCCGCTCCACCCCGAGCTGCTCGAGCAGCTCCTGCTCGGGGTGCAGGAAGCCCATCGCCAGCAGCACGAGCTGCGCCGGGATCTCCTGCTCGGTGTCAGCGACCGGGGCGAACGGCGGCGTGTCCGCCGCCCGCGCGAGGATCAGCTTGGACACCGCGCCGCTGCCGTCGTCCGCGAAGGCCGTGGTCGCCACCGAGTAGTCCTGCTCCCCCACCCCGAGGCTGCGGGCCTCGTCCATGGCGTAGCTGAGGCGGTACTTCAGCGGCCACTGCGGCCAGGGCGTGAGCTCGTCGGGGCGGTGCGGGGGCGGCTCGGTGAGCAGCTCCAGCTGGGTCACCGAGCTGGCTCCCTCGCGCACGGCGTTGCCGACGCAGTCGGCGCCGGTGTCGCCGCCGCCGATCACCACGACGGCCTTACCGCGCGCGCTGATCTCCTGCCCGGAGGGCGGTGGGGGCGTGCTCGGCTCGGGCCCAAGCTCGCGCGCGACCCAGCGGTTGCGCTGGTAGAGGTAGTCCATCGCGAAGTGCACGCCGTCGAGCTCACGGCCGGGCACCGCGAGGTCGCGGGGGACGCGCGAGCCGGTCGCGAGCACCACCGCGTCGAACCCCGCGCGCAGCTCCTCGGGGCTCACGTCGCGCCCGACGTCGACGCCGCAGCGGATCTCGACGCCCTCGGCGGTGAGCTGCTCGGCGCGCCGCTGCACGAGCGTCTTCTCGATCTTGAAGTCGGGCACGCCGAACCGCACCAGCCCCCCGATAGCCTCATCGCGCTCGAACAGCGTCACGCGGTGGCCGGCCCGCCGCAGCTGCTGGGCGGCGGCCATGCCGGCCGGACCCGACCCCACGACCGCCACGGACTGCCCGGTCTCGTGCCGGGGCGGGCGCGGCACGACCCAGCCCTCGGCCCAGGCGCGCTCGATGATCGCGTTCTCGATCTGTTTGATCGTGACCGCGTCGCCCTCGCGGATCTCCAGCACGCAGGCCGCCTCACACGGCGCCGGACACAGCCGGCCGGTGAACTCGGGAAAGTTGTTGGTGGCGTGCAGCTGCGCGATCGCGTCGCCGAAGCGGTCGCGATAGACGAGGTCGTTCCAGTCCGGGATCAGGTTGCCGAGCGGGCAGCCGTTGTGGCAGAAGGGAACCCCGCAGTCCATGCAGCGGGCGCCCTGCTCGCGCAGCTCCTGCACGGGGCGCACGAGCTGGAACTCGCGATAGTCGTGCACGCGTTCGGACGGGTCCCGCTGTGGGATGCCGTGGCGCTCGATCTCGAGGAAGCCTTTGAGCTTGCCCATCAGGCGCCCGCCTGCCAGGGCGGAGCCGTGGTCTCGCCGACGGCGTCGAGCGGACGCCGCACGGACACCCCGCCGTTGGCGGCGGCGCTGGCGGCGAGCGCCGCCTCCTCCTCCATCTGGGCCAGCACGCGCTTGTAGTCGTGGGGCATGACCTTCACGAAGGCTCCCCGGCCGAGCAGCTCCTCCCACCGCGAGAGGATCCCGTCGGCGACGGGCGAGCCGGTCCGCGTGCGGTGCTCCTCGATCATCGCACGCAGCTCGATCGCGTCGGCCTCGCCGATCGCGTCGAAGCCGACCATGCCCATGTTGCAGCGCTCGGCGAACGTGCCCTCCTCGTCGAGCACGTAGGCCACGCCGCCGCTCATGCCCGCCGCGAAGTTGCGCCCGGTCGGTCCGAGCACCACGACGCGCCCGCCGGTCATGTACTCGCAGCCATGGTCGCCGACCCCCTCGACCACGGCCCAGGCACCCGAGTTGCGCACCGCGAAGCGCTCGCCCGCGAGCCCGCGGAAGAACGCGCGGCCACCGGTCGCGCCGTAGAGGACGGTGTTGCCCACGATCACGTTCTGCTCGGCGATGAAGTGCTCGCGCATGCCCTCGCGCGGGCGGATCGCGAAGACGCCGCCCGACAGTCCCTTGCCGGCGTAGTCGTTGGCGTCGCCGCGCAGCGTGAACGTGATGCCCGGCGCCAGCCAGCCGGCGAAGCTCTGTCCGGCCGAGCCCTCGAAGTCGACCCGGATCGTGTCCTCGGGCAGGCCTCCCGCGCCGTGGGTGCGGGCGACGTGGCTGGATAGAATGCCGCCCACGCAGCGGTTGCGGTTGCGGATCTCGGTGGCGATGCTGACCGGCGTCAGCTGCTGCAGAGCCGGTCCCGCGGACTCGACCAGCTGCCAGTCGAGCGCGTCCTTGAGCACCTCCGGCGGAGGTTCGATGCGCCGGCGGGGACTGCCCGGGGCCACCTCGATATGGGTCAGGATGTGGGTGAGATCGACGCCCCGAGCCTTCCAGTGCTCGATCGCGCCGCTCACGCCCAGCAGGTCCACGCGGCCGGTTGCCTCCGCGAGCGAGCGCAGGCCCAGCGAGGCGAGGATCTCCCGCACCTCCTCGGCGACGAAGAAGAAGAAGTTGACGACGTGCTCGGGCGTGCCCTTGAAGCGCTTGCGCAGCTCGGGGTCCTGCGTGGCGATCCCGACCGGGCAGGTGTTGAGGTGGCAGGCGCGCATCATGATGCAGCCGGTCGCGATCAGCGGAGCCGTCGAGAAGCCCATCTCGTCGGCGCCGAGCATCGCCGCGATCACCACGTCGCGGCCGGTCTTCAGCTGACCGTCGGTCTGCACCCTGATGCGCGAGCGCAGGTCGTTGAGCAGCAGCGTCTGCTGCGTCTCGGCCAGGCCGATCTCCCACGGTATCCCCGCCGCCTGGATCGAGGACAGCGGGGAGGCGCCCGTGCCGCCGTCGTGGCCCGCGATCAGCACGCGGTCGGCGTTCGCCTTGGACACACCGGCCGCGACCGTGCCGACGCCGACCTCGGAGACGAGCTTCACCGAGACCTCCGCCGCGGGGTTGGAGCAGCGCAGGTCGTAGATCAGCTGCTTGAGGTCCTCGATCGAGTAGATGTCGTGGTGGGGCGGCGGTGAGATCAGGCCCACGCCCGGGGTGGTGTGGCGGATCGAGCCGATGTAGCCGTCGACCTTGTGGCCGGGGAGCTGCCCGCCCTCGCCCGGCTTGGCGCCCTGGGCCATCTTGATCTGGAGCTCGTCGGCGTTGACCAGGTAGTGGATCGTCACGCCGAAGCGGCCCGAGGCGACCTGCTTGATCGCCGAGCGGCGGCGATCGCCGTTGGCGTCGGGTGTGAAGCGGGAGGCGTCCTCGCCGCCCTCGCCCGTGTTCGAGCGCCCGCCGAGCCGGTTCATAGCGATCGCGAGCGTCTCGTGCGCCTCGCGGGAGATCGACCCGAGGCTCATCGCCCCGGTGCAGAACCGCTTGACGATCTCGCTCGCCGGCTCGACCTCTTCGAGCTCGATCGGGGTGCCGCCGGCGGCGCCCGGCCCGGTGCCGATCTCCAGCAGGCCGCGCAGCGTGGCCCGTCGCGCGGCGTCCTCGTTGACGGTCTTTGCGTACTCGCGGTACTTCTCGAAGGCGGCGCTGCCCCGCACCGCCCGCTGGGCCTCCGCGTCGCCCTTCAGCGCCGCGCCCACGTCCCCGTTGGCCGCGCGCACGGCGTGCTGCACGAGCGCGATCGTCTCGGGGTTCCACTGGTGGTGCTCGCCGTCGCGGCGCCACGCGTACACGCCGCCGACGGGGAGCAGCTCGTCGACGGGGGCCGGGTAGGCGCGGGCGTGGCGCTCGAGCGCCTCGGTCGCGAGCACGGTCAGGCCGACCCCTCCGATGCGCGAGGCGGTGCCGGTGAAGTGGGTGTCGATCAGGTCGCGCTCGAGGCCCACCGCCTCGAATATCTGCGCCCCGCGATACGACTGGACCGTGGAGATGCCCATCTTGGAGATCGTCTTCAGCAGCCCTTTGCCGATCGCCTTGACGAGGTTCTGGGCGGCCTGCTCCAGGCGCTCGTTCAGCTCGTCGGTGCTGGGCGGCTCGCCGGCGCCGCCGATGCGCCCTTCGACGACCATCTCGTCGAGCGTCTCGAGCAGCAGGTAGGGGTTGATCGCGCTCGCGCCGTAGCCGATCAGGGTGGCGAAGTGGTGGACCTCGCGAGGCTCGCCGGACTCGACGATGATCCCGGCGCGCAGGCGCGTGCCCTCGAGGACGAGATGGTGGTGCACGGCCGCGACCGCCAGCAGCGAGGGGATCGGCACGCGGCTCGGTCCGAGGTTGCGGTCGTTGAGGATGATGATGTTCACGCCCTCCGCGATCGCCTCGCGCGCCAGGCGGCAGATGCGCTCGATCGCGGCGCTCATCCCGGAGGGCCCCTCGGCGACCGGCCAGGTGATGTCGATCGTCTGGGCTTTGTAGACATCGTGGTCGACGTGTCTGAGCGTCTCCAGCTCGCGGTTGAGCAGGATCGGCTGTTCGAGCAGCAGCTTGTGTGCGTGCTCGGGCGTCTCGTCGAACAGGTTGCGCTCATTGCCCAGGCTGGTCGCGAGGCTCATCACGATCTCCTCGCGGATCGGGTCGATCGGCGGGTTGGTGACCTGGGCGAAGAGCTGCTTGAAGTAGGAGAACAGCGGCGGCGCCTGGTCGGAGAGGACCGCCAGAGAGATGTCGTTGCCCATCGATCCCACCGGCTCGGCGCCGTCGGCGGCCATCGGTGCGAGCAGCACCCGCAGGTCCTCCTGGGAGTAGCCGAACGCGCGCTGGCGCAGGCGCAGGGGCTGGTTGGAGAGCGTCACCTGCTCGGACGGCGGCAGGTCGCGGAAATGCACCGCGTTGCGCTGGAACCACTCCCCGTAGGGGTGGCGGGTGGAGACCTCGCGCTTGACCTCCTCGTCCTCGACGATGCGCCCGCGCTCGAGGTCGACGAGGAACAGCTTGCCGGGCTGCAGCCGCCCGAGGCGCCGCACCTGCTCGGCCGGGATGTCGAGCAGGCCGGACTCCGAGCCCAGCACGACGTGCCCGTCGGTCGTCTCCACCCAGCGGCCCGGGCGCAGGCCGTTGCGGTCGAGCGTCGCGCCGACCACGCGGCCGTCGGTGAACGCGACCGAGGCGGGTCCGTCCCACGGCTCCATCAGGCACGCGTGGAACGCGTAGAAGCCCTTCAGGTGCTCGGGAAGGTCCGCGCGGCCGCGGTAGGCCTCGGGGATCATCATCATCGCGGCGTGCGGCAGCGTGCGGCCGGCGAGCAGGAGCAGCTCGAGCACGTTGTCGAAGGTGGCCGAATCGGAGTTGCCGGCCGTCACGACCGGCAGGATCTTGCCGAGGTCCTCGCCGAACAGCTCGCTGCGCAGCTCGCTCTCCCGCGCGCGCATCCAGTTGACGTTGCCCATCACCGTGTTGATCTCGCCGTTGTGGCAGATCACGCGGTAGGGGTGGGCGAGCTCCCAGCTGGGGAACGTGTTGGTGGAGAAGCGCGAGTGCACGAGCGCGAGCGCGCTCTTGGTGCGCTCGTCACGCAGGTCGCGGTAGAAGGCCGCGAGCTGGAAGCTGATGAGCATGCCCTTGTAGTTGATCGTGCGCGAGGAGCTCGAGGACACGTACAGTCCCGGCTCCTCTGCCCTCAGCTCGCAGATCCGGCGGATCACGTACAGCTTGCGCTCGAACGCGTCCTTGTCGTCCTGGAGCCCGGGCCCAGCGCCGACGAACAGCTGGCGAATCACCGGCCTGCAGGCGGCCGCGACCTCTCCCGTGTGCTCGTCGTCGGTCGGCACCGCGCGCCAGCCGAGCAGCCGCTGGCCCTCCCCGCGCACGGTGCGCTCGAGCAGCCCTTCAAGCCGCTCGCGCGGGCCCTGCTCGGTGGGCAGGAAGCACATCAGCACGCCGTAGGCGCCGGGCGCGGGCAGCTCGAAGTCGACGGCCGCGCGCAGCAGCTCGTCCGGCATCTGCATGAGGATGCCCGCGCCGTCTCCCGTGCAGGGATCGGCACCCGAGGCGCCCCGATGCTCGAGGTTCTCGAGCGCCGTGATCGCCCGTGCGATCACCTCGTGCGTCGGCCGGTTGTCCAGGCGCGCGACCATGCCCACGCCGCACGCGTCGTGCTCGAAGCGGGGGTCGTAAAGGCCTACGGCCTTCGGCGGCTGCGTGATGTGCGTAGTCATGGGAGTGCTCCCGTGGGGCGGTGCATACCGCGCTCGCTGGAAACGCCCCCTGCGGGCGTGCCACCGTGGCGCGGGTAGGCGGGCACCTGAGGCGGAGCCCGAAAGCGTAGCAGCGCGGAGAGGCCCGAAACCGGCCGCCGACACTCTTCTTCGCGGGGGCTTACGGGCGCCCGGCGGCGGCGGCGCGGGCGCGGGCGGGACGGCGTCGGCCCCTCAGCCTGCGGACGGCTCCACGGGGGCGGACGCGGCGGCCGATCCGGGCTCCTCGCGCATCGTCTCCCGCTCGCCCCAGGAGCACAGGCCCGAGCGGCCCGGGCAGGTCAGGCACAGCCCCCGGTGGGGGTTGCGGCTCACCTCGAAGCCGGCGGCGCGCGCGGCCGCCACGCGGCGCCCGAGCTCCTCCTCGAGCAGCGGCCTCTGCGCAGCGTCGAAGCGGGCCGCGACCGGCTCCCGGGGGCGCTGCAGGAACCAGTGCACGATCTCCACGCTCGCGGCGCCGTCGCGTAGCACCGCAAGCGCGTAGAGCAGGCGCTGCAGCCCGTAGTCGCGCTCCACGACGGCGGCCAGATCGGTGTCAGGGGCGACGCGATCGCTCTTGTAGTCGAGCACGAGCATGTCCCCGCCGCCCTCGTCTGCGAGCGCGTCGATCACGCCCGTGATCAGCGGCTCGCGGTCGCCGAGCGAGAACGCGAAGGGATGCTCGCGGTGCACGACGCGGGCCTGCGCGAGCCTGGCGGCGGGCGCCGATGCGCACGCTGCGGCGATCAGCGCGGCGATCTCCTCGCGCCCTTGCGCGCTCGTGCGCACACCCAGCTCGCGCGCGTGCCGTGCCACATCGGCCGGGGACGGCGCCTGCGGGTGCGCGAAGTCGAGGCCCTCCAGGAGAAGGTGCACGAGCGTGCCCCGTGCCCGCGCCTGCAGGCCGCCTCCCTCCGGCTGGCCGCGCGCGGCCGCCTGGTCCTCGGCGAGCCCGAGCACCCGTTCCAGGTAGTAGCGGTAGCCACACCGCTCGAGGCTGCTGAGCGAGGTGTAGCTGAGCGTCGCGATCGCGCCGCCCGGCACCCCCGCCATGTCCGCCCCGGCGCCGGCCCCCGGGACCGGGCGGGCCTGCGCGACGGTCGCGGCCGGCACGCCCGCCGCCGGCGCGGGCACCGCTCCGGCGGTCGGCTCAGGGACCGGCCCGCGGACCGGCCCGGCGTCCGGCTCGCGGGAGGGCCCGGTGTCCGGCTCGTGCGCCTGCTCGGTGTCCGGCTCGTGCGCCTGCTCGGTGTCCGGCGCACGGCCGCGCGGGCGCCGCGGGTCATCCACGAGGAGCACGTCGCCGAGCGTCTCGGGGGCGTTCAGCAGGCAACGCACGCGCGCCCGCTCCTCGCCCTCCACGATCACCAGGTCGCACACCGGCCGACCGGCGGCGTGCAACGGACCCTCGAGTTCGCCGGCGAGCACCGCTCCCAGCCAGTCCGCCGGCGTGCTCTCGCGCTGGGGCGGCCAGGTCTCGAAGTCGACCGCGCCGCTGAGCAGCAGGCGCTCTCGTGCGCGCGTCATCGCGACGTAGAGGATCCGGTCCTCCTCCTCGGCCTGGGCGCGCCGGCGCTCCTCTGCGAGCGCCTCGTAGTCGAGCGCGGGCGTGGCCTTCTCGCCGTCCAGGCGCAGCAGCTGCAGGCCGATGCGATCGCCGTCGACGAGCAGCCGCCCCAGTCGCGCGTTGACGGCGCGACCGAGGTCGGCGACGCAAACCACCGGGAACTCCAGCCCCTTGGCCGCATGGATCGTCATCAGCCGGACTGCATCCGGCTCGACGCCGTCCAGCGGCGCGTCGGGCTCGGGCGCACCGGTCGCGCCCAGACGCTCGACGTGGTCGAGGAAGGCGCGCAGGTCGCGTCCCTCCGCCGACTGGAAGCGCCGCGCGAGCCGGAGCAGCTTGTGGATGTTCGCCAGGCGCCGCTCACCCCACTCCAGCCCGAGCACGTGCTCGCGGTACCCGGCGGCGTCGAGGGCCCGCTCGATCAGCTCCGCGATCGAGCGCATCGGGGCGGCCCGCCGCTCCTCCTGCACGCGCGCGCAGAAACGACCAAGGCGCTCGCGATCGGTGGCCGACAGCCCGCCCCCGGGCGGGGCGGCGGGCGCGGACAGCCGATCGGGATCGAACAGCCGGTCGCCGTCGTCGTTCGGGCGCGAGCGGTCATCCGCAATCGCGCGGGCCGCCTCCCACGCCCCGCCCCGGACCTCCCGGGCGGCTCGAGCGAGCAGCGCGAGGCCGTCGCTGGAGAGCCCGACGAGCGGCGAGGCGAGCGTCTGGTATAGAGCGCTCTCGTCCAGCGGGTTGGCGAGCGTCCTCAGGTAGACGAGCAGGTCGCGCGTCTGCAGGCGCCCCCAGAAGCCGCCCACGACCGCCAGCGTGTGCATGCCCTGCAGCTGCAGCGCACGCTCGTAGACCTCGATGTCGCCGGCCGCCCGCAGGAGCACGACGACCTCGCCGGCCCGGGCGCTGCCGTCCCGCACGAGGCAGGCGACGCGCTGCGCCAGCAGGCGCGCCTCGGCCTGCCGCCACGTCGTGGCCGGCGGCAGGCCCGCGGCGAGCTGCTCGGGGAGGCCGGCACTGGCCTCCCACCCCGATCGTGCGGTGAGCAGCAGCTCGACCGCCGGCTCAGGGTGGGCGGCGGGGTCGCGGCGCGCGATGAGCGGCGTGAACCGCTCGCGCATGCGCTCGCCGAAGACCGCGTTGACGACCTCGATCAGCTGCGGGCGGCTGCGGAAGTTGCCTGTCAGGTCAACGGCGCCCCCGGCCGCCTCGAGCTCTTCGCGGCGCGCGCGGAAGAGCCTGACGTCGGCGTGCCTGAACCCGTAGATGGCCTGCAGCTCGTCGCCGACGGTGAACAGGTTCCCGCGATCGAGCGCTCTCACGACGGCCAGCTGGCGCGGGTTGGTGTCCTGGAACTCGTCGACCATCAGCAGCTCGAAGCGCTCCGCCCACGCGCTGAGCACGCTCTCGTGCGACTCCAGCAGCGCGCGCGCACGCAGCTCGAGGTCATCGAAGTCCACCGCCCCCCGGTCGCGCTTGAGCTGCGCGTAGGAGCGGCCGTAGCGCACCAGCAGCGAGTCGAGCAGCGCACAGGCGGCCACGGCGTCGGCGTCCTCCGGGGCGGCGGAGCGGGGCGGCGGCAGTCGCGGCAGCTCCTCGCCGCGGCTGCGCAGCTCGGCGTATGCGCCGGCGAGCATCCCGCGGACCTGGTCGACGCCGTAGGCCGCCACGAGGTCCACGCCGCGATCGCCCTCCGCGGCGAGGAACTCGCCGAGCGCCGGGGCGAACGCCCGCTCGCGCAGTCCGCCGGCGACGCCCTCGTCGAGGACCGTGAACTCCGGGTCCAGTTCGGCCAGCAGCGGGTGCGTGCGCAGCAGCCGCGCGCAGAAGCCGTGGAAGGTGCTCACGAAGGCGGCCTCGGTGTCCCGCGCGGCCTCGCGTTGGGCGAGCTCCAGGAAGCGGGCCCTGACCCGCTCGCGCAGCTCGCCGGCCGCACGCTCGGTGAACGTGATCGCGAGGATCCTCGCGGGAGCGACGCCGTCCTCCAGCACGGCCCGGACGAAGCGCTCCACGAGCACCGACGTCTTGCCGCTGCCGGCGCCGGCGGACAGCAGCAGCGGCTCCGAGCGCCGGGCGATGGCCTGCTCCTGCTCCGCGGTCGGGCTCGCGCCCCCCGCGCCGCCGCTCATCTCTCGCACCGGCAGATCGTGGGATAGACGCAGCCGGCGCCGTTCCATCCGCAGGTCTGCGGACGCGACTCGAGCTCCCCCGCGCGGGCCTGCGCCGCGGCCTCCCGCGCGAGCGCGATCGCTTCGTCCACCAGGTCGCGCACCGCCTGGGCCGGTCGCTCGTCGCCGCGGACGCACTCGATCTCCAGCCCGCTGTCCTCCTCGAGCACGCCGCGAGCCCGCAGACCCTCGCCGGAGAGCGGTTGGTAGAAGCCCCCCACGACGCGCAGGCCGAGCAGCTGCTCGACGACACGCATGTACATCGCCACCTGGATGCTGCCGCCGCGGATCCAGTTCGCCGGCGCGGGGGCGTTGCGGTTCTTGTAGTCGTAGACCACGGCCTCCCCGCCCTCCCCCACGTCCACACGGTCGATGCGGCCGCGCAGCATGACGCCCCCGCCGAGGTCCAGCGCCGGCAGCTCCTCTCCGGCGCCGTCGCCGCCGGGCGCGAAGCCGAACCCCAGCTCGAGGTGGCGCGGCTCCAGCCGGTCGCCGAGCCCCGCGGCGTGCTCCAGGAAGCGTTCGAGGTCGGCCCGCAGCCGCCGGCGCGCGGCGGGCAGGCGCTCGCTCGCCACCGACAGCGGGTGCTCGGCCTCGTTCTCCTGCAGCGCGCGCCGCAGCAGCTCGCGTGCGCGGCCGAGCCTGGCAGGCGTCAGACGCGCCGAGCCGCACTCGCGTGCGAGGCCCGCCAGCGTGTCCCGGAGGGCGAGGTGGGCGAGCGCCCCCCGCGCGAGCGGCTCGGCCTCGGGGTCGAACCGCCCGGGATCGAGCAGCCGCTCGGCGAACCACCGCGCCGGGCAGCTGATCCACGTTTCAAGCGACGTCCCCGACCACGGACGGGCGCGCAGCTCGGCGAGGATCTCCTCCGCGCGGAGCGGCGCGAGGCCCTCCTCGGGCGCGGCGGGCGCCGGCCCCGGCGGGCGGTCCACGGCGCCCAGCGGCCGGCGCCGACGGCGCTCGAGGAGGTCTGCGGTGAACAGGTCGCAGAGGTCGTCCACGAACAGCGAGCGCGCGGTCGGCTCGCCGTCGTCGTCGGCGACGTGCCAGCTCAGGCAGAGCAGCTCCTCAGGGCGGGAGACGGCGGCGTAGAGGAGGTAGCGCTCGGCGGCCAGCGGATCCTCCTGCCGGCCGAGCCTGAGCCCCGACGTCTGCGCGAGCCGGCGACGCTCCTCCTCGGCCAGGAACGGCTGGGTGCGGGCGGGGGCCGGGAACACGCTCTCCTGCAGGCAGCACAGGAACAGGGCGCGCACCCTCCGCGCCCGCAGTGCCAGCGGGTCGAGCACCGCGACGGCCCCCGGTCCGGGGCGGGCGCCGGTGAACACCTGCACCGCCTCGAGCACCCCCGCGAGCTCGGCCGCGTCCCGCGGCGCCAGTGCGGGCGCGCGGCGGGCGAGCTCACGTAGCTCGGCTAGCGCGCTGCGGCCCGCGGCCAGCGCACGCGCCTCCGCCAGCTCGACCGCGTCGAGCACGCTCGCGCTCCCGCGCCTCGGCGCGCTGAACAGCCACTGCAGCTCACGCATCGTGCGCTCGATCAACGCTATCTCCCCGCCGGTGGGGCGCCCGGCGGCGTCGCGGAGACGGTCGATCGCGTCGAGCCGCCAGTGGCGTTCCTCCCACATCCGCCGCGCCTGCCCGGCGTCGCGCACGCCGGCGCGCCGGATCCTCAGCTCGAGCTCGTCGGCGAGCTCCGGGCGCTCGAGCAGCCCGGGGGCGCGTAGCCAGGCGAGCAGGTCGCGGGGCGAGCCGGGCACGCTCCCGACCGCCCGGCCGGGCGGGTCCTGCGAGCGCTCCCCGGCGGCGCCATCGCGGCGTGGCACACAGCGAAGCAGACCCACGAGGGCGCCGCCGATGGCGGTGTCGGCGAACGGCGTGCTCCGCTGCAGCGCGTGCGGGATCGCGGCGGCCGAGAAGACCTCCTGCAGCAGATCGCCGCCGGCGGCGGGGGACCGGATCACGACCGCGATCTCCTCGGGAGCCATGCCCGCGTCGAGCAGCCCGCGGATCTCGCCCGCCACGAGCTCGAGCTCGGCGCGCTCGCCGCCGCCCTCGAGCAGGCGCACCGCGCTGCCCGGATCGACACGCGCGGCATCGGGCTCGAACAGCGAGCGCTCGATGTGCGAGAGGGCCGCCCGCGAGGCGGCCGCGTAGTACTCGGCCCGCGCCGGTAGCGCGCGGTGCTCGGAGGCGAGCGGCTCCAGCGCCTGGAACGTGGAGGCGCGCCCGGCGAAGGCCGTGCGGCCCGGCTCGTATGCGAGCGCGACCGTCACCTCGGCGCCCACGATCACGCCGAGCGTCTCGATCGTGTCGAGTTGCAGCGCGGTCAGGTCGTCGAAGCCGTAGAAGAGCACCGGCGGCCCGCCCCACAGGGACGGCTGCCGTCGCAGCGCATCGAGGGCGCGCACGGCGCGCTGATCCTCGTCGAGACAGCCGAGCTCACGCAACATCCCCTGGTACTCCTCGAACAGCCGGCCGAGCCCGCCGGCGGCGGCGCCGGTCCCGTCGACCGCCGCCCACCGGCCGATCGCCTCGTGCAGCCGGGCGGCGCTCACGCGCCGCACGAGGAGCTCCGACAGAACCGCCGCGAGCGCGCGCAGGAAGCCGGGAGAGGCGGGGGTGGCGCCGGCACGGCTAGCGATGGCGGCCAGCAGCCGCTCGCGCGCGAGCCCGCCCAGCACCGGCTCGGCCAGGCCCGCACGGAGCACCGCCTCGGCCATCAGGCCGTCAAAACGCTCCGCGCGCGCACCCATCGCGGTTCCCTCGCCGGCGAGCTCGCGCAGGTAGTGCTCCGCGTCGGTGCGCGTCGGCAGCACCAGGATCGGCTCGCGGCCGTGTGCCAGGTGGCGGCGCATCGACTCCATCACCAACTGCGCCTTGCCGGCGTTGGCGGGCCCGCTTATGAGCGTGATCGGCATTGAGCCCCATCCTGGCGCACCGTCCCGACACGGCCCTCGCCCGGGGGCCCGGCGCGGATGGAGGGGGCGCTGCACAGGCAGCGCGGCCACGGGAGCGTCGCGGCGCCCGGCGTCGTCAGGCCGCGCTGCGCGCTGCCGTGCGGCGGCGCGTGGTGCTCGCGGCCGCCTCGACCGTCTCCGCGCCCGCGTCGGCCTCGGCGTCAGGCGGCTTGGCGCCCTCCCTGGCCCAGACCTCGTCGAACTCCACGCGCCAGCGGCCCTCGTCCGTCTGAGCGAGCGCGAGGTGGGCGCGGAAGCTGCGGCCGCTGCGGCCGCGGAAGCCGGTCACGGCGCGCTCGGTGTAGCCGGTCCTGATCAGCTCGCGCGCGACCGCGATCGGCAGCTGCTTGCCCGCTTTGGCCTTCCAGATCACGAAGCCGCACCCGGGATCCTCGCGCGCCCAGCAGGAGTAGCCCTTGCGGTTCTCGACGATCTCGTGCCCGCACACCGGGCAGGGTCCGAGCCGTGCGCGGGGGATGCGCACGTCCTTGAGGGTCTCATCGAGCTCCTTGACGGTCTCCTGCGCGAACCCGGCGATCGCCTTCATGAACTCCTCGCGCGAGTCCTCGCCGCGCTCGATCATGCCGAGGCGCTGCTCCCAGCTACCGGTGAGCCCCGGCGAGGTGAGCGCGTGTTCGTTGAGCAGCCTGATCACGTTGAGGCCCTTCTCGGTGGCGACCAGCGCCCGCCCGTCGCGCTCGATGTAGCCGACCGTGATCAGCCGCTCGATGATCGCCGCACGGGTGGCCGGGGTCCCGATCCCGGAGTCCTTCATCGCCTCGCGCAGCTCGTCGTCGTCGACGAGCTTGCCGGCCGTCTCCATCGCCCCCAGCAGCGACGCGTCGCTGTAACGGCGCGGCGGTTTGGTTTCCTTGCGCACGCTCTCGATCGCACGCGTCTGGACCGGCTCGTCGGCGATCAGACGCGGAAGCTGCTGCTCGGCGTCGTCCTCCTCCTCGGGCGCGGAGGCATCGCTCCGCGTCTCGGTGGCCACCTCGTCGTAGACACCGCGCCAGCCGGGAACCAGCAGCAGCTTGCCGCGCGTGCGGAACACGTGCGCGAGCCCCTCTCCCCCGCCTTCGAGTACGGTCGTCTCGACACGGGTGTTCTCGAACACGGCCTCGGGGTGGAACACGGCCAGGAAGCGCCGCACCGCCATGTCGTAGATCCGCAGGTCGTCTGAGCCCATCTTCTCCAGGCGGTGCTCGGAGCGGGTGGGGATGATCGCGTGGTGGTCGGTGACCTTCTCGTCGTTGACCACGCGTCCGAGCGGGAGCACGTCGAGACCGGTGACGTACTCGGCGGCCTTGCGGTAGGGCTCGTGACCTCCGACGAGCTCCGCGATCGGCTTGATCTCCTCGACGACGTCGCTCGGCAGGTAGCGGGAGTTGGTACGCGGGTAGGTGAGCGCCTTGTGCTCCTCATAGAGGCGCTGCGCGGCCGCGAGCGTTCGCTTGGCGGAGAACCCGTAGCGGTTGTTGGCCTCCCGCTGCAGGGTCGTCAGGTCGTAGAGCATCGGCGCTTTCTCGCGCTGCTCTTTCTTCTCCAGCTTGGTGATCGTGCCCGGCCGGCCCTCGCAGGCGGCGACGACCGCCAGCGCCTGCTCCTCGGTGGCGATCCGCTCGCCCGCCCTGGTCCTCTCGCCGTCCTTGGCGGTGGCGCCCGCGGGCTGGTGATAGCGGCCCCGGTAGACCCGCTCGCCGCCGTCCTGGGCGGCCGGGTCCGCCGCGAAGGTGGCGTCGACGAGCCAGTAGGGCTCGGGCACGAAGGCCCGGATCTCCTCCTCGCGGCGCGCCACGATCGCGAGTGTGGGCGTCTGCACCCGCCCGAGCGAGACGGCTCCGTCGAACGAGCTGCGCAGCCTGATCGTGGCCGCGCGGGTGGCGTTCATGCCGACGATCCAGTCGGCCTCCGAGCGCGATCGCGCGGCCTGCTCGAGCAGCTGGAACTCCTCCGCCGGCCGCAGCGAGCCGAGCGCGTTCTTCATGGCGGCGCTCGTCATGGAGTTCAGCCAGAGCCGTTTGACCGGCTTCTTGCCCTTCGCCTTCTCGTACAGGTAGGCGAAGATCAGCTCGCCCTCGCGCCCGGCGTCGCAGGCGTTGACGACCTCGTCGACGTCGTCGCGGCCGAGCTGCTTGGTGACGACCGACATCTGCTTGCGCGAGCGCTCATCGCGGACCACGAGCTTGAAGCGATCGGGCACGATCGGCAGGTCGGCCATGCGCCAGCTCTTGAATTTGGCGTCGTAGGCCTCGGGTTCGGCGAGCTGCACGAGGTGGCCCACGGCCCAGGTGACGACGTGCTCGGGCCCCTCGAGCGACCCCTCCTTCTTCTCGAACGGACCGGGCAGGACACGCGCGAGGTCCTGCCCCACGGAGGGCTTCTCGGCGACGAGCAGCGTCTTCGACATCGCGGTCAGCGTAGCGGGTGCCACGCGGGCGGGAACCGGGCGAGCCCGTGCCGATCAGCCGGGAGCGCAGGGCCCGGTGCCGACATCCACGCCCGCCGAAGCCCGCGCGCGGGCTTCGGCCAGGAGCTTGGCGACCGTTTCGTCGGCCACCCCGTAGCCGCCGCGGGGCTGGGCGCCGACGGTGCCGGCGAAGACGGTGGTGAGCACTTCGCCGTCGTCGTCGACGAGCGGGCCGCCGGAGTTGCCGGGACGCACCAGCCCGCGCAGCGGCGTCAGCAGCCGCGAGACGGGGCCGCGACCGTAGGCGTCCTGCGTGACCACCGACTGGGTGTGGCCGATCCGCCCCGGCTGCGCGTCGAACGGCCCGTTTTCGGGATAGCCGAGGATCGCGCCCGCCGTGCCGGAGGGGGAGCTCGCCGCGATGCGCAGGGCGGGGAGGTCGAGTTCCCCAACGTGCAGCACGGCGATGTCGTCGTGGGGATCGAACAGGATCGCCTGTGCCGGGAGACCGGGTGAGTTCCCTCCCACCTCGACCGTCGTGTCCTGCTCGCCGGCGACCACGTGGGCGTTGGTGATGACGATGTCGGGAGCAGCCACCCACCCGGACCCCTCGATCGCCAGGCCGCAGGCCGTGCCGATCACGCGCACCACGCTGTGGGAGGCGCCGGACACGCCCGGCGTCCGCACGGAGCCCGCGACCGGGGGCGCGACGTCGGGCGTGGGCCCGGTGATCGAGGGCAGCGGGTCCAGGCGCGCGAGCGCGTTCAGGATCGCGCCGGTCGGCGGCAGCACCTGGTTGAGCTTGCGCAGGATCGCCGACCGCTGGATGTCCGCGCGCAGCTGGCTCTGCCCGGCGGTCTGGGCGGCGACGGCGGCCGCGATCCAGACGATGCCGAGCGCGAGCGCCGCGCCGAGCAGCGCTCCGAGCGCACCGTCGAGCAGCCCCATGCCGGGCACGATCAGGGTGCGACGCAGCCGCAGGCCGACACCCTCGAAGCCGCTCGCGAGGATTGCGCCGGCGAGCAGGGCGCCGATCAGCCCGAACGCGGGCGCATACGGCGAGGCCGAGCCCTGCGGCAGCAGAAGAGGACCCAGGCGGGTTCCGAGGAAGGCACCGATTGCGAAACCGCAGAACGAGAGCACACCCAGGATGAAGCCCTGGCGGTAGCCGAGGATCGCCAGGACCGACGCGAACGCGACAATTAGCCAGTCCAGCTGTGTCACCTGTCATGTTCTACAAGCTCCTTGACTGAGAATCGCCATCAGCGCCTGCGACGCGCGCGACCGGTGCTAGCGATGGCCTGCGTGGCGTTCGTCATCGGCGCGATCGTCGGCGCGCGCAGCGGCTCCTCGCCCGCGGCCTCGCTCGCGGACGGCTTCGTGAAGGCGTGGAGCCGGGGCGACTACGTGACGATGTACTCCGACGTGGACGCGGCCACGCGAGGCACGGTCTCGCCGGGGGAGTTCGCCGCCGCCTACCAGGAAGCGCTGACGGCGGCCACGGCGACGCATCTGCGGGTGGCCGGCAGGGCCCAGACCGAGGCCGGCGGGCTGGTGAGCGTGCCGGTCGCCGTCTCCACGCGCCTGTTCGGCGAACTGAAGCTCGACTTCACGGTGCCGGTCTCCGGGACGACCGAAGGCGACCGCGTGCGCTGGTCACGGTCGGTCACCTTCCCCGGCCTGAGACCCGGAGAGACCCTCACCGCACGCACCGCGCTGCCGCAGCGCGCCGAGCTGCTCGCGCGCGACGGCAGCGTGCTGGCGGAAGGCCCCACGGGCGACGCGGTGGCGACCGAGAGCGGCGAAGTGACGCGCGCCTCGCCGCTCGGCGAAGCGGCCAACGCGGTGCTCGGGACGGTCGGGCCGATCCCCGCCTCGCGCCGCGCGGCGCTCGCCGCGCAGGGCGTGCCCGCCGATGCGCTCGTGGGCCTCAGCGGGGTGGAGCGGGCCGCCGACGAAAGCCTGCGCGGCAGCCCCGGCGGCCAGCTGCTCGCGGGCTCGCGCGTGCTCGCCGCGGCGTCTCCCAGGCCCGCCGCGCCGGTGCACACGACCATCTCTCCCACGCTCCAGCGGGCGGCCGTGGAAGCGCTCGGCGGGCAGCTCGGCGGGATCGTCGTGATGCAGCCCTCGACCGGCCAGATCCTCGCCGTGGCCGGCCTCGGCCTCGACGGGCTCCAGCCGCCTGGCTCGACCTTCAAGATGATCACGCTCACCGGCGTGCTGCAGGCCGGCGTGGCCAACCCGAAGACAGTCTTCCCCTATGCGACCTACGCCACGCTCGACGGGGTCGAGCTGCACAACGCCAACGGCGAGGAATGCGGCGGCACGCTCGAACTGGCCTTCGCGGTGTCGTGCAACTCCGTGTTCACGCCGCTGGGGGTCAAGCTCGGGGCCCCTCGACTGGTGGAAACGGCCGAACACTTCGGCTTCAACGAACAGCCCGCCATCGACGGGGCGGCCGAGAGCACGTTGCCGCCGGCGCGTGAGATCCAGGGCGAACTGGACATCGGATCGACCGCGATCGGGCAGGGCGAGGTGCTCGCCACGCCTCTGGAGATGGCGACCGTGGCCGCGACGATCGCCGACGGCGGACGGCGCCCGCGGCCGACCTTCCTGCTGGGGTCGCGGCCGGTGTTCGCGGAGCGGGCCACGACTCCCGCGGTGGCGCGCACGGTGCGGCGGCTGATGATCGGCGTGGTGCGCTCGGGCACGGGCACGGCGGCGGCGATCCCCGGGGTGGTCGTGGCGGGCAAGACCGGGACCGCGGAACTGAAGACCGCATGCTCGACCTCGAGCTCCGAATCGACGAGTGAACCGTCCGGTGCGCCGAGCTGCCAGGGAGCCGAAGCGGAAGCGAGCAACACCGACGCCTGGTTCGCCGCATTTGCCCCCGCGGTGCATCCGCGCATCGCCGTCTGCGTGCTGCTGGTCAAAGACGGGGCGGGCGGAGCGACCGCGGCACCGGTGGCCAGACAGCTGCTGGAGGCCGGGCTGCAGGCTGGTGTGTAGCGGGCGCCAGGGTCCTCCGGGGCGGGTTTTGGCCGCCGCCCGCGGCTCCCGCGGCGGCGGGTGCAGACGCCGCCGCCGGCGGCCCGGCCTAGACGTCGAGCTCGGCCGAGGCGTACTGGGTGGCGCCGCCGGGCCCGATGATCTTGATCTTCAGCGGGCGGTTGTCCAGCGAGACGACCTGGATCTTGAACAGCAGCAGCAGGCCCTGGGTCGGTCCGTAGGCGGCAGTCGTGCCGGGTTCGGGCAGCAGGCTGTTGGCGGGGACCAGCCCACCGCGATAGGCGTAGGGGTTGGTCCGCGCGGGCACGTACGGGACGTAGAGGTTGTTCTGGGTGTCGCTGATCGAGATCGCGGTCGCCGCCGGCAGCGGGATCGAGTGTTCGTTGTAGACCTGCAGGAACACCGCGAACCACTCCTGCCCGGCTTCGAGCTTGAGCTGGGCGGGCGTCAGGCCCTGCAGGTAGCCCGCGTCTTCGGCGTTCGCGGGGTTGAGCTCGCGCGAGAGCTGTACCTCGTATTTCAGCGGCCCCACGTCGAGATACGGCGCGTTCGCGCCGGACTCGCCTGCGTAGGTGCCGGTCGTGACCCGCGTGTGTGAGTCCCCGCACGCGCTTAGCGCCAGCGCGGCGCTCAGGGCGAGCACGGCCAGGGTGGGCTTGCGCAGGCGGCTCAACATGCGACGCGGCAGTCTATCCGCCGGCGACCGTGACGCGCGGCCCGCGGTCCTCGTCGCTCTCGAGGATTCCCCGCAGCCGCCGCATCGCGCGCCGGTTCTTGCGCCTGAACCAGGAGCGGGCGCCGAGCCCCTCGATCAGCCGGTCGCTGAGCGTCGCCGGCACCGTCTCGAGCGTGAAGCGCACGCGCGTCGCCCCGGCCGCGGCGGGGGCGAGCTCGTAGACGCCGAAGGTGCGCACGCGGTTCTCCTTGCCGGTGCGTCCCACCTCCACGATCCGGTGCGGGCGCTCGACCTCGGCGAAGATCACGTCCGCCCACGCATAGCGCGTGACGGGCGCCTTGACGCGAAAGCGGGCGCCAGCGCCGCTGCCGACCGAGTCGATCCTCGTGAGCTGCCAGTCGACCAGGAAATGGTCGGTGAACTCGGAGTGGTTGGCGATGTCGCTCAGGTAGTCGAACACCTGCTCACGGGGAGCGGAGACGATCGTCGAGACGGTTACGGGATCCACGGCGAGCGCATTCTATTGGCCCGCCGCCCCGGACGGGCGAGGGTGGCGGCGCGGTGGCGGTGCTCGATGATCTAGGCGGCGCGGGCCGTCAACCGCACGCTGTGGCCATGGCCGGCCGAGCGCACGATCTCGCTGGCAAGCGGCGGCTCGCGCCGGTTGGGGCGGCAGAGCTCGCAGACGAGGCGCTCCCCGCGCGCGTGCGGCCCCGCGAAGAAGTGCACCTGCTCGCCCGTGAGGGGTGTGCGTCCGCAGTCCGCGCAGCGGCTCTGTTCCGCCTGCAGGGCACCGACGCCGCGGCGCAGGAGCACGAGCTCGAGCTGATCCACGTGGCTTGGGGGTGTGGCCATGATGCAGCGAACTTCGCCGCCCGGCCGCGCGCTCCTGCCGGCGTACGGCGCCTTGCGGGCCGGGCGCTGCGGTGGCCGCGCCGCCCGGGGCCATGTCGGGTCTGCTAGATGTGGGATGCAGAACTTTGATGGCAGATTGACAGCCTTGTTATGATCGCCACTAGTTTCCCCCGGTAGGCGGTCACCCCTGGGCGGCTGCCAGAGAGAGGGAGGAGCAAACATGGAGTCACTCACTTCGGGCACGTTCGTCGGCGCAGGTTCGTTCCGCTGCTGCCAGTGCGACTACACGCTGACCCTCTCGGGCTCCGACACCCTCTCCGTCTGCCCGAGCTGCGGCGGACACGAGTTCGTACGCGCCTCGCTGTTCAGCAACACCGAGCGGATCGCGCCCGAGGAGGAGGCCGCCTCCGACGCTCCGGTGCTGTTCACGCCGGCCTCCCCCGGCCGCGAGGCGCGGATGGTGAGAGCGCGCGAGCGCATCGAGCAGCCAGGCGAGTACCTCTGTTTCGAGGAGGGTCAGGACATGCGGACGGTGGCTCTGACGCGCGAGTGGACGCGGATCGGACGCAGCCTGGCTGCGGACGTCCGCTTCGACGACCCCACGGTCTCGCGCCGGCACGCGCTGATCGTGCGCCAGGCGGACGGCGTGCGCCTGCTCGACGACCGCAGCCTCAACGGCGTGTTCGTGAACGGCTCGCGCGTGGACGGCAAGGCGCTGCAGGACGGCGACGAGATCATCGTCGGGCGCTACCGGCTGCTGTTCGTGAGCGTGCCCGAGACGAGCGCCTCGGCACCCCTGGCCGGGGCCGAACCCGGATCCGCGCACACGCTCGGCTGAGCCGGCCGGCGCAGGGTGCGACATCCGGCGGGACCCCGCCGCCCGGTGGCGCGTAGTATCGCGTCGATGGCCCACACGATCGCTGTCCTCTCACAGAAGGGCGGCACCGGCAAGACCACCACGGTGCGCACGCTCGCGGACGTCCTGCGCCGCAGCGGTGTGCGCACGCTGACCGTCGACCTGGACCCGCAGGGCAACCTCTCCGACTACTTCGACCTGCCGCCGGACGTCGAGCCGACGATCGCGGACGTCCTGTCCGGGCGGGCCGCGGCGACCGAGGCGGTCCACGAGGAGACGATCCCGGCGAACCTGACGCTCGCCGAGACCGAGCTGATGCTCGGCGGCAAGATGGGCCGCGAGCTGACGCTCAGGCGCGCCCTGACGGAGGTGCGGGAGGACTACGAGGTGGTGCTGATCGACTGCCCGCCCTCGCTCGGGCTGCTCACGATCAACGCGCTCGCGGCCGCCGACCGGGCGCTGATCACGGCGGAGGCGCAGTACTTCGCGCTGCAGGGGGTCGAGCAGGCGATGGAGGTCGTGGAGCTCGCCCGCGTGAGCCTGAACCCTCAGCTGTCCCTGCTGGGCGTGCTGCTGAACCTCGCCGACATGCGCACGGTGCACTCGCGCGAGGCGCTCGCGTCGCTGAAGGAGCGCTTCGGCGATCAGGTCTTCGACACCGTGATCCGCTCCTCGATCGCCTACGCGGAGTCCGCCGAGCGGGCCCGCTCGATCCTCGACCATCGGCCCGACCTCGGTTCCGACTACACGGCTCTGGCCGACGAAGTGCTCGCGCGCCTGCCGGCCTCCGCCGACGCACGCGCGCGCGTCAGCGAGCTCGCTCAGAGCTCCTCGACGTAGGCGCCCTGCGCCTCGAACGGCACGCGCAGCAGGCTCGCCCAGCCCTCGAGCTCCGGAGCGAGGGCCTCGGCGACGGCGCCCGTCTGCTCGTAGAAGCACCACACCAGCACGGTCGGCCCCGCGCCGGAGATGGTCGCGCCGAGCGCGCCGAGCTCGCTCGCCCGCATGGCCAGCGCGTAGGAGCGCGGAAACAGCTCCGCACGGCGCTGCTGGTGCAGCCTGTCGCGCAGGCCCCGGGCCACCAGATCCCAGTCGCCGCGGGCCAGCCCGAGCGTGAGCAGCGCGCCGTGGGCGATGTTGAAGACCGCCTCCTCCATCGGCACCTGGGGGGGCAGCGCCGCGCGCGCCGCGCGCGTGCGCACCGGCTCCGCGGGCACGATCGCGAGCGCCTCCAGCCCGGTGGGCGCCTCGAAGCGGGTCGCGCTGCCGTCGGCGCAGATGACGAAGCCGCCGAGCAGCGCGGCCGCGACGTTGTCGGGGTGGCCCTCGAGATCGGTGGCGAGCGTGAGCAGGTCGGCGTCGAGCTCGAACATGTGATCCGCGGCCATCAGCCCCGCGACGATCGCGGCGGCGCTCGAGCCGAGCCCGCCCGAGAGGGGGATCTCGGAGCGGATCCTGAAGGTGAGGCCGTCGGCGGGATGCAGGCTCTCGAACGCGCGCACGCAGAGGTTCTCGCGACCCGGAGCGACCGCCAGCTCCGTCTCGACCCCGAAGCGTCCGGTCTCCTCCACCTCGAGCTCGAGATGGAGCGTGACCGCGGCCGCCATGCAGTCGAATCCGGGGCCGAGGTTGGCCGAGGACGCCGGCGCGCGCACGAGCCGCCTACGGATCACCCAGAACCGCCTCCTCCAGGGGCGCCTGCTCGGCCACGCACTGGATGATCCTGCCGTCGTTGTTGGCGATCGCGGTCTCGGGGTCCTTCAGCCCGCGGCCCGTGAGCACGCACACGATCGACTCGGCACCGTCGGCGCCGTACTTCAGCAGCCCCGCCACCGAGGCCGCCGAGGCGGGCTCGCAGAAGATCCCTTCGCGCGCCGCGAGCAGGCGGTAGGCATCGAGGATCTCCCTGTCCGACACCGAGCGGATCGATCCCCGCGAGTCGGTGGTGGCGGCCATCGCGTCCTCCCAGCGCACGGGGTTGCCGATCCGGATCGCGCTGGCGACGGTTTCGGGATGGTCGACCGGATGACCCAGCACCAGCGGGGCGGCGCCCTCGGCCTGGAACCCGAACAGGCGCGGCGCGGCGCCCATCTCGCGGAAGCCGCGCCAGTAGGAGGTGATGTTGCCGGCGTTGCCGACCGGGATGCAGAGCACCTCCAGCGCACCCTCGAGCGCCTCGTGCAGCTCGAACGCCGCCGTCTTCTGGCCTTCGATGCGGAACTCGTTGACGGAGTTCACGAGCACGATCGGGTGGGTGCCGGTGAGCTCCCGGACGAGCACCAGCGCCTGGTCGAAGTTCCCCGCCAGCGAGATCACGCGGGCACCGTGGGCGAGCGTCTGCGCCATCTTCCCCTGGGCGATCTTGCCCTCGGGGACGATCACTGCACAGGTGATGCCGGCACGGGCGGCGTAGGCGGCCGCGCTGGCGGCGGTGTTGCCGGTCGAGGCGCAGATCACCGCCTTGGCCCCTTCGCGCACGGCGGCCGAGACGGCACAGGTCATCCCGCGGTCCTTGAAGGAGCCGGTCGGGTTGGCGCCCTCGAGCTTCAGGCGCACGGTCGCTCCGAGCAGCTCCGAGAGCACCGGCGCGCGCAGGACCGGGGTGGAGCCCTCCTGCAGGCTCACCAGCGGGTCGCCGGGAGCGAACGGCAGGCGCTCGTGGTAGCGCTCGATCAGGGGCACGTGCACCCCGGAGAAGGTCGCTCCCTCGACCAGCGGGAGACGGGGGCGGGCCTCGCTCGTGCTCATGTGAACTCCTCTTCGATGACGCGGATCGTGCGCGGCGCCGCGCGGATGAAGTCGAACTCGCCGACGCGCGCCATCGCGGCGCGCAGGCTCGACTCGAGCACCGGGTGGGTCACCATCACCAGCCGCGCGCGCGCCTGCAGGCCGCGCTGCACGACCGACTTGATCGACACGTCGTGCTCACCCAGGACCTTCGTCACGGCGGCCAGCACGCCGGGGTCGTCGGCGACCTCGAGGTGCAGGTAGAAGGCGCTCTCGACGTCCTCGATGAGCTCCATCGCAAGCGGCGGTGCGGGCGGCCGCGCGCCGCCGGTCATCACGCTCACGACGTCGCCGAGCACCGCGCTCGCCGTCTGGCGGCCGCCCGCGCCGGGCCCCGACAGCGTGATCTCGGTGATCGTGTCCGACTCGACCGTGACGGCGTTGAACGGCCCCGACACCGACGCGAGCGGATGGCCGGCGTAGAGGAACGTGGGGTGCACTCGCACCGAGAGCCCCCCATGCCGCCGCTCGGCGGTGCCGACCAGCTTCAGGCCGAGCCCCAGCTCGCGCGCGTACTCCAGGTCGTCCGCCTGCAGGTGCTCGATGCCCTCGTAGCGCACGTCGTCCAGGTGCACGGGCGTGCCGAACGCGAGCCGGGCGAGGATCGCCATCTTCGCGGCGGCGTCGCGGCCGCTGACGTCGTCGCTGGGATCGGCCTCGGCGAAGCCCCTGCGCTGAGCCTCGGCGAGCGCCTGCGCGTAGCTGAGGCCGTGGGCCATCTCGCTGAGGATGAAGTTGGTGGTGCCGTTGACGATCCCGTGCACGCTCTCGATCGGAGTCGCCGAGAGCGACTCCTCGAGCACCCTCACGACCGGCACGGCGCCGGCCACCGCCGCCTCGAAGCGCAGCCTGACGCCGCTCGCGCGGGCCGTCTCGAACAGCTCCTCGCCGTGCTGGGAGAGCAGCTGCTTGTTCGCGCTCACGACGTCGACACCGGCTCCTATCGCCCGCAGCAGGTAGTCGCGAGCGGGTTCTATCCCCCCCATCAGCTCGACGATCAGGTCCGCGCCGGCGAGGATCTCCTCGAAGCTGCCACGGGTTCGCGTGAGCACCCCGGTGATCACCGGCCGGCGGCCGTTGAAGCGCTCGATCTCCACCGCGCGCTCGTCGATCAGCTCGGCGAAGGCCGAGCCGACGGTGCCGTGCCCCAGCAGGCCTACGCGGAACGGCGCGCCGTCGGGGGCCGGCTCGCCGTTTGGCGCTCTAGGCGACATCGCGGCCGGTCAGGTCCTCGAAGGTCTCGCGCCTGACCACCACGCGCGCATCACCGTCCCTGCAGAAGATCACCGGCGGGCGGGGCACGCCGTTGTAGTTGTTGGCCATCGCATACCCGTAGGCGCCGGTGGCGGGCGTCACGATCACGTCGCCGGGTCGCGGATCGTCCAGGCGCGCCTGCGCCACGATCACGTCGCCGGACTCGCAGTGCTTGCCCGCGAGCACGCAATCGGTGGAGCCCCCGAAGCGGTCGGCGACGTGCGCCTCGTAGCGTGCCCCGTAGAGCATCGGCCGCAGGTTGTCGGACATCCCGCCGTCCACGGCGACCCAGCGGGAGACGTTCTGCTTGACGGCCTCCACGGTGTAGAGCGTGACGCCGGCGTTGGCGCTGAGGGCCCTCCCGGGCTCGATCATCAGGCGCCCCTCCGCAGCCAGGCCGCCCTCGTGGGCCGCCCCCACGAGGGCGGCGACGTAGTCCTCGATCGACGGCGGCGCGGGCTGCTCCTCGGTGTAGCGCACGCCGAGCCCGCCGCCGAGATCCCACAGCGGGAACTCGCCGAGCCGGGCGAGCTCGCGCGCCTCGCGGCGAAACGGGTCGAGCTCGAGCAGCTGGGAGCCGATGTGCGCGTGCAGGCCCTGCAGGGCGAGGCCCTCGATCGACCCGGCCCTCGCGATCGCCCGCGGCGCGTCGGCCATCGCGAACCCGAACTTCGAGTCGGCCTGGCCGGTGGAGATCTTCTCGTGCGTCCGGCCGCTGACATCCGGGGTGACCCTCACGAGCACGGGCTGGGGGCCGCGGTCGGAGCCGGCTCCGTCACGCAGGAGCCGCTCCAGGCGGTCGATCTCGTCGAAGTTGTCGATCACGATCGCCCCCACGCGATGGCGCAGGGCGCTCCGCAGCTCGGCCTCTGACTTGGCGTTTCCGTGGACGACCAGCCGCTCCGCGGAGAAGCCCGCGGCGAGTGCCAGGTGCAGCTCCCCGCCCGAGGCCACGTCGCAGAGCAGGCCCTCCTGCTCGAACAGCGCGAGCACCGCCGTGCAGGGAAAGGCCTTGGAGGCGAACACCACCTGGAGATCGGCATGGCCGGCCTCGCGCCCGGCGTCGAGGAACCGGCGGGCCCGGCTGCGCAGGTCCTCCTCGGAGACCACGTAGGCCGGCGTCCCGAACTCTCTCGCGAGCTCGATCGTGTCGCAACCGCCGACCTCCAGGCGCCCCCGCTCGTTGAGGCGGCTGCCGAGGGGGAACACGCTGGACAGGGCGGTGCCGGTGGACATCGCAGCTGATTATCGCGGGAGACCTCCGCCGTCGTCGCTCAGGCGGTGCTCAGGCGGTGCGCGGGCGCAGCGCCGCAGTGCCGCCGCTGCGCAGGAGCAGGCCGAGCCACGTCGCCCCGATCACCATCAGCGCGATGCTCTCCAGCTGCGGCGAGGTGAGGCCGAAGGCCACCTCGGGGTTGCGCCGGATGAACTCCACGAGGAACCGCTCGAGGCCGCTGCCGAGCAGATACAGGGCGAAGATCACCCCGGGACGCACGCGGTCGCGCAGAGACCACAGCGCGAGCGCGAGCAGGCACATGGTCACGGTCTCGTAGATGGGGGTCGGCTGCACGCGCACACCCGGAGGCGTCGGGACGGTCCCGTGCGGATAGCCCATCGCCCACGGCAGGCTCGAGCGGATCCCGTAGTCGCCGTCGCCGGCGACCTGACAGCCGATCCGCCCGATCGCATAGCCGAGCGCGAGCGCGGTCGCGCACATGTCGAGCATCCTCAGCTCCAGCACCCGGCGCCATCGCATCCACAGGAGCACCGCGACCGCCCCGCCGACCGCGCCGCCGTACCAGACCAGGCCGGAGCCGGAGAAGACGCTCCCGAGCAGGTCGTGCCTGACCTTGTCGAGGTTTTCGAGCAGGTAGTAGCCGCGCGCGCCGACGACGCCCCCGAGCAGCGCGGCGAACACGATCTCATACGCCCAGTCCACCGGCCGGCCGAGCTCGCGCAGGCGGCGCGCGACGACCGCGCCGCAGGCCAGGAAGCCCAGCGCGAACATCACCCCGAAGGTCTTGATCGAGATGCCGAGGACTTGGATTTCGGGCTTCATGGAGGTGCGGCGGGCGGCACCGCGAGCGCCCCCGCACTTTATGGCACGCCTAGCTCGGTCTGCGACAATCAGACGCGATGGCAAAGCAGCGATCGAGCTTCGGCAGAGACACCGGCCTGCAGGCGCGGATGCTGGTGACGATGTTCCTGCTCGGGCTCGTGTACGTGGTCTTCATCGGCGTGCTCATCTCGGTCGGCGCTGGCGCCGGGGTGATCGTCGTGGTGGCGCTCGCGCTGCTGCTCGTCCAGTTCTTCGGCTCCGACAAGCTGGCGCTCGCGACGATGGGAGTCAAAGAGGTGACTCCCGCCCAAGAGCCCGAGCTGCACGGCATCATCGAGCGCCTCTGCGTGCAGGCCGACCTGCCGAAGCCGCGCGTCGGCGTGATCGAGACCTCGATGCCCAACGCGTGCGCGATGGGGCGCTCCAAGAAGGCGACCACGGTGTGCGCGACGCGCGGCATCCTCGACCTGCTCTCCCCCGCCGAGCTCGAAGGCGTGATGGCCCACGAGATCACCCACGTGGTCAACCGCGACGTGCTGGTGATGACGCTGGCGAGCTTCTTCGCGACGCTGGCCTCGATGATCGCCCAGTTCGCGCTGTTCTTCGGAGGCGGCTACGGCAACCGCGAAGAGGAGGAGGACATCATGATCGTGCTGCTCGTCTCGGCGATCGTCTACACGGTGTCCTTCCTGCTGCTGCGGGCGCTCTCGCGCTACCGCGAGTTCGCCGCCGACCGCGGCTCGGCGGTGCTCACCGGGCGGCCGAGCGCGCTCGCCTCGGCGCTGCTGAAGATCAGCGGCACGATCGAGCGGCTGCCCTCGCAGGACCTGCGACGGGCCGAAGGGATGAGCGCCTTCTTCATCATCCCCGCCCGCACCAAGCGATCGATCATGAACATCTTCGCCGACCACCCGCCGCTGGAGCAGCGCCTGGCGGCGCTCGAGCGTCTGGAGTCGCAGCTTCAGGGCGCAGCCTGACCGTGGGACTGCGCGACATGCTCACCGGCCGTCACGAGGTCAAGGGCCCCGCGCCCGACCGGCTGTTCGCGATCTCCACCGCCTACGTGACGCTCGAGGCCGAGCACCAGATCGAGCCGGCCGGGACGGCGGCGATCGTCTTCCAGGCGCTCGCCACCAGCGAGTTCGAAGAGACCCTGCGGGAAATGGAAGAGGTCGTGAGGGCCACGGGCGGGGAGAGCGGCACCAGCGTGAAGACCGAGGACGACAGCTACGGCTACCGCTGGATGGTGCTCAGCAACGGCGCGGGCGCGCCCAGCGTGGAAGACCTCGCGGTGGGCATCAACGCGGTCTCCGGCTCGATCGAGTCCGCCGGTCACGGCGACCGTCTGCTGTGCGCCGTGTTCGCCTTCGTGGACGCCGCCAAGCGGCGCGTGTACTTCATCTACAACTACAAGCGCGGCTACTGGTACCCGTTCGTGCCCGATCCCGCCGACGCCCAGGCGCGCATGACCGAGCGAGAGCTCCAGCTGAAGGCCCAGATGGCCTCCGAACTGCCGATCGAGCCGGAACTCGAGCGCTGGTTCCCCCTGTGGGGTATACCGATCTGAGCGTCCGGCATACCGATCGGGCGTCCGCCGGCCGCACGGCGTCCGGACGGACCCACCGATCCCAGCAGTCCTGCCCCCGGCCGGAGGGCCGCCGGAGGGCCCGCGTCGCGCGGCTCAGTCGGGGATGATCCCCTCGCCGGTGAATTCGCGGCCGGCCTCCTCGAGGCTCATGTCCGACGGCGGCAGGATCACGTCGGAGCCGCGCAGGTCGTCCTCGCCGATGGGGGTCCCGTTGGCGCGCACGTAGTCCAGCAGCGCTCGGTAGCCCGCGGAGAAGTTCTGGCCGTCGCCGCCCTTGACCAGGGCGACGACGTCGCCCTCGAGCTCGTTCAGTCGCGCGGCGTCCTCGTCGGGCAGCTCGTACTGGTCCTCGCCGGATATGCGGACGATCATGAGCCGCCCTCCCCCGCGCTCTCTCCGCCCCCCGCGTCGGCCCCGGCCGATCCCGGCTCCCCGCTCGAGGAGATCTGCGCGGCCCCGGCGGGCGCGCCCAGTTCGCTCTTCATCTTCGCGAGCTCGTCGTCGACCTCGGGCTGGCTGGAGAGCTGCTTGAGCTGCCGGTCGATGTCGTCTTCCCCGGATCCGAGGGCGGTGATGTCCTCGAAGGTCCCCGCCGATTCGAGCTCGGAGACGGCGTCGGCGCGCGCCTTCATGTTTTCGGTCTTGTCGACCGCGCGCTGCATCGCGAGCCCCACGTCGGCCATCTGCTCGCCCACGCCGGTGGCCGCCTCGGAGATGCGCACCTGGGCCTCGGCGGCCGAGTACTGCGCCTTGATGACCTCCTTCTTGGTGCGGAACGCTTCGATCTTGGCCCGCAGTTTCTGCTCGGAGTCGGTCAGCTTCTGCTGCTGTTCCTCCAGTTCGGCGACCTGCGTGTCGAGCGCCTGCAGCTCCGTCTGCGCGACGTTCTTGCGTTCGAGCGCGGTGCGGGCGAGGTCCTCGTGGCCGCCGGAGAGCGCCTGGCGCGCCTGCGTGTCGAGCTTGACGACGCTCTGCTGCAGTGAGGTCTCCTGCATCTGCAGCCGCTTCTTGGCGGTGACCACGTCGGCGATGCCCTTCTTGACATTCTGCAGCTGTTCGACCTGCTTCTGATAGCTGTAGTCCAGGGTCTCGGCGGGGTCTTCCGCTCGATCCAGCAGCTTGGAGACCTTCGCCTTCACGACGGTGGACATGCGCCCGCCCAAGCCGGCCATGTGATCCTCCTATTGCGTTCCAGGTGACGGCCGACGGTGATCGACCTACGGTTTCCTAGCGTACCCGACCGCGGGCCGGTCAGAGGCGGGGCCCTCAGAGGCCGAGGGGATGGCGGACGATGAATCCGGTGTTGGCCGGACGCAGCGGACGCCAGCGGGGGCCCTCCAGGTTGGAGGGGTCGTTCGCCGGGCTGGTGTCGAGACGCAGCCCCGCGACGGTCATGTAGGCGTGTTCGGGGTTCGAGAAGATCGTGACCCAACGCCCCACCCCGTGCGAGCCCCAGACCTCGAATTCCGAGGAGTCCTCGGGCGAGGCGAGCAGGTTGCCGCCGTGCAGCGCGAAGGAGACGGTCCCCGAGCAGTCGTAGCCGGGGGAGATGAACGAGGCGTGGCCACCGCCGTAGATGTAGGGGAGCCCGATCAGCTCGTTACCGGCCCAGATGATCTCCTGGACGACCAACGGCGCCGCCATCGGGGCGGCCGCGATGCCGTTGACGTAGCGGGCGATCGACCCGGGCACGAGCAGCTCCGGCCTGGGCAGGGGCCCGCTGGCCGTCGCCGGCCCGACGGGGCCGATCGTGCTCGTCGTGGTGGTCGTGGTGCTCGTCGTCGTGGTCGGCGCGATCCCGCCCGTGGTGGGGCTGGGCGCCGTCGTCACGCTGGCCGAGCTGGCGGTGCTCGACTGGTAGGGCACCACGGTTCCGGCGGCCGTGCGTTCGTACACCGGGCCGCTGTAGGCGACGCTGCTGGAGCGGGAGGTGACCGGCGAAAGGTGCAGGTGCGTCGCGGGCTTGGTGGCAGCGGCGGGAGCGGGTTCGACCGCTGCGACCCCCCCGGGGTTGGCGGCCATCGCGCCGGCGGCGCAGGTGACCGAGACCGTCAGGCTGCAGAAGACTGCACTGATGAGTCGCAACCGCAAGACACAACCTCTTTCGTAGGCCTGCGGGGTTAGCTGACGGGCTAGCGCTGAAAGAGCCTGCGCTTCCCACGGATCTACCGTGGGATTCGCCCCAACTTCTCGGTTCCCCCGTTCCTTGACATCTGGCCAAGGATTCGGCTTTCGAGGCGGCACGCTAGCAAACTGCAATGACAGTTGCGGCGTTTGCATGCGTTTTCGCACGTTTTAGCCGCAAATGAGGGCTTTTTTGGAATGCGTCCGGGACCCGCCACGCCGGTCGCACGCCTCTGCCGGCGAGCGGAGGGTGGTCGTGGGGGCGCGCACGGAACTGCTTGCGCAGCGACGGGGGACCATCGCTGCGCCCCCGATGACCGGGGCCGCCGGCTCCGGGCCGGCGCGAACTTGCGACGGCAGGCGTGGCTTAGAAGCGGAGCGGAGGCCGTCCCTGCCTCCGCTCACGCCCGACACGACGTCGTGGTGGGGGACTCCCCGCAGTCCCCACGCTGCTAACTCCCGCGGGCCACGCGAGTTGCGAATGCAACCGGCGGCACCGCGTTGCGGCGGCGGGGGCGCGGCGCCCGGCTGCTCGGCGATCGCCGCCCGCGCGGTGATCGGCGAGCAGCGGCGGCGAATCGCGCTCCGGTCCTGGCGCTAGGGTGCCCCCATGGTCCCCGCCGTGCCCCGACCGCTCATCGCCCTGCTCGGCCTGACCGCGGCGCTGGGCCTGGCCGGATGCGGCAAGACGGCCACCTCGTCCTCCACCACGGGCGGCCCCGCGCGCAAGCTCGCCCCGGTCGCGGCCCAGGGAGCGGTGAGCGTGAGCACCCGCAACACGACGCGACTCGGCGGCGCCGACACCAGCGAGGACGCCGCCGCGATCGCGCGTGCCGTCTACTCGGGACTGACCCCGGAGGCCCGCCCCCACGCGGTCGTGCTCGTCGACGAGCGCAACTGGTCGGCCGCGCTGGCCGCCTCGGTGCTCGCGAGCGCGCCGCTGAACGCGCCGATCCTCTACAGCGAAGGCTCGACCCTTCCCGCGGTCAGCCGCGAAAGCCTGGAAGCCATGCAGCCGATCGGCGACCCCGCCCTCGGTGGCGCACAGGTGATCACGGTCGGCAGCACCGCACCGCTCCCGGCGGGCCTGCGGGCGCGCTCGGTGGCGGTCGGGGAGCCGGCCTACACGGCCGCGTCGGTCGAGCGCCTGCTGCGCACCGCCGACGGCGGGGCGGCCTCGCACGCGGTGATCGTGCTCGCCGCCAGCGCGGCACGGGCGCTGCAGATGCCCGCCGCCGGACTCGCCGCCGAGAGCGGTGCTCCGATCCTGTTCGTGACGCGCTCGCGCGTTCCAGCGGCAACCGCCGAAGTCCTCGCGGCGCTGGGACGCCCTTCGATCTACGTGATCTCGCCCGCGAGCGTGGGCAGCCGCACGATCGCGGAGCTCCGCCGGTTCGGCGCGGTGACGTCGATCGCGCCCGCCGCCGCCGAAGGCCCCGGCCCCGCGGCCAACGCGGTCGCGGTCGCCCGCTTCACGAACGGCACCTTCGGGTGGGGGGTCAAAGAACCGGGCCACGGCCTGGCCTTCCTCAACGCCGGCCGCCCGCTCGACGCGCCCGCAGCCGCGCTGCTGTCGGCCACCGGCGACTACGCGCCGCTGCTCCTGCTGGAAGCGGCCGACCAGATCCCGCCCCCGCTGGCGAGCTATCTCAGCGACATCCAGCCGGCCTACACCAGCGCACCGCAGTTCCAGCCGGTGCGCGGCGTCTACAATCACGGCTGGCTGATCGGCGACGAAACGGCGATCTCTTCGGTCACGCAGACCGAAATCGACTCACTGCTCGAGATCAGCCCTCGCAAGCCGTCATCCGAAGAAGCGTCGGTCACAGCGGCCGAATAGTCGACACCGGGAGCAGCGAATTGAGCCAGGCCGAGGACCCGCGCCGTCTGCAGCGAATCGAGAGCGCCCAGACGGTGACGGTGGAGGACGTGCGTCAGCTGATGGGCGCCTCCACCCCGCACTTCGCGCTGCAGCTGCGCAACCGGATCGCGGCGCTGATCGCGGACCTGCCTGCCGGGGATCCCGCGCGGGTCGAAGGTGAGCGGGAGATCGCGCGCCTGGAGGAGCTCGGGTTCAGGGGCGAGACCCGCGGCGAGGGCGCACACGAGCACGAGCGCCCGCTGCCCTCGCTGAGCATCGAGCCCGCGGCCGAGAAGGCCTGAGCGGGGCCGCTCAGCGCGCGGCCGCGACCGTGCGCCGGTGGCGCGCGGTGAGATAGCGGGCGCGCAGCAGTTTGTAGAGCACCGCGAACACGGCGACGTCGATGACCAGCAGCGCGATGTTGAGCGCGCGCGGAACCGGCGTGACGAACGAGACGAGCAGGATCACCACGGAGTGCAGCAGCAGCGTGGGCAGCAGCGCGAGGATGATCGCGTGCGAGCGGTAGCCGCTCATGTGCTCGCGATAGGTCACCTCGATCGTGCCGAGCGCCACGGCACCGATGCCCGCGAGCAGCGCCGGGACTCCGTTTTCCCCGCCCAGGAACCCGACCACCACGGCTATCGCCCCGGCGAAGATCAGGATCTCCGAGAGCGGCAGCGGATGCCAGGGCGCCTGCGGGCGCTCGCCCGGCGACAGGCGCCCGTTGGGGCGGGCGTCCACGCCGCCCGCCCCACGCCCGCCCGCACCCTGAGCGCGGGGACGGGTGCGCTCGTCGGCGGCGCGCGGCCGACCGGCGGGCGCGGACGCCGTCGCGGACCCGGCGGACGACTTCGAGGTGACCGCCGCCGAGGACGCCCGGCGCTTGCGGGAGCGCTCGCGATGGCTGGTCCGCTTCGGCACGGCTTCAGGTGCCAGGCCGGGGTTCGCTGCGCCGCATCGCCGTCGATCGTAGCGCCTATGCTGCATTGGATGTCCTCGATTCCGACCGGCGCCGCGTCCGAGGGCGGGGGCATCCCCGACAGCCGCCTCCCCGGCCCGTTTCCGGTCGGCGAGTACGCGACGGCGCTGCGCAGGCGGCTGCGCTCGTTCGCGCACGTGCAGCTGATGGGCGAGATCGTGAACCTCCGGGCCGCGCGGGCGCGCGTGTACTTCGAGCTGCGCGACGCCGGCGGGGCGATCCCGTGCGCCGTCTGGCGGGGGGACTGGGAGGCGATCCTCGCGCGCGCCGGCGAGGCGCCCGCGGAGGGCATGCAGGTGGTGGTGGCCGGCGGCTGCGACTACTACCCGGGCAGCGCCACGTCCTCGCCGGGCTTCTCCTTCTCCGTGCTCGACCTGCGCGTGGCCGGCGAGGGCGACCTGCTCGCGCGCATCGAGCGGCTGCGCAAGCAGCTCGACCGCGAGGGGCTGCTGGAGCCTCAGCGGCGCCTGCCCAGACCGCAGCTGCCCCGCTCGATCGGGGTGATCACGGGTGAGACGGGCAAGGCCCGCGACGACATCCTCGCGGCGCTCGCGCGCCGTGGCTGGGCGGGTCGCCTCGTGTGGGGGTTCGCGCCGGTGCAGGACCGCCACGCGGCGCCGGCGATCGTGCGCACGCTCGGGGACCTGGCGGCGGCGGCCGATGTCGAGGTGATCATCGTCGCGCGCGGCGGCGGATCGCTGGCCGACCTGCTGTGCTTCTGCGAGGAGACGCTGTGCCGCACCGTGGCGCTGCTGGGGGTGCCGGTGATCGCCTCCGTCGGCCACCACACCGACCGCACGCTGCTCGACGACGTGGCCGCCTTCAGCTGCTCGACCCCCACGCACGCCGCGGAGGCCGCGGTCGCGGTCGACTGCCGGGAGGCTCGCAGGCGCCAGGCGGACAGCGCAGGGCGCATCCGCGAGCACGCACGCAGGGCGATGCGGCCGCGCGCGGGGCTGGCCGAAGCCGCGGGGCGCCTGCGCGGCCACGGCCGCCGCGCCGTGCTCTCACGCGCACGGCTGCTGGCCTCGCTGTCACGCGCACCGGCCGCTCATCTGGACCGGCAGCGCGCCCGCCTGCACCAGCACCTGCGCGAGATTCGCGCGGGCTCGCGGCGGCGGCTGGAGTCCGAGCGAGGACTCACCGCGCGGCGGGCGATCGTGCTGTCGCGCAAGGGCTCCTCCACGCTGCTCGACTGCCGCGAGCGACGCCCGCGCGAGCTGGCCCAGCTGGCGCTGGTGCTCGCCGGCCACGATCCCCAGCGAACGCTCGAGCGGGGTTACGCGCTGGTGCGCTCACCCGACGGCGAGCCCCTGCTCACCGCCGCGCAGGCGCGCGCCTCGCGCGATCTGAGGCTGCGCTTCGCCGACGACACGCTGGCCGCACGGGTGAGCGAGCGATGAGCGATCCGGGCCCGGAGACCTCCGCTCCGGCGCCGGGCGCCGAGCCCGGCGACATTGCACCCGCCGGAGGCGCACCCGCCGGAGGCGCACCCGCCGGAGGCGCACCCGCCGGAGGCGCATCCCCCACCGCCCCGCTCAGCTACGAGGACGCCGCGGCCCGGGTCGAGGAGATCATCCGTCGCCTGGACTCCGGCGAGGCGAGCCTCAACGAGACGCTCGAGCTGGTCAGCGAGGGCAAGGCCCTGATCGAGCTCTGCGCGGCGGAGCTGAGCGCCGTGGGCAGCGCGCTCGAGGAGCTGCGGCTGGATGAGCTCGTCAGCCGCCTGGAGAGCGAGGCCGGCGGATGAGCACATGGGAGCTGCTGGCCGAGCTGGCGCTGGAGATCGACGACTACGTGCTCGAGCCGCTGCGTGCGGAGGTCTCGAGCGGCTTCGAGCGCAAGAGCACGATCATCCGGCTCCGCGGCGCAGGCACGGACGGTCTCGGCGAGGACGTCACCTACGACGCGCTCGACCAGGAGATCCTGCAGGATGCGGGTCCCTCGCTCCCGCTCGCGGGGCGCTTCACGCTTGCCTCCTTCAGCGAGCACCTGGCCGGCCTGTCGCTGTTCCCCGAGCCGCCCCAGCGCGAGGTCTCAGCGCGCTACCGCACCTGGGCCTACGAGTCGGCGGCGCTCGACCTGGCGCTCCGCCAGGCCGGGAGCACGCTCCACGCGGCGCTGGACCGCGAGCCCGAGGCGGTGCGGTTCGTGGTGTCGCTGCGTCTCGGCGAGCCGCCCTCGCTGCAGCCGATCGAGCGACGCCTGGCGGTCTACCCCGGACTGCGCTTCAAGCTCGACCCCACGAGCTCCTGGGATGAGCGGCTGATCGCCGGGCTGGTCGCCTCCGGCGCGGTCGACTCGGTCGATTTCAAGGGCCTCTACTCCGGGTCGATCGTCGATCAACCGGCCGACCCGGTCCTCTACCGGCGCGTCGCCGAGGCCTTCCCGCAGGCCTGGATCGAGGATCCCGCGCTCACGGCCGAGACCGACCCGGTGCTCGCGCCGTACCGCGCGCGCTTCTCCTGGGATGCGCCGATCCACTCGATCGCGGACATCGAGGCGCTTCCCTACCCCCCACGCATGGTCAACATCAAGCCGTCCCGGCTCGGCAGCCTGCGCAGCCTGCTCGACACCTACGACTACTGCGCGGTGCGCGGCATCGGGAACTACGGCGGCGGCCAGTTCGAGCTCGGGGTGGGACGCGGCCAGAACCAGTACCTCGCCTCGCTGTTTCACGCGGACGCCCCCAACGACGTCGCTCCGACCGGCTTCAACCTGCCCGAGATCCCACCGGGACTGCCCGCCAGCCCGCTCCCGCCGGCTCCCTCGGCCACGGGCTTTCGCTGGGGCTGATCGCCCGCGCGAGCGCAACTTCTGTGCCGCACGGCTGTTTCGCGCTAGAGAGCGGGTAACCTCGGGGGCCACCGACGGGTGCGCAGCGACGACCCGGAACTGCGGTCGGTCATCCGGCGCGAAGGGGTTTTTGACTTGGCGAGCACTGGCGCGCACAAGCGATCGATGTTCACGGCGGCGGTTTCCGCGCTGCTCTCTGGATGCGTGCTCGCCGTGGCCGTGCCGGCGGGCGCCGCCGACGTCGGCGGCACGCCGGCCGCTCCGGGGAGCACGGGCGGGACGAGCAAAAAGCCCTCGACCGCACCCAGGACGCCGGCCGCGGCCCCCGTGCGGATCTCCAGCGTCAGCTGTGTGCCGGCCGCGCATTGCAGCGCGAACCCCCACCAGGTCTCCCTCCACGGCACGCTGTTGCTGAAGGGCGGAGGCCTGAAGGCGGGCATGACCGTTGTGTTCCCCAAATCACCGGGCGCGCGGATCAGCCGCACCTCGCCGAGCTCGCGGTTGCGCCAGACCAGCCTCGGCCTGGTCGTGACCGTGCCCGCGAGCGCCCACTCGGGCCGGATCATGGTGCTGATCAACGCCAGCCACCACACCGGCTCGGTCGGCCCGATCACGGTGTTCAACCACGCGCTGCACCCGCCGCCGGCGAAATACGTCCCGGCGGCGAGCAACCCGTCGGCCGCGGGGACGGCGTTCGAAGGCCAGGGCATGTGGATCTGGTATGTGAGCCGCTCCGACGCGGGCAACACCGCCGCGATAATCGCCCAGGCCCACGCGGCGGGCGTGACCACCCTGTTCATCAAGAGCTCGGACGGCGCCAGCAACTACTGGAGCCAGTTCTCGCCCCAGCTGGTGGCGGAACTGCACGCCAACGGGCTGCGCGTGTGCGCCTGGCAGTACGTATACGGCAGCGACCCCAGCGGCGAGGCCGCCCTCGGCGCCGAGGCCGTAACAGACGGCGCGGACTGCCTCGTGATCGACGCCGAGTCGGAGTACGAAGGACACTACGCGGCCGCTCAGACCTATCTGGCCGATCTGCGCGCGAGCGTCGGGGCGAGCTATCCGATCGGGCTGGCCTCGTTCCCGGAGATCTCCTATCACGAGTCCTTCCCCTACTCGGTGTTCCTGGGCCCGGGCGGCGCGCAGTACGACCTGCCGCAGATGTACTGGCACGACATCGGCATCTCCGTGGACACCGTGTACGCGAACACCTACATCGCCAACCGCGTGTACGGCCGGCCGATCTTCCCGCTGGGACAGACCTACGGCTCGATCAGCAGCGCGGAACTGCTGCGCTTCCGCGAGGAGGCCTCCGACTACGGCGCCACCGGCTACTCCTTCTGGGACTGGCAGGAAACGAGCGCCGCCGGCTGGAGCACGCTGGCGGCCCCGCTGGCGCCGCTGACGAGCGTCACCCCCAACGCCGAATGGCCCGAACTGCACAGCGGCTCCAAGGGCGACCAGGTGCTGTGGATGCAGGAGCACCTGGCGACGGCGATCCCGACCCAGGAAGTGACGGGCAACTTCGCGAGCGAGACCCTCGCAAACGTGGAGAGCTTCCAGACCGCGCACGGGATCGCGCCGACCGGGGTCGTGGAAGGGGCCACCTGGACCGCGCTGCTGGCCCTACCCCCCGTCGCGGTCAACTGGACGGGGGGCGGGCCGAGCGGCTGAAGCCGACGCTGGGAGGCGCGGCTCAGACGCGCTGGATCAGCGTGCCGGTGCCGAGGCCGCCGCCGCAGCACATCGTGACCAGACCGGTCTCCTTGTCGGAGCGCTCGAGCTCGTGCAGCAGCGTGGTGATGAGCCGCGCGCCGGTGGAGCCCAGCGGGTGGCCCAGCGCCATCGCACCACCGTTGACGTTGACCCGGTCCATGTCGGGGCTGAGCTCGCGGCGCCACGCCGCCACGACCGGGGCGAACGCCTCGTTGATCTCGAACAGGTCGATGTCGTCGATCGTCATCCCGTTGCGCTCGAGGATTTTCCTCGTCGCGGGGATCGGTCCCTCGAGCATTTTCACCGGGTCGCAGCCGACCGTGGTCTGATCGACCAGGCGGGCGCGCGGGCGCAGCCCGAGCTCCTTGGCCTTCTCCGCCGACATCAGCAGCACGGCGGCAGCACCGTCGGAGATCTGCGAGGCGTTGCCCGCGGTGATCTTCCCGTCGGGCTTGAACGCGGGCTTGAGCTGGGAGAGCGCCTCGAGGTTCGTGTCGGGGCGGATCCCCTGGTCGGTCACGAACTCCTCGCCGCCGACGGTCATCGGCACGATCTCGCGCTCGAAGCGGCCCTCCTCGGTGGCCTGGTGGGCGAGGCGATGCGAGCGCACCGCCAGCTCGTCGAGCTCCGAGCGGGGGATCTCCCACTGGTCGGCGATCATCTCCGCGCCGAGCCCCTGTCCGACGATGTTGTGCTTGGCCATCAGCTCGGGGGTGAACGCGTAGCCGAAGTCCTCCTGGGTCTTCATCCCGGCGGCGAACGGCAGGTGGCCCATGTGCTCCACGCCCGAGCCGATCATCGCGTCGTGCACGCCGGCGGCGATCAGCGCGGCCGAGAAGTTGACCGCCTGTTGGGCGGAGCCGCACTGGCGGTCCACGGTGGTCCCCGGCGTCTCGATCGGCAGCCCCGCCTGCAGCCAGGCGTTGCGCGCGATGTTGAAGCCCTGCTCGCCGAACTGCTGGACGCAGCCGGCGATCACGTCCTCGACCTCCGACGCGTCGATCCCGGAGCGCTCGATGACCTCCGTGTAGGTCTTGGCGAGCAGCGCGTTCGGGTGTGTGTCCTTGTAGTAGCCCTTCTCACGGTGCCCGCGGCCGATCGGTGTGCGCACAGCCTCGACGATGACCACTTCGCGGCCCTCAGGTTGCCTCATGTCAGGAGTCCTCCTACGGGAATTGGCCCAGCGTATATGGGGCGGAAACGGGCGCTCCCCTGGGAGCGGAAGCGTTCTGAGAAAATGCCCGGGCCCCGCACCACGTACTCTATCGCTTCGCCATTTCTAGATTGACTGGTCAATCAATGACCGCGGCGGTCTCCGGCCCCGCGCACGAGAGGGGACAGACGGTGAGCAAACGCCTCGCAGTAGCCGGAAGCGGAGCGATCGCCTGCGGCCTCGCGGCCACCGCGGCCCACCACGGGCCGGTGCTGCTGCTGGCACGCTCGGAGAGCTCGGCCGACCGCGCGCGGGCGACCGTCGAGAGGACGCTCAGCCGGCTCGGCGCGGAGATCGACCCCGAGCACGTGCAGATCGTGACCGACCCGGCCGCTCTGGCGGACGCGACGTTCGTGGTCGAGGCGGTGGTCGAGGATCACGACGTCAAGGCGCGCCTGCTGGGCGAGCTCGACGCGACCCTGCAGGCGAGCGCGATCCTGGCGAGCACCACCTCCTCCCTGTCGGTCGAGCGGCTCGCCGAGGCGAGCGGACGGCCCGAGAGCTTCCTCGGCCTGCACGTCTTCAACCCGGTCACCCGCATGGAGCTCGTCGAGCTGATCTTCCCGCGCGCCGCCAGCGAGGAGACGCGCCGGCGCGCGATGGAGCTGTGCGAGACCTTCGAGAAGACGCCCGTGGTGGTGCCCGACGTGCCCGGCTTCGTGGTCAACCGGCTGCTCTTCCCCTACCTCTTCAGCGCGGTGCGGCTGGTCGAAGAGACCGGCATGGACCCGGCCGACGTCGACACCTGCATGCGGCTCGGCGCGGGCCATCCGATGGGTCCCCTCGCGCTGCTCGACCTCGTCGGCCTGGACGTCTCCAAGGCGATCGGCGAGACGATCGGTGAGACGATCCCGCCGCGCCTGCAGGAGCTGGTCGCGGACGGCGCCCTCGGGCGCAAGAGCGGGAGCGGCTTTCACTTCTACTGACCTCGCCGCGAAACATTTATCGCGATTCAGGCCAGTTTTAGCTGACGTTCATCAACCTGGCGATACTTGTTCATGCGACCCAACGGTCGCATCGCACACCCGCCTCCTCCCAGTGCACACGACCCGGTCCGCTCCCCCCGCGGGCCGGGCGTGTTTAACGGCCGCTTTCACCGCCCGCAGGCGCCGCGCCCACACGGCCGCCTGCAGGGTCCGGCAGGCCGGCCCCACGGCCGCCCCCCGACGCCCGGCGAGCCGGCCGCGGTGACCCCGGCGCGCTAGCCCTCGCTCTCGCGCTGCTCGCGCGCGACGGGGCGCCGTTCGCGAATGCGCACCGCCTCGATGCGGTTGTCGCGGACCGACTCCACCCGGATCGAGTAGCCGTCCGCGTTGATCGCGTCGCCGCGGCGGGGCAGCCGGCCGAGCTCGGCGAAGACGAAGCCCCCGACGGAGTTGTAGGCGTCGCTGTCGACGGGCAGGTCGAGGCCGTAGTCGGCGAGATCGGTCACCGCGACGTGGCCGCGCACGAACCAGTCGCCGTTGGCCAGGCGACGGACGTCTCCCGAGGCGGGGTCGGTCTCATCGGTGATCTCGCCGACCACCTCCTCGATGATGTCCTCGACCGTCACGACCCCGACGACGCGCCCGTACTCGTCGACGACGACCGCCATCGAGGTGCGCTCGCGCTGCAGGTCGGCCAGCATGTCGTCCAGCGGCTTGGTCTCGGGCACGATCAGGGCGTCGCTGACGACCGGGGCGATCGGCGCGTGCGCGCCCTCCGCCATCAGCTGGCGCACGAGCGCGCTGACGTGCACCAGGCCGCGCACGCGGTCGCGGTCTTCCTCTTCGGTCACCAGCAGACGGGTGTGGCCGCTGGAGACGCACAGGCCGAGCGCCGACTCGACCTCCTGCGAGGCGTCGACGGTGACCACGGCTGGGATCGGTGTCATCACCTGGCGAGCCTCCTGCTCGTGCAGGTGAAAGACGCCCGTGAGCATGCCCGCCTCGCCCGGGTCGATGTGCCCGCCCGCGTAGGACTCCGCGATGAGGTGCTTGAGCTCCTCCGAGGAGCCGCCGGTGCGCTTGGCGCTCATGTCCACCCCCAGCGTCCGCAGGATCCGGTGGGAGACGGCGGTGAGCACGACGATGACCGGGCGGAACAGCACGCTGAAGCCCTGCAACGGCCGCGCCACGCGGCGGGCCACCGACTCGGCGCGGTCGATCGCGTAGAACTTCGGCACCATCTCGCCGAACACCAGCTGCGTGGAGGCGATGATGAGGAACGCGAGCACCGCGCAGATCGCCGCCGCGACACCCTCGCTGAGGGTGTCGCCGAGCGCGCCTTTCAGCAGCGAGGCGAGCGCGGGCTGGCCGAGGGCTCCGATGCCGATCGAGGTCATCGTCACGCCGATCTGGACCGCGGATATGTACTCGTTCACGTTCCCCAGCTGCGCGAGTGCCAGCCCTGCCCCCTTGGCGCCCTCATCCTGCATCGTCTCCAGCCGCGCCCTGCGCGAGCGGACGAGGGCGTACTCGGCGATCACGAAGAAGGCGTTGATCGCGACGAGCAGCGCCGCGAGGATGAGCTTGAGGCCGTTCACGCGGGGCCAACGATCCCGGCCGCGTGACGGCGAGCGCTGCCTGCGGGGGCTGGTGAAGAGCGGAGGCGGCCCAGGTGGGCCAGGCTACTTCGGGGAGGATCTTCGTCGTCGTTCATCGCGCGTGGAGACCCGTGAAAGGTAGCAAGGCGGAGGGTCGGAAGGGACAAGGCTGCGATCGCGCTCAGACGAGGCGATCGATCTCGGAGGCGAGCCGGAAGTCGGCCTCGGTGAGACCCCCCTGAGAGTGGGTGGAGAGCGTCAGGCGCACCCTGTTCCAGCCGTGCAGGAGGATGTCGGGGTGGTGGTTCGCGGCCTCGGCCACGACCGCCACGCGATCGACGAAGGCGATCGCCGCGGCGAAGTCGCCGAGGGTCAGATCGCGGACGATCGAGGACCCCTCGCCGAGCCGCCAGTCGCGGGCCTCGGCCAGGCGCTGCTCGACCTCGGAGTCGGAGAGCAGGGGCATCCGCCCTCGAGGGTAGCTCGATCGAGTGGTCCCTACAGTCCAGGCATGCGCATCGTGAGCCTCGTTCCGCATGCCACCGAGCTGCTGTTCGCGCTCGGCCTCGGCGACGACGTGGTGGGCGTGACGCACGAGTGCGATCACCCGCCCGCGGCGCTTGAGCGCGCGCGGGTGACCCGCGACGTGCTGCCCGCCGGCCTGAGCTCGGCGGAGATCGACGCGGCGGTGCGGGAGCGCACGCTCGAGGGCGAGGCGATCTACGAGCTCGACCGCCGTGCGCTGGAGGCCCTGCGGCCGGATCTGATCGTGACCCAGGCGCTGTGCCCGGTGTGCGCCGTCTCCTACGACGAGGTGGCCGCGATCGCGCGCGCGATGGTCCCGTCTCCGCCGGTGATCGCGCTGGATCCGAGGACCCTCGGCGAGACGCTGGGGGACGTCCGGACGCTGGCCCGGGCGACGGGGCGCGGCGATGCCGGCGTCGAGCTCGTGCAGCGCTCGGCCGCCCGCATCGACCGGGTGAAGCTCGCCGTTCGCGGCCGGCCGCGGCCGCGCGTGGCGGCGCTCGAGTGGCTGGACCCCGTGTACGTGGCCGGGCACTGGACGCCCCAGCTGATCGAGCTCGCGGGCGGCGAGGACGTGCTGGGCATGGCCGGCGAACCGTCGCAGGTCCTCACCTGGGAGGCGCTCGCCGCGGCGCGGCCCGAGATCGTGGTGGTGATGCCGTGCGGCTACGACGCGCCGCGTGCGCGCGAGGAGGCGCGGGCCCACGAGACGGAGCTCGCCTCGCTCGGGGCCGTGCGCGTGGCGGCGGTGAACGCCTCGGCGTACTTCTCCCGCCCCGGTCCGCGCCTGCTCGACGGCCTCGAGCTGCTCGCGCACATCATCCACCCCGAGCGGCTGCCCGATGCCCCGGCGGGCACGGAGGCGCTGTCGCCCTGAGCGCTCAGGATTCGGGGCTGAGGATCCCCACGGGCGCGAACCGGGCGGGTTCCACCTCGCTGGCCTTGGAGGTCGCGATCGCGCCCGCGACCGACGCCGCTGCGAGCACCGCGCATCCCGCGTAGGCGAGCGCCTGCGAGCGCCTGCGTTCGCCCAGCCGCATCGCCAGCGCCGCGAGCGCGCCGCCGATCAGGCCGCCCACGTGTCCGCCCCAGGAGATCCCCGGGATCGTGAAGCTGATGACGAGGTTGAGCAGGATCAGGCCGCCCACGCCGCTGGCCATCAGCGGGATGCGGCGCGCCCTCGTCTCCACGACGGCGGCGCCCATCAGGCCGAAGATCGCGCCGGAGGCCCCGACGGTGAGGACGTGGGGGGACACCAGCAGCGCGCCCAGCGAGCCGGCGAGCAGCGAGACGCCGTAGATCACCGTGAACCGCAGGCGGCCGAGGGCCGGCTCGAGCATCATGCCTAGGTAGTAGAGGACCCACATGTTGAAGCCGATGTGCAGCAGGTTCTCGTGCAGGAAGCCGCTCGTGACGATCCGCCACCACTGGCCGTGGGCGACGCCCTGGCCCGCCAGCGTCGGGAGTTCGCTGCTCCCGAGCAGCCCGCCTTTGGTGATCGCCGCCCCCGACGCTTCGCCGCTGATCGTGCGGACGCCGCTGCCCTCGGTGAGGAACACCGCGACGTTGATCGCGATCAGCGCGTAGGTCGCCTGCGGAACCGTCGCCATGTCGCGCATGCGCTTGACCTGCGTGCGCTGCTTGGCGCACTCCGGGCAGCGCATGCCGACCGGCGTGGTGGTCATGCAGTCCGGGCAGATCGGCCGACCGCAGTTGGAGCAGGAGACCCCGGTCTCGCGCGAGGGATGGCGGTAGCAGGTGGCCATGGCCGGGAAGCAGAGCCTAGCTGCCCCACGGGGCGAATCCGCGCCGGGCGGCGAGCCCGCAGGCACGGCGGCGCCGAGGCACGCCCGGCGACGGGCGCGGCCCGCGCCCGAGGCGGGCACCCGCCCGGACCACCGCTCAGCCGTCGCCGATCAGCTTCCGGGTCTCGCGCTCGAGATCGCGAACGCTCCGCTCGGCGGCCTCGCGCACGCCCGCCAGCCCGGCCGAGGAGGCCTGCGCGCGGCGGCGGGCGCGCAGGAGCACGAGCGCGGTGCCGGCGGCGCCGCCGGCCAGCAGCGCGGCGGCGGGGCGCACCCAGTTGCGGGGATCACGCATCGCCGAGAGCTCCCACGCCTCGAGCTCGTCGGCCGCCATCGCGGTGATGCTTGCGAGGGCGCCCTCCAGGCGCCGGGCGAGTTCCTCCGGCGGCTCGACCGGCGCGAGCGCTTCCCGCAGCAGGCTCTCGAAGTTCGTCGCGGCCTCACTCATCGGCACCGCCCCCATCCGCCGCCGCAGCCGCCCCGCTCGACCGCGACGCCTGCTCGCCCGCCGCCCCGTCCTCGCCTGCCGCCCGATCGCCCGAGGCCGAACCCGCGCCCCCGCCCGAGCCCGACCCGGCGCCCGGTGCCGCGCCCTGGCCCGAGGCCGGCGCCAAGGCACCGTTGCCCGAGGCCGCGGATGCGCGCGGGGAGACGCCGGCACGATCGCCGACGAGCTCCTCCAGCTGCTTGATGGCCCGATGGATGAGGACCTTGGTGGCACCGTCGGAGCGTCCCAGCGCGCGCGCGATCTCGCGGTTGTCCATGCCGAGGGCGAAGCGCATGATCAGAGCCTCGCGGCGATCGTCGGGCAGCAGACGCACGCCGTCGAGCACGCGGCTGAGCTCGTCGCGCCCCTCGACCAGCTGCTCCGTCGTGTGCAGCGCCGCGATCGTGGTCGTCTCGTCGATCGGCGAGGCGGGCTTGCGCGAACGGTCGCGGTAGAGGTTCGCGGCGAGGTTGTGCGCGATCCTGATCAGCCACGGGCGCAGCGGCCTGCCCCGCGATTCGCGCTGGGCCCGCTCGAAGTGGCGGTAGGCCTGCAGGAACGTCTGCTCGGTGAGGTCCTCGGCGTCGTGATGGTCCCCCACCCGGTAGTAGGCGTAGCTGTAGACGTCCCGCAGGTGGGCGCGGTAGAGCTCTGAGAACTCGGCGTCGAGCTGGGCCTTCGACTTCTGGGCACCCTGGTCGCTCACTCATTGCACACTACCCGCGCGCCGCCGGCGCGACCTAGGCCGCGCGCGAGATCTCGCGCTCCGGCTCTCCCGTGACGAGCTCCGGGCGCGGCGCCTTGACGCCGCCCAGCCACTCCCACTGCAGGCTCACGCACGCCCACACGCGCTGGGTGACCCCCGCGGCGAGCGCGGGCGAGCAGCGCTCGACGGTCGGGAACAGCAGCGGCCGGCCGACCCGCAGACGGACCTTGCGCGGGCGTATACGCCAGCCCTTGCGCACGTCCTCGGAGCCGATCACGGCGACCGGCGCCACGGGCGCGCCGGTCTCGAGCGCCAGACGGCCGATGCCGCGGTGCGGATCCCCGAGCGGTCCGGGGCGCGTGCGGGTGCCCTCGGGGAACACGACCACGCAGTCCCCGCGTTCGAGGATCGCCCTGGCCGTGTCCATCGCGTCGCGGTCCCCGCTTCCGCGGTCCACGGGGAACGCCCCGAGGGCGTTCAGGATCCACGCCTGCCAGCGCTTTTCGAACAGCTCGCGCTTGGCCATGTAGTAGACGGGGCGCCGCACGAGCGTGCCGATCACGAACGGGTCGAGGAAGCTGCGGTGGTTGGAGGCGAGCAGCAGGGGCCCGGTGCGCGGCAGATGCTCGCGACCGATCCGCTGCAGGCGGAAGTAGACGAGGAAGAACGGTATGAGGATCAGCCGCAGGATCCAGTAGATCACCGGGTTCACCCCGCGGGCGAGCGAGCGCTCGTGGAAGGGCTCGAGGTCGGTGCCCTGGGCCTGCGCCGGAGGGTTCCCGCGCGGGACGGGGTGGGTGCTGCGATCGCGCTCCATGCCTCAGATACACCGTGCGCGACGGCGCCGTTACAGTTGAGCCGGCCCGTTTTCGACGGCCCCGCCGGAGTAGCTCAGCTGGTAGAGCACCTGTCTTGTAAACAGGAGGTCAGGGGTTCGAGACCCCTCTCCGGCTCTCGGAGGGCCGCCGGGCCGGCGTGGTTGCCGGCGTGAGGGCCGTTTCGGGCGGGCCAGAGACGGCGGAGGGCCGGGCGTGTTGCCCGGCCCTCGCTTTGGTGCTTGCTGTCTCGTTGGGCGGGGGGCGCCGTGTGTGCGGCGCCCCCCGCCCCGGGGTGCTGCTTGCTGCTACTGGATTTTGCTTCTGCCGGTGACCTGGTTGGGCCGGTCGATGACCGTCCCGGTGTTCCCGGTCACGGTCAGCGTTTTCGTGACCTTGTTCCCGGTCACGGTCACACCGTCGCTGTTTTTCGTCACGGTGAGGTTCGACCCGAGCGTGTTCCCTTCGATCAGCACGCTCGAGGTGTTGCTCCTGACGCCCACCGCACCCGTCACGGTGCTGCCGGCGCAACCGCCCGCTTCACCGATGACTACCGGCCCGGTGCTTTCGATCGCGGTCAGCCCGGCACCGATCCTCGCCCCGCACACACGCAGCAGCGCGGCGCCTTTGGAGCTCAGCCCCCGGCTGACCCGCGCGCCCTCGATGTCCAGGGCACCGCCGGCTTTGACCGTCACGCCCCCGCTCACGGTCGCGGTGGAGGCGAGCTCCACCGCTTCCCCGGCGCGAACGTTCAGGCTGCCGTTGACCGGACCCGTGATGACCTCGTAGTAGCCCACCATCGTGGTGCACGACTGCGTCGTGGAGAGCCCCACATTCGAGGTCGCGGTACGCGTCACCGTCTGCGTACCCGCCCTGCTGGTGTCGATCGCCACCGAACCCGACGGGTCGACCGCCAGGCCCGAGAGCGAATCCGACGCCGCGACCGTCGCGCTGGCGTGGGAGCCGATCGCGACCATCGTCGGACACGTCACCGACAGCGCCGGCGGCGTGTTATCGACCTTCACCGGCACACAACCCTCGGCCGACTGGTTGCCGAGCACGTCAGAGACCGTGCCACACACCGCCGGGCTGCTTTCGCTCACCGTCTTGGTGGCCGTCAGCGAGGACGGTTCAAGCGCAGCACCTTCGCTGCCATCCGGCAGCGTCGCCACACCATTGGAAGAGAACGACACCATCACGCTACCCGTGAACCATTCCCCGCTCACACCGGAATAGTCCGGAGCACGCGAGAGCACAGCCGTCGGAGCCGGCGGGCCCGTGCGATCCACCACAACTGCGGCGGATTCTCCAGACGTACCGCTTTCGGCGCCTTCGCCGCTCGCCCTCACGCGATACCGCCACGTCCCCTCGGCTTCCGCAGAAACCGTGTATTCAGGACTCGACAGGCCGCTGGCGAGAACTTCCCAGCCACCATTCGCATCCTTGCGTTCCAACGTGTACGTCACGCCCGACACCTTCGCCGCGTGTGGGTTCGGGGCCCACGCCACCGTGAACGCACCATTGTTCGGACTGCTGCCCGCGGTCAGCTGCGGAGAGCCCGGAGTCGACCACGAGCAGCCCTGGCCGGCTTCGAACGTCGAGGCTTCGGCGTTGTAGCTGACTTTCGGCAGGTATTCGCCCATGACTTCCCGATCGGTGCCAGCTTTGACCACGTTCTGCGCGGCATGCCCGAACGAGCGGTTCGGGAGCATCGTGCGCATCTGAAGCATTCCGAATTCTTCGTTGGTTTCCGGCGCTTCTTCGCCATCGCCTTCCCTGCTCCAGGGAATCCAGGCGACACCGCAGAACGGCACCGCGTTCTTTGGCTTGTCTTCGGGCCGGCTGACCGCGATCGTGTAGTCGCGGTTTTCGTTCGTCGGGATCTGCTCGTCATACACGCACGCCATCACCATCGTCGTGCGAGGCGACTGGTTCATGCAGAACGACGTGTAGCGGTCCTGGAACGAGCTCGTTGCCGGCAAGGTTCCCGTTTCGTTTTCGTAGGTTTCGGGAGAGGTCGGGAGCTTGCCCTTGGCAACGACGACCTTGCCGAACGTCCTGCTGAGCAGGTCGCGCTCGTAGTTGTTGTCGATGTTCGGGAAGAAGCCACCGCCGCCTTCCTTCAGCGGGCTGGTTTCCGCGCCGATCCCGGGGCCTTCCCCGGTCCAGGCCTGTAGCAGGTACTTCCTGGTGAACTGGCCACGCCAGTTTTCGGTTTCGGTGGCCGGGAACGCCGCCTGGTTTTCGATCGCCCGCGGAAGCTGCTCGAGTTCGGCGGCCACCAGGGGTGATTTCACTTTCGGGCAGACTTCGCCCGCGGCTTTGATTTCGGCCGCGGTCGCGGCCACGTTGCACGGTTCGGTCAGCGACCACGGTTTGCTGAGGGCCCGCCAGACGCTCTTGTTGAGCAGCAGCGACTGCAGTTCGGGGAGCCTGTAGCTGGGAGCTTCTTTGTTGGCTTCCTGTTCGGACCGGCGCGCCGTGGATTCCGAGTCCGTCTTCGGGCACACTTCTGATCCGTGGAGCGTGCCGCCGCCTTCAGCGGCGGACAGCTTCAGTTCGGGTTCGGGGAGCGGGACTCCGCCGAGCTGGTTCATCCCCTTGTTGGGGACGTACACACGGAGCACGACGAGCTCCGTTTCATATTCCGCTGTCTGCGCTTTGGTTTCCTGATTGACCAGTTTTTCTTTGTTGGCCGCCGGCGCGCCGTCGTAGAGTTCGTTATTCGGACGGGCTGGTTCTTCGGCGAAATGGAGCGCTTTGCTGGTTTTGTATTTTTCGCCTTTTTCGTTCGTGAGTTCGGTCGGAAGCGCTTTATTGATCACTTCGACCGTGTAGTTCCGGTTCGGCGTGTTGCGTGGTACGCCTGCACGGAACGGGTTCTGCGACCCCGGATCCGGGTTGATCATTTCGTCGTCCAGGCCGTCGATCGTGTTCCCGGCGGCGTTGTAGCCGACCAGCGACATGTAACGCGCGTAGGGGAACTGGCCATGTAGCTTCAGCGTGGAGCCGGCCGGGACCCGGATGTAGGCGCCCCAGTAGTAGGCCCCTGCGTCGGGGTAGGCGATGTTCGCCGATTTTTCGCCGGCCGCGTTTTCGCTCGGCCCGGCCGCCCCGTAGTAGAAGAAGCAGTTGTGGTTCGTCCCGCCGATCAACGCACCGGGCGTGTTAGGCGTTTCCGCCTGGGCCGTCGGCAGGGCGGCGAGCCCGAGTGTCGCGGCGATCGCGAGCGCCGTCACAACGGTCCTCATCCAAAGACTTCGCATTCCATCCTCCAAGATGTGCGGTCCCCAGCGGGACCGCTGTCGCTCCCCCCAGATGCACGAGGGCTGGCGCAATAGCTTCACGAGGGCGTGCCTGGCTGCACAAGGGCGGTGGCAGGGGTGCGACGGTGCGGTTTCCTGGTGTCTTTCTGCACATGCTCTCCCTCGGCCCCTATGCTCTGAGGCCCTGGAGGGACATGTGAGATGGCCATTCGCGCAGTAGTCGTAGACGACAGCCTGATCGTTCGTGAAGGCGTCGCGAGGCTGCTCGACTTCGATCCTGCGGTGGAGGTGGTCGCGGCCTGCGAGACGCCCGCAGAGGCGCTCGCCGCCGTGGAGAGCCCAGGCGCGGACGTGGTGCTCACCGACATCCGCATGCCACCGACGCACACGGACGAGGGCCTGCAGCTGGCGCGCCTGCTGCGTGAGCGCCATCCTCAGGTCGGGGTCGTGGTGCTCAGCCAGCACGTCTCGCCCGCCTACGCGATCGGGCTGCTGCAGGACGGCTCGGCCGGACGCGGCTACCTCCTGAAGGACAGGCTGCACGATCTCGATACGCTCGGCGCGGCCCTCAGGACGGTGTCCGAGGGCGGCTGCCAGGTCGACCCGCTCGTGGTGGAGGCGCTCACAACCGGTCGCGGGGGCGGGAACTCGATCCTGGATGAGCTGACCCCGCGGGAGCGCGAGATCCTCGGCGACATCGCCGAGGGCGCCACCAACCAGGCGATCGCCGATCGCAGGGTGCTCACCCGGCGAGCCGTGGAGAAGCACGCCAGTGCGATCTTCCAGAAGCTCGGCCTGACCGACGACGAAGACGGCAACCGCCGGGTGAAGGCCGTGCTGGTGTATCTCGCCGAGAGCTCGCCGTGAGCACACGGCGGCAGGTCTCCGCGAGTCTGCTGGCGCTCGGAGCGGTCCTGGCGGGGATCGGAGCCGCCGTCACCGCGACCAGCCCGTTCGTTCACGGCCAGCTGACGGTCGCAGTGGCGGCCATCTCAATTCTGCTGCCCTTCGCGGTGGCCGCCGAGCTGCGCGCGCGTTTCCCGGATCGGGTGCTCGCGGCCCTGCTCATCGGCATCGGACTGGCCTACTTCGTGCGCTCGCTCGCAGCGGTCGACAGCGGCATCACGTTCGGGCCGTCGCGCGCGATCGGCCAGTTCAGCGAGCTGCTGCTGATCTGGCTGATGCTCGCGTTCCCGTCCGGGCGGCTGCCACGCCCGTGGAGCCTGGCGATCGTGGTCGCCGGGGCGCTCATCATGCTGCTGCTGTGGCTGCCGGTGATCGCCACCTCGACGCAGATCCCCGCCGGCAGCGTGTTCGTCCCGTGCGGGTCACACTGCCCGGCGAACCGGCTGCTCGTCTCCAACCTCCCCGGAGCCAGCCGAACGCTCGAGGCGCTCTTCCGCGGCCTGGGAGGTGCGCTCGTGCTCGCCACAGCCGGCGTGTTGGCCTGGCGCCTCCGCGGGGCGAGCGGCGTGATGCGGCGCATCCTCGCGCCCGTGGTGGTCGCGTCGATCGGGCGCACGATCGCCGTGGCGGCCTACCTCGCACTCGGATCCACCTCGCCCGTGCGGGTGCTGCTCGTAGCCTCCTATCTCGCGATCCCCGTCGCGATCATTCTCGGGCTGGTCCGGGGACGCTCCTACGACGCTGCCGCGCTGGAGCGGCTCGTGCGCGGCCTGCGCTCGCGGCCCGGTCCGGCGGAGCTGCGCACCGTGATGGCCCAGGCTCTGGAGGACCCCTCGCTGGAGATCGCCTACTGGCTCCCGCAGGCCGCTGCCTACGCGGGGGCCGACGGGCTGATCGTGCCGCTTCCGCAGTCCGACCCTTCACGGGCGCTCACCACGGTCACTGGAGCGGACGGCGAGCCGGTCGCCACCCTCTCCCACGACCCTGCCCTGCTCGACCATCCGCAGCTGCTGGACGCGCTGTCGACGACCGCCGCGCTGGCGCTGGAGACGAACCGGCTGGAGGCCGCCGTGGCCGCCGCGCGGACAGGCACGATCAGCGCGGTCGACGCGGAGCGCCGGCGCATCGAGCGCGACCTGCACGACGGCACCCAGCAGCGGCTGATCGCCCTGCGCATGAAGCTGAGCGTCGCCGAGCAGATCCTCGGCCCCGACGTGGGACGAGCCCGGCCGGTGTTGGACGAACTCGGCGAGGACATCGACTCGGCGCTCGCCGAGGTCCGCGAGGTCTCGCACGGGATCGCGCCACCGGTGCTGGTCGAGCGCGGGCTGCCCGAGGCGCTGAGCGCGATCGCCAGCAAGGCCCCCCTGGCCGTACGGGTGCACTCGCAGGATCTCGCCCGTTTCCCGCCCCACATCGAGACCGCGGTCTACTTCTGCTGTCTGGAGGCACTCCAGAACGTCGAGAAGCACGCCGGTGCGGGTGCCAGCGCAAACGTCGATCTGCGTTGTGACGGGAAGGCGCTGTCGTTTGTTGTGCGCGACGACGGTGAGGGCTTTGATCCGAAGACGGTGTGTGGCGGCGCCGGGTTCCGGAACATCCAGGAGCGCATCGAGGACCTGGGAGGCGACGCGAACATCGCGGCCCGGCTCGGCGGAGGCACCGAGGTGCGGGGGTCGATCCCGCTGGCCGCGTAGGTGTGCCGACATGCTTGCGAAGCAGGCGGCAACTGGGTCCCGAGTGTGAACAGGGTGCGAACATGCCCCACACCGCTCGACTCCACAAGCATCCCCGAGGCAGCGGGCGAATCTCGCAGCCCAGGACCTGATCTCGGACTCCACGACACTCCACGCCACCCCCGGCGCGCTCTTGTAAACAGGAGGTCACGAGTTCGAGCCTCGTCTCCGGCTCTTCGGAAGGCCCCGCCACCGCGGGGCCTTCCTCTTTCTCCGAGCGGCGCGGCGCGCGTCGGGTCCCGTGTTTGGTCGGCGCGCAGGGCCGGGCGGCATCGGCGGGGTCGGACGACGGGAATCGGGCGGTTTGCGCCCTTGGGCGCTCCGCTATCCTGAGCTCAGGCCGCGAACATGAGCGCCAGCGAGACCACACATCCCGATGCTCCCGGCATCGAACTGGAGCGTCTCCCCGACCCTCTTGAACTCGATGTCTCGGGCATGACGTGCGGCTCGTGTGCCGCACGGGTGCAGCGAGCGCTCTCGCGCCAGCAGGGAGTCACCGACGCGCTGGTCAACTACGCGACGGGCCGGGCGACGGTGGAGTTCGGCCCGGACGGGCCCGACGCCGAGGAGCTGGTGGCGGCCGTTCGCAGCGCGGGCTACGACGCCGTGCCCGTTCTGCCGAGCGCCGGCGAGCAGGCCGCGGCGTTCGACGAGCTGGAAGCGCACGAGCGCAGCGAGCAGGTCGGGCTGCTGCGACGCATAGCGCTCGCGGTGCCGCTGGCGACCGCGATCACGGTCCTCACCTACGCGGCCCCGCACGACACCACGGCACGCTGGCTGTGCGCGGCCATGGCCGTGCCGGTCCAGTTCTGGTGCGGCCTGCCGTTCCTGCGCTCGGCCCTCGCTAGGGCGCGTGTGAGAGCCACCAACATGGACACGCTGATAGCGCTGAGCACGCTCGCCGCCTTCGGCTACTCGACGTACATGCTGCTGAGCGCCAGCCCGGTCTACGAGAACGGGGTGCCCACGGGCAAGTTCACGATGCCGCTGGACTACGACATGGGGGCGATCATCATCGCCGCGCTGCTGATCGCCCGCTGGTGCGAGGCGAAGGCGCGTGCCAGCTCGGGGCGCGCCGTGCGCGAGCTGGCTCATCTCGGCGCCACCCAGGCCCGGCTCCTGGAGGACGAGGATCCCGACGGTGCCGAGCGGCTCGTCCCCGTGGAGCAACTGCGGCGCGGCGACCTGTTCCGGGTGCGCCCCGGCGACAGGGTGCCCGTCGACGGCATCGTCGTCGCGGGCGCCTCGGCGGTGGACGAGTCGATGCTGACGGGCGAGGCGCTGCCCGTCGAGAAGGCGCCGGGCTCGCTCCTCACGGGCGCGACGGTGAACGTCGACGGCATGCTGCAGGCACGGGCGACGGCTGTCGGCGCCGACACGGCGCTCTCTCAGCTGATCGTCCTGGTCGAGCGTGCCCAGGCATCCAAGCCGAAGATCCAGCGCCTGGCCGACGAAGTGGCCCGCGTGTTCGTGCCGGTCGTCCTCGGGCTCTCGCTGCTGACCCTCCTCGGCTGGCTGCTGACGGGTCAGTCGCTGGTGGGCATGTTCGCCCAGATGCACCTGGAGCGCGGCATGGACGCGACGATCGCCGTGCTGATCGTGGCCTGCCCCTGCGCCCTGGGGCTCGCAACGCCGGTGGCGATCCTCGTCGGCACCGGCCGCGGCGCCCAGCTCGGGGTGTTCGTCAAGAGCGCGGAGGTGCTGGAGCGCAGCCAGCAGCTCGACACGATCGTGCTCGACAAGACGGGCACGGTCACGACGGGGGAGCTCTCCGTGGAGGCGATCTGGTGCCGGGCCCCCGTCACCGAGGATGACCTCCTGAGGATCGCGGCCGGAGCGGAGGCCTCCTCCGAGCACCCGGTGGCGATCGCGATCGTCGCAGCGGCGCGCGAGCGCGGTATCGAGGTGCCCGTCGCCGCGGAGTTTCGCTCGACACCGGGGCGCGGCGTGCAGGCGACGATTGACGGGACGGACTTCTGGGTCGGCCGCCCGCGCGAGGACGAGCCCGACACCGAGCTTCAGCGGGCTCTCGACGGCTGGGAGGCGGTCGGACGCACCGCCGTCGTGGTCGAGCGCGAGGGGGAGGTGCTCGGCGCGGTGGCTCTGGCCGACACGATCAAGTCGGAGGCGGCCTCGGCGATTGCCGGGTTGCAGCGCATGGGCATCGATGTCGAGCTGCTGACCGGCGACAACGAGCGGGCCGCCCGCGCGGTCGCCGCGGCCGTCGGCATCGACGAGGTCCGCGCGGGCGTGGACCCCGCAGGCAAGCTGGCCGAGATCGCTCGCCTGCAGGCGCAGGGTCGGCGGGTCGGCATGGTCGGGGACGGCGTGAACGACGCCGCGGCGCTGGCGCAGGCGGATCTGGGCATCGCGATGGGCACCGGCGTCGGCGCGGCCATCGAGGCGGCGGACATCAGCGTGATGTCGGGCGACCTGCGTGGCGTGGCACGCGCGCTGCGGCTGGCTCGCGAGACCTACACGGTGATCCTGCAGAACCTCGGCTGGGCCTTCGGCTACAACGTGATCGCGCTGCCGCTGGCGATGTCGGGGCTGCTCAGCCCGGCGCTGGCGGCGGTCGCGATGGGGGTCTCGAGCATCACGGTCGTCACGAACAGCCTGCGCTTGAGGCGCTTCGGGCGGCCCGGGCACGCGACCCCGGTGCGCGGCCGCGGCGAGCGTCTGGCGAGCATCGCTACTGCGGCGGTGATCCCGGCCGTCCTGCTCGGCGGGCTGCTGCTGGCCGACCCGAACTCCTTCGCCGTGCCCAGCACCGCCTCCGTCACGCTGCACGAGCCGGCCGGCGAGACCCTGGAGATCTACGCGCTGCCGCTGCGGCCCGGCGACGTGAACATGCACCTCTACCTCGAGCAGGCCTCGGGCAGCCAGCGGCCGACGTTCGCCTCGATCGCGATCCGGGCCACGTCCTCGACAGGGCGTCGCGCTCCCGTCCACTTCTACGTTGCCGGCACGGGGCACGAGATCGCCGAAGCCCACCTCACGCGCGGCATCTGGAAGCTCCAGGTGCAGGGCGAGGACGGGCACGGCCATCGCCTGGGCGGCTCCTTCGCCCTGCCGATCAACTGAGCCGCGCCCGGGTCCCGGACACGGGTCCTGAGCAGCCCAGAGCCCACCGGCTGACGGGCACGGCGACCACCGGGGGGCGATCTTGCGCTCGGAGACGGGCCTGTGTATGGTCCGCCGCATGCTTGCCCGAGGTGCGCGAACGCGTCTGGCGATCCAGATGCTGCTGTGCCTGGTTCTGACCGTCACACTGGTCGTGACCGTCGGCGCCACCGCCGCGCTCCTGCTTGCACCGGCGGCTCTGCTGAGCATGGCTCTGCTGATCGGTCGTTATCCGGGCGAGCGCGTCATCCATCGCCTGAGGCGCCGCTCTGAGGGCCTGCGTTCCACCCGCTCGGTGACTCGCCCACGGCGGGCGCCGCTGTCGCTGCGACCCCGGCTGTCAGCGCTTGCGGTTCCGGGCTCCGAGCGAGCTCCCCCGGCCACCTGCCTGATCTGACGGCCCGGTCGGCGCACACGCCGACCGCCTGACTGGCCGGCTTGGCCCCGAGCTCCGCCCGGGGCGTCCGCGATCACACGGACGTCCTCTGTGGGCGAGCCGATGCGAAGCCGTCCTCGCGGGCAGGGCCGCGGATCGGAGCGGCTGCCGCCGAGGCAGCTCCGAACTCGGCCCGCGCCCCAGCGGGTATCCCCACGCTCGCGGACCTGCGCCCGAGCGTGCAGAGCCAAGGAGGTCGTGATGATGATTGGAACTGTCGATCGGGTCGGTCGACGAACGCTCCTGGTGGCGAGCGCGTCGCTCGCCGCTGTGCTGCAGTTCGTCACCCCGGCCGCTGCGGAAACGTCGGGCATGAAGATGAGCGGGGGCGCCTCGATGGCGCACATGGGCTCGAGCGCCGCCCCGCACGGCACGATGCACATGTCGATGGGAGGCGTGTCGATGACCGTCGGCAGCCACACGAGCAACACCAACATCCTGCCCAACTGGCTGGCGGTGCTCTGGATGCTCGCTTTCCTGGCGATCACCGTGGTCCACGCCCGCCATGTGCTCGAAAGCCACGGCCAGCAGCGTTGGTGGCACTCCGGCCACGTGTTCATGGCGATCGGCATGGCGTTCATGTACGCGCCGGGGTCGGTCGACTCGTTCAACATCCCTCCGGGCTTCTGGTCGCTGGCGTTTGCAAACGGAGCGATCGCAATCCTGCTGTTCGTGCTCGTGCAGCTGTTGGCCGGTAACGCGACGAACCTGCTGTGGCTGACGATGGCCTTCGATCTCGGCGCGATGGCCTACATGTGGTCGCCGACCGGCTTCCAGGCCCCGATCACGTGGCTGCTGGTCGCCTACTTCACCGTGCAGGCGGTGCTGTGGGCCTCGGATCGCATGCGCGACTTCGACGAACGGACGATCTTCGGCGGGAACATAGCGGTAACGCCCGAGGGCACGATGACGGCCACCGTCGCCGAGCCGCTGATCTGCTTCAAGGACCTGCGCGTCTCGATGTCGGTCATGACGCTGGGCATGGCCTACATGTTCGCGGCCATGCAGCTGATGATGTGACGGCCACTCCGAGTCAACGGCAAGACGGGGCCCGCGGCTGAGCACGGCCCTTCCAACCTCTTCAAAGGAGTCGCGATGCACCTCCAAAATCTCGACAAGCGCGCAATCACAGACGCGCGGCCATCATGAGCGCCGCAGCCGAAGGCGTCTCCACGGTCCCCCGCCTCCGGGTCACCACGCGCGGCGTCCAGATCGCGCTCGGCGTGGTCTGGCTGCTCGACGGGCTCTTCCAGTTCAAGAGCTTCATGTTCACCCACAGCATCGTCAGCGAAGTGTTCGCGCCGGCGGCCGCGAAACAGTGGTCGATCGTCGGCGGCCCGATGAAGACCTTCGACAGCTTCTACGGTCGCGACCTGACGCTGTGGAACAGCCTGTCGGGCGAGATCCAGGTCGCGATCGGTCTCGCCCTGATCTGCAGCAGGCGCCTCGTCCGGCCGGCGCTCGTCGTCTCGTTCGCCTGGTCGCTGGTCGTCTGGTGGTTCGGCGAGGGGTTCGGCGGGCTGACGTCCAACACCCTGCCCTCGCCGCTGATGGGAGCGCCGGGAGCGGTGATCCTGTACGCGATCATCGGCCTGCTTGTCTATCCGACAGGCAAGGAGGAGGGATGCTCACCCGCGGATCTTGGGCCACTCGGCGACCGCGGCGGGAAGATCGCGTGGTCGGGGCTGTGGGCGCTCTCGGCCGGTCTGTGGCTTGTCAACGTCAACCGTGCGGGCGAAGCGACCAATGAAATGATCAAGGGCATGGCCGAAGCATCCCCCCACTGGCTGGCGAAGTTCCAGAACTCGATCAACGGCCACACCCACGGTCACGGGACGACGATCGCCGTCGTCCTCGCGATCGTCTCAGCGGCGATCGCGGCCGGGGTCTGGCTACCGGCGCTGCGCTGGCCCGTCCTGATCGTCGGGATCGTCATCTCGCTCGCTTACTGGGTCCTCGGACAGGACCTCGGCGGGCCGTTCTGGTCCGAAGGCGCGACCGACTTCAACGCGGGCCCGCTGTTCGTGCTGCTGGCGGTCGCCCTGTTTCCGGTCGCCCAGGTCGCGATCTCGCGCGAGCGAGCGCCAACGGAGGCACCCAATCGAACGGAGATACCGCAGGCCGGCCTGCCCGGCGTCGCCTGAGCTCCGGCCGATCGGACCGACCGTGCCTCGGAGCTCGCTAGGCGAGGCTGTATCCGGCCGCCTCGATGGCGTGCCGGACGGCCTCGCCGTCGATGCTGGCGCCGGTCACGACCACGCGGCCACTGGCAAGGTCCACCTCGACAGCGCTCACTCCCGGCAGCTGGCCGACCTCTGTGCTCACCGCAGCCACGCAATGCTCGCACGTCATGCCGGCGACCTCATAGGTCTGCGGGTCTCCATCGCTCACGCGAACTCCAGGTCGGGTTGTTGTCTCGAGTCGCACCGGCCGGCGCGAAGCGCCGCCGTGGACACGCCCATCATGACAGGAGTCGGTACCGTCACAGACCTGGATGCCGGCTCGTGAGCGGCCACCCCGGAAGCCCGGGACGCGTAGTCGTTGCCGCAGTGGCCGGGCTGTGCGGAGTGCTCGTACTCGCAGCGGGCTGTGGAGGCGGCGCGGGAGGCATGGTGGCGCTTTCGAGGAGCCGCGCGCCGGCGGTGCTCGGTCGCGCCCTGTATACGGCCGATGGCTGCTCGGGCTGTCATTCACTGAACGGAACCCGCTTGTCGGGCCCGACCTGGAAGGGGCTCGCGGGCAGCAGGGTCATGCTCGAAAGCGGCCGCACGATCACGGCCACCAATGCCTATCTGGCCAGGCACATCGTCGAACCGCAGGCCTTCACGGTGCGGGGCTATCCGGGCGAGATCATGGCCGAGTCGATCGACGAGCTCGATCTCAAGCAGAAGCCGGCCGATGTCCGCGCGCTCGTGGCGTTCATCGACTCGCTGCGATAGGCGAGCGGCGATTGTTCGTTGCATCCCTCCAACGCCAGTCCGGCGGACGCGGGTCGCCTCGGGCGACACTCGTGCTGCTCGCCGCCGCGACCACGCTCCTGCTCGCCGGCTGCGGATCGGCCAGGAGGCCCGCCACGGTGGCCTCGCCATCACCGCCCGAACCCCAATACACGCCCCAATACACGCCCGAGCAGCGGCTGGTCGCCCTCGGCGCACCGCTGATCGTCGCCGACGGATGCGCCGCCTGCCATCTGCCCGGTGCGAAGGGACAACGCGCCCCCAGCTTCCTGGAATTCGCGGGGCACACGTTGGTCCTCGCAAATGGACGGCGCGCGGTCATCAGCGAAGGCTTCCTGCGAGCCGGGCTGTTGCACCCTGCGCGAAACGCGATCCGCGGGTACAACCCCGTGGCGATGAACGAGGTCGTCGAGCGCCTGAACCTGGCTCATCATCCGCGCCAGCTCGCCGCGCTGATCGCGTTCATCGAGCAGGTCGGCCCGGAAACGGAATGAGCAGCGTGCACCGGCAGGCACATCGGCGCAGCCGTCCGGCCGTGGCGAGGCCCGCCGTGAGGCGCACGCTCCCATGGCGGCTGTGCGCTCCGGTCCTGCTCTGCACCGCGTCCCTGGCGTGCGGCTGCAGCGCAGCGAACGTCCCCCTCAGCGAAGGCGGCGTCCGGGCCTTTTATCGGTCGATCGGTCTCGAGGCGAGCGCAGGGAACTTCGGAGGGATCTGCAGGACCTACACCGACCGACGACTTCGCGCGGAGCTCAGTCCGGCCAGCAGGAAGTGCTACTCACGCACCTTTGAACGGTGGGCTGAAAAGGTCCGCCTGTCAAAGATCAAGCCCGGGACGCGGATCGTCCTGACCGGACGAGAAGCGACGATCTACGACGGAAGCCCTCCCGAAAAGGTCGTCTATACAGGCGGAGAGTGGCGATTGGCCGCTGTACCGGAGATCGCCTCGGGAGGGTGAGCGGTCTGTGAGCGCTCTGCTCTCGGCTCTCGGGAAAGCCGGTTCGGGAGCCGGGTCCCGGTGCCTGTCGGGCCTCTTTATGTTGGCTTGGACAAACACTTAGGCTGGCTGGCGGGTGCGCTTAGGGGCGACTCATCGCGATCGCGATACTCATATATGCGGCATGGAAGTCGCCGCGCACCGTGCCTCCAGTGCTGTGCGCCCCGTCCGGCCCGCCCATCCTGCGGGCCGGACCTTTGAGTCGGGTGGTCCCTCGGCAGAGACGACGACCGGACCCCGCAAACGAGAAGAGCGGCCCCCGAAGGGACCGCTCTGCTCGACTCACTGGAGCGCGGAACTACTTCCGCGTCAACTCACTTCAGCCTTCTTCGCGAACCCTCGGAGCTTCGACCGTGAAGGTTCCCGTTTCCGTCGTGAACGGGCTTTCTTCCAGATCCGCTTCGATCAGCGACGTGCCTTCGGCACAGGAGTCGCTGCCGATCAGCAGCGCGAACCCGTTGCCGTTGTTGTCGAGTTCGATCGCGTTCGTCTTTTCGGGATCACCCTCCCAGTTCTCGTTGTTGGGTTCCACCGAACCTTCGGCTTCCGCCAACGCCTGATCGTCGTGGCTGTACGTCGGCGAGACGATCAGCAGGCCGGGGCCCTTCTGGCAGCGGTCATACAGCTGCTGGGCACCGATCCGCACGTGCTGCTCGGAGGCGCCGCTGAACTCTGCCTGAGCGATCGTGATCACGGCGCTCGATTCGGCGTCCTCGACCTGCGAGGACGGGGTGATGTACAGACCCTGCGTCGTGTTGACTGCGGGCAGCACCTGGAACGAGGTCGTGAACGTTTCATAGGGCGATTCGTTCTCGTCCACGGTGATCAGGCTTTCCCCGACCATGCAACCCGAGCCGGCGATCAGCCCGACGTTGGCGTTGCCGTCCACGTCGAGATGCAGCCTCGTGCTCTTGCCCCACCCGAGGCGGACCTTGCCCCATTCGTTGGGCTTGAACCAGGTGATGTTGTGGCAGCGGCTGTACAGCTGCGCGGCGGTCACCGTTACTTCCGCTCCCGCGCTGTAGGTGTAGGGGTCACACGAGACTTCGATGATGTCGCCGACCGTGGCCGAGTGCTCGAACTCGCCCTGAGCGATGAACGACGGCAGTGATTTCACGGTGCAGCCGCCGGAGCTCGGCGAGCTGGCCGGGGCGACCGTCCCATGCGCCAAGGCGCTCCCCCCGAACAACAGCATGCTGCTGGCGAGGACCATCAGGCCCGCGCAGAGATTACGTCTATCCATGACATTCCTCCAGTACTGATTCGTTGCGCCCGGCCGCCCCGCTGAAGCGAGACGACTAACGAGAAACCCCCCCATCCGGGCGCCCCCCGCGCGAGCATGTACCGACCCTGAATACCACAGGACGAGACATCATGGGCGCAAAAAAGTCGCAAATAGCGGGAATTTCTGGCCGCATTTGGGCCCGATAAGGTCCAATTTGCAGGGAAAACACGTAGAGCGGCGTTCGTGTGACGTCGTTGCTCCGCCCAGCCACCGCGACAGCTAGCCGGACCTGCCCGCGATCACCACGACCGTGGTGACGGAGGCACGGGCGGAGCTGCAGTTCACGCTCCCGACCGCCAGCACGCGGTAGGTGCCCGCCCTCGGGTATCGGTGGCTCAGATGCCAGCTGGCGCGCTTCGGGGTCTGCGGCGATGCGATGCAGAACTGCGGCGCGACGTTCTGCGTACTCGTGCCGTCGCCGTAGTAGAGCCGGTAGACGAGAGCTCCACTCGCCCTCGGGGCGGCGATCGCGAGGGTGAAGCCCACACGCGCCCCGGGCTCGGCGCGGGTCTGTGTTGCGGTCAGCGTCACCGTGACCCCGCCGGGGCTCGCGGTCACGCTCCGCGACGGCGGGGCCGCCGCCGGCGCCGTACCGGCGGGGGCCGAGCGTTGATCCTCAGTCGATGCGGAGCCGCAGCTCGAGCAGACCCCGGCGAGAACCGCGCACAGGATGCACGCCAGCAGTCGCTCGACGGGCGCCGGGCGCAGCGGCCCGCCGCCCTATCGGGCCCTGGCCGACGCCTCGTTGGAGCGCGGCCCGGTCCCGACGGCGTTGACGGCGGCCACCTCGTAGTAGTAGGTGAAGCCGCGCGAGCTGCCCGTGTCGGTGTACGTGCATGTCGAGGCAGTGCACGTCACGGTCCCGTAGGCGGTCTCCGCACCCGAGGAGGTCCCCCTGTAGACGTGGTAGGAGGTGATGGCCGAGCCGCCGTTTGCGGCGGGGGCCTTCCATGAGAGGCTGATGCTCGGTCCCGAGGAGGAGCTCGCGGTGAGGCTCGTCGGGGCGCCGGGCAGAGTGGCCGTGGGAGCGAGCGGCTCGGCCGGCACCGCTGCCGTGCTCGCTTCGCCGTAGGCGTTGACGGCCTTCACCACGAAGTAGTAGGTGGTGCCGTTGGTCAGGCCCGTGAAGGTGGCACTCTGTGCCGAGCCGGCCGCGACGAGGGTGAACCCTTCGGTGGCGCTGGTCGTGCTCTCGTAGACGTCGTAGGTGATCGGTGCCGTCCCCGTCACGGGAGCCGACCAGGAGAGGGCCACCTGCTGGTTGCCGGGCGTGGCGAGAAGGTTCAGCGGGGCGCTCGGAGCAACCGGGATCGGCGCGATCGGCGCGGTGGCCGTGAACGCCGCGATGCTGCTCGGCGATCCGCCCGGCGTGCCGAGTCCCGTGGGTCCGTCATAGCCCACGCCCGCCTCGCAGAGGTAGGACGGCGAGCAGCTGCCGTCGCTGCCGGAGGTCACGTCGTTGAGCGCACCCGGCGTGTTGTACAGGAAGGAGGCGGGAACCGCGCTTGAGCCGAGCGCGTTTCCGGCGAGCGCATAGAACGATGCGATGATCGGGGAGGCGACGCTCGTGCCACCGTAGATGCCCCACCCGCCGCCGCGGTAGGAGTCATACACCCATACGCCCGTCTGCGGGTTGGCCACGGCCGAGACGTCCGCGACCGTGCGCCTCGGACACCCGCTGTCGTGCTGCCAGGGAGGCTTCGGTTCGAAGGCGCTGCATCCGGCTCCGCTGCCGCTCCAGACGGTCTCCGATCCGTTCCGCGTGCCGGTGTCGGTCAGCTGGGTGAGGGTGGTTCCCCCCACCGCGGTGACGTCCTGCGAGGCGGCGGGGAACTGGACTTCGTAGCCGTTGTCCCCCGCGCTGGCGACGACCGCAACACCGGGATGATCGTAGTACTCGGAGGTGTAGGCGCCCTCCGCGGCGGTCTCGCCGCCGCCGTAGCTGTTGGACACGGCGTTGGCGCCCAGCTTCACCGCCTCGTTGACCGCGGTACCGAGGCTGGCGAAGGAGTTGTTGCTGGCCTCCACGAGCAGGATCTGGCACTTGGGGCAGATCGCGCTGACCATCTCGACATCGAGGGAGATCTCGGTCGCCCAACCGGAGTTCCCGGACGGGTAGGAGCCGACGGTTCCGCTCTGATTGACCTTCTCGAACACACAGCCGGTCGCGGCCGCTGAGACCGTGCCGCTGGGGCAGGCCGGCAGTCCCCAGAAGGAGCGGTAGTAGGCCAGGTCCGCCGCCACGTTGGGATCGTCATAGGCGTCGACCAGGGCCACGGTCTGGCCCGCGCCGCCGCCGCTGGCCGCGGTGGCCGCCGCCACGTTGTACGCCGACTGGAGATAGGCGGGGTTGTAGGCGCCTTCGTAGCCCAGCGCGGCGGCCCTGCGGGTGCCCTCCGGTCGCGGGGCCGACGGGAGCCCGGAGGCGTCCGTCCGGACGCGGTCCTCGCAGTGCGCCGTCCCGGGCGCGATCGCATCCGAGCAGACGTTCACGTCGCTCTCCCCGTGCGGCCCGTAGTGGTGGTCGTAGCCACGGCCCGAGAGGGCTCGCCACTGCGACGCGGCGCCGGGGTCGGCGCCTGACACGGCCGGCAGGAGCATCAGCCCCACCAGCGTGAACAGGCCGACCAGCACAGTCACAGCGACGCGTCCGATGCCCACAGAATCCGTTGAAGAGCGCATCTCGTTCCCCCAGTGTCAGGCGCCACCTACTGCAAGTGACGCACGCACCATACCAGAGCGCGGTGGCCTCAGATCGCGCCCGCGTGTGCGGCCGACGGCCCTCTTGCCCGGGCAGACGGCGGAAACTCCGCCGGCCGGGGCCTCTTTATGTTGGCTTGGACAAACACTTAGGCTGGCTGGCGGGTGCGCTTAGGGGCGACTCATCGCGATCGCGATACTCATATATGCGGCATGGAAGTCGCCGCGCACCGTGCCTCCAGTGCTGTGCGCTGTGTCCGGCCCGCCCATCCTGCGGGCCGGACCTTTGAGTCGGGTCGGTCCGTCCGATCGAGACCGTCGGAGCGGCCCCAACAAACGAGAAGAGCGGCCCCCGAAGGGACCGCTCTGCTCGACTCACTGGAGCGCGGAACTACTTCCGCGTCAACTCACTTCAGCCTTCTTCGCGAACCCTCGGAGCTTCGACCGTGAAGGTTCCCGTTTCCGTCGTGAACGGGCTTTCTTCCAGATCCGCTTCGATCAGCGACGTGCCTTCGGCACAGGAGTCGCTGCCGATCAGCAGCACGAACCCGTTGCCGTTGTTGTCCAGCTCGATCGCTCGCAACAGTTCGCCCGACCCCTCCTCGGGTACCGCGGGGTCGACAGCGCCCTCGACGTCGCCCGGTCCGACGATGATCAGGTGAGCGCCCCTCTGGCAGCGGTCGAACAGCTGCCCCGCGCCGATCCGAACGTACTGCTCGGAGGCGTGGCTGAACTCTGCCTGGGCGATCGTGATCACGCCGCTGGATTCGGCGTCCTCGACCTGCGAGGACGGGGTGATGTACAGACCCTGCGTCGTGTTGACCGACGGCAGCACCTGGAACGAGGTCGTGAACGTTTCATAGGGCGATTCGTTCTCGTCCACGGTGATCAGGCTTTCCCCGACCATGCAGTCCGGACCCGCGATCAGCCCGACGTTGGCGTTGCCGTCCACGTCGAGGTGCAGGCTCACGCTCCGGCCCCCGTACACGCCGGGCGAACCCTCGTCGTTGGGGCTGAACCACGTGATGTCGTGGCAGCGGCTGTAGAGCTGGGACGCCGTGATCGTGACTTCGGCGCCCGCGCTGTAGACGTACGGATCACACGACACTTCGATCACGTCACCGACCGACGCCGCGGTCTCGAACTCGCCCTGGGCGATGAACGACGGCAGCGATTTCACGGTGCAGCCGGAGCTCTCCGCGCCGGCCGGCTTGACCGTCCCGTGCGCCAGGGCGCTCCCCCCGAACAACAGCATGCTGCTGGCGAAGACCATCAGGCCCACGCTCAGATTGCGCCTCTCCATGACATTCCTCCAGTACTGGTTCGTTGCACCCGGCCGCCTCCGGTCAAGCGAGACGACTAACGAGAAACCCCCCCATCCGGGCGCCCCCCGCGCGAGCAGTTCTGTCCGACTTACCACACGAGGATACTCCACGAACACCGGAAAGTCGCAAATAGCGGGAAATATTGGCGGAGGCGAGGTCCTGGGAGCCGGGCGAGCTCCCGGGGCGGCGCCCGGCGGCTGTATCCGGGGGGCGTGCGCGCTGCTCAGAAGGCCCGGGCGCTGACCGCGTACCAGTCGAGCTTGAGCCCCGGCGTGCGGTCGCAGACCTCGCCCAGGATCTCGAGCACCGCGATGCGGCCGATCTCCGCGCGTTCGTCGCGCTCCATCGACACCGGCGCGTCCTCGTCCCAGCTCACGCGGATCTCGGCCGCGCCCCTGGAGAAGCGCGCGCCCCCCCGCCGTGGCCCGAGCTGCTCGAACAGCAGATCGAGCGCGTCGGGCGGCCCGCCGGAGCGCGAGTGGAGTGTGATGCTGAACTTCACGGGGCTGGGAGTCTATCCGGCGCTACGGCCCTCCTCGCTCGCGTGCGCCTGCTCGTGGACGACGTGGCCGATCGGTCCCGGCGGCGCGATCAGGACGTGCAGCGCCAGCCGCCGCCCGGTCGGCGAGCCGAGGCGGATCTCGCGTATGACCTCGCCGCGAAGCTCCGTGCCCGAGCGCATCAGCCCGGCGATCGTGCCGCCGAGCGTGGTGGGCACGTAGCCGACCTGTACGGTGCCCCTGGCATCCCAGATCCCGACCTCGTAGCCGCCGTAGGAGACACCGCCCTGCTCGGCGCGGAGCAGCAGCGAGGAGCCGAGGTCGAAACGGCTGTCGGACAGTGCTTTGGGCCACTGGTGGACACCGGCCACCTGGCAGGCGAACACGCGCCTGTCGCTCGTCCGGTGGTCCCCGTCGGGGTATCGCGCGCCGGCCTCGTTCACCGGCACCGATCCGGCGGCCCACACGGCGTCGCCCTGGCTGCCCTGCAGCAGCTGGGCCTCCTTGACGACATGCACGGTGAGCGCCTCCTTCCGGGAGGGCCGTATGCGGCTCAGGAACCCCAACGAGAGGCGCTCATCGTAGGGTGGTTGTGGCCGCGCCTAGCCCGCGTACATCGCGTCGATCGCCGCCGCGTAGCGCTCGGCGATCGGCTTGCGCTTAAGCTTCATCGTCGGCGTCAGCTCGGTGCCGCCCGGCAGCCAGTCGCCCTCGACGAGCGTGAACCGCTTGATCTGTTCCACCCGCGCGAGCTTCCGGTTGGCCGCGTCGAGGCCCTCCTGGACGGCGGCCCGCACCGGCTCCTCGCGCGCGAGGCTCTCCAGCGAGGTGTCCTCGATGCCCTGCTGCGCGGCCCAGGCCGGTGCGAAGTCGGCGTCGAGGACGATCAGCGCGGTGTTGTAGGGCCGCCGGTCGCCGATCACGCAGGCCTGTCCGATCAGCGGCGAGGAGGTCTTCAGCGCCGCCTCGATGTTCGCCGGCGACATGTTCTTGCCGGCCGCGTTGATGATGATCTCCTTCTTGCGGTCGACGATCGAGAGATAGCCGTCCTCGTCGATCGTGCCGATGTCCCCCGTCCTCAGCCAGCCGTCGGCGCTGAGCGCTTCGCCGGTCTGCTGCGGCAGGTTGCGGTAGCCGAGCATCACCACATCGGAGCGGATCAGCACCTCGCCGTCGCTGTCGAGCTTGATCTCCACGCCGGGCGCGGGCGGCCCGACGGTGCCGATCTTGATCCGCGAGGGGGGGTTGACGGTGCCCGCGCCGCAGGTCTCGCTCATGCCCCACAGCTCGGCGAGCGGCAGGCCGATGGCGTGGAAGAACTCGAGCACCTCGACCGGCGTGGGCGCGGCGCCGACGTTGATCGCGAGCACCTGGTCGAGACCCAGCATCGTGCGCAGGCCGGCGAAGATCTCGGCGTCGGCCGCGGCCACCTGCTCGGCGAGCTCGGCGGGCACCTGCTCGCCGCGCTGCTCCAGGCGCACCTTGCGGATGGCGGCGTCGATCGCCCCCTGGACCCGCTCGCGCTGCTCCTCCGGCTGCGCGGCGAGCATCGTCTCGAGGCCGGCCTTGAGCTTCTCCCAGATCCGCGGGACCGCGAAGAACCAGCTGGGACGGACTTCGGGCAGGTAGGAGAGCACCTGGCGGGGGTCATCGCAGCAGGTGATCTGCAGCCCGAAGACGATCGGCAGGTAGTGATGGGCGTTGCGCTCGGCCACGTGGGCGGCGGGGAGCCACGAGATCACCCTCCCGTCGTCGGGGAATTCGATCAGCTCTTCGAGCCCGTCGACGGCCGCGAGCAGGTTGCGGTGGATCAGCTGCACGCCCTTCGGGGGGCCGGTGGTCCCGGAGGTGTAGATCAGCGTGAGCACGTCCGTCGGCTCGATCTTCGCGACCGAGGACTCGACGTCGAAGCCGGGGTTCATCGCCTCGACGGCCTCCAGCGAGAGCGTGCCGGCGGGGGGCTCACCGTCCACGACGATCACGTGCTCGAGCTCGGGCAGCCGGGTGCGGGCCTCGAGCACCTGGGGCAGGAACTGCTGCTCGCAGATCAGGATCCGCGCGCCCGCATCCGCGATCAGGTACTCGATCTGCTCGGCGGTGTAGGTGCTGTAGATCGAGAAGGGCGAGGCGCCCAGCATCATGCCCGCGAGGTCGCAGAGGTGGAACTCCGGGCGGTTGGAGAGCATCAGCGCGAGTGTCTGTCCGCGCCCGAGACCCAGCTCCGCCAGGCCCCCGGCGAGCGCGTCGACCCGCTCCCGCAGCTCACCCCAGGTGATCGTGAACGCATCTCCCTTGGTGCGTATCGCCACCTCGTTCTCGCGCTGGGCGGCGGTGATGCGGAAGGCTTCCGCGACCGTCCTCGCCTGATGCGCCGATCCCCCACGCGTCACCGACTCGTTGACTGCGGCCTCCATCGCGCACTCCTCCCGATCGCCTGCGATCAACCCCGAGAAACCATCTCCGGCCAGCCTCGCGGAGGGCCGGAATACACAGCGATCATAGCCTGCGCAGTGCCGATGCGCCCGGGCCGCGGACGCTCCGCCGATGCCCGGCCGCGACCCGCGTGCGCGGCCGGCCCGCCGATGCCCGGCCGCGACCCGCGCGGCCGGCGGCGCCGCGCACGCGCCCGGTGCGGCGGCGCCACGGCTAGGCTCGGGCGATGCGCACCGGTGAACTGGGCTACTGGTGGCGCTCGGCGGGCGGTGCGAGGGTCGGCCGCCCGCGCCTGCAGGGGCCGACGGAGGCCGACGTGGCGATCGTCGGCGGTGGCTTCACCGGGCTGTGGACCGCCTACTACCTCAAGCGCTCCCGGCCGGCGCTGCGCATCCTGGTGCTCGAGCGCGAGATCGTCGGCTTCGGCGCCTCCGGGCGCAACGGCGGCTGGGTGTCGGGGTTCTTCTCGGGCCCCCCGCGCGCCTACGAACGCGGGCGCGGCCATGCCCGGGGCGGCTATGCCGCGCTGCAGCGGGCGATGTTCGAGACCGTCGAGGAGATCGGCAGCGTGATCGGCGAGCATCGCATCGACGCCGGGTTCGCCAGGGGAGGCATGCTGCGCGTGGCGCTCGGCGATGCGCAGCTGGAGCGGCTGCGCGAGGAGGTTGCGGGGGTCCGCGCCCACGGCGTCGGCGAGGAGGACCTGCGCGAGCTCGGCCGCGACGAGCTCGCGCGGCGGATCGCGATCGCGGGTGCGCGCGGGGCGATCTTCTCGCCGCACGTGGCACGGGTGCAGCCGGCGCGGCTGATCGCAGGATTGGCCAGGGCGGCGGAGGAGCTCGGCGTGGAGATACGCGAGCTGACCCGCGTGACCGAGATCGGACCGCACACGGCGCTGACGCCGTCGGGAGCGGTGCGCGCGCGCTGGGTGGTGCGCGCGACGGAGGGCTACACCGCCGGGCTGCGGGGACAGCGCCGGCTGCTGGTGCCGATGAACAGCTCGATGATCATCACCGAGCCGCTGCCGTCCGGCGCCTGGGAGGAGATCGGCTGGGAGGGCCGCGAGGTGCTGGGCGACGAGGCGCACGTGTACGTCTACCTCCAGCGCACCGAGGACGGGCGCATCGCGATCGGCGGCCGCGGGGTTCCCTATCGCTTCGGCTCGCGCACCGACGGCCGCGGGTCGACCGCGGCGGGCACGGTGGCGAGCCTGCGCGGCAAGCTCGCGGAGATGTTCCCGGCGGCGGCGAACGTGGCGGTCGAGCACGCCTGGTCGGGTGTGCTCGGGGTCTCGCGGGACTGGTGCCCGGCGGTCGCCGCCGACCCGGCCACCGGGATCGCCTCGGCGGGAGGCTACGTCGGCGAGGGCGTGGCGGCGGCGAACCTCGCGGGGCGCACCCTGCGCGACCTGCTGCTCGGCGAGCCGAGCGACCTGACCGAGCTGCCCTGGGTGGGGCGCAGACCGCGACGCTGGGAGCCGGAGCCGCTGCGCTGGGGCGCGATCCACGCGGTCTACTCCCTCTACCGGCGCGCCGACCGCGCCGAGCGCCGCAGTGGGCGCCCCTCACGCCTGGCGCGCGTGGTCGACGCGGTCTCCGGGCGGGCGTGAGCGACTAGCATCGCCGGCGAGCGCCGCGGCAGCCCCGCGGGTGCCGTGCCGGAGCATTCACCGCCGATCCGAGGAGCCGCCATGTCCTTCCAGACGCTGCGCTACGACACCGAGGATGCCGTCGCGAGCATCACGCTGAACCGGCCGGAGCGACTGAACACGATCGTTCCGCCGCTGCCGGAGGAGCTCGAGGCGGCGGTGCAGCTGGCGATCGCCGCGGAGGAGGTGAGGGTGATCGTCCTGCGCGGCGCCGGCCGCGCGTTCTGCGCGGGCTTCGACTTCGGCGAGGGCTTCCACCACTGGGACGAGCAGCTGACCACCGACGGCCGCTGGGATCCCGGCAAGGACTTCGCCGTGGCGACCTCGCAGAGCCTCGGGGCGGTGCCGCGCTTCATGAGCCTGTGGCGCTCGCCGAAGCCGGTGATCGCCCAGGTTCATGGCTGGTGCGTGGGCGGCGGCAGCGACCTGGCGCTGTGCGCGGACCTCGTGATCGCCAGCGAGGACGCCCGCATCGGCACCCCCTACTCGCGCATGTGGGGCTGCTACCTGAGCGGCATGTGGCTGTACCGCCTCGGGCTGACCCGCGCCAAGGAGTACGCGCTGAGCGGGCGGCCGCTGTCGGGCACGGAGGCGTCCGAGGCGGGGCTGATCAACACGGCGGTGCCGTTCGAGCGTCTGGAGAGCGAGGTCTACGAGCAGGCACGGCAGCTCGCGAGCATCCCCGCCTCGCAGCTGGCGGCGATGAAGCTGATCGTCAACCAGGCATACGAGAACATGGGGCTGGCCTCGACGCAGCTGCTCGGGCCGGTGCTCGACGGGCTGATGCGCAACACGCCCGACGCGCACCGCTTCATCGAGCTCGCCGAGCGCGAGGGGGTCTCGGGGGCGGTGGCCCGGCGCGACGGCGCCTTCGCCGACTACAGCCAGGCGCCGCGCGAGGACCAGCCGGACCGGGCCAACCTGATCACGCCCGAGCCTCCCCACGCTCGGGTCTGACGGCCCCGTAGCGCCGCCAGTGGCGCTCCGGGATCGCGTCGAGATCCTTGTACCAGTACCACGTGCAGGGGTCCGTGGAGTAGTCCTCGGGCGGGTCGCACGGGTACAGCGGGTAGCCCGACCACTGGATCGGCAGCGACTCGTTCATGAAGCTGCAGTGGGTGCAGTAGAGCGGGAATCCCTCGCGCCCGAAGGACCAGTCGTGGGCCTCGCGGGTGCGGCCGCCGTCGGGCAGGCCGTCGTAGGCGCCGTTCCGCACCAGCCGCTGCCCGGAGCCGCAGGGGTTCATCGTGAAGGTCACCTTCTCCTCGTCCTCGGTGATCGTGAAGCTGCCCGGGTTGGGCCCCACGCCCGAGCAGGAGTGGGCGCGCCAGGTGGCGGCGAGCAGCCCCACCAGCTCACGCCGGTCGAGCGCGACGATCGCGTCGTGATGGCGGCGCCAGCCGCGGCCCATGCTCTCCGTCCACGCCTCCGCGACCCCCTCCTCACCCAGCCGCTGCTGGATGAAGGAGACGAGGTCGAGCACGCCGGCGGCCATCAGGTCGTGCAGCATCTGCCACTCGTGCTTCATCTCCGCGCACAGGCGCCTGGCCTGCTCGAAGTCGCCCGCGTCGATCGCCTCGATCGCACGATCCATCGTCGGGCGCGAGAGCTGCGCGAGCTCCTCCTGTGAGAACCAGCGGTCTGTCATCGTTCCCTCCTTCGATGGGGATCGGAGCCCAATTGTGACCGACTCACGCAGGGCGCTCGTCACCGGCGCCGGCCGCGGCATCGGCGCCGCGATCGCCGAGCGCCTGGCCGCCGACGGGCTCGACGTGCTGACGCTCGACCTGCACGACGGCTGCGACATCCGGCTCGACGTCGCCCGCGACCCGTTTCCCCCCCTCGGCGACGTCGAGGTGTGCGTGGCGAACGCCGGCATCACCACGACCATCGCCCCCGCCCACCGGATGACCCCCGAGCAGTGGCAGCGCGACATCGACGTCAACCTCACGGGGGCCTTCCGCACGATCCAGGCGTGCCTCGGCGGCATGCGCGAGCGCCGCCGCGGGCGGATCGTCGTGATCTCCAGCGTGGCCGCGCTGGGCGGGCTCCCCGGCCAGGTCGCCTACGCGGCCTCGAAGGCCGGCCAGCTCGGGATGGTGCGCACGCTGGCCGCCGAGAACGCCGCGCGCGGCATCACGACCAACGCGATCCTGCCGGGCCTGGTGGCCACCGAGCAGGTGCTCGCGATGCCCGAGGAGGTGCTGCAGCGTGCCAGCCGGGCGATGCCCGGCGGACGCCTCGTCGAGCCGGCCGAGGTGGCAGCGGCCGTGGCGTTCCTCGCGCGCGAGGAGGCGGCGCAGGTCAACGGCCAGGTGATCGCCGTCGACGGCGGCGCCTCGCTGATGCAGCTCTCGCTCGGCAGCGAGCGCGACTGACGCGCACGGCCGCCCGCGGTCCGTCGACCGCCCGCGTCCGACTGGCACGGGCGACGAACCCCGCCGGGTCCGCACACCGCCGCTGGGAGATTCCATCCAGGGATCGCGGCGACCGCATCGAACACCCTCTGCGGCTGTTAAGGGGGCGAGGAGCAAACCCGGGCGCCTGGGACGTCCCCATCCCCCCAGCGTCCGAACGTCCGACATCCCCCACCAAGGAGAAGGCGGCGACATGCGATCAAACAAGCTGAACTCGGCGGCCCTGGCCGCGGCACTGCTGGCGCTGGCGGCGCCGGCGGCGGCCGTGGCCCGCGGTCCGCATCATCTGCTCAAAAAAGGATCAGGCCTCTGCCGCGTGAGCATCGCGGCCACCCCGCACCGCGTGACGAGCGGCGAATCGGTTGAAGTCTCGGGCGTCGTGAGGTGCCCCGGCGGCGAATCGAGCGGCCAGACCGTGACCGTCTACGAGAACATCGCCGGTGTTCCCGGCAGCTTCAAAGTGCTCGGCACCGCGACCTCGGGCGCGGGCGGCCTCTACACGCTCAGCCCGGCTCCGGTGCTCGTCACCGACACGACCTTCTACGCCGCGGTCACCGGCTCCCACAGCGGGCGCAAGACCGTCAAGGTGGCGCCGGTCGTGACGAGCGGCACGAGCCCGGCGCTGGCCGAAGGCGCGCAGCTGTTCACCGGTCGCGCCCACGAGGTGACGTTCACGGGCACGGTCAACCCCACCGAAGACGTCGGCGCGGAAGTGGTGCTGCAGCGCGAGTCCGCCACGAGCACCGAAGAATGGGGTCCGATCCAGCTCCACAACTACGTCCAGCCGGGCGGGACCTACACGATCGTGCACCGGTTCCTGGTGCCAGGCGACGCCAACCTCAGGGTGATCGTGCGCCCGCACGGCAAGTTCGACACGCGCGGCGTCTCGAGCACGATGACCTACGAGGTGTCCCAGGCCCAGAACCCGAACCTGACGCTCGAACCGAGCAGCGACCCGGCCGTCTACGGCCAGACCGTGACGCTCAAAGGGATCGTCAAAGCCGGCGCGGGCCAGAAAGTGGCGCTGGCGGCGCGCGTGTTCGGCAAACCGGGCTTCAGCCCGGCCGGGGAAGCGACCAGCGGCCCGGGCGGGGTCTACGAATTCACGGTCCCGAACCTGAAGCAGAGCACCTACTACAAGGTGAGCAGCGGCGCAGTCCACTCGGCCGTCCTGTTCGAGGGTGTGCGCTGGAGCGTCGGCGCGCCAGCGGTCACGTTCGCCACGACGGGGGTCACCGCCGCCTCGGTTCCGAGCGGTGAAATCGCGACGTTCAGCGGCACCGTCTCACCGGGCCGCGGCGGTCACTTCGTCTACCTCGAGCGCCAGGACACCACGCCGGGCGGTGGCTGGCACGTCGTCGACCTCGGCGTCGTGACGGCGAGCTCGGAAGCCACCGGGACCTACACGATCGCCTACCCGGTGATCGGGCGGGGCAAGCAGGTCTACCGGATCAAGGTTCCCGGCGACCCGATCAACCAGGGCGCGGCGAGCACGCCCGTCGAACTCACGGTCAACCCGCCGATGGCCCCCGTTCTGAGACCGACGCTCCAGCCCACGCTGCCTCGCTGACGTAGCACCCGCCGTCCCCCTCCAGCCGCTGTGGCCGCCCCCCGGGGCGGCCACAGTCGTTGCTGGGCCGCCGGCTCGCGTCGGCACCCCGGCGGCGGCGCGGTCGCGCGGCCGGGGCGGGCCCGGGGGTCTCAGGCGGCGACGGCGCGCGAGTCGAGGTGCGCGCCGACCTTGCGCTTGACGCGCTGGAGCGCGTTGTCCACGGTCTTGGTGTCGCAGGCGAGCCGCTCGCCGACCTGCTCGTACGAGTATCCGTCGAGGTAGAGGGAGAGCACGCGGCCCTCGAGCTCGGACAGCGCCGTGGAGAGGCAGCCGACCAGCGAGCGCAGCTCCTCGGAGGAGATCACCTGGTTGACGGGGTCATGCACGGTCGGCCCCGGGAGCATCTGGTCCAGCGTGGGGACGTCGTCGCCGCTGCCGGCGGGTGTGGAGGAGAAGGAGACGTACTGGTTGAGCGGCGTGTGCTTGTTGCGCGTGGCCGTCTTGACCGCGGTGATGATCTGGCGGGTGATGCAGAGCTCGGCGAAGTTGCGGAAGCTCGACTCGCGGTCGGTGCGGAAGTCGCGAATCGCCTTGTAGAGCCCCACGAGGCCCTCCTGGATGAGATCGTCGGCGTCGCCACCGGCTAGGAAGTAGGAGGAGGCCTTGAGGCGTACGAAGCCGTAGTAGCGCCGGACGAGCCGGTCGTAGGCGTTGCGATCACCCTGCTTGGCGAGGGCGATCAGGAACACATCCTCGACCTTAGGCTCAGAGTTAGAGTTATGGAAGATTCGTGCCACGAGCAGATCCTTTCTCGATCCCGCCTGGTTGGGCGACGTCGAATTTGCTCAGTGGCGCACTCCTCCCCTGGCGCCAAAGCTATTCAATTCCCGAGGTTTCTCAACCTTAGGTTCAGCGTTATGTCGGCGCGAGCCTCTCACAGTTATGACGCCTTGTCAAGACCCGCGCCGCGATTCTGCAAGATCCCGTACAGAAGCGCCGCGGCGGCAGCGCTCACACCCAGGGACTCGATGCGCCCGTGCAGCGGAAGCGCGATCAGCTCGTCGCAGGCCTTGGCCACCCGCGGCCGCAGGCCCGCACCCTCGCTGCCGAGGACGAGCACCACGCCCGAGTCGCGATAGTCGGGGCGGTCGTAGGGGACCGGCCGGCGCGAACCCGGGTCCCCGCCCTCCTCCGCGGCGCTCGCCCCGTAGCACCAGCAGCCCGCGCGACGCGCCTCGGCGAGGAAGTCGGCCATGTTGCGCACGCGCGCGACCGGCAGATGCTCGACCGCACCGGCCGAGGCCTTGCACACCGCGGGTGTGACCTCGGCCGCGCGGCGCTCGGGGATCACCACCCCCGCCGCTCCCGCACACTCCGCCGTGCGGCAGATCGAGCCGAGGTTCTGAGGGTCCTGGATCTGGTCGAGCGCCACCAGCAGCGGCGACTCGCCCGCGAGCAGCGCCTCGGCGCCGGCGTAGCGGTAGGGACCCGCATCGGCGCAGAGGCCCTGGTGGGCGCTCGAGCCGCAGCGGCGCTCGATGTCCTCGGCCGAGCTCACCGTCACCGCCCGGGCGGCCAGCCACGGCTCGCGCGCGGCCGTCGCGGTCGCCCACAGCCGGCTCACCTGACCGGCGCGCCGCCCGCGCAGCGCCTCGCGCACGGGGTTGCGGCCGTAGATGATCACCGCTGCAGCAGCTCGAAGCCGCCGGCGGCGTCGCGAACCTCCCAGCCGAGCGCGGCGATCTCCTCGCGCAGCCGGTCGGCGGCCGCGAAGTCGCGTGCGCCGCGCGCCTGCTCGCGGCGCTCGGCCAGCTCGCGCACGTCCGCCGGAGCCTGTCCGCCCTCCTCCAGGAGCGACTCGAGCCCGAGCACGCCGAGCATCTCGCGCAGGTGGGCATCGCCCGGCGCGTCGCCGTAGCGCGGGCTGGAGGCCTCGCGGATCCACTCGTTGAGCACGGCGAGCGCCTCCGGCGTGTTGAAGTCGTGGGCGAGCGCGTCGAAGAAGCGCTCGCGCAGACCCTCCAGCCCGGCCGGCGAGTCGCCCCGCGAGAAGCGCCTGCCGGCCTCGCGGATGCGGCTGACGTTCGCCTGCGCCTGCTCCAGCGCGGCGTCGGAGAACGCGAGCGGCTGGCGGTAGTGGCCGGAGATCAGGTACATGACCACGACCTGCGGCCCGTGCTCGGCGAGCACCTCGTGCAGGGGCGCGATGTTCCCGACCGACTTGGCCATCTTCTCGCCGGTGAACTGGATCATCCCGTTGTGCATCCACAGCCTGGCGAGCTCCTCGCCGCGCGCGGCGCGGGTCTGGGCGGCCTCGTTCTCGTGATGGGGGAACACGAGGTCCGAGCCCCCGCCGTGAATGTCGAAGCCCACGCCGAGGAACTGCTCGGCCATCGCCGAGCACTCGATGTGCCAGCCCGGCCGCCCCGCACCCCAGGGCGACTCCCAGACCGTGTCCTCCCCCGGCTTGTGCGCCTTCCACAGGGCGAAGTCGAGCGGGTCGCGCTTGCGGGCGGCGGGCGAGCCCGCCTCGGCATCGTCCTCGCCCTGGTCCATGCTCTCGAGCCGCCGGTGGGAGAGCGAGCCGTAGCCGTCGTCGGAGCGCACGCTGAAGTAGACGTCGCCGGCGGCCGCGTAGGCGTGCCCGCCGTCCACCAGCGCCGCGATGTAGTCCACGATCGGGCCGATCGTCTCGGACGCGAGCGGCTCGTGGTCGGGGCGCCCGAGCGCGAGCGCCTCGGTGTCGGCGCGGTAGTGATCGGTCATCTCGGCCGCGAGCTCCGCGCTGGGACGGCCCGCCGCGGCGGCGGCGTCGTAGATCTTGTCGTTGACGTCGGTGACGTTCACGACCAGGGTGACGTCGTGGCCCTCGTGCTCGAGGAAGCGGGCGAGCAGGCTGAACACGACGAACGGCCGCGCGTTGCCGATGTGGATGCGGCTGTACACGGTGGGGCCGCAGGCGTAGATGCCGAGGGGGCGCCCGGGGTCGGGGGACCGTAGCGCCAGCAGCTCGCCGCTGCGGGTGTCACGGAGCTTGATCGGTCTCATCGCGGGGCAACCCTAGCTGCTGGCCGCGGCCGAGCCGCGCTCAGACGGCGCGTCGCAGGCTCACGACCGCCAGCGCGCCGACGCCCTCGCCGCGGCCGATGAAGCCCATGCCCTCGCCCGTGGTCGCCTTCACGTTGACGCGCGCGGGCTCCAGGCCGAGCGTCAGCGCCAGATGCTCGCGGATCCGCTGCCGATGGGGGGCGAGCTTGGGCCGCTCCATCATCACCGTGCAGTCCGCGTTGACGATCGCCAGGTCGCGGCCCGCCACCAGCTCCACGACCGCCTCGAGCAGACGCGTCGAGTCCGCGTCGCGCCAGCGCTCGTCGGTGTCGGGGAAGTGTTCGCCGATGTCGCCCAGCCCGGCGGCGCCGAGCAGCGCGTCGATCAGCGCATGCAGCAGCACATCCGCGTCGGAGTGGCCGTCGAGGCCCCGCTCGGAGGGGATCTCCACACCGCCGATCAGCAGCCGGCGCCCCTCGCGCAGGCGGTGGCAGTCATAGCCGATCCCGCTGAGGCTCATCCCGCCCCCGGATCTCCGGCGTCGCGGGCGGCGGACCGCCGCGGGCCCGCGCCCGCCGGCCCCACCGCGCCGTCCGGCCCCGGCGCACGCGCCGCGCCGGGTGCGGCCGCCTCGACCGGCTCGGGCCCCTCGCCGGCGATCGGCCGCAGGCTGCGCCGGCGCCCGCTGAAGAGGCACAGCTCGCGCACGCCCAGTCTGTCGAGCAGCTCGAGTGCCTGGTCGTAGCCTGCGCCGACGTCCTGCGGGAGGTGGGCGTCGCTTGAGAGCGCGACCGGGGCGCCCGCCTGCAGGCACATCTCCAGGAAGGCCGGCGCGGGGTACATCTCCCCGACGTGCTTTCTCAGGCCGGCGGTCGAGAGCTCGACGGCGATCCCCGAGGAGGCGATGCCGTCCATCGCGAGCTCGTAGTAGCGCCGCAGGTCCCCCTCCGGCAGCGGCCGCTCGCGCCCCCAGTACTTCACCAGGTCGGGGTGGGCGAGCACGTCGAACAGGCCGCTGGCGGCGGACTCGCCGATCGTCTGGAAGTAGCGCCGCCAGATCTGCTCGACGCTGCGGCCGCTGTCCCACACGCTGTAGTCGTCCATGTCGACCGCACCCTCGCGCAGGAAGTGGACCGAGCCGATCACGTAGTCGAAGTCGCGGGCCTCGAGCAGGGCCGCCGTGCGGTCCTCGCCGCCGGGCACGAAGTCCGCCTCGATCCCGAGCCGCAGGTCGGTCTGCTCGCGCACGAAGCGGCAGTGCTCGTCGAGGTCGTCGTGTGCGAACTGCTCCCAGAACGGATGGCGCCAGACGTCGAGCGCCTGGCGGAATCGGTAGATGTGTTCGGAGACCCCCAGCTCGCCGATCCCCCGCTCGCCGGCCGCCTCGCGGTAGCGTTCGGCGTTGGCGGTGGTGTGGTACTCCTCGGTGCTCGCGTCGCGACCGTCGGGGCGGAGGTGGACGTGGTAGTCGGTGAGCATCGCGCAGCAGCGATTCAAGCAGGATTCAGCCGGGGCCCGGTCGGCGGGCGAGCAGCAGCCCGGCCACCTCCAGGTCCAGCGGGGTGGTCACCTTGAGGTTCTCGTCGCTGGCCCGCACGACGAGCACCTTCCCTCCCTGGCGCTCGACGAGCCACGCGTCGTCGGTGGCCCGCGCGAGCTCCTGCGGCGGGACCGCGAGCGCCCGCTCGAGCGCCTCGCGGCGGAACACCTGCGGTGTCTGCACCGACCACAGCCGGCTGCGGTCGAGGGTCTCGCAGACGACGTCCTCGTCCTCGACCCGCTTGATCGTGTCGGTCACGGGGGCGGCCGCGATCGCCGCGGAGGCATCGCGATCGCGAGCCAGCGCCGCGAGCACCGCGCCGGCCAGCGCGGGCGTGAGCAGCGGCCGGGCGGCGTCGTGGACGAGCACGGGATCGCCCTCGCCGGCGGCCGCGAGCGCCCTGCGCACCGAGTCCGAGCGGACCGGCCCCCCCTCGACGCCGCTGACCCCCGCAGGCGCGGTGACACCGGCCGGCAGGGCCAGGACGATCCGCTCGATCCCCTCGACCTGCGCCAGCGCGTCGATGCTCCACTGCACGAGCGGGCGCCCCGCGAGCTCGACGAGCGCCTTCGGGCGGCCGGCCCCCAGGCGCTCGCCGCTGCCGGCGGCGAGGATCAGGGCGAGCGTCATCTCCGTGGGGTCCTCGCGCACGCGGCAGGTGGGCCGCAGCCCGGACTTGCCGCGTGCGTGAGAGCCTCGCTACTTCGCCCCGGCGACTGCCATCTGGCTGTTGGCCGAATCGGCGAGCAGCTCGTCGAGGTAGCTCTCGGCCTCCTCCTCGTCCTTGTCGAGCGCGTACATCAGCTCGGAGGCGAGGATCTTCTTGGTGCGCGTGAACATCTGCTTCTCCCCTGTGGACAGGCCCTTCTCGCTCTCGCGCAGGGACAGGTTGCGGACGACCTCCGCGAGCTCGTAGATGTCACCCGTCTTGATCTTGTCCCGGTTGTGCTTGAAGCGGCGGTTCCAGTTCTTGGGCATCTCCGAGACTTCGTCCCGCAGCACGTCGAGCACTTTCTTGACGGTCTCCTCGTCGATCACGCGCCGCAGGCCGGCGAGCGCCGCGTTCTCGGTGGGGACGCGCACGGTCATGTCGTTGTGGAGGATCTTGATCGTGAGGTACTCGCGCCGTTCGCCGAGGATCTCCATCTCCTCCTTCTTCATCACCTTGCCCGCGCCGTGGTGCGGATACACCACATGGTCGCCGAGCTCGAACTCGATGTATTCGACCTCGCGGGTGACCTCGGTGACGTCGGTCAGTGCTGCGTCTTCGGTTGCTTGTGGCGGAATGGTGTCCTCCTTTGTTGCGACCGGCCGTAGCGGCGGCCCTTGACTCAAGTCTGTAGGTAGCGGTCCACGAGGTTGAGCTCCTGCAGGCGCCGAAGCCCCTCGCGGATGTCCTTCGCACGTATCTCCCCGACGCCCTCGACGCCCTCCAGCTCGGCGTCGGTGGCCGCCAGCAGCTCATCGAGCCCGCCGAATTCGGCCACGATCTGCGTGACCACGATCCGCGGAAGCCGCGGTATCCGGCCGAGCACGCGGTATCCGCGCGGAGAGACGGGATAGTCGAGCGTGTTGAGCTTGCGGTCGTAGCCCAGCAGCTCGGCGAGCCGGCCGAAGTCGAGCAGGTCCTGGTGGGCCAGACGCCCGATCTCCTCCAGCGCGGCCGCGAACGCCTCGTCTGAGTAGTCGGAGAGGTAGTCGCGCACGAGCGCGGACTTCTCCGCGGCGGCGCCGATCATCGTCTCCTCGAGCTGCATCTCGATCAGGCGGCCCTCGCTGCCCAGCTCGACGATGTAGCGCTCGATCTCGACCGCCATGCGCGTGACCAGCTCGGAGCGCTGCAGCACCGTGAGCACGTCGTGCAGGGTGGTGCCGCCCTCGAACTCGAGCGCGGTCAGGCGCGTGGAGACCTGGTCCAGGCGGGTGCGGAACTTGTCGAGCGTCGCCAGCGCCTGGTTGGCCTTGGCGAGCACCACCGGGATGTCCTCGAGGATGTACTTGACGCCGTCGACGTAGACCGAGACGACCTCCCGGCGCTGGGAGATCGCGATCACGAGTGCGTCGGTCTGCTTGGAGACGCGCTCGGCGGTCCGGTGCCGGGTTCCTGTCTCGTGGGAGAGGATCGTCGGATCGGGCATCAGCTGCACGTTCGCCATCGTGATCTTCGTGGCGTTCGCGTTGAGGATGATCGCGCCGTCCATCTTGGCGATCTGGTAGAGGAACGCGGGCGTGTAGTCGATGTCCAGCTTGATCCCACCGGAGTTCAGAAAGCTGAGATCCTCGGGCTCGCCGATCACGATCAGGCCGCCCGTGCGGGCATGCAGGATGCTGTCGATCCCCTCCCGCAGCGAGGTCCCGGGCGCGATCATCTCCAGCGCCCTCATGAGTCCTGGATCCGGCCTTACTTCGTTATCTAGATCTTCGCCGGATCGTGGTGCCACCTCTTGATTCTAGGGCATTTACCGATCTTTTAGCCCGACCCCGGCCCCGCCGCCGCGGCCGTATCGCCGACGAGCGCCACGGGTGAGCCCGCCCGGTCGCCCACACGCCGCGGGCGGCCCCCGGCGGGACCCGGCAGCGCCACCGCCAGGGCCTCACGCAGGCTCCCCACCGTCAGCGCCGAGGCTCCGCTCCCGGTGGGAGCGATGACCTCGCCGAGCCCGTGCTTGGCGGCCTCCGCCAGGCGCCGCTCGGGGTGGCCGACCCAGCGGATCTCGCCGGTCAGGCCGAGCTCGCCGAAGCACGCGCGCGGCGAACTGCGCAGCGGCACCCCGCGGCTGGCGCTGGCGACCGCGAGCGCGACCGCGAGGTCGCAGCCGGGCTCGTCCACGCGCACGCCGCCGACCACGTTGACGAACACGTCCGAGCCGCCGGTGCCGATGCGGCCGTGGCGGCCGAGGATCGCGAGCACGAGCGCGAGGCGGTTGCGGTCGAGCCCCGAGACGACCCTCCGCGGCTGCTCGAGCTCGGAGGGTGCGACCAGCGCCTGGACCTCCACGAGCAGCGGGCGGGAGCCCTCCATGGCAGCCATCACGACGCTGCCCGGGGCGCGCGTCGCCTCGGCGACGAAGCGCGCTGAGGCGTCGAGTACCTCCACCAGGCCGCCCTGGCGCATCTCGAACAGCCCCGCCTCGTTGGTCGAGCCGAAGCGGTTCTTCAGGGCCCGCAGCTCGCGGTAGGGGCGCTCGCGCTCGCCCTCGAACTGCAGCACGCAGTCGACGAGGTGCTCCAGCACGCGCGGTCCGGCGAGTGCACCGTCCTTGGTCACGTGGCCGACGAGGATCACGGCCACGCCCCGCGCCTTGGCCAGCTCCATGACCTGGGCCGCCGCCTCGCGAACCTGACCGACCGACCCGGGGGCCCCCGACAGCTCGGCGGAGCGCAGCGTCTGCACCGAGTCGATCACGCAGGCCTCGGGCGCCTGCTCGGCGAGCACGTCGAGGATCGTCTCGAGGTCGTTCTCGGCCAGCACCGGCACCTCGAGCGCGGAGCCGCGGGGTCCGCTCGCGGGATCGGGCACCAGCCGCTCGGCCCGCAGACGCACCTGCTCGGGGGACTCCTCGCCGCTGACGTAAAGGGTCCTGTGGCCCGCGCCCTGCAGGTGGCCGAGGACCATGTTGGTGAGCGTCGACTTGCCGATCCCCGGGGAGCCGCCGAGCAGCACCAGGGAGCCGGGCACGAGCCCCCCGCCGAGCACCCGGTCGAGCTCGCCGATGCCGGTGGACATGCGTCGCATCGGCACCGCTCCGACCTCCGCGAGGCGGAGGGGAACGGGTCCCGGGACCGATCCGGGCGAGCCGGCGGCGCGGGTCGAGGAGCGGCCCCCGCGGCGCGCTGCGCCCTCGCCGCGGGCCGGCTTCAGGCGCTCCTCGACGAGCGTGTTCCAGGCCTCGCAGCCCGGGCACTGGCCGTGCCACTGGGCCGACTGGAAGCCGCACTGCGAGCAGGCATGGACGGTGGTTCGGGACATCCCGCCAGACTACGGGCCGGCGGGGACGCTGCGGCGCTCGTAGAGCAGCACGTCGCGCCAACGCCCGTCGGGCATCTGCCCGAGCCGCTCGCGCACCCCGACGAGGCGGAAGCCGGCGCTCTCGTGGAGGGCGATGCTGGCCTCGTTCTCGGGGAAGATCCCGGCCTCGAGCGTCCAGAAGCCGGCCCGCTCGGCGGTCTCGGCGAGGGCCTGGAGCAGCGCGCGGCCGATGCCGCGGCGGGCGTGCGCGGGAGCCACGTAGACGCTGATCGCGCCCACGCCCCTGTAGACCGCGCGCGGCGAGACCGGCGTCAGGGCGGCCCAGCCGAGCACCTCGCCGCCCGCCCCCCTGGCGACCACGGCCGGATAGCCCCCGCGCTTGCCGCTCCAGGTCTCCCAGTCGGGAGCGTGCGGCTCGAAGGTCGCGTTGCCGCCGGCGATGCCGGCCTCGTAGATGCGCGATGCAGCACCCCAGTCCTCCGCCGTGAGCGGCGCGAGGACGATCTGCGCGGAGCCCGGGGCGCCCGTGCTCAGGAGGAGCGCCTACTGATCGTCGGCGGGCTCGCCGTCGGGCGGGCTCTCGCCGACCTCGGGGAGGCCCTCCTCGGCTGCGCCTTCGGCGCCGACGCCGACCGGCGTCTTCTGCTTCTTGGGCTTGACGATCGACAGGCGAACCTCGCCGCCCTCGTCCTCGGGCGCGGGATCCACGACGACGGTCGCGCCGGGCGTGAGCTGCTCGCGCAGGACGAAGTCGGCGAGCGGGTCCTCGATGTAGCGCTGGATCGCGCGGCGCAGCGGGCGGGCGCCCATCGCGGGGTCCCAGCCCTTCTCGACGAGCAGGTCCTTGGCGGGCTCGGTCAGCTCGAGCTGCAGCTCGCGTTCGGCCATCGACTCACGGATGCGCAGGAGCAGCAGCTCGACGATCTGCTTGATCTCCTCCTTCTGCAGCTTGTGGAAGACGATCACGTCGTCGATCCGGTTGAGGAACTCCGGCCGGAAGACTTTCTTGAGCTCACCCATGATGCGGTTCTTCATGTCGTCGTAGGTGATACCCGTCTCGTCGTCGGAGACCGCGAAGCCGAGCGGCGTGTTGCGCGCGATCTCCGCGGCCCCGATGTTGGAGGTCATGATCACGATCGCGTGCCTGAAGTCCACGGTCCGGCCCTGGGCGTCGGTCAGGCGGCCGTCCTCGAGGATCTGCAGCAGGATGTTGAACACGTCCGGGTGCGCCTTCTCGATCTCGTCGAGCAGCAGCACGCTGTATGGCTTGCGTCGCACGGCCTCGGTGAGCTGGCCGCCCTCGTCGTAGCCGATGTAGCCGGGGGGCGATCCGACCAGGCGCGAGACGGCGTGCTTCTCCATGTACTCGGACATGTCGATCCGGATCAGCGCTTCGTCGTCTCCGAACAGGAACTCCGCGAGCGTGCGCGCCAGCTCGGTCTTGCCGACACCGGAGGGGCCGAGGAAGATGAACGAGCCGGTCGGGCGCTTGGGGTCCTTCAGGCCCGCGCGCGAGCGCCTGATCGCCTTGGAGATGACCTCGATCGCAGGGTGCTGGCCGATCACGCGCTTGTGCAGTTCGTCCTCCATGCGCATCAGCTTCTGCGTCTCGGCCTCGGTCAGCTTGAAGACGGGGATCCCGGTCCACATCGAGACGATGTCGGCGATCTCCTCCTCGCCGATCGACGGACGCTCGCCGGCCTCGCCCGATTCCCAGGCCTGCTCGAGCTCGCGTTTCTTGTTCGTGAGCTTGCGCTCCTTGTCGCGCAGCGCGGCCGCCTTCTCGAACTCCTGGGCCTCGATCGCCGCCTCCTTTTCGCGGCGGGTGCTCTCGACTTCGCCCTCCAGCTCGCGGTTTGCGGGCGGGGAGGTCATCGACTTGATGCGCATCCGCGAGGCGGCCTCGTCGATCAGGTCGATCGCCTTGTCGGGCAGGAAGCGGTCGGAGATGTAGCGCGAGGCGAGTTCGCCGGCGGCGCGCAGCGCCTCGTCGGTGATCTGCACCTTGTGGTGCTGCTCGTAGCGGTCGCGCAGGCCCGTGAGGATCTCGACGGTCTGGTCGATCGTCGGCTCGTCGACGGTGATCTTCTGGAAGCGGCGCTCGAGCGCGGAGTCGCGCTCGAGGTACTTGCGGTACTCGTCGAGCGTGGTCGCGCCGATCGTCTGCAGCTCGCCCCTGGCCAGCGCAGGCTTGAGGATCGAGGCGGCGTCGATCGCGCCCTCGGCGGCACCCGCGCCGACGAGGTTGTGGAGCTCGTCGATGAACAGGATGATGTCGCCGCGCTGGGTGATCTCCTTCATCACCTTCTTCAGGCGCTCCTCGAACTCGCCGCGGTACTTCGAGCCGGCCACGAGCGCCGCCAGGTCGAGCGTGTAGATCTGCTTGTTCTTCAGCAGCTCGGGCACCTCGGAGCTGGTGATCCGCTGCGCCAGGCCCTCCACGACGGCGGTCTTGCCGACGCCGGGCTCGCCCACGAGCACGGGGTTGTTCTTGGTGCGGCGGGAGAGGATCTGCATGATCCGCTCGATCTCCGTCTCACGTCCCACGCACGGGTCGAGCTTGCCCTCGGCTGCGAGCTTGGTGAGGTTGCGGCCGAACTGGTCGAGCAGCTTCGAGGACTTCTTGCCCTCGCCGGGCGCCGATCCGGCGCCTGCGCCGGCCCCGGCCGACTGGCCCTGGCGGCGCCCGCCGGGGCCCGAGAGCATGCGGATGACCTCGTTGCGGATCTTCTCGGAGTCGGCGTCGAAGTCGAGCAGGATGCGTGCGGCGACGCCCTCGTTCTCGCGCACCAGGCCGAGCAGGATGTGCTCGGTGCCGATGTAGTTGTGGCCGAGGCTGAGCGCCTCGCGCAGCGCCAGCTCGAGGACCTTCTTGGCGCGCGGCGTGAACGGGATCTGGCCGGAGGTGACCTCCTCGCCGGAGCCGACGATCCGGACCACCTGCGCGCGCACGCGCTCGACGGTGATGTCGAGGCTCTCCAGCACGCGGGCGGCCAGGCCCTCCTCCTCGCGGAGCAGGCCGAGCAGGATGTGCTCGGTGCCGATGTAGTTGTGCTTGAGCGTGCGCGCCTCCTCCTGCGCAAGAACGACGACCTGCCGGGCCCGTTCTGTGAATCGCTCGAACATGTTGTTCCTTCCCGCTGGGACGCTGCCAGATGACCTTTGCTGCCCAACCGACGCCTTGCGGAGCAGTCTACCAAGCGGGTCCCCTGCTCCATCGGGGTCATCGGCAGCGGGCTCTCGCGGCTTGACTGGTGGGTGTGGCGCGCGGGTCGCCCACGTCGCGGCGCCGGCGCGGGGGACGGCGCGCCCGGGGGCGGCCTCAGTCGCGCATCGCGGGGAACAGCACGACCTCGCGGATGGAGTCGCGTCCGGTGAGCAGCATCACCAGCCGATCGATCCCCAGCCCGACGCCGCCCGTCGGCGGCATCCCCTGCTCGAGCGCCTGCACGAAGGCCTCGTCGTAGGGCATCGTCTCCCCCCCGCCTCGGTCCTCGCCCGCGTCGAGGCGCTGCTGGCCGGCGAAGCGCTCGCGCTGGACGTCGGGGTCGACCAGCTCGGTGAACGCGTTGGCGATCTCCATGCCGCCGGCGAACGCCTCCCAGCGCTCGACGAGCCCCGCCTCGGTGCGGTGCTCGCGCGCCAGCGGCGAGATCTCGGCCGGGTAGTCGAGCACGAAGGTGGGCGCCCGCAGGTCGGGCTCGACGTACTTCGACAGCAGGTCGTCGGCGAGCTGGAACCAGGCGAGGCCCTCGGTGCGCATCTCCAGGCCGCGCGCGGCGATCGCCGCCGCGAGCTCCTCGCCGGTGGCGTGCGCCATCACGTCGATGCCGGTGCGCTGCCGGATCGCCTCGACGAAGCCGACCCGCGCCCAGGGCGCGGAGAAGTCGAGCTCGCCGGCGTAGCCGACGGCCGCGGCGGCCGCCCGCACGACCTCTTCCAGCCGGCTCGCCTCGGTCTCGTAGTCGGCGTAGGCCTCGTACCACTCGACCATCGTGAACTCGGGGTTGTGCTTGTGCGAGACGCCCTCGTTGCGGAAGTCCTTGCCGAGCTCGTAGACGCGCTCGAGCCCGCCGACGATCAGGCGCTTGAGGTAGAGCTCGGTGGCGATCCGCAGGTACAGGTCGCGGTCGAGGGCGTTGTGGTGCGTGGTGAAGGGGCGGGCCATCGCGCCGCCGTAGAGCGGCTGCAGCACCGGGGTCTCGACCTCGACGAAGCCCGCGCCGTCGAGCGAGGAGCGGATCGAGGAGATGATCCGCGCGCGGTCGATGAACAGACCGCGGACCTCCTCGCTGGCGATCAGGTCGAGCTCGCGCTGGCGGTAGCGGGTCTCGACGTCGCTCAGGCCGTGGTGCTTGTCCGGCGGCGGCCGCAGCGCCTTCGCCAGGATCTGGAAGCCCTCCACCCGCAGCGAGACCTCGCCGTGGCGGCTCTTCATCGCCGCGCCGTCGACCCCGATCAGGTCGCCGAGGTCGAGCGAGGTCAGCCGCTCGAAGGGCTCGGCGCCGAGCACGTCGACGCGGGCGTGCAGCTGGATCTTGCCCGTGCGGTCGACGAGGTCGAGGAACGCGTTCTTGCCGGCGCCGCGGCGGGCGGCGATGCGGCCGGCGACGCGATGGCGCTCGTCGGTTTCCTGCCCCGGCTGCAGGCCCTCGTGAGCCGAGCGCACGCCGGCGATCGGCTCGGCGCCCTCGAAGGAGTAGGGGAAGGCGCTCGGATCTCCGGCGCGCAGCCGCTCGGCCTTGGCCCGGCGCTCGGCGATCAGCTCGGGCAGGCCGTGGCGTCCCGTGGCGCCGCCCGGGGACCCCTGCTCCCCGCCCTGCTCGCTTCCGCTCATCGCGGCGAGCCTACTCGAGGCCGACGTCGATCTTGGTGATCTTGAGCTTGCGCGCGGGCCCGCGCGGCACCTTCACGGCGACCGTCTCGTTGCGTTTGTGGCCGATCAGCGCGCGGCCGACGGGCGACTCGTTGGAGAGCTTGTGCTCTTCGGGCTTGGACTCCGCCGAGCCGACGATCGTGTACTTGACCGACTTGCCGGTCTTCTCGTCCTTGACGTGCACCACCGACCCCACCTGCACGACGTCGGTGGAGAGGTCCTTCGCCTGGATGACGGTTGCCATCCGCAGCTTCTCCTGCAGCTGGGCGATCCGGCTCTCGACCATCGCCTGCTCGTTCTTGGCGTCGTCGTACTCGGAGTTCTCGGAGATGTCCCCGAACTCGCGGGCCTCCTTGATCCGCTCGGCAACCTCGCGGCGCTTCTCGGTCGAGAGCAGGTCGAGCTCGTCCTTGAGCTTCTTGAGGCCTTCTGGGGTGAGGATTACGTCCTTCGGCATGTGCCCCTCGATCGCGGGTTCGTGTTTCGGTCGGCGGCGCACAAAAGCCCCGCTGCGAGCGGGGAATTGACGGGCCGAGGGCTCAGCGAGCGCAGCAGTATAGCGGGGGCGCGAGCGGGCCCGGCGAACGCTCAGAGCGCGAGTGCGAGCGGCTCGGCGACGCCGCGCAGATGTTCGCGTGCGCCGCTCAGCGTGTCGCTGCGCTGCAGCGATTCCTGCAGTTCGCGGGCGCTCACGTGCTCGAGGCCGAGCCGGGCCACGTACCAGGGATAGAACTTGCGCAGATAGCGGGTCGCGCGGTCCTCGCCGAGGTGCTCGACGGCACGCTCGATCGTCCAGTCGAGCTCGCGCAGCACCTCGCCGCGATCGGGCGGCCGGTCGCGCACGCCGAGCAGCTCGTCGAACAGCCAGGGGTTGCCGAGGGCGCCGCGCGCGAGCATCACCGCCTCGGCGCCGGTGCGCGCGAGCGCCTCGTGCACGCTGGCGGCATCGCCGAGCCCGCCCGTGAGGATCACGGGCGCCGGCAGCGAGCGCACCAGCCGCGCCGCGAGCTCGTAGTCGGGGCGCCCCTTGTGGTGGACCGCGGCGGCGCGCGGGTGGAACGCGATCGCGGCCACGCCCGCCTCTTCGACCAGGCGATGCGCGAGCCCGTAGCCGCTGTCCTCGCCGACGCGCAGGCCCGAGCGCAGCTTGACGGTGATCGGCACCGCTGCCCCCGCGCCCTCGGCGGCGGCGGCGGCCACGGCGACCGCGCGGCCGGGGTCGGCCAGCAGCGCCGCGCCGGCGCCGGTGCGCTGCACCTTCGGCACCGGGCAGCCCATGTTGATGTCGATCACGTCGGCCCCCGCCGCGGCGACGTGGGCGGCGGCGGAGCGCATCACCGCGGGGTCCTCCCCGAACAGCTGGATCGCGACCGGGCCGCCGGCGCGCTCGCGCTCGTCGATGCGAAGCAGCTCGCGCAGGGTCCGCTCGTTGCGGTAGTGGACCGCGTGCGAGGAGACCATCTCCGAGACCGCCATGCCGGCGCCGTGGCGCTTGGCCTGCAGCCTCACGAACCAGTTGCCGATGCCTGCCAGCGGCGCGAGCAGCACCCGGTTGGGCACGCGCACGCCACCCAGGGTCCAGCTCTCGCGGAGTCGCGCGGCGGTGTCCATCAGCCCATTAAAGACCTAATCGCAAGCGTCCGGACCCTTCAGCTGTTGCGCTCGTGCAGCAGGCGCAGCCCCGTGAGGGTGAGCAGGTCGTCGACCTCCTCGAGCTCCTCGGTGTAGGGCACGACCAGGTGGGCGAGACCGCCAGTGGCGATCACCTCGCAGCGTTCGCCGAGCTCGTCGTAGAGGCGGCGCATGATCGCGTCGATCGCGCCCGCGTAGCCGAACACGACGCCCGAGCGGATCGCGTCGATGGTGTTCTTGCCGATCACGCTGCGCGGCGGCGCGAGGTCGACCTTGGGCAGCCTCGCGCCGCGCTCGGAGAGCGCTTCGAGCGAGATCTCGATGCCGGTCATCAGCGCGCCTCCGAGGTACTCGCCCTCGCGGGAGACGACGTCGAAGGTCGTGGCCGTGCCGAAGTCCACGCACACCGCGGGGCCGCCGAAGCGCTCGCGGATGGCGACGGCGTTGACGAGGCGGTCGGCGCCGATCTCGCGCGGGTTGTCGTAGCGGATCGCCATGCCGGTCTTCGTGCCCGGCCCGACGGTGTGGATCTCGTGGCCGAGATAGCGATCGGCCATCGCCGCCCACTCCGGTTCCAGCTGGGGGACGGTCGAGGAGATGATCGACGCGTCGAGATCGCCGAAGCCGTACCCGCGCAGCTCCAGCAGGTTGCGCAGCGCGGCGCCGAGCTGGTCGGCGGTGGACTCCCGCACGGTCGCAAAGCGCCAGTGCTCGATCAGGTCCTCCCCGCGGAAGGTCCCGAAGTGGGTCTGCGTGTTGCCGACGTCGACGACCAGGAGCATCGGCGACCATTATGCTCAGTCGCCCGATGGCGGCGAGCAACCCCAGGCTGTATGTGCTTCCCGGCTCGCACCCCTGCGCCGCGGTCGAAGCCGCCCTGCGGCTCAAGGGCATCGCGTTCGACCGCGTGGACCTGGTGCCGCTCAGCCAGCTGCTGATCGGACCGCTCCGCTACGGCGCCACCACGGTGCCGGGGATGCGGATCGACGGCGAGCGGCTGGCCGGCTCGCGCACGATCATGCGGCGCCTCGATGCGCTCGCGCCAGAGCCGCCCCTGCTGCCGCCGCCGGGGGATCCCGCCTACGCCCGCGTGCTCGACGCGGAGCGCTGGGGCGACGAGGTACTGCAGAGCGTTCCCCGGCGCGTGATCGACGCGGCCCTCGTGCGGGACCCCGAGGCGGGCCTGAGCTACGTGGCCGACTCCAAGCTGCCTCTCCCGCGCGCGCTGATGCGCCCGGCGATGCCGCTCACGGCACGGCTGATGGCGCTCCGGAACAGCGCCAACGACGACAGCGCGCGTGCAGACCTCGCCGCCCTCCCGCGCCAGCTCGAGCGGATCGACGACTGGATCGCCGACGGCCTGATCGGCGCTGAGCGGCCGAACGCGGCGGACCTCCAGCTCGGCAGCTCGATCCGCCTGCTGATGAGCATCGGCGACGTGCGGCCGCTGATCGAGGACCGCCCCGCGGCGGGGCTCGTGCGCTACTTCCCCCCGATGACGGGGGCGATTCCGCCCGGCGTGCTGCCCACGGAGTGGCTGCAGGCCGGCGCGGGCGCCCCCGGCTAGGACGCGGGCCGCCCGACCGGGGCGCCAGGGCGTCCGGGGCCGGCACGCGGCAGCAGCCGGCCGGCACGCGGCGATGAGCCGGCCGAGACGCGGCAGCAGCCGGCCGGGACGCGTCCGCCCGATCTGGCCCGGTGGTGCGCGCGGCGCTACAGTCGCATGGCGGGGCTGGCGCGCCCGCCCCGCCGATGTCGCTCCGCCAAGGCCATGCGCAACCTCGACCCCGAGGCCCTCACCCAGCACGTGGACCGCCTCTATCGCGCGGCGTGGGCGCTGTGCGGCTCGCGCGAGGACGCCGAGGATCTCGTCCAGGAGACCTTCGCCCGGGTGCTCGCGCGGCCACGGGTGCTGCACGGCGACGGCGAGCTGTACTACCTGATGCGCGTCCTGCGCAACACCTTCCTCACGTCCCGCCGCAGCGCCTCGCGGCGTCCGCAGACGGTCGCCGAGATCGACGACGCGGTGGCTGCGGACGCGAGGCCGATGGGCCAGCCCGAGCGCGCGCTGGAGGTGCACGAGATCTACGCGACGATCGCCGCGCTGCCCGAGGACTTCCGCCTGGCGCTGGTCGCGGTCGACGTGCTCGGCCTCTCCTACCGCGAGGCCGCCCGCGCCCTGCACACCCGCGAGGCGACCATCACCACGCGGCTGTTCCGGGCCCGCAGGCGCGTGGCGGCGGAGCTGCTGCCCGTGCCCGCGGCCAGCAGCGGGCACGCGGCGCCGCACCCCTCCGAGGTTTCTGCGGGAGACGCGCCGCGGCCGGCCGAGCGGACCCCCCTGGAGGCGCTCGCCGCGCCCGCGCGCGGCGCGCTGCGGAAGGGGAACGACCCGGGCGGAGTCTTCCCGAACGGAGAGACAGCATGAGCGAGCGGCCGCCACGGACGGAGTCCGAGCTGATCGAGCAGCTGCACGCGGTCGACGTGCGCGCGCCCGCGGCGCTGCATGCGCGGATCGGCGAGCTCGTCGCAGCGGGCCCCGGCGCCAGCGCCGGAGGGGGCGCGCCACGGAGCGCCCCCCGCCGGTACGTGCCCGCCCGGCTGCTCGCGGGCGCGGTCGCGTTCGCGGCGCTGGCGGTGGTGCTGCTCGCGGCTTTCCTCGGCGGGGTCGGCGGCGGCGGCTCCAGCGAGCAGGTCCTCCGGGCCGACGTCGCGCTCACGCTCGCGCGCGCGACCGCGGCCGCCCCCTCCGAGCGCCCGGGTGGCGCGCTCGCGGCCTCGGTCGACGGGCTCTCCTTCCCCTACTGGGAGACGAGCTTCGGCTGGCGCTCGACGGGATCGCGCGCGGACCGCCTGAACGGACACCCGGTCACGACCGTCTTCTACGCCGACGGCAGCGGCCGCCGGATCGGCTACGCGATCCTCGGCGGCCCGCCGCCGAGCCTGAGCGGCGGCTCGGTGTCCTGGCGGAACGGCACCGCCTACCGGCTGCTGAGCCTGCAGGGCGCGAGGGCGGTCGCCTGGGTGCGCGACGGGCGCCTGTGCGTGATCGCAGGTCGCAACGTCGGCTACGCGACGCTCCTGCGGCTGGCCGGCTGGAGCGCCGCCGGCCCGGCGGCGACGTGAGCGAGCTGCCCCGGCCTGCAGTCGCCGCGCCCCCGCCCGCCGGGGACGAGCCGCCCGCGGGAGGGATCCGGCGCACGCGGGAAGGTTCGGCATGTGCCGGAGTCCTTGACCGATGACGACCACGACCGCCGGACCGACCACCAAGGGAGGAGAGCCCCGATGAGGACACGCAGGATCGCCGCGCTGCTCGGGATGGGGGTGTCGATCGCCGCGCTGATCCCGACCGTGGCGCTGGGCGGAGCATCGGCCGCCGCCACACACACGGTCACGCTCAGAGAACTCCGCTTCCACCCCGGCACGCTCACGATCCACCGCGGCGACAGCGTGACGTGGGTGTGGCGCGACCAGGTCGAACACAACGTCACCTTCCACGGGTTCCACTCGCGCACCCAGGTCCACGGCAGCTACACGGTGCGCTTCAACCATCGTGGCACTTTCAACTACGAGTGCACGATCCACGTCTCAGAGGGGATGGTCGGCAAGATCGTCGTGCACTGAGCCTCCGGTCGCGGCGGGGCGAGGCCGATCCAGCGAGCGCGGGCGAAGGGCGGACCGGGAGGCTCAGGCCGCGGGGAGGCTCAGGCCGCGGGGAGCCGCAGCGGCGGGCCGGCCCAGCGGACGCCCTCCTGCAGCGGCAGCGCGGCCAGCGCATCTGCGAGCCGCGCGCCGCCGGGGACGCGCAGATCGATGTCGAGCTCGAGCGCCGGGACGAGCACGAAGCGGCGGGCGAGCAGCTGCACGTGGGGCAGCGACATGCGCTCGTGCCGCAGCTGCTCCTCGCCGAGCAGCAGCACGTCGATGTCGATCGCGCGCGGACCGTGACGGACGCCCGCTGCGCTGCGCCCCAGATCGCGCTCGAGCGCCTTGCACGCATCGAGCAGCTCCAGCGGCGCCAGCGAGGTGCGCACGCTCAGGCAGGCGTTGAGGAAGCTGGGCTGGTCGAGCACCTCCCCGACGGGGTCGGTGTCGTAGGTGGAGGAGCTCGCGAGCGGGGTGACACCGGCCGCGGCGAGGCCGTCGACGGCCGCCTGCAGGTTGGCCCGCCGGTCGCCGACGTTGGAGCCCAGCCCGAGCAGCCCCTTCGCGGGGGCGCGCGCGCTCACCTGCGCCCGCGTCGCTGCCGCCGCGCCTCACGCACGGGTCGTCTGCAGACCCGCCTGCGTGACCTTCTCGCCCATCGCCTCGGCGAACGGCAGCAGGCCCGAGAGGGGGCGGAGCATCACCGTGAAGTCACCGATCAGCCCGTCCTCGTCCAGCCGGAGCAGGTCGATCCCCTCGATCTCGCGGCCGCCGATCGCCGCGCGGAAGATCAGCGCGTGGGCGCCGTCTGTCTCGAGCTCGTCGGTGTAGCGGAAGTCCTCGAAGGTTTCGCCCACGATGCCGAGCAGCCGAGAGACGGTCTCGCGCCCGACGAAGGGATGGAAGGTGACGGGGCTGTGGAAGACGATCCCCTCGGCGAGCAGCGCCTGCGCCGCCGTGACGTCGCCGCTCTCCACGGCCGCGCGGAACCGCGACGCCGCGTTCATGCCCGCCGCTCCGTCGCCCGCGATGTGTTCGTGCCGCTCATCCGTAGCTCCTTCCGCTGGTCGCCGACGCGAGCACCTTACCCGTCCGCTTCGCGCCACAGCTCGACGGAGACCTCGTCGACGCTGAGTGCGATCGGCGGCTCGGGCTTGGCCGCCTTCACCCACACGCCCTCGAGGTCGTAGTCGGCGAGCAGGCGGTCGGCGATCGTGCTGCAGAGGCGCTCGAGCGTCCGGTGCGAGCGCTGCTGGGCGATCAGCGCGACGAGCTGGCAGACCTCGGCGTAGTCGACCGTGTCCTCGATCGAGTCGGTCACGGTCGCGTCGGTCTCGCCGATGTCGAGGCGCATGTCGATCACGAGCCTCTGGCCCACCTCGCGCTCGGCCTCGCTGACGCCATGGTTCGTGTACAGGGACAGGCCCGTGATCTCGATCGTGACCGACTCGGCCGTGTCACGATCCTCCTCGAGACCGCCGCCGTCGTCGTCGTCTACGTCGTCCGGGTCGTGCCCGTTCCCCTCTCCGTCCATCTCTCGCCCAACGTAGCAGCAGCCACGGCCAGCGCGTCACGGACCGGAGCGACCTCGTGGACGCGGAACACGCTTGCGCCGCGCTCGTAGGCGAGCACGTTGGTGGCGAGCGTTCCCGCCAGCCGCTCGTCGACCCCGACGGGGTCGGAGCCGCCGGCCGCGCGCCCGAGGATGCGCCCGAGGAAGGCCTTGCGCGAGGTGCCGATCACGATCGGGCGACCGAGACCGGCGAGCTCGTCCAGGCGGCGCAGGAGCTCGAGGTTGTGCGCCTCGGTCTTGCCGAAGCCGATGCCGGGGTCGAGCATCACGCGCTCCGCGGGGATGCCCTCGCCGACGGCGAACTCGAGCCGCTCCGAGAGGAACGCGCGCACGTCGTCGACCACGTCCTCGTAGCGCGGGTCCTCCTGCATCGTGCGCGGCTCACCGCGCATGTGCATCAGACAGCAGTCCGCGCCGCCCTCGGCGATCACCGCCGCCATCTCCGGGTCGGCTCGCAGCGCGCTGACGTCGTTGACGAGGCGCGCCCCCGCGGCGAGCGCGGCGCGGGCGACCGCCGCCTTGGAGGTGTCGATCGAGACCTCGGGGCGATCGGGCATCGAGGCGATCGCCGCAGCGATCCCGTCGAGCACCGGCACCACCCGCCGCAGCTCCTCATCCGCCGCTACCGGAGCGGCGCCGGGCCGCGTGGACTCCCCGCCGATGTCGAGGATGTCGGCGCCCTCGAGGGCGAGCCGCAGCGCATGGGTCACCGCCGCCTCCGGCCGCACGAACGCCCCGCCGTCGGAGAAGGAGTCGGGGGTGACGTTGACGATCGCCATCAGGCGGTAGGAGCCGCTCACGGGGCCGCTCCGTCGATCCGCCGGGCCCCGCCGGATCCGACCGGGCGCCGTGATCCGACCAGGCGCCGTGATGCGATCGGGCGCCGTGATCCGACCGAGCGCCGTGAGCCGTCCGCCGGCACCGGGCGGCCAATCGCGAGCTCGGCGTTGTCGCGGACCACGAGGGGGCTGCGGGAGCTCGACCTGCGGGAGGCCGGGCCCGTCAGGCGGGCTCGGGGCGCTCCTGGTCGCTCGCGCGCAGCTCGGCTGTGCCGCCGGCGAGGCCCGGACGGGGGATCGTGCGGGGCGATTCGCGCTCGGCACGGTCGACCGGCGAGGGGGGCGCGGGCAGCTCCGGCTTGGCCTCCTCCTCGGCGCCGAACACCTCCTCCTCGCTCTTGCCGGCGAGCAGTGCGAGGAACTCCTCCTTCTCGATCGTCTCGCGTTTGACGAGGATCTCGGAGATCTTGGTGAGGTCGTGCTGGTGCTCGGTGAGGATGCTCCTGGCCCGCTGGTGGGCGACCTCGATGATGCGGCGCACCTCGTCGTCGATTTCGCGCGCGATTTCATCGGAGTAGTCGGGCTCCGTGGAGAACTCGCGACCTAGGAACGGCTGGCCGTGGTCGTGGCCGAACACGCGCGGCCCGAGCTTCTCGCTCATCCCGAAGCGCATCACCATCTGCTTGGCGGTGGCGGTCACCTTCTCGATGTCGTTGGACGCTCCCGTGGTGATCTCGCCGAAGATGATCTCCTCCGCGGCGCGGCCGCCGAGCGTCATCGCCATCGTGTCCTCGAGCTCGGCGCGCGTGGTCAGGAAGCGGTCCTCCTGCGGCATCGAGATCGTGTATCCAAGCGCCTGGCCGCGGGAGATCACCGAGATCTTGTGAACGGGGTCGGAGTGCTCGAGGAAGTGGCCGACGAGCGCGTGGCCCATCTCATGGTAGGCGGTGATCAGACGCTCTTTCTCGCTCATCACGCGCGTCTTCTTCTCGGGGCCGGCGATCACGCGCATGATCCCCTCCTCGAGCTCTTCCTGGCCGATCTCCCGCTTGCCGGTGCGGGCGGACAGCAGCGCCGCCTCGTTGATCAGGTTGGAGAGGTCGGCGCCGGTGAAGCCGGGGGTCTGCCCGGCGAGGGCGTCGATGTCGATCACCTTCGCCAGCGGCTTGCCGCGCGTGTGCACCTCGAGGATCTTCGCCCGCCCCTTGCGGTCGGGCCGGTCGACCGCGATCTGCCGGTCGAAGCGGCCCGGACGCAGCAGCGCCGGGTCGAGGATGTCGGGCCTGTTGGTGGCCGCGATCATGATGATGTTGTCCTTGGCCTCGAAGCCGTCCATCTCGACCAGCAGCTGGTTGAGGGTCTGCTCGCGCTCGTCGTGGCCCCCGCCGAGGCCGGCGCCGCGGTGGCGCCCGACGGCGTCGATCTCGTCCATGAAGATGATGCAGGGGCTGTTCTGCTTGGCCTGCTCGAACAGATCCCTCACGCGCGAGGCGCCCACGCCGACGAACATCTCCACGAAGTCCGAGCCCGAGATCGAGAAGAACGGCACGCCCGCCTCGCCTGCGACGGCGCGCGCGAGCAGGGTCTTGCCGGTGCCCGGCGGCCCGTACAGCAGCACCCCGGTCGGGATCCTCGCTCCCAGCGCCTGGAACTTCTTGGGATTCTCGAGGAATTCCTTGATCTCGTGGAGCTCCTCGACGGCCTCGTCGACGCCCGCAACGTCGCGGAAGGTGATCTTCGGCGAGTCGGCCGACATCCGCTTGGCGCGCGACTTGCCGAACGACATCACTTTCGAGCCGCCGCCCTGCACCTGGTTCATGAGGAAGATCCAGAAGCCGAAGAACAGGACGAACGGGATGATGTACGTGAGCAGGCTCAGCAGCGCGCTGCTCTTTTCCGATTCGACGTTGTAGCTGACGCCCGCGGCGCGCAGTTCCTTCATCAGTTCCGGCGCGGCCTGGTCGATGTAGCCGGTTTCGTAGGTTTCCTTGCCACCCTTGGCGTTCAGCTTCACTTCGAGGGCTTTGCCCTTGTTCTTGAACACCACCGACTGGACTTCGCCGCCGGGCAGTTCCTTGGAGACCAGCGTCTGGTAGCTGTGCGAGCGGTGATTGGCCGTGCCCGGGTTGACCAGTTTGACGGCAAGGAACGCCAACACCACCACGATGAGGATCGGAAACGCGGCGCTCTTGAAGAAACGGCTCATAGCGTGATCCGGCTGGTCCTGGCACCGTTTGTAGTCGTGGCCACCGGTCCCCTAGCGTACCAGGTAACCCCATTCTCCCCGTCGTCTGCAGGGGTTTCAGGGGACCGCCTCGAGGCCCCGCGCTAGCGCTCCAGGGCCGCCACGAACGGCAGATTGCGGTGGCGCTCGGCGTAGTCGAGCCCGTAGCCCACGACGAACCGGTCGGCTATCTCGAATCCCACATATCGCGTCGGCAGATCGACCTTGCGACGGTCGGGCTTGGTCAGCAGCGCGCACACCTCGAGCGTGCGCGGGTTGCGCGAGCCCAGGTTGCGCATCAGGTACTGGAGCGTGAGCCCGGAATCGACGATGTCCTCGACGATCAGCACGTCGCGGCCTTCGATCGCTGCGTCGAGGTCCTTGAGGATCCGCACCACGCCCGAGGAGTCGGTCGCCGAGCCGTAGGAGGCCACGGCCATGAAGTCGACCTCCACGGGGATGTCGATGAAGCGCATGAGGTCGCTCAGGAAGAACACGGCGCCCTTCAGGACGCCGACGAGCAGCAGCGAGCGCCCGGCGTAGTCGCTCGAGATCTCTCGCCCGAGCTCGCCGACCCGCCGCTGGAGATCCTCGGCGCTGACGAGCACCTCGCCCAGCTCGGGCTCATCGGAGGCGCGCGACGTCGTGGCCACACCGGGGAGTCTAGTCCTCGTGCGGGCGGGGCCCTCGCGGCGGGCCCCCTCACGACCGCGCCGCGAGGGCTCCGCACGGCCCACGCGCGCGGCCTCACCCGCGCGGGGGGAGCCTGACCATCGTGAGCAGCCCGTCCTCGATAACCGCGCCCGCGCGGCCGCCCACGTGCAGCTCGGCGCGCCCGCCGCGGCGGCCGAGCTCGATCAGCTCGTGCACGCGGTCGCCCGCCTGCGGCGCGTAGGTGCCGGCCGCATCCTCGGCGAGCCGCACCACGACCATGCGGGCGAGCGCCGCCGGCAGCTCGGCCAGGCGTGCAATCGACACCCCGCCGGCGGCGCCGGCCGCGAGCTCGGCGCCGACGAGCGCATCGAGCAGCTCGGTCTCCTCGCGCAGCAGGCGCGCGGTTCGGATCACGTTGCTCTCCGCGGCCGGGTGGACCGCGCGCAGCTCCGGCAGCAGGCCGTGCCGCACGCGTGCGCGGGCGAAGCGCTCGTCGGCATTGCTCTCGTCCTCGCGCCACCGCAGTCCGCGCTCGGAGCAGTAGGCCGCCGTCTGCGCTCGCGTGACGCCCAGCAGCGGCCGCACGAGGCGCCCCTCGACGGGCGCCATGCCGAGCAGGGCACGCCGCCCGGGCGAGGCCGCAAGCCGGTAGAGGATCGTCTCCACCTGGTCGCTGGAGGTGTGCCCCGTCGCGAGCAGGGCGCCAGCCGGTCGGGCCAGCTCCTCGCCCGCCCGGTAGCGCAGCTCGCGGGCCCACGCCTGCAGGTTGCCGGCGGCCGGCCCGGGCGCACCGCCCGCCGCTGCGTCGCCCGCGGCGGCGGTAGCGCCACGCGCGGCGGCGGCAGCGCCAGGCGCGGCGGCGGCAGCGCCAGGCGCGGCGGCGGTGCCAGGTGCGGGGCCAGCGCCGCGCGGGGGCGGGCCGGCGCGCACCACCTCGAGCGGGACGCCGAGGCGACCGCAGAGCTCCGCGCAGTGCAGCTCCTCCTCGTCCGCCTGCGCACGGAGCCCGTAGTTGACGTGCAGGGCGCTGACGGCGCCGGCGCCGCGCAGCTCGACCAGGACGTCGAGCAGGCAGGTCGAGTCGCGGCCCCCGGAGAGCATCGCCACCAGCGGCTCGCCGCCGCCGAGGAGCCCGCTCGCGCGGACCTCCTCGCGAACGTCCTCCCAGACCACCGTTTCCTAGCCGTTCCGCGCGGACGCCGTGAACAGCTCGGTCGGCTCGGAGAAGCCCTTCAGCAGCACTTCGCCGATGCGGTCGAAGCGGAGGCCGTCGACGTGGTCGGCGTTCTCCACGACCGGGCGCGTGACGAGCACCTCGCCGCCCGCGGCGCGCGCCACCACGCGGGCCGCCTGGTTGACGTCCCGCCCGAAGTAGTCTCCGTCGCGGTAGAGCGCCTCGCCGTAGTGGATGCCGATGCGCGGAGGCGGCTCGCCCGCACGGATCCCCTCCTGCAGCGCCACGGCCCACTGCGTGAGCGCGAGCACGTCGGAGCCCACGACCATCACCTCGTCGCCGAGCGTCTTGATCACGCGCGCGTCGGCGGGGAGCTTCTCGGCGACGGCGGTCGCGAACCGCTCGACCGTGCTGACGGCCGCCTCGTCGCCCTGCTCGACGGTCAGGCGCGCGTACCCGGCGAGGTCGGCGAAGGCGATCGCCACCCGCAGGCGCCCCTCCTCGAGCGCCTCCTCGCCGAGGTCGGCCTCCATGTGGCCGATCATGTCCTGCTCGACGAAGTGCGCGAGCAGGCGGCCGTGCAGGTAGTTCATGAAGGGCGCCGCGAACGGCAGCACCTCGCGCGTGAGGCTCTCCATCTCCTCGGCGATCTCCACGCTCGGCACGCCCGCGCGCACGAGCGGCTCGTGGACGTAGAGATGCACGAGCCGCACCTCGGTGTCGGCGATCTGCGCGATCACCTGCCCGTAGACCCGCATCAGCTGCAGGAACGCGGCCATCGGGAAGCCCGCGTCGATCACCGCGGCGGCGTATTTCAGCATCTGCAGGTCCTCGTCGCCGATCGCGTCGAGCAGCACCGACCCGAGCCCCATCGCCGTGTAGATGCGGGTGATCAGGTCGGCGTCCAGGCCGGTGTCGCGCGCCGCCTCCTCGAGCGTGTGGCCGCCGTCGGCGTTGCGCAGCAGGTTCTCGATCGGGCCGATCGCGAGCTGGCCGCTGTCGCTCGCGTGCTTGATCTGCTCGAGCGTGTGCCCGCGCGCCCGCAGCCGCGCCACAACGCGCAGGTAGGCGAGGTCGGTCGAGGACCAGTGGCCGTCGTGGCCCGGAACCAGCCCCTTCGCCACCCAGCGCCTGATCGTCGCCGGCGAGACGCCCACGCGCTCGGCCACCCTGGCGAGCGTCAGCTCACCCGCGTCACCGCGTCGATCGTCCCCCTGGGTGCTCACTCAGCCGCGCGGGGCCAAGGGCGTTCGACGTTCCATGCCATCCAGTCTAGGCTCGCGCGCGACGGCCCAGCGTGAACAACCCGCACACGCCGCCACGTCGGGGCCGCACGGTATCTCCGCGGCCCGGCGATGCCCGGCTGCGCCGGGCGGCGGCGGGCCGCGCTGCTCTAGAGTCGCCGCCGATGCCCCCGCCCGAGGCTCTGCACCTGCGGCCCACGGCCGCGCTGGCCGAGCGCGTGCTGCTGCCCGGCGACCCCGGTCGCGCGCTCGCGCTCGCCCAGGCGCTGCTGCAGGAGCCGCGCATGTTCAACCACCACCGCGGGCTCTGGGGCTACACCGGCACGGCTCCCGACGGCGAGCCGCTGACGATTCAGGCGACGGGCATGGGCGGCCCCTCGGCGGCGATCGTCCTCACCGAGCTGATCGCGCTCGGCGCGGGCCGCGCGGTGCGCGTGGGAACGTGCGGAGCGCTGGCCGCCGGGCTCGCGCTGGGGGAGCTCGTGGTCGCGAGCGAGGCGATCTGCGCGGACGGCACCTCGCGCGCGCTCGGCGCCGCCGAGCGCGTGCCGGCCGACCACGGGCTGACGAAGGCGCTGCTGCGCGAGGCGCCCGCTGCGCTGGCCGGGGTGGTCGTGAGCGTGGACCTCTTCTACGAGAGCGGGCCCCCCGGCGGCGGGCACGAGGCGCTGGCCGTGGAGATGGAGGCGGCGGCGCTGTTCGCCGTCGGCGCGCGCGCCGCTGTGCCGGTCGGCTGCCTGCTCGCCGTGTCGGACACCTTCGACGACCGTGGAGACCGCGAGCGCATCCAGGACGGCCCGCTGCTGGCGGCCGCCGAGCGCATGGGTGCGGTTGCGATCGCCGCGCTCACCCCCTGAGGGGCCGCTCCGCGCCCGGTCAGCTCGATCCGGCCGCGCGGCCCGCCGGCCCGGCCGCGCCCCCCGCCCCCGTCCCGGCGGGCCTGCCAGGCGCCGCTCTTGGCCTTGCGCGGAGCCGCTTTGGCTTTGCCCTGAGCCGCCCTCGCTTTCGCCGGCCTTTTCGCCGGCTTGCTGGCCGCCGTTTTGGTTTTGCGGGCCGGCGGCCTCGCCCCGGCGGGCGCGTGCGCCCCGCGCGCGGCGGGCGACGCTCCCGCTGCATTCGCTGCGGGGGCCGCGGGCTCAGGGGTGTATGTGTGCTCAAACCGGCTCATGAGCCCTCTCAGCTGGGCCTCGATCTCGGACAGACGCGCCTCCACGCCGCTCGGGGAGAGCGCCCGGTCGAGGCGGTCGACGCCGTCCTCGATGCCCTCCAGCCGGTGGGAAACCGAGCGCAGCCGCCTGGTCAGCCGTTCGATGTCCGCGGCCGAGGGGATGTTGAGCGCGCTCAGCGCCACCTCCTGCGCCTGGGAGGCGCGCTCGCGTGCGTCGAACGCGCGGCCGATCGCCCCCGTGAGCAGCGGGTTGTCGAGCAGGTCCGAGAGCGCCTTCCCGAGCCGGTCCTCGGTGTTGCTGCCGAGGCGCTCCCGCAGGTTCTTGGCGACGTTGCTGGGATCGGACATCCTCTGCTCCTCGTTGTCGAGTGGAAGGTCGCGCCGTCCGCGGTCGGGCCGCGGCGCCTCGCGCCCCCGGCACCTGGGAGGAAGGATACGGTGCGCCTGTGCCCGAGCGGCTGTTCATCTTCATCCAGTTCGAGTTCCCCTGGGTCCTCGGCCCGGCCGACGGCCGCTACCTGCTGCGCTCGCCGGAGGACCGCGAGCCCGAGCGGGTGGTGGTGCTCGGCTCGCTCGGCGCGGCGCGCGCCGGCCGGGGCGCCATGGCGCGCGGACGCGCGGGAGGGCGCGAGCGGCGGGGACCCCGGGGCGGGCGGCCGGTCGAGCCCGAGCCGGAGCCGGAGCCTGTGAGCACCACGCGGGCGACCGTGATCGATCCCGTCTCCCTCTCGGCCGAGAGCCAGGCCCGCGCGTGGCTGGCGGAGCTGGACCGCGAACGCGAGGTGAGGACGGCCACGGAGATCGTCAACCGCGTGCTGCACTTCCACCGCCTCGCATCCGCGGACCCGTATGTGCACGAGGTCTCGCCCGAGCAGGCGCTCGTCATCAGGGCGGGCTGGGGCGAGGGCGAGCAGGTCGCCGACGGGACCTGGATGCACGCGCGCGAGCTGCCGCCGAAGGAGCGGGGCCGCAGGCGCGGGATGGCGAGGCGGAGGGCCGGGCGGGACCGCTCCGCGGTGCTGCGTCCGCAGGAGCGCCTGGCGGCGCTGCTCGGCGCGCGCGCCACCGTCCTGCTGTGCGAGGAGCTCGCCCTGCGCGCGCGGCTGGATCTCGACCACGGGCGCCTCGCGCTGGCGGCGGTCGAGCTGGACAGCGCGCTCGCGGCTGCGCTCGGCGAGCTGAGCTCCGACAGCCGCCCCGATCTCGCGATCCGCGTGGCCGAGCTGGAGAAGCTGCGCCCCGACGTCGCCGCCCAGGCGCAGCTCGCGCTCGCCCAGGCCGCCGCGACGCCCGCGGCGGCGGAGGCGCTCGACGAGGAGATCCTCGCGCATGCGCTGGGCCGTCTGGAGGCGGCTCTCCGCGCCCGCACCGCGCCTGGAGTTAACCTGGGGTGAGCATGGAACCGACCACCACAGCGATCGGCACCTGGAGCGGTGGACGCTACATGCACTTCGGCGAGCCGCTCGCCGACGAGCGCCTGCTCGAGCTGCTGCGGCCGGGCGGCGGCGTCGACACCGTGATCACCGCCGACGTCTACGGGGCGGGCGAGGCCGAGCGGATGCTCGCCCGGGCGCTCGCGGGAGTGCAGCGCGAGCGCTACTGCCTGGTGGGCGCGATCGGTCACGACTTCTACGACGGCCAGCGCGACGGCGCGAAGGGCTTTCCGCGCTTCACCGACTCGCGCCTGCGCGGTGAGAGCGCCTACGGCGACTACATCCGGATCGCCACCGAGCGCAGCCTGGAGCGCTGCGGCGTGGACCGCTTCGACGTGCTGCTGCTGCACAACCCCGATCACGTCGGCTACTCCAGCCCGGCGGTGTGGGAGGGCATGCGCGCGGTGCGCGACGCCGGGCTCGCCGGGCGTCTCGGCGTGGCGCCCGGCCCGGCGAACGGCTTCACGCTCGACCTGATCTCCTGCCTGGAGCGGTTCTCGGAGCTGATCGACTGGGCGATGATCATCCTCAACCCGCTCGAGCCGTGGCCCGGGGAGCTGGTGCTCGATGCCGCCGTCGCGCACGATGTGGGGGTGATCGCCCGCGTGGTGGACTACGGCGGGCTGTTCCACGACGACGTGCGCCCCGGACACGCCTTCGCCGAGTACGACCACCGCAAGTTCCGCCCCGAAGGCTGGGTGCGGGCCGGCCGCGAGAAGCTGGAGCTGATGCGCCCGTACGCCGAGCGGCACGGGCTGACCATGCTGCAGCTGGCCTGTGCCTGGGACCTGCAGCAGCCGGCCGTCCGCTGCGTCGCGCCGACGCTCATCCAGGAGAGCGGGCCCGGCGCCCGCCCCGTCGAGGACAAGCGTGCCGAGCTCGCCGGCCTCGCTGCCGCCGCCGTGCTCGACCCCGAGGAGCTGGCCGCGATCCGCGCGATCGGCGAGAACACCGGCTGCATGGCGCTCAAGGGCGCGAGCATGGAACACGCCGGCCCCCCGAGAGCCGACAGCTGGGCCATCGACGGCGACCTGCTGGCGGTCGCCGGACGCTGGAGCATCGACCCCGACCGTGACCTGATGGCACAGCCGCACCAGGCGGGGGCGCTGAGCGGGGGCCGCGGCGCCGCTTAGGCGGGCGCAGATCGGGAAGAGCACTGGCGATGGACACGGCGAGCACCGACATCCCCACCGTTCCCTTGCGCGGCGGCGCGCGCATCCCGCAGCTAGGCTTCGGGGTCTTCCAGGTGCCCCCGGCGGAGACCGAGGAGACGGTCGCGCGCGCCCTCGCCGCCGGCTACCGGCACATCGACACCGCCGCCGCCTACCGCAACGAGGCGGCCGTCGGCCGGGCCGTCCGTGCCTCCGGGCTGGAGCGCGCCGAGGTCTTCGTGACGACCAAGTGCTGGAACGACCACCAGGGCTACGCGCAGGCCAGGGACGCCCTGCACGCGAGCCTGCGACGCCTGGAGCTCGACTACGTGGACCTCTACCTGATCCACTGGCCGGTGCCGGCCCACGACCGCTACGTGGAGACGTGGAAGGCGTTCATCGAGCTGCGCGACGAGGGCCTCGTCCGGTCGATCGGCGTCTCGAACTTCCAGCCTGCGCACCTCGAGCGAGTGATCGCAGAGACCGGGGAGACGCCCGCCGTCAACCAGATCGAGCTGCATCCCCACCTGCAGCAGCCGGGCCTGCGGCACGAGCATGAGCAGCTCGGCATCGTCACCGAGGCGTGGAGCCCGCTGGCGCAGGGCCAGGTCCTCGGCGAGCAGGCGATCGAGCGGATCGCCTCCGAGCACGCGCGCACGCCCGCCCAGGTCGTCATCCGCTGGCACCTCCAGCTCGGCAACGTCGTGATCCCCAAGTCGGTCACACCCGCGCGCATCGAGGAGAACCTCGACGTGTTCTCCTTCGAGCTCGACGAGGCCGAGATGCAGCAGATCGAGGCGCTCGACCGGGGCCGTCGCACCGGACCGGATCCCGACACGTTCATCCGCCCTTAGCCAGGCGCGCGGCTGGACACAGCCCCCGGGACGCGCCCCTCGACGGGGCCCGCCAGCGCGCCCGCCAGCGCCCGCAGCTCCTCGACGACGTCGCCGTGCAGGCGCACGTCGGCGATCTCCTCGAGCGGCGTGGCCCCCTGGGTGATGATCGCCACCGAGCCGCCGCGGCGGCGGGTCAGCAGCGGCATCCCGGCCACCGGATGGACCTCCAGCGAGGAGCCGATGCAGAGCAGCACATCGGCCCGCTCGCACAGCTCGCCGGCGCGCCGCAGGGCGGCCTCCGCGAGGTGCTCGCCGAACAGCACCACATCGGGCTTGAGCGCCCCGCCGCAGCGCTCACAGCGCGGAACGCCGTCCTCGCCGGCGAGCATCCGGGCGCGCGCCTGTGCCAGCTCTAGGGGTTCGCCACAGCTCGGACAGGAGCACGTGGCGATGCTGCCGTGCACCTCCACCAGCTCTCGGCTGCCGGCGCGGCGGTGCAGCATGTCGACGTTCTGGGTGATCACTGCGTCGAGGTACCCGTCGCGCTCCAGCGCCACCAGCGCGAGGTGGGCGTCGTTGGGCTCCTTGCCGGAGAGCGTCGCGAAGCGCTCGCCGTAGAAGCGCCAGAACCGCGCGGGGTCGCTGCGAAAGGCCTCGATGTGGGCGACCTCCATCGGATCGACGTTCTCCCACAGCCCCGTGCCCGGCGAGCGGAAGTCGGGGATACCCGACGGCACCGAGATCCCCGCGCCGGTCAGCGCGACCACCGAGCGGGCTGTGCGAACGAGCTCGACCAGCCGGCCGAGCTCGCCGTCGGGCGCGTCCAGAGTGCCGGCGCGCTGGGGGTCAGGCGGCACGCCGCCGCGGCCGGAGGCGGCCGGTGCGGGCAGGACCTCGCCCGAAGGCCCCCGCATCCCCGCGGTCAGCTCCCCTGGAAGCGCGGTGCGCGTTTGCCCAGGAATGCCGAGATGCCCTCCTTGGCGTCGCCGCTGGCGAACACCGCCGCGAACGCCCGCTTCTCCTCGGCGATGCCCTCGTCGAGGTCGCCGGCGCCCGACACCCGCTTGATCTCGCCGACCGCGAGCGGCGCCTGGCCGGCGAGCTTGCGCGCCCACTGCAGGGCGGTGTCGAGCAGCTCGTGATCGTCGACGAGGCGGTTGACGAGCCCGAGCTCGTACGCTTCGTCGGCGAGCATCGGGTCGCCCACGAGGTTCATCTCCAGGGCCTTGTTGGTCCCCACCAGCCGAGGTAGCCGCTGCGTGCCGCCGAAGCCGGGGATGATCCCGAGCTTGATCTCGGGCTGGCCGAACAGTGCCGAGCGCGCGGCGATGCGCACGTCGCAGGCCATCGCCAGCTCGCAGCCACCGCCGAACGCGAGCCCGTTGACGGCGGCGATCGTGGTGATGCCCTCGGCGCCGAGCTCGCGGAACAGCGAGTGGGCCGCGTCGATCATGTGCGCCCCCGCGGACTCGTCCATGGTGGTGAAGGCCTTGATGTCGGCGCCCGCGCAGAACAGGAAGGGGTTCGACGAGGCGATCACGAGCGAGCGCACCCCGGACGCCTTCACGCCGGCCCACACCTTGCCCAGGTCCTCGATCACCTGCGGCGAGATCGAGTTCATCTGACCGTTGGCCAGCCAGGCGATCGCGACGCCGTCGCCGACGCTCTGGAGCTTGACCACCTCGGCCGGCTGCTCGGCGTCCGGCTGCGGGTATGCATAGAAGCCCTGGCCGCTCTTCTGCCCGAGCCGGCCCTGGGCGACCAGGCGGCGCAGGATCGTGGGCGGGGTGAAGCGCTCGCCGTGGCGCTCCTGCGCGTTCTCCATCCGCTCGAGCACCGTGTCGAGACCCTCGCTGTCGGCGCGCATGAACGGCGGCATCAGCCCGCGGCGGGGGTCGAGTCCGGCGCCGGCCATCATCCCGAAGTCGATGTCGCGGTGGCTCGCCACGCCCTCCTCCAGTACCAGGCACGCCTCGAGGATCGTCTTCAGCGACAGCAGCTCGATCAGCTCGGGCACGTCTGGCTCGCCGTCACCCGCGAGGTTCGGCTCGCCCTGGGGGTCGTAGAACCCGTCGCCGCCCGTCTTGGCGCCGAGCTTGCCGTCGGCGACGAGCCTCTGCATGCCCTTGGGCACGTAGAAGCGTTCCTCGCCGTAGGACTCCACGAGGTGCTCGGCCACGTGCAGCACGGTGTCCAGGCCGAGCAGGTTGACGAGGTGATACGGGCCGACGGGCACCACGCCCGCCGCACCGACGCCCTCGTCGATCAGCTTGATCGACAGTCCCTTCTCCTCCTGCTCGCGCCAGATCTCCGACGTGGCCGAGTTGAGGATGCGGTTGACCACGAAGCCCGGAACCTCCGCGCATGTGATCGGTTGCTTGCGGATCGCCTGGGCGAAGGTCACCGCCGCGGTGACCGTCTCGGCCGAGGTCTCCTCCCCCTCGACGATCTCGATCAGCGGCATCACCGACGCGGGGTAGAAGTAGTGGAAGCCGATCACCTTCTCGGGCCGCAGCGTCGCTTCGCCGATCTCCGTGATCGACAGCGAGGAGGTGTTCGAGGCGAGGATCGCGTGCCCGGGCGTGGCTGCGTCGAGCTCGGCGAAGACCGCCTGCTTGATCTCCATCCGCTCGGGCACCGCCTCCACCACCAGGTCGACGTCGCCGAAGCCGGCGTAGGAGGTGCCGCCGTGGATGCGGCCGAGGATCTCCTCGAGCTGCTCCTCCGCCTGCTCGGCGGTGATCCTGCCCTTCTCGGCGAGCTTGCCGACCTGCGCGGCGGTGACTCGGCGCGCCTCCTCCAAACCCGCCTGCACGAGCGCCTCGTCGATATCCTTGAGCTCTACGGGGAAACCCGCTGCGGCGATCGTCTGGGCGATCTGGCCGCCCATGGTGCCGGCGCCCACGACGGCGGCCTTGAACACGAACATTCTCTCGTTCTCCTATGGTGGCTGGGCTGGAGAGCCTAGCGGCGCCGGCGTTCGGCCGCACCTCTGGAGCCCCTCGCGAGTTACAGCGGGTGAATGGGCGAGGCAGCGCAAGGGTAGGGAGTGGGCATGAGAACTTCAGACAGGGTCCGACACACGCGATCGACAGCGCTTCGGAGCAGGCGGGTGGCGGCGGCGACCGCGATCGCAGCCATCTCGCTGTGCACGGCAGGCGGCGCGCTGGCGAGCACCGCCACGGCCGCCTCGCGCCCGACGGCGACCACGAACGGGGCACGGGACGTCAGCTACGCCTCGGCGACGCTGACCGGCTCGGTGAACCCCAACGCGGGCAACACCTCCTACTACTTCCAGTACGGGCTGACGCGCAGCTATGGCGGCCAGACCGCGATCGCCGATGCGGGGGCGGGCACTCAGACGGTCCACGTGTCGCTGCCGATCGGCGGCCTGCAGCCGCTCACCGTCTACCACTACAGGCTCGTCGCGGTCAACGGGTCGGGCGCCAGCATCGGCGGCGACCGCACGCTCCTGACGACCAAGGTGCCGCTGTCGCTGGCGATCCTCGCCTCACCCAACCCCGTCCTGTTCGGGGGCACGGTGACGGTGCAGGGAACGCTGTCGGGCACCGGCAACGGCGGGCGCACGGTCGTGCTGCAGGCCGACCCGTTCGGCTCGGCCGGCTTCCAGGACATCGGCAACCCGGAGCTGACGAGCGCCACCGGCGGCTTCTCGTTCCCGGTGCTGGGGATGACCACCGTCACGCAGTTCCGGGTGGTGACCAGCACCGACCCGCCCGTCGTCAGCCCGGTGACGCTCGAGAGCGTGGCCGTGCAGGTGACGAGCCACGTGCGACGCGCTCGGCGGCCTCACCACGCGCGCATCTACGGGGTCGTCACGCCGGCGGAGAACGGCGCGCAGGTGGGGATCCTGCGGATCGTCCACGGCCGCGGCGTGCTGGTCGGCGGGACGACGCTCCTCCAGCGCAACGCGGCAAGCTCCAGCTTCAGCCGCGTCGTGCCGGTCACGCGCGGCATCTACCGCGTGCTGGTGCGCGTGACGAGCGGCGCGCAGGTGTCCAACTACGGCCAGCCGCTGCTGATCGGCTGAGCCGCACCAGCGGGCGCCCGGCGCCGGGACGGCCCGCCCAGTGCACGGGCCGCCGGCGCCGGAGCCCCACCTATGCGAGCGCGGCGGCGGGCTCCTCCACGCGCCGCGGGAGCAGCGTTTCGCGGGCGATCACGAGCCGCTGGATCTGCGAGGTGCCCTCGTAGAGCTGCATGATCTTCGCGTCGCGGAAGAGCTTCTCGACCGGGTAGTCCTTGATGAACCCGTAGCCGCCGTAGACCTGGACGGCTTCGGTCGCGGTCTTCATCGCGGTGTCCGCGGCGAAGCGCTTGGCATGCGAGGAGATCAGCGTGTTGCGTTCGCCGCTGTCGAGCATCGCCGCCGACTTCCACGTCAGTAGGCGCGCGGCCTCGATCTCGGTGGCCATGTCGGCGATGATGAACTGGATCGCCTGGTGCATCGCGATCGGCACGCCGAACTGGACGCGTTCCTTGGAGTAGTCGACCGCGAACTCCATGGCCGCGCGGGCGATCCCCGTGGCCATCGCCGCCACCCCCGGGCGCGTGCGGTCGAGCGTCATCATCGCGAGCTTGAAGCCGCCGTTTTCCTCACCGAGCAGGTTCTCGGCCGGGACCTCGACGTCGTTGAAGGAGATCGTCGCGGTGTTGGAGGCGCGCTGTCCGAGCTTGTCCTCCTTCTTGTCCACGACCACGCCCCAGTCGCGCTCGACCACGAAGGCGGAGATGCCGCGGTGACCGGCCTCCTTGTCGGTCTTGGCGTAGACGGTGTAGTAGTCGGCGTATCCGCCGTTGGTGATGAAGCACTTGGAGCCGTTGATCACGTACTTGTCGCCCTTGCGAACGGCGGTGGTGCGCATGCCCGAGACGTCGGAGCCGGCGTCGGGCTCGGTCAGGCAGAAGGACGCGAGCTTGGGGGCTTCGGTGAGCATCCCGAGGTACTTCTTCTTGATCTCCTCCGAGCCGCCGATGCCGATCGGGGCGGTCGCCAGGCCGTTGCAGCCGAGGGAGGTCTGGATCCCGGAGCAGCCCCATGACAGCTCCTCCTCGATCAGGCAGCCGTCGAGATAGCCCGCTCCGGCCCCGCCGTACTCCTCGGGGATGTGCGAGTTCATCAGGCCGACCTCCCAGGCCTTGTTGATGATGTCGGCGGGCCAGGTGCCGTCTCTGTCGTACTCCCACGCGACGGGGCGTATCTCCTTGACAGCGAAGTCGTGCGCCATCTCGCGCAGGCTCTTCTGCTCGTCTGTGAGCGTGAAATCGACCATTCTCGGGATCTCCTAACGGGCTGGCGGCGGATCGTAGATTGACTGGTCAGTCAATATCGAGCACGGAGGGTAGCGGAGCGCACGCCGATCGGCAACAATCAGGGCGTGCATCATGCGCAGTCAACCGTCGTGCTCGCGATAGCGGCGAACGGGTTGAGCCTCGTGGTGTTCGGCGCGGTCGCGTTCTCCGTGGTGATGTCGCTCGTGTTCCTGTTCATGCGCGGCCAGGAGAGCCTCTACAACCAGATCGGCTCCGGCGGCCTCTCCCGGGACGGCGAGGCCGGGGCCGGCCCGCCCGCACCCGCGCCCGACTCCCCGGCCGCGCGGGCCGAGCGCGAGCAGGAGGTCCGCCAGATGCTGACCGCGCGCAGCGAGCGGCTGGTGCGCCGCGGCGAGCCCGCGCTGGACATCGACGCCGAGGTGGCACGCCTGCTCGCGCCGATGCCGGCGGCGGCCGGCGGCGGCCACGAGGCGGGGCTCGTCGAGGAGGTGCGACAGCTGGCGATCGCGCGCAACGAGCGCCGCGCGCGCCAGGGCCTGGAGCCGCTCGACGTCGACAGCGAGGTCGCGCGCACGCTCGCGGAGCTGGATCCGTGAGCATGGGCGAGGCGCAGTTGGGTATAAAGCCGCCATGACCAACGCGCGTCGCTTCCAGCTGGATGAGCTGACGCTCCGGCCCGGGACGTACTTCAACCCCCAGACCGAGATCATGATCGTCGTCGACGACTCCCCCGAGGTGGATCACGAGATCTTCGAGGCGGACGAGTTCGAGAGCTCCGAGTGGGTGCTGATCGCCGAGGACACGCCGGTGGACGAGCACAAGCGCGACGAGCTCGTGGAGCGCTTCCAGCGCGCCCATCAGGCGGGCGACGACGACCTGCTGTCCGATCACGACGAGGTCGACGAGCTCGACGCGGACGACGACGACGACGAGGACGACGAGCTCGACGGGGTCGATGACCTGGAGTTCGATCGCGACTGAGCCCGGTGCGGGCGTGCTCGGCCCGCGCTCCTGCGCGATCCCGGGCCGCGCTCCGGCGCGGCCGCGCGAGCGTCCGGGCGCAACTGTGGAGCGCCTCGGCGTGTTTGAGGGCTGTGCTCCGATACCACCGGGCTCGCGCTGCAAGGGCCGCTGCAGCAGCACCGGCGCGCGCGCTTAGCATGCGCGCCGTGCGCCCCAAGCCCCTGGCGGCGATCGCCGTGTGCCTGCTCGCCATCGGCTGCGCCACCGCGGCGCCGGCGGTCGCGGCCGGCGCGCCGGGCGCGCACGGGCGGCGCGCCGCGGCGTCCGCGAGCCAGTCGCACACGGTTCCCACGACCCTGGCACGCCTGCTCCACAGCGGCGCGATCGCCGAACCCGCCTACCGCCAGTACGTGTCCGCCTACGCCGCCGCGCAGCGCTCACTCGGCCACCTGAGCGGCACTCGCGCGAGCGAACTCGGAGCCGTGCTGTCGAACCTGAACGGGATCGCGGCGGCCGGAGAGATGATCCCCACGCGCCTGCCCGCGCTGTTTCTCACGCTCGAACGCAACCGCCACTGGTGGACGACCGAACCGCTGCTCGGCAGCGACGAGCGCGTGAGCTTCCCCCCGAGCAGGATCGTCTGGGAGCACTACCCCGGCCAGGGGATCCAGATCCAGTGGCTCGCCACCTTCGGCGAGGCCAACGGCTATTACCTCTCCGGCCACGAAAACGCCAACCTGCGCCAGCTGCTTGCCGAAGTGATCCCGCTGGCGACGCAGCGGGCGGGCGGCATCGCCTGGGAGTACCTCTTCCACTTCGACGGCGGCGCGCCGCCGTGGACGAGCGGCCTGTCCCAGGGCACCGCCCTGCAGGTGCTCGCACGCGCCTGGTCGCGCTTCAAGGAACCGGTCGATCTGACCGCGGCACAGCAGGCGCTCGGCATCTTCGAGCAGCCCCCGCCCCAGGGCGTGCGCGTGAGCACCCCGGCGGGCGCGATGTACGCCGAGTACACCTACGCCCCCGGCGACCGCATCCTGAACGGGTTCATCCAGGCGCTCGTGGGGCTGTATGACTACACGGCGATCACCAAGGACCCGCTCGGGCTCGCGCTATTCGAAGCCGGCGACGCCGAGGCGCGCGCGATCGTGCCCCAGTACGACACCGGCTCCTGGTCGCTGTACGACCAGTACGGAGAATCGAACCTCAACTACCACGAACTGCTCACCGAATTCCTGCAGCACCTGTGCGAACGCACCCGTGGCGGGCCGCCGTTCGTCCCGGCCGCCGCCGCGCCGACCGCCACCGCACCCGCGGGCTCGCCCCCCGCAACGGGGGCGACCGGCGGCGCGAGCGCCGCCCGCGCGCGGGCGGCGCAGGCCGGCACGCCGATCCCGGGAGATGCGATCTATTGCACCACCGCACAGCGCTTCACGACCGACCTCAGCACGCCCCCGGCGATCGCGCTGCTGTCGCGGACCCTGCGCGGCGGCACCCGCGCCGGCGTGCAGCTGTCGCTGTCGAAGATCTCGACCGTGGACATGACGATCCGGCAGGGATCGCACGTGGTGTGGAGGAACAGCGCCACCGTCGAGGGCGGCAAGCCCAGGCTCCTGTGGGTCACCCCCACCGCCGGCGGAACCTTCTCGGTCACGCTCACGGCGACCGATCTCGCCGGCAACTTCTCGACCGCCGACGGCACGATCGTCGTCAGCCACCACTGACGGCGGGCCCCGCCGCTGGACCTAGACTTAGCGAGAGTGGTCGGCATCCCCACGAGCCCACGCGAAGGCGAGCGCGCATGACACGCCTGGCGCTCGCATGGAGGGCGCTCACGCCCGAGCAGCGTCTGGCCGCCGTGGCGGCGCTCGCCCTGCTCGTGACGATGTTCCTGCCGTGGTACGGGCTGCAGAGCCTCAACCGCAGGACCGACGCCATCTACTCGCACGACATCAGCGCGTTCGGCGACGTGTCGTTCGTCGAGGCGGCGATCTTCCTCGTCGCCGCGGGCGTGCTCGCGATGCTGTTCGCGCGCGCCGAGGGGAGCGAGTTCCATCTCCCCGGCGGCGACGGCACCGTCGTGATGGTCGCCGGCGGCTGGGCGGCGCTGCTGATCTTCTACCGCGTCTTCAGCCGGCCGGCCGGCGACGGCTACCCGGTGGGCATCGAGTGGGGCTTCTTCCTCGCCTTCGTGGCGGCCGGAGCGCTGTTCTACGCCGGCTGGCGGATGCGGGCGGGCGGACGTCCCGAGCCGCCCGCCTCGCGCCCGCGGCGGCGGCGCGGACCCGAGCCCCCCAGATCCGAGCCCCCGCAGGAGGAGGCCGTGACCGTCGTCGCGCCGGCGCCCGCGGCCACGCGCCCGCAGCGCTCCGCTCCGGTGCCCGCGCGCCCGCGCACCCCCTACCCGCCCGCTCCCCCCGAGCAGCTGTCCTTCGAGGACCCCCCCAAGCGACCCGGCTGACCCCGGCGGAGGGTCCACCCGGACGTCCCGGGCGTCTCCGGCCAGGGCCGCCCCAGGCGCCCGGCCCGACCCCCGGCGCGGGGCCCGATCGGCGGCCGGCGCCTATCATTGATCTGACGATGGCAGTCACACCGTCCTCGGAGCCAGCCTCCGTCGCAGATTTGGCCGAGGGCCTGCGCGGGGTGGGCTACCTCCCGGGCGAGTCCACAGCGCTCGTCTCCTATCTCGCCACCAAGCTCGGCAAGCCGGTCCTCGTCGAGGGACCCGCCGGCGTCGGCAAGACCGAGCTCGCCAAGGCGCTGGCCCGCTATCTGGGCCGCGAGCTCGTGCGCCTGCAGTGCTACGAGGGCCTCGACGAGGCCAAGGCGCTGTACGAGTGGAACTACCGCAAGCAGCTGCTCCGCATCCAGGCCGAGGCCTCGGGCACCGGCTGGGACGCGGTCCAGGAGGACATCTTCGGCGAGGAGTTCCTGCTCGCCAGGCCGCTGATGACCGCGATCGCATCCGAGGAGCCGGTCGTGCTGCTGATCGACGAGATCGACAAGACCGACCAGGAGTTCGAGGCGATGCTGCTCGAGGTCCTCTCGGACTTCCAGATATCGATCCCCGAGCTCGGCCGCGTGGAGTCGCGCACGCACCCGATCGTGCTGCTCACCTCCAACAACTCGCGCGAGCTCACCGAGGCCCTCAAGCGCCGCTGCCTGTACCTGTGGCTCGACTACCCCGCGCTCGAGCACGAGCTCGCGATCGTGCGCCTGCACGCGCCCGAGCTGTCGGAGACCGTCGCGCGCCGGCTCGTGGAGGTCGTGGGAATGGTCCGCGAGCTCGACCTCAAGAAGCCGCCCTCGATCGCCGAGTCGATCGACTGGGCGCGGGCCCTGCTGCTGCTGGGCGTGCAGGACATCGACGCCGACACCTTCACCGAGACGATGTCGGTGATCGTCAAGCACCGGACCGACATGGACGTGGTCGCCGACCGCGTTGGGCTGAAGCTGCGGTCGCCCGCCGATGTCGCCTGACGGCCCCCCCGAGGGCCTGCCCGCGCGCATACTCGAGCTCGGCGAAGAGCTCCGCCGCGAAGGCGTCTCGGTGGGGACCTCGGAGATGCTCGACGCCTTCGAGGTGCTGGGCGAGATCACCTGGACCTCCCAGGAGGACTTCCGCGAGGCGCTGGCCGCGACGCTCGCCAAGAGCCAGGAGGACCGGCGCGTGTTCGAGCTCGTGTTCGACCGCTTCTTCTTCCGCGCGGTGGAGATCGCGGCCGCGCGCGAGGGCGTGCGGGAGGACTCCCTGGGCGAGCTGGGCGAGCTCTCGCCGGAGGAGCTCGAGGAGCTGAGGGCGCAGATCGCCGCCGCGCTGCGCGACGGAGCCGAGGGTGCGATGCGCGATCTCGCGCGGATGGCGATCGCGGCCTTCGCCCGGCGGCAGGAGGGATCGGGCGTGATCGGTGTCGACGTGCAGCGCATCCGCCGCGCGCTCGGCCTGCGCGCCGAGCCCCAGCCGGACCTCCCCGAGGAGGATCCACGCCGCGACGGCCTGCCGCGCGACGCCCTGCGACGGTTCGAGGCGCTCCTGCGCCGCGAGCTCGAACGCTCCCAGATCGAGCGCACCGGCAACCTGCCCGCGGCCCGTCCGCTGGGCGAGCTCGACCGTGCGCTGCCCTCCGGCCCGCTCGCCGACCTGGCCGCCGTGCACCGCGTCGTGGCGCAGCTGCGCAGACGGCTGGCCACCCAGGGTCTGCAGGCCCGCGGACACCGCCGCCACGCGCACGTCGACGTGCGGCGCACGATGCGCGCCTCGCTGCAGACCGGCGGCGTGCCGGTGGTGCTCAAGTTCCGCCCGCGCCGCCCGCGCCGCCCCGAGATCTACGTGCTGTGCGACGTATCCACGAGCGTCACCTCGGCCTCGGTGTTCTTCCTCTCGGTCCTCCACGCGCTCCACGACACGTTCCGCAAGATGCGCTCGTTCGTGTTCATCGAGCGCATCTCCGAGGTGACCGACATCTTCGAGCACGAGCGCAACTTCAAAACGGTCAGCGAACGCATCAGCAACGACGCGGGCGTGGCCGACATCTCCGGCTACACCGACTACGGGCGCGTGTGGTCGGAGTTCCTCGTACAGGTCGAGGACGACCTGCACCCGCGGGCGACGGTGATCGTGCTCGGCGACGCGCGCACCAACGGCCGCGACCCCCGCGCCGACATCTTCGCCCAGATCGCCACCCGTGCCGGGCGCACGTTCTGGCTGAACCCCGAGCCGCGTCTGTACTGGAACTACGGCGACTCGGTGATCGCCGCCTACGAGGAGTACTGCACCGCGTTCGAGTGCTGGACGACCGCCCAGCTCGAGGACTTCGTGCGCGCCCTCACGCGCCCGGTGACCGCCGCGCGCTAGCATCAGGCCAGGAGCAGAGTTGTTGCCAGGGGGGCTGGCGGAAGGCCGGCTGAGATGGCGCCCCGGAAGCGGATTCCACCGGCGCCGACCCTTAGAACCTGTGGGGTAATGCCCGCGAAGGGAGCGACGTGCCGACCGAACTGAAGCCCCGAGCCAAGCCCTCGCCGGCCCCCTCGGCGCGCGGGCGCGACGGGACCGGGGGCGACGCGGCGGCCGCTGTCGAGCCGACCGGCGGCGGGGAGATCGTGATGCGCGGGGTCTCGCGCACCTACCGCGCCGCGCGCGGCGCCGCCGTGCCGGCGCTCGCGGGGATCTCGCTGCGGGCGGCGCCCGCCGAGGTGGTGGCGGTGGTCGGGCCGAGCGGCTGCGGCAAGAGCACGCTGCTCGAGCTCGTCTGCGGGCTGCAGGACCCCGACGAGGGCGAGATCGAGAGCGCCCCGGCCGTGCTGATGCCCCAGCGCGACCTGCTGCTGCCGTGGCTGACCGCGCTCGACAACGCCGCCCTCGCGCTGCGTATCGCCGGACTCGGCCGCGCCCCCGCGCGGCTGCGGGCGACCGCCCTGTTCGAGGAGCTCGGCATGCTGGAGTTCCGCGACGCCCGCCCGCGCGAGCTCTCGGGCGGGATGCGCCAGCGCGTGGCGTTCATGCGCACGCTGCTCGCCGGCAAGCCGATCCTGTGCCTCGACGAGCCGTTCGGCGCGCTCGACGCGATCACCCGCGCGGAGATGCAGGAGTGGCTGGCGGGGACGCTCGCGCGCGAGCCGCGCACGGTCCTGCTCGTCACCCACGACGTCGAGGAGGCGGTCCTGCTGGCCGACCGCGTGCTCGTCCTCTCGCCGCGGCCCGGCCGCATCACGGCCGAGCTCGAGGTCGCGCTGGCGGCGCCGCGCCGGCGCACCGACGCCGGCGTGATCGCGCTGCGCGAGCGCGCGCTGGGCGCGCTGGCGGCGGGCGGGGCGCGGCCGTGAGCGCGCGCGGCGGGCGCCTGCTGGCACCGCTGCTGCTGGCGGCCGGCGTGCTCGGCGCCTGGGAGCTCTACGTCGACCTCGCGGGCGTCGAAGAAACGCTGCTGCCCGCGCCCCACGCGGTCGCGAGCGCCCTCTGGACCGGGCGCGGCCTGGTGTGGCACAACTTCACGGTCACCGCCGAGGAGGTCGTGCTCGGCCTCGGCCTCGCCGTCGCGGTCGGCTTCGGGCTGGCCGTGCTCATCCACCTCTCGCCGCCGGTGCGGCGCGCCGTCTACCCGCTCGCGGTCGGCTCGCAGGCGATCCCGATCCCGCTGATCGGCGTGCTGCTCGTCTTCTGGTGGGGCTTCGGGATGTTCCCCAAGCTCGTCGTCGTCGCGCTGATCTGCTTCTTCCCGATCGTCGTCACGACGGTCGGACGGCCTGTCGGCCGTGGACCCGGACCAGCCGAAGCTGCTGCGGACGCTGGACGCCTCGCGCTGGCAGGCGTTCCGCTTCGCCGAGCTGCCGGCCGCCCTGCCCGCGGCCCTCAGCGGCGCGCGGATCGCACTCGCGGTGGGTGTCATCGGGGCGTTCATCGCGGAGACCACCACACCGACCACCGGCGCCTATCCGGGGCTCGGCCGCGAGATCCTCACGGACATCAACTTCCAGACCGCCCGCGCCTACGCGGGCACCGCTGTGCTGTTCACGTTCGCGATCGTCTGCTTCTATGCGCTCGCCGTTGCCGAGCGCAGGCTGGCCCCATGGAGCATCGGAGAAGGAGGAGGAACCAGGTGACCAGGACCACGCCGGGCCGCCGCGGCGCCATGCTCGCCGCCGCGGCGGTGATCAGCGCGCTCGCCCTGGCGGCGTGCGGCACCAAGCAGGACACGCTCAGCGCCCCGGCCGCCAAGCCGTTCACGCTGATGCTCGACTTCTTCCCCAACGCCGATCACGCGGCGATCTACTCCGCGATCGCCCACGGCGACTTCCGTGCGGTCGGCCTGGACGTGGAGCCCGAGGCTCCCGCCAACCCCGCCGAACCGCTCAAGCTGCTCGCCGCGGGAAAGGTGGACATGGCCATCTCCTACGAGCCGGAGCTCCTGCTCGCGCGCGACCAGGGCCTGCGGCTGGTGTCGATCGGCGCGCTCGTGCAGCGGCCGCTGACCTCGATCATCGCCCTCCCCGGCCACCACGTCACCAGCGTCGCGAGCCTCGCCGGCAAGCTCGTGGGAACGGCCGGCATCCCCTATCAGGCGGCGATGCTCCACACCGCGCTGCAACACGCCGGCGTCAACCCGTCGACGGTGCGCGAAGCCAACGTCGGCTTCAACCTGGTTCCCGCGATGCTCTCGGGACAGGTCGACGCGACGCTCGGCGGCTTCTGGAACTACGAGGCGATCCAGCTGCGGCTGATGGGCAAGCATCCGACCGTGATCCCGATCGACCAGGCGGGCGTGCCGAAGTACAACGAGCTGGTGCTGGTGGTGCGTGAAGCTCAGGCCCACACCGACGGCCAGGACCTGCGCGCGTTCATGCAGGCGCTCACGCGGGGCGAGCAGGAGGTTCGCGCCGATCCCGCCGCGGCCGCCGCGACGCTCACCGCCGCGAACCCGTCGCTGGAACCCAAGCTGCAGCTGGAATCGATCAGGCAGACGCTGCCGGCGACCCAGCCGAGCAACGCGGGCGAGCCCTTCGGCTGGCAGGACCCCGAAGCGTGGGCGGCGTTCGGCACGTGGATGTACGCGCATGGGCTGCTCATGCACAACCCCGACGCCGGCCTGCCGCCGTTCAGCAACGAGTTCCTGCCCGGACAGGGCATATAGGAGGATGTGCTGATGGCGCGGATCGCGATGCTCACCGGCGGCGGCGACTGCCCCGGGCTCAACGGGGTGATCCGCGCGGTCGTGAGGCGCGGCCTGAGCGAATCCGGGCACACCTTCCTCGGCTTCCGCCACGGCTGGGCGGGGGTGCTCGCCGACAACGCCGTCGAGCTCACGCTCGAGAGCACCACCGGGATCCTGCCGCGCGGCGGCACGATCCTCGGCACCTCCCGCACGAACCCCTTCGCCGACGGCGCCGACGGCGCGGCGGTCGTCAGGCGCACGCTCGAGGCCCGCGGCGTCGACGCGCTGATCCCGATCGGCGGCGAGGACACCCTCGGCGTGGCGCTGCGCCTGCACGAGCAGGGCATCCCCGTCGTGGGGGTCCCCAAGACGATCGACAACGACCTCGGCGGTACCGATGTGACGTTCGGCTTCCAGACGGCCGTGCAGATCGTGACCGACGCGATCGACCGCCTGCACACGACCGCCGAGTCGCACGACCGCGTGATGGTCGTCGAGGTGATGGGCCGCCATGCCGGCTGGATAGCCACCCACGGCGGCCTCGCCGGCGGCGCCGACGCGATCCTCGTGCCCGAGCGCCCGTTCGACATCGAGCAGGTCGTCGCCCATCTGCGCCGCCGCCACTCGCGCGGGCGCAGCTTCTCGATCGTGGTGGTCGCCGAGGGAGCGATCCCGCGCGAGGGCACGATGCAGATCCACACGGGAACCGGCACCGACGCCTTCGGACATGCGCGCCTCGGAGGGATCGGCGTGACGCTCGAGGCCGAGATCGAGCAGCGCACGGGCTTCGAGACGCGCGTGACGATCCTCGGCCACGTCCAGCGGGGCGGGACTCCGGTGGCCTTCGACCGCGTGCTCGCCACCCGCTTCGGGGTCGCCGCGATGGACGCCGTCGCCCAGGGGCACTTCGGCTCGATGGTGGCCCTGCACGGCACCGAGATCGTCGAGGTGCCGCTCGGCGAGGCTCTGCGCGAGCCGAAGCTGCTCGACCCCGACCTCTACGCCACCGCCGAGCTGTTCTTCGGCTGAGCGCCGCCGGGGGCCGCTGCCGCTGCGCCGGCCGCCGCGCTCACAGCGGCCAGTATCGGCCGACCTGGGCGGCCGCCTCTGCGCGCAGGCGCTCCTCGCCGGGGCCCAGCTCCGCCTGCTCGCCCGCGGAGCCTTTTCCGGCCAGCGCGGGGAGCACCGCGCACACGCACTCGGCCAGCACGCCGCTGTCGTAGCCGCCCTCGAGCACCACGCCGAGCGGGGCGCCCCAGCGCTGCGCGGCCTCGCGCACGAGCGTCGCCAGCGCCACGAAGGAGCGCGTCTCCAGACGGCAGTCGGCCAGCGGGTCGGCGACATGGGCGTCGAAGCCGCAGGAGACGAGCACGAGTTCCGGCGCGAACGCCGCCGCGGCGGGCAGCACGACGGTTCGCAGGAGCGACGTCCACAGCCCCTCGCGCGAGCCGGCTGGCACGGGGAGGTTGATCGTGTAGCCCTCCCCCGCCCCGGAGCCGGCGTCCGACAGCGGCCCCGTGCCCGGGTAGAGACCGTGCTCGTGCAGGCTCGCGACCAGCACGTCTGAGCGCCCCCGGAAGATCTCCGCGGTCCCGTTGCCGGCGTGCACGTCCCAGTCGAGGATGAACACGCGGCGCACGCCTAGCTCGGAGATCGCCGTCGCCGCGGCGACGGCGATGTTGTTGAACAGGCAGAAGCCCATCGCCCGGTCCGCTTCGGCGTGATGCCCGGACGGCCGCACGCCGCAGAAGCCGACCCGTGCCTCGCCCGCGAGCAGCGCGCCGGACATCGCGCAGGCGCCGCCGGCGGCGTGCAGTGCGGCGCGGAAGGAGGGCTCCCCCACGAACGTGTCCGGATCGATCGCGCCGCCGCCGCCCGCGCACAGGTCCCTGATCCGCTCGACGTGGGCCCTGGTGTGGACCAGCTCGAGCTGCTCCTCGGTGGCGGCGGGCGCCTCGCGCCGCTCCCAGCCGAGCCAGTCGCGCTCGGCCAGCGCCCGCTCGAGCACGATCAGCCGCTCCGGCGTGTCGGGGTGCCCGGGGGAGTGCACCCGCGGGTCGTGTTCGAGGCAGGCCGGATGGCCGAAGTACAGGCCCCCGCCCTCCGCCTGCGACGGATCGTGGTTCACTGGGCAGACTATGGCGCAAGCGGCACACACACCGTCGCCTTCGCCGCCGTCGGAGATGAGGGCGATGGTCTTCGAGGACGTGGGGCGGCCCCTGCGGCTCGTGCACAGAGCGGTCCCCGAGCCGGGCCCGGGAGAGCTGCTGCTGAAGGTGCTCGCCTGCGGTGTCTGCCGCACCGACCTGCACCTGCTCGACGGCGAGGTCGAGATCGCGCGCGCGCCGCGCGTGCTCGGCCATCAGATCGTCGCCACGGTCGTCTCGGACGGCGGCCCCGCGCTCGCTCGGGGCACCCTGGTGGGCGTGCCCTGGCTGGGCTGGACGTGCGGGCGTTGCGTCTACTGCCGCAGCGGACGCGAGAACCTCTGCCCGCAGGCGCGCTTCACAGGCCGCGACATCGACGGCGGGATGGCCGACTACACGGTCGCCGACGCCCGCTACTGCTTCCCGCTGCCCGAGGGCTACGACAGCGAGCAGGCGGCCCCGCTCCTGTGCGCGGGCCTGATCGGGTACCGCGCGCTGCGCATGTGCGGGGACGCGAGCCGGCTGGGCCTCTACGGCTTCGGGGCAGCGGCCCACATCCTCGCCCAGGTCGCCCGCTGGCAGGGGCGGCGGGTGTTCGCCTTCACCCGCCCCGGGGACGCCGAGGCGATGGCCTTCGCGCTCGAGCTCGGTGCCGAGTGGGCCGGATCCTCCGAGGAGCCGGCCCCCGAGGAGCTCGACGCGGCGATCATCTTCGCGCCGACCGGTCCGCTCGTGCCGCTCGCCCTGCGCGCGCTGGCGCCGGGTGGGACCGTCGTGTGCGGCGGCATCCACATGAGCGACATCCCCTCCTTCCCCTACTCGAGCCTGTGGCAGGAGCGGGCGGTGCGCTCGGTGGCGAACCTCACACGGCTCGACGCCCGCGAGATGCTCGAGCTCGCGCCGCGCGTGCCCGTGCGCACGCGCGTGAGCACCTATGCGCTGCAGGACGCGGGGCAGGCGCTCGAGGATCTGCGCGCCGGGCGCTTCACCGGCGCCGCCGTGGTCGTGCCCTAGCAGCGTTCCACCGCAGGCGGCGAGCACGGGCCGCCGAGCTGTCGGAATCGTTCGGCAAGTCGCTCCGCTCTGATGTATCGTCACGGCGGCCAATCGGTTGGAAAGGGAACGATGACCGGCGGCAGGCCCGAGAAGACGAGGTGGATGCGTGGGCCGTCGACGCCGCTCCGCGGAGCTCTCCTGGGACTGCTGCTGGAGCGTCCCGGTCACGGTGGCGATCTGGCGAGTCGTCTTGCCGCGCGCCTCGGCGAGACCTGGCGCGTGGACACCAACGACGTCTACCGGCTGCTCGAGCAGCTCGAGGCGACGGGCCTCGCGGTCTCGCGCGATGAGCCCAAGCGCGGCGACAATCGCCGCACCCATCTCGTCTACCACCCGACCGCGACGACCTCCGAGGCGCTGTCGCTGTGGATGGAGACCCTGCTGCCCCGGGAGCCGGTGCGGCTCGCGCTCCAGGCGAAGCTGTCGGTCGCCCGCCGCCAGGACGCGCAGCGGCTGGAGGTCGCCCTGCGGGCCTACGAGCGCGAGTGTCTGGTGCTCGCCCATCTGGTCTACCCCGGTGACGGCGACGCCTGCTCCTGGGCGGCGCTCTGCCTGGATTGCACGCGCGACGGCATCTACGCCCAGCTGCAGACGGAGGTCGACTGGGCGGCCCGCACGCGGCGGCGGATCGGGGAGTTCCTCGAGCGTGCCTCGGCCGAGCCCGCGCGCGAGCCGGTTGCGCTCGCGGCCGCCTCGAAACTCAAGTAGTCGACTTTCCGGTTGTTCGCGCCCGCCTGCAGCGGGATGATCGCCGCGCGCACCGGCGCCGAGCCGGTGCCGGAGACACATGAGCCCGACCGGAATCTCGATAGAGCTGACCAGGGCGCAGGTCGAACGCGTGAGCCGCGACGCCGCGGGCGGCGAGGGCCTGACGGGACTGCTGCGTGGCCTGGCCTCGGACGGCTCGCTGGCCTCCTCCTACGAGGCGCTGTCGAGCAGCCCGCGCCTGTCGCGCTCGCTGCTGCTGGGACTGATGGTGCTCGCGTCCTTTCCCGACGACGGCGGTGAGCTCGCCGTGACCGACGTCGCCGCCAAGCTCGAGATGAGCCCGAGCACGACCCACCGCTACATGGCCACCCTGCTCGCCGTGGGGCTGCTCGAACAGGACCCGCGCACGCGCCGCTACCGGCTGGCGCTGGCTGGCCGCGGCGCCTAGCGCGCCGCGCGCGGACGGATCCCGGCGGGCGGAGGGAGCCGTGCCGCGGAGCGGAGGCTAGAGCGCGGCGCGTGGCAGGCCGGCGCCCATGGCGCCCGACATGTGCGCGGCCGCGAGCCCGGCCCAGCCGCCGTAGGGCTCGAAGAACTCGCGCACCTGCGCCTCCTCGGCGCGCGCGCGCGGGTCTCCGCCTCCGATCGCCCGCCCGACGAGCTTCAGGAGGTTGAGGTCGCCCGCCGGCAGCTGGTCGTGGCGGCCCTGGCCGGTGAGCGCGAGCATCTCCACCGTCCACGACCCGATGCCGGGTATCGCCCGCAGCCTGCGCCAGCCCGGCTCGTGCTCGGCGCCGTCGAGATCGACCCGCCCGCGCGCGACCTCGCGCGCGGCGCGCACGAGCGCCAGGGCGCGGCCGGCGGCGAGGTCGAATGACTGCAGCAGCGCCGGAGCGGTGCCCGCGAGGACGGCCGCGGGCGGGAGGTCGCGCAGGCCCTCGCCCGCCCCGTCTGCGCCCGCCCAGCCACGCCCGATCGCGGCGAGCATCCGCCGCTCGATCGCCACGGCTCGCTGATACTCGATCAGCTGCTCGCAGATCGCCCAGGCGAGCGCCTCGAACGGATTCGGGCGGCGGCTGACGCGCAGCCACGGGCGCGCACGCACCGAGCGGCCGATCAGCGGGTCGCGTGCGAAGGCGCGCACGAAGCCACGCAGATCCTCGTCCACGCCGAGCGCGAAGCGCATCCGCTCGATCCCGTGCATCGCCGCCTGCGGCGCCGGCGAGCGCGCACCGAACAGCACCCGGTCGGGCGCGGTCTGGGCGACCCTCACCACGACCGGCACCTCGCCGTCGTGGAGCAGGCGTTCGAGCACCCCGCCGCGCCGCCGCAGCAGCCCGTCGGGGGCGCCGCGGGCCGGCAGCCGGAAGGGGCCGGCCGGGGTCACCTCGACCCGCAGCTCGACGAGCTCGCCCAGCGTCCCGGCCTTCAGCGGTTGGAGTCGGGGATGCCGAGCAGGTGCACGTCCACCAGGAACGTGCTGCTGCTGAGGATCTGCGGCAGCGGCGGGGCGCCGCCCTTGCGCGATGAGCGGCGGGCGAGCGTCCGTCCGGCGCTGGCGCCGCGCGCCAGCGCGGGCGAGTGGCGCTGGTGACGGCGCACGAGCCCGACGACCGCCGCTCCGGCGACGAAGCCGCCGGCCGCGACCGCTGCGGCCTGCACCTTGGGCAGCGCGCTCCTCGCGCCGCCCTCGCGCGCGAGCACGCGCGTGAACGGCTGCCCGCGAACCAGGGCCGCCTGCCCGGCGATCACCGGTAGCGCGTCGAGCACCTCCGCCTCGCCATCCGCCGGCGCGACCTCCGCCTCGCCGTCCGCCGGCGCGACCTCCGCCTGACGGTCCGCGGGCCGGCTGGACTGCAGAGACCGGGTCACGCAGCGAAGTGTAGAGGGAGCCGCAGACCGCCCGGACGAACGGCGGCTAGAGGATGCGCTCGTAGACGCGATAGCGCTTGACGACCCGGCCGCCCATCGCTTCCATGCCGCGGTTCATCGCCGTGTTGGTCTCGAGGATCCAGCCCATCTCGCCGCCCTTCTGCGGCCGCGCGGCGGCGGCGTCGAAGTGTTCGACATAGAGCTTCGCCGCGACCCCGGTGTGCTGGTACTCGGGCTTGACGCCCAGGAACCCCACGCGCACGCGGTCGGTGATGCGCGCCTTGTTGGCGAAGTGCCACCAGCCGAGCGGCAGCAGGCGGCCGTTCATCTTGGCGAGCACCTGGTTGATGTCGGGGAAGGTCATCGCCATGCCGACCACCTCGCCGGTGTCGATCCGCTCGGCGATGAAGCACCAGTGCTTGTCGAACACCAGCTGGATCTCCTGGGCGTAGGCGTCGAGGTCCTTCTTGGAGTAGGGCACGAAGTCCCAGTTGTTCGCCCACGCGGCGTTGTACACCTCGGCGAAGGAGTCCATGTCCTTGCGCAGCTGCCGGCGGCGCATCGGGCGCACGCGGATGCCGTGCTCGGATTCGACCTTCGCGGCCAGCTCGAAGATCACGGGTAGCACCCGCTCGCGGTCGGAGACCTCGAGGTTCCACATCAGCAGATCCATCGCCTTGGTCATCCCCGCCTGCTCCATGCGCTGCTGGTAGTAGGGCGGGTTCCAGGGCTGGACCAGCATCGGGCGCAGGTCGTAGCCCTCGATCAGCACGCCGCTCTCGTCGTTCATCGCGAAGCTGGCAGGACCGACCATCCGCTCCATCCCGCGCCCCCGCAGCCAGCCCTCGGCGGCGGCGAGCAGCGCGTCGAGCACCTCCTGGTCGTCCTCGAACTCGAGGAAGCCGAACCATCCCCAGCGCTTCTTCTGGTGGTCGTTGAAGGCGTGGTTCACCTGTGCGGTGATCCGCCCGACCACGCGTCCCTCGCGCCGTGCCAGGAAATACTCCGCCTCGCCGTGGGAGAAGAACGCGTTCATGCGGCGGCTCAGGAACAGCCGCCGCTCGAGCTTCAGGGGCGGCACCCACACCGGGTGGTTAGCATTCAGGCGATAGGGCAGGTCGATGAACCGTTTGAGGTCTCCCCCGCCCGCTAAAGCTGTGACTTGCACGCTCACCGGCGAGCACCCTATATGCCCACATCGATCGACGTCTTCGCAAAGGTTCGCGGCCACGACCGCGAAGCGATGCTGCGCGCGGCGCGCGAGGCGGATCTGCTCCCGTACTTCCGAACGGTGGAGTCCCCGGCCATGCCCGTGGTCGAGATGGAAGGCCTGCCGCGGATCATGCTCGCGTCGAACAACTACCTCGGCCTGACCGCCGACGAGCGCGTCACGCAGGGCGCCCGCGACGCGCTCACGCGCTACGGCACGGGCCTGACCGGCTCCCGTCTGCTGAACGGCACCACGCCGCTGCACCTGGAACTCGAGCAGGAGCTTGCGGAATGGATGGGGACCGAGTCGGCGATCGTCTTCACCACCGGCCACCAGGCCAACGTCGGGACGCTCGGAACCCTGCTGGGGCCGGGCGACACCGTGATCGTGGACTCCGGCGACCACGCCTCGATCCTCGACGGCGCGCTGATCTCGCGTGCGAAGATGCGCCCGTTCCGCCACAACCGCATGGACAAGCTCGAGCGCGCGCTCGTCCGCGCCCAGGAGGACGGCGGCGGCGCGATGGTCGTGGTCGACGGCGTCTTCTCGATGGAGGGCGACGTGGCGCCGCTGGTGGACATCGTCGAGCTGTGCTCCCGCCACGGCGCCCGGCTGATGGTCGACGAGGCCCACGGCGCCGGGGTGCTGGGCTCCCGTGGAGCCGGCACGTGCGAGCTGTTGGGGGTGGAGGACCGCGTCGACCTGCGCATGGGCACCTTCTCCAAGTCGCTCGCCGCCTGCGGGGGCTTCATCGCCGGTGAGGAGGAGGTCATCGACTACCTGCGGATCGCCTCGCGCTCCTTCCTGTTCACCGCCTCGGCGGTCCCCGCCGCGCTCGGCGCGGCCCTGGCCGCCCTGCGCGTGCTCCGCTCCGAGGAAGGCCCCCGGCTGCTCGCGGCCGTGCTCGACAACGCGCAGTACTTCTACGAGGGTCTGTGCGCGCTCGGCTTCCGTGTCCTCAGCGGCGAGCCGATCAGGACGGGCCCGGGTCCCGACGCCCCGATCGAGGTCGTGCGCACGCCGATCATCCCGGTCCTGGTGGGCGACGACTGGAAGGCGGCGCTGCTGTGGCGCGCCCTCTATGACGGCGGCGTGTTCACGAACTGCGCGTTGCACCCCGCCGTGCCGCCGGGCGGAGCGCTGCTGCGCACGAGCCTGATGGCGACCCACGACCGGGCCACGATCGACCGTGCGCTGGAGGTCTTCGGGCGCGTCAAGCGGGAGTTCGAGCGCGAGCACGGGCCGCTGCCGGGACCCGACGCGGCCTGAGGGTTGACTTCGCGGGCCGCCGCGGACTTGTCCATTTCTTCACAAGTCTCCGGGCCCACGAAAAAGGTCGCTTCTAGCGCAAGAACGCCGCGTTCGTGGTTGACCGCGACCCCCGTCCTCACGTACCTTCATCAAGCGCTCTGCATGGTCTTACGAGGTTAGCCCGGCACATACCGCTGGTTCGAGGGGGGTGGTGTACCGGGGGAGAATCCGCCCGTGGCGGAAGGGGTCTCGTCCGTCCGCGGCAGACGCAAATCGGTCAAAAATTCGAGCAAGCATGCTGCCGCCACGAGGATGCCTCGCGCGCTGCAGCGGGGAGAGTGCCCTTATGAACGCGACAGCGACGGTTGCCCCTGCCGGTCCACAGCACCTGCGGGCCCTTGAACGCGCCAACCAGGTCCGTCTCGCCCGCGCCGAGCTGAAGCGACGCGTGGCCACGGGCGAGGTCGAGGTCGCCACGGTGATCCTCGAATGCCCGTGGGAGTCCGAGAGCATGGCGGTCGCCGACCTGCTGATGAGCCAGCGCCGCTGGGGCCAGACCCGCTGCCGCAAGTTCCTCAGCCAGATCCCGATGTCCGAGAAGAAGACGATCGGCTCTATGACCGAACGTCAGCGACACACGCTCGCCGAGCTGCTGAGTACCGCCGATCGGGGCCGCGCCTGGGGCGCGACCCCATGGGTAACGGACAGCCTGACGAGAGCTTGAGCTGCCACCACCCGGCGAGCATTCCGATCAGGCCGAGGCGTGGCCGCACCTCCCACACCCCGCATCCGCCTTCACCGAGATCGCTGACGGGCAGCCGCACGAACCGGTGACGGCCGGGTTCGAGCCTCATGCGCTCCAGCAGCTCACGCGCCCGGCGCTCGTGCTCCGCCCGGGCGCCGGCGAGCATGCGCAGTTCCTGAACGCGCGCGGCGAGGTGATCGCGCGTGCGCTCGAGGTCGGCCATTCCGAGCAGCGTCGGGGCCGCGCTCGACGGGACCGCGGGCACCGCCGGAGCGGCGGAGATGTGCGGGAAGGTCTCGGCCACGATCCGCGAGCATTCCCGCTCGAGCCTCGCGATCTGCTCGCGCAGCGAGTGGCGCACCTCACGCTCGACCGACGCCCGCTCGACCGACGCCCGCTCGGCCGCCGCCCGCTCGACCGCCGCCGGCGCGGGGGCTGAGACCGTCGCTGCCCCCTGCGACGTCGTGGCGTGATCGGACGCATCGCGATCGATCACCCACTGCTCGCCCTGGTTCACGCGCCCCTCCTCTCGGCAGGCTCTCGGCAGGCCGGAGCGCGAGATTCTACCAGCGCCCCGGCGCCTCGGAGGGCGCTCATGGCTGCTCGAGCGCCGCGCGGGCGCACCACAGCGCCTCTTCGGCGAACAGCGTCGGCACGCCCGCGACCTGGACCGTGAAGATCTCCAGCCGGCGCGTGTGCGCGCCCGCGCGGTGCCCGGGCGCGGGCGGCCCGAACAGAACCGCCAGCGGCGCCGCGGCGTCGGCCACGACGATCCGCCCGGCGGGCAGCTCGTGCGCCCCCTCGCCGCGGCCAAGCGGCTCGCCCTCGCGGCTCGTGCGGATGCCGAGCGGCCCGTCGAGCGAGTCGGCATCGAGCGCCCACACCGGCACGCCGGTGTCGAGCAGCGCGATCAGCAGCACATCCTCGAGCAGCCCGCCGGTGGGGAAGCCGCCGCGCATCATGCGCTCGAGCAGCGCCGCCTCCATCGGCGGGGGCTGCGCGTCCGGGTCGAGCCCGATGTGGCGGAAGAAGACGCGGTAGGCGGCGGCGATCGGCTCGCGCCGCAGCGTGATCGCGCGTCCGCCGCGGAACCGGTTGGAGAGCCCGCGCAGCCGCTCCAGGATGTCCCCGGGAGAGGCCCCGGTGAGCTTCTGTGCGCGGCGGGGGACGACCTCGCCGCTGAGCAGGCGCAGCGCCGGCAGCTCCTGCTCGATCTCCCGCGCGCGCCAGCCGAGGACCGGCTCGGCATGCGGGGGCGGCGTCGGGGCGCTCACGGCCCGGCACCGCTGGCGGCCGGGGTGCCGGTTGCGGCCACCAGCTCGCTCACGCGCGCCCGCAGGGCGGCGAGGGACGGGGTGCTCAGCAGCGCGCGCTGCGCCACCACGCCTCCGGGGTAGGCGAAGTTCACCTGCGGGCAGGTGGCGACTTTGTACAGTTCCGCGAGCGCCCCGTCGGTGTCGATCCCCACCGGGAAGGTGAGGCCCTCCGCGCGCACCAGCCCCCGCAGCCGCGCGCGTGCGCCCTTGATCGACACGGCGGCGAAGCGCACCCGCGGGAAGGCGGGGACGAGTGCCTGCATCTCGCTCAGGACCCGCCGGCAGGAGCCGGCATCGATGAACAGCGCGAGCACGACCGGACCACGTTCGTAGAGTTCGCAGACGTTCAGGATGCGCGCCCCGCGCTCCCTGCACGCCGGCACCCGCCCGGCTTCGCCGTCGTCGGCACGCGTCGCCACGTCCGCGTCACCGTTGAGATCGCTGAGCACGAGCGGCACCGCGAACGGCGGCAGCCTTGCGCCCGGCGGCACGCCCGTCGCGCCGCTCGGCCGGCTGAGGATCGTGTTGAGCGCGAGCGAGATGAGGATCAGCAGCCCGAGCGCCCCCAGATAGCGTCGGTAGCGGGGGGCCGGTCCGCGTGGCTGCCCGGCCTCCGCGGGCGCGGGTGGCTCCCCGGGAGCGACACCCCCGCCGTCGCCTGGAGCGATCCCGTCGCCGTCGGGGGGAGCGTCCTCGCCACCGGCCGGGCCGCTGCCGGGCTCGAGGTCGGCCAGCTCCCGGTCGAGGCTCATGCCCCGGCGCCGCCGCCCGCGGGTGGAGTTCGCCGCACCCCCCGCCGCCGTGGCCGCCCGCGGACCGATGCGGCGCGCAGGCCGAGCAGCGCACGCTCGGTCCGCGCGCGCAGGCCGCCGCGCAGTCGCGAGGGCTCATCGCTGGAGCCGCCTTCGGCGGCGCCGTCGGCGATCACGAGCACGGCGGGCAGCGCGACCAGCACGCCGATCAGCGACACGCTCAGGTCGATCAGCGTGACCAGGCCGAAGTCGCGCAGCATCCGGATTTCCGAGAGCACGAGCACGCCGAAGCCGGCCGTCGCCGTGACCCCGGAGGCCGCCACCGCGGCACCGGTGCGCCGGTAGCTGCGGCGCAGCGCCTCGATCGTGTCGTGGCCCGCGAGCCGCTCCTGGCGATGGCGCTCGGACAGGAGCACGCTGAACTCGGTGGAGATCGCGATCACGAGGGCTCCGAGCGTGACCGACATCGGGTTCAGCGGCACGCGCACGAGGAACAGGATCAGCGCCGACCAGCCGGTCGCGAGGACGATCGGCACCAGCGGCGTGAGCGCGCGGCGGCGATCCCCGCGGAACGCGATCAGCAGCACGAGCGCGACGGCGGCCAGCCCCACCAGCAGCGTGAGCAGCCGCCGCCACGGGTCCGCCACCTGTGACCCCGACTGGGCGGCGAGCACGGGCAGGCCGACGAGGTTCGCCGTCACCCCCGCCGGCGGATGCAGGCGCGCGCGCATCGTGTCGATCAGGTTCTCCTGTTCCTGCAGCCCCATCACGCGGATGCCGAACGCAAGCGTGGCGGTGTGGCGGTCGGGCGTGATCACGTCCTGGGCGAAGTACGGCGGGATCGCGGCCAGCAGCGCGTTCACCCCCGCCGCCGTCAGCGGCGCGTGGCCGGTGCCGGTCGCACCACCCGCGCCGTTGGCACCGGTCGTGGGGGTCGCACCCGTCGTGCCGGTGCCGCTCGTCGCCGACGTCGCGGGGCCCTGCGACTGGCCCGCGAAGAGGTCCGGCAGCGAGAACGCCGGGCACAGGCGCGCACGGCCGCAGCCGCGCGAGGAGCTGTAGCCGAAGCGCGCGAGGATCCCGGACTCGTAGGAGCTCATCCATTCGATCGTGGCCGGGCTGGTGAGGTTCTTGCCGGTGACCATCAGGTCGATCTCGCCGGCCACGCCGGTCGTGCCCTCGAGCTCGCTGAGGCCCTGCAGCGAGCCGAGGTTCTGCGGCACCAGCTTGGTTATGTCGGTCTCGACGTGCGTCTGCGTGTCCAGGCCCCAGCCGAGGACGGCCAGCGCGAGCCCGACGCCGAGCACCCGCCACGGCCGGCGAACCGCCCCCACCAGCGCGAAGCGCTGCAGCCCCCGGGTGACGGGGTTCCCGCGCAGCAGCTCGCGCGCCCCGCGCCAGGCCGATCCGAGTGGCGATCCCAGGGGCGAGGCCAGCGGGCCGCCCGCCCGCACCGGCGCGCCCGGCGGGCGCGAGCCCACCGCGAGCGCGATCGCCGCCGCACCGACGCTCATCGCACAGGCGAGCGCGATCGCCACGCCCGCCACCAGCAGCAGGCCGAAGCCGCGCACCATCGGCACCGGCGAGAGCAGCAGCGCGAGCATCGCCGCGGCGCTGGCCGCACCGGCGGTCACGATCGTGGGTCCCCCGACGCCCGCCGCGCGCGCGATCAGCGCCACGCGCCCCTCGGTGCCTCCGGCGCCCCCGGTGGCGCCACCGCCGAGGCCCTCCAGCGCCTCGCCGACGCGCGACTGGAACTGGATCGCGTAGTCGACCGCGAGCCCGATCAGCACCGGCAGCACGGCGATCGAGGCCATCGTCAGCGATGCGCCCGCGAGCGCCAGCGCGCCGAAGGTGAGCGCCGTCGCCAGCAGCGCCAGCGCGAGCGGCAGCAGCCGCGGGCGGCCATCGAAGATCAGGCCCAGCGTGGCCGCCATCACCAGCAGCACCGCCACCATCAGCAGCTCGATCGAATGGCTGATCGCGCTCGTCAGGTCGGAGACGATCACCGGCTCGCCGGTCACCACGTAGGTCTCCCCGTGGGTGGGCTGCCACTGGCTCATCGCGACCGCCTGGCGGATCAGGGCGATCGTGCGGTTGCGCTGCGCTTCGCTGAGGCCGTCGCGCATGCGCACGGAGATCAGCGCGGCGTCGCGGTTGGGGAACAGGTAGGCGAAGCGCTCCTTCGGCGTGCCCGCGGGCTTGGTCGGGTCGAAGACGACGTCGGAGACGAATTCGGGGTCGTCCAGGCTCGGCCGCGCGGTCAGCCCGTAGCGCAGCGCGAGCGTGACGAGGCCCTCCTGGAAGCGGGCCAGGTTGATCTTCCGGGCCTGCTGGCCGAGCGCGCGCGCTTCGCCGCTGGGCAGCCCGCGGGCGAGCGCCGCGCGGTAGACGACCGCTTCGGCGGCCTGGGCCTGGGCTTCGGCCTGCTTGGTCTGGGCGGTGAGCTGTTCGTTGACCTGCGTGGCCGCCTCGTTGAGGAACGTCCCGGGGCCGAACACGACCTTCACGGTCTTTGCCCGCGCGAGCTCGCCGCAGGGCCCGTTCACGCCACCCTCCTGCGGCAGCGCGCTGACCGGCACGTTGCCCGACAGGCAGCCCTCGAGGCCGACCAGCCGGTCGATGTCGGAGCTCAGCACGAGCTTCTGGAGGTCGCCCTTGACGAGCACCTCGACGGGCTCTTCGCCGAAGCTCCGGTAGAAGCGCTGGGTCGCCTGGTAGGAGGCGCTGGAGCTCGACACGAACGTGTTGGCCGCCACCGAGGTGTGCAGCGTGAGCGCGAGCGCCGCGGCGCCGAGGCCGAGCACCGCGGCCACCGCCACGACCAGCCGCGGCCGCCTGGCCGCCCCGCCCGCGAGGGCCGTGAGGAGTCGCGCGAGGGTCATCGAGACGAGGCTAATCGGTATCGCTGCGGCGCGGGCCGCCAGCCGCCCCGGCCCGGGCGGCGCGTCACGCCGCCGTCGTCACTCCATCCCGAGCGGTCCGGCCGAATCGCCGGACAGGAACTGGCGCACGAACGGGTTTTCGGAGGCGAACAGCTGCTCGGCCGGTCCGGACTCCACGATGCGGCCCTTCCACAGCACCGAGATGTGCTCGGCCACGCGGCGCGCGCTCATGATGTCGTGCGTGATCACCACGTAGCAGCCGCCGTTCTCGGCGTGGACTTCCTTGATCAGCTCGCAGAGCAGCGCCGTGCGCACCGGATCGAGACCCGAGTCGGGCTCGTCGAACAGCACGATGTCCGGTTCGAGCACGAGCGAGCGCGCGAAGCCTGCACGCTTGCGCATGCCGCCCGAGAGCTCGTTGGGCATCTTCGCGCCCGCGTCGCTGAGCCCGACCTCGCGCATGCGGCGGTTGACGATCTCCGCGATCTCCTCCTCGCCCTTCTCGGTGTGCTGCAGGAGCGGGAAGGCGATGTTGTCGTAGAGGTTCATCGAGCCGAACAGCGCACCGTCCTGGAACAGCACGCCGAATTTCTTGCGCATCTCGAACAGTTCGGAGTCGGGCAGGCTCGGCACCGAGCGCCCGTGCACGATCACGTCCCCCTCGTCGGGGTAGAGCAGCCCGACGATGTGCTTGATGCAGACCGACTTGCCGGTCCCCGACGGTCCCAGGATCATCGAGATCTGCCCCTCGGGCAGCGCCATGTTCAGGCCGCGCAGCACGTGGTTGCGCCCGAACGACTTGTGCACGTCGACGAACTCGATCGCGTCGACTGCGCCGGGCGGGCCGGCCGGCGTCGCGGGGTCCTGGTGGTACTGGAAGTCCCCCGCGGGCGACTCGGAAGGGCGATCCTCGGGCATCCGCTACCCCCCGATCGGGGCCCGGGGATTGGAGCCCCAGAAGATCTGCGTGCCGAGCATGCCGATCAGGTTGACGAGGATCAGGTTGAGCACCATCGACTTGGCCGTCGCCACGCCCACGCCCACGGGTCCCCCGCTGGCGTTGTAGCCGTAGTAGCAGGCCACGAGGATCACCGCCGTGGCCATGAACATGCCCTTGATCACGCTGAATAAGAAGTCCACCGGGTTCTGGAACTGCCAGAAGATCAGCAGGTAGCCACCCGAGGAGACGAAGCCGAGCTGGTGCACGACGGCGATGTAGGAGGCCAGGAACGCCACGCCGATCGCCGCGATGTACATGAACGGGAGCACGATCCAGGCCGCGAGCAGCCGCGTCGCGCAGAGGAACGTCACCGAGTCGATCCCCATCACCTCGAGCGCGTCGATCTCGTCGGAGATGCGCATCGCGCCGAGCTCCGCCACGATCCCCGTGCCGACCTTCGCCGACATCATGTAGCCGAACACGTAGGGCACGGCCTCGCGCAGGTTGCACCACGCCGCGAACACCCCCGCGTAGGCCGCCGTGCCGGTCGCCTGGTTGAAGTAGCCGGCCTCGATCCCGCAGGTCCCCAGCCCAGTGATGAACACCAGGCCCCAGATCACCGCCGTCGAGCCCACGATCAGGATCCCGGCCTGGCGCAGCGTCTCCCCGAAGAAGCGCATGACCCGCAGGCCGTACACATCGCCGACGATCGTGCCCGTGAAGCGTCCGATCTCCCCGGTCGAGGCGAGCCATTCCCGCGGCGCAGCGAGGAACTCGTTCACTTCAGCACCAGGATGTTCGGGTGCGTCGCCAGGAGCGTCTGCGTGAACACGTAGTTGAAGGCGCCGATCCCGAGGAACGAGGTGACCACCGCCTGGTTGACGGCGCGTCCCACGCCCTCGGCGCCGCCGGAGGCGGTCATGCCCTTGTAGCAGCAGATGATCGCGATGATCGCGCCGAACATCGTCGTCTTCAGCACCGATCCCCAAAGGTCGACGACCGAGGAGTTGGAGAACAGCGTGTTCCAGAACGGCCCGAGCGGCTGCCCGAAGCGCAGGGCGGCGACGATTCCGCCGAAGATCCCGAACAGCAGCGCGTAGATGTCGAACAGGCCGGTCGCCACCATCAGGGCGAGGAAGCGCGGCACCACGAGGTTCTTGACGGGGTCCACGCCGAGCACCTGCAGCGCGTCGAGCTCCTCGCGGATCTTGCGCGCGCCGAGGTCGGCGGTGATCGCGGTGCCGGCGACGCCGGCGACGACGATCGACGTGATCAGCGGGCCGATTTCGCGGATCGCCGCGAGCACGAAGAAGCCGCCGAGGCGATCCACCGCCCCGAACAGCGTCAGGAAGTTGCCCGCCTGCAGGCCCGGAGCGCCGTAGTTGATCGCCACGGTCGAGACGAGCAGCGGGAACCACACGAGCCGCAGCGTGAACAGGAACTGCGAGACCAGCTCGCCGCCGTAGGGGTACGGTGGCAACAGTCCCGAGGTGATGGTCCGCCCCGTGAGGATCATCATGTCCCCGACTTCCTCGAGCAGATTCCTCGTCGGGAAGTATGCCCGTTCGGCTACGCTGCGAACCATCTTGGCTTACCCCTCCTCGGGTGGCTGTCGACGCCCGGGGATATTACGCCATGCACCCCCCGGGCGCCATCGAGGAGCCCGTGCGGAGCGGCCCCGAGCGGCCACCTGCCGCGATCCCCCGGGCGCCATCGCCACTGGTATGGTGGCCCGATCGTGCGGGGGAGGCGAACAGCATTCGGGGTCGTCCCGAGCCGCGCTCGGGACGCGCTTGGGCGGGCTCGCGCGCCGGGGCTGCTGGGCATCGCGGCGCTCGCCTCGGTGGCGATCGCCGGCTGCGGGCAGGCGCGCCAGGACGCCGGCGAACCGACGGGCACCTACCGCGCCGTCGCGCGCGGCGTGTTCCCGGCGGCGCAGACGATCGCGCGGCCCACGCGGATGGTGATCGCCGTGCACAACCTCGGGCCGGACACGATGCCCAACGTGGCGCTCACGGTCGACTCCTTCACCTACATCTCCAAATACCCCGAACTGTCCGACCCGAGGCGCCCCGTGTGGGTGATCGAACAGGGCCCCGGCGCACCGGTCAACAACCCGCCCGTGCCGACCCAGGAAGTCAGCCAGCCGGGCAACGGCAAGACGGCCTACGTGAACACCTGGGCGCTCGGCCCGCTGCCCAGCGGCCAGACGCGGCTGTTCAGCTGGGTGGTCGTGCCGGTCAAGCCCGGTGTGCACATCCTGCACTACGTCGTCTCCGCCGGCCTCAACGGCAAGGCGCGGGCGACCACCGTCCTCGGCGGACCCGTTCATGGCCACTTCGTCGTCAACGTCGCACCCAAGCCCCCGCAGACCTACGTCGACCCGCGCACCGGCAAGGTCCGTGAGGGCGCGGCTCCGATCATTCCCTAGCCGCGCCCGCGCCGGTCGGCCCGCCTGGGCGCGCGCGCCGCTCGACCCACCCGCACGCCGGCGCGCCGCAGGGCGCGCGACGCCTGGGCCGGTGGCCTCCGAGGTGATTTGGCCGCCTGTCCAAATCCCGCGGCCGCGGTTTCGCCAGGCGGTGATGCCCTTCGGCCTGTCGCGCACTACGATTGCCTTCGGCCTGCCCTCGGAGGAGCCCGCTCACGCCACCCCTTTCCAGGAGGATTCGACCCCACTCATGCCCAGGACCCGTCAGCAGAACGTCACCGCAGCCCAGTGGAGCGCCAACGGAGCCGCGCTCGGCTCTCCCGATCTGACGATCGCGGACAACCAGGTCTTCGGGGCGAACGTGTTCTCCCCCGCCGTCCAGCGCCGCCGGTTGCCCAAGCACGTCTACAAGGCGCTCCAGCGCACGCTCGCGCGCGGCGAGGCGCTCGACACCTCGCTCGCCGACGCCGTCGCCCAGGCGATGAAGGAATGGGCGATGGAGAAGGGCGCCACGCACTACACGCACTGGTTCCAGCCGCTCACGGGCTCGACCGCCGAGAAGCACGACTCCTTCTACGGCCCCGCCGGCGACGGCACCGCGATCGCGGAGTTCTCCGGCAAGGAGCTGATCCAGGGTGAGCCCGACGCCTCCTCGTTCCCCACCGGCGGCATCCGTGCGACCTTCGAGGCGCGTGGCTACACCGCCTGGGATCCGACGAGCCCGGCGTTCATCCTGGAGAACCCCAACGGCGCGCTGCTGTGCATCCCCACGGCGTTCACGTCCTGGACGGGCGAGGCGCTGGACAACAAGATCCCGCTGCTGCGCTCGATGGACGCGCTCTCGGGCGCGGCGATCCGTGCGCTCGACCTGCTCGGCGTCGAGGGTGCCGCGCGCGTGTTCACGACGATCGGCTGCGAGCAGGAGTACTTCCTGATCGACGAGCAGTACTACTTCGAGCGGCCCGACCTGCTGACCACCGGCCGCACCCTGTTCGGCGCCAAGCCGCCCAAGGGCCACGAGCTCGACGACCACTACTTCGGCTCGATCCCCGAGCGCATCCTGGCCTACATGCTCGACGTGGAGCTCGAGCTGGCAAAGCTCGGCGTGCCGATCAAGACGCGCCACAACGAGGTCGCGCCCAACCAGTACGAGGTCGCGCCGATCTTCGAGAACTCCAACGTCGGCGCCGACCACCAGATGATCACGATGCAGATCATGCAGAACACGGCCCGCCGCTACGGCCTGATCTGCCTGCTGCACGAGAAGCCGTTCGCGGGCGTCAACGGCTCGGGCAAGCACAACAACTGGTCGATGGGCACAGACACCGGCCTGAACCTGCTCGACCCCGGCGACACGCCCGCCGAGAACCTGCAGTTCCTGTTCTTCTGCGCGGCCGTCATCCAGGCGGTCAACCAGCACCAGGCGCTGCTGCGTGCCTCGATCGCGAGCGCCGGCCAGGACCATCGCCTCGGCGCCAACGAGGCGCCGCCCGCGATCATCTCGATCTTCCTCGGCGCCGAGCTCGAGAAGGTCTTCACGGCGATCGAGAGCGGCAAGGTGCAGGCCTCCAAGCCCGGCTCGTTCCTCGGGTTGGGCACGCCGGTGCTGCCGCCGCTGCCGCTGCACGGCGGCGACCGCAACCGCACCAGCCCGTTCGCCTTCACCGGCAACAAGTTCGAGTTCCGCGCGCTCGGCTCGAGCTCCTCGCCCGCGTTCCCCAACACGGTGCTCAACACGATCGTCGCCGAATCGGTCGACGACCTCACGGACAACCTCAAGACCGCGCTGAAACGCTCGGGCGCCACCCTGGAGAAGGCGGTCACGACCCTCGTCAAGGGCGTGTGGGCGGCCAACAAGCAGATCGTCTTCGACGGCGACAACTACTCCGAGGCGTGGCACAAGGAGGCCGAGAAGCGCGGCCTGGCGAACCTCCGCACGACGCCCGACGCGCTGCCGTGGCTCGTCGAGAAAGGCACCGTCGCGACGTTCAAGAAGTACAAGGTGCTCAGCAAGCGCGAGTTGGAGTCCCGCTTCGAGGTGTTCACCGAGCAGTACGTGATGAACATCAACATCGAGGCCGAGACCGCGTCCTCGATGGCGCGCACGATGATCCTGCCGGCCGCGGTGCGCTATCTCAACGAGCTGCGCGAGAGCGGCCTGGAGGAGCTGATCGGGGAGATCGAGCCGCTGATCAAGGAGCTGCACTTCGCGCAACTGAAGCTCGAGGACGCGAACCTCGACGAGAACCACCCGGAGGGCTCGCCCCAGAAGGAGGCGGTGTACATGCGCGACACCGTCATCCCGGCGATGGAAGACGTGCGCGAGGTCTCCGACCGGCTCGAGAAGCTCGTCGCCGACGATCTCTGGCCGTTGCCGAAGTACGCGGAGATGCTCTTCATCAAGTGATCGCGGGCCGAGGGCGGGCTCCCCGCTCTGCCCTCGGGCGCCCGCCGCTAGCTAGCATGGCTGCATGCGTGACTTCGCGGATGCGATCAGGAGCCGTGTGGTCGTCTACGACGGCGGCATGGGCGCCACGCTCGAGCAGTTCGAGCTGAGCAGCGAGGACTACGGCGGGCTGGCGGGCAAGTGCCACGAGGCGCTCGTCCTCAACCGCCCGGACGTGATCGAGGGGGTCCACGCATCGATGCTCGACGCCGGGGCGGAGGTCGTCGAGACCGACACCTTCCAGGCCTCGCGGCTGAAGCTCGGCGAGTGGGGCCTGGCCGACTACACCGTCGAGATCAACACGAGGGCCGCCGAGATCGCCCGCCGCGCGGCGGGCGAGAGCCGCTTCGTGGCGGGCTCGATCGGGCCCACGGGCTTCCTGCCGGCCTCCGAGGACCCCTCGCTCGGGCAGATCCGCTTCGGCGAGCTGGTGGAGATCTTCGAGGAGCAGGCCGCCGGCCTGCTCGACGGCGGCGTCGACCTGCTCGTGATCGAGACCGCCCAGGACATCCTCGAGGTCAAGGCCGCGATCTTCGGCGCGCGGGCCGCGTTCGCCAGCACCGGCCGGGCGGTTCCGATCCACACCTCGGTCTCGCTGCTGCCGAACGGCGGCAAGATGCTGCTCGGCACCGACATCTCCGCCGTCCTGACGACACTCGAGGCGCTGAAGGTGGACGTGATCGGCCTCAACTGCTCGACCGGCCCGGAGGACATGCGCGACGCGATCCGCTTCCTCGGGGAGTTCTGCCCGGTGACGGTCGCCTGCATCCCCAACGCCGGGCTGCCCGTGCAGGGGCCCGACGGCGAGACGATCTTCCCCGAGCAGCCCGGGCCGCTGGCGGACGCGCTGAAGGAGTTCGTCGAGCGCTACGGCGTCGGCATCGTGGGCGGCTGCTGCGGCACCACGCCCGCCCACATCGCCGCGATCGTCGAACGGGTCGGCGCCGGCACGGCCCGCCGTACGGTCGGCCCCCGCCCCGCCCCGCGCCCGCCGCACCTCTCCTCGATGATCGCCGCCACGCCGCTGGTGCAGGAGCCGCGGCCGACGATGGTCGGCGAGCGCGTCAACTCGCAGGGCTCGCGCAAGGCCAAGGAGCTGCTGCTCGCAGACGACTACGACGGCCTCGTGCAGATCGCCGAGGATCAGGTCACCGGCGGCGCGCACGTGCTCGATCTGTGCGTGGCGCTGACGGAGCGCACCGACGAGGACGAGCAGATGCGCGTGCTGGCGAAGAAGATCTCGCTCACGCAGCCGGCGCCGATCCAGATCGACTCGACCGAGCCCGAGGTGATCGAACGGACGCTCGAGCAGATCCCCGGCCGCGCGATCGTCAACTCGGTGAACCTCGAGGCCGGCCGCGACAAGCTCGACCGCGTGGTCCCGCTGGCGATGGCGCACGGCGCCGCGCTGATCGCGCTCACGATCGACGAGGTGGGGATGGCCAAGACGGCCGACCGCAAGGTGGAGATCGCGCGCAGGATCCGCGACCTCTGCTGCGAGGAGCACGGCCTCGACCCCGAGCTGCTGATCTTCGACTGCCTCACCTTCACGCTCACCACCGGTGACGAGGAGTGGCGGCCGTCGGCGGTCGAGACGATCGCGGGCATCAGCGCGATCAAGGCGGCGATACCGGGCGTGAAGACCTCGCTCGGTGTCTCCAACGTCTCCTTCGGCGTCTCCCCGGGAGCGCGCGCGGTGCTCAACTCGGTGTTCCTGCACCACTGCGTCGCCGCGGGCCTCGACCTGGCGATGGTCAACCCGAACCACATCACCCCCTACTCGGAGATCTCCGACGCCGAGCGCGAGCTCGCCGACGACCTCGTGTTCAACCGGCGCGAGGACGCGCTCGAGCGCTTCATCGCGCACTTCGAGTCCAAGGGCGAGGAGGACCTCGCCCAGGGCGCAGCCGACCCGACCGAGGGGATGGAGCCCGAGGAGGCGCTGCACTTCCACATCCTGCGCCGCCGGCGCGACGGCGTGGAGGACTGGATCGACGCCAGCGTCGAGAAGATCGGGGCGGTGCCGACCCTCAACGAGGTGCTGCTGCCGGCGATGAAGGAGGTCGGCGACAAGTTCGGCGCCGGTGAGCTGATCCTGCCCTTCGTGCTGCAGTCCGCGGAGGTCATGAAGCGGGCGGTAGCGCGCCTTGAGCTCTACCTCGACAAGATCGAGGGCTACACCAAGGGGACGGTCGTGCTCGCGACCGTGTTCGGCGACGTCCACGACATCGGCAAGTCGCTCGTCAACACGATCCTCACCAACAACGGCTACACGGTCGTGGACCTCGGCAAGCAGGTCCCGATCCAGACGATCCTCGACGCCGCCGTCGAGCACGACGCGACCGCGATCGGCCTGTCCGCGCTGCTCGTCTCGACCTCCAAGCAGATGCCCGCCTGCATCCAGGAGCTGCACGCCAAGGGACTCTCATATCCGGTGCTGATCGGCGGAGCCGCGATCAACCGCGCGTTCGGCTACCGCGCGCTGTTCCCCGGCGGCAAGGAGTCCGAGGACATCTACGAGCCGGGCGTCTTCTACTGCAAGGACGCCTTCGAGGGCCTGGCCGTGATGGACCAGCTGATCGACGACGACGCCAGGAGGTCGCTGGACGAGAAGCTGCGCTCGGGCGCCAGGGCGTTCCGCCAGAAGGGCGAGGAGCCCGAGGAGGCGCTCGACTTCAGCGACGACACGGTGCGCTCGGCCGTGCGCACCGACGTGCCGATCCCGACCCCGCCGTTCTGGGGCGTGCGCGAGCTTCCCGTCGACCTCGACGAGCTCTACCGTCATCTCGACACCCACGTCCTTTTCAAGCTGCACTGGGGCGGGCGCGGCGTCAAGGGCGAGGCCTGGCAGAAGCTGCTGAGCGAGGACTTCCGCCCGCGGCTGGAGCGGATGTGGCGTGAGCAGACCTACCTGCATCCGCGCGCGCTGCTCGGCTTCTTCCCCTGCTACGCGCTCGGCAACGACATCGTCCTGCTCGACCCCGAGGACCGCACCCGCGAGCTCACGCGCTTCGTCTGCCCGCGCCAGCCGAAGGGCGCCCGCATCTGCCTCGCCGACTTCTTCCGCCCCGGCACCAAGGGCGACCCTCCCACACCGCCGGACGAGCTCGACGTGATCGCGGTGCAGGCCGTCACGGTGGGGGCGGAGGTGACCGAGCTGATGGCCCGGCTCGAGGCCGAGGGCGAGTTCGCCGAGCAGCTGTTCGTGCACGGCCTCGGCGTGCAGACCGCCGAGGGACTGGCCGAGTGGCTGCACTACGAGGTGCGCCGGATGCTCGACATCCGCGTCACGCAGGGTCGCCGCTACTCCTGGGGCTACCCCGCCGTGCCTGAGCAGTCGGAGCACCTCAAGGTGGAGCGGCTGCTGGACCTCGAGCGCATCGGCATGCGGATCAGCGACGGCTACGCGCCCGAACCCGAGCAGTCCACGCTCGCGCTCGTGGCACATCACCCGCAGGCGATCTACTTCGGCACGCGTCAGGGCCGCCTGCTCCCGGATGGCTCCCCCGACGACGTCATCCGCGGCTCCAGCCGCGACCCCTCCCTGTTCGGCGACCTCGACGACGAGGATCCGCCCGACGGCGCCGTGGAGTCCGAGGACGAGCCCGCGATGGCGGGCTGAGGGCGGCCGTTCGCGTCCCGGTTTCAGGCGCGCGAGACGGCGAACGTCGGCACGTCGTAGCTCTGCACCTCACGGTCGGAGGTCGCGAGCAGCAGTCCCTCGATACGCGCCTGAGCGATCAGCATTCGGTCGAACGGATCGCCGTGGTTCGGCGGCAGCCGTGCCGCCTGCACGGCGTGGGGGAATGTGACCGCGAGCGGCTCGAAGCCGGCCTCCTGCACGGCCGTGGCGAGATCCGCCGGCGCGTCCAGGCGGCCGAGCGCCCGCTTGATCTCAAGCTCCCAGACCGTCACGGCGCTCACGAACACGGCGTCCGCGTCCTCGATCGCGCTGCGCGCGTCGTCCCCGAGCGAGCCCTCGGCGACCCACAGCAGGACGTGGGAGTCGAGCAGCAGCCTCAGACGCCCCGTCCTTCGAACGCTGCCTGCAGCTCGGTGGGAAGCGGATCGTCGAAGTCCTCGCGCAGATGGACCCTCCCGGCCCAGAAGCCCAGCTTGCGCGGCTTGCGCTCGGTTGCCGCCACGAGTCGCGCAAGCGGCGTGCCATTGCGCGCGATCACGATCTCCTCACCTGCCGCCGCGCGCTCGGCCAAGCGGGACAGATGCGTCTTGGCCTCGTGCATGTTGTACGTGCTCGCCATCAGCTTAGTCCAGCTTAGCAGGGCTGGGTCGGGCGCACTCAGGCCCGCGGCGTGCCGGATGCCGGCTCAGGCCCGCGGCGTGCCGGATGCCGGCTCAGGCCGCGGCGTGCCGGATGCCGGCTCAGGCCCGCGGCGTGCCGGATGCCGGCGCGGCCTCGCCCGGCGCGGGCTCGGTGACGGGCTGCCCGGAGGCCATCGCGAGGACCTCCTCGGCGGTGAGCGGTTCGGCGAAGTGGAAGCCCTGGCCGTAGTCGCAGGCCATGCCCCGCAGCTGCTCGAGCTGCCCGGTGCTCTCGATGCCCTCGGCGACCGCCTTGAGGTTGAAGATGCGCGCGACCTGCACGATCGCGGCGGTCAGCTCGGTGACCTCGGGGTTGCGGTCGGCCAGGAACGAGCGGTCGATCTTGAGGATGTCGACGGGGAACTGGCGGACGTAGTTGAGCGAGGAGTAGCCGGTGCCGAAGTCGTCGATCGCGAGTTTCACGCCGAGCGCGCGCAGCGCGTTCAGCCGCATCAGGCTGAGCTCCATGTCCTGCATCATCACGCTCTCGGTCAGCTCCAGCGTGAGGCTGCTGGGCAGGATCCCCGTCTCCTGCAGCACCTGGCTGACCTCGTCGATGAACTCGGCCCGCTGCAGCTGGGAGACGGACACGTTGACGGCCATCGACAGCGGCGGCTCGCGCGGGCAGCGCTGCTGCATCTGCGCCGCCCAGCCGCAGGCCTCGCGCAGCACGTTCAGGCCGACCTGCACGATCAGGCCCGTGTCCTCCAGCAGCGGCACGAACTCCAGCGGCGCAACCGTGCCGCGCTCGGGGTGCTCCCAGCGCACGAGCGCCTCCATGCCCGCCATGTCCCCGCGCGCGAGGTCCATGATCGGCTGGTAGCGGAGCGTGAACTCGCCCGCATCGAGCGCCCGCTGCAGGTCGGACTTCAGCTCCAGCCGCGCCAGCGCGAGCGCGTGCATCTCGGGCTCGAAGATGCGGTACTGGCCCTTGCCGCTCTCCTTGGCCATGTACATCGCCGCGTCGGCGTTGCGCAGCAGCTCGTCGGCGTCGCGGCTGGAGGACATGCCGCGGTCGCTGAAGGCGATGCCGACGCTGCTGGCGATCGAGACGGCGCGGCCGTCGAGCGAGATCGGCGCTCCCAGGATGCTCATCAGGCGCTGGGCGATCTCGACCGAGTGCAGCTCGCTCTCGGCGTCGGGGATCAGGATCGCGAACTCGTCGCCGCCGAGGCGCGCGGCGGTGTCGACAGGTCGCATGCAGTCGTCGAGCCGGCGCCCGATCTCGCGCAGCACCTCGTCCCCGGCGGCATGCCCGAGGCTGTCGTTGACGAGCTTGAAGTCGTCCACGTCGAGGAACAGGACCGCCACCGGAAGGCCGTGGCGGCGCTGGCTGGCGAGCGCGTGCTCGACGCGGTTGCGCAGCAGCGCGCGGTTGGGCAGCCCGGTGAGCGTGTCGTGGAAGGCCTGGTGCTCGAGCTCGGCCTCGAAGGACTTGCGCTCGCTGACGTCGCGGATGTTGAGCACGATGCCCGCGATCTCCTCGTCGCGGAGCAGGTTCGTGGCGAGCGTCTCCACGTGGCGCCAGCGGTTGCCGGCGTGCAGCACGCGGAACTCGGCGCTGACCGGCTGCCCGGACGGCTGCGCAGCGATCGACCCGACGAAGGCGAGCACGCGCGCGGCGTCCTCGTCGTGGACGAGCTCGATCAGCCTGCTGCCGGCGAGCGCGTCGGGGTCGTACCCGAACAGCCGCTCCACCGAGGGGCTCATGAACTGCACCACCCCGTCGTCGCCGACGATGCAGACGACGTCGGAGGCGTGCTTGATCAGCGAGCTCAGGCGGGCCTCCGAGCGCACCGCCGCCTCGCGCTCGGTGATCTCCTCGTGACGGCGGACGATCGTGGCCATGCGCGTGAGCACCAGCGTGAACATCAGCGCCGAGGCGCCGATCAGCACGTAGATGTTCAGCGACTCGTGCAGCGCTTCGCGCACGACGATCACCAGCGGCACGGTCAGGCTCGCGCTTGCCAGCAGCGCCAGGCGGGCGCGTGTCAGGCGGACCTCCACGATCGGCCCCGGCTCCGACAGCAGCCGCATCGAGGGGTGCAGCGCGGCGGTGCCGAGCAGCGTGAAGAACACGGCCCAGCCGGCCGCCAGCACCCCCGCGATGCTGTAGCCGCCGTCCAGCAGCTTCCACCCGTACAGCGCGTCGCTGAGCAGCAGCGCGACCGCCCCCGCCAGCAGGAAGATCAGGGCGGGCTCACGGCGATGGCTGCCGGCGGCCACGCGCGCGACCACGGCGAGCACCAGGATGTCCATCGCCGGGTAGGCGATCGAGGTCAGCCGCCGCAGCAGCGGCAGCGTGGTCGCGTCCACGTAGGGTGAGATCAGGTAGATCCACAGCAGCGCCGCGAGCGCCACCGTGACGATCAGCGCATCGATCAGCCCCGCGCGATCGGTCCGCTCGTGGCGGTCGTGGATCAGCAGCGCCATCCCCGCCAGGAAGAAGGGGTAGAAGGCGAGGTGCAGCGGATCGGCGATCGACGGCTGCGGCAGCGGCGAGCCGAACAGGTTTTCGTAGTTGTAGGCGATGATGTTGCTCGCCAGGAACAGGGTCTGCCCGATCGCCAGCAGGTACCACGGCAGGCGGTGGCGGGGCGAGTTGTGGCGGGCGCCGAGCACGAGCGCCACGACGGTCGCGCCGCCGATCAGGTTGTAGACGGGGCCGCTGTTCAGCCAGCGGGGGCCGGCGATGTGGGCCAGCAGGTAGGCGAGCGTGAGCGCCGCCAGCGACGCGAGGTAGATCCACCAGGCCCGGCCCTGCATGAGCGCGCGTGCGCTCGCGACGGCCGGCGCCGGGGGCTGCTGGGTTGCGGAGGCGGCCGTGCCCATCCGTGCGGCCCGCCCGGGCTAGCGGTGCTCCCGGTGGCGCGCGGCGCGAGGGGCGGGACCGGAGCGGGCTCCGCGGAGCCTCAGCAGCTCGGCCCGGACGAGGCGGGTGTCGATCAGCCGCGCGCCGGCATTAACAACGATCAGGTGCGCGCGCCCGTCCGTCGACGGCGCCCGCGTGCGGGCGCGTCTCGATCAGCCGCGGGCGCGCGCCGCCGAGACCCGGTCCGTGGGCGCGGCGCGCAGCTGGGTGTCCTGCATCGACGGTTTCAGCCGCTGAGGTGCGCACGGCTTGCGTATCGGCCGCCGGGCGCCGCTACTGAAGTCTGCAGGGTGTTGCTGCAGCCGCTTCAGTCCTCGCGCGGGGGCGGGCGGAACAGGATCCGCTTGACCTCGATCGCCGATCCGCCGCCGAGGCGCAGCGCGGTCTGGATGCCCTCGCCGCCGAGCTCTCCGGCGTCGAGTGCGCGGCGCAGCTCGTTGAGCGGCGCCAGGTCATCCTCCTCGACCTGGTCGCGGCTGGTCTCGAGCAGGATCAGGTGGCGGGGGCGTTTCAGCGCGGCCGCCATGCGCAGGAACGGCTCGCGCTCCTGCGCCGTCAGCCCGTCGGGCGCCAGCACGACCGTCTCTTTGTTCTCCAGGCGCTTGGCCACGGCGGCCTGCAGCAGCTCCTGTGCGCGCTGCTCGATCTCCTCGCCGGCCACGCGGCCGGCGAGCAGGCCGCGCACCTTGGCCGGTGACAGCAGCGAGGCGCGGTCCTCGATCAGGCGCTCGAGGAAGGCCTCGCGCTCGGTGTCCGAGGCGCCGAGCACGATCAGCAGGCTGCCGGGCGAGTAGCGCAGGCGGTCGGCCGGGGCGAGCACGCGACAGTGCACCATCAGGTTCGCCGGCCGCGGCGGGGCGCCGTCGCGGCGCGGCCGGTCCGAGGACCAGCCGGTCCGCTCGTCGTCTGAGATCTTCACGCTGCGCGCGGGGGGTCGGCTGGCCATACCCCCATCATGCCGCAAACGGCCTGCCGGGACCGCCGGCCCGCCGGGCGCGCTGTTCAGCGCGAGTCCGGCGCGACGGCGCGCGTGGCGGCCGGCGCCGGGCTGGCGGCGATCAGGGCGAGCTTGGCCGGGCGGTCGAGGGCCTTGATGCGGGCCTCCTCGCGCATCGCCGCGCTGCGGTCGGCCATCGGCAGCGCCAGCGCGAGCTCCACGGGCAGGCGGCTGGCGGTGTAGCGGCTGGCGCGGCCGGCGCGGTGGCGGGCGAGACGGCGCTCCAGGTCGTTGCTCCAGCCGGTGTAGAGCGAGCCGTCGGCGCAGCGCAGCATGTAGACCCAGGCCTCGGACATGGAGGTTCGATACGCCGTGCGCGCGCCGATGCCTGCCGGTCCCCGGAGGCTGCGGCTAGGACTCGCCGGCGGCGCCGCCGGCGCCCACGCCCGCCAGGGGCGCGCCGGCCGGCGGCGTGCTCGGCAGCGGTGCGAGGTCGATCGGGGCCGCGTGCATGGTGCGCAGGCGCACCTGCCGCCAGGAGAGGCCCTCGTTGACGAGCGCCGGGAGACCCATGATCAGCGCGGTCGCGACCTCGACGAGCTGCAGCACGATCCCGAAGGCGAGCGCGTCGGCGGTGGAGACGTGGTAGGCGCCCGCGAGCACCGCCACGCACGCCGCCTGGAAGACGCCGACGTTGGCGGGCGTGGCGGGCAGCACGGCCGTCGCGTTGACGGCGAACAGCACCGCCGCGGCGCCCGCGATACCGGCGCGGCCGTCGAGCCCGAGCGCCATCAGCAGCAGCCAGCAGCTCAGCCACTGCAGCCCCCAGGCCGACAGCTGGATCGCCGCCGCCTCGGCCGCCTGGCGGCGGTGGGAGAAGATCCGCAGGCCGTCGCGAAAGCGCGCGAGCAGGCTGCGCAGCCCCGCGCGCAGGGCCTCCGCGCGCGCCGAGCGCGACACCGCGGCCGATGGCACCAGCGCGGGCGCCACCAGCACGGCGGCGAGGGCCAGCAGTGGCGCCAGCGCCGCGGCGATCAGCGCGCCGTGGTGGCCGTCGAGCGGGTCGACGCTCGAGAACATCGTGATCCCCAGCAGGACCAGCACGAGCAGGTTGAGCAGCGTCTGGGAGACCATCGTGCCGAGCACCACCGGCAGCGTCTCGCGCGCGCGGCCGAGCCGCCGCGCGACGATCAGCGCGCGCGAGGGCTCGCCCAGGCGGGCGGGCAGCGTCGAGGACATCAGCACGCCGATGAAGGTGCCCTGCATCGCATCCCGGCGCGTGGCCTTGCGCCACGTCGGCGCCGCGCGGAGGATCGCGTGCCAGGCGATCGCACGGGCGAACATCGAGGCGCACATCAGCCCCAGCCCGGCCGCCAGCAGCCCGGGCTTGGACGCCAGCAGACTCGCCGCGACCCGCTCCAAGCCGATGTCCGCCAGCGCCAGCAGCAACAGCGCCACGCCGGCCAGGCACGACAGCAGCACCGCCCCGCCGCGGAGCGCCCGCGGCGCGCGCCGGCCCGGCAGCGCCTCGGGCGTGACGCGCTCGGAGCCGCGCAGGCTCGGCAGCCGCTCGGCGGGGATGCGCGGCAGCAGGTCGGCCGGCGCCAGGCCGTAGCGCACGGCCACGCGCCCGACGCGGGTCGCGGGCGAGCCGATGCGCAGCGCGGTCTCGTAGCAGTCGAGCACCTCGGCCGCGACGTGCGGCCAGGCGAAGCGCTCGGCGCGCTCGCGCGCCTGCAGCGCCATCGCACCGCGCAGGCCGTGGTCGAGCGCGAGCGCCCGCAGGCTCTCCGCCAGCGCGAGCGCGTCGCCGGGCGGGACCAGCAGCCCGTCGCGGCCGTCGCGCAGCACGTCGCGGTAGCCGGGTATGTCCGAGGCGATCACCGGCACGCCCGCCGCGAAGGCCTCGGTCAGGACCATGCCGAAGCTCTCGCCGTGCAGCGACGGCGCGCACACCACCTGCGCGCACGCCAGCTCGGCCAGCTTGCGCTCCTCGGAGACCTTCCCCAGCGCCGTCACCCCGCGGTCGTCGAGCATCATGTGCGCCACCTCGCCCGCGCTCGCGCCCACCAGCGTGAGCGTCGCCGGGATCTCCTGCCGCAGCGCCTCGAATGCGCGCAGCAGCACCGGCAGGCCCTTGCGCTCCACGGCCTGGCCGATGAACAGGATGCGCAGCGGCCCCTCCCCGGGCCCACCCCGTGCGGGCGCGCGGGCCGCGCCGAGGGCCTCCGCCTCGGGGATCAGCACGCCGTTGGGAACGATCCGGTAGCGCCCGCCGTAGAAGCGCCGCGCGGTCCAGGCCGCCGCCTCGGACACCGCGATCCGCACGCGCAGGCGGTTCATCCGTCTGCGTCCGCCGAGCGGCCCGGCGGCGAAGCCGTTCGTCAGCGCGTTCTCGGAGTAGGTGTGGAAGGTGCCCACCAGCGGGAGCTCGCCGGCGCTGCACAGGGCATCCCAGGACAGGGTCGGCACGACCGGCTCGTGGATGTGCAACACGTCGTAGCCGCCGTCGCGCAGCTCGCGGCGCAGCGCCAGCACGGCGTGCGGCGTGAGCGCCATGTTCGAGACCGCGCCGTTGGCCGGCAGGCCGACCGTGCGCCCCAGCGAGACGAACTGCTCGGGGATCGGGCGCGGCTGGGGCCGCGCGCCGCGGTGCAGCCGCATCGACAGGCGGTCGTCGGGGTCGAACGGCGCGAGCACGCGCGCCTCGTGGCCGCCCTCGCTCAGCTCGCGGGCGAGCGCCTCGATGTGGCGTGTGACGCCTCCGGGGTAGGTCCACGAGTACGGCGACAGCAGCGCGATCCGCACGGCCACACACTCTATCCGCAGCCGGGGCGGGGCCGGCCCCCGCGATGTGCCGCCGCGCCGCGCGAAGCCCACCCGGGGCCGGCCCCCGCGGCCTGCCGCCGCGCCGCGGAAAGCCCCTGCGCGGCCGGCCCCAGCGGCCTGCGGCAGCGCCCCGCGAAGGCGGGGCGGGCCCCGTCCCGGCGCGGCGTCGCGGGCTGCGATAATCCCCCCGGTGAGCACGAGCCGCTTCGTCAAGTACACGTTCCTGAAGCTCGACCCGGCCTGGCGGCGGCTGCCGCCGGAGGAGCGCGGCGAGCACAAGCACGAGTTCATGGCCGCCTGCGAGGACTTCGCCGACGGCCACCTGCTGCAGTCGTTCTCGCTGGTGGGCACGCGCGGCGACGCCGAGATGCTGCTCGTCGCCGAGGCCGAGAACCTCGACCGCATCCACGAGTTCCACGTCGTGCTGTCCCAGAGCGGGCTGATGAAGTGGGCGGAGATCCCGCATTCGTTCCTGGGCCTGCGCAAGACCTCCGAATACTCCGACGACGAGCGCGTGGTCGTGCGCGGGTTCAAAGGCAAGTACGTGTTCGTCTACCCGTTCGTGAAGTCGCGCGAGTGGTACGCGCTGCCGGCCGAGGAGCGCTGGCGGATCATGCAGGGCCACATCCAGGTCGGCCGCGAATACCCGGGCGTGGACAACCACACGACCTACTCCTTCGGCCTCGACGACCAGGAGTTCGTGGTCGCCTTCGACACCGACGACGCGGCCACGTTCCTCGACCTCGTGCAGCGGCTGCGCACGACCGAGGCCTCGCGCTACACCGTCCGCGACACCCCCAGCTTCACCTGCCTGGCGATGTCGCTGCCCCGCGCGCTGAACGCGCTCGACGGAGAGCCCGTGGCGCTCGAGAGCGCGCTGCCGGCCCTCTGAGGCGCGCGTGGCCCGCACACCCGCCGGCGCTGCGCATCTGCGCCGCGCCGACCCCGTGATGGCGGAGCTGATCGCCGCCGCCGGACCGCTCGGCGACCCGTCCGAGGGCCGCCCAGAGCGCGAGGACCACTACGGCGCGCTGGTGCGCGCGATCACCGGGCAGCAGCTCTCGGTCAAGGCCGCCCGCGCGATCTACGGCCGCCTGATCGCGCGCTTCGGCGAGCGGCCCCCGACGCCGCAGGAGATCCTCGCCGACGACCCCGAGGAGCTGCGCGCGGCGGCGGGCCTCTCGCGCGCCAAGGTCGGCTTCCTGCGCTCGCTCGCCGAGCACGTGATCTCCGGCGAGCTCGAGCTGCAGCGCATGGACGAGCTGCCCGACGGCCAGGTCGAAGCCGAGCTGCTCGCCGTCAAGGGCATCGGCGCCTGGACCGCGCACATGTTCCTGATGTTCCATCTTCAGCGGCCCGACGTCCTGCCGGTCGGCGACCTCGGCATCCGCCGCGCGATCGAGCGCGCCTACGGGCTGCCGGGACTGCCCGACCCCGCCACGATCGAGGCGATCGCCGAGCCCTGGCGCCCGCACCGCACGCTCGCCTGCCGCTACCTGTGGCGCTCGCTGGCTAACGAGCCGGCGTAGCCGGGCCGAAGAGCCGGGGTAGCAGGGTGGCCAACGAGCCGGGCTGGCGCGGAGGCCGCGACCGAGCCCGGGGCGCCCGAGGCCGGCGGCCGGGGCCGCCTCGCCGGCGGCCGCTCCGTGCCCTCTTCTTCTTCAGCGGCCCGTATTTCTTGTAGGCCTGTTTTTCGCAGGCGGCGCGGTTCTTCTTCTTCTTGCAGGCCTTCAGCGCGGCCTTCAGCTTCTGGGCGCGGGTGAGCGGTTTCGCTTTGGCCGATTTGAAGCTCGCGACCGCCTGGCAGCCTGTCACTTTCAGCGGCGTTTCCTCGGTGATCACGTCGCCGTTCTGCCCGGTGAGGATCGTCGGCAGGACGAGCGGGGCGGCGACGTTGACGGTCACGTTCTTCTTGACCTTGACCGTCTTCTTGCCGACCTTCTTGGTCACGATCTCGGTCTTGGTGACGGCCGTGGTGGGCTTGCACAGGCTTTCGTAGCCGGTGAACGCCGATTTCGGCCCGGCCGGCAGCGTGACCGTGAAGGTGCTGACGGGAGCGTCGGGCACCGATTCGAAGCTCGAGCTGGTGATGCCGTTGTGGATGTTGGTCGACCCGTCGAGCACGAGCGTGATGCCTTCGCCCTGCAGCACGAACTCGACGTCGGGGAATTTTGCGCCGCCGTAGGAGACCAGGTAGGCGGGCCCGGTGAGCGGGTTGTTGAGCACCGGCGTGTTGGCCACCGCGGTCCCGATGATCGATTCCGGTGAGCACAGGGCCGGGTTGGTGTGGAACGTCGCCGCCAGGCACGCTTTCTGGAGCGTCGTCAGCCGCGAGGGCAGCTGCAGCGGGAAGGTGAGCTTGGTTTTGGCGATGTTCGCCTGGCCGGGGCCGGAGGTCACCCTGACGCTCAGGTTGGTGCCGTCGAGTTTGGTGTATTTGGAGCCCGCTTCGACTTCCAGGGTGGGGTTGAACGGCAGCGCCTGGCAGTTCTGCGCCTGGAAGGGCTCCGACACCGGGGCGGTCGCACCGTGTTCGCCGGTGAGCGTGCCGGTGATCGACAGCGGGCTGCAGTTGGTCGGGTTGAACTGGAAGTTCGGGCGGTTGATGTTGACTTCGACCTGGCGCAGCTGAACCGGGGCGCCGGTCTTCAGGCCGGGGCCGCCGCCGGGGCCGGTGGTCGTGTTGAGCATCGTCGGCAGCGGGCTGCTGATGCTCAGCTGCGCGGTCGTGGAGTTGATGTTGATTTCAGACCGCGTGACGACGTTGCCGAAGTTGAACGGCCCCGCCTTGGCCGGGATCACGACCGACAGGCCGAACGGCGCTTTGCCGTAGGGGCCGGTGATGTAGACCTGGCCGCCCGTCTCGGTGAAGGGGTCGGACCCGAGCCCGGCGACCGCGGTCGCGGACCCGATCAGGCTGTTGGGGCCGCACGTGCCCTGGCTGGCCTGCGGTTCGGGGCACTGTTCGACGTGGCTGAGGTAGCCCGCGAAGCCGGGGGGCAGCGTCATCGTGATTTCCTTCAGCGCCTGGTCTTCGCCCGGCCGGGTGATGTTCAGCGTGAAGCCGGTGAGCGCGCCCGCCTGGTTGTTGGTCGTGCCCGCCACGAAGGCCGGGGCGAAGGGCTGCGTGCTCGCGCACGGCGTCCCGCCGGGGCCCGAGGTGAACGGCAGTTGCAGTTCGGATTCCGAGCCGAAGCTGCCGACCGTGGCGGTGCCCGACCACGGCGTGAACGATGCCGAGGTCGTGTAGGTGCCGCAGGCGGCGGGGCTGGCGACCGAGGCGCGGGGGCCGTTGAACACTTCGAATTCGAATTCTTCGAAGGGGTCCTGCGGCGCGTTTTCGAAGACCGTCGTGATCTGGCCCGTTTCGGGGTCGGGCTCGACCTTGCCGGCGAGCTTCACGACGACGCCGGTCTTGACGTCCTTGACGACGATGTAGAAGCCGAACAGCGAGCCGAACGGGTTGTGTTCCTGTTCTGAGAGGTACACGTTGCCGTGCAGTTCCTGGGCGAGCACGGGCGTCTTGATGCGCACCGTGCCGACCTTCGAGGCCTTCGGGCAGAGCGTGCCGGCTTCTTCGCGCTGGGTCTGTTCGGCTTCGCTTTCTTCCTTGGCTTCTTCGGGTGCGAATTCGAGCGTGTGGCTCTGCGGGTTTTCTTTTTCGAACCCGACCGCGGACTCCGAGCACGACGCCAGGCCGTTGGCCGCCGAGGGGCTCAGCTGGATGCCGGCCGGCAGCGTCACGGTCGAGTTGCGCAGGTCGGCCTCGGCCAGCCCGTTTTCTTCCAGCGTGGTGGTCTGCGGCGCCTTCAGCACCACTTTCAGGCCGAGCGGGCTGTTCGTCGTCGTTTCTTCGGGCTTGTCCGGGGTGATGCTCATCTGCGGCGTGAAGGGGAGCTTTTCGCACCCGGTCAGCGTCACCGGCGAGGTCGCGTCGAACGGCTTCAGGAAAGCTCGCGCCGGTCGTCCACGACAGCGCTTCGACGTTGGATTCCAGCGGCCCGCAGGAGGTGGGAAGCGTCAGGTACGCTTCGGTGGCGCGGATCGGCGGCTGCTTGCAGACGACGTGTAGGCCTTCTTCGGCCGAACCGCGGGCGAGGCAGTCGGTGCCTCGCGACGAGTCGTGGCGTTTGTCGCCGGGGTTGCCCCAGATCGTGACGAGGCTGCTCAGCACGGGCAGTGCCTCAGGGACGTTGTCGATGTTGACGACCACGTGGTAGTCGCCGCCGTCGACGACCGTGTCGAGCACCACGGGAACGCCGAGGGCGAGGAAGCCGAAGCGGGCCGGCTCGCCCTTGGCGGGCACCAGGTTGAAGACCGGCGTGCTGATGCCGTAGGGCCCCACCAGGATCGGTTCGAAGACGTAGGCCTGAGCCGCCCCGATCGCCGTTTCGGGCGGGCATTCGCTGGCCAGACCCTTCTCGTTGATCGTCGTGAACTCGGCGTCGGTGCACTGCGGGACCGCGCGCGTGTTGCCGATCAGACCCGCGGGCAGGTTCACGCGCAGGTCCTTGACCGGTTCCGGCGTCACCGTGATCGCGTGCGGCGTGCCTTCCTTGAGGTAGGTGGTGCGGGTGGTGTTCAGGGGCAGGTAGGTGGTGAACTGGAACGGGTGCGCGCCGGCCTGCGTTTCCGGGCCGCCTTCGTCGTTTTCCGGCTCCGCTTCGAAGGCTTCGACGCCGAACGGCGTCGCCGAGTCGCCGACGTTGATCGTCGCGTGCAGCGGCGCGGTCTTTTTCGTGAGGTTTTCCCCACCGGTGACGGTGACTTCGCTGGAGTAGGACCCCACCGGTTCTCCGCCCGGGATGTTCACCCCGGTCTGGACTTCAAACCGTTCAAAGGCGTCCAGCGATTCGGTGATCGTGCAGGTCACGACGAGGTGGTCGTTGACGGTCGCGACCGGGCATGAGGAGCCCTGCTGGCCGGTTACCGGCCACTTTGTCCAGCCGGGCAGTTCGCCCTGCAGCGTCCAGCCGGCCGGCAGGGTGTCGGTGATGACCACGGGATGGGCGACGCTCGCCTGCAGCGTGGCGTCGCCGAGGTTGGCCGCCGACGCGGTCACCCACTGTTCGCCGCCGCCGGGCTGCAGCACTCCCGGGATCGAGCCGCCGGTGAGCCTCAGCCAAGGCTGTTCAGGCGCAGCGGCGAACGCCGGCCCGGCGAGCAGCAGGGCGGCGGTCAGCGCCAGCAGGGCCACGAGCAGGGCCCGCGGGGCGGCGGTGAGCCCTCGCCGCGCAGTCATCGTCCCGCCCTCCGGGCCTTCACGGCCCGCTTGGCCTTCTTGGCCTTCTTGGCCGCGCCGTATTTCTTGCGCGCCTGCTTTTCACAGGACTGGCGCTTCTTCTTGTTCTTCTTGTACTTCGATTTGCAGTTCTTCAGCGCCTTTTCGAGCAGTTGCTTGCGCGTGAGTTTCTTCGGCGTGGTTTTGGTTTTTTCGGGCAGCACGCCGTTCTTGGGGATTTCTACGCGCGTGCCGTGGTTGCCCGAACCGGCCTGGGTGCTCGGCGGCGCCACGCCGCCCAGCGCCGGCGCTTCGTAGCCGCCCCGGCAGGTCGCTTCTTCCGGTTTTTCGGCGCACGGCCCGGCGGTCACGACCGGCGAGGTTTTGCACGGGGATTCGGTCGTGCAGACGCGCGCGTCGTAGATGTCGTCGGCGCTGTCGGTGTCGGCCGCGACCAGCTGCGCCGTCGTGTAGATGAAGGCGTCCGAGCCGGTCGCGCTGGCGTCGACGAACGCCGATTCGTGTTCGGAGGTGCCGCTGGAGATCAGCGATATGCAGCCCGTCGCGCTGGCGCACGTGCCTTCGCCGTCGGGCTCGTACTCGTACACGTCGGCCTTGCCGTTGCTCGCCGCCGGTACGAGCGGGTCGGCGCTGTTGAAGAACAGACGGCCGGTGTCGGAGAGGTTGTTCGAGAGGTGGTAGGTGCTGTTGGGGCTCACGTAGCTCCAGCCGGCGATGTTCGCGGCCAGCCAGTGGCCTTCCCAGTTGTTGCTCCGGTCGATGACCAGGCCTTTGCCTTCGCCCGAGTTCTGGGTGTCGAGGACGCCGGCCGGCCGTTCGTTCTTCGGGTTGCAGGAGGCGCAGATGACGCGGTTGGCGGCGTAGTCGTAGAGGTAGACCTCCTCGTCGGGAAGGCCGGAGGCCCTGTCGCGGTTGTCGTAGCCGGTCAGGCTCGAGCTCGACATGAAGGCCATGAACATCCCGTTCGACGAGACCCGCGATGTGAGCCCTTCGAAGGGCTGGGTGCTGAAGTCGGGGTGGTCGGCCTCGGTGAGCCGGGCCACGAAGCGGGGCGCTTCCCAGCCCGTGCTGCCGTCATGGACGACGTAGAGGTTGCAGCTGCGCAGCGGCACCTTGCCTTCGGCTTCTTCCACTCCTTCGGTGGCCCGTTCGCCTGCGTGGAGGCAGGTGCCGGGCCCGGCGCCGGGCGCGAGCGCGCCGTCGGCGACGAAGTAGACGTAGCTGCCGTCGTCGCTGCTGCCCACGACCGCGAACACGCCGGCGGTTTCGTTGCTCGCCTGCGTGGTGAGGTCCTTGAGGTCGCAGGCCAGCCGTTCGTGGCCGTTCTTGTTGACCTTGAGGACGACTTCGCAGACGTAGAGGTCTTCCTGTTCGAGCGGTTCCACGCCTTCGAGCGAGGTCGAGTCCTTGGTCAGCGCTTCGCCGTCGGTGAAGAAGATCTTCGAGCCGTCCGCGCTCGCGGTCTGGAAGTTCGCGGCGGCCGCGGCCGGGGTCGGCACGCCCGCTTCGGGCACGTCCACACGCAGCGTTTCGCCCCTGGCCATGTCGCGCACGTACAGCTGCCCGCCGCTTTCGCTCGACCAGATCACGCGGTTGCCGTCGTCGGAGATCGCGTGGCGGGTGTCGCCGTTCTTCTGTTCCACGTCGTCGCCGTCATTGGCGGCGCCGAGGATCGGGTCATCGGCCGATTCCGCTTCGTCGGGGGCCGGTTCTTCGCCGGCTTCGACCGTCGGCAGGACGCTGACCAGCTGCAGCGTGCCCCCTTCTTCCCCGCCGGCGACGAGCGCGCCCGAGGGGCTCCACTCGTACAGCTGCTGTTCGTCGGCCCCGTTGCCGGCCGGCGGCAGCTCGGCTTTGGACGCGAACACGGCGTGGTTGCCGTCGGCGCTCGAGCCCGAGAACTTCATCAGGTCGCCGAACGCTTCGCTGGTGGTGTCGATCGGCGAGACGAGCGCCTGGTAGCAGGTCGAGGGCACCGGCAGGCATTCGCCGCCGGCCAGGCTCCGCCGGTAGGGCGTGGTTTCGGTGGCGTTCGGCGAGAGCGCGACTTCGCTGCGCACGTAGTAGCCGATCGCCGGCTGCACGAACGCCTCGTCGAGTTCGGCGTTGAAGAAGCGGTACTCGGTGCCTTCGTTTTTGTAGCCGATCGGGACGGGGCCGCGCGGCGTGGCGAGGTCCTGCGTTTCCCATCCGGCGGGCCCGCGCCGGGAGAGGTTGACCGTCGGTTCGGGCGAGCGGCTGGCGGCCGGGTGGGCGACGATCGGCCCGGAGGAGGTGTAGGTGATCGCTTCGCCGTCTTCGGCGGCCTGGTCCACGCCCAAGGAGTGGCTGATCGGGTACACGGCGCTGCCGTGCTTGTTCGGCGGGGTGACGAGTTCGTAGGCGCGGTGGTCGGGGAGTTCCGCCTGCGGCGTCCCCCCGGATTCCTCCGGGGTCAGCGTGTAGACGTAGATCGCGCCTTCGTAGCCGGGGTTGGCGGGGGAGAACACTTCGCCGGTGGCGGGGTCCAGCGCGACGCCCGCGGCGTCTTCGAGCTGGTAGGGGCCGGGCTGTTCGCCGAAGCGCTGGAGGAACGCGCCGCCGGGGGCGAACGCCGCGATGTCGCCGGCGTGGCCGACGTAGACGATCCCGGTCGAGGGGTCGAGCGCCGCGCCGGTCGTCGCCTGGCCGGGGTCGAGCTGGGAGCTGTAGGCCGACCCGGATTCTTCTTCCCTGACCGGTTCGCCGGTGGCGGCGCGCACCTGCACCAGCTCGGTGTCTTCGTATTCGCATTCCCCGGTGCGGCTTTCCCGTTCGCGGCCGAGGTAGAAGTACTTGGCGCCGGGGCTGACCAGGAAGCCGGTCTTGGGACCGCAGCTGCCGGAGACTTCGACGTGGGAGACGTACTTGTTCTGGCGTTCGCTGTTGAAGCCGTAGACGAGTTCGCCCTGGTACATCCACAGGTTGCCGCTGGCGTCCACGGCGAGGCCGTGGATTTCGGGGAGTTCTTCGACGACTTCTTCTTCGTACTTGAACTTCTTGATCGTTTTGACGACGCCGTAGTTACCGGTTTCAGGCTTGTATTCGTACTTGGTCACGCCCCACGTGTCTTCCGCGCCGGAGATCGCGGCGACGTAGACGTCGCCGTAGGATTCGCTGGTCGGGTCGTTGTCGACGGCGAGGCCTTCGTTGCCTTCTTCGCCGGTTTCTTCCTTGCCGACCTTCAGGCGGCCGATGCAGGCGCCGCTGGCGCTGAAGCGGTCGATCGAGTTTTTCGCACGGTCGTAGACGAGCAGTTCGCCGGTCTTGGCGCTGTAGACCGCGCCCTCCGGTTCTTCGAAGAAGCATTTGCTTTTCGGCTTGCGCGTCGCTTCGGTGAACAGCCGGCTACGAGATTCGTTGATCTCGTGGCGGACGATCGGTTCTTCCAGGGGCGCGGCGAGCGCGGGGGCTGCGCTCAGCAGCCCGGCGAGCAGCAGCGCGAGCGCGAGGATGCAGCGGACGGGGCCGCGCCGGGAACGGCGGGAGACGGGAATCGCGCCTGCGCCTGCGCGCCGTGTGGCCTCACCGCGCGGCGTCGCCGCGCTGTCCTCCGCTCCCCCCTCGTCCTCCCGGTCGCTGCTGCTCATGCGGTCCCTCTCGGCTTCGATCCATTCCCCACGGTCGAGTCTATCGGGTCGCTCTGGGCTGTCAAGCGGGAACCGCCGTGCTCGCGCGCCGTTCCGGCTCAACCCTCGACAGATCTCATCAGGTGTAACCCGGCCCGGCGCCCGCAGTTGCGCCGCGCCGCGTGTGGGGTGTGACACCGGCCCGGCCGGCCGGCGTCGAGCCGCGCCCGGGATGTGACGCCCCGGCTCCCCGCGTGGCCGGGGCGCGTCGAACCACGTCGGTTAACGAAACAGCGCGTGGGGCCCGGGGGCCCCACGCGCCGCTGCGTACTTCTGTACTTCAGGTTGCTACGTAACTACGGCTTCGTGATACCGACCTGGCCAGCGGGGTTCGTTTTGATCGTCGAGGTGCTGACCTGGATGCCCTCTTCCGTGACGGGCGTGTAGGACGGGTATTCGCGGATGGTGGACGTGATGTGTTCACTGCCCGCGCCGCCTACGAATTTTTCGTATTCCTGGTTGTTCGTGTGGTCCTTGAACTCCAGTTTCATGCTGGTGGCGAGTTTGCCAGCCGCGATCGTCGTGGCCGTCGCACCCGTGATCGAACCAAACAGGTTACCGTTGGCTTCGATCAGGACGCCACCGCCGGCGCATTCCCAAGCCGCCTGAAGCGTGCCCGATTCGGGGGTGAGCTTCATACCGTCGGTGCTCGGGGCTTTGACCTCGCCCAGCGTCGCTTTCGTCGGCGTGAGTTTTGATCTCTTTGGTGCCGGCACCCTGGTTTTCGCAGGGGTAGCCGAGCCCGTTGATTTCGCAGCCGGAGAACAGCGTGACGCTGTTCTTGGCGGTTTTCGGACCGGTCACTTCGCCGGTACCGGTGGATTTCGTGCACTCCACTTTCAGACCGCTGGTCTTACCCTGGAGGTATGCCACGCCGCTTTCGTCGGTGAATGCCACTGGGCCGACGGTCGTGCCGACAGCAGCCTTCCCGAAGAATTCGGGCGGGGTTTCCGCGGAGCTCACCGACGCCGCCACCGCGCTGATCGCGAACATGGCAACGAGGCAAAGCCCCAGCATCTTGATACGAGTCATCTACTCACTGCTCCTTTTCCCTCTGTGGGTCTAGCTTGACCGGCGTGCACGCGCCGCCCCCTCCTAACGACAGGGGCGAAGCTCCCGCCGGATCGTCCCCGTTGCCTGAACCCCAGCCAACGGCCCTTCTCCTTCTGCCCCGACTCTGGCACAACTGCCCACCAGCGTCAAGGTGGAACCGACATGAGCTCCCGTGGCGCGCCCCCGCGTCAGCCGGTCTCCCGGCGGACGGCGAGAGAACAGCAGCCGACCGGTGCCTCGGCAAAGGCCTGAGCCCCGCCAGCGGCCTGGGCAGTCCATCCCCCTCACTCCACGCGACCTCATGTCGGCGGGGACCGTAGCACAGGCGAGGCGCGCCGTCAAGCGTGCTTAACGGTTACAACCCGCGTCGGTGACTGGCTGTACGACCAGCCGGGACGCGGCGGGAGTACGGCCGGGCTTGGCTGGTTGGCCAGCTAAGTGTGAAAACGGCAACGGCGCGGGCGTCGGCGCGGGCCGTCGTCAGGCGGGCGCGAGCCGTCTCACCGCGACCGTGCGGTCGGCCTCTGCGGCGATCTCCCAGCCGGCCTGGCCGGCGCCGCGCAGGCGGCGGTCGACGACGGCGGTGGGCCCCGGCAGCCCGCGCCCGCCGGCGCGGCCGGCGCGCGCGTCGTGGAAGACGACGAGGCCGCCGGCGGCGACGTGCGGGGCCCAGTCCAGCCAGTCGCGCTCGCAGCCGGCCTCGGAGTGGTCGCCGTCGATGAACACCAGGTCGACCGGCCCGTCCCAGCCGACGTGCGACCTCGTGCGAGAGGGCGATGTGCCAGCGCACGCGCGGCGCCCGTGCGCCGGCCCGCCGGCAGGCCCGCGCGACCGCCCGGCGGCTCGCGCGCTCGACCCCGCGCCAGCCGCTCGGCAGCGCGTCCGGGCGCGAGCCGAAGGGGTCGATCAGGTGCAGCTCGGCGCCGGGGCCGAGCGCCCCGCACAGCGCGACCGCGGAGGCGCCCTCGTAGACGCCGATCTCGACCACGCGGCGCGCGCCGCGCGCCGCCGCCAGCAGCACGCCGGCGTCCTGCTCGGAGTGCATCGTGCGCGGCGGTATCAGCCCCAGCCACAGCGCCGCCGAGCGGGCGCGGACGTCGTCGCGGAGGCGGTCGGGCGTCAGCCGGCGCAGCTCCTGCGGGAGGATCGCCACCGGCTCTCGGGAGGATCTTCCGGCGGGGCCGAGCCGCGGCTCAGACCGCTGAGACCTGCTCCTCCTCGGCGACCCGGAAGGAGGAGCCGCAGCCGCAGGCGGCCACGACGTTGGGGTTTTCGACCTTGAAGCCCGCGCCCTGCAGGCTCTCCTCGTAGTCGATCGTCGAGCCCGCGCACGAACTGCAGGGCCTCGCCGTCCACGAGCAGCTTCAGCCCGTGGCTCTCGAACACCCTGTCGCTGTCGCGCTGCTCGTCGAAGGCGAGCTGGTACTGGAAGCCCGAGCAGCCCCCTCCGCGCACGCCCACGCGCAGGCCGGCGACGCTGAGGTCGGCCTGCTGGGAATCGAGGAACTCGCGCACCTTCTCGGCGCCCCTGTCGGTGATCTCGATCATCGCCTGGCTCCTGTTGCGGACCGCAAAACTTTCCAAAGTATAGCGAGGCCCGCGGGCCGCCGGGCGGCGGCGCCGCCGCGCGCCGACCCCCGGACCCCGCCGGGACGGCGGCGCGCACCCGGCGGGCGGTCCGGCGCCCCGCCCGGAAGGGCTGCCGCGATCCTCTACGCTAGGGCAGGTGCCCACCGCGCAGGACATACAGACGCGCATCGAGACCGCGATCCCGGGCGCGCGCGCGGAGGTCGAGGACTACACCGGCGGCGGCGACCACTTCAACGTGACCGTCACCGCCGAGGCGTTTGCGGGGCTGAGCCGGGTGGCCCAGCACCGCCTCGTCTACGACGTCTTCGGCGCCGAGGTCGGCGGCGCGATCCACGCCCTCGCGCTGAGGACGCAGACCCCAGCGAAGACCAACACCCACTGACAGCCAGGAGCCCTGCCATGTCCGCCAGCCAGTTCGAGCCGATCCCGATGTTGAGCAGCGACCCGGCCCCCGCGCCCGCGACGGCCGCCGGCGGGGAGGACAACCCGATCCGCCAGGCGATCGGCGAGGCGATCTCCGAGCACCGCGTGATCCTGTTCATGAAGGGGACCCCCGAGGCCCCCGCCTGCGGCTTCTCCGCGCGCACCGTGGCGATCCTGCAGGAGCTCGAGGTGCCCTTCGCCGCCGTGGACGTGCTGCCCGACCCGCGCATCCGCGCGGAGCTGAGGCGATCTCGCAGTGGCCCACGATCCCGCAGCTGTTCGTCGCCGGCGAGCTGGTCGGCGGCTGCGACATCGTCACCGAGATGTTCGAGTCGGGGGAGCTGGCGCAGGCGGTGCTGTAGCGTCTCGCGCCGCATGGCAACCGTCGCGATCGCCACCGACAGCACCCACTACCTCCCCCGGGCGCTCGCCGAGGAGCAGGGCATCCACCAGGTCAGCCTGTACGTGGGCTGGCGCGGGGAGAACGGTGCGCGAGCTGGAGATGGACGGCTTCGCCGCGTTCTACGAGCGCCTGCGCACCGACCCCGAACTGCCGACCACCTCCCAGCCCTCGATCGGCGACTTCCTGTCGGTCTGGGAGCCGCTGCTCGACGGCGGGCAGGACATCGTCTCGGTCCACCTCGCGGGCGGCATCTCCGGCACCTTCGAGGCCGCCCGCCAGGCCCAGGCGCTGCTGGCCGAGCGCGGGATGGGCGACCGCGTCGAGGTGATCGACGGCGAAACCGCCTGCGGCGGCAGCGCGATGCTGCTGCTGGCCGCCGCCGCCGCGGCGCGCACGGGCGCCGCCGGGAGCAGGTGGCCGAGCACGTGCGCCGCTCGCGCGAGGTCGCTGCGCATCTGGTTCTGCCTGGACACGCTCGAGTACCTGCGCCGCGGCGGGCGCATCGGCAAGGCCCAGGCCTGGCTCGGCGGCACGCTGAAGATCAAGCCGATCCTCTCGCTGGAGTACGAGATCATGCCGGTCGAGCGGGTGCGCACCGCCGGGACGGGCGTTCGAGCGGATGGTGCGACTACGCCCGGGAGCTCCACGACGCCGGCTCCGACGGCTGGGTCGTGCAGCACATCCAGGCGCCCGAGCAGGCCGCAGCGGCTGATCGAGCGCTGCCGCGAGATCTTCGACTCCGAGCCGGTGTTCGCCTCCGAAGTGGGACCGGTGATCGGCACCTACACCGGCCCCGGCCTGATCGGCGTGGGCGGGCTGCCCCGCGCGCTGCTGGCCTGACGGCCCGGGCCGCTGTCAGCGGCGCGGCGGCGCCGGCGCGCGGCGGAGCATGCGCGTGCCGATCAGCAGGCCGACGGCGGCCGCGCCGAGCACGGTTCGCTGCGGTGGCGCTCGACGTGCCTGCGCCAGTCGGTCAGGCGCTCGACCTCGCCGCGCAGCTGCTGGACGGAGACGGCGAGCTCCATGCGGTTGCTCTCGATCGAGTTGCGGATCTCGGCCGGCGTGCGCTGGGCCATCAGCCCTCGCCCCCCGGCGTGGCGGCGACGGGGGCCGTCGTCTCGGGTGCGACCGGCGCGACCGGGGCGGCGGACGCGGGCGCGGCGGATGCTGGGCGCGGCGAAGCCGGCGCGGGCGCGGGCGCTTCGACGGTCTCGCGGATTTTGCGCGCCTCGTCGATCGCCATCGTCGGCACCGGCGGCGAGCCGCGTTTGAGGACTTTCGCGGCGATCACACCGGCCAGGATCCCGACCAGCACGAGGATCAGCGGCCATCGCGAAGAAGCCCCAGAAGTAGGTGAAGTCGTTGCCGACCGGGAGGTAGAAGTAGAGCAGGCAGGCGCCGCCGATCAGCGCGAACAGGAACGCCATCGCGAAGAACACGCCCGCGGCGGCCCCGACGGCCGCGCCCCTGGCCAGCTTGGTCGACTTCTCGGCGACCTCGGCCTTGGCCAGCTCGATCTCCTCGCGGATCAGCAGCGTGGCGCGTTCGGAGATGTCGGCGATCGCGGTGGCGATGTTCTGCGGCTGGTCCCTGCGCGTCCCGTCCTGCGCCGGCCCGGCGGGCGGTGTCTGGCCGGCGCTCACTCCGGCGGCTCCTCGCCGAACATGCGCCGCCAGACGATCGCCGCGGAGCGGTGCGCGAGGATGCTCGCGAGCGCGCCGGGGACGGGCAGCAGGCCCGACCACATCAGGCGCTTGACCATGTCGTTCTCCATTGCACGGCAGTCTATTCACCGCGGGCGGTGCGGCCCGCCCGTCCGCGCGCGGGCGCCGCCGGCCGCCGGCCGCGGGCGCTCAGCGCAGGCTCGGCCTCGCCGACGGGGCTGCACTGCAGGCCGCCGCAGACGGTCTCCACGACCAGCCACTTGGCGTGCTCGAACTGCTCCTCGCCCTGGGGCAGCAGGTCGAAGATCCAGCCGGTCAGCAGCTGCTCGATCGCGCCGTAGAAGGCCATCGCGGCGAAGCGCGCTTCGATCTCGGGCCGGAAGATGCCCTCGGCCTGGGCCTTGGCGATCGATCCCGCCGATCAGGTCGTAGGCCTCGCGGATCGTGCCGATGTGGGTGTCGCCGAAGGAGTTGGCCGCGCGCGTGACCTCGACGATGATGACCTTCATCACGTCGGGGTCGTGGTGGTAGCTGTCGATGATGAAGGAGGCGATCGCGCGCAGCTTCTCGCGCACCGGGATCTGCTCGGCGTCGACCTCGCGGATCAGCGCGAGCATCACCTCCCAGCGCTCGAGGAACAGCGTGTCGAGGACCTCGTCCTTGGAGTCGAAGTAGTGGTAGACGAGGCCGTAGGCGACGCCGGCCTCGTCGGCGATGTCCGACACGCGGCAGGCGTGGAAGCCCTGGCGCGCGAACACGCGCACGGCCGCGTCGAGGATCAGGCGGCGCTTGTCGGGTGGCGGCGGCGCCGCGCGTCGAGCCTGCCGCTGCGCGAGCTCACACGTGCTCCGGCGCGGGCCAGCGGTAGGCGGCGGGACGGCGGTTGGCGAGCGAGGGCAGGCTCGCGCGGATCTCGCAGCTGGCCCTCGAGGTCGAGGTCGGCGAGGATGTGGCCCTCGCCGTCGGGCGCCTGGGCGAGCACGACCCCCCACGGGTCGACGATCATCGAGCGCCCGCCCGAGCGCTGCCCGGCGGGGTGCTCGCCGAACTGGTTGGCGGCGATCACGAACACCTGGTTCTCGATCGCGCGCGCCCGCAGCAGCGTCTCCCAGTGGTCGCGGGTGGTGGCGAGCGTGAAGGCGGCCGGGCAGCGTGATCAGCCAGCGCGCCGCGCACGGCGAGGATGCGGTAGAGCTCGGGGAAGCGCAGGTCGTAGCAGATCGACATGCCCACCGGGACGCCGCCGGCGGTCTCCGAGACGACGATCTCATCGCCCGGGTCCTCGAGCTCGGACTCGCGCGTAGACGCGGCCGCCGACCTCGACGTCGAACATGTGGAGCTTGCGGTAGACGGCGCTGCACCTCGCCGTCGGGGTCGACGTGCACGGAGGTGTTGGCGAGCTTCTCCGTCGCCGGGCACCAGCTCGAGGATCGACCCGGCGATCAGGTCGACGCCCAGCTCGCGCGCGAGCCCGCTCGCCCACGAGACGCGCCGCGCCCGTCGAGCGGCTCGGCGGCCGCGCGCAGCTGCTCCTCGGAGCCCATCGCGGTCCACTTCTCGGGGAGTACGATCAGGCGCGCGCCGTCAGCCGGCCGCGGCGCGCGTGAGGCGGTCGGCGAGCGCCAGGTTCGCGTCCCGGTCGGCGGTGGAGTTGAGCTGGACTGCGGCGACCCTCAAACGCGCATCCCCTTCCGCCGGCCGCGCGCGCCGCCGCGGCGGGCCGGCCCTCGCACCACGGGCATAGATTGACTGGTCAGTCAACAACGGGAAGCATAACGCCGCCCGCGGGCGCGGGCACGGCCGGCGGCGGGCCGCCGCCGGCGCAGACCCGTCCGCTGCGCCGCGGCCGGCCGCTGAAGCGCTGGCGCTACGTGGGGATCTTCGGCGAGAGCTGATGGCGTGCGCGGCGATCGTGCAGGTCGGCCCGGCGCGCCAGTCCTTCTGGGCGCTGGCCGACGCGACGGGGCCGTGCTGCGCGAGCGCACGCGCATGCTCCCCCGCCGCGCCGAGCTCGAGCTCGTTCACGCGCGCGGCGCGAGGGGGCGCTGCAGCCCGGGCGCCTGCGGATCGCCGACCGCGGCGTGGAGCTCGACGCTCGAGCTCGCCGAGGACGGCGGGATCGAGGCGCTGTGCCCCCACGGCCGCGCGGCGGTGTGGACGCGCAAGCAGGCGGGCGTCCCCGCGCGCGGCACGCTGCGCGCTCGACGGCGCCCCGCCGCGGGCGGTGCGGGCGCTGGCGGTGATCGACGACACCGCCGGGCACCACGCGCGGCACACCGAGTGGCGCTGGAGCGCGGGCGTCGGCGAGGGCCCCGACGGCGTGGCGCTGGCGTGGAACCTCGTCAGCGGCGTCAACGACCCGCCCGCCGGCAGCGAGCGGGCGGTGTGGGTCGACGGGCCGGCCCGTCCGAGGCGCGCGCCGGTGGGCTTCGCCGCGGACCTGTCGGAGATCCGCTGCGAGGACGGCGCGACTGCTGCGCTTCCGCGCCGAGGCCGAGCGCGCGCGCAGGGACAACCTGGTGATCGTCGCGCAGCGACTACCGGGCGCCGTTCGGCACGCTTCTCGGGCACGCTGCCCGGGCGGCGATCGCGCTGGCGCGCGGCGCTGGGCGTGATGGAGCACCACCGCGCGCGCTGGTAGCCCGGCCCGCTCCGCGGAGCGGCGCGGCCGTCGGCGCGGCGCGTCAGCCGGCGGAGCGGGCGCGCTGGCGGCGCAGCGCGGCGAGCAGCAGCTTGGAGTGCATCGCCCCGATCAGCTCGCGCAGCGGCTCGGCGCCGGCGGCGACGATCTCCATCGCGCGCTCGACCTCGACCTCGCCGGCGAGGCGGCCGAGCAGCGCGCGCGACCTCCTCCTCGACCAGCGGCTCGAGCGCCTCGCGGTAGCGCAGCGTGTCGTAGACGGTGAAGCCGAGCGCCTCCTCGTAGCCGCCGGCGCGGAAGCTCGCGATCGCCTCGATGATCTTCACGTCGTCGCGGTCGTAGCCGCGCTGGTTGGGCGTCAGCACGCCGATCTCGGCGAGCCGGTCGAGCACGTTGCGCGGCACGCCGTAGCGCTCGGCGACGGCGCGGCGCGAGAGCCGCCCGCGGTCGCTCGGCGCTGGCGAGCGCGCGCTCGAGGATGCGGTCCTCGAGCTCGATCAGCGCGTGCACCCGCTCGGGGTCGTCCTCGAGCGCCCCCCGGATCACCCGCAGCGGCATGAAGCGCTCCTCCTGCAGGCGCTTGATCAGCGCGATCCGCTCGACGTACTCGGGCGGGTAGTAGGCCATGTTGCGGCTGGTGCGGACGATGTCCTCGCCGCTCGCCGAGCAGGCCCTCGCGCAGGTAGTAGCGGATCGTCCCCGGGCTGACGCCCGAGCGCTCGGCGAGCTCGCTCATCTTCAGCAGCGGCGCGCTCGGAGGCGCGCTCGCCGCGTCCGCCGCCGCGACTGCGTCCGCCCGGGTGCGGGGCTGCGCGCTCACGGCCCGCTCACGCTCTCAGCGTGGGGCCGTGCGCGGACTCGGCGGGCCCGGCGGCGGCGCCGGCGGCGAGCAGCTCGGCGACCTCGCTCGGGCGAGTAGCCGGCGCCGCGCAGCACCTCCTCGGTGTGCTCGCCCAGCGCCGGGCCCGGGCAGGCGGCCGTGCTCGCCGGGGGTGCGCGTGAGCTTGACGGGGATGCCCGAGCTGGCGGACCGGGCGCTCGGCGCCCGGCTGGTCGATCTCGACGACCATCTCGCGCGCGCGCACGAGCTCGGAGTCGAGCGCCTCGTCGAGCTCGAGCACCGGCTCCAGGCAGCAGTCGTGTTCGCGCGCGAACTGCTCCCACTCGGCGCGCGTGCGGCCGCGGAAGATCTCGCTGACCTGCGCGTGGGCGTGCGAGCCGGGCCGCTCGAACTGCGCGGGGATCAGGTCCTCGCGGCCCACGCCGCGGCACCAGGCCTGCCAGAACTTCGGCTCGAGCGCGCCGAGCGAGACCCAGCCGTCGGAGCATTCGTAGGGGCGGTAGCAGATGAGCGAGCCCGCCAGCGGGAGGTCGCCGCGGCGCGGGACGCTTGCCGTCGGCGAAGTAGGCGGCGGCGACCATCGCCAGCCAGGAGAGCGCGCCGTCGCACATCGACACGTCGACGATCTGGCCCTCGCCGGAGCCGGGCGCGCCCGGGCGCCGCCGTCGCGCTCGCGCAGCGCGGCCATGATGCCGAAGGCGGCCATCAGCGCGCCGCCGCCGAGGTCGGCGATCTGCCCGGCGGCCTGCACCGGGCTCGCCGCCGTGGCTCGCCGGTCAGGCCGAGCAGGCCGACCAGGCCGAGGTAGTTCATGTCGTGGCCGGAGGCGTCGCGCTTGGGGCCGTCCTGGCCGTAGCCGGTGATCGCGCAGTAGACGATGCCGGGGTTCTCCTCGCGCATGCGCTCGTAGCCGACGCCGAGGCGGTCGAGCACGCCGGGGCGGAAGGACTCGAGCACGACGTCGTATTCGCGCCACCAGCGCGCAGCAGCGCCTCGCCGGCCCGCCGTCGCTCTTGAGGTCCAGGCGGATCGAGCGCTTGTTGCGGTTCAGCGACGAGGAACAGCGCCGAGCGCGGCGCTCTCGTGGGCGCCCTCGTAGAAGGGGGGCGACCAGCGGATGTAGTCGCCCATGCCGGTGTCCTCGACCTTCAGCACCTCGGCGCCGAAGTCGGCGAGCAGCAGCGAGCAGAAGCCGCCGGGCAGCAGGCGCGAGAGGTCGAGCACGCGGACGCCCTCCAGCGGCAGGCTCATCGGGCCCCGCTGGAGATCCGCGAGCATCGCGCGCGCCTCCTGCGACGGTGGCGGGCCGGCGGCCGACGTCCTCGGTCATCTGCCGCGCCTTGGCGATCAGCTCGCCGTTGGAGCGCGCCATCTCGCCGTCCGGGCAGGTACAGGTTGTCCTCCAGGCCGACGCGGATCGAGCCGCCGAGCGTGAGCGCGGCGGCGACCAGCATCCACTGCTCGCGCGAGATGCCGATCACGCCCCAGTGCGAGCCCGGCGGGGATGTTGTCGACCATCGCCGCGAGGTTGCGCGCGCGTCGGCGGGATGCCGCCGACGACGCCCATCACGCAGTCGACGTGCAGCGGCGTCTTCAGCACGCCCATGTCGATCAGCGGCTCGAGGCTGCCGACGTGGCCGACGTCGAAGCACTCGTGCTCGGGTTTGATGCCGAGCTCGTTCATCGCCTCGAGCAGCTCGATGATCTCCTCGAACGGGTTCTGCGAAGACCATGTTGAAGACGAACTGCTTGCGCGAGCGCGAGTACTTGGCGTAGTTCATCGAGCCCATGTTCAGCGCCGCCACCTCCGGGCGGCAGGCGCGCAGGTAGGCGATCCGCTTCTCGACCGGGCACGCCGATCGTGCCGGTGGAGAAGTTGATGATCGCCGCGTCCCCGACCTCGGCGCGGATCGCGTCGGTGATCGCCTGGAAGTCCTCGATCTCGTAGCTCGGCGTGCCGTCGGGTTTGCGGGCGTGGATGTGGATGTGCACGCCGCCCTCGTCGACGATCCGCCGCGCCTCGGCGGCGTACTCGGCGGGCGTGTAGGGGATCGCGGGGCACTGCTCGCGGTTGGCGATCGCGCCCGAGATCGAGCAGGTGATCACGACCGGGTCATCGATCTCGAGCGCTCATACCGGCACCACTCCCTGGCGCTTCCACGGCCGCTCGATCTGCTTGCCGGCGGCCATCTCGAGCGCCGCGGCAGATCGTCGCGCGCGTCTCGCGCGGGTCGATGACGTCGTCGATCATGTCGTTGCCGGCGGCGATGTAGACGTCGATGATCTTGCGGTAGGCGTCGATCAGCTCGGCCTTCTTGGCCTCCGGGTCCTCGGCTTCCTCGACCTGCTTGCGCATCACGATCTCGACGGCGCCCTCGGCGCCCATCACGCTGATCTCGGCGCTCGGCCAGGCGACGATCAGGTCGGGCTCGTAGGCGCGGCCGTTCATCACGTAGTAGCCGGCGCCGTAGGCCTTGCGCGTGATCACCGTGATCTTCGGCACGGTGGCGTTGGCGACCGCGTAGAGCATCTTCGCGCCGTGGCGGATGATGCCGCCCGCCTCGACCTTGCGTGCCGACCATGAAGCCGGGCACGTCCATCAGGAACACGAGCGGGATCGCGAAGGCGTTGCAGAGGTTGACGAAGCGCGCGGCCTTGTCGGCGGAGTCGTTGTCGAGGATCCCGCCGAGCTGCTTGGGCTGGTTGGCGACGATCCCCGCCGGGCCGCCCGCCGAAGCGCGCGAAGCAGGTGATGATCGTCTTCGCCCACTGGCCCTTGATGTCGAAGTACTCGCCGTCGTCGACGATCCGGCGGATCACCTCGTACATGTCATAGGGCTTGCGGTTGGACTCGGGCAGGACGTCGAGCAGGTCCTCCTCGCGCGCGGTCGATCGGGTCCGATCGGCGGCCCGCAGCGGGGGCGGCTGCTTCGCAGTTCTGGGGCATGAACGACAGGTACTGCTTGATCCGCTCGATGCACTCCTCGTCGTCGGCCACCTCCATGTCGCCGACGCCCGACTTGCGGCAGTGCACGCGCGAGCCGCCGAGCTCCTCCTGGGTGACGTCCTCGCCGACGGCGGCGCGCACGAGGTGGGGTCCGGCGAGCGCCATCGAGCCGCGGCCCTTGACCATCGGCACGAAGTCGGCGAGGCCGGGGATGTAGGCGGTGCCGGCCGCGCAGGGGCCCATCAGGGCGGCGATCTGCGGGATCACCCCGCTCATCACGACCTCCTCGCGGAACAGGTGGCCGGAGCCGGCGAACAGCGAGCCGACGGCCTCCTGGATGCGGGCGCCGGCGGAGTCGAGCAGCCAGATGAAGGGGATCCGCTTGGTCAGGGCCAGCTCGCGCAGGCGCGTGACCTTCAGCTCGCCGGTCATCCCCATCGAGCCGGCCATCACCGTGAAGTCGTAGGCGCAGACGGCGACCAGGCGGCCGTCGACCTTGCCGTAGCCGGTGATCACGCCGTCGGCGGGCGCGTCCCTGCCCTCCATCGCGCGCTGGGAGAAGTGCGGCCGGCCGTGGATGCCGAGCTCGACGAAGGTGCCCTCGTCGATCAGCAGCGCCAGGCGCTCGCGCGCGGTGAGCTTCTCCTGCTCGTGCTGGCGCGGCGATCTTCTCCTCGCCGCCGCCGAGCATGATCTGCTCGCGGCGCTCCTGCAGGTCCTCGACGAGCGGCCGCAGCAGCGAGGTGCTGTCTGCTCGGTGCTCATCAGCGTCCTTTCCAGACCGGGTCGCGCTTCTCGAAGAAGGCGCTGACGCCCTCGACGATGTCCTCGGTGGACTGCGCGAGCGTGAGCTGCGCGCGCAGGTAGTCCAGCGCGTCGTCGAGCGGCATGTCGAGCTGGCGGCGCATCGCTTCCTTGCCCAGGCGCATGATCACGGGCGACTTGGCGGCGAGCCTGCCGGCCCAGTCGGCGACCGGCGCGTCGAGCTCGGCGTCGGGCACGACGCGGTTGACGATCCCCGCCGCGAGCGCCTCGCTGCGCGTCCAGCGCTCGCCCAGCAGCAGCATCTCGTTGGCCTCTTGCGCGGCACGTTGCGGTAGATCAGCGCCATGATCATGAACGGGAAGGCGCCGACGTTGATCTCGGGCGTGCCGAAGCTGGCCTCCTCGGAGGCGACGATCAGGTCGCAGGCCAGCGCGATCCCGAGCGCGCCGGCGAGCACGTGCCCGCGCGCCGCGCAGATCGTGGGCTTGCCGAGCTCGCCGATCAGCTTGAACAGGCCGACGAAGCGCTCGCGCGCGAAGTGCTTGTGCACGAGCGCGGCCTCGGCCGCGAAGCCGCCGAGGTTGGCGCCGGAGGAGAACGTGCGCTCGTGCGAGGAGGCGAGCACCACGCAGCGCACGCGCTCGTCCTCGCGCGCGCTCTCGAAAGCCCGCGATCAGCCCGCCGAGCAGCTCCGGCGAGAGCGCGTTGCGCGTCTCGGGGTCGTTGAGCGTGATCGTCGCGACGCCGCTCGGCGACGTCGTAGAGCACCTTCTCGGTGCCGCGCGAGCGCTCGGTCGGCGTCGTCTCGGCGGCCATCCGCGGATCCTAGCCGGATCGCCCGCGCGTGGGAAGTGCGAAGTCGCTACTACTCACTTTCGCGCGCGGTCGGGCCGGCTCACCGCCCGGCGTCACGCGGGCGCACTGCGTTTCGTGCAGCAGGCCGGGGCCGACGTCGGCCTCGCTGTGCACGTGGCGCGGCGGCGTGTAGAAGGTGGCATAGGGCGAGAGCACGAGCGCCACCCGCTTCTCCACGCGTGCCCCCTCTTCGACCATCGGGCGCACGTCCTCGGACATCGGCGCGCCCGCCATCACGCGGCGATCGCGCATCATCACGTCGACCACGCGGTCGAAGTCCGTCTCGAGTCTCGCCTCGCAGTAGACCTGCAGGTAGCTCGGCGGCCACTGCTCGTCGAGCACGCACAGCGAGACTCGCGGGTCGCGCACCACGGCCCTGGCCTTCGCGCGCTCGGCCATCGTCGAGATCAGGATCTCGTCGCGGTCTGCGCTGTAGAAGACGATCGACATCGCCGGACCGCCGTGACGGCGGCTGTAGCCGAAGATCGCGGTGCGATGCTCGCGCACGAACTCGCGGCGCTGGCCTGCGTCCATCGGTTGCGCTCGCCGCTCGACGAGCGCATGCGCGCGCTGAGCCGCTGGACTCGTTTCGGCTACATCATTACCATAAATCCGTGGACACACGGCAGCGCGCCGGTCCGCGGCCGGCCTTCCAGGCACGCGGCGGAGATCGTCGACACGGCGATCGGCGCTGATCGACGAGACCGGCGCAGGCGAGCTCGAGCATGCGCGTGCTCGCCGAGCGGCTGGGGTCGGGAACCGCCGACCCTCGTACCGCCACTTCAACGAGCCGGGACGAGCTGCTCGCGGCAGGTGGTCGACGGCGTCGTCGGCGAGGCGCTCGGCCGCGGCGGCGGAGCGCCGGCGGCGAGCGGCTGGCGCGCGGCCGCGAGACCTTCGCGCGGCGCTCTCTACGATGCGCTCGCGCGGCATCCGCGGCACGCTGACGCTGCTGGCGGCGCGGGTGCCCACCGGGCCCAAGCGCTGGCCGCGCGTGAGCGGGCGATAGCGACCCTCGCGGCGGACGGCTTCCAGGCGCCGCTCGCGGCCCGCGCCTACACCACGCTCGCCGGGTACGTCATCGGCGTCGCGCTCGCCCAGCGAGCCGAGGGCGGCACCCGCCCGCGCCGGCGGCGCGCGCCTGCGGGCGGCTCTACGGCGCGCTCGACCGCGACAGTCTACCCGGCCACGGTCGGCATGCCGCGCCGGTGCTGGCCGCCACCGACCCGCGCGCGGAGTTCCGCGTTCGGCCTGCGGCTGCTGCTCGACGGCCTCGAGCGCGAGCGAGCGCGAGCATCGGGCAAAAGTAGAAAGCTCTACTGTTTACTTTCTCGGTGCGCGTGCGATAGCTTCGCGGGCGACGCGCAGCCGAGCGCGAGCAGAACGACGAGGAGACCACCGCCGATGGCCGCCACCGCCGAGAGCGTTCTCAAGCCCGACTTCAAGGCGCAGCGCAAGCACTTCATCTTCACCGACGAGCACGAACAGCTGCGCGAGTCGATCCGCAACTTCGCGATCAAAGAGCTCGCGCCCCACGCCGAGGAATGGGAGGAGACGACCTTCCCCGACTCGGTGTTCCCGCGGATGGGCGAGCTCGGCTTCCTCGGCCTCGACAAGCCCGAGGCAGTACGGCGGCCAGGGCGGCGACTACTACACGAGCCTGGTGCTCGCCGAGGAGATCGGCAACGCCAACTCGCGGCGGCCTGGCGATGGGGATCGCGGTGCACACCGACATGGCGATGCCGCCGATCCTCGCGTTCGGCACCGAGGAGCAGAAGCAGGAGTGGGTGGTGCCGGCGATCAAGGGCGAGAAGATCCTGTGCCTGGGGATCACCGAGCCCGACGCCGGCTCGGACGTGTCGGGCATCAAGACGCGGGCGGTGCGCGACGGCGAGGACTACGTCATCAACGGGTCGAAGACCTACATCACCAACGGCCACCGCGCCGACGTGATCGTGCTCGTCACCAAGACCGACCCCGACGCCGGCTACGACGGCTTCACGCTGTTCCTGGTGCCGATGGACAGCCCCGGGGGTGATCCGCGAGAAGAAGCTCGTGAAGCTCGGGATGCACGCCTCCGACACCGCGCTGCTGGCCTTCCAGGACGTGCGCGTGCCCGCCACGGCCGTGCTCGGCCAGGTCGGCAAGGGCTTCTACCACATCATGTGGGAGCTCCAGGGCGAGCGCCTGATCGGCGCCGCCGGGTGCGTGGCGGGGGCGCAGAAATGCTTCGAGAAAACGCTCCAGTACGCGCACGAGCGCAAGGCCTTCGGCCGCGAAATCGGCAAGTTCCAGGTGATCCGCCACAAGTTCGCCGAGATGGCCACGAAGATCGAGTCGGCCCGCCAGATGGTCTACGTGACGGCCTGGCGCTTCAACAACGGCGAGTACCCCGTGCGCGAGATCTCGATGGCCAAGCTCCACGCCGCGCGCGTGGCCTGCGAAGTCGCCGACGAGTGCATCCAGATCCACGGCGGCGCGGGCTACATGCGCGAGTACGGCGTCGAGCGGGTCTGGCGGGACATGCGCCTGAACCGCATCGGCGCGGGCACCGACGAGATCATGCTCGACGTGATCGGCCGCTCCTACGGCCTGTAGGCAGCTGAAGGAGGGCGGGGCCGCATGCGGCCCCGCCTGAGCGCAGCGTCCGCCGGCCGGTGCATGCACCGACCGGAACCGCACGTTCGAGCGCGCCCCGGGGCATCCTGTGACGGATCGCCATGCTGTGACGTAGTTGGGGTGATGAGCGAGTTCGATCGATCCGGCGGCACCGGCCCGCGCGAGCGCCGCGGAGCGCCCGGCGGTGGGGCCGGCGGCCGTGGGGCGCCGGCCGCGGGGCGCCCGGTCGCGCGCTCGCGGCCGAGGACTTCGAGGCGCTCTACCGCGACGCCGCCGCCGACGTGCACGGCTACCTGGTCTCGCTGCTCGGCGACCGCGCCGCGGCGGAGGACGCGACCGCGCTCGCCTTCGAGCGCCTCTACCGCTCGCGCTCGCGCATCGACCGCCGGCGCGGCACCCCGCGCGCGTGGCTGTTCGCGATCGCGCGCAACGCCGCCCTGGACGAGCTGCGCCGCCGCCGGCGCGCCGGGCGGCGCGTGGACGAGGGCGCGGCGCTGCGACGGCGGTGCGCGGCGGTGAGGACTTCGCCGACGTCGAGCGGCGCGCGGCCGTGCGCGATGCGCTCGTGGCGCTGCCGCTGCGCGAGCGCGAGGTGGTGCTGCTGAAGTTCCACGGCCAGCTCTCCAACGCCGAGCTCGCGCGCGCGCTCGGCATCAGCGAGTCCAACGCCGGCACGCGTCTGCACCGCGCGCTCTCGCGGCTGCGCGAGCTGTGCATCGATCTCGACCGCGAGGAGGTCGCATGAGGCTCGTCCCCTTCCCCGGCGCCGGCGAGGACGCCCCGCCCGCGCCGCCCTGGCGGAGCTGCAGGCCGCGCTCGACGGCCGCGCCGAGGGGCCCCGAGGCCGACTCCTGGCGGCTGCTGCGCGAGGACGTGCGCGCGCTCGCGCCGCCGATGCCGGCCGAGCTGCACGCGCGCCTGCAGGCCGAGCTCGCGCAGCGGAGCGCGAGGCCGGCGCGCTCGCCGGCGAGCGCGCGCCGGAGCGCACGCGCAGGAGGAACCGCGGCGCCCGCGGCGCGCCGCGGCCGGCGGCGCGGCGCTGGCGGGCGTCCTGCTGCGGCACAGGTCCGCGGCGGGCGCGATCGCAACGGCCTGCGTGCTGCTGGCCGCGCTGCTGATCGCCGCCCCCTGGCAGACGGGCCGTCGGGCCGCCTCTCCGCCGTGGCCCCGCGCGGGCCCGGGGCGGTCGCGGTGCCGGGCGTGGCGCGCGCCCCCGCGACGGGCGCGAGCGGGAGCGCCGCGGGAGCGTCCGTCGCGCCCGTGCCGGCGACGGCGCCGGCCGCGACCTCCGCGCCCGCGGCGACCGCCGCGCCCTCCGCGACCGCGGCGCCCTCGGCGACGGCCGCACCGGAAGCGAGCCCTCCCGCGGGCGCGCCCGCGCGGCTGCAGCAGCTGGCCGCCTCGGTGACGCTCGCGACGACGCCCGCCGACGTGCAGGCGACCTCGGATCAGGTCGCCGCGCTGGCCGCGCGGGAAGGCGGCTTCGTGGCGTCGTCCAACGTGCAGGTGCAGCAGGGCTCCGGCGAAGCGACGCTGTCGCTGCGGCTGCCGAGCGCCCGGCTGCAGCCGGCGCTGGCCTCGATCGGGCGGCTCGCGCCGGTGCGCTCGCAGAGCCGCTCGCTGCAGGACATCACCGACGCCTACGCGGCCGCCCGCCGCCGGCTCGGCGACGCGGAAGCCGAACGCCGCGCGCTCCTGCACGCGCTCGCCGCGGCGACCACCGAAGGCCGGCTGCAGAGCCTGCGCGAACAGCTCGCCGCCGCGCGCACCGCGGTGACGCAGGCGGAGAGCTCGGTGGCGGCCCTGACCCGGCGCGCGGGCACGGCCGAAGTCGAAGTGACCGTGCTCGGCGACGCGCACGCGGCCGGCGAAGGCCTCACGCTGCACCGCGGCCTGCACGACGCCGGCCGGGTGCTGGTGGTCTCGCTGACCGTGCTGCTGATCGCGGCCGCCGTGCTCGTGCCGCTGGCGCTCGTGCTCGCCGCGCTGATCGCCGCCGCTCGCCTGTGGCGGCGCAACCGGCGCGAGCGCGTGCTCGGCCAGGGCTGAGCGGGCCGGCCGCGAGCGGCGCGCACGCGGGTGCCCGCGCGGGATGCCGGGGGTCAGGCGGCGACGCGCGAGCCGCGCAGGAAGCGCTCGATCGCGTCGTCGAGGAGCTCCTCGAGCTGATCCTCGGCGACGATGCCACCGGTGAGCAGCGTGGCGATGCCCTGGATGGTGGCGAACAGGACGAGGCCCACGCGCTCGGGCTCGCCGGGTTCCAGCGCGCCCTCGGCCTGGCCCTGCTCGATCAGCTCGAGCAGCACCGCGAAGGCGTTCTCGGCGGCCTCGTGGAGCGCGCCGGCGTCGGTGCGGTGCTTGCCCGCGAACATCATCGCGAGCAGCGCCGCGTCGTGGGTGGCGAAGCGCACGTAGGCCGCGGCGGTTGCCGCCAGGCGGGCCTGGAAGTCCTCGCCCGCGCCGTGGGCGGCGCCGCGCAGCTCGCGGCCGAGGCGGGCGAAGCCGGCCTCGGCGAGCGCGTCGAGCAGCGCCTGGCGGTCGGGGAAGTGGCGGCGGGGGGCGGCGTGGCTGACGCCGACCGCGCGCGCGAGCTCGCGCAGCGAGAGCTCCTCGACGCCGCGCTCGCGGACCGTGCGCTCGGCCTCGTCGAGCAGCGCGGAGCGCAGGTTGCCGTGGTGATAGGGACGCTCGGCGTCGGGCGCTCGGTGTCGGGACGCTCGGTGTCGGACGCTCGGCCATCGTCGAGGATGATACAGCCTTCAAGTTGTCGTTGACATCATTGTTGGCATCAGCTACATTGTTGCCCATGACTACTTCGAGCAGTTCACAGATCCCTGACATGAGCGGCCGCACCGTGATCGTGACCGGCGCCAACAGCGGCATCGGCGAGGCCGCCGCCTCGGCGCTCGCCGGCGCGGGCGCCCGCGTGGTGCTGGCGGTGCGCAACACCGACAAGGGCCGCGCGGCCGCGGCGGGCATGCCCGGTGAGACCGAGGTGCGCCCGCTCGATCTCGCGAGCCTCGCCTCCGTGCGCGAGTTCGCCGCCTCGTGGGACGGCGAGATCGACCTGCTGATCAACAACGCGGGCGTGATGGTGCCGCCGCTGTCGCGCACCGAGGAGGGCTTCGAGCTGCAGTTCGGCACCAACCACCTCGGCCACTTCGCGCTCACCAACCTGCTGCTCGAGCGGGTGAGCGGCCGCGTGGTGACGGTCTCCTCGGGCATGCACCGCGCCGGCAGCATCGACTTCGACGACCTCAACTGGGAGCGGCGGCCGTACAGGGCCTGGCGCGCGTACGGGCAGTCGAAGCTCGCCAACCTGCTGTTCACCGCCGAGCTCCAGCGCCGCCTCACCGAGGCCGGCTCCGCGGTGATCGCCACCGCCGCGCATCCCGGCTATGCGGCCACCAACCTGCAGTTCCACAGCGGCAGCCGGCTGCAGGACCTCGTCAGCCGCGTGGGCAACGCCGTGATCGCACAGGACGCCGCGGGCGGCGCGCTGCCGACGCTCTACGCGGCCGTGGGCGACGTCCCGCCCAACGGCTATGCGGGACCCGGCGGCTTCATGGAGCAGCGCGGCCCGGCCAAGCTCGTGGGGCGCACGAGCGCGGCCAAGGACATGGACGCGGCGCGCCGCCTGTGGGACGTGTCGGAGGAGCTCACCGGAGTGCGCTTCCCGCTCGGCGCCACCGTCGGCAGCTGACGCGCGCCCCCGGCACGCGGCGAGCGGGCGAAGGCCGGGGCCGCGCAGGCCCCGACCGCGCGGCCGCGACGGCGCCGAGTCTGAGAGCATCGGTGGGGTGAGCGCGAGCACCTCTCCGCAGCACCTGTGGCAGCACCCGCCGCGACCCGGGGTCCGGTCGCGCCCACCGCCGATGAGCCCTCCCTCCCCGCCCTTCACCGACGAGCACGAGCAGCTGCGGGCCTCGGCGCGGGGCTTCATCGAGCGCGAGCTCGCCCCCCACGCGCAGCGCTGGGAGGAGGAGCGGTGGTTCCCCGACGAGGCCTTCGCGACGCTCGCGGCCCAGGGCCTGCTCGGGCTGAAGTACCCCGAGGAGTACGGTGGCCAGGGGGGCGACTACCTGCACGAGGCGGTGCTCTGCGAGGAGATGGCCCGGGCCGGCTCGGGCGGGACCGCGGCGGGCCTCGGCGCGCACATCAACATCGCCACGCCGCCGATCTGGAAGTTCGGCACCGAGGAGCAGAAGCAGCGCTACCTCGTGCCCGCGATCCGCGGCGAGCGGATCGGCGCGCTGGGCATCACCGAGCCCGGCGCGGGCTCCGACGTGGCGGGCATCACCACCCGCGCCGAGCGCGTGGACGGCGGCTGGGTGGTGAACGGGGAGAAGACCTACATCACCAACGGCGTGCGCGCGCACTTCATCGTGACCGCCGTCAAGACCACCCGGGAGGGCGGCCACCACGGGATCTCCTTCCTGATCGTGGACCGCGGCGAGGGCGTCACCTCCGCGGCGCTGCACAAGCTCGGCTGGCACGCCTCCGACACCGCCACGATCGCCTTCGCGGACGTGTTCGTGCCGGAGGAGAACCTCCTCGGCGAGCTCAACGAGGGCTTCAAGCTGATCATGGCCAACTTCCAGTGGGAGCGGCTCGCGATGGCGCTGGGGGCGGTCGGGGCGATGACGCTCGCGTGGGAGCGCACGGCCGACTTCGCGCGCGAGCGCCGCGCCTTCGGGCGCCCGCTGTCCGGGCACCAGGCGATCCGCCACAAGCTCGCCGACCTCGCCACCTCGGTCTACACCTCCCGCTGCGTCACCTACGACGCGCTGCGCCGCTTCGTCGCCGGCGAGGAGCCGCTGAAGGAGGTCACGATGGCCAAGCTGCTCACCCAGCGGGCGTGCTTCGAGCTGATGGACGACTGCCTGCAGATCCACGGCGGCGCCGGCTACATGCGCGAGTACTGGATCGAGCGCGCCGCCCGCGACGCCCGCCTCGGCCCGATCGGCGGCGGCAGCGACGAGATCATGCGCGAGATCCTCGGCCGCTCGCTCGCGCTCTGACCCGCCCGCGGGGCGGCTCGCCCGTCCGCAGGGGTGTCCAAAGCTGCGCTCAACCGCTCATGTCTACCCGGAGATGAGCCGATACGTGCCACATGGCGCGTCTCAGCCTCGCCCTCGCGGCCACCATGAGCGTCCTCTCCATGCTCGCCGGACCCGGCGTCCCCACGGCGCTGGCGACCCACTCCCACGCCAGGCGAGCGGCCCGCTGCGCGACCGCGCACCGGGCGCGCGCGCTGCCGCGCCGCGGCGTGCGCAGCTTCCGCAGCACGCGCTGCCCCAGCCACCGCGGCGGCAGCCAGGGCGGCTCGCACGCATCGCGGGGACCGGGGCCCGCGGTGGTGCTGCATGCCAGCGACGGCGTCTGCCCCGACGCCACGATCACCCCCCAGGCGGGCAACGTGGAACTCGTCCGCGCCGCCACGCTGTGCCTGATCAACCGCGAACGCAGCGACCGGGGCGAGCAGCCGCTGCGCTGGAACGCGCGGCTCGTGCAGGCCGCCCAGGAACACACCGAGAGCATGGCCTGGGGCGACTACTTCGAGCACATCGGGCCCGCGGGCGACACGCCGCTCAGCAGGATGCGCCGCAGCGGCTACATCTACAGCCCCCAGATCGGCTACGCGGTCGGCGAGAACATCGGCTTGGGCACCCTCTGGCTCGGCACCCCGCGGGCGATCGTCGCGGCCTGGATGGCCTCGCCGGGCCACCGCGCGAACATCCTCGACCCGCGCTTCCGCGACACCGGCATCGGCGTCTCCCCGCACCCCCCGGCGGCGCTCGCCGACGGCCAGCCCGGCGGGATCTACACGCAGGACTTCGGCGTGATCATCGGCGGCTGAGCCGCGCGGCCGGCGCGTGCTCGCCGCGACGGCCCCGCCGTCTGGATCGGCGTTTGGATCGGCATCCGCCTGCTCACGGACCGAGCGGGCGCGCGCACGCGGGCCGGCGCGCAGCGCACGCGGGCCGGCGCGCAGCGCACGCGGGCCGCAGCGCACGCGGGCCGCAGCGCACGCGGGCCGCAGCGCACGCCGGCGGCCGACCGGCTCGCCCGGCGGCCCTCCGGCCGCCCCCGATAACCTGCGATGCCCACCACGAGAAGGAGACCGCAAAGACATGGGAGTACTCGACGGCAAGTCGGCGATCGTCACGGGCTCGGCGCGCGGGATCGGACGCGCGACCGCCGAGCTGCTCGTCGCGCAGGGCGCCCAGGTGCTGATCAACGACCTCGACGGCGACGTCGCCGAGCAGGCCTCCGGCGAGATCGCGGGCGAGACGGCGGTGTTCGCGGGCGACCTCACCAAGCCCGGCGCTGCCGACGCGCTGGTGGCGAAGGCGATCGACTCCTTCGGCAAGATCGACATCATCGTCAACAACGCCGGCTACACGCTCGACGCGCCGATCCACAAGATGTCCGACGAGCACTTCCAGGCGATGCTCGACATCCACACGGTCGTGCCCTTCCGCGTGATCCGCGCGGCCGCGCCGCACCTGCGCGAGCCCGCCAAGAAGGAGCGCGAGGAAGGCCGGGAGGTGTTCCGCAAGATCGTCAACATCTCCTCCACCTCCGGCACCTTCGGCAACGCCGGCCAGGCCAACTACTCCTCCGGCAAGGCGGGCGTGGTCGGCCTCACGAAAACCGTCGCGAAGGAGTGGGGCCAGTTCAAAGTGAACGTCAACGCGGTCGCCTTCGGCTTCATCGACACGCGCCTCACCCAGGCGAAGGTGGACGAGAACACGATGGAGAAGGACGGCGAGCAGATCCAGCTGGGCATCCCCGAGCAGATGCGCCAGATGGCCTCGATGATGATCCCCCTCGGACGCCCCGCCACCCCGGAGGAGGCCGCCGGCGGCGTGTTCTTCCTGTGCTCGCCGTGGTCCAACTACGTGCACGGCCAGACCCTCCACGTGACCGGCGGGATCTTCGGGGGGATGACCGGCTGAGCTCAGCCGGCAGGCTCGGCCCGCGCTCCCCGCAGGTCGAGCAGGCAGCCCGAGAAGTAGTCCCCCGCGGGGGAGGCGAGGTAGGCGCTCAGCGCGCCCACCTCCTGCGCGGGCGTTGCGTCGCCCGGGGCGAGCGCGACCGTGGTCACCCGATGGCGCGCCCACTCCGTGGACAGCGTGCGCGCGAGGTTCTCGAGGCCCGCGCGCATCGCCTCCGCGTGCGCCCCCGCCCCCGGCCGCGGCGCGATGTAGAGGATGCGGCCGGGGCGCTCGCGCTCGATGAAGGCCCGGCCCGCGACCGCGCGGGTGATGCTCCAGCCCGCCTCCATGCCCGCCAGCAGAGCCCCCCGCGCAACCGCGCCGTCGGCATCGGTGACGGCCGCGAGCTGATCGTGCAGGCCCGCGCCGTCGACGACCAGCATGTCGATCCCGCCGACGGCGGCCAGCACCCGCTCGACCTCGCGGTCGAGCGCGGCCTCCTGCTGCTCGAGCTCGCCCGCGGGATCAGCGGGCACGGGCGTGCAGTCGAACACCTCCGCGCCGAGCGCCCCGCAGCACGCGCCGATGGCCTGCGCGAGCTCCCCTCCCCTGCCCTCCGCGGCGCGGGCGAGCAGGATCGTGCGCCCGCGCAGCAGGCCCCTGCGCAGCAGCTCTGACTGATCGCTCCCGGCCATCGCCGGTGGAGCCTATTGGCCCGCGCCGGACCCCGCGCGCGGGCGCGGGGCGCGCGACCCTCTCAGGGACGGCCGAACGCGTCGCCGGCGTCCGACGGCGGCGCCGCGCTGCCGGGGCGGCCGAACGCGTCGCCGGCGTCGGCGGGCTGGGGCCCGGTGCCGGGGTCGGAGGCCGGCGGTCCGGTGCGGGGTTCGGAGGCCGGCGGTCCGGTGCGGGGTTCAGAGGCCGGCGCTCCGGTGCCGGCGGGCGCGCCGGAGGCCGGCGCTCCGGTGCCGGCGGGCGCGCCGGAGGCCGGCGCTCCGGTGCCGGCGGGCGCGTCGGAGGCCGGCGCTCCGGTGCCGGCGGGCGCGTCGGGGCCGGGAACCGTCGCGGAGAGCTCGCGGAGCTGGAAGTAGAGGACCGCGGAGGCAAGCGCGGAGAACGGCGCGGTGAGCACGCCGAGGACGACCCGCACGACGATCCCCGCGGCCGTGCCCGCGGAGGCCGCGGCGCCGTCGAGCGCCAGCGAGAGGACGCCCACGAGCACGAACAGCACGAGCAGCACCGCGAAGACCTGCCAGCCGTTGCCGCGCACCAGCTCGCCGGCTGCGCCGCAGCGAGCTGAGCCCCGGGGCGCGCTCGAGCACGATCACGGGCACGAACACCGACCAGACGGTGATCAGGATCAGCCCCGGGATCACGAACAGGAAGAGCCCGATCACGATCGCGATGCTCGCGACCAGGCCGACGCCGATCAGCGGGCCGAGGAACGGGGTGGCCGCGCGCAGGAGCTGCCCGGCGCTGGCGTCGCGGCGGCCGTCCTGGACGTCGTTGACGAGCTCGACGACCATCGCCGGTGAAGAGCATGCCGGCGACGATCACGAGGACCTCGGCGACGAGCACTCCGAGCAGCGTCCCGCCGGCGGCCAGCAGCGCGGCGACGATGCCCGTGATGACGAACACGACCGCCGCGGCCGGCATCAGGATCGAGGCCTGCTCGACGTAGATCGACCACACCCTGCTGATCACGGCGCCGACGTCGAGCCTCTGCTTCATCGTGCTGCCTTCCCCCGCCTCGGATGCCTGCGTGCGCGAAGGGTAGGCGAAGGCGCCGACGTCTCAGGGCGGGCGCGGCCGGATCCACCGGGCGCTCGGCGGACGCCGCGCGGGCGACCGCGGCGCGCCGCTCAGGCCACCGCGCCCTTGGGCGCGCGCCGTTCGGCCCGCCGCTGCTCGCGCACGCGGCGCAGGATCCCCTTGCGGCCGTGTTCTTCGAGGCCCGCGTAGAGGCCGTGGATCTCGGCGAGCACCTGGTCGGCCACCGCCTGCTGCTGCTCGCGCGTGGGGTTCTCGACCGGCTCCCAGCGGATCGGGTCGCCGTACTGAACGGTCACCTTGGGAAACTGCAGTCGCTTCCAGTTGCGGATCCGGGAGGAGCCGTGGATCGCGATCGGCACGACCGGCGCGCCGGTCTCCAGCGCGAGCCTGCCGATCCCGCGCTTGGCCTCCTTGGAGACCCGGCCCGAGCGCGAGCGCCCGCCCTCGCAGTACATCGTGATCGCGCCCTCGCGCGCGAGGATCGCCCGGGCGGTGATGAACATCTCCTCGTCGCGCGCGCCGCGGCGCACGGGAAACACGCCGCCATGGCTGTAGATGAACTCGGCGGGCCCGTGGAACAGCTGCGACTTGGCCATGAAGCGGACCTTGCGGCGGATGTAGCAGCCCATCAGGAAGTGGTCCATGAAGGAGAAGTGGTTGGGCGCGAGGATCACGGCGCCGGCGCCGGGGACCTTCTCCACGGAGATCGCGCGGGTGCGCAGCAGGGTGTAGGCGTAGATCGAGGTGAACACCCGCACCATCTCGTAGACCCAGTCCGGTTCGCGCGTGCGCGCGCGCGCGTGAAAGCGGTCGAAGTACTCCTTGGGGCGGGGGTCGGTGTAGACCTGCTCCCGCATTGGCGCCAGATCGGACATGTCAGCGGACTACCTCTCTCCTGCCCCAAAGGTTACGCCAGCACGCGCCCGCGAGGCCGCCCGCGCGCGGTGCCCAGGCGCGCGCGACGTCGGCGAGTTGGCGGGCGCGATGGAGGAAGCCCGCGGGCGTTCGCGTGCTCGCCCGGTGCTCCAGCTCGAGCTCGAGCTCGACCACGCGGTGACCGGCGCGGACCGCGTCGATCGTCATCCCCGCCTCCATCCCGTAGCCGGCCGCGAACGGCAGCACGTCGCGCAGCGCCCGCGCGCCGAGCGCGCGCTGGCCGGACAGCGGCGCGCGCGTGCGCAGGCCGCAGCAGCGCCGGATCGCCCAGCGCGCGAACCCGCGCGCGATCCCGAAGCCGCCACCGCTGCGCGTCGCGAAGGCGGCCACCGCGAGGTCCGCCTGGCCGCCGCGCACGAGCGCGGCGAGCGCTCCGAGCTCGCCTGCGGATCCGGCGAGGTCGCCGTCGCAGAGCACGAAGATCGTCTCCCCCGCCCCGCCGCTGCCGCCGCCGGGGAGCGCCGGGGAGGGCGGCGTGGAGGGCGACGTGGAGCGCGTCTGTGCGGCGGAGTCCACGGCGGGGGGCACCATGGAGAACGTCTCGGCGAGCGCCCGGCGGGCGAGGGCGGTCATCGCCGTCCCCTTCCCGCGCGGCGGGCCGCCGAGGACGCGCGCGCCGGCACGGCGGGCGATCTCGGCCGTCGAGTCGCTCGAGCCGTCGTCGGCGAGCCACAGCGGAGCGTCCGGGAAGGCGTGCGCGAGGCCGGCGAGCGTCGCGGCGATGCGCTCGCCCTCGTCGCGGGCCGCCACGAGAACCACCAGCGGGACGCGCGCCGGTCGGTCGGCGGCGCTATCTATTGTGCCTGCCAAGTGGTGGCGATCGGCGCGGGAGGATCAGATGACTGACATTGAGGCTCATATCACCGGCACGGTATGGAAAATCGAGTGCGCCGTGGGCGACGCGATCGAGGAGGGCGACACGGTCGCGATCCTCGAGTCGATGAAGATGGAGATGCCGGTCGAGGCGGAGGATGCGGGCACGGTCTCGGAGATCCGCTGCGAGGAGGGCCAGGCGGTCAACGAGGGCGACACCCTCGTCGTGCTCGAGTAGCGGGCGCGGCGGTTCGCAGGCGCGGGGCGGGCGCAGGCGCGGGGCGGTCGCAGGCACGGGGGCGGTAGCAGGCTCGGGGGCGGTAGCAGGCGCGGGCGCTCACGACGGCGGGGACGCCCCGGCCGGTGCTCGGCTAGCCTGTCGCCCCCGTGTCCACGAGCCCACAAGCGGGCGAGCCGGCGCGCGGCGAGCTGCTGATCGACGAGCCCGTCGCGGGCGTGGTGCGCCTGACGATCTCCAACCCGGCCAAGCGCAACGCGCTCGACCATCCGATCCTCGACGCGATCACCGACGCGCTCGACCGGCTCGCACGGCCGGACTCGGACGCGCGCTGCGTGATCGTGACCGGAGCGCACGGCATGTTCTCGGCCGGGTACGACATCGGCGAGATCCCCGAGGGCGAGTTCGAGGAGCGCGCGGAGCGGCTGGTGGCGCACCCGTTCACGCAGGCGATCGACGCGCTGCAGGCCTTCCCCCACCCTACCCTCGCGGTGCTTCCCGGGCACACGATCGGCGGCGGGCTCGAGCTGGCCCTGTCCTGCGACCTGCGGCTCGCCCGCGACGGGATCAAGCTGGGCATGCCACCGGCGAAGCTCGGCCTGGTCTACTCCCACACCGGCCTGCGCCGGTTCCTCGACGCGATCGGCGCGACGCGAACCCGGGAGCTGTTCCTGCTGGGGCGCTACATCGACGCGTCCACCGCGCTGCAGTGGGGCCTGGTCAACAGCGTCCGCCCGGCCGAGGAGCTCGAGCAGGCGGCACTGGAGATCGCGGCCGAGCTCGCCGGCAACGCGCCGCTCGCGCAGACGGGCAACAAGCGCGTGATCGCGGCCCTGCTGCAGGCCGAGGGGGCGCTCCCGGCCGACGTCGAGGAGGAGCTCATCGAGCTGCGCCGCGCGTCGTTCGCATCCCAGGACCTGCGGGAGGGGATGCGCGCCTTCGCCGAGCGCCGCCCGCCCGTCTGGCGCGGCCGCTAGCGCCCTCGCACGACGGCGGAGCCGTCCGCCGCACCGCATACGGTTTTGTTCCATGCCGCCCCTGATCACTCGCGAGGAGGCCGTGCGGCTCGGCGAGATCGAGGACCACGGGGAGATCGAGGCGCTGATCCAGCGCGCGTGGGAAGCGCGGGTGGAGCGCTTCGCCGACTCCACCGACATGTGCTCGCTCGTCAACGCCAAGTCGGGCGGCTGCGCCGAGGACTGCGGCTTCTGCGCGCAGTCGCGCTTCGCCGACGCGGAGACGCCGATGCACGCGATGATGGACCCCGAGCAGATCCTCGAGCACGCGCGCGCGGCGGAGGCCGCGGGGGCGCACCGCTTCTGCATGGTCACGCAGGGGCAGGGCCTCTCCAAGCGAGACTTCGAGAAGTACCTGCAGGGTGTGCGCCTGGTCTCCGAGCAGACCAACCTCAAGCGCTGCGCGTCGGTCGGCCACCTGTCGGTCGAGCGCGCGAGGGCGCTGCGCGAGGCGGGCGTGCAGCGCGTCCACCACAACGTGGAGACCGCCCACAGCTACTACGGGGAGGTCACGAGCACGGTCCGCTACGAGGGACGGCTGCGCACGATCGAGGCGGTCCGCGAGGCGGGCCTGGAGACCTGCGTGGGGGGCATACTGAACCTCGGCGAGACCCGTGCGCAGCGGGTGGAGATGGCGTTCGAGCTGGCCGAGATCGACCCCACGAGCGTCCCCATCAACATGCTCAACCCGCGCCCGGGCACGAAGTTCGGCGACCGCGAGTTCATGGACCCGTGGGAGGCGGTGAAGTGGATCGCGATCTTCCGCCTGATCCTCCCCGAGGCGCTCTTCCGTCTGTGCGGCGGCCGCGTGGAGAACCTCGCAGAGCTGCAGGAGCTCGCCGTGCGGGCGGGGATCAACGGCGTGATGATGGGCAACTTCCTGACGACGCTCGGCAACGAGCCCGAGCGCGACAGGGAGATGTTCGAGCAACTCGGCCTCAACGTCGCGCGCCAGCCCGACAACGCGAGCAACCCGCGCCCTGACAACCGCAGCGGCTGGCTCGCGGGCGAGACGCCCGACCTCGTGGACGAGCTGCTCGGCGAGCAGCCGCCGGAGCCCGCGGTCGACCTGCGGGTGCGGCTGTGGGATCCCTCCACGCAACTGCGCTTCCGCGCCAAGCGCACCGTGCCAGCGCGGCCCGACGGCGCTCCCAACAGGGTGCCGGTCGGCTAGGAGGGCCCGGCATGAGCGAGATCGGAGAGCGCCTGGCGGAACTGGAGCGTCTCGGTCTCGGTCGCCGCCTGCGCATGGTCAGCGGGCCGCAGGGCCCGACGGTGCTGCTCGACGGCAGGCCGGTGCTGCTGCTGTGCTCCAACAACTACCTCGGCCTCGCCGACCACCCGCGCGTGCGCGAGGCGGCGGCGGATGCGGCGATGCGCTGGGGCGTCGGCGCGGGCGCCTCGCGGCTGGTGTCGGGCACGATGACGATTCACCGGCGCCTGGAGGAGCGGATCGCCGACTTCGAGCGCTGCGAGGCGGCGCTGCTGTTCGGGTCGGGCTACCTCGCCAACCTCGGCGTGATCGGCGCGCTCGCGGGCCGCGGCGACACGGTCTTCTCCGACGAGCTCAACCACGCCTCGATCGTGGACGGCTGCAGGCTCTCGCGAGCGGAGGTGGTCGTGTACCGCCACCGCGACGTGGAGCACCTGGAATGGAACCTCTCGCGTCACGGCCGCGGCGCGCGTCTGATCGTGACCGACTCGGTGTTCTCGATGGACGGGGACGTGGCGCCGCTGGAGGACATCGCGGCGCTGGCGGCGGCGTTCGGCGCGCGCTGTGTCGTGGACGAGGCGCACGCGACCGGCATCCTCGGACCGGGCGGGCGCGGCGCGGTCGCCGAGGCCGGCCTCGAGGGCGAGGTGGACGTCGTGATCGGGACGCTCGGCAAGGCGCTCGGGTCCTACGGTGCGTATGCGTGCGCGAGCGCGGAGATGATCCGCTACCTCGTCAACACCGCGCGCTCGCTGATCTTCTCCACCGCACCCTCGCCGCCGGCGATCGCGGGCGCGCTCGCGGCCCTGGGGCTGCTCGAGGAGCGCCCGCACCGCGTGCAGCGGCTGCGCAGCAACGCCGCCGCGCTGCGCCGCGCGCTCGCCACCGAGGGCTTCCCCGTGGCCGACTCCGAGATGCCGATCGTGCCACTGATCGTGGGCGAGGAGCACTCCACCATGCGGCTCTGCCGGGAGGCGCTCGAGCGTGGCGTGTTCGCCCAGGGGATCCGCCCGCCGACGGTCCCCGCCGGGAGCTCCCGCCTGCGCCTGGCGGCGATGGCGTCGCACACACCCTCGGAGCTGGAGCTCGCGGCGAGCGCCCTCGGCGAGGTCGCCCGCCGCGTGGGGCTCGCGCCGGAGGCGATGATCCCGGGCCTCGAGGAACGGGTGCCCGCCCCCGAGCCGCTCGAGGCCGAAGCCTCGATCCCGGGACCGCGGGCGGGCTCCGCGGCGCAGTACCTGCGCGACGCTCCATTCGACGTCGAGCGTGACGCGGACCTCCCCGAGGTCGTGGCCGCGACGGCCGACGAACGCTGGCTGGCGGCGACGAGCGCCGCCGCGCCTGCGGATGGGCGCCGGACGGCCGCTGCGCCGGCGGCGAGGAGCGAGGCAGCCGCCGACGAACACGAGGGGAGCGCGCGGGCGACGGGCGAGGGATCGGCGCCGCCCGACGCTCCCTTCGACCTCGAGCGCGAACGCTCGGGGGCGCAGGCCGCCTGAGCCGGCGCGGCCGCGGCGGCGTGCGCGGGCTGTTCGTCACCGGGACCGACACCGGCGTGGGCAAGACGGTGCTGAGCGCCGCGCTGCTCGCGGCGATGGCGCGTGCGGGCGAGCCCGTGCGCGCACACAAGCCCGTCGTCACGGGACTCGCGGACGAGAACGCGCCGGCAACCCCCTGGCCCGCCGATCACGAGCTGCTCGGCGCCGCGGCGGGGATGGCGGCCGAGGCCGTCGCGCCGCTGCGCTTCGGCCCCGCCGCCTCGCCGCACCTGGCGGCGCGCCTGGCGGGGACCGATCTCGACTTCGAGACGCTCGTCGCGGCTGCACGCGGCGGCGATCACGAAGCGCGCGGGGACGGCGGCGACCGCGACCGCGGCGGCGACGACGGCGGCGGCGACGACGACGGGACGATCGTGATCGTCGAGGGCGTGGGCGGCCTGCTCGTGCCGCTCACCGACGATCGCAGCGTGTGCGATCTCGCCTTGGCGTTGGGCCTCCCGGTGCTGGTGGCGGCGCGACCCGGCCTCGGCACGATCAACCACACGCTGCTGACGCTCGCGGCGGCGCGAGCCGCGGGGCTGCGCGTGCGGGCGGTGGTGCTCACGCCGTGGCCCGAGCAGCCGAGCGTGCTGGAGCGCTCCAATCGCGAGACGATCGCGCGGCTGGGCGCTGTCGAGGTGTGCGGGCTCGAGCCGGTGCCGGGTCCCTGACCTCGGCGAGCTGGCGGCGGCGGGGAGCGCGCTGCCGTGGCGCGGGTGGCTCGCGGGCCGAGCCGCCGGAGCCGAGGTGAGCCGCGGGCGGTGCGGCGCCGGCGCCGGCAGGGGATGCCCGGCGGGCGCCACGGTCGAGCGGGGCCCTCAGGCGGCCGTCGGTTCGAGGATCTCGCCGGAGAGGCGCGACTCGTCGGGGGCGTCGCGCTCGATCTCGCTCTCGCGCACGAGCAGCAGCGCGAGCGCCGGAGCCGACGAGGGCGACGGCCGCTCCGATCAGCAGGATCTCGTTGAGGCCGGCGAGGAACCCCTGCCTGGTGGCGCTCACGGCGAGCGCGCGAACGCCGTGGGGCAGCGAGCTCACCGCCGAGCCGAGCTGGCCGCCCGACACCGCCTCGACGAGGCCGCGTGCATGGCCCGGCGCCGCGAGCGGGGTGCCGGCCGTGAGGGCGGAGACCTTGTCGGTGGCCCGTCCGAGGAAGACCGCACCCCAGGCGGCGACGCCGACCGCTACGCCGACCTGGCGGAAGGTGTCGTTGATCCCGGAGGCCATGCCGCTGCGCTCGGTGGGAACCACGCTGAGCGCGACGTCGGCGACGACCGGGTTGAGCACGCCGATGCCGAGCCCGGCGACGATGAAGCCGGGCAACAGCGCGGTCCAGCCCGAGTCGCTGTGCAGGCCGGACATCAGCAGCAGCCCGACGCCCGTCGCGAACAGGCCCAGCGACATCAGCAGGCGGGCGTGGACACGGCCCAGCAGCGAGCCCGCCAGCGGCGCCACGAGGAACGTCGCGACGGTGATCGGCAGGTAGCGCAGACCGGCCTGCAGCGGCGAGTACCCGAGGTAGTTCTGCAGGTAGAGCGTCAGGTAGAGGAACAGGGCGAACATCGAGGCCGAGACGGCGAAGGCCGAGAGCTGCACGCCGGTGAAGGCCCGACCGCGGAACAGCGACAGCGGGAGCATCGGCCGGGCCACTCGCCGCTCGACCACCGCGAAGGCGCCGAGCAGCACGGCCGAGCCGGCGAGCAGCCCCACGATCAGCGGGCTGCCCCAGCCCTCGTCGTTGCCGCGCACGAGCGCCAGCACGAGCATGAACAGCGCCATGCTGAACGTCACCAGCCCCAGCCAGTCGGTGCGGGTGGCTTCGGGGTCGCGCGACTCGCGCACCCGGGCGACGGTCACGGCGATCGCGGCGAGGCCGATCGGGACGTTGAGGAAGAAGACCCAGCGCCACCCCAGCAGGCTCGTGACGGCGCCGCCGACCAGCGGCCCGACCGCGACCGCGATGCCGATCGTGGCGCCGTAGACGCCGAGCGCCCGCCCGCGCTCGCGGCCGGCCGGGAACTCCTGCGCCAGCAGGGCGAGCGAGACGGCGAACATCGCCGCGCCGCCGACGCCCTGGACCGCACGGGCGACGTTCAGCGTGGTCGCGCCCGAGGCCAGGCCGGCGACGAGCGAGGCGAGCACGAAGATCGAGAGCCCCGCGCCGAACACCGCGCGGCGCCCGAGACGGTCCGCCAGCGAGCCGGCGGTCAGGACGAACGCGGCGAGCGCGAGCGTGTAGGCGTCCACCACCCACTGCAGATCGCTGAAGCTCGCTTTGAGGTCCCGCTGGATCGAGGGCAGGGCGGTGTTGACCACCGTGATGTCGAGCAGCAGCATGAACGTGGCCACGCTCACGGCTGTCAGGGTCCACCACTTGCGTTCCACGGTTACCTCCGTTTCATCGGCTACCATTGTCAGGTGACCTTGTAAGACTGCCTTATGATTCGGTCACCTTATCAGCTTTCCTGACGACATCGTGAGCGACCTCCCGAACAGCACCCGCCCGCCCCTGATCCGCCTGCTCGACGTGGCCTTCGACCTGATGGCCGACGAGCTCGCAGACGGCATCGCCGAGGCCGGCCTGCACGACGTGCGGCCGGGGCACGGGTGCGTGTTCGGCACGATAGAGCCCGGCGGCTCGCGCCTGACCGACCTCGCCGACCGCGCCCACATGACCAAGCAGACGGTCGGCGAAGTGGCGACCGACCTCGAGCGGCTGGGGTATGTGGAACGGGTCCCCGACCCCACCGACGGACGCGCCAAGATCATCAGGCTGACCGATCGCGGGCGAGCCGCCCAGGCCGTCGGTCGCGGCGTGATCGACGGGATCGAGCGCGACTGGGCCGAGCGCTACGGCGAGGAGCGCATCGCGGCCCTGCGCGATGCGCTCGAGGCGCTCACGGCCGAGCGCATGGGCGCGCTGCTCGCCGGGTAGCTCGAGCTCGCCGGGTAGCTCGAGCTCGTCGGGTAGCTCGAGCTCGTCGGGTAGCTCGAGCTCGCCGGCGGCTCAGCTCGCCGACGCCGCCTCGGCGGCGGCCCGGGCGGCGGCGACCATCGCGGCGGCGACCTGCGCGAGGTCCTGCTCGTCGGTCACGTAGGGGGGCATCGCATAGATCAGCTCACGGAAGGGCCGCAGCCACACGCCCCGCTCGACCGCGGCTCGCGTCGCCACGCCGACGTCGACGCTCGTCTCGAGCTCGATCACGCCGATCGCCCCCAGCACCCTCACATCGGCCACCGCGGGGAGCTCCCAGGCGGGCGCGAGCCCCTCGCGCAGGCCCTGCTCGATGGCGGCCACCTCGTCCCGCCACGCACCGTCGGCGAGGATCCCCAGGGACGCGTCGGCGACGGCGCAGGCGAGCGGGTTGGCCATGAACGTGGGGCCGTGCATCAGCCCCGCGCCCTCGCCGGCGGAGACCGTCGCCGCCACGGGGGCCGTGCAGAGCGTGGCGGCGAGCGTCATGTACCCGCCCGTCAGGGCCTTGCCGAGGCACATGATGTCGGCGGACACACCGGCGTGCTCACAGGCGAACATCGCACCGCTGCGCCCGAAGCCCGTGGCGATCTCGTCGAGGATCAGCAGCAGCCCGTGCTCGTCGCAGACCTCGCGCAGCAGGCGGACGCAGTCGGGCGAGTGGAAGCGCATCCCCCCCGCACCCTGCACGACCGGCTCGGCGATCACGGCGGCCAGCTCGCCGGCGTGCTCGCCCGCGAGCCGGCCCACATCGGCCGCCCAGTCGTCGTCCAGCGGCTCGCCGAAGCCGTCGGGAGGACGCTGGGCGAACAGCTGCGAGGCGAGCGTGCCGGCGAACAGCGAGTGCATGCCGCCGACCGGGTCACAGACGGACATCGCGCCCATCGTGTCGCCGTGGTAGCCGCCGCGGACGGTCAGCAGCCGCGTGCGCCGGCCCTCCCCCAGCGCACGCTGGTACTGCAGCGCCAGCTTGATCGCCACCTCGACCGCAACCGACCCCGAGTCGGCGAAGAACACCCGCTCCAGGCCCGGCGGCGCGAGCGCGGTGAGGCGCGCGGCCAGGCGCACCGCCGGCTCGTGGGTGAGCCCCCCGAACATCACGTGCGCCATGCGCCCGAGCTGCTCGGCAACGGCGGCATCGAGCTGCGGATGGCGGTAGCCGTGGATCGCGCACCACCACGAGGACATCCCGTCCACCAGCTCGCGCCCGTCGGCGAGCCGCAGGCGCACCCCGCGGGCCGAGACGACGGGCAGCGGCGGGACGGCCGCGGGCAGCGCCCCGTAGGGGTGCCACACGCGCTCCTCGTCGATCGCGAGCAGCTCCTCCCAGGAACGCGGAGAGCTCACGCCTGCACGACGCTCGCGCCGGTCCTAGTCCTCGTACTTCGTGAAATCGCGCTTGCGTGCGCCGCACACCGGGCAGAACCAGGTGTCGGGGATGTCCTCGAAGGCGGTCCCCGCGGGGATCCCGCCGTCGGGGTCGCCCTCCTCGGGGTCGTAGATGTAGCCGCAGGACTCGCAGATCCAGCGCTGGAGGGTCTCGGTGGCGCTCATGTGCGCAGGTTGCAGATCTCGATTCTCATGCGCGAAAGACTACCGACAGGTAGGGTCAGCCGATGCCAGCGGCAGGGGAGAGCGAACGCGCGGGACCCGGCGAGGTCTACAACCCCGGCCCGCCGGCCAGGCCGCGACAGGCCGCGACCGTGATCCTGCTGCGCGGCGGCTCCGACGATCTCGAGGTGCTGCTCGTCAGGCGCACCCCAGCGGCCCGCTTCATGGGCGGCGTGTGGGTGTTCCCCGGTGGCGCGGTCGACGCGGACGAGGGCGAGGGCGACGATGCCCACCGCGCGGCGGCGATCCGCGAGCTGCGCGAGGAGGCGGCGATCACGCTCGAGGACCCCGCCGCGCTGGTCAAGTTCTCGCGCTGGATCACGCCCGCCGAGGTGCAGATCCGCTTCGACACCCACTTCTTCCTCGCGCCGCTCCCCGCGGGACAGGAGCCGCGGATCGACGGCGAGGAGTGCGTGGACCTCGGCTGGTTCACACCCCAGGCCGCGCTCGCCGCCCATGCCGCCGGCGAGCTGCCGCTGGTGTTTCCGACGATCAAGCACCTCGAGCAGCTCAACGAGTTCACCTCGGTCGCGGCGCTCCTCGACCACGCGCGCCGCGCGACGGTCGAAGCGGTCGAGCCGAGGGTGGTGCTCGAGGGCGAGGTCGCCCGCATCCTGCTGCCCGGCGACCCCGGCTACTGACCGGCGCCCGCGCCGGCGGCGACGCTCAGATCTGCTGCTGCTGCGCGGCGATCACGTGGGTGACGGCGTTGATCAGCGCGAGGTGGGTGAACGCCTGGGGGTAGTTGCCGAGGTGCCGGCCCGAGGAGGCCTCGAGCTCCTCGGCGTAGAGCTCCAGCGGCGAGGAGTAGGACAGCAGCCGCTCGCAGAGGTGCTCGGCCTCGCGGTGCTCGCCGATCTCCGACAGCGCGGAGACGAGCCAGAACGAGCAGATCAGGAACGTGCCCTCCTCGCCCTTGAGCCCGTCGTCGGTGGCGTCGGTCCGGTAGCGCATGACCAGGCCGCCCTCGGTCAGCTCCTCGCGGATCGCCATCACGGTCGCGCGCACGCGCTCGTCCTCCGGCGGCAGGAAGCGCACGAGCGGCACGAGCAGGCTGGAGGCGTCGAGCTCGTCGGTTTCGTAGTGCTGGCGGAACACGCCGCGCTCGTCCACGCCGCGCGCCAGGATGTCCGCCCGCATCTCGTCGGCCAGCGCCTGCCAGCGCTCGACCAGCTCGGGCTCACCGCGGCGTTCGGCCAGCCGCGCGCCGCGGTCGAGCGCCACCCAGCACATGAGCTTGGAGGAGACGTAGTGGCGCGGCTCGCCGCGCGCCTCCCAGATCCCCTGATCGGGCTCGGTCCACACCCTGGAGGCGCACTCGACCTGGTCGCGCAGCACCGGCCACAGCCGCTCGGGGATGTGGTCGCGCTTCTTGGAGTGCAGGTAGACGGAGTCGAGCACCGCGCCGTAGACGTCGTTCTGGCGCTGGCTGTAGGCGCCGTTGCCGATCCGCACGGGCCGCGCGCCCTCGTAGCCCTTGAGGTGGTCGAGCGTGGACTCGGCGAGCTCCTTCTGGCCCCTGATCCCGTACATGATCTGCAGCGAGCCGTCCTCGTTGCGTTCCATGTCGGCGAGGTACTGGACGAAGTCGTCGGCCTCCCAGTTGAGGCCGAGCGCGTGCAGCCCCCACAGCGTGAAGGAGGCGTCGCGCATCCAGCAGTAGCGGTAGTCCCAGTTGCGTTCGCCGCAGGGTGTCTCCGGCAGCGAGGTGGTGGGGGCGGCCACGAGCGCACCGGTGGGCATGAACGTGAGCCCCTTCAGCACCAGCGCCGAGCGCTGCAGGTGGAAGCGCCAGGGATGGTCGGGGTAGGTCCCTTCGGCCAGCCACGATCGCCAGAAGTGCCCGGTGCGCTCGAGGTGTTCCTCGGCCTGCTCGACCGTGTGCGGACCACCCAGCCCCTCCGTCCAGGACAGCGCGCAGAAGCGCTTCTCGCCTTCCTTCATCGTGTGGCGACCGTGCACGCGGTTGCCCTCGATGCCCATGCGGATGTCGCTGAACATGCGAAACGCGGTGACGTCGTCGGTGGCGTCCATCGAGCAGACCCCCTCCTCGCCCGTCTGCACCACCGACCAGCTCGCCGGCGTGGCGCCGTAGTCGAGCATCGGCTCGGAGACGATCTCGACCTGCACTTCGCCCTGGATGCACTCGATCAGGCGCACCACCAGGTGGTCGGCGTCGTAGTCGGTCGGCGGGCGGGTGTGGCTGGAGCCGTGCTTGTTGTCGTGCCACGGGACCGATCGTCAGCGCATCGACCACCCGCAGCCACCCCTGCGGCGTCATCCACGTCGTCTCGATCGCATTCGTGCCCGGGATGTAGCGGCGCCCGGCCGGCACGTAGATCCCGTACGGGCCCACCCGCCAGCTTCCGGCCCCGCGGTCCAGCATCGCGCCGAACACCGACGGCGAGTCGAAGTAGGGCAGGCACATCCACTCGATCGAGCCGTCGGAGGCGACCAGCGCGCCGGTGTGGCAGTCGCTGAGGAAGCCGTAGTCGGCGATCGGTGGGAACGGCGAGTCGAGCGAGGTCGCCCGCGACCCCCGCACGGTGGGTGCGCTGCGGCCGTCGCGGACCCGGGTGGGCGCGTGGCCGCCGTCGTCGAGGCTCACCACTCGACCTCGCCGAAGCTAGGCCGCTGCACGCCCGGCGGGAGGATCTGCTCTTCCTCGAGCTTGTCCAGATGCGCGGCCAGCGTAGCGGTCGCGGCCGGGCGCAGGGCCGGGGGCACGTCGGCCCAGACGCTGTCCAGCAGCTCCTCGACCGTGCGTTGACCTTCCCCGAGCGCCATGATCAGGCGGTTCTCGCGGTCGAGGCGGTGTGCGACGTACTGCTCCAGGCGCGCATGGGGATCCCACACGGGCGGACCGTGCCCGGGACAGATCACGCTGAAGTCCTCGCGCATGCCCAGCTGTGTGAGCGCCCGCAGGTAACCGGCCATCGCGCCCTTGTGGGGGCTGATGAAGACGCTGCCGCTGCCGAGCACGGCGTCGCCCGTGAAGCACGCGTCGGCCGCGATCAGCGCGAAGTGGTCGGCCGCATGCCCGGGTGTTGCGATCGCCTCGAAGGGGCCGAAGCGGGCCCCGTCTGCGAGCTTCACCTCGACCGCGCCCCGCCCGGCCGCCAGCGGAGCGGGAAGGCGCTCTCGCAGCGCTGCGACACCCTCGGAGTGGTCGTTGTGGTCGTGGGTGAGCGCCACCCCTCCCAGCCCGCCGCGCTCCTCCACGGCGGCCAACAGGCGCTCGAGGTGCGGCTCCTCGAACGGTCCCGGGTCCACGACCCAGGCGGGGTCACGCCCGACGACCCAGCTGTTGGTGCCCGTGAGGGTCAGCGGACCAGGGTTGGGCGCGAGCACCCGCAGGATGTCGTGGCCGGCGAGCAGAGCCGCGTCGGAGCGCGCCCCCTCAGGGTCACCGGGGGGTGCGTTCTCCAACTCGTGCTCCTGTCGAGCGGACGTGGTGATCCGACGACGTTATCCGACGGGGAGGCGGCGAATCAGACGCCCATCCGCACGGACACGCCGACCGTGGCTACGCGCCGGGGGCGCCGGCGCGGGCGGCCCGGGCGGCGCGTCGACCGCTGCCCGCCCTACCGCCGCGGCTGCTCCCGCCGCCCCTGCCGCCGGCCTCGCCGCGGCCGGCGCCGTTGCCGCGGACCGCGCCGTTGCCGTTGCGAGCGCCGCTCTTGCCCTTGCGCGCACCGCCGTTGCTGCGCGCACCGCCGTCGTCGCGCGCGCCGTTGTTGCTGCGGGTGGCGCCGTTGCTGCGCGTGCCGCCGGTGTTGCTGCGCGTGCCGCCGGCGTTGCCGCGCGCGCCGCTGTTGTCGCTGCGCGCGCCGCTGTTGTTGCGCGCGCCGGAGCCGCCGGCGGGAGCGCCCGTGGCCCTGGACACGCCTGCGAGCTCGAGCTCGCGATGCAGGCCGAGGTCGCCGACCATGCCGGCCAGCTCGCGCGACTGGTCGGGGGCGACGAGCGTGACTCCCACGCCGCTCGCTCCCGCGCGGGCGGTGCGCCCAATGCGGTGAACGTAGTCCTCGCGGGTGGCGGGCATGTCGTAGTTGATCACGTGCGTGATCCCGGCCACGTCGATCCCCCTGGCGGCCACGTCGGTCGCCACGAGCGTGTCCACCACGCCCGCCTCGAAGTTGGCGAGCGCGCGTTCGCGCTGCCCCTGGGACTTGTCGCCGTGCATCGCCACGGCCGCCACACTGCTGGAGGCGAGCCGCTTGACGAGTCGGTCGGCACCGCGCTTGGTGCGCACGAACACGAGCGTGAGACCGCGCTCGGCCGCGCCGAGCTCGCTGACCAGGTGCGCGACCTTGCCCTCGTGGGAGACGCGCACGAAACGGTGCTCCACGTCGGCCCTGCGCTCGACGGGATGGGCGTGCTCGTGGCGGCGCGGCTCGTGCGTGTAGGCCTTGGCGATGCGCCCGACCTCGCCCTCGAGCGTGGCCGAGAAGAGCATCGTCTGGCGCTCGCGGGCGGTCATCTTCACGATCCGGTCGACGACCGGGCGGAAGCCCATGTCGAGCATCCGGTCGGCCTCGTCGAGCACGAGCAGCCGGATGCGCTGCAGCGAGATCTCGCGCCGCTCGATCAGGTCGAGCAGGCGGCCGGGCGTGGCGACGAGGATGTGCGCGCGAGCCGCGAGCCGCGCCTGCTTGACGATCCCCGCGCCGCCGTAGACGGCGGCGATCGACAGGGCTCGCGCGTGGGCGATCGGCCGGAGCTCATCGACGATCTGGACGGCGAGCTCGCGCGTGGGGGCCAGCACGAGCGCCGAGGGACGGGCGTCGCGGTCGCTGAGCAGCTCGACCATCGGGACCCCGAAGGCGAGCGTCTTGCCCGAGCCGGTGGGTGATTGGGCGAGCACGTCGTGGCCCGCCAGGACATCGGGGATGACCATCGCCTGTACGGCGAACGGCGCCTGGACGCCGCGCTGGGCAAGCTCCCTTACGACGACCTCGGACACGCCGAGATCGGCAAAGCTCTGATGCTTCATGTGTTGGTGCTCCTTCTGGCGACCCTCTGGCCGCCGCTGCGGGTGGAGATTCGACTGACCCCATCCGCACCCGTTGAGCGCCAACAAAGACAAAGAACCTCACGAACGACTTCGCCGTCCGTAGGCTGACCGTAGCAGGCACCGGGGCCCGTGGCCGCAGGGCGGCGCCCGGGCGTCCGCGGCCGGGACTGCGACCGCAGCGGCTCCCGGAAGGGCTAGGCGATGTTGGCCATCACGTGCTTGACGACCGTGTAGTCCTCGACCCCGTACATGCTGAGGTCCTTGCCGTAGCCGGACTCCTTGAAGCCGCCGTGGGGCATCTCGGAGACGAGCGGGATGTGGTCGTTGATCCACACGCAGCCGAAGCGCAGGGCCCGCGAGACCCGCAGCGCGCGTCCCACGTCGCGCGTCCACACCGAGGAGGCGAGGCCGTAGCGCGTGGCGTTGGCCCAGGCGATCGCCTCGGCCTCGTCGGAGAACCTCTGCACGGTGATCACCGGGCCGAAGATCTCACTCTGGATCATCTCGTCGTCCTGCCGCAGGCCCGCCACGACCGTCGGCTCGAGGAAGAAGCCCGGTCGGTCGGGCGACCCGCCGCCGGTGACCACCTCGGCGTGGTCGGGGCGGCGCTCGAGGAAGCCGGCCACGCGCTCGCGCTGTTTGGCCGAGTTGACGGGACCGAGCGTCGTCTCGGCGGAGAGCGTGTCGCCGAGCACGAGCCCCCGGGCCTGGCCGGCGAGCCCGGAGACGACGTCGTCGTAGACGCTGCTCGACGCCAGCACGCGCGTGGCCGCGGTGCAGTCCTGGCCGGCGTTGTAGTAGCCGGTGCCGGCGATCGTCTCCATCGCGCTCTCCAGCCCGACGTCGTCGAAGACGACGACCGGCGCCTTGCCGCCGAGCTCGAGATGCACGCGCTTGAGCGTGTCGGCGGCTGTGCGGGCGAAGTGCTTGCCGGTGTCCACCGATCCGGTGAGCGCGATCATGTCCACGTCGGGGTGGCTGATCAGCGCCTCTCCGGTCGGCCGGCCGGGGCCGGTGACGATGTTGAGCACGCCCTTGGGCAGCACCTCGGAGGCCAGCTCCGCCAGCCGCACGGTCGTCATCGGGGTGGTCTCGGCGGGCTTGAGCACGACCGTGTTGCCGGCGGCCAGCGCCGGGCCGAATTTCCAGATGGCCATCATCAGCGGGTAGTTCCAGGGGGTCACCTGGCCGATCACCCCGACGGGTTCACGGCGGGTGAACGAGGTGTAGCCCTCCATGTACTCCCCGGCCGCGCGCCCCTCCAGGCAGCGGGCGGCGCCGGCGAAGAAGCGGAGGTTGTCGGCCATGACCGGGATCTCATCGCCCCGCACGGCCTCGATCGGCTTGCCGGCGTTGAGCGCCTCGAGGCGAGCGATCTCCTCGCCGTGCTCCTCGATCAGGTCGGCGATCGCCAAGCAGCGCCTGCGCGCGCTGGGCCGGTGTCGTGCGCGACCAGCCCTCGAAGGCCGCACGCGCCGCCCGCACCGCGCGGTCCACCTCCTCGGCGCTTGAGCGGGGGGCGCGAGCGAGCTCCTCCCCGGTGGCGGGGTTGAGGACCGGTTCGCTCTCGCCGTCCCACGCGGCGGGCTCGCCGTCGATGAAGTTGCTGAGGGTCTCTACCGTGCTCGCCATCGTCTCCTCCTTCGGGGGGGTCGCTGTTGCTCGCAGGCCGTGGGGCCGCTCATCGCGGAGCGGCCGGGGCGAGGCCGAGCGCCTCGGCCACGGCCGGATAGGTGATCTCGCCGTCCTTCACGTTGAGCCCCATGCGCAGGCCGGCGTTGTGGCCCAGGGCCTCCTCGACGCCCAGCTCGGCCAGCTCGATCACGTACGGAAGCGTGGCGTTCGTGAGCGCGTAGGTCGAGGTGATCGGCACCGCGCCGGGCATGTTGGCGACGCAGTAGTGGGTGATCCCGTCGACCTCGAAGGTGGGGTCGGAGTGCGTGGTCGGGTGCGAGGTCTCAAAGCAGCCGCCCTGGTCGATCGACACGTCGACGAGCACCGCCTGGGGCTTCATCAGCTTGAGCTGCTCGCGTGTGACCACGTGCGGGGCGCGGCCGCCGTGGACGAGCACGGCGCCGATCACGAGGTCGGCCGAGGGCAGCATCTCCTCGATCGCGAGCGTCGAGGAGTAGACCGTGGAGGCGCGTCCGCCGAAGGCCACTTCGAGGTCGCGCAGCCGGTCGATCGAGCGGTCGAACACGAACACGTCGGCCTCCATCCCGATCGCGATGAAGGCCGCGTTCATCCCGACCACGCCGCCGCCGATGACCAGCACGGTCGCCGCCGCCACGCCCGGCACCCCGCCGAGCAGGATGCCGCGGCCGCCGAGCGGCTTCTCCAGCATGAAGGCTCCTGCCTGCGTGGCGATCTTGCCCGCGACCTCGCTCATCGGCGCCAGCAGCGGCAGCCGCCCGGCGTCGTCCACCACGGTCTCGTACGCGATGCAGGTCGCGCCCGAGGCCATCAGGCCGCGCGCGAGCTCGGGCTCGGCCGCGAGGTGCAGGTAGGTGAACAGCGTCTGCCCGGGACGCAGCCTGGAGACCTCGACCGCCTGGGGCTCCTTCACCTTGAGCACGAGCTCGGACTCGGCGAACACCGCGTCGGCGTCCGCCAGGATCTGCGCTCCCTGCGCGCGGAACTGCTCGTCGCCGAACGCGCTGCCAGCGCCGGCGCCCGCCTGCACCAGCACCTCGTGCCCGCGCGAGGCGAGCTCGCGCACCCCCGCCGGCGTGATCGCCACGCGGTACTCGTCCGTCTTGATCTCGGTGGGAACCCCGATCTTCATGCGCCTGTTGCTCCTTCCGGCATGGCTTGACGAGCTGAACGCCCGCGAGGGGAGCCTAGAGAACGGGGACCGGTCATCGGGTGAGCTCCCGCCCGCGCAGTGCCAGCCAGAACTCGATCCGGTCGCGCGCGTTGGAGACGTCCCTGCCGGTGATCTGCTCGATGCGCCTGATCCGGTAGCGGAGCGTGTGGCGGTGGCAGTAGAGGGCACTCGCCGCCCGCTCCCAGTGGCCGTTGTGCTCGATGAAGGCGTCGAGCGAGCGCACGAGCTCCCCGCCGTAGCCGCCCTCGCCCTCTTCGAGCGGCCCGAGCACCGAGCGGCAGTAGGAGCTCAGGGCATCCTCGTCCTGCAGCGCCAGCAGCAGCTGGAAGGCGCCGAGGTCCTCGAACGACGCCACCTCGGGGGCGTCGCCGTTGCGCAGGCGCACCGCCTCGAGCGCGCAGCGGGCCTCGTGGAAGGTCATGCGCAGCGAGTGGGTTGGCGCCACGCGGCTGGCGGCGGCCGGCACCTCTCCGAAGCGCGCGCTCAGCTCGCGCCGGATCGTACGGGCGAGCTCGACCGGCGACAGCGGCGCCGTGCCACGGGCGCCGTCGGGGTCGAGCACGACGCAGACCAGGCCCCCGCGGATCGCCACCAGGCTGGGAACCCGCTCGCGCTCGAGGATCCGTTCCACGGTCGCGGCGGCGGCGCTCGGATCGGGTGGGCGGAAGGCGAGCACCGCCACCCGCTCGCGCACGCCGAAGGGTCGCAGCCGAGCCTGAAGGTCCTCGGGGTAGAGGTGGCCGCTGAGCACCTCCGCGAGCAGGTCTCCGACCATGTTGCGCTGCAGCATTTCGTAGCGTTCTCCGAGCAGCTGCGCGAACGCCCGCTCGGTGATCGCGATGAAGGGCAGCTCGTAGGGGACCTCGAACAGCGGGAAGCCGCGCTTGCGCGCCGCCGTCACGAGCGCGGCCGGCAGGCGCCGGTGGGAGAAGCCGGTGCCGAACCCCAGCCCGGCGATGTCGTGGTCGGCGAGCCGCTCGATGAGCTCGCGCTGGAGCTTCGGTCCCTCGAGCGCGAGGCCGGTCGTGAGGAGCAGCTCGCCGCCTTTCAACCAGGGCGTGGGGTCGGGCAGCTCGGTGCTGTGCACCCAGCGCACGTGTGTCTGCGCGGCCGCCTCGCCCGAGACGAGGCTGAGGCCGAGCTCGCCGATCAGGCTTTCGACAGTGAGCTCCACCGCTCCATCCGCTCCGACGCCTCGGTCAGCACGGGGCGCAGGATCGCGGCGATCTCCTCGAACTCCTCCGGTCCGGCGATCAGGGGCGGGGAGAGCTGGATGATCGGGTCGCCGCGGTCGTCGGTCCGGCAGATCAGCCCGCGCCGGTAGAGCTCCCCGGAGAGGAAGCCGCGCAGGAGCTCCTCGGATTCGTCGGCGTCGAAGGTCGCCTTGGTGTCCTTGTCCTTGACCAGCTCGATCGCGTGGAAATAGCCCGCGCCGCGGATGTCGCCCACGATCGGCAGGTCGCGCAGGCTCTCCAGCATCTCGCGGAAGGGACCCTCGTTGGCGAGCACCCGCTCACACAGCCCCTCGCGCGTGAGCACATCGATGTTGGCCATCGCGACCGCGCATGCGACCGGGTGGCCGCCGAAGGTGAAGCCGTGGTTGAAGGCGGCCTTGCCCTCCAGGAACGGCTCGGCGATGTGGTCGCCTGCGATCACCGCGCCCATCGGCGCATACGCGGAGGTGATGCCCTTGGCCGTCGTGATCATGTCCGGCTGGTAGCCGAAGCGATCGCAGCCGAACCAGTGGCCGAGCCGGCCCCACGAGCAGATGACCTCGTCGGAGATCAGCAGCACCCCGTGGCGGTCGCAGATCTCGCGCACGCGCTGGAAGTAGCCGTCCTGGGGGACGAAGCAGCCGCCCCCGTTCTGGACCGGCTCGAGGATCACCGCGGCGACCGTCTCGGCGCCCTGGAATTCGATCGCCTCCTCGATCGCGTCGGCCGCCCACAGCGGGTCGCGGTCCTCCTGCCAGCGGTAGGAGTTGGTGTTGGGCACGTGCACGCCGCCCGGCGTGAGCGGTTCGAAGGGCGTGCGCAGCGGGGTCAGCCCGGTGGCCGTGAGGGCGCCCATCGAGGTGCCGTGGTAGGCGAGCTTGCGCGAGATCAGCTTGTGGCGGTTGTGCTCGCCGCGCGCGTGGTGGTAGGCCTTGGCGAGCTTCCACGCCGACTCGACCGCCTCGGAGCCGCCGGAGGTGAAGAAGACGCGGTTGAGGTTCCCCGGGGCGAGCGAGGCGATGCGCGCGGCCAGCTCGATCGACGGCGGATGCGCGTAGCTCCAGTTCGTGTAGAAGCCGAGCTCGCGCATCTGCACCAGCGCCGCCTCGCCCAGCTCGGCGCGGCCGTGGCCGATGTTGACGCAGTACAGCGCGGACAGGCCGTCGAGGTAGCGGTTGCCGTGCTCGTCGTAGACGTAGCACCCCTCGCCGCGGACGATCACGGGCACCGCGTGGTGCTCGTCGTAGCTGCCCATGCGCGTGAAGTGCATCCACAGGTTGCGCCGGGCCAGCCGCTGCAGCCGGTCGGGGTGATCCTCCATCAGCGCGGGGCCCGACGGACCGGGTGCCCACGGAGTCGAGGTGGATCCCGCGCCCGCGCTGCGGGCGGCTGACGGGCCGTTGGCATTCGGGGGGCTGCTGGCCATGGCTTCTCCTCCTCGGACGTGCTTGCGCCGAGCCTGACGGCTGGACACTGAGGACAACACTACATCTTTGAGATGGCCCGCTCAATACCTGTCCGAGGTCATAATCGGCAGCCATCGTTGTACGAGATGTACAGAGCGTGGGTCGTCTTTTGGGGATCACGGCGCTTGCGGGTCCGCCGCCCGTGCGCGTACCTTCCGGTGATCACGGTTGCGTAACCTCTGTCACGATCGCTCACCTACCCAGGGAGGCACGAGATGGCCAGCGAGCCCGCCGCAATATCCGGATCCCAGGCCTCTTCTCAGGTCATGGACAAGGGGCTCAAAAAGGGCGCGATCGGCTACATCTCCAACATCGTCATCGGCGTCGCCTCGACCGCGCCCGCCTACTCGCTCGCGACGACGCTCGGCTTCATCGTCGCGGTCAAGGGCGTCGGCGTGCACGCCCCGGCGGTGATGCTCGTGGCGTTCATCCCGATGCTGCTGGTCGCTGCGGCCTACAAATACTTCAACCGAGCCGACCCGGACGCGGGGACGACGTTCGCCTGGGTCACGCGTGCCTTCGGTCCGGTGACCGGCTGGATGAACGGCTGGGCGATCTTCCTCGCCGACGTGGTGGTGATGGCCTCCCTGTCGGACATCGCGGCCATCTACACGTTCAAGCTCTTCGGCTTCACCGAACTGGGCGAATCGAAAGCGGCGATCATCGTCGCGGCGATCCTGTGGATCGTGATCATGACCTGGATCTGCTATCGCGGCATCGAGCTCTCCGCGCGCATCCAGCAGTTCCTGCTCGGCGCCGAGATCGCGATCCTGGGGCTCTTCTCGGTGGTCGCGTTCGTGAAGGTGTACGGCAGCCATCCGCCGTCGGGGTCGATCAAGCCGTCGCTGTCGTGGATAAACCCGTTCGCGATGAACTTCGGCGACCTGGTCGTCGCGCTCCTGTTGGCGGTCTTCATCTACTGGGGCTGGGACTCGGGGGTGGCCGTCAACGAGGAGTCCGAAAATCCAGCCGAGGGGCCCGGCAAGGCCGCGGTCGTCTCGACCGTCCTGCTCGTGCTCATCTACGTCGTGGTCACCGCCGCCTCGCAGTCGTTCCACGGGACCGGCTTCCTGACGAACGAAGCCAACCAGGAAGACGTCCTCAGCGCCCTCGGAACGGGCGTCCTGGGCAGCGGCCTGGACAAGCTTCTGATCATCGCCGTGCTCACCTCCGCCTCGGCATCGACCCAGACGACGATCCTGCCGACCGCCCGCACGACGCTGTCGATGGCGCACTGGAAAGCGGTCACCACCCTGCTCTCCCGGGTCCACAAGCGCTACCTGACCCCGACCGTCTCGACGATCGGCTTCGGGGTGCTCTCGGTGCTGGTGACCGTGGCGCTGCTGCTGGCGCATGGAAGCGTCCTGGAAGACTCGATCACCTCGATCGGCTTCCCGATCTGCTTCTACTACGGGTTCACCGGCGTTGCATGCGGCTGGTACTACCGCCGGGATCTGACCGAAAGCGCACGCAACTTCCTGATGCTGGGGCTCGGCCCGCTGATCGGCGGCCTGATGCTGTTCGGCGTGGGAATCAAGGCTGCGATCTACTACGGCCACGCCGAAAACGTGTCCTCGAAGCCGATCCTCGGCATCACCCTGCCGCTGTGGATGGGCATCGGCGGGATGCTCCTCGGCTTCATCATCATGCTGATCTCGCGTCCGTTCTTCCGCGACTACTTCGCGCGCAAAACCGAAACCGCACCTCCGGGACTGCTCAAGGAAGCGCCGCCGACGGGACCCGTTCCGGCGGCCGTCGACTTCTGAGCGGGGCCGCGCACCGCCACCCGGGTCGTGCTGCCGCGGGTGCAGTGCGCGCCCGGCTAGGGCGCGAGCTCCTGCTGACCGTGGGGTGAGCCGTACTCCGCCAGGAGCGCCAGGAACGGCGCGGGCGGGAACGCCTCGGGCCCGAGCACGCCGGCACCCTCCCAGTCGCCCCGGGCGAGCAGCTCGAGCGCGACGACCGGGTTGACCGCCGTCTGCCACACGACCGCCTGACAGCCGTACTCGCGCATCGTCGTCTCGTTGTCGACCACGTGGTAGAGATAGGTCGAGCGGGGGGCGCCGTCGGTGCCGGTTCCGGTGACCCACGTGCCGGCGCAGGTGCGTCCGCTCATGCGCTCTCCGAGCGTCGCCGGATCCGGCAGCGTGGCGGCGACGACGTCGCGCGGTGAGACCATCGTCCCGCGTACCGACACCGGCTCGGTCGAGTCCAGGCCGAGCTTGCGCAGGGTCTGCAGCACCTCGATGAACTCGCGGCCCAGGCCGTACTTGAACGTCACGCGCTCGCACTCGACGACGCGCGGTATGAGCACGACCTCCTCGTGCTCCACGTTGACGCATTCGACGGGGCCGATCCCCTCGGGGAAGTCGAAGATCTCCGGCTCGGAGAACGGCGGCGTCGTGAAGAAGCCGCGGCCACGCTCCCAGATGAGCGGGGGATTCAGGCACTCCTCGATCGTGGTCCAGATCGAGAAGGTGGGTGCGAAGTCGTAGCCCTCGACGACCAGGTCGGCGCCGTCGCGGACGCCGGCTTCGGCGATCGAGGAGAAGAGCTCGTCGGCGGCGTGGCGGGCGAAGATGTCGGACAGGCCGGGCTCGACGCCGATCCCAACGAGCGCCAGCACCCCAGCGTCCCGCCACTCCTGCTCGCGCGCGAACTGGCGCTCGCCGAGCATCTCCCCCGGCAGCTCGTAGGGCCGCTCGGGATGCGGGTGGGAGAGCGTCATGGCCATGTCGAGATAGGTCACCCGCGCCTCGAAGGCGGCCTCGAAGATCGGCTCGTTGAAGCGCGGATCGCACGCGTTGAGCACCGCGTCGGGGCGCACGCGGCCGATCAGCTCCACCAGCTCGGGGCGGCTGGAGGCGTCGACGCGCTCGGCCCGGAAGCGGTCGGGCTCGGCGAGCCGCCGTGTCGCCGCGGCCGCACGCTCGAGCGCGACGTCGGCCAGCACGACCTCCTCGAAGACCTCGCGACGCTGGGCGATCGCGGCGAACGCCGCGCCGACGCCGCCCGCTCCGACAACGAGAACCCGCATTCGCGCAGTCTGACGGATACGGCGGCGCCCGAGCCCGGCGGCACCCACGTGCCAGCCGCCGCAGTCCCGCGCGTGCCTGGCGTATGCTCCGCCGATCCGCGTGGCCCCGAACACCCGCAGACCATGAGCACCGGTCTCCCGAGTCCGCCCCGCACGCCACCCGCCTCAGCAGAGCCCGCCGAGCAGGCCGGCACGGCACGTGAGCGGGCGCGGGCGCAGGCCCGCTCGGGCGGGAGTACGGGCCGCGCGCGCTGGGCACCATCGCCCAGCCTGAGCGCCCGGGAGATCCTGCTGGCGGCGCTCGGCGGCGTCCTGCTCGCCGTGATCACCAGCTGGCCGCTGATCCTGCACCTCCCGAGCCGCATCTCTCCGGACCTCGGGGACCCGGTGCGCACCGCCTGGGAGGTCGCCTGGGTTGGGCACGCGATGCTCAACGACCCGCTTCATCTGTTCAACGCCAACGCCTTCTACCCCCATCCCCGCAGCCTCGCCTTCTCGGACTCGCTGCTCGGCTACGGCCCCGCCGCGTTCTTCGGCTCGGGCACCGTTGCGGCACTGGTCCGCTACAACCTGCTGTTCCTGTTCGCCTGGTCGCTGTGCTTCCTGGGCGCCTACCTGCTCGGACGGGAGCTCGGCCTGCGCCGGATCGGGGCCGCCGCCGCCGGTGCCGCCTTCGCGTACGCGCCCTACCGGGTGACCGAGGCCGGGCACCTGCACGTGATCTCCTCCGGCGGCCTGCCGCTCGCGCTGTTCCTGCTGCTGCGCGGCTATCGCAGGGGCTCGAGAAAGCTCGTGCTGGGCGGATGGCTCGTCTCCGCCTGGCAGATCAGCCTCGGGTTCACCCTCGGCATGCAGTACGCCTACCTGCTGATCGTGCTCGCCGCGCTGGTGCTCATCCACTGGTGGCGCGGGCGCCTGACGCCGAGCCCGGGCGAGGTCGAGCAGCCTGCGGCGGGCGACCCCCCGCAGCGCCGCCGGACGGCGCGCGGCGCGGCGGGGGAACCGGCCACCGCCGCGTCGGCGGGCGCGGTCGCGCCGGTCGGGGCGGCTGCCGCCGCCACGCCCGCCACGGACGGCGAGGCCACCCCCCCACCCCCCGCTCCCGCAGAGGCGGACGCGGGCGCCGGGCCGGCGGCGCGCCAGGCACGCGGCGCTCCGCGGCGCGGCCCGCTGATCCCGCGCCGGCTGCTCGCGGTCACCTGCATCGGGATCGCGGTGATGGGCGCGGTCACGGTCTACCAGGCCGTCCCCTACCTGAAGGTCGCCTCGGAATACCCGACCGCGAAGAGGACGATCAAGGAAGTCAAAACGTACTCCTCGGGTCCCGCCGCCTGGGTGGCCGCCTCCTCGGAGAACCGCGTCTGGAGCGGGCTCACCGCCGGGGCGCGCGCCGACGTTCACTCCAAGAACGAGAGCGTGTTCTTCCCCGGCGGGCTGATCCTGGTGCTCGCGCTGATCGGCCTCGCCGGCGTGGGCGGCGCCGTCTACACGAGGCGGATGCGCTGGGCCCTGGCGCTGGGCATCGCGGTCGTCTCGATCCTCGCGCTCGGCCTCGGCCTGACGGGAGCGGGCTATCCATATCGCCTGCTCTACGACTACGCGCCGGGCTGGGACGGGGTGCGTGTCCCCGGGCGGATCTTCACGCTGGCGACGCTGTTCTACGCGCTGCTGGCCGGCGCCGGCGCCCAGCAGCTCGCGCTGCTGGCCGGGCGCTGGGGCCAGCGCCGGTCGCTGCGCGCGCTCACGGGGATCGTCGGCGCGGCCCTCGTGATCGGGATCGTCGGTGAAGGGGCCGGGCACCTCGGGCACCCGGTCGTGCCCCAGCCGGCACGCGCCGAGATCGGCCTGCCGGGGCCGCTGCTCGACCTCCCCACCGACGGCGCTGCCGACCGGGTGTGGCAGTACTTCTCAACCGACGGCTTCTACGACATCCCGATCGGCAACAGCACGTTCGACATGCCTGAAGTCGACGACCTGCGCGGCGGCATGAGCGGCTTCCCGGACAAGGCGAGCGTCGAGAAGCTGCGCTACTACGGGATCCGCACGGTCGTGCTGCACCTGAAGATGCCGAAGCTGCCGGGCATCGTCGGCTACGCGCTGGCCGAGCCTCCCAACGCCGCCGCGGCGGCCGCGAAACCGATCGCCGGCCTCGGCGTGACCAGGCGGCGCGTGGGCTCGCTCGTCATCTACGAGATCGGCCCCGGGCCGGCCGCGTTGCACGGAACGGATTGATGAGCACCGAGCCTCCCGGCCCGGCGGGCCCGGTCCCCCCGGCGAGCCCGGAACCCGACGCGGGCGGCCCGGTGACCGACGCCGGCGCCCCGGTGACCGACCCGGCCGGCCCGGTTCCCGGCGCGACGAGCCCGTCCGCCGGGACCGACACGGGTGCCGAGCAGCGCGCTCGGCGGCCGCACGAGGGGCGGCGGCGCAGCCGGCGCTACGCGCTGGTGGCGATCCTGCTCGTTGGTGTCGCCTTCGCGACGCTGATCCAGAGCTTCTCCTGGAACCAGACCTCGCACTACGACCTGATCCGCTCGCTCAACGACGACGGCACGACGATCGACGCCTACCAGCAGAACACGGGCGACAAGGTCTTCTACAAGGGGCACTACTACTCGGCACGCGCGCCCGGGCTCGCACTGTTCGCGCTGCCCTTCTACGACGCCCTGAACCTCGTCGACGCCGAATCGTTCACGCGCACGCACGTGGCCCCGCCCAACCACCCGGGCGACGAGATGATCTACCTGGTCGGCCTGTGGGCGAACGTCCTGCCGGGTCTGCTGCTGCTGCTGCTCGTGTGGCAGGTGAGCGAACGCTTCGAGCCCGGCTACGGTGTCTCCTCGGCGATCGCGCTGGGTCTCGGGACGATGGTGCTGCCGCTGTCCACGCTGCTCTTCTCGCACGTCTTCACCGCCTTCCTCGGCTTTGCCGCGTTCGCGGTGATGCTGCGTGAGCGCGACGGCCCGCCGAGCCCGCTGCTGCTCGCCGTGGCGGGGCTCGCGATGGGCTACGCGGTCAGCTCGGAGTACCCGCTGTTCTTCGTGGCGCTCGTGCTCGGCCTGTTCCTGCTCAGTCGCCGCGACGCGCTGACGCCGCTGTGGGTCGTGCGCCGCGCCGGCGCCTACATCGCGGGCGGCCTCGTGGGCATCGTGCCGCTGCTGCTCTACAACCACTACGCCTTCAACTCCTGGACGCACCTCGCCTACTCGGACGTCCCGCGCCAGCAGAAAGGCTTCTTCGGCATCGGCGCGCCCAGCCTGAAGGTGCTCGCCACGCTGCTGCTCGACTCGCGGGGACTGCTGACGATCTCACCGGTGCTGCTGATGGGGGCGATCGGCACCGTCGTCCTCTACCGGCGCGGACGGCGCGCCGAAGCCCTGACGATCACGGGGATCTGCATCTGCTACGTGGGCTACAACTCGGGCTACTACCTGCCGTTCGGGGGCGGCTTCATGGGGCCGCGGTTCCTGACGACGATGCTTCCCTTCCTCGCGGTGCCGATCGCGATCGCGATCAGGCGCTACCCGGGTCCGACCGTCGCGCTCGCGGCGATCTCGATGGCCACCACGGTGATCGCGACGACCACCCATCCACTCGTCGGCTACGAGAACGAGACGGTCGTCTGGGCGCGCTACCTGGGCGAGGGCTTCTTCCAGCCGACGATCGCCTCGGCGTTCGGCCTCGGCCGCAGCTGGGGCGGGATCTGGCCGTTCTTCCTCGCGGCGGGCGGCGCCCTGGTGCTCGCGGTTCTGGCGTTGCCGCGGCTGCGCCTGTCAGACCGCCAGCTCGGCGCGGGGCTGCTCGCGCTGGTTGCCTGGGCCCTGTTCGCGGCGCTCGCCCCCACCCTGCTCGGGATCGACCACGCGGGCCTGCAGAGCATCTACAACGCCGGCGATCACACGGCCTTCAACCTCCCGCTGCACAACGGCAGCCGCTACCCGCTGCGAACGCTCGCGCCGATCGCCGCGGCGGCCGGCCTGCTCGCGCTCGCGGCGATGCGGCTGCTGCGCAACGAGCGCGAACCGGTCCGTCCCCGCAGACGGCCCGAGGCCGAGCGCTCGCGCCCTGCCCTGAGCGGCTGAGCAGCCCCCGCGGCTCCCGCGGCTCCCGCGGCTCGGCGCGGTGGGGTGGCCTAGTGGTTGCTGGTCTTGACGTTGCATTTGGCGGCGTGCAGTTCCTTGCACACCACCACGTAGCCGGGCCGCGGCCGGTAGTGGGAGTCGGTGAGGCCGGCGTCGAAGCGGGTGGAGCTGGTGCCGCCGGTCCAGTCGTAGATGTAGAGGCGCGCGATCTGCGGCTCGGAGCGCGCCACGGCGAACGTGTACCTGAGGACCTTCGCCGCCCGCGTCAGGCCGGAGCCGTTGTGGTTGGGGAAGGCGCCGCCGAACTGAACGATGCCGCCCGTCTCGGTGAGCCAGACCTGGCCACCGAGCGCTCGTGAGATCTCGCGCGTGCGCCAGCTTTCCAGGCGGTTGACGTCGGAGTAGTCGTGCAGCCCCCAGATCTTCGGCATGACCGTCTCCAGCCGGCCGATCTCGTGCTTGAATTCGGAGATGTAGGTGAGCGTGGGGCCGGGGTTCGCCTGGTCGAGCACGTCCAGGCCGATCGCGGTGCAGCGGTTGCAGACGCGGATCAGCGCCTGGTAGTACTGGGCGGCGAGCACCGCGGACGGGCTGGAGAAGGCGCCCGGTTCGTTGCCGCGGTTCGCCTCGTCCCACGACTGGTACTGCCTCACACGCGGGAACAGCTTGATGAATTTCTGCACGTCGTGTTTGTAGGTGGCGACGCTGGGAAGCCGCGTGGGAGTGTGCTCGGAGTGGTAGAACGCCACCAGGATCTGCTGGTGCTGGGCTTCCGCAGCGCGTATCCATGCGCGTGCCCTGGCGAGCGAGTCGGGGTGCACGGCGGCGTCGTACGGCGCGATGTAGCGGGCGATGCGGGTGTGCAGCTGCTGCCACAGGGGGTTGCTGAACATCTCGGTCTGCTCATCGCCGATCCCCGTCATGAACGAGGACGCCGCATGGGCCCGGGGGGCCGCGGAGCGGCCGACGGCCGCCGGTACGACCGCGGCGGAGGCGAGCAGGACGGCGGCAATCGGTAGCAGGCGGCGAAGTTGTCTCATATGGTGCTGAACAGCGTAGGTGTCGCGGGGTTACGGGAAGCCGGTCAACTTTTACGCGACCTTTAGTCCCGCCCGCGGGTGGCGCGCGCTCCGGGCGCACACCACCGGCGCACAGCTCAAACCTTCGTCGCTCCCCCCGGGACTCCTCCCCGCGGGACCCATCTCCACCGGACCCATCCCCCCGGGCCTCCTCCCCCGGGGACTCCTCCCCACGCGTCCCGTCCCCCGCGGACGGCTCGCCCGGCGGCTCGCCCGGCGGCTCCTGCTCTCCGGGCTGCTCCCCCGCCGGCCGGGGCCTGGCGGCTCCCGCCCCTCTGCGCAGCGCAGGGTCGGCGACCACGCGCACGTCCACACCCGGGAGGCCGTGCAGCAGACGGCCGAGCAGCGCGAGCTCCGCGCGCGGGCCGAGCCGCGAGAGGCCGCGACGCGGCGAGGGAGAGCCCATCATCACGTAGGTGCTGCCCAGCTCGCGCGCGATGCGGATCGCGACCGCCGCGACGTCTTCGCCCTCCTCCACGCGGAGCCGCGCGCCGAGCATCGCGGTAAGCCGCCGCAGCTCCTCCAGGCGCCGGCGGTCCTCCGAGCTCGGCGGCCGTCCCGGCGGGCGCACGACGAGCACGTCGAGCGCGGAGTCCAGCCGCTGGGCCGAGCGCCAGGCGCGCCGCACCACCCGCTCGGAGCTCGGCGACAGCGTGGCCAGCGCGAGCAGGCGGTCGCTGATCGCCAGCGGGCCGGGGGGCGCCTCCGCGCGCAGCCCGTCCGCCTCGCGCCGGATCAGCGGCGTGGCCTCGCGCTCGAGGCGCTTGACCTCCACGTCCTCGGCCACCTGGCGCAGCGCGGTCTCGCGCAGCGCCGCCAGGTTCTCGATCTTGAAGAAGTTGTTCAGCGCGGCGGGAACGCGCTCGACCGGATAGACCTTCCCGGCGCGCAGGCGGGCGATCAGCGCCTCGGGGGTGAGGTCGATCAGCACGACCTCGTCGGCGGCGCTGAGCACCTCGTCGGGGATCGTCTCGCGGACGACCGCACCGGTCAGCTGTGTGACCTGGTCGTTGAGGCTCTCGAGGTGCTGCACGTTGACCGTCGAGAACACGTCGATGCCAGCATCGAGCACGTCGCGCACGTCCTCGTAGCGCTTCTCGTGCTCCACGCCGGGCGCATTGGTGTGGGCGAGCTCGTCGATCAGGCACAGCTCCGGCCGGCGGGCGAGCACCGCCGGGAGGTCCATCTCCTCCAGGGGCCGGCCGCGATATTGCACCCGGCGGCGGGGAATCAGGTCGAGGCCCTCGGCCTGGGCGACCGTCTCGAGGCGCCCATGCGGCTCCAGGTAGCCGATCGCGACGTCGCGGCCGCTGGCGGCTTCGGCCGCGCCCTCCTGCAGCATCCGGTAGGTCTTCCCGACCCCGGGCGCCATCCCGATGAAAACCTTCAGATGACCTCGTTCCTCGGGCATGGCGACAGGGTGACGGTAGCGGAGGTTCCCGGCTGCGGCCGCTCCCGGAAGGGTCCGGCTAGACTCCAGGCCGGCGAGCCGGGAAGCCTGGTCGGCGTGTCCTCAACGGAGAGATCACGTGACGCGGAGCCCACAACCACCAGCGAAGCCGCTCGCCGTCGGCCGCGGGGCGCAGGCGTAGGGCATGTCCTCGCTGTCGGACCCCCTGCTGGGCCTCGCATTCGTGCTGGCCGCCGCGATCAGCCTCGGTGCGAGCTGGCTGCTCGTTACGTCGCTGGAGCGCGTGGGGGCTCGCCTGTCGCTGTCGGAGGCGCTGCTCGGCATGCTCGCCGCGCTCGCTGCCGACGCCCCCGAGATCACCGCCGCGGTGACCGCACTCGCTCATCACGACCAGCGCATCGGGGCCGGCGTCGTGATCGGCTCGAACGTCTTCAACCTGGCCGCCCTGATCGGACTGTCCGGAATCGTCGCGGGCAGCGTGGCGCTTCACCGGCGCGTGATCGAGCTCGCGGGCGCAGTCGCGGTCTGGATCTCGGGGGTGACGCTGCTCGTCGTCCTCGGCGTGTGCACGCCGGCGGTCGGTCTCCTACTGGTGTTGGCGGTGCTCGGGCCGTACGTGGTGATCCTCGGACTGCGGCACGAGCGGCTGGAGCGCCTGCGTCTTCCCGCGGCCTGGAGACGGTGGCTGATCGCCGCGATCACCGAGGAGGAGCTCGAGCTCGAGCCCGCGATCCACCCCCGCCGGGGCGGGGCCCGCGACGCGCTCACGGCCGCGGCCGCGGTCGCGATCGTCGTCGGCGCGAGCATCGCGATGGAGCAGAGCGCTTCCGAGCTCGGAAGCCGCCATGCCGTTCCCGGGATCATCGTGGGTGGTCTGGTGCTGGCGGGTGTCACCAGCCTGCCGAACGCGGTCGCAGCCGTCTATCTGGCCGCGCGGGGGCGTGGAGCCGCGGTGCTGAGTACCGCCTTCAACAGCAACGCCTTCAACATCCTCGCCGGCCTGCTGATCCCCACCACGCTGATCGGGATCGCCGGGCCATCGGGGCAGACGACGTTCATCACGGCGTCCTACGTGGGGATGACGCTGCTGGTGATCGCGACCTCCTATGTGAACCGAGGGCTGCGCCGCGGTGCGGGGGTGATGATCGTCGGCGCCTATCTCCTGTTCACGGGGGTGCTGATCGCACTCGCAGGCTGAGCCGGCGAGCGCGAGCGGCCACACGCGGGCGCGTGGACCCATCGTCCGGCGCCCTCCCCCCGGCGCCCTCCCCGGCGCGACCCGCGGCGCGACCCGCGGCGCGGCGCTCAGAAGTGGCCGCTGACCGCCTCGACGGAGATCCGGCGGGTGTCCTCCGGGGCGGGCCGCAGGATCATGATCTCGGCGGGCACGCGCTGCAGCAGCCAGCGGAGGTCGTCGTAGCCGAGGCCCGCCCGCGGGTCTTCGTCGGCGGAGACGATGATCCGATCGAAGTCCTCCTGCTCGAGCAGCCCGCGCAGGGCATCGCGGGCCGATCGGCCGCGCCCCACGCGCGAGTCCACCTCCACACCGAGCGAGTTCGCGCGCTGTTCGATCGCCTCAAGCAGCGGCATCCCCCGCGCGCACTGGACCGGGAGCGCGGTGTCGAGCGGCAGGTTCATCGGCACCCGCGCGAGGAACGCCGGCATGATGACGGCGTTCTCGGCCTTGGCCAGGCGCACGGCCGCCTCGAAGGAGCGGCGCGAGATCGCCTGGCCGCTGAACGGCAGCAGGATCCGCCGGCTGGGGGCGAGACGGTTGCGCGCCGGCAGGCGCCCGTGCGGCGGCAGCCAGTAGCCGGCCGCGATCCCCAGCAGGGCGCAGACGCAGCCGATCACGATCACCAAGGAGACGCTCACATCCCCTCCGGGATCTTCGGGCGGCTGGCGCGGTCGGCCACGATCCGCACGTCGACGCCGGGCAGGCGAGCCATCAGCCTCTGCGGCAGCGGCACGCGCAGTCGTGCCACACCCCGGGCCGGAGGGGAGGCGGCGAGCAGAACGTAGGTGCTCCCGCGGCGCTGCGCGACCTCGACGATCGCGCCCGCGAGGTCGTCGGACTCCTCCTCGATCAGCCGCGCCCCGAGCACCGAGGCGAGCTGGCGGAGAGCGGTCAGTGAGCGGCGTTGATCCTCAGACAGTCCCTTGCCGGGGACGCGCACCAGCAGCAGGTCGAGGCCCGCCCCCAGCCGTTGGGCCGAGCGCCAAGCGCGCCGCACCAGCCGCTGGGCCGCCGGGTCGGGGTCCACGAGCGCGAGCAGCCGCTCCCCGACGGCCTGCGGCGCGTCGGCCGCGAGGCTCTCCTCGCGGGAGCCGACGAGCTCGGTCGTCAGCCGCTTGGCGCCCACCTCCTCGGCGACCTGCCGCAGCGCGACCTCGCGCAGCGCGGCGAGGTTCTCGATGCGGAAGAAGTTGTTGAGCGCGGCGTCGATGCGCTCGGACGGGTAGACCTTGCCGGCGCGCAGCCGGTCGAGCAGCGCCTCGGGGGTGAGGTCGATCAGGACCACTTCGTCGGCCCGGCCGAGGACGGCGTCGGGGATCGTCTCGCGTACGCGCACGCCGCTCAGCTCGGTGATGTGGTCGTTGAGCGATTCCAGGTGCTGCACGTTGAGCGTCGAGAGGACGTCCACGCCGGCGGCGAGGACCTGCTCGATGTCCTGGAAGCGCTTGGCGTTCTCGCTCCCGGGGGCGTTGGTGTGAGCGAGCTCGTCGATCAGGCAGAGCTCCGGCGCGCGGCGCAGGATCGCGGGCAGATCCATCTCCTCGAGCACCGCGTCGCGGTAGCGCAGGCGGCGCCGCGGGATCAGCTCGAGCCCCTCCCCGGCGGCGGCGGTCTCGGCACGGCCGTGGGTCTCGAGCAGGCCGATCACCACGTCCCTGCCGGCCTGGAGTTCGGCGTGGCCCTCGCGCAGCATGCGGAACGTCTTGCCGACGCCGGCGGCCATGCCGATGAACACCTTCAGGCGCCCGTGACTCGGATCGATCGAGGTAGCCACGACGGCACGGCGGGCAGCGCTTCGCCGCTCAGCCTCCGAGCAGGTTGTAGACGATCAGGTCGATCAGCTTGATGCCGATGAACGGCGCGATGATCCCGCCGAGACCGTAGATCCAGAGGTTGCGCCGCAGCAGCGCACTCGCGCCGATCGGCCGGTAGCGCACGCCGCGCAGCGACAGCGGGATCAGCAGCGGGATCACGAGCGCGTTGAAGATGATCGCCGAGACGATCGCGCTCTGGGGATTGCCCAGGTGCATGATGTTGAGCACGTGTAGCGGGCCCTGCCCGCCGGGCGTGGCGGCCCAGGTGGAGATGAAGACGGCGGGCAGGATCGCGAAGTACTTGGCCACGTCGTTGGCGATCGAGAAGGTGGTCAGCGCGCCACGGGTGATCAGCAGCTGCTTGCCGACCTCGACGATCTCGATCAGCTTCGTCGGGTTGGAGTCGAGGTCGACCATGTTGCCCGCCTCGCGCGCCGCCTGGGTGCCGGTGTTCATCGCCACGCCGACGTCGGCCTGGGCGAGCGCGGGCGCATCGTTGGTGCCATCGCCGGTCATCGCGACCAGCCGGCCCTCGGCCTGCTCCTCGCGGATCAGCGCGAGCTTGCGCTCGGGGGTCGCTTCGGCGAGGAAGTCGTCCACGCCGGACTCCTCGGCGATCTTGGCCGCGGTGAGGCGGTTGTCGCCGGTGACCATCACGGTCCTGATGCCCATCGCGCGCAGCTGGTCGAAGCGGACCTTCATGCCCTCCTTGACGGTGTCCTTGAGGTAGACGACGCCGAGCACCTGGTTGTCGCGCGAGACCGCCAGCGGCGTGCCGCCCTCGTTGCCGATGCGGTCGAGCTCGGCCTGCAGCTCCGGCGGCGGCGATCCGCCTTCGCCCTGCACCAGGGCGATGATCGCGTCGCCCGCGCCCTTGCGCAGACGACGGCCGTCGATGTCCACGCCGCTCATTCGCGTCTGGGCGGTGAACGGCACGAACTCGGCGTTGAGCGTCGTCATGTCGTGCTCGCGCAGCCCGTACTGCTTGGCGAGCACCACGATCGAGCGCCCCTCGGGCGTCTCGTCGGCGAGCGAGGACAGCTGCGCCGCTTCCGCCAGGTCTGCCTCGGTGACGCCGGGCATCGGCACGAACTCCGACGCGAGCCGGTTGCCGATCGTGATCGTGCCGGTCTTGTCGAGCAGGAGCACGTCGATGTCGCCCGAGGCCTCCACCGCGCGCCCGGAGAGCGCGAGCACGTTGCGGCGGACCAGGCGGTCCATGCCGGCGATGCCGATCGCGCTCAGCAGGGCGCCGATCGTGGTCGGTATCAGGGCGACGAGCAGCGCGATCAGCGTGGTCTCGGAGATCGTCGTGCCGGCGAACAGGCCGAACGGCCGCAGCGTGGCGACGACGATCACGAAGATCAGGGTGAGGGCCGCGAGCAGGATGTTGAGCGCGACCTCGTTCGGCGTCTTGCGTCGCTCGGCACCCTCGACGAGCGCGATCATGCGATCCATGAACGACTGCCCGGGCTCCTGGGTGATTTCAACGACGATCTCGTCGGAGGTCACCCGGGTTCCGCCCGTGACCGCGCTGCGGTCGCCGCCGGACTCGCGGATCACGGGTGCGGACTCGCCGGTGATGGCGGACTCGTCCACCGTCGCGATGCCCTCGATCACGGTGCCATCGCCCGGGATCAGCTCGCCGGCGCTCACGACGACGAGGTCCCCCCGTGTCAGCTCGGCGGCGGCCTTGGTGGAGCCGTCCTGCATCCGCGCGACCGTCTCCTTGCGCATCGAGCGCAGGGTGTCGGCCTGGGCGCGCCCGCGACCCTCGGCGAAGGCCTCGGCCATGTTCGCGAAGATCACGGTCAGCCACAGCCAGAAGGCGATCGTGAACGTGTACCAGGCTTCCTCGTGGCCGCCGCCGAGCGGCTTGCCGCCGAACGCCTGGATCAGCCAGGTGACGGTGGTGATCACAGAGCCGATCTCGACCACGAACATGACCGGGTTGCGCAGCTGCACGCGGGGGTCGAGCTTCTTCAGGCTGTCGATCAGCGCGCGCACGACGATCTCCCGCCGGAACAGCGAGATCGCCTGTCGCTCGTGGGTCGCCGGCATCTGCGCGGACATCAGCCCTTCCCTCCTGTGAGACGGTCGAGTGCGAGGTTCAGCTCGAGGACGTTGACGCCTTCCTCTCCGGAGAACCCGAGCCCGCGCCCCGAGGTGTACCTGGCGATCAGGCCGTCGACCGTCGCGAGTGACAGGTGCCGCAGGGCGGCGATCCGGTGCGCCTGGATCCAGGCGTTGGCCTGTGAGATTTCGGGGTCGAGGTTGGAGGCGGAGGTGTTGATCGCGTCGACGGGGATCCGCGCCACGGTCAGGCCCGCGTCATAGGGCCTGTTGAGAGCGAGATAGGCCTTGATGTTTTCGGCGTCGGCTTCCTCTGTGATGGTGCTGTTCGGCCCGCGGTTGGAGAACGTGCTGGCGGCGGCGTTGTAGGCCCCGCCTTCGGTCGCCGAGGGGCGCGACTGGAAGTAGCGCGGGTCCGCTTCTGTGACGAGTTCTTCTTCCTTCTCCTCAGGCTTGCCGTTCTTGCCTATCACGGGCGAGGAGAAGCTCTGGCCGATGATCTTCGAGCCGATGAGCTTGCCGTTCGCGTAGATCTTCTGGCCGTTGGCGTTGCCCGGGAACGCCACCTGGCTGACCCCTGTGATGAACAGCGGATAGACGAGCCCGAGCAGGACGGTGAGGACGATGATCCCGATGAGGGATGTCACGATGTCGCGCCGCATGTCAGTAGAGGTGTCCGGTCAGGCCCTGCACGATCGGGCCGAGCAGCAGGGCGGGGAAGAAGGTGAGCGCGCCGACGAGGATGACCACGCCGATCAGGAGCACCGCGAAGGTGGGGTTGTCCGTGCGCATCGTGCCGAGCCCCGCCGGGGTGACGCGCTTGCCGGCCAGCGCCCCGGCGACCGCCAGCGCGAAGAGGATCGGCGCAAAGCGCGCGAACAGCATGTCGAAGCCGCCGAGCAGGTTGGCGAACGTGATTCCGTGGGATCCGACATTTCCGGCGGTCGGTTGGATGAAGCCCGTGTAGCCCGCGAACGCCGAGCCGTTGTTGTTGGCCTGCGAGAGGTAGGCGTAGAAGGTCTCGGAGAAGCCCTGCGGCGTGTGCCCGCCCGCCTTGGAGAGCGCCAGTTCGGAGATCGACTTGCGTCCGGCGCTGCTCGCCGTCGCCATCGCCGTGCAGAACAGCGCCGCCAGCGGCGTTATCAGGATGCCGAGGCCGGCGAGCTTGATCTCCCTGGCCTCGAGCTTCTTGCCGAGCCACTCGGGGGTGCGCCCCACCATCAGGCCGCCGATGAACACGGCGAGCAGCACGTACAGGAGCATCGAGTAGAGCCCTGTGCCGACGCCGCCGAAGATCACCTCGCTGGCGGAGAGGTTGGCGAAGGGAACAGCGCCGCCGATGCCGGTGAAGGACTCGATCGCGCTGTTGACGGCGCCGCATGAGGTGACGGTTGTCACCACGTCGAACAGCGCCGAGCCCGCGATTCCGAAGCGCTGCTCCTTGCCTTCCATGTTCCCGCCGCTCGACCCGGCGATCACGTTCGTGTGCAGGCCGGCGGCGTGCTGTGCCGGCGAGCCGTGGGCCTCGGCGACGTAGGCGACGATCACTGCGCCGAGGAACATGAACATCATCACGCCGTAGATCGCGTAGCCCTGACGCCGGTTGCCGGTCATGCGTCCGTAGGTGAACACGAGCGCCGCCGGAATGATCAGCACGAGCAGCATCTCGAAGAAGTTGGTGAACCCGGTCGGGTTCTCGAACGGGTGCGCGGAGTTGACGTTGAAGAAGCCGCCGCCGTTGGTGCCGAGCTCCTTGATCACCTCCTGCGAGGCGACCGGTCCCATCGCGATCGACTGCGTCAGGCCGGTGATCGTGTGAGCGGTCAGGTAGGCGGTGAGGTTCTGGATCACACCCTGTGAGACGAGGACCAGGGCGCCGACGACGGAGATCGGGGCGAGCACGTAGAGGATCGTTCGCACGAGGTCCTGCCAGAAGTTGCCGATCGACTTGCCACTGCGCCCGATGAGGCCTCGGATGAGGGCGACCGCTACGACGATCCCGACCCCCGCCGAGAGCCAGTTCTGGACCGTCAGACCGATCATCTGGCTGAGGTAGCTCATCGTCGTCTCGCCGCCGTAGTACTGCCAGTTGGTGTTCGTCACGAACGACGAGACGGTGTTGAAGGTGACGTTCCACGGCGCCGAGTGGTAGCCCAGCGGGTTCAGCGCGCTCGGCACGTAGAACGCGTTCTGCGTGCGCAGGATCACGTACAGCAGCAGCCAGCCGGCGAGCGAGAACACGAGCAGGCTTTTCGCGTAGGACTTCCACTCCTGCTCGCGCTCGGGGTCCACGCACATGACCCGGTAGAGCAGTCGCTCGGGCCCGGCGAGGATGGGCGAGAGGAACACGCGCTCGCCCGTGTAGACCTTTGCCATGTATTTGCCCAGGCCGAGGGCCAGCAGGGTGAGGATCACCGCGAACAGGACGATCGTGGTCCAGCCCGCGAGCGTCATCTCAGAGGTTCTCCCCGCGGATCAGCGCGTAGAAGAGATATGCGATCACCAGCACGCAGACGACCAGGCCGAAGAAATCGGCGCCGCTCATGTGAGCGATGAAGGCGCCCGCCGGAAGCGAGAGGCTCATATGCGGTCGATCCCCTCGATCATCAGCAGCAGCAGCGCGAACATGACGATCCCGAGAACTATTGCCACGGCGTCCATGCGATCACTATGGGCGGCCGCTCGTCACATCCGTGTGACGAATACGACCGTGCTCATAACGATTGTGTGACGGGAACCCGCACACGCCCGGTCCGGCTGCAGTTCGGCACATCCGCGGACGCCCATCCCGGTCCACGGGACGGCAGCGCGCTCAACGGGCGCTGCGGCGATCAGCCCTCAGACCAGCCGGCTCGACCGGCGCGGTGGTGAATCGGCCTCAGGCCGGCGGGCTCGACCGGCGCGGTGGTCAATCGGCCCTCAGGCCGCGAAGCGGTAGCCGACGCCGGGGTCGGTGACGATGTAGCGCGGCCCGCCCTGGCCCTCGGGCTCGATCTTCGCGCGCAGGCGCGCGATGTGTGTGCGCAGCGGCTGGATGTCCTCCACGTACTCCGGCCCCCACACCTCCGTCAGCAGCTTGCGATGCGTCATCAAGCGTCCCCGGTTGCGCGCAAGCGCGCGCAGCAGGTCGAACTCGATCGGCGTCAGGTGGACGGGCTCCCCGCCCCGGCGCACCACGCGCGCGGCGAGGTCGATCTCGAGCCCCTCCACCTCGATGCTCGGCTCCTCCTCGGCGCGCGCCGCGCGCCGCAGCGCGGCCTGCAGCCTGGCGACGAGCTCACGCGTGCCGAACGGCTTGGTGATGTAGTCGTCGGCGCCGGCCTCGAGCGCTCTCACCTTCTGCTCCTCCTCGCCCACGGCGGAGAGCACGAGGATCGGCATCTCGCTCCATTCGCGCAGCCTGCGGGTGACCTCGATCCCGTCGAGATCGGGGAGCACGAGGTCGATGATCGCCGCCTCGGGCGGGCGCACCGCGGCCAGGTCGAGGGCCTCCGCGGCGGTTTCGGCGGGCACCGCCTCGAAGCCGGCCTCGCGCAGCACGACCTTCAGGGCGCGGACGATCTGGGGCTCGTCGTCGACCACCAGGACCCGCGCGCGGCGGGCCGGCTCGACCGGGGTCTGCGCGCTCATCGCCCCTGACCCCGCTGACGGTCCGGGGCGAGCGCCACGTGTCCGTCGGTCCCGCGCGCAGCCCGCGCCTGGGCGGCGGCGGCCTGCGTCGCGTGGGCCTGCGCTGCGGGGGTCCCCGTGGCGGGCGGCGTCCCGATCGCCTCGAGCTCCTCCTGCAGTGGCAGTTCGAACACGAACGTGGCGCCCTGGCCGGGCAGCGACTCTACGTGGAGCGTGCCCGAGTTGGCCTCGGTGAACCCCCGTGCGATCGCCAGCCCGAGTCCCGATCCGCGGTGCTCGGCCCCGGGGGCGCCGGCCCGGTAGAAGGGCTCGAACACGCGCTCCAGCTGGGCGGGTGGGATGCCCGGGCCGCGATCGACGACGCGCACGATCACTCGATCGCCCTGCGGTCGCTGGGCCTCGGAGCGTCCCTCCCCGGGCTCCTGCGCCGAGCGCCGGCCGCCGCCGAGGCTGCGGACCGCACGCGCCCGGACCGATACGGGATGACCCCCGGAGTGGCGCCGGGCGTTCTCGAACACGTTCACGAACGCACGCTCCATCTGCACCGGATCGAGCCGCACGAGCGGCAGGTCGCGATCGATCGAGAGCGTGAACGCCTCGTCCTCTGCGGCGACCTCCAGCACCGCCGCGCGGATCAGCTCGTCGATCGAGGTCAGCGCCGAGTGCGGCTCCGCCGCACCGGCTTCCAGCCGCGAGAGGTCGAGCAGGTTGTCGACCAGGCGCGACAGCCGCCTGGTCTCCTCCTGGATCACCGCCGCCATCTCGGTCCGCTCGGCGGGCATCAGCGAGGGTGAGCCGATCGCCTCGCCGGCCGCCGAGATCGCCGTGAGCGGTGAGCGAAGGTCGTGGGAGACGGCCCGTAGCAGCGCCGTCTTGACGGTGTCGGCGCGGCGCAGGGCGGCGGTCTCGACCACCCCGACCAGCAGCGCTTCGCGCTCCAGCGCCGAGCTCATCAGCGCCTCGAGCGCGGGCACGACGCGCTCCTGGAGCCTGCGCAGGTTGGCCTCGGAGGTGTCGGCACCGACGAGCAGCGTGCCGAGGCGCCGGGTCCCCTCCCGCAGCGGGAAGGCGACGGTCCGCTCGTCGCCGTCGACTGCGTCCATCTCGATCGCCGCCGAGTTCAGCTCCAGCGCGTGGGCGAGTCGCGCGGCGGCGGTGGGCAGGCTCTCGGCGAGGCTGTTGCCGCGCAGCAGCAGGCGCGCCATCTCGGCCGCGAGGTCGGCCTCACGGCGACGCTCCTGCGCGTCGCGGGTGCGAGCGCGCGCGACCTCCGCGACCGAGCTGGCGATCCCGGCGACGACGAAGAAGGCGATCAGGGCCACCCAGTTGCGCGAGTCCCTGATCGTGAACTCGCCGGTCGGCGGCAGGTGGAAGTAGTTGAACGCCCCCGCGCTGACCACCGCCGTGGCGAGACCGAACCAGGCGCCCCAGGTGATCGAGACCACCAGCACCGCGGGGAGGTACACGACGCTGAGCGAGGCCACCGGCGCGATGTCGCCGAGCGGATAGATGATCAGCGTGCACAGCGCCACCAACACGAGCACGACCGCGACCCCGACCCGTCGGGGCGGCGGGGTCGGCGCCAGCAGGAAGCCGAACGGAGATGACACCGGCATTGAGCGTAGTGCCTCCGATCGGCAGCGAACGGGGCGGGTCCCCTCGCGGGCCCCGCCCCGTTTCGGCGCGCTCTGCGCGGGACGGTGCGCCGTGCGTGGCCGTGCCCGGCCGATGGCCGGTCGATCTCGCCTCGCCTCCGTGCGTCTCACCGTCCCGCGCACATGCTCCACCGAGCGCCCGCCGCCGGCGTGACCCGCCGGTGATGATCGCGTGACGATCCCGTGACCGCCCCGGCCTTTGCGTCGGCCCGGCGCGCGCCTGCTCAAGCTCGAGGCGGTCGCGGCCGAGCAGATCGAGAGCGACCCAGGGCGGTCCTGGCGAAGCATGGTCAGACCCAGTCGATACATATCAGCGGTTGGATCGGCCGCGGCACTGGCCGCGACGCTGGCGTGCGTGCCAGCGGCCGGGGCAGCAGCGCTCTCGCCGCTGCCCGCCTCGGCCTACGGGGTGAGCGCGGTCTGCGCGGCGTCGGCCCCCGGGCGTGCCGGCTGCCTGGCGATGAAGCTGGTCCCGCACACCGCCGAAGCGCGCGCCCGCCGCCACCCGCTGGGGGTCGCACGCGCGCCGGTGGTGGCCGCACCGTCCCCGACGGTGGGCAGCTTCGGCATGCGGCCGCAGGACCTGCACAGCGCCTACGTGCTCCCGACCACCGCCCCGACGGCGCAGACGGTGGCGATCGTGGACGCCTACAACGACCCCAATGCCGAATCCGATCTGAAGAAGTACAGCGAAGAATTCTCGCTGCCGACCTGCACCGCCGCCGGCGGCTGCTTCCGCCAGCTCGACCAGGAAGGGCTGCCCTCCCCGCTGCCTTTCCCCGAAAGCGCGTCGACGCTCGAAGCCGCCGGCGGGGGCGACGCCGGCGAAGTCGCGGAAGCCGAAGAAGCCACCGGCTGGGACCTCGAGATCTCGCTCGACGTGGAGACCGTCCACGCGATCTGCCAGAGCTGCCACATCCTGCTCGTCGAGGCCGACTCGCCCTCCTACGCCGACCTCGAAACCGCCGAGCGGACCGCCGAGCGCCTCGGCGCGGACGAGGTATCGAACTCCTGGGGCGGCCCGGAGCTCGGCGAGTCGCCGTCGCAGGAGAGCTCCAGCGCGTTCAACGACCCCGGGATCGTGGTCACCGCGTCGGCCGGCGACAGAGGCTATCTGGGGTGGGACGCGCCCAACGCCGAAGAACGCGGCTATGCCGAGTTCCCCGCCTCCTCACCGCACGTGGTCGCGGTCGGCGGCACCCGCCTCACGCTCGGCGCCGGCAGCGCGTGGGCGGACGAGACGGTGTGGAACGGCGACGGCGCCGGCGGCGGCGGCTGCAGCGTGGAGTTCAGCGCACCGGCATGGCAGCAGAGCCTCGCCAACTGGTCGGCGGTCGGCTGCGGCGGCCACCGCGCGGTCGCCGACGTGTCCGCCGACGCGGACCCCTACACGGGGCTCGCCGTCCACGACACGAGCGGAGCCTGCGAATACGCCTACGAAGAGGGCGGCATCGAGCATGTCCTGCACTGGTGCACGATCGGCGGCACCAGCCTCGCCTCGCCGCTGATCGCCTCGGTGTTCGCCCTCGCCGGCGGCGCCGGCGGCGTCTCCTATCCCGCGAAGACCCTCTACCAGAACGAGGAATCCGCGCCGACCGCGCTGCACGACGTCGTCAACGGCTCGAACGGCGAATGCCTGGAGCCCTTCAACGGAGAAGGCCTCTCGGGCTGCACCATCGGAGAAGAGGCGACGGCGAGCTGCGCCGGCAAGTCGATCTGCCGCGCCGGAGCGGGCTATGACGGGCCCAGCGGAGTGGGGACGCCAGACGGCGTCGCGGCGTTCAGCCCCGCCTCCTCGGGCGGCTCCGAAGCGGGCGCGAGCGGCGAAGGCAGCAGCTCCGGCGGCGGCTCGGCGGGCGGCGGCTCATCGGGCGGCGGCTCATCCGGCGGCGGCTCATCCGGCGGCGGCTCATCCGGCGGCGGCTCATCGGGCGGCGGCTCATCGGGCGGCGGCTCGGCCGGCGGCGGCTCATCGGGCAGCGGCTCGAGCGTCCCCGGCGGCGGCTCGCCGGCCGGCGCCGGCGCACCGGCGACCACATCGACGGCGCTCCAGATATCGCACCTCGCGCTGACGCTGAAGGCACTCATCGCCCTGAACGCGAGCCGTCCCCGGACGGGGCAGGTCTCGTTCAGCTTCACCCTCGACCGGCCGGGGAGGGTAGCGGTGGTGCTGGCGCTGCGGGCACACGGGCACGCTCGATCGCCGTGGCGCGCGCTGCCGGGCTCGTTGGCGCTGAGCGCGGCGGCGGGCCGCAACACCAGGCACCTGTCCGGTCACCGGATCCTCGCGGCCGGGCTCTACCGCCTGACTGCTACGCCCGCCGGCGGCTCGGCGCGCGCGATCGAGTTCCAGATCGGCTAGCGGCCGTCCCGCTGCCGAGCGCCTCCCCTTCGACCGCACTGGAGGCTGCCCGGATCCCGGGCTAGTGCGCTTCGGGCGCGGGCTCCAGACGGGGCGGCGCGCCAAAGGCCAGGAGCACCGGCGGCAGCTCCACCGAGCGATCCTCGCGCTGTCCGTTCTCGAGCAGCGCCACGATCGTGCGCCCGACGGCGACGGCGGTGCCGTTGAGCGTGTGCGGCGTGACCGTGCGCTTGTCCCGACGCATGCGTATGTTCAGGCGCCGCGCCTGGTAGTCGGTGGTGTTCGAGCACGAGGTCAGCTCGCGGTAGCGGCCCTGGCTGGGCAGCCACGCCTCGCAGTCGTACTTCTTGGCAGCCGAGGCACCGAGGTCGCCGACCGCGATGTTGACCACGCGATAGGGCAGAGCGAGCTCGAACAGGATCTCCTCCTCGAGGGCGAGGATCCGCTCGTGCTCCTGCTCGGAGTCCTCGGGCGCCACGAAGCTGAACATCTCGACCTTGTCGAACTGGTGCACGCGGAAGATGCCGCGCGTGTCCCTGCCGGCCGCCCCCGCCTCGCGGCGGAAGCACGGCGAGAACCCCGCATAGCGGAGCGGCAGCCGCTCCGCGTCGAGGATCTCGCCGTCGTGCAGCGAGGCGAGCGCCACCTCGGAGGTCCCGACGAGGAACAGCTCGTCCTCGGGCAGGCTGTAGATCTGCTGCTCGGTGTCAGGCAGGAACCCCGTGCCGTAGAGGGCCCGTTCGCGCACGAGCACCGGCGGGATCACCGGCTCGAAGCCCGCCCCGCGCAGCTTCTGCAGGGTCCACGAGACGAGCGCCAGCTCGAGCATCACCAGCTCGCCGCGCAGGTAGGCGAACCGCGAGCCGGACAGCCTCGCGCCGGCGTCCATGTCGATCATCGACCCGGCCAGCTCGAGGTGGTCGCGCGGCTCGAACCCGAGCATGGGCGGGTCCCCGACCTCGCGCACGAGCTCATCCTCGGGCCCCGGCGCGGCCGAGGGGTCGGGCAGGTTCGGCAGCGGCGCGAGCGCGGCGTCCAGCTCCTCCTCGACCTCGGCCAGGTCGCCCTCGAGCTGCTTGGCGCGGGCGGCCACGGCGCGCATGGCCTCGATCTCGCGCTCGCGCTCGGCCGCATCGGAGCAGGCGCGGATGCGTGCGTTGGCCTCGTTCTGCTCGGCGCGCAGGCCCTCGAGCTGCGGTAGCAGCGCGCGCCTGCCCGCGTCGAGCTCGATCACGCGGCCCAGTGCCGCGGATGCCTCGCCGCCGCGCAGCGCGAGCGCGGCGCGAACGCCGTCGGGGTCATCCCGGATGCGCTTGAGGTCGAGCATGCCCGCCGCCCGCGCGGGCGCCCTATTTGGTCGACAGTTTGATGTTCACGGACGGCACCTTCTGCGCCTCGCGACCCGAGTAGGCGGCCAGGAACGCGGCCACCGCCTGCGCTTCAGGGCCCACGACGATGTTCTCGGGCATGATCGCGCCGGAGAAGCCACCGTTGCGGATCGCGTAGAGCACCTGTTCTTCGTTCTCCTTGCGGATGTTGAAGTTGGGCCCGTTGGTCTTCACGCGGTTGGCGATGCTGGTCGCCGAGCCCTGCGCGCCGACGACCGACAGCGAGTGGCAGCCGGAGCAGTGGTCGCGGAAGATCACCGCGCCCGAGTAGTAGGGGCTGGTCTTGGGTACCGAGATCGCCTGCGAGCCGCAGGCGCTCACAAGCACGGCGCACGCGAGGATCGCGATCGAGATGGCGGCTAGCTTCATTGGGCCGGGAATATATAGGCCCGCTCAGAACCCGTGAGCCGTGCCCGCGGCGCGGAGGGCCAGGAACACCACCACGAGCGCCGACAGGGCCATCACGCCGATCTCGCGCCTGAGGATCGATCTGACGAGCACCTGCTGCTCCTCCTCGGGCAGCCCGCCGACCGCTGCGGCGTCCTCGAGGCCGTGCTGGTCGAGGATCGTCTGCGCCGAGGCGACGCGCAGCTGCTCGGCCACGAACGCGACCGCGAGCGGCAGCAGCGCGTACAGGTAGAAGAGGCCTTCGCTGGCGGTCCTGCCGGCCGCCGCCAGCGACCCCGCCGCGATCGCAAGGGTCAGGGCCGAGCCCTGCCCGACGCGCAGCATGACCCAGAACGCGCGCGCCTGGCCGGGGTCGCCCGGATCCCCGCGATACCAGATCCAAGCGCCGAGAAGGCCGGCCACCGCGTTGAGCGCCGCGACGACCAGCGCGGCCGCCACGACCGCCTGCGTCATGCCACCTCTCTAGCGCCGATTGACACTAGTAACACCCTGCCACAAGCAGTGATATAACAGCGCGCGGTGCTGCGAAGCTATCTCCCGGCGATCGTGTTCCTCATTCTCGGTGGCGGGGTCGGCGTCGCGTTCGCGGTGCTGAACTCGGTCATCGGGCCGAGCCGCTCGACACCGCACAAGCAGGACCCCTACGAGTGCGGGCTGCCGTCGGAGATCCGGCGCGGAATGCGCTTCGGCATCAGCTTCTACCTGATCGCGATGCTGTTCATCCTGTTCGACATCGAGGTCATCTTCCTCTACCCGATCGCGATCGAGCTGCGCGCCTACGGTGGCTTCGCGCTCGCCGAGACGCTCGTGTTCATCGTGCTCCTGTTCGTCGCCTTCGCCTACGTCTGGCGCAGGGGTGCACTGCAGTGGAGATGAAGCGCGAGCCGCTGCGGGCGGGAGCGTCGGGTCCGGGCGGGGCCGTGGACCCCGACGCGCTCAGGGTTCGCTCGCTGAACGCGACCCAGCTGCTGCGCGGGGGCCAGCTGGAGGGCGCCAACCAGCCGGCCCACCTCGAGGGTGCCGAGCTGGAACGGTACGTGGAAGAACGCGTGCTGACCACCACGCTCGACAGCGCGGTCGCCTGGGCGCGGTCGAACTCCTTCTTCCCGCTCGCCTTCGGGCTCGCGTGCTGCGCGATGGAGCAGTTCCACACGGCCGGCCCGCGCATGGACATCGCGCGCTTCGGCTTCGAGGCCTTCCGGGCCTCCCCGCGCCAGGCCGACCTGATCATCCTGGCGGGACGCGTATCGATCAAGATGGCGCCGATCATCCGCAGGCTCTACGACCAGATGCTCGAGCCCAAGTGGGCGATCTCGATGGGCGCCTGCTGCAGCTCGACGGGGGTGTTCAACAACTACGCGCTGGTGCCCGCCGACAAGTTCATGCCGATCGATGTCCACGTCCCCGGCTGCCCGCCGCGCCCCGAGGCGCTGATGCACGGGGTGCTGAAGCTCCGCAAGCTCGTGCAGGACCAGCCCGACACCGGCTGGCGGGAGCGCTACGGAGCGGTCGGCACCGAGGAGATCGCGGCGGATGCCTAGAGACTGCGGGGCCGGGACCCGCGGGAGGGTTCTGAATGCCTGATGCCACGGGCTTGGAGCTGCTCGCCGCAGAGCTGGGCGACGCGGCGCTCGAGACCGTGTACTTCCGCAACCGCGCGACGATCCTGATCGAGCCGGGCCGGATCCGCGCGGTGCTGGCGCACCTGCGCGGCCGGGGCTACGCGTTCCTGGCGAGCGTTCACGGCGTCGACCACTATCCCGAGGAGCCGCGTCTGGGCGTCGTCTACGAGCTGCTCGACATGGGCCGGGTGGACCGCATCACGGTCAAGCTGCGCGTCCCCACCGACTCCCCCACGGTCGACTCGGTGACCGGCGAGGGCCCCGACGGGCCGGGCTGGCCGACGGCCAACCACCAGGAGCGCGAGATCTACGACATGTTCGGGGTCGTCTTCGAGGGCCACCCCGACCTGCGTCGCATCCTGATGCCCGAGGACTACGAGGGGCACCCCCAGCGGCGCGACTTCCCGATCGGCGGCGAACCGGTGCTGTTCACCCGCGACGAGGCACCCTCGGGCGAGGCGGCGCGATGAGCCCGTCCGAGAACCCCACGCTGTCCGAGTACCGCCGCCGCGAGCAGAGCATCACGCTGTCGGCCGTGGAGGACCAGATCCCGGGCACCGACACCGGCGAGATGACCGACGAGCTGCTGACGCTCAACTTCGGCCCGCACCACCCCGCCACGCACGGCGTGCTCCGGCTGCTGGTGACGCTCCAGGGCGAGGTCGTCCGCGACATCAAACCGATCGTGGGATACGTGCACACGGGGATCGAGAAGACGGCCGAGGACAAGTCCTACTGGAAGGTGATCCCGGTCGTCGAGCGCATGGACTACCTCTCCTACTACTTCAACGCGATGGCCTTCTGCGGCGCGGTGGAGGCGCTGGTGGAGGTCGAGGTGCCCAAGCGCGCACAGTACCTCCGCGTGATCCACCTCGAGCTGAACCGCATCGCCTCGCACCTGATCTGGCTCGGCACCAGCGCGCTGGATCTCGGCGCCGTGTCGATCTTCCTGTACTGCCTGCGCGAGCGCGAGCAGATCCTCGACCTGTTCGAGATGTCCTCCGGCCAGAGGATGCACACGCGCTACTTCCAGGTGGGCGGGGTGATCGAGGACATCCCCTCGGGGTTCGAGCGCAAGCTGCGCGAGTTCCTCGCCGTCATGCCGGAGCGCGCGGACGAGTACGGCGCGATCCTCAATTCCAACGAGATCGTGCTCCAGCGCCTGCGCGGAACCTGCCCGCTGGACGCCGAGACGCTGCTGGGACTCGGCGTGAGCGGCCCGCTGCTGCGCGCCGCCGGCAACCCCTGGGACCTGCGCAAGGCCGATCCCTACAGCTCCTACGAGGACTTCCAGTTCAAGATCCCGGTCGGCACCGTGGGCGACAACTACGACCGCTTCGCGGTGCGGCTGGCGGAGATCTACGAGTCGGTGCACATCATCGAGCAGGCGCTCGACGGCCTGCCCGAGGGACCGCACATCACCGAGGACCGCAAGGTCGCGCTGCCGCCCCGGCACGAGCTCGCGACCTCGATGGAGGCACTGATCCACCATTTCAAGCTCGTCACCGAGGGCTTCAGGGTGCCGCCCGGCGAGGTGTACAACCCGATCGAGTCTCCGCGCGGGGAGCTCGGCTGCTACGTGCGCTCGGATGGCTCCTCCAAGCCGGCGCGCGTGCACATGCGCGACCCAAGCTTCGTCAACCTGCAGGCGCTCTCGCACATGGCCAGGGGCAGCTACATCGCCGACATGGTCGCCACCGTCGCGATGCTCGACCCGATCCTGGGAGGCATCGACCGATGAGCGTGCGGCGCTTCGAGCACGGCTCCCGCGTGCCGGGCTGGGACCTGCCCGTGGACCTGGAGAAGGACCCCGCGGAGATACCCGACCCCGCGACCACGCCCGTGCCACCGCAGCTGCGGCAGGAGATCGAGGCGCGCATGGCCGACTACCCCGATCGCCGCTCGGCCACGCTCCCGGCGCTGGCGGCGGCGCAGCGCCTGCACGGCTGGTGCTCGCCGGAGGCGATCGAGCAGGTGGCGTGCGTGATGGCGCTCACGCCGGCCTACCTGGAGGCGGTGGCGAGCTTCTACGACATGCTCGAGACCGAGCCCGTGGGTCGCCACAGCGTGTACGTGTGCACGAACATCTCCTGCTCGCTGCGCGGGGCCGACGAGCTGTACGAGGAGCTGCGCGCCGCCGCGGCCGAGGACCAGGAGATCAACGTGCGCTCGTTCGAGTGCCTCGGCGCCTGCGACATCGCGCCGATGGCGTCCGTCGACGGCGTCTACCTGGGCCCCCTCACCCGCGGCGACGTGCCGCAGCTGCTGGCGGACATCCGCGCCGAGCGCGCCGTGCTGCCGGACCTCCAGCTCGCCCGCCGCCCGGTGGCCGACCCCCACGCGAACACCCGCGAGTTCCCGCCCCACCCGCCCCAGCGCGAGCCGGAGGAGGCGTGAGCATGGCCGCGAGCGCCCAGCCGATGCTGCTGTTCGCCGACATCGACGAACCCGGCCTGAGCACGCTTGCGGTCTACGAACAGCGCGGCGGCTACGAGTCGCTGCGCAAGGCGCTGGCGATGACACCGGAGGAGGTCCTCGCCCAGCTCGAAGCCTCCGGCCTGCGCGGCCGCGGCGGCGCGGGGTTCGCGATGGGCACGAAGGTGTCGTTCCTGCCCAAGGGCGGGATGGACAAGTACCTCGTGTGCAACGCCGACGAGTCCGAGCCGGGCACCTTCAAGGACCGCGAACTGATGCAGAAGACCCCGCACATGCTGCTCGAGGGGATCATCATCGCCTCCTACGCCGCCGGCGCGAGCCGCTCCTTCATCTACATCCGCGGCGAGTATGCGCTGCAGGCCGACGTGCTCGAAACGGCGCTCGACGAAGCGCGCCAGGCGGGCTACGTCGGCGAGGACATCCTCGGTTCCGTGCACTCCCTCTCACTGGTCGTGCACCGCGGCGCCGGCGCCTACATCTGCGGCGAGGAGACGGGCCTGCTCGACTCGCTCGAGGGCAAGCGGGGCAACCCGCGCCTGAAGCCCCCCTTTCCGGCCAACCAGGGCCTCTACAAAGGACCCACCCTGATCAACAACGTGGAGACGCTCGCCACCGTGCCGGCGATCATCCGGATGGGCGGCGAGCGCTACGCGCACCTCGGCGTGGAGACCTCGACCGGCACCAAGCTCGTGTCGGTGTCCGGCCACGTGACGCGCCCGGGAAACTACGAGATCGAGCTCGGGATCCCCTCGCGGGAGATCATCTACGGACTCGCCGGGGGGCCGCCGCAGGGGCGCTCGGTCAAGTGCTGGTTCCCGGGCGGCTCCTCCTCCCCGGTGCTCACCGCCGCGGACCTCGACGTCCCCTACGACTTCAACTCGCTCGCCGCGGCGGGCACGATGCTGGGCTCGGGGGCGATCATCGTCGTCGACGACTCGACCCCGATCCTCGACGTGGCGATGAAGGTGGCGAAGTTCTACCGCCACGAGTCCTGCGGCAAGTGCACGCCCTGCCGCGAGGGCACCAACTGGACGGTCAAGATGCTCGAGCGGATCGACTCGGGCGAGGCCACGCCGATGGACCTCGAGATCATGGCCTCGGTGCAGGAGCACATCATCGGCAACTGCCTGTGTGTGCTCGGCGACGCGATGGCGATGCCGATCGGCTCGATGATCGCGAAGTTCAGGGAGGAGTTCGAGGCGCACATCGAGGCCGCCCGCGTGCGCGCCGGCTACGGCGAGCGTGCCGCCTCCGACCTCGCGCTCGCTGCCCAGGGAGCGCTGGCGGAACCGCCCGGCAGGCTGCTCGCCCACCAGGGCACCGGCGACCAGGCTCCCGGAGCCCACGAGGGCGAACCGGGAACCGATCGGGGGGGCGTGTAGCGATGCCGCGAACCCAGCCGAGGATGATCACCTTCACGATCGACGGTCGCGAGGTCGAGGCACCCGAGGGCGCGATGCTCGTCGACGCGGCCAAGCACGGCGACGTCGAGATCCCGGTGTTCTGCTACGAGCCGAAGCTCGGAGCGCCGGTCGGCGCCTGCCGCATGTGCCTGGTCGAGATCGAGGGGATACCGAAGCTGCAGACCGGCTGCTCGACCCCGGTGCGGGACGGCATGGTCGTGAACACCCAGGCCGAGCGCGTCAAGACCGCCCAGCAGTCGGTGGTGGAGTTCCTGCTGATCAACCATCCGCTCGACTGCCCCGTGTGCGACAAGGGCGGCGAGTGCCCGCTGCAGGACATCACCTTCGGCTGGGGCGGGGGAATCTCGCGCTTCATCGATCCCAAGCGCCACTTCGTCAAGCCGCTCGAGCTCTCGCCGCTGATCGCGATCGACCGCGAGCGCTGCATCCTCTGCTACCGCTGCGTGCGCTTCTCGCAGGAGATCTCGGAGGACTACCAGCTGGTCCTGCTCGAGCGGGGTGCGCACTCCTACGTGTCGACCTTCGACGGCCACCCCTACGTTGCGCCGTTCAGCGGCAACATCATCGAGCTGTGCCCCGTGGGAGCGCTCACATCGCGCCCGTACCGCTTCAGGGCGCGCCCCTGGGACGTCGAGAACGCGGGCTCGGTGTGCACGCTCTGCCCGGCCCAGTGCAACGTCACGGTGACCGTGCGCGACGAGCTGGCGCTGCGGGTGCTCGCGCGCGAGAACGGCGAGGTGGACGACGGCTGGCTGTGCGACAAGGGCCGCTTCGGCTACCAGTCCTTCCACGTGGACGAGCGTGTCACGCAGCCGCTCGTGCGCGACGGCGGCTCGCTGCGGCCCGTCTCCTGGGAGCGGGCGCTCGCGGAGGCCGTCGCCGGCCTGGCCCGCGCCGGCACGGCCGTCGCGGCGGTGGCGGGCGGCGGCACCACGAACGAGGAGGGCCTGCTGCTCTCGCGCCTGCTGCGCGAGGGTCTCGGCTCGCCCCACCTCGACTCGCGCCGCGCCGGTCCTCTGCAGCTGGATCTCCTGCGGGCGCTGGCCGCGCCCGGCCTGCAGGCGACGACGTCCGACCTCGAGTTCGCCGACGCGGTGCTCGTGCTCGACGCCGACCCCGTCAACGACGCCCCGATCCTCGACCTGCGCCTGCGCAAGGGCCTGCGCCGCCACGGCCTGCGCCTGGCGGTCGCCTCGCCGCAGCCGAGCTCGCTCGATGCGGGGGCCGCGCTGGCGATCCGCTACGCGCCCGGAGGCGGAGCCGCGTTCGCGCTCGCGCTGGCCGCGGCGCTCGCCGGCGGCGAGGACCTCGAGCGTCTCGCCGCCGACGCCGGGGCGCAGACAGAGTCCGTGCGCGAGCTCGCGGGCCTGCTGCGGGACGCCGGCCGGGGCGCGGAGGCCTCCGCGGATCCCGAGTCTGCCGGCCGGACGGGCGAGGTGGTGGTCCTCTGGGGCGAGCGTCTGACAGCCGGCCCCCGGGGGGGCGCGGGGGCGCGGGCGCTGCTCGACATCGCCTCCTCGCTGGCGATGGATGGCACCGAGGGTGCGGGGCTGCTCGAGATCCCGGCGGCCGCCAACGGACGCGGCCTGCGCGAGGCGGGTGTCCTTCCGAATGCGGGCCCCGGGCTCACCGACGCCGACGAGGGTCGCGACGCGCACGCGATCGCGGAGGGCCTCGCCGCCGGCGATCTGGCCGCCGTCTACCTGCTGCACTGCGACCCGCTGCGCGACCTGCCCGCGCGCGAGGTGTGGGAGCGGGCACTGGCCGGCGCGAGCACCGTCGTGGCGCACTCCGCGTTTCTCACCGAGGGAATCCGCGAGCACGCAAACGTGGTCTTCCCGGCCGAGGCGTACGCCGAGAAGGAGGGCACCGTCGTGCACCCCGACGGCCGCCTGCAGCGGCTGCGTCCGGCGATCGCCCACCCCGGCGAGGTGCGCGCCGAGTGGCGGGTGATCGCCGAGCTGGCGATGAGGGTCGGGCTCGACCTCGGAGTGCTCAGCGGCTCGATGGCCTCGCAGCAGCTGTTCGATGCGGTTCCCTTCTATGCGGACCTCACGCTCGAGGAGATCGGCGGCCGCGGCGTGCGCTGGCAGGACCGCACGGCCGCCGCTGCGCTGCCGGCACCGGGCTCGGGGCGCCCGGCGGCCGCGGCGCCGGCGCCCACGGCGCCGCCGTCCGCCGAGGCGGTCGGGTTCCGCTCCGTGTGGGACGCGCCCGAGGTGCAGTTCTCGCCCGCCCTGGAGTTCCTCTTCCCGCACCGCGAGCTGCTCGCGACGGACCCGCCGCGGGCCGCCGCCGAGGCGGAGCCGGCCGCGGGCGTGGGGGCGGAGCCGAGATGACCGTTCCGGCGATCGTGGGCTACTACGAAGAATGGTGGATCCAGATCCTCAAGGCGATCGTGATCTTCGCCGTCGGGCTGCAGCTGGTCCCCGTGGTGCTGCTCACCGAGCGCAAGGTGCTCGGGCGCTTCCAGAGCCGCTACGGGCCAAACCGCGTCGGCCCCTACGGCGCCCTGCAACCGCTCGCCGACATCCTCAAGCTGCTCACCAAGGAGCAGTTCCGCCCGACCACATCGATCGGCCTGCTGTTCGCGCTCGCACCGATCATCTCGATCCTCACGGCCGTGGCGGCGTTCGCGATCATCCCGTTCGGCAACGTCCAGAACATCTTCGGGACACCTGTCGGTCTGTACGGGATCGACGTCTCGATCGGGCCGCTGTACCTGTTCGCGTTCGGCGCGATCGCCTTCTACGGGATCATGCTCGGCGGCTGGGCCTCGGGCTCGAAGTACTCCTTCCTCGGCGCGATGCGCGGCGCCGCGCAGCTGATCTCCTACGAGGTCTCACAGGGCCTCGCGCTGGTCGGCGTGATCATCACCGCACAGACCCTCTCGCTCACCGGGATCGTGGAAGCGCAGAAGGGCATGTGGTACCTCGTGCCCCAGTTCTTCGGCTTCCTGATCTTCCTCACCGCGAGCTTCGCCGAGACCAACCGCGCCCCGTTCGACCTGACCGAGGCCGACGCCGAGCTGGTCGGCGGCTACAACACCGAGTACGGTGGCGGACGCTTCGCCTCCTACTACTTCGCCGAGTACCTCAACGTGCTCGTGGTGTCCGGCATCGTCACGACCGTATTCCTCGGCGGCTGGCTGCTGCCCTTCGGCCTGCACCCGCCGGGCTGGGTCGACCCGTTCGTGGTGCTCTTCAAGATGGCCCTCGTCACCTTCCTGTTCATCTGGGTCCGCGCGACGCTCCCGCGCCTGCGCTACGACCAGCTGATGAGCTTCGGCTGGAAGGTGCTGCTGCCGCTGGCGACGCTCAACGCGATGGTCACCGCGGTGCTCGTGGTGGTGACCCACTGATGCTCCCCGACATGCCCGACACTCCCGAGAAGCCCGGGGCCGCCCCGCCCGATCCCCCCGAGGGCCCCGCCCCCGGCACGCCCGGCCTCGGCGCGCCCGCCGCCCCCGGCAGTGCCGCCGCCGGCGCGCCGGCGACCGTCTCCCCCGGCCCGCCCGGTTCGGCTGCGGCCACAGGCCTGGCGACGGTGATGTGGAGCCCGGGCGATGACGTGATCGAGGTCCAGCGCACACCCGCGCCGGGTGCGGCGCGCGGCGCGTGGCGCACGTTCCGCGAGACGGCGCGCGGGCTGATGACGACGTTCGGCCGGATGGTGGAACACCCCATCACGGTGCAGTACCCCGAGCAGAAGACGGCCGTCTACCCGCGCTTCAGGGGCCGCCACAAGCTTCACCGCTTCGAGGACACCGGCCTGGAGAAGTGCGTCGGCTGCTCGCTCTGCGCCGCTGCCTGCCCGGCCGACTGCATCCGCGTGGTGGCCGCCGAGAACACCCCCGAGAACCGCGTGTCGGCCGGCGAGCGCTACGCGGCGGTGTACGAGATCAACCTCTCGCGTTGCATCTTCTGCGGCTACTGCGAGGTCGCGTGCCCGTTCGACGCGATCACGATGGGTCACGACTACGAGCTCTCCGACTACGACCGCTCGGATCTGATCTTCACCAAGGAGATGCTGCTGGCCGAGCCCGTCGACCGCACCCCGCTGAGGGCCGAGGGCGAATGAGCGCGGTCATCTTCTTCCTGGCGGCGTTCGGCGTGATCGCCGGAGCGGTGGGCGTGGTGATGCTGCGCAACCCGTTCTACAACGTGCTCGCGCTGGTCGCCCACCTCGTCTCGCTCGCCGTCCTGTTCCTGCTGCTGCGGGCCGAATTCGTGGCGGCCGTGCAGGTGGTCGTGTACGCCGGCGCGGTGATGGTGCTGTACGTGTTCGTCGTCGCCTACGTGGGCGGCGACGGCGAGAGCATCGGCGAGCGCCTGCACGGGCCCGGGCCGGTCGGCAGGAACCTCAGGCTCGGCGGCGCGATCCTCGGCGGGGCGCTGATGGTCGAGCTGCTGATCGCGCTGCTGGGGACCGGGCTGAAGGCGGTCGAAGGCGACGGCGCCGGCTATGTCCCCGGGCCCCGCACGTTCGGAACCCCCGCCTACATCGGCCAGCTGCTGCTGACGCGCTTCCTCGTGGCATTCGAGATCGCCTCGTTCCTGCTGCTGATCGCGGCGGTCGGCGGCGTCGTGCTGGCCCGCCGCCGCGGCGGCATCCGCGAGGAGGAGCAGCGCGAGGTGCTGACGCCGCTCGACCGGCTGCGCCCGCCGGGCACGGGGACGATGGCCGAGGGTGTGGGGAGGCCGGTGCCGTGAGCATCGCCTGGTATCTCGCGGTCTCCGCGATCGTGTTCTCGCTCGGCGTGGTCGGCGTGATGACCCGGCGCAACCCGCTCGTCGTGCTGCTCTGCCTCGAGCTGATGCTCAACGGCGCGAACCTGGCGTTGATCGCCTTCTCGCGCATGTGGGGCAACGGCGACGGCCAGATCCTCGCGCTCGTCGTGATGACGGTGGCCGCGTGCGAGGTTTGCATCGGCCTCGGCATGATCGTCGCGATCTACCGCCGCAGACTTCCCATCGACGTCGACGAGCTGCGCGAGCTGCAGGGCTGATGAGCACCACCACATACGGCTGGCTGGTCCTGCTGTTCCCGCTGCTCGGGACGCTCACGATCGCGCTCGGGTTCCGCTCGCTCCCGGGCCGCCATGCCGGTGTGATCGGCACGGCGGCGATCTTCCTGGCGTTCCTGGCGGCCCTCGGCGCCCTGATCTCCCTGCAGGGACACGCAGCCGACCATCGCCAGCTGACCTCCTCCCTGTGGAACTACGCCTCGACCGTGGGGGTCGACGCCCAGATGTCGATCCTGGTGGACCCGCTGTCGGTGTTCATGATCCTCGTCGTCACGGGGATCTCGACCACGATCCACCTCTACTCGCTCGCCTACATGGACAAGGACCGCGGCTTCGCGCGCTTCTTCTCCTACCTGAACTTCTTCGTCTTCTCGATGCTCCTGCTGGTGCTCGCCGGCAACTTCCTGCTGCTGATCGTGGGCTGGGCGTTCGTGGGGGCGGCCTCCTACCTGCTGATCTCCTTCTGGTACCGGCGCACCACCGCCACGCGCGCGGGCATCAAGGCGTTCGTGATCAACGTGTTCGGCGACGTCGGCCTGGTGCTGGGCACGTACTTCATCTTCAAGCACACCGGCACGCTCGACTTCCTGAAGACGTTCAAGGCCGTCGAATCGGGGGCGTTCGGGCACGGCGACGCCGACCTCACCGCCGGTTGCCTGCTGCTGCTCGTGGGCGCCTTCGCCAAGTCCGCCCAGATCCCGCTGCACACCTGGCTGCCCGACGCGATGGAGGGCCCCACCCCGGTGAGCGCGCTGATCCACGCCGCCACGATGGTGACCGCCGGCGTGTACCTGATCGCGCGCATGCACACGCTGTTCGAACTCGCGCCCGCGGCCCAGGACGTGGGCGCCACGATCGGCTGCCTGACGCTGCTGATCGCGGCGACGATCGCGCTGACCCAGACCGACATCAAGCGCGTGATCGCCTACTCCACGATGTCGCAGATCGGGTACATGATCATGGGCGTCTCGGTGGGCGCCTACGCGGCCGGGATGTTCCACCTGATGACCCACGCCTTCTTCAAGGCGCTGCTGTTCATGGGAGCCGGCTCGGTGATCGGGGCGATGGGCGGCGAGCAGTCGATGGAGAAGATGGGCGGCTTCCGCAAGGCGCTGCCCTTCACCTACGGCTGCTTCATCATCGGCGGCCTGGCCCTGTCGGGCATACCGCCCTTCTCGGGCTTCTTCTCCAAGGACGAGATCCTGCTCGTGACGGGCGAGCTCGGCGGCTGGCACTGGGCGCTGTACGTGCTCGGCTACATCGGAGCGTTCATGACCGCCATCTACACGTTCCGCATGATCTTCCGGACCTTCCACGGCGAGCCCGTGCCGGAGGCGCGCGAGATGGAAGCGGGCCATCCCCACCACGCCGACGCTCCCTTCAACCCGGCCAACGGCGAACTGGAGGACACCGACGTGGGCTTCCCGGGGCCCACCCACGCCTACGCCGAGGCCGCCCCCTCGATGCGCGTGGCGATGAGCATCCTGGCCGTCGGCGCGGTCGGCGCCGGCCTCATCCAGATCCCCAACGTGGACTACGTGATCGACGACTTCCTGCGCCCGTCCTTCGCGACCTCGCCGCTGTATGAACCGCACACCAGGAACGGCCTGCTGTGGTTCGGCCTGCTGCTCGGCACGACCCTCGGGCTGGTCGGGATCGCGATCGCCTACCGCATCTGGGTCGCGCGGCCCGGAACCTCCGAGGCGATCCGCGCTCGCTTCCGCCCCGCCTACGTGCTGTTCGTGAACAAGTGGTACTTCGACGAGCTGATCTCCCTGCTCGTCGTGCGTCCCGCGGCCGCGTTCGGCGCGTTCGCGCGCGACACCTTCGAGCGCCGCGTGATCGACGAGACGATCGTCGGCGGCACGACCGGGCTGGTGCGCGCCGGCTCGGCCGCCGTGCGCGCCGCCCAGAGCGGCTTCATCCGCTACTACGCCGCCCTGCTCGTGCTCGGCGTGGCCGGCGTCGGCTTCTACTTCCTACTGCAGTCATGAGCGCCACCCCGATCCGCTGATGCCCCCACTCTCGATCCTGATCTGGCTACCGGCCGCCTGCGGCCTGCTCGGCGCCGTCTTCGGCGGGCTCGGTGGCCGCGCCGGCGCACCCGCCACCGCGGCCGGCGCGGGCGACGGCGAGGCGCCGCCCGCGGGCGCGAGCGACGCGGGCGCGGGGCGCACCGGCGGATGGAGCGTGCCGGGCACGATCGCGTTCGTCGGCACGCTCGCCGCGCTGGCGCTGTCGATCGGCTACATCGCCGACTTCAACGCCGACGGAGCACACCTCCAGCACGTCACCGACGTCGTCTGGATCTCCTCGCTCGGGATCCACTACAAGGTCGCGATCTCCGGGCTCAACGTGTTCCTCGTCGGCCTCACGACGCTTCTGTTCGCCGCGGCCATGCTCGCGTCGAACCTGCGCTCGGGATCGCCTCGGCCGGACCGCCCGAGGCTCTTCTACTTCCAGTTCATGCTCGCCGAGTCGGCCGTGCTCGGCGCCTTCCTCGCCCAGGATCTGGCGCTGTTCGTGGCCTTCTTCGACCTGATGCTGATCCCCTTCTACTTCCTGATCGGGGGCTGGGGCCGCGAGCCGGGCCGCGTGAGGGCGACGATCAAGCTGGTGATCTACACGCTGGTGGGCTCGCTGCTGATGCTCGCCGCGGCGGTCGCCACCGGCGTGCTCGCCGCCCAGGAAGGGGGCGTCCACATCACCTTCGTGCTGTCCTCGCTGCAGGCGCTCCCGCTGAGCACCGGCTCGCAGGAGTGGATCTTCCTTCTGTTCGCGGCCGCGTTCCTCGTGAAGATGCCCGCCTTCCCGCTGCACGGATGGATGCCCGACGGGTACCGGGCGATGCCGATCGAGGTGCTGATGGTGTTCTCCGGGGTGCTCTCGAAGGTCGGCGCCTACGGGTTCCTCGCGATCGTGCTGCCGCTGTTCCCGCGCGCCGCGGCGCACTTCCAGATGCTGATGCTGCTGATCGCCCTGGCCTCGATCATCTACGGCTCCGCGCAGGCCTTCAGCCAGACCGACGCCCGCCTGATCGTGGGTTACTCCTCGGTCGCACAGCTCGGGTTCATCACGCTCGGCATCTTCGCCCTGAACCCACAGGGCGCCCAGGGCGCGCTGCTGCAGATGGTCAACCACGGGCTCGTGGTCGCTCCGATCCTGTTCATCGTCGCGCTGCTCGCCGCCCGCGCGGGCGGCTCGGAGGACATCCGCGAGATGGGCGGCATCGCCTTCCGCGCGCCGGTGCTCGCGACGCTGTTCCTGATCGTCTCGCTCGCCACGCTGGCGATGCCGGGGTCGGCGAACTTCGTCGGCGAGTTCCTGATCCTGCTCGGCGTCTTCAAAGCGAAGCTCGTGATCGCGATCATCGGCTTCAGCGGCGTGGTGATGGCGAGCGTGTACGCGCTGCGCCTGTTCATCCGCGCGATGCACAACCGCGTCGGCACGTCGGTCGGCTCGCGTGAGATCGGCCTCTCCGACTCCGTGGTGCTCGCGCCGCTGGTGGCGGTGATCCTGTTCCTCGCGTTCTACCCGCAGCTCGCGCTCCACAGCAGCGAACGCTCGGTGCAGACTGCCGTGGCGGGCGCCACCGCGGCGTCGGGCCGGCCCGGCCGGTATCCGATCGTCGGCGAGGTGAGGCGCGGCCTGATCGCGGGCGGCACGTTGACCGCCTCCTGCTCGACGCCCCCGCGCCGCCACGAACAGGGCCCGCGCTGCTACTCCACCGGCACCGCCCGCACGGTTGGGGAGACGCGATGACCCCCCTGCCCCGCATCGGCCTCACGCTCGCCACGGTGCCCCTGAAAGGCCCGCACGTCGACTTCGCCGGCCTCTCGCCTCTGATCGCACTGCTGGGCGGAGCGGTGGTGGTTCTGCTCGTCGGGCTGATCGGCTCGGGGTGGGTCCGCTCGCAGCTGGTTCCGGCGCTCAGCCTGGTCGCGCTGGCCGCGGCGCTGGGGCTGACGATCTGGCAGTGGAACGCGCAGAAGTCGATCGTGTCGGCCGCTCTGCGGATCGACGACCTGACGCTCGTCCTGAACCTCATCCTGATCGCCGGCGGCGCCTGCACGGTGCTGCTCGCCTGGCGGTCGCTGGCCGCGCGCGAAGCCGCTCACGGCGAGTTCCACGCCCTGCTGCTGACATCGATCGGAGGCATGTCGCTGCTGGCGAGCGCGCAGAACACGGTCGCGCTGTTCGTCGGGCTGGAGCTCCTCTCGATTCCCCTCTACGTGCTGTGCGCCACCGAAATGCGCCGTGAGCAGTCGCTCGAGTCGGGGCTGAAGTACCTGATCATCGGCTCGGTCGGCTCGGCCACCCTGCTCTACGGCCTGGCGATGCTCTACGGCGCCAGCGGCTCGACCGACTACAGCGCGATCGCCGGCGCACTCTCCAGCGGGGGCATGGCCAGCGATCCGCTGACGCTCACCGGGATCGCACTGTGCGTCGCGGGCTTCTGCTTCAAGGCCTCGGTAGCGCCGTTCCACCAGTGGACGCCGGACGTCTACGAGGGCGCTCCCACGCCGGTGACCGCGTTCATGGCGGTCGCCACCAAGGTGGCCGCGCTGGGCGCGTTCCTTCGCTTCTTCGACGTTGCGCTGATCGGCAGTCAGTCCAACTGGGGGCCGGCGGTCGCCACGCTCGCGGCGATCACGATCATCGTCGGCAACGTCGGCGCCCTCGGACAGTCCTCGCTGAAGCGGATGCTCGCCTACTCCTCGGTCGCGCAGGCGGGCTACATGCTCGCGGGCGTGGTCGTCGCCAGCCGGTTGGGCGCGCAGGCGACCGTGCTGTACCTGATCGTCTACCTGTTCATGAACATGGCCGCGTTCGCCGTGATCGTCGCCCGCGAGCGCGAGACCGGCCTCGGCGACTCGATCGAGGGGCTCAACGGCCTGGGCCGCTCGCGCCCGCTGCTGGCGTGGCCGATGACCCTCGCGATGCTCGGCCTGGCGGGCATCCCCGCCACGGCGGGCTTCATCGGAAAGTTCTACCTGATCGACGCCTCGGTCAGCGGCGGCTACACCTGGCTGGGGATCGTGATCGTGATCGGCTCGATGATCTCCCTGGGCTACTACCTTCCGGTGATCGCCGCGATGTGGATGCGCGAGGCGCCAGCGGGTGAGACACCCTCCGCAGCGGCACCGGCGGCCACTCCGCTCGGCGGCCTGCCGGCGCTGGCGGGCGGCTCCCCCGAGCTCGACGCCGAGGCGTCCGCCGCCCGGCCGCCCGCAGGCGCTTCGGCGCGCGCGACCCTGCACCGCCCGCAGCCCGAGGTCCTGCTCGTGGCGCTGCTCGCGGGAGGCGCGACGATCTTCTTCGGCATCATCCCCCAGCCGCTGTTCGACCTCGTGCAGGGCATCGGCGGGGCGCTCGGCCTGCTCTGAGCACGGCCGCCGCGGCACCCTGGCGCGCCCCCATGGGGTCGCAGCCGAGCGCGACCCGCTGTCCGCGCGATCGGCGCCGCCGCCCGCCGCCGCGCCCGCCGGACCCCTACAGCCGGCCGGAGGCCTCGGCGGCCTGCTCGGCGTCGGTGAGCTGGCGCTCCACGAGGTCGAGCCCGGCCTCCCAGAAGCCGGGGTCGGCGAGGTCGACGCCGACGATGCGCCCGAGCTCCTCGGGGCTCTGCGAGCCGCCTGCTGCGAGCAGCTCGAGGTAGCGCGGCACGAGCTCCGCGCCGAGCTGCTCGTAGCGCTCGTAGACCGACAGCGCGAGCAGCTGGCCGTAGGCGTACGCGTAGACGTAGCCGGGGCTGCCGATGAAGTGCGGGATGTATGACCACCACGTGCGGTAGCCCTCGGTCACCTCGACCGAGTCGCCGAGCATCTCCTGCTGGCTCTCGGCCCACAGCTCGCCGAAGCGCTCGACCGAGAGCTCGCCGTGCTCGCGGCGATCGCGGTGGACGAGGTCCTCGAAGCGGTTCATGGCGACCTGGCGGAAGACCGTGGCGATCGTGTCCTCGAGGTTCTCGGCGAGCAGCGCCAGGCGCGAGGCCGGGGCGGTGTCCTCGGCGAGCAGCCGCCCGAAGACGATCGTCTCGCCGAACACCGAGGCGGTCTCGGCGAGCGTGAGCGGCGTGTGCTGATGGAAGATCCCCTGGCCGGCCGCCATCGCGAAGTGGACGCCGTGGCCGAGCTCGTGGGCGAGCGTGAGCACGTCGCGGCGGCGGGCGGTGTAGTTGAGCAGCACGTAGGGATACACCGACGGCACGGCGGAGGCAGCGAACGCACCGCCGCGCTTGCCGGCGCGTATCGGCGCGTCGATCCGGCGCTCGCTGAAGAAGCGGCCGGCCAGCGCCCCGAGCTCGGGCGAGAAGGAGGAGTAGCAGTCGAGCACGATCTCGCGCGCCTGGGCGAACGGATAGCTCACGTCGTCCTCGCTGACCGAGGCCATGCGGTCGTAGTCCGCGAGCCGCTCAACGCCGAGCAGGCGCGCCTTCAGCCGGTACCAGCGGCGGGCGATCTCGTAGCGGCCGCGCACCGCATCGAGGAGCGCCGCCACCGACTCGTCGCTCGCCTCGTTGGCCAGGTTGCGGGCGGCGAGCCAGTGTGGATAGCGGCGCAGCCGGTCGTCGGTCGCCTTGTCGGCGAGCAGGGTGTTGAACAGATAGGCGCGCGTCCGCAGGCCCGGTGCGAGGGCCGCAGTGACCGCCTCGGCGGTCGTGCGCCGCACCTCGCGGTCCGGCAGCGCCAGCCGGCTGAGCGCCACATCGAGCGGCACCCCGGCGCCGCCTGCCCCCGCGCCGCCTGCCCCGCGCCGCCTGCCCCCGCGCCGCCTGCCCCCGCGCCGCCTGCCCCCGCGCCGCCTGCCCCCGCGCCGCCTGCCCCCGCGCCGCCTGCCCCGCGCCGCCTGCCCCCGCGCCGCCTGCCTCCGCGCCGCCGTCCCCCGGCCCGTCGCCGATCGACGCCCGGGAATCGCCGGCCTCCGCCGGCAGCTGCACCTCGATCGCCGAGGTGAGCTCCTCGAACAGCCGCGTCCAGGCGCTTGCGCCGGTGAGGGCCTTCTCGGTGAGGATCTTCTCCTCCGGCTCGGAGAGCAGGTGCTCGCGGTAGCGGCGCACGTTGCGCAGGTGGTGGCGGACGAAGTCGAGCCCCTCCCCCCTCAGCATCTCCTCGGCGCGGTCGTCCTCGAGCGCCGCCCACTCGAGCTCGAAGAACAGCAGGGTCGTGCCGATCGCCGTCTCCTGCTCCTGAACCTGCTGCAGCAGCGCGCCGTTGGCCGGGTCGGCGGTGTCGGTGGCGAAGCGCAGCGCGGCGTAGTAGCCGGCGCGGCCGACGAGCTCCTGGATCGCCCCGAGCTCCTGCATGGCGTCCCGCAGCCCGGCGGCATCGAGCGCGTCGAGCCTGCCCGCGTGGCGCTCGGCGAACGCGCCGGCGCGCTCCAGCGCCTCGGCCAGTCGGCGCTGCACGCCCTCCTGGCCCTCGCCTTCGACGAGCGGCTCGAGGTCCCACGCCGTGGCTGCGAGCTCTGGGTCGGTCGGCTCGGAGGGGGCTGTGGCGGCCACGGCCGCAGCTTAGCGGTCTAGCGGTGCTCCTCCGGCGGGGCCTCGGCCAGGCGCGCGCGGGCCGCGGCGGGATCGACCCCGAGCGCCGCGAACAGCTCGGCCGCGGGGTCCGGGCGGGGACGCCCGAGGATCGCGAGCATGACCTTCCCGGGGCCCGAATGGGGGCGTGCGCGGCGCATGTCGACGCTCGAGTCCCGCAGAACCCGCTTGGCCTCCGGCGTGAGGGGCATGCGGCGCAGGAGCACGGTCCTCAGCGACGGCCTGCGCGGCGCCCGCCCTGCGGTGGGCGCCGGCGGCGGCCCGCTCTCGAGGGCCGCGTCGAGCCCGACCGCGGCGAGCGCGTCCCGGTCGAGCGCGTGCAGCGCGGCGCGTGCCACGGGCGGATCGCAGCCGAGCGCGCCGGCGACCTCCGGCTCCATCAGGAGGGCCACGGCGAGATGCTCGGTGCCGACCCTGCGGTCGCCGCGAGCCCTGGCCTCCTCGCGCGCGTCGAGGTATGTGGACCATGGGTGGTACCCCGGGGCGGCGCGGCTGCGGGATCGTGCGGTCATCCGGCCCGGCGCCCGTGCTTGGCGTGGACCGACTGCCGGGTGACGCCGAGGGCGTCGCCGATCTCCTGCCAGGACCACCCCGCGCGGCGGGCGCAGGCGACCTGCTCGACCTCCACCCGCTCGGCCAGGCGCCGCAGCGCGAGTGCAGCGCGCAGGCCCAGCGCGGGGTCCCGAGAGACGCTCGCAGCGGCTATCTGCTCGATCTCCATGGCGTCAGTCTAGCCTGACGGGAGTCGCCTTGTCAATCCAATTTGACGGCCGCCCGGGCGCGCCGGCGAGCGGCCGGCCGCGCCCCGTGGAGTCGCCCGCCGCGGCCGGTAGGATCCTCCGCCCCATGCACGAGACGAACCCCACGGTCTTCCTGATCGCCCGGCCCGCCATCGCAGTGGAGGGGATGCGCGGCTACCTGGCGGATGTCGGCGGCGAGTCATGGCTGCGGCGGCGCCTCGAGGAGGCCGGGGACGCTCCGAACAGCGGCGAGCTGCTCGTGGAGTTCGGCGGCAGGGCCTGCTATCGCAGCTGGGAGCCGGGCCTGAACCCGAACGTCAGCCGGGTCCGCACCGACCAGCGGGAGTACTTCGCCAACATCCTGCGCTCGGCCCACGGCAGCGTGCTCGAGCACGCCAACTACTCGTTCGTGTTCCGCAACGTGAGCCGCGTGTTCACGCACGAGATCATCCGGCATCGCGCCGGCTCGGCGTTCAGCCAGGAGAGCCTGCGCTATGTGCGGCTGGCGGACATCGGCTTCCGCGTGCCGCCGGCGCTGGAGCCGGTGCGCGAGCAGGTGCTCTCGATCGTGGAGCAGCTCGAGGAGTTCCAGATCGGCGCCGCGAAGGAGCTCGGGATCGACGAGGAGGGCGTGCCCTTCCACGTCAAGAAGGAGGTCACCTCCGCCCTGCGCCGCCTGGCGCCGATCGGGCTGAGCACCGACATCGTGTGGACGGCCAACGCCCGCACGCTGCGCCACGTGATCGAGATGCGAACCGCCGAGGGCGCCGAGGAGGAGCTGCGGTTGGTGTTCGACGCGGTCGCACGGATCATGCAGGCGGAGGCGCCGGGCCTGTTCCAGGACTTCGATCGCCAGGACGACGGCCGCTGGGTGCCGGAGCACCGCAAGGTCTGAGCAGCACCGCCGCCCGCGGGAGCTCTCGCGGGCGGCAGATCCGGGACGGCGAGGGCCGGCTCAGGCGTCCATCGTGCGCGTGCGCCATGCGCCCAGCGCCAGGAACAGCACGAGCCAGCCGAGCACCACGATCACCGCGGTGGCCGTCGACATCGTCACGGTGGCGCCGCCCCGGGGCCCGTGGCCCCCGTCGCCGAGGTTGACGGGGCTGAAGTGCGCGACCGCCTGGCTCAGGATCAGCTTGCGCGAGCTGCCCAGCGAGCTGATGTTTTCGAGGATGCGGCTGGCCACCAGCTGCCATCCGATCAGCACCGTGAGCGCGGCGGGACGCGAGCCGGTGAGCGCGGCGAAACCGACCGCCACCACGCACACCACGCCCGTCGAGAGCAGCGTGAACAGCAGCCCGTTCACGGCCAGCGCCGCGTCGGGCGTGGGCGTGCCGGAGGCCAGCGCGTAGGTGCCGACGAGCGTCAGCAGGTAACCGGCGATCACCACCAGCCAGCACACGCCGACCGCCGCGGGAACGCGGGCGCCGAACAGCGCCAGGCGCGAGCGGCCGGTCACGACCAGGTCGCGGAAGACCCCCGCGGCGATGTCGCCCGCACCGCCGTCGGTGCCGATCATGATCGCCGCGAGTGGGCCGAAGAAGGCGGCGAGCACACGCAGCGCGTCGGTGTAGCCGGTGATGCCGCCGGCGGGGCTCTTTTCGGCGGGGCTCGACGAATGCTGCACCGCGCGCACGATGAAGAACACGAGCAGCGGTGCGAGCACGAGCACGAGCGCCCAGATCAGCGTCCCCCGCTTCTTGCGCAGCTTCAGGAAGTCCGCACCGACCATCCGCACGGCGATCGCGGTGCTCATGCCTGCACCTCCTGGGGCTCGATCTCGGCATCGAGCCGCGAGGTGATCTCCAGGAAGCGCTGCTCGAGGCTCTGGCGCAGCGGCTCCAGGCGCATCACGCCGATGCCCGCGCCGACGAGCGCCGCGTTCACGCCGGCGGCCGTCGGCGGCTCGCCGCAGAGCACCACGCGGATTCCCTCGTCGGAGCGCCGCGCCTCGCGCACGAGGTCGCTCGCGTTCAGCGCGAGGAGCGCCGCCTCGACGTCATCGACGCCGAGGATCAGCTCGTGGCGGGCGGTGCCGCCTCCGGCCAGGTCCGCGATCGCCCCCTGCGTGACGATCTTGCCGCGATCCACGATCGCGGCCGCGTCACAGGTCTTTTCCACCTCGTCGAGGAGGTGGGATGAGATGAACACCGTGCGTCCCTCCTGCTCGACCATCGCGCGGATCATCTCGCGGAACTCCTGGATGCCGCCCGGGTCGAGGCCGTTGGTGGGCTCGTCGAGCATCAGCAGCAGCGGGTCGGCGAGCAGGCACCGCGCCACCCCGAGGCGCTGGCGCATGCCCATCGAGTAGCTCTTGACCCGCTCGCCGGCGCGCTCGGAGAGGCCGACGCGCGCGAGCGCCGGATCGATCCGGGCGAAGGCATCCTCCCCCCGCACCGCCGCCACGATGCTCAGGTTCTCGCGTCCGCTGAGGTGCATGTGGAAGCGCGGCTCCTCGACGATCGCGCCAACCCGTTCGAGCGCCACGGCACGCTCCGCGGGCACGGGGTGCCCGAGCATGTGCATCGTCCCGGAGGTGGCGTGCGTGAGGCCGAGCAGCGTACGGATCATCGTCGTCTTGCCCGCCCCGTTCGGCCCGAGGAAGCCAAAGGCGGTGCCCCGCGGCACCAGCAGGTCGACGCCGTCGAGCGCGGTGCGCTCGCCGAAGCGCTTGGTCAGCCCGGCGGTTTCGATCGCCCAGGCGGTGTCGCCCGCCGGGCTGGGCGGGCCGGCGGCTGCGTCGTGGAGTTCGTGGGGCATCTCTCTCCTTCTCGGGCTGGGCGCGAGCGGGCGCGGGCGCCGCATGGGTACCCGGTCAAGAGCCTTCCAAAGCCGTCTAAAGATCTGATGAGAAGTTCCCCCGGCACAGCCGCCGGACGGCGGGGCCTCCTATCAGGGCGGGCCACCGCGGAGGCCCCGCCCGCTGACGGTCAGTCCTCCTGCGCCTGGAGCTCCTGCACGCGGTCCTGCAGCTGGGACATGACGGCCGGGTCGCGCAGCGTGGTCACATCGCCGAGCGCGCGACCCTCGGCGATGTCGCGCAGCAGGCGGCGCATGATCTTGCCCGAGCGAGTCTTGGGAAGGTCATCCGACCAGATGATCCGCTTGGGGCGGGCGAACTTGCCGATCCGCTCGGCGACCGTCCCGCGGATCCCCTCGACGGTCGCCTCATCGCCGCTGAGATCGCCCTGCAGCGTCACGAACGCGACGATCGCCTGACCGGTGTCCTCGTCGTGCTGGCCGATGACGGCGGCCTCGGCGACGTCGGGGTGGGCCACGATCGCGGACTCGACCTCGGCGGTCGAGAGGCGGTGCCCGGAGACGTTGACCACGTCGTCGATGCGACCGATCACCCAGAAGTAGCCGTCGCGGTCGCGGCGGGCGGCGTCGCCGACGAGATAGGTCTCGGCGCCGAACCGCTTGAAGTAGGTCTCGACGAAGCGCTCCTCCTCCTTGTAGAGCGTGCGCAGCATCGACGGCCACGGGTGCGTGAGCACCAGCAGGCCCTGGCCCTCCTCGATCGGCTCGCCCGTCGACTCCTCGAGCACACGCGCGAAGACCCCCGGGAACGGCTGCGTGGCCGAGCCCGGCTTGGTCGCGGTGATCCCCGGCAGCGGCGTGATCATGATCGCCCCCGTCTCGGTCTGCCACCAGGTGTCCACGACCGGGCAGCGCTCGTGACCGATCACCTTGTGGTACCACAGCCAGGCCTTGGGGTTGATCGGCTCGCCGACGGAGCCGAGCAGCCGCAGCGAGGAGAGGTCGTGCCGGTTGGGCCACTCGGCGCCCCACTTGATGCAGGCGCGGATGGCAGTCGGGGCGCAGTAGAGGATGCTCACGCCGTAGCGCTCGATGATCTCCCACCAGATGCCGCGGTGGGGGTAGTCGGGAGCGCCCTCCCACATCACCGAGGTGGCGCCGTTGGCGAGCGGCCCGTAGACGATGTAGGAGTGCCCGGTGACCCAGCCGACGTCCGCCGCACACCAGTACACGTCGGGGTTCGGGTCATCGCCGGCACGCAGATCGAACACGTAGCGGTGCGTGGCGGCCACGCCCGTGAGGTAGCCACCGGTGGTGTGGAGGATGCCCTTCGGCTTGGCCGTGGAGCCGGAGGTGTAGAGGATGTAGAGGGGATGCTCGGCGTCGAGCGGCTCGGCCTCGCAGCGGGGGTCGGCCGCGGCGAGGATCTCGTCGTAGAAGACGTCGCGCCCAGGCTGCATCTCGCAGGGGGTGCCCTTGCTCCTGACCACGACGATCCGCTCGAGGCTCGCGAGGTCGCCCATGACCTCGTCGACGCGGTCCTTGACCGCCGCCGTCTTGCCCTTGCGCGCCGCCCCGTCGACGGTGATCAGCACCCTGGCCTCGGAGAACTCCATGCGCTCGCGCACCGCCTCGGCCGAGAAGCCGCCGAAGACGACGTTGTGCGGGGCGCCGATACGCGCGCAGGCGAGCATCGCGACCACCACCTCGGGGATCATCGGCAGGTAGATCCCGACGACGTCGCCCCGGCGCACGCCGAGATCCTTCAGCGCGTTGGCGCAGCGCTCGACCTCGGCGAGCAGCGCGGCGTAGGTGATGTCGCGCTCCTCGCCGTCCTCGCCCCGCCAGTGAAAGGCGACGCGCTCTCCCCGACCGGCCTCCACGTGCCGGTCGAGGCAGTTGTAGGACACGTTGAGGGTGCCGCCGACGAACCACTTGTAGAAGGGCGGGTTGGAGTCGTCGAGGACCCTCTCCCAGCGGCTGAACCAGTGCAGGCTCTCGGCCTGCTCGGCCCACCAGCCCTCGGGGTCGGCTGCCGCGCGCTCGTACACGGCCGGGTCGTTCAGCAGGGCGGCCTCGCGGAAGGCTGCGGGCGGCTCGAAGCGCTCGACGTCCAGCAGCCCGGCCAGCTCGCGGTCGAGCGCGTCGCCGCTGATCACATCTCGCTCAATCGCCATCGCCAGACACTATCGCGAGCGGAGCGGGCCGACAGGCAGCACGGTGCGTCCGAACGTGGAGTTGGTCACCGCGGCGAACGATGCGTACCACGCCGCCGCAGCCGTCGCCAGCCCGACGTAGCCACCCCAGTGCGTGACCGTTTCGTGACCGCCGGTGGCACCGATCGCGAGCAGGATGAAGGCCGCCGTCAGCAGCACGAACACGACCAGAACCGCCACGCTCACGCGCAGCGCAGCGACGGTCATGTAGGCGGTGAAGATCGCCCAGGCCCACAGGTAGAGGCCGAGCGCGTGTCCGACATCGCCACCGATCTGCTTGGCGTAGAAGACCTCCAGCGCCCAGAAGGAGATCCAGAAGGCTCCGAACGAGCAGAAGGCGACGGCGCCGAAGGTGTTGCCGGTGCGGAACTCCCACATGCCGGCCAGCAGCTGCACGATGCCGCCGTAGACGAGCGCGAGCCCAAGCACCACGGGAACACCGGTTTCGCTGACGAGGTTCGCCTTGAACATCGAGAGCACGAACGTCGTCATGGCGAATCCGGCAAGCCCGAGCGGGCCCGGGTCGGCCGGCCTCCAACCGGTGGCCTGCACCGGCTCAGCGCGGCCTACCCCGTCCGTGCGCTGGATCGTTGATGCCTCCATGATCCCCTCCTTCTGTGGGGTGGGAGCTTCCTCGTGCGGGCGCGAACCTCGGTTCCCGACAGGTGGGCCGCGGTTCTGACCCTGTGGCGGAAGCACGACTTGTATGAAGCGGGCGGCCGGAGCGGGGTTGCCCCCGCAACGGTGTCCCTCATCGCTTCAATTACCCGGATCGGGCGCGGCCAAATCCTCGCGTGCATGCGGCCCGCACCGCGCCGCGTCGCGCCGGACGGCTCAGCGGCCCTTGCGCCGGCGCTTGCGCGATGAGCCGCCCGAGACCGGCCGCGCCGGCGCCGGCGTCGTGCCGCCGCTCCCGTTGGCGGCCGCCAGCGCGCCGTCGCCGCCTCTGCGCGCGGCCCGCTGTTCGGCGGTCGAGGGCCACGGGCGCGCTTCGCCGGCGGCCCAGGCGGGGGGATCGCCGTTGGGCCACTTCCCGACGAGCAGCACGCCCATCATCACCATCCAGAAGGCGGGCACGATCTGCAGCTGCGCGCCGCCGATCGGAAGGAAGATGAGCAGGCCGGTGAAGATCCCGAGGATGCCCATCCAGCGCGGCAGCAGGCCGACCCGCTGGGCGTTGAGCATCACCGAGATCATTCCCGCCGCGAAGGCGAGCCCGGCGAGCAGATCGACGTACTCGACGAGCGTGTTGACGGTCCCCTTCGTCAGCGCCTGATCGACCGCGTGGCTGGTGAAATCGTGCCCGGTCACGAAGTTGTGCGTCTCGATCGCACTGACGATCTGGTGCCCGAGGCTCACGCCGGCGAAGGCGATCCCCCCGTAGAGGACGAGCGGGCGCGCCAGCGACCAGGTCTCCGGGCGGCGGAACCTCGTCGCGTCGAGCAGCATCAGCAGCACGAGCATGAGCGCGACGATCGCCAGCGAGGCCATCAGGCTGCCGGCGATCAGGGGCAACGCGTGGTGGCTGATGAACCTCACCTCTTCCGAGCGTGGGCTCACCGCCGGGTTGGCCACGCCCGAGAGCGCGGGGGCCAGGCCCTGGAGCACGCCGACCGTGGGCGCCCCGTTGAGCGTCGAGGAGATGATGATCGAGCCGAGGAGGTAGAGGACCCCGCCGGCGAGCGCCGGAACCGCGAGGCGGCCGCGGCGCTCGAGCTCCTTCGCTGTCTGTTGGCGGATCTCGCCTGCGGTCGGCATGAGCAGGGCAGTCTATGATGCAGACATGGAGAGCAGCGGCTTCGGTGACCTGTTCGGTGATCCCGAGGAGCTGCAGCGGCGGCTGGCCGAGTTCGCGGACCAGATGCAGGGGCAGCAGCGCCTCGCCTGGGCGGACAACGCGATCAAGCTCGCGGTTGACATGACGGTGGCAGCCGTTCAGCGCGTGAACGTGCAGGGCAACGCCGAGGCGCAGGCCGAGCAGATCCGCACCGTGATCGCCCACGTCTTCCCGGAGGCGGTCGCGCTCGTCCGGGAGGCGCGCTCCGGGCTTCAGTAGCGCGCCCGTGCGCCGCGCGGGCCCGGCGGGCGCGCCGGGAGCGCGTCCTCGGCCGTCGGCTCCTCCTCGCCACCCGGCGGCTGCCTCGGCCGGTCACGCACCGGCGCGATCACCGCCCCGTCCCCCGGATCGTCCTCGGCCCCGGGATCCCACGCCGGGGCGGCCTCCTCGGCCGTGTAGACCCCCGCGCGCTCGGCCTCGCGCGAGGCGTTGCCGGCGTGGATGACCTCGCGGAAGGAGCGGAAGCGGAAGATGAACACGACCGCGCCGAGCCCGACGGCGGCGGTGAAGGCGGCGATCGCGATCTGCTGGCCGACGGAGTAGGCGGCCACCACCGCCGTCGAGCCGCTTGCCGCGAACACCTTGACGAGCAGCGCCTGCTGCACGCCCGCTCCCCCCGGGGTGAAGGGCACGGCGCCCGCAACCTGGTTGACCCCGAACACGAGCAGCACGTTCCTCACCGAGCCGCCCACGCGGAAGGCGTCGAGCAGGAACCAGAAGGCGACGAAGCGGCACGACCAGGCGAGCGCCTGCAGCGAGACGACCTCGCGCATGTAGCGAGGCCGGTCGCTGAGGATCGTGACGCCCTGGCGCACGCGCGCCCAGAAGGCCTGCACGCGGGCCGAGAGGAGCGCGAAGGCGACCAGCGAGGCGACGCCCAGGGCGGTGATCAGGAACAGCGTCAGCCGGAAGTGCTCGGCCAGGTAGGAGATGTCGAAGGAGCTCAGTTTGGAGAAGTCGGGCGGCTTCGGGAAGACTCCCTGGGTGAACGCGAACAGCAGCACGACCACGCCCACTGCGACGTCGAAGATCGCCTCCACGAAGAACGCTGCCGCGACCGTGGGGTAGCGCGATCCCGGGATCGAGGAGCGCACCAGGAACAGCTTGATGATGTCGCCTCCGCGGGCGGGCACGAGGTTGTTGAAGCCGACCGCCGCCCAGTAGGCGCCCCAGATGCGCCGCCACTGGAAGGTCACGGCGGGATAGGCCGCGCGCAGGCTGTTGAAGAAGGCGCGCGAGCGCAGCGTGAGGTTGAGGCCGAAGAACAGCAGGCCGAACAGCAGCGCCGGCCAGTGCACGGCCGCGAGGTCTGAGAAGAACTGCCCGGCCGCGTTGAAGAACGAGCTGAGGCTCTGGGCGACCGAGGCTGACGCCGGGAGTGCGATCACAGCATCAAGCGTAGGGAGATATGGGCGCGCGGGTGCGTGCTGGGCGCGCGCGCGACGGCCCCGCGGCGATCACCCCGCGGCGGTCTGTCCGCCGCGGTCACCCGCCGCGGTCACCCCGCGGCGGTCACCCCGCGGCGGTCACCCCGCGGCGGTGCGCCGCAGGGCATGCACGGCGAGCAGCGACGCGGCCAGCGTGACGGGCACGATCGCCAGCAGGACCGCGTCGCCCCCCGGCCAGCTGACGCCGAGCCCCTCGAGGCCCCAGAAGATGCCGAACGAGCAGAGCATCACGCCGACGGCGAACTTCATCGTGTTCTCCGGCACCTTCGCGAGCGGCGCCTGCACGACGAAGCCGGCGGCGATGACCAGCGCGACCGCGATGGCCGCCGCCACCGCGGCCAGCCCCACCCGGTGCTGGCTGGCGCCGAAGGTGACCACGATGATTGCGACCTCCAGGCCCTCGATCAGCACCCCTTTGAAGGCCACCACGAAGGAGTAGCCGTCCCAGCTGCCCGGCGCCGGCTCGGTGGCCAGCGCGACCTCCCGCTCGTGCTCGTATATGCCCGCCTCGTCGTGGAGCGCCTTCAGGCCCGCCGCCCGGAGGATCGCCTTGCGCAGCCACTGCACGCCGTAGATCAGCAGCAAGGCCCCCACGACGATGCGCAGGTCGTCGATCGGCAGCCGTGTGAGCGCGTTCCCGAGCAGGGCCACACCCACCACCAACGCCAGCGCGGCCGCGCCGGTACCCCACAGCGCCGACCGCCAGCTGCGCGTCTGTCCGACTGCGAGCACGATCGTGAGGGCCTCGACGGCCTCGACGGCACAGGCGAGGAACACCGACAGCGCCAGCCCCGCCTCGGGTGCGCTCATGCGATCAATGTACCGGCCGCACCGCGCGAGCGGGATGCGCTAGAACGGGTCCCATGGCATCACGAGCGAGCTCGGCGAAGGGCCTCACCGTCGCGGTCACGGGCCCGACCGGGGAGATCGGGCATGCGATGCTCGAGTCGCTCGAGCGCTGCAGCGACGTCGGCCGCGTGCTCGGGATGGCCCGCCGTCCCTTCGACGCGCGTGCGAGCGGCCTGAGGAAGCTCTCCTACCGCCGCGGGGACGTCCTCGACACCGACGCCGTCGCGGACCTCGTCGGCGACGCCGACGTGGTCGTCCATCTCGCCTTCATGATCATGGGCGGTGCGAAGGAGAGCCGGCAGGTCAACCTCGAGGGATCGCGGAACGTGTTCGAGGCCTGTGCCGCCGGCGGCGTCGGTCGCCTCGTGTACGCCTCGTCGGTCGCCGCCTACGGCTTCCACGCCGACAACCCCCAACCGCTGACCGAGGACGTCCCCGCGCGCGGCACCCAGGCCCACTACTACTCGGCGCAGAAGGCCGAGGTCGAGGAGCTGCTGTCCGACACGCTCGCCGGCAGCGGGACCGCGGCGTACGTGCTGCGCCCCTGCATCGTGGCCGGGCCGGCGGCGCCGCTGCTGATCGACAGCCTTCCCTACACCCACCTCTCCGAGCGCCTCCCCGGGCCCGTGCTCAGCCTGCTCGACGGCGTACCGATCCTCAAGCCGGTGCTGCCCGACCCGGGCGTGCCGTTCCAGCTGGTGCACCACGACGACGTCGCCGCCGCCCTGCGCGCCGCCGTCATCGGCCGGGGGCAGCCCGGCATCTACAACATCGCCGGCACGGGGCGCATGACCGTGAGGCAGCTCGCCGACGAGCTCGGCTGGTACTCGATCCCGATGCCCGACCTGGCGGTGGACGCGGTCGCGGAGATGGTCGGACGGCTTGGCTTCCTGCCAGCCCGGGCCCAGTGGATCGCGGCCTTCCGCGAGCCCGTGATCATGAGCACCACCAAGGCCAGGACCGAGCTGGGCTGGCGCCCGCGCCACGGCGCGCTCGAGACGCTGCGGGAAACGATCAGGGCGGCGCGGATGGATCGCCTCATCCGCTAGCGGGGACCCTGCACGGGCAAGACACCGGCGCGCCCGCGGCCGTAGGCTACCGCCCATGGCCGGCGCCGAGCCAACAGCACCACTCGGGGAGCGGAGGCCGGTGGCTGTCGTCACCGACAGCACGACCTACCTGCCACGAAGCCTGATCGAGAGCAGGGGCATCGGCCAGGTCAGCCTGTACGTGGGCTGGGATGGAGAGCTGATCCCGGAGCACGAGTACACCGACCTGGACGTGTTCTACACGCGGCTGCGCGACTCGCCGTCGCTGCCGAGCACCTCGCAGCCGTCGGTGGGCGACTTCCTCGAGGTGTACCGGCCGCTCCTCGCCGCCGGCCGCGACGTCGTCTCGATCCACATCGCCGAGGGCCTCTCCGGCACCTGCGCGAGCGCGCGCGAGGCCGCCGCGACCCTCGCCGGCGAGGGGCATCCCGGGCGGGTGGAGGTGCACGACGGCGAAACGGGGGCCGGCGGGCTCGGCATGCTCGTGCTCGCCGCGGCCGATCTCGCCGCCCGGGGCGAGGCCCTGGGACCGGTGCTCGACGGCGTGCGAGCCGCGCGCGCCTCGCTCGACATCTGGTTCTGCCTGGACACCCTGGAGTACCTGCGGCGCGGCGGGCGGATCGGCGCCGCCCAGGCAGCTCTCGGCACGGCGTTGCAGGTCAAGCCGATCCTCACCTTCGGCACCGAGATCGCCCCCGTCGGACGCGTGCGCACGCATCGCCGGGCGATCGAGCGGATGGTGCTCCACCTGCGCGAGCTCCGGGACCGCGGCGCCAGCGACTGGATCGTCCAGCACGCCCAGGCCCCCGCCGATGCCGAGCGGCTCCTCGCCGAGGGACGCGAGCTGTTCGGGTTCGACCCGCTCTTCTGCACGGAGGTGGGGCCGGTGCTCGGTGCGCACCTCGGCTCCGGCGTGCTCGTCGGCGGGATGGCCCGCGCCGCCGCGGCCGCGTAGAACGATCTTCGATCAGGCCGCCGACACGGCCCGCCCGACGGTCAGGGCGCGCGCGTTCGCGCGGCGCGAACGCTCAGCAGGGTTCGGCGCAGGAACAGAACACCCAAGAGCACGGGCACGAGTCCGGCGAGCACGCCCAACGCCAGCAGCACCGCGCCGCCGACGAGCAGACCCGCCGTGAAGAGAGCCTGCTGCCAGGGCTTCGCGTAGCGGATGTGCTGCAACGACTGGCGGAGACCGATACCGAGTCCGCCGCCATGCATCTCGCGTGGGTCCCGGCGCTAGAGGGAGGCGAGCACGAGGCCGTCGTGCTCGGCGGGCTTGACCTTGCGCAGGACCGTCGCCACCCTGCCGGCGGGGTCGATCACGAACGTGGTGCGCTCGTTGCCGAAGTAGGTTTTCCCGTACATCGACTTCTCGGCCCAGACCCCGTAGCGGTCCGCGACGGCATGGTCCTCGTCGGCGAGCAGCGGGAAGTTCAACGACTCCTTCTCGTGGAACTTCTTGACCTTGCCGACGGGGTCCGGCGAGACGCCCAGCACCGTCGCCCCCGCCTGCCGGTAGTCGGGCTGGTGGTCGCGCACGCCGCACGCCTGCACCGTGCATCCCGGGGTGGCCGCCTTCGGGTAGAAGTAGAGGACGACCGTCGAGCCGCGCAGCCCGGACAGGGTGACCTCGTTGCCGTCCTGGTCGGGCAGGCTGAAGTCGGGAGCCTCCTCGCCGGGTTCCAGATCCATGGGCCGATACTACCCTCAGGCCCCCGGACGCCGATCGCCGATCGCACTCTCCAGCGCCGCCACCCGCCGCCGCAGCCGATATCTCCGGACCGGAGAGCCGTGCGACGCCGCCTGCCGCAACGCTGGGAGCGCTCGCTCATCCGCAATCGCGACGAGGGAGTCCGCGGCGGCGATCCGGGCATACCCGTCATCGAGCAGCGCAGCGAGATCCGCCACCGCGTCGTGCGCGCGCAGGCGCCCGAGCGCCCCGATCGCATGACCTTTCGTGGGGCGGTCCGGCGCGGTGAGTGCGCCGCGTAGCGGCTGGATCACGGCCTGATCTGCGATGCAGGCCAGCCCGTACGCCGCGTGTCGCTTCACGTGGGCGTCAGGGTCATGCGCGAGTGCCTCGGTCAGCGCCGGTATGACGCCTGGCTCACCGTCCTCGTGCGCGTGGATGATCGCCTCGGCGGTGGACTCCCGGCGCTGTGAGCGCCTCTGCGCCAGCCTCCAGACGATCTCCCGCCGTTCCCGGACCGGCAGGCTCGGGAAGTCATCGGGCAGCGCCAGCGCGCGGGCGTCCCCCGAGTCCGGTTGGCCGGCGGACCCAGAGCCTCCGCCGGCGGTGACGGCCCGGATCGAACGGCTGGGCTTCACGCGCATGCGAGCCTACCGCCGGCCCGCGCACGGCGGCGCCTCCGTCGGCCCCCGGTGACGGGCGCAGAGGGCCTCACCGCAGCAGCCGCGAGAGCCGGCGGTCCTTGAGCACGCGGCCGTCGGTCTGGCAGGCCGGGCAGTAGGCGATCACGTAGTCCTCGAAGTGCACCGCCCGGAGGGTGCCGGCGCACCGGGGGCAGGGCTCTCCCTGATGGCGATGGACGCGCAGCGGCATCGGCAGCTTGTCCGGGACGGGCAGCTCGACGACCTCCTCGTAGTGGGCGATGGCCGCGCCGAGGGTGCTGAGGATCGCGTCGCGCAGCTGCTCGGCGGCGACCGCGTCGAGGTCGGAGCCGCGCTTGTACGGAGACAGGCGGGCCGTCCACAGAATCTCGTCGACCCAGGAGCGGCCGATGCCGGCGAGCACGTGCTGGTCGCGCAGGAGCGCGTGCAGCGGGCGCGGCGCGTCCAGCAGCTCGCCCAGCGCGGGCGGGTCGGGCCAGGCTTCGGGGCCGAGGCCCGCGAGCGAGTCGTCCTGCTCGAGATCCGCGCGCTGCAGCAGCTTCACCCAGGCCGCCTGCTTGGAGCCGAACTCGCGCAGGCGCAGCTCGAGCTCGGGCCCCTCCTCCCCGCCGTCGTGCGCCTCCGCGGCCACCCCGGTCGGCGCACCCGGGCGCGGGCGCAAACGCACCAGCAGTCGCGAGGTCCGATCGCGCGGGCCGGCTCGCTTGCCGTAGAGCTGCAGTCGACCCGCCGACATCAGGTGGATCAGCAGCACGAGATCACCCGAGGTCTCCACCAGCAGGTGCTTGCCCCGGCGGCCCACGCGCTCGACGGCCTCGCCCGCGAGGCGCTCGAGCGGCGGCTGGAAGGTCTTCAGCGCGTTGATCCCGGGAGCGAGGACCGACTCGATCCGCGCGCCCCGCAGAGCGGCGTCGAGCCGGCGCGCGGTGATCTCCACCTCGGGCAGCTCGGGCATCCCCTCATCGTAGGGGCGCCGGGCGGGCCCGGGCGGAGGCCGGCGCGCTCGGCCGCGAGGGCCGGGCGGGCGCGGAGGGGGCCTAGCGGTATTCCCTGATCGGGGGTCCTTCGTACTTCACGCCGCTCGGGCTCGTCCACTGCACGCGCCAGTCCTGCCCGCGAGTGGAGGAGTTGAGGCTCCAGTATCCGGCGCTGTTGGTGGCGAGCGTCTTCAGCTTGCGGAAGCGGTGCGAGCCCTTCGGCTGGATCAGGATCGTGACCTTCGTGGCGGAGGTGGCAGGTCGGACGAGACCCCACAGCGAGACGCCATGGCCGTGCCTGGTGACGGTCAGCGGCACGGGCCAGCCGTAGTAGAGCGGCTTGGCCTTGCCGTTGACGTACTCCAGGCCGGTCTGGAAGCCGACGGTCCCGCCGTGCACGCTCGAGCCGGCGGGGCCGCCTACCGGGTCGTCTTTGAGCAGGTACTGCGAGAACGCCGCCACGCGAGGATTCGAGTAGGCGATGTGCTCGGAGATCGCGTCGTATTCGGCCTGCACGCCGACGGGCACACCTTCGTACTTGTTGGGCTTGCTCTGCACCCCGAACTCGGTGAGATAGATCGGCACGTGCGCCGGTATCGCGTGGGCTGCCGCGGCGAGGTCCAGCGCGCGCGAGAGCCGCGAGAGCGTCCCGATCGTCACGCTGTCGGCCTCCGGCCAGGCGTAGTAGGGGCCGGCCGCGGTCGTGTAGGCGTGATGGCCGAAGCCGACCATCGGCAGCATGCTGCAGGAGCTCGCGCGCTTGTAGTGCGCGTTCAGGCACAGCGCACCGCGCAGGAACGCCAGCGGGGCGACGTCGTGCAGGAGCGCCTTGGAGCCTTCCTTGCGGACGTTCACCGTCGTGTATCCGGTGGGCGCCGTTTCGCCGAACAGCACCGGCGGGTTGGCCAATCCGGCTTCCTTGAGCCCGAGCACGCCTTCCTCGTAGAGGCCGCGGTAGATCCGGGGCGATTCGGGCGTGCCCTTGGAGTTCCACTGGGGCATCAGGAACGCAGGATGGTCGGGCTCGTTCCAGATCGCGAACAGCGAGACCTCAGAGGCGTAGTGGCGCCCCACGGCGGTCATGAATTCCCGGAAGTCCCGCGGATCGGGGCGCGTCACATAGGGGGCCTGCCGGTTGGAGGTCGCCCAGCGCGGGACCGGCGAGGTCACGGTCAGCAGCACCTTCCAATGCAGGCGCTGGGCTTCGGCGAGCACTTCGTCGTAGGCGCCCCAGTGATAGCTGGCGGGGTTGGTCGCTTCGAACGCCGGCTTCGTGGCGCTGGTGGCGCCGGGCGCGACGTCGGCCCAGGCGAGCTCGATGCGCAGGGCCTTGACGCCCTCGTACTCGAGCACCGCGAAGCTGTGGGCGCGCGTGGAGGGTTCCAGCAGGTCCGTGGATGCCTCGAAATAGGTCGTCTCGGTGTGCGAGGCCAGGGCCGGAGCGGCTCCCGCGAGCCCCGCGAGGACGACCGCGGCGAACAGCGTGAGGGTGATCTGGCGGATTCTGGGCATAGTCGCTTGAGACACCTCAGCGCAAGGAAGGTTGCGGTGTTTGTAGGTTTCGAGGGGTGAGCGCACCGATCGCACCGGATGACATCGTCCGCAACCCGGCGGACGCGAAGGGTAACAGCCGGCCTCCGCTGCTCATGCTCGAGCCGCTCGCGGCGTTCCTCGACGACCACGGCATCGGCGAGGGGGAGATCGTGGCGAGCCCGATCGGCGAGGGACACTCGAACGTCACCTACCTGATCGAGCGTGGCGACCGGGAGGTCGTGCTGCGGCGCCCACCGCGCCCGCCCCTGCCTCCCAGCGCCCACGACGTGCTGCGCGAGGCCCGTCTGCTGCGCGCCCTCAGCGACACGCCCGCACGCGTGCCCGAGGTGCTCGCGGTGTGCGCCGACCTCGACACGATCGGTGCGCCGTTCTATGTGATGGAGCGGGTCGAGGGTGAGGTCATCGTCACGAGCGTGCCCCCGGCGCTGGACACGCCGGAGCAGAGGCGGGCGATCGGCGAGCAGCTGATCGACGCTCTCGTGGAGATCCACGCCGTGGACTGGCGGGGTGCGGGCCTGGAGGACTTCGGCAAGCCGACCGGCTATCTCGAACGCCAGCTGCGACGCTTCCTCGGCCTCTGGGAGCTCAACAAGACGCGCGAGATACCCGCGGTCGAAAGCGTCGGCATCTGGCTCACCGAGAATCTGCCGGAGTCGGGGACGGCCACGATCGTCCACGGGGACTTCCGCCTCGGCAACACGATCTTCGCGGCGAACGCCCCCGCGCGCCTGCTGTCGGTGCTCGACTGGGAGATGGCCACGATCGGGGACCCGCTCGCGGACCTCGGCTATCTGTGCATGATGTGGACCGAGAGGGGCGATCCGACGGGAGGACTGCGCGAGCACGTCGGCAAAGTCACCCGCGAGGAGGGCTTCCCCACCCGCGCCGAGCTGATCGCCCGCTACGAAGAGCTCTCGGGCCGCTCGATGAGCAACATCCGCTGGTACACCACCCTCGCCATCTGGAAGAGCGTGGTGTTCATGGAGGGCAACTACAAGCGTGCGATCGCGGGCACCACCGACGACCCCTACCTCAAGCAGTTCGCCGACGGAGTGCTGGAACTGGCCGGTCAGGCCGAGGAGCTCGCCCGTGGCGGCTGACGCACCGGGCGCCGACGGCCCCCCGACGCCGCAGGGGCGCCCGGGCCGGGGCGCGCTGCGCACGGCGCTGCTGATCGACTGGGGCGGAGTGCTCACGACCAACCTGTTCGCCTCCTTCCAGGCGTTCGCGGTCGCCAGCGGCATCGAGCCGCAGAGCATCATGAGCCGCTTCCGGGCCGACCCCGCAGCACGCGAGCTGCTGATCGCGCTCGAGACCGGCGAGCTGCAGGAGCCGGAGTTCGAGGTGAAGTTCGCCAAGATCCTCGAGATCGAACCCGACGGCCTGATCGACGGGCTGTTCGGCGGCGTGGAGCCCGACATGGAGATGGTCCATGCGGTGCGCATGGCCCACGACGCCGGCGTGCGCACCGCCCTCGTGTCGAACTCGTGGGGCGTGCACCGCTACCCGCACGACCTCTTCGGGGAACTCTTTCACGGCGTCGTCATCTCCGGCGAGGAGGGGATGCGCAAGCCCGCCCTGCGCATGTACGAGCTCGGCGCCGAGCGCGCCGGCGCGCAGCTGCAGGACTGCGTGTTCGTCGACGACCTGCCGTTCAACCTCACGCCCGCGCAGGAGCTCGGGATGGCGACCATCCACCACACCGGCGCCGACACCACGATCCCCGAGCTGGAACGACTCCTTGGCGTCCCGCTGCGCGCCCAGGAGGCCGTCGGCTAGCACCGACCGGGGTCGATCGCCTCTGCGCGGGCGGCCGACGCCGCCGCCTCGCGCCGGTATGCGGGTGACTCAGGCGCGCTTGCCGCGGCCGTAGAGCAGTTTGAAGAACCCCGCCAGCAGCCGCGACGTGCGGTTCTTGTAGGGGTACATGAAGATTTCCTTCTTCATGGCGAGTTTGGGGGTGATGACGATCGCCTGCTGGGAGCAGTACTTGCGGATGCCCCCGGCGCCGTGGCGGGAGCCCAGCCCGGAGGCCTTGGCGCCGCCCATCGGCAGCTCGAGCACGGTGTAGTTGATCATCGCGTCGTTGACGTTGGCCGCACCGGCTTCCAGGCGCCGTGCGACGGCCTCGCCGCGCTCGGTGTCGCGGGAGAAGACCGACGCGCCTAGACCGTACGGTGAGTCGTTGGCCAGGCGGACCGCCTCGTCGGCGTCGCGTACCTTCATGATCGGCAGGGTCGGCCCGAACGTCTCCTCGGTCATGCACTTCATCGTGTGATCGACATCGACGAGCACCGTGGGCTCGAAGAAGCGGCCCGCCCCGGGGGCCTCGTTGCCGCCGACGAGCACGCGCGCACCCTTCTGGATCGCGTCGGCAACGTGGTCCTTGATCGTGTCGAGCTGTGGCGGGAAGGTGATCGCGCCCACCTCGACCGATCCCGGACCTTCGGGCTTGCCGACGCGGAGCTCGCGCACTTTCTCGGAGACTTTCGCCACGAAGTCGTCGTAGACGGGCTCCTCGACGTAGACACGCTCGATCGAGATGCACGTCTGGCCGGCGTTCTGCATCGAGTAGTAGGTCGCGAAGTTGGCGGCGCGCTCGACATCGGCGTCGGCGAGCACGAGCATGGGATCCTTGCCGCCGAGCTCCAACGAGGCGGGGATCAGCCGGCGGGCGGCCGCCTCGGCGACCTTCGTGCCGGTGCGGGTGGAGCCGGTGAACATGATCATGTCGACGTGCTCGATGAGCGCCGCGCCGGTGGCTCCGCGGCCGGTCGCGATCTGCAGGACGTTCTCCGGCAGGCCGCACTCGCGCAGCCCTTCGGCCATCAGCATCGACGTCAGCGGGGTCACCTCGGACGGCTTCAGGATCACCGCGTTGCCGGCCGCGAGCGCGGGGATACAGTCGCCGAAGGAGTTCGTCAGCGGGTAGTTCCAGGGGCCGATCACGCCGATCAGCCCGAGCGGGCGATAGCGCAGCAGGATCTTCTTGCCCTTGACGAGCATCTGGCTCGTCTTCACGCGCTCGTCGGCGAGGTAGTTGGGCGCCTCGCGCGCCCAGAAGCCGAAGGCGTTGCCGGCGTAGCCGATCTCGGCGAGCTCGGCATCCTCGAAGGTCTTGCCCGTCTCGGAGCAGATCGTGGAGACGATCTGGGCGGCGTTGTCCATCACCCACTTCTGTGCACGCAGCAGGATCCTTGCGCGGCCGTCGAAGCCGTAGGCCTCCCACTCCGGCTGGGCCGCGCGAGCGCGCTTCGCCATCTCCGCGACCGCCGCCGCATCCAGGTCGGGGACGTGCGCGATGATCGCTCCCGTCGCCGGGTTCTCGACGGGAATGCTCCCGGCAGACTCCTCGGCGGCGTCCGCGACGCCCTCGTGGCTCTCCGGTGCGTGCTGCTCGACGGTCGCCATTCTGACTCTCCCCTGCTCGCTTTTGCCCCATACGGGGTGTTCGGCCCGACGCCTACAAGACTACTCCGACGGCGGGCTTGCGGCGTGCGCGGGGAGCGCTGCGGCGGGTTAGTCGGAGAGCTCCACGGTGTCGATTCCGACCGGGTCGGTGGGCCGGTCGCCGGCACCGGTCGGGACACCCTCGAGCCTGTCCACGACATCCATGCCCTCGCTGACCTCGCCGAAGACGGTGTGCTTGCCGTCGAGCCACGAGCAGGCGTCGGCGGTGACGATGAAGAACTGCGACCCGTTGGTGTCGGGACCGGCGTTCGCCATCGCGAGCGCGCCGCGGACGACCTTGTGCGGGTTGATCTCGTCCTCGAAGGTGTACCCCGGTCCGCCCGTGCCGGTGCCCTGGGGGCAGCCGCCCTGGATCATGAAGTCCTTGATGATGCGGTGGAAGCTGAGCCCGTCGTAGAAGCCCTCGGAGGCGAGCTTGCGGAAGTTGGCGACGGTCTTGGGCGCGTCGTCGTCGAACAGCTCGAAGACGATCGGCCCCTCGGTGGTCTGCATGGTGGCGGTCGACATGCGCCTACCTTACCCTCACTCGCTCGAGGCTGAGCTCCTGGGGCGGGTGGGTGCCGATCGGGCGCCCGTCGATCGCCTCGATCACCCGATCGGCCTCCGTGGCGGGCACCGACAGGAACGAGAAGCGGTCGAGCACCACCACCTCGCGCACGGCCTCACCGTCGAGACCGGCCGAGGAGGTGACGGCGGAGACGATGTCGGCCACGCTCAGCCCCGCGGCGCGGCCACCGCCGAGCACGAGCTTCTCGTAGCGCTCCCCCTGGTCGCGGCGGGTGATGCGGGGCTTGGAATGCCGCCGGGGTCGCTCACGCACGGGTGTCGGTGGGGCGTCGACACCCTGCTGCCACTGCGCGACCGCCGTGCCGATGTGGCGTTCGATCGCCTCGAGCTCGCGCTTCTGGCGGTCCTCGACGAACGTGATCGCCCGCCCGGAGCGCCCGACGCGTCCGGTGCGCCCGATGCGGTGGACGTAGGTGTCGGGGCTGGTGGGCACGTCGTAGTTGATCACGTGCGTCACGGTCGAGATGTCCAGCCCGCGGGCGGCCACGTCGGTCGCGACGAGGATCGGCACACGACCCCCCTTGAAGGCGAGCATCACGCCGTCGCGCGAGCCCTGGGACATGTCGCCGTGCAGCGCGCGCACGTTCATCCCCCTGTCGCGCAGGGTGCGGAAGAGCTGGTCGCAGCGGACCTTGGTCCGCACGAACACGATCGCCTGGTCGGGTGACTCGGCGCGCAGCACCTCCACCAGCTTGTCCGGCTTGCTCCGAGCGTCGACCGGGAGCTGGAACTGAGCCACCGTGTCGATCGTCAGGGTGGCCGCCTCGACCTGGATGATCGTGGGGTCGTACATGTAGCGATCGGCGAGCGCTCGGATGGGCGGCGGCATGGTCGCCGAGAACAGCGCCGTCTGGCGGCTCGAGGGCGTCAACGAGAGGATCTTCTCGACATCCTCGAGGAAGCCCAGGTCGAGCATCTCGTCGGCCTCGTCGAGCACCACGAAGCGGCAGTCGTGCAGCACCAGCGAGTGGCGTGAGATCAGGTCGAGGACCCGCCCGACGGTCCCCACGACGACGTGACCGCCACCCCGCAGCTGCGCCTGCTGGGTGCGGATCGGCGCGCCGCCGAAGACCGCTACGACGTCGATCCCGCCGTGGGCGCCGTAGGTTCGCAGCGCCTGGGTGACCTGGATGCAGAGCTCGCGCGTCGGCGTCAGCACGAGGGCCTGCACGGTGGGCTCGGAGGGGTCCACGTACTCCATGATCGGCAGGCCGAATGCGGCCGTCTTGCCGGTTCCCGTCTGGGCCTGGCCGATCACGTCGCGGCCTTCGAGCAGTCCGGGAATGGCCTCCTCCTGGATCGGGCTCGGCGACTCGTAACCCACGTCGCGCAGCGCGTGCAGGGTGGACTCCGAGAGCCCGAGATCGGCGAATGACTTGCTCACTGATTCACTCGGACGGGTCGAGCAGCAGCTTACCCGTGGTGCGCCGCGCGCGCAGGTCGATCTGCGCCTGGGCGGCCTGTTCGAGTGGATAGGTCTGACCCACGATCGCCCGCAGGTTACCGGCGGCGGCCCGCTCGAACAGGTCGGTGAGGGCGTCGGTGAACATTCCGGGGCGCCCGAGGCAGTGAAACAGGTAGAAGCCCACAACCGCGCGCGAATGGCGCAGCAGCGAGCCGGTGGCGACGGCGTTGGGTTCGTTGGTGGCGATGCCGTAGGCAACGATCCGTCCGAACGGGGCGAGCGCGCGGTAGGACGCGTCGAAGACCTCGCCGCCGGACATCTCGAAGACGACGTCCACCGGATTCCCGCCGTTGGCCTCGAGCAGGCGCTCGGTGAGACCCTCGGCCGCGGGGTCGACCGCGACGTCGGCGCCGAGCTCGAGCGCCAGCGCGCGCTTCTCCTCACTCGACGCGGTGGCGACCACACGGCCCGCTCCGAGCTGGTGGCCGAGCTGGACGGCGAGCGAGCCGACGCCCCCGGCCGCCCCGTGGACGACGACCGACTCTCCAGCGGCGACGCGGCCCGAGGTGCGGTACAGGTGCCATGCGGTGGTCCCCTGCACGATCATCGCCAGCGCGACGCCGTCGTCGAGCCCCGCGGGGATCGGGAAGACGAGCTCCTCGGGCGCCGTCGCGTACTCGGCGTAGCCCCCGGTGCCGGTCAGCGCCACCACGCGCTCGCCGGTGTCATCGCGCACTCCCGCGACCTCGCCGCCCGGGACGAGGGGGAGCGTCGCCTTCTGCACGTAGGAGTTGGTGCGGGTGTGCGTATCGGCGAAGTTCAGCCCGGCACGTGTGACCCGGATCAGCACCTCGCCCCGCGCCGGCTCGGGCCGGGGCAGCTCAACGAGCTCGAGCACCTCAGGTCCTCCGAACTCGGTCATCTGGATCGCACGCACGGGGGCGAGGCTATCGGAGTACGCGCCGAGTCCCCGGCCGTGGCCGATTCCCGGCGCCGCTCCGCGCCCGGGGTCAACGCCGTGCCCGCCACACGGCGGGCACGGGGCGGGCACGGGGCCCGCCGCCGGGCGGCATCCGCCGCCGCGACGGGCGCGCGCCGCGAACGCGGCGTGCTCTAAGGTGCGCGCCCATGTCAATCACCGTGGTTGGATCGATCGCCTTCGACGCCGTCAAGACCCCCTTCGGCGAGCGCGAGCGGATGCTCGGAGGCGCGGCCGTGCACTTCGCCCTGGCTGCCTCCTTCTGCGCAGACGTGCGCGTGGTGGGCCCGGTGGGAGACGATTTCGGCGAGCCGGAGCTGGAGGTGCTGCGCCGTCGCAAGGTGGACGTGTCGGACATCGAGCGGGTCGAGGGGGGCACCACCTTCTTCTGGCGCGGCGAGTACGGCTGGGACCTCAACTCGCGCGAGACGCTCGACACGCGGCTGGGAGTGTTCGAGGGGTTCCGGCCGAAGCTCTCGGAGGGCTCTCGCTCCAGCGACGTGCTGTTCCTCGCCAACATCCAGCCCGACCTTCAGCTGGAGGTCCGCCGCCAGCTGCCCGACGCCCGCTTCGTCGCGCTCGACTCGATGAACCTGTGGATCGACATCGCCCGCGAGCAGCTCGTACGCGCGATCGAGGGCGTCGACTGCGTGATCCTCAACGACGCCGAGCTGCGCCAGCTCACGGGCAAGCCCAATCTCGTCTCCGCGGCCCGGGAGATCCTCGACTGGGCCCACCCGTCGGCGGCACACAGAGGCCCGAGCGTGATCGTCGCCAAGCAGGGCGAGTACGGCGCCGCGCTCGTCACCCGAACGGGGTTCTTCGCTCTCCCCGCCTACCCGCTGGAGACGGTGATCGACCCGACCGGCGCCGGCGACACGTTCGCGGGCGGCTTCGTCGGGTACATCGCAGCGCACCCGGAGGAGGATCTCGGCGAAGAGCTGCTGCGCCGGGCGATGGCCCACGCGACCGTGCTCGCGTCCTTCAACGTCGAGGAGTTCGGGACCGAGCGGGTGGAGCGCCTGACCGGCCGGGAGATCGTGGCGCGCACCGGCGAACTGCACGCGATGACGCAGTTCAGCGGCGCACCCCTCGCGCTCAGGGGCTGAGCCGCGGAGCTGCGCCCCGGCCGCGTGCGCGTCAGCCCGGACGGAGCGGGGATCCAGGCGGAGCGGGGATCCAGGCGGAGCGCGGATCCAGGCGGAGCGTGGATCCAGGCGGAGCTACAGCGGCCCCGCACGCGGTGCGGAGTCCAGGCGCTGCGGGAAACACCGGATGGCAATCCGGGGGTTGTACGGATGGCCTGACCGGTATACGATCGGTGGTGGTGGATGCGTGGACCTTCATCTGGCTGATGTTCCTGCTGAAGATCCCGATCGTGGCGCTCTTCCTGATCGTGCGATGGGCGGTCCGCGCGACCCCTGAGACCGAGCCTGGGCAGGATGGCGGCATCGGGCCGCGTCCCGGGCCCCACCCGCACCACCCGCACTCGAAACTCCCGCGCCGGCCGCGCCGCGGCCCGCACCGCGAGCCCGCGCCCGCACCGCCGGCCCGCGTCCGCGCGTTCGCGACCGGGCAGCGCCTGCCGCGCGGCTGAGCCTTCGCCGGTGCGGTTGTCCGTGGTCCCCGGCCCGATGACGCGCGCGGCTGAGCCTCCGCCGGTGCGGTTGTCCGGGGTCCGCGTCCCCGGTGACGCATAATCGGGGTGTGAGCACCCCGCAACCGCGATAGGAGAACACATGACCACCCAAACGCACGCGGCCGCAGGCGACGGCGCGGCGCCCGAGACCTCGAACGGTGGAGCCGGGCAGGAGCAGGACACGCTCACGGTGACCGACAACCGCACGGGTGCGACCTACGAGCTCCCGATCCAGGACGGAACCGTGCGTGCGATGGATCTCAGGCAGATCAAGACCGGCGAGGACGACTTCGGGCTGATGGCCTACGACCCCGCCTTCATGAACACGGCCGCCTGCCGCAGCGCGATCACCTACATCGACGGCGAGGCCGGGATCCTGCGCCACCGCGGCTATCCGATCGAGCAGCTGTGCGAGCACTCGAGCTACCTCGAGGTGGCCTACCTGCTCATCAACGGCGTGCTGCCCAACGCCGCCCAGCTGGAGGAGTGGGTCCACGAGATCACGATCCACACCTTCGTGCACGAGAACGTCAAGGACTTCATGCAGGGCTTCCGCTACGACGCCAACCCGATGGGCATGCTGGTCGCCTCCGTCGGCGCGCTGTCGACGTTCTACCCGGACGCCAACCGGATACACGACGAGGAGTCGCGGCGGATCCAGATCATCCGGCTGCTCGCGAAGATGCCGACGCTGGCCGCGTTCGCCTTCCGCCACAACATGGGCCAGCCCTACGTCTACCCGGACAACGACCTCAGATACGCGGGCAACTTCCTCGGGATGATGTACAAGATGACCGAGCTCAAATACGAGCCCGACCCCCGCCTCGCGCGCGCCCTCGACGTCCTCTTCATCCTCCACGCCGACCACGAACAGAACGCCTCCACGAGCGCCGTGCGTTCGGTCGGTTCGACCCAGGTCGACCCCTACTCGGCGGTCGCCGCGGGCGTCGCCGCCCTCTACGGGCCGCTGCACGGCGGGGCCAACGAGGCGGCGCTGCGCATGCTCCAGAGGATCGGCGCGGTGGAGAACATCCCGGGCTTCCTCGAGGGGGTCAAGGCCGGCAACGAGCGCCTGATGGGCTTCGGGCACCGCGTCTACAAGAACTATGATCCGCGCGCGCGGATCATCAGGAAACACCTCGACGACGTCTTCGAGGTGAGAGGCAGGAGCCCGCTGCTGGACATCGCCACCGAGCTCGAGAAGCGCGCGCTGGACGACGATTACTTCACCTCGCGCAAGCTCTACCCGAACGTGGACTTCTACTCCGGCCTGATCTACGAGGCGCTCGGCCTGCCGGTCGCGATGTTCCCGGTGATGTTCGCGATCGGCCGCACCAGCGGATGGATCGCGCAGTGGCTGGAGATGGTCAACGACCCGGAGCAGAAGATCGCTCGACCGCGCCAAATCTACACCGGGGCATCCGAGCGCGACTACGTGCCGATCGGGCAGCGGGACTAGAGCGGGCGGGCCCGGCTACAGCACCAGCGTCGCGCCGTTGCGCCGCAGCCAGTCGCGATCCTGCCGGTAGTCCGGCCAGTGGCGCTCGAGCAGGGCCCAGAAGCGGGGGGAGTGGTCGAGCACCCGCAGGTGGCAGACCTCGTGCCAGACGACATAGTCGAGCACCCGCTCGGGCGCGAGCAGCAGGCGCCAGTTGAAGCTCATCCGCCCGCTCGCCGAGCAGGACGCCCAGCGCGTCCGCTGCGCGCGGATGTCCAGCCCGCTGTAGGGGCTCCCGGCGAGGACGCTGGCGCGGTCAAGCCGCTGCCCGATCTCGCGTCGCGCCGCCCGGCGGTAGAAGCGCTCGAGCGCGGGACGGGCGTCGCCGGCCGGCACCAACAGGCGCTCGCCGCTGCGGTGCACGCGCGTGCGGCCATCCTGTGGCACGAGCTGCAACGGCCGGCCGAGGTAGGGCACGGTGCCGGCCCGCGCGGCGAGCGACGCGAGCGCCTCGTGGGCCTCGTCGAGGCGGCGCTCGATCCACGGACGCAGCTCCCTCACCGCCGCAGCCGCCGCCCGCTCGGGCGCCCGGGCGGGCAGCACCACCTCGACGCCCACCGCTCGCCGGTCCGCGAGCGGCTGAACCGTCACGCGCACCCGCCGCGCCCTCGCGGAGCGGCGGATCGTGTAGGGGATGTCGCCCAGGACCTCGGCCATCGTGCAGTGAGCGTACGCGCCGGTGCGGGCGTCCACGGGCGCCGGCCCCGCTGCCGTGGGCGCCCGGGGCGCCGGGCGCGGCGACCGGGCCGCGCCGGTGGCCGCACCAGGCCATAACCTTGACGGGTGCGCGCTGAGGGGCAGAGCGGCGGGTCCGGTGAGGTGCCCGAGGGCGAGGCGGGGGGCACGCCGCAGACGTTCGACGAGGAGCTGCTGCTGTGGCTCGGGGACGAGCCGCCGGAGGTTCGCGCGGCCGACGATGAGCGCATCCGCGACATAGCTGCCGACTTCGCACAGGGGTTCGATGCGCTCGCCGAGATCGGCCCGGCGGTGACGATCTTCGGCTCGGCTCGCACCCCGCCGGAGCATCCTGACTACGCGCTCGCCAGGGAGGTGGGCAGGTGCCTCGGCGAGGCCGGCTACGCCGTGATCACGGGCGGCGCCGAGGGCGTGATGGAGGCCGCCAACCGCGGCGCGCGGGAGGCGGGCGCGCTGTCGATCGGCTGCAACATCGAGCTCCCCCATGAGCAGCACCTGAACCGGTACGTCGACATCGGGCTCTGCTTCCGCCACTTCTTCGCGCGCAAGGTGATGTTCGTCCGCTATGCGTCCGCGTTCGTGATCTTCCCGGGCGGGTTCGGCACGCTCGACGAGCTGTTCGAGTCGCTCACGCTGATCCAGACGGGCACGGTCAGCCACGTTCCGGTGGTCCTTATGGGCGACGGGGAGTGGGACGGCCTGCTGGCGTGGCTGCGCACGCACGCGCTCGCCGACGGCCGCATCGACGCTGGCGATCTCGGCCGGATCCGCACCGTCGAGCAGGCCCGGGAGGTGTGCGCGATCGTGGACGACGCGCGGCGCCGCCAGCGCCGCCACGCGGAGGGCCGCAGCCGCCGCCGCAGCCGCACGAGGTCATAATCAGAGCGGGATGAGCAGATCGAGGGTCAGGCTGCCGCGCGACGTGCGCGACCCCTACGAGGTGTACATCAACGGCGTTCGCCAGCAGCTGGGCGTCGACTTCAACGTGCGCGAAGGGCAGCTCGTGTTCGAGCGCGAGCTGCGCAAGGACAAGATCAGCGGCTGGCGGTGGCTGCTGGGGGCCTGGGGCGTGGGCACCTACCGCCAGAACGACTCGGTGGACGTGCGCTACGACGCCGCCGACGGCTCGCCGCGGCTGGCCGAGGGGCTCGAGATCGAGCCGGGGTAGACGGCCTTCTCCCAGGGCGCGGAGAGCTTCAGCGCGCTCAGGATCGCGCGCGTGGCGGGCGAGCGGTTGAGCGTGTAGAAGTGGATCCCGGGGGCCCCGGCGGCGAGCAGCTCGGCGCACTGGAGGGTGGCGTAGGCGACACCGAAGTCGAGCACCGCCTCGGGATCCTCGCCGCGTGCGTGCAGCTCGCGGCGCAGCCCCTCTGGGATCGCCGAGCCGCACATCCGGGCCATCCGCTCGACCTGGCCGACGTGGGTGATCGGCATGATGCCGGGGATGATCGGCACCGCGATGCCGGCGGCGCGCGCGCGTGCCAGGAAGTCGAAGTAGACCGCGTTGTCGAAGAACAGCTGGGTGATCAGGAAATCGACGCCGGCGCGCACCTTCTCGGCGAGGTGCTGGAGGTCGGACTCCGGGCTCTCGGCGTGGATGTGCGTCTCGGGGAAGCAGGCGGCGCCAATCGCGAACGGATAGTCGGCGGCGATCAGCTCGACGAGTTCGCGCGAGTACTCCAGACCGCCCTCGGTCCTCGTCCACGTCCCCTGCCCCGCGGGTGGGTCGCCGCGCAGCGCGAGCACGTTGTCGATACCGGCGCTGCGCATCTCGTCGAGCGTCTCCCGCAGCTGGGCGACGGTGGCGCCGACGCAGGTGAAGTGCGCCATCGTCTCCAGGCCGTGCTCGTCCTTGATGCGTTTGACGATCTCGATCGTCTTCTCACGGGTGGAGCCGCCGGCGCCGTAGGTGACCGACACGAACGACGGGTCGAGCGTCTCGAGCTCGGCCAGCGCCACGTACAGGTTGCGCTCGCCGGCCTCGGTCTTGGGCGGGAAGAACTCGAACGAGAACACCGGCCCGCCGCCGGCGAGGATCTGATCGATGCGCATCCGGAGATTATGCAGTCCATCGCTCAGGGTCACCGGGAACGCGGTGCGCCCTGCCGGTGGCCTCGAGCTCGGTGAGATAGCCGAGCACCTGCGATATCAGCCAGTGGGCGCTCTGCTGGGATAGCGAGTCGCCCCATACGGAGCCGGCCACCTCGAAAGCGGTCGGCTGACCCTCGCGCAGCGCCGCCAGGACCCTGCCGAGGTGCTCGTTGACGAGCTCCCGGTTGCCTTCTATGTGGGCGTGCACGTCGGTGAAGGTCCGCCCGTGCCCCGCCAGGCAGAGGCGCGCGCCGAGCCGCTCCACGACGTCCAGCGAGTGCAGGAACTCGCCGGCGGGATTGGGCGAGTAGCCGTACTCGAAGTAGAGGGAGATCCGCCCCAGCAGGTGGTCCCCGGAGATCATCAGACGCCGCTCGGGCTGGAACAGGCAGACGTGAGAGGGCGAGTGCCCGGGCGTCTCGTAGGCGACCCACTCGCCGAGGTCGCTGGCGACGCTGACGCCCGTGAGGAGATCGCGATCCGGCCGCAGCGGCCCGGCCACGCCCGGTTCCGGCTTGCCCCGCTCGGCGGCGTAGCGTTCCAGCGCCGCCGCGGGAACACCGCTCTGGCGGGCGACCTCCAGGCGCCGCGCCATGACGGCGTCGGGGTCGTCGAGCAGGCGCGTCATCAGCTCGTGACTGGGGTGCATCCACAGCTCGCATCCGACCTGCTCCACGATCGTGGCGGCCTGACCGCAGTGATCGGAGTGGGCATGCGTGCAGACGACCAGCCGCGTGTCCTGCAGGCGCAGGTGACACATCGCCAGCGCACGCTCGAGGTTCGCCATCGAGTCGGGCTGGTGCATGCCTGTGTCGAACAGCACGAACCCGTCGCCCGCGGCCACCGCCCACGCGTTGCAGTGGGGTACGCCGGGCCACGGCAGCGGCAGGCGCAGGCGGAACACCCCCGGAAGCACGCGCTCGCCGCGACCGAGCTCGCGCCTGCTGTGCACATCTGACACCGGGCGGAGACTAGACTACGACTCCCAAGCGGTGTAAAGGAGGCTGGCGATGGCCGAGCGGGACGGTGAGAGCGAGGCGAGCACGAAGGTGCAGGAGGCAGCCGCGAGCGTTCAGCAGGCCGCGGCGCCGCGCAAGCGCATCTCGGGCAGCAAGGTCGAGGGGGTCGCACGCGCGTACTTCGCGGCGATCAACGATCGCGACCTCGAGGCCGCGATCGCGATGTGGACGACGGGCGGGCGCGAGCACGTCCGCGGACAGGTGGACGTGCGCGCGCCCGAGGGCGTCCGCGAGTTCATCGGCGGCCTGCTGGGAGCGATCCCGGATCTCGAGATGCGGGTGGTCGCGACGACGACCCAGGGAGAGCGCTGTGCGGTCCAGTGGCACCTGACCGGCACCTTCGCCGGACCCGAGGGCTTCACCGGCATCGCCCCCACCGGCAACCCCATCGATCTCGAGGGCCTCGACGTGATCACCGTGCGCGACGGCCTGATCCACAGCAACGACGCCTTCACCGACTCGATGACGTTCGCACGGCAGATCGGGATGATGCCGCCCCAGGGCTCCTCCGCCGAGCAGCGGATGACGAGCGCCTTCAACGCCAAGACCCACCTGACCTCGCGCCTGACGGCGAGCGAGGCGGGCATCGTGGCCGCGGGCGTGTGGGTCGTACAGGGCCAGCCCGGCCGCTGCAACGTGTTCCTGCTCGAGGACGAGGGTGGGGTCACGCTGTTCGATGCGGGAGCGCGCACGATGACGCGGGCGGTGGCGAGCGCCGGGGCCAAGCTCGGCGGGATCCGCCGTGTCGTGCTCGGCCACGGCCACACCGACCACCGCGGCTGCGCCCCCGCACTGGGCGTACCCGTGCTCTGCCACCCCGACGAGGTGGAGGACGCCGAGGGCAGCGGCGGCTTTCGCTACTGGCCCGAGGGCCTGGCGGGGCTGCCCTTCCCGCAGCGGCAGATGCACCGGCTGATGCACCGCTACGCCTGGGACGGCGGCCCGGTCCAGATATCGGCGACGGTCTCCGAGGGCGATGAGGTTGCGGGCTTCACGGTCATCGACCTTCCCGGACACGCTCCCGGGCAGATCGGCCTGTGGCGCGAGTCCGACCGGCTCGCGCTCAGCAGCGACTGCTTCTACACGCTCGACATGTGGGGCCGCGGCTGCGCGCCGCACCTGCCCGAGCCGATCTACAACTTCGACACCGACCAGGCGCGCGCGAGCATCCGCAAGCTCGCAGCGCTCGAGCCGGCGGCGGCCTGGCCCGGCCACGCCGATCCGGTCGTGGGCAACGTGCGCGAGCAGCTGGAACGGGCAGCGGACGCCGCCTAGCGTGGGCAGGCGCTCGCACCGCCACGAGCGGCTCACGGCGCCGAGCAGCGACTACACCGACGCCGACGGCAACGTGCTCACGCTGCGCGGCTCGCTCACCCCCGGCTCGCGCCGCCTCTACGCGGAGGCGCTGTCGGGCACCGGCGGCCGCGCTGCCGGCACGCTCGAGGACGCCTGGCAGCGCGCCGGCGAGGTGCTGTTCGAGCGGCTGGCCGTCGCGTGGGTGATAGCGGGCGTTCCGCTCAAGGGTCAGCGCGAGCTGCTCGCCCGCTTCCGCATGGCCTCCGGCGAGGAGCGAGCTTGGGTCCGCGAGGTGCTGCGCGAGCACTGCGCAGAGCACTTCCCCGACGTGCAGGCTCCCTGACCCGCCTCAGCCCGGTTCCTGCAGCAGTTCAAGGCGCGGGCCGCTGGCGCTCGTGGCCGAGACGAACCTCGCGCTCGCCGGGTTGAGCACGAACTCGAGCACGTCGCCGGCCTCCGCGCGCACCTCCAGGCGCCGTCCCTCCTCCAGCACCGCCACCACCGTGCCGGCCTCGAAGCCGCCGCCGAAATGGGCGATCCGCGCACGCGAGCCCACGCGGGGCAGGGGACGCGACGGGCCGAGCATGCACCGATGCTACGCCACGCCCGCCGTCTCGATGACCGGCTCCACCCGTGCTCCCCGCTACCGTCCGTGGATGCGCCGCACCAAGATCGTGGGAACCATCGGCCCGGCCTCGCGCGAGCCCGAGACGCTCGTGCGGATGGTCGAGGCCGGCATGGACGTGGCGCGCCTGAACTACTCCCACGGAACCCTCGAGGAGCACGCCGAGACGGCACGCCGCGTGCGCGACGCCGCCGGGCGCGTCGGCCGACCGGTGGCGATCCTGCAGGACCTGCCGGGGCCGAAGCTGCGGATCGGACCGATGCTCGAGGACGTGGTCGAGCTCACGCCCGGCGAAAGGCTGACATTCCTCTGCGGCGGGGAGGAGATCGAGGGCGATGCGGGCCGCATGAGCATCTCCTGGGCCGGGCTGCCGGATGCGGTGGAGGCCGGGGCGATCCTGTATCTCGCCGACGGCTCTGTGCGGCTGCGCGTGGTGGCGGTGCGCCCGTCGGAGTGCGAGGTGGATCTCGAGATCGAGGTCGGCGGCGCCGTGGCCTCGCGTCAGGGGCTGAACATCCCCGGTCCGGTTGCCTCGCTGCCCGCGGTCCCCGACGAGGATCTGCACCTCCTGCGCCACGGCGAATCGATCGGGGTTGACATGGTTGCCCTGTCGTTCGTGCAATCCCCGGAGGATGTCGAATTCGTCCGCGACCACACCCGGCTGCCCCTGATCGCGAAGATGGAGAAGCCGCAGGCCGTCGAGCGGGCCGAGGAGATCCTCAGGGCGGCCGACTGCGTGATGGTGGCGCGCGGTGACCTCGGCATCGAGCTGCCGATCGCCCAGGTGCCGATCGTGCAGAAGCAGCTTCTGCAGCTCGCCGGCCTGCTCGCGCGACCGTCGATCACCGCGACGCAGATGCTCGACTCGATGGTCCACTCCTCGAGGCCCACACGGGCCGAGGTGGCCGACGTGGCCAACGCGATCCTCGACGGGACCGACGCCGTGATGCTCTCCCAGGAGACCGCGATCGGAGCCCACCCGGTGGCGGCGATCGCGATGATGGCAGCCGTCGCGGAGCAGGCCGAGACGATCGCCCCCTACGAGCGCTGGAACGAGTCGCGCGTGCGCCGCGCCCAGTCCGACCCCGCCTACACGATCGCGCACAACCTCTGTGACGCCGCGCGCGAGCTGCGCCTCGACGCGCTCGTGATCCCCACGCTGTCGGGCCGCTCCGCGCGACTCGTGTCCGCCCACCGGCCGACCGTGCCGATCTACGCCCTCTCGCCGGGCCGCGAGACCGTCAGGCGCTGCGGGCTGATGTGGGGCGTGGAGGCGGCCTCGATGCCCCGCCACGAGACCACCGAGGCGCTGATCGCCGACGCCGCCCGCCGCGTGGTCGAGCTCGGCTGGTGCAGGCCCGGCCAGCGGGTGGGGATCACCGCGGGACTTCCCTCGGGGCGGCCGGGCACGACGAGCCTCGTACAGATCCAGGTGCTCTGAGCGGCGGCCGTGCGTGGCGGCGGTGCGGGAGGTGGTCCGCCTCCACGGGAGCCGCGGCCGGTTTAGTAGCCGTCCTCGACCACGTTCACGAGCTGCTCGCCGCGCACGTAGCGGCGCACCTGCTCGCCGACGAGCGCGAAAGCGCGCAGCTCCGCCGCGGGGGTGTCCCCGGCGAAGTGCGGCGTGATCAGGACACCGGGCGCGTCCCACAGCGGGTGGTCGGGCGGCAGCGGCTCGGGGTCGGTCACGTCCAGCACCGCGCGCAGGCGCCCGGCGGTCAGCTGCTCCAGAAGCGCGTCCGTGTCGAGGATCGGCCCGCGCGCGGCGTTGACGACCAGGGCACCGCCGGGCAGCAGCGACAGCATGCGGGCGTCGAGCAGGCCGTCGGTGGCCGGTGTGAGCGGCAGCAGCACGACGAGGATCTCGGCGGCCGGGAGCAGGTCGGGGAGCTCCCGCGCGGAATGCACGCCGGGGCGGGCGTGCCGTGCCACGCGGATCACATCGACGCCGAACGGCAGCAGGCGGGCCTCGACGGCGGCGCCGATCGAGCCGTAGCCGAGGATCATCACCCGCGCGCCCGCCAGCTCGCCCGCCCGGCACCAGCGCCAGGCGTGTTCTCGCTGCCTGTCGCGCAGCTCGGGCAGCAGCTTGCGTGAGGCGAGGATCGCCGCGAGCACCCACTCCGCAACCGGCGCATCGCGCGTCCCGCCCGCGTCGCAGAGCGTCACGCCCGCGGGCACGAGCCCGAGCAGGCGGTCGACACCGGCCGACAGCGTCTGGATCACCCGCAGCGACTCCATCCGCGGCAGAAGCGCCTCGAGCCGCCGGTCGCCGGCACCGGGTACGAGGAACTCGGCATCCACCACCTCCGCGGGCAGCTCGCCCTCACGGGCGATCAACCCGAGCGTGACCTCTGCCGGCAGCTGCCCGATCGCCTCGCGCCCGGCTCGATCCGGAATCCACAGATTCACGGTCGCCCGAGTCTATGCAATGTCCGGCCGAGCGGGCCCGCGGGCAATGCACGGCCGCGCAGCCCGGCCCCGGGCGACGTTAGGCTCCACCGAGCGATGTGGTCCCTGCCCGAACAGCCGCCGCGGAGGCCGGAATGAGCACGGCCGCTCCGGCTACGGTCGTGCTCGGCGGCGAACAGGCGGCGCTGCTGGCGACGTTCGCTCCCGGGGCGGGAATGATCTGCTGCTCGCTGCGCCATCGGGGTGAGGAGCTGCTGGCGCAGAACGCCGGCCTGGCCACCTACGCGGAGCGGGGCAAGACGATGGGCGTCCCGTTGCTCTACCCCTGGGCGAACCGCCTCGCCGGCTTCGACTACAGCGTCGCCGGGCGGACGGTGGAGGTCCCGCACGACCCCGCGCTGATCGCCCTGGACGACCACGGCCTGCCGATCCACGGCGTGATCGGCGGCCGCCTGGCCTGGGAGACCGAGCCCGTGCAGCCAGGCGCGGACTCCCTCTCGGCGCGCCTGCGCTGGGACCGGTCGCGGCCGGAGGCGTTCGCGGCGTTCCCGTTCGAGCACGACGTCGAGTACCTCGCGCGCCTGCAGCAGGACAGCATCGAGATCTCGATCTCGGTGAACGCGAGCGGGGCCGACGGCGTCCCCGTAGCCTTCGGCCTTCACCCCTACCTCTCGCCACCCGGCGGCCCCCGCGAGCAGTGGCTCGTGCAGCTGCCCCCGATGCGCCACCTGGCGCTCGACTCCGACCAGATCCCGCTTGGGCCCGAGGACGCGCGCCCGGCGCAGCGCCTGCAACTGGACGATCGCAGCTACGACGACGGGTTCGACTCGGTCGCCGAGCCGGCCCGCTTCAGCGTGCAGGCGGGCAACCGCGCGATCGAGCTGGAGCTGCTCGAGGGTTACCCGTGCGCGCAGGTGTTCGCGCCACCGAGCGGGCGCTTCATCTGCTTCGAGCCGATGACCGCACCGGCGAACGCGCTGCGCAGCGGCGAAGGGCTGCGGGTTCTGCACCCAGGCGAGAGCCACCGCGCACGCTTCTCGCTGCGGATCAGGGATTTACCCTGATCGACAGCTCGGGTTTCCCGGAGATCGGGTGACCTCGGGCGTGCCTATGATGCTGCGATCGCCGCCGCGGCACGCGCGGCAGCCCCGTCCGCCGGAGGATCCATGCCAACCAGCGCTGTGAGTCGTGCCGCAGCCACGAACAAGGCCCGCGGCCGCGGGCCGGCCGCGAGTCGATGCCGTGCCGAGGAGATGCCGCCGGCCGCCGATGGAGAATTGACCCTGTGACCAACGATCTCGCCCGCTGGCAGTTCGCCACCACGAGCATCTACCACTTCCTGTTCGTGCCGGTCACCATCGGCCTCGCCTTCCTGGTCGCGGTGCTGCAGACCGCCTGGTACCGCAACCAGAAGCCGGAGTACAAGCGGCTGACCAAATTCTTCGGCACGCTGCTGCTGATCAACGTTGCCGTCGGCGTCGTGACGGGGCTGATCCAGGAGTTCGAGTTCGGGATGAACTGGTCGGCCTACTCGCGCTTCGTGGGCGACGTCTTCGGCGCCCCGCTGGCGATGGAGGGCCTGGCGGCCTTCTTCCTGGAGTCGACGTTCCTCGGCCTGTGGCTGTTCGGCTGGGACCGGCTGCCCAGGATCGTCCACCTCGCCTGCATCTGGCTCGTGGCGATCGGGACGATGCTCTCGGCGATGTTCATCATGGTCGCCAACTCGTGGATGCAGCACCCCGTCGGCTACGCGCTCAACAGCCATGGGCAGCCGGAACTGAACAACATCGGCGCGCTGTTCACGAACCCGACCTTCCTGTGGGGGTACGTGCACGTGATCCTCGCATCGCTGATCACCGGCTCGCTGATCATGCTCGCGGTCTCCGCATGGCAGATCAAAAAGCAGCGCGAGGTCAGCTCGTTCCTGCATTCGGCGAGGGTCGCGGTGGCCGTGCTCCTGCCGTCGATCCTGCTTGCGATGTTCGTCGGCAGCGAGCTGGGCGTGGTGGAGGCGAAATACCAGCCGGCGAAGATCGCCGCAGCGGAGGCGCAGTGGACGACGTGCAAGCCGTGCTCCTTCTCCGTGTTCCAGGTCGGCGGCGGCAAGAACGACGAAACACCGACGCAGCTGATCGAGATCCCGCACCTGCTCTCGCTGCTGGCCACCAACTCCTGGAACGGCGAGGTGGTCGGGCTCAACGAAATCCAGAAGCAGGACGAAGCGAAATACGGCCCGGGCAACTACATCCCGAACGTGTTCATCCAGTACTGGTCGATGCGCCTGATGGCCTACATCGCGTCGCTGATCGTGCTGCTCGCCCTGTGGGGAGGATGGCTGCTGCACCGCGACAAGCTGGCCGAGTCGAAGTGGTTCCTGCGTGTCTCGATGTGGGCGGTGGTGACGCCGTTCGTGATGAACACGGCGGGTTGGATGCTGACCGAGAGCGGACGCCAGCCGTGGATCGTGCAGGGCCTGATGAAGACCATCAACGCGAACTCGCCGTCGGTGACCTCGACGGACATCTGGATCAGCCTGATCGTGTTCGTGCTGATCTACATCGCGCTCGGGGCCGCCGATGTGGTCCTGATGACGCGCTACGCGCGCAAGGACCTCAGCGACGAGGACGATACGAGCCAAGCCGGCGCGGCCGAAGCGGGCGCGACCCCGATCCCGGCGCTGACCTACTAGGAGCCCGATGCACCTTCACACCCTCTGGTTCATCCTGCTCGCGGTCCTCTGGGTCGGGTTCTTCGTACTCGAGGGCTTCGACTTCGGGGTAGGCGCGCTGCACACGATCGTCGGGCGCACCGACACCGAGCGGCGCGTGGCGATCAACACGATCGGTCCCTGGTGGGACGGCAACGAGGTGTGGCTGATCGTCGCCGGCGCGGGCACGTTCGCAGCCTTCCCGGGTTGGTACGCGACGATGTTCTCGGCGCTGTACCTGGCGCTGCTGCTCGTGCTCGCCGCCCTGATCGCCCGCGGCGTCGCGTTCGAGTTCAAGGGCAAGAGCGAGGATCCGCGCTGGCGCACGACCTGGACGTGGTGCATGACGATCGGCAGCCTGCTGATCCCGCTGCTCGTCGGAGTCGGGCTCGGCGACCTGCTTGTCGGCCTGCCGATCGACTCCGCCCACAACTACACCGGCAACTTCTTCGAACTGCTCACCCCGTTCGGCCTGTGGACCGGCCTGACGCTGCTGTCGCTTTGCCTGCTGCACGGTGCGAGCTTCCTGAAGCTGAGAACCACCGATCAGATCCGCGAGCGGGCGTCCGCGCTCGCGCGGCCCCTGGGGTGGATCGCCACCGCGTTCGTGCTGGGCTTCGTGATCTGGACGCTCGATCTCGCCGGGCAGACGGTGCCCGGCCCGGTCGGCGCGCTCGCGGTGATCGCCGTGATCGCGGCGGCTCGCCTGGCGAGCACCGACAGCGACGGTTGGGCGTTCACGGCGTCGGCCCTCGCGATCGCCGCGACCGTCGGCACGATCTTCATCGACCTCTACCCCAACGTGATGATCTCGAGCACCGACCCGGCCTACAACCTGACCGTCAACAACGCCGCCTCGGGCCACTACGCGCTGGTCGTGATGACGATCGTGACGGTCCTGCTCCTGCCCGTCGTGCTCCTCTATCAGGGCTGGTCCTTCCACGTCTTCCGTCACCGCGTCAGGACGCCTCCCGAGCCCGCATCCCCCCTGACGCCGCCGCCGTCGGCAGCGCTGCCCGGCGCCCCGCCGGCCTAGTCACCGCTCTCCAGCTGCCAGAGGGCCGCGTAGCGCCCACCGAGTGCGAGCAGCTCGGCGTGGGTGCCGCGCTCGATCACGCGCCCCCGATCGAGCACCAGCACCTCGTCCACCTCGGCGAGACCTGCGAGTCGGTGCGTGATCAGCAGCGTGGCATGCGCACGCGTGGCGGCGAGCAGGTCGGCGACGATCGCGTCGGCGGTGGGCGTGTCCAGGTGCTCGCCGGGCTCGTCGAGGATCAGCACCGGGAAGTCCGCGAGCAGCGCCCGGGCGACCGCGAGGCGCTGGCGCTGCCCGCCCGACATGCGCGCACCGCGCTCGCCGAGCTCGGTTGCCATCCCCGCGGGCAGGCCGTCCACCCAGTCGAGCAGGTGCACGCGGTCGAGCACCGCGCGCAGCTCCTGCTCCCCGGCTCCGCGCCTGGCAAGGCGGAGGTTCTCCTCGATCGTGCTGTCGAACACGTGGGCGTCCTGCGAGACCAGGCCCATCACCCTTCTGCAGTCGTCGCCGGCGAGGTCGGCGAGCTCCACGCCGTCGAGCCGCACGGAGCCCTCGTCATATGGCAGGAAGCGCATCAGCACGCCGGCGAGCGTGCTCTTCCCGGCACCGCTCGAGCCCACCACCGCGACACGCCTGCCGGCGGCGAGGTCGAGGTCGACCCCCGCCAGGGCCCAGCCGACGGCGCCCGCGTAGCGGAAGCGAAGATCGCGCACGCGCAGGACGTGTGGCGGCGGCGGAACCGCCCGCGGCCGGGCCGGCTCGTGCACGGGGGCGGGTACGTCCATCACCTCGAACACGCGCGCCGCCGAGCGCCGCACGCGCTGCAGGGTCTGGGTGGCGGCGGGCAGCGGCGCGACCAGCTCGAAGGCCACCAGCGGGATCAGCGCGAGGCCCGCGAGCAGCACGCCTTCGAGCCTGCCCTCGTGCACGGCCGCAACGCCCACGGCGAGGCCGCCCCACATCGCCAGGCCCGAGCAGAGGCTGGTGAGACCCTGCCCGACGCCGGCCGTGCGGGCGCCGGCCGCGGCGATCCGCGTGAGCCGCCCGTCGGCGCCGACGGCCACCCGCAGCTGTGCCGGCGCAGCCCCGTTGACGGCGAGCTCCGGGGCCCCCTCCACGAGGTCGACCACCGAGGCGGTGAGCTCGGCGCGCGCCGCCGCCTGGTGCGCCTCCCTGCGCGCGGCCAGCGCGCCTGTCAGCCACGGCACGAGCGTCCCGGCGATGAGCAGCGCGACGAGCAGGATGAGCCCGGCGGCGGGCAGCATCCAGACGACCAGCGCGACGGTCGCCGAGCCGACCAGGAGCGCGATCGCGAACGGGGGCACGACCCTCAGCATGAGGTCCTGCAAGACCTCCACGTCGTGGATCAGGCGGGCGAGCAGATCGCCGCTGCGGAACGCAGGCAGGCCCATCGGCGCGAGACGCTCGAGCCGCGTGTAGAGGTTGACGCGCAGAGCGGAGAGAACACGGAACGCCGCGTCGTGCCCGACCAGTCGCTCGCCGTAGCGGCACAGACCCCGCGCGAGCGCGAAGAACTGAACGCCCACGATCGCCACCGCGACCGCGGACTCCTGCGGATGCTGCGCCGAGCGCGAGATCAGCCACGCCGAGGTGGCCATCAGTCCGACCGCGGCGGCGACCGCACCCGCGCCGAGCAGCGTGGCCAGCACCAGCCGCCCGCCCGCAGGGCGTGCGATCGCAAGCGTTCGCAGCAGCGGCGCCTCCGGGCCGCGCCCCTCCTCGATGGGCGCCGGCGGGAGGCCGCTTCCCGCGGGCGTGCGCGCGGTCGCGCCCATGGGTGGCGCGGGGGCGCTCATGCGGCGACCCCGACGGGGGCCAGCGTGACGACCCGGTCGGCGATCGAGATCAGGGCGGCGCGGTGCGCGACCAGGAGCACGGTGCGCCCCCGTGCGAGCACGCGGATCGCCTCGAGCACCTCCCGCTCGGTGCGGCCGTCGAGGTTGGCCGTGGGCTCGTCGAGCAGCAGCAGCGGCGCGTCGCGCAGGAACGCGCGCGCCAATGCGACCCGCTGGCGCTCGCCCGCGGACAGCCCCGCCCCCCGCTCGCCGAGCAGCGTGTCGAGCCCGTCGGGCAGCCGACGCACCGTGTCCGCCAGCCCCGCCGCGGCGATCGCCTCGCCGACCTCCTCGAGCGTGGCATCACTGCGGCCGAGCCGTACGTTCTCGGCGATCGTGGCGTTGAACAGGTGCGGCCGCTGCGGTACCCACGCCAGCCGCGCGCGCCAGGCCTCGAGATCGAGCTCGGCGAGCTCCGTCCCACCGACGCGAACCGAGCCCGAGACGGGGTCGAGAAGCCCCAGCAGCACGCCCAGCAGCGTGGACTTGCCGCAGCCGCTGGGACCCACGAGAGCAACCGTCTCGCCCGGCGACACCGTCAGCGACACGTGCTCGAGTGCGGGCTCGGAGCGCCCCGGATAGGCGACGGTGAGGCGATCGACGGTGAGCTCGGCGAGCGCCGGCTCGGGGATGTCCGTTCGTGTGCCGCGCACGGCCGCCGGTTCCTCAAGCACGGCGAACGCCTGCTCGGCGGCAGCCATGCCCTCGGCGCTGGCGTGGTAGTTGGCCCCGAGCTGGCGGAGCGGGATGAACGCCTCCGGGGCGAGGATCAGCGCGAACAGCGCCGTGCGCAGTTCGAGATGCCCGTTCAGCAGCCTCAGGCCGACGGCGACCGCGACGAGTGCAACCGAGACGGTTGCGACCAGCTCCAGGATCAGCGAGGAGAGGAACGTGATCCGCAGCGTCGAGAGCGCCGTCACCCGGTAGCGCTCGGTGATCTCGCGGATGGCACTCGCCTGCGCCTTCGCGCGGCCGAAGACCTTCAGCGTGGGCAACCCCGCGACGACGTCGAGGAAGTGACCGCCGAGCCGCTCCAGCGTGCGCAGCTGGCGGTCCATCCGTTCCCGCGTGGTGGCACCCACCAGCGCCATGAACAACGGGATCAGCGGGATCGTAAAGGCGATGATCGCCGCCGAGACCCAGTCGCGCCAGAGCACCGCCACGATCACGCAGACCGGCACTATGACGGCCAGGAACAGCTGCGGCAGGTACAGCGAGAAGTAGGCGTCGAGCACGTCGATCCCGCGCGTTGCGAGGATCGCGAGCTCGCCCGTGCTCTGCCGCCTGGAGCTGTCGAGGCCGAGCGTGGCCAGGCGGGCCAGCAACGCCGCGCGCAGCTGGGACTTGGCGCGGGCCGAGGAGCGGCCGGCGGCGAGCTCCGACCCCCAGGAGACGGCGGCGCGGGCGAGCACGACGGCCAGCAGCGCGATCATCGGCGTGCGCAGCCGCGCGAGGCTCTCGCCGCCGGTGAACGCGCGCGCGACGACGTCGGAGATCAGCCACGCCTGGGCGAGTATCAGCAGGCCGCTGAGCACCCCCAGCGCGACCGACACGGTCAGGAACGCGCGCGTCGCGCGGGCGTAGCGCAGCAGTCTCGGGTCGAGCGCCCTCACACGGCCATCATGAACGAGCGTCGACCCTCACGACCCGATTCGCGGGGCCGTTCAGGCCCCATCCGCACCGAGCCGCGCGAGCAGGTGCTCGCCCACACGCAGCGCGTTGGCCATCGCGGTCAGCGCCGGGTTGACGGCGGAGATGCTCGGGAAGAAGCTGGTGTCGACGACGTAGAGGTTGTCGAGCTCGTGCGCGCGGCAGTCGCTGTTGAGGACCGAGGCGGCGGGATCGGAGCCGAAGCGGGCGGTGCCCGCCTGGTGCGCGACGCCGGCGACGGGGATCTTGTTCTCCAGGTAGGCCCAGCGCGGGATCAGATGGTGCTCGTGCATGCCCAGGTGGCCGAGCAGCGAGCGCAGCTGCTCGAGCAGCCGGTCGCGGGCCGTGTCGTTGCTGGAGTGGTAGGTGAGCGTCAGCCGGCCGTCGGAGTCGACCGTGACGCGGTTCTCCGGCCGCGGCAGGTCCTCGGTCGAGAGCCAGAAGTCCACGGCATGCTCGGCGACCTCCTTCAGCGAGAGCCCGAACGGTGCCAGTTTGGTGATCACGGGCTTCTCCCCGCGGTACATCTCGGGGACCGACTTGCCGACCATCTGGATGTTGCCCATCGGGAACTCCCACGCGTCGCTGGCGAAGTAGTAGTCGTTGACGCCCAGCGTCTTCTGGAAGACCGTGGGATTGGGCTCCTTGGAGATGGCGAGCACCGCCTGGCTGTTGTGGAACATGTAGTTGCGCCCGAGCTGGCCGGAGCCGTTGGCGAGGCCCTCGGGGTGCTGCTCGGAGGCGGAGCTGAGCAGCAGCTTGGCGGTGTTCGCGGCGCCGCAGGAGACAACCACGATGTCGGCCGTGTAGGTCTCGCGCTCGCCCCCGCGCTCGACCACGACCTCGCTGACGGCGGTGCCTGCCGGGTTGGTCCGCAGTTGCACGGCGGTCGCATTCCTCAGCAGCGTCACGTTCTCGTGCTCGAGCGCCGGCCGCACGGCGAGCACCTCGGCGTCGGACTTCGCGTGCACCAGGCACGGGAAGCCGTCGCAGGTCGAGCACCGCACGCAGGGGCTGTAGGGCATGTTCTGCTCGTGGAGCATCACGCCGCAGGGCGCGTGGAAGGGATGCAGCCCAGCGGAGGCGAAGTCCTCGGCGAGCTGGGCGATGCGCGGCTCGTGGGAGACCGCGGGGAACGGGTAGGGAGCGCCGGCCGGCGGTTCGGTCGGGTCCTCGCCGCGCGCGCCGTGCACCTGGTAGAGGGCCTCCGCCTGGCTGTAGTAGGGCTCCATCTGCTCGTAGGAGATCGGCCACCCGGGCGAGATGCCGCCGTGATGGCGCAGCTCGCCGAAGTCCTCGGAGCGCATCCGGTACAGCGCGGCACCGTAGAGCTTGGTGGCACCGCCCACGCAGTAGTGCACCTGCGGCTGGAACGGCTTGCCGTCGGCGTCGTACCAGGTATCGGGCGAGATGTAGCGGTTCTCGACGAAGACGTCGGCCGCCGACCAGTTCTGCGGCTCGCGGGGCAGCCAGTCGCCGCGCTCGAGCAGCAGGATGCGCTTGCCGGATGGTGCCAGGCGGTGTACGAGCGTTCCGCCGCCCGCGCCGCTGCCGATCACGATCACGTCGTAGGCATCCATCAGCTGAACTCACCGACCCGCTCGGAGATGATGATCCGGCCGGCGGCCTCGATCAGCGCGAGGTGCGAGAACGCCTGGGGGAAGTTGCCGAGGTGGTGCGCCGTGTCCGTGTCGAACTCCTCGGCGTAGAGGCCGAGCGGTGACGCCACCCGCAGGAGCTTTTCCATGAGGTCGACCGCGCGCTGCTGCTCGCCCACGACCGCCAGTCCGGAGACCAGCCAGAAGGAGCAGATCAGGAAGCTGCCCTCCTTGCCGGAGAGGCCGTCGTCGGTCTCCTCGGTGCGGTAGCGCAGCACGAAGCCGTCCTCCGTCAGGTCTTCGGCGATCGCCAGCACGCTCGACCGCAGGCGGTCGTCCTCCGGCGGCAGGAAACCGAAGATCGCCGCCAGCAGGTTGGAGGCGTCGAGCGCGTCGGTGTCGTAGTGCTGGCGCAGGACGCCCTTGGCGGTGAAGCCGCGCTCGAGGATGTCCGCCCTGATCTGCTCGGCGGTCTCGCGCCACGCGTCCTCGCGCCTGGCGTCGCCGCGCAGCGACGCGAGCTTGGCCGCACGGTCCATCGCAACCCAGCACATCAGCTTGGAGGACACGTAGTGCTTGGGCTTGCCGCGCGCCTCCCAGATCCCCTGGTCGGGGTTGCGCCAGACGTTGGTCGCGCACTCGGCCTGCTGCTGCACGATCGGCCACAGCCGGCGCGGCAGCCGTTGGCTGCGCCGCGTGTGGAGCAGGATCGAGTCGAGCGCCGCGCCGAACACGTCGTTCTGGCGCTGGTCGAAGGCACCGTTGCCGATGCGCACGGGACTCGCTCCAGCGTAACCGGAGAGGTCGTCCCGCATCGACTCGGTCAGATCGCGGCGACCGTCGATCCCGTACATGATCTGCAAGGCGCCGTCCTCGTTGCACTCGAGGTCGGCGACGAACTGCATGAACTCCTCGGCCTCCCAGTCGAGGTTGAGGTAGTGCAGGGCCTGCAGGGTGAAGGTCGAGTCGCGCAGCCACGTGTAGCGGTAGTCCCAGTTGCGCTCGCCGCCGGGCGTCTCGGGAAGCGACGTCGTGAGCGCCGCGACGGTGGCGCCCGTCGGCATATAGGTGAGCCCCTTGATCGTCAGTGCCGAGCGCTGGATGGGATCGCGCCAGCGATGATCCGGGATCCGCGCGCGGGCGAGCCAGCCGCGCCAGAAGCCGGCCGTCGCCGCGAGCATCCCGTTCGCCTCATCGACGGTCTCCGGCGCGGCCAGCTCCTCCGCCCAGGAGAGCGCACAGAAGATCTGCTCGCCCTGTTTCAGTGTGTGTCGTGCCCGCACGCGATCGCCCTCGGCGCCCACCGCCATGTCGGTCGCCAGCCTGATCGTCACATCCGCCGTGCTCGCATCCGCCTGGCCTCCGTCCGGTGAGACCGACCACGCGGCGGGTTCTCTCCCGTAGTCGAACACAGGCTCGCAGGTGAGCTCCATCTCGACTTCGCCCTCCAGGCAGACGGCGACGCGGACGAGCAGATGGTCGGCGTCCTGGTCGGTGGGCGGCCGCGTGTGCGGCGTCACCAGATCCACCCCGCGCCGCGGCCCGAGGGTGAGCGCGTCGCGCACGATCACCCAGCCGGTCGGCGTCTTCCAGGTCGTCATCAGCATGTTCGTCCCGGGCTCGTAGATCCGCGCCGACGGGACGTTGATGCCGAACGGGCCGAACCGGAAGGAGCCCGCCTGGCGGTCGAGCAGCGTGCCGAACACGCTGGGGGCGTCGAAGCGCGGCACGCACAGCCAGTCGATCGAGCCGTCGGGGGCCACCAGCGCGCCGGTGTGGCAGTCCGACAGGAATGCGTAGTCGGCGATCGGCGGGAACGGCGAGGGCATCGCCGCGCTCTGGGGCCGCGGCGGCGCATCCGCGCCCCCGGCACCGGCACCGTTGCCCGGCCCGGCCACGGTCGATGGGCTTGCGGCCCTGGCCGAGCCTGCGCCCTTGGCCCTGGCCGAGCCTGCGCCCTTGGCCCTGGCCGAGCCTGCGCCCTTGGCCCTGGCCGAGCCTGCGCCCTTGGCCCTGGCCGCACCGCCGCTCCCGGCCCCCGCTTTGCCCCGGCCCGGCTTGGACGGGCTCACGACTCCACCCACGGGCCGTGCCAGCCGCCGTACCCGGCGACCAGCTTGTCGGCCTCCTGCGGGCCCCACGACCCTTGCGCGTAGGGGTGCACCGGCGGTGGCTTCTTGATCAGCGGTTCGAATATACGCCAGGTCTCTTCGACGCTGTCCTGGCGTGTGAAGCGGGTCGCATCGCCGCGCATCGCGTCGAGCAGCAGCACCTCGTACGGGGTCGGCGCCTCGCCACCCTCCTCGGCGAACTCCACGTCGAGGGTGACCTGGGCGGGGCCGGAGACGTCCGCGCGATGGGCGTCGAGGACGACACGAGTCCCGGTCGACGGGTCGAGCTTGACGACGAACTGGTTCGGCTCGGGCAGGCGATGGCCGCCCTGTTCCATGAAGCCCAGACGCGGCGGGTCGCGAAACACGGCGCGCAGCTCGGTCTGCGTCACGGGAAGCCGCTTGCCGGTGCGGATGAACCACGGCACACCCGACCAGCGCCAGTTGTCGATCTCCAGGCGCAGAGCCGCATAGGTCTCGGTCGTCGAGCCCTTCTCGACGCCTTCGATATCGAGGTAGCCGTCGTACTGCCCGCGCACGTAGTGGGCCGGGCTGGCGTCGTGGATCGAGCGGAAGAGGGCGAACTTGGCGTCCTTGAGCGTCGCCGCGTCGTTGCCGGCGGGCGCCTCCATCGCGGCCAGTGCGACGGCCTGCATGATGTGGTTGACGACCACGTCGCGCAGGGCTCCGACCGGATCGTAGAAGTGGCCGCGATCCTCCACACCGAAGTCCTCGGCCATCGTGATCTGCATGCAGGCGATGTGGTTGCGGTTCCAGATCGGCTCGATCATCGTGTTGGCGAAGCGCAGGTAGAGGAGCTCGTCGGTGCCCATCTTCCCGAGGAAGTGGTCGATCCGGTAGAGCTGCGACTCGTCGATCGACTCGTGGATTTCCGCGGCGAGGGCGCGCGCCGAGGCGAGGTCGTGGCCGAAGGGCTTCTCGACGACCACCCGCGCGCCGTCGGTGAGCGACGCGTCCTTGAGCTGCTTGATCACCGGCCCGAACAGGAACGGCGGGATCTCGAGATAGAACACGGGTGTGTGGGCATCGCCGAGGGCGTCCGCGACGCGCTCGTAGGTGGCCGCGTCGGTGAAGTCCCCCTTGACATACGAGAGGCGTGCGGCGAAGCGCTTGAAGACGTCCTCGTCGATCGTCTCGCCGCAGCCTTCGATCGACGTGCGCGCGCGCTTGATCAGATCCTCGAGGGTCCAGTCGTCGCCCGCCACGCCCACGATCGGACAGTCGATCAGCCCGCGCTGCTCCAGCCGGTAGAGCGAGTGGAAGGTCATCACCTTCGCCAGGTCGCCGGTGATGCCGAACACGACGAGAACGTCGGCCGGGAGTACGCCGTTGGAGTCCAGGCCGCGGTCGGCGGTGCGCCTGGAGGCAGCCGGTGTGATCATGCCCGGCCCTCCACTCGTGGCTCTGCGGTCATATCGCTCCTCCGATCACCTGTTGGGAAGGTCTCTCGAGTGCCCTTTTCAGGACAATGAATATCGGTTTGGCGCATCGGCGGGAGTCCAGTCCCCTCGGCGGCGTGCCACGCCGCCACGATGCGCGGCCTACGAGCCGAGCGAGAGCTCGAACCACACGCACGTGGAAGGGCTGGCCTCGATGTTCCAACGGGTCGCGACCTTGCCCAGCAGATCCAGGCCGTAGCCGCCGTCCGGGCGGCCCGGATCGCGCTCCCCCGGGGTGAACCCCTCGCCGGCGTCGGTGACGCTCACCCGCAGGAGCCGCGCGTGCACCGCGGCCGTCAGGACGATCGGCTCGCCGGGCGGGGCGCTCGAGTGCAGGACGGCGTTGCTGACGAGCTCGGAGACGAGGAGGGTGACCGCCTGGCAGACCGAGCGCTCGAGCCCCAGCTCCGCGCACAGATCGCCGATCGCGCCGCGCGCGGCCGCCGGCGCGGTGACGTCGCGGGCGAGGGCCAGCTCGAGCGGCTGGCGGGCCGTCTCCTGCCCGGGGTTGGAGGGATCCGCCATCGTCTTCGCGGGCGAGTCCGCCTCAGCCGGCCGCCCCCACGCCGCTGCGGCGATAGAAGTCCGCCTCGGCTCGGCCGAGCTCGGTCACCGGCTCCTCGCCGTAGATCCACTCGCGGGCGATCCGGTGCCAGTTCGCGCGCGCCCGCAATTGGGAGAGGACGGCCAGGGTGAGCATCTCCATGCGCCGCCCGAACAGATGCTCGGGGCGCATGTCCTGGTGGCGCATCTCCCGAAAGTAGCTCGAGCGCGGGTCGGAGCTCTCGATCATCACCTGGGTGGCGATCTCGGGCGAGAGCAGCACGGGTTCGTCGGCCGTCGTGTACCACCAGATCGCCTCACGCACGAACGCCAGCAGGTGCTCGGGGTCCACGCGATCGGGCTCCGGCAGGAAGCCCGAGGCGGCCAGCAGCTCGTGCAGCGCAGCCGCGTCCCCCTCCGCCACCGCTCGCTGGGCGGCCAGCTCGAGCTCGACGGGCCCCTCGTCCAGTCGCTTGAAAAGGCCGAAATCGAGGAACGCAACGCGGCCGTCGGCGAGGAGCAGGAAGTTCCCGGGGTGCGGATCGCCGGAGAACTGTCGGTGCCGGTAGAGGCAGCCGAGGAAGAAGCGGAAGACGATCTCCCCGATCCGGTCCCGCTCGGCCTGCGTCCCCCGCTGCAGCTCTTCGAAGCCCACGCCCTCGACGTACTCGCTGACCAGCACGCGCTCGCGCGAGAGCGAACTGATCACCTCGGGGACGAAGATGAACGGGTGGCCCGCGAAGATGCGGTGCAGCGAGCGCTGGTTCTGGGCCTCGAGCTCGTAGTCGAGCTCCTCCTCGATCCGCTCTCTGATCTCCTCGGTCACGGCCTTCGCGTCCATCCCCGGCGTCATCCGCTTGAGCAGGCGCATGATCATGTCCAGGTTCTGCATGTCGGCGCGCACCGCGCTGGCGACGCCCGGGTACTGCACCTTCACGGCGACCTCCCGGCCATCCCGCGCGAGCGTCGCGCGATAGACCTGGCCGATCGACGCGGCCGCGATCGGCTCCTCCTCGAAGGTCGCAAAGACCTCCGCGATCGGCGCTTCGAGGTCCTCTTCGATGACGCGCCGCATCTGCTTGAACGACACGGTCGGAGCCGCGTCCCGCAGCTTGGCGAGCTCGCGCTGGAACTCATCGCGGTGCTCCTCGGCGACCAGGCCCACGTCGAGGAAGGACATCACCTGGCCGAGCTTCATCGCGGCGCCCTTCATCGTTCCGAGCACGGCCACGATCTGCTTGGCCGTCTCGAGCTGGCGGCGCGACATCGCCGCCTCGGAGGCCTCCTCGTCGCGCGTGATGTTCGCGGCGCGCGTGCCGAACTGCTTGACCGCCTCGCTCGCGGCGAGCGTCGCGACGGTGGCTGTACGCCGCACGCGCGAGGTGGGGATCTTCTCGTTCTCGCGCGGCACCCCATGCATGCTACGAGCCACGGGGACCCGGCGCGAGCGCTCCCGCGGCGACCGGGCTCGAGCGCGAGCCGATCGCCTGCTGCGCTAGCCCCCCCGCTCCACCCGGGAGCCGGGCACGATGTCGTCGGATCCGTCCCCCCAGCGCACCCAGGCCTTGGTACCGCCGTCGTAGTCCGCGCCGAGCAGCACGAGCGTCGCCGGCTGCCCGAGCGCCGTGCAGGGCTCTGAGCCCTCGGGATCCAGGCCCCGCCACACGCGGATGAACGCGTTGGCGTCCCACTCGCGACCGACCGACGTGGGATCGGCGTGCCCCGGATAGATCACGGTCTCGGCGGGCAGCTCCATCAGCGTTCCCATGATCGAGTCGCGCAGGTCCGTGTAGGTGGTGTGCCCGGGGGCTTTCACGCCCCCCACCGAGTCCTTGAACAGCGTGTCCCCGGTGAACACGGCCGCAGCGGCGGGCGGTGGGTCGTGGCCGGCCTGCCCGGAGCCCTGCGGGCCCTCGGCGACGAGGAAGGAGAGCATCCCCGCCGTGTGTCCCGGCGTCAGCAGTGGACGCACCTCCAGCGCTCCGAACGAGAGCGTCTGCCCCGCCTCGATGGTGCCCATCTCATCCACGGCCCGCACATCGCCGCCCTCCCCCAGCGATTCCCGCAGGAGCTCCTTCTCGCGCGAGCTGATCAGGACCTCGATCGACGGCCAGCGCTCGCGCAGCGCCCCCACCTCGCTGACGTGATCGAAGTGGTGATGGGTCAGGAGCACGTGACTGGGCGCCAGGCCAAGTCGATCGGCCGCCTCGATCAGCGGCTCGACGGGGCCTCCCGCGTCGATGAAGAACGCCGGGCCGCCTAGCCCGTCGGCCACGAGGTAGGTGTTGGAGATGAACTGCGGGTGTGTGGACGTCTCGACGAGCACCGGGGGCATCCTTGCACGAAACCCTCTCCCCGCGGGGGTCCGCGCGCGGGTTCAGCCGGCCGTCACGCGCTCGGAGACGAGCGCGCGCAGCCCGTTGAGGTAGCCCGCGTCTCCCACGTCCCTGCGCCACTCCAGCACCGGCACGGAGTCGGCGCTGCGCACCACTCGCGCGCGCGCCTGCTCGAGCGTCGGTGCGGTGGTGGCGAGAGCGACCGCGCGCGAGGTTCCCACCGTGCGGTAGCGGCCGTCGCCGAGGGCCACGGCGGAGGAGAAGAAGACATGGCTGCCGTCCCGCTCGATCCCGTCCACGTCGAGGCTGAACTCGTAGGCCCGACCGGGACGCAGCGCGTAGTCGGGGGAGACGAGATACAGCACGACCGACGCCTCCTCACGCAGGGGCACGTCGTCGCGGCTGAGGGTACGCGTTGAGATGCGCTCCATCACGTGCGGCCAGCTGCCCTGCAGCAGGCTCATGATGTTCATGCACTCGGGGTCGCCGAAGCGCGCGTTGAACTCGATCACCTTGACGCCGTCGGCGGTGGCGAAGAAGCCGCTGTTCATCACCCCGGTGAAGTGCCGTCCCTGCTCCTCGAGCCGTTCGATCACGCGCTCGATGATCGAGCACGCCTGCTCGTAGTGGGCGGCCGTCATGAAGGGCAGGGTCGTGCCCGCCATCGACAGGGAGCCCATGCCGCCCGTGCCGGGTCCCTCATCGCCGTCGAAACGGAACGGGTAGTCGTAGGTCGAGGGCGGGAACACCACGGTCACGCCGTCGCTGATGGCCTGGATCGTGAACTCGGCTCCGAGGATCTTCTCCTCGATCAGCACCGACTCCCCCGGGCGCCCGCGCTCGAGCAGGCTCAGGGCATAGTCGCGCGCATCCTCGTGGGTGGCCAGATGGGGACCCATCACCTTCACGCCCTTGCCGCCCGTGAGGCCTTCGGGCTTCACGACGACGGGCCTGGGTCCGAACGCCTCGATCGCCTCCGCGACCTCGCCGGCGTCGGCCGCCACACGCACCATCGGCGAGGACTCGGGCGCGACCTCGGCGAGGAGCGAGCGCGCGAACACCTTGTTCCACTCGATCTCCGCTCCGGCCCGTGTCGGGCCGACGGCGCCGGTGCCCTGGGCGAGCAGCGCGTCGACGACCCCCGCCGCGAGCGGCTCGTCCGCGCTCACCATCGCCAGATCGACCTCGAGGGCGCGCGCGAACGCGGCGACCGCGCGCGGGTCGCACACGTCCCCCGTCACGTGGCTGCCGCCCGAGGCCTCGGCATGGCGCACGATCGTGGGGTTCTCGTGTCCCATAAACGCGTGCAGCTCGCTGTGCTCGGCCATCCGCAGGGCCAGGGCGCTCTCGCGCCCGCCGTGACCGACGATCAGTGTGCGCACGTCGCCCACCCTACCTGGCGTCGGCCGGGCGCCACCCCGGCTACCCGGCTATTGGCGTCGTCCGGCCCGTCGAGTCCGTAGCGCTTCACCTCGCCCGCCGTCAAAATGCCGCAGACCGCATCCGTCCTGTGCACGCTCGTCGATACACCCGGCCTGAGCTTCCCCGAACCGAAATCGACGACGATCGACGCGTCCTTCTGGCTTGCGCCTCTGGCCGAAGACGGATCTGGAGAGTACGTGGGCGCTTCCACGCTGGCGATGGCGGGCGCGCTGAGCAGCGAAGTCACCAGCACCCTGTCGATCGAGTGTGCGCCCCTGCCGGGGCCGACGAGTCCGGCCTCCATCGGGGTGGGCTGGGCCGCGCTGACCGCGGTCCAGACCAGCCACAACCTCTAGCTCGCCTGCGATGCAGCGCGGTGGGACACCGGCCCCATGCCGCGTCCCACCGCCCTCGCGCCTTTGGCGCCCCGGCACCGATGCCGGCCGCCCAGGTCTCCTAGACTCCCCGGCATGGCCCTGATCCACACCTGCTACCGCATCACCGACATCGACCGCTCGGTCGCCTTCTACAACGCCCTCGGCTTCCAGGAGATCGGGCGCCTGCCGATCCGCGACGAGGCGATCAACGTGTTCATGAACCAGCCCGGCGACGGCGACATGCCGCGGCTGGAGCTGACCTACAACTTCGGCGTCGACTCCTACGAGCTGGGCACCGGCTACGGCCACATCGCGATCACCGCCAAGGATCTCGACGGCACGCTCGCACGCCTGGCCGAGCAGGGCATCGAGCCCGAGAAGCCGCCCTACTCCGTGCGCGAGGGCGGCTCGCGGCTGTGCTTCGTGAGGGACCCCGACGGGTATCGAATCGAGCTGATCGAGCAGCAGTAGTGCGGGGGTCGCGCGATCACGCATCGGAGCACCTGGCTAGCCTGTAGCCCGCTCGAGCATCCCGCTCCCCCGCATCGCCTCGAAGACCTCGGCCGCCACATCCTCCGCCTGCCGATCCTCGGTGCCGATGATCATGTCGATCCCCGGGAGGCGGGGAACGGCGGTGGCGAGCCTCCGGGCACGAGCGATCAGCGCAGCCTTCCCCGGCCAGCGGTCTGGCTCCCGGACGTCGAGCCGGGAGGCGACGGTCTCGCCGGAGGCGCTGAGACAGACGACGAGCAGCAGCTGGGCTGCTGTCGCACTCCTGACCGCCACCAGGTCCTCGGCATCCTCGACGGTGGCGGAGATGAGGAACCTTCGGCGGCCGGCGTCACGCTGGAGCGAGAGCACCGCGTCGAGCTGGGGAACCCAGCGACTCGCAGGGAGCAGCGGCCGCCCGAGCGACAGCTGCTCCGCCTCCAGCGCCCCGTGCTCGACGCGCTCCATGTCGTGAAGGGTCGCGAGCTCCTCGAGCACCGATGACTTGCCCGCTCCAGGAGCACCGATCAGGACGACGGCGGCGACCACCGCATCAGTATTCCCGGAGGCGCGGGAACGTGGCTGCCTCGGATGCGACGCGTCCTGTCCATCGGAAGCCCTTCGCCCGGATTCGGGCGCTACTCCTCGCGCAGCACTGCGAGCGCATCGCTGACGCGCAGCAGCTCATCGAGCACGGCGGTGGCTGAACGCTCCATCGTCTCGTTCGCCTGGATCTCGCCCTCGTCGTCGATGAACTGCGCGACGAACGGGATCGAGACGGCCTCGGCGAGCGGGAACATCTTCAGCGTGGTGACGACCTGCTTGGTCATCTGGGCCGAGCGCGTGCCGGCGGAGATGCCGCCGTAGGAGACGAGGGCCACCGGCTTGTAGAACCACTCGACGTGCAGGTAGTCGATCGCGTTCTTGAGCGCCGCGGGCAGCCCGTAGTTGTACTCGGGGGTGACGAACGCGAACGCGTCGGCCGCCTGCACCCGGGCGCTCCAGTCCCTGGTGTGCTGGTGGGTGTACTGGCGCAGGCGCGGATGGTTCGGCTCGTCCATGAACGGCAGGTCGATCTCGAGCAGGTCGGCCACGCCGACGTCGAAGCCGCCGTGGGCGATCGCCCACCGCTCGAACCAGCGGGCGACCGGCAGGCCGACGCGACCCGGCCGAACGCTCGCGATGACGATCTCCAGCCGCGGCATCAGATGCGGTCCCCGGGCGATCCGCTCACGAGAGCACGCGGCTGGCGAACTTGCGCAGCCCGAGGGTCATGAACACGGCGCAGAAGGCGATCAGCGCCGGGTAGATCACATAGAGGGGCATGTGCGAGGCGTGCGTGAGGCCGGCGCGCATGCCCTCGGTGATGTAGATCAGCGGGTTCACCAGCACGAGGATCTTCAGCCAGTGGATCCCGTGGAACTGCACCGGGGAGAGCTTTGTCCACTGGTAGTAGGTGCCGCCCAGGAACGTGAGCGGGAGCACCACGAAGCCGAACATCAGACCGAGGTTGCGAACCTCGAAGAACGTCCCCAGCACGAGGCCGAGCGAGGTCATCGTCAGGCAGGCGAGCGGGATCAGCGTGATGATCACCGGCCAGTTGACCGCCAGGTGGGCTTCCACTCCGCGGGCATGGATCACGGCGGCGATCGGGAACACGATCAGGGCCGCGATCAGACCCTGGGTCGCCCCCGAGAGCACCTTCGCCACCGCCACCAGCCAGATCGGGCACGGCGCCTGCACGCGATCCTCGATCTCGCGCGTGTAGCCGAACTCCTGGGCCATCACCATCGCCACCGCCTGGATCCCCTGGAACATGATCGAGATGCCGACCACGCCGGCGACGAGCACCGTCGCGAAGTCCGACTCCGACGCCCTGCCCCCCGCACCGCCGCCGATGCCCTGGCCGATCGAGGGGAACACGTAGAGGAAGACGAACACCAGCAGGAACGGCTGCACGAGCGTGCGCACGACGAACTCGATGAAATGCTTGCGCAGCACGACGAGGTCGCGCAGGATCAGGGCCCACAGCGCGGAGCGGCTGGCGGCGATCGTCGAGCGCGTCGGCTCGATCACGATCGGCGGGTGCGGGCGGACCGGTGCGGCGGCGCTGGCCATCAGTCGCGCAGCTCCTTGCCAGTGAGGCTGATGAAGACGGTCTCGAGGCTCGGCTCGAACACGGACAGGTCGACGAGGTCGAAGCCCGCCGCCTCGGCCGCGCCCACGACGCGCGGCACCAGCCGCTCGGCTTCTTTGACGTGCAGCTCGACGCCGCCGTCGATGATCCTCGTGTGCGCGACCTCCGGGATCGCGCCGGCGAAGGCGTCCGCGAGCGCCGGCATCTCGCCTGCGGCCTTGACGATCACGATCGTGTCGGCCCCCAGCGAGCGCTTGAGCTCGGCGGGGGTGTCGAGCGCGAGGATCCGCCCGTGATCCATGATCGCGAGCCTGTCGCAGAGCTCGTCGGCCTCCTCCATGTAGTGGGTCGTCAGCAGGATCGTCTGGCCCTCGCGGTTGAGCTCGCCGAGGATCTCCCACAGAGCCAGCCGGCTCTGCGGGTCCAGGCCCGCGGTGGGCTCGTCGAGGAACAGCACCGCGGGCCGGTGGAAGATCGCGCGCGCCATCATCAGGCGCTGGGCCATGCCGCCCGACAGCGCGTACACCGATGCCTTCGCCCATTTGGAGAGATGCAGCTTCTCCAGCAGCTCGTCGGCGGTGCGCCGCGACTCGGCGGCCGAGATCCCGAACAGGCGGCCGTGGAAGTAGAGGTTCTCCCACACCGTCAGCTGGCGGTCGAGCGTGTTCTGCTGGGAGACGATCCCGATCAGCTGCTTGGCCAGCGCCGGATGGGCGACTACGTCGATCGCCCCGACGTAGGCGGAGCCCGAGGTCGGGATCACCCGGGTGGTCAGCATTCCCGCGGTGGTCGTCTTGCCCGCACCGTTAGGCCCGAGCAGCCCGAAGATCTCACCCGCGTGGACGCTGAGGTCGAGGCCGTCCACCGCGGCGAAGTCGGTGCCCGCGTAGACCTTCGTCAGCGCGACCGTGCGGATCACCTCGGCCGGCGCGCCGTCTGCCGGCCCGGCGCCGTTGCCGTCGTGGGCGTACTCGGCGTCGGGCGGCACGAGCGTGCCTGGTCGGGTGCCGGCCATCGAACCAATCTATCGCCCCCGCGCTAGGCTCCCGTGGAGCGATGTCGGACACGGGCAAGATCGCAAAGAACCTCGAGCGCTTCGCCCAGGCGGTGGCCTCGCACGACCGTGAGAACCCCACGCACACCGCCTACGGGATCGGCCTGTCGCACTTCGACCTCGAGCGCCTCGGCCTCGAGGAGGGCGAGGAGATCCTGCCCGGGATCACGATCCACGGCGACGGCGGCCAGACCGGCAACTTCCGCGTGCTCTGCGACGGCGAGCACGAGGACGACCTGACCGAGGCCGAGGAGCAGGCGGTCGAGGCGATCGCGACCCGGTCGCTGCCCACGGTGGCGCCGGGGATCCCGCCGTTCCCTGGCGGGGAGTAGCACCGCCGGGCGGGCGCGAGCGCCCCAGCGCGGTCAGCTCCCGAGCCCCGCGATGACTGTGCTGTCGGCGATCCTTGTCTCGATCAGCGCGACGAGCCGCTCGATGGTTGGACAGCCAAGGCCGTGGCGCGCCGCGGCCCTCAGCACCGCTCCCGGGATCGCGTCGAGCTCGGGGACGCGCCCGGCCGCGATATCCCGCTGCATCGAGCTGCCGAGCGTGTCGTGGGCGCGCTCGAGCTCAGCGATCGCGGTCGCGGGGTCGACGTCGGGCGCGCCCTCGGCGCTCCCAACCGCGCAGGCCTCCTCGATCGCCCCCACCAGGTCGGCGCGCAGCGCGGGCGTGCTGCGGATCTCGCCGAGCAGCTTGTCGTAGGCGCTGGTGGTGCAGGCGAGGGCATTCAGGCGCACGAGCTTCGACCACATCACCTGCGCCTCGGAGTCGAGCACGCGTACGGGGATCTCGGCGTCCGTGAGCGCACGCTCGAGCGCGCGCATCCCCGGCTGCGCGGTCGGATACGCGCTGGCCATGCTCACCAGCAGGAACGGGCTGGTGTGCTGCACGACACCGGGCTCTGGCCGGTCTGCCTCCACGCGAATCGACCCCGCGAGCACCCGCTCGGCCGGAAAGCTGTCCCTCAGCAGCGCGAGATGATCGAGCCCGTTAAGCAACGGCAGCACGACGCCGGGCGGCACGGCGATGCGCGTCAGTGCAGGCTCGAGCCCGGCCGCCTTGGTCGCCACGATCAGTGCGTCGACCGGGTCCTGCAGCCGCGTGACGGCGGGAGGGTGCGTCAAGAGCGCGCCGAATTTCACGCTCTGCACCCGCAGACCGCGCTCCTCGATCACTGCCGCGGTGGAGTCGCGTGCGACCACGACGACCTCCGTTCCCGCGCGCGCGAGGGCTGCCGCGAGCAGTCCGCCCACGCCGCCGGGGCCGAGCACGGCGACCCTCATCGCTGGGGATCGATCAGCACGCCGGGGTTCATGATGCCCTGCGGATCGACCGCCGCCTTGGCGCCGCGCAGGGCTGCGGCGAAGGGCTCGGGCCGCTGGCGGTCATACCAGGGGCGGTGGTCGCGGCCGACGGCGTGGTGGTGGGTGATCGTGCCCCCGGCCGCCAGGATCGCCTCGGATGCGGCGCGCTTGACCCGACCCCACTGCTCGATCTCCTCGCCGCGGCGGACGGGGGCGATCACCGTGAAGTAGGGCGCGGCGCCGTCGGGGTAGACGTGGGTGAGGCGGCAGAACACGCGGCCCTCCCCGCAGGCCTCCCGCACCGCCTGCTCGGCGGCCGCGGTCACCTGCGCGTGGAAGTCCCCGAAGCGCTCCCAGGTGATCGCCGTCTCGAAGGTCTCGCCGAGCACGCCGATGGCGACGAGCGTGTCACGCAGGTAGGGGGCGCCGAGGAACGCGCCTCGCCAGGCGCCCACGGCATCGGTCGCGCCGGCGCTGCCGCCGGCGCCCGCGGAGACCGCGCCGCCGTGCTCCGCACACAGCGCGAGCGCGCGCTCCATCGCCCCGTCGACCGGATGGTCGGCCGACTCGAACCCCAGCACGAGCAGGGCGTGGGTGCCGTCCCCGGCCGACGTCAGGCGGGCCTCGCCGGGGTCGAGCAGGCGGCAGTTGGAGGGATGCAGGCCGGACTGGGCGATCACGCGCACGCACTCCGCCCCTTGCAGGAAGCCACCGAAGCGAACCCCGGCCGAGCGGCGGAAGGAGGGCCGTGGCTGCACGCGCACCCATGCGGAGGTGATCACGCCGAGCGTGCCCTCCGAGCCCACCAGCATGCGATCCGGGCTCACCCCGGCCCCCGACGCGGGCAGCCTCCTGGACTCCCACAGGCCCGTCGGGCCGATCGCGCGCACCGACTCCACGAAGTCCTCGATGTGGGTCCACACGGTCGCGAAGTGGCCGCCCGCGCGCGTGGCGATCCAGCCACCCAGCGTCGAGAACTCGAACGACTGCGGGAAGTGCCGGAGGGTGAGTTCGTGCCCGCGCAGCTGATCCTCGAGCGCCGGCCCGAGCGCGCCGGCCTGGATCCGGGCAGCGCGCGAGACCTCGTCCACCTCGAGCACGCGGTCCAGCGCGCCGAGGTCCAGCGACAGCGCGCCGTTGTAGCCGGGACCGACCGCCGGGGTGACGCCGCCGACCACGGAGCTGCCGCCGCCGAACGGGATCACGGCCACGCCGGCGCCGGCACACCACTCGAGCACGCGCTCCACCTCCTCCTCGCCGCGCGGGCGCGCGACGAGGTCGGGCGGGTGCTCGAAGCGGCCGCGGAAGCCGTTCACCACGTCCGCGTAGGACTTCCCGAGCGCATGCGAGGCGCGCGCGTGGGGGTCGGCCGCACAGACGCCGGCCAGCTCGCGCGGGATCGGCACCCGCGGAGCCCGCAGCTCGACGTCCGCGAGCGCCACCGGATCCTCGATCTCGCCCAGCGGGAGCTGCAGCTGCGCGGCCATCGCCGGCGCGGCGGCGCGGACCTGCGCCGGCGTGGGCTGCTGGGACTCCAGGCCCCATCCCCAGTGCTTGCGGCGAGCTGACGTCACGGGAGCGAGTCTAGGGGCAGCGCGCCGATCGCGACCTTCGCCGCGAGGCAGGACATTCACTAGCCTTCCCCCTGGTGTCCACGCAGCCCGAGCCCGCCAGCCAGGCGCCGCAGATCCTCGCCCGCGGCCCGTGGGAGCTCGGGCGCGTGACCGCGCGCTGGCGCGAGGACTCCTACGAGCCATCGCCCGAGCAGTCGCTGGCCGCGGATGCAGCGATCAGGGATCTGCAGGACCGGGGCTCGCCGAGCCACGACGGCGTCGCCGCCCGTCTGGTCGACTACAGCGAGCAGGATGGCGGCATCGCGATCGAGCTGCAGCCGCTTCGCTGGGCTCTGCGGCTGGTGCCGGAGGACGCCTCCCAGAGCATGGCCGCGCTGTGCGTCACCCGTTCGGCCGACGGCCGCTGGCTGGCCGGGCGGCGAGCGCCGTGGGTCTCCTCGTGGGCCGGCCGCTGGGCGCTGGGCGCGGGCGGCGCGGTGGATCTCGGGGAGAACCCCGCGGAGACGCTGGTGCGCGAGCTGCAGGAGGAGTGGTCGGTGGCGCCCGAGCGCGTGCGCGGGGAGGCGCTGCTCCGCCTGCCCCACCGCCTCGTCATGTTCGTCGGGCAGGCGTGGCTCGCCGCGGGTGCGGACGAGGCGGTCGCGCCGGACCACGAGCACGACGCCTTCGCGTGGTGGCCGAGCGACATCGACGCCTGGCCCGCCGAGGCGGGAGAGGTGCTGCCGCGCATGGCTCGCTGGCTCGCGCAGTGAGCACGCACCTGCGCGACGGCGCGGGGCCGCTCACCTTCAAGCGCCTGAAGTGGACGTCGTTCGCGCACTCCTGCGTCTACCTCGCGCTGCTCGTCAGCGCGTTCGCGATCGGCAAGCCCGAGCCGGAGACATTCGTGCTGGGCATGAGCCACGGGCTGCTCTGGATCTTCATGTCGCTGGCCTGCATCGCCGCAGCCCGTCTGCGGGTGGTTTCGCTCAGGCTCGCCGTCGCAGTGGCCGTCCTCGGCGGGATCGGACCGTTCTTCGGCAGCTATCAGTTCGTGCGCGAGCAGCGCGAACGCGACGGAGATGCTCCAGAGGGTGAAGCGACCCCCCGGGACGCTCCCGCCAACGGGTGAAAACCGCAGCGCGGGCTCGTCGAGAGCGCCATACGCGGTTGGCGCGCTTGCGGTGCATGTTCAGGTAGCGGCCGCGCTAGAGTGAGGCCCTGATGGCAACGGGCAACGGGGCTCCGCAGACAATAGATGTCGTGACCCCTGCCGCGGGCGAGTCTGTCACCGAGGGAACGATCCTCGAATGGCACGTCAAGGTGGGCGATCCGATCAAGACCGACGACACGATCGTCGAGATCTCCACCGACAAGGTGGACATCGAGCTGCCCTCTCCGGCCACCGGCACCGTGAGCGAGATCCTGATCGCCGAGGGGGAGACCGTGACGGTCGGCCAGGTGATCGCGCGTATATCCCTCAACGGTGCCGTGCCCTCGACGCAGGGTGGCGCCACGCCCGAGCGGGCGGCCGCCGGCGGCGAGGCGGAGGCGAACGGCGCGACCGCGGGCGCCGCAACCGGCGCGGGGTCCGGCGTGAGCGCGGGTTCATCGGCCGGCGCGGCCGGGACTGCGGCCGCGCCCGAGGGCACCAGGGTCTCGCCGGTCGCGGCACGCGCGGCGGCGGTCGAGGGGGTCGACCTGGCGGGCGTGTCCGGGAGCGGACCGGCCGGCCGGATCACCAAGTCGGACGTGCTCTCCGCGGCGGCCAACGGCGGGACCGTCACAGACGGCGTGGTCGGCGAGGGCGTCGCCTCCAACGGGGCAGCCGGCAACGGCGCCGCCGCAACCGCGGAGCACGTCGGCTCGGAGTTGCTCAAGGGCGGCGCCGCGGCGCTGGCGCGCTACATGGAGCAGTCGCGCTCGATCCCCACCGCCACGAGCTTCCGTACGCTCGCCGTCACCGTCCTCGACGCGCGCCGCCGCGAGCTCAAGGCGTCGGGCCGCAAGGTGTCGTTCACTCACCTGATCGCCTACGCGATCGTGCGCGCCGCGAGCGACATGCCGGTGATGTGCAACCACTTCGCCGAGCTCGAGGGCAAGCCGCACCGGGTCGTGGACGGCCAGGTGAACCTCGGGCTGGCGGTTGACGTCGAGAAGAAGGACGGCACCCGTACGCTGATGGTGCCGGTGATCACCGACGCCGCGGCCCTCTCCTTCGAGGGCTTTCTGTCGGCATACGACGCGCTCGTGGAGAAGGCGCGCACGAACACCCTCACGGCGGACGACCTCGTGGGCGCCAACATCTCGCTGACCAACCCCGGCGGGCTGGGCACCGTCGCCTCGGTCCCGCGGCTGATGACCGGCCAGGGCACGATCGTCGCGACGGGCTCGATCGCCTACCCGGTCGGGCTCGGCGGGGTGGGTGCCGCGATCGGCGCGGAGAAGGTCATGACGATGACCTCCACCTACGACCACCGCATCATCCAGGGCGCAGAGTCCGGTCGCTTCCTGGCACTCATCGAGGAGTACCTGCAGGGCGGGCACGGCTTCTACGAGGGCCTGTTCGTCTCGATGGGCGTCGAGCTCGGCCCGGCCCCTGCGCCGCCGGTGCCCAGCGCGGCACCGCCGAGCGGCGAGACGCCCGCGTTCACGGCCAGCGACGAGCTGCTTCGCGCCGTGCACGCGGCGAGCACGTTCGTCAGCCGGGTGCGCAGCCACGGCCACCTGGCCGCGCGCCTGGATCCGCTCGGATCCGAGCCCGAGGGCGACCCCGGGCTGGATCCGGTGGCGCTCGGGCTGACGCCCGCGATCCAGGCGAAGCTGCCCGCGAACATCTTCGGCGTGTACGTGGCGGGGGCCACGCTCGCCGATGCCCTGCCCCACCTGCTGGACACCTACTGCGGCACGATCGCCTACGAGATCGAGCACATCGCCTCCCACCGCCAGCGCGTGTGGCTGCGCGAGCACATCGAGTCGGGCGCGTTCCGCCACCAGCTGACCAACGACGAGCGCCGCACGCTGCTCAGGCGCCTGGTGGAGGTCGACGCGCTGGAGCGCTTCATGCACAAGGCCTATCTGGGCCAGCACCAGTTCTCGATCGAGGGTCTCGACATGACCGTGCCGATGCTCGATGAGCTGATCCAGCTCTCGGCCGGGCGCGGCGGCCAGGAGGTCGTCGTGGGCATGGCCCACCGCGGCCGCCTGAACGTGCTCGCGCACAACCTCGGCCGCGCCTACGACACGATCTTCGCCGAGTTCGAGGGCGCCTCCACGCTCGGCGCGGTCACGACCATCCCCCAGGGGGGCACGGGCGACGTGAAGTACCACCATGGCACCCAGGGCACCTACGAGCTGCCGGAAGGCGGCACGATCCGCGTCAACCTCGAGTCCAACCCCAGCCACCTGGAGTACGTCTCACCGGTCGTCGAGGGCGCGACCCGCGCAGCGCAGACCTCGCGCCGCGGCCCGCACGCCGAACAGGACACCGACGCGGCCGTGCCGATCGTGATCCACGGCGACGCGTCGTTCCCGGCCCAGGGGGTCGTCTCCGAGACGCTCAACCTGCAGGCGTTGGACGGCTACAAGGTCGGCGGCACGATCCATCTGATCATGAACAACCAGGTCGGCTTCACGACCGACCCCGACGACGCCCGCTCGACGCGGTGGGCCTCCGACCTGGCCAAGGGCTTCGACCTCCCGATCATCCACGTCAACGCCGACGACGTGCCCGCCTGCATCAGCGCGGTCCGGCTGGCGTTCGCCTTCCGCCAGGAGTTCGGCCACGACGTGCTGATCGACCTGATCGGCTACCGCCGCTTCGGCCACAACGAGTCCGACGAGCCGGCCTACACGCAGCCGGAGATGTACGCGAACATCAAGACCAAGAAGCGGGTGACCGAGCTCTGGGCCGACCGCCTGGTGACCGACGGCGTCGTCTCGCAGGAGGAGGTCGAGAACCAGGCGCAGCGGGTGTGGGACAACCTCACGCTCCTGCATCAGCGGCTGAAGACGAAGATCGCCGCCGCCGCGGAGGACGGGGGCGAGCACAGCACCGGCGAGTACCAGCTCGACCGCTCGCCGAGCCCCGACGTGGACACCGCGGTGCCCGATGCGCGGCTGCGCGAGCTCGGCGAGCAGCTGCTCGCCGTGCCCCAGGGCTTCACGGTGCACCCCAAGCTGGTCAAACAGCTCGACCGCCGGCGCGAGGCGCTCGCCGAGCGTGACCCGGAGGTCAGGGGCATCGACTGGGCTCACGCCGAGGCACTCGCGTTCGCCTCGCTGCTGACCGAGGGCACGCCCCTGCGACTGACCGGCCAGGACACCGAGCGCGGCACCTTCAGCCAGCGCCACATGGTTCTGCACGACGCCAAGACCGGCCAGACGATCTGCCCGATCCAGAACCTCCCCGGCGCGCTCGCGCCGATGGAGCTGCACAACAGCCCCCTGTCGGAGCTCGCCTGTATGGGCTTCGAGTACGGCTACAGCCAGGAGGCGCCCGAGACGCTGGTGCTGTGGGAGGCGCAGTTCGGCGACTTCGTCAACTCGGCCCAGGTGATCGTCGACCAGTTCATCATGTCCGGGCTGGCCAAGTGGGGCCAGACCTCGAGGCTGACGCTGCTGCTGCCCCACGGATACGAGGGCTCCGGCCCGGAGCACTCCTCGGCGCGCCTCGAGCGTTTCCTCGCGCTCGCCGCCGAGGGCAACATCCGCGTGGCGAGCCCGACCACGCCCGCGCAGTACTTCCACCTCCTGCGCAGGCAGGCGCGGATCGCCAAGCAGCGCCCGCTGGTGGTGATGACGCCCAAGTCCCTGCTGCGGCTCCCGCAGGCGGCCAGCTCGATCAGCGACATGGCCGAGAACACGCGCTTCGAGCCGGTGCTCGCCGAGCCGGGCATCACCGACGAGCAGGTCACCCGCCTGGTGCTCTGCACCGGCAAGATCTACTACGACCTCGTCGGGCACCCCGAACGCGCCTCGCACGTCGGCCTGGCGGTCGCGCGTGTGGAGCTGCTGTACCCGTTCCCCGAAGCCCAGATCCTGGGCCTGCTGAACCGCTACCCGAACCTGCAGGAGGTCCTGTGGGTGCAGGAGGAGCCGCGCAACATGGGCGCGCGTGCACACATGTTCCCGCGCCTGATGCAGATCATGCCCCAGGAGATGCACTTCGGCTACATCGGCAGGCCCGAGCGCGCAAGCCCGGGCGAGGGCTACCCAGCCGCGCACATCGACGAACAGAACCGGATCGTCACGACTGCGATCGACCTCCGCCAGCCGATCTCCCAGTACCCCCGCAAGACCCCGGGGGAGCGCTGATGCGGGCCCTCTGGCGACGCTTCCTGGAGATTCGCCGCCAGCGTCGCCGCAAGCGCGGGCGCTGAGCTAGCGCCCCTTCCACACGGGCTCGCGCTTCTCCTTGAACGCGGCCGAGCCCTCGCGGGCGTCCTCGGAGGCGAACACGGGACCGGAGATCTCCCCCTGGCGTTCCCACATCTCGCCGCTCGACCAGTCGAACTGCTCGCCCAGGATCTGCTTGGTCGCGATCAGCGCGAGCGGCGCGTTTCGCGCGATCGTGCCCGCGAGCTCCAGCGCCGTGTCGACGGCCGCGCCCGGCTCGACCACGCGGTTGACGAGCCCGAGCTCCGCGAAGCGCTCGGCCGGCTGCGGATCGCCGGTGAGCGCCAGCTCCATCACAACGTGGTAGGGCATGCGCCGGGGCATCCGCAGCAGTGCCCCGCCGGCGGCCACCAGCGAGCGCTTGACCTCGGGTATCCCCATCCTCGCGCCCGCGGCAGCCACGATCAGATCGCAGCTGAGCGCGATCTCCATGCCGCCCGCCAACGCGAATCCCTCGATCGCGGCGATCAGCGGCTTGCGTGCGGCGCGCTGGGTGATGCCGGCGAAGCCCCGGTCGCCGAACCAGGCCGACTCGCCCTTCACGAACGCGCCGAGGTCCATCCCCGCCGAGAAGAAGCCTCCGGTGCCCGTCAGCACGCCGACCGACAGGCCGTCGTCGCCGTCGAGCTCGTCCAGAGCGCCCGCCACGCCCGCCGCCAGGGCGGCGTTTACCGCGTTGCGCACCTCGGGGCGGTTGAGCGTGATCAGCAGCACATTGCCCCGCCGCTCGGTGAGCACCGGCTCGGGGGACGCGTCGGGGGCTTGATCGGCGGTCATGTGGGGGCTCCTTGCTCGGGAAAGAGAGAGCAGCCTACCCATGCCCGGCCACCGCGCGGAGCGCGGCCCGGGGCCGCGGACGGGAGCGGGCGCGGCGCGCGGATCAGGCGGCGAAAAGGCGCAGATCCGGCTCGCGATCGCCGCGCAGCACCTCCGGATCGACCTCCACGCAGTCGATTCCCCGCGCGGCCGCGAGCACCCTTGCCTGCGGCTTGATCGTCTGCGCCGCGATCACGCCGCGGCAGGTACCGAGCGCCGGATCGAGGCGGATCCGCTCCAGGTAGCGCGTCAGCTGCTCCACCGCGTCGATCGTCGCGATCCGCTTGATCTCGACCGCGATCCAGCGATCCTCGCCGTCCCTGCACATCAGGTCCACCGGCCCGATGTCCGTCGGCCACTCGCGCCGGACAAGCCGAAACCCCTCTCCACAGGTCTGCGGCGCATCGGCCAGCAGCTCCTGAAGCTCGCGCTCGAGGCCCTCCTTCTCCAGTGCCGCCTGCGAGTCGAGCTCGTGCTCGACCTCCGAGAGAACCTCAGTGATCGTGATCTCCAGCCGGTCCTCCGCACGCTGCTTGCGGACCACCACCCGCACGAGGCGGCCGTCCTCGTCGAGGTCCTGCTCGACGACCGTCGGCGGGGTCATCCAGTTCAGCGGCTTCACGTTCGGGCCGCCGCCGTCGGCCCACACCATGAAGGTTCCGTCGGCCTTGAACATCAGCAGGCGTACTGCCTCCGCCAGCTCGGTGGTCAGCCGCCCCACGTATGAGACCTCGCAGCGGGCGACGACCAAGCGCATCGCCCGACAGTATCCGCCGCGGCGGATCCCACCCTCCTAACCCTCGGCCGAGGTCGCCTCCTCGGGCGAGGCCGCCAACGTGGGCGTACCGGTCTCCGGCTCGACGGGCGCCGGGGCAACGCCGGGAGTGGGCGCCACGGGGGCGGCGACGGGAGCGGGAGCGGTGCCCGCGGCCGGAGCGGGAGCGGCGACGGGCGCGGGAGTCGCAGAGGGGGCCGGAGCCGGAGCCGCCACGGGCGCGGGGGCCGCAGAGGGGGCCGCAGCCGGAGCCGCCACGGGCGCGGGCACCGCCTCGGGCGGGGGAGACGGGGCCGCGTGGACGGCTGGGGCGGGAGCTGGGGCCGGGGCGGCGGCGGGTGCCCCGACGGGAGCGGAAGCCGCGTCGGGCGCGGCCATCGGCGGGGCCACGGTCGCGGGGACGCTGAGGTGCCCCTGCACGGTGTCCCCGTTGATCGCCTCACGGAACTCGCGAACCCCCTTGCCGAGGGCGCGCGCGACCTCGGGCAGCCGCCGCGGCCCGAGGACGACGAGCGCGACGATGGCGATGAAGGCGAGGTGTACCGGGTTGTCGATGCCCACCGCGCTTAACGCTAGCGCGGCGGCCAGGGCGACCATGCCGCCGCCGGCCGCGACATGGACGCCGAGCGGCGCGACGGGCGCGGCACGGGCGAGGGGCTGGATCCCCGCGGATCACTCCGACCCTCCCCCTACGCTCTGCTCTCGTGGCCCAGCCATCCGTCGTACAGCCAGGCCGCCCCTATCCGCCGCCCCCGGCTCCCGAACCGGTGTGGCCCGCCCAGCTGACGTTGCTCGTGGCGATCGGCCTGCAGCTGACGCTGCCCCAGGAGCTGCGAGCGGGCCCGAAATGGCTGCTCCCCGGGCTCGAGGTGCTGCTGGTCTTCGGCCTCGTGATCGCCTCACCCCGCCAACTGGAGCACGAGCACGCCGGGCGCAAGCGCTTCGCGCTCGGCCTGATCGCGCTCGTGAGCGCGGCGAACATCTTCTCGCTGGTCGAACTGAGCAGGTTCCTGCTGCACCACGTCGTCTCCAACGGAGACAGCCTGATCACGGCCGGGGTGCTCATCTGGCTGACGAACTTCATGATCTTCTCGCTCTGGTACTGGGAGCTCGACCGCGGCGGGCCGGGGCAGAGAGCCGCGGGGCACGATGCTCCCCCCGACTTCCTCTTCCCGCAGATGAGCGACGATCGGATCGAGCCGAGCGACTGGCGCCCCCATTTCCTCGATTACCTCTACGTGTCGCTCACCAACGCCACGGCCTTCTCCCCCACCGACACGATGCCGCTCACGCACATGGCGAAGTCGATCATGGGAATCCAGTCGCTGGTCTCGCTCGTCACGATCGGCCTGATCGTGGCGCGCGCGGTGAACATCCTCTAGCGGGTCGCCAGACCCGGCTCGATCGCGAGCGCCTGCACGATCAGGTCGCGCACCTCCTCGCCGCCGCCGAGAGCGCTCGCGCGGCGCAGCGCGCTGAGCGCGCCCTCGCGATCCATCAGTCGCAGCCGCAGGCGTCCGAGGCGCTCCCAGGCACCGGCGTCGGCGGGGCCTCGCTCGGCCGCCCGCTGGGCGGCCTCCTCGGCGAGGTCCACGGCGCCCATGTCGTCGTAGATCCGCGCCGCGAACCTGTGGGCGGCCGGCCGCTCGCCGTCGACGCGAGCCCAGTCGCGCACCGCGCGCGCCGCCTCCTCGAGCTTGCCGGCGTTCCAGAAGGCAAGCGTCATCAGTCGCAGCACGGCGACGTTGCGGGGGTCGGCGTCGCGCGCGTAGATCAGTCGCTGGGCGGCGAGGTCGTATTCGCCCTCGGCCATCGCCCGCTGAGCGGCGAGCATGAAGCGCTCGACGCGCTCCTCCGCCGGATCGGGCCTCGAGAAGTCCACGAAGCGCATGCTGCCCGCGGGCACCGTGCGCACCCCGTGCTGGAATTTCACCCGCGCCCACTGCTGGACCTCCTGCGTCTCGTCGCCGCCGTCGGCGGAGAAGTAAATGCCGGTGACGGTGCCGACGCCCCACTCGGGGTAGGACTGGCAGCGCGCGTAGCGGTGCACGACCGAGTGGTCTGGCACGCGACTGCCGAACGGGTCGTGCTTGGCGCGTTCGCTCGCCTGCGCACGGGCGCGCTGCTCGGCCTCGTAGGCGCGGCGCCCGGCCTCCTCGCGCGCGCGGCGCGCCGCCTGGGCGCTTACACGGACCGCGTTGCGCGACACACGCCCGCCCTTTGAGCCCTCGGCGAGCCGCTCGAGCTGGTCGGCCGCCTCGTTGATGGCCTTGAGATGGCGCTCGTGTTCGAACTGGCGACCCTGGGGTGCGACGTCGGGGTGCCAGCGCTTTGCCATCCGGCGTCGTGCGAGCTGGACCTCGCGCTTGGTGAACGGCGCCTCCAGCTCCAGCAGGAGGAGGTGCTGCTCGATGTCGAGGACCGTCGTGGGCATGACCCGACAACGTTAGCGACCTTCCCGACCTCCTATCCTGCGTGCGAATGTCCTCTCAATACGTCTTCACGATGCACCGCCTCTCGCGGATCCACCCGCCGGAGAAGACGGTCCTCGACAACATCACGCTCGCCTTCATGCCCGGGGCGAAGATCGGAGTGCTCGGCTACAACGGCGCCGGCAAGTCGACGCTGCTGCGAATCATGGCGGGGGTCGATCAGGAGTACCGCGGCGAGGCCGCGCTCGCCCCGGGGGCAACCGTGGGCATGCTCGAGCAGGAGCCCAAGCTCGACGAGAGCAAGGACGTCAGGGGGAACGTGGAGGAGGGCGTGGCCGAGACGAAGGCGCTGCTCGACCGCTTCAACGAGCTCGCCGCAAACTACTCCGATGAGACCGCCGAGGAGTTCGGCGAGATCCAGGCCAAGATCGACGCGGCCGACGCGTGGAACCTCGACACGCAGCTGGAATACGCGATGGACGCGCTGCGCCTGCCGCCGCCCGAGGCCGAGGTGACCACGCTCTCGGGCGGAGAGCGCCGGCGCGTGGCGCTGTGCCGTCTGCTCCTGCGCGCCCCGGATCTGCTGCTGCTCGATGAGCCCACCAACCATCTCGACGCCGAGTCCGTGGCCTGGCTGGAGCAGCATCTGGCCGAGTACAAGGGCACGATCGTCGCGGTCACCCACGATCGCTACTTCCTCGACAACGTGGCCGGCTGGATCCTCGAGCTGGACCGCGGCCGGGGGATCCCCTACGAAGGCAACTACTCGAGCTGGCTGGAGCAGAAGCAGGTGCGGCTCGCGCACGAAGAACGCTCGGAAAAGGCGCGCGAGCGGACGATCGCGGCTGAGCTCGAGTGGGTGCGCACCAACCCCAAGGGCAGGCGCACCAAGTCCAAGGCCCGCCTCGCCCGCTACGAGGAGCTGGTGGCCGAGGAGCGCAACATCAAGCTCGACGAGGTTCAGATCCACATCCCGCCCGGCCCCCGGCTCGGGGATCGCGTGCTCACGGCGACCAACCTCAGCAAGGGCTTCGGCGATCGCCTGCTGATCGAGTCGCTGTCGTTCGACCTGCCCCGCGCGGGGATCGTCGGCGTGATCGGCGCCAACGGCGCCGGCAAGACCACCCTGTTCCGGATGATCACGGGCGAGGACGCTCCCGACGAGGGCGCGCTCGAGCTCGGCGACACGGTCAAGCTCGCCTATGTCGACCAGTCGCGCGACGCGCTCGACCCGGAGAAGACGGTCTGGGAGGAGATCTCCGAAGGCCTCGACCAGCTGAAGGTGGGCGACCGCGAGGTGAACTCGCGCCAGTACACGGCGGGCTTCAACTTCCGCGGCTCCGACCAGCAGGCGCGGATCGGGAACCTCTCCGGCGGCGAGCGCAACCGTGTGCACCTGGCCAAGCTGCTGCGCAGCGGTGGCAACCTGTTGCTGCTCGACGAGCCCACCAACGACCTCGACGTGGACACCCTGCGAGCCCTCGAGAACGCGCTCCTGGGCTTCCCCGGCTGCGCGATGGTGATCTCGCACGACCGCTGGTTCCTCGACCGCGTGGCCACCCATGTGCTGGCCTTCGAGGGCGACTCCCAGGTGACCTGGTTCGAGGGCAACTTCGAGGCCTACGAGGAGCATCGCCGCGCGATCCTCGGCGCCGCGGCCGACCGGCCGCACCGCATCACCTACAAGCGGCTCGTGCGTGGCTGAGCCCGCGCCGAGGCCACTCGGCAAGTTCGATCGTGACACAGCGGTCTGGCGTGAGGGCACCAGCGGATCGGAGTCGATCTACGCTGCCGTCGTCTCCCCCGACTGGCGCGCCGGCCGCGGACCCCACGGGGGCTATCTCGCCGCGATGCTGCTACGCGCGCTGATCGAGTCGGTCGGCGACCCCGCGCGCGCTCCCAGGTCCCTGACGATCCACTACGCCCGAGCGCCCGTGGCGGGCCCGCTGCTGATCCGCTGCGTGGTGGAGCGCGCGGGGCGCTCGCTGAGCACCCTCTCGGCCCGGATGGAGCAGGACGGGGTGATGAGCGCCCTTGCGCTCGCGGCCTTCTCGGTCCCGTGGAGCGGTCCGGAGGTCTCGGAAGTCGCGATGCCGCCTGTTGCGGGGCCGGACCCGTCGCGCACCTCCGGCGCGCTGCTCGAGCACGGAGGGCCCCCCTTCACGAGCCTGCTCACGCTGCAGCCGCGCCTCGGCGGCACACCCCTCTCCGGAGCCGACCAGCCGATGGAGGTGTGCGGCTGGCTGGGGCTGGCCGAACCGCGTCCGATCGACGCCCTCTCGCTCGCCTTCTTCACCGACGCGCTGATCCCGGCGCCCTTCATGCGCATGACCGAGCCGAACGCCGCGCCCACGATTGACCTCACGATCCATTTTCGCGTCTCGCTGCCGCGCCGGCCCGAGCCGGACCCGGCCGAGCTGTGCCTGGTGCGAATCCGTGGAGGGGTCATCCACGACGGCTTCTTCGAGGAGGACGGTGTGATCTGGGCGCCCGACGGGACGGTGCTCGCACAATCGCGCCAGCTCGCTCTGCTGATACCCCCGAGGATGGGTTAGGGTGGCCGCATGAGCGACTACACAGCGAAGCGCATCAGCGAGATGGAGGCAGGGTTCGGCGGCGGGTTCGTCAAGGCGAGGGCGGAGCTCGGTGTGACCGCGTTCGGCTTTCAGGTGATCCAGCTCCCGCCCGACTACGGCGACTATCCCGAGCACGATCACGCCGAGACCGGCCAGGAGGAGGTGTACGTGGTGCTCTCCGGATCGGGTTCGATCGACATCGAAGGCGATCGCGTGGACCTCGACCCCGAGACCCTCGTGCGTGTCGGCCCGGCCACCACGCGCAAGGTCTTCGCGGGGCCGCAGGGCATGCGGCTGTTGGTGATCGGTGGTTCCCCCGGCGTGGCCTACGAGGTCAACCCGGTGACCGAGCTGACCGGCGCCTCGACCTGATCAGCGCATCGACCTGATCAGCGCATCGACCTGATCAGCGCATCGACCTGATCAGCGCCTCGACGTGAGCGCGCCTCGACCTGGGCCGCGGCGGCCGCGAGGAGCACCTCAACCGCGCGGCGCCCGAGCCGTCGGCCGCGGGATGCGAGCGGCCGCGGTCGGGCCTCAGCGGGCGAAGGAGCTCGTGTCGTCGAGGCGGAGCGCCGTGGCGGCGATCAGGCGGGCACAGGCCTGTACGTCGTCGAGCTGGACGAGCTCGACGGGCGAGTGCATGTAGCGGATCGGAATCGAGACGAGTGCCGTGGGAACGCCGCCGCGGCTGATGTGGACGGCGTCGGCGTCGGTGCCGGTGGCGCGCGCGGTCGCCTCGACGGTGACGGGGATCGCCTCCTCCTCGGCGGCGGCGAGGAGTTGGTCGAACAGCGGCTCGTTGAGCGTAGAGCCGCGGCCGAGCACGGGCCCCGAGCCCAGCGGGTGCTTGCCGGCCTCCTTGATGTCGATCCCGGGGGCGTCGGTGGCGTGGGTGACGTCCACCACGATCGCCGCGTCGGGCTCGAGCGAGAAGGCGCTGGTGCGCGATCCACCGAACGTGGTCTCCTCCTGGACGGCGGCCACGGCCGCCAGCTCCCACCGTCCGCCGCCCGCCTCGGCGGTCAGGCGCGCCGCCTCGAGTGCGACGAACGAGCCGAGGCGGTTGTCCAGCGCGCGCGAGACCAGGCGTCCGTTGGGCAGCTCCAGCGGCTCGGCGTCGATCACCGCGACGTCGCCAACGCGCACCAGCCCGCGTGCCTCCTCGCCGTCGGCCGCGCCGATGTCGATGTGCATCTCGCGGATGTCGGCGACCTTCTTGCGGTCCTCGTCGCGCTGGAGGTGGATCGGCTTGCGGCCGGTCACGCCCCGGACCGGCCCCTCGCGCGTGTCGAGCACGACCCGCTGACCGACGAGGATCTGGGCGTCCCAGCCGCCCACTTCCCTGAACCACAGATATCCCTCGTCGTCGATGTGGGTGACAATCAGGCCGATCTCGTCGATGTGCCCCATCACCAGCAGCCGGCGGGGCGGAGTGGCGCTGCCGTCCCTTGGCGCGACCAGTGCCAGCGGCGTGCCAACGGGATCGGTGCGGACCTCCGCGAACGCCGCCGCGGCCTCTCTCCAGATCGCCGCGGGCACACCCTCATAGCCGGAGGGGCCGCGCGCGCCGAGCAGGTCGAGCAGCACCTGCGGCACGGCACTGGCCGCCGACGAGCGGCCGGGGATGCTCGCCGCGGTCTCGCTCACGTGCCGAGCAGCTGTCGCAGAACGTACTGGAGGATGCCGCCGTGACGGAAGTAGTCGGCCTCCCGCGGGGTGTCGATCCGCACGCGCGCGGTGAAGGCCACCGGCGGCGCCCCCTCGCGGGTGGCGGTGACCTGCACCTGGTCGGGCGGGGACCCGCCGTCGGCCATCGCCTCGGCGAGGCCGCCGATGGCGTAGACCTCCTCCCCGGTGAGCCCCAGCGAGGCGGCGCTCTCGCCGTCGGCGAACTGCAGCGGCAGCACGCCCATGCCGACGAGGTTGGAGCGGTGGATGCGCTCGAAGCTCTCGGCGATGACCGCCCTGACGCCGAGCAGCCTGGTCCCCTTGGCGGCCCAGTCGCGCGATGAGCCCGAGCCGTACTCCTTGCCGGCGAGCACGACCAGGTCGACGCCCTCCTGCATGTAACGCATGGCGGCGTCGTAGATCGACATCTGCTCGCCCGATCCGTCGGCCAGATAGCGCGTGTGACCGCCTTCGGGCAGCGGCTCGCCGCCACCGATGCGGTTGCGCAGGCGGATGTTGGCGAACGTCCCGCGCATCATCACCTCGTGGTTGCCCCGGCGCGAGCCGTACGAGTTGAAGTCGCGCGGTTCCACGCCCCGCTCCTGCAGGTAGAGGCCCGCGGGCCCGTCGCGCCGGATCGCGCCGGCCGGCGAGATGTGGTCGGTGGTGACGCTGTCGCCGAGCAGCGCGAGCACGCGCGCGCCCTCCACGTCGAGGACCGGCTCGGGCTGCGCGGGCATCCCCGTGAAGAACGGCGGCAGACGCACGTAGGTCGAGTCCTCATCCCAGGCGAACAGCTCGCCCGTGGGCACCGGCAGCCCGTTCCAGCGCTCGTCGCCGGCGAACACCTCGCCGTAGCTGGCCCGGAACATGTCCGCCCGGACCGCCTCCCCGACTGTTTCGGCCACCTCGTGCGCGGAGGGCCAGATATCCCTGAGGTAGACGTCGTTGCCCTTGTCGTCCACGCCGAGCGGGTCGCCGGTGATGTCGATGTCCATCGTCCCCGCGAGCGCGTAGGCGACGCAGAGCGGCGGCGAGGCGAGGTAGTTCATCTTCACGTCGGGGTTGATCCTGCCCTCGAAGTTGCGGTTGCCCGAGAGCACCGAGACGACCGCGAGGTCGCCCTCGGCCACCGCGGCGGAGACCTCCTCGGGGAGCGGTCCCGAGTTGCCGATGCAGGTGGTGCATCCGTAACCCACGAGGTTGAACCCGAGCGTCTCCAGGGGCTCGGTGAGCCCGGCCCGGTCGAGGTATTCGGTGACCACCTTGGAGCCGGGAGCCAGCGAGGTCTTTACCCAGGGCCGGGCGCGCAGACCGCGCGCGACGGCGTTGCGGGCGAGGATGCCCGCCCCGACCATCACCGAGGGGTTGGACGTGTTGGTGCAGCTGGTGATCGCGGCGATCACGACATGGCCGTGATCGAGCTCGAAGCTCTCGCCGTCGAGCGTCACAGGGACGGCCGCGGTCCGGCGGCGCAGGGCGGTGGCCCCGCTCGCCGAGGCCGCGGGCTGCGGGGCCGCGGGCAGCGGCTCGTGACCGGGGGCGCCGTTGGCGGGTGGGTCTGAGGCGGGATATGACTCCGCGACGGCCTCGTCGAGCGCGTCTGCCTGGGCGGCGTCGGAGGGCACGTAGTCACAGAGCGCGTGCCTGAACTCGCCCTGGGCGGAGCTGAGCGGCACCCTGTCCTGGGGGCGCTTGGGACCGGCCAGGCTGGGTTCGACGCTGCCGAGGTCGAGCTCGATCGAGTCCGAGAAGGTCGGCTGCTCGGAGTGCTCGTCGTGCCACAGCCCCTGCACCTTCGCGTAGGCCTCCACCAGCGCGATCCGCTCGGCCGAGCGGCCGGTGAGCTCCAGGTAGGAGAGCGTCTGGGAGTCGATCGGGAAGATCGCGCAGGTCGAGCCGAACTCGGGCGACATGTTGCCGATCGTGGCCCGGTCGGCGATCGGAAGCGCGGCCACGCCGGCACCGTGGAACTCGACGAACATCCCCACCACGCCGCGCTCCCGCAGCATCTGCGTGACGGTGAGAACGAGGTCGGTGGCGGTGGCGCCCTCCGGCAGCGCCCCGTGCAGCTGGACGCCGAGCACCTGGGGTATCAGCATCGACATCGGCTGTCCGAGCATCGCCGCCTCCGCCTCGATCCCGCCGACGCCCCAGCCGAGCACCCCGAGGCCGTTGATCATCGTGGTGTGGGAGTCGGTGCCGACGAGCGTGTCGGGGTATGCCTGGCCGGTGTTCTCGTTGTCGAACACCACGCGGGCGAGGTACTCGAGGTTGACCTGGTGCACGATCCCCGTGTCGGGCGGCACCACAGCGAAGTCGTCGAAGGCGCCCTGGCCCCAGCGCAGGAACGCGTAGCGCTCCTGGTTGCGCTCGAACTCGCGCTCGGCGTTGAAGCGGAAGGAGTCGCGCGTCCCGAATGCGTCCACCTGCACCGAGTGGTCGATCACGAGCTCGGCCGGCGCGAGCGGGTTGATCCGCGCGGCGCTGCCGCCCATCTCGGCCATCGCCTGGCGCATCGCCGCGAGATCCACGATCGCCGGCACACCCGTGAAGTCCTGCATCAGCACGCGGGCGGGCGAGAAGGCGATCTCATCGCTCGGCTGGGCCTTCGCGTCCCAGCTCGCAAGCGCCTGGATGTCGGCTGCGGTGACCGACCCGTTTCCCTCGGTGCGCAGGAGGTTCTCGAGCAGGACCTTCAGCGAGAACGGCAGGCGCGCCACGTCGAAGCGCTGCTGCAGCGCGTCCAGGCGAAAGATCTCATATGTTCGCGCGCCGACCTCGAGCGTGTCCTTCGCGCCAAAGCTGTTCTCCGACATGCAATCTCCAGGCGGTCGCTGAGCTCTACGGGACCATTACCCAGTCTCGCAGAGTCGCCGCGCCGACTCAGCCCTCGCGCGCGAGCGCACCCGTGCCCGGGATCTGGACCTCGCCTGCACTGGTGACGCGTCCCTTGCCCTGGCGCTTGGAGCGCAGCAGGGCCGCGTCGCATGCCCGCAGCAGTTCGTCGGTGCTCATCGGAGCCTGCCACTGGGCTACCCCGATCGACGCCGAGACGCCCACGCCGCCCGAGTACTCGGCGGTCAGCGTACGCAGCCGCGCGAGCGCCCGCGTGGCGGCGGCGGCGGCGCTGTCGAGGCCGGCGTTGGGCAGGATCACCACGAACTCGTCGCCGCCGTATCGGGCGACGCGGTCGAACGCGCGGAACTCGCCCACGAGGGCGTGCACCACCTCGCGCAGCATCGCATCGCCGGCCTGGTGGCCGTGGCGGTCGTTGACGAGCTTGAAGTCATCGAGGTCGATCAGCAGGCACGAGAGCGGCCCGCCGGTGCGCATCGCGCGCCCGATCTCCTCATCCAGCCGGCGGCGCATCGCGCGGTGGTTCATGCAGCCCGTGACCGCGTCGGTCCCGGCCTCGGCCCTCGCCCGCACCAGCGCGAGCGAGGTCGCCGCCTGGTCGACGAGCGCGCGGGCGAGCTCGATCGACGCCGCCGAGAAGACCTCCGATACGCGCCGCACGAGCACCACGACCGCCTCCACGTCGCCCCGCTCGGTGAGCGGCAGCAGCAGCGCGCTGCCCATCCTCCCGGTGGCGGCCAGACGGGGAACGCTGCTGGCCAGCTCGTCCGCGTCGGCGGCGAGGAAGCTCGTGCCGGTGCCCGCCACCCAGCTGACGCCGGGCGGGCGCTCGCGTGGAGGCAGCAGATAGCCGACGCGCCCGTTGCCCTCGAACATGTACACGGCCACGAGGTCCTCCTCGCCGCCGGTGCCGAGCAGGTGGACGTGCACCTCCTCCGCGCCCGGTGTCGCGAGCAGCTCCGCCGCGAGGGCGCGAAGGATCGTCTCGGAGTCCGGGGCGGTGTCGGCGAGGGCCGTCAGGCGGCGGATGCCGAGGAGCAGGCGATCGAGCCCTGCGAAGGACGCTGAGGTATCCGTACCCGTGAGCACATCCATCCCCTCAATCTAGGGCATGCGCCCCCGGCTGGCCAGACCCGCGGCCCCGGCGCGGGCCCGTACGGCGCGAGCGCACACGGGCCTTGAGCGGTAGGGGCGGCCTCGCGGCCGCCCCCGAAGCTCCTAGCGGAACACCACCGTGGTGTACGCGGTCGATGTGCCGACCGACTTCGTCTTGGGGTAGAAGCCGACACGGATCTTGACCTTGTACGGCTTGCGCCTGCCGCCGTTGGAGAGCGGTACCTTCAGCGACGCCGCGTTTTGCGCGCCGTTGAAGTGCCGTGCGACCGTCGTCAGGCCCGGGCCGCTGCCGCTGATCCGCCCGGCCGCGAACGACTTGATCGTGAGGTAGGCGGTGTTGCCCGAGACCTTCTGGCCGACGATCTGCACGCCGCAGCCCTTCGGCGCGATCGCTGTGTTCTGCTTGAACTGCTTGCCGTTCTGCGCGGTGATCGTCGTCGGCATCACCAGCTTGGCGGTGCACAGGTTGCCGTAGGCCGCGAGCGCCGAGTGCGGCCCCATCGGCAGGTTGACGGTGATGCTCGACACGGGCACGTCGGGCGTCGAGGCGAAGTTCGTGGTCGTGATCCCGTTTTTGATGTCGGTGTTGCCGGTGAGGATCACGCGAACGCCGTTCGCTTCGAGCACCAGGTCGAGGTCGGGGAATTTGGCTCCGCCGTGTGAGACCAGGTACGCGGGGCCCTGCAGTTTGCCCGGCAGCGTGGGTGTGTTCGCCCGTGCGTTCCCGACCATCGATCCTTCCGGACAGCTGTACGGGTTCGCTTCGAACGTCGCCGCCAGGCACGCTTTCTGCAGGGTCGTCTGGCGCGAGGGCAGCTGCTTGGGCAGCGTGACGAGCACCGATTTCACGTTTGCCCCGCCGGCCTGCATGTTCAGGGTTGTTTCAAGGCTCGCGCCCTGGGTTTTGCTCGGTTTCCCGCCGGTCGACGCCTTGAACGTGGGCGCAAACCCGAGCGAGCTGCAGCCTTCGGCCTGGAACGGGGTGGACACGAACTTTTCGGTGCCCAGGGACCCGCTGATGACCGACTGGGTCGACAGCACGCCGCAGTTGGTCGGGTTGAGCTCGAAGCCCTGGCGGTTGATCGACACCGCCAGCGTCCTGAGCCTGATCGGGATCCCGCCGACGATCGTCGGCACGTGGTTGTCGGTGGCGATCACCTGGCCGGTGGTCTGGTTGACGCTGATCGCGACGCGCGCGATCACGGAGCCGAGGTTGAACGGCCCGGCGACCGCCGAGACGACGATCGACAGCCCGAAGGGCGCCCCTTCGGTGGGCCCGGTCAGGTAGACCCGGCCGTGGAACGTGTAGGGCGTACCCGAGCCTGACGTCGCCGTGACCGTTCCGATCTGGCTGGCCGCGCCGCAGGTTCCCTGTGCGGCGTGCGGTTCGGGACACTGTTCGACGGTCGGGATCAGACCGACCAGGCCCGGGGGCAGGACGGTGCCGATCCTGGTCAGGTACTGGCTGCCTTCGGGGCGTTCGTAGCCGATCGTGAAGGTGTTGCCGGCGCCGCCTTTGCCCGGTTCGTTGGAGGTCGCCTGCGCCGGCGCGAACGGCGCCGGGGCCGGGTTGCAGCCTTCGATCGGGAAGTTGCTGAAGGGCGATGCGCTGGCTCCGGAGTAGCCGACGAGCGCGACGCTCGCGGTGGATACGCCGCAGGTCAGCGGGTTGGCGATCGGGGCGAACGCCCCGCCCTTGAAGTGAAGGATCACGTCGTTGAACGGAGCCTGCGGGTTGTTTTCGAACGTGGTCGTGAGCTGGCCGGTTTCGAGGTTCGGTGTGACTGTCCCCTTGAGGCGCACCTTCACGCCATAGCGGGCCGACTCGGCGTCGAGGTACACCGTGTACGGTGGCGCGGTGATCGTGCCGCTCGCCGGCTCGCCGAGGTAGATCGGCCCGGACAGCGCCCCGCGCGGCAGCGTGGGCACTTCCAGTTCGACCGTGCCGATGCGGCTGCCGCCGGGACAGGACACGTTGGGGGAGACCGGTTCGAGCCCGATCTGCGCGGGGGTGCAGCCTTCCAGTCCGGCCCCCGCGGACGGGTTCATCGTCATCCCCGGCGGCAGCGACACGGTGGCCGTCTGCACGTCGGAGCTGTCAGGTTTCGTGAGGTCTTCGGAGTGGGGCATAGTCAGTTCGGCCGTCACTCCGTCGGCCGCGTCCGACGCGGTCGTTTCGGGCGTCAGCTTGAACGCCGGCGCGAACGGCTCGAGTTCGCATTTTTCGCTGCCGAGCAGCGTCGCGTAGGGCCTCGAGGCCGTTTCGCCGTTGTACGCGACCATCGACACGGTCGTCGTCGTTTCAGGCGTCGAGCCTTTCGTGCACTTGCTCGGGTTGCGCAGGAAGCCGGTCGGTTCGCCTTCGCCTTCTTCGGTCGCGCCGTAGAAGATCAGGCGCGAGGAGAGGACGCCGGGAGTGATGTTTTCGATCGTGAAGTAGTCGTGGTAGTCGCTCAGCCATTCGACGCTGCCCTTGATGTAGGTATGCGCGTAGATCCCCGGGGACCCGGCGAGTTCTTCGACATCGAGTGCCACGCCGAACTCCGATGCGAGGCCGTAGGGCTGTTCGAGGTTGTAGACCTTGCCCCTGAGCGTGAAGTCTTTGTATATGCCCGCGGCGACTTCGACGGCGGTTTCGACGATGTTTTCGCCGACGAGGCTGCTTTCCGGACAGCTGCTTTCCAGGTAGAAGCCGTGTTCGGCGTTGACGAGCGTCGATTCGAAGTCCTTCTGCGAGCACTTGGTGATCGCCTCAGGGTTGGTGACGACACCGGGCGCGACATCCGTGCGGAGGGTCTTGACCGATTCGTTGGGGATCTTGGCCGGGAACGGGCTCGTCTGTTCGTGGTGCTTCATGACGAAGTCCGTGATCCCGTAGGGGACGAACCCTCCGGCCTGGAGGTAGCCTTCGTTCTTCGTGTCTTCCAGGGTGGGTTCTTCGGCGCCTTCGCCGCAGGTGGACACCTTGCAGTTGGCGGCGACGAATTTTTCGATGCCGAAGCCTTCGGCCTGCGCCGCGGCCGGCACGAGGGCCGCGAGCAGCACGCCCGTCAGTAGTGCCAAGACCGATACCCGAGCGTGCGTCCTCATGCCAACCTCCCGTTAGAACAGAGCACCTGTCGTCTACCCTCCTGGACTCCAACAGACCCGCAAAGTTGCGGCTTCTTACGGGCCTATTAGACGAGCCTTTGGAATTTCCTCCCCGCGGCGGGACCGCGTTTCCCATTCCTCCCGTGGCCCTCCAGACTATGGCCGCCGCCGGACGGTTGCAACGGTTGGCACGAGCAAAGCCCGCAAATTGCGGGTGCTCCGGTGCGCTCAGCCGCCGGCGGCGTCGAACTCGACCGGGGCTCCGAAGCTGACCCGCAGCAGGGCGCCACCGCCCGGGGCGTTCTCGGCCTCGGCGAAGCCGCCGCAGGCCTCCGCCGCCTGGCGGACGATCGCCAGGCCGAGTCCCGATCCGGGCATGCTGCGCGCGTTCTCGGCGCGGTAGAAGCGGTCGAACACGAACGCGAGGTCGGTCTCGCGAAAGCCGGGGCCGTGGTCGCGGACGCCCAGCACGCCGTCCTTCAGCCTCACCTCGACGGTTCCGCTCGGCGGGCTCCAGCGGCGCGCGTTGTCGATCAGGTTGCTCACGGCGCGGCTGATGCGGTCGGCCTGGCCGATGACGATGGTGGGCGCCAGGTCGAGCTCGTAGCGGACCTCGCCGCGCCGGCGCGCGCTCTGCACCGCGCCCGTGACGACCTCGTCGAGGCGCACCTCGTCCTGCGAGCCCCGAGGATCGGCGCCGCGTGCCAACTCCAGGACGTCCGCCACCAGCGCGGTCAGCTCGTCGAGCTCCTCGACGATGTCCCGCCTGAGGCTCTGCTGATCCTCGGGGGGAAGTCGCTCGGACTCGCCGAGCACCTGGATGTTGGCGCGCAGCGAGGAGATCGGCGTGCGCAGCTCGTGGCTGGCGTCGGCGATCAGGTGGCGCTGGGCGGCGACCGAACGCTCGAGCGCGTCGAGCATCGCGTTGAAGCTCTCCGCCAGGCGGCCGAGCTCGTCGCGTCCGCCGGCCTCCAGCCGTTGGGAGAGGTCCAGGGCGCCCGACAGGCTCTCGGTACGCCGCGTGAAGCGGGCGACAGGCGCCAGCGCGGTACGTGCCACGACCGCGCCCAGCAGCGCGGCCAGCACGATTCCCCCCGCGCCGATCAGGCCCAGCAGCAGCAGCAGCCTGCTGAGCTCGTGTTCGACCTCGGTGAGCGGCTGGGCGACGAGGATCGCACCGCTCGACCCGGTGCCCTCCGTCAGCACCCGCAGCTGCATGCCGTCGACGCTGCGGTCGCTGAGGCCGGTGCCGGCGCCCGTGCGGGCGATCTCGCGGTCGGAGGCGGTCAGGGGAACCACCCGCGGCGAGGAGCCCTGGCCGCCGGGAACGAACACCGCGCCGGCGGGCGAGATGAACTGCACATAGCCAGAGGCCGCCCCGAACGGGGCCGGCTCGACACTCCCGGGGAAGCCGCCTCCGGAGCCGGCGCCACCCGCCGGGGGCGAGCCGTCCGCGCCACCGCCCGACGGCGCGCCCGATCCCGCCCCGCCCGGAACGGAGCCGCCGTGGCCTGCGCCGCCGGGCTCGCCGCCGCCGACACCTCCGGGCCCGCCGGCGCCGCGCCCGGAAGGCCCGACGAACGTCTGGGCACGCGCGCGCAGCGCGCTGTCGACTTCCCCGCGCAGGTCGGATCTGACCGCGAGATAGAGGCCGAGCGCGCTGGCGAGCACGGCGATCGCCACCGACAGGCTCGCCGCGGCGGCTATGCGGGTTCGCAGCGTCACGATCGCGCCTGCCCGCTCACGGCTCCCGCAGCGAGTAGCCGACGCCCCTGACCGTGTGGATCAGGTCGCGGGCACCGGCCTCCTCGAGCTTGCGGCGCAGGTAGCCGACGTAGACGCGCAGCGCGTTCGAGGCGGGACCGAAGTCGTATCCCCACACGCGGTCGTAGATGAGGCTGTGCGGGAGCACCCGGCGCGGGTTGCGCATCAGCAGCTCGAGCAGCTGGTACTCGGTGCGGGTGAGCTCGACGAAGCGCTCACCCACGCGCACACCGTGGCGATCGGGTTCGAGCCGGAGCTCGGCGAAGGTGAGCGTGTCACTGTCGCCCTCGGGAACGGCGCGGCGCAGCAGCGCCCGCAGGCGCGCCTGCAGCTCGCCGACGTCGAAGGGCTTGACCATGTAGTCGTCGGCGCCCACGTCGAGCCCGTCGATGCGGTCGGCGACGGCATCGCGGGCGGTGAGCATGAGGATCGGCAGGCGGTGCCCGAGGCGGCGCACCTGGCGGCACACCTCGAGGCCGTCGATGCCGGGCAGACCGATGTCGAGCACGATCGCGTCGGGGGGTTCCCGGGAGATCTGCTCGAGCGCCTGCTCCCCGTCGGCTACGGCGGTGACCTCGTAGCCGGCCAGCGTCAGCGCCCGGCGCAGCGCTTCGCGCACTGCGCGGTCGTCGTCGACGAGCAGGATCCTCACGGAGCTGATTCTCCCCGAGCGGCATCCGCACCGGCTTTGGCGAAGCTCAGAGTTGTGTAAGAGAGCCTGCGATGGGCCACCTGTAGGACAGCGGCGCCCGCAAGCTCCGACGCGGGTCCATACACGCGGGCGCGCGCGTGCGGCACGCTGACGAGGCTGAAGGAGCCGCCCAGGCCGAGGGAAGCGAGCGATGCCGACAAGAGTCCCCCAGATCGTCGCACTCGGAGGCGGCGGCTTCTCGATGGAGCGCGAGGGGTCGCTGCTCGACGATTACGCGCTCTCGCTGGCCGACGCTGCGCGCCCGCGCGTCTGCTTCCTGCCCACCGCCTCGGGCGACGCGGACCACTACGTGGTGCGCTTCTACCGCCGCTTCTCCGCCGACTGCGAGGCCAGCCACGTGTCGCTGTTCCGCCGCGACCAGGGCACCGGAGGCGTGGAGGACGACCTTGCCACGCACCTGCTCGGGCAGGACCTGATCTACGTGGGCGGCGGCAACGTCGTGAGCATGCTCGGCGCGTGGCGGGCACACGGGCTCGACACGATTCTGCGCAGGGCGTGGCGTCGGGGGATCGTGCTGTGCGGGCCCTCGGCCGGCTCGCTGTGCTGGTTCGAGCAGGCTCTGAGCGCCTTCCACGGAGCGCCACGCACGATCCGCGGCCTGGGCCTGCTGCCGTACTCCAACTGCGTCCACTACGACGCCGAGCCCGAGCGCCGCGAGGAGTACCACCGTTTCGTCGCCGACGGGATGCGCGCGGGATTCGCGGTGGAGGACGGCGTGGCGCTGCACTTCAAGGGAACGATCCTGGAGCGGGTCGTCAGCTCGCGAGCCGGCGGCAGGGCATATCGCGTGGAGGCCGCCCCGGACGGGGGACGGGTCCTGGAGACGCCGCTCGACGCCGTGCCCCTCGGGGCCGGTCCGCCGGCGGCCGGGCAGCCGGCGGACCGGCCGGACCCCTCGGCAACGGCACGCTCCGCACCGGTGAGCACCGGTGCGCGCGTGCGCGTGGCCGCATGAGCTCGCCGACCCCCGTGCCCAACGAGGAGCGGGTGATCCTCGCGATGGGCGGGGGCGGGTTCACGATGGAGCCCGCCAATCCGCTGCTCGACGACTTCGTGCTCTCGCTCGCCGAAGCACCGCAGCCGCGCATCCTGTTCCTGCCGACCGCCTCCGGCGACACCACGGCGCAGATCAACGCCTTCAGGGACCGCTTCGGCGGGCGCACATGTGTGCCCGAGCAGCTCTCGCTGTTCCGTCTGCGCGAGTCCACGCGCTCGCTGAGCGAGATCGTGATGTCGCAGGACATCATCTACGCGGGCGGCGGGTCGATGCGCAACCTGCTCGCGCTGTGGCGCGCACACGATCTCGACCGCATGCTCGTCGAGGCCTGGCGCCACGGCACCGTGCTCGCCGGGCTCAGCGCCGGCGCGATGTGCTGGTTCGAGGCGGGCGTGACGCGCTCGAGCGGACCCGCTGAAGCGATCGCCGGGCTCGGCCTGCTCGAAGGCTCGCTCACCGTGCACGCCGACGGCGAGCCCGAGCGCCTGCCCGTGTGGCTCGCATCGGTGCGCGAGGGACTGCTCCCCGGCGGGTGGGCGGTGGACGACGGGGTCGGGCTGCTGTTCCGCGGCTTGAAGCTCGAGCGCGCGGTCAGCTCGCGTCCGGGTGCGGGGGCGCAGAGGGTGGACTCGATCGCCGGGGAGCTCGTGCGCAACCGACTGCTGCCGGAGCTGCTCGGCGAGGAGCCCGGAACCCTCGGGGGCGTGGATGAGGCGGTGCAGGAGCTGCGTCGCGTCAACCGCATGCGCCGCGGGCTCGGCGGCGGCCGCGGCCCGGGGCGCGACTGAGCAGCCGCTCCATCCCCACCGCGGGGCTTTCGTCAAGGCGCCGAAAAGCGGCCACCCGGGCTACAGCCTCCTCGAGATCCTGTCGAGTACCGCGCAAGGGCCGCCGTCGCGCGCCCGCCGACAACGACCGACGAGGCAGCGAGCGATGCAGGCAGACCAGATGATCGTCAAGCAGACGAAGACCGGCTACTGGACCGTGCAACGGGGAGCCGTGCACGTCGCGGGGGCGCTCACGCGCCGTGGCGCGGAAGCCGAGCGGGAGCTGCTGATGCGGCTGCGCGGGCGCAGCCTCAGGCGTGCCCACCAGCGCCCGACGAGCAGGCCCTAGCCGGCCGCGCGCCGCGCACTTCCGTCTAGGGGCTGCCGGCGACGGGCGCCCCGGTCTCGCTCGCGGGCGCCTCGTCAGGCAGATCGGCGGCGGGCCAGGCCTGCCAGCTGAAGCCGCCGCGTGCGTGGCGGATCCGGTAGGCGAGCGCGCCGTGCGCGTTCATCGTGTGCCACGACACCCGCGTGGCGAGCGTCATGCGCGGAATCCAGAAGCGGTCCTCGATCTGCTCCAGCGGACGCGGCGGGGCGAGCTCGACATCCGCGGCGAGGTGGCCCTCGCCGTCCTCGAGCGTGAGCCGGGCGAGGATCCGCCCCTGCGCGTCGCAGATCTGCGACTCCCCGAGCATCTGTGTCCGCCACGCCAACCCGGGGGCGAGCGGCGTTTCGCCGGTCACGGGTCCGACGTGAGAGGCATGCGCGACGGGCGCGCCCACCAGCCGCGCCACCTGGCCAGGCAGCTCCGCGGCCTGGCGCCGCCAGATCGCGTGTTCGTGGGCCACCCAGCGGCGCAGCGGCGGACCCCAGTTGAGCGGCATCGAGGGCCAGCACATCCCGCCGAGCACCAGGCGCACGGCGGCCGCCCGTACGCGACCGGCGGTGCGGAAGCGAGCCCACTCCCATCCCGACATCAGGCCGACCGTGCAGCCGAGCGCGGCGCACGCGACGACCCCCGGGTCGTCGCCACCGCGGTAGAAGTGCTGCTCCCAGGCGGTGGGGATGTCCTTGTCGTGCAGATGCAGCGCGCCGTCGGGCTCGGCCAGCACGTATGTGCCGTAAGCGTGACGGCCCCTGACGGCGAGAAACCCGCCGGCGAGCACGCAGTCGAGCTCGCGCGCCAGACGGGTGAGCATCTGCAGCGGCTGACCGTCCACCGGGCGGGGCGCGTCGCGCAGCGTGCGCGCGAACACGTTCGGCCCGGTGAAGCCCTCGGGGACGACGATCACCTCGGGCGAGTGCTCCCGCTGGGCGTCGCGGATCAGCTCTTCGATGTGCACGAGGTTGGCCTCGACCGCGCCGAGCGCGAGCGCGGGCTGCACCACGGCTATCCGTGTCACGTGACACCCTCGACGGCGACGGCATCGCGGGGCGTCGCCCCCGCCGTGCGGGGGACCCCCGGTGATGGTGCGTCCTGCGCGGAGCGCCTCCCGACAACGCCGCCGGGGCGGACCGGGGGCGGCGGCCAGACGGCACCCGAGTGCTCGGAGCCGGCGACCGGACGGCCGCGGCGGAAGGCCCGCTCGCGGCGTTCCAGCTCGATCGCGACCCCGATGCGAACGTCAGCGGCCGCTCGCGCGAGCGTTTCCGCACGCGGGCGCTCGCCCCGCCGGAGCGCCGCGAAGAGCGCCCTGGCCAGCCGCGGCGGCGGCGCGACCTCGCGCAGTGTGCGCGCGCGGCCGAACAGGTCGCTCAGGTCCGGCTCGATGCTCCGGCCCGCGTCGCGCACGAGCTCCCGCAGTGCCGGCGACGGGCGCTCGACGACGGTGTCGGTGTTGGCGAAGTGGTAGGCCGGCAGGCACTCCCGGTCACGGGCCGCCTCCCAGCGGCGCGTGGCGAGGTCGACCGCGGCCGGGTCCTCGAGCGCCGGCAGCACGCGCTCGGCGAGGGTCCTGCCGGCGAACATCGCATCCCGCATGCCCTGGCCCGTGACCGGGTCCTTGAAGTGCCCAGCGTCTCCTGCGAGCGCCCAGCCGGGCCCGGAGGAGGCGCGGAAGAAGGCCGGAACGTCGCCGGTGGAGCGAAGCTTGGAGCCCGGAGGCGCGCCGGCCACGCGCGCTGACAGGCCGGGATGCTCGCCGAGCTTCCGCCGCCAGTACGCCTCGGGGTCGCTGCGCGCCGCGGCCGTCTCGTCGCGGTGGCCCATCAGCAGCACGAGCAGCCTGCCGGCGGGGGTCGTGGGGAACGCGAACGCGAAGGAGTCGCCCTCGCGCCACTGGTAGTAGGTCTCCGCATCGATCGTCCCCGCGCGGGGGTCCTCGAGATAGCGGAACACCAGGCCACGGCCGTTGCGCGAGATCCGGTACGGCGTCCAGGCGCCAACCTCCGCTGCAACGGTCGAGCGGCGTCCGTCGGCGCCCACCACGAGGGTGGCGCCGACCTCGCGCTCATCGCCCTCCGCGTCGCGGTAGCGCACGCCCGCCACGCGCCCGGCCCGCCAGAAGAGCTCCTGCACCGCACACCTCTCGCGCACCTCGGCGCCCTGCTCGCGCACCGCCTCCACGAGCTGGACGTCCTGCAGGTCGCGCGGCACGCACACGCCGAAGTCGATCCCGTCGCGCGCCGGGCGCACCCGCTCGCGGCAGCTCACCCCCTCGGCCTCCACGTGGATGTAGCGAACCCTGCTCGGGTTCAGCGCGAGGATCCGTGGCAGGGCTCCCATCATCGCCAGCTCGCTCGTGCCCGCCGGCATCAGCACGTGCGTGGAGAGCTGGTCGGAGGGGAAGCGCATCCTGTCCAGCAGGAGCACCCTGCGCCCCGAGCGGGCGAGCGGCGCCGCGACCGCACAGCCCGCGAGGCGGGCGCCCACCACGATCACATCGAACTGCTCCAGCTTGCGGCCCTCCTCGTGCGTCTTCCCGCAAGTGTGAACCATCCGAAGCCGGCCCGCCCGCCCCGCGCAGCGCCAGCCGGCCCGCCGCCCCGTGCGGCGCCCGCCGGCCCGCCGGCCCGCCGGCCTGTGACGGCAGATGTCGGCGCCCGGCGGCCCTGACGGCCACGCCGGCCGCGCCGGCGGGGAGGCCCGGGGCTCATCGGCGCCAGCGCCCCTCCAGAGCCCTCGCGGCAAAGCCGATCGTCAGCAGCCCGAAGACGACGCTGACCGCGTAGACGCCCCTGACCGCCGAGAGCACCGTGACGGTCAGGGATGCGAGCCCGGCGAACACCGAGAAGGAGAGGTTCGCCATCGTGTCCTCCCGTCCGATCCGCCTGCGCCACCGCGGCCGCGCTCCGGCCGCGACCCCGGATGCGGCGGCCGCCGATCGGGCCGCCTACGCTTCCGACGGCGGCAGCGGCGAGGAGCTGCGATGGACGTCGAAGTACTCATAGGACTCGCTCGAGGCGGGAGCATCCGGGGCGCGGACCGCGCGGATGCCCAGCTCTTCGGTGACGGCGTCGCCGCCGTAGTCGAAGCGAAGCGTCAGGCGCGTGAAGTGGCCCCCGCGCGGCCTGAAGGCGCGGGCGCCGGCCGCGTGGGCCGTGAACGTGCCCATCGCGCACGACGGTTCGCAGTTGTCGATCCACACAGCGCCGCTGCCGACGGCTGCCGTGGCCTTCCAGCTGCTCCAGCCCACGTGCCCGAAGGCGTTGCCGGGCCTGCCGCCGTCGAAGCCGCCCATGAGGGCTGATCCGTCCCCGGTGAAGTTGACGACGGCGGGACGCACCTTGAAGGGATGGGCCCCGCCGAGCCCCGTGAGCAGCCCGGGAAGGCTCGCCGCCGGAGCGCCCGCGGGCAGCGCCAGCAGCCCCGCCGCGGCAAACATCGAGATCGTCATCGTCGCCGCGCTGGCGCGGCGTGCACCACTGATCATCCGGCCGCCCTTCCCCGCCTCGGGTCTCGCGCAAGCATAGACCCACGCGGTGGGACCCACGCGGTGCGCTCAACCCGACAGCTCGTGTGCCACCCGCCGGGTGCTCTCCGGTTGGGCGGTGCCGCCGGAGGCCTGCTGCCCGAGCCCGTGCGGCGTCTTCTCCCAGTAGAACGGATTGCGGATCAGCTGCACCAGCGCACGCCACGCAGCGACCGAGTGCAGCACCCAGTAGAGGGGATTGAGCAGCGCGAACGGCGCCGCCCGCCAGCCCTGCCCGCGCACCGCGCCGACGAGGTTGAGCACGATCATCACGCCGTTGCCGATGATCAGGTTGATCAGGGCGATCGTCCAGAAAGTTCCGGAGTCCAGCAGCGGCAGCCGCGGCTCCCCGAACGCGTACCAGGCGGTCGTCCCGGCCCACATCAGCGGCGCGACCAGGAACGTGAGCGGGGTGCCCGCGATCAGCAGCAGGAACGCCACCGCGTCGATCACCCCCACCTGCCGCACCAGCCGGCGGGGCGAGCGCATGTGGACGAGCGCCGTCTGCATGTAGCCCTTGATCCACCGCGTGCGCTGGCGGATCCACGGTCGCACCTCCGCGCAGGCCTCCTCTTCCGTGTCGGAGTCGATCACGCCCACGCGATACCCCTCCACCGCCGCCCGCAGGCCGAGATCCGCGTCCTCGGTGACGTTGTGGGGATCCCATCCGATCAGGGCCCGCAGCTCGGGAACGCGAAAGTGGTTCGAGGTGCCTCCCAGCGGGATCGGCAGCGCCATGCGGTCGAGGCCTGGCAGCATCGTGCCGAACCAGTAGCCGTACTCGAGGCTGAACATCCGCGTGAGCAGGTTGGTGCGGTGATTCCAGTAGCGCAGCCTCGCCTGCATGCAGATCGTCTCCGGGCCGGCCTGCTCGAAGGCGGCGACCGACTTGCGCAGCTGCTGCGGGTCGGGCCGGTCCTCCGCGTCGTATATCACGAGCAGCTCGCCGCGGGCGAGGAACAGGCCGACGTTGCAGGCCTTCGGCTTGGTCTTCGGCTGGGCGTCGGGCACGATCACCAGACGAACGGTCGCGGGCGGCTGCGCCGCGCGGGCGGCCTCGATCGTCTCGCTGTCGTCGGACTCGAGCAGTACGAGCACCTCCAGCTTCTCGGCCGGGTAGTCGATCGCGGCGAGATTGCGCATCAGCTCACCGATCACGTTGGCCTCGCGATAGACGGGGACGAGGACCGTATAGAGCGGCAGGCGCCGGTCGTCGCGCTCGGCGCTGGCCTCGGTCACGCGCGCGCCGAAGCCCACGCCGACGATGCAGGCGAGCAGCTTGAACATCACCGTCGCCAGGAAGATCACGTTCGCGGCCGCCACCACGAGGGCAACGGTCAGCTGCCACTGGACCAGCAGGCCGAGGACGATCGCCACGCCCCCCGCGAGCACGCAGCGCTTCTGCCCGACAGACCAGCCTGCCGCGGCGGAGAGGTCGGGGCGCCGCGCCATCAGTTCGCCCGTGGAGCGGCGGACGATGTGCTCGCGAAAGCAGAGCACGATCGTGCGCTCGATGTCCATCGGCGTGGTCGTGCGCATGTTCACCTTCGCACCCGGCCCGAGACGCTCGTTCACCAGGTCGCGCAGCTCCCGCGTGGGGGGCTCGCACGTTGCCACGACGGTCCGGTCGCCTTCCCGCGCAACCGGAACCCAGCCCTCGGCGAGCAGCACGTCCGGGTCGAACTCGCGGACGAGGGCCTCGTCGATCTCGGAGTTGAGCAGGTCGATGAACGGCAGGCTCCACTGCTCGCCCAGGACGCGCTGGAGGTCCAGCCGGTGGACGCGGCCCGCCGCGAGCAGGATCTGGCCGATCCGCTCGCCGGTCTCGGCCTGGCGCTGCAGTGCCCACCCGAGCGTCTCGCGGTCGATCAGGCCGGCCGCCAGTAACGCCTCGCCGATCGGCGTCGGCTGCTCGGGCGCCGGCCGGCTATCGCCCCGCCGCCGGCGCGGGCGCGCCGCCTCCTCGGGGCCGCCGCGCCGAAGCCGGAATGCCTCGTCAGCCCGCCGTAGGACGCTGGGATCGTTGCCGGGCAGGGTCGAGGCCATGGATCAGCCTCGGATCGCCCCAGGGAATCCGCTGAGGCGCGGCATCGACCCTGGACGGATGTCCGAGGGCGGGTGCCGGCGTGACAACTGGTCCCGTCCTCAACGGGCTGAGACCGGTCGCCGCGATCGATGGCCGGCGAGCTTCTGATCTCGGAGCGCCGCGGCCCGCACGCGCCTCGCCGGCCCTTGACATGTGACCATATAGGGCGATTATCCCTTGACAGTAGGTAGTCGATCCTGTAGGGTTGTCCTATGTCCAAGGTCAACCGCAACGAACCGAAACGGTCCAAGGCATCGGAATCGCAGTACTCGCTCATGGAGTTCGCCCGCGAGTTCCCCGACGACGCCGCCTGTCTAGAGCACCTTTGGCGCTCGCGGTTCTCAGCGGACGGCTCGCACGCCTATTGCCCGAAGTGCAAGCGGGAACGGAAGTTCCACAAGATCGCCTCGCGGCCGTCCTGGTCGTGCGACTCATGCGGACACCACATCCACCCCACGGCCGGGACGATCTTCCACAAGTCTGCCACATCCCTGCAGCTGTGGTTCTACGTGATGTACGTGATGACGAGTACTCGCTGCGGAGTGTCCGCCAAGGCCATCGAGCGGGAGATTGGCGTCGGATACAAGACCGCGTGGCGGATGTGCAACCTCATCCGCACACACCTCATGGAGCAAGACGCCTCCGAGCCGCTGACGGGCGAGGTTGAGGCTGACGAGACCGCCTACGGCGGGAAACCAAAGGCATCCGCCACACGTGGGATGACAATGCCCCAAGCGCAGACCTACGCCAAGGCCCGCAAGGTCGGGATCGTCGCCATGGTCGAGCGGGGCGGCAACGTCCGTGCCTACGTCCAGCCGCGCGACGGAGCGCTAGAGACCGTTAGTCGCCACGTGGACCCTGCCGCAACCGTCTACACGGACGAGTGGGCCGGATACCGGCACCTCCACACGACCCACCCCACGCACCTCACGATCCGCCACACAGACCGCGTCTACGCAAGTGGAGCCGTCCACACGCAGACCATCGAGGGGTTCTTCGGGAACGTCAAGAACGGCATCGCCGGCAACTACCACGGCGTATCGGTCAAGTGGCTGCAGTCCTACGTCAACGAGTACGCATGGCGCTACAACCACCGCAACAACGGACGGGCGATGTTCGCCGAACTCGTCCGACGCTCGGCCGAAGTACAGCCTCGTGACGCTCAGTAGTCCTGCGGTTTTTCGTCCTCGAAGCCCTCGCCATGTTCGAGGACCTGACGCTTCGCATCGGCCATGCCGTCTATGGCGTCCACGCCGGGCAGCCTGTCGGCCCCTTTGGAGTTACGCGTAAACCAGAAGCCGAGAACGACGACTAGGAAGATTCCGCCCATGGCGATGTCTTCGCCCATGGGCCACTATCGGCCCGTGGGCCTGTCGGCTTGATCTTTGTCTTGGGCCGGCGGCTTGGGCGCGACCCCCTCGAGGTTCCGAACAAAGTCCTCGCGGCTCGGAATCGGTATCTCTAGACCCTTCTCGGTCATCTGCGTAGGCCCCTGCAGGGCTATCGCACGATCCCACGCATCACGGGCCGCCTCGCGCTCACGGTCGGCTTCGCGGCGCTCATGGTCGGCCCCATCGGACTCGCCACGCTCATCCAAGAACTGCGCAGACTCCTCACGGAGAGCGACACGGCGTTCGTGGCTTTCGGCCTCCTTTATGAGCCGCTTGGCCTCGTTGATAGCTGCGAGCGTGGGCTTATCGATCATCTCAAAGTAGCCACCTACACAGACCCGAACGGAACGAACGGCACCTGCACGAGCGGCAGTACTTCCGCCAACTTCTCGAAATCCCGGTCGTAATGCAGCACTCCACAGCCGTCCCGCACCGCCGATGCCGCGATCAGGGCGTCGCCCGCCTTTACCTTATGCCAGCCCGTTTTCTCGGGTTCCACGTGCGCCAAGTCGTCCATAGCCTGCACGGCCACGGGCCCGTCGGCGGACTCGAGCGGGACTTCGCGAAACGCGGCGAAACGTTGCCGACGCACATCGAACTCGGCGCGGCCGTACGCGTCGTGAAGGAACTCAAGGAGCACCACCGGCGAGGTAAGCAGCTCGCGTGCCTGCGCCGCATCTCGAAACTGGTCCCGCACAGCCTGCGGAGTGTTTTTCCAGATGCCGAGCGCCGACGTATCGACAATCAGCGGAACCTCGGCAAAAACCCCCACGCCCGCACTATCGCCACGCCTCGTGGCGAATCCGGTCAGGGTCATCCCCGAAGTCCTCAGAGTCCAGCCAGCCTATGAAGTCGTCGACCGCTGCACCGTGCGCCGCCTCCTCCTTCTGGCGGCGTACAGCAGCAATGGTGGCGGAGTCTCCGCCAACCATCACGATACGCTTCCAGGCGTCAGCGTTTGCGCCCACGGGGCGCAGGAAACGGGCTCTCGTGGCGGGCCTCCTTTCTTCCTTCAGGGCCCATCGCGTCCGAACGCCACGATCGAGTTTGAGGAGCGTCCGCCAGAGCTCAACGCTCTGCTCCGGTGGAGGAGCAAACGTGAACTTACGAGGGGCTGCTTCAGTCGTTTCGGACACTGGAGGCTATTTTCGCTTCCGGCGTTGGGCGGGAGGTTTGGGTTTAGGCTGGACGGCGGGCGTCACCGTAGTCGCAAAGTCCCGTATCGGGCCGGCTTGCGACTCGTATTGCTCGACTGCGTTTTGGAGGAGGAGTAGGACGTCCTTGGCGTGCTCCCAAGTCATCACGACCCGCACGGCGGGCTGCTTCGGTGGCGCCTCGTCGGTACGGTAGCCAAGATCCAGCGCCACGTCGTACGGCGTGCCGGCAAGGCGGACCCAGTTCGCGTAGATCAGGGCGTCCGAGGGATCGTGCGCATCGGCGGCCATACACGTAGCTATACCGGATCTTCCCGACGTTGGCCAGCGATCCTACCTACAGCCAGGGGATAATCGCCCCATATAGTCACCTATAATGGCCGCGTGGACGAGATCTTCAAGGCCCTGGCCGACCCCACGCGCAGGTGTCTCCTGGATGAGTTGTTCCGAGAGGACGGCCAGACCCTGACGGCCCTGGAGAGGCGACTCCCGATGACCCGCTTCGGGGTGATGAAGCATCTGAACGTCCTCGAGCGGGCGGGGCTGGTCGTGACCAGGCGTGACGGGCGCGAGAAGCATCACTTCCTGAACGCCGTCCCGATCCGGCTCGTTCACGACCGGTGGGTCAGCAAGTACGCGGAGCCCTGGGCGGCGACGCTCAGCGGGCTGAAGAGCGCAATCGAGGAGCACGACATGGAAAAGGTGTTTGAGATCTACATCAAAACGACCCCCGAGCGCCTGTGGCAGGCGATCACCGAGACGGAGCTGCGGGCGGCGTACAACTTCGGTGTCGGGGTCAGCTCCGACTGGGCCGTGGGGAGCCGCTACGAGGGCACCCATCCGCGGGCGCCGCAGTCGCTGCTGGAAGGCGAGAACCTCGAGGTCGACCCGCCGCACAGGCTCGTCCAGAGCTTCATCGCGCTGTGGGGCGAGGACGTCCGCAGCGAAGGAACCTCACGCGTCACGTGGGAGATCGAGCAGGTGGAGGACTCCTGCCGGCTGACCGTCATCCACGACCAGCTGCGCGAGGAGGCCAACAGCGAACTCTACGGCGGCTGGCCGATGATCCTCTCGGGCCTGAAGACGCTGCTGGAGACCGGTGAGAAGCTCACGACTCCCGGGTCGCTCATGTACGAGCGCCCCGTCGGGCAGACGTGACTCCTCGCGACATCTGCCCTGAGCGCTGAAGAGTGAATCTGGCGACAGAGTGCTGCCCAGCGAGCTCGACGCAGCTCGGGGCTGCGCCCGGGGACGCCTGCCGCTCGGGGCCCGCGGCTGCAGGGGTCTCGATCAATGCCCTGCGTGCAGCGAAGGCTCGGCGGCGGGCGTCCGGCCCAGGACGCCGTCAAGCCACCCGAACGAGCGGGCGTGGTAGAGCGCCCGGGCGCCCTGCTCGCAATGATCGCCGGCGCCCTCGGCGGCCGTGAAGCGGACGTATGCCCTCTCGCAGGCCAGCGCCTCGACGAGCGTCGGCGCCGAGGCGCTGATGTCATCGCCCTCAGCGCTGCAGACCCACGTGGGGCACCTGATCAGGCCCGCTCGCCCCTGGAGGCTGAAGTCGCGCATCGCATCGATCAGCCCAAGGGGGTCGTCCACTCCATGGACGAGCATGCCACGTCGCAGGGCCCAGCCCGCGGTCGGTTTGCGCATCAGCAGCGTCATCAGCGATGCGGTGAACCTTCGCGCGCGTGCCCGCCCCGCAGCCACGCCGCCGGCAAGCGGTCGAGGCAGCCGCTCCAGGAACGAGGCGTAGAGATCGTAGGTGCCGCAGTCCGCGACGCACGCGGCCAGACGATGCTCCGCGCTCGCCGCGAGGGGCGCCAGGAGCGCGCCGAGACTGAGCCCGATCAGGGCGATCCTCCCCGGATCGACGTCTCCGCGCGCCAGCGCATGGTCGATTACCGGCGTCACGACGCTCCCCCAGTCGGGACGCATCTTCAGTCCCCTCTGGATCAGCGCTCCGCCCTGTCCCGGCCCGTCGAACGCGAGCACGTTGTAGCCACGCGCCAGCGCGGCCGCCCCGTTCGCGAAGTAGAGCTCCTCCGCCGTACCGTCGTAGCCACCGACCAGCACCACCGTCGCACGAGGCAGATCCTCGTCGACCGCGCGAAAGAAGTAGCCCGGCAGCGTCGTGCCCTCGAAGGGGATCTCCAGCACCTCGGCGGCCGGCCGCATCAGGGCCGCCGCTCGCTGAAAGGTCTCCGTCTGTCGCCTGTTCGAGGCGACCAGCCTCGCGTCCAGGGGCGCGCCCATGAGCATCACGCCCGCCGTGCGGTGATAGCTCGAAGCCCTCAGGAAGGCGAGCCGCGCGGTCTCCCGCCTGCCGGCCGCCTCCTCCCGCTCGCCGAGCTCGGCGGCGGCTTCGGCCGTCGCGCACCACTGCGCATACCAGCTACCGAGATCGGGCTCCTCGACGCGTCGCGCAGTGGCCAGGCATTCCCCGACATCCGAGCCCCCATAGAGGGATGCACCCACCACCCGCAGGAGCTGGGCGTCCAGAAGCTCGTCCTTGAAGAGGAGCCGGGTCACGCGGCCCATTATCCCTGAACTGGAGGCCGGTTCGGGAAGCTGCCTCGAGTTCAGCGGGAGGCTGGTTCGGGAAGCTGCCGACTCCCGTTGCGTGACGCCTTGTGTGCACGGCGGGAACAATCGTCGAACCATGCTGAGCGCACACAGACTCCTCGCCCGCGACGTAGGCGAAGCAGCGCCGCGACCTCCGTCACTTCGCGAGCCCGGGCGGGCGATACGCGTCAGCGCCGCGAGGCGAAGAAGTCGCTGAGCATGCCGCCGCACTCCGGCGCGAGCAGCCCTCCGGCCACCTCGGGGCGGTGGTTGAGGCGGGCCTCGCCGAGGACGTCGAGCACGCTCCCGCAGGCGCCCGCCTTGGGGTCGGTGGCGCCGTAGACGACGCGCGGGATGCGCGCGAGCACGATCGCACCGGCGCACATCGCGCAGGGCTCGAGGGTGACGTAGAGGACCGAGTCGAGCAGCCGCCAGCTCCCGGCGGCATGCGCGGCCTCACGCACGGCGATGATCTCGGCGTGCGCCGTGGGGTCCTGGCGCAGCTCGCGTTCGTTGTGGGCGGCCGCAAGAACCTCCCCGTCGCGCACGACGACCGCGCCGATGGGCACGTCGGCGTGTTCCAACGCACGCTGGGCCTCACGAATGGCCAGGCGCATGAAGTAGTCCTCGCGTGGGAAGAATCGATCGCCCATCGGTCTCGCCCGCGGCGTCTGCGACAGTGCCTCCGCCGCAGCTCGTCCCGGGCCATCATCATTACCAAAAGACATGAGCTCCCAAGCCGGCCACCGACCACTCATCCGCCCCGCGCGCCTGCTCGCACTGGCCATCTGCTCCGTCGCTGCGGCGACACTCGGGGTGAGCGGCAGCGCCATGGCGGACCCGGCAAGCTCCTACGTGCCGGACGAGGTTGTGGTTCAGTACGCCGCCACGTCCGCCTCCGCCTCCCCGTCCCGCTCGGGCGTCACCGCCCATGCGGCCCGCGCCGGGGCGGCTACGGTGGTGCCCGCCCACACCCGCGTGCTGCGCCTGCCGCCGGGTGCCAGCGTCACCGCCGCGCTGCGGCGCCTGCGGCACGAGCATGGCGTGGAATGGGCCGTGCCGGACTACGTGGCCCGCGCCGCGGGCTCGTTCATCCCGGATGACGATGGCAAGCCAGGCGGTCCGCCGGGCGGCTGGCAGGAATTGCAGTGGAACTTCGTCGGGCGCTTCGGGGTGAACGCCCCGGAAGCGTGGGCGAACGTCGCCGCGGACGGCCATCCCGGCGGCGAGGGCGTGACGGTGGCGGTGCTCGACACCGGGGTCGCCTACGCCAACCGCGGACCGTTCCGGCGATCTCCCGACTTCAGCCGGTACGAGTTCGTGCAGGGGTATGACTTCGTCGACAAAAACCCCTACCCGAACGACCGCAACGGGCACGGCACGTTCGTGGCGGCCACGATCGCCGAGGAGACCAACAACCATTACGGGCTTACCGGGCTCGCCTACGGCGCCCGCATCATGCCCGTGCGCGTGCTCGACACCGAGGGCGAAGGCGAAGCCTCGACGATCGCCGAAGGGGTTGTCTTCGCGGTCCGCCATCACGCGCAGGTGATCAATCTCAGTCTGGAGTTCTCCCCCGGCGTGACAGCCGCCGACATTCCCGAGTTGATCGACGCGCTTCGCTATGCGCATCACATGGGCGTGCTCGTGGTGGCGGCAGCGGGCAACGAGGGTCACGCCGCGATCGCCTACCCGGCGCACGCTCCCGACGTGGTCGCAGTGGGAGCCACGACCGAACACGGCTGTCTGGCCTCCTACTCCAACGACGGCGCCGGCCTGACACTGGTGGCGCCCGGGGGCGGCCCCGACGCGACCCTCCCGGGCGACCCCAACTGCATGCCTGAACTCCCCTCCGGGCGGGACATCTTCCAGGTCACCTTCACGGGCAGCTCGCCACGGGTGTTCGGCATCCCCAACGGCTATGAAGGGACCTCGATGGCCACGCCGCACGTCGCCGCTACCGCGGCTCTGATCATCGCAAGCGGCGTGCTCGGCCCGCACCCAACTCCGGCGCAGCTCGTCGCACGCATGCGGGACACCGCCACGAAGCTCGGCGGGGGGGGCGATGAACGCCTCTACGGCGCCGGCCTCGTGAACGCCGGGGCGGCGACCGCCCCCGGCGGGCCCGGCGCCGTGACCGGCTAGCTCCCGCCGTTCGGGCCCGCCGCGCCGGCGTTGCACGAGCCGCAGATTTCACCGCAATTTGCGGGCGCCGGAAAACGTTCTGAGCAGGCCAATTTGCTGCTTTTCGCCCGATCTGCCGTGCACGCACGGGTGTGTGAAAAATGTGAGACTCGGGCCCGCACGCCGGCAGAATCCGTGTAGCCTGAACCGGCTCGGCGGCCGCACCACGGGGAGATCAGATCGTGCCGGCCACCAACGACGCGGACATCGCTCAGTTCGTGGGCCGCGTGGCAGGCATCGTTCCAGGATGGAGGACTCACACAGTGCACAGGCGAATCTCACGCTACCTCGGACTGTCAATCATCGTCGCCATGGCGACCCTGGCCGCCTTCGCTTGCCCGGCGATGGCGGGGAGCGCGGGTACCGTCCAGACGCTCCGCGACGCCCCTTCGAGCTTCAATGAATACACCGGCTCGCCTACCCCCGCGACCGAGGCCTGGATGCGGGCCCACTTCTGGCGCATGGTCGTCTTCAGCCCGTACTTCGACACGAGAACATCGTGGTATCCCCACGCGTGGTTCTACAAGGACGCCTACGCCATCTACAACCCGAGCCTACTCGCGACCGAACACCCCGAATGGATCTTCAAAGACAGCCACGGCAACAAGCTCTACATCCCATTCGGATGTGCGAACGGCAGCTGCACGCAGTACGCCGGCAACATAGCGAATGCGGGGTTTCGCCAACATTGGATCGAAGAAGCCCGGGCCACGCTCGCGCACGGCTACCAGGGCCTCTACATCGACGACGTGAACATGGAATTCAACGTATGTAACGGCAACGGAGAACACGTTGTGCCGATCGATCCCGCGACCGGTCAGCCGATGACCTATACGGCGTGGCGAGCGTACATGGCGCAGTTCATGGAACAGATCCGCGCGGCGTTTCCGGGCACTGAAATCGTGCACAACGCGATCTGGTTCGCGGCTGGGCCCGCTCGGATATCCGATCCCTATGTCGATCGTGAGATCGATGCATCGAGTGGTGTCTATCTCGAGCGCGGAGTGAATGACGGTGGCCTGACCGGGGGCAGCGGTGAATGGTCCCTGAACGCCTTTCTCTCCTACGCTGAAGGCGTCAACGCGCTCGGCAGGTTCTTCGTGCTCGGAAACGCTTCCACCAACGCGCAGGGACGCTCCTACGACCTGGCGAGCTACTTCTTGATCTCGAACGGCAACGATGCCATCGACGTCGGAACGGCAACGCCCACGGAATGGTGGCCCGGATGGGAAGTGCAGCTCGGGCAGGCACGCGGGGCGCGCTATGAATGGAGACACCTCCTGAGGCGCGACTTCACCGGCGGTTCGGTGCTGGTGAACCCCCCCGACTCAGAAACGCGCACGGTCGCTCTTCGCTCCACGATGCTGGACGAGAACGGGAACAAGGTCAAATCGGTCACGCTCCCACCGGACTCGGGAGCCATCCTGAGAACGCTGTCAAGCCACACCGAAACGAGCCCGCCCTCGGGTGAAAGCACCCCTCCGCCCGGCGAACCGACGGAAGGTGAAGGCACAGAACCCCCGGTGGAACCTCCGGCTGAAACCACACCGCCGCCGAGCGAACCACCTCCTGCGGAAGGGCTACTACCTCCAAGTGAAATCACGCCTCCTCCACTCGAAGACCCGCTGCCCCCGGCCGAAGACACGCCGCCTCCGCCCGAAAGCGCGCCCGCTCCGATCGAAAGCGAGACCCCTCCGGCCAAACCCAAACCGCCCCCGCGAAAAAGCAAGCCGGCCCCGGTGAAAAAGCACCATCCCGTCCATCGACACCGGGCCCACAATCGACCGAAACGGAAAAAAGCGCGACGCCTCGGTCGCTGAGGATCGAGCGACGCGGACCCAGCCGCAAGCCATTCACATGCGGCACCGGGAAGGAGGGGGAGGGATTCGAACCCTCGTCGGAGGAAGATTCCCCCGAAACGGTTTTCGAGACCGCCGCATTCAGCCGCTCTGCCACCCCTCCAGGACCAACAAGCCGGACCTCAGGATAGATGATCGCGTCGCATGGCCCCAGCCGACCGCGACCGGTCGACGGGCGTACCGGCGCAGGGGGGCCGGGCCGTGACCCGGGATTCGTCATGGGCCCGGTTCGCGCCGAGCAGTTGTGACCTTGCGATCATCGGCGGCGGGATCCTCGGCCTGGCGGTGGCGCGCGAGCTGGCCCACCGCCATCCACACCTGTCGATGTGCCTACTCGAGCGCGAGCACGAGGTCGGCGCGCACCAGACCAGCCACAACTCGGGGGTGGTCCACTCCGGGATCTACTACGCGCCGGGGTCGCTCAAGGCGCGCCTGTGCCTGGAGGGCGCGCGCGAGCTCGCCGAGTACTGCGCGAGCCGGAACATCCCCTACCGACGCACGGGCAAGCTCATCGTCGCGACGCGCCGCTCCGAGCTGCCACTGCTGGGAGAGCTGGAATCCAGAGGCACGGCGAACGGCGTAGCGGGCCTGCGCCGGATCGACGCGGGGGCGATCGCGGAGATCGAGCCGCACGCCCGTGGGTTTGCCGCGCTCCACTCGCCGTCCACCGCGATCGTCGACTTCCCCTCCGTCGCACGCGCCCTGGCCCAAGATCTCGTCGACTCCGGCGCGAGCATCTCAACTGGCTGTCCGGTCACCGGCGTGTCGGCGATCTCACGACGGCTGCGGTTGCACCATGCGCAGGGCGTCACCGATGCGCGCCACGCGGTGTTCTGCGCAGGTGCTTGGGCGGATCGCCTGGCGGTGTCGGCGGGCGGAGACCCTGACCCCCGCATCGTGCCGTTCCGCGGCGCCTACCTGTCACTGCTACCCGATCGCCGTCACCTCGTCCGATCGCTCATCTATCCCGTCCCGGATCCGTCGCTCCCGTTCCTGGGCGTCCATTTCACCCGAACCATGGGCGGCGAGGTGCTGATCGGCCCAACCGCGCTCATCGCTGGCGCTCGCGATGCCTACCGCCCGGGGACCGTCCGCCGCCGGGATCTCCTGGACACGTTCACGTGGCCGGGGACCTGGAGCATGCTCCGGCGCTCGTGGCGCAGCGGCGTCGCCGAGTTGCGCCACGCCGCTCTGCGGTCGGACCTCGTCCGCAGCGCGGCGAGGTACCTGCCCGAGCTGCGACGGGCGGATGTGCGGCCGGCCTTCGCGGGCGTGCGCGCTCAGGCCGTTGCCCGCGACGGGCGTCTGCTCGACGACTTCGCGTTCTCGTGGACCGAGCGCGCGCTGCACGTGCGCAACGCGCCCTCGCCCGCTGCCACGTCCTCGCTGGCGATTGCCCGCCTCGTGGCCGACGAGGCAGCGCGCGTGTTTGATCTTAAGCCTGAGTGATAGGCCGATCGGTCGGCTGGCCTCGGCGTGCTCGCTCGAGACGCAGCCATTCGGGCGCGACACCTGCCTGGCTCCTGATCCGTCTGACGCGATCGCTGCGCAAGTGCTCACGTTTGCTCGATGAATCCGGACAGAGCTTTTCCATCGGGAGCCTTGAGGTCCAGCGCACGGAGGAGTCTCTCAGCGACCCGAGGCCAGGTGTATAGATGTGCGTGCTCACGCCCGGCCTCACCCATGCGCTGGGCTGTAGCGGGATCGGCCAGACGCACCATTGCCGCGACCAGCCCCTCCTCATCGTTTGGCTCGACGATCACGCCGCCGTCGCGTCCGATCGCGTCACGGGCGCCGCCCTCGGCGGTGACAATGCTCGGAATCCCGGCCGACGCAGCCTCGACGTGCACAATGCCAAATGGCTCAACGACGGAGGGCATGACGAGGCAAGTCGCGCGCGCAAAGAGCTTTGTCACAAGCGCTCGGTCGGCCGAGCGCGCTGGCGACAGCACCCCGTGAGTTTGCACGCCGGCTTGCTCGAGCTGAGGGTGGTCACCGACAATGTCCAGCACGGCATCGGGGCAAGCCTCTCGAACACGTGAGAAGGCCCGCAGCAGCATGGGGCCGCCCTTGCGCTCCCATTCCATGCCCACGAATAGGAAGTTCGCGTGCTCCCATGAACGCACCGTAGGGATCGACAAATGGTTGGCCCCGAACCCGATGACGGCGATACGCTCGGGCCGCAGACCATAGTCTGCAATTAGCGACTGAGCGGCCCAGTGGCTGGCAACGGTGCACATGTGCGCCCGCCGGTAGATGTCGCTGCGCCTCCGCTCCCATGCCTCCACGCCACGTGCCGACATCCGACTGAAGAACGGATGGCAGTCGTGCGCTTGATGAAGCGTCATGTCCTCGAGCGTCACGTACCGGATACCTCGCGGCAGCACAAAACCAGTTCCCACCTGGATCACGCCGTTCAGCCGGTCGCCGCTCAATCGCCGGCGCGCAAGGCGGCTACGAACAGCAATGGTCAGAGCCGCGCCGTCGGCGTCAACACGGTTCCGCGTGCGGACTGTACCCGCTGCGAGGACCGCATGCTCGAGTCCAGGGGGTAATTTCAGGTTCAGACCGCGTGTGACGACACCCATTCCGCGAAGCGCATCGAGTAGGCTTCGCGGTATCCCGGACCATGTGCTGGGCGACTCTGGATCGCCAATGGAAGCGAGCGCAACACGGAGAGGCTCGTCGACATGGGCGATCGTGGGGTCAGAGTCGCCGCTGGGAACGGGCATAAATAGGGGTCCGAGAACTTCTTTGGGTCCTTGGTATCGGCGGGTACGCGTGGATCAGGGTAGCGAGCCGAGGCAAGTCGTGATCAACCGTTGCCGTGCTCCCGCAGAATCGGCGACGGTAACGCCGCGATGAGGCCCCTACATCTCGAAGGCGGTACGTCCGCCCTCGGCGACGAGCCCCTCCAGCAGATCGCGTCCATTGCCCACCACCGGACCGCCGTGTGCGAGGAGAAGGTGGTCGAAGTCGAGCTCCTGCAGCAGCCGCGCGCTCGCGGCGAGAAGCCCCCGCTTGGTCCGCGGCGGATCGTCCATCAACGAGTCGGGGACGAAGCCGAGCGGGCCCTCGCCGCCCGGCGCACCGCCACGCACGATCCCGTCGGCGAACACGAGCGCGCGCCTCCCCGGCAGATGTATCGCCGTGTCGTCGGGACAGATCGCGTCGAGCTCGCAGGCGATCGCGCCACCCGGAAGCACGTCGCCGATGTCGAAGCCCTCCACCGACTCGCCTGCCGCGAACTCGTGAAGGCCCAGCCGGTTGCAGTGAATCGGGCAGGCGAACCGGCCGGCGAAGACCCCGGACTCCCGGTAGTGGTGGCGGTTGGAGAGAAGGATCGCGGTTGGCGGGATCGCGCGGTCGGCGAACCACTGCAGTCCCTCTCGCCGTGGAACGAGCGGGTCGATCAGCACACCGGCATCGTCGAGCCAGTAGGACGAGACCTCGATGTGAAGCCTCGGATGGCGCGCGGTCCAGTGGAATACCCCGGGGATGGCCTCTTGCATTCCGCGACCATATCGAGCCCTCCCCAGCTCGAGCGCGGGGAAGCCGAGGAGTTCGCCTAGGCCCCCAGCCTCTGCAGGCGCTGGCGCAGTGTCGCGACCTGTTGGTCGGACAGTCGCCGCTTGAGCATGTTCTGCGCCGTCACGCGCCCCAGCATCGGGGCAGTGCGCATGAGGGCCAGGGGCATCCGCGCTCCCACCGGGATCACGATGTTCCACGCAACCGGGTCGCTGCCGTCGGCGAAGCGAAGCTTGTAGTGCTGTTCCCCGGAGCCCAGGTCGACACATTCGTCGCCGTGCTCGAAGCCGTCCTCGACCGCCGCGAGCATCCCCATCAGCGTCGGCTTGAACTTCGCGAACCGCTCGTCCCACCCCGCCGCGAGGTACTGCACGCGGCCTCCGGCCGGCAGGAAGACCTGGGCGCAGACGGGCTCACCGTCGATCTCGAACACTCGCAGCAGGAACCGGCGATCGTGATCCAGCAGGGACTCTCCGATGTCACAGAGAACGCCGGACAGCGCGTCGCCGAGGGCGGTCAGTTTCGAGCCCCCGCGATGTCCCCACCGCGATGCGTGCAGGCGCACGAAGACATCCACGTCCGCCCGAACCGTGTCCTTGGTACTCATGCGCATCGTTCCTCCCGCGGCGTCGTAGCTGCGGCGCAGACGCCTCATTTCGGCGCGAAAGCTCGAGCTCTTCGCCGCGAACCACTCGTCGAAGGAGCTCGCCTGCAGGGACACGGTTGGACAGCCGGTGACCTGGAATTGGCCAGCGGCCGCGCGCAGGCGTCCAGGCCAGCTATCTCGCAGGTCGCGGGCCCATCTGGCCGCGAGGGGAACCCCCTCGAGGGCCAGCAGGTCGGGGAATGCGGGCGACCCGGCAAGGGCTCCGGCGAGCGCCCCGGCAACGGCCCGCTGGTGCCCCTCTAGTGCCAGCGGCGCCAGGCGGCCTCCCAGCTCGATCCCGGGCAGACGCAGCCCCGGTCGCCTCGGGTCGAGGTAGAAGGGCGCCAGTCCAACCAGGGCACCGCCGTCTCGGACGAGCACCGCGCGCAGCTCTGCACCCGGGGGCGCCAGCTGCCGCCACCACGCCGCAACGCACGCCGGCGACATCAGCGGCAGCTGGCCTGCGACGGCCAACGCATCCCATTCAGCCAGAACGGGATCGAGCTTCGACAAGTCTGTGATGACTTCCGAGCGGAGCAACAGGAGGCGAACTGTATCCGTGCCGCTCAGCGGACCGGCGGATCGCAGGTCAGCTCGGGAGCGACCCGCTCGGCAAAGAACGCCGCGCCTGCGCCGGCGAGCGGCTCGATCGTTGTGCGCGAGCGTCGGCCCGATCTGCGGAAGTGCATCAGCGCGACCGCCTGGAAGCCCACCTTCCCCACGGCCCGCCGCGCGGAGTCGTTGTCGACCGTGGTCTTGTTGAGCACCCAGCGCTTGCCCTCGGTGGCGAGCGAGTCGGCGACCGCGGCGTACGCCGCGGGCGCGATCCCCCTGCCCCGCGCAGCCGCGACCGCTTCCACGTCCTCCAGGCATACGGTCTCGGGGGGCAGTCGCAGCCGTCCGTGCGGGGCCGCGATCGCCGGCGTGCTGCCGCGGAAGACCCACATGTTGAGCAGCATACGATCGCCGTCGAGCACGAGCCACAGGTCGTTCCCGGCGTCGATTCGCTCGCGCGCCACCGCGGGGATGACCGTCGTCAGCTGCCTGAGCAGCGCCAGGTCCGAGCGCGCGGGGCGCATCAGCGTCAATCCTGCGGGCAGCGGGGGCCGCGGCCGCTCGGCGGTGACGTCGAGCAGGAACCAGACGTGGTCCTCGGCGAGCAGCACGTAGCCTGCGACCCTCCGCAGGATCCTGCGGAGTGCGCCGAGCGCACCATCCCGGCGAAGCATCAGCTCGACCCTGTCGAGCCCCCTGAGACTCACTGGGCCGTCGACCCGGCGAGCGCCCGAGCACGCTTGCTGGCCGTGCGCAAGGCCCGCATCGGAGCTGAGGCGAGCAGGGGCTCGTAGCGGTCGGTCAGCTTGAGCAGCACCACGGGCAGCGGATCCACCGCGCCGATCATCGCACGCGTCATCTCATACGGTTCCCAGCTGCCCGAGCCGGTCGTCACCGCCGCCCGGATCGGACCCACGTCCCGCGCGGCCGCAAGCGCAGCGGCCCCATACCGACCGAAGGGATAGGCGAACGTCTCTATCTCGGCGCCCGCTAACTCTTCCAGCGCGTCCCGGCCGCCCTCGATCTCCCTGCGACATTCGTCGTAGTCCATCGTCGAGAGGTCCGGGTGGGTCATCGTGTGCGCTCCGAGCTCCCACCCGGCAGCCACAAGGTCGCGGAGTTCCGGCGCCTCCATCATGGCGCCGTCCGCCCCTGCCGCGATCCACGGGCTGAAGCCGCCGATGAAGTCGATCGTGACGTACACGGTGGCCCGAATCCCGTATTCGCTCAGGATCGGGAGGGCCACCGAGTGGTTGTTGCGCATGCCGTCGTCGAAGGTGATCGCCGCGAGACCGGGAGGGGGGTCTCCACCGCCTGCTCGGCGGGCGAGCTCGGCGAGGGTCACGAACCTGAACCCCGCCGCCAGGAGCAGCTCGACCTGGTGGCGGAACCGCGCCGGGGGGACCTGCAGGAGGCTCGGGTCGTCGCGAAGTCGGGAGTGCGATACGCCGTGGTAGCCCAGTACCACCGAGCGCCGGCGGCGAATGTGGGCGAGCGCTCGCGTCCATTGCCCGCCCCTGCCCATCTCGAGAGGGCGTGCCGCGGGCGCGCTCATCCAGGGTCTCCCAAGATCAGGTCGTGCGGATGATCAACACCGAGCAGGGCGCGTGGTGGGAGACCTTGTTGGGCACCGAGCCGAGCAGGAATCGCTTGGCCCCGGTCATCCCCTTGTTACCGACGATGATGAGGTCCGCCTCGCGCTCCTCGGCGACATCGAGGACCGCGTCGGCTGGATCACCCTGTCGCGCGAAGGTGTCAACCGGCACGTCGGCCTCGCGAGCCAGCACCGCGGCCTCCTCGAGGGTGGCGTCCACGTCCTCGCGCGGCGTGATCGCCCACTGGACGTCCTCCGGCGCGACGCGCCGTTCCTCGCTGAGGCGCTGTTGGGAGACCGGCTCGTAGGCGCTGACGATGTCCAGCTTGGCTCCGACCGCCTTGGCCAGGTCGATCGACTGACGCACGGCCTGCAACGCGGTACTGGAGCCATCCGTCCCCACCACAATCGATTTGAACATCTGCTCTCCCTCGTATCGGGCGCCGTTCGGGCTGCTGCCCCGAGGGATCATATCGACGCCGGAGCGCCCCACAGGTCCCGGTCCGGCGTCCCGAGCGCCGAGCGGATCCCCGCCCAGCGTCTATGTTTCCGGTGAGAGTGATCGACCTGCATTGCCACGTCCTCCCGGGGATCGACGATGGGCCGGCGACGATGGAGGGATCGCTCGCGCTGGGACGGGCGGCGGAGGCCGCCGGAACGCACACGATCGTCGCAACCCCGCACGTGAGCTCCAAGTACGACAACGACCCGGCCACGATCGCGCGCCTGGTCGGGGAGGTGAACGGCCGCTTCGCGGATGACGGTCTGGCGGTCAATGTGGTCCCGGGCGCCGAGATCGCGATGACGCGGTTCCTCGACGTGGCGCACGAGGCATTGCCGGGCCTGCAGCTCGGGGGTGGTGGGTGGTTTCTGGTGGAGCCTCCGTTCACGCCGGCCGAAATGCGCTTGGACACGCTCTTCCTGGGCCTCCAGAGACGCGGTCATCGCGTCCTGCTGGCCCATCCCGAGCGATGCCCCGCCTTTCGCCGCGAGCCGCGGATGCTGGAGGAGCTGGTGACCCATGGCGTGCTCGCGTCGGTCACCGCGGGGTCGCTCGTCGGCCGTTTCGGAGACTCGGTGCGTCGCTTCGCGCTCGAGCTCGCCGCTGCGGGGATGATCCACAACGTGGCCTCAGACGCCCACGATGCCGTGCAGCGCCCTCCCGGGATGAGATCCGAGCTCGCGCAGGCGGGACTCTCGCCGCTCGCCGACTGGCTGACCGAGGAGGTCCCCGCGGCCCTGCTCGCGGGCGGGGACCCGCCGCCGCGACCGGCGGTCGCTCTCGCCCTGCCACGGATCTCCCAACGACGCTGGTGGCAGCGGGCGGTCTAGGTGCCCCCCCGATCCTCGGCGATCGGGGAGAATGGGAGCCAGATGGCCGTGCGGGTGGGAATAGATCTGGTGTCCGTGGGCTCGGTGCGGGAGTCGATCGAGGACCACTCGGCGCACTATCTGGAGCGGGTCTACACGGAGGCCGAGCTGGACGACTGCCGCACCCCCGACGGGTTCGCCCCCGAGCGTCTGGCCGCCCGGTTCGCGGCCAAGGAGGCCACGCTCAAGGTGCTCCGCCCCCAGGACGAGGCGATCCCGTGGCACACCATCGAGGTGGTGCGCCACGCTTCGGGTGATGTGGGGGTGCAGCTCAGTGGCCGCGCGGCGTCGCTCGCGGGCGAGTCCGGGCTCTGCAATCTTGCGCTCAGCATCACTCACGAGGCCGACTATGCCTCGGCGGTGGTGGTCGCCGAGGTCCACTTGAGAAATGGCCCGGATGATCCGATGATGAACCTGTGATTGATGAGATTCGCCAGATCATCAGCGACCACGGTCGCCTGCCCGTGGACGTGGCGGGGCTGTCGGCCGACGCCGACCTCTACCAGGCGGGCATGACCTCCCACGCGAGCGTGAACGTGATGCTTGCGCTCGAGGACCACTTCGACGTCGAGTTTCCCGATCGGATGCTCACGCGCAGCGTCTTCGAAAGCCTCTCCTCGATCGAGGCTGCACTCACCGAGCTGCGCTCGGAGGCTGCGCTTTCATGACCGTGTCGGTCGACCGCGACCAGGCGTTTCTGGACTCCGTGCGGCGGATTGCGGACGAGGTCGCAGGACCAAACGCCGACGCCGTGGACAGAGAGGCGCGCTTCCCTGCGGAGGCCATCGAGGCCCTCCGTGACGAACAGGCGCTGTCGGCATTCGTGCCCCGCGATCTCGGCGGGGGCGGTGTCGCATTCGAGACGATCGCGGCGGCGTGCTACGAGCTGGGACGTCGCTGCGGCTCCACCGCGATGGTGTTCGCGATGCACCAGATCAAGGTCACGACGTTCGTCCGTCACCTCGACGGCGCCGGCTGGTTCGAGGACTACCTGCGCGAGCTCGCAGCCGGACAGCGCCTGATCGCGTCGGTCACCTCGGAGATCGGGACCGGCGGCGACATGGGGCGCTCGATCGCGGCCGTGACGCCGGCCGCGCACGGCGGGGGCTGCGGATTCGAGAAGCAGGCGCCAACCGTGAGCTACGGCCAGTTTGCCGACGACCTGTTCGTCACGCTCCGCCGGAGCGCCGAGGCCGAGCAGAGCGACCAGGTGGTGGTCCTCGCCCGCAAGGAGCAGACCGATCTCGAGCAGACCGGCACGTGGGATCCGCTCGGCATGCGGGGGACGTGCTCGCCGGGGTTCGTGGTGCGGGCGACCGTCGACCCGGAGCAGATCCTTCCGACCCCGTTCTCGCTCGTGATGGCCGAGTCGATCATCCCGGTGACGCACATTCTCTGGTCGCACCTCTGGCTGGGGATCGCGACCGACGCCTTCGACCGCGCGCGGGCCTTCGTGCGGGCCGCTGCCAAGCAGAAGCCGGGGGAGACGCCCCCGGTCGCCGTGCGGCTGTCGCACCTGATGAGCGAGCTGTCCCTGCTTCGGGCCGAGGTCGGCTCCGCGCTGGCCGAGTTCGACGAGGCCTCCGAGGAGCCGGGCCGCGAGTGGCTCTCGACGATGGCCGCCACGCTGCGCTTCAACAACCTGAAGATCGCCGCCTCCGAGCAGGCGCCCCGCGTCTGCCAGGGCGCACTGGGGGTATGCGGGATCATGGGCTTCAAGAACGACACTCCCTTCAGCGTGGGTCGTCACCTGCGCGACACCATGTCGGCAAGCCTGATGATCGCCAACGAGCGGATACATCAGACCAACGCGAGCCTGCTGCTTATCGCCAAGGACGTCTAATGGCGGGCGCTGCACCGGCCAGCCCCGACCAGGCGGCGCTGCTCTCACAGCTCCTGGAGCGCCGCCTGCTGATCGAGACCGGCGTCCCGGGCGTCTACGGGCGTGGCGGGGACTTCGAGGACGTGCGCGAGCGCGTCGCGGCACTCGTCACACGCGCAGCCGCCTCCGAGCGACCCGAGCGGCTCGTGTTCCCGCCGGTCATGCGGCGCCACGATCTGGAGACGGTCGGTTACCTGAAATCCTTCCCGCATCTCGCGGCGAGCATCTTCGCCTTCGCCGGCTCTGAGGAGCAGGCCGCCGAGCAGTCCGAGCGCGCGAGCCGCCATGAGGACTGGAGCGAGTTCCAGCGCATGACCGATCTCGTCCTCACACCGGCCGCCTGCTATCCGGTCTATCCGGCGATCGCCGCCCGGGGAGGGCTGGCGCCCGGCGGCGTGACCGTCGACGCCGGCGGCGCCTATGTGTTCCGTCACGAGCCCTCCGGCGACCCTGCGCGGCTGCAGATGTTCCATCAGCGCGAGATCGTGCGCATCGGTGAGCCCGAGGTCGTTCAGGCCTGGCGGGAGCTGTGGCGCGACCGCGCCGTGGAGATCCTGCGCGGGATCGGCCTGCAGGTGCAGCTCGATGTCGCCAGCGACCCCTTCTTCGGGCGAAGCGGGCGCATGCTCGCCGCGAGCCAGCGCGAGCTGCATCTGAAGTTCGAGGTCACCACCGAGATCGCGCGCCCCGGGCCAACGGCCGTGGCCTCGTTCAACTATCACCAGGATCACTTCGCCTCGGCCTACGGGATCCGCCTCGCCGACGGCGGCCCGGCTCACACGGCGTGTCTCGGATTCGGGCTCGAGCGAATCACCGTGGCGCTGTTCCGCACCCATGGGTTCGCGCTCGAGGCCTGGCCCGCTGAGGTGCGCGACCGCTTGTGGGTGGGATGATGGGCACCTCGGCCACGCCCCTGCGGAGCCTGCTGGATCTCGACCCCGAGAGCTACCAGCCCCACTGGCTGCACTCGCCCGAGCGGACCTACGCGGAAACCAACTGCTACACGGACATCCTGATCGAGCTGCTTCACGCCCGCGGCGATGAGCCGGTCGCCGCGATGGGCTGCACGGCCCGCATGGACTTCGAGGGCGATCAGTGGACGTTCTTCAAGCCTTTCCCGGAGGATCTGGACCTGCTGTTCGGACTCGACGTGCACGAGATGCAGCCCTATCGCCCGCTGCCCGAGCAGGCCGCCGAGCAGATCGAGGCCGGCCGAACGCTGATCGTGGAGCTCGACTCCTGGTATCTGCCCGACACCCTCGCAACGAGCTACCGCTCCGAGCACGTCAAGACCTCGGTCGTCGTCGAGGCGATCGATCCCGCCGGTGAACGGCTCCGCTATTTCCATGCAGCGGGGCTCTACGAGCTCGACGGGGAGGACTATCGGGGCGTCTTCCGCCTCGGTCGCCCCTTCTCGGAGGACGTCCTGCCTCCCTACACCGAGCTCGTGCGCTTCGACGCGGGCCCCGGGCTTACCGGCGACGAGCTGCGCGACGCCGCCCACACCCTCCTGCGAGGCCACCTCTCCCGGCGACCGCCGACCAACCCCTTCCGGCGCTTTGCCGAGCAGCTCGTGATCGACCTGCCGCGCCTCCTCGAGGGTGATGCCGAGCAGTATCACGCCTACGCGTTTGCGACCGTGCGGATGGTCGGGTCGGCGTTCGAGGTGGCGGCCTCGCAGGCGCGGTGGCTGCTGGGCGCTCGCGGCGAGCCGGCCGCCACGGCGCTGCACCGGATCGTGGAGGGCTGCAAGGTCCTCTCCTTTAGGCTTGCCCGCAGGCGACCCTTTGAGCCCGAGGCTGCGCTGGCTGGGCTGGCGGAGGCATGGGACGAGGGCATGGATCGGCTCGATGACGCAATTGGTTAGCTCAATCGTCGCTCCAGGCACGGCCTCGCGCGTCCGCGTGGAGGGCCATGAGCTGCGCGCCCTCTCGGCCGGCTGGGAGACCGCCGCGGCACCGGCCGATCGCGAGTTCGACGCCGCGCAGCTCGACGACCTGACCTGGATCCCGGCGCGCGTCCCGGGGACGGCCGCGGGCGCACTGCGAGAGGCCGGCCTCTGGCACACAGGCGACGCCCGCGACTTCGATTCCGATGACTGGTGGTTTCGGGCGAGCTTCGACGCCGAGCCGCCAATGCCGGGAGAGGAGGTGGACCTGCGCCTCGACGGCATCGCGACGGTCGCGGAGGTCTACCTGAACGGCGAGCTGGTGCTGGCGAGCGATTCGATGTTCGCGCCTCACGCCGTGGATGTGTCCGAGCGCCTGCAGTCCTCAAACGAGATCGCGATCCGCTGCCGCGCGCTGGGGCCGCTGCTTCGCCCGCGACGTCGCCCGCGTGCCCGCTGGCACACGAGGCTGGTCCCCGAGAGCAACCTGCGGTTCTTTCGGACGATGCTGATCGGGCGCGCACCGGGATTCGCGCCCGGGCCCGCCGCCGTCGGGCCCTGGCGCCCCGTCTGCCTGGAGCGCCGTCGGCGAGTCTCGATCGATGAGCTGCGACTGCGTCCGCGCCTGGAGGGCGATCAGGGCGTGCTGTCCGTCGCCGGGCGGATACGGCGACTGGACGGCGAGCGACCCGGGTCGGCCGAGATCGAGCTGGTCGGCCCCTCCGGCGCCCACCGGGGCCAGCTCGAACTCGGCGAGGGCGCAGACGAGCTCGGCGGCGTCGGGTTCGGGGGCGAGCTGCGGATCCCGGACGTGGCACTCTGGTGGCCTCACACGCACGGCGAGCCGATCATGCACGACGTCCGCCTGCACCTCGATGTGGGAAGCGGGACGATCGCGGTCGGAGCGGGTCGTGTCGGCTTCCGCGACCTCACCTTCGGCCCGGGGGAGCCCCACGACGTCGAGCGGGACGGGATCGCGCTGGAGGTCAACGGCGTGGGCGTGTTCGCGCGGGGAGCCGTCTGGACGCCGATCGACAGCGTCGGACTGGCCCCCGCCGAGTCGGAGGTGCGGGCCGCGCTGGAACGCGTGCGCGCCGCCGGGATGAACATGCTGCGCCTCGCCGGCACCGGTGCCTATGAGACGAGCACGTTCCACGACCTCTGCGACGAGCTGGGCATTCTCGTCTGGCAGGACTTCATGTTCGCCAACTTCGACTATCCGATCGCCGAGGAGGCCTTTCGCGACGCCGTCGCCCGGGAGGCGGCTGCGGTGCTCGAGGCCCTCGGAGGACGTCCCAGCCTGGCCGTCATCTGCGGCAACAGCGAGATCGATCAGCAGGTTGCGATGCTCGGTCTCGACCCCTCGCTCGGACGTGGCGAGCTGTTCGGCGAGCTGCTCCCGGGACTCGTCCGGGACAGCGGCGTCGACGCGGTCTATGTGCCCTCCGCGCCCTGTGGCGGCGCGCTGCCGTTCCGTCCCGAAGCGGGCGTCGCGAACTACTACGGCGTCGGCGGCTACCTGCGCCCGCTGGAGGACGCCCGCCGCGCCGGCGTGCGCTTTGCGGCGGAGTGCCTGGCCTTCTCCAACGTGCCGGACGAGGAGTCGATCGAGCAGATCCTGCCGCGGGGCTCGGGTGATCTGATCGTCGATCATCCGGTCTGGAAGGCCGCCGTGCCCCGCGACCGCGGCGCCGGCTGGGATTTCGAGGACGTGCGCGACCACTACCTGCGGCTGCTCTACGACGTCGACCCGTCCGAGCTACGTCGCGTGGATCACGATCGCTATCTCGAGCTCTCACGTGCGGTGACAGGTGAGGTCATGACCGCGGTCTTCGGCGAGTGGCGTCGCGGAGGCTCCACGTGCGGCGGAGGACTGGTGCTCTGGCTGCAGGACGTGCTGCCGGGCGCCGGCTGGGGTCTGATCGACAGCCGCGGCGAGCCCAAGGTCGTCTTTCGGCATCTGGCGCGGGCGCTCGCGCCGATCGCCGTATGGATGACCGACGAGGGGCTGGGAGGCGTCAGGGCGCACGTCGCCAACGACCACTCGGCTGCCCTCACCGTGAAGCTGCGGATCGCCCTCTACCGAGGCTTCGAGCAGAGCGTAGGTGGCGGCGAGGAGACTCTGGAGCTCGATCCCCACGGATACCGCGAGCGCGACGTCGAGGCCATCATCGGCCATTTCGTCGACGCGAGCTGGGCCTACAGGTTCGGCCCCCCCGCGCAGCACGTGATCGTGGCGAGCCTCGAAGCCGACGAACACACGGTGCCCCAGCTGCTCTCGCAGTCGTTCTACTTCCCCGCGGGAAGGCCCACATCGCCGCAGTCGGCCGACCAGCTCGGCCTGGAGGTCGGCGCCGAACGGCTGGATGACCGGAGGGTGCGCCTCAGCATCGCCTCGCGCCGTCTAGCCTGGGGGGTGCGTGCCCACGTCCCCGGCTTCATCGCCGATGACGACGCCCTCTCGATCGAGCCGGGAACAACTCGAATGATCACTCTGCGACCACGATTCTGCGACGACTCCTGCGAGGGCGGCTGGCTCACGGCCCTGAACCTCGATGGGCGGCTGCGCTTCCGTGTGGCCGGCGGGATCGGCGAGGGGCCGCTCGATGAGTAGGGTCCCGCAACCTCGCCCGGTCTACCTCAGCGGCGCGTCCACGAACGTGTTCGGGTTCATGCATGCCTCCAGCGACACCTCGATGACCGACGTCGCGATCCTGATCTGCCCGCCGTTTGGCTGGGATGACGTCTGCTCCTACCGCAGCCGCCGCGAGTGGGCCTCCCATCTCGCCCTCGGCGGCAAGCCGGCGCTGCGCTTCGACCTCCCCGGCAGCGGGGACAGCGCGGGCTCGCCACAGGATCCCGGACGGCTGGAGGCCTGGATCGCTGCCACCGGCGACGCGGCCGCATGGCTGCGGGCCGAGACTGGGGCCGGTCGCGTGGCGGCCATCGGGATCGGCCTCGGCGGTCTGGTGGCCACCGTCGCGCTGAGCCGGGGCGCCCCGATCGACGATCTCGTGCTGTGGGCGACGCCCGCGCGCGGTCGCACACTGCTGCGCGAGCTGCGCGCCTTCGCGAGCCTGGAAGCGAAGGGCCTCTCGCCCAACAGGGCGCGTCGCGGATCGCTCCAGCTGGCACAGCGCTCGCCGACAGCGACGGAGGGGCCCCTCGAGGTCGGGGGCTTCGTGCTGAACCCCGAGACGGTTGAGGACCTCGATGCGCTCGATCTGACCCGGCTGACCGTCCCCGACCCGGCCGACCGTCACGTGCTGATGCTGTTGCGCGACGGGCTGCCGGTCGACGGGCGGCTGCGCGACCATCTGCACTCCGCCGGGGTCGAGGTCACCAGCGCGAAGGCCCAGGGCTACGGAGCGATGATGGCCAGGCCTCAGGACGCCGTGCCGCCGACCGACGTCTTCGCCGAGGTCGACCGTTGGCTGGGCGAACTCCCCCGGGCCTCGGCGTCGGCGCCGACGCACGGTGAGCCGGCCCCCGGTGCCGCCACTCGGCCGACCGACGCCGCCGCGGCGGAGTTCGAGGTCGACGGGGTGATGGTGCGTGAGAGCCCGTTCTTCGTCGGCCAGGGCTCGCAAGAGCTGTTCGGGATCGTCACCGAGCCGGTGGGCACGCGCCGGGCGGATGAGTGCGTCGTGCTCTTCAACGCGGGCGCCATACACCGCATCGGACCCAACCGCATGTGGGTCGAGGCGGCCCGCCGCTGGGCGGCGAGGGGCGTTCCCGTGGCCCGCCTGGACCTGGCGGCGCTCGGCGACTCCGCGGGTGACTCGCTCGCCCCGAGAGATCTCGCGACGCTCTACGCGACGGACACGATCGACCAGGTCCGCGCAGCGCTTGACGGACTGCAGGCGCGGGGAGCGGCGCAGCGCTTCGTACTCGGGGGACTGTGCTCAGGCGCGTATTGGTCCTTCCATGGGGCGCTGCAGGACGAACGCGTCGTCTCCGCGCTGCTGCTCAACCCCCGTGCCTTCTTCTGGGACCCGAGCCTCGACAAGATGCGCGAGCTGCGCGCCGGCCTGCACAGCAGCGAGCTCTGGCGGCGTGCGGCCCATGGGGACGCGTCGGTCGCTCGCGTCCTCGCACTGCTGCAGTGGTCGCCGAAGGCGCCGCTGACGTTCGCGCGCCGAGCGCTCGAGCGTCGCCGGACGCGGCGGCTCGGCGGCGACCGGGTCGATCAGGCGCTCGACTCCCTGCGCGACTCGGGCAAGACGCTGATGCTCGCCTTCTCGGGCGACGAGCCCCTATACGACGAACTCGTGCGCGACGGTCACCTCAAGCGCCTCGACCGGTGGCCGAACATAACCCTGGAGCTGCTTCCGGGCCTCCACCACTCACTCCGAGAACTGGGAGCCCAGCAGGCGGCCCACCGCGCCATCGACTCGGCGATCAAGCGCGAGCTCGAGCGCGAGCCGGTCACGGATACTAGGCGGGTAGGCAACGCACGAGCGCGCATACCACCGCGGGTGGCCTGGCGCGAAGAGACGTGACACCGGCAGTGCGCAGCGCAGAGCACGAGAAACTCCTGCTCAACGGCGGCGACCTCGAGGCCGATGCCAATCTAGAGCCTCAACCCCATTCGTCCCGCATCCTGGCCAACGCAAGCTTCCGAGCGATCGCCGACATTGGATCCAAGATCGCGACCGCAGCACTCTACCTCATCGTGGCTCGCAAGGTGGGCGCTAGCCAGTTCGGTGTACTCGTCTTCGCGATGTCCTTCGCGGGGCTCGTACTCACGTTGGGTCAATTCGGACAGGACTTCGCGCTCGTTCGTGCCGTAGCTCGGGATCGGCAGGTGCTTGATGAGTACTACTCACACGTCCTTCTCTCGAGGATTCTCATGGCCGTTCCGCCACTGCTTATCGCCCTGACGATCGCCTCGTTGACCGGCATGAGCGCACAGACGCGTCTGGTGATCCTGTTGATGGGCATCGGATTCATATGCGATTCCCTGATCCAAGTCTCATTCGCAGTCTTTCAGGCTTTTGAACGGGTAGCACTGATGCCCACGGTCCTGATTACACAGCGATGGGTTACGAGTGGGGTCGCAATTTTTATCCTCTACCGGGGTGCTGGCATCGTGGGCGTCGCCGCTGTTTACGCCGTAGGCGCCGGACTCGCAGCGTGCTTTGCGGCCTGGCTCCTATACCGCAGAGTCGCCCAACCCCGGTTTAAGCTTGATGCCCGCGGCGCAATCAGGGTGACGCGCGCGGCGGTGCCGATCGGCCTAGGCATGGTCGCGATCACCCTACTCTCCCGCATCGACATGACCATGCTGGCCGCATTCAAGCCTGCTGAGCAAGTTGGTCAGTACGGCGCGGCCTATCGATTGCTCGAAACAACCGCATTTGTCACGTGGAGCGTGTGTGTGGCGGTTCTGCCAACGATGGCCCGATTGACGCCGACCAGCACGCCGACCGTCGGTACTGTTTACCAGCGGGCCCTCAAGCTCGTGCTAGCCATCACGCTTCCAACTGCACTCGCGGCAGCGGTTCTCGCGGTACCGATTGTGGCCCTACTCTACGGTCCGCAATACCACCAGGCCAGTGGCGCGCTCGTCCTGCTCGCGCCGACAATCACGCTCGCGCCCGTCAGTGCGCTCACCGGTCAACTGCTCTATGCACAGGACTCCCGAAAGATCGTTCCGGCCGTCTATTTTGCGGTGTTTGCTGAGAATGTGCTGTTCAACCTCGTCCTCATCCCGCGCTATTCGCTCGACGGTGCAGCAGTAGGGACTTCGATCTCCGAGCTCTTGGTGGCGACGACGCTGCTGCTCTTCGCGCGACGACTGCGCGGACCGCTCGAGGTTCGCCGACTACTTACGGGCACCGTCCTAGGGAGCGCTGCGGCGACCGTCACTATGCTGCTCCTCGCGCCACGGCTCGCACTCGCCATACCCGCAGGGATCGGCATCTATCTCGCCGTCTTTTTACCCGTCGAGCGACTGGCCTTCCCGCAAGACTTCGATGTCATCCGATCGTTCACCCACGCGCTGCGACATAAGGGTGTGCGCTCGCCGGTCGGCCAAAGCCCATGATTGCGCATGGGACTGACGAGGGGACGACCGCGTCTCCCAGCCGCGTCGCAATCATCGTTGTTACCTATAACAGTGCGGGCGTGCTAGGTCATTGCCTGAAATCGCTTGTGGCTGGATGCATCGGTGCACGACTTGCGCGGGTCGTGGTAGTCGATAATGCCTCCCGCGATGACTCAGTCCGAGTCGCGCGGGAGATGGCGATCCCCGCCACCGAGATCGTGGAGCTCGGTCGCAATGTAGGCTACGCCGCCGCGATCAATGCGGGCGTCAAAGTCCTTAACACCGAAGAACTCGACGCGATCATGGTGCTCAATCCTGATTGTCGCGTCGGCGCCGCCGCCTTGGCGGTCCTCGCCAAGGCGCTGCAACGGCCTGCATGCGGGATCGCGGTGCCAAGACTCGTACACCCCGATGGTACGCTAGTACCGTCCCTACGCAGGCACCCAGCCGTCTTCAGGGCGGCAGCCGAGGCGGTGCTTGGTGTGACTTTCGCGGGACGCACTGGATCCCTCGGCGAACTGATCCGCGACCCGCGTGAGTACGGCTCACCGTGCACTGCCGCCTGGGCAACGGGTGCGGCAATGCTGATCTCTACCGCCTGCCTCATGGATACGGGACCCTGGGATGAGTCCTTTTTGCTCTACAGCGAGGAGACCGAGTTCGCCCTGCGGGCCGCCGATAAAGGTTGGTCCCTCTGGTATGACCCAGCCGCGGTCGTCGAGCACATTGGCGGTGAGTCCCGAACCGACCCGACCTTGGCCGCACTGCTGGCAGTTAACAAGGTGCGCCTATTCCGTCGGCGCCACAACACGCCGACGACGATCCTCTACTATCTGGCGATCGTATCGGGCGAGGCGATACGCGCCCTGGCAGGCCGACAGGCCTCCAGAGCGGCCCTCGTGGCCCTAATCAGACCGTCACGTCGCATACGGCAGCTCGCCCACTGAGGCTGTCGCAACGGCCACACGACCGAGGCGCAGTCACGAACCCTGACCGGTGCTGGGTGCGCTTCCGACGGACCGACCAACCTCGCGCAGCCCATCAAACAGCCCGCGGACGCCTTGCCATTCACGGTTGACGACCCGGTGAGCAAAGAGCATGCCGATCAATGCAGCGAATCCCAGCCTTCCACGCCACGTGCCGCCGAAGTTCTTTCGAAAGAGATACGTGCGATTCACGATCACGAGTCGATCTAACGCTCGCCGATTCACGGCGCGTGTTCCAAGTGACTTGTGAAGCACGGTCGCGTCCGGCACGTACCGAATCCGCCCAAGGCGTGAGAGGCGATATGAAAAGTCGTCGTCCTCGCCGAGCGCGTAGTTCGTCAGCTGCTCATCAAACCGGATCTCCGCGGCGAGGACTCGGCGGGCTGACATAAGCGATCCCGGCATGTATTGCATATCCCGCGGATGAAAAACATCGATCACCGGGCGACGAAATCCAAAGCTGGTCATCGTGCCCTGGCGTCCACCACCAAGCACGAGCCAGCGCAACCACGATCCGGTCGAACTACCGATACGCGCCTCCTTCGGGTTCAGAATATGTCCCGTAGCGCCTACTACCGAGTGGTCGTCGTAAGCACCGACGAGCGCCTCGAACATTCCCGGCAAGATCACGCAGTCATCGTCCGTGAAGATCAAAATATCCCCTAGGGCGGCGTCGATGCCCACGTTGCGCTGGTCCGAAGAGCCGGCCGCACTTTGAATGTATCGGATGGCGCTCTTGGCTCGTGGGTGTTCGATCGAGGCGACTACGGTCTCCGCAGACCGCCCTGGATCACCGTCGACGACAATAATCTCGCCGTCGTCAGGCAGATTGTCCATCGAGCTCTCGAGCGCCTCTCGAAGCGGCTCTGGCCGATCCTTCGTCGCTATCACGTGCGAGATCCGCATCGGCCAAGAATACGGCACCGGCAATGTCGTCGGATCAACCATTTGTCCAGCCGCTCGCGACGACGCTCCCAGACCTGCAAGAGTCGGCCGACCGGATCGTGGCACACGACGGCCGGAATTCAAGTCTGACTGCCAGCGGACCGATAGACAACCCGCCCCACCTTGAAAAAGGCAAACCCGGCGTGAGTCGGGGACGCAAAGCCAGGGTTCTCCCGCACGGGAGAAGGCCCAGCTACCGAGGAGACACGGATGCTCAAACGAATGTGGACGGGCATCGCCGCCTGCGCTCTGGCGATGCTGCTCTCGACGCCGCTCTGCGATCCCGCAGCCGCCGCCAACGCAGGATCAGTGAACTACTTCCTCATGGCTGGCTCGTCCTTCGACCAGTTCACAAGCAACCCGACCCTCGCGGAACAGGCATGGCTGCGCACCCACGTCTGGAGGATGGGAGTGTTCGCCCCCTACTTTAACGAAAAGACCAGCTGGTATCCCGACGGCTTCGTATACGATGACGCCTACGCGATCTACCCCGGCAGCCCTGTAGCCGCTCAGCACCCAGAATGGATCCTTCGGGATTCCCACGGCAACCCCCTTTATATTCCTTTCGGATGCTCGGGCGGCACGTGTCCCCAATATGCAGGCGATATCGCGAGCCTCGCGTTCCGCAGGGCTTGGATCGAAAACCTCTCGGCCACCGTGGCCCAAGGCTATCGTGGGGTATTTATCGACGACGTCAACATGAACATGCAGGTAGGTAACGGCGCGGGACAGGCCGTCGCGCCGATCGATCCCTCGACGGGTCAGCCGATGACCGAAGAAGCATGGCGTGCATACATGGCGCTGTTTATGCAGGAAGTCCGCCAAGCCCTTCCGGACACCGAAATTGTTCACAACGTCATCTGGTTTGCGGACGAAATGCGAGGAATCGCCAACGCGAGCATTCGTGTTGAGATGGAATCTGCCAACTACATCAACCTTGAGCGTGGCGCCAACGATGCTGGGCTGACCGGGGGTACCGGCCCATGGTCCCTAAGCTCCCTCTTGTCCTACACAGAAGAGGTCCACAGCCTGGGTCGGGGAGTGATTCTGTACGGAACAGCTGAAGACGACCAGGGGCTCGAACTGAACCTGGCCAGCTACTTCCTCATCTCGACAGGCAACGATGCCGTTGGTGGCGGCGGGCAGACACCGGACAACTGGTGGCCTGGCTGGAGCGTTGAATTGGGGGCAGCGGCAGGGCAGCGCTATCTCTGGAGCGGGCTCCTGCGCCGCGACTTTTCCGGTGGTCTTGTGCTGGTGAATCAACCCGGTGAACCAAGCCGCAGCGTTAAACTCGCCTCACCGATGCTCAACCTGAGCGGGAACACGGTGACCTCGGTGACCCTGCCGGCCGCCTCCGGCGCGATCCTCAGAAACATCCCGCAGCCGCCCGCCGAACCACCGCCGGTCAGCGAACCGCCGAGCGTTGAAACCCCGACGAAGACGGTCGTCGAAGAAGCGGCTCCGGTGGCCACGGCGCCGGGAGCCTCCACGCCACCTGTCACTGGCGGCGGCAGCCCCGAACCGGCGCCCACGACGGGCAGCGGGACGCCGCCCGCGGGGCCCTCCAAGCCGTCCAAGCCGCCGAAGGGCGCCGGTCATCAGAAGAGCAGGCGCGCCGCCCGCGAAGCCCGCCGACGGCGTGAACGCGCGGCTCGCGCGCGACGGGTCGCCACACGGATCGCCGGGCGCGTCCTGCGCGCCAACCGCGGGAGGGTCACGATCGAGATCCAGGCGCGGCAGGCCAGAGGCTGGGTCGCCGTCGCGCATCTCGCCGTCGCGGTGACCCCCAAGGGAGCCTTCGTTCGCACGCTCGCCCTGACCTCGGGCCGTCACTACCGCCTGCGTGCGGACTACGCGGGCGGTGCCGGGTTCCGGCCGTCTCGCTCGGCGTACGTCCTGCTCGTCCCGCATCCGCCCGCGGCCACGCATGGCCGCAGCGCGAGGCTCGGGAAACACCCGGATCGCCGCTAGTGTGAAGAGCCAGTGCCCCGACTCATGCTCTGCACCCAGCCGATCGACGGCGGGGTCGGTCGCCACATCGGCGATCTCATCAACGGCCTGAGCGACGCCGGCTGGGAGATCAGCCTCTGCGCTCCTGGGGTCCCGGAGAGTGCCAGGCGGCAGGTTGATCACATAGACCTCGAGATGGGCCGAGCGGTAGCGCCGGCCGCCGATCTCCGCGCGCTACACCTCCTGTCAAGGGCCATCAGCGAAGTGTCCCCGGACGTCGTCCATGCCCACAGTTCAAAGGCCGGAGCGCTAAGCCGCGTGGCGCGCATTGCGCATTGTGATATCCCCCTCGTCTACACGCCACATGGATATGCCTTCGCGGGGTACTTTGCGCGATCCGGAGAGCGCCACGTCTATCGGGGGATAGAGCGCTCACTCGCGCCCCTGAGCACCCGCGTCGTCTGCGTCTGTGAGGCCGAGGCACGCCTAGCCCGCTCCGTAGGGGCACCAGAGCGCGTAAGGGTTGTCCACAACGGGGTTCCGCCCGCCAGCGACGGCCCAGTCGACGCGCGCATCGCCGAACTCTCAGGTCTCGGACCTGTTATCGGCGCGTTGACGCAGTTGCGCCCCGGGAAGGGGCTTGAGACTCTTATCGACGCTATGCCCCACGTTCTAGAGCGGCATCCTAGGGCGTTGGTCGCAATCTGCGGAGACGGCCCTGAGCTAGATGGCCTGCGGTCGCAGACAGTCGAGCGTGGTGTCGCCCACTCGATCCGGTTCCTCGGGCCTACCGGCGATCCGATGGCCGTGCTGAGAGGCATCGATGTATTCGTCCATCCATCATGGGCCGAGGCGTTCCCGTATGTCGTTCTGGAAGCGATGTCCGTCGGTCTCCCCGTGGTCGCGAGCAACGTCGGGGGCATTGGTGAGGCGCTCGTCGATGGCGAGAGCGGGCTGCTTGTTCCTAGCCGCGACTCGCGAGCGCTGGCGACGGCCCTCATAGGGCTTCTTGACGCCCCCCGCGTACGGGTAGCAATGGGCGACGTGGCACGACAGCGTGCCAACGACCGGTTTACGGTGGCGACGATGATCAGCCGTCTGATCGGTGTGTACGATGAGCTTGTGCGCTCGATGCCCGCCAACCGTATGGGTCAACCCTACAAGCGCCCGGACAATCCGGATCGATCATCGCCGGCGATCGCAGACCCCTCGGCACGATGAGCGCTCGAGACACTCGACCGCCAGGATTTTCCGACCAAGCGGTCGACGTCCGCCGCTACGTGGAGGCGTTGCGTCGCGGCGTCCCGCTGATTGTCGGGATCGTGATCCTCGTAACGCTTTTGGTGATCGCCGTCTCATCGGCGCTGCCAAAGACCTACCGTACCTCGGCGCGGCTCGTGTACAACCCACAGTCCTCCGTGCTCGCACCCACCGACGTCGAATCGACTCAACGACAACTCTCCACCTATCAAGCTTTCGTCGAGGCGCCCACCGTCATCGACACGGCAGCAAAACAGCTGCACGAATCGCCTGCCGCCGTCAAGGAAGCGATCAGCTCGTCAGCCGAATCGAGCGCAAACATCCTTTCGATCAGCGCGACCGCGCAGCAGCCACCCGTGGCTGCTGCGCGTGCAAACGCCGTCGCTCACGCGTTTCTTGCGGAAGAGATCACTACTCAGAACCGTGGCTTCGAGGACGCACGCACGCAACTTGAAGCGGAGATCACCCAGCTGCAGGGCTCACCAAATGCCGGCGCCAAGATCGCCGCGTTGGAAAACAGGATCAGCGCACTTCAGATCAGCGCGACCGGCACACAATCTGAGCTGCAGATAGCCGAATCGGCGACCTCGCCATCCAGTCCGACGTCTCCGCGAGTGGCCGTCAACGGGGTGATTGCGCTGGTGGTTTCTCTTTTTCTAGCAATCTTGATCGTGCTCGCTCGAGACCAGCTGCGCCCACGCTTTGCCAGCCCACGGGAGCTCGGGGACGCCTTTGAACTTCCCGTCCTGGCGGGGATTCCGTATCGCTCACGCCTAACCACACCACGCAGACGTCGCGCGTTGCTTGGGCTTGAGCACGAGGCCTACGACTTACTCCAGACTGCTTTCAGGCTTCTTGATCCTCCGGCAAGCGGTCAGCGGATGCTGCTGATTACGAGCGCTACACATGCTGAGGGCAAGACCACCGTGACGGCCAACCTCGGACGCTCGTTGGCCCGCACGGGACAGAAGACCCTTCTGATCTCCGGTGACATGCGCTCTCCTACGCTCCACACGAGATTCGCTGTTCCCTCGAGCCCTGGCCTCTCTGAGTGTCTGCGTGCGGTACAGACTGAGACCCTGACGCTCAGCGAGGCTATCAGTGACACGTCCTCTCTAAGCAAAACCATCAACGCTGCGATCCGAGCGGCGCCAGACGAGCTGAATCTGGATATCCTCGTTGCTGGCGACATACCGTCAGACCCCACAACACTCGTTTCCTCCCCCGCTCTCGCCCTCGTCTTTGACGATCTTCGAGACCGAGACTACGCCTACATACTCATTGACTCACCCCCGCTGCTCGGTATCGCTGATGCTCAGCTCTTGGCGAGACAGGCGGACGATGTGCTGCTGGTTGGGCGACTCGATCGCGTGAGCCCCTATCAAGCCGAAGAGCTCAAGGGACTGCTCGTCCGGCTCCAGATATCGCCTATGGGTCTTGCGGTCGTCGGCGCGAGAGCTGAGTTCTCACCGTACTACATAAATGAGCGAGTTTTGGCGACCCACGAGCGGTAGGGGATCGTGCGCCCTGGCGGCTGAACGGAAGTTAACGTCACTCGCGCTGACCCTTGCCCACGGGGCGCCGCCCACGGGAAGATAATCCAAATCCGTTACCTTGGTCCGGCGACGGGTCGATCCGCGCGACCCGAAACTCTCCTTCATGCGGTGACGGGGGTTTGAAGGCCCTCCCCCGGGCACTCATCACACCTGCCCAGATCAACGCCGCTACCAGCCACAAGTGGCGCCAATGCAAGGTGTCGACCACAAAGCTGTTGGCGATGAGGCCGCACCAGGCCGCCAAGAGCGCGGCCGCGCTGATCCCATACGTGTCCCTGCCCCGCACCACGTTGAGAGCTGCGAAAATCAGGGTGGCGACCACGAGTGCGACGATGACTAGGAGACCCAAGACCCCCTGCTCGGCCAGGGCTCGGATGTAGAGACTGTGCGTGGCTAGAGGAGAGAGCAGTTCGAACTGGCCTGGTCCCACCCCAAAGAGGTGGGATGTGCCAAGTCTCACCCCGAACGCCTGCGCCGCGAAACGACCTGTGTCGTACCCTTGGAGACGTGCGCGTTCGTCCAGGAACCCGAGCGAGCCGGTCAGGATCACGGCGCCAGCGAGCGCGATCGCCCCGAGGATCACCACGAGCACGAGAGACAGTGCACGTTTGTCCGGGCGCCGAGCCGCGACAACCACAATTAGCACGATCAGGCCGACAGCGAGATTGAGCCACGCAGCGCGGGAATATGAGAACAACACGCCGACCACGAGCACCAGAAAGCTCATCAGCTTGAACGAGCCGCGAAGACGCAGCAAACGCGGGTGAAACATCTCCTCGGCCAAGATCAAGGCGATGGGGATGAGGAACGGCCCATAGACGTTGGGGTCCTTGAAGAAGCCCTTTGCACGCTCGGATCCGAGCAGCAACTCGTGGTCAGGGAAATGGATGAATAGTGCAGCCGTGGCGAGTAGAGATGTAAAGACAGCGGTGGCCAGATAGGCTTGAACGATGCGCCGAGCGCGCTCGGGTCGATCGACGTATCCCGCAAGCCAAATGCTGAATGCGCCAAGGTAAAGCGTGATGAAGAAGAACTGTCCGGCGACGCTGAAGCTCAACGCGGCACCTGTCGAGGCGACGTTGAGGACTAGGAACGAGGCTACCAAGAGAATCGCGATACGCGGCACCGACGCCAGGCGGAAGCGTCCAGTTACGAAGGCAATGACCATAATGAGGCCAAACAGAGCATCCGAGGGAGCCGGCTGCACCAAGACGATCGAGGTCAGCAGGAAGCCGATGAACACCGCGAGTTCGAACCGCGTGAGTACCAGCGCGGTGGCCATCGCGAGCAGCACGCCCCCGCCGATCGCGATCTTCCAGCTGGGGGGGTTCAAGTAGAGCAGCTCCGCTATCGCGATCGCCACCGGCACGAACAGCAGCGCGACTACGACCGCTCCCCAGGGCCCGGTCGACTCTTGGCGGAAGCGACGGTTCCAGTGTGCTTGGCCGACGGCAACGCTCATGGTCGAGCCACACTAGCGCTCCCGTCGGAACCCCGACCGGATTTTGGATGAGGCGTTGCAAGACGCTCGTCTGGTGATCACAGGGCCGCTACCCAGGGGAGTCGGCTTGGAGCGGGCTCAACCGATCGCAGAACCGGCTCACACGAGCTTTGTTACTGCGATGATCATGCCGATGAGTACGAAGAAGACGATCGCCGCTTGCAACCAAACCCACGTCGGAGACATGAAAGCGTAGATTACATCAGCGGCGACGGCCGCGGAGCCTCTCGCATGGGCTTTGCACACAGTGGCAGCGCCCGGATCTGTCCGTCGCCTTCAAGACGCTCGCAACGCTCGTAAACCATGCACACCATGTCCACAGCCATTCCAGTGCTGTCTCGCAGGGTCGCTGCGTTCGCGACGCTGGCGCTCCTGGCAACGCTAGCCGTGGCCGCTCCTTCTAGTGGTCGCCAGGGCGCGCCGCACCCTGGGCGACTCTCCTCAACGGCCTTCCAGGGCGGCGTGAACATCGCGGGACTAAGCGGAGCCTCCAATGCGGTCGGCATTGATCGAGCCGTGGAGGCTGCCACAAAGCTCCACGCCAGGCTGGTGCGTACTTGGGTCGCGTGGGCTTCGGTCGAGCCCCAGGGCGCCGGACAGATCGACAGCGGGGCCCTCGCCTCCACCGACCGTCTGATCGCCGACGCACGTGCGAGCGGGATTGAGGTCGTCCTGACGGTGGACACGACGCCCTGCTGGGCGTCCTCGGCGCCCGCCAGCCTGCTTGGCAGATGCGTGCCCGGACAGTCCAGTGCCGCGAACGCATGGCCGCCGGTCAACCCCTCCGACTACGCCGCGTTCGTGGCGTACCTGGCGCGCCGCTACACCGGCGCCCTCGCCGCGATCGAAATCTGGAACGAGCCGGATCAGAGCAACCAGGCATACTTCGCCGGACCGGAAAAGGCCAAGCGCTACGCCGCCATCGTCCGCGCGTCCTACCCGGCGATCAAGGCGGCGAACCCAGGCGTTGCGGTGCTCGCGGGGGCCCTGGTGGGCTCCAACGGGGTATTCCTGCGCGCCCTCTACGCGGCGGGGATGAAGGGCTACTACGACGGCCTGGCCGTCCACTTCTACACGCTGACGCTGGCGTCACTGCGCTCGATTCACGAAGTGCAGCTGGCCAACGGCGACACCACCCCCCTGTGGCTCGACGAGTTCGGCTGGAGCAGCTGCTATCCGCGCCGAATCGAGCAGGAACAGGCGTGCGTGACCCCCGCCGTCCAGGCGGCGGATCTCGCGAACACGATCCGCGCGGTGGCCCGCACGCCGTATGTTGCCGCGGCGATCGTCTACAAGCTGCAGGACTCCCCGGCCGAACAGTTCGGTGTGCTCTCTCCCCGAGGGGCGCGCAAGCCGGCGTTCTCGGCGCTGGCGGGCGCTCTCGCGTCGCCGCTCGGGAGCATCAGCCCGGTGACGCTCAGACTGCGCAGCAGGGGGGGCCGGGTCGTGGCGAGCGGCTCGGGACCCGTCGGCGACTTCATGGAGCTCGAAGCCTTCCAGGGGAGCGTCCTGCGCTATCGCGCCGCATTCATCCTCGACCGCTTCAACCGCTACTCGATCGCCCTGCCGTCCGTCCTCGGCACTCACGGTCTGGGCGTTCGCGTCACGCAGTACTGGAGCGGCAGGGCCGCCCAGGCGAGCATCTGATCGCTATTCTGCGTTGCGGAACAGCGCGACCACCGTCAGGGCGAGAATCCTGAGGTCCAGCCCGAGCGACCAGTGGGCGATGTAGTAGTTGTCGAGCTCGACGCGGTCGATCAGCGAGGTCTGGCCCCGCAGGCCGTGGACCTGGGCCCACCCAGTGATCCCCGACTTGACCCGGTGGCGATCGCCATAGCGGGTCACATCCTGCCTGAACAGCTCCACGAACTCGGGCCGCTCCGGTCGCGGGCCGACGAGGCTCATCTCGCCCCTGAGGACGTTGAACAGCTGCGGCAGCTCGTCCAGGGAGGTGCCTCGAAGGAAGCGGCCGACGGCTGTCCGGCGATCCTCGCCCTCGATCCCCCCGGGGGCGATGTCCCCGGCCAGCAATTGCTCCACGCCACCGAAGAGGTCGCTGTCACGCCTCTGCTCGGGGTCGATCCTCATCGAGCGGAACTTGTAGAAGTCGAAGACCCGCCCGTCGCGTCCGACCCGGCGCTGGCTGAACAACACCGGACCGGGCGAGCTGAGGCGAACGGCCACGGCCGCGCACAGGAGCAGCGGTGAGAGGAGAACGAGGAGCAGCAACGCCAGAACGCGATCCGCGGCGTGCTTGATCGCGAACTGCATCCCGTTGGGGTCGACGGACGTGAACGACAGCAGCGGCAGCCCTCCGACCGTGTCATAGCCGATCCGGTCGTTGATCGTGTCGAACATGCGTGGCACCACCGAGACCTCGATGCCCAGCTCCTGGCAGTGCTGAATCAGGCGGCTCACGCGAGCATCCGTCACCGAGGAGAACGCCACGATCAGGTTCCTGACGCCCATGCGTCTGACGGTCTCGTCGAGATCCTCGACGGTGCCGAGCACGGGCACATCGCGCCCGCCGACCTCGCTGACCGAGCGGGGGTCCTCGTCGAGGAAGCCGACCGGCGCCAGGCCGTACTCGGGATGCCTTTCGAGCCGGCGCGCGACCTGCGCCCCCACCATCCCCGCGCCCATGATCAGAACCGGCTTGCCGACCAGATGCCGGGCGCGGGCCCAGCGCTGGGCGGCCGACAGCGCGATGCGCCCGAGCCCGACGCCGGCCAGAGCGAGAACCCAGGCCCGCAGCCAGACCGACTGGTCGGGGACCTGGCCGTTGAGGAACCGGCCGAGCATGGCCACCGCCATCGCGCCCACGGATACGGCGCTGAGGACGGGGACGACCCCCTCGAGCACGAGCGCGCGCAGGCGCGTGCGGTACAGGCCGCGCAGGTAGAAGAGCAGCAGCACCACCGGAGGCAGTGCCAGCATCGGAGCCAGCTCGGGAGATATGTGCAGCACGGCGTGCACGCCTCCGAGCGAGATCACCACCGCCGCAGCCAGCAGTATGAAGTCGACGGCGGGCCGCAGCAGACCCCAGCCGCGACCCTCCAGCACCCACTGAAGGGGGCCCCGAAACTCCGTGCGCCCGAGCAGCCTGGGAGTAGGCGCGCCATGTGTGAGCTCGCCGCGAAGGGGAAGCGTGGTGGATGTCTGCTGGCTGAGTTCCGTTCGGTCCATGAGACGGCGTACTTCCCTTCTAACTCTGTACTCGGGTGCTCGCTGACATGCCTTTAGCCTGCACGCCGTCTACCGCGGCTGGCGCGCGAGGCGGGTGGTGATCACGCCCGTCGCAACGAGCGCCGCGAGCACCGCGAGCACGTACGCAAGGTCAGTCCCGGTGAGACCGAGCGGCTGGGAGCCGGCGCCAGCCGCCGCGTATGCCGTCGCCTGCAATCCGGTCTGCTGCGAGCCGGAGGCCGCGCCGGACGGGCCCCTCGCCGCTCCCCCCGTGTGGGTCCCGGGAGCGACATTCACGGGAGCAGACGCGGCGGCGAGCGCCCCGGTCGCGCCCTCGCTCGCCCCGGTCCCGGGACCTGCGCTCGCGCCGGGCGCGCCGCCCCCGCCCGCAGGGGGGGCGCCGAACAGCGCCGAACCGAGGATCACCTGGCTTCCCATCCCGGGGCCGCCATAGCCGCCGAGGATCGGGTTGGCGGCCGCGGGCGTGGCCGCCGCCAGGGGGAGCGCCAAGAGCAGAGCGGTGGTGGTGAGCGTCCGGTGACTGGTCATGCGTCCCTGCTTGGATCCCCCTTTGTCGGCAGGGTTACGCCCTGGCCATCCCTGCCAATTATTTCGTTATCCGCCGGGGCTCCCGGCTGCGCGCACCTTGAGCGCGAAGGCCCGGAATCAACGCATCGACGAGACTACAAGTTAGCGGAGCGCGATGCCCATGTCGAGGTCAGAAATGCCTCGTGGAGGCGAGCTGAAGGTCGTGTTTAGCCGGCTTGTTCAGCGTTGAGCAGGATCAGTCGATTGAGCTCATCGACGTTCACGCGGCGGCCTACCGCGGCCAGCTTCAGGGCTTCCCGGGCGAGCGGGTCGCGAGGGTTCAGACGGACGGCCCGTTCGAGCAGCACCATGGCCCGCGAGCGGTGCCCCTCGGCCGAGGCGATCGACCCGAGCTCGAGCGTGGCGTAGGCATCGCCCGGGGTCCGCTGCAGAGCCGACGCGAACTCGCGGTCGGCGCGCGCGAGGTCGCCATAGCGCAGCGCGATGCTCCCCGCCACGAGGTAGGCCTGGTCGCTGAGGGGGTTCAGGCGCGCCGCATCGTCAAGCCGCGAGTAGGCGCTCTGCGGCGCTCGCGTCCAGACCCGTGCAGCGCTCTCCACCTCGAGTTCGCTGAGCCACGGCGCGGCCAGTGAAACGGCGATCGCCCCGCCGGCCAGCGCGCAGAGGGCGATCACGAGGGGCCTGCGGATCGACGACCGCGCAACGGCGCCGGTCCCCGCAGGCGGCGCGCCCGGCGCCGCCGCGCCCGGCGAGGAGTCGCGGCGGCGAGCGGGAGCCAGCGAGCAGGCGAGCCCGAGCAAGGCAAAGGCCGGGGCACCGAGGCCGGCGAACTCCCAGAACCAGTCGAATGAGCCGTGTACGAGCCAGTAGGCGAATCCCGCGACGGCCGCCGCGGCCACCGCGCGCCCGAGCGGGTCGGATTCCCGCACGGCCCGCGCCACGGCGATCAGCGCGGCGCCCAGGCCCACCAGCGCGAGCAGAGCTCCGACGAGGCCGGTCTGGGTCAGGGTGCGCAACTCGACGCTGTGCGGGTAATGCGGTGTCTCGTCGGAGCGCCCGTGGGCGAGATACTGCTGCTCGAAGTTGTCGGCGCCGATCCCGAGCACCGGGTGGGCGACGAATTCGTCAAGCGCCACCCGATAGAAGTCGTAGCGATTGCTGCCCAGCCCGCTGAGCAGGCGGGTCCCGGTCGCGCTGTCCGCGCCATAGCCGCCCTTGAACGAGTCCCACCCGCTCTTGATCCGGGTGACCGGGTTGCCCGCCACCGCCAGGGCGCCGGCGAGGACGAGCAGGAGGGTGGCCAGCGCGGCCACGCGCAGGCCCGCGCGGATTCGCCCGCGCGCTCGCTCGGTGAGGCCCGAGCGCGTCTCGAACGCGGCACCGAGCGCAACCACCAGCCCGACCCCGACGGACGCGGCGACGCCGGCGGCGACCGCGCTGTGCATCGCCCCGGTGGTTGGGTTCCCGTTGGTGAGATGGTCGCCGACCGCGAGGATCGCCGGGGTGCCGGCGCCGACACCGACCGCCACCGGCACGAGAACCGCAAACGTGCGCAGGCGCCCGGGCAGAAGCACGAACACCAGGATCAGCATCACCGGCGTCGCGTAGAACGAGCCGCGACTCTGGCTCAGCAGGGCGAGGTCGGCGAGCAGCACGGATCCTCCGGCGAGCAGGCCGCGCAGCCAGGGCGCGAGCGCGCGGCTGCGCGCGAGCAGCACCCCCGGCCAGAAGGCCATCAGCCACTGGGCCGCCGCGGCGTTGGGGTAGCCGGCCGGGTAGACCAGGCGCCCACCCGGGATGAGGCTCCGAAGGCCCGCACTGCTCGCGGCGTCCAGGCGCAGCAGCACGAACAGGGCCAAGCCCACCATTGCCAGCGACCAGGTGCCCAGCAGCAGCACCGCACTGCGCCCTCGCCGGGGCCAGCAGGCGAACAGCGCGAACGCCATCAGGTAGAGCAGCGTGCGGTTGGCCCCTTCCCACGCGGCTCCGGGCACATCGGCCCAGATGATCGACAGGAAGCTGAGTGCGGTGTATCCCGCCAGGCAGCCGAGCGCCACCCTCACGGGGATCGGCATCTCGCGCCAGCGCACCCCGACGCAGCCGAGCGCTACCGCGAGCAGCCCCAGCAGGATCAGGCCCCCGGGGGCCCAGTGGGTGACGGGGAAGCCCGCTTCGTCCGCGGCCCAAACGAGGAACAGCGCCACGGCCACGAGCGCCGGAAGAGTGGCCGGCGCCTCGCGCAGCACCTCAACGAGCCGCGATGTCAGTGCCGTCGTGCGGCTCGTCGTGGGCATCCCGGGCACGAGGCTACCGCTGTCGATAAAATCCCACGACGTGGCAACCGAGGCCGAGCGCGACGCAGATGCACGGCACGTGCAGGAACGCCTCAACCTCTCGGTGTGGGCGCGGCGTGACTTCGTCAGGCAATACAGCACAGACGTGCTGTGCCCGGCCGAGACGGCGCTGCTGGGTGCCTACCGCGAGCAGCTTGCAGGGCGTGTACTGGAGCTGGGGTGCGGCGCCGGGCGCCTGACCGGCCACCTGATCGCGCTCGGCGGGAGCGTCCATGGCATCGACGTCTCGCCGCGGATGGTCGACCACTGCAACGCCGCCTATCCACGGGCGAGCTTCAGCGTCAGGGACCTGTGCGACCTCTCGGCCTTCGAAACGGGCTCGCTGGACGCCGTGGTCGCCACCAACAACGTGCTCGACGTGCTCGATGACCCGGAGCGTCGGCGCGTCCTGGCCGAGATTGGCCGCCTGCTGGCGCCGGCGGGGCTGCTGTGGATGTCCTCGCACAACCGTGACCATCTGCCCTACCGGAGCAAGCCCTCCGACATACGCGGGCGCAACCTGGTGCGCACGATCGGCAAGGTCGCGCTGATGCCGATGCGGGTGCGCAATCACCGGCGGCTCCTGCGCTTTGAGCATTTCGAGCCGGGCTACGCCGTCGTCAACGACGAGGCGCACCACTTCACGCTGCTGCACTACTACATCTCGCGTGACGCCCAGGAGCGGCAATTCGGCGAGGTGGGCTTCGAGCTGGTCGAGTGCATGGACAGCGACGCGAGGGTGCTCGCACCGGGAGAGGGCGCGCCGGAGAAGTCTGAACTCCACTATCTCGCCCGCCCATCCCCCTCGACGGCTCCGGCGCCCTAGGCCTCCCCGGTGCCCGCCGCCACCGACCTCGTCGGCTTCTACGACGACGCCTACTCGCGCGACCCCGCTGACGCGGCCCGCTACTCGCGGTGGCGGGCGCTGAGCGCCGTCGGTAAGGCCGATCACGTCCTCGCCCTCTACGCGCGGCGAGCTCCGGCTCCCGCTGCGGCCCCGGTTGGGGCGCCGCCTCCGGCTCCGGCTCCGGCTCCGGCTCCGGCCAGCGTGCTCGAGGTCGGCTGTGGCGACGGCGCGCTGCTGTCAGAGCTCCATCGCCGCTGGGCGAGGGCCCGGCTCGCCGGGGTCGAGATCACCGAGGCCGCGGTCACGATCGCGCGCGAGCGAGCGGAGATCGACCTGGTGGAGCTATACGACGGCCGGCGCCTGCCGTTCGGCGACCGGGCATTCGACCTCGGCATCCTCTCGCACGTGCTCGAGCACGTCCACGAACCGCCCGCGCTGCTCGCGGAGGTGGCCCGCGTTTGCAGCGCGGTCGTGGTCGAGGTCCCGCTCGAGGCGAACTGGTCGGCGCGGCGCGCGGGCAAGACCGAGCATGCCGCGGAGGTCGGCCACATCCAGCGTCTCGATCGGGCGGCGGCGCGATCGATCGTGACCCGCGCGGGCCTGTCGATCGCCGCCGAGATCGAGGACCCGCTGCCGTTGGAGGTTCACCGCTTCTTCGCCACGACCGCCGCCGCTCGCACCTCGGCCACCGCCAGGTGGGCCGTGCGCGACGCGTTGCACCGCCTGCTCCCGCCGCTGGCGCGGCGCGCGTTCACGCTCCACTACGCGTGTCTGTGCCTCCCGCCGGCCGGCTAGCAGCCGCCAGCAGCAGCGAGAGCACGTCGCCCATCAGCTCGTCGGGAACGGCGCCCGGGTCGGCGAGCTTCTGACGTGCGATGCCGTCGGCGAGCGCGTCGATCGCGACCGCCAGGTGCTCGGCGGGGATCGCCAGCTCGAGGTCGAACTCGCGCACACCGTCGGCGATCAGGCCGGTCAGGACCTGCCGCATCTGCGCGAAACGCGCCGCCACCTCGGGCCTCACCTGCGGATCGCGCACACCGTAGGCCCAGAACTCCATGAACAGCAGCAGCACGTCCGGCTCGCGCTCGATCACGGTCATCCACCGGCGAGCGCCGCCGGTGGCACGTTCGGAGATCGAGTTGCGCGCGCGCACCGCCTCGGCGATCTCGCGGGCGTGCTCGGTGATCTCGCGATCCATCAGCACGAGGAAGAGGTCCTCCTTGCCGTCGAAGTTCGAGTAGAGCGCACCCGTGGAGAAGCCCGCCTCGGAGGCGATCTCCTCGACCGACGCCGCGTGGAACCCGCGGCGCGCGAACACCCTGCGCGCAGCCGCCAGCAGCCGCTCGCGCGTGTTCGCCCGGCTCTGCTCGCGAGTCATGCGCGCACTGCCCGCGCCGCCCTCGGCGGCGGGCGCAAGCGGGTCTGCCTCGGACGGTCGCATCGCGTAATCCTACTTGACAGAGCGATCGCTATTCAGATAGCGTTCATTATCCTGAAGGGCGAGCGAGGAGCGAGCAAACCATGGCGAGCACGATGGCGAGCAGCACCACCACGGACGCGGGAAGCGATGGCGTGAACCTCGCCAGCCTGCCCGCCGACGCGATCTCCTACGGGGATCTCTACGCACGATGGGAGCGCGGCAACTGGTCGGCCACCGAGCTCGACTTCAGCGAGGACGCCCGCCAGTGGCGGGAGGACTTCACCGACTTCGAGCGCACGGCAGCGCTGTGGAACTACTGCCTCTTCTTCTGGGGAGAGGACGCCGTCGCCGACAACCTCTCGCCCTACATCGACGCGGCGCCGCGAGTGGAGCAGAAGTACTTCCTTACCACCCAGCAGGTCGACGAGGCGCGCCACGCGGTGTTCTTCAAGCGCTTCATGCAGGAGGTCTGCGGGATCGGCGACGGCTCGATGGCGAGCGGACTGCAGGCGATCAAGCCGCAGCTGACGTCGGGCTTCCGCAAGATCTTCGACCGGCTCGACGTGATGGCCGACGAGCTCCGTGCCGACCGCTCGCCCGCGAACCTAGCGGCCGCGGTCACCCTGTACCACGTGGTGATCGAGGCGTCGCTCGCCCAGCCCGGCCAGCACTTCATCTGCGGCTACCTGCAGGAACGCGACCAGCTGCCCGCCTTCCGCCGGGGGATGGAGAACATCGCCGCCGACGAGCAGCGCCACATCGGCTTCGGCGTGAAGCTCCTCGCGGACCTCAATCGCGAAGACCCCGTCGGTGTGCCACGCGCCGTGGCGGCGATCCTCAGGGACGTCACCCGCTACACCGCCCAGGTGCTCATGCCCCCCGGATGGGACGAACGCTACATCACGGTCTTCAACGCGAGCTACGACGACGTCGGCGTCGAAGGCCTGCAGTCGATGACGACCAAGCTCCGCTCCGCGGGCCTCCCGATCGAGTCGCTCCCCGGTCCCCCGCTGCTGCCGCCTGGGCTGTCGCCGCTGGAGGTGTCACAGCGCGGCCGCGCGCTCGCGAAAGCGGGCGTGATCGGCGTGCGCGAAGCGCCCACCCTGCGCGACCCCGACACCGTCGCCCTGCTGTTCGACACGATCCGCCGCCAGGTCAACCCCGACCATGGCCTGGCGCGGGCGACGACCTACCAGTGGGAGTTCACCGACCCCGACATCCCCAGCTGGCACCTCACCGTCGACAACGGCTCGAGCGTCGCGCAGGAGGGCCCGGCGCCCTCGCCCGACCTGCGTCTGCGCGTCTCCTACCAGGACTGGGCGGACATCGTGGGGCAGCGGCTCGACCCGCTGCGCGCGATCGCCACGGGGCGGCTGCGCCCGCGCGGCAATCCGCTGGCGCTCGCGCGCCTGACCAAGGTCTTCCCCCAGAGCTGAGAGCACCCTACCCGGGCGAGAACTCCCGTTCGGCCGCGGAGACCCGCGGCGTGGGTGGAACGTGCGAGGAGCTTGCCGCGGCGGGCGCCGGCGCGGCGACCGGTCCCACCACGCGTCCTGCGCCAGCCCGCTCGGGACCGAACTCGCGACCCGCGCCCGCAACCCCGGTCCCCGCGCGCCGGCGCACGGGTGCACGCGAGGACCGGTGCGGGACCGCGACCGCGGCACGCGGCGCCACCACCGCAGGGACGGGCCCGGAACCCGCTCCCCGCGCCGGGGAGACCACGCCGCCGGCCGGCCGGACCCGGAGTCCTCCCGCTCCAGGCCCCTGCCGGCGCCCGCCGACGCTGAGCGCGACGCATCCCGCGCCGATGCCGAGCGCGAGCAGGCAGGCAGCCACCAGCTTCACCCCGAACGGCCCGCCGGCGAGCAGCCAGCCCCCACCGGCCGCGCCACCGGCGCCGACACCCGCACCCGCACCCGCACCCGCCGCACCGGATGCCGACAGCGCCGCGCCGATCGCCGGCCCCGCCGGCGCACCCGCGCCGGCGCCGGCCCCGCCACCCACACCAGCGCCGAGGCCGGCGCCGCCGCCCGCGCCCTTGGCGGCCACGACCGCGTGGCCTGCGCCGGTGGCTGCACCCGCTCCCGCGAGCAGGCCGTGACCGATCCCGAGCGGCGAGAGGGCGGGCGGCAGCGCGGCTGCGAGGCCGCGCAGCGAGAGCACGTAGGCGCGGCACGCGGGGCACTCGCTGCGGTGCATCACCGCCAGCCGGTAGCGCTCCCCGCCGGGGTCCAGGACGCCGTAGGCGAGGGCCCGCATGAGCGAGCCCTGCTCCTCGCACCAGCCACCGGCGCCGATCGTCGCCACCAGCATCCTCACCTTGCGCGCCACGCCCGGGCGCCCGGGCGCGTGTCCCTCCATCAGCTTGTCCATGCGCGCCACGCTGAGACCCATCCGGGCAGCCGCCTCCGCACGCGTGAGACCCTGCAGGTAGCAGAGCGCCGCGGCCTCGCGCTCGCGTGCGTTGAGACGGCCGCGCAGCCCCTCGATCAGCTGGCGCAGCATCACGCGGTCGTCGAGCTCGGCGGCGAGGTCGCGCTCCTGGACCGCGGCGGGCTCCCAATCGAGCGCGCCCGCGGGCTCGGCCCCGGCGTCGCCCGGCAGCCCCTGCCCGACGGCGCCGAGGCGCTGACGGGCGCGATGCTCGTCGATCGCCCGGCGGAAGGTGACCAGCGTCAGCCAGCCGCCCGGGTTGGCGATCTCGCCACCCTCGAGCATCGCGGCATAGAGACCCTGCCAGGCCTGGGCGTAGCACTCCTCGAGATCGCTGCGGTCGAGACTCACTCCGCGTGCGCGCAGGCGCCCCCGCACATTGCCCAGCACGCGCCCCCGCAGCAGCTCGAACTCCTCCTGCAGCAGTCGTTCGGCGCGATAGCGGCGGAGGCTGAGCGGGCCCATCAGGGCCAAGACTAGGGGATTCCGATGATCGGTTCGATTCGATCCTCTCGTATCGCAACGTCAGGCCAGGCGCTCGATCTGGGCGAGGCTCACCGACCGCATGTCCTCGCCCCCGAGCTGCGCGCGGTGCCAGGCGACGAGCAGCGACAGCGCGCCGTCGAGGTCGCACGCCGGTCGCCAGCCCAGATCGTGTTCGGCGGCGCTGGAATCCAGCGCCAGGTGCCCCGCCTCGGGTGGGTTGGGACGCTCGTCGACCTGCCAGCGAAGCCCTCCCCCCCACAGCTCGGCCAGACGCTCCACGATCCAGCTGACCGGGCGCTCGTCCTCGGCTCGGGGGCCGAAGTTCCACGCCCGCGCCGCGGCCTGGTCCAGCGTGAGCCGCTCCGCGAGGCGCAGGTAGCCGCCCAGCGGGCTCAGCACGTGCTGCCACGGCCGCACCGCCCGCGGATTGCGCACTCGCACGGGCTCCGCGCGCTCCAGCGCGCGAAGGATGTCCGGCAGCAGCCGGTCCTCGCCCCAGTCGCCGCCTCCGATCACATTGCCCGCGCGCGCCGTGGCGACCCTGGGCGCGTCGGCGCCCGCGAAGAACGAGCGCCGGTAGGCGGCGACCACCAGCTCGGCGCAGGCCTTCGAGCTGGAGTAGGGGTCCTCGCCACCGAGCGGATCGCTCTCGAGGAAGCGCTGCGAGCCCCCCGAGGGGTTCTCGTAGCACTTGTCCGAGGTGACGACCACGACGCCGCGCACCCCGTCTCCCACGCGGCGCACGGCATCGAGCACGTTCACGGTGCCGATCACGTTGATCTCGTAGGTGAGCGCCGGATCGCGGAGGGACCGTCTGACGAGCGGCTGGGCGGCCAGGTGCAGCACGATCTCCGGCTCCGCCGCGACGATGGCCGCCTCGACCGCTCGCGCGTCTCGCACGTCGGCGTCGTGCTCGTCCATACGCGCGCCCACCTCGGCCAGTCCGTACAGCGAGGGGCTCGTGGGCACGCCCTTGGCCAGGCCGCTGACGCGAGCCCCGAGCGACTGCAGCCAGAGGGACAGCCAGGCGCCCTTGAAGCCCGTGTGTCCGGTCACGAGCACGCGCCGTCGCATCCAGAAGTCACGGTCGATCGCCACGGGGGCGGGTATCTTCACGCAATCTCCTCGCAGGCCGCCTCCACCCCGCCGGGCAGTCCGATGCCCGCGCCGCCCCCGCGCGCCGAGATCCTCGGCATCCCGCTCGCGATCTCCGGCTACGAGGAGGTGATCGCCTGGATGCAATCCGTGATCGCGGCCGGCGCACGGGGCTATGTGACGGCGGCGGCCGTGAACCTCGTGATGTCGGCGCGCGAGGAACCCGACACGCTCGCGGCGGTGCTCGGTGCGACGCTCGCAGTGCCCGACGGCCAGCCGCTGGTGTGGGCGCTGCACGCGCTCGGCCACCGCCGCGCGACCCGCGTCTACGGGCCCGACCTGATGGCCCGCTTCTGCGCCGTCGCGGCGCGCGACGGAACCCCTGTCTACCTGTACGGCGGCCGGACCCCGGAGGCGCTCGCGCTGCTCCAGCGGCGCCTCCTGGAGCGCTTCCCCGGTTTGCGCATCGTGGGCGGGCACTCCCCGCCCTTCCGCGAGCTCACCCCCGAGGAGGACGAGGCCGCGGCCACGGCGATCGACGCGTCGGGCGCGGCGGTGGTCTGGGTCGGCACCGGCCAGCCCAAGCAGGAGCGATGGATGCTGCGCATGCGTCCGCGCCTGCGGGCCCCGCTGCTGGTGGGCGTGGGGGCGGCCTTCGACTTCCACGCCGGACTCGTACCCCAGGCACCGCCGTGGATGCAGCGCAACGGCCTGGAGTGGGCCTACCGCCTCTCGCGCGAGCCACGCCGCCTGTGGCGGCGCTATGCGCGCTACAACCCGATGTTCGTGGCCGAGTTCCTCGCGCAGTACCTGCGCCACCGCCGCTCTCACCGCGCCTGAGCGCCGGCGCGGGCGGGCGCGCCACCCGCCCCATCCGCAGCGCGCCACCCGTCTCGGCCGCACTCCCGCGACGGGCCGGCGTGCGGCCATGGCGGGCGCCGACTCACGCGCCGTCGTAGGGGGCGCCGCTACCCTCTGGCTGGATGAACCCCTCCCAGAGCACCGCCGACGTCGCCGTCGTCGGCCTTGGCCGCGTCGGGCTGCCACTGGCCCTCTCGTTCGCCGACCGGGGGTTGGACGTGATCGGCATCGACAACGACGGCGCGCGGTTGGGCGCCGTGCGCGAAGGGCGCATGCCGTTCGCGGAGACCGGCGCCCAGGAGCTGCTCGACCGCCTGACGGCCGCCCCCGACGGTCCCCGACTGACGCTGTCCGAGAGCGTCGCCGACGCCGCCGGCGCACGCCACATCGTGATCACGCTGGGAACGCCCTCCTTCTCGCACATCGAGATCGACATGCGCGACATCCGCTCGGCGCTCGACGACCTGCTCGGCGTGCTCACGCCCGGTCACTCGCTGATCCTGCGCTCGACCGTCGCACCCGGCACGACCGACTTCGTCGCCGGCTACCTCGCCAAGCACCGTGGCTTTCAGATCGGCGAGGAGGTGTTCGTGGCGCACGCCCCCGAGCGGATCGCCGCCGGGCGCTTCCTCACCGAGATCGACACCCTGCCGTGCATCATCGGTGGTGTCGGCGCCCGCTCGGGCGAGGTCGTCGCCGAGCTGTTCGCGGTCTTCGACGCTCCGATCGTGCAGACGACACCCGCCCAGGCCGAGCTGGCGAAGATCTGGACGAACATCCTGCGCTACACGAACTTCGCGCTGCCCAACCTGTTGATGATGGACTGCGAGCGCTACGAGGCCAACGTGTTCGAGGTGATCGACCTGATCAACCGCGACTATCCGCGCGGCGGGATCGCGCTGCCCGGCCTGACGGCGGGCACCTGCCTGCGCAAGGACTTCACCTTCTCGGAGGAGCGCTCGGCGGCACCCGGGATGCTGCTCGCGGTCTCCCGCGTGAACGAGTCCGTCCCACTGTTCCTGCTCGAGGGAGCCAAGCGGCGAGGCGGCTCGCCGGCAAACCGCCGCGTGGCGGTGCTCGGGCTCGCCTTCAAGGCGGACACCGACGACGAGCGCGACTCGCTGGCACACAAGCTCATACGGCTGCTCGAGCGCGAGCTCGCCGACGTGATCGTCCACGACCCGCATGTGGCGACGCCGACCGTGTCGTTCGAGGAGGCCGTGACGGACGCCGAGTTCGTCGTGGTCGCAACCAACCACTCCGAGTTCCGCACGCCGGAGACCCTCGCCGCGATCGCCGCACTCGCCGCACCGGACTGCCTGGTGGTGGACCCGTGGAACTGCTGGGGCGCCGCCCAGGTGTTCGCATACGCATCCGAGCTGAGCGCACTCGGAGCGATCGGATGAGCAGGGTCCTCGTCACCGGCGGCGCCGGCACGATCGGCGCCGCGGTCGTCAGACGGCTGCTCGCGGACCCGCTGTACGAGGTGCGCGTCTCCGACCAGCGGCTGGCGCCGCAGTGGATGCGCGAGGGCTGCGAGGTGCACACCGGCGACCTGCGCGAGCGCGCCGAGGCGCACAACGCCACCGACGGCTGCAGCCACGTGATCCACCTCGCCGCGATCGTCGGCGGGATCGCGAACTTCCATCGCCTGCCGCACACGCTGACCGAAGTGAACAACGCCCTGTACAACTCGGTGATCCGGGCCGCGCTCGACCTCGAGGTGGAGCGCTTTGTGTACGTGTCCTCCTCGATGGTCTTCGAGCGCGCCCAGCTGTTTCCCACTCCCGAGGACTACCTGCCCGACTGCCCGGTGCCGATCTCGGCCTACGGCTACTCCAAGCTCACCGGCGAGGTCTACTGCCGAGCGGCCCACCAGGAGCACGGCTTCCCCTACACGATCTGCCGCCCATTCAACGCCTACGGCCCCGGCGAGATGCCGGACGAGGAGCCGGGGATCGCCCATGCGGTGCCGGACCTGATCAAGAAGGTGCTCTCCGGGCAGCGGCCGCTGGAGATATTCGGCTCCGGCGAGCAGACCAGGACGCTCACCCACGTCGATGACATCGCCGATGGGATCGTGACCGCGATGAGCTCCCCTGCGGGCCTGGGCGAGGACTTCAACATCTCGGCCTCGCGCGAGCTCACCGTGGCCGAGATCGCCCGTGTGATCTGGGAGGCCTGCGGCGAGGACCCCGAGGACTTCGCGCTGGAGCACCTGCCGACCTTCGAGGTCGACGTGCAGCGGCGCTGGCCGTCGGTGGAGAAGGCGCGCGAGCTGCTCGGCTGGCAGGCCCGGATCGAGCTCGAGGACGGGATCGCGGCGACGGTGCGCTGGCTGCGCGGTCTCCGGGGCCCCGCCGCGCCACAGAGCGGCGGGCGCGGCGGAGCGCGGACCTCGCGCGCGGCCGCCCGATGAGCGCAGTCGAGGGCGCCCGGCGCCGCGGCGGCTGTCTATAGGCTCCCGGCCATGACCGACCGCCCCTCAGCGCTGATCACCGGTGTCACCGGCCAGGACGGCTCCTATCTCGCCGAGATGCTCCTCGAGAAGGGCTACGAGGTGCACGGGATGGTGCGCCGCGCCTCGACCGAGAAGTTCGACCGCATCGAGCACATCCGCGATCGCCTCACCCTTCACCAGGGCGACCTGCTCGACCAGCGCTCGCTGGTCGATGCCCTGCGCGCCGCCCGGCCGAGCGAGATCTACAACCTCGCCGCGATGTCGTTCGTCGCGGTCTCCTGGATCCAGCCCACGCTCACCGCCGAGTTCACGGGGGTCGGGGTGACGCGCATGCTCGAGGCGATGCGGGAAGTGTGTCCCGATGCGCGCTTCTACCAGGCCTCCTCGAGCGAGATGTTCGGCAAGGTGCTGGAGGTGCCCCAGACCGAGACCACGCCCTTCTATCCCCGCTCGCCCTATGGCGTGGCGAAGGTGTACGGCCACTTCATCACGGTCAACTACCGCGAGTCATACGATCTGCGGGCCACGTCCGGGATCCTCTTCAACCACGAGAGCCCGCGCCGCGGCCTGGAGTTCGTGACGCGCAAGATCACCTGGCACGCCGCCGCGATCCGGCACGGGCTGGCCGAGGAGGTCCGGCTCGGCAACCTCGACGCCGAACGCGACTGGGGCTACGCCAAGGACTACGTCGAGGCGATGTGGCTGATGCTCCAGCGGGACGTTCCCGAGGACTACGTGATCGCCACCGGCAAGGCGCACTCGGTTCGCGAATGCTGCCAGATCGCCTTCGAAGAGGCCGGGCTCGGCGACTTCGAGCCGTACGTCCGGATCGACCCGTCGTTCGTGCGCCCGGCCGAGGTCGACCACCTGATCGGCGACCCGGGCAAGGCCGAGCGGGATCTCGGCTGGAAGCCCCGCACGAGCTTCGAGGAGCTCATCCGGCTGATGACGCGCGCCGACCTGGAGCTCCTCGCGCCGGGGTGAGCCGCATGGCGGTCCCCCTGTTCGACACCTCCACACCGCTGGTCTCCCTCCGCGAGCCGCTGCGCCGGGCGATCGACGGCGTGCTCGCCTCCGAGCGTTACATACTCGGCCCCGAGGTGAGCTCCTTCGAGGAGGAGTTCGCCGCCTACTGCGGCGTCTCCCACGCGGTCGGCGTGGCCAACGGTACGGACGCGATCACGATCGCGCTGCGCGCGATGGGGGTGGGCCCCGGCGACGACGTCGTGGTCCCGTCCTTCACGTTCTACGCCTCCGCGGAGGCGATCCCGCCGACCGGCGCCAGGCCGGTCTTCTGCGACATCGACCCGCACACCTACTGCCTCACAGCCGAGACGGTACGCGCCGCGCTCACGCCCGCGACCAAGGCGGTCATCGCCGTGCACCTGTTCGGCAACGTCGCCCCCGTCGCCGAGATCGAGGCCCTCGGGGTGCCGGTGCTCGAGGACGCCGCGCAGGCGGCCGGCTCGCTGACGGACGGCGCTCGTCCCGGAGCGCTCGGATCGGCCGCGACGTTCTCCTTCTTCCCGTCCAAGAACCTCGGCTGCTTCGGCGACGGCGGAGCCGTCACGACCGACGACCGCGAGCTGGCGGAGCTCGTTCGCACGCTTCGCTTCCACGGCTCGCGCGACAAGGTCAGCTACGAGCAGCTCGGCTACAACTCCCGCCTCGACGAGATCCAGGCGGCGATCCTGCGCGTGCAGCTGCCCCACCTGGACGCCCTCGCCGACGGGCGGCGGCGGGCGGGGCGCCACTACGAGGAGGCCGGCCTCGGCGAGCTTGTCGCCCTCCCGCGCCCCGCGCCGGGCGCCTCGCCGGCCTGGCATCTCTACGTGATCGGTCATCCTCGCGTCGAGCAGATCGAGCGCTCGCTCGCCGCCGCGGAGATCGGCCACAAGGCCTACTACCGAACGCCGGTCCACCGCCAGCCGCCGATGCGCGCCTGGAGCGCGGGACTCGAGCTGCCGGGCACCGAACACGCCGCCCGCTCCCATCTCGCGATCCCGATGAGCCCGGTGCTCACCCGCGAGCAGGCCGAGGAGGTCGTTGCGGCGGTGCGCCGGGGCCTGTAGGCGTCCGGGACAACGGACGGCCTCGCCGCCCAGCGGCCGGCCTCGCCGCTCAGCGCCAGCGCTCGAGCAGGTCGGCGTCGGGCACCTCGCGCACGACCCGCGCCGGCACCCCCATGACCACGGCGCGCGGCGGCACGTCGCGCGTCACGACCGCGCCCGCGGCGACGAACGCCTCCTCGCCGATCTCCACCCCGGGCGTCAGCACCGCGCCGCCGCCGATCCGGCAGGCACGCCGCAGCACCGCTCCCCGCAGCGGCATCTCGGGCCCGTGACGGGCCATCGTGTCGTCGTTGGTGGTGTACACCCCCGGGCCGACGAACACGTCTTCCTCGATCAGCGTGTAGGCCGTCAGGTAGACGCCGGTCTGGACCCGCACGCGTGCGCCCACGAGCACGTCGTTGTCGACCGCGCTGCCCCTGCCGATCACCGAGCCCGCGCCGATCGAGGTGCGCTCGCGCACAAACGACTGATCGCCGATGATCGCTCCCGCGCCGACGCTCGCTCCGGCGAACACGACCGCGCCGGCGCCCACGCTGGCGCCGACGCCGAGCTCGAGCGCCCGCACCTCGCCGCCGGCCGTCGAATGGCTCGCCAGCCGCGGGCGCTTGCCGAGCACCGCGTGGTCCTCGATCGAGCAGTCCTCGCCGACGATCGTGCCGGCATGGACGACCACGAACGCCCCGAAGCGCACGCCGTCACCCAGCCGCACGCCCTCCCCCAACCACGGTCCGGCGTCCCCCGCCCGTCCGCTCGCCTCCGGCGCGCTCACAGGCGGACGATGTTCGCGCCGTCGAAGGCGGAGGCGCGGGTCACCCCGCGGAGATCCACGACCAGCCGCGCCCGCACGGCGACCAGCTCGTGGTCGACGCCCGGATGCGCGGTCACGATCAGCGCCAGGTCGCTGGCCTCCAGAGCCGCCTCGAGCGGCGTGCTCCGGAGCGCGAACTCGGGCAGGCTCGGTACGTGGGGGTCGTGATAGGCGACCTCCGCGCCGAGGTCCCGCAGCAGGGAGATGATCTTCAGCGCGGGCGATTCGCGGACGTCACCGACCCCCGGCTTGTAGCTCACGCCCAGGACCAGGATGCGCGAGCCTTTGACCGACATCCCGCGGTCGTTGAGAGCGCGCTGGGCCTTGGCCACGCAGTGGTAGGGCATGTGCTGGTTGACCTTCCCGGCGAGCTCGATGAACTCGGTGGTCATGTCGAACTCGCGCGCCCGCCAGCTGAGGTAGAAGGGGTCCACGGGCAGGCAGTGGCCGCCCATGCCGGGACCTGGCTCGAACCGCATGAACCCGTACGGCTTGGTGGCGGCGGCGTCGACCACCTCCCACAGGTCGATCCCCATGCGGTCGGTCAGCATCGCCAGCTCGTTGACGAGCGCGATGTTGACCGAGCGGAAGATGTTCTCGAGCAGCTTCGTCAGCTCGGCCGCCTCCGGGCTGGACACGCGCACGACGTGGTCGCAGATGATCGAGTAGAGCGCCTCCGCGCGTTCGGCGCAGGCGTCCGTCAGCCCGCCGACCACCTTGGGGGTGTTGCGCAGCGTGTAGTCGGTGCGCCCGGGATCGACGCGCTCGGGCGAGAACGCCAGATGGAAGTCCCGGCCGGCCGCCAGGCCCGACTCCTCGAGCAGCGGTGCCACGCGTTCGCGCGTCGTTCCCGGATAGGTGGTCGACTCGAGCACCACCAGCTGGCCCGCCTGCAGCAGCTCGGCGAGCGCCCTGGTGGAGTCCACCAGCGGGCCGAGGTCGGGCTCGCGGTTGCTCGTCAGCGGGGTCGGCACGCACACGAGCACCGCCTCGGCCTTGGCCAGGCGCGAGTAGCGGGTGGTGGGCTGGATGCGCTCGGCGACCGCCCGCAGGGACTCGGAGGAGACGTCCTCGATGTAGGACTCGCCGCGCTGCAGGGCCTCGACCTTGCGGCTGTCCACGTCGACGGCTATCACCTCGCAGCCCTCTTCGGCAAAGGCCACCGCGAGCGGTAGCCCGACGTAGCCCAGCCCGATCACGCCGACGGTGGTCATCAGGGCGCCAGTCTAGGGGCTGACTTGGACGGGCATGGCCCCTGCCGCGCACGGGCGGGGTCTTCCCGGCGCCCCCACGCGCGGCGGGCGGAGCTCTTCCCGGCGCCCCACGCGCGGCGGGCGGAGCTCTTCCCGGCGCCCCCACGCGCGGCGGGCGGAGCTCTTCCCGGCGCCCGCCCGCGCGGCGGGCGCCGCTCGTGTGCCTGGAGCCGTTCTCCTCAGTGGTCCCGCGCGGCCGGTTCCAGCTCTCGCATGTCGGCCCGGACCATCCGCTCGACCAGCTCCTCGAAGCCCAGCTCCGGCCGCCAACCGAGGCACTGCCGAGCCTTCGTCGGGTCGCCCACGCTGGGCGTGCTCTCGGGGGCGCGTACGAGCGAGGGATCGACACGCAGGTGGCTCTCCGCGTCAAGCCCGACGCAGGCGAAGGCGGCGCGCGCGAATTCCGAGACCGTGTGTCCCTCGCCGCTGGCGAGCACGTAGTCGGCGGGCTCGTCCTGCTGCAGCATCAGCCAGGCCCCGTGCATGACATCGCCGGCGAAGGACCAGTCGCGCACGGCATCCAGCGAGCCGAGCGACAGCTCCTGGGCGAGGCCCAGCGCGATCGCGGCCACGCCGTGCGTGATCCGGCGCGTGACGAAGCGCTCGGGGCGGCGCTCGGACTCGTGGTTGAAGAGGATGCCCGAGCTCGCGTGCAGGCCGTCGTGGTCGCGCAGCGCCCCGACGAGGCCGTGCGCCGCGAGCTTGGCCACCGCGTAGGGGTTGGTCGGCCGGCAGGGGGTGTCCTCGCGCTGCGGGCTCTCGCGGGCATCGCCGAAGATCGCGCCGGAGGCGGGGACGAAGACCCGTGTGGCGGGGGTGACCGCCCGCACCGCCTCGAGGATCGCGGCGGTGGAGCCGGCGATCGCGCGCATCGTCGCCTCCGGCTGCTCCCAGGAGGCCGGCACGAACGAGGGAGCGGCGAGGTGGTAGAGCTCGCTCGGGCGGACCCGTCCGATCGCCGCCCGCAGCGTCTCGGGCTCGAGCAGGTCGGCAGGCTCGAGCGCCAGCTCGGCCCGCAGGTGCTCGCAGGCGCCGAGCGCGCGATCCCGCGCCGGCCTGACAACGCCGGTGACCTCGTAGCCCTTCTCCAGCAGCAGCTCGGCGAGGAACGAGCCGTCCTGGCCGGTGATCCCGGTGATCAGCGCGGTCGGGGCTGCGGGCATCGAGGGCAGCTTACGTGCTCGACGGGGTGCGCCGGCCGTCGTAGACCTCGGCGAGCGCCCGCGCCACGACCTCCGGGGCGCACATCTCGCCCGCACGGCGCCGGCCTCGCTCGGCCGCGGCGCGGTCGCCCGCGCGCCGCTCGATCGCGGCGGCCAGGGCACGTGCGTCACCGGGGGACACGAGGCCCTCGTCCTCGACCAGCTCGGGCAGCGCCCCCACGCGGCTGGCGACGACGGGGACGCCGGCGATCATCGCCTCCGCCGCGGCCAGACCGAAGGTCTCGGCCGCGCGTGAGGGGACCAGCGCGATCGCAGCGTGCTCGCGCAGAGCGGCGAGCCGCGCGCGATCGACCTGCCCCACGAAGCGCACGTCCGCACCCCGCACGCGCTCTTGCAGCGCGCCGTACTCCGGGCCGTCGCCGGCCACGATCAGTGGCATGCCCGCCATCCGGCAGGCGTCGATCGCCACGTCGACACCCTTCTCGGGAGCGAGCCTGGAGGCGACGAGGGCGTAGACGCCCGGGTCGGCTCCCGGCGCCCGGCCGGGCCCGGCGCCCGGCTCCGGCTCCGGCTCCGGCTCGGTGTCATGGACGGGCCCCTCGCCCGGATGCCCGGCCGTCCCCGGCCCCGGCAGCGGTGGCGCCAGCACGTGCACCCGCTCCCACGGCAGCGGCGCGCCGAGCTCGCGCAGGCGCTCGAGCGCGAACCGGCTCGGAACGATCACGGCGTCGGCCTGCTCGAGCAGGCGCCGCTGCCAGAGGACGAGCGAGGTGCCGTAGGCGAGCGCCTCCGGAATGCTGCCGCGACAGTTCAGGCGGATGCCGGGAAGCGTTTTGCGGCCGTGGCAGCGGGTGCACTCGGCCCCGCGCGTGAAGCAGACGCCGATCGCGCAGACGAGGCGGTACTGGTGCAGGTGCAGCACCACCCGTGCCCCGCCGGCCCGCGCCGCGGCGAGCGCGCGCCAGCCGAGTGCCGGCTGGAGGTTGTGGGCATGCACCACGCGCGCCCGGCTGAGACGCACCGCGCGCGTGACGTCGCCCGGCTGCAGCCCGCCGCGCAGCAGACCCGCGGCGGCCTGGGCGCGGCCGATCGCGGCCGAGTCGCGCGCGAGCAGCTCGGCGGGCTCGCGCAGCCGCTCCCGCACCAGCCACAGAAGGTCCTCCACCACACGCTCCTCCCCGCCGGTGGTGCGGTAGCGGTTGTGCACGAACAGGACCATCGCGCGTGTGAGCCTAGTCGCCGCCCGACCGTGTGCGCTGCCGTGGCCCACCGCCGCAAACCTAGACTGTGCCGATGAAGCCGGCCTCGATCGTGATCCCGACGCGAGCGCGCCTCCCCTACCTGGAGGTGGCGCTCGCCTCGATCGCCCCGCAGGCCGCGGCAGCCGGCGCCGAGGTGATCGTGGTCGACGACGCCGGGGCGTCACCCGCAGCGCGCGCGCTGAGTGAGCGCTTCGGCGCCCGCTACGAGCCCCACGAGCGGCCGCTGGGCCTGAACATCGCGCGCAACACCGGCGTCGAGCGGTCTGCGGGCGAGCTGGTGGTGTTCGTCGACGATGACGTCAGGGCGCGCCCGGGCTGGCTGGCGGCGCTGCTCGAGGGGGCACGCGAGCACCCTCTCGTCGACGTCTTCACGGGACCGGTCCGGGCGAGCCTGGAGGGCCCGGCGCCGCGCAGCTGCGGACGCGAGTCGGCGCCGATCACGACGCTCGACCTCGGCGGCGCGGACACCGAGGCGGCCTTCGCGTGGGGCGCGAACATGGCGATCCGCAGAGCAGCGCTGCAGCGCGTGGGACCGTTCGATCCCGCGCTCCACGACGGTGGCGACGAGCAGGAGTGGCAGGAACGGCTGCGCGCGCACAGCCCGCACGCCCGCGTGCTCTATCTCGCCGCGGCAACGGTCGAGCACCGTCGTGCGGGGGCCGACGCACGGCTGCGGTCGCTCGCGCGTTCGGCGCGCGTACGCGGGCGCGCGGCCCGCCGCTTCGACGCCCGGCGCGGCCAGGCGCCGGCGACGTGGCGCGAGCTGGCGACGTTGGGCGGCTGCCTGGCGCACGTCGTTCGCCGGCGCTGCCCGGCGGGACTGACGATGGTCGCGCACAGCGCCGGGCGCCTCGAGCAGGCCCTGCGCGAACGATCGGGGCGGGACACGGCGGCCCGCGCGAGCGCAGGCGAGACGGATTTCCTGTCCGGGAGGAGCGGGACCGTCGGCGGCCTCGATGCGGTGCGCCGGAGCGTCACCGACGAGGCCGTCGACGCCTGGGAGCTGGCCAGCGGCCGGCGGCTCGCCCTGGCACTCGCCGCCCGCCGCAGTCCTCCCCCCCGCGGCGTTCTCGCGCTCGCGGTGGTGCGCGATGAGCACCGCGAGCTGGTCACGGGCATCCGCCGCGAGCTGGCGCGATCGCGCCATCGCATCGAGCTGCACACGTGCCCGCCCGGCGGGCGCGGGAAGTTCGAGAACCTCAACCGGCTGCTGGCCGACCATCCGCCCGCCGGCCGCGATTGGCTCGTGGTCATCGACGACGACGTGCAGCTCCCCCACGGCTTTCTCGACCGCTTCATCTTCCTCTGCGAGCGCTTCTCCCTCGCGCTCGCGCAGCCGGCTCATCGCCTTCGATCCCACGCCGCCTGGCAGGTCACGCGGCGGCGGGGGGCCAGCATCGTGCGCGAGACGAGCTTCGTTGAGATCGGCCCCGTGACCGCGTTTGCCGGCGTGACGTTCCCCGTGCTGCTGCCCTTTCCGGCGCTGCGAATGGGCTGGGGCCTGGACGCCCACTGGGCCGCGATCGCGCGCGAGCACGGTTGGCGCTGCGGCGTGGTCGACGCGGTCGCGATCGGCCATCGGGCGGCCCCGGCGGCGGCCTCATACGGACGCACGGAGGCCGTCGCCGAGGCGCGCGCGTTCCTCGCCGAACGTCCGCATGTGACGGTCGCCGAGGCCGAACGCACACTCGCGACCCACCGCCGATGGTGAGCGGGTCGCGCGCCGGCCGGCGCCCGCGGCGCCCGCGGGTGGTGGTCGTCGCCGAGTTCTACCCCAGCGTGCGCGACCCGGTGCTCGGGGTGTGGGCCCATCGCCAGGCGCTCGCGGCGCGCGACGCGGGCGCGGAGGTCAGCGTGCTGGTGCTGCACAGGCTCGTCCCGCCGCGCTCGGCGCTGGCGGCCGGGGCCGGCGGCGCGGCGGACGCGATCGGCGGGCTTGTGCGTGAGCCCCGACGGCAGATCAGGGACGGCCTGCAGGTCACCTACGTGCCCTACGTCTCGCCCCCCCGCGACCGCGCCTATCCCCGCTGGGGAGCATGGGCCGCGCCCGCCCTCGGGCTCGCGCTGCGCCGGCTACGCGGCTCGTTCCCGTTCGAGCTCGTCCATGCCCACAACGCGGTGCCCGCCGGCGATGCGGTCCGCCGCGCCCGCGTGCGCGTGCCGCTGGTCGTCTCGGTCCACGGCGGCGACGTGCTCTACACGGCGCGGCGCGACGCGGCCGGAGCGCAGGCCGTGGCCCGTGGGCTGGGGGCGGCGCGACTGGTGCTCGCCAACAGCCACGGCATCGCCGATCTGGCGCGCGCGCACGGCGCCGGCGAGACGCGCGTGGTCCACCTCGGGGCCGACCGCCCCGACGCGAGGGCCACGCCGCCGGGGGCGGCCGGCGCACCGCGGTCGGCGACGGCGTCACTGGTCACCGTGGGTCATCTGGTCGCGCGCAAGCGCCACGCAGACGTCCTGCGTGCGCTCGCCGTGCTCGGCGGACGCCACCCGGCGCTGCGCTACTCGATCATCGGCGACGGCCCCGAGCGCGTCGCGCTGGAAGGCCTCGCGGCCCGCCTGGGGGTGGCCGGCCGGGTGGACTTCCACGGCCAGCTCGCGCCGCAGGAGGCGCTCGAGCAGGCGCGCCGCTGCACCCTGTTCGTGATGCCCTCCACGGAGGAGGCCTTCGGCGTGGCCTACGTCGAGGCGATGGCCGCGGGCATCCCCGCGATCGGCTGCCGCGGGGAGCCGGGACCGGAGGAGATCGCGGCGGCGGGAGACGGCTTCATGCTGGTTCCGCCGGGGGACATCGAGCGCCTGACGCAGCGCATCGAGGAGCTGATCTCCGACCCCAACCGGCTGCGCGAGGCCGGGCAGCGCGCGCGGGCGACCGTCGCCGCGAACTTCACATGGGAGATCTGCGGCGAGCAGACGCTCGCGGCCTACGAGCACGCGCTCTCATGAGGCCGGTGCTGTTCGTCACGGGGCACGTGCCGGCGTACAGGGTCGGGGCGTTCGCGTGCCTGCACGAGCGCGAGGGCATCGAGGTGGCGCTGTTCGGCGGCCGCTCGCTGCACGGCGGCGCCGGCCACGAGGGCGAGCTGCCGTTCCCGAGCCGCACGGTGAGCGCCGGCGAGCTCGCGCGGCTGGCGGCCGGCGGGAGATACCGCGCCGTGGTGGTGTCCACCGGCGGCCGGCTCGCCCTGCCGGCGGCTTGGGCCGGAGCGCGGGCCGGGGGTGCGGCGCTGATCCTGTGGGCTTCACTGTGGTCTCACCCACGAAGCGCCGCCCACGCCCTCAGCTACCTGCCCCTGCGCCGCCTCTACCGCTCGGCCGACGCGGTCGTGACATATGGACCGCACGTCAGCACCTACGTGATCGCGCGCGGAGCCCGCAACGTGCACGTGGCGCCGCAGTCGGTGGACAACGGCTTCTGGCGCGCTCCCGGCGTGGGCGCGCCGAGCGTGCCCGGGTGGCCGGCGGAGGCGACGGTGAGGTTCCTGTTCGTGGGGCGCCCGGCGCCCGAGAAGGGCCTGGAGGTGCTGCTGGCGGCGTGGCGACACGCGCGCACCGGCGACCGCGCGGCGCTGGCGCTGGCCGGGGTCGGCAGCGCCTATCTGGCCGGCCGCGACGCGTCGAGGACACGCGCCGGCCTCGAGGACGTGCTGTGCCTGGACCCGCTGCCGGCGCGCGAGCTGCGCGCGCTGTACGCGGCCGCCGACGTGCTCGTGCTGCCCTCGATCCCGACGGCCGTGTTCCGCGAGCCGTGGGGGCTCGTGGTGAACGAGGCGATGAACCGCGGGCTCGCCGTGATCGCCAGCGATGCGGTCGGCGCCGTGGCCGGCGGGCTGGTGCGCGACGGGGAGACCGGCGTGGTCGTCCCGGCGCGCGACAGCGGCGCGCTCGCGGCCGCGATCGAGCGCCTCGCGGCCGACGATTCGCTGCGCGCCAGGCTCGGCACCGCCGGGCTGCAGGCGGTCGGAGCATACAGTCACGAGGCGTGGGCGCAAGGCTTCTCGAGCGCGCTGGCAACCGTCGGCCTCTCCCGCGCCCGCTGGTAGCGTTGTGTGACCACCTGATGAGCCTCACGCGCCTCCAGAGCCGACTCGCCCTGCCGGCCGTACTGCTTGCGATCGTGCTGTCGAGCGCCGCCGCGGCGAGCGCGGACGTCGGCGAAACGATCATCCTGAGGTGCACCAACGGAAAGTCGCTGGCGGGCTTCAGCCAGAGCGCCTACAACAAGGCGCTCAACGAGCTGAGCGCGGACTCCGAAGAGTACAGCAACTGTTCCCAGCTGATCCGCCAGGCGCAGCTCGCGGCGGCCGGTAGGAGGACCGGCTCCGGAGGAGCGGAGGGCGCACCGGAAAGCGCCTCGGCGGTCGCCGCGACCCCGGCCGAGCGACGCTCCGTGGCACGCGCCGCGCACGCCGGATCGGCACCCGTGCGGGTGGATGGGCAGGTCATCAAACCGGGTGTCGTGCACGTGAACGTGGCGTCGGCGCTCAGCTCGCTGCCGAGCCCGCTGCTCGCGACGATCGTCTTCCTGCTCGCCTGCCTGATCATCCTCGCCGGCGGCTCCGTGCGAAACCGGTTCCGTGGCAACCGCCCCGACTGAGCAGCGCCCCGTGCTGGAGTCCGTGCGGAGCAGGCCGCGTGCGGAGCCCGTGGCGGCGGGTGCTGCGAACCGTAGCCGCCGGGGGCTGTGGTGGATGACGATCGCGGTCGCCGGAGTGCTGTGCTTCGTGACGTTCTACGCAAAGGGCGGGCTGAACCTCGAATCGATGACCACGGTGGAGATGGCGCTCACGCTCGGCGCCGGGCTGCTCGTGGCGGCGGTCGCCATCCTGGCCCGTGACGGCGGGCGCGGATACGGGCTGTGGAGCGTGGGATTGCTGATCGTCTTCACGCTGCTCACCGCGGTGTCGGTGATCTGGTCGGTCTCGCCGGGCGCGAGCTGGCAGGACACCGGGCGCATGCTCGCCTACAGCGGCGTGTTCGCCGCGTCGGTCGCGCTCGTGCGGCTCGCACCCGATCGCTGGCCGGCGATCCTCGGCGGGGTCACGCTGGCCGCGGTGACCGTGTGCGCCTACGCGCTGCTGACGAAGGTGTTCCCGGCCACGCTCGCGCCGACGAACACCTACGCCCGCCTGGAGGAACCGTACGGGTACTGGAACGCGATCGGTCTCACCGCCGCGATGGGATCGATCGGCGCGATCTGGCTCGGCGCGCGGCGTGACGGCCACGCGCTGTTGCGGGCGATGGCCTATCCCGCCACGGGGGTACTGCTGTTGACGCTCGTGCTCGCTTACTCGCGCGGGGCGCTGGTCGCGCTCGCGGCCGGGCTGCTGCTCTGGTTCTGCGCGGTCCCGCTCCGCCTGCGCGGCGCCGCGGTCCTGATCCTCGGCGCCGTGGCGGCCGGTGCGGTGGCCGCCTGGGACTTCTCGACCTCGGCGCTCAGCTCGGAAGGAGTCGCGCTCGCCGAACGGGTCGGCGCCGGGCATCGCTTCGGCGCGCTGCTGCTGGCGATGGTGCTCGCGCTTGCGCTCGCGGGGATCGCGATCGGCTTCTTCTGCGACCGCCGCCCGCCGTCGCTGATCGCGCGCCGTCGCGCGGCCGTGCTGCTGCTGGGACTGATCGTCGTCGCGGTGATCGCCTTCGCCGGGGCGCTCGCCCACAGCCACCGGGGCTTCACCGGGAGCATCTCCCACGCCGTCGACGCGCTGACGAACCCCAACGCCAAGACGCCGCCCAACACCCCCGGCCGGCTCACCGCCGTGGCGAGCGTGCGCGCCCGCTACTGGAAGGAGGCGCTGCAGGTGTTCGACGCACACCCCGCGCTGGGAGCCGGCGCGATGGGGTATCAGACCGCCCGGCTGCGCTACCGCCGGGCTCCGCTGGTCGTTGCGCACGCACACGGGTTCATCGTCCAGACGCTCGCCGACCTCGGGCTCGTGGGCCTGCTGGTGGCGCTCGCGCTGCTCTCCGCCTGGATGGCGGCGGCGGGACGCGCGACCCACCCGTTCAATCGCTCCTGGGCCCCCTGGAGGGCCTGGCGAAACCTCGGCAGCGGACGCAGTCCGGCGCCGGGCTGGCGCAGCTCGCCGCTCCCGTACAGCGCCGAGCGGATCGGCCTGCTCTCGATGCTCTGCCTGGTTGTCGTGTTCGGCGTGCATTCGCTCGTGGACTGGACCTGGTACGTGCCCGGTGACGCGTGCGTGGCGCTGCTCTGCGCCGGCTGGCTGGCGGGCCGCGGGCCCCTCGCCACGGGGCCGCCGGTGACCGGCGCGATCGCCGGCACGGAGGGCGGCGTCGAGCAGCCGGGGGGCGCACGGGCGCTGCCGCGCTCGGTGCGGGAGATCGGATACGGCCGCATCGGCCTGGCGGCGGTCGCCATAATCGCGGTGCTGCTGGCCGCCTGGTCACAGTGGCAGCCGCAGCGCTCCGAAGAGGCGCGCGAGCGGGCGCTCGAACTCGTCGCGAGCAATCCCCGCGCGGCGGTCGCCGAAGCCGGGCTGGCGGTTTCCCGCGACCCGCTCTCCGCGCCCGCCCTGTTCACCCTCGCCGACGTCGAGCAGGTGGCCGGCGAGCCCGCTCTCGCGCGCGCCACGCTCGAGCGTGCCGTGCGCGAACAGCCCTCCAATCCGCAGACGTGGCTCGCGCTCGGCCGCTACGACCTCAGCACCGACCCGTCGGCGGCGGTGAAGGATCTGCAGGCGGCGATCTACCTCAACCCCGAGTCGATCGCCCCCGAACTGCTCACCCGGGAATACAACGACCCCGAAGCGGTCGAAATCTACAACGACTACATCCAGGCGCTGCGCGCCTCCGCGAGGGCCGCAGCGGTGCTCAGAACCGCGAGCGCACCGCCCGTGCGAGCAGCAGCCGGCGCGCGCCGGGCGGCCCGCCGACACTCCGTACCTCGACGCGTTCGAACCCGAAGCCCGCGATCAGCCGGCTGAGCGTCCCGCGGGTGTAGAAGCGCAGGTGCGGCGCGAGCGGGTCGAAGGCGACCGCGAAGGCGCGCTCGGAGAGCCCCAGGCGCAGACGCCCGAGACGGCCGTGGGCCGGGGTGCTGAGGAGCAGGCGCCCGCCGGGGCGCAGCACCCGCCGAACCTCCGACAGCCACGCCGCGGTATCGGCGACGTGCTCGATCACCTCGCCCGCCCAGACCGCGTCGAAGTCCGCATCGGCGAGCTCCCAGGGGCCTTCCCCCTGCACCAGACGCAGGTCGAGCTCCGGGTGAGCCGAGCGCGCCCGGCGCAGCGCCTCCTCGGCGACGTCGATCGCCACCACCTGTGCCCCCGCACCGGCGAGCGCCGCCGCGAACCGGCCCTCGCCGCAGCCGACGTCCAGGACGCGCTCGCCGGGTGCGACGCCCTCGAGCAGGAACCCGCTGCGCAGGGCGAAGTCGCTCGGCTCCAGGCCCTCGGGCAGACCGGCCCAGACGGCTTCGTTGTACTCGCGCATCGACATCGCCGACCAGGCTAGCCCGGCGGCGGCGCCGGGCATCGCCGCGGCGGCCCGACGGAGGGCACAAAGCCGCTGCCAGCGTGCAGCGAAGTTCTCAGCCCTACCCAACACTGGGCAAAGCGACTATGTTCGCCCCGTGACATCGGGCGCTATGGGGATGCGAGGGGCGCGAGGGGCATGAAGGTGGCCTTCGACACCAGGCCCGTCGCCGATCCGCAGGGTGTGGGGCGCTACTCGCGCTGCCTGCTCAGCGCGCTGCGCGAGACCGCCGCGGCGGGCGATGAGATCGTCGAGACCCACCGCCCGTCCGCGATTGCGCGCTCACGCGGCACAGAGGTCTTCCATGCCCCGTGGATGTCCGGCGCGATGCTCCACAGCCCCTGCCCGATGGTCGTCACCGTCCACGGCCTGACGGCGCTGAAGCGCCGCAGCGAGCATCTCCGCAGCGGCCTGCGCCTGCGCCTGCGCCACCTCGCGGTGCAGCGCGCGCTGCGCGTGATCGTGCCGGCGCAGGTGGTCGCCGACGACGCCGTCGAGCACCTCGGGGTCGAGCGCGAGCGCGTGGTGGTGATCGCCGGTGCTGCCGATCCAGTCATGTACCCGCGGCCGGAGCAGGAGGTCGCCGCCGCCCGCAGGCGCTTCGGGCTGCCGGCCGAGTATCTGGTGTGGGTCGGCGGGCTGCAGCACCCGGACCCGGGGCGCCACGTCGCCCAGCTGGCGGCGGCGCCGAGCAAGCTGCCACTGGTGCTGGTGGGCCCGACGCGGCCCTGGGCGCACGAGCTCCCGGGCGTGATCCTCACCGGCCACGTCTGCGACGACGACCTCGCGGCGATCTACAGCGGAGCCCGCGCTCTGGTGCTGCCGTCCGAGGGGGCGAGCTTCGGCCTGCCGGCGGTCGAGGCGCTGGCCTGCGGCACGCCGGTGGCGGTGTTCGACGAGCCCGCGGTGCGGGAGGCGCTGGGAGACCGTGCGACCTACGTTGCGCCACCGGACATCGAGGCCTTGGTCGGCGCGGCCCACGCGTCGCGGCGCCCCGCTCCCGCCCCGCCTCCGTGGACCTGGCAGGACGCCGCGCGTGCGACCTGGAGCACCTACGCCGAGGCCCTGGCCAGCACCCGCTCGCCGCGCGCCGGCGCGATCCCCTCGCGCCGCCGCAGGGGCCCGCGGGCGGGCCGGATCGACGGCCTCGAGCCTCAGTAGGCGCCCCGCCGCAGCAGCACGGCGGGGATCGTCTTCAGCAGGATCGTCAGGTCGAGCGCCAGCGACCAGCGCTCGAGGTACATGAAGTCGAGGTGCACGAGGTCGTCGAAGTCGAGCTCGGAGCGTCCCGAGACCTGCCACAGCCCCGTGATCCCCGGGAGCACGAGGTAGCGCTTGCGGTGCCAGTCCTCGAGCATCGCGTAGTCGCGTTCGGGGAGCGGCCGTGGGCCGACGAGCGACATGTCCCCGCGGAGCACGTTGACGAGTTGCGGGAGCTCGTCGAGCGAGAACCGCCTGAGCAGGCGCCCGACGCTCGTCAGGCGCGGGTCCTGGCGGATCTTGAAGAGCGCCCCGGAGGCCTCGTTGAGATCTTCCAGGTCGGCCTGACGCTCCTCGGCGTCGGTGTGCATCGTCCTGAACTTCAGGCAGGCGAACGGCCGCTGAGCGATCCCCCGCCTCATCGAGCGGAACAGGATCGGCCCGCGCGAGGTCAGGCGCACGGAGAGCATGATCGCCAGCAGCAGCGGGCTGAGCAGGATCAGCAGCAGGGACGCGCCGACGATGTCGAACGTGCGCTTGAGCGCGAAGTCGATGCCCTCGAAGACCGGCGGACCGAGCTCGAACAGCGGCACCGACTGGCCGGGGACGAACTCCGCGCGGTGGATGAGGATCTCCATCGTCGACGGCGCCAGGCGCACACGCACGCCGCGCCGGTGGCACTGGTCGACGAGCTCCACCGCGTCGTCCTGCGGGAAGTCGGGGTCGGCGATGATCACCTCGTCGATCCGCTCGCCGTCGAGCACGCGCTCGAGGTCGCCCAGCGAGCCCAGCGGGCTGAGGCCGTTGTCGGGCACCGCGCCGGGCGCGAGGAAGCCGACCACGTCGATCGGAGAGTGCGGGTGGTCGGCGAGCGCGTGGGCCACGTCGCCGATCTGCTTGCCGCTGCCGACCACGACCGCGCGCCGCTCGTAGCCGACGGCGCGCAGCAGCAGGAGGTTGACCCGCTCGTAGACGGCGCGGAACGACGAGACGTAGAAGATCGCGAACGCGAGCGAGCCGTAGAACAGGTAGTAGCTGGAGAAGTGTTCGCCGTTGACGACCGCGAAGATCAGCGCCACGAACGCCACCTGGAACAGAGAGCCCACGATCCGCGGCAGGCCCGGGCGCAGGCCCCGCTCGGCGTAGAGCCCCGAGCGCGCGAACAGCAGCGCGGTGAGCAGGTAGGCGAACGGCAGGAACTGTTCGGTGCCGTGGAGGGCGTTGCTCGGGGTCACCGAGCCGTGGACCGCTTCCTTGAGCACGAGGGCGGTGAAGATCGCGAGCGCGACGCCCACGAAGTCGAGCACCAGCAGCGAGACGACGCGGGCCACGCGCCGCACCGTGGACATGCGCAGCAGGAACGAGACGACCGGCGGTCGGCGGCTGCGGATGTCGCGGTCGCTGGGCCCGGCGCGCTCGAGGGCGGGCGCCGGCACCTCGCGCGCCGAGGCCAGCCGCACCGGCGGCGGCGTCCCCGGGGGGGTCCGAACGCGCGACACGGGCTGTGTGGAAGCCCCCGAGGGACGATCTCCCATCTTGCTACTCACAACACCTCACACTCGCATATGGAGCGGTTGTCCGGGCGGCCGGGCCGCGGCGGAAGGGGCGCCGGGTGCTCAGCGGCCGCCGCCACCCATGAGCAGCTCTACCCCGGACTGCTCGATCGTTTTCTGCAGGCCGTCGCGCAGCGAGACCTCGGGCGACCAGCCGAGCAGCTCCCGGGCGAGCGCGATGTTCGGCTTGCGCTGCTTGGGGTCGTCCTCGGGCAGCGCCTCGTAGACGATCTCCGACGTCGAGCCGGTCAGCTCCTTGACCGTCTCGGCGAGTTCCAGCAGGGTGAACTCGTCGGGGTTGCCGATGTTGACGGGGAAGTGGTGCCCGGATTCCGCCAGGGCGATGATCCCGCGGATCAGGTCGCTGACGTAGCAGAAGGAGCGCGTCTGGCCGCCGTCGCCGAACACCGTCATCGGACGATTCGCGAGCGCCTGGCGCAGGAACGTGGGGATCGCGCGCCCGTCGTGCGGACGCATGCGGCTGCCGTAGGTGTTGAAGATCCTCACGATCGCCGTGTCCACCCCCTGCTGGCGGTGGTAGGCCATGGTCAGCGCCTCCGCGTAGCGCTTGGCCTCGTCGTAGACGCCGCGCGGGCCGATCGGGTTGACGTGCCCCCAGTAGGTCTCCGACTGCGGGTGCTCGAGCGGGTCCCCGTAGACCTCGCTGGTCGAGGCGATCAGGAAGCGGGCGCGCTTGGCCTTGGCGAGGCCGAGCGTGTGGTGGGTCCCGTAGGAGCCGACCTTCAGCGTGTGCAGCGGCAGCCGCAGGTAGTCGATCGGCGATGCGGGCGAGGCGAGGTGGTAGATGAAGTCGACCTCCTCGTCCACGTGATAGGGCTCGATGATGTCGACCCCGAGGTGGACGAACCTGTCGGGGTCGCGGATGTGCTCGATGTTCGCGAGCGAGCCCGTCTCGAGGTTGTCCACGCAGATCACCCGCTGACCGCGCGCGAGCAGCTCGTCGCAGAGGTGCGATCCGAGGAATCCGGCGCCGCCGGTGACGAGCGAGGTGGGCATCGAGCGCAAGCTTAGTGATTCGCCGGTCTATCCTTCCTGACATGGCCGCCACCGAGGAGCATCTGACAGTCGCGCCGATCGTCGGCCCCGACGATCCGCGCCGGTTCACCGACTCTGGCATCGAGATATCGGAGCTGTACAACGAGGATGACATCCCGCAGGCGCTCGACCTCGGGGCACCCGGCGAGTTCCCCTACACGCGCGGCGTGCACCGCGAGATGTACCGCAAGCAGACGTGGACGATGCGCCAGTACGCCGGATACGCCTCCGCTAAGGAGTCCAACGAGCGCTACCGCTACCTGCTCTCCAAGGGCTCGACGGGGCTCTCGATGGCCTTCGACCTGCCCACGCAGCTCGGTCTCGACTCCGACAACCCCCGCTGCCTGGGCGAGGTCGGCCGCACGGGCGTCGCGATCGACACGATCGACGACATGCGCACCGCCTTCGACGGCATCCCGCTCGACCAGGTCTCGACCTCGATGACGATCAACGCGCCTGCGGCCTGCCTGCTGCTGCTGTACGAGCTCGTCGGCGAGGAGCAGGGCGTGCCGAGCGAGAAGCTGCGCGGTACCACCCAGAACGACGTGCTGAAGGAGTACATCGCGCGCGGCAACTACATCTACCCGCCCGAGCCGACGATGCGCCTGACGACCGACCTGTTCGAGTACTGCCACCGGCACGTGCCGCGCTGGAACACGATCTCGATCTCCGGCTACCACTTCCGCGAGAAGGGGTGCTCGGCCGTCCAGGAGGTGGCCTTCACGCTCTCGTCGGGCATCGCCTACGTGCAGGCCGCGATCGACAAGGGTCTCTCCGTTGACGACTTCGCCCCCCGCCTGGCGTTCTTCTTCAACGGCCACAACAACGTCTTCCAGGAGGTCGCCAAGTTCCGCGCCGCCCGGCGCATGTGGGCGCACATCATGCGCGAGCGCTTCGGCGCAACGAATCCGAAGGCGACGATGCTCCGCTTCCACACCCAGACCGGAGGCGTCACGCTGACCGCCCAGCAGCCCGAGAACAACATCGTCCGCGTCGCCCTCCAGGGCTTCGCGGCGGTGTGCGGCGGCACGCAGTCGCTGCACACCAACGGCTTCGACGAGGCGCTCGCGCTGCCCACCGAGCACGCCGCCAAGATCGCGCTGCGCACCCAGCAGATCCTGGCGCACGAGTCGGGGGCGACGGACACGGTCGATCCGTTCGCCGGCTCCTACTTCGTGGAGGCGCTGACCGACGAGATCGAACTGCGCGCCCAGGAGCTGATCGCCAAGGTGGACGCGCTCGGCGGCTCGGTGAACGCGATCGAGTTCATCACCGGCGAGATCGACGAGTCCGCCTGGGGCTACCAGGAGCGCTACCGCATCGGCCAGGACGTGGTCGTCGGCGTCAACGCCTACCGCGAGGAGGACATCGAGGTTCCCGACCTGCTCCGCGTCGACCCCGAGTCCGAGCGCGAGCAGGTGCAGCGGCTGCGGGAGTTCAAGGAGAACCGCGAGCAGGCGCTCGTCGGGCAGCGGCTGGACGAGCTGCGCGCCGCGGCGTCCGGGACCGAGAACCTCCTCCCGGCGATCCGCCGGGCGCTGAAGGACCGCTGCTCGCTCGGCGAGGTCTGCGGCGCCATGCAGGACGTCTTCGGCAAGTACGCACCAAGGTTCTGAGAGCTCCGCCGAGCGCTCCGCGCAGGCGAGCCGTTAGGGTGCGGGCATGATCCCGACGGTCGCCGCCTCGCTGTACGAAATCGTCCTGGCGGTCCACATCATGGCCGTCGTTGTGGGCTTCGGCGTGACGTTCGCCTACCCGATCATGTTCAGCGTGGCCGCGCGCCACGACCCCCGGAGCCTGCCGCTGATGCACCGCGTCGAGTACACGATCGAGCGCTACCTCGTCAACCCCGGGCTGCTGCTCGTGGTGCTCGCCGGCATCTATCTCGCGAGCGACGGTCACCACTGGAGCGAATTCTTCGTGCAGTGGGGCCTCGGCGCCGCGCTCGTCATCGGCGGTCTCGTGGGCGCGGTGATGATCCCCACGGCCAAACGCGCCGAGCAGCTGGCCGCGCGCGACCTCGCGGCCGCGGCGGAGGGCGCCACCGAGCTCAGCCCGGAGTATCGCGCCGCCGTGCGACGTCTCTCGACGGTGGGCTCGCTGCTCAGCGCGCTGGTGCTTGTGACGATCCTCTTCATGGCGATCCAGCCCTAACGGCGCGCACATCCCGCGCTACCCTGGCGGGGTGATCGAAGACGCTTATCGGGTGGCGGTCGTGGGCGCCACGGGACAGGTGGGCACGCTCATGCTCCAGCTGCTCGGCGAGCGCGCGTTCCCCGCGAGCGAGATCGTGCCGTTCGCCTCCGAGCGCTCCGTCGGACGCACCCTGCAGGGCGCCGGCGGCGAGACGCTGACCGTCCAGGGGCTCGACGAGGAGTCGATCCGCGGCTTCGACATCGCGCTGTTCTCCGCCGGCGGGTCCACCTCGGGCGAGTGGGCACCCCGCTTCGCCGCCGCCGGGGCGATCGTTGTCGACAACTCCTCCCGCTGGCGCATGGACGCCGAGGTCCCGCTCGTCGTCAGCGAGGTCAACCCCGACGCGCTCGCCTCCCATCGCGGGATCATCGCCAACCCGAACTGCTCCACGATGCAGATGGTCGTCGCGCTCAAGCCGCTTTACGACGAGGCGGGGATAGAGCGGCTGGTGGTCTGCACCTACCAGGCCGTCTCGGGCTCCGGGCGTCGCGCGGTGGACGAGCTGCTCGACCAGTCGCACGCACTGCTGCACGAGCGCGAGATCGCCCCGCCGGAGCAGTATGCCCACCAGATCGCGTTCAACGCCCTCCCGCACGCCGGCAACTTCGCCGCGGGCGAGGACCACACCGACGAGGAGCGCAAGCTGATCAACGAGACACGGAAGATCCTCGGCGATCCCGCGATCGCCGTCAGCGCCACGTGCGTGCGGGTCCCGGTCCTGACGGGCCATTCGGAGGCGGTCAACGTGCAGACGCGCGAGCCGCTCTCGCCCGAGCGCGCCCGCGAGCTGCTGCGGGCGGCGCCGGGCATCACCGTGCTCGACGATCCTGCCGCCGCCCTCTACCCCCTCGCGATCGACGCCGCGGGCAGCGACGAGGTGTTCGTGGGACGCATCCGTCGCGACCCCGGGCACGATCGGGCGCTCGACATGTGGATCGTCTCCGACAACCTGCGCAAGGGCGCCGCCACCAACGCCGTACAGCTCGCGGAGCTGCTTCACGAGCGCGGCCTGCTGCGCCGCCGCGGCGCCCCCTCCGCGGTCTGACCCTCGCTCCGGAAGGAGTCGCGCCGGATCGCTCGAAATGTGTCTCCGATGATCTCATCGGAGGTGCAGCGCACGCTGGTCAAGTCTCCGCCCGAGCTCTGGACCGAGCTGAGCGACCCCGCCGCGCTCGCGCGCCATCTCGGCGCGCTCGGTGATCTTCGCATCACCCACACCGAGCCCGAACGGCTGATCGAGTGGGAGGCCGAGAGCGCGAGTGGCACGGTCCTCATCAAGCCCTCCGGCTGGGGCACGAAGGTCACGCTGAGCGTCACGCGCGAGCTACCCGCGGAGACCCCCGCCGTCGAGACCGCCGTCTCCGGCGGCGCGCCCGCCACTCCGACCGCCGTCGACGACGTCGACGCGCGCCCGGCCGCCGAGCCCGCCGAGGAGTCCGCCGAGCCCGCCCCGGTCATGGGGCCCGCCCCGAACCCCGAGCGCACGGCGGCCGCAGAGCCGGTCCGGCCCGCCGAGCCGATCGAGGCCAGCGAGCCGGCGCCGGCCGAGAGCGAGCTTCAGGCCGAAGACGCTGTCCCCGAGCCGACAGGCATCCCCGAGACGATGGCCGCGGGTGCCGCGCAGGCCCCCACGAGACGGCGCGGCTTCTTCGCTCGCCTGTTCGGCTGGGACCGGGTCGAGCGGGATGCGACCCCGGCGCTCGCAGCCGACCCAGCGCCGGAGCCGTCCAAGACCGCGGACATCGACGGTCCGGAGGGAGCCTCGCCCGCGGCGGCGCACGAGCCCCCGCCCGCGCACCAGCCCCCGCCCGCGCACCAGCCCCCGGCCGCGCACCAGCCCCCGCCCGCGCACCAGCCCCCGCCCGCGCACCAGCCCCCGCCCGCGCACCAGCCCCCGCCCGCGCACCAGCCCCCGCCCGCGCACCAGCCCCCGCCCGCGCAGGAGCCCGCGGTCGGGATGCCGGAGACGGCGAGCGCGCCCGAAGCACGGGCGACAGCGGTGGCGGACGCCGTGGAGGAGACGGAGGCGCCGGCGACGGAGACCGCGGCGGCGGAGGATCGAGCACCGCAGGACGCCCCCACGCGACCGGCCGCGCTGGACGGCGGCGAGGCGGAGTCCGAGCCGGACCTCGCAGCGGAGCTGAGGGCGGTCGAGGAGGCCGCGGGCGAGGAGATGACTGCCGTGCTGACGGCCGCGCTGGACCGGCTGGGGGCGGCGCACCACAGGCCGTTCTCGCGCTCCTGAGGAGCGCGACGCCGCCCGGCCGGGCGGCGGAGCGGGAGCATCGGGCCGACCGGGCCACGGCGGGGAGGCGGCCGTCGCGCGGGTAATATGCGCGCCCCATGGCGGCGAGCTCCCACGACCGGCAGACCGACGCGGCGCTTCTCGCGGCCTCGCGCAGCGGGCACCGCAAAGCGCCCAGGCAGAAGGCGCCGGAGACCTACGAGGAGAAGCTCGCGCAGCTGCAGGAGCTGAGGGAGGCAGCCCTCCACTCGGCGCCGGAGGCCGAGGAGAAGCAGCATGCGCGGGGCAAGTACACGGCCAGGGAGCGCGTGGAGAAGCTGCTCGACCCCGGCTCGTTCCAGGAGCTGGACACGTTCGTGCGCCACCGCACGTACGACTTCGACATGCAGAAAAACCGTCCGTGGGGTGATGCGGTGGTCACCGGCCACGGCACCATCGACGGCCGGACGGTGTGCGTGTTCAGCCAGGACTTCACGGTGTTCGGAGGCTCGCTCGGCGAGGTGATGGGCGAGAAGATGTGCAAGATCATGGATCTGGCGGCGAAGATCGGCTGCCCGGTGATCGGCATCAACGACTCCGGCGGCGCGCGCATCCAGGAGGGCGTGGTCTCGCTGGGCGCCTACGGCGACGTGTTCGTGCGCAACGTGAGGTGCTCGGGCGTGATTCCCCAGATCAGCCTGATCATGGGCCCATGCGCCGGCGGGGCGGTGTACTCGCCGGCGATCACCGACTTCATCTTCATGGTGAAGGAGACCTCGCACATGTTCATCACGGGGCCCGACGTGATCAAGACCGTGACGGGCGAGGAGGTCGGCTTCGAGGAGCTCGGCGGGGCGATGTCGCACAACACGAAGTCGGGCGTGGCCCACTTCGCCTCCGAGGACGAGGACGCGTGCCTGGAGGACTGCCGCTACCTGGTGAGCTTCCTGCCGCAGAACAACCTGCAGACGGCGCCGCGGGTGCAGCCGACCGACGACCCGCTGCGGATGGACCCGGAGCTGGACCACGTGGTGCCGGACAACCCGAACAAGCCCTACGACATGCGCAACGTGGTGCGGCTGATCGTGGACGACGGCGAGTTCTTCGAGGTGCACGAGCACCACGCGCGGAACATCATCTGCGGCTTCTCGCGCCTCGACGGCTTCTCGGTGGGCATCGTCGGGAACCAGCCGGCGCAGCTGGCGGGCGTGCTCGACATCGACGCCTCGGCCAAGGCGGCGCGCTTCGTGCGCACGTGCGATGCGTTCAACATCCCGCTGATCACGTTCACCGACGTGCCGGGCTTCCTGCCCGGGACCGCGCAGGAGTGGGGCGGCATCATCCGTCACGGAGCGAAGCTGCTGTACGCGTTCACCGAGGCGACGGTGCCGAAGCTGACCGTGATCACGCGCAAGGCCTACGGCGGGGCCTACGACGTGATGGCCTCGAAGCACCTGCTCGCAGACTTCAACTTCGCATGGCCGACCGCGGAGGTGGCGGTGATGGGACCGGAGGGCGCGGTGAACATCATCTACCGGCGCGACATCTCGGGCAGCCCGACGCCGGAGGAGCGCCGCAAGAAGCTGATGGAGGACTACAAGGCGCGCTTCGCCAACCCCTACACCGCGGCCGAGCGCGGCTACATCGACGACGTGATCGTCCCGCACGAGACACGCCCGAGGCTGATCGCGGCCCTGCACACGCTGCAGACCAAGCGCGAACCGGGGCCCAAGCGCAAGCACGGCAACATCCCCCTGTGAGGCTCGCGCGTCCGCTGCCGGGACCCACGAGATGGCCGACCACCCACCAGAGCTGAGGCTGATCGCGCCGACGGCCTCCCCCGAGGAGGCGGCGGCGATCGTGGCCGCCCTGGAGCGCTTCATGCGCGCCACGGCGGCCCCGCCGGCAGCCGCCGAGCGGGCCGCAGACGCCTGGCGCGAGGCGGCCCTGATGGAGGGCGTCTCGCGGGACGCGCGGGAGCATGCGCCCCATCCCTGGATAAATACCTGAAAGCCGCTAGGCTTTAGGTCAATAGCTACCGCATGGGCGCCGGCGGCGTATAGTCGAAGCCCGGTCGGACGTCCTGATCAGGAGGACCAAGTACATGGAGCAGGCTTCCATACCCGCAAACCGCGGCACGCTCGAGGACCCGGAGGTCCTCCAGAACGTGCCCGGACATGTGATCCCGATCCTCGAGCGGGAGTTCGACGACTTCAAGACCGAGGCTACGAAATACCTAGCGGGCGAGACCGAGGAAGACGAGTTCATCAAGTTCCGCCTCAAGCAGGGCGTCTACGGCCAGCGCCAGCCGGATGTGCAGATGATCCGCGTGAAGCTCCCCTTCGGCGGTGTGACGCCGGACCAGATGGAGGCGTTCGCGGACGTGATCGAGCGCTACGTGCCGCTCAACAAGGGCCACGTGACGACGCGCCAGAACATCCAGATGCACCACATTCCGCTGCCGGACGCGGAGAAGGCGATCCGCGAGCTCGGCGTGGCCGGCCTCTCGAGCAGGGAGGGCTGCGGCAACACCGTGCGCAACGTCACGGGCGATCCGTGGGCGGGGGTGGCCAAGGACGAGCTGTTCGACATCACGCCCTATGCGGGTGCCTACGTGCGCTACTTCGTGCGCCACCCGACGACCCAGGCGATGCCGCGCAAGATCAAGACCGCCTTCGACGCCAGCCCGCGCGACCGCGCGATCAGCGGCATCCACGACATCGCCTTCCGCGGCCGCATCCGCGAGATCGACGGGCGCGGAGAGGTGCGGGGCGCAGAGATGCTCGTCGGCGGCGGCACCTCGATCATGCCGCGCGTGGCTCCCGCGCTCTACGAGTTCGTCGAGCTCGACAACGGCGAATACCTGAAGATCGCCGAGGCCGTCTTCAGGATCTTCGACCGCCAGGAGTGGCTGCGGACCAACCGCGCGCGCGCCCGCATCAAGGTGTTCGTCGACAAGTACGGCATCGACGAGCTCCGCCGGCAGGTGGAGGAGGAGCTCGAGGGCGACTGGGTCGCCGAACGCGACTTCTCGGTCGAGCACCGTCTGTTCCTCGACGACGAGCGCGAGAGCGCACCGGCGCCGCGGCAGACCTACGGGAGCCCGAACGGGGACCTGTCGGAGTTCGAGCGCTTCCGCGCGGCGAACGTGCGCGAGCAGAAGCAGGACGACTTCGTGACGGTCGAGGTGAAGATCGTCCGCGGCGACCTCGAGCCGGGGCAGTTCCGCGGCCTGGCGGGCATCATGCGCGACTACGCGGGCGGCTACGCGCGAACGACCGTGCAGCAGAACCTGGTCCTGCGCTGGGTGCGCCGGGAGAGCGTCTACGACGTGTGGCGGGCGCTCTCGGAGCTCGGCCTCGGCGACGCCGGGGCGCGCGAGATCACCGACGTGGTGTCGTGCCCCGGAACCGACTCGTGCAAGCTCGGGATCACGAGCTCGATGGGCCTCAACCAGGCCGTGCAGGAGCGGATCGAGGCGATGCAGATCACCGACGAGCTGACGCGCCGGCTGAACGTGAAGATCAGCGGCTGCCCGAACGGGTGCGGACAGCACCACGTCGGCAGCATCGGCTTCACCGGGGCTTCGATCAAGGTCGGCGAGCACACGATCCCGGCCTACATCCCGCACGTCGGCGGCGTGTTCGAAGGCGGCCGGGTCGTGTTCGGCACGCGCCTGAAGCTGCGGCTGCCCGCCAAGCGCATCCCCGAGGCGGTCGAACGCTGGATCGGCCACTACGAGGCCAACCGCGAGGACGGCGAGGAGTGGAACGAGTACATCGCCCGCGCGGGCACGGGGGATCTGGAAGCGCTCGCAAAGGACCTCTCGCTGCCGGCAGAGTTCGGCCTGGAGACGATGAGCGAGTTCATCGACTGGAACAGGAAGGTGCCCTTCGAAGTGATCCGCGGCGAGGGCGAGTGCGCGGTATAGCTCAGAAGTAATGGAGAGACGAGGCCAGACGATGCAACCGTCAGACACCCACATGACAGATGTCAAACCAACATTCGATCCGGCGCTCAGCCTCACGCACACGCTGCGCGAGGCGGCCCGTCACGGCGAGCACGCGGTCCTGCTGTGCTCCTTCCAGAAGGAGGAGTCGGTGCTGCTCGACGAGCTGCTGCGGCTCGACCAGGGCACCGGCAAGACGGTGAGGATCGTGACGATCGACACCGGCGTGCTGTTCCCGGAGACGCTGCAGACGTGGCGGGCCTTCGAGGAGCGCTTCGAGGTGAGCATCGAGGTGCAGGACGCGAGCAGCCCGGGAGCGCCGTGGAGTGGCCCCGAGCACTGCTGCTCGGCGGCCAAGGTCGCCGGCCTGGAAAGCGCGCTCGCGGGCGCCGCCGGCTGGATCACGGGCATCCGCCGCGAGCAGGGACCGACGCGCGCGGCGACCGAGCTGATCGAACGCGACGAGCGCCGAGCGCTGTGGAAGTACAACCCGCTGGCGCACTGGACCGACAAGGACCTGTGGCGCCGGATCCACGAGCGGGACCTGCCCTACAACCCGCTTCACGACCAGGGCTTCGAGTCGATCGGCTGCGCACCCTGCACGCAGCCGGGCAGCGGCCGCGAGGGCCGTTGGGCGGGCACCGACAAGACCGAGTGCGGGCTGCACGTAGAGACGTTCGAATGAGGCCCGGGGGCGCAGGCGCGGCGCCGCGGCCGCGCCCTTCCCGGCGCCGGGAACGCGTGAGCGGAGTCGTGATCGGATGAGCGTGGCCACGCGCCCACAGCTGAGCCACCTGCGTGCGCTGGAGTCCGAGGGGATCCACGTGATGCGGGAGGTGGCGGCGGAATTCGAGCGGCCGGTGCTGCTGTTCAGCGGCGGCAAGGACTCGATCGTGCTGCTGCGGCTCGCCGAGAAGGCCTTCCGGCCGGCGCCGTTCCCGTTCCCGCTGATGCACGTGGACACCGGCCACAACTTCCCCGAGGTCATCGAGTTCCGCGACCGGCGCGTGGCGGAGCTGGGCGAGCGGCTGATCGTGGCGAGCGTGCAGGACTCGATCGACAGCGGCCGCGTGGTCGAGGAGACGGGGCCGCGGGCATCCCGCAACCGCCTGCAGACGGTGACGCTGCTGGACGCGATCGCCGAGCACGGCTTCGACGCGGCATTCGGCGGCGCCCGCCGCGACGAGGAGCGCGCGCGCGCCAAGGAGCGGGTGTTCTCCTTCCGTGACGACTTCGGGCAGTGGGACCCCAAGAACCAGCGCCCGGAGCTGTGGAACCTCTACAACGGCCGCATCTCGCGCGGGGAGCACGTGCGCGTGTTCCCGCTGTCGAACTGGACCGAGCTCGACGTGTGGGAGTACATCGACCAGGAGCAGCTCGAGGTCCCCTCGATCTACTACGCCCACGAGCGGGAGGTCTTCCGCCGCGACGGCATGCTCTACGCCTGGCGCGAGGACACCGAGCTGCTCGAGGGTGAGCAGATCGCGACCGAGACGGTCCGCTATCGCACCGTCGGCGACATGAGCTGCACCGGTGGCGTCGTCTCACAGGCCAGAACGCTCCAGGAGGTGGTCCTCGAGATCGCGGCCACGCGGCTGACCGAGCGCGGGGAGACCCGCGCGGACGACCGCGTGTCCGAGGCGGCGATGGAGGATCGCAAGAAGGCCGGCTACTTCTAGTGCGCGCCCGATCGATGGATGAGAGCGCGCTCCGCGCGCGGGCGTGCGTGCGCAGCGGAGAGGCCGCCGCGAGATGACGCTGGACCTGCTCCGCTTCACCACCGCGGGCTCTGTGGACGACGGCAAGAGCACCCTCATCGGCCGCCTGCTCTACGACTCCAAGCAGGTGTTCGAGGATCAGCTCGAGCACGTGGCCGAGGCGAGCGAGCGGCGCGGCGGCGAGGGGACGCTGGACCTCGCCCTGCTGACCGACGGTCTGCGCGCCGAGCGCGAGCAGGGGATCACGATCGACGTGGCCTACCGCTATTTCGCGACCGCGCGGCGACGGTTCATCATCGCCGACTGCCCCGGGCACCGCCAGTACACGCGCAACATGGTCACCGGCGCATCGACGGCGGACCTCTCGGTGGTGCTGCTCGATGCGCGCCGCGGCGTGCTCGAGCAGTCCAAGCGCCACGCCTTCATCAGCGCCCTGCTCGGCATCCCCGAGATGGTGGTGGCCGTCAACAAGATGGACCTGGTCGACTACTCGCGCGAGCGCTTCGAGGAGCTGCGCGAGGAGTTCTCGGGCTTCGCGGCGCGGCTCACCGGCGTGCGGAACATGTCCTTCATCCCGATGTCGGCGCTCAACGGCGACAACGTGGTCGAGCGCTCGGAGCGGATGGACTGGTATGAGGGACCCGTCCTGCTCGACCTGCTCGAGCAGGTCGAGGTCGCCTACGACCACCCCAACGAGAAGCCGGCCCGCTTCCCGGTGCAGTGGGTCATCCGGCCCGCCGGCGGCGAGGACGACTACAGGGGCTACGCGGGGCAGCTCGCCAGCGGCGCGTTGCGGCGCGGCGACGAGGTCGCGGTCCTGCCGGCCGGTGGCCGCACGCGGATCGCCGCGATCGACACCTTCGACGGCGAGCTGGAGGAGGCGACCGCACCGATGTCCTTCACCCTGCGCCTGGAGGACGAGCTCGACATCTCCCGCGGAGAGCTGATCTGCCATCCCGAGGAGGCCCCCGTGGTGGCTCGCGAGCTGGCGGCGGATGTGTGCTGGATGACCGAGGAGCCGCTGCGCCCGGGCTCGCGGTACGTGCTCAAGCACACCTCCCGCAACGCGACCGCGGTGGTGGACGAGATCGACGACGTGGTCGACGTGCACACGCTGCAGCGAGACGACCCGCCGGGCGAGCTGGCGCTCAACGACATCGGCCGCGTGCGCCTGCGCACGAGCGCACCGCTCGCCTTCGATCCGTACACGAGCAACCGCCGCACCGGCAGCTTCATCCTGATCGACGAGGCGAGCAACCGCACCGTCGGTGCGGGAATGATCGCGGCGGCCGGCTGAGCGCCGCCGAGCGCTGCTCTAGGGTTGGCCGACCGGGTTCCTCGTGCGGGCCAGGACCGGCTCGGGGGCACAGCGACAGACGCGGGGGGTGTGTGATGGGCGGGTTGCGAAGGCTGATCTTTGCCGTGGCGATCGCGATCGGTGCGGCGGCGCTGGGAGCGGTCCCCGCGGCGGCGGCGGGTCCCACCCTCTACGTGAACGGAACGACCGGCAAAGACACCAATCCCTGCACCGAAGCGGCGACCCCCTGCAAGACGATCACGGCTGCCCTGCTCAAGGGCGAAGCCCTCGAAGGCACCCCGACGATCGAAGTCTCCGCCGGCGCATACAAAGAAGACCTGGACCTCGGGACACCGAGCGACAGCGGGGTCATCATCAACGGCAGCGGCGACGCCACCGAAGTGGTCGGGGTCACAGGAGGCCCCGCCCTGAAGCTCGAGGAGCCCAGCGGCATGGTGACGCTGTCGAATCTGAGCATCATCACCCCGAGCGGTGACGGCGAAGCCGGGGTCGAGCTGGCCGGAAACCTCACGCTCAACGACGTCGCGATCCGGATGCGCGACGCGAGCGAAGAACCGGGAATCAAGTCCGAGGAGTTCGGCTCGATCACGATCAACGGCGGCGGGGTGTTCATGGAAGCGGGCACCGAAGGGGTGGCGATAGGCGCTGAGTTCACCCCGCTGACCATCAACGAAGCCGAAGTGGCGGTGACGGGCGGGCCCAAAGCCGGGGGCATCGCCGACGACGGTGGCGCCCTGTCGGTGAGCAACACCACGGTGAGCCTCGGCGCAAACACGGAAACCGCCGCGATTGCCGGAGGCCTCGCACCCGTGTCGATCAGCAACGTCCAGGTATTGCAGGGTGGAAAGGGAGGCCAGGCGCACGCGATCGAGGATTTTCTGGGCACGCCCGCGACGATCAGCGACGTGAAGATCACGATGTCCAACCCCGCCGACACCGCGGCGGCGATCGTCCAGGCGCTGGGTACCGCCAGCTTCGGACACATCGAAGTCGCCGGCGCCTGGCTCGGCCCGGTCTTCCAATCCTTCGAAGGCGGGAACGCCACGTTCACCGACAGCAGGCTGGTGGAGAATGCCGGCAGCAAAGAACCCGCGGTGCTCTACGGTGGCTTCGATGAAGCGCCCGGACTCGTGCTGCAGCGCAGCGTGGTGCAGGCACCCCCCACGGTGCCCGCTGCCCTGGAGTCGATCGACGGGAACGTGACGATCGACTCCTCGGAGGTGCTCGGCGGCGGCTACGGCGTGCTGTTCGACCAGTCCGCGGGCAAGGAACGCGCGCTCACGATCGCCGCCTCGACGATCGATGCCGCCACACCGGGCCTCGCGGACCCCACCGCGACGGGCGTGTTCGTGCTCTCGGGGCTCGGTCCGACCGTCAGCCACGCCAAGGCCCTGATCGAGGGCTCGATCGTGTTCGAGGGCGCCCTCGTGGAACACGGCGCGGGCAGCACGGCGCAGCTGGCCTGCAGGTACTCCAACGTGCCGAGCCAGACGCAGGCCGAAACGAGCAGCGCCGGCAGCATCGCGTGCGGGGCGGGCAGCGAAGGCAATACCAGCGCCACGCCCGAATCGCTGTTCGCGACGCCGATCACCAGCTACGCGCTGAGCCCGCTCTCCAGCGCCGTGGACGCCGTGCCGTCGGCCGCGATCGCGCTGCCGTTCGGCCTGACCCCGTCGGCGACCGACCTCGCGGGCAACCCGCGCTCGGAAGGGATCGACTGCGTGCAGCTGCAGGACGAGGGCGCGCTGGAGCTCCAGGGGCGCTCGGTGGCCTGCCCGCCCGCCCCTGGGCCCGCGCCCGCCGGCACCGCCAAACCGCTCGCGGGCATCATCAGCGCCTTGAGCATCTCCCCCAGCTCGTTCTACCCCGCACCCTCGGGGGCGACGATCTCGCGGGCGAGCAAGAAGAAATACGGCGCGAAGATCACCTACCGCGACAGCCAGGCCGCCACCACCACGTTCACCGTGCTGCGCGAATCGGCGGGGCGCCGGGAGGGCCGCTCGTGCAAGAGGCCGAGCCCGAGCAACAAGCACGGCAAGCGCTGCACGATCCTCACGGCGCTCGGCGGCTTCACCCACGTCGACAAGGCGGGGGCGCAGAGCCTGCACTTCAGCGGGCGCCTGCACGGGCACAAGCTCCGCGCCGGGGCCTATCGCCTGCAGGCGGTGGCCCACGATGCCGCCGGCAACGGCGCCGCCGTCAGCAGGGGGTTCAGCGTCAAGTGAGCGCCTAGTGGGCGTGCCGGGCCGCTAAGCTTCCGCGGCCGATGTTCAGCAAGGTACTGGTAGCCAACCGCGGCGAGATCGCCGTTCGCATCCTGCGCGCGCTGGACGAGCTCGACATCGCGAGCGTGGCCGTGTACTCCGAGCTCGACCGCGAGGCGCCCCACGTGGCGCGCGCCGGGGAGGCCTACAACCTCGGCGACGGGCCGGCGTCGGAGAACTACCTGATGGTCGAGAAGATCATCGACGCGGCCCAGCGCTCCGGCGCCGAGGCGATCCACCCCGGATACGGGTTCCTGGCCGAGAACGCCCCGTTCGCACAGGCCTGTGAGGACGCGGGGATCGTGTTCATCGGCCCGCCCGCGAGCGCGATCGAGGCGATGGGCTCCAAGACCAGGGCCCGCGAGCTGATGCAGGCGGCGGGCGTGCCGATCGTCCCCGGCACCACCGAGCCGGTGGCCACGCCCGCGGACGCGCTGCGGATCGCACAGGCCGAGATCGGCTTCCCCGTCGCCGTGAAGGCGGCCGGCGGCGGCGGCGGCAAGGGCTTCCGCGTGGCGCTCACCGCGGAGGAGCTCGAGGGCGCCTTCGAGGGCTCCAGTCGCGAAGGCGAGAAGTTCTTCTCCGACCCCACGGTCTACCTCGAGCGCTATCTGCACGACCCGCGCCACGTGGAGGTGCAGGTGCTCGCCGACCGTCACGGCAACGTGATCCACCTCGGCGAGCGCGACTGCTCGATCCAGCGCCGCCACCAGAAGGTGATCGAGGAGTCCCCCGCGCCCGAATGGGTCGTCGATCCGCAGACTCGCGAGCGCATCGGGCAGATCGGCGTGAACGCCGCGAGGGCGGTGAACTACGTCGGTGCGGGCACGATCGAGGGGCTGTTCTCGGCGGGCGAGGGCGACCAGCCCGAGTACTTCTTCCTGGAGATGAACACCCGCGTCCAGGTCGAGCACTGCGTCACCGAGATGACGACCGGCATCGACATCGTCAAGGAGGGCATCCGCGCGGCCGCCGGCGAGGAACTCTCCTACGCACAGGCGGACGTCGAGCTGCGCGGGCACGCGATCGAGTGCCGCATAAACGCCGAGGACGCCTCCAAGGGCTTCGCACCGGCTCCCGGCAGGATCGGGCGCTACAAGGAGCCCTCGGGCCCCGGCGTTCGCGTCGACTCGGGCGTGGAGGAAGGCGGCGAGGTCTCGCCGATGTACGACCCGATGGTGGCCAAGCTGATCGTGTGGGACACCGACCGCGGCCAGGCGACCGCGAGGATGCTCCGGGCACTGGAGGAATACGAGATCGAGGGCCTGAAGACGCTGATCCCCTTCCACCGCGCGCTGCTCGCAACCGAGCAGTGGGCGCGGGGCGAGACCTGCCGCGACCTGCTCGAGGACAAGAAGTGGCTGAAGACCCTCGCCTTCCCTGCACCCGCCGCACCCGCGGTGGAGGACGAGGCCGAGACCGTCGAGCAGACATACGCCGTGGAGGTGTCCGGCAGGCGCTTCGACGTGCGTGTCGTCGGACCCCCCTTCGCCGGCGCCCCCGCCGCGGCGGCGAACGGCGCGGCGGCCGGAGCCCCGCGCGCCCCGCGCCGCAGTGAGCGGCAGCCCACGAGCGCCGGTGGCCCCGATGTGCTGCCCTCGCCGCTGCAGGGGAACATGTGGAAGGTGCTCGTCAAGCAGGGTGACACCGTCGAGGAGGGTCAGCTGCTCTGCATCATCGAGGCGATGAAGATGGAGAACGAGATCACCGCGCACAAGTCCGGGACGATCGCCGAGCTGCCGATCAGGGAGGGCGAGGCGATCCAGGCGGGCGCGCCGATCGCGACCATCACCGCCCCCTCAGGCTGAGTCCGGCGGGGCGCGTCGGGCCGGTGCGGGCCGGTGGGGCGGGTGGGCGCTACACACGGCTGAGGTTCTCGACGTGCAGGCGGCGTTGCTCGCGCGAGCGGCGCCCCGCCGGCAGCGGATCCTGCTCCCCGCGTTCGAGCGCGCCGAGGTAGGCGAGATCCTCGGCCAGGACCGCTCCGGCCCGCTCGCTGTCGAGCACCGGACCGTGGCCTGGGACGACGTGATCGACGCCCGCCAGCAGGCGGCGCAGGCGCTCGAGGGTCTGGCGGTACTCCGCCACGCTCGCGCCCTGCGCCAGCGTGGGGATCTCGATGCTCGACAGGTAGTCGCCGGCGATCAGGGTGCGCGCCCAGGGCACGACGATCGCCATTCCGTCGGCGGTGTGGCCCGCGGTCGCGTGCAGCTCGAGCTCCTGCGCGCCGAGCCCGCAACGGCCCGGCACCGGCAGCGCCTGCACCGAGGCCAGCGACAGCGGCCCCGTCCGCCGCAGGTAGAGCCCTTCGTCGAAGCCGCGCAGCTCGCGCTGGGCGGCGCCCGGCTCGGCTCCCAGCCGCTCCGCGCTGCTCTCCGCGCACCCGAGGGGAGCCTGCGGGAAGGCGAGCGGACCGAGCAGGTGATCCCAGTCGGCGTGCGTGGCCAGCAGCCCGCTCGGCGCGGGGAAGCCCGCCTGGTCGAGCAGCGAGGGCAGCAGCTCCAGCTCGTCGGGCAGTATCGGGGAGTCGACCACGAACGTCTCCGCACCGGCCTCGGCCGTGGCGCCGCCGTCGGGAGCGCGCGACGGCTCGGCCGCGGTGGCGCCGCGGATGATCGTGCAGTTGGCCGCGAGCAGCTGGCTGCCCACCACGATCACGTCGCGATGGAGCGAGACGGCCCGCATGCCCTGGCGCCTCCCCGCTAGGTTACGCCGAGAAGCTTCGCGGCCTCTTTGAGGTTGCTCGCCTCGGCCGTGGGCTTCTTCTGCGAGGAGTCGAGCGTCTCCTTGCCGCGGTTGACCCAGATGACGGGCACCCGCTGTTTCACGCAGGGCACGACGTCGTGATAGTGGCTGGCGGCGACGTGCACCCATCCGCGCTTGCCGCCCATGCGCCGCGCGCACTCGGTGAAGTGCGGCAGTTCGGGCTTGTAGGAGCGCACCTGCTGGGCGGTGACCACGAGGTCGAAGTCCGTGGGGATGTGACGTCGCGTCTGGCCGAGGAGCTTGTCGTCGATGTTGGAGAGAAGCCCCAGTTTGAATTTCTTGGCGAGCTTGGCCAGCTGCGGGTTGGTCTCCTTGAACGGCTGCCAGCGCTGAACGGAGTCAGGCAGAAACCCCGAGCGCGAGGGCTCGAGCGCCCAGTCCATGCGTTTGGCGATCTCGATCGCCGTGCGGCGTAGGACCTCCGCGTAGAGCTCGTAGGAGCCGCTCTCGATCTCGCGCGAGATCTCGTGGAAGAGCGGTATCAGCTCGCCGCGATCTATCTCCCCGCCGTCCCGCGCGGCCTCTTTGGCGAACGCCTCGTAGATCCCGGTCTCCCAGTCGATCAGGGTGCCGTAGACGTCGAATGTGACGAACGTGACGTTTTTGGGGATGGCCATCGAACGGGCATTATGACCTGCGGCGCCCGATCGGCGCGCTGACCCGCCCGCGCCAGCGGCCCCCCCGGTGTGCGCGCCGCGGCCCCCCGGCGCGCACGCGCATCTTGCGTTAGAGTCCCGCGCCGCAAATGGACCTCTTGGAGTATCAGGGCAAGCAGCTGTTCGCCCGCCACGGACTCAGCGTGTCCTCCGGGCGCGCGGTCACGGGCGTGGAGGACGCCGTCGCCGCCGCGAACGAGATCGGCTACCCGGTCGTGGTCAAGGCCCAGGTGCTGATCGGCGGCCGCGGCAAGGCCGGCGGGGTCAAGCTCGCGAACGACGAGGCCGAGGTGCGAGAGCACGCGGGGAACATCCTGGGCATGGACATCCGCGGCCACATCGTCCGCACGATCTGGATCGAGCACGCCTCCGACATCGCCTCGGAGTACTACGCCTCGGTGCTGCTCGATCGCTCCGCCAAGCGCCCGCTGGTGATGTTCAGCGTGGAGGGCGGCGTGGACATCGAACAGGTCGCCGAGGAGACGCCCGAGAAGCTTGTGCGCCACCACGTGGACCCGCTCGAGGGGCTCTCGCGCGAGGAGGCCCTGGAGATCGCGCGGTCGGGGGGCGTGGACGCGGACGTCGTCGACGGCGTCGCCGACGCGCTGCTCGCCCTATATGACGTCTGGCTCGCGGAGGACGCCACGCTCGCCGAGATCAACCCGCTGATCGTCACGCCCGACCGCGAGGTGAGGGCGCTCGACTCGAAGGTCTCGCTCGACGGCAACGCGCTCTACCGCCACCCCGAGAACCAGTCGCTCTCGGATGCCGAGAACGAAGACCCGATCGAGCGCCGGGCCAAGGAGGAGGGGGTCCAGTACGTCAAGCTCGACGGGGACATCGGCATCCTCGGCAACGGCGCGGGCCTGGTGATGTCGACCCTCGACGTGGTCGCCCGGGCGGGCGGCTCGCCGGCGAACTTCCTCGACGCCGGCGGCGGCTCCAACGCCGAGAAGATCAAGCAGGCGGTGGACCTGCTGCTCGCGAACGACGCCGTCAAGGCCGTGCTGTTCAACATCTTCGGCGGAATCACGCGCTGCGACGAGGTCGCCCAGGGGCTGATCGCGGCGTTCGAGCAGATCCGGCCGAGCGTGCCGTTCGTCGTGCGTCTCGACGGCACCAACGACGTCGAGGGACGGCGCCTGCTGAGCGAGGCGCACCTTCCCAACGTGTACCCCGCGGCGACCATGAACGAGGCGGCCGAGAAGGTCGTCGCGCTGGCGTCCGGCAGGATCGTGGAGGCGAGCGCCTGATGGCCGTGCTGGTCGACGAGCGGACGCGGCTCGCGGTGGCCGGCATCACCGGGCGCGAGGGCAGCTTCCACACGCTCAACAACCGCAGCTACGGCACCAACGTGGTCGGCGGCGTCACGCCAGGCAAGGGCGGTCAGGACGTCGAGGGCATCCCCGTGTTCGACAGCTGGGCGGAGGCGATGGCCGAGGCACAGCCGAACACCGCGATGATCTTCGTGCCGCCCCGCTTCGCCGCCGACTCGATCCTCGAGGCGGCCACGGCCGGCGTCGAGCTCGTGATCGCCATCACCGAGGGGATCCCCGCGCACGACGAGCTGCGCGTGTACAACATCCTCGGCGCGACCACCCGAACACCCGCCTGATCGGCCCGAACTGCCCCGGGATCCTGTCTCCCGGCAAGGCCAACGTGGGCATCATCCCCGCCTCATTCTTCAAGGAGGGCAACGTCGGCGTGGTATCGCGCTCGGGGACGCTCACCTACCAGATCGGCAACGAGATCGCCCAGGCCGGCTTCGGCTGCAGCTCGATCGTGGGGATCGGCGGCGACCCGGTCCCCGGCTCCTCCTTCGTGGACGTGCTCGAGCTCTTCCAGGCCGACGAGCAGACCGAGTTGGTCGTGCTCTCGGGCGAGATAGGAGGCTCGGCCGAGGAGGAGGCCGCCGAGTACATCGCCGGGCATATGACCAAGCCGGTTGTCGCCTACATCGCCGGCTTCACGGCGCCGGCGGGGAAGCAGATGGGCCACGCGGGCGCGATCGTCTCGGGCTCGGCGGGCACGGCCGCGGCCAAGGCCGAGGCGCTGGAAGCGAAGGGCGTCCGCGTCGGACGCACCCCGACCGAAGCCGCGGAGATAGCGGTCGAGGTCCTCGGCGGCGCCTCCGCGCCCGCCTGAGCTCCGCGCGGGTGGCACCGCTAGGCTAGGCGGCGATGGACCCCGAGGTGGCCACCACGCTCGCCGAGCTCGAACGCAAGCTCCAGGCGCTCGAGCGCACGCTCGGCGACATCGGGCGCCGTGCAGGCGGCGAGGACCGCCCGGAACCTGACGCACCCGGGACCGGCCCGGCTGACGCCGTCCCCTCCGGACGGATCGTCGATGAGAGGATCGAGCGCGTGACGCCGCGGCCGAGCCCCGCCCCGCCGGTGTACACCCCCTCGGCACTGACCCCCACGACGTCGGAGTCCGCGCCCGCCCCGCCGGCGTTTCCGTTGGCCCCGTCGTCTGGCGCCGCCCCGGCGCAGCCTCCGCGGGTCCCGCTCGACTGGCGCGCGCCGTCCCCCGCACGGACCGCTCCGCCGACGGCACCCGCGGCCCCGCGGTACGCCGAGCCGCCCGCCGCGCGGCCGGGTCCCGCTTCCGCGCCGGCGCGGGAGCGCGCGCTTGCGCCGAGCGCCGGCGAGCTGCTGCGCTTTCGCGAGCGACTGGAGCGAGCGGCCCGCGATCTGACCCACGACTACGACGAGCTGCTCGGACGCCTAAGCTACGCCGCTATGCCAAGCACACAGGGACCAACGATCTCCTTCGCGCGGGGCGTTCCCTCGCTCGACATCATCGACGTGGAGGGGCTCCGGGACGCCGCGGTGCGCGCCTTCGACAGCGACCCTGCCGGCACCACCGCCTACGGCACGTCGGTCGGCTACCCGCGACTGCGCAGCTGGATCGCCGACCGCCACGGCGTCGACCCCGAGCACGTGCTCGTGACCAACGGGTCCCTGCAGGCGGACGCCTTCCTGTTCGACCATCTCGTGCATGCGGGCGATGACGTGATCGTCGAGAGCCCCACCTACGACCGCACGCTGCTCTCGCTGCGCAACCGGGGCGCCCAGGTGCACCCGGTCGCTCTGGAGCACGACGGGATCGACACCGAGGCCCTTGCGCGGCTGCTCTCGGCGGGCGCGGGCGTGCGACCGAAGCTCGCGCACATCATCCCCAACTTCCAGAACCCGGCGGGCTACACGCTCTCGCTGCCGAAGCGCGAACGGCTGCTGGCCCTCGCCCGCGAGCACGACTTCCTGGTGCTCGAGGACGACCCCTATGCCGAGCTTCGCTTCAGTGGAGAGCCGATGCCGACGATGGTCTCGATGGACCCCGAGCGGGTCGTGTATGCGTCGTCCTTCACCAAGACGGTGTGCCCGGGCGTGCGCGTGGGCTATCTGCTCGGCAGCCCGGGTCTGATCGCGGCAATCGGCTCGATCGCCACCAACACCTACATCTCCCCCAACATGGTCTCCGAGTCGATCGTGTACGAGTTCTGCGCCTCGGGAGCGATCACGCGCTCGATCGAGACCGTTCGCACGGCGCTCGCCGAGCGCGCACGCACGCTGGGCGAGGCGCTGCGCCGCGAGCTGGCCGAGGCCGAGTTCGTGGCGCCGCAGGGCGGCTACTTCATGTGGGTGACGCTGCCGCCCGGGACCGACGTGAACGCTCTCTTCGACGCTGGCGCGGCGCGCGGCGTGACATTCGTGAAGGGCACCGACTTCGTGCTCGAGGGGGGGAGAACACCCTCCGCCTCGCCTACTCCGGCGTGACCCCCGAGCAGATCGACGAGGGCGTGGCCCGCCTCGCCGAGGCCTACCGCTCGCTCTGACCGTCGCCCGACGGCCCTCGCCGGGCCTGCCGGGCTCAGCGGCCGTAGCGCTGTCCGATGACCAGCTGCTCGGGCAGCGCTGTACGCGCGGGCGGCGAGGGATCGGCGATCACCGACACCGTCTCGGCGACGCTGCGCGTGAGCGCGATGCGCGCGCCCGACCCCGCCTCCACCACCACCTGCTCGGGGCCGCTCTCGGCGAGCACGCCCTCCAGGCCCGGCTCGATGCCCGACGCCTTCAGATAGTGCAGCAGATCCTCGGCCTCGTTCTCAAAGCGGAGGATCCGCACGGCGGCGCCGATGTCGACGTCGGCCAGCGGCACCCCCGCCAGGCGTGCCCCGGCGACGATCGGGTGCCCGTGAGGGCAGGTCTTGGCATCGCCGATGGCGGCGAGCATGCGCGTTTCGAGCACCGGCGACATCGCGTGCTCGAGGCGCTCTGCCTCCTCGTGCACCTCGTCCCAGGGGACCTCCAGCACGTCCGTGAGGAAGCGCTCGATCAGGCGGTGCCTGCGGACGATCCCCTCCGCATGCTCGGCGCCACTGCCGGTGAAGGAGATGGAGCGGTCCTGCGCACGCGTGATGTAGCCGTCGCGCTCGAGGCGGCCGATCATCTCGTGCACGGTGGGGGCGGAGAGCTGCATCGCGCGGGACAGGTTGGCGCCGGTCATCGGCAGGCCCGCCTCCTGCAGCCAGAAGAGGCTCTGCAGGTACTCCTCCTCGGCGACCGTCGCCGTGCTCGACCCCTCCTCGCTCATCGCCCTGATGCTAGACGACCCTCACGCCGAGAGCTGATCAAAGACACACTCGACGGGAGGCTTGTCCTCGCGCCAGCGGCGCAGCTTCGCCCCGTGACGGATGCGCCCGGCGGAGACGTGGTCGAAGTCGATCTCGACGACCAGCTCGGGGCGCAGAGCGACCCACTCGAGGTCCTTGCCCGCGCTCCAGCGGCTCGGGTCGGCCGATCCGCGTTCGCCCGACTCATACGGCGCGAGAAAGCCCACCAGCCGGCGCTTCTCGGCGGCGCTGAGACCCGAGCAGTGGCCCACGACGCGCAGCGTCGGCCCGTCATAGAGGCCGAGGATGAGCGCTCCCACGGTCGCGGGCTCCTTGCCGGGACGCCAGCCGACGACGACGGCGTCGATCGTGCGCAGGCGCTTGACCTTGACCATCCCCTTGCGGCCACCGGGAACGTACGGCGCGGAGCTCTCCTTGGCGATCACGCCCTCGGCGTTCTGGAGCCAGGGCCGTGCCTCCTCGGGGGTGGCCACGGCGTCGATCAGCTCGACCGGCGCGCCCGTGAAGGCGGCTCCCGCGTGCAGGCCGACGAGCGCGCCGCGGCGCTCCGAGAAGGGGCTCTCGAGCAGCGACCGGCCGCCCTCGGCGAGCAGATCGAAGGCGACGTACACGGCCGGCGTGGAGCGCGAGAGCAGCTCCACGCGTGAGGCCGCCGGATGGATGCGCTGACCGAGCGCGTCGAAGTCCTCCCGTCCGGCCTCGTCGCGTACGACGATCTCGCCGTCGAGCACGTAACGCCCGGCAGGCAGCACCAGCTCGGGGAAGTAGCGCCCGAGCGGCTTGCCGTTGCGCGACTGCAGGAACACCTCGTCGCCGTCGACGAACGCCACGCAACGGAAGCCGTCGAGCTTGACCTCGTAGGAGTAGTCCTCGCCGCTCGGGAGCTCCCTGCGCGAGAGCGCGAGCTGCGGCGCCAGCGGCGGTGTCAGTGGAAGGCTCATCGCCGGCTCATCCCTGTCTCCTGCGCGCGGCGCGGGCCCGGCTCGGCCGCACGCGTGCGGGCTCGCCCTCGCGCTTGCGGAAATGCGGCGGCCAGGGCGCGTCGCCGAGCCCCTCGCGCTCGTCGCGGGCCGCCAGCTCGAGCAGCCCGTCGAGGCGACCGGCGTGGTCGTCGATCGCCGCCGAGGGGTCGCCGTGCCGGCGCAGGCGCTCCGGGACGGTCTGCAGGCGCAGCTCCGTTGGTTCCACCGATGCGACCTCCTCCCAACGCAGCGGGCACGAGACGCGCGCGTCGGACACGGCCCTGACCGAGTAGGCGGATGCCACCGTGCGGTCGCGGGCGTTCTGGTTGTAGTCGATGAAGACCCCCTCCCGTTCCTCCTTCCACCAGCGGCTGGTCGCGCGGCCCGGCATCCGCCGCTCGACCTCGCGGGCGAGCGCCAGCGCGGCACGGCGCACTTCTTCGAAGCTCTCGACCGGCTCCACCCTCACGTAGATGTGCATACCGCGCGAGCCCGAGGTCTTGGGGAAGCCGCGCAGCCCGTGCTGCTCGAGAACCTCGCGCACCCCGAGCGCCACCTCTCGCACCTCCGAGAAGGGCACCCCCGGTCCGGGATCCAGATCCACCCGCAGCTCGTCCGGGTGGTCGAGATCGGAGCGTCGAACGGGCCAGGGGTTCCAGTCGATCACACCGAGGTTCACCCCCCACGCGAGATGGGCGGCGTCGTTGACCACCAGCTCGCGCGCGTGCCGGCCGCTGGGGAACGTGACGGTGGCGGTCTGGAGCCACTCGGGGGCGCTCTCGGGAACCCGCTTCTGGAAGAAGGGCTCGCCCTCCACGCCGTCCACCCAGCGCTTCATCACGGTCGGGCGCTCGCGCAGATGGCGTAGGACCGCCTCCTCGCACTCGAGGTAGTAGTTGACGAGGTCGAGCTTGGTCAGGCCCGGCTGCGGGAAGTAGACCTTGCCGGGGCTGCTGAGACGCACCTCGCGTCCGCACACCTCCAGGACAGTGTGATCGCCCTTTCGCCCCGCCATTGCTGGAAGGATGCCCGATCATGCACGCCCGCGCCCACCTCCTTCGCAGGGCCCAGCCGAGCCGTGGAGACGGACCGGGCTCGTGAGCCCCGGCGTGCCCACGCGCCCGGCGCTCGTCGCGAGCGCACCGTTCGCGCCGAGCCTCGACTCCCGGCGGGTGGCGGCCGCCGTCGGCCGGGGGCTGCTCGCCGGCGGGCTTCCCGCCCCGGACCTGTGCCCGCTGCCGAGCGCCGGCCGGCCCGACGGCGGCGTGCAGGAGCTGCTCGCGACGCTCGGCTTCGACGAGCGGATGCTCCGCGCACGGGCCGTGATCCTCGTCGTGGAGCAGCTCTCGCGCGAGACCCTGCTCGGCAGCGTCGCCTGCGAGGTCGCCACCCGTGCCCGCCAGGGCGGCGTGCCCGCCTACGCCGTGGCGCGCGAGAGCTCCCTCGACCTGTTCGACGCTCGCATCCTCGACCTCCAGGTGATCCTGCGCGCGGGCGGGGCACGGTCGCTGCAGGCGGCGGGAAGGCGCCTGGCCGAGATCATCTGAGCGACCGCCCGGGCATCCCGGGCCGCGGCGTCACGACGCCACGGCGCGCGAGCGCGCACGGCGGCGCACGGCGGCCCACGGCGGCGCCCGGCGGCGGCCGCAGACGACCGAGGCGCGGCGAACAGCCGGAGGCGCGGCGCAAGCCGGCGCTCACCGCTGGCAGCCGGGGCACCAGAACGTGATGCGGCTGTTCTCCCCCTGTGCGCGGCGGCGGATCGGCGAGCCACAGCGGGGACACGGAAGGCCGCCGCGAGCGTAGACGGCTCGCGGCCGGGCCGCGGGCTCGTCGCGCACGCTGAGGAGCATGTGCTCGCGGGCGAAGCCCACCAGGGCGAGCGCCTCCGCGTCGGTCACCTCGCCCGCCGGGCGCCAGGGGTCGATGCCCGTCGCGAAGCAGGCCTCGGCCTTCCACTGGTTGCCGATGCCCGCGACGGTCTGCTGGTTGAGCAGCGCATCCCCGATCGGGCGGCCCGGGTCGTCACTGCGCAGCCGACGCAGGAAGGCCGCACCGTCGAAGCGCTCGCCGATCACGTCCTGGCCGAGGGCTGCCAGCCGCCTGTCCGTGCGGAGGCGGGCATCGCCGACCAGCTCGAGCAGCGGCCCGTCGAACTGCACGACCTCGTGGTCCTCGGTGCGCAGCACCAGCCACGCCCGATGGCGGGGACGCCGCCAGCGCGCGCCCGCGGGGTACACGCCCCACAGCCCGGTCATGCGCAGATGCGAGTGCAGCGTGAGCGCCCCCTCGAAGCGCACGAACAGGTGCTTGCCGTGGGCGTCGACGGCAAGCACCGAGCGGCCGGCCAGGCGCGCCGGCCAGCCCTGGATGGCGTGCCGGGGATGCGGCGTGAGGATCTCCTGCGGCACCTCTCCCTCGAGTGCCGCGCGGATGCGGGCGGCAGCGCGGTGGATCGTGTCTCCCTCTGGCATCTCCCCCGCGATCCTAGGACCCGGAGCGTGCCCCGTGCGAGCCCTCGGCGAGCACCCGCGCCAGCTCGTGCACCAGGTTCACGGCCGCGGCGACCGTGTCGTAGTCGAGATTGGCGGGGACGTCGCTGGGCAGGTGGTAGTTGGCGGGGCTCCGCCAGGCGGTGATCGAGAGCAGCGTTGCGATCGGATAGCCGCGGCGGCTGGGGATGACGCTGTCGGTGGATGCGCGGGCGCGGAAGCCCCTCTCCAGCGGGATCCCGAGCCTCGCCGCGCACTCCTGCAGGAGATCCCGCAGCCAGCCGCCCGCGTACTCCTCCATCCAGATCGGCCCCTCCCCCTCGAGCATCACCAGCTGGGGCGACCCCACGGTGTCGAGGTTCACGAAGCACGTGCGCCCCGGATCGAGCTCACGCGCATGCCGCGCGATGAACGCGCGGATGCCGTCCTGGAGGGTCTCCTCGGCGCCACAGGAGACAAGCAGCACGCGCAGGCCCGGCAGCGGGCGCGCAACGAGCAGCTCGGCAAGCCCCACGAGCGCAGCCACGCCGGAGAGGTTGTCGTTGGCGCCGGGCACCGTCTCGCTGCGCCACACGTCTGCCACCAGCGCAGAACCGAGCGCGCCGATCGCGAGGCCCGCACGCGCCGGGAAGCGGCGGCCCGACAGCGCGGCCGCGATCGTGGAGAGCGGCCCGGCGAGCCCGATCCACCACTGTGGCAGCGGTGTCTTGGCGCGCTCGATCAGCGACGGGGCGAGCTCGTGCAGTCGCCGCTGGAGCGTCTGGTCGAAGAGGATCCCCGTCTGTGGCGCGTCGTGGTGGGCGAGCACGACGAGCGTGTCGATCCCCTCCGGCTCGCCGGCCCGGGCGACCACGCTCACGGTGCGCCGGCGGCGGCGCGCCAGGCGGCGCACGATGCGTGGTCCGTTCTGGGCCTCGTCGACGATGCCGGCGACCGATGCGGCCGCCGCGAGCGCGCCGAGCAAGCGGTGGCGTGCGAGCACGAGCACCGCCCCGGCCACGCCGAGCAGCCCGAGTCCGGTGGCGGTGGGCGGGAAGGTGCCCCAGGAGGCCTCCTCCTCGAGCGCGACCCGGGTCCCCGCGACCGCGCGCAGCCTGGAGGCGAGCCACTCGGCCGCCTCGCGCTCGCCAGGCGAGCAGGGGGCGCGATCGAGCGGCGCGAGCCGCTCGACGACCTCGTGCAGCACCGCCTGCAGGCTCGCCTCTCCCGCCGGCTGCGGCCCGGGTGTCACAGGAAGCAGCGCCCCTCGCCGCGATAGGTCGGCACCTCATCCACGATCCGCTCTCCCTCGAGCAGATGCAGGCTCGTGAAACGCTCGCAGAGCTCGCCGGCCTTGGCATGGCGCATATACACGCGATCGCCGATCGCCAGGCGATCCGCCGGAGCGCCGATCAGCGGCGTCTGAACCTCGCCGGCGCCCTCTCTCGGGTCCAGGCGCAGGCCCGTCGGTAGATGGGGCACGGGCAGCCGTGCGGCGTCCGCGGGGCCGGACGCGTGGTACCCGCCGCCCAGCGCCGTCGCCACACCCGGTCCCGGGCGGCGCACGACCGGAAGCGCGAACATCGCGGCAGGGCGAGGCGTGAACGCACGGTAGGAGTCGAACAGCGCAGGGCCGTACAGGCCTGAGCCGCCCGCGATCTCGGTGACCGCGGGCTCCCGGGCGGTGCGCTCGAGGCTGCCGGTGCCACCGCCGTTGACGAACTCCAGGGGCGGGGCGCCCGCGGCAGCCAGCTCGCCGGCGACCGCCGCCACGACGGCCGCGCGCCTGCCCGCGAGCTCCTCGGCGGAGCGCTGCTGCATCAGGCGGATCGCGCGGCCGCGGAGCGGCTGCCCGCCGGGCGCGTCCCCCACCCCGGCTATCTGCGCCTCGTAGGCCATGATCCCCACCAGCCGCAGGCGCTCGCGCGAGAGGATCGCGCGGGTCAGGGCGGCGGCCTGCGCGGGCTCGTGCACGGGCGAGCGGCGGGCGCCGATGCGCACCCGCCCGCCGAGCGTCCACCAGCCGGCATCGACGTCGATGCACACCTGTGCGAGCCGATCGCCCGCACGGCCGATCTCGCGCTCGATCAGATCCAGCTGCTCGACGCCGTCGACCATCGCGGTGATCGATGCACCCGCCAGCCCACGCAGCGCCTGACGGTCGGCGGTCGGGTAGGCCACGAGCAGATCGTCGAAGTCGTTGGCGGCGAGCCACAGCGCCTCGGGCAGCGTGAAGGCGAGCGTCCCCCGGAAGCCGGGGCGCGCGAGGATCCGCTGCTGCAGGACGCGGCAGCGCACCGACTTGCTGGCCAGGCGGATCGGCTTGGCGCCGGCACGGCGTTCCATGTCCTCGGCGTTGGCCCAGAAGGCATCCAGATCGACCAGGGCGAACGGCGCCTCCAGCCCCGCTGTCGCGCGTTCCAGACGCGTGTGCGGATCCCGGACCGGGGGCCCCGGTCCGGGCCCGTCACTCACCGGCTCGCCCCGGCGAGGGCACGGCCGGGGGCGCCTCGGGCTGCGGGGTGGCGGCGGCCACTGTGCCGAGGACCCGCTCGGTCCAGGCATTGGTGAAGCGTCCCCCGGGTCGAGGCGCGCGCGCACCGCCTGGTAGCGATCCCAGTCCGGGTAGCGCGGGCGCAGCGTGGCAGCGGTCTGGAAGTGGCGCTTGCCCCAGTGCGGCCTGCCGCCGAGCTCGTCCATGACCTCCTCGACCGCGTGGAAGTACGGCTCCCAGGCCATGCCCGTATACATGTGCACGGCCACGAAGCCGCTGTCCCGGCCGGCCGCGGTGCTGAGGAACGCGTCGTCGGGCGCCACCGTTCGCACCTCGATCGGGAACGGCACCGCGAAGCCGCCCCGCTCGATCAGATCCAGCACCCGGCGCACGGCCTGCGTGGTGTGCTCACGCGGCAGCGCGTACTCCATCTCGGTGAAGCGCACCAGACGCGGGCTGGCAAAGATCGCCGCCGACCGCTCGACCCGTTCCGAGCGCCCCGCCAGGCGCGCAACGAGGCGGTTGATGCGGGGGATGCTCTCCGGAAACCGCCGTCCGGCCCGGCAGAACAGCCCGAAGGCGTGATTGGTCAGGAGCACGTCGTTGGCGTAGGCGGCGATGCGGCCGCGCGGCCGCGGCGGCTCCTCGGTGCGGTTGTTGGTGCGGGTGAGCGCGATGTCCGTGTGCGGAAAGACGAAGAACTCGAAATGGTCGTTGCCGAGGGTGAGCTCCTCGAAGCGGTCGAGCGTCGCACCCAGTGGCGCCGGGCCGTCGACGCCGCGGAGGGTGAACGCGGGGACGCAGCGGAGCGTCACCTCGACGATCGCGCCGAGCGCGCCGAGGCCCACGCGCGCGGCGCGGAAGACCTCGGGATCGCGCTCCTGCGAGCACACCTGCAGCGAGCCGTCGGCGAGCATCAGGGTGAGCTCGCTGACCTGCGCGGACAGGTTGCCCAGCAGCGCGCCGGTCCCGTGGGTGGCGGTCGAGATGGCCCCGGCGATCGTCTGCGAGTCGATGTCCCCGAGGTTCTCCAGCGCGAGACCGTGCACGGCCAGGCGGCGGCTGAGCTCGCGGATCGTGATGCCGGCCTGCGCGCGCACCAGGCCCGACCCGGGATCGACATCGAGCAGCGCATCCATCGCACCGAGGTCCAGCAGCAGCCCCTCGGCGACTGCGATGTCGCTGAAGGAGTGCCCGGACCCGGCCACGCGCACCGTACGGTCCTCCTGCGCCGCCTGCCCGAGGGCCGCGGCCAGCTGCTCGGCCGACGCCGGCCGGCGCACCAGCGCGGGGGTGCATCGCTGATCGCCCGCCCAGTTGCGCCAGTGGACGACGGAGGTGTTCGGATCGCTAGTCTCGCGCATCAGATGGACGAGCCCGAGCCTACTCCGAGCCCGGTGCTCCGCGCCTCGCGCGCTCGCTCGCTGCCCACGCCGGGCCCGCGGCGCGCGACGGTCATCGGCGCCGGTTCGTTCGGCACCGCGCTGGCGGTGCTGCTGTCGCGGGGCGGTATGCGCACCACGCTGCAGACCCGCACCCCGGAGCAGGCCGCGCTGATCGAGAAGGAGCGCGAGAACAGCCGCTACCTCCCGGGCGTGCAGCTGCCCTCGTCCCTGCGGATCGAGACCTCCGCGGCGGGGATCGCGCGCGCCGACTACGTTTTCCTGGCGGTGCCGTCGCGCGGTCTCGGCGAGGTGATCGCGGCCCTCGACGAGCACGGCCTGGGACGACGTACGGGCATCGTCTCGGTGGCCAAGGGGCTCGTGCCGCCGCGGGGTCTGCCGCCGACGATCGTCCTCGGCGAGCGCTTCGGCGCCCACCGCGTGGCATGCATCGGCGGCCCCGCCCATGCACAGGAGATGGTGCACGCGGGGGCGGCGCTGGTGGCGGCCTCCAGCGAGGAGGAGCTCGCGCTGTCGCTGGCGCACGTGTTCACGCGGGCCGGGGTCGTCTGCGAGCAGTCGGATGACCCGGTCGGCGTCGAGCTGGCCGGCGCGGCCAAGAACGCCGCGGCGCTCGCCGCGGGGGCAACCGAGGCGCAGGGTCTCAACGCCGCCGGAGCGGCCGCGGGCCACATCTTCGCCGAGGTGTGGCGCTACGCGGAGGGGCTCGGTGCGCGTCCGGAGTCGATGATCGGGCTGGCCGGGGCGGGGGATCTGGTCGCGACCGCGCTCGCGCGCGAGAGCCGCAACCGCCGTGCCGGGGAGCTGCTCGCAGCAGGCGTGCCGGCCGCTGAGATCCCCGCCCGCGTGGGACAGGCGGTGGAGGCGCTGGAGTCGGTGCCGCTGCTCGCCGCGGCGCTGCAGGGCGCGGATGTGGGCGCGCCGGTGACCAGCGCGCTCGCGCGCCTGATCTCGGGCGAGCTGCCGCTGGACGATTGGGTGGCGCTGGTGCGCGCCACCGTCCCGCCGCCCGCGCTCTGGCGCCGAAGACCCAAACCGGGCTACCTCAGACGCATCTGGCGAGCGGCCTTCAGGAGCGGCTAGCCCCTCCCCGGCGCGCGCGGATTGCCGGGCGGCCCTCGAGCCGCGCAGCGCCCGGATCGGTCGGGCCCGCCCCGAGCCGTGACGGCGCGCGGATCGTCCGCGCAGCCCGCTGCGCGGACCGGCCTACCCTCCCGGCGCGCCGATCAGCGTGCTGATCACGGCCTCGTAGACGCCGGCGCCGTGACCGGCCTCGGCGACCCGCGCGTTGCGGTGGGCGGCGAGCGCGGCGCGCATCGTCGGGTCGCGCTCGACGGCGTTGCCCACGAGCCAGCAGACGCCGACCTCGGCGGCGCAGGCGAGATCCTCGCGGGAGTCGCCCACGGCGAACGTCTCCTCCCTGGCGTAGCCGCGCGCGCGGGCGTGGAAGGCGACCGCCGCCGCCTTCGACGCGGACGCCGGCACGAGGTGGTAGCCGCGCACGTGCGGCAGGCTCGCGAGGGCCGGCGAGCGACGCGTGACGACGCCGTTGTCGACCAGGCGGAGGTTCGCATGGCCGTGCTCGACGAGCAGGCTGTCCGCCTCGGCGGCGTCGACGAGGCCCCGGAACAGGTGGGAGACCTCACGGTTGAGGTGCCAGGGCTCGTGGTACTCGAGCAGACCCCGATAATGCTCCAGCAGCAGCTCCGGTGCGCCGGAGAGCCCGATCTGCTCCGCGATCGTGAGCTCGCCGGGGAGCAGGTCCCCTGTCAGCCAGTGCTCCTCCCCCTCGAGCACCACGCACGCGCCGGCCTCGTAGATGAACGCGGCCTGGCCGAACAGCCGCGCGTCCTCCTGGACCTGCGCCCGGCGGCGGCCGGACATGAGCACGACCTCGACCCCCGCGCGCAGGCAGGCCTGGATCGCCCTCACACCCTCGATGCTGACCGTGCCCTCGCCGTCGTGCAGGAGCGAAGCGCCCCGCCCGAGCAGGGTGCCGTCGAGGTCGAGGTACAGGCAGCGCACGTGCCCGGCGGGGCTCACGCGACAGTCACGCCGGCGATCGGGGGCCGTTCGACGGGCCCGCCCTCGACGTCCTGCAGCCGCCCCTCCCGCACCAGCCGCCGGGCGATCGTGGCGAGCACGGTGGCGGCCATCGGGCTCAGCGAGGACAGCGGCTGATGGCGGTTGCGATGTTCCACGAGATCGACCTGGGCGATCGCGTCGAGCCCGACCGCGCGCCACACGTCGATCAGCATCCCGATCTCGACCCCGTAGCCGGTCGCGAACGGCAGCTCGGCGAGCAGCTCGCGCCGCGCGGCCACCTCGCCCGCGAGCGGCTGCCGGACGGCGGCGAGCTCGGGGTAGAACAGCGCGAGCGCCGGTCTCGCCATCAGGTGGTTGACGCGGCCGCCGCCGCCCGGGAGATCGACCCCGGCGACCGCGAACGGCCGCTCGTAGAAGGCCTTGACGAACGACACGCCGCGCTCGCACACCAGCGGGCCCAGCAGCCCGGTCGCGAAGTGGGGCGAGAAGCTCTCGGTGTCGGCGTCGATGAAGCACACGAGATCGGCCTCGAGCACCGACAGCGCGCGCCACATCGCATCGCCCTTGCCGAGCACCGGCCCCAGGGAGGGCATCAGATCGGCCTCCTGCAGAACGGTCGCGCCCGCGTCCCGGGCGACCGCGGCGGTGCCGTCGCCGGAGGCAGCATCGACGACGAGGACCTCGTCGAGAACGCCGCGCTCGCGCAGCCCGAGCAGCGCCCGCACGATCTCCCCGACCGTCCCCGCACACTCGCGGGCGGGGAGGCACACCGCCACGGTCTGCTCCCGCTCGGCGGCGATGCGCTCTGCGGGAAAGCGAGAATGGTGGAACGAGCGGGCTTTCGCCCAGCGCTCGGCGACGGCGGCTGACATCGCCTCTACTATCTCAAGTCCTTGATCGTTGATCGGAGAATCGAGCCGTGGAGCGCGCTCCTGGACGCCGGGCGCGAGGACGGGCGGCTGGTGCGCGAGGCCGCCGAAGGACCCGGGCGCGCACGCCTCTCACCGCCCCCGGCCGCGCTGCATCCGGAGGTCCTTCAGGCGCTCGAGCGGGTGGGCATCGAGGCGCTCTACTCCCACCAGGAGCAGGGCCTGCGCGCGGCGTGGGCGGGACCCACGATCTTCACCACGGGCACCGCCTCGGGCAAGTCGCTGTGCTTCAACCTGCCGACCCTCGACGTGCTCTGCCGCGACGCCCGCGCGCGTGCGATCTACCTGTATCCGACCAAGGCGCTCGCCCAGGATCAGGCACGTGCGCTCACGGCCTTCGGCCTCACCAAGCGCGTGCGCCCGGCGATCTACGACGGCGACACGCCCCGTGAGGGACGCGCGCAGATACGCAGGAGCGCCAACGTGGTCCTGACCAACCCGGACATGCTGCACGTCGGCATCCTTCCCAACCACGGGGCGTGGGCGGACCTGTTCGCGAACCTCGCGGTGGTGGTGGTCGACGAGGCCCACGTCTACCGCGGCGTGTTCGGCTCGCACGTCGCCAACGTGCTGCGGCGGCTGCGACGGATCGCGGCAGCCTACGGCACCGAACCGCGCTTCCTGCTCGCCTCCGCGACGATCGCCAACCCGGTCGAGCTCGCCGAGCGCCTGACGGGGCTCGAGGATGTGCGCCTGATCGACGACGACGGCTCGCCCGCACCGCGACGGCACATCGCCGTCTGGAACCCGCCCCTGACCGACGAGGCGCTCGGGACGCGTCGCTCGGCGCTGGCAGAGGCGTCCGAGCTGCTCGCCCACCTCGTCGGCGACGGGGCCCGCGTGATCTGCTTCATGAAGTCGCGCAAGGGCGTTGAGGTGCTCAGCCGCCTCGTCAAGGAGGAGCTGCAGGACGATCATCCCGACCTCGCCGAGCTGGTGATGCCGTACCGCGCCGGCTACACGCCGCAGCAGCGCCGCGAGCTGGAGGGACGGCTGATGCGCGGCGAGCTGCGCGCCGTGATCACAACCGACGCGCTCGAGCTCGGGATCGACATCGGCGAGCTCGACGCGGCCGTCGTCGTGACCTTCCCCGGGACCGTCGCCTCGCTGCGTCAGATGTGGGGACGGGCCGGCCGCCGGGGGCGGGGCCTGGCGGTCTACGTGGCGGGCGAGGATGCGCTCGACCAGTTCTTCTGCCGCCACCCCGAGGACTTCCTGGAGCGCAGCGTGGAGGCGGCGATCCTGGACCACGAGAGCCCCCTCATCTACCGCGGCCACCTGCTCTGCGCAGCCCACGAGGGCGCCCTGTCGAGCTCCGATGCGGAGTTCCTGGGGCCGCGCTGGGAGGCCCACGCCGAGCACCTGGAGAGCGCGGGCAGGCTGCGGCGCAGGTCCGGCGGCGGAGGGGTGCCACGCTCCGACGCCGCGGGCGGGCGCGCTGCGGCGGACCTCGGCGAGAACACCTACGTCCTGCGGCGTCCGGACTCCTATCCTGCCGCGGAGGTGTCGCTGCGCTCGGCCTCGCCCGACAGCTTCGCGATCGTCGATGTCTCCTCGGGCGAGCTGCTCGGATCCACCGAGGCCGCGCGCGCACACTCGACGATCCATGGCGGGGCGATCTACATGCACCTCGGGCGCTCCTACGAGGTGCGCGAGCTCGATCTCGAGCGCAGACGGGCGCTGGTGGCGCCGTTCAGCGGCGACTGGTACACCCAGCCGAAGAGCGAGACCGACACCGAGATCATCCGCCTGCTGGACCGGCGCGAGACGCTGGGCGTGACGCTCTCCTTCGGCGAGGTGAGCGTGACCGACACGGTGCTCGCCTACCAGCGCAGGCGGCTCTCCGACCACGCCCCCGTCGACCTCGTGGCACTCGAGCTGCCTCCGACGAGCTTCGCCACCCAGGCACTCTGGTTCGAGCTGCCCCTCGCCGGTTCTCCGGGCGACGGGCTGGAGCAGGTGATCCCGCTGGATGCGCTGCTCGGCGCGCTGCACGCGACCGAGCACGCCCAGATCGCCGTGCTCCCGCTGATCGCGATGTGCGACCGCTGGGATATCGGCGGACTCTCCACGAACCTCCACCCCCAGACGGGGAACCCGACCATCTTCCTCTACGACGGCCACCCGGGCGGGATCGGGATCGCGCGGACGGCGTTCGCCCGCTTCGAGGAGCTGTGCGAGGACGCACGCCGGCTGATCGCCGAGTGCGGGTGCGCCGCCGGCTGCCCCTCGTGCATCCAGTCGCCCAAGTGCGGCAACCTCAACGAGCCGCTATCCAAGGCCGGCGCCCTGCTGCTGCTGGGGCGTCTGCTGGACCCCACCGCGCAGCCGGCTTCGCTGGTTGCGCTCTGAACGCGTGCGAGACGGGTTGAAGACGGTATCGGGGAGCAGCCGCCAGAATGGCCGGCCGGTGCCCCGCATCCCGAACATGACCCTCGAGACGATCAGGAAGCCGCTGCTGGTGGTACTCGTGGCCGCCGCCGCGCTGATCAGCACGACGGCCGCCGCGGAAGCGCCGCCGAGCGGATCGCTGATCTTCGCCGGGCCGGGCGGCCGCACGCCGCTGACGACCTGGACGCTGCGCGAAGACCCCGCCAACCGCGGGCTCTCCAAGGGCTGGCAGCGTGGCGGCTTCAGCGGGCGCACGGTGAGCGTTCCCGACGACGTCGATCCGCACGACTGGACGGGCCGCGCGGGCGAACGCAACGACGAAGGCTCGGTGGCGTGGTATCGCACGAGCTTCCAGGCGGCCGGCACCGGAACCTACGCACTCACCTTCCAGTCGGCGAACTTCAGGGCCGAAGTGTGGGTTGACGGCCATGCTCTGGGCTCGCACCGCGGCTCATATCTTCCCTTCGAAATGCGTGACCACCTGGCCGCGGGGACGCACCAGGTCGTGGTGCGCATCGACTGGCGCGACCCGGCCGCGCAGTCGCGCGAGGGCTTTCACCGCACCTGGTTCAACTGGGGAGGCCTCAACGGCGAGGTCGAAGTGCGGCCGATCGGCGAGAGCGAACTCTCCGATCCAACGGTGCAGACCACGCTCGCCCAGGGCTCACCCGGCGCCACCGTGAAGGTGAGCGTGCAGGTACGCAACGAGGGCCCGAGCCGCACGATCCTCCCCGAAGGCTCGCTCCAGCGGGGAGCGCAGACGATCCCCCTGAGCTTCGAAGCCCGCACGCTCGCGCACGGCCAGACGGCGACGGCGACCGCGACCGCCGACATCGCCGAACCCGCGCTGTGGTCACCGAGCGCCCCCAACCTCTACCAGCTGACGTTGGCGGTGGGGCAGGAGAGCGACTACTCGGCGCGTGTCGGCCTGCGCCAGCTGACCTGGCACGGAGGCCGGCTCTATCTCAACGGCCAGCGGCTGACGCTGCACGGCGCCACCATTCAGGAGGACTCCGCTGCCCACGGGGACGCGCTCACGCCCTCCGACGAGGACCAGATCGTGGCCGAGCTCAAGGCCATCGGCGCGAACGCGGCGCGCGCCCAGCATCCGCTCGATCCGGCCCTGCTGGAACGGCTCGACGCTGCGGGAATCCTCGTGTGGCAGGGGATCGGCCCGGTTGAAGGGGCGGGCAACTGGTACTCCAGCACCCCCGCGCTGCTCGCCGAAGCCGAGCGGCAGGCGCGCACCGCGGTTCTCGCCGACGAGCTTCACCCCTCGATCATCGCCTGGAACCTGGTCGACGAGGTCGCGGGCAACGGGCGCGACTCCGCGGAGGTTCAGTACGTGCGCACGCTCAGCCACTGGCTCCATCAGATCGACCCTGGGCGCATGGTCGCGATCGACGTGTGGGGCGACCATCCGCCGACCCACGCCGGCTCGCTCTACGCAGAAGCCGACGCGATCGCCGAGACCGACTACTCGGGCTGGTACGACTACCCCTCCGACACGCCCTCCCAGCTGGCCGCGGCCATGCGCGCACGGCTGTCGGCGATGCAGCGGACGTTCGCGGGGAGGGTGCTCGTGATCAGCGAGTTCGGCGCCGAATCGAACGGCCTCAACCCCACGAACGCCCCGGGCGGCTATGCCTTCCAGTCGCGCCTGCTGAGCGAGCACATGGCCGTCTACGAGGCCGATCCGGAGCTCAGTGGCATGCTGATCTGGGTGCTGCGCGACTATCCGCTGACACCGACCTTCCAGGGAGGCTCGGTCCATGCCGTGCTACCGAAGGTCAAGCTGATCGAAGGCCTCAACCAGAAGGGCCTGTTCATGCGCGACGGGCGCGCCAAGCCGGCGGTCTCCGTGGTCGCGCGAGCCTTTGCCGCACTGCCCGAGGACTGAGCGCCACGACGCCGCCGGCGTCAGGCCTCGCACCGCCCCAGGACTGAGCGCCACGACGCCGCCGGCGTCAGGCCTCGCACCGCCCCAGGACTGGGCGCCACGCCGCCGCCGGCGTCAGGCCTCGCACCGCCCCAGGACTGAGCGCCACGCCGCCGCCGGCGTCAGGCCTTGTTGCCGCGCGCTATCCGCCGCAGGTTGATCGTCTCGTCGTAGAGCCTGGCGGGCACGCCGGACTCGAGTGCCACCTCGCGCAGTGGGCGTCCGGAGGAGGTCGCCTGTTTGACGATCTCGGTTGCCTTGTCATAGCCGATCGCGCCGTTGAGCGCGGTCGCGACCGCGAGGGTTGCGCCTGCCGAGGCGTCGGTGCCCGCGCGGTTGGCCTCGATGCCTTCGACGCACTTCTCGGCGAACACGCGTGAGGTGGCCGACAGCAGGTGCAGTGACTGCAGCAGGTTGCGCGCGATCAGCGGGATGCGCACGTTGAGCTCGAACTGTCCCTGCATCCCGGCGACGGTGATGGCCGTGTCGTTGCCGATCACCTGGGCGGAGACCTGCAGGACGACCTCGGGTATCACGGGGTTGACCTTCCCGGGCATGATCGAGGAGCCCTTCTGGAGCTCCGGCAGGAGCAGCTCGCCGATCCCCGCGCGTGGCCCCGATCCCATCAGCGCGAGGTCACCCGCGATCTTGCTGAGCGATACCGCGAGGACCTTCAGCGCGCCCGAGAGCTCCACCAGCGCGTCGCGGCTGGCCTGAGCCTCGAACGGGTCGAGCGGCGCGGCGATCTGCTTCAGGCCCGACTCGCGCCGCAGGCGGGCGCGCACCTTCTCGGCGAACCGCGGGTGGGTGTTGAGCCCGGTGCCGGTCGCGGTCCCACCGAGCGGGATCTGGCCCACGTGCACGAGCGCCGACTGCACCCGCTCGATGCCGAGCGTCATCTGCGCGGCATAGCCGCCGAACTCGGCTCCGAGTGTGACCGGCACGGCATCCATCAGGTGCGTGCGGCCGGACTTGACCACGTTCTGGAACGCTTTCGCCTTCTTCGCGAACGCCCGCTCGAGCTGCCTGAGGGCGGGCAGCAGCTCGTTCTGGGCGACGTCGAGGGCCGCGAGGTGCACGGCGGAGGGAAACACGTCGTTGGAGGACTGGCCCATGTTGACGTGGTCGTTCGGGTGCACACCGTTGCCCGCCAGCCTGGCGATGACCTCGTTGGCGTTGGTGTTGGTAGACGTGCCCGACCCGGTCTGGAAGACGTCGATCGGGAACTGAGCGTCATGCTCGCCCGAGGCTATCTCCGCGGCGGCCCGCCCGATGCGTCCGGCTCCGCGTTTGGAGAGCAGGCCGAGTTCGCCGTTGACGGCTGCAGCCGATCCCTTGATGCGCGCGAGCCAGTGGATCACGGACGTGGGCACCGTCTCGCCCGAGATCGGGAAGTTCTCGACGGCCTTGGCGGTCTCCCCGCCCCACAGCTGCTTCTCGTCTGGCATTTGGTCTCCTCGGAAGGTGGCTTGCGCCCGCCGCCGCCGCCGGGCCGCGGTGCCTCGCGGCGGGCCAGGCGTGGGAGGTGCGGGGAGCTGAACCCTATCCGCAGAACGCGGCGAGCTCCCGTGCCAGCCCGACCGGGTCGTCGTAGGCCATCAGGAACCCGGTGCTCTGCAGCACACGCAGCTGGCCGTCGGGCAGCAGGCGCAGCGCGTCTTCCGCAGGGCCCAGCGGATGCGCGGCGTCGCGGTCGGCCCACAGGAGCAGCACCGGCATCTCGAGCCGCGGATAGAGGTCGAGCAGCTCGGGCTGGGCGGACCACGGCCACGCGCGCAGGCACTTGCCCCACGAGCGGATCAGGCTCGAGTTGCCCGGCATGTCGGCGAACGCGTGCCGCACGAGATCGGCCGCCGCGCGGTTGCCGCGAGCCGAGAGCACCATGCCGCGCTCCGGCGTGAGGACGGCACCGACTCCGTAGGACATCAGGCGATCGAGCCCGGGGACCGCGGCCGCGCGCGCGGCGGCACGGATGCCCAGGCCGGCACGCGAGTGGACCGGCGCCGCATGCAGGCGGCTCGACATCAGCACCACGCGCGCGGGCCTGACCCGGCCGTCGCCCACCGCCCGCAGCAGGACCTCCGCGCCCGCGCCGTGACCGGCGAGCAACGGCCTCGGCCCCAGCACCTCCGCCGCGAAGCCGCCGAGCACCTCGGCGAACCAGTCGATCGTGTAGGGATGGCGCGGGCCGTACTCGGAGTCCCCATGGAGTGGCAGGTCGGGCAGCACCACGCGAAAGCGGTCGGCGAGCTGGTCGACCGCGGGCTCCCACTCCTTGTGCGAAAGCAGGGCGGAGTGCAGCAGCGCCAGCGGAGGTCCGGCGCCGAACTCCCGGTAAGCCACGCGCGCGCCGTCGGGGTGGTGGTAGAGGCGGAGCCTCATCGTCCCATCGTATGGCGGCCCCGCCGCGACACCGAGGCGTCCGGGCACGGGCGCATCCCCGCCGGTCCCGCGACCGCCCGTGCTGTGAGGAGCGGGCGCCCACCTACAATGGGCCGCCCCCGTGACCGACCCCCAGCCACATCCGCTGATCCCCCGCCGCGAGGTCGACCCGCGCCAGGATCTTCCGCTCCTGGAGCAGGAGATCCTCGGACGCTGGCGTGAGCGAGGCGTCTTCGCGGAGTCGCTGCGCCGCCGCGAGGGCGCCCCCCGCTGGGTCTTCTACGAGGGCCCCCCGACCGCGAACGGCCCGCCCGGCTCCCACCACGTGCTCTCGCGGGTGTTCAAGGACATCTATCCGCGCTTTCAGACGATGCGCGGCTATCGCGTCGAGCGCAAGGGCGGCTGGGACTGCCACGGCCTGCCGGTGGAGATCGCGGTCGAACAGAAACTCGGCATCACCTCCAAGGCGGAGATCGAGGAGCGAGTCGGCATCGAGCGCTTCAACGCGGAGTGCCGGGAGTCCGTGTTCACGTTCCTCGAGGAGTGGAACCGCCTGACCGAGCGGATCGGCTTCTGGCTCGATCTGGAGCACGCCTATCGCACGCTGGATGAGACCTACATCGAGTCGGTGTGGTGGGCGCTGTCGCAGATCGCCGGGCGGGGACTCCTGTACGAGGGGCACAAGGTCGTGCCCTACTGCCCGCGCTGCGAGACGACGCTGTCCTCGCACGAGGTCGCGCTCGGGTACCGCGACGTGATCGACCCGAGTGTCTATCTGCGCCTGCCCGTGAGCGGCGGAGCGGAGCAGCTGCTGGTGTGGACGACCACGCCGTGGACGCTGCCGGGCAACGTGGCCGTGGCCGTCGCCCCGGCAGCGCGCTACGCGAAGGTGCGGACGGGCGATGAGCTGTTCGTGCTCGCCGAGGATCGCGTCGCCGCCGTGCTCGGCGAGCAGGCCGAGGTTCTGGAGCGCTTCAGCGGCGCCGAGCTGGTGGACCGCTACGGCTCCTACCGCGGCCCGATCTTCGCCGCGAGCGATCGCCCGCCGGGGGATCTACCGATCCTCGGCGACGACTTCGTGACCACCGAGGACGGGACCGGGATCGTCCATCTCGCGCCGGCCTTCGGCGAAGACGACTACCGCGTGGCTGCCACCTCGCCGCAGGTCCCGTTCGACCCCACCGCGGCGGAGACCCTCTACAACCCGGTACGAGCCGACGGGACCTACGACGAGCGGGTCCTCGACCGCAGCGGCAGGTCGCTGCTGGGCCGCTTCGTGAAGGATCCCGAGCTGACCGGAGAGCTGATCGAGGACCTGCGCGAGCGCGGCCTGCTGTTGCGAGTGGAGGAGTACGAGCACTCCTACCCCCACTGCTGGCGGTCGGGGACGCCCCTCCTCTACTACGCGAAACCCTCGTGGTACATCGCCACCTCGACACTGCGCGAGGAGCTGCTGGCGGCCAACGAGACGGTGAACTGGCACCCGCCCCACGTCAAGCACGGCCGCTTCGGCGACTGGCTGAAGAACAACGTCGACTGGGCACTCTCGCGCGAGCGCTACTGGGGCACACCCCTGCCGGTATGGCGCTGCCCGCACGGGCACGTGCACGTCGTGGGCTCCTTCGAGGAGCTCTCGCGGCGCTCGGGCGTCGAGCTCGAGGATCATCATCGGCCGTACGTCGACGAGATCGCGTTCCCCTGCCCGCACGCGGAGGATCCCCGGGACGAGCCCTGCGCAGCCCCGATGCGGCGGGTGCCGGAGGTGATCGACGTGTGGTTCGACTCCGGCGCGATGCCGTTCGCCCAGCACCACTTCCCGTTCGAGCACGCCGAGGTGCTGCGCGAGAGCTTCCCGGCGGACTTCATCTGCGAGGCCCAGGACCAGACCCGGGGCTGGTTCTACTCGCTGCTCTCCGTCGCCACGCTGCTCGACCGGGAGGCGCCGTACAGGAACGTGGTCTGCCTCGGCCTGATCCTCGACGAGGACGGCCAGAAGATGTCCAAGTCCAGGGGCAACACGGTGGAGCCCTGGGAGGTGCTCGACACCTACGGAGCGGACGCCTTCCGCTGGTACTTCTTCACCTCCAAGCAGCCCTGGGACGGCTACCGCTTCTCGGCCGAGGCGATCGGGGAGGGCGTTCGCCTGTTCCTCAAGCAGCTGTGGTCGACGTACTACTTCTACGTGCTCTACGCCAAAGCCTCCGCGCAGGAGCTGGGCGGCACCGCGGGAGCGGGCGACGCGACGGCGGCGAGCTCCGCCGACGGCGACCTCGACCGCTGGGCGCTCTCGCGCACCGCTGGCACCGCCGATCTGGTGGCCGAGCGCCTGGACGCATACGACGCGACGACCGCTGGGCGGGCGATCTCCGGCCTGGTGGACGAGCTCTCCAACTGGTACGTCCGGCGCTCGCGGCGGCGCTTCTGGGACGGGGATCCGGCTGCCTTCGTGACGTTGCGCACCTGCCTGCTGAGCGTCGCGCAGATGCTCGCCCCCTTCTGCCCGTTCATCGCCGATGAGATCTACGACAACCTCGACGGCTCGCTGCCGAGCGTGCACCTCGAAGCGTTTCCCCGCGCCGAGGACGTGGGGCCGCGCGATGAAGAGCTCGAGCGGGCGATGGACCTCGCGCGAGAGACGGTCCGGCTCGGCCTCGGCGCCAGGGGCCAGGCGAAGATCAGGGTGCGTCAGCGCCTCGCCGAGGCCGTGGTGGTGGCCGACGGTCGCGAGCGCGAGGCGATCGAACGCCTCGTGGAGGTCGTTCGGGAGGAGCTGAACGTCAGGCGCGTGCGCTTCGTGGCCGCCGCCGACGAGCTCGGTAGCTATGAGGTGAAGGCGAACTACCGCACGCTCGGGCCGCTGTTCGGCAAGGAGATGCCGCTGGTGGCCGAGGCGATCGCGGCGCTCGACCCGGCGCACGTCGCCGCCGCGCTGCGCGACGGCAGCCCGATCGGGATCTCGGTGGGCGGGCGCGAGCACACGCTTGCCGGCGGGGACCTGATCATCACGATGCGCCCTCCCGAGGGCTACAGCGTCGAGCGCGAGGGCGCGCACGCGGTGGCGCTGGATCTCACGATCGACGAGGACCTGCTCGAGGAGGGTCGGTCGCGGGAGATCGTCCATGCGGTGCAGAACGCGCGCAAGAGCGCCGGGCTGCAGGTGGAGGATCGCATCGAGCTCGCACTGGCCGGCGACCCGCTGCTGCTGGCGGCGGCGGCGGCTCACCGCGAGCACCTCGCGCGGGAGACGCTCGCGGTGGCGCTCGTGCTGGAGCAGGACGGGGCGAAGGACGCGACGAGGATGGACCACTGCGAGCAGGCCGAGATCGAAGGCCTGGCGCTGACGATCGGGCTCCGCCGGACCGCCGCCGGCGGCTAGCCGGGCGCGATCGGCGACATCGCCCCGCCACGCTGCACGGCGGCGTACCCCCGCCTCCCTCCCGCGACCGGGCGCCCGGTCCGGGGGCCGGGGCCGTCCTCGGTCGGCCGCCGCTCAGGCGGCCGTGAGGGCGGGCTCCAGCTCCTGCTCGAGCTTCTTCTTGGGGTAGGCCCCGACGACCGTCTTGACGGGCTGACCGCCCTTGAAGAGGATCATCGTCGGAATCGAGAGCACCTGGAAGCGGGCTGCGGTCTGCGGGTTCTCGTCGATGTCGAGCTTGACGATCGTCAGATCGTCGCGCTCGGCGGCGATCTCCTCGAGCACCGGTGCCACGACGCGGCAGGGGCCGCACCAGGGAGCCCAGAAGTCGACGAGCACAGGCCCCTCGGCCTCGAGCACCGTGGCGTCGAAGGTGTTGTCTGTGATCTGGGTGAGGGTGCCTGCCATCGGATCTCCTTGGTTGCTTACCTTCACTATACAAAATGAAGGAGGGTACGACCATGGTGGTGCATCGGTCCGGATTCCGCGACGTGGGGTGCCGGCGGCGTGGTCGTGGGTACTGGATACTTGGCCGGCGATGTCACAGGAGAACGTGGAGATCATCGGCCGCATGTACGAAGCCCGGCTGGCGGGTGACTTCAGCACGGTCTACGCCACGCTGGATGAGAGCATCGAGCTGAACCCTGACCCGGAGGCGGCCTGGGTGGGGATTGGCGAGGTGTATCGGGGCCATGAGGGATTCGACAGCTACATGCGCGCGGTGTACGAGGCGTTCGATGAATACCGGCCCGAGGTGGAGGAGCTGATCGACGCCGGGGACCAGGTGCTCACTCTCGCGATAGAGCACGGCAGGGGTCGCGGCAGCGGAGCCGAGGTGGAGGCCTACAGGACCGCACACCTCTGGACCCTGCGCGATGGCAAGGCAATCAGGCTTGATCTCTACCTCGACAGAGACGAGGCCCTCAAAGCCGTGGTGCCGGCGGGCTAGGCGTGGCGAGGTTCGCCAAACCCTCCTAGTCCCTGCGTCTCGAGCTCTACCGCCCGGGACCGATCCCCCCACCCGCGCCCGCTCGAGCGCCTGTGCGAGCATGCGTCGATGGAGCAGCGGGTGAGCCTCATCACGCTGGGCGTCGTGGACCTCGCCCGAGCCCGCGCCTTCTACGAGCGGCTCGGATGGCGAACCGACGCCGAGCCCGGTGCCGAGGTGGTGTTCTTCCAGGCCGGAGGGCTCGTCGTGGGCCTGTGGGACCGCCGCAGCCTGGCCGAGGACAGCGGCGTCGTCGACGAGGGCGGTTGGGGCGGGATGACGCTCGCCTACTGCACCCAGTCCCGCGCCGCCGTGGACGCGATCCTGGCCGACGCGACGGCCGCCGGGGCGACCATGACGCGCCCCGCCGCAGAGACCTTCTGGGGCGGCTACTCCGGGATGTTCCTCGACCCCGAGGGCCACGCGTGGGAGGTCGCGCACAACCCGCAATGGACATTGCACGAGGACGGCTCCGTAACGCTCGGCCCGGCCGGCGACATGTAAACTGGCCGCGTAGCCAGAAGGGGGAAGGCGACCCGGGGGACTGCGAACTGGGTCCCAGCCCCCCGGGTCGCCCCAACCCGCCGGCGCCGCGTTCCGGTGCCCGTGCGAGGCGGGCCCGGCTCGCAGAGAGATCCGAGCGGCGGCACGGCTATGGTGTCGCCATGGTCCCTCTGGCAGCTGCAGGCCTCGTGGTCGCCGGCGTGGTGATCGTGCTGTCGGTCGCGCTTCTGCTGTGGCTGCTGCGCACGGACACCGGCGGTGAGGAGGACGACGAGGAGGAGCTCTCCGACCGGGATCGCACTGGTTCGGTGCGCTGAGAGCCGCCGGAGACCTCGTCCGGCTTCAGCGCACGGTCACGACCCAGCCTTCGGAGGCGCGCACGATCGGAGGGTGGATGTTGGTGAGGGCGGTGAACAGGTGGGGAGAGATGTAGACCTCGATCAGCGCGGCGATCACCAGCAGCGGCACCGCGATCGCGACGGTGACCACGGTGGCGGCCAGCAACTGCTCCCACTCGCCCGTGCGGCTCGCGATGATCCAGGCCGCGAGCGGCAGGAAGAGGGCGACCAGCTCGAGAATCGCGTGCGGCAGGACGCCCAGCAGGAGGAGCCCCGGTGACACGCGCAGGAAGCCCGAGACGCCGGCGAGGCTGTGTCCGATCAGATAGGCCTGGGCGCTGAGCGAGAAGGTGGTCGCACAAACGACGAAGCCGATCGCAAGGCGGCCGCCGTGTTCGTGCACCCAGCGGGAGACGCCGTGATGGTGGCGCGCCTGGAGCGGGAGCGAGCTCCCGGCGATGAAGCCCGCGACGCAGGCCATCGCATGCAGGGCGAGCACGAGCAGGTTGGCCGCGAGGATGTGGCCGGCGTCGACGAGGCCGCCGACGGCGAACGGCGGCTGCAGCGTGAGGATCTGCTGATAGCCGTGGTCGAGCGAGGCGACGAGCCACACCGCTGCCAGCAGACCCACGGCCGCCAACGCCGAGCCGGCGAACCAGCGTGCGAGCACCCTCCCGGGAGCGCGCTGCCAGTCGTTCAGCGTCGCGCGTGTGTGACGCAGGCCGTGGGCGAACGCGTAGGCCGAGGCATCCATCCCCTCTGCATCGGCTGCGGCCGGCGCTATCTGAAGCGCAGGAGCGGCACCAGCCACATCGCCTCGGCCGCAATCCGCCAGGACATCTTGCTCTGTCCCCGCTCGCGATCGCGGAACACGATCGGAACCTCGACCACCTTGAAGCCGGCCTGCACGGCGCGGTAGGTGAGCTCGACCTGAAAGGCGTAGCCCTGCGAGCGCACACCGTCGAAATGGATCGATTCCAGGACCTCGCGGCGAAAGCACTTGAAACCGCCCGTGAGGTCGCGCACCTTCAGCCCGAGCACGAGACGCGCGTAGGTGGAGCCGCCCTCGCTGATGAACCGCCTCAGCAGACCCCAGTCACGCACGCCGCCACCGGGGACGTATCGCGATCCGAGTGCGAGGTCGGCCCCGCCGCGGACCGCCGCGAGCAGGCGTGCGAGGTCGGCGGGGTCGTGGGAGAAGTCGGAGTCCATCTCCATCACGTAGCCGGCTCCGGCGGCGAGCGCGTGGCTGAAGCCGGCCAGGTAGGCGGGCCCGATCCCGTTCTTCTCGGTGCGGTGCAGCACCTCGACCCAGCCCTGCTCCCGGGCGAGCGCGTCGGCGAGCTCGCCGGTTCCATCGGGCGAGCCGTCGTCGACGATCAGCACCCGGAACCCCTCGGGTGACGCCGCCGCGAGCACGTCTCCCGCCGCGTCGACGATCGCCTGCACGTTCTCGGCCTCGTTGTAGGTGGGGAGGATCAGCCAGGGCTCGCCGGACATGGGTCGGCGTACCCTAGACCGTGAGGCGATCCGCGCGGCCCCTCGCCCGGCCGCCGCGCACGGGGCCCTACCCTGGTGCGGTGGCGCAAACGGGCCCATCCAACGCGGAGATCGCCGACGCGCTCGAGGAGCTCGGCGACCTCTACGAGCTCGACGGCGCGATCGTCCACCGCGTGGTCGCCTACCGGACCGCCGCCACGAGCGTGCGCGAGGCCGCGGTGTCGGTCGCCGCCCTCGCGCGGGAGGGGCGGGCCAGCGAGCTCCCGGGGGTCGGCAGGACGCTGCAGGAGAAGATCCTCGCCCTGGTGGAGACCGGCTCGATCCCCGCGGCAGAGCGCCTGCGGACGAAGTTCCCCGTGGGCCTGCTGGCGATCACCCGCCTGCCGGGCATCGGCCCCAAGCGGGCGCGGCTGCTGCACTCCGAGCTCGGCATCGACTCGCTGCAGTCGCTGGGCGAGGCCGCGGCGGGCGAACGGCTGCGCTCCGTGCGCGGCCTCGGGCCCAAGTTCGAGGCGCGCGTGCTGGAGGCCCTGCAGGAGATGCCGGCCGAGCAGGCCGCCCGCCCCGCCGCGCGGGTGCTGCTGCCGCGCGCGATCGAGATCGGCGAACAGCTGGTGGCGGGCCTCGCCCGGCTCGGCGGCCCCGGAACCCACGTGCAGCTGGCCGGGTCGGTCCGCCGCCGGGCCGACAGCGTCAAGGATATCGACCTCGTCGCCACGAGCACGCGCCCGACCGCGCTCGCCAGGAGCCTCGGCAAGCTCGCGGAGATCGAGCGGGTGAGCTCCGCCGGGCGCGCGGGCGCGCGGGCTCGCACACACTCGGGGGTGGCCGTCGACCTGCGCATCGCACGGCCCGAGCAGCTGGGCAACCTGCTGCAGCACTTCACGGGCTCGGGCGCGCACAACGCGGCCCTGCGCGAGGCGGCCGTGCGGCGCGGGCTGCACGTCTCCGAGTACGGCATCCTCGACGATGAGACCGGCGAGACCCACACGTGCGAGACCGAGGAGGAGGTCTACGCCCGCCTCGGCATGGCCTACATCGAGCCGGAGCTGCGCGAGAACCGCGGCGAGCTGGAGGCAGCGCGGCTCGGTCCCGGCCGGCGCTCGCACGTCTCGGCCGAGGCGCCCGGCGGGAAGCTCCCGGCACTGATCGCCGAGCGCGACATCCGCGGCGACCTCCACAGCCACACCGTGGCCTCCGACGGGCACAACACGATCGAGGAGATGGCGCTCGCGGCTCGTGCGCGCGGCTATGACTACCTCGCGATCACCGACCACTCGGCCAGTCACGGCTTCGGCAATGCGGTCTCCCCCGAGCAGCTGCGCCGACAGATCGAGCGCGTTCGCGAGGCGAACGAGTCGATCTCCGGGATCGAGCTGCTGGCCGGCAGCGAGGTGAACATCCTGCCCGACGGGTCGCTCGACTACGACGACGCGCTGCTCGCCGAGCTCGACTGGGTGATAGCCAGCGTGCACACCTCCTTCGGCGTCGGCGAGCAGGCGATGACCGAGCGGATGATCACCGCGATCGAGCATCCGCTCGTGAGGGCGATCGGACATCCGACCGGGCGGCTGATCGAGCGCCGCGCCCCCTACGCGATCGACCTCGACGCGGTCTTCACCGCGGCCGCCGCTTCGGGGACGCTGCTGGAGATCAACGCCAATCCCGACCGGCGCGACCTCTCCGACGTTAACGCCCGCGCGGCCGCGCGGGCGGGGGTGACGCTCGTGATCGACTCAGACGCGCATCGCACCGGGACGCTCGCGAACATGCGCTGGGGCGTGGCCACCGCGCGCCGCGCATGGTTGCGCGCGGAGGACGTCGCCAACACCCGCCCCCTGCCCCAGCTGCTCGGCCTAGGGGAGCAGGCGCGGCAGTAGCTGCTCGGCGACGAGCCGGTCGACGCTCGCCGGGCTGAACGGCGCGAGCGCCTCGCCGGCGCGGGCGGCGTAGTCGCGCAGCGGATCCGCCAGCGCCACGCCGAGGGCGCCCGCCAGGTCCTCGCTGACGAGCCGGGCGTCCAGCGCCCGTGCGATCGGCAGGGCGGCGTAGGGACCCGGGGCGGGGGTGCTCACCAGCAGGCAGCCGTCCGCGAGCGCCTCCAGCTGCGCGAGCCCGTAGTCCTCCCGCCGCGGCGCGCAGACGAAGATGCGGGCCCGGCGGACGAGAGCGCGATACTCTCCGCTCGATAGCGGATCGAGCAGGCGGACGCTCTGATCCCCGGTGAGCTCGATCCCCGCGCGCTGCAGCTCCGCCGCGGAGGTGCCCGCGATCAGGAGCTGATCGCCGGCGCCGAGGCGATCGGCCCGCGCGAGCGAGCCCCAGGCGGCGAGCACGCGGTCGAGCCCCTTCTTGCGCGGATTGGCTGCATATGTGAGGGCTGCGATGTCGCGCACCGGAGGGCCGACGGCGGGGGGCGGCGCGGGCCCGGCGCCGTGAGGCGAGGAGAACGAGGACTCGACCGGCACGGGGAGCACGAGCGCGCGATCATCCCGTCCGGCAACGGCGGGCGCCTCGCGCAATCCGCCCTCGCTCCACGGCAGCAGCAGCGGTGCGCGGGACAGCCGCCGGCGCTCGAGCGGTCGCTGCCACAGCCCGTGGCGGCCCGGACGGTTGCCCGCGGCGGGCGCATCGAAGCGGATCACCCCCGGCCGCGGCCACAGCAGGGCCGCCGTCGTGCTCGAGTAGATGATCGCCCCGGAGGAGGCCGCGACCCCGTCCGCGGAGAGCCCCGCACGCGCCGCGCGCCGTGCCGCGCGCGCCCACCCCAGGTCCGTCAGCATCAGCGTCGGCCGCTGCACGGGGGGCCGCGCGTGGACGATCTCCGCCCCGGCACCGGCCCGCCGCAGCGAGTCGCGCAGGGCCCGGTCGGCCCTGCGCAGACCTTCGGTGGAGCCAAGCGAGACGATCAGGACCTCGGCCGCGTGCTCACCGCCCATCTCAGGTGACGGCACCGTTCACGCGCTCGTGGCGGGCGGTCTTGAAGCCCGGGGTGCGCTCCAGCGCCATCGGGCGTACCGGGGAGGTGCGGCGCACGTAGAAGCACGCCCCGTCGCGCTCCTCGATCGCGGCCACGGCCGCGTCCTGGCGCCGCCAGGCCAACGCCCAGATGATCGCGAAGCCCGCGGCGATACCCGACACCTGGGGCGCCAGGAACGCCAGTCCGCCGGCGAGCACCGTGAACACGAACAACGGCCACAGGCGGTTGAGCAGGACCGCGCTCGGATGGTGCTCGGGCAGCGTGGTGGTCGCCTTCGCCGTGGACAGCAGACGGGCTATCGGAGGCGTGGCCTGCGCCCGGCGGCCGAGCCGCAGGCCGATCACGACGGCGAGGATCCACCACCCGACGGAGATCGGTACGAGCAGGGAGTCCGAGCCGCCCGCGCCGGCCAGCACCGTGACCGCGGCAAGCGCCGTCGCGGCCGCCGCGCTGAGCAGAACCGTGGTCCTGAGGAAATCGACGAACCGCACGTCGCTACAGCAGCGCCTCGAGCAGCCCCCGCACCCCCGCGGGTCCGTCGACCCTCAGGTCGGACTCCTGCGCGAGCTCGGGCGGGGCTTCGTCGGAGCTGACGGCCACGCACAGCGCGTTTGTCAGGTCTCCCGAGTCCACCAGCGCGCGCAGGCCCCTGAAGGCATCCAGGTCGGTGGAATCGTCGCCGACGTAGACGGCCGAGCCGACCTGCATTCCGCGCAGGAGCGCCGCGATGCCGAGCCCCTTGTCGAGCGCGACCGGGGGGCGCACCTCGAGCACCTTGCGGCCCCAGTGGACCGCGAGGCCGGCCTCCTGCGCGCGTCTCGCTATCTCCTGTACGGCGCCCGCCGCCGCCGCCTCGTCGGGCGCGCCGCGCCAGTGGAACGCCGCGATCGCCTCCTTGTCCTCGTGGCGCACACGGGTTCGCTGCAGCGCGGGCGTGTCCACGCGGGCGGCGAAGTCGCGCACGCGGGCAGTCCAGGCCTCCAGATCGGCATCGATCTCCGGCCGGGTCGCGCGCGGCCGCAGCAGTTCCCCGCCGTGGTTGCCGACATAGGCGATCGTCCCGATCGCGACGATCTGGCGTGCGATGCTCGCACGCCTGCCGCTGACGCAGCCCACCACCGCGTAGCGCCGGGCGATCTCGATCAGGAGAGTGCGCGTAGCCTCGGGCACGTGCGCATCGGCGGCGTGTCGCACGATCGGCGCGAGCGTGCCGTCGATGTCGAGCAGCACGGCGGCATGCTCCGGATCGGAGCGAATCGGCTCGAGCGCCTCCACGAGCGTTGCGGCGGGGGACACGCGGTCTAGTATGGCGCTCATGGTGGCCGGCCCGTCCGTTCGTGCGCTTGGTCGCTGAGCAGTCGTCGCACCGCCCGCTGAGGCTGATGGCGATCGGCACGCTCGCGGGGCTGTTCTCCGGCCTGTTCGGCGTGGGAGGAGGCACCGTGATCGTTCCCCTGCTCGTGCTCTGGCTCGGCTATGAGGAGCGCAGCGCCACGGCGACGTCGCTGGCGGCGATCGTCTTCATCGCCACCTTCGCCGCCGCCGTCCAGGGGCTCTACGGGAACGTGGACGTGCGCGATGCGGCACTCGTCGGCGTGCCCGCGGTCGCCGGGGTGCTGGCGGGCACCTGGCTGCAGCAGCGCCTGCAGCGTCGCTCGATCGCGCTGCTGTTCGCGGCGGTCCTGGTGGCGAGCGCGGTGGAGCTCGTGGTGAGATGATCGGCGCGGTCATCATCGGCCTGGCCGGCGGGGTGATCGCGGGCCTGCTCGGGGTCGGCGGCGGCGTGCTGTTCGTGCCCGGCCTGGTGATCTTCCTCGGGCTCGACCAGCACCACGCGGAGGCCACCTCCCTGCTGGCGATCATCCCGGTCGCGATCGTCGGCACCTACAGGCAGGACCGCTACGGCAACGTGCGCCGCGCCGACGGGCTGCTGCTCGGCGTGCTGTCGCTGGCCGGCGCCGCGGGCGGCGTGGCACTCGCCAACGCCCTCTCGGGGACCGTGCTCAGGGACGCCTTCGCCGCCCTGATGGTGGTGGTGGCCGTGCAGCTCGTGCACCGGACGCTCCGCGGCGAGGGCTCCGCGGGCGCGGGCGCCGCCGAGCGCCCCGAGCCGACCGCGCCCGGACCGTGATCGAGCGAGGCCGCACCGTCGCGCAAATCCCCTAGACTGGAGTGGCGAATGGGACTTGACAATCCAATTCACATCGCCTTCCTCGTTGTGATCCTGCTGCTCGTGTTCGGTGCCAAGCGGCTGCCGGAAATCGGGCGCTCGCTGGGGTCGGGCATGCGCGAGTTCAAGGACTCGATCAGCTCCGAGTCCAAACCGCAGACGCTGGCTCCGGGAGCGCAGCACGCTCCCGAGGCCGTCGCCCAGCCGGCCGCCCAGCCCGTCGCCCAGCCCGTTGCGCAGCCCGTCGCCAGCCAGGTGGCCGCGCAGCCGCCCGCCCCGGCGACCGGCGAGCCGACCCACCCGGCCTAGCCGCCGAGGATCCGAGGAGATGCCGGCCCGGCGCTGCCGCCGGGCCTTTCGCCGGTGCGCCGGCGTCGCTCAGCTGCGGTGGTGGATCGGTCCCGTCGCGACGGCTTCGAAGGCCGCACCGGGGACGTGCCGCAGCTGTTCGAGGTCTTGGTCGTTCCAGCGCGGGTCGGGGGCGCCGGTGATGTACCAGGAGCTGCCGTTGTCGGCGACGATCAGGCCGTAGCGCTTGAGCGCACGCAGCACGATCAGCGACTCGCCGTGGAAGGCCGCGAGGCTGTAGCCGGCCTTCAGGCGCAGACGCAACCCCATCGGCGGCAGGGCGGGGTCGGAGCTGCTCGAGGCGTAGTGGGTCGCGGGCGGGATGAAACCGGCCTGGGTGCGCGCAACCGTCACCCGCAGGGCGTGGTCGATCCGCCCCGACCTGACCTCGGGGTAGCGGACGAGTAGTGGGAAGATCGGCAGTCCCGCAGCGTCCGCGGAGGTCCAGCCTTCCGGTCGCAGCGCGTTGCTGCGCAGGTTGAAGACGGCCCCGGAGGCGGCCTCCCATCCCGGTCCGTGCCGGGCCGCGTCGTAGAGCTCATACAGCTTGCAGCTGCCGCGCTGGAGCACGAGCACGTGCCGGTCGCCTTCTTCGCCGGCGCCCTCCACGGGCGCGCCGGCCGGGATCGGATAGGGCCCGGGGTTTGATTCTTCGCCGTATTCGGTGAACGTGATCGGAACCCTCGGCTGATCCGGGCCGACGACCGTGAAGGGGATGCCGTAGGCGGGGTCGGTTCCGAAGTCGGGATGCAGGTGCCCGCCGAGCCCGATGCTCGCTATGTAGGCGGCGGAGTCGGGGTTGACCGGCGCCCGGGAGATGTCCTGGTTGAGCGGGTTGCCGGCGGGCAGTATGGGACAGCCGTATTCGCGCGGTCCGCGGGCGGTGATGCGGGCCCCGCTGACCCGTGTGAGCGCCTCGGCTCTGCGGACAGCGAGACGGGGGCGGGGCGCTCCCGCGGCGAGCCCGCCGGCCGCTCCCGCGGCGAAGGCGGCGGCCAGCGCCAGGACGAGACCGAGACGAGCGCGTGCGGTGATCGGCGGGAGCCCTCTCACGCCCGACACGCTAGGCGACCCGGCGGCCGTCAGCCGGCTCGACGGACGGGGTGGGGGTCAGGCCGGTTGTCCGCCCGACGGCTCCTGCGGAGCGAGCACCGCCGGTCGCGCCTCGGCGATCAGCGGTGCGCCGCAGTGCCAGCAGTAGCCCGCGCCACGGCTGTGCACGGCGCCGCACGAGCGGCACTGGCCGTGGATGCCCGCCTCCGCTGTGGCGAGCAGGCGCTGGACCTCCCCGAGCTGGGCGTCGGCCTCCTGCAGCTCGGCGGCTTTGCGCGCGAGCACGTCGAGCCGGTAGTGATCGCGGATCGCCATCTCGTAGGCCAGCCCGCCAAGATCCCAGGTGAGGGCGGCCACGCGCTCGGCGAGCTCGAGTCGGCGCTCGCGCAGCCCCGCCAAGGAGCCGCTCGTCCCCGGCAGCCCGCCCGCGGGCAGCACGACGCCGCTCACGGGCGCTGCAGCGGCGTGGTCCTGCGCCGGCTGGGAGCCGTTGCTGCCGTTGAGCGTGCTCATGGCACCGCGATCGGGGCCGTACCCAGTTTGTTCAGTTCTTCCTGGTGCTTCTTGCCGTGGGTGGTGGTGAGTTTGGAGATCGTCGTCGAGCTGACCTTGACCGGCTTGGGCGGGGCGGCCGCTTTCTTTTCTTCGGCTTTCGCTTCGGCCTGTTCCTGCTTTTCTTCCTTGGCGGCCGCACTCGAGCTGGCGGCGGCGGGCGTCGTGGAGGCGGCTGCCGGGGCCGAGGTGGATGCGGAGGCCGACGGCGCGGCGCTCAGGCCGACGACCTTGATCACCTGCTGGCCCGGCGCCTTGCTCTGCGTCACCCAGTGGCCCACGAGCAGACCGATCACCATCGCCAGCAGAAGCACCGACAGCACGCCGAACAACGGTGCGTAGCGGCGCAGCCAGGCCGGTCCGGCGACGGGTTCGGCGTAGGTCGTGTAGGTCACCGGCACGGTTCCCGGCGGCGGCGAACCGAGCTGGGGCTGCTGCTCGGACTGGAGCACGTCCAGGAAGGCGAGGCGAACCGGTGAGCAGGGCTGCCCGCACGACAGGCAGTAGCGCTGATCGGCGGCGAGCGGCGCCGAGCAGTTGCTGCAGACGGAGTTCTCGGAGGGCACCGGCGCGAGGCTGCTCATCGAGTGCCGCCCCTCGCGGTGTGCGGTGCCCGTGCGGGCGAGGCGTGCCCGCGGGTGCTGCGATGCGAGCGCCGGCTCGGGTGCGGCGCGGCCTGGGCGGCCGCCACCTGGCTTTCGCGGCCGATCTTCGCGCTTTCCTGCTCGGTGCTCTCACACGCGGAGACGCCCACGGCGAGCACCCCGCAGCCCGCGAGCGCGATCGCCCGCCGCACCCGCGCCGCCCCGTGAGCCGGAGCGACGCGCGCCTGGATGCTCATCCGAAGGCCCCTCGCACGTATTCGCGCGTGCGCTCGGCGCGGGGATCCTCGAACACGTCCACCGCGGGGCCGTACTCGACGAGGTCGCCGAGGTACATGAAGGCGACTTTGTCGGCCACCCTGTGGGCCTGGGCGAGATTGTGCGTGACGATCACCACGGCGAGGTCCCTGCGCAGCTCGCCGATCAGATCCTCGATCACGCCCGTCGAGATCGGATCGAGCGCGCTGCAGGGCTCGTCCATCAGCAGCACCTCGGGGCGCGGCGCGATCGCGCGGGCGATGCACAGGCGCTGCTGCTGGCCGCCGGAGAGGCGCAGTGCGGGGCGATCGAGGTCGTCGCGAACCTCGTCGTAGAGTCCGGCGCGGCGCAGCGCGTCGACCACGAGCGGCTCGAGCTCGCGGCGTCCGGGCCGCTTGCGCGACTGCTCGCGCAGCGCGAACGCGACATTGTCGAAGATCGACATCGGGAACGGGTTGGGCTGCTGGAAGACCATCGCCACGCGCGATCGGAGCTCCGTGTCCACGAGGTCGTGGATGTCCTCGCCGTCGAGCAGGATCTCGCCCGTGCGCGAGGCGCTGGCGGTGAGCTCGGTGAGGCGGTTGAGCGTGCGCAGGAGGGTCGTCTTGCCACAGCCGGAGGGACCGATGAGCGCGAGCACCTCGCCCTGGTGGATCGACAGCGAGACGGTGCGGACCGCCTCCTTGCCCGCATACGCGACGCCCACGTCGCGCAGCGTGAGGCGCACGGGGCCGGCGTGCGAGGGGGCGGCGCGGACCGCCTCGCGCTCGCCCTGGGGGCGCACGGGGCTCGGCTCGCGGTCGAGCACGATCGTGCGCACGGGCGGCACCGGCGCCACCGCGGGCGCGGGGGTCTGGGGTGGCTGTGCCTGGATGGGTTGCTCCTCGTGGCCGTACATGGCGATGCGGGGCGGGTCGAGAACCATCTCCTCAGGACTCATCGGACACTTTCTCAATTGACTGGACTTTGATCATCGAGTCACTGAGATTAGCGCCTTTCCGCGCGTTTGTGAAGAAGGCGGCCGAGTCGCGGGGGCGATGCCTGCGAACGTGCGGCCGGGGGCGATCGCTAGACGACGCCGCCGGTGATGGCCAGGCCGGTGGAGTCGGCGTGCGCTCGGCCGATCCGTTCCACCACGAGGTTCAGCGCCAGCACGAACACGAGCAGCACGAATGCCGCCGCGTAGGCCTTCTCCGGGGCGCCGCTTTCGCCCGCCGGCGAGTTGTCGTAGATGTAGCTCGTGAGCGTGGAGCCGGTGCCGCGCAGGAGGTCGACGCCGGGCACACCCCCCACGGTTTCGATCCGCAACGTCCCGCCGAGCAGGATCAGCACGATCGCGGTCGATCCGATGATGCGGCTCACGCCGAGCGTCACGCCGGTGGCGATGTTGGAGCGCACGCTCGGGATCAGCACCCGGCGGATCGTGGTGATGCGCGTCTTGCCGAGCGCGAAGGCCGCCTCGCGCATGTGTCCCGGAACCGCCTCCAGTCCGTCCCGCGTGGCCGTGAACACCGGCGGCAGCGCGAGCATCGACATCATCGCTCCGGCGGCGATGAACGAGCGGCCGAACACGCCGCCGCCTTCGGAGGTGAACGACAGCGGAGCGAACAGCGACAGCTGGAAGATCGCCAGCCCGAAGATCGCGATCACGATGTCGGGCGTGCCCGCGACCACCTCGATGCTCGACTCGACCACGCGCGCCAGCCAGCTCGGCCGGCCGTACTCGGCCAGCCACACGGCGCTGGCGAGGGCGAGGGGCAGTGCGAGCGTGATCCCGATCACGGTCAGCAGCAGCGTGCCGATCAGGGGGTCCAGGAACCCGCCGGAGCCGGCCTGGCTGCTGCTCACCTGCGGACGGCTGAAGAGCAGACCCGGACGCAGGTACTGGATTCCGCGGAAGCCCATGTACAGCACGATCGCCGCTGCGATCAGGCACAGGCCGATCCCCGCGGCCCACGCGCTGGCGAGCACGAGCCGATCGCTCCACCGCCAGGTCATGGGCGAGGAGCGCCGGCCGCGGCCGGACGGACGGCGGCCCCCCCGGCGGGGGGCACGCGGCGCGTTCGGGGCGCTGGGGGCGAACGTGCTCATCCGCGTGTCTGGTACTTCCGCAGCGGCAGCTTGACGAGGTAGCCGCACACCGACAGCCCGAGCGCGGCGAACAGCAGCAGCAGCGCCCACGCGTAGACGGCGGCGCTCAGGGGCGGCGCGCCGATGCCTTCGTGATAGTCGACGATCGCCGAGGCGAGTGTGCGGAGGGGCTCGAACAGGAACACGGTGCCGTCGACGAGCTTGGGGGTGAACGTCTTCCCGCCGGAGACCATCTGGATCATCACGGCCTCGCCGAGCGCGCGCGCGCTCGCGAGCACGGCCGCGGCGACGATCGCGGGGCGGATCGCCCGCAGCGTGACGGCCAGCACCGCGCGCAGCGGGTTCAGCCCGAGCGCGACCGCACCCTCGCGCCACGACGGCGGCACCGAGGAGAGGGCCTCGCAGACCAGCGCGATCATGATCGGCGTGATCATCACGGTGAGGATCACGACCGTGACGCCCAGCCCGGCGCCGGTGAGCTGGACGACGTTCTGCACCGACTCCTTCTCGTGCGTGGTGATCAGGTGGTTGCCGACGAACGGCACCAGCACGAGGATCCCGATCAGCCCGTAGATCACGGACGGCACCGACGCCAGCAGACGGACCGTGGGTATGACGAGGTTGCGCACGCGCACCGGCGCGAGCTCGACGATGAAGATCGAGGAGAGCACGGCGATCAGCATCCCGAGCGGAACCGCGATCACGCTCGTCAGGATCGTGCCGTAGATGAGCGGCCAGGTGCGCAGGTGATAGACGGCCGCGGGCGCGCCCGCGCCCGCGGCTCCCATCTTGGCGACCTGTGCTTCGAAGCTGCCGCCGCCGAGCACCCAGCTGAGCCCGTTGTGCGCGAAGATCGGCCACGCGCGGATCGCGACGAAGACGATCATCGCGATCACGCCGGCGCCGATCAGCAACGACACCGCGCCGAGCGTACGCTCGGCGCGGTGATCGGGCCACGGGCGGCGGAGACGGTCCAGCACGTCCGTCTCAGCCGATGGTGATCCACTGGCTGTTGATGATCTTCTGCGCGGCGGGCGACTTGTCGATCCAGCCGATGAACGCCGCGGCCGCGCCGGTGGCGAGCCCTTTCGTCACCTCGTAGAAGTGAGCGACGCCGGCGTAGGCACCGGAGATCGCGTTCGCTTTGTTGCAGGCGACGCCGTTGAAGGCGACGTCGTTGAGACCGCCCTGCTCGACCTGGTAGTTGGAGATGAAGCCGATCGAGTTCGGGTCGCTCTCGACCTGCTGCTTCATCGTTCCCTCGCTGGACTCTTCCGTCGCGCTGCTCTCGATGCTTTTGCCTTCGAGCAGCAGCGTCTTGAAGGAGGTGAGCACGCCTGCCACCGAGGTGCGGGTGATCACGTCGATCGGCCCCGACGCGGACGCGCCCGGAACGGCGCTCCAGGTCTTGACCTTGCCCGTGAAGATCGAGTCGACCTGGGCCTGGGTGAGGTTGGCGAGCGCGTTGGCTTTGTTGGTGACGACGCAGATCGCGTACTTGGCGATCGGGTAGAAGTCCAGACCCTTGCCTTTGTCGCTGGCTTCCGGGTCGCGCGACACGTCGGCGATGCTCACGCGTCCCGCGGCCACGTCGTTGATGCCGACCTGGGCGCCGCCCTGCGTGATCTTGAACTTGATCTTTTTCGGGTGCAGCTTGACGTACTTGGCAGCGAGCAGCGTCACCAGCGGGTATGACGCCGTGGCGCCGCTGATCGTGACGAGTGCTGTGGCGTTGGCGGCTGCGGGCGCCGCAACTCCGAGCACGCCGGCCACCATGAGGGCGGCGGAGACACGGCGGATTCGATGCATGGGAGGCGAACTCCGTTTCGTTTGAGGATTACAGGAAGTTGACTTTGGCTGAAGGGCAAATTAGCATATCATCATTACTTCGGTGCAGATAGGTTACTTTATGGGAAAAGTCCGAAACTTCCCCCCACCGGCCCCGGTTCCAGAGAGACGATGAGCAACGACCACGACAACTCGGACGCAGCCGCAGAGTTGCGGCCGCCCGAGCAACCCGCCCCGACGGCGCACGCCGGCGACGCGAACGATCCGGCCCGCCGGCAGCGCGTGTGGGCCCCCTCGGCGCGCCTGACCGCGGGCCTTGCGTGCGCCATGCTCGCGATCGGCGTGGCGGTCGGCGCCGCGATCGGCCCCGCACCGGAGGCCTCCTTCGCGGGAGCGTCGCGGCTGCCGCTGCTGCTGCCCGCGCTGATCGCGCAGGCGACCGGGGCCAACGCGAGGACGCGTGCGGCAACGCCGGCGGCGAGCACCTCGACCGCGAGCGCCGTCGTGCGCCATCGCCGCCGCCGTCATGCGCTGGCGGCCGCGAGCGCGGCCACCGGCGAACCTGCGACCCCCGTCGAATCACCGACGCCGGAATCCACGACGCCTGCGAGCTCGAAGGGTTCGGGCAAGAGCGAATCCAAGAAGGCCGCCGCGCTGGCGCCGGTGACCAAGGTGTGGGTGATCCAGCTCGTCGGCTCGACCTTCGCCGAAGCGCTCGCCGCGCCCGCGAGCGCCCCCTACATCGACACCAAGGCGGTACCCGCCGGCGCGCTGCTGAGCGGCTGGTCCTCGCTGCAGGCGGGCACCTTCGCCGGCGACGCGGCCCTGATCGCGACGACGGAACCGCAGCTGGTGGCGACGGTCCTGCAGCCGCTCTGCCCGGAAGGCGCCGCCGGTGCGCAGTGTGCCGCCGGCACACCCGGCGCCCTGCAGAGCGCGGATGAATTCCTCTCCCAGACGATCCCGGCGATCACCTCGAGCTCGGCCTACCGCTCGAGCGGCCTGATCGTGGTCACCTTCGGCGCGAGCGCGGCCGGCGCGGCGAGCGGCCTGCCGAGCGGATCGACGACGGCCACGCTCAGCTCCCAGCCGCCCTCGGGAGCGCTGCTGATCTCGCCGTTCGTGACCGCCGGCACGCGACCCGACACGACCTTCAACCCAGCTTCACCAACGCAGAGCCTGGAAGCGCTTCTGCACCGATGAACGACACACCAACCAACGAACGGAGACCCCTGTTGCACCTACCACTCACAGCCCACCGCACCACAACCACGTGGCTTGCCGCATTCGTGGGCTTCCTTGCCCTGCTGCTTGCGAGTCCGGCCCTGAGCCACGCCTCGGAATCGAACCCGAACGAGTACGCCTGCCTCGGTCAGATCAAGGCCGGCCAGCCGGAACCCGGCAATGAAGAACAGGAGGTGCAGTACGGCTTCTACTGCAACGGCCCGATCACCGGCTACCAGCTCGAGTCCCAGGTCCCGCTCACCGGCGTGCAGAGCCCGCCGATGGTGAGCCTCAACTCGACCGGCGCGCCGCTCACGGACACGTTCTCGTGCTCGGGCGAAGACCCGGGGTGGGCGGTCAACTGCGTGGGCTCCACCAAAGCCGGCTACGAGACGATCACAGGGCAGTTCAACATCGGCACGAAGCTGTGCGTCGAGCCCCGCGTGGACCCGCTGCTGACCGTGACCTACGCCTACCTCGAAAAAGGGGTCGTCACGCAGGCGATCTCCGGGCCGTTCGACCTCGGCCGACCCGTGGGCTGCAAGCCGGACGGCGAGTCGGGCTGGACGCGCCTGAACCCCAAGCCGGCAACCGCCGGCAAGAAGAAGAAGTCGCACAAGAAATCCGGCTCCAAAGGCCACAAATCGAGCCGCGCGGCACGTAGCAGGAGGTAGCGCTCGACATGCTCCGGCATCGCCGTCGGAGCGTGTCCTGCCGCCCGCTCGGGCTCGCGTCGCGCAGGCGGCGACGCGAGCCCGCCGGCGGGTGAGGCTCTCCTCCGCGCCGGCGCGGCTAGAGCATGCTGTTGGTCATGCGTTCCACCTCGGCGATCGAGGTGAGCCCTTCGCGAACCTTCTGCAGGCCGTCGTCGCGCAGGCGCATCATCCCTTCCTGCACAGCGATCGCGACCATGTCGTCCACCGACGCGCGCTCGAGGATCAGCGCGCGGATCGGCTCGCTGACGCTCATCACCTCGTAGAGGCCGACGCGGCCGCGGTAGCCGGAGCCGGCACAGCGGGAGCAGCCGACCGGCTCGAACGGCTCCGCGCCGGCGAGGCCGTGCTCGGCGAGGATCGTCTCCGAGACGTGCTGGGGGCGCTTGCAGTGATTGCAGAGCATCCGCACCAGGCGCTGGGCCACGATGCAGTCGACCGCCGAGGAGACCAGGAACGGCTCGATGCCCATGTCGATCAGCCTGCCGAGCGCGCTCGGCGCGTCGCGGGTGTGCAGCGTGGAGAGCACCAGGTGTCCGGTGAGCGCGGCCTCGATCGCGATGTGGGCCGTCTCCCGATCCCGGATCTCCCCGACCATGATCACGTCGGGGTCGGCGCGCAGCATCGAGCGCAGGCCCACGTCGAACGTCACGCCCGCCTTCGGGGCTATCTGCATCTGCTTGACGCCCGCGATCCGCTGCTCGACGGGATCCTCGATCGTCAGGATGCTGCGTTCGCCGTCGTTGAGCACGTGCAGCGCTGCGTAGAGAGTGGTGGACTTTCCCGACCCCGTGGGCCCGGTGACGAGCACCGCACCGTTGGGACGGTGGATGGCGTGGTCGAAGCGCCCCTCGGCGTCGGTCTGCATGCCGAGCGACTCCAGGCTCTCGACCACCACGCCGCGGTCGAGGATGCGCAGCACGGCGCCCTCGCCGTTGACCAGCGGGAGGGTCACGACCCTGATGTCCACCCGGCGTCCGTCCACGGTGAGCGCGAAGCGCCCGTCCTGAGGCACGCGCTTCTCGGAGATGTCGAGGTCGGCCATGATCTTGATCCGCGATACCACGCCGGTGGCCATCCGGCGCTTGATCGTGGCCGCGGGCGCGAGCACGCCGTCGACCCGGCAGAGAACGCGCGTGTCGCCCTCCTCGGGGTTGATGTGGATGTCGGAGGCGCCCTGCTGGATCGCCTGGGCGACGATCGAGTGCACCAGCTTGATGATCGGCGCGTCGTTTTCGTCGTCGACCACGAGGTTGCTGGCCGCGTCCTCGTCGGCGTCCTCGTCGACGAGGTCCTCGATCGACTCGTCCATGCGCACCAGTCGCGTGAGCAGCAGGTTGAGATCCTCGACCGACGCCGCAGCCGGACGTATGCGCCGGCCGGTCATCATCCCCACGTCGTCGATCGTGAGGACGTTCGTCGGGTTTGCCATCGCCAGCAGCAGGGCGTCGTCGTCGGTGAAGCCCACCGGCACGGCCTGGTAGCGCTTGGCGGTCTCGGCGCTGATCAGGTTGACGGCCCCCATGTCCAGGTCGTAGACGGACAGATCCACGAAATCAAGGCCGAACCGCTCGGCGACCACGCGCGCGAGTTGGTCGTGGCGCAGCACGCCCCGCTCGACGAGCACGAGGCCGGTCGGGCGACCCTGGGCGCGGGCGGCCGCGACGGCCTCCTCGACCGTCTCGCGGTCGGCGAAGCCGAGGTCGACCGCGACCTCGCCGATCATCCGTGAGGAACGCCCGGCAGTGCGGGGCGAATAGACCCCGCCCGACACCTCGCTGGCGTCCTGCGCCTGGTCGGCGGACGGCTGCTGCGGGATCGTTGACGATGGGCTGTCGGCCATTATGTTCTCTATCGGCAGGGCCGAAACCCCGCTTGAACGCCCGCCGCCTAGAGCGTGAAGCCGGCGCCGTGCTCGAAGGCCCCCTTGACCTGGGCGTCGAGTGCGTTCAGCCGGTACAGGGCGAGCGCCTCGGCCGAGGCGAACCGCCGACCCGCCGCCGCGTCGGCACCGTGGTGCATGAGCACGCAGTGCTCGAGAGCCAGCCGGCGCGGCGGCTGCAGCGCCGCCGGGGCGTGCTCTGCGATCACGCGCAGGCCGAGCTCGATGTGACCCAGCAGCCTGCCCTCCTCGCTGCGCGTGATCTCCGCTCCGTAGTCGAACTCGCGCGCCTTGCCGAGGTCGTGGACGATCGCCGCGCTGAGCAGCAGGTCGCGATCGAGGCGCTGGTGCAGCGTGCAGAGCTCGAGCGCCATGCTCGCCACCGCCACCGTGTGCTCGAGCAGGCCACCGAGGTAGGCGTGATGTCCGGCGGCCGACCGCCCTGCCCCGCCCGTCGGCGGGCCCATGAGCCCGGCGCGGGCCCCGGCCCCACCACTCGGTACCGAGCAGGGCGCGCGGCGGATCTCGGCGCGCAGCGGCTCCTCGCCGAGGATGCTCGCCAGCAGGGCCCCAAGGGCCGGGTCGTAGACCTCGCGCGCGAGGTGCTCCAGAAAGCCCTCGAGCTCGTCGATGTCACGGTAGGCGACCGGCAGGAAGCGGGCGGGGTCGGCCTCCGCCCCCTGCGCACGGGAGATGCCCCGGACCTCGATCTGAAGCGCCTCCCGGAAGCGCTCGACCCGGCCGCGCACGCGCACCAGCTCGCCGCGCTCGAAGCGGCCGGCGAGCACGTCCGCATCGCGGAACGCGCGTCCCACGATCGAGCCCGTGCTGTCGCGCAGCTCCACCGTCAGATAGGGGGTGCCGGCACGGGAGATCTGACGCTCCTTGCGCGTGCACGCGAACACCCCGTCGACCTCCTCCTCGGCGCGAAGGGTGGCAACGGTCTGGGCGCACTCGCCCGGTGGACTCTGCAGAGGGGCCATGGGCGCATGATGTACGGTGGTTCGGATGCAGCCCCTCATCTGGGACCGCCGTCCGGATGGCCTCAGGGCCCCGGCCATGATCTGCGCATTCAAGGGCTGGAACGACGCGGGTGACGCCGCCTCCGCCGCGGTCTCGTTCCTGGCCTCGAACCTCGGCGCGCGGCGGTTCGCGCGGCTTGACTCCGAGGAGTTCTACGACTTCCAGGCCAACCGTCCGTGCATCCGTCTGGGCGAGGGCGAGGAGCGCGAGATCACCTGGCCCACCGTCGAGATCTTCGAGGCGTCTGCCCCGCGCGCGCCGCGCGACCTGGTCCTCGTCCAGGGGGTGGAGCCGTCGATGCGCTGGCGCACGTTCGGCGCCGGCCTCGTCGACCTCGCCGAGGCCCTCGGGGTGCAGCTGGTGGTGACGCTCGGCGCGCTGCTCGGCGACGTCCCCCACACGCGCCCGGTTGCGATGACCGGCCACGCATCCGACGGCGCGCTGCTGGCGCGCCTCGGCATCGCGGCATCCTCCTACGAGGGCCCGACCGGGATCGTCGGGATCCTGCACGCCGCCTGCGCACAGGCCGGCCTGCCGTCGGCGAGCCTGTGGGCGGCCGTCCCCCACTACGTCGCCGCCGCCTCCAACCCGAAGGCCGCGCTCGCGCTGCTGCGCCGCGTGGAAGGCCTGATCGGGGTCTCGGTCGACATGTCCGAGCTCGAGTCGGCCGCGACCGACTACGAGCGCCAGGTGGGGCTCGCGGTGCAGAGCGACCCCGAGGTCCAGGCCTTCGTCGAACGCCTCGAGCAGGCCACCGACAGCGAGGGCGAGGGAGCGCCCGCGGACGTCCCCTCGGGTGACATCCTCGCGCGCGAATTCCAGCGCTTCCTGCGCCAGCGGGGTCGCGAGGGGAAGTAGCAGAGGCGGCTCGGCCCACGGCGGCCGCTCGACCCTCGGCGGCCGCTCGACCCTCGGCGGCCACTCGGCCCTCGCCGGGCGGGTCCACCCTCGGAGGCCGCTCAGCCCTCGGCGGCGGGACAGACGATGCGGTAGTCGCAGATCGCGCACACGGCGGCGGCCGGTGTCGGCTCGAACTCCTGCGCGAGGATGCCCTCGCCGACCTCGAGCACCAGGTCCTTCACCGCCTCGGCGTCGCGCTCGCTCCTGGGGACCGGCACCTTGAGATCGTCGAGCACGTAGTAGTAGGCCTGGCGTGAGGACTCCAGCTGCCAGTCTTCGCGCGCCGCGAGCGCATACAGGGAGAGCTGGACGTCGTCCTTGAGCTGCTCGGCGGTCTTCGGCCGCGAGGTCTTGTAGTCGATCAGCTCGTAGCGCTCGCCCTCGCCGTCGGCCAGGTGGTCGATGCGGTCGACCCTGCCGCGCAGATGGTGCGGCCCGAGCCGGAACGCGAACGGGCGCTCGAAGCCGACCGGCTCCGAGCGCTGGTCGTGGAGGCGCGCGTGGTAGAGGGTCAGCGCGCTGCGCGCCTTCTCGAGCAGCTCGAGCTCCCGGGGCTCCTCGGCGAAGCCGCCGCGGCGCCAGACCGCGTCCAGCAGCTCGAGCATCTGCTCGAGGCTGTCGGCGCCGTCGGAGTGGTAGCGCTCGAGCACCTGGTGCACGGCGATCCCGAAGCGCTGGTGGATCGTCTGCTCGCTGGGGATTCTCAGCACGCGCGCGAACTTGTAACGCAGCGGGCAGCTTAGGTAGGTCTGGATGTCGGATGCCGACAGCGCCAGGCCGCTCCCCTTGCGCGGCAGGAACGGGCTGAGCGAACGCTCCTCGCGGGGCGCGATCGCCTGCGCGCGGGCACGCTCGTCGCCATCCACCGAGAGCAGCGTCGCGTCGAGCGTCGAGGTCTGGAAGATCTCCCTCTGCAACGCCGTCGTCGCAGCGAGCAGGCGCGCGTTGACGTCCTCGAGCGCCTCCCCCAGGGTCTGCCCGTCGGGACGCTGCAGCAGCGCGGAGAGCTTGAGCAGCTCCAGGTATCGCACGACCCCGTGCGAGATGTCCAGGTCGGTGTCCAGGCGCAGCTCTCCCAGCCGCCCGCCGATGCGCGTGACGCTGTCGAGCACCTCGGCGCGCAGCATCCCCAGTGCCTGCTCGAGTCGCGCGGGGGCATCCCCCTCGGGCTGGCACGCCTCCGCAGAAGCGGCTCGGCCCTCGCCCTCCGGGGCCACGGCGGCGAGGTGGCGGGCGAGCTCACGCGTGGTCGCGGCGGGGCGGCTGCGCACGAACTCGACGGCCAGCCCCTGCAGACCCTGCAGGCTCGCGCGCTGCTCGGCGGCGTCCTCGGGTGCCAGCAGCGGGTGTCCGTGGGTCCCCAGCCGGTCGATCAGGCGACCGATGAACACGTCCGGCTCGACGCCGTCGAGCTCGAGGCTCGCGCTGCGGTGCAGCTCGACGAACCGCTGGATGCGTTCGCGTGCCTCCGGCGGCACCTGCGGGGACTCGGTGGCGGCGCTCAGCCCGAGCACGAGATCGAGCTTGCGCCGCCGCGCCACCTGTATGACCCGCGCGAGGTCCACCTGGCGCAGCTCGATCGGCGGCCGGGCGAGGGCGCGCACGACAGCCGAGGCGTCCTGCGGGTCGACCAGCAGGCGCACCCATGCCAGCACGTCCCGGACCTCGGCCCGCCGGAGGAATTCCGGGCCCCCGCCTGTCTCCGACGGATACTCCGTTGGAGCGGACGCGATTCTCGAGCCGGGCACAGCCCAAGGATACGCGGGAGGCCGATCGAGCCAGGCTACGCTCTAGGGGTGGACTTGATCGATTGGGGCGCAGCCCAGCGGGTCGGGGAGCTGGTGGCGGGCTCGCCCCCCGAGGGTGGCGTGCGCGCCAGCGCAGTGGAGCCCCTGGCTCACGACTTTGCCGGGCGCGTGAGCGGCTACAGCGGGCTGGCCCTCCCCGACGAGCTGCCCCCGCTCGAGGTCGTCGACCGCCCGGCGTGGATCGCGGCGAACCTGCAGACGATGCGACCGCTGCTGGCCCCCCTGACGGATCGCGTGACCGACGACGGTGGGCCCCTGACGGTGCCGCTGCGGGCGGCCTCGGGGCTGATGCTGGGAGCACAGGTGGGGGCGATGACGGGGATGCTCTCCCAGCGCGTGCTCGGGCAGTACGACCTGGCCCTGCTCGACTCCTCGGTGGCGCCGCGCCTGCTGCTGCTGGCTCCCAACCTCGCCCAGGCGGCGCGCAGCCTGGCGGTCGATCGCGACGAGCTGGTGCTGTGGGTGACGATCCACGAGATAACCCACGCCGTGCAGTTCTCCGGGGCGCCGTGGCTGCGCGGGTACCTGGGGGGACTGCTCAAGGAGCTGATCGACGGCCTGCAGGTGACGCTCGCGGGCGAGCCCGGCGAAGAGCGGGCCACCCGCTGGATGCCGCGGCTGCCCGACACCGACGAGCTGCGCGCGGTGGTCGCGAGGGCGCGCGGGGGCCAGCTGCTGCGCCTCGGCCTCGGGGAGGACCGCTGGCAGCTGGTCGAACAGATGCAGAGCGCGATGTCGCTGATCGAGGGTCACGCCGAGCACACGATGGACGCGGTCGGCGCGGAGGTGCTCCCGTCGTTGCCGCGGCTGCGCGCCGCGATGAACCGCCGGCGCGAGAACCGGGGGCTCCCGTGGCGGGTGCTCGAGCGGCTGCTCGGGCTCGAGCTGAAGCTGCGGCAGTACGAGGTCGGCCGGCGCTTCTGCGACGCGGTCGTCGCACGCGGCGGTCCCCAGGCGCTGGCGCTGGCCTGGGGCGGTCCCGAGGCGCTGCCGAACACCGGCGAGCTCGAGGACCCCTCGCGCTGGCTGGCGCGGATGCTGCCCGGCAGCGAGGAGCGCCACCCGACGGCGGCGGCCCGCTAGCGAGGCTCGCCGCGGACGTGCGGCGGACGCCTGTTCGCCCGCGCCCGTGCCGTGGGCCCGCTCGAGCAAGCCGCGCGCCGATCCGCACGATCGAACGCACGTTCCTCATGTTACAAGCCCAATCGCGGAGATCGGGCTTCATCACAGCCTTTTCACGCGGTGATACGATGTCGCTGTAACTATCTCCCACGAACGGGTTACAAACATGTGTTCGCCGCTGCAGCTCGAGCGGCAAGCCACTCAGAGCACACCGACAACCGTTCTCGCGGCAGCGAGCAATACACAGGAGACACCTCCAGATGCCCACCGCAAACACAACTTCAGCCAAAACCTCCAAACCCCGCGCGAAACCCGCGCGCAAGACGGCGGCAGCCAAAGCGTCGACGGCGCGCTCGCGCAGCCCCCGCGGCTCCACCCAGCGCCGGGCGACGCGCGCCAAGGCCTCCCGCACGCGCGCCGTGCACCAGAGCGAGTCCGCCGCGCGCCAGGCTCAGACGGCCACCCGCGACACCGCGCAGGTCGTCGGCGACTACGCCGAGCGCGCCGTGCTGATCCCGGTCGGTGCCGCCCTGATGGCCCGTGACCGCGTCGTCACGACGGTGACCGGCACGATCTCCACGGTCTCCTCGACCGCGAAGGCACAGCAGCAGCTGCGCCGGTTCGAGCGCCGCGGGGTCACAGCGCGCAAACGCCTCGAGCGCGAGGTGCGCAAAGCGCGGGTCCGCGTCGAGCGCGATCTGCGCCAGCGCCGCCGCGTGATCGAGAACACCGTCGGCGACATCGAGGAGCGCCGCGACACGCTTGCCAAGAACGGGTCGGACTTCGCCAACCGTGTTCCGGAGCTGGCCAAAGAGGTTCAGGAGCGGATCCTCAGCCTCGTCTGATCGCCAACTTCCCCCGCCCGGGCCGGAGAGGCCGGAAGCGGGAAGGTCTGCCGGCCTCATATCCCGCCGGCAGTGGTAGCACCCTCTCCTCCCTCGACCCGCGGGCGGCCCCCACCGCCCGCGGGTCATTTTCTTGCCCGTGCTCCGCCCCGCTCACCCGGCCGCGCGGTCCGGCGTGAGCCCTCCGCCCGAGCACCGCCACGCGGGTTTGCCACAATGGGTCCGATGATCGACACCGACGAGATCCGCAGGGCGCTCGAGGTGGTCATCGATCCCGAGCTGCACCGCTCGATCGTCGAGCTGGACATGGTCCGCTCGATCGAGGTGAGCCCCAACGGCGTCGTGGACGTGACCGTCTCGCTCACCACCCCCGGCTGCCCGATCAAGGGCCACTTCCAGACGGGCGTCGCGCAGGCCGCCGGCGGCGTCGAGGGCGTGACCCACGTGAACGTCTACTTCGACGTGCTCAGCGACACCCAGAAGGCGGCGCTCCAGCAGAAGCTCGGCCGCGGCAGCCTCCCGGCCGGCGCGCTCGCGCAGGTCGCCAACGTGCTGTGCATCGGCTCCGGCAAGGGCGGCGTGGGCAAGTCCACGCTCACGGCCAACCTGGCCGCGGCGCTGACCGCCGAGGGCAAGCGCGTGGGGATCCTCGACGCGGACGTGTGGGGCTATTCGATCCCGCGCATGTACGGACTCGGCTCGACGCGCCCGCCGGTGTCGGCGCAGCGGAAGATCATCCCGCTCGAGGCCCACGGCGTGAAGGTCATGTCGATCGGCTTCTTCGTGGAGGAGGACGCCGCCGTGGTGTGGCGCGGGCCGATGCTCCACAAGGCGCTCACGCAGTTCCTCCAGGACGTCGAATGGGGCGCGCTCGACTACCTCCTGGTGGACCTCCCGCCGGGCACCGGTGACGTCTCGATGACCCTCGCCCAGCTGCTGCCGCAGGCGCAGTTCGTGATCGTGACCACACCGCAGCAGACCGCCCAGCGCGTGGCGCGACGCTCGGCCCAGATGGCCAACAAGGTCGCGCTGGAGATCGCCGGCGTGATCGAGAACATGTCCGGCTTCACCACGCCGGCGGGCGAGCGCTTTGCGATCTTCGGCGAGGGCGGCGGCCGTGAGCTGGCCGACGAGCTCGAGGTCCCGCTGCTCGGCATGGTCCCGCTGACGCTGCCACTGCGGGCGGGCGCCGACGCCGGTGTCCCGCTGGCGGTGGAGGACCCCGACGACCCCGCCTCCCAGGCGATCCGCCAGGTGGCGCGCGGGCTGATCGCGATGGCGCCGATGCCATTGCCGGTGCTACCCCTGGTCGAGGTGGCCGCGGCCGCGCCGCCGGAGAGCCCCAAACCCGTGGGCATGTCGCTGCCGATGGCCTGAGCCAAGGCCGTCGGGCCGAGGTGACATGCCCTTGCACAGCGGCGGGCCGCATCCGGCCCCGCGCGCTCGCGTCCCTGGGGCGCGGGCCCACCATCAGGCGCTTGACAAGCGCGTGCCAACTGGGAGGATCGTCATCTGATGTCAGCGGCAGGGAAGCAAGAGGAGGAGGAGCTCGAGGGCCCGTCCGCGCCGCCCGAGCACGGTGACGCGCAGAGCGGCCCTGTCGAATTCGATGAACGCCGGGCGAAGATGGAACGGCTTCGCAGCGAAGGGATCGAGCCGTATCCAGCGGTCACGCTTTGGGCCACGCGCACGCGCATCGCCGACGTGCTCGCCGCGCACGACCCCGCGACGCTACAGGCCGGCGAGCACCCCGAGCTCAGCTACCAGATCGCAGGCCGCCTGATCTCGCGCCGCGGCCACGGCAAGACGGCGTTCCTCGACATCCGCGACCTCTCCGGCTCGATCCAGGCGGTCGTGCGCGTCGACGCCCTCGGCCAGGAGACCTACGACCGCATCCTCAACCTCGACATCGGCGACATCCTCGGCGTACTCGGCTGCGTGTACGTCACCCAGCGCGGCCAGCTCGCGCTCGCGGTGAAGCAGTGCACGCTGCTGACCAAGACCCTGCGCCCGCCGCCGGACAGGCACCACGGCCTCGGCGACACCGGCACCCGTTACCGCTACCGCGAGCTCGACCTGCTCGCCAACGAGGAGACGCGCGAGCTGTTCATCACGCGCAACAAGATCGTGCTGGGGATCCGCGAATGGCTGGCCGAGCGCAACTTCGTCGAGGTGGAAACCCCGGTGCTGCAGTCGCTCGCCGGCGGCGCCGGCTCGCGCCCGTTCACGACCCACCACAACGCACTGGACCGCGACCTCTACCTGCGCATCTCCGTCGAGCTGTTCCTCAACCGCCTGATCGTCGGCGGCATGGAGAACGTCTACGACATGGCCAAGGTGTTCCGCAACGAGGGCATCTCTCCCAAGCACAGCCCGGAGTTCACGATCATAGAGTTCATGTGCGCGTACTCCGACTACAACGACGTCGCGACCGTCACCGAAGAAATGTTCCGCGACGTCGCCCGGAAGGCACTCGGGCGAACGGTCATCAAACGCAACGGCGAGGAGATCGACCTCGCAAAGCCCTGGCGGCGCGTGACGATGCGCGAGCTGATCCTCGAGCGCTTCGGCCTCGACTTCATGGAGTCCTCGCGCGAGCAGCTCGCTGAGGTGCTCGATGAGCCGATCGACCCTGCCGCCACCTGGGCCGAGGTGGTCGCCGACATCTACTCCGAGAAAATCGAGTCGATGATCAACCAGCCCACGCACGTCTTCGACTTCCCGCTCGAGCCGTTCCCGATCACCCGCCGCCACCCCGAGCATCCAGAGCTGGCCGAACACTTCGACGCGGTCATCGGCGGGATCGAGCTGGTCAGCGGCGACACCGAGCTGAACGATCCGGTCGACCAGTGGCAGCGGTTCGTCGATCAGCGCAAGCGCAGGATGATCGACGACGCCGACGTACCCCATCCCAATGACGAGGAATACGCCCGTGCGATCGAGTACGGCTACTCGCCGACCGCGGGAGGCGGTATGGGCGTCGACCGCCTGGTGATGATCCTCACCGAACGCGACACGCTGCGCGAGGTGATCCCCTTCCCGATCGTGAGGGACCTCAAATGAGCACCCCCGCCAACGGCAAGCTCGGCCTCGACCAGGGCGTGGTGTCCGCCTGCCGGCAGGCGGCGCGCCAGATCGCCGAGCAGGTCACCGAGGAGATCGCCGGCCGTACCACGGTGTCGGTGGAGCGCAGCGTCACGCGCCTGCTCGGCGTGGACGGAGCCGACGCCCTCGACGTGCCGCTGCCCAACGTGCTGGTCGACCACGCGCTCGACCGCCGCGGCCTCGGCCGCGGGATCGCGTACTGGCTCGGCAACGCGATGATCCGCACGGGCCACTCGCCACAGCAGATCGCCGGCCTCGTCAGCGCCGGCGAGCTCGACCTGTGCGAGCTCGAGCCGGCCGAGGACGGCGCGATCCGTGATCGCGTGCTGGCCGAGTGCGCCGAGCGTCTCGGCGAGATCGCCGGGCGCATGAGGGAGCGGCGCGCGATGCGCGAGCGGCTCGGCGAGCAGCGGGCGCCGCTGCGCTACGTACTCACCGCGACCGGCGACGTGTACGAGGACGTGGTGCACGCCAGGGCGGTCGCGGAGGCCGGCGGCGACATCGTGGCGGTGATCCGCTCCACGGCGCAGAGCCTGCTCGACTACGTGCCGTTCGGTCCCACCACCGAGGGCTACGGCGGCACGTTCGCCACCCAGGCCAACTTCAGGATCATGCGCGAGGCGATGGACGAGTGGTCCGAGCAGCACGGGCGCTACGTGCGGCTGTCGAGCTTCTGCTCGGGCCTTTGCATGTCGGAGATCGCCGTGATGGGGGCATGGGAGGGCTTCGACAACATGGTCAACGACGCCCTCTACGGGATCCTCTATCGCGACATCAACATCGTGCGCGGCCTGATCGATCAGAGCGTCTCGCGCATGATCAACGGCCACTTCGGCGTGGTGATCAACACCGGCGAGGACAACTACCTGCGCACCGCCGACGCGGTGGCGGCGGCGCCGTCGGTCACCGCGTCCCAGTTCATCAACCACCAGCTCGCCCGTGAGTCGGGCGTGCCCGACGCGCAGATCGCGCTCGGCGACGCGTTCGAGATCGACGTCCCCGTGACCAACGGCCTCCTCTACGAGTGGGCCCAAGCGCAGCTGACCCGGGAGCTGTTCCCCGACTGCCCGGTCAAGTACATGCCGCCGACCCGCCACATGGACGGAAACCTCTTCCGCACGCACGCCACCGACACCCTGTTCAACCTCGTCACGATCGCCACCGGCCAGGGCGTGCAGACGATCGGCGTGCCGACCGAGGGCATCTTCACACCACACATCCATGACCGCGTGCTCGGCCTGCAGAACGTCGACTACGTCTTCAACACCGCGCGCGACCTCGGCGAGGAGATCGAGTTCAAGCGCGGCGGGATCATCCAGACGCGGGCGCAGCAGGTGCTCGCGGGCGCACACGAGCTGCTCGAGCGGATCGCCGACACGGGACTGTTCGCGGCGATCGAGGCGGCCACGTTCGGTGACGTCAGCCGCGGCATCGGCGACGGGCGCGGGATCGAGGGGATCGTGGTCACCGAGGAGGGCTATCTGAACCCTGCGGTCGAGCTGATGCGCGAGGCGAGCTATGCCTCCTAGGGACCTCGACATGACGGCCGTCACCCCCTACGCCGACCACCTCGGCGACGGCCTCGTGCAGATGAGCTTCACGCTGCCCGTCCCCTACTCGATGGCGGCGCGCCGCGCGGCGCTGGAGCTGGCGGGGAAGATGGGGTTCTCCGAGCCCGAGGTGGTGCACTACGAGCAGCTCACGCCCGGCTACACCTACTTCGTGATGTACGGCCGCTGCGAGGCCACGGTGGACTTCAGCGTGCTCCAGGATGAGGGCTTCGACATCGAATACCTCACCGAGGACGAGATCGAGGCCTTCGCCGACGAGCACATCGGGCGCAGGATCGTGGTGGTTGGCGCCAGCACCGGATCGGACACGCACAGCGTCGGCATCGACGCGATGCTGAACCTCAAGGGCTACCACGGCCATCACGGACTCGAGGGCTACCACGCCTTCGAGACCCACAACCTCGGCAGCCAGGTGCCCAACAGCGTGCTCGTAGCCAAGGCGATCGAGGTGGGCGCCGACGTTATCCTCGTCTCGCAGACCGTCACCCAGCAGAACCTCCACGTCCACAACCTCACCGAGCTCGTGGAGATGGTCGAGGCGGAGGGCCTGCGCTCGCGCATCATTCTCGCCTGCGGCGGCCCGCGGGTGACGAGCGAGCTGGCCAAGGAGCTCGGTTATGACGCGGGCTTCTCCAAAGGAACCTACCCCCACCACCTCGCAACGTTCATCGTGCGGGAGCTCGCCGCGCGCGTATCGGCCGCGAGCTGATCCTTGATCCTCTCCGAACTGACTGCCTCGACTCAGAGGCTCGCGCTCGTGGGCCTCGCCAAGAACACGGGCAAGACGGTCACGCTGGCGGCGCTCCTGCGCGAGCTCGAAGCCGCGCGGCGGACGGTCGGCGTGACCTCGGTCGGACGCGACGGCGAGGAGCACGACGTGATCGACTTCCGCATCGAGAAGCCGCGCGTGCTGCTCGCGGGCGGCAGCCTGGTGGCGACCACCGACGAGCTGCTGCGCTCCAGCGGCCTGCCGCACGAGCTGCTCGAGCAGACCGACGTGCGCACGCCGCTCGGGCGCGTGCTGGTAGCGCGCCTGCGCGGGCCCGGCACGGTCGAGGTGGCCGGCCCCAGCGCGTCGGCCGAGGTGCGATCCGTGAGCGACGCGATGCTCGCCCACGGCGCCGAGCAGGTGCTCATCGACGGCGCCATCGACCGGCGCGCAGCATCCTCGCCGGACGTGGCCGACGGGCTGCTGATGTGCACGGGAGCGATCCTCAGCGAGGACCTCGGGGAGGTGATCGCCCGCACCGGCGACGCCGTCGAGCTGGTGCGTCTGCCCGCGGCCGGGGACGGCGGGCAGGACGCGCGCAGGTGGCGCGCGCTCGCCGGCCGTACGGTGCTCCTGCTCGAGAGCGGCACGCACGCCGAGCTGCCCGGCCGGTTCCTGCTGACGGCCCAGGCGCCCGACATCGAGGCGCTGCTGGACGCCCAGCCCTCGGCGCGGGGACTGCTGGCGGCGGGGGCCGTGCCCGAGCCGTTCGTGCGGGAGCTCGCTCGGGCGCTGCACCGCCGCCGGCGCGAGCTGGTGCTCGTCGTGGCCGACCCCACGAAGGTGTTCCTCAGCGAGCGCGGACCGGGCTGGTATGCCCGCCAGGGGCTGCGGATCGAGGCCCTGCGACCGATCTCGCTACTCGCGCTCACCGTCAACCCGGTCGCGCCGCAATCCCACCGCTTCGACTCGGCGGCGCTCCGCGAGCTGCTCGCGGCAGCGATCGGGGACGTGCCGATCTTCGACGTGCTGGACCCCGCCTACGGGGGCCTCGCGCCTCCGGCCCCCTAGCGGCCGAGCGACCGCGGCTCGCGGGCATGGGAACGCCGCGAGCGGCGGGCGGACGCCGCGAGCGGGCGCAGGGACATGCCCCCTGCGCGGCCTCAGCGGCCGTTCGCGAAGTACTCGGCGTTGATCTGGGTGTACTTCTGCCACTCCTCCGGCAGCTGGTCCTCGGCGAAGCAGGCGTCCACGGGGCACGCCTCCACGCAGGCATCGCAGTCGATGCACTCCTCGGGGTCGATGTAGAGCATCTCCGCCGCGTCGTATCCGGGCTCCTCTGGCGTCGGGTGGATGCAGTCCACGGGGCACACCTCGACACAGGAGTTGTCCTTGGTGCCAATGCACGGCTCGGCGATTACGTAGGCCATTCGCTTCTTTCTTTGGGGTCGCTTATCGGGGTCGCTCTTTGTGGGTCCGCTGAGGGAGAGGCATATTGTACGAATCATGCTGCTCCTTACAGGCGCGACCGGCCTGGTGGGCTCAACGGTGCTGCGCCGGCTGCTCGTCGAAGGCGAGCAGGTCCGGTGCCTCGTGCGAGACCCCCGCCGGCTCGGGTCCCAGCGGGTGCGGGTGCAGATCGCGCTCGGCGACCTGACCGATCCGCCGTCCTTCCGCAACGCTCTGCGCGGGGTCCACACGGTCGTCCACCTCGCCGCCTCGATTCGCGACCAGCCGCGCGGTTCGATCGAGGAGCTCAACGGAATAGCAACCTGGCGCATGGTCGAGGCCGCCGAGCGCCAGGGCGTCGAGCGCTTCGTCTTCTTCTCGGCGCTCGGGGCCTCCACCCACCACCGCACGCGCTGCCTGCGCGCGAAGGCGCTCGCCGAGAAGGCCGTGCGCGAGTCGAGCCTGCATTCGATCGTGTTCGCTCCATCGATCATCTACGCCCCCGGTGACCCCTGGGTGACGCTGCTGGAGCGCCTGGCGCTGCTGCCGCTGATGCCGGTCTCCGGCCGCGGGCGCGCGCTGTTCCAGCCGATCTGGGCCGAGGATGCGGCCGACTGCCTGATCGCGGCCCTGCGCGGGCCGGACGGCGCGCAGCACGCGCGGCACGAGCTCGCCGGCCCGGAGACGCTCAGCCACACCGAGATGGTGCGCACGATCCTGCGCTCGCTGAACCGCAGCCGGCCGCTGGTGCACGTCCCCACGCCGATCGTCTCCCGTTCGCTGCGCGTGCTGGAGAAGGCGATCGGCCCGCGCGCGTTCGCAACGTGGGACGAGGCCGAGCTGATGGAGGTCTCGATGGCCAGCCCCGAGGGAGCCGCCGGCAGCGAACGCCTCGGGGTGTCCCCCCAGCCGATGGCTGCCGTGCTCGGCCGTGGATGAGGCCCCGCCGGGGCCGGCCCCGGCCCGGCCGGGGCCGGCAGCGCCGCTCGGGCTAGTCGGCGATGACCGCCGCGATCTCGGGCCGGCGCTCGGCCCAGGGGTGCGCCTGTTCGAGCTGGGAGGCGAGCGCCAGCAGCCGGCCCTCCCCCGCGGGACGGCCGACGAGCTGCACGCCGAGCGGCAGGCCATCCTCGCCCTCGAACAGCGGCACCGAGATACCGGGCTGGCCGGTCGCGTTGAAGACGGGCGTGAACGGCGTGAACAGGCCCGAGCGGGTGAACGTGGACATCGGCTCGGGCGCGGCCGTGTCGAGCGTTCCGAGCGGCAGCGGACGCTCGGCCAGGGCCGGGGTCAGCAGGACGTCATAGGGATCCAGGAACGCGACGAGCCTGCGCGCGAACGACTGCAGCCGCACGGTCGCAGCCATCGCCTCGATCGCGTTCAGCTTGTGGATCATCGAGAAGATCGCCCAGCTCATCGGCTCCATGTCCTGCGCCCGCGCCTCGCGGCCGGCGAGCATCGCCGAGTAGGCGATCGACAGCGAGATGTGCGTCGAGAAGACCGCCCCGAACAGCTCGCTGAGGCCGTCCTGCTGCCACGGCGGCTCGACCTCCTCGACGTCGTGCCCGAGTGACCGCAGCAGATCGGCGGCGTCGGCGACCGCGCGGGCGCAGGCGGGGTCCACGACCGCGTCGGCCACGGGCGGGTGGGTCGTGGCCGCGATCCGCAGCACCCCGGGCTCGCGCTCGGCGGCGGCCGCGAACGCCTCCGACGGAGGCGGTGCCCAGGTCGCGTCGCCGAGCTCGTATCCGGCCAGCACGTCGAGGATCGCGGCGGTGTCGGCGACCGTGCGGGTGAGCATCCCGTCGATGCCCAGCGAGGAGTCGCCGAGCTCCGGGGCGGGCGAGATGCGTCCCCGGCTGGGCTTCAGGCCGACCAGGCCGCAGCAGGCCGCCGGGATCCGCACCGAGCCGCCGCCGTCGTTGCCGTGGGCAACGGGCAGCATTCCCGCCGCCACGGCCGCGGCCGCTCCGCCCGAGGAGCCGCCCGGGGTGCGGCCAAGGTCCCAGGGGTTGCGGGTGGGGCCGAAGATGCGGGCCTCGGAGGTCGGGAGGATCCCGTACTCGGGCAGCGTGGTGGTGCCGACGATCACGAAGCCGGCATCCCTCAGGCGACGCGTGATGTTGTGGTCGTAGTCGGCGACGTGCTCGGCCATCAGCGAGCAGCCGTAGGTCAGGCGCATGCCCTTGACCGGGCGGTTGTTCTTGATCGCGGTCGGCACGCCCGCGAAGGGCCGCTCGTCGCCGGGCCGCACCCGGTCGGCAGCCGCCAGCGCACCCTCGGCGTCGACCTGCACGAACGCGTTGAGGCTCGGGTTGAGCTCCTCGATCCGCTCCAGCGAGCATTCGACGAGCTCGCGTGCGGAGACCTCGCCCCCACGCACCATGCTCGCCAGCCGGCCCGCTCCCGCAAACATCAGATCGCTGTCCGTCACGGCTCCTCCTCTACTCCGCTTGGGTGGCCCGCGAGCCTTCGTGTGGGCGGGCTCGTGGTCGTAGCAGCCTACTCGCGCGGGCATTCCTGCGACGATGTGGGCCTGCCCACAAGGCAGCCCACCCCGTCAAGCATCAAGCTCAGAAAGCGAGTGCCATGAGCGCGGTTCAGTCAGACGTAGAGGTCCAGTCAGGACTCGAAGGCATCGTCGCCTTTGCCACCGAGATCGCAGAGCCCGATAAAGAGGGTGGCGCCCTGCGCTACCGCGGCGTCGACATCGAGAACCTCGTCGGTGCGGTCCCCTACGAGCAGGTCTGGGGCCTGCTGGTGGACGGCCACTTCAAACCGGGCCTGCCCCCGGCCGAACCGCACGCGCTCACGGTGCGCTCCGGCGACCATCGCGTGGATGTTCAGTCAGCGCTGGCGATGCTCGCCCCCGAGTGGGGCTTCGGACAGCTGATCGACATCACCGACGAGGAGGCGCGAGACAACCTCGCCCGCGCCTCCGTGATGGCTCTCTCCTTCGTCGCGCAGTCCGCCCGGGAGGCGGGCCAGCCGCCGGTCCCGCAGTCCGAGGTCGACGAGGGCCGGACGATCCCCGAGCGCTTCCTGATCCGCTGGCGCGGGGAGGCCGACCCCGCGCATGTGAAGGCGATCGACGCCTACTGGATATCCGCGGCCGAGCACGGCATGAACGCCTCGACTTTCACCGCCCGGGTGATCGCCTCCACCGGCGCCGACGTGGCCGCGGCCCTGTCGGGCGCCGTCGGTGCCCTGTCCGGCCCGCTGCACGGCGGTGCCCCCTCGCGCGTGCTGAAGATGCTCGACGAAGTCGAACAGACCGGCGACGCCGAGCGCTGGGTCAGCGACGCACTCGACCGCGGCGACCGCCTGATGGGCTTCGGCCACCGGATCTACCGAGCCGAAGATCCCCGCGCACGGGTCCTGCGCCGCACCTGCAGCGAACTCGGATCGCCACGCTTCGAGGTCGCCGAAGCACTCGAGAAGGCGGCGCTCGCAGAGCTCCACGCACGCAAGCCCGACCGCGTGCTGGCGACCAACGTGGAGTTCTGGTCGGCCGTCGTGCTGGACCTCGCCGAAGTGCCGCCCGAGCTCTTCACCCCGATGTTCACCTGTGCCCGAGTGGCCGGCTGGTCTGCCCACATCCTCGAGCAGAAGCGCGAGGCCAAGCTGATCCGCCCGACCGCGAAGTACGTTGGCGAGGGTCCGCGTTCGGTGGCGGAGGTGAGCTAGGGACGGCTGCTCCTGCCCTTGACCGGACGCCCGCCGGCCGAGGGGCAGACATACTTCAGCAATGGCTGCACCCGGACGGCCCCGGCCGGCTCGTGAGGCGGGACCCTCCCGCGTCGTGGTGCTGGGCGGCGGCTTCGGCGGCGTCTACACCGCCCTTCACCTCGAGCGCCAGGCCGCGGTGGGCGCGCCGGTCGGGGTGTCGCTCGTCAACCGCGAGAACTATCTCGTCTTCCAGCCGATGCTGGCGGAGGTGATCGCGGGAGACGTGGGCATCCTCGACACGGTCACCCCGCTGCGGCAGCTGCTGGGAGGCACCGATGTCTACGTGAGGGATATCGAGGGCGTCGATCTGGAGCGGCGCGTGGTGACCCTCGGCGCGGGCCTCACGCCGCGCACGCACGAGCTGGCCTTCGACCATCTGGTCGTGGCGCTCGGCAACGTCACCGACTTCCGGGGCGTGCCGGGTCTCCCCGAGCACGCGCTGGCGTTCAAGACGCTCGCCGACGCGGTGCGGATCCGCAATCACGTGATCCACGTGCTCGAGCAGTCTTCGGTCGTTCGCGAGGCCGAGCTGCGCGAACGGATGCTCACCTTCGTCGTCGCCGGCGGCGGCTTCTCCGGCACCGAGGTGGCCGCCGCCCTGAACGACTTCGTGCGGCGCGCCGTGCGCGACTACCGCTCGATCCCCTCGGAGGAGGTGAGGATCGTGCTCGTGCACAGCGGCAGCAGCGTGCTCGAGCGGGAGCTGACCCCGCGGCTCGCGGGCTACGCGACCAGCGCGCTGGCCGAGCAGGGCATCGAGCTGCTGCTCGGCCAGCGCCTGGTGGCGGCCAGCCCGCACAGCGCGGTGCTCTCCGACGGTCGCCGCATCGCCACCCACACCCTCATCTCCACGGTGCCGTCCTCCCCGAATCCGGTCGTGGAGCAGCTCGGGCTGCCGACGCGGGGCGGGCGCGTGGAGTGCGAGGAGACGATGGCCGTGAAGGGGTACGACGGCGTGTGGGCAGTCGGCGACTGCGCCCTGATCCCCAGGCGGGACGGCGAGGCCAGCCCGCCGACGGCACAGCACGCGATCCGCCAGGCGAAGGTTCTGGCGGCCAACATCGCCGCCGCCGCAACGGGCGCTGCGGCGGCCCCGTTCACCTTCAACGGCCTCGGCAAGCTCGGCGCGCTCGGGCACCACCGGGCCGTCGCGGAGCTTCCCGGCGGCGTGCGCGTGGCCGGACTGCCGGCGTGGCTGATGTGGCGGGGCATCTACTGGTCGAAGCTCCCCGGGGCGGCCCGCAAGACGCGTGTCGCGGTCTCCTGGTTGAGCGACATGGTGCTCCCGGCACACCCCGTGCAGCTCAACCTGGGCGGCAGCCGGGGCGCGACCCAGGCCCACTACGAGCCGGGGGAGCTCGTCTTCGAGGAGGGCGACACCGGCGACAGCCTGTTCATGATCCTCGCGGGCACGGTCGAGGTGCTCAAGCGCGTCGCCGGGGAGCAGCGTGTGGTCAGCACGCTCGGACCGGGTGAGTACTTCGGCGAGATGGCCCTGCTGGGCTCGCGGCCGCGGAGCGCCGGGACGCGTGCGCTCACGCCCCTGGACCTGCTGGTTCTCCCCGCCTCGGACTTCTCCGCGCTGGCGGACACCCTCACCGAGTTCCGCAGCGAGTTCGAGGCGATCGCCGATGCGCGCGCCGACGCCGACCGCGCCCGACGACCGCGCGCTCGGCGACCGCGCGCTCGGCGACCGGCCCGCCTGAAACGAGGAGGGCCCCGGCGTCTGCCGGGGCCCCCGATGCTCATCCGGCGGGCGATCCGCCCGGGATGAGCGCTGGCTACATCATCCCGCTCATGTCGGGCATGCCGCCGCCACCGCCGCCCATGCCTTCCTTCTCGGGCACCTCTGCGACGATCGCCTCGGTGGTGAGGATGTTCTTGGCGATCGATGCCGCGTTCTGCAGAGCCGAGCGCGTGACCATCGCGGGGTCGATGATGCCCTCCGCGACGAGGTCGACGACCTCGTTGGTCGCTGCGTTGAGACCCTGGCCTTTCTTGGCCTTGCGGACGTCGTTGACGACGACCGAGCCCTCCAGGCCCGCGTTCTCGGCGAGCTGGCGGAGCGGCTCCTCCAGAGCCCGCAGCACGATCCGCGCGCCGGTGCGCTCGTCATCGATCTCGCCGTCCACCTTCACGGCGCCGGTCGCTTCCAGCAGGGCCACGCCGCCGCCGGGGACGATGCCCTCCTCGAGGGCGGCCCTCGTGGCCTGCAGCGCGTCCTCGACGCGGTGCTTCTTCTCCTTCATCTCGGTCTCGGTGGCCGCGCCGACCTTCACCACTGCGACGCCGCCGGAGAGCTTGGCCAGGCGTTCCTGGAGCTTCTCGCGGTCGAAGTCGGAGTCGGTGTTGTCGATTTCGGATTTGATCTGGTTGATGCGGCCTTTGATCCCCGCGGCATCACCGGCGCCGTCGACGATCGTGGTGTTGTCCTTGCCCACGACCACACGACGTGCGCGGCCGAGCTGCGACACCTGCGTGTTCTCGAGCTTCAGTCCGAGCTCCTCGGTGATCAGCTCGCCACCGGTGAGGATGCCGATGTCCTCGAGCATCCGCTTGCGGCGGTCGCCGAACCCGGGAGCCTTGACGGCGACCCCGGTGAACGTTCCCCGCAGCTTGTTGACGACCAGCGTCGCCAGCGACTCGCCCTCGACGTCCTCGGCGATGATCAGCAGCGGCTTGCCGCTCTGGATGACCGCCTCGAGCACCGGCAGCACGTCGCGCACGGAGCCGATCTTCTGGTTGGCGATGAGGATGTAGGGGTCCTCGAGCACCGCCTCCATGCGGTCCTGGTCGGTGACCATGTAGGGCGAGATGTAGCCCTTGTCGAACTGCATGCCCTCGGTGAATTCGAGATCCATGCCGAACGTCTGGCCCTCCTCGACGTTGACCACGCCGTCCTTGCCGACCTTCTCGATGGCGTCGGCGATCACATCGCCGATCTCCTCGTCGCCGGCCGAGATCGTCGCCACGCGGGCGATCTGGTCCTTGCCGGATACCTCCTTGGACTGCGAGGCGATGTTGGCGACGACCTGGTCTACCGCCTTCTCGATGCCGCGCTTGAGGGCCAGCGGGTTGGCACCTGCCGCGACGTTCTTCAGGCCCTGGCGAACGATCGCCTGGGCGAGGACCGTGGCGGTGGTCGTCCCGTCACCGGCGACGTCGTTGGTGGCGGTCGCCACCTCGCGCACCAGCTGGGCGCCCTGGTTCTCGAAGACGTCCTCGACCTCGATCTCCCTGGCGATGGTGACGCCGTCGTTGGTGATCGTGGGTGCGCCGAACTTCTTGTCGAGCACCACATAGCGGCCCTTCGGGCCGAGCGTGACCTTGACGGCGTCGGCAACCGCGTCGACGCCGGCCTCCAGCGACTTGCGTGCCTCTGAGCCGTACTTCAGTTCCTTGTGAGCCATTGTTCTCGGATCTCCTTATGACTCGACGCGGGCCAGGACGTCAGACTCGCGCAACACGAGCAGATCCTCCCCGTCGACCTTGATCTCGGTCCCGCCGTACTTGCTGTAGAGGACCTCGTCGTCCTTCTTCACGTCCAGCGGGATGCGCTTGCCGTCCTCGTCCAGCCGGCCGTCGCCGACGGCCAGGACCTTGCCCTTCTGCGGCTTCTCCTTCGCGGTGTCGGGCAGGACGAGTCCACTGGCGGTGGTCTCCTCCTCCTCGATCGCCCGCACGATCAGCCGATCGCCCAGGGGCTTGAGCTTCATTTCGTAAAACCTCCATCTAGAGACTGCGGCGGCTCACGTAGTCCGTCAAACCGGGGGAAAGCCGCCCCTTTTGGCACTCTCGGTCGGAGAGTGCCAACCGTTCAGCTCAATATATAGAAGATTCCGCGACGTCGCCAGGAGAAATTTGGCAGTCCGCGATCGCGACTGCCAGTTGCGCCCACCGCGTCGACGACCCGGCCGCGCGCCCGAGCAGGTCGTCCGCCGGACCTGCCGAGCGCCCGAGCATGTCGTCCGCAGGACGTGCCCCGCGCGGGAGGCCCCGTATGGGGCCGCGTTGGGGGCGCCACGTGGGGGCGCCGTGTCAGTTCTGAGCGCCGCCGAAGCCCTTGATCGCCTCGGTCATGCCCGAGGGCTGCTCGATGATCTGCGAGAAGCGCACGACGGTGACCGTGTCGGCCGTCGACACGGCGCGTCCGTATATCTGTTCGAGGAAGTTGATCAGTTCCTCGTGGCGGCGGAACTCGGGGTTGTCGTGCTTGATGTCGCGCGGCGAGAGCTCGGCGAGCTTCATCACCTCGACCTGGTCGATCACCGCATCGAAGATCCGTTCCCGCGGGGAGTACTGGAAGCCGATCGTGACCAGCACGAGCTGGTTCTTGCGGTACTTGCCCGACTTGTCGCCGAGCCGGATGGTCGCCGTCTTGCGGCCCCGCTTGAGCTCGTCGGCGAAGATCGTTGAGTAGAAGTTGAGCACCTGCATTGGTAGTCCTTGCCGGTGGGGAGGGATGGAGGGCAGCCGCCGGCGCCCGAGCGCAGGCTACCGGTCTTTCCCGAGGTAGGCCACCGCGAGCGCAACCATCTCGCGCTCGGCCGTGTGGCTGAGCTCCTGCTGCGCGTCGGCGAGGCCGATCCAGCGCACCTCCTCGACCTCGTCGTCATGGTCCCCGGTGTCGCCCCCCAGATAGGAGAACAGGAAGAAAGTGACCGACTTGCCGATCGTCCGCCCGTCCCGCCGGTACCAGTAGCGCGTCTCGCCGAGCTCGTGCACCGGCTCGGCGCGAATGCCCGTCTCCTCGCGCACCTCCCGCTCGGCGGCCTCGATCGGCGTCTCACCAGGGTCTAGATGGCCCTTGGGCAGGGCGAGCACGCGCCCGCCGTCGGCCGCGCGGCGCGTGGGCACGATCACCACCACCTCGTCCCCGCGCACGACCACCCCGCCGGCGGAGAACTCGCGTGCCCTGACGACGCCGGAGTCCTTCTTGGTCTTCGCCGCCCGCCCGCGCTTGCCGCGCTTGCGCTTAGAAGTCATATTGCTTGAGGGCCGCTGGATCATGGACGACCAGGCGCCCGCGGCCCTGCGAGATCACGCCGGCCCGCTCGAGGACCGCCAGGAAGCGGCTGGCGGACTCGCGCGAGGACCCCGCCAGCTGCGCGACATCGGCCTGTGTGGCCGTGACCAGCACCTCGGTGGAGTCCTGGCCGCCGGCGATCTCCTGTGCGACGAGCTCGCTGAGCACGACCGCGACACGGCTCTGCACGGTCTGAAAGGACTGGCGGGAGAGGCGCTCGTTGGTCTCGCGCAGGCGGCGGCCGAGCGAGATCACCAGGCGGGATGAGATGTCGGGGTGCTCGCGCATCAGCCGGCGCATGTCGGGCCCGAGAACGCCCACGACGCTCACCGCGTCGATCGCCTCGACCGTGGCCGAGCGGCGCTCGTCCTCGAACATCGCGAGCTCCCCGAAGATGTCGCCCGGTCCGAATGTCGCCAGTGTGATCGTGCGGCCGTCGTTGTGGGTGCGCACCGCCCGTGCACGGCCGAGCCGGACGACGTAGCACGTGTCGCTCGCATCGCCCTCGCGGAAGACCGCCTGGCCGGCCTCGAAGCGGCGCGGCACCGCGACCCTCGCGATCCGCTGGAGGTCGCTGTACTCGAGCGTCGAGAACGCGGGAACGCGCCCGAGCAGCTCGATCACCTCGTCCGATCGCGGCGCGCTCATCGCCCAGGGATACCACACCCTCGCGCCCGCGCACGCGTGCCGCGCGCCCTCGCCCGGCGGCGCGGGGGCCCCTGCTCGAGGCCGCGCGGGGTGGTGCGGAGCAGGCCGCCGGGTGGCCCGCCGGCCGGCGCGACCCTCATCCACCCCGTGCCGGGACCGTGGTCGGCGGTCTCGCGGAGGCGCCCCTGGACCGGCGCCGCCGCGGTGCCCGCGGCGCTATGGTCAAGCCCGATGCGCAATCCGAGATCCCTGCCGATCGTACCCGCCGCCCTGGCGGCCGCCGCACTGCTGGCGGCACTGGCGCTGCTCGCCTACCTGATCCCCGCCTCGGCGCCCGCGAGCACCGCGGCCGCGGGAACGGCGCGTGCGGGAACGGCGCATGCGGAGACGGCGAGCGCGGGTGTGTCAACCCGCACGCTGCTCTCCTCGAAGGACCTGTGGGCGACGATCGACGTGTGCGACGCCTCCGACCAGCCCAACACGCTCGGCATCCGCGGCTCGATGCCCGGCGACGGGCGAGCGCGCGACAAGATGTACATGAGCTTCCGTCTGCAGTACCTCGACAAGACCACCAACAAGTGGATCGACCTCGAAGCGGGCGCGGCGCCCGCCTATGTCGGGGTCGGCGGCGGGGAATCGGCTCGCCAGGGCGGCAGGAGCTTCCAGCTCGAACCGGTGGCGGGGAAGCCCGCGTTCACGCTGCGCGGCGTCGTGGACTTCCAGTGGCGGCGCGGCAGGAGCGTCGTCGCCTCGGCCTCGCGACCGACGACCGCCTCCCACCAGAGCCTCGCGGGCGCCGACCCGGCGGGCTACAGCGCCGCTAGCTGTCTGATCGGCTGAACAGCCGCGGGTCGTTGGTGATGATGCCGTCGACCCCCATCGCGGTGAGCTTGGTGATCATCGCGGCATCGTCGACGGTCCACACATAGAGCTCGCCGCCGCCTTCGGCCACCGCCCGAACGAGCCGAGGGGTGACCACCCGCCAGTGCGCCATGATCGCGTCGAAGCGGCCCTCGCGCAGCGCGGCGCGGGCGCGGGCGGGAAGCAACGCACGGTATCCGGTGAGCATCGCCAGCGCGGGGATCGCGGTGAGCATGTCGGTGGTGTAGTCGCGGCGCACGCGCGGCACCGACCAGCCCAGTCGCAGCCCGGGCTCGTGTTCGCGGATCAGCGCAAGCCCGCCCGGGAACATGCCGCTGATCAGCGTCCTGGGCACCAGCCCCTTGGCGCGCAGCGCCTCGAGCACGCGCAGCTCGTACCCGGGCAGCTTGACGTCGACGTCGAGTTCGATGCCCTCGAAACGCTCGCCCGCGAGGTGCTCCAGAGCGCGCTCGAACTCCAGCGGGGTGCGCGAGCGCAGGCCCGCGTGGTCGTGCGCCACGAACAGCTGGCCACTTCCGTCGGAGTGCTCGCTGAGGACGTCCAGCTCGATCATGTCAACCCCGTGGGCGAGCGCCGCATCGAAGCTGGCAAGCGTGTTTCCCGGCTCGATGCGATCGGCCCCCTTGTGGCCCACCCGGCGCGGGGATCTGGTCGCGGATTCGCTCATCGGCCGCCCACGATGCCAGAGTCGCCCCGCCGAGGGCGCCGGGCGGCGCCTGCGGCGAGCTTGGCCGGGCCGAACGCTCCGGCGCGGCCGAGTGCCCCGCCACCGGCGACAGGACGCCGGATCGGTGTTCGGGCGAGTCCGGCGGGGCCCGGATCGGGATCAGAGGCCGCGCCCGCACCGCACGGCTGCCTCGACCTCGACGAGCGCCGCCCGCGGGCCCAGATAGGGCGCGAGCACGACGAAGGCGAGCTGCTCGGCGAGGCCGGGCAGCCGACCCCGGCGGCGATTGGCGATGTAGCCGGAGATGATCGCCCAGAGCGAGCCGGTGACCGCCTCGCGGGTGATCGCGGGCCCGTGCCGCGGCGGCGGAGCGCCGGCCGTCACGAGCGTGGTGAGCGCCTCGATCATCCGCGTGATCCGGCCGGTGATCGCCGGCCCGACCTCGAAGGCCTCGACGAAGCCGAGCCGCAGCGGACCGCGGTGGGCGAGCAGGTACTCCAGGAACGCCGACATGGAGCAGTGCACCGACTCTGGCCAGGACCGGGCGCCCTGCGCGCTCGACCGCACCCAGCCGAGCGCCTCCCCGGTGAGCTCCTCCAGGGCGGCGAGGAAGCATGCCTCTCTGCTCACGAACTGGCGGTGGAATGCATCCGCTGAGAGCCCCGCACGGCTCGCGATCTGCAGGTCGGTGATGCCCGTGTAGCCGTCGCGCTGGGCGAGCTCCACGACCGCCGCCAGCGCCCGCGAGCGCCGGTCCGCAGCGGACAGGAACGCCGGCGGCCGGGGCCGGCCGAGCGGCTGCCGGCAGACACCGCCGGCGGTCCCGGCCGGGGTGCTCAGACGCGCCGGCCACGGCGCGCGGTAGGCCTCGATCCAGTCGAGCACCTCCTCGGTGAGCCCGCCCAGCTCCCGCTCGCGGCCCTCGAGCAGGCGCCGGAAGGCAAGGTGGCGGACCCCTCCGACGACAGTTCTGCAGGCGAGCGGGGCCGCCGCATCGGCGTCCGGGGCGATCCGCAGGGCGCTCGCGAGCAGCTGCTCGAAGCCGAGCCCGGCCAGCTGGATGCGCTCGCGCGCCCGCGGGCCGCTGCCGGGTGCCTCCACGAGCAGCAGGCGCGGGCCCTTGGGGGACTCGGCGATGTGTCCCAGCAGGGCTGCACACGCCGAGTGCAGGCGGTTGGCCCAGCCCCGCTCGCGCCCCCATCCTTCGACCGCATGCCGGCGCGCCCGGGCGGCGACGACGTCGCAGGTCCACAGGAAGCAGTCCTCGCGGCTGGAGAACTGTTCGTAGAACGCCCGCCGCGAGACCCCGGCGAGTGCGATCACGTGGGCGACCGTGCTGGCGCCGTAACCGAGCTCGTCGACCGACTCGATCGTCGCCGCGAGGATCCGTGCCCGCTGGTTGCGAACGACCTCCTCTCGGCCCATGCCGCTCGGCCCGTGTGGCAGGCGCCGGAAGAGCGGCGCGGGCTGTCCTCGGATTCGACTCATCCCAATCGTTCGAGAAATTAGACCAAAGCAAACGCGGCCGCAAGCCGCGGCGCTCAGGCGCTGAGCGTCAGGCGCCGGGGGCCCGACTGGAAGCCGAGCTCCAGCAGCGCCGCGGCCAGCGGCGAGGAGACCGCCCCCTCGCCGTCTATCCGCTCGAGAGCGAGCCGCGGAACGCGGCCGCTGCGGACGGCCTCGGCGAGCGCGGCGAGCGCCTCGTGCAGCGGGTCCGGGTCGCGCCGGCTGCCCGCGGGCGCCGCGGCGGCGCCCGCGCGTGCCTTCCCGCCGGTGGCTGGTGGTGGTGGTGGTGGTGGTGGCGGCGGCGGCGGCGGCGGCGGCGAGCGTGATCAGGCCGCGGCCGCCGCGCTCGAGGTACAGCACGGGCTCCTCCTCGACGCTCACCACGTAGGCCCCGGCGACGCGTGAGGGCCGTCGCTCCTGGCCGTCGCGCTTGGGCCAGGGAAGCGCCGCGCCGTAGGGCTGGGCGGGATCGGCGGCCGCGATCACGAGCGTGCGGGAGGAGACCCGCGAGGCCGCCGGGCCGCCCGGCGCCGCGGCCACCGCGCGCGCCCCCGGTGGCGGCTCGACGCCGGCACGGAGCGGCGCGCGCAGGCGCTCGACCGCGCCCGGGAGCGCGAACTGGGCGCCGCCCATGCCCTCGATGAAGTACCCGCGCCGGCAGACGCCGAGGGTCTCGAGGCGGGCGAAGGTGTCGTAGAGCAGGGCGAACCCGCCCTTGATCCCCTCCGCGAGCACCTGCTCGCGGGTCACGATGCCGTAGCGCTCGAGCAGCAGCTCGGCCATCACGCGGCGGCGCTCCGGCGCTCCGGCGGCACCCTCGGGGCCGCCGCGGAAGACCGCCTCGCTCAGCGACCAGCGGCCCTGCACCTGGGATTGGGCCCCGCTGCGCCGCCGTGCGCGAAAGCGCGCGCCGCCGGGGGCGGGGCGGGCCGCCCTGACGGCGGAGGGCTCGGCGCGGGTCAGCGCCAGGCGCGGGGCACGCAGGGGCGCCCAGGCGTCGTTGGTGGCCTCGCCGGCCCACACGAGATCCCAGAGCGCCTCGCGCAGCGCCTCGGCTGGAGCCTGCAGCTCGGCGAGCAGATCGGTGAAGAAGCAGGGGCCCTGGGCCAGACGCGCGCGCACGAGCTCGTGCTCGGGACCGCTCGGCGGGCCGGCCGTTCGGGCGGAGGATCCCATCGACGGGGGGCCGATCGCGGGAGCGTCCTCGCGGAAGTAGAGCGCCACACGCCCCGAGCGCCCGATCGGACCGGCGCCCACCCACACGACCTCGCCGCTGGCGCAGAGCCCGTCGAGCCACGTCTGCGAGTAGGCGCCCGTACGCCGCGGCAGCACGTCACGCTCCCAGATCTCGACCGGCAGCGCCAGACCCTGCAGCGGCACGAGCACCTCGCGCAGGCGGTCCACGCCGGCGCCCGCGCCGGCGTGGCGATCGACGCCCTGCCACGAGGGCAGGAACGCCGCCAGGCGCCGCTGCTCGGCGGGCTCGATCTCCTTGCGCAGGGCGGCCAGGGAGGCTCGGCGCAGCCGGCGCAGAACGCCCGCGTCGCACCAGTCGCGCCCGCGACCACCCGGTCGTAGCTCCCCCCTCACGAGCTCCCCGTCGCGCTCGAGCTCGCGCAGGACGGCGCCGGCGTCGACGCCGTAGCGCGCGCGCAGCTCCTCGCCGCTGAAGGGACCGTGGGTGCGCGCAAAGCGCGCGACGAGCTCGCGTAGCGCATCGGGGACGTCCGCGATGAACGCCTCGGGCAGCCCGCCCGGGGGAACGGCGGCGAGCGCGTCGCGGTAGAGGCCGGCCTCGTCGGCCGCGACGTAGCGCTCCTCGCCGCCCACGCGCAGGCGGATCGCCCGCCGTTCGCGCTGCAGCTCGGCGAGCAGCCCCTCGGCGTCGACGCCCGCGAAGACCCGCTCGCCGACCTCCGCGGCGGTCAGATCGCCGACCCCGCGGAGCACGTCGTGGAGCCCGTCGCGCCCGGTCGCGCGCGTCATCTCCGAGCGATGCTGGAGATCGGCTTCCACGCGCGCGAGCGCGCCCGGGTCGATCAGCTCGCGCAGCTCCTCCTGGCCGAGCAGCTCGCGCAGCAGGTCGCGGTCGAGCGAGAGCGCGGCCGCGCGGCGCTCCGCGCTCGGCGTGTCGCCCTCGTACATGTAGGTCGCGACGTAGTCGAACAGCAGCGAGCTCGCAAACGGAGACGCGGTCGCGGTCTCCACCTCGACCAGCGAGACCTCGCGCGTGTGCAGGCCGCGCAGTAGCGCTTCCAGCCCGGGGACGTCGAGCACATCGCGCAGGCACTCGCGGTATGTCTCCAGCACGATCGGGAAGTCGGCGTAGCGACGGGCGACCTCGAGCAGGCTCTGCGCCTTCAGGCGCTGCTGCCAGAGCGGCGTGCGCCGGCCGGGATAGGCGCGCGGGATCAGCAGGGCGCGCGAGGCGTTCTCGCGGAAGCGGGCGCCGAACAGGGCCGAGCCGCCCAGCTCGGCGACGACGGCCTGCTCGACCTCCTCCGGCTCGAGCATCAGCAGCTCGGCGGCGGATGGCAGGGCGAGCGGCTCCTCGCCCGGGAGGTCCTCGGCGTCGAGGTCGGGGAGGTGCATGACGATCCCGTCGTCGGTCCAGATCGCGTCGCAGTCCACGCCGAAGCGCTCGCGCATGCGGGACGACAGCGCCAGACCCCAGGCGGCGTGCACCCGCCCGCCGTAGGGCGAGAGCACACACAGCCGCCAGTCGCCGATCTCGTCGCGGAAGCGCTCGAGCACGATCGTGCGCTCGCTCGGCAGAACGCGCGTGGCGGCCTGCTGCTCGCGGAGGTAGGCCAGCAGGTTGCGCGCCGCGCGCTCGTCGAGGTCGTAGTCGCGCTCGAGCGTCTCGGCGTCCTGCTCGACGGCCCAGCGGGAGAACGCGCCGATCGCTTCGCCGAGCTCCCTGGGACGCCCGACCGAGTCCCCCTTCCAGAACGGCACCGCGCCCGGGGCTCCGGGAGCGGGCGTCACGATCACGCGGTCGCGTCCGATCTCCTCGATCCTCCAGGTGGAGGCGCCGAGCAGGAACACCTGGCCGGGCCGCGCCTCGTAGACCATCTCCTCGTCGAGCTCGCCCACGCGTCGCCCGTCGGGCAGCGTGACCGCGAACAGCCCCCGGTCGGGGATCGTCCCCGCGTTGGCGATCGCGAGCTGGCGGCTGCCGCGCCTGGAGCGGATCGTTCCGGCAACCCGATCCCACACGATCCGCGCGCGCAGCTCGCCGAACTCCCTCGAGGGATAGCGGCCGTCGAGCATGTCGAGCACGTTCTCGAGCAGCTCGCGCGAGAGCTCCGAGTAGGAATGCGTGCGCGTCACGAGCGCGTGGAGCTCGTCCACCGAGACGCCCGCGGCGGGCGCCTGCGCCCCGTGCTCGGCGGGCGACGTCGCAGCCGGGTGGTCGCTTGCCGACGCGCCTTCCGCCTGCTCGCCCCCCGCCGGCTCGGCGGAGACGGCGATCGCGATGATCTGCTGCGCGAGCACGTCGAGCGCGTTGCGCGGCACGACGGTCGACTCGATCAGCCCCTCGCGCATCCGGCGCGCCACGACGGCGCACTCGAGCAGGTCGCCGCGGAACTTGGGGAAGATCCGCCCGCGGCTGACCTGGTCCACGCCGTGGCCGGCACGGCCGATACGCTGCAGGCCGCGCGCCACCGACTTGGGCGACTCGATCTGCAGGACGAGGTCCACAGCTCCCATGTCGATGCCGAGCTCGAGCGAGCTCGTCGCCACTATGCACGGCAGCTGGCCCGCCTTGAGCAGCTCCTCCACCTTGGTCCGCTCCTCGCGCGCGAGCGAGCCGTGGTGCGCGCGCGCGATCTCGCTCTCGGCGAGCTCGTTGAGGCGCAGCGCCACGCGCTCGGCGGAGCGGCGGTTGTTGACGAAGATGATCGTCGAGTTGTGCGCGCGCACCTCGCTGAGCAGCTCCGGGTAGATCGCCGGCCAGATCGATCCGTGCGTGGCCTCGCCGGCCGGCGCGGGCGGGGCCGCCGCGCCGAGCGGATCGAGCGGGTCCCCGCCGGCGGAGCCGACCGCGCCGAGCTCGCTCATCGACTCGACCGGAACCACGATCCGCAGGTCGAGCTGCTTGCGCGCGCCGCCCGGCGAGGAGCCGGTGGCATCGACGATCCGTACCTGGCGCGTGGGGCCGACGAGGAACCGCCCGATCTCCGCGAGCGGGTTCTGCGTGGCGCTGAGACCGATCCGCTGGATGCCGCCGGGGCGGCCGTTGCCGTGCGCCTGCACGTGGGCGTCGAGGCGCTCGAGCGAGAGCGCCAGGTGGGAGCCGCGCTTGGAGTGCGCGACCGCGTGAATCTCGTCGACGATCACCGCCTCGACCGTCGCCAGCATCGAGCGCGCCTGGGAGGTGAGGATGAGGTACAGCGACTCGGGTGTCGTGACGAGGATCTCCGGCGGGTTGCGGACCATCAGCGCGCGCTCGCGCTGGGGCGTGTCGCCGGTGCGGATCCCCACACGCACCCCCTCGGCTCCCGATGCGCGCGAGATGGCCGACAGCGGCGCGCGGAGGTTGCGCTCGATGTCGTAGGCGAGCGCCTTGAGCGGGCTCACGTAGAGGACGCGGGTCCCCGCCGGCGTCGCCTCCCCGCGCTCGGTGCCCAGACGGTCGATCGCCCACAGGAAGGCGGCGAGCGTCTTGCCCGAGCCGGTCGGCGCGCAGACCAGCACGTTCTCACCCGCCGCGATCGCAGGCCAGGCCTGAGCCTGAGCCTGCGTGGGAGCCGCAAAGGCGGCGTTGAACCAGTCGCGGACCCGAGGGCTGAAGCTGAAGGGGGGCATCCAGGCGAGGCTAGCGCGCCCGCCCGCCTGCCGACCCGAGCCGCCCCATAGACTGGCGCCCATGGTCCAGCGAGCGCGGATGTGACGCGCACACCAGCTTCGGGCGAGCAGCCCGCCGACGCGGCCGAGGAGGGGGCGATCCCGAGCGGGGTGCTCCCCTCCCAGCGCCTGCGCGAGGCGATCGCGCGCGACTGGCTGGTGGCCGATCCGTGGCGCATCCCCGCAGAGTCGGTGCAGCCCGCGAGCGTGGACCTGCGGCTCGGCGAGTACGCGTGGGCGCTGCGCTGCAGCTTCCTGCCCGACATCAGCTCCACCGTGGAGGAGAAGATCGAGGATCTCGCGTTCGAACGGGTCGACCTGCGCGACGGCGCCACGTTCGAGCGTGACCGCCCCTACCTCGTGCCCCTGATCGAGGAGCTGCGCCTGCCCGAGGGAATCCGCGCGAAGGCCAACCCGAAGAGCTCCACCGGTCGCCTCGACGTGTTCACGCGCGTGCTCACCGACCGCAGCCACCGCTTCGACGAGATCGCGGGCGGATATCACGGCAAGCTCTACCTGGAGGTGGTTCCGCGAACGTTCGCGGTGCGCGTGAAGACGGGCCTGGCGCTGAACCAGGTGCGCCTGATCGGCGGCGAGGGGCGCCTCGGCGACGAGGAGCTGCTCGCCCTGCACCGGATCTCGCCGCTTCTGTATGTCGACTCGCGCGGCCTGCCCCGCTCGGAGATCTCGCTCGCGGACGGTCTGTTCCTGAGTCTCGAGGTGTCCGAGGACGCCGACAGCATCGTCGGCTACCGCGCCAAGAAGAACAGCCTCCCGATCGACCTCACGCGCGTGGGGGTCCTGCGCTGGGAGGACTACTGGGAGCCCGTGCACCCCGAGCGGGGCCGGCGGATCGTGCTCGAGCCGGAGGTCTTCTACCTGCTCCTCTCGGCGGAGGGCGTGAGCATCCCGCCCTCATACGCGGCGGAGATGCTCGCCTACGATCCCACAGCCGGCGAGCTGCGCACCCACTATGCGGGCTTCTTCGACCCCGGCTTCGGCTACTCGCGCGGCGGCGGCTCGAGCGGCAGCCGTGCGGCCCTGGAGGTGCGCGCGCGCGACGTCTCGTTCATGGTCGAGCACGGCCAGCCCGTCTGCAAGCTCGCGTTCGAGCGGATGTCCGAAGAGCCCGACGTGCTCTACGGCGAGGACGTGGGGTCCAACTACCAGGGCCAGCAGACCATGCTCAGCAAGCACTTCCTCGCGCGCGCGCCGCTGCGCTGAGCGCCCCGCTCCGCCCAGCGCCCCCGCCCCGCTCCCGCTCCCGCTCCCGCTCCCGCTCCCGCTCCCGCCGACGGTCCTCGAAAGTCCAGTGTTTCTGCGCCGGGCGCAGCGCCCGTCGTGTGTAGGATCGAGCGGCAGACCATTTGGCTATCCAGCCAGGGAGGGCCCTGGCGATCAGGAACAGGAACGCGCCGATGCCGAAGATCCCCGCAGCAGCCACCCCCGAAGCATCGGACCGCGAGCCGGCATGGTCGATCCCGAGCCTGCGCGAGCCGCGCTACTCCCAGTCACTGGAGCGGGGACTGGCGATCCTCGGCTGTTTCACGCCCAAGCGGCCGGTGATGGGGATCGCGGACATCGCCGAGGACCTCGGCATGAGCCGTTCGACCACACACCGCTACGTGATCACGCTGGTCGCACTCGGCTACCTCGAGCAGGGAGCCTCCCGCAAGTACCGCCTCGGCCTGCGCGTGACCGACCTGGGGATGTCCGCGCTGAACGCGACGGGGCTGCGCGAGCACGCCCACCCCTACCTCGAGGAGCTGCGCCGGCGCACCTCCTACGCGACCGGGCTGGCGGTCCTCGACGGCGAGGACATCGTCTACATCGACCGCGTGCGCAGCCTCCGACGCGGCGCGGAGCGGGGTGAGGAGAGCCTGCACCCGGGGTCGCGCGTGCCGGCGTACTGCACGGCGATGGGCAAGGTGCTGCTGGCCGGCCTGCCCGAGGACGAGCAGCGCGAGCTGACCGCATCGCTCGCCCTTGCCGGGCGCGGGCCCAACACGGTCACCGACCTCGGCGCGTTGCGCGACCAGCTCCGGGACGTCGCCCGCTCCGGCCTGGCCCTCGACGAGGAAGAGCTCGCCGCCGGCCTCTGCGCGATCGCCGCGCCTGTGCGCAACGAGGCGCGTGAGACGGTGGCCGCGATCGAGATCTCGGCACCGAGCTCGCTGATCTCGCTCGAGGAGATGTCCGACGCGCTGACTCCGCATCTGGTCTCGGCCGCCGACCGCATATCCGCGCGCCTGGGGCACAGGCGCGACGACGAGCAGGTCTAGACGCCCCGCCCGTGCCCGCGCAACCCTCCTGCACCCGGGGGTCGCCGCGGTCGCGTACTCTCTGGCCCCGGTATGAAGCTCACGATCCCCTCCCGAGGCACGTTCGGCGCGGGCGCCTGCGCACTGGCGCTGGCGCTCGGCGTGGCCGCCTGCGGAAGCACGGTCTCGACGAGCTCCTTCAAGGGCGAAGAACATGCCGTGGCGCAGACGGTGGCCAACCTCCAGGCCGACACGACCACCGGCGAAGAGAAGAAGATCTGCACCGAGGACCTCGCGGCTCCGGTCGTCAAGCGCCTGGGCGGAGTGGCGGCCTGCGAAAGCGCCGTCAAAAGCCAGCTGACCGAGATCGACAGCCTCGAACTGAGCGTGAGCTCGATCAAGCTCGACGCCGCGGCCGGTACAGCGACCGCCGAAGTGAGGAGCATCGTCGACGGCAAGACGCGCCCGGGCACGCTCACGCTCGTCAAGGAAGACGGCAAGTGGAGGATCTCAGGCGAGTAGCGGCGAGGACGCCGGGCGTGGCCGCGCCGGCGGGGCACTCCCCGCGATGCGCGGACAGGCCGCGGCAGCGCGAACGTGCGCGGCAGGGCTCGGAATGGCGGCTGCGGCTCAGCCGAGCGAGCGGCCGTACTGGCGCTCGTAGTAGGCGCGGTAGTCGCCAGAGCGGATCGGCTCCCACCACCAGGCGTTCTCGCGGTACCAGGTGACGGTCTCCTCGAGGCCCTGCTCGAAGCGGACCCGGGGCGCCCAGCCGAGGGCTCGGACCTTCTCGGAGGAGAGCGAGTAGCGACGGTCGTGGCCGGGGCGGTCGCCGACGTGCTCGATCTGCGACTCCCCGGCCCCCGTGAGCTCGATGATCCGGCGCACGACCGCCATGTTGGGCTCCTCGTCGGGGCCGCCCGCGTTGTAGACCTCGCCGGGGTCCCCGTGCGGCGAGCACATCGCCGATCGCGCGCGCGAAGTCCGTTGCGTGTATCCAGTTGCGGACCTGCATACCGTCCCCGTAGACCGGCAGCGGGTCGCCGTGCAACGCGTTCAGGATCATCAGCGGGATCAGCTTCTCGGGGTACTGGTAGGGGCCGTAGTTGTTGGAGCCCCTGCAGATCGTCGCGGCGAGGCCGTAGGTGTGGAAGTAGCTCTGCACGAGCAGGTCCGCTCCGGTCTTGGTCGCGGAGTAGGGCGAGGACGGGCGCAGCGGGCTCTCCTCGGTGAACGTGCCCACGTCGATCGACCCGTACACCTCGTCGGTCGAAACCTGGACATAGCGCAGGCCGTGCTCGCGGGCGGCCTCGAGCAGCACATAGGTACCCAGGGCGTGGGTCGAGACGAAGGCGTCGGGGTCCGCGATCGAACGGTCGACGTGGGTCTCGGCGGCGAAGTTCACGATCGCCTCCGGGGCGCTCGCCGCGATCGCCGCAGCGACCGCATCGCAATCCTCGATCGCTCCACGCAGGAAGCGAAAGTGGGGATCCTCGACGAGGTCGCGCACGTTCTCCTCGCGCCCGGCGTAGGTGAGCTTGTCGAGCACCGTGACCTCGTCGCCGTACTCGCGCAGGCGCTGGCGGGCGAAGGTGGAGCCGATGAAGCCAGCGCCCCCGCAGACGAGGATCTTGCTCATGCGCGCATCATCCCAGCCCGTGCCGCGAGATACCCCGCCAGACCGTCCTGCCACGGCGGCAGCGGCAGCACGTCGTCGCGCTCGGACTCGAGCGCCGACCAGGCCGGGCGCGGGGCGGGGCGCTCCATCTCGGCGCTGCTCGCCTCCTCGACGCGACAGGGCGAGTCGGCCTGGCGGAAGATCTCGGCGGCGAAGCCGTTCCAGGAGACCGCGCCGGTGCCGGCGAGGTGGACGAGCCCCGCGACCTCCCGCTGCAGGAGGCCGAGCAGCGCCGGTGCCAGATGCCCTGTCCAGGTCGGGCAGCCGATCTGATCGGTGACGACCTGGACCGCCTCGCGCTCGTCGGCGAGCCGGAGCATCGTCTCGGCGAAGTTGCGGCCCCCCGTCCCGAAGACCCAGGCGCTGCGCGCCACCAGATGGCGCCTCGAGGCGGCGAGCACCTGCTGCTCACCCTCGAGCTTGGTCTGGCCGTAGACCGAGCGCGGACCCGTGGGGTCGGACTCCACGTAGGCGCGCGGCGCGCCGTCGGGGCCGAGTGGCGCGCGCCCGTCGAAGACGTAGTCGGTCGAGACGTGCACGAGCGGCACGCCTGCGCGCGCGGCCGCTCGCGCGAGGTGCCCCGCCCCGTCGGCGTTCACGGCGCGGGCCTGCTCGCGATGTGTCTCGGCGCCGTCGACGTCCGTCCAGGCGGCGCAGTTGATGACGCCGTCCGGGGCCACACGCGCGAGCGCGGCGTCGACCGAGGCCTCGTCGACGATGTCGAGCTCCGGACGCGCGAGGCCGATCAGCTCGTATCCGGCGCGCTCGCCCGCGCGCAGGACGTCGAGGCCCAACATCCCGGCCGCGCCGGCCACGAGCAGCCTCACAGGATCGAGATGTCGGAGTTGTCCCCGACCAGGAATCGATAGGCGCGGGGCTGGCGGTCACCGCGGCGAACGGTCACGTTGCGCCCGAGCAGCGAGGACTCCATGCGGCCATCTAGATCGGAGACGGTGCATCCGGCGAGCAGGATCGAGTGCTCGACCTCCGCGCCGGAGATCGTGCAGCCCTCGCCGATCGCGGTGTAGGGACCGACGTAGCAGTCCGTCAGTCGCGCGCCGGCGCCCACGATCGCCGGTCCGCGCACGGTCGTGCGCTCCAGTCGCGCGCCCTTCTCGATCACCACGCGGCCGTCGATCTGCGAGTCGATCAGCTCGCCGTCCACGCGCTCGCGGATGTTGTCGAGGATCAGGCGGTTGGCCTCCAGCATGTCCTCCAGGCGCCCGGTGTCCTTCCACCAGCCGCGAACGATGTGCGGCTCGACGCGCTTGCCGCCGTCCACGAGGTACTGGATCGCGTCGGTGATCTCGAGCTCGCCGCGCGCGGAGGGCTCGATCGCGCGCGCCGCATCGTGGATGCCGGCGGTGAACATGTAGACGCCGACGAGCGCGAGGTCGGTGACGGGGTCGGCGGGCTTCTCCACGAGCCGCACCACCCTGCCCACCTCGCCCGCCTCGGCAGGCGCGAGCTCCGCGACGCCGTAGTTCTCGGGATCCGGCACCGGCGTGAGCAGGATCAGGGCATCGGGGCCGTGCTCGCGAAAGGCGGCCACGAGATCCGAGATCCCGCCCTGCAGGAGGTTGTCGCCGAGATACATCACGAACGGGCTGTCTGCGAGGAACGGCTCGGCGGTGAGCACCGCATGGGCCAGGCCGAGCGGCTCGTCCTGGACGACGTAGCGGATGCGCACCCCGAAGCGCGACCCGTCCCCGGCCGCCGCTTCGATCTCGGGGCCGGTGTCGGGGGCGATGATGATCCCCACCTCCTCGATCCCCGCCTCGGCCATCGCTTCGATCCCGTAGAAGAGCACGGGTCGGTTGGCGACCGGCACCAGCTGCTTTGCGCTCGTGTGCGTGATCGGGCGCAGGCGCGTGCCCTTGCCCCCCGAGAGGATCAGTCCCTTCAGCGGCTCCATTGCCGGATCACCCTACCGAGCGCACGCGCCCCGGCGCCCGCGCGAGGATCAGTAGGTCCCCGCGAGCTTTCGATGATCCCAGCTGGCCCGGCGCCGCTCGACGAACTCCAGGCCGACGCGCTTGAGCGCCTGCTTGTCCACCATCTCCCCCACCTCCGCGGGCAGGTCCTCCGCGGGCGGCTCCCCGCGCGGTGTCGCATAGCGGCCGAAGATCTCGTGGCCGAGCGCGGCCACGACCTCCGGGTCGCGGTGGAGCAGCACCTCGCACTCGAGCATCACCCCGCGCAGCTCCTGATAGAGCTCGCCCGCCTCGACCTGCAGTGTCGCGCGCGCGTCGCGCTCGAGGTTGCGCACCTTCTGGGAGACGGCATACGTCCACGCCCACAGGCGCGGCGCGGGCTCCCCTGCCGGAGCCGCGCGCAGGACGTACCACAGCGGCATCACGTGCGGCCAGCCGTGGGGGCCAGCCGTGGCGCAGGTGACCGTCCGCTGCTCGGCCAGGAAGCTCGACACCTCCGCCGGGCTCATCCGGATCTGCTCGCGGCGGCTCATGCGCGGGAACACTACTGCCGCATGCCCGGCGCGAGCGAGCGCGGGCGCAGGTGACAGCGGACAGGGTGAGCGCGGGCGGCCGCGAGGTCTCTACACGGCGGCAGGCACGGCGCACAGCTCGCGCAGGCGCGCGACCGCGGCTCGGACCGCCTCGCGCGCATCCTCGGGCTCCAGCACGGCGGCGTCGCCCGCTTCCCTGAGGATCTCCCGCACGAGCCAGTCGACGCCGGCAAAGCTCAGCTCGACCACCACGGAGCCGTCGCTCCACTCATCGACGACCCGCCGTGCCTCCCGGGCCCAGCGCGCGCGCTCCGGTGAGACCCACACGCGGGCGCTGCGCGAGGCCTCGACCTCGCCCGTGCGCAGCCAGCCGTCCACCTCCGCAGCCGGGTCGACCTCCGGGCGCGGCGTGAACTTCTCGTCGGTCACCTGCGCGCGCTTGATCCGGTCGAGCCGGAAGTGGCGCACCCCGTCGCGCTCGGGATCGAACGAGGCCACGTACCAGCCCTCGCGGCCATTGGTGAGCGCATAGGGCTCCACGCGGCGCAGGGACAGCTCGTCCTCGTTCTCCTTGTAGTAGTCCAGCTCGATGATCCGCCGCTGGACGATCGCCTTGGAGACCATCCGCGCCACGCCGGAGTCATCGCCCGCCGTGGGCGCCACCTGCAGGCCCTGCTCCATCGGATCCTCCCCCAGCGCCGCCACGATCTTCTCCCGCGCGGATGTCAGCGAGCCCTCGGGAATGTGCTCCCCGATCAGGTCGATCGCCGCGATCAGCGCCTTGGCCTCCACCGGCAGCAGCCGTGCAGGGCGGTCGAAGTTGTCGCTGTAGGGCTCGGGGTCGACCTCGATCTCGCCCTCCTCCTCCTTGATCTCGGCATAGAGCACATAGGAGCCGCCGCCGAAGTTCACGACGTTGAGCACGTTGAGATCCTCGCGCAGCTCCTCCTCGCTCAGCTGCAGCCGCTCGCAGACCTCGGCCATGACCACGCGCTTGCCCGCGCGGCCGGCCTCGATCAGGATGCTGGCGAGCGTCACCAGGCGTGCGAAGCGCTCGGGACGGATCGCGGCCTCGGCGCGCGCCGCCCCGCCCTCGCCGTCGGCGGCGGAAGCTCCGCCCCTGCGCGAGGACCGCGAGCGCGACCCGCCGATGCGCGCGCCGGCGGGCGGCGCCTGCGCCCGCTCCGCCGCCCGCCTCGCGGGCTGGCTCGGCGGCATCTCCCCGTGGCGCTCCTCGAGCAGCTCCAGGCGCCGCTGGAGCTCGCCCGAGAGCTCGGGCGGGCCGAGCAGGCGCGCGTTGGCGCCGAGCCCGAGCACCCACGAGACGATCGAGCGCGGACTGGAGTACGGGGTGCTGAACACCACCGCTCCGTCCTCGCCCTCGAGGCGCTGCTCGGCGTCGCTCAGATCGCGGATCTCCCCATAGCGCCCGAAGTGGCGTTCGATCTGCCATGCGATCCGCTCGCCGATCAGGATCTCCGCCACGCCCCGCTCCTCGCCCAGCTGCCAGTCCGCCCGGTTGGCGTAGGCGCGCGGGTCGAAGTCGGCGGGGCGATGGAAGTCGTGCTCGGCCTTCGTCGCGTAGGAGACCTTGCCGCGGATGCGCGACAGGCGGAAGACGCGGATCGCCTCGCGCTCGTGGGCCAGCCCAAGCAGGTAGAACTGGCCGCCCTGGAACAGCAGGTGATAGGGATCGACCCGGCGCGTGCTCACCTCGCCGCGCTCCATCGTGTAGTAGTCGAACACGATCGTCTTGTTGCGGAAGATCGCGGTCTCCACCTTCGCCAGGCGAGCCGAGAGGTCGTGCCCGCCGGCCGAGGCGGTGATCCCGAGCGCCACCGAACGCTGCTCCGGCGCCCGCAGCGGGCTGGGGCGCCCCCAGGTGATCTGCTGCAGCGCCAGCCGCAGCGGCTCCGCGTAGGCGAATTCGCCGTCGAGCAGGCTGAGCGCCGTCTGCAGGGCGGCGAGCTCCTTGTCGGTGAAGGCGATCGCCGGGAGGTGGAAGTTCTCCGGGCGCAGCGAGTAGTTCTCCTGCTCCGCCGCGCCGTCCGCGGGCCGCTCGACCGTCAGCTGGATCCGCAGGGATTCCAGCTCGGAGCGATCGGCGTAGAAGCGTCGCGCGAACGCGTCCTCGTTCATGCCGCTGTAACCCTCCACGTCACGCCGGATCTCCACGGCCGTGACCGGTCGCCGCTCGGCCATCAGATATGAGATCAGCGAGAGCTGGCGAATCAGCTTCTCGGTGTCCTTTGCCATCGCCCCCCAAAGATAGAAGCCGGCGGCGAGGCGGGCGCGGCGCGGCCTCCGCCGCGACCGCTATTTGCGGCGTTTCAGGCGGCCTCGCGGGCGGGCGCCTGCGGCTGGCCCGCCTCGGCCGCCTCGCCGCCGCGCCCGGAGAAGAAGGCCCCGCCGCCGATCGCACGGTCGAACCCGGACCAGCGCCTGCCCGGTGCGAGCTCCTTCTCGAGCCGATCGAAGCTGCCCAGCCGTCCGCCGAGGTTGTCGATCATGTGCACGAGCGTGGCCTCCCGCGTGCATGGCAGCACCGGGCTGCCGTGCTCGAGCGTGCCGTGGTGGGAGAGGATGATGTGCCCCACCGCCTGCGCAAGCTCGGCGGGGAAGCCGTCGATGTCCTCGATCATGCGCCGGATGCGGTAGTAGCCGAGCGCGATCTCGCCCTGCAGCCGCCCGGCGTCGGTGAGGTCGATGCTCTGGCCCTCCTCGCCGTAGGCCTCGAGCTTGCCGATGTCGTGGAGCAGGGCGCCGGTGACGGCGACGTCACGATCGATTCCCGGGAAGGTCGCGCTGATCGCACTGACCGCCTGCGCCACACCGAGCGAGTGCTCGAGCAGCCCGTGGCGATAGGCCTGGTGGTAGTACTTGGCCGCGGGCGCCACGCGATAGCCGGCCCACACCTCCGAGTCCTCCGCGAACACCCGCCCGAGCAACTCGCGCAGGTGCGGCTCCTGGATCGTGGCGAGCAGGCCGCGGATGTCGGCTTCCATCTGCTCGATCCCGCGCGCGGGACCGTCGCGCAGATCCTCCTCCGCGTAGCTCCCGTCCGCTGCCTCCTCGAGCGCCCGCAGGTTGATCTGCGGGCCGAAGCGGGGATGGACCGTGTAGCGGCCCCGCACGCGCACGGCGGCGCCGGCGCCGGCCAGCTGCTCGACCCCCTCGAGCTCCTCCCAGACCATGCACGCGACCGCGCCGGTGCGGTCGCCGAGCTGCAGGCGCAGGTACTCGCCGCCGTCCCGGCGGCGGCGGCGCTCGGCCTCGCGCACGAGCAGCACCTGGTCGATCTCCATGCCGTCTGTCAGCTCGTTGAGGAGCATGTTTCTGAAGGTAGAGATGAGCGCGGACGGCACGCGCCGGCCCCTGCGCCTAGGGGCCGCGTCCCTCCCCGAGCCGCCCGGCGACCTTCTCAGCGATACCGCTGAGCATCGCCCGGCGCGTGCGCAGCGTGGCGCTGCCGATGTGAGGCAGCAGAACCGTCCGCGGGGCTGCGAGCAGCGCGGGGGCGATCGCGGGCTCCCCGTCATAGACGTCGATGCCGGCCGCGAACAGGCTGCCCTCCTGCAGCGCCTCGGCGAGCGCCTGCTCGTCGATCACCGCGCCGCGCGCGGTGTTGACGAGCACCGCCGACTCGCTCAGCAGGCCGATCCTGCGCCGGTCGATCAGGTGGCGCGTGGATGGGCTCAGGGGAACGTGGATGCTCACGATGTCGCTGTCACCGAGCAGCTCGTCGAGGTTCCCCGTCCAGCCCTCGATCCCGGTGTCGCTGCGGGTGTGGTGGCCCACGCGCATGTCGAAGCCCGCCGCCCGCCTGGCGACGGCGCGCCCGATCGCCCCGAAGCCCACGAGGCCGAGGCGCGCGCCGTGGACATCCAGGCCGAAGCGCTCCTCCAGAAAGCGCCACCCCGCCCACTCGCCGGCGCGCAGCCGCCGCTCCGCCTCGCCCATCAGGCGGGCGGCTGCGATGATCAGCCCGAAGGCGACGTCGGCCGTCGTCTCCACCAGCGCCTCGCCCGCGGTGAGAACCACGATGCCCAGCTCCTGCGCCGCGCGGTGGTCGACGGCGTCGGACCCAGCGCCCGCCACGCCGATCACCTCGAGCGCCCGCATCGCCCGCAGCGCGGCCTCGTCCACCGTCTGGGTGGGCGGGCAGATCAGCGCGCGTGCGGCCGCGTCGGAGCCCGGCGGGCCCTCGATCAGCTCGTGCCCCGCCAGCGAATCGAGGCACCCCTCGATGACAGGCGTGGAGATGAGGATCCGCGCCATCCGCCGGCTCCGCGGCGTCCTAGGGCTCCAGGCGATGGGGGCCGCGGTAGAGGAAGGTCACCTCGCGGACGTTGTCCTGGCCCAGCAGCTGCATGAGCAGGCGCGTGAGCCCGAACCCGAAGCCCCCGTGGGGGGGCGCGCCGAAGCGGAAGAAGTCCAGGTAGTACTGAATCGGCTCGACGTCGACGCCCTTCTCGCGGGCCTGGGCCAGCAGCCGGTCCTGGCGGTGCTCGCGCTGGGCGCCGGTCGTGATCTCGATGCCCCGCCAGAGCAGGTCGAAGCTCTTCGTCAGTTCGGGCCGGTCCTCGTGGCGCATGTGGTAGAAGGGCCGCACCGAGGTCGGGTAGTCGGTCACGAACGCGAACTCGTGGCCGTGGCGCTCGGCGATGATCGCCGACAGCGCCCGCTCGCTCGGCGGGTCCAGATCGTGCTCGGGGCCGGGCGCATCGTGACCGTGCTCGCGCAGCAGCTCCTTCGCCTCGGCCAGGGCGATCCGCGGAAACGGGAGGGACGGCACGACCACCTCGCTGCCGAACGCCTCCCGGATCGCCTCGCCGTGCACCTCGGCGACCGTCGCGAGCGTATGCGTCAGCCACGCCTCCTCGAAGGCCATGACCTCCTCGTGGGAGTCGATCCAGGCGATCTCCACGTCAACGCTCGTGAACTCGGTGTCGTGGCGCGAGGTGAACGACGGGTTGGCGCGGAACACCGGGCCGACCTCGAACACGCGCCCGAAGCCCGCCGCCATGGCCATCTGCTTGTAGAACTGCGGCGACTGCGCGAGGTAGGCGACGCCGTCGAAGTACTCGACCTTGAACAGCTCCGCGCCGGACTCGCTCGCCGAGCCCATGAACTTGGGCGTGTGCAGCTCGACGAAGCCCTCGCGCCGCCAGAACTCGCGCATGGCGGCCTCGACGGTCGTCTGCACCTCGAAGATCAGCCGCCTGTCGGGGCGGCGGAGATCCAGGTAGCGCCAGTCGATGCGCTTGTCCAGCGCCGAGTCGGCTGCGATCGGCAGCTCGGGCTCCGCCAGCGAGTCCACCTGCAGCTGCTCGATCCGCAGCTCGAGTCCGCCGAGTTTGACGCGCTCGTCGGCGACGACCGTCCCGGTGACCGTGACCGCCGACTCCGCGGTGAGGGCCGAGACCGCCTCGTTGAGCCCGCCGGGCGGGTCCTCCTTGGGCAGGACGAGCTGTGCGAGCGCGGTTTCGTCGCGCAGCACGATGAACTGCATCCGCTTCTGGTCCCGCACCGCGTGCACCCAGCCGCGCACGGTCACGCGCTCGCCGACCTTCTCCTGCAGCTGCTCGATCATCGTCCTGTCCACGCCGTGGACCCTATCCCAGCGGCGGGGAGGCGGCGGGGCGCGCCCGCGCCGACTGCAGCTCGCGAGCGAGCGTGTCGGCCGCGATCTTGTGCGCGTCGCAGATGCGCCCGAGGTGCAGCAGCGAGTCGGTCTCGGCGGCCACCTCGCCGTCGCCGAGGCGCATCACCAGCGGGATACCCGGGGCGAGGTCGCTCGCGGCCAGCCCCACGGCGACGTTGATCAGGTCGGTGGAGGTCACCGCGGCGACGACACCGCAGCGGCGGATCCCGAGGCGCTCGAGGGTCGCGCGGTCGTCGCCGCGCCCGATCACGACCGGGATCCCGGCGGCGCGCGCGAGCCGCACACAGGGCGCGTCGGGGTCGCGCTCGACGCCGAGCACCGCCACGCCCCGGCGCCGGAGCTCCTGCGCGAGGCGGAAGCCGACCTGCCCGAAGCCGATCAGCAGGACGTGACCGCGCGCCGGTGCCGCCCTAGGGCCGAGCAGCGTGGTCAGGCGCGGGCGGCTCAGACGGCGCACCAGCGCGGCCGTGAACACGGCCACCAGCAGCAGCGCCGCGATCGTGTCGAGGGCCGAGAGCGCCTTGTACCACCCGGCGCTCGTCGTGACGCCGGGGGTGCCGGCGACGGTCGCCACCGACCTGGTGCTGTAGTACAGCGCGTCGACCACGCGCTCGTGCAGCGCGATCATCGAGATCGCGCCCTCCAGGAGCAGCGCGAGCAGGAGGCCGATCCCGGCCCGCACGAGCAGCCTCAGGGAGTCGTCGACGATGCGCACGCCGCTTCGCGGTGCAGCCCGGCCGCCGATCGCCGCGACACAGTGCTCGGCGAGATCCGAGGCGACCAGTTCCGAGGGCGAGAGCACGTGCACCGCGGGCGCCACGTGCTGCAGCTCGCGCGTGATCGTGCGGTCGAACATCGTCACCCACAGCGCCAGGTCCGGGCGCAGATGTGCGCTCAGGAGCGTTAGTCGCAGCGCGAGCACGTCGTCGCGCGTGACCACTGCGACCGCCCCCCAGCGCGGCTCGGCCAGGACCGCCGCCGTCTCGCTGTCGCTGAGCGCGCTCGCCTGCTCGACCTCGGCCCCGGCGTGCTCCAGGCGCCGCACGAGCGCCGCCGCCAGGCCGTCGGAGTCACCCAGCACGAGCACCGCGCGGACATCGCCTGGATCCGGGTGCCCGCTCACGACCGGCCGCCTAGCCGGCGGCCTCCTCGACCAGCTCGACCGCGACCGAGAAGTCCTCGGCGACGACGCCCTCGAGCTCCTCGATCGAGCCCGCCCGGCGCAGGTCGTCGGAGCCCAGCTCCAGCGCGGCCAGGCGCTCGGCGGTGTCGGAGACCACCACCCGCGCCACCGGCGCGCGCATCGGACGGCGCGCCTCGGACTTGGCCTTGCGCACCTCCCGCAGCACGTCCGCGGCGATCTCCAGGGCGGCGTCCTCGCGCGGGCCGTCCGCGGCCGTGGCCGCGAGCCGCAGCTCGGCCGCGTCGGGCCAGTCGGCGCGGTGCACCGAGCCCTCGCGCCACCACGACCAGACCTCCTCGCAGACGAACGGCAGGAACGGGGCGAACAGCCTCTGGAAGACCGACAGCGAGATCCGCAGCGCCCTGCTGACCGATGCGGAGGCCTCGCCCGCCTGCTCGTAGCGGCGCCCCTTGACGAGCTCCAGGTAGAAGTCGCAATACCACCAGAAGAACGTCTCCGCGCGCTCCAGCGCACGCGTGTAGTCGTAGTCCTCGAAGCTGCTCGTCGCGTCCTCGACGACGGCCGCCAGGCGCGCGAGCAGCGCGCGGTCCAGTGGGTTGGTCAGCGCCTCACCCGCCGGGGGCAGGTCCGCCAGCGCGAAGCGCGACGCGTTGAGCAGCTTGACCGCCAGGCGGCGGCCGACCTTCATCTGCTGGGGGTCGAAGGCCGTGTCCGCGCCGGGCCGCCCGCTCGCCGCCCAGTAGCGCACGGCATCCGCTCCGTACTCCTCCAGCAGGTGCATCGGCGTGACCACGTTGCCCTTGGACTTGGACATCTTCTTGCGGTCGGGGTCGAGCACCCAGCCGGAGATCGCCGCATCGCTCCAGGGCAGCTCGTCGTGGTCCAGGTGGGAGCGCAGGATCGTGGTGAACAGCCAGGTCCTGATGATGTCGTGCGCCTGCGGGCGCAGCGCCATCGGGAAGACCTTCCGGAAGAGCTCCTCGTCGACGCCCTCCTGCGCGGCGATCTGCGGTGTGAGCGAGGAGGTCGCCCAGGTGTCCATCACGTCGGGGTCGCCCGCGAAGCCGCCCGGCCGTCCCCGCTGGGCGGCCGTGTATCCGTCGGGGACATCGGTCGAGGGATCCACCGGAAGCTGCTCCTCGTGCGCGGCCATCGGCTCGCCGTAGAGCACCGTGCCGTCGTCGTCGATCGGATACCAGACCGGGAACGGCACGCCGAAGAAGCGCTGGCGGCTGACGCACCAGTCGCCGGTCAGCCCCTCGACCCAGTCCTCCAGGCGGGTGCGCATGTACGGCGGGTGCCAGCTCAGCTGCCGCCCGCGCGCGAGCAGCGCCGCGCGGTGCTCGATCGTGCGAATGAACCACTGGCGGCTCGTCACGATCTCCACCGGCCGGTCGCCCTTCTCGAAGAACTTCACCGCGCGCGTGACGGGTCGCGGCTCGCCGATCAGCGAACCGTCCTCGCTCAGCAGCTCGACGATGCGCCTGCGCGCCTGGTTGATCGTCCTGCCCGCCAGCTCGCCGTAGCTCGAGCGGGCGCGCTCGAGGTCGGCCGTCTCCCAGCCCTCGCTCCCCCAGGGGACCTCGAGCAGCCTGCCGTCGGGTCCGAGCACCGAGCGCACGGGCAGTCGCAGCTCGCGCCACCACATCACGTCGGTGAGGTCGCCGAAGGTGCACACCATCACCAGGCCGGTGCCCTTGTCCTGCTCGACCTGCGGGTGGGTCATGACGGGCACCCTGGTGCCGAACAGCGGGGTCAGCGCATCCCCGCCGACGAGGTCGCGATGGCGGGCGTCGTCGGGGTGCGCGAGCAGCGCCACGCACGCCGGGATCAGCTCCGGTCGCGTCGTCTCGATCAGCGGCGCCGGGCCGCCGTCGGCCGAGCCGAAGCGCACCTGGTGCATCGCGCCGGGACGCTCGCGGTCCTCGAGCTCGGCCTGCGCGACGGCGGTCTGGAAGTCGACGTCCCACAGCGTCGGCGCCTCCAGCTGGTAGGCCTCCCCGCGCGCGAGCAGGCCGAGGAACGAGCGCTGGGAGATCCGCTGCGCGAGCGCGCCGATCGTCGTGTAGGTCATCGACCAGTCGACCGACAGCCCGAGCCTGCGCCACAGCGCCTCGAAGACCTGCTCGTCGCTCTCGGTCAGGCGCAGGCAGAGCTCGACGAAGTTCGGGCGCGAGACGGCCACCGGCTCCGGGTCCTTCCCGGCGCTCTCGCCGGGGTCGGGCTCGCGCACGCGGAGGTCGGGGTCGTAGGCCATCGAGGGGTCGCAGCGCACGCCGAAGTGGTTCTGGACCCGGCGCTCGGTCGGCAGGCCGTTGTCGTCCCAGCCCATCGGGTAGAAGACCTCGCGCCCGCGCATCCGCTGGAAGCGCGCGATCGTGTCGGTGTGGGTGAAGGAGAAGACGTGGCCGACGTGCAGCGACCCGCTCACCGTCGGCGGCGGAGTGTCGATCGCGAACACCCGCTCGCGGGGTGCGGAGCGGTCGAAGGCGTAGGTGCCCTCCCGCTCCCAGACCTCGCTCCAGCGCTGCTCCAGGCCATCCAGCGTCGCGCGCTCGGGCACCCTGCCCGGCGCGTCCGGGCCCGGCGCCCCCGCGGGCGCTGCGCCCGCCTCGGCGCGCGGGGTGGATGGCTGTGGCGGCGGCAAGCGCCTGATCGTATCCGTCGCCCGGCGCCGCGGCTCGATCACGGCTCGGCACGGTCCCGGGGCGCCCGCTCGACCCGCACCGACAGAGGGACCGCGGAGCCGGGCGGGGCGAAGCGTTCCAGACTCCGCAAACAGCGCCTCCCTTTCCTGAGAATCCTCTTATTTTTGCAAGTGCGGGGCGCCACGTTGTAGTGTGCGAATCGTCAGGGGGGGCCGTGCGAGGTGAGGAGCGCGCTGTGACTGGCAGGGAGGGCGCATGAGCATCCTGGCGAGGAAGATCCTGGCGGTGGGGCTCGTGACGGCCGCGGTCGGCGTGCTGATCGGCCTGTACGTCGCCGACTGGGCCACGAGCTTCCCGCCGACGGTCGCCGGTACAAGCTCCGTGCTTCCGGGCGGCGGCACGAACCTGACCCTCGAGACCGTCGCCGCGATCGGCAAGAAATTCAGCCCGGCGCATCCGGACTGGGTCTCCTACCTGATCAGGAGCAGAGGCAAGTGGATCCACAGCACGGTCTTCCAGGTGCCGGCCAACTCGGTCGTGCACGTGACCCTCTACCAGTACGACTCCCCGACGGGCCTGCGCAACCCGTTCCTCTCCCAGGTCCAGGGCACGATCGGCGGGACGATGACCGTGGACGGCAAGACGGTCAACTCGATCCCGCCCGAAGAAGCCTCGCACACGTTCGCCGTGCCCGAAATGGGCGTGTTCGTGCCGCTCCCGGGCGTCCCCGAAGAAGCCAAGCACCCGTGCGAAGAAGCGCCGTGCGAAACCTCCACGAGCGATCACCGCACGATCACCTTCAGCTTCCGCACGGGCAGGAAGGGGCGCTACCGCTGGCAGTGCTTCGTGCCCTGCGCCGCCGGCTACCTGTTCGGCAACAGCGGGCCGATGCAGACGGTGGGCTACATGGGGGGCTTCATCGATGTCGTCTGAAGGAGCGGCCTCTGCGGGCGGTGTGACGCCCGAACCGAATCACGCCCGCCGCTTCGCGGCCCTGTGGCTCGTCGCGACGGTGATCGCGCTGCCGATCGTGATCTTCCTGATCGGCCCCGAACTCGGACCGGGCACGGGCACCGACCAGGCCTCCGGGCAGACCACCGACGCGACGGTGCTGGCGGCGATCGCCACCCCGGTGCTGCTGCTGGTCTCGCTCTACCTGCTCTACTCGGTCGTCTACTTCCGCCAGCCGCGCGGGGGGGCGCTCGAAGGACCGGCGGTGCGCGGCGACGCGAAAGTCCAGACGACCTGGATCGTGGTCACCTCGCTGATCGTGCTCGGGGTCGCGGTCTATGGAACGGTGCGGCTGGAGTCGGGCTACGGGGCCGGCTCGGGGAGTGGCCCGAACCCGCTCACGGTCCCGAGCGGCCCGCGGCTGCCGGTTCAGGTGATCGCGCAGCAGTGGCAGTTCACCTACCGCTATCCGACGTTCGGCGGCGTTGAGGTACCCACTCTCGTCCTCCCGGTGAACACGAACATCGAATTCAACGTCACCTCGCTCGACGTGATCCACTCCTTCTGGGCAATTCAGCTCGGCGTCAAGGCCGACGCGAACCCCCAGGTCAACAACGTGGCGTTCGTGCGGCCGACCAGGACGATGACGTTCGAAGTGCGGTGCAGCGAGCTGTGCGGCGTTTGGCACGGGCAGATGTTCGGCTACGGCAAAGTGGTCAGCGCCGCGGCGTTCAGGACGTGGATCCACCACGCCCAGATCGCATACGCGCCGGCGACGAAGGTGCTTCCCCCCTACAGCAAGACCTACCAACCCGAACCGACGAGGCGAGGCGAATGAGCGCGACGAGCGTGGCCGAATCGAGCCCTCAGCCGACGGGCCTGCCGATGTGGCGGCGACTGATCGGCTTCAACCTGCTGACCGCGGTCGTGCTCGGCGTCGTCGGCTACTACGTCGGCTGGTTCATCGGCCGCAAGATCGGCTTCGAAGGAAGCTTCCACTACCAGACGGCGTCCGACGAAAACGACATCTCGCTGCTGCTCGGCTACGCCGGCGGCGTCGTCGGCTTCCTGGTGGGCCTGGGCTTCGCCAACTACCCCGTCTCGCGGCTGCTCGGCCGGCCGGCGTCGCTGAGGGAGAAGGAGGGCGGGGGGATCGGGCGCTACTTCGGGCTCTGCACCGACCACAAGGTCGTCGGCATCCAGTACCTCGTGGGGATCGGCGTGTTCTTCTTCGTGGGCGGGCTCAACGCGATGCTGATCCGCACCGAGCTGCTGCACGACACCCCCACCGTCGTGAGTCCCAACCAGTACCTCTCGCTCGTCGGCATGCACGGCACGATGATGATGGGGATGATGACCTCCGGCGTGCTCGGGCCGTTCGCCAACTACTTCGTCCCGATCATGATCGGTGCCCGCCGGATGGCCTTCCCGCGGATCGAGGCGTTGACGTTCTGGCTGCTGATGGCGGCCGGCTTCATCCTCGTCTCGACGATCTTCTTCGGCGGCTTCCCGACCGGCTGGACGGGCTATGAGCCGCTCAACGACCAGGCCGTGATGGGGATGGACTCCTACATCATGTTCTTCGCGCTGGTCGGGATCTCGATGTGCCTGCTGGGGCTCAACATGATGGCCACGATCATCACGATGCGCGCGCCGGGCCTGACCTGGTCGCGGCTGCCGATCTTCGTGTGGGCGGTGTTCGGCACGGCCGTGCTGATGGTGCTCGCAGCGCCGATGCTGGTCGCGACGCTGCTGATGGCGGCGCTCGACCGCACGATCGACACCTCGTTCTTCATCTCCGGCGGCGGCGGCAGCTCCTACCTGTTCGAGAACCTATTCTGGTTCTTCGGCCATCCCGAGGTCTACATCCTCGCGCTGCCCGGGTTCGGGATCGTGCTGGAGCTGGTGCCGGTGTTCGCGCGCAAGCCGCTGTGGGGCTATCGCCTGGCGGTGTCGGGGATGCTCGGCGTGGCACTGCTGAGCTTCTTCGTCTGGCAGCACCACCTGTTCGTAAGCGGCATCAACGCCGACCTGCGCCCGTTCTACATGCTCTCCACCGAGATCATCTCGATCCCCACCGGGTTCATCTTCCTGTGCTTCATGGGGACCCTGTGGAGGGGGCGAATAGCCTTCACCGTGCCGATGCTGTTCTGCCTGGCGTGGGCCTTCAACTTCCTGATCGGCGGGACCTCGGGCGTGGTCCTCTCCGACGTCCCGACCGACACCCAGCTGCACGGCAGCTTCTTCGTGATGGCCCACTTCCACTACACGATCATGGGCGGCCTGGTCTTCAGCTTCTTCGCGGCGATCTACTACTGGGTGCCGAAGATGCTCGGCCTGCGCTTCAACGAGGCGCTCGCGAAGTGGCACTTCTGGCTGATGTTCCTGGCCTTCAACTCCACATTCGTGCCGCTGTTCGTGCTCGGCATCAAGGGCATGCCCAGGCGCGTGACCACCTACGCCGAAAACCTGGTCCCGCTCAACACATGGGTGTCGATCTCGGCGTTCGTGCTCGGCTTCTCGATGCTGATCTTCCTCTTCAACGTGGTCTACTCGCTGATCTTCGTGCGCGAGCCCGCCGAGCAGAACCCGTGGCACTCGAAGTCGATCGAGTGGCAGGTCCCGACACCGGTGCCCGTCAACAACTTCGAGCAGATACCGGTGTTCGACTCCGATCCCTACGACTACGGCACGCCGGTCACACCGGGCGGCGGCCTCGCGCCCGCCGGGGCTGGGGCCTGAGCATGGCCGCCGAAAGCGAAAAGCTCCCGCTCGGCAGGATGGTGCCGCCGGTGCCGGCCGGCGTCGAGATCCCGCCCGAGCCGCCGGACGTCGGCGCGCGCGCCCTGTCGGTCGCCTCGCGGATGCTCGCCGGCGCCACCACGTTCTTCTTCCTGGCCTTCCTGTTCGCGTACTTCTATCTCCGGTCGATCAACCAGAACGGCTTCTGGCGGCCGACGGCCGCCCAGCTGAAGGAACAGGGCGAAGTGCACATCAGCCTCAGCCCCAACCAGGCGCTCGGCGCGGCGTTCATCGCCTGCGTGGTGCTGAGCGTGATCCTCACGATCACGGCCGGCAGGCAGATGAAGCGCCGCTCCCGCGGCTGGACGGCCCCGGCGATGGGCGGCGTGCTGTTCGGGATCGCGGCGGTCGTCGTGCAGTGCATCGAGTTCGCCACGCAGAAATTCGGCCCCACCGACGGCGCCTTCGCGAGCGTGTTCTGCGGCTGGCTGGCCTTCTACATGATCGCCGTGCTGGGCACGATGTACTGGCTGGAGACGCAGGTCGCCACCGAGCTGCGCGCGCGGCGCACACCGGCGGCCGCTGACGGCGACATCAAGGATCCCGACAAGCTCATCGCCCCCGGCCTCGACGCCGCCGTCTTCTACTGGGGCTTCCTCGGCGCGATCGGGGTCGTGACCTACATCACGCTGTATCTCCTGTAGTGCTCGCCGCGGCGGTGAGGACGCCGGGCTTCTGGGATTGGTCCTTCGACCCGCCGCTGGTGCTCGTCATCGACCTGGCGATCCTCTACATCGTCGGCAACAGGCGAACCGTCACCCCCGCCCGCAAGCGCGTGGCCCAGCACTGGAGGAGCGTCGCGTTCTTCGCCTCCCTGTTCGTGCTCGCCGTCGCGCTGAGCTCGCCGATCGAGATCCTCAGCGCGGACCTCTTCTGGGTGCACATGGTCCAGCACGTGCTGCTGCTGATGGTCGCCGCCCCGCTGTTCGTGCTCGCGCGCCCGTGGATCCGGCTGTGGCGCTCGCTGCCGCTGAGCACGCGCCGGTCGCTCGCTCGCGGCCTGAGCCATGGCGAGCGGACGGCGCCGCTGCGCTGGCTCGCGCACACGCTCGGCCGCCCCGCCGTGAGCCTTGTGCTGTTCTGCGGGGTGCTGGTGGCCTGGCACGTGCCCGTGATGTTCGACGCCACGCTGCGCTCGAGCGAACTGCATGCACTCGAGCACACGCTGTTCTTCACCACCGCGCTCCTGTTCTGGAAGCAGGTGATCGACTCGCCGCCGCTGCGCGCCCCGCTCGAGCCGCACGAGCGCGTGCTCTACGTGATCGCGGCGATGATCGTCAGCTGGGGCCTCGCGGTCGTGCTGGCGCTCGCTCCCCACCCGCTCTATGACTTCTACGCCGAGCAGAGCAGCCGGCCGGGTGGGATCTCGGCGCTCGGCGACCAGCAGCTGGCCGCCGGGGTCATGTGGGTGCCGGGGTCGGTCACGTTCGTTATCGTCATATTCGCCTACGTACACCGCTGGCTCCTGCCGCCGGAGGCCGGTTCGCCCGGCACCCGGCGGCTCGCGAACGAGCATTAGGAGGGGTAAATGCCAAGCATCGTCGTCCCGATCGCCTCAGGTGTCCAGACCGCCGAGGTCCTGACGCTCGTGATCCCGCTCGGCGTCCTGATCGTCGTCGCGATCTGGTACACGGTTCTGTTTCGCCGCGGCGCGGGCGAACGCTGAAACCCGGCGCGGGCGAACGCTGTGTCGCGGCGGGCGCGGCGCTGAGTCGCGGCTCGCGCCAGGGGCCGAGGACGGGTGTCGGGCGCCGGCCGAGTCGTGGGGCGCGGCGTGAGCCGCACCCTCAGGAGGAGGCGAGCCTGGGGACGTCGTGGACGATCTCGTGCGGTTCGAAGCTGGCGGGGTAGATCGTCGTGAGTCTGCCGCTCGCGCTGACGCCGTAGACGAGCGCCGAATGCGCCACCAGATCGGGGTTGGCCGCTTCGCGCGTGGAGCCGACCCCCCACGCGGCCCATGTCCGTCCGAGTTCGGCCGCCGAGCCGATCAGGTACTGCATGCGGCCGACCATCTCGTGCACGCCGAGGAACCGCCCCACGGCTGCGGGCGTGTCGCCGCGCGGGTCGACCGAGACGGCTATCACCTGCACGTGCGAGGCCTCCGCGCCGAGCTCGTTGAGGACGACGCGCAGGTTGGAGGTGATCAGCGGGCAGATGTCGGGGCAGTTGGTGTAGAGGAACGTCACCAGCACCGCCTTGCCCCGGTACTGCGCAAGCGTCACGCGCCGGCCGAGGTAGTTGCGCAGGTCGATCACGGGGGCCTGCCGCGAGGGAAGTGCGAGCGTGCCGAAGTAACCGCGCCCCGCGGCCGACTGGACGGCCCCGCCGGGCAGCGTCGGCTTGGCCGGGCCGCGCAGCAGCACGACGCTTAGGGCGGCCACGATCCCGATGAGCAGCGCGAGCGGCACGACCAGTTTCGGGAGGGAGGGTCGTGGTGGCACCTCGCTGCGGGAGGCCGGGTTCTGCTCGGTGCTCATGGCTGCCACCGATCAGTCTACGCCGCCATGCGGGGCGGCGACGCGGCTCGCGCGAACGCCGGTGTGGCCGGCGCGGGTCGCGGCAGGCGTGCGTCGCGAGGGACGGATGCGACGCTAGCTCATGCTGACGTAGCCGGTGGCTTCGCTCGGGCTGCGCACGTTGGCCGCGACCTTGTTTTCGTAGTTGCCCTCGATCGTCTGGATCTGCCCGTCGGGGAGCACGCCCCTGACGATGCCCACGTGCTCGTCGCCGAACACGATCAGGTCCCCCGGCTGGGGGACGACGCCCGGCCCGTTGGGTATGGCGCGCCCCGTGCTCTGCGCCCACGACCAGATCTCCGAGACGGCGCCGAGCCCCTGGCCGCCTGTGCCGATCGGCTCACCCGCTTCGCGCGCCACCCAGGAGGCGAAGTACGCACACCACGGCTCCCCGGGGGCGGCACCGGCGGTGGCCGTGCGGTACTCGGCGATCGCGGGTGATTCGTTGGAACCGGGGGGCTGCTCGGTCTGGCCGAGCTGGCTTTCGGCGATCGCGACGATCCGGTTGCCGCCGGTGGACGTCGATCCGGGTGCGGCGACGGGGAGAGCGCCCTGGAGGCCCTCGGCCGAGTAGGGCATGCCGGATTCGAGCGCGCTCGAGAGGCCGGTTGCGGCTTCGGGGTCGGCCGCATCGAGCACCGACGCGGCCGGGGACGACGGCGTCTGGTAGCCGCCGGAGGCCTGCGCGAGCGCAGCGGCGAACGAGGATTCGCCGCCGGAGGATGTGGCCGCGGAGGTCGGGGCTTCGGTGCCACCGGCCAGCGCGCCTCCCGAGCCGACCAGCGCGGCGGGGTCCGCCAGCGCCCGCCTGATCGCAGAGACGTGCTCCAGCGTCGCTTCGATGGACATCGCCCTGGTGATCGGCAGGGCGGCGGCCGGGTTTAGGGCCGTTAACGGGAGACGGGCGGCCGTCGCCGCCCATCTCCACCACCGTTCCCTCGATGAAGCGGCGGTATATGGCTTCCGCCGGCCCTTTCCCAGACCGCCTGAAGCGTTGTGACCCGCCCGGCCGCGCGACGACCGATCGAAGATCGGCCAGCGGTCGGGTGGGCTTCGCTGCAGCGGTGGCGTCCTCTAGGCGCCACCGCTGAGGAAGTTCGTTACTTCTCCTGGGCTATTCCAGGAGCTTGAGCGTCGCGTCGGGCAGCTGGTTGGCGTGCGCGAGAATCGACACGCCGGCCTGCTGCAGAACCTGATCCTTCGTGAATTCGGTCATTTCGGTGGCCATGTTCACGTCGACGAGCGCGCTGACAGCCGAGCTGAGGTTCTGGCTGTAGACTTCCAGGTTGCTCTGGGTGTACTGGATACGGTCCTGCACCGCTCCGAATTCGCCGGCCAGGCCGGTGACTTTGGCGATCGCTTCGCTGAGTTCCTTCAGCCCCGTGGGGGGGTGTTCTTCGTTCAGCGTCGTGATTTTGCCGTTGAGTTCGGCGACTTTTTCCTTCAGTTCCGTCTCTTCGGTTTCGACTTCTTTCACTTCAGCTTCAGTTTTGCCGCCTTTGGCGAGTTCTTTCTGAAGGGCTGTGATCGCTTCCTGTTCGGTCTTGATTTCTTCCTTGATTTCCTTCACTTCTTCCTTTTCAGCTTCGCCGAGGCCGGACAGCAGCCGTCCGCCGAGCGTCGTGCTGTCGACGCCTTTTTCGATCGATTCGTACAGCTTGACGGTCGTGACGCTGATGCCTTCACCGTCGTTGGCGCCGACCTGGAAGCGGATTTCTTCGGCCGCGTCGAGCAGGTTCTTGCCGTTGAACTGAGTCGTTTCACCGACGCGCTTGATCTCGTTGGTCAGCTGGGCGACCTCCGAGATGATGGCGGTCTGGTCTTCTTCTGAGGTCGTGCCGTTGGAGTACTGCACGGCGAGCTCACGAACACGCTGGAGCATCTGCGCGACGTCGTTCAGGGCACCCTGGGCGGTCTGCGCGAGGGCGACAGCGTCCTGGATGTTTTCGCTTGCCTGGTTGAGCCCGTTGACCTGGCTCTGCAGGCTCTGGCTGATCGCGTAGCCGGCGACGTCGTCGGCGGCGGAGTTGATCTTGAGCCCCGAGGAAAGCCGCTGCATCGACTGCGCGAGCATGTTCTCGGTGCCGTTCAGGTTCCTGCTGGCGTTCATCGCCTCCAGGTTGGTGTTGATCGTGAGGGCCATGCGTTCATCTCCTTGATGACGGTGTGGGGTGGTGGTCCCGAGTCGACTCCATGTCGACCCACGCCGATTATCGTCAGCGCGCCGGGAAACTTGAGGGCGATTACCGCTCCTGGGCCGGATTCCGCCCTACGGCAAGAAGTCCTGCAGGTGCAAGCCGGCTGTCAGGCGCGGATGTCGACGTGCGGGCGCCCGTCGTCGTCGGGGCCTTCGGCGTCGGCGTCCGGCGGCGGCTCGCGCCGCCTGCGCTGCTCGTCCTCCTGCGGCGGGCGGTCGCGCTCGCGCGCGACACTCTGCAGGCGTTGCACGCGCGGCGGTCCGCCGGGTAGGGCGGGCGGACCGGGGGCGATCGGGTGTATCGGATCCACCGGGTGGCGCCGGCCCTAGGAGGCCGTCCTCGCGCTCGGGCGGTCGGGGCGCGCCGGGGGGCCGCCGCGCCGCTGATCTGCCGGGGATGGCTGGCGGTGGGGCTCCATCAGCTGCTGCTCGCGGGCCTTGATCTCCAGGATCACGAGCCTGCGCCAGACGAAGACCGCGCCGGCCCAGACGGCGACGTAGCAGACGACCCCGGCGATCAGCGCGCGCAGGGCGGCGTCGGCGAGCGTGTTCGAGGGCAGCGAGAGGTAGCCACCGAGCAGGAACCCCGCCAGCCCCCCCCAGCTCTTGGCCCGTTCGACCGCGCGCGCGGCCCTCGGGTGGGCGGCGATGCTGGGGCCGTCGGACCCGCTCGCGTCGGCCTTGGCGCCCTTGTCCCCCTTCGCCTGCTTGGACCCCTTCTTCCCCTTCTCCGGCTTGACCGCCTTGTGCTGCTTGGTCGACGGCGGCGCGGCGCCCTTGGCGGGCGTCCTCGGCTCCGGCGATGCCGCGACGGGGGCGGCGGGGGCACGCGAGGCAGGCGCCGTCGCGGTCTCAGCGGCCACGGTGGTCGTCCCCGTTCAGACCCAGACGCCGTTCGGCGCGCTGGCAGTCGAAGATGAAGCGGATCAGGCGCCGGCGATCGAGGTCGCTGATCTGGTCGAACGCGACCGCGCGCCGTCCCCTGGTGTCGACGCGCACGACCGTCCCCACCCCGCTGACGGGACGCTCCTCAGCGGCGAGGGCGAGGTCGAACTGGACCTCGTCGCCGATCCTCAGCGTGTCGGGACCCGCCAGCAGCATGCCGCCGCCGCTGACGTCGACCGTGTAGGTCTCGACCTCGAGCTGCTCCCGACGCGACCTCACGTTGACGGGACGCGCGACGTCGATGCGCACGTACTCGCGGTCCTGGATCACCTCGACCGCGCGGGGAGCCTCGATCCGCAGCATGTCGGGATCGGCCGGGTTGTCCATCGTGATCTCGCCCTGCAGCCGCACGCGCCCGTTGGGAGCTGTGAATTCGAGCACCATGCCCGCCAGCTCGCCGCCGGTGAGCGGCCGGATGGGGACGGTGATCGCGATGAGGAGGGTCCCGGGTCCGCTCTCGATCACGCGCGCCGGAACCACCTCGCCCGAGGCCATCGTGAGCGTCACCCGCTCGCCGTAGTCGGGCAGCGCGATCGGCTTGGACTGCTCGCTCTTTCCGCGTCCCAGTCTCATCGCAGCAGTTTGCTCGCCAGCTCTGACGTGTCGATGCGGCGCAGCCGCCAGCCGCCGGAGCGCGACCGTTCGAGCATGTACTCGGGAGCGAGACCGAACCTGCAGGCGGCCTCGACCGCGACTCCGATCTGATCCGTCTCGTCGGCGTGTGTCACGGCCATCGCGTTGGCGCCGAGCGGGCGCAGCGCGGTCAGCAGCTGGCCGGCGGCGGTGGCCCCGAGGGTGGCCGGCAGCGCGATCACGATCCGCTCCGGCTTGATCTCGCCGAGCAGCAGCGCGAGCTCGCGGATGCCGGCCTTGTCGGAGGGGGAGATGCGGGGCGTGTCGACCACGGCGAGCCCCTCGGCGCGCGCGCGGCGCAGCGCGCGCAGCGCCCGCGGCGAGCCGGCGGGTGCGGGTTTCATGACCTGCGGTGCGAGGATCATGCGCAGGTCCTCGCGTCCCGGTTCGCCGGTCACGGTCGCGCAGCTCGCCGGCAGCGTGCTGCCGCTGCGGTAGGCGGCGAGCAGTGCCGCGCAGCATGTCGTCTTGCCGGATCCGCCCGCGCCCACGAGCACGATCGCCGCACCGGTCGTGGACAGCGGCGGAGCGACCGGCATCCGCTGGGCGAGCGTGGCGCGCACCGCCTGCGCGAGGCCCGAGCGCGGCGCGAGCGGCAGCGTGTGGGCGGCGGCCCCGTCCATCAGGTCCCGTGCGAGCTCCTCGCTGATGCCGCTGCGGCGCAGGCTCCGTTCCACGCCCTGGCGCGCGCGCGCGTGGGAGCCGGGTGCGACCGTGCGGCGCTCCTGGGCGGGGCGGGGCGGGGCCTCGGGGGTGTAGTCGGCGAAGTCCTCCGCCTCGTGCCGGACCGCGGGCTGCGCCGGCTCGGCGCCGATCAGCTCGTGGAAGTCGACCGCCGGCGGCTGCGCCGCTTGGCGCCCGCGGGCGCGCGGCGGGCCGAGTCCGGGCGCCGAGCGGTCGGCCCGGGCGAGTGCGGCCAGGTGGGCGGTGACATAGGCGCTGGCGCCCGCCGGCTCCTGCTGGCGGAAGGGTTCGGGCGCGGGCCGGGCGCGAGCGGCCGGCGGGGCCCATGGGGCGGGCGCCGAGGGCGCCGGCGGCGGCGCGGGCATGGGAGGCTGCGGCGGCTGGTAGGCGGCGGGCGACGGCTGCGCGGCGGGCGGCGGCGTCGCGGCGGGCGCCGGCCGTACGGCGGGGGGCTCGGAAGGGGGCGGGGCGGGCAGCTCCCGCAGGCCCTCCGGCTGGTCTTCGTCGTAGACGTCCACGCGCGGGGGGCCGGGCATCGCCTCGATCTCCACGAAGGCGTGCTGGAAGAACCCGAGGAAGCCGCCGGTGAGGCCGTCGCGGCGGCGCACCACGATCGCCTCCTCGCCGAGGTCCTGCTGGATGCGCGGGATCAGCTCGTCGACCGAGCGGCCGCGGTATACGCGCGAGCCCTGCGGCCCGGCGCCGCCGTTGCCGAGCCGGCGCGCCTGGCGCCCCAGCGCCTGGAGCAGTTCCTCCGGGGTGCTCATGCGTGGATGACCCCGATCGTTTCGACGTTGACGCCCGGTGCGATCTCGTTATAGGAGCAGACGGCGAGATGCGGCTGAGCCTGGGCGATCAGGCGGCGCAGATGCCGGCGTATGCGCGCCGAGCAGAGCACGACGGGTTTCGCGCCGAGGCCGGTCGCGTGCTCGACCTGGCTGCGCAGGGCGGTGACGATCGCCTGGGCGCGCGGCGGATCCATGGCGAGATACTCGCCATCGGTGGTCTGCGTGATCGAGGTCGATACCTCCTGCTCGATCGCGGGGTCGAGGGTTATCGCTTGCAGGCGCAACTGGTCATCCAGGTGGGGAGCCGTGATCGCCCGGCCGAGCGCCTGGCGAGCGTACTCCGATAGGAGGCTTGTGTCACGTGTTGTTCGCGCCTTGTCGCCGATCGCCTCCACGATCGTGCCGAGATCGCGGATCGGCACGCCCTCGGCGAGCAGCGACTGCAGCACCCGCTGGATCTCGCCGAGCGACAGCGCCTCGGGCACGACCTCTTCGACGACCGCGGCGTTGGTCTCCTTGAGCCTGTCGAGCAGTGCGCGCACGTCCTGGCGGGTGAGCAGTTCGGCGGAGTGGGCCCGGATCGTCTCGGTGAGGTGCGTGACGATCACCGACTCCGGGTCGACCACGGTGTAGCCGAGCGCCTCCGCCTCGCCGCGGCTGGACTCGTGCACCCACATCGCGTCGAGGCCGAACGCCGGCTCGCGGGTGGGGATCCCCTGCAGCGTGCCGCTGGCGTCGCCGGGATCCATCGCGAGCAGGTGGCCCGGCATGATCCGCCCGCGGGTGACCTCCGAGCCTCGCACCTTGACGACGTACTCGTGCGACTCCATCCCGAGCTCGTCGTGGATGCGCACGGGCGGGATCACGATCCCCAGGTCTCCCGCGATCTGGCGGCGGATCATGCTGACCCGCCGCAGCAGCGAACTGCCAGCGCCGCCGTCCACGAGCGGCACGAGGCCATATCCGATCGAGAGCTCCAGCGCGTCCACGCCGACCTCTCCCAGCGGCTCCTCGCCGGGTGCCGCAAGCGCGCGTGACGCCTCCGCTCCCGCCGCCGCATCGGCCTCCTTGGCATCCGGCATCCCACCCCGGACGCCCCACGCGATCGCGCCGAAGATCGCCGCGATGCACAGGAACGGCAGCTTCGGCAGCCCGGGAATCAGCGCGAAGATGCCGATCGCGCACGCGGCCACGAGCGGCGCCTTGCGCTGGCTGAGGATCTGGCCGACGATGTCGCTGCCGAGATCGCGGTCGGAGGTGGCGCGGGTCACGATGATGCCCGCCGCCACCGAGATCAGCAGCGCCGGGATCTGCGCCGCCAGACCGTCTCCGACCGTCAGCAGCGAGTACTGGTGAGTGGCTTCGCTGAACCCCAGGCCGTGCTGGAGCATGCCGACGATGATCCCCCCGATGAGGTTGATCGCGGTGATGATCAGGGCGGCCATGGCGTCGCCTTTGACGAACTTCGACGCACCATCCATAGCGCCGTAGAAGTCCGCCTCGCGGCCGATGTCGGCACGCCGCTCGCGTGCCTGCTGATCGGTGATCAGGCCGGCGTTGAGATCCGCGTCGATGGCCATCTGCTTGCCGGGCATCGCGTCCAGCGTGAAGCGCGCCCCGACCTCGGCGACGCGGCCGGCACCGTTGGTGACGACCACGAACTGGATCACCACGAGGATCAGGAAGATGACCAGGCCGACGACCACGTTGCCGCCGACCACGAACTCGCCGAACGCCTTGACGACGTTGCCCGCTTCGCCGGTGGTGAGGATCAGGCGCGTGACCGACACGTTGATCGCCAGCCGGAACATCGTCGTCAGCAGCAGCAGGCTCGGGAACGAGGAGAAGTCGAGCGCCTTGCCGAGGTACATCGTCGCCACGACGACTGTCAGCGCCACGGAGATGTTGATCGTGATCAGCAGGTCGATCAGCGGCGCCGGCAGCGGCACCACCAGCATCGTCACCACGAGCACGACCGAGACGGCCGCGAGCAGATCGCTGTGCGTCAGCATGCGGCGCACGGTGAGCGTGTTCACGAGGCCAGCCTCCTACGCCCGGCGAGCCTGTAGACGAACGCGAGCACGCGCGCCACGGCGGCATAGAGCTCCTCGGGGATCAACTGGCCGATCTCGGTCGACTGGTGCAGGGCGCGCGCGAGCGGAGGGTCGGCGACGATCGGCACGTCGTTCTCCTCGGCGATGCGCCTGATCTGGGCGGCGACCAGGTCCTTGCCCTTGGCGACGACCTCGGGCGCGGTGTGCGAGCCGTCGTAGCTGAGCGCGACCGCGTAGTGGGTGGGGTTGGTGACCACCACGTCCGCATCGGGCACGGCCGCCATCATGCGGGCACGGGCCGCCTGCATCTGGCGCCGGCGCAGCGCGGCTTTGACCTCGGCGGAGACGCCGTACTGGCGCACCTCGTCCTTGACCTGCTGCTTGGTCATCTTCAGCTGCTGCTCGTGGCGCCGGCGCCGCCAGACGTAGTCGATCAGCCCGATCACCAGATACGCGAACGCGGCGTGCTCGGCGACGCTCATCGCGCTGCTGCCCATCAGCACGCCGAGCGCGGCCGGCGTCACGCCGACGGTGGAGGCCAGCGCGGTCAGGCCCGGCAGGATCGCCATCGCGGCCACGACCCCCACGACGCCGACCTTGGCGATCGCCTTGAGGGCTTCGAAGATCATGTTGGGCCCGAGCAGGTTCTTCAGCCCGGAGGCCGGGTTGATCCGGCGGAAGTCTGGTTTCAGCGTGTGGACGCTCGGTCGGAAGCCGACCTGCGACACCCCCCCGACGAACGCCGCGAAGACGCAGGCTCCGGCGATCGGCGCAACCGTCAGGAGCATCGTGGAGAGCGCCATGTGCATCAGTTCGCTCAGGCCTGCGGCGGATGTCGCCAGATGGGGATGGGAGATCTCGGCGAAGATCTCCTGGAAGGAGGCCGCGCCGGCGTGCACCACCTGGGGCCCCAGCATGCCGATCGCCAGCAGACCCGCGGTCAGCACCAGCGAGCCGCTGAGGTCGGGGCTGCGGGCGACCTGCCCCTTCTCGCGTGCGCGTTTGCGGTGCTTGGGTGTGGGCTTCTCGGTCTGGTCGTCGCGGGCCATGTCTCACGCCACGTGCAGCGCGCCGAGCGCCGCACCCACGCTCACCGAGAGCTGGTTGGAGATCCAGTTTGCCGTGAATGGGAGCGAGGCCCCCACGACGAGCATCGCGACCGCCACCTTCGTCGGGAAGCCGACCGCGAACACGTTCAGCTGCGGCACCACGCGCGAGACGACGCCGAAGGCGACGTCGGTGATCAGCAGCGCCACCATCACGGGGGCGGCGATCTCGAGTGCTCCGGTGAACACCTGGCCGAACGTCTGCACGGCCCCGCCGACGAGCGAGGACAGCCGCGGAGCGCTGGTGAGCGGCACCAGCTGGAAGGTGCGCGCGAGACCGCGCAGGGTCCACGCTTCGCCGCCGATCACCAGGAAGATGAGCGTTCCCACGAGCATGTAGAAGCGGGCCATGACGGCGCTGTCTTCGTTGGTCATCGGGTTGATCAGCGCTCCGTAGGAGAAGCCCGAGAGCACGTCGATCACGGCTCCCGCCGATTCGACCGCGGCCATCAGCACGGCCAGCGAGAAGGCGAACGCCAGGCCCACGAGCAGCCCCTCGATGATCAGCCCGGCGAGCACCAGCGGTTCGGTGGGAACGTGCTGGCCGTGCAGCGCGATCGGCGTGAGGCCGACCGAGATCGCCACGGCGACGACGCCGCGCGCGCGTGGCGGGATCGTGGCCGAGGAGAACACCGGCGCGATCAGGAACAGCGGCGTCACCCGTGCCAGCACGAGGATGAAGCCCGCGAGCTCGTTGCCGGCCAGCTTGCCGAGCAGTTCGTTCACGTGCCCACCATCGTGGGAATCGCCGTGTACAACGCGGTCGTATACGCGACGAGCTGCCCAAGCATCCAGGGGCCGAGCACGATGATGACCACCGCGACCCCCGCGATCTTGGGGATCAGGGACAGGCTCTGCTCCTGGATCTGGGTGACGGCCTGGAAGACGCTGACGACGAGGCCGATCACGAGCGCCACGAGCAGGATCGGGCCGGCGACCTTCAGGGCGAGGCTCATGGCCTGCGAGGCGAGGTTGACGACCGTGTCCTGATTCATCGCTCTCCCCCTAGTGGAAGCTCTGAACGAGCGCCTTGATGACGAGATCCCAGCCGTCGACGAGCACGAACAGCAGGATCTTGAAGGGCAGCGATATGAACGTCGGCGGCAGCATGATCATGCCCATGCTCATCAGCACCGAGGAGACGATCAGGTCGATGATCAGAAACGGCAGGAAGATCAGGAACCCGATCTGGAACGCGGTGTTGAGCTCGGAGACGATGAACGCCGGGATCAGCACCTCGGTGGGCACTTCCGCGCGCGTCTTCGGCTGCTTGCCGTGCGAGAGGTTCACGAACAGCTCGATGTCCTGCGGCCGCGTGTTGCGGAACATGAACTCCCGCAGTGGAACCTCGGCCCGCTTCAGCGCGGTCGTGGTGCTGATCGCGTGCGCCTCCAGCGGTTCCACCGCCACCTTCTTGATGGCGCCGATCGTCGGCGCCATCACGAAGATCGTCAGGAACAGCGCGATGCCGACCATCACCTGGTTCGGCGGCGCGTTGTTGGTCCCGATCGCGGTGCGGATGAAACCGAGCACGATCAGGATCCGGCTGAAGCCGGTCACCGTGAACAGCACCGCCGGCACCAGCGTCAGCCCGCCGATCAGCAGCAGGATCTGAACGGCGTTGCTGGAGTTGAGGTTCAACGGCGCACCGTCCATTCACGCACGCGCTCGATCAGGCTCGAGGCCGGGGTCGGCATCCGCATCGGGTCGGTGCGACCCTCTTCGGGACCCGGGCCGCCGCTCGCGCCGGCTGCCGGGAACGCCCAGCGCGCGCGCCCGGGCGGCTCCGTGGTGTCGGCCAGCAGACCGGCCTCGCGCGCCTGCTCCTCGCTGTAGCGGTGGATCGGCATGAGACCGTGCTCGGTGGATCCGAGCAGGACGTAGTCGCTACCCGCGCGCACGAGGTGCACGGCGCGCCCGGAGCCCAGCGTCAGCGCCGCGACGCTGGCCAGGCCCTTGGTGGGGGCCTGCGGGTCGCGGTTGGCCTTGACCTGGCGCAGGATCCACGACAGCCCCCAGATGACGGCGATCACGATCGCCAGGCCAACGATCGTGCGCACGATGCTGGCACCACCCGAGCTGGTGTGCGCGGTGGGGGTGGAGCCGCTGAGGTTCAGCGGGGTGTTTTCCCCGCCCGTCTTGGATGCCGTGGCGGGGTCGGTGAAGGCCGCGGCAGGGCAGGCGAATGCGAGTAGGCAGGCGCCAGATGCCGCGGCCACCTGCGCGGCCGCACGGGAAAGCTGGATCGACTTGGTCATCGAGGGACGACTCCGAGGAAGAGTCGCCCGGGTTATCGGCCCTGCGACGGAGGTCTTGAGCGCCGCTGCGGTCCGGCGCTTCCCGCGACGCTAGACGAGCGCGTCCACCTGCACGCCCCACTCGCCCTCGCCGGTCACCACGAGCTTGCCGCTGGCGAAGCACAGCCCGTTGGCGAACAGCTCGACCGGGGACTCCGCAGGCTGGTCGAGCTCCACCACGGCGCCCGCGGCCAGCTCCAGCGCCCGGCCCAGGGGAAGGTGCGTCCTGCCGAGCTCCGCCCACACCCGTACGAAGATGCTGTGCAGCATCTCGGGACCCTCGGCGGTCTCGTGCGTCTGCGCGGCATCCGCCCGCGCGCGCTCGAGCTCGCTGCGCCCGAGCGTCGCATAGGTGGCCGCGTGGATCGCCGGTTCGGTGGTCGACTCGAGCTTGATCGCGCGGTGGGTGCCGCTGCGGCCGGGCCGGCCGCGGCCGAGCGATACGCCTTCCGCGAACAGGCGCACGCCGTCGCCGGCTCGCTCCTGCAGGCGCACGAGGCTGCCGGGCACCAGCTCGAGCATGCGCTCGATCGGCATCTGCACCGACCCGATCTCCGCGCGCAGCAGGACCTGCGCGCCGGACAGGCCCCGGCGCAGCGCGTCCTCCCCGCGCGGGTCAGCGCCATGCGGCTGGCCGCCGGCGTCGCGCATGCTCTCGGCGACCGGCTCGATCGCAGCCCACGGGATCAGCAGGGACATCGCCGAGGCCAGGCCGTCGATCGAGCAGCTGAAGGTGACCGACAGCGTGGGTTCCCCGACCGGGATGAAGACGCCGGCGTCGCTTTCGGTGTCTACCTGTCCGCGCGTCAGCTCGGGACCGTTGATCTCGCTCCAGGCCACCGACAGCTCGTGGACCACCGCGTCGAGCAGCCCGCGCGTCAGGACCCAGTCGAGCTCCGTGAGGTGGCGCTGCTCGGGTGCCTGGGCGGCCTCGCCCCCGAGCAGGCATTCGAGCGCCTGCAACACCAGCTGCTGCTCCACGCTGATCAGCATGTGCCGCGAGATCGAGGATGCCTCGACGTCGACCGCGATCACGTCCGCGGGGAGCCGCGACTTGGCCGCCGCCCAGGTGTGCTGGCCGATTTCCGTCAGGCTGACGACGACGTCGGCCCGCAGCTCGCCCGAGAGCCACGCGCCGAGCGCGTCGCAGAAGGGATCGAGCGCGCGCCCGATCCGGCGCTTGAGCTCGGTCGTGAACTTAGTCGGCTGGGAGAAGTCGAGCGCTCTCACGCCCTCCCCGCCATCGGAGGGCCCGTCGCGGTTTGCCTCGGCGGCGGCCGTGCCGGTGGAGGCCCGGATCTCCCCCTCGTCGGTCTTCTCCGCGTCGGGGCTCACGCTCATGCGTGTCTCAGCCTTCGCCCGCGCTCGCGCCCTCGGTGGCCGCCGCCGGAGCCGCGGCCGCGCCGTCGGGGCCGCCGTCCGGGCCGGGCTCGGCCACGCCCGCGGGCCCGGCCACGCCCGCGGGCTCGGCCTCGCCCGCGAGGGCCGCACGGGGCATCGGAGGCCTGGCCTCCTGCTGGCTGTCGAGGATCTCGGTAACGCGCAGACCGTACTGCTCGTCGACGACGACAACCTCACCCCGGGCGATCGCGCTGCCGTTGACGAGCAGATCGGCGGTCTCGCCGGCGAGCCGCTCGAGCGTGACGACCGAGCCGACGCGAAGATCGAGTGTCTCGCCCACCGTCATGTGTGTCCGGCCGATCTCCACGCTGAGCTCCATCGGGATGTCGCTCAGCCGGCTCAGGTCGGCATCGAGCGGAGCATGCCCGTTCGCCTGCGCGCCGTCCTCGAACTGCTCGTATTGGATTGCCTCGGTCACTCGGTCTCCATTCGTCTCTATTGGACGGTGACGTCCGGGAACAGGACGGCTTCGGTCTTCACGTCGGTCTGCTCCTGGATCGCATGCAGGATCTGTCGCTGCAGGCCATGCCGGCCCGCCGCGCTGATCAGCGTTTCGCCGCTGTTGTTGGTGACCGCGTTGGTCACGATTTCCCTCACGAGCGGTTCCTCGGGAAGCGTGCCCACCGCGCTTTCCCCGCTCGAGGAGGCGCCGGCAACGGCGCCGTCGCTCTGCCCCGGGGCGAGCTCGAGCGCGACGGTCATCTTGGCGTAGCGGCCGTCGCTGAGGTTCAGGAGGAAGGTCTGGGGCAGCACGTAGATCGTGCCCTTGATCTTCTCCTTGACCACGGGCTTGGGCTTGGTCATGGTGTACGCGCCGAACAGGAGCACCGGCAGGGCGAGAGCGAGCATGACCTTTTTGTTCTTGAGCATCTGAATTCCTGCCTACCCTTCACTTTCGCCCTGGGTTCCGTAGATCCGTTTCATCACGATTTCGACCCGCCGGTTGCGCGAGCGCCCGGCAGCGGTCGCGTCGCTGTCATACGGGTGCTGTTCGGCGTAGCCGGTGGCGGTGAGCCGGTGAGGGCTCACGCCATGTGCGATCAGGTACTGCACGACCGTGCTGGCGCGGGCCGTGGAGAGCTCCCAGTTGCTGGGGTAGGTGGCGCTCCGGATCGGCACGTTGTCGGTGTTGCCCTCGACGTTGATCGGGTGCGTCTGGTCGACGTTCAGCAGCTGGGAGATCTCGTCGAGCAGAGCGTAGGAACGGCTGTCGAGCGCAGCCTGCCCGGAGGCGAACAGGAGGTCGTCGGTGAGCACGCGGATGACCAGGCCCTGCGGTTCGATCGTCGTCTTGACGCTCGAGCTGAAGCCGTGCGCGGCCGCGTAGGCGTCGAGCCGCTGCTTGATGTGGACGAACTCGCTGATCTCGTTCTGAGCCGCCTGCTGCTGGGCCGCGGCGCCCTGCACCGAATGGGTCGCGGTGGTCGCTTCCAGGCGGCTGCCGATCGCCGTGAGCGGCACCACGGCGGCCGCTTCGCTCGTGCTCGGGGCATGACTGGCGTTCTCGGTGGCTCCCTGCTCGGCGATCGATTTCCCGCCTGGGAGGATGTCCCCCGAGAACGCCGCCTTGAGCGCGTGCTGGAGGACCTGGTACTTGGAGATGTTGACCGAGGAGATCGAGAACAGCACCATGAACAGCGCCATCAGCAGCGTGATCATGTCGGCGTAGGTGAGCAGCCAGCGCTCGTTGCTCTCCTCGGCCTGGCCGCCGTGGCGTCCCCGGTGTCCGCCTCGCCGTGCCATCCTCAGGCCGCCTTCGACTCGAGGTCAACGGCCGAGAGGCCCCCTTCCTCCTCGGCGGCGCGGTCCGCGGGAGCGAGGAAGGACATCAGCTTTTCGGAGACCAGGCGGGGGTTGTCGCCCGCCTGGATCGAGAGGATGCCCTCGAGCGTCATCATGCGCAGCTCGACCTCTTCGGCGGAGATCGCCTTCAGACGGTTGGCGATCGGCAGGAAGATCACGTTCGCCGAGCCGACGCCCATCAGGGTCGCGATGAAGGCCGCCGAGATCGAGGGCCCGAGGGTCGACGGGGCGGCGAGGTTCTGCAGCACGTGCACGAGGCCCAGAACGGTGCCGATGATGCCCATCGTCGGCGCAAATCCTCCGGCCTTCTCGAACGGCGACGCCGACGCCTCGTGGCGCGCCGCCATGCCGTCGACCTCAGCCTCGAGGATCGCATGCACGAGCTCCGGGTCGGTGCCGTCGACGACGAGCTGCAGGGCAGAGCGGGTGAAGTCGTCCTCGATCTCGCCCAGCTGCGCGTCGAGCGCCAGCAGGCCCTCGCGGCGGGCCTTGTCGGCGAGCCCGACGAGCTGGTCCAGCTGCCCGCGCATGTCCGGCGGTTCGGCCGAGAAGACCAGCTTGTAGAGGCTCGGTACCCGCTTCATCGGCGCCATGCCGACGCTCGCGAGCGTCACCCCGGCGGTGCCGCCGATGATGATCATGAGCGCAGGGATGTTGATGAACGAGGCAGGACTCGTCCCGTCCATCATCGAGCTCAGCAGCAGGGAGCCGAATGCCACCCCGATTCCGATGGCCGTGGAAGCCTTCATTGCTCCCTTTCATCGGCTTTCGCACGCAATCCTTCAGTCTTGGGTCGCAGAGGTGCACAATCTGCCGATTTCCGCGCTCCGGGTCCGCCGCGTGGGCGTCCGGGTCGGCTGCGTGGGCGTCCGGGTCCGCTCCCCGGGCTCTGGTGGGGCGCGTGCGCCGGCGCGAAGCGGTGGGGGCGCGAAGCCGGGGCCGCCGGGGCCCGCCCGCGCGGGCGAACCGGACCGCCGGCTCGTGCGGCCGCGGGCGGCGGCGCTGGCGGGCCGGGGGGCTAGGTGGGCTCGTCCTCGACGGCCGACAGCCGCGGTGGATCGCGGTGCACGGCCGGCGTGGCCTGGCGCGGGACGCGGCGGCGCGCGAACGCCTCGCCAAGCACGCCCGCGCGGTAGGAATGGACCGCAGCGGCCACCTCGTCGGGCGTCTCCGCCACCACGACCTTCGCGCCCGTCGCCAGCGAGATGACCGTGTCCGGGGTCGATTCGACCGTCACGATCATGTCGGGATTCAGTTGGAAAGGCTCGTCGCTCTGACCGAGCCGGTTGAGCGTGATCATGGCACTCCCCTCCTCTGCAACATTAGCCTCGGGGTGGGACGACGCCGTGCGTCGTCCCACCCCGGGCTCCTCGGAGCTGTCCCTGCTGGTGCCGCCGTCCTTTCGCGGCGGTCTGCTTGATCACCAGCGGCCGCCGGCCGCTGGTGCCGGTACGTTCGGGCGGGCCGCCTACTGGATCATGCTCACGAGCGTCCCGAGCATTTCGTCGGCCGTGGTGATCGTCCGCGAGTTGGCCTGATAGCCGCGCTCGGCGGTGATCATGTTGGTCATCTCGGTCGCCATGTCCACGTTGGACATCTCGAGCTCGCCGCCGATCGTCGAGCCGAAGCCCGAGGTGTCGGGCGTGCCCACGATCGGTGCCCCCGAGTTGGCGCTCGCCCCCCACAGCGAGCCACCGAGACGTTCGAGGCCGCTTTCGTTGGGGAACGTCGCGAGCGACAGGTAGCCGGCCGTGACGCGCTGGCCGTAGTTCGGCGTTTCGGGCGTCTCGTCCGTGTATGCCACGGAGCCGTCCTGGCCGATCGACACGTTGATCGCGCCGGGCGGGATCCTGATGTAGCTGTCTTCGGTGCCGGGGGCGTAGGTCGTCCCCGCTTCACCTTCGGTGGCCACGGCGTTGCGCCCGATCACGTATTCACCGGACTGGGTCGTGAGGAACCCGTTGGTGTTCGTGGTGAGGTCGCCGGCGCGGGTGTACTGCACCTTCGCCGGAACGCCTTTTGTGTACGGTTCCCCGGCCGGCGGCGAACCGGCGCCGACGCGCAGGAAGCCGTTGCCCTCGATCGCGACGTCGAGCGGGTTGTTGGTGGACTGGAAGGAGCCCTCCGTCATTTCGTTCTCGGTCGCCGAGACCTGCACGCCGAGGCCGATCTGCACCGCGTCGGAACCGCCGTTGGAGCTCGTCGGGGCCGAGGCCCCGCGCATCACCTGCGTGAGCGAATCGGCGAACGTGACCGCCGAGGCCTTGTACCCCACCGTGTTGACGTTCGCCAGGTCGTTGGCCGTATCGTTGAGCATCGCCTGGTTCGCGTCGAGACCGCTGATCGCGGCATACATTCCAGCCATCATCGTGACTGCCCTTCCTTTCGCGGCCTCCTCGAAGAGGTCCAGCCGTCGTTGAGTGATGCCGCTTCTCTCATGCGATCACGGCACTGTCGATGTTCGTGAACACGTTGTCCTTCATGTGTTCCGATCCCACGGCCGTAATGACCGTGCGGTTGCTGACGGACACCACGAACGCGGTGCCGTCGACAAGAACCAGGGAGTCGCGCGAGCCCTTGCTGGCCGCGCGGCCGACCCCCTCGGAGAGCCTGCCGAGCGTGGCGGAGTCCAGTTCGATCCCGCGGCGCTGAACGCGCGCGAGCGCGTGGCGTGAGAACTGGAGCGCCTGCTGGCCGTCCGCCTGGCTGAGGGCGTCCGCGAAGGAGGCGCCCGTCTGACGCCCTGCGGCGGCCTTGCCGGGGCCGGGCGCGCTCGGGGCCGCCGGGGCGCTGGGGGCGAGGCCGCCAGGCGGTACGAGCGCCGGATTCGAGATCGGGTTCAAGTGACTTCCGTGACGCTCGTGAGCTTCACGCCCGGAGTCCCTTCGACCGTGAGGGAGGTACCCGAGGCGTCTGACTGGACGCTCTGCACGACTCCGGTCGCCGAGGCGCCCGACGGGGTGGAGTAGGTGACGGTGTGCCCGATCAGCTGGACCGCGCCGGAGAGCTCGGTGGCGTTCGCCAGGTTGGTCGTCTGCTCGACCTGCGTGAACTGCGCGAGCTCGCCGAGGTATTCGTTGCTGTTCGACGGTTCCATCGGGTTCTGGGCCTGCAGCTGGGCGATCATCAGTTTCAGGAAGTCGTTCTGGCCGAGCAGCCCGTTGGCGTTTTCCGGCGTTGCCTGCGCGGCCGGTGTCGCCGCGGCGCTCGCGGCCGAGGCGGCATGTGCGGTGATTGCGTTTGAGGTCATGTGGGTCGGTCCTTTCGTTTCAGGTTCAGGCGAGGACGTTCACGAGCCCGCCGCTCTGCAGCCCGGCCGCCGGCGTCGGGCCCTCGGCGCCGGCGACCGCCTCGACGGACTCCTCCTCCGTCGAGCCCGTCCCGGCGGGGGAGCCGGTGCCGGTGCTCTCGCCCGGGCGGTCCTGGTGCTCTCCGGCGGAGGACTGCCCGGAGGAGCCGATGTCCAGGCGCAGCAGTGAGACGCCGAGCGAGCTCAGCGACTGGTGCAGCTCGCCGCGCCCTGCCGCCAGCGCCTGCGCCGCGGCGGTGGTGTCGGCGGTGACCCGCACCAGCAGCCCGTCGGAGGTCTGGCTGAGGTGGATGCGAACCTCTCCCAGCTCTTCGGGCTGCAGCGCGATCCGTGCCTGGCTGACCCCCTGGCGGGCGGCCAGCTCGATCGTCGCGCGCGCGGAGTCGATCACCTGCTCCAGGTCCACTCCGGAACCTGTCGCGAGGGCGAGCGGCGTCGCTGCTGCGGCAGTTTCGGCGGAGGCCTCCGTGCCGGGGGCCGCGACCGCGACCGTCGCCGTCGTGCCTTCGGCCGTGGACGGAGCTTCGCCCTGTCCGCTCACACCGAGGGCGCTCGCGCCGCCGGGCGCCTGCGGGGACGTCGCCTGTGTGCCGGGCTGTGCGCCGCGCCCGCCCGCGCGGTCGTCCTGAGGGCCGCCCTGGCGACCCGCCGACCCTCCCTGGCCGGGCGCCGGAGCGCTCGCGGAGACACCCGTACGGCCGGTCGAGGCGCCGCCGGCGCTCGTGGAGACGCCGCCGGCGCCCGCCTGACCGCCCTGCCCGGCGCCCGTCCCGCCGCCGGCGATGGCCGGCTGCGTGCCCGCTCCCGCGGTCGGCGCGGCGACGGCCGACTGCGCTTCACCGTGCGCCGGCGAGGTGCCGCTTCCAGGACGCCCGGCGGGGGCTTCGGGTGCGGCCGCGCCGGTGGCCGCCGCAGTTGCGGCCGCGGTCCCGGGAACGCCGGAGGGCGGGTTCGGGCCCGCAGGGACGGCCGTGGTGGCCGCCCCCCGCGGGGCCGCCGCCGCGGGGCCGCCGGGGCCGACATGCGAGCCCGCCTCGGTTCCCGCCGTCGAGCCCGCCGGGGCGCCGCTCGTGGCGGCTTCGTCCGCGCCCGCGGCGGGCATGCCGCCTGCGCTCGTGGCGGAGCCTTGCGGCGGCCCGTCGGCCCCGGCCGCTGCGGTCCCGGGGCGCGCGGCCGCGGCGGAGCTCTGCGCGGAGGTGCCGCGGACCGCCGATGAAAGGGCGGAGGCGCTGGCCGGGATGCCCTGCGCGCCTTCCTGCGCCTGCGCGGCGGCGCTGCCCGCGTCGGAGGCGGCGCCCGCGGTGGCGGTCTGTGCTGATGTCGCAGCATCCTGCGCGGAGCCGGCGGCCGGCGTGGCGGATGCCCCGTGCACCGCCTCTGCGCGTTCGTGCGGGCGGGCGGGAGCGGTGGTCCCGAGACGCGCCTGGCGGCTTCGCTGCTGTTGGCCTTCCGCGTCTGCGGTCCGGGCCCAGTGGTCGGCGAGCGCGTCCTCGAAGGGAGCGCGACCGGGTGGCGCCCCGGGCGGGGCGCCGGAGGTCGGCGGCGAGGACGCGGGCGGCGGCGCGAGGGGCGTCACGACGGTCATGCCGGCGCCCCCGTGGGCATCGTCGCTGCATGGGACTGCCGGTAAGCTTCGGCGTTGCCGAGGACCGTCGAGACATAGCTCTGGGTTTCGGCGTAGGGCGGTATCCCTCCGTACTGCTCGACGGCTCCCGGGCCCGCGTTGTAGGCGGCCAGCGCGTCGGCGGTGTTGCCACCGAAGCGCGTCATCAGCTGGCCCAGGTAGCGGGCGCCGCCTTCGATCGATTCGGCCGGGTTGAGCGGGTCGGCGACGCCCATCGATGAGGCGGTGCCGGGCATCAGCTGGGTCAGGCCCATCGCGCCCGCGCTGCTGGTGGCGCCGGGGTTGAAGCCCGACTCCTGCTGGATCAACCCATGCAGCACGGCCGGTTCCAGGCCGTTGCGGATGGCCGCGGCTTCGATCAGGGCGTCGTACTGGCTGGAGCTGCCTTCGCTCCCCTGGGGCGCGGCCGTGCCGGCGCCGGGGATCGCGGAGCGGTAGGCGACGCCTTCGGCGGGGGTGCTCGTGGCCGCGGCCAGCGCCCCGGCGAAGCCGGTTTCGGCGGGCTGGGCGGAGGTGCTCGCGGCCGCTGTCGGCGTGAGGCCCGAGGCGGCCGTCTGACGGGCGGCTTCGATCAGGCTCTGCAGCTGGGCGACGCGCTGTTCTGCGGCCAGCACGCCGCTGCCGATCGCTGCCGCCGGTCCGGTGAGGGCCTGGGCGCTCATGCGTGACCCCTGCCGAAGCGCGCGGAGGCGATCTCGTCCAGCGCGTTGCGCTCGCGCCGCGCCGACTCGCGGTCGTGCTCGCCGCGCTGGCGATCGCGCAGGCGCTTGAGCATCTCGTGCTCGACGGTGGCGCTCGCGAGCTTGGCCCCGCGATCGGCGACGTCGGCCTCGCGCCGCTGGAGCTCGAGCTCGTGCACGACGCGCTGGGCCTCGATGCGCTCCAGGAACGCCTGACGGCCCTGCAGGTCGGTGGCGCTCACCACCATCCGCGGCTGCGAGGCCGCGACCCGCTGCTGGGCGCGGGCGTGCTCGAGGTGGGCGTCACTGGCGCGAAGATCGTCCTCGGAGCTCGTGCGCAGGGCGATCGCATGGGCGAGGTCCTGCTTGGCGAGCGTCTCCTTGCGCTCGCGCACAGCGCGCACGCGCTCGAGGCGGAAGTGGAACACAGAGGCCACGGCCTGTTTATCGGTTGCGGCGCACGGTTCTTGAGCGCCGCAGGCCGGTGCACCGGCCCTGGCAGCGGCACGCGGGCGACCCGACATGGCTCAGATGCTCAGCCCGAGTGCGGGGATCGCGGGCACCTCGCCGCCGAGCGCACCCTGGTCGGCGGCCGCGCCGGCGCCGCCCGACTCGGCCGCGGGCACCTCCTCGGCGTCCGGGATCTCGCCGCTGAGTCGCTCCAGCTCGCCGCCGAGGGAGCGGGCGAGCTCGAGCAGGCGCTCGTCGGTCTGCGGCGGATCGCTGCGCTCCGAGACGGGCTGGCGCAGGAACCGCTCGATCCGCGCGCGGTGCGCGAGGGCAGCATCCAGGGCCGGATCGCTGCCCGGCTGGTATGCGCCGATCGCGACCAGGTCCTCCTTCTCGCGCAGCACCGCGAGCGCGGCGCGGAGCTGCTGGCCGGCCTCCTGCACCTCCGGCGAGACGATCTCGCCGACCAGGCGCGAGACGCTCTGGAGAACGTCGATGGCGGGGTAGTGGCCGGCGTGGGCGAGGGAGCGTGTGAGCACCACGTGCCCGTCGAGGATCGAGCGCACGGCATCCGCGATCGGCTCGCTCATGTCGTCGCCGTCGACCAGCACGGTGTAGAGCGCGGTGATCGAGCCCCGCGTGCTCGTTCCCGCGCGCTCGAGCAGGCGCGGCAGCAGCGCGAACACACTCGGGGTGTAGCCGCGCGTGGCCGGCGGCTCGCCGATCGCGAGCCCGACCTCCCGCTGGGCCATCGCGAAGCGCGTGACGGAGTCCATCATCAGCATCACGTCGTGCCCCTGATCGCGGAAGTACTCGGCGATCGTGGTGGCGGTGAACGCCGCCTTGATCCGCACCAGCGCGGGCTGGTCGGAGGTGGCCACGACGACGACCGAGCGCTCCAGCGCGTCACCGAGATCGCGTTCGACGAACTCGCGCACCTCGCGTCCTCGCTCTCCGACGAGGGCGATCACGTTGATCGAGGCGCTCGTGGAGCGCGCGATCATCCCCAGCAGCGAGGACTTGCCGACGCCGGAGCCGGAGAAGATCCCCAGGCGCTGGCCGCGGCCGCAGGGCACCAGCCCGTCGAGCGCGCGCACGCCGAGACCCACGCGCTCGCTGATGCGGGGCCTGGAGAGCGCCGCGGGAGGCGTGGCGATCGTCGAACGCAGGATTCCGGCGGGCGCCGGGCGCTCGTCGTCCGGCACGCCGAGGCCGTCGATCACGCGGCCGAGAAGCCCGTCGCCGACGGCGATGCGGAAGGGGGCGCCGGTGGCGAGCACGCGCGTCCCGGGGCCGATCCCGTGGAGCTCGCCGAGCGGCATGAGCAGCGTGCGCCCGTCGCGGAAGCCGACTACCTCCGCGGACACCGCGGCGCGGTTGCGGTCGGTCCCGACCATGCACACCTCGCCGACCTCCGCCTGTACACCGGTGGCCTCGATGATCAGGCCGATCAGGTTGCTGACGAAGCCGTGGCGCCGGGCCAGGTCGGCCTCGCGGACCGCCTGTGACGCGCGGGCCAGCAGCGCGCCGGGCGGGCCGTGCTCGCTCATTCCGCCGGCTCCCCGCCCTGCAGCTCGGCGAAGGCGACCTCGCGCGCCCTCTCCAGCTGGGTCTGCACGCTCGCGTCCACCTCGACCTCGGGCGTCCGGACCAGCGCGCCGCCCTCGGGCACGCGCTCGTCCGGCTGAAGGTCGCACAGCTCGATGCCGTTGGCCTGGCTCTGGAGATCGCCGATCGCGGCGCTGACACGCTCGAGATCGGCGGGGTTGACGAGCACCGTCATCCGGCGCCGCTCGCTGATGCGGCGCAGCGCGCCCTGCACCACCTCGACCACCAGCTCGGGACGCGCCTGGAAGGCTCCCGCGAGGATCTTGCCGGCGAGCGCGAGGGCGAACTCGACGGCGTCGCGCTCGAGCGCCTCGGCGGTCGAGTCGCGCAGCGACCGGACCCCCTCGACAGCCTCAGCCAGGGCGGACGTGGCCGCCTCGATGTCCGCTCGCCCGGCCTCGTAGCCGGCGCTGCGGCCCTCCTCGTGGCCCTCCGCGCGCGCGCTCTCGCGAATCCGCTCGGCCTCCGCGGTCGCCTGCGCGAGCAGGCGCTCGGCGGCATCGCGAGGGGGAGGATCCGAGGGCTCGAGCTGCTCGAAGTCGTAGCTGACGGCAGCCTCAGACAACGGCGTCGCTCTCCTCGTCGTCGTCGCCGGCGATCACGATCGTGCCGGCCTCCTCGAGCGCCCGCACGACCGCCACGATCCTGCTCTGGGCCTCGTCGATCGCGCGTTTGCGCTGAGGCTGCTGGATCTCCATCTCCTCCTTGAGCATCGCCGCGCCGCGCTCGGACATGTTCGCGATCACGATCTCGGTGACCTCATCGGGCGCGCCCCTCAGCGCCAGCACCAGATCCTTCTGGTCGGCCTCGCGCAGGACCTGCTGCACCGCTCGCTCTTCGAGCTTGACGAGGTCCTCGAACACGAACAGCATGCCGCGCACCTCCTCGGCGATGTCTTTGTCGGCGCTCGCGAGGTTCTCGAGCACGTTGCGCTCGGTCGTGCGATCGGCGTGGTTGAGGATCCCCGCGAGCGCCTTGGTGCCCCCGGCAGCCGAGTACTCCTGCTCCCCGGCCGCGTTGAGCTTGTGGCGGATGACCTCCTCGACCTGCTGGATGACCCGCGCACTCGTCTCGCCCATACGCGCGATCCGCAGCGCGATGTCGGGCTGCTGGTGTTCGGGCAGACGCGCCAGCACGGCGGCGGCGAGCGTGCTGTTGAGGCTCGCGAGCACGAGCGCGATCGTCTGGGAGGCCTCGTTGCGCAGCAGCGCGGCGGTCCGCTCGGGCGCGACCCGGCGCAGGAATTCGAAGGGGGGCGTCTCGGTGCGGGCCGAGAGGCGGCCGAGCACCTCCGCGGCGCGCTCCGGTCCGAGCGCGCGCTCGATCACGCCGCGGGCGAAGTCGAGGCCACCGGCGACGCCGGACTGCCCGGCGGCCAGCTCGGCGAGCTCGCTGAAGATCGAGTCGGTCGTCTCCGGCGCCACCGCGCTGAGCCTCGCCATCTCGATCGAGAGGCCCTCGATCTCGTCCTCGCCGAGGCGCTGCAGCACGTTCGCCGCTCGCTCGCGTCCCAGCGCCGCCATCAGGACCGCCGCCTTGCGGGCCCCGGGCACGTGCTCGGCGGTCGTGGCGGGCAGACGGTCCTCGGTGGGCGCGGGCAGCGCCGGTGCGACGTCCGCCTCCAGCTCCTCGGCCATCCGGGGCTACTCCTCCTGCATCCAGCTGCGCAGCTGCTGGGCGACCCGCTCGGGGTTGTTGTCGACGAGATTCTCGACCTGACGGCGGATGCTCTCGCCGCCCTCGGCGCTCTGCCCGTTCGTGCTCTCGCCGCCGTTGGTGGCTGCCGTCGCGGCCATCACCGCGACCGGTCGCTGCACGGTTTCGCGTTCGAGCTCCGAGAGCCTCATCGGGGCCTCGAGCTCCCGCAGCCATACGGGCTCGTCGATCGTTTCCTTTTCGCGGCGCCGCAGCGAGCGCGTGGTGAAGAACAGGAACAGCGCCGCGCCGATGCCCAGCAGGGCGTACTTGGCGTCGCCGAGCATGCTGCTGCTGGATGCCGCTTCGGCGCCGGCCGACTTGGCGAAGGCCACCTGTCCGATCGAGATCGTGTCGCCGCGCTTGGCCTGGATTCCGGCGGCGTTGGTGATCGCTTCCCGGATCGCAGGCAGCGCGGACGCCGGCACGGAATGGTCGAGGAGGACCGATACGTGCTGGCTTTCGACCACCCCCGGAGCGATCGTGGAATGGGTGACGGTCTTGCTGACGCCGAGCTGGGAGTTGGTGGTTTCGTGCTTGTAGTTGGACTTGCCGCCGGCCGCGCCCGCCGCGGCGGTGGTGAGGTTGGCGGTACCCGTGACGCCCCCCGCGCCGGCGCCGGTGCCGGTGAGCGTTTCAATGTCCTTGCTCTGCTGCAGGGGGACGCCGGCCTTGCCGTAGCTGAGCGATTCCTGGGTGGTCTGGTTGACGTTCATGTTGGCGTAGACCAGAACCTGCGCCTTGCCGGTGCCGAGGGTCTGGGCGAGCATCGCGTCGAGACTGGCCTCCATGCTCTGGTCGTAGCGCTGCTCGGCTTCCTGCACGCTGGTTCCCGACCCGCCCGCGGCGCCCGACGCCTGGGGCCACAGCAGCTGGCCCGAGGCGTCGGTGATCGTCACCTTGCTCAGCTGTAGGCCGGGCACGCTGGAGGAGACCAGCTGGGCGATCCCGCGCACCGAGCTGGGGTCCAGCGAGGTGGTCCCGGATAGCAGCACGGCGGCCGAGGAGGCGCTCTGGCTTTCGCCGAAGACCTGATTCTGGGGGTTGGGGAGAACGATCTCCACCTGCGCCCCGGAGACGCCCTGCACGCTGTCGATCGTCTCCGCGAGCTGCCCCTGCAGAGCCCGCTGGTAGGTGACGGCCTGCTGGAAGTTGCTTTCGCCGAGGTTCTGTTTTTCGAACAGCGAGAAGTCGGGCTGGGTGTTTCCGAGCAGGTTCGCGCTCGCCAGCGCCACGCGTGCTTCGGCGCTCTGGTTGGACTTCACGGCGATCGCCGTGCCGTTGTTCTGCAGCTCGTAGCTGATCCCGTGCACGCTCAGCGTGCTCGTCATCTTGCCGGTCTGGGAGGGGTCAACGCCGCTGACCAGCGTCGTGTAGCTGGGCTGGGAGACGGTGTGCAGGAACAGGTACACGAACAGGATCGCCGCCACCGCGGAGGCGCCGGCGATCAGCCATCCGCGGGGCGTGAGCCTGGAGGCGAGCTGTGCGGTTGCGGTGGGCATCGATCAGACCTGTGTTTGGAAGATGCTCTGGGCGGCTTCGGCGGCCTTCGTGCGGATCTGCGAGGCCAGCTCCATCGCCATCTGGGCGTCCTCGACGGTGACCACCGCGCTCTCGGGGTCCTTGACGTTCCCGGTGGCGAGAGCCTGTGCCGCGCTGTCTCCGGCCTGCTGGGTCTGCTCGAGCGAGGAGATCGCTTCGGTGAGCTCGCCCCCGAACCCGCCCGAGGAGCCACTCGCGCCTTCGGCCGCGCCGGTCGCCTGGCCTAGTCCTTCGACCTGAGCCGAGGAGGGACCCTGGGTGAGCGCTTCGGCCTGGCCGGCCGACAGGCCGCCGCTGAGGCCGCCGATCGGCGGGACGATCATTTGAGCAGCCCCAGCGTCGCAGTGAACATCGACTTGGCGGTCTGCATGGCGGTCACATCGGACTGGTAGGACTGCGACTCGGAGATCAGGTCGGTCATTTCCGTGACGGTGCTGATGTTCGGCATCTTCACGTAGCCCTGCGCGTCGGCTTCGGGATTGCCGGGGTCGTAGACCTGCTGATCCGGGGTCGTATCGCTGACGATCCCCGCCACCTTCACGCCGCCTGCATCGCCGCCTCCCGCGGCCAGAGCACCCGAGAGAGCGCCGCTGAAGCCTTCGCCGCCGACCTGCTGGAGCACCACGTCCTGGCGCTGGTAGGGCTGGCCGTTGGCCGCGCGGGTGGTGTCGGCGTTGGCGAGGTTCTCGGACGTCACGTCCATGCGGATGCGCTCCGCGGTGAGGCCCGTGCCGGCAATCCCGATCGCGTCGAAGAGACCCATCAGCTGTTGATCCCCATCGCCGACCGCATGATGTTGTTGCGGGTGTTCAGCACCTGCGTGAGGGCCTGGTAATCGAGGCCGTTTTCGGCGAGCTTGGCCGATTCCTGATCGACGCTCACGGTCCCGCCGTTGGGTCCGTCGGCGGCGGGCTGGGTTTCGGTCTGGAACTGAAGCCGGCTGAGCGCTTCCGGTTCGCCGCCGCTGATCGCGCCCTGGAGCGCCGACTCGAAGTTGACTTCCTGGCGCTCGTAGCCGGGGGTGTCGGCGTTGGCGATGTTGTTGGTCAGCGCCGTCTCGCGCTGCCAGGAGCCGCGCATCGCGGCCTCCAGCAGCTGCTGGGTGGCGTCCACAGAAGACATGTCGGTGAATCTGCCTTTCCGCCCTCCATGGGCTGTGACCGACGCTCTCCATGAGGTCGCTCGCTTCTCGGCGTCTTCGCCGACCCCGTGATCGGCCGTTTGGCCAAGACCTTTAGGCGCTAGGCGCTGCGGTCGAGGTGCGGCCGGCGGCGCAGCTGGCCGGAGTAGCCCGCGACCGTGCGCGTGGCGCACCGGGCGGTGGCCAGCTCGGCCAGCAGCAGCTCGCGCATGCGCAGCAGCTCGATGTGCGTGCGCTGGTGGATCAGGCTCGCGCGCGAGAGCAGGGGGCCGGCGGCGGCGGGAGGTCGCTCGGGCAGCCCGCGGATCAGCTCGTCCCACCGCTCCCCGAACTCCTCGAGGCGATCGAGCTCGCCCCGGCCGGCGAGCTCGAGTTCGAGCTCGGCGTGCTCGAGGATCGCCTCGTACGGCGCCATGGCGGACGGGACGCCCGCCGTTGCGGCGTGCGTGCTCACCCGTGCGGTGCCTCGGCGAGCACCCGGCTGAAGGCGTCGCGCAGCTCGCCGAGCAGCTCGGCGACCTCCTCGACCTTGCCCGCATCCTGGCTGAAGCGGGCGGAGTTGAGATACGCCAGGCAGAAGGTGTAGATCTGGTGCAGGTGCTGGGGGACCTCGCCCTGGTCGAAGTCGAGCGTGCCGTCCAGGTGTCCGATGATGCGTTCGCCGCGGCGCAGGGTGTTGTGCGCCCGCTCGATCTCGCCCGCGCGCATCGCGATCGCGGCCTGCCGCAGGAAGCGGCGGGCGCCGTCGTAGAGGAGTACCACCAGGCGCCCGGGCGTTGCCGCCAGGACCTCGCCCCGGAGGTAGGCAGCCTGTGAGGCGGCGACGTTGCTCATCTCACCCCTAATCGTCCCGGGGCGGGAAAAGTTGAGTTCTGGCCGCCCGCTAGCCTTCGCTCTTGAGCATCGTTTCCTCCTGCTGGGTCAGCCAGTCCCCCTGCGCGGTGCTCTTCGAGATCACGCCTTCCAGCTTGGCGTAGGTCGCCTGCAGCGCTTTTTCGCGCTCGGCGAGGATCGAGTTCATCTGGCTGATCTGCGTGCTCAGCTGGGTGATCTGGGCCGCGTCGCCGTTGATCCGGGCTTCCATGGTTCCGCCCGGGCCGCCCGCCGCCGTGAGCACGCCCTGGATCTTTTCCGACCACTGCTCGAGCATCTGCTTGACGCCGACGGGGTTCGACCTGAGGGCTTCGCCGAGCTTTGCCGATTCGATCGTGAGCTGGCCTTCGAGGGCGCTCTGGGAGGTGGCCCCCCCGCCCGTCGGCGCTCCCGTGCTGATGCCGATGTCGAACGGGCTGGCGGGTCCAGTCAGACCGGCGATCGGTTCGTACATCGCCTCGCGCATGCTGTCGAGCACGCCGGTGAGTTCCGTGTCGCCGAACAGGGCCCCGGCGGCGGGTTCGTTCGGATCGGGTTTGGCCGGGATCTTGGCGGTGAGCTGCTGCTCGATCGCCGAGACCGTCGAGTTGTACATCTTCACGAACGCCTGGACCTGGGCTTCGATGGCGGCCACGTTGGGCCCCGGCGGCTGCACGCTGATCGTCACCGGTCCGGTGCTCGTGAGCCCGTTGAGGGTCAGCGTGACCCCCGGGATCGCTTCGGTGACGGTGTTCGAGCTGGAGGTCCCGGCGACGCCGTCCACCGTGAATTCGGCGTTCTTGCCTTCTTTGGCCGCGCCCGTCTGTTCGCTCAGCGCCCCGCCCGGATCGCTGACCTTGATGAATTCGCCACCGGTGTTGCCGGTCGCGCGGCTGGAGAGGACGATCGCCCCGCTGGACAGCACAGCGGCGTAGGTCGTGCCCTTCGTGTCGGAGTTGATCGCGTTGGCCAGTTCCTGCGCGCTGCCGAGGGCGGCGAGCTTGTATTCGCGGCCTTCGATCGTGATCGTCTGTTCGGCGCGCGGGCTGCTGAACGTGAAGGTGCGCTGCGCGGAGTTGGCGAGCTGCGTGACTTCGACCTCGTAGCCTCCGATCCCGGCGCCGCCGGTGGTGGCGGCGGCGACCCTCGAGGGTTCGCTGGAGGTGGCCGCCTGCGAGCCTTCGAACAGCGACGGCACGTCGAATTCGGACACCGCCGAGCCGAGCTGCTGGATGCCGCTCTGCAGGCTCTGCAGCTGCACCTGCTCGGCTGTCAGCTTCGACTGCTCGGCCGTCAGGTGCGTGACGGGCTCGCGTTCGGCGGACATCAGCGCGGCGATGATCGAGCTCGTGTTCAGCCCCGACGCGAGCCCGGACACCGACAGCGGCGCACCCGCCGCGGAGTTGATCGTGAGGCCGGTCGTCGACATCGACGGGCCTAGACCGAGATGTTTCCGGCGGCGAGCTCGGCCGCTTCGGCTGCCGAGAGCGTCCTCACGGAGTTGGTCTGCAGGTCCTCGATCTCGAGCCGCGCAGGCTGGCCGGCGCCCGCTTCCAGGAACTGCAGCCGGTGCCCGTCCTGGCGCAGCCGGTCGGCGATCGCGGCGGCGGCGGCGACCTGATCGAGCACCTCCGCCGGCGGACCGCCGCGGCTCGCTCCGAGCGCGAGGCTCGCTTCGCTGGCCGCGAGCTCGGACACGAAGGCGCCGGTGTCGCCGGGCAGGTGGCTCGTGGGGGGCGGGGCTGTGGACGGACCCGTGGGGCCCTGTGCAGGCATGATCGGCGAGCTCATATGGCGTTTTCTCCCTGAAAACTTGTGACGCGGTCCAGTCCCTGGGCCGCCTCGCTCCTATGTTCACTACGGTCATCGACGGCCTTCGCGAAACCTTTACGTATCTCCTGCGGATGCGAGGTGTGTTGCGTTGCCGCCATCGCCTTCCTCACCGCTCCGCTACGCCGCCGTTGCCTGCGTGAGCAGACCGGCCGCAGCCTCGTTGCCGGGATCCCGCGAGAGCGCCGCCGCCGCGAACTCGCCGGCCTCGCGCGGCATTCCCCGCGCTACCGCCACGCGCGCCAGGCCCACGAGCGCCGGCACGTCCGGGTCCTGTTCGCACACGGCCATCCACTGTTCGGCGGCCGATGCCGCAAAACCTCGCCGCAGGTACATGCCGGCCAGCAGCTCGCGCCGCTCGCGCGCGCTCAGCGGAGTCTGCTCGAGCAGGGCAAGAAGCGTTTCGAAGGCCGTGAAGTCCTGCACGCGGAGCAGGGCCTCGAGCATGACCTCCAGCAGCGGCACGGCCTCGCGCGCCAGCGGCGCCTCATCCGCGCTCGCGCGGACGCGCCGGTCCCAGGCCGCGAACAGGTCGAGCTCCGCCGCGCAGAGGCCGGCGGCCCCCGCTCGCTGCAGGGCGCCGGTGGTACCGGCCGCGTCGCCTCCCGCGATGCGCGCGAACAGCTCGCTGCGGCAGGCCATCGGCGCGAGCGGATCGTCCGCGGACAGCGCCGCGGCCTCGGTCGCCGCCTCGGCGTAGCACCGCTGCGCGAGCAGCGCCTCCGCGAGCGCCACGCGCGCCCTGCCCGAGCGGGGCTGGCGCGCGAGCACGCTCCGGAACTGCGACTCGCCGGCGGCGCTCTCGCCGGCCTCGTACAGGGCCGTGCCCAGCATGAAGCGCGCGGCCGGGGTGGGATCGGGCTGGTGTCGCTGCAGCTCGGCGACGACCGCGTCGGCGTTGCGTCCGCCGGCCAGGAGCGCGGTCGCGTAGGGCAGCACGGCGGCGGCGTAGCCTGGGTGCTCGCGCACACAGCACTCGAGCTGCTCGATCGCCTCCTGCACGGCACCCTGCGAGCGCTTCAGCTCCGCCAGATGCAGCCGCGGAAGGTAGCTGCCGCAGCCGACGGTCGCGGTGTAGCGGCGCGGCGCGTCGCCCATCTCGATGCAGCGCTCCAACAGACCGGTCGCGACCTCATGCTGACCCAGCGCGACCGCCGCCAGCGCCTGCTCGAGAACGAGGTCGGTGAAGCCGGGAAAGCGCGCGAGCCCCTCGCGGGCGCGAGCCAGCGCATCCTGCTCGCGGCCGCAGAGCCGCAGGGCCCTGACCATCCGGCTCATCAGCGACGGCGCGAACGGGTAGCCGTCGAGGTCCGTGAGCTGCTCGAGCATGGCCCAGGAGCGCTCGAACTCCGCGAGCGCCGCGCCGGCATCTCCGGCGGCCGCGTGCTCGGAGCCGAGGTTGAAGCTCACGAACGCGCTGGGCCCGCCCTCCTCCTGCTGGCGCCGCAGCAGGTCGATGTTGCGAGCGGACTTCGCGCGCGCGTCCCTCACGCCGGCGAGATAGCCGTAGTGCTCTATCCGCACCCCCGTGGCCTCGATGCGCTCCGGCAGGTAGCAGGGCAGGCGGTTGGCGATCTGCTCGTGCACGCGCCCTTCGAAGCGGTACTCGGGCCGGTTGCGGAACATGCGCAGCGCACTGTGGGTGACGGCCGTGCCGTGCTCGAGGTCGCCGGTGTGGTTCGTCTCCGAGAGGTAGAACGCCTCGCGCCAGGTGCGCCCGGTCAGCGAGCGCAGCAGCGGGACGTCCTCGGCGAGGAGGACCTCGTCGGCGTCGAGATACAGGATCCAGTCTCCGCGGGCGGCCCGGAGCGACACGTTGCGGGCCTCCGCGAACGAGCCGGCCCAGAGATGCTCGAGCACGCGCGCGCCGTAGGAGCGCGCGATCGCGGCGGTGGCATCCGTCGAGCCCGTGTCGACGATCACGATCTCCTCGACCGCCGGAGCAGCCGTCTCCAGGCAGCGCGGGAGCATCTCCTGCTCGTCGCGGACGATCATGCAGAGGCTCATCGTCATCCCCTCGGCGGGCCCCGCCCGGCCGGCGATCTCAAGCGCCCGCCGTGACAGCCCGGCGACCTCGGCGGGGAGATCTGCGCCTCGCTCGCTGCCATGCGGGCTGTGCCGGCGCGCGGCGACGCTCCTCTCCTGCGGTCGCCCGGCCTGCGGGTCCAGGCTGCTCGCGGCCGCGAACATCGCCTCTGCGGCCTCGCTGCCGCCGAGACCGTGCAGGGCGGCTGCCGCGCAGTTCAGCAGGCGCGGCTCGCTCGGCTGCCGATCGAGCGCGTCCAGGGCGCCCGCGGCGAGGCCTGCGAGCAGCTGCGGAACGCGGACCGCGGGCGTGCTCTCGCCCGCTTCGAGCCCCAGCTCGAGCAGGGTCGCGGTCGCCCAGTAGCTCCGGTGAGGGTCCTCGATCGTGCGACCGGCGGCGAGCATCCGGAGATAGCCGTCGAGGTCGCCGGCCGCGAGCAGCCGCTGCGCGCGGCGGGGGAGCCCACCTGCCTGAGCGGCGTCTCCTCGGGCGGTCGGTCCTGGATCACGGCGGGCCATTTCCGGCCCGGGTCATCGGCCGCGGCGTCCGATACCTGAGCCCACCCGGCCCTCTCGCCCGCACGGCGCGCGCCCCCCCGGGCGCGCGGGTGGCGAAGGGGGGCGCGGGGAGCCCCGTGCAGGGGGCAGGGAATGTGTTCGCCGCCTCGAAATGTACTGCCGCCGGATCAGTGCAGGACGCAGGCCCACCCGGGATCGACGCTCGGACGCGAGCACCGTGCGATCGCGGGCGGATCACCCCACTTCAAGTTCCCTCGAAACCAGAGCAGGAGAATGGACACACTCGGACAGCGGGCAGCCAGGGCGCCGGCGGCGGAGGTTCTCGCCACCTGGGAGGAGTACCGGCGCTCCGGCGATCGGGAGCTGCGCGACCGGCTGATCTTCATGTTCATGCCGATGGTGCGCTACATCGTCTACCGCAAGGTTCGCGAGGTTCCCGCCCAGTGCTCGGTCGACGACTTCCTCTCCTGCGGCCTGGAGGCGCTGATCCGCTCGATCGACCGCTTCGATCCGGACAAGGGCGCCACGCTGGAGCAGTACGCGTGGACCCGCGTTCACGGCGCGGTGCTCGACGAGCTGCGCCGGCACGACTGGGCGCCGCGCTCGCTGCGACGCGACGAGCGGACGATCAACAACGCGAGGGAGAGCTTCCTCTCGATGCACGAACGCCAGCCGACGCGCGAGGAGCTCGCGGGGAGCGTGGGCATGACACCGGTCGAGCTGACCGAACGGCTCGACCAGGTCGCCCTCGCCGAGGTCGGCTCGCTCAATCGGATCGTGCGCTCGGACGAGAGCGCGACGATCGAGCGGATCGACACGCTCGAGTCCTCCGACGAGGACTGCGACCCGGTCGCGAGCATCGAGCGCCAGGAAGCGAAGGAGCGTTTCCGCAAGGCCTTTGCGCGCCTGAGCAAGCGCGAGCGCGAGGTCGCGGTCCTGCTCTACGTGGAGGACTGGACGCTGCGCGACATCGGCGAGCGCCTGGGGGTGTCCGAGAGCCGGGTATCCCAGATCCACAGCCAGCTGCGCCGCCGCCTCTACGAGCAGCTCTCGGGCGAGCTCACGCTGTTCACGCCCACCCGCTGAGACGCGGCCGGCCTCAGCTGCGGGGCCCTCCAGGGGGGGCGGCCCGGCGCCCGGGCCCTCAAGAATCCGCGCGCGCGGCCGAACAACCGGAGTGGATGGACCTCGGCCTCGACATCGCTGCGACCGGAATGGTCGCCGAGCAGTCCCGTCAGGACCAGCTCTCCAACGACCTGGCCAACGCCTCGACGCCCGGCTACAAGCCCGACGAGTCGCCCCAGCACAGCTTCGGCGACGTGCTGCTCGCCAACACCCCCGGGGCGAGCGCGGTCGGCTCGGTCGACCTGGGCGTCAGCATCGGCAAGACCTACACGGACATGACGCCGGCCCCGATCGAGGAAACAGGCGAACCGCTCGACTTCGCGATCTCCGGGAGCGGCTTCTTCGCCGTCAAGACTCCCCAGGGCATCCGCTACACGCGTGACGGGCAGTTCACCTCCTCTGCGCAGGGCGTCCTCAGCGATGCCAACGGGAATCCGGTGCTGGGCCCCGGCGGCGCCCAGATCCACGTGTCGGCGACCGGCACCGTGCCGGCCGGCGCAGTGGGCATCTTCGAAGTCCCGGGCGCGGTCAAGCAGGGCGAAAACCTCTACACCGGCACCGCGGCGGGGAAGCCCGCGGGCACCGTTCGCCAGGGCGCGCTCGAGGGCTCGGGCGTGGACGCGGCGAAGGTGATGGTCGAAATGATCACCTCGCTGCGCAGCTTCCAGTCCGGCCAGCAGGCGATCCAGGCGATCGGCCAGACCCTGCAGGCGGCCGCCACGCAGGTCGGCTCGCTCAACGGCTCCGCCTAGCGTCGCCCGAACCAGCCCCGGGCACGCCCTCGCGCAGGAGCTCCCAGGCGCACAGGCCACCCGGCCGCGCGGCCTCCCAGGTGCGGCCTGGCTACGGTGCGGCGCGAACCCGCAGCGGACCGCCGCCGGGGGCGCCGACCCGGGCTGCAGCCGCAGGCCCGGCGGGCGGCGGGCCCGCTCAAGTCCCCACGACGGCGGCCGATGACAGGGTCGAAGGGACGAGCCCTCGCTGGACCGCCAGACGGAAAGCAGGCTCGGCAACGACCACGAAGATGGGACGGGCTGATGCTCGAAGGACTCTATTCCGCAGCCGCAGGCATGTCAGCGCAGCAGGAACAGCTGGATGCGATCAGCAATGACCTCGCGAACCTCTCGACGACCGGGTACAAGTCTGAGCGCGTCGCCTTCAGCGATCTCCTCTACAACACGATCAACGTGGCCGGCACGTCGACCAGCGACGGCGCCGGCGCCAGCGCCCGCGTGATCGGGCGCAGCGAATCGCAGGGGTCGCTCCAGGAAACCGGCGACCCGCTCGACCTGGCGATCGAGGGCGAGGGCTTCTTCCAGGTGACGCTGCCGAACGGACAGCTCGCGCTGACCCGCAACGGCACCTTCGGCGTTGACGCCAGCGGATCGATCGTGACCTCCCAGGGAGACCGGCTGGCGCCACCGATCAAGCTGCCGGCCGGGGTGTCCCCGTCGGAAGTCTCGATCGCCCCCGACGGCACCGTGACGGCCGGCAAGCACGCTCTCGGCAAGATCAAGCTCGTGACCGTGACCTCGCCCGAACACCTGCTCGCGGACGGCAGCGGAGAGCTGATCCCCTCGGCGGCCAGCGGCAAGCCGCACGCCGCCACCAACGCGGTGATCCGTCAGGGAGCGCTGGAGTCCTCCAACGTGAACATCGCCAGCGACATGGCGCTGATGGCGACCACACAGCGCAACTACCAGCTCACGAGCACCGCCATCCAGACGGAGAGCCAGATGATGTCGATCGCCAACCAGCTGCGCACCGGATGAGCCTCCCCGCCGCCACCGCCGCCACCGGCGCCACCGGCCTGCCGGTGGTCAACCAGGCGCTCGAGCCCGCCTGGGTGCGCAAAGGCTCGGCCGCGACGCAGAAGGCCTACGAAACCGCGCTGTCCTTCGAACAGGCGCTCGTGGAACAGCTGTCGAAGTCGATGACCGCGACGAGCGGCCTGCAGGGCGAATCCTCCCAGGAAGGCGAATCGGGCTCCGAAGAAGGGGGCGCAAACGCCGGCGAGCTGTCCTCGCTGCTCCCCCAGGCCCTCTCCAGCGGCGTTATGCAGGCCGGCGGGCTGGGCCTTGCGGCGCAGATGACCCGCCAGCTCGAAGGAGCACAGGGCGGGGTCCAGGCGACCGGCTCGCAGCCGAGCGGCGGCACCGCGCCCAGCGCCGCCGTCGATGCGCCCGCCGCCTCCGGCGCGGCGCCTGCGGCTGCGGTCGCGCCGGCTGCCGGCGGCGCCGCGGCGGGCTCCGGGGGCACCGCCTCATGAGCCCGGGAGCGCTCCTCGCCGACGGGAGGTCCCAGGAGGACCGCGCGCTCTGCGCGGACGTGCTCGCGCACCTCGACGCGCAGATCTCCTCGGCCCGCTCGCTGCTCGAGGTCGTCCTCGAGCAGGGTTCCGCGATCCGCGCCCGCGACGTGCACAAGGTCGTGCGCCAGGCGGGCATCCTGCGCGGCGAGATGGGACGGCGCCAGCTGCTGGAGGAGGAGCGCACGCGCCTGCTCGCACGCAGCGGCGAGCGCCTCGGCGTGGGTGCCGACGCCGTCACGCTGGGCCTGCTCACCACGCTGATGGACGCTGCCGGAGCCGAGCGCGCACGGGCGCGCAGCGCCGAGCTGCGCGGACTGCTGCACGAGCTCCAGCGCGAGCACTCCTGCAACCGCGCGCTGATGCAGATCGAGCTGGGGTTCCTCGACCACCTGATGGGGATGCTCGCGCTCGACGGCGTCAACGGCTACGACCCGAGCGGCTCCTCGACCTCGATCACGCGCTCCCGCCCGACAGGGGCGCTGCACGTCCTCGACCTGCGCGCCTAGGCGATGTCGATCCCGACCCTCCAAGGACTGCAGACCGCCCTCAGCGGGCTGCTCGCCGAGCAGCAGGCGCTCGATGTGACCGGGAACAACATCGCCAACTCGGATACCGAAGGCTACTCGCGCCAGACCGCCGTCCTGGCAACCAACAACGCAATCACGATCCCCGCCACGTCTCCCATCACCGGCCAGGGCGCCCAGCTCGGCAGCGGCGTGAACGTCGAAACGATCACGCGCATCCGCAACACCTACCTCGACGCCCAGTACCGCACGCAGAACAGCGCGCTGAGCGACGCGAGCACGCAGTCCGAAGAGCTGGCGCAGGCGCAGAGCGCGTTCAACGAACCATCGGCGGCGAGCGTGGCGAGCCAGCTGTCGACCTTCTGGAACGCCTGGAACAGCCTCGCCGACTCGCCCACGAGCGAAGCCGCCAAAGCGGGCGTCGTGTCCGCCGGCCGCCAGCTCGCAACCACGCTCAACGAGCTCAGCGGACAGCTCGAAACGATCTCCCAGCAGGCCGGCGAACAGTACGCGGCGCTCACCGGCGCCACGGGGGAAGTGCAGGACTACGCCAGCCAGATCGCACAGCTAAACGGGCAGATCAAGCTGGCCGAAGAAGCAGGACAGCACCCGAACGACATGCTCGACCGTCGCGACCTGCTGCTCGACAAGCTCTCGACCTTGGCGCAGATCACCGTCACCGAACAGCCCGACCACACCGATACCGTGAGCTTCGGCGGCGCGGCCGAACCGCTGGTCGAAGGAACCACGGTGAACTGGCCGCAGGCGCTCACCGAATCGGCGGGCGGCAAGCTCGGCGCCCTGCTGTCGCTGACAGCACCCGGCGGCGAGCTCACGGCCACGCAGACGGCGCTCGACGAAGTCGCGGCGACGCTGGCGAACACGGTCAACACACTGCACACCTCGACCCCCTTCTTCTCCGGGGAAACCGCTGCGACCATCTCGGTCGCCGTCGACCCCGCCGAAGTGCAGGCCTCCGGCAGCAAAGCGCCCGGAGGCAACGAAGTGGCCCTCGCGATCGCCGCGCTGCGCGGCGGCGCCGCCGAACAGGCCTACTCCACGCTCGTCGAGCGCGTCGGCAGCGACGTCAAGACCGCACAGGACGAACAGGCGAACCTGCAGACGACGCTGACCGCGATCTCCAATCAGCGCCAGAGCGTCTCAGGGGTCTCGCTCGATGAAGAAATGACCAACCTGATCAGCTTCCAGCGCGGCTACCAGGCCTCGGCGCGCACGCTCACGGCGATGGACGAGATGCTCGAAACCCTGATCGAGCACACGGGAACGGTGGGGCTGTAGGCATGACCGAACGCATCACCCCCGCGATGGTCACGGGCACCACGCTCAACGACATCAACGCGTCGCTCGCGGCGATGGAGCGCACCAGCGACGAACTCTCCTCCGGGAAGACGATCCTCGAACCGTCGGACAACCCCTACGGCGCCAGCGAGGTGATCGACCTGCAGAGCCAGCTCGAAGGCCTCGGCTCGTTCGAAAGCAACGCACGCGACGGCATCGCCTGGGAGAACACCGCGAGCACCGCGCTGGTGGGCATAAACGAAGTCACCCAGCACGTGCGTGAACTGCTCGTGCAGGGGGCCAACGGCACCTACAACCAGGGCGACCTCAACACGATGGCCCTCGAGGTCGAACAGCTCATCCAGAGCATCAAGCAGGACGCCAACACCCAGTATGCGGGCCAGTACGTCTTCTCGGGCACGCTCACGACGACTCCTCCCTACCAGCAGGGGGAAAACGACGAATTCAAGGGCAACGCCGAATCGGTCAGCCGCGCCGTGGGGCCCGGCGCGTCGGTCGTGATCAGCACGAACATCTCCACGCTGCTCGGCAACGGCGAAGCATCGGGCGACGGCAAGCTGCTCGACACGCTGCGCACGATCGCCCAGAACCTGCGGGGCGGAACGGCCGAAGACAAGGCCGCGCTCGGCACCACGGACCTGACGAACCTCGACGCCAACATCGAAACGCTGCGCGATCTCCAGGCCGACGCCGGGAGCGCCACCGACCAGCTGCAGACGGCGCTCACCCGCAACGAAGACCTGCAGACCTCGATCGCGGGCGGGCTCTCGAGCATCCAGGACACGAACATCGCCAATGCCTCGATCGAATACGCCAACGAGCAGGCCGCCTACGAGGCCGCACTGCGCTCGGCGGCGACGATCGTCAAAGAATCTCTGCTCAACTTCCTGTCGTAACGAATCGAACGAGAGGCGCATCATGTCCGTCACATTCCAGAGCGTCCGCTTCGGCCCCGTCGAGGTCCGGGAGACCGACGTGATCGAGTTCCCGCTCGGGCTGATCGGCCTCGGGGGCTCGCGCTACACGCTGCTCGACCGCAACCCCGGCACGGGCTTCCTGTGGCTGCACTCGGTCGAAGATCCGGCGCTGGCGCTGCCGGTGGTGGCGCCGCTGCAGTTCTTCGCCGACTTCGAGCTCGAGATCGCCGAGGAGGACCGCGAGCGCACGGGCATCGAGGACCACTCGGGCGCGCTCATCTACGTGACCGTGCGCGCCACACCCGACCCGCTCGACATAACCGCCAACCTGCGCGCGCCGCTGCTGATCATCGACGGGCACGGCTACCAGGTGATCAACGCGCGCGAGGATGCGCCGCTGCGCGCGCCGCTGTTCACGCTGTCCGCCGAGCAGCCCGCCGGCCGCTCGCAGCCCGCCGGGCGCGAGCAGCCCGTCGACGCAGCCTGACGCGGCGCCCGTCCCGCGAATCGCGGCCGCGGAGGGCGCGCCCGCGGGCTCACGCGGCGGCTCCCGCCGGATTGCTTCATAATCCGGGGCGATGCTGATACTTACGCGTCGTCCCGGAGAACGCGTGGTCATCGGCGATGAGATCCTCGTGACCGTGATGGGCGTGAGCGGCCACACCGTGCGCCTGGGGATCGAAGCGCCCGGCGGCGTGTCGATCTACCGCGAGGAGATCTGGCTCGCGGTCAAGGAGGAGAACCGCGCGGCCGCCTCGGCCGCCGACCCCGACGCGCTGCCCTCGGCACCGCTCGAGGCGCCCGCAACGGGCTCCCCGCGGGCTGCGGCCCAGAAGGCGACCCGGCCGCCCTCCCAGTCGCCCGGCGCCGCGGCCGGGCAGCCGCCGCCGGAGTCGCCGGCGGACTAGCCCGCGGCGGCTGCGACCGGGCCCCCGGGGCCGTTCCCAGCCGCGGAGGCTGCGACCGGGCCGCGGGGCCGTTCCCAGCCCGCTCGGCGACGGTACCGGCTTGATCTGCGGCGGGGCCGCGGGTAGACTCACCGCGAACCTGGGGTCAACCCGGTTGCGGCGGCGCGCCTGTGGGTGTGCGGCAGTCTGATCACCGTTCAAGGATGGGTCGCCGCCGTAATGAGTCAAGGAGGGGGTTCCAAACAGATGTCAGTCAAGCGTAGGTATGGGGGTAGGCTGCGCCATGTCCCCAGGTGGTCGTGGCGTACACGGGGCCTGCTGATGGCGCTCGCAGTGGTCGCCCTCGGCGTCGCCGCCAGTTCCGCGGCCGCGCTCACGCCGCAGATCGAGATCGTCAGCCAGAGCGGCCCGCCCGCCGGCCCGATCCCGAGGAACGTGCACTACTTCACGACGATCCAGGCGGCCGTGGACGCCACCAAGCCCCACAGCTGGGTGCTGATCGAGCCGGGCGTCTACAAAGAAGAAGTCAAAGTCGAAAAACCGCACTCCGACATCTGGATCCGGGGAATGAACCGCAACACCGTGGTCCTCGACGGCGAAGGCCTCGAAAAGCCGGGAGGCAGCAACGGCATCGAGGTCTACAAGGACAGCCACGTGTGGATCGAAAACCTCACGGCGGAGAACTTCAACCGCGAATACTCCGAAGGTCCGGGCGGAAACGAGATCTGGTGGAACGGCGGCGAAGACAGCGAAAAGATCGGCGCGCGCGGCTGGTACGGACGCTACCTGACGGCCTACGACACCGGACTCAACGGCGGCTACGGGATCTTCACCAACAACGAGACCGAAGGAGAATGGGAAAACATCTACTCCTCCGGTATGAACGACTCGGGCATCTACCTGGGAGCCTGCCAGGAATGCGAGGCGCGGATCAACAAAGCAACGATGGAATACAACGCGCTCGGCTACTCCGGGTCGAACTCGGGCGGCAACCTGATCATCGAAAACTCGGTGTTCAACCACAACACCGACGGCTTCGCGCCCAACTCGGAAACGCCGGGTGACGGTCCGCCGCCGCAGAACGGCGCATGCGAACACCGGAAGTACAACCGGAAATCGGCGCGTCCGAAACTGCCGAGCTTCTCCAGCACGGACATCGCGCACTGCACGATCTTCCGTAACAACAAAGTGGAAGAAAACGACGACCTCAACGCGCCCGACAACCCGTCATCGGCCGCCGCCCCGTGGGGCGCCGGCGTCGAGCTCCCGGGTGACTACGGCGACCTGATCGAACACAACACCATCAAGAACAACCCGACCGACGGAGTGCTCGCGTTTGAGTACCCGAACCCCTACCCGCCGACGGCCGAAACGATCGTCTTCCAGCTCGCCGGCAACAAGATCGTGGACAACACGTTCTCGGGTAACGGGTACGTGGGCGGCGCGTACGCCGGTGACATCATGATGGGCTCCAGTGAAATATTCGGTGAAGCCCACTCGACGAACAACTGTGTCGAAGGCAACTCCTACACCGCAGCCACGTATCCCGAAAACATCGAAACGACGTGGGGCTGCGACAAATCGACGACACCGAGCCCGAACCTCGGATACGCCGGCATCCTCTACCTGGTGGAACTGCAGGCGATCTCCGAAGGCCGGACGCCGGAACCGCAGCCGGCTCCGCCCGCGCAGGAATCGATGGCGGACCCGTGCGAAGGAGTGCCGACCAACCCGCTGTGCGAGTAGCACCGCGGAGCGTCTGCTCCTAGCCTGAACCGCTGAAGGCAACGCCGCTCCCCTCGGGGGGCGGCGTTGCTGTCTCCGGGGCCGGGTGCCGGATCGACAGGCAACGCCGGACTCGAGCCCTCCCTGCCCGTGTCTAGCTCCGCCGCGCCAGATCGCCGAACAGCAGCCCGCGCTCTTCGAAGTTGCGGTAGGCGTCGTAGCTCGGAGCCGCGGGGGACAGGAGCACGACGCAACCCGGAGCGGCCAGCGAGCGCGCGATCGCGACCGCCTCGCCCAGGTCGGCGGCGGGCCGGCCGCGTGCGGCCGGCAGTCCCGCGCCGACGGCCGCCTGCAGGAGACGCGCACCGGTCGACGGCACACCGATCACCGTCACCCCGCCGTCGGCCAGCGCACGTGCGAGTTGCCCGAAGTCCTGGCCGCGGTCCTGGCCGCCGCCGATCAGGATGATCTCGCGCCCGGCGAAGCTCGCGAGGGCGGCGGCCGTGGACTCCGGGGTGGTGGAGATGCTGTCATCCACCCACATCACCCCGTCGTTCTCGGCGACGGTCTGCAGACGGTGAGGGAGCGCTTGGAAGCCGGCCAGCCCGTCGGGCAGCGGCGGCTCGATCCCGAACGCCTCCAGACCCGCGAGCGCCGCGCACAGGTTCATCGCGTTGTGCTCGCCGGGGAGCGGCATCTCGCCGGCGCTCACGGCTGGCCGCCCCCGGTGGGCGACGCCTCCGTCCAGCACGTCCCAGCCCTCCGGCGATCCGAAGTAGCGGACCTCGCCGCCAGCGTCCGGGGGATACAGCCCGCGCTCGCGCGCGCTCAGCACACGCACGCGCACCCCCGGCAGGCTCAGCAGGCGCAGCTTCTCGGCACGGTAGGCGACCTCCGATCCATGCCAGTCGACGTGCTCGCGGAACAGGTTGGTCAGCACCGCCACCTCGGGGCCGATCTCGAGGTCCGCGATCTGGTAGCTGGAGAGCTCCACGACGGCCGGCGCCTGCGGAGCGGCGTCCAGCAGGTCCAGCGCGGGCACGCCGATGTTGCCGGCGAGGAGCATCTCCACGCCCGCGGCGCGGGCGAGATGCGCGCCCAGCGCCGCGGTCGTGCTCTTGCCCTTCGTGCCCGTCACGCCGATCACGCCGGCGCCCCCGCGCTCGGCGAGCCACAGGCCGGTGGCCGTCGTCACCGGGATGCCCACCGCCCGCAGCCGCTCCAGCTCCGGCCGGTGGATCGACACGCCCGGCGACCGCACGATCACCTCGCAGGCGGCGAGCGCGTCGGCCGCGCCCTCGCCGGAGACGATGCTCGCCCCGGGCGCGCGCAGGATCTCGCGCACGTCGCCCGGCGGCGGCTCGTCGAACGCGGCCGCCACTATCCGCGCCGACGGCAGGCGCCGTGCGAGCTGCTCGGCGAAGGAGGCGATCTCGCGGCCGGCGCCCCACACGCCGACGCGCGCGCCGTCAAGCTCGGAGAAGCGCACGGACCTCGGCGAGCAGGGCCCTCGGCACGGCGTGCTCCTCGCTGAGCGCGAGCACCTCGGCGGGATCACCGACCGACCGCGGATACAGCGGCAGCACCTCCGCCACCAGGCGGGCGACCACGCGCTGTTCGCGCCAGCGGGGGTCCTCGGCCAGCAGCCTGATCGCCGCGATGCTCTCCTGCTCCTCGCCGACGCACTCGAACGGCTTGTGACCCCCTGTGGCGGTGAGCAGCGCAAAGCCCTCGAACTGCCCGTCCTCGTCGAGCAGGTCACGCCCGAAGATGGCGCGCAGCTGCGCCGGGTCGCAAAAGGGCGCGAGCGCCAGGAACACGAAGCGGCACTTGGGGCACTCGCAGCACCACGACGCGGCCCGCAGCTCCGGGTCGGAGCGGAAGATGGCGTTGCAGCTGGTGAAGGCCGTGTGGTAGGGCTCCATGCGTGCGAATGCGCGGGCGATCGAGAGCTCCGACGCCGGCCGCAGGACGGAGAACAGGCGCGGAGCGCCGGGAACCTCCTCGAGTGCCGAGCTCAGCAGCCGCTCGGCGCGGAGGCTCTTGCTGAACTGGTGGTTGACCTCGATCCCGTCCCACACGAGGTTGCCGCTGGAGGCCGATCGCTCGTTGGCCATCGCGACGTCGTCGAAGCCGTGCAGCGCGGCCGTCAGCAGGGCCACGCAGGAGACGATCGCGGTGACGGGCACGTGGCCGTTGATCGCGCCGGTGCGGTTCAGCCGGGCCAGCCCGGGGTCCAGGCGGCGGCGAGCCTGGAGGTGCTCCAGCCCGGCGGCGGCGACCGTGCGCAGGATCGGCGGCGCGTCCCCGATCGAGAACAGCGCCGTCTGCAGACCGGCGCGGCGGACGATCTCCAGCGCGACGATCGAGTCCTTGCCGCCGCCGATCGGCACCAGCACGCGCCGCTCCTCGCCCGCCGGCTCGACCACCGCCCCGGCGACGGAGCCCGCCCGCGGAAAGCGCGGCCGCGGGAGCTCGGAAAGCGCGTTTGTGAAGGCGAGCTCGCCGAGCCCCTCGGAGTAGAGCGCCTCGAGCAGCCGCGCCACGGCGGGCGGCGGCGCGCCCGTCTCGCAACTCACCTGGGCGGGTAGCGCCGTCTTGAAGTAGCTGACGCCGGCGGCCCAGTGCAGCAGCGCGAGCAGCGGATCGACCCGTGCCCGCTCGGCGGCCGATATCGGGCCGGCGACGGGCAGGTCGAACTCCTCGACGAAGCCGATCGACTCGTCGAGCGCGTATCGAAGGGTCACGCGTCCGTCCGCGTCGAGCTCGCGAGCGACGAAGCGGAAGCTCTCGAAGGACCGCGGGTCGAACCCGGCCGGGGCCTGCCTGGCGTCGGTGGCCATCGCCTCAGCCTAGAGCGCCGAACTAGTCGTTGGCGGTGACCGTCTCGAGCAGCTCGGCGAAGCGCGCGCGCGAGCGCTCGCGGCGGGTGGGCAGGTGTTCGCTGGGCACACCGTCGGCAGGCGGCTCGTAGCCGTTCAGGACGTGGCGGGCGACCGACTGCCGATGCACCTCGTCGGGACCGTCGTAGATGCGCGCCGCGCGTGCGAAGCGGTACATCTGCTCGAGCGGCAGGTCGGTTGAGTAGCCGAGCGCGCCGTGAACCTGCACAGCCCGGTCGACAACGTCGTGGAGCACCTTCGCGCCGTAGAACTTGATCAGCGCGATGTCGGTCCGGGCGGCCCGCGCCCCCTCGGTGTCCATGACCCACGCCGCGTGCAGCGTCATCAGGCGCGCGGCCTGCATCTCGGCGGCGCTGTCGGCGATCCAGTTCTGGACCGTCTGCTTCTCGGCGAGCAGCGAGCCGTGCGCGTGGCGGTAGGTGGCCCGCTCGCACATCATGTCGAACGCACGGCGCGCAACCCCCAGCCAGCGCATGCAGTGGTGGATGCGGCCGGGGCCGAGGCGGCTCTGCGCGAGCATGAAGCCGTCGCCCTCCGCGCCGAGCAGCGCCTCGGCGGGAACGCGCGCGCCGCTGTAGCGGATTTCCGCGTGCCCGCCATAGCCGCCGAACTGCTCCCAGGGATGCTCCATGGTGGGCACGTCGCGGAGGATGTCGACGCCGGGCGTGTCGCAGGGGACGATGAACATCGACGCGCGCTGCGAGGGCCGCGCCTCGGGGTTGGTGACGGCCATCACGATCAGGAAGTCGGCGATCGAGGCGTTGGAGGAGAACCACTTGGTCCCGTCGATCACGTACTCGTCACCGTCGCGCACGGCTCGGGTCGCCAGCTGGGTCGGATCGGACCCGGGCGTGTGGGGCTCGGTCATGCTGAACGCGCTGCGCAGGTCGCCGGCGAGCAGCGGATGCAGCCAGCGGTCCTTCTGCTCCTCGGTTCCGGCGAGCGCGAGGATCTCGGAGTTGCCCGAGTCGGGCGCGGCGTTGCCGAACGCCAGCGGGCGCGATCGGAGAGGTGCCGAGGATCTCGTGCATCAGCCCGAGGCGCACCTGGCCCATGCCCTGGCCGCCGAGCTCGGGAGGCAGGTGCGTGGCCCACAGGCCCCGCTGCGCGCACCTGCTCCTTCAGCGGCGCCAGCGCCCGCTGCAGACCGTCGATGCCGAGATCGTGCCACACGGCCTCCAGTGGCCAGATCTCCTGGCGGACGAAGTCGGCCATCCAGTCGAGCTGCTGCTGGAAGTCGGGATCTGTGGAGAAGTCCCAGCTCATGTGGCGCTTCCTTTCGGTGGCGGGGCGACGAGTGTGCGCCAAGCCTACGTGCTATGACCCTCGCCCAGATTCCCGCAACCGGACCCGGAGGCAGCAAGATGAGCACGAACGAGCAGTTGGTCGGCGGCGTCGACTTCGTGGCGGTGCCCGCCGACGATCTCGCCGCATCGGTCGAGTTCTACGGCGAGACCCTCGGGCTGCGCCGCTCGGTCTACATGCCCGAGCGCAAGTTCGCGGAGTTCGAGACCGGCAACCTCACCCTCAGCGTGGTCGATGCGGAGGCGATGGGGATCCCCCACAGCGTCAACCAGAACGCGATCGCGCTGCACGTCGACGACGTGGCCGCCGCGCGAGCCACCCTGGAGGCGCGCGGCGTGAGCTTCGCGGGCGACACCCTGGACACGAGCGTGTGCCACATGGCGTTCTTCACCGACCCGCACGGAAACGCGCTGATGCTCCACCACCGCTACGCCCCGCGCAGGACCGAAGGTTGACGCGATCGCACCCCACGGCCGTATATTGGGGCGATGGGGGCCTCCGCGCAGCTGCAGATGACGCTGCTCCCGGGCGCACGGCGCCTGCTGGAGATCCATGCCCGCGAGCTGCCCCAGCGCGATGACCTGTGCGGCGCCTTCTGCGGTGCACTCGCGCTCGGCGCGGCCGGCATCGAGGGGCGCGCCGGGGAGCCGCTCGACCAGGATGCTGTCGCCCGCGCGGCGGGCAGCGTGATCTCGGGCGTCAGGGAGGCGGGCGTCCTGCCGCACGGCGAACCCGGCCGGCGCGACTACCGGCTGTCGCTGCCGACCGTCGAGGACCCGGACGTGTCCGGGACCACCGCCGCGGGCGTGGTCGGGGCGATCGTCTCGCTCGCCGGCGGGGAGCTCGATGCGATCGCCTATGGCGGCCCATGGACGGCGGACGCGCTCGCCGGGATGTTCGACCTGCTCGCCGGGCTGCCCCGCCCGGTGACTCTGCTGGCCAACCTCGCGACCCGGCACCTGTGGGGCGCATGCGCGAGCGTGCCGCAGCTGCTCGCCTACCTGCTCGACGGCACGCTCGACGGGCCGGAGCCGGACTGGGACGTCGGCCACTTCGCCTGCGTGGTGGGCCGCGTGCAGGGACCCGGGGGGTGCCTCTACGCCGTCGCCGACACCTACCCCTCGCTGGGCAGCCACGGACTGCACATGCAGCCTCAGGAGCGTCTCGCCACGGCGATCCAGCGGCGTGAGGGGCCGGCCGGCGGGATCATCGTGATCGCCACCGCCGCCGACGCCGAGGCCGTGCGCGCCGGGGCCCGGGACCACGGGCTGCGCGAGGGCGTGTGGGACAACGGGACGGTGACGCCAGAGATGCTCCCGTGAGCGGGGCGGACCTGGTCACGCTCGCCTGCTGCGACCTCGGCGCGATCGTGCGCGGCCGCGCGGTGCTCGCGTCCGAGCTGGAGCAGCATCTGCGGACGGGGGTCGGGTGGGTGCCGGCCAACCACGCGCTCACGCCGCTCGGTCCGCTCGCCGGATCGGATCCGTTCGGCTCGAGGGGCGATCTGCGGCTGCTGCCCGATCCCGGCACGCAGACCCGCGTGCCGGCCGACGGCGGACGCGGGCTCGAGCTCCTGCTCTGCGACATCGTCGAGACCGACGGCCGCCCCTGGGAGTGCTGCCCGCGAAGCTTCCTGCGCGAGACGCTGCGGGAGATCGAGCAGGAGCTGGGGGTGGGCGTGGCCACCAGCTTCGAGCACGAGTTCCAGCTGCTGCTCGACTCGCCGCCCGCGCTGCCGTTCTCGCTGGAGGCCCAGCGGCTGGCCGAGCCGTTCGCGAGCCGGGTGATGGGCGCCCTGATCGAGGCTGGCCTGGAGCCCGAGCGCTTCTTCCCGGAGTACGCCTCGCACCAGTTCGAGATCCCCGTGGCGCCCGCGCCGGGCATGGCCGGCGCCGACCGCGCGGTGTTGCTGCGCGAGGTCGTGCGCGAGATCGCCCGGCGCGACGGGATGCGCGCGAGCTTCGTGCCGCTGCTCGACCCCGCGGAGGCCGGCAACGGCGTTCACATCCACCTCAGCCTGCTCGACCGCAGCGGCCGCTCGGCGCTGTACGACCCGGGCCGGCCGGGTTGCCTGAGCGAGCTCGGAGGGCGCTTCGCCGCCGGCATCCTGCTGCATGCGCGCGCCCTGAACGCGCTCACGGCGCCCAGCCCGGTGTCGGCGGCGCGGCTGCAGCCCCACCACTGGAGCGCCGGTGCGGCCTGCCTGGCCGAGCGCAACCGCGAAGCGCTGCTGCGCATCCCGCCGCTGGTCTCGCTCGCGGGTGCCGATCCCGCGAGCCAGCTGCGCCTGGAGTACCGCGGAGCCGACGCCAGCGCCAACCCCCATCTGGCGCTCGGCGGCATTCTGAGAGCCGGCCTGGACGGCGTGCGCGCGGGGCTCGACGCTCCGCCGATACTCGACCGCGATCCGGCCGAGCTGCAGGGAGCGGAGGCCGAGCGCTTCGGCGTGGGCGCGCTTCCGGCGACACTCGAGGAGGCACTCGAGGCGCTCGAGGCCGACACGACCGTGCGGGAGTGGTTCTCCCCGTTGATGTACGACGCCTACGTGTGCGTCAAGCGCGCCGAGCTGGAGGCGACCGCGCGGCTGGACGTCGGCGAGATCTGCAGGCGCTATGCCGCCATCTACTGACGCTGCGCTGGCGGAGCTCCTGGAGGGCATCGACCGCGAGCTGGCGCAGGCCGTCGCCCTGCGCCACAGGCTGCATGCTGCGCCGGAGCTCTCCCACCAGGAGCATCGCACCGCGCGGTCGATCGCGGAGGCGCTGCCGGTGAGCTGTGAGACGGTGGCGGGGACGGGGCGCATGGCCCGCGTCGGCGACCCGGCGGGGGCGGCGGTGGCGGTCCGCGCCGAGCTCGACGCGCTGCCCCTGCGCGAGCGGACCGACGCGCCGTTCAGTGCCGCCGGCGAGGCGATGCACGCTTGTGGCCACGACGTGCACATGGCGGCGCTCGTGGCGCTCGTGCGCGCCGCCCACGGGCTTTCCGGGCCGCTCCCGGCACCGCTGCTTGCGATCTTCCAGCCGAGCGAGGAGGCCTACCCATCCGGGGCCGAGCAGCTCGCGCACGGCGAGCTCGCGGCCGAGCCGCTGGCCGCCGTGGTCGCGGCCCACGTGCAACCCGAGCTGCCGTGGGGCGCGGTGGCACTCGACCCGGGTGCCGTCAACGCCTCCTGCGACGCCGTCGAGATCGTCGTCGAGGGCACACCGGCCCACGGCGCCTATCCTCACCTGGGGCGCGACCCGATCCTCGCCATCTCCGAGATCGTGGTCGCCCTGCACGCCCGGTCCGGGCGCCTGATCGACCCGCTCGCGGCGGCCTCCCTCACCGTCGGGGTGCTCGAGGCGGGCAGCGCCGAGAACGTGATCCCCGCGCGCGCCCGCGCGCGGGCCGCGCTGCGGGCCCACCGGCCGCGCGACAGGACCGCGTTGCGCGAGATGGTCGCCGAGGTCGCCGCGGGCGTCGCCGCGGCGCACGGATGCCGGGCGGTCGTGGAGCTCGTGCCGGGCGAGCCGGTGCTGGAGAACGACCCCGGGCTCGTGGGCCGCGCCGTGGAGCTGCTGGCGCCGGCGGCGCTCGTGCGGGCGCCGCAGTGGCGCTCGTGCGGCTCCGACGACTTCGCCTTCTTCGGATCCCTCGCCCCCCTCGCGATGGCGTTCGTGGGGCTCGACGGAGCCGAGGGCTTCCAGCGGCGAGGTCTCCATCATCCGGAGCTGCTCGTGCCCGACAGCGCCATCGCCGCGGTGGCACGCACCCAGGCGGTGCTCTATCTCGCCGCCGCGCAGACCGTCTGAGCGCTCGCCCGGCGAGCCCGCCGCGGCGGCGCGCTCCGGCTAGGATCGAGTCGATGCCCGACCGCCTCTACTTCACACACTCCGAAGAGGCCAACGAGCTGATCGCCTCCGATCCGATGGCGCTGCTCGTGGGCTTCGCCCTCGATCAGCAGGTGTCGGTCGAAAAGGCGTTCTCGGGACCGCTTGCGCTGCGCGAGCGACTCGGGTCCCTCGAGGCCGCGAAGCTCGCTCGCGCCGACCTCGAGCCGGTGTTCCGCGAGAAGCCCGCGATCCACCGCTTCCCGGGGTCGATGGCCAGGCGCGTGCACGACCTCGCGGTTCACGTCGAGGACCGCTACGACGGCGATGCGGCACGTGTCTGGACCGATGCTGCCAACGCCGAGGAGCTGCGCGCCAACCTGGAGGCGCTGCCGGGCTTCGGGGAGATGAAGGTCAAGGCGCTCGGTGCCGTGCTCGCCAAGCGCTATGAGGTCGCCGCCGCCCGACAGCTCGTGCCGCCCCACCCGACGCTCGGCGACGTCGACTCCACAGAGGCGCTGGCCGACTACCAGGCGGCCAAGAAGGCGCACAAGGCCGAGTGGAGCCGGATGCGCTGAGCAGGTGCCCCGAGCCGCTCTCCTCCAGCCGCCCGCGCGGGCGATGCTGCGAGCGGTCGCCGATCCAGCCGAGACCCTCAGCTTCGACGCAGCCCGCGGACCATCATCGTCGGCTCGGCGGCGACACGCGGGCCGAGCATGAGGACGAACAGGATCGTTGCCGCCAGCGGTCGAAGGTGGGGACGGATGCGGCGGATCCTGCCCTGCTCGTCGAGCTCGAACACCATCGCGTCATCGATGCGAATCCCGAGGATGGTGGCGCGGGCGATCGCAAGGCGTGTGGCGCCCTCGCCGACAGGGGCCTCCCAACGAACCCCCCGCACGGTCCTGTAAACGGCCGTGAGGACCCCGATCACATCCGGTCCCCTGAAGGTGACTCGGCCGAATATCGGGGACGGCAACTCGACGTCGGGGGCGAACGTGGCGGCCATCGCCTCCATGTCGCAGGCTTCCGAGGCTGCACAGTAACGGGCCACAGCGTCGTCCATGCCGAGGATTATGCCGACCGCGGCCGCACGCGAGGCGTGGAGTGCGATGCGCCGGGCGGCCTACCCGGGTTCGGCGCGCCAGCGCCGGTAGAGATGGGCGAACTCCTGTCTCATCTGCGGCGTCAGATCGCTGACCTCCAGCGCGCCGCTGAGCCTGATCGTGGTGCGCATCTGCGCCAGGTACTCGCTGCAGTGCTCGCAGCCGGCGAGGTGTGCCTCGAAGCGCCGCCGCTGCCGTCGCGAGAGGGCGCCCTCGAGGTAGTCGGTGATCAGCTCGACCATCTCCTGGCAGGCGAGATCGCTGCTGGTCCAGAACATGCTCACGCCACCCCGAGCTCCGCTTCGAGCGCCTCGCGCAGCCGGCTGCGCCCACGGTGCAGCAGCACGCGCTGGTTGCCCTCGCTGATGCCGAGCGCCTCGCATACCTCGGCGCTCGAGAGCCCATCGATGTCGCGCAGCATCACGACCTCCCGCTGACGCACCGGGAGCTCATCGAGGACGGCCCGGATCCGCGGGCCGAGCGAGTCCGCGAGCATGCGGTCGTCGCTGTCCTCGATCCAGTGCTGCGGCGGGGCCATCCACGCCCCGCCGGCGTCGAAGCGCGCACGGTCCACGGCGGGCACGGCATCGCCGATGGCGACGCTCCGATCCTCCGACACCCCCGTGCTGCGCGCGCGGTTGACGAGGATTCGCAGCAGCCAGGTGCGGAACGATGATCGACCGCGGAAGCCGTCGATGCCGCGCAGCACTCCCAGCCAGGTGTCCTGCACGACCTCCTCGGCCACAGCACGGCTCGAGACGAACGTGCCCGCCAGCCGCAGCAGCATCGCCTGGTGGCGCGCGACCAGCGCGAGGAAGGCCTCCTCGTCTCCGTCGCGCAGCTGCTGCAGCAGCTCGGCGTCCTCGTCGAGCCCGCCCGCCCGACGGCCACCGCGTCCGACGGCTGCGAGCGCGGCGACGGCGTTGAGCCCGACGGGCAGGAGGTCTCCCAGGAGATGCTGATGCAGGCTCATCTCAGCCGTGCCCGACGTGTATCGATCGGCGCGCGTGGAAGCGCCTCCGGGTGGAGTTTGCGGTCACAGCTATCAGTCCGCCCGGGGGCCCCGGCGTTACACCGCGGCCCGCCGGCACTCCTCGGGCCGGGCGCCGCGCCCATCGCCGGGGCTTCAGCGGACAGGGGGCGGGGTGCCTTCCGCACTGGCCGGCAGCGCGGGATCCCACCCGCATACCAGGCATGCATGGTTGAACGCCGAGCGCAGGAACTCGAGCGCGAACGCGTGGGGGTCGGAGCTGGCGCAGACGTCCTCCCAGTCGAGCACGTACTCGCCGAGCTCGCCCTCCCAGCGGGCGGCCGAGGGCGACAGCGTGGCCGCGGCGAATGCCTCGGGCGCCGGGTGTGCATAGGCGTAGAACGCCGCGCGACCGTAGCGCGGATCCCCCGGCCACCACCCGACCGCGACCTCCTGGGCGTCCATCGCGTTGCGCATGATGAAGTCGCTCGAGGGTGCCTCCGCAGGCTGCCCCGAGAAGAGGCTGACGGCGAGGTCGAAGGAGCCCCACCAGGCGTTCACCGGCGTCGAGCGCCCGCGGTAGGGGGCGCGGTACGCGGCCAGCACGAGCGCCGCGAGCGTGGCCGAGGCGAAGTAGGACTCGACCTGACCGCTGTCGTAGGAGGCATGCTCGCTGTCCTCGTCCAGCGGCACGCTCCACGCCACCTCCTGCGGCGCGGTGCTGATCTCGACCGGCCCGCCGAGCTCGCCGACCGCCGCGAGCAGCTCGCGCGTGACCTCGCCGACGGGGCGGTCGGGAGTCAGGGGAACCCGGCGCGTGCGCCCGTCGCTGTGCTCGGCCACGGCCTCGTGACTGCGGAGGTCGAGCGCCGCGACCAGCGCGCCGGAGCCGTCGGGCGCGGGCAGGGGGCGCGTCTCCCAGCCGCGCGCGCTGAGCACCAGCGCGGCGTGCTGGAGCTCGGGCTCCGGGGGGGCCAGCGCGACCGCCAGCTTGCCCAGCACCTGGGTGTGCGCGTGCAGCGTGTCGCAGGTCGCGCTCCACTGCTCATAGGCGGTCGTCGGCCACCCTCCCGGCATGCCCGCAGATTAGCGCCATCGCGCGCCACCGGGCTGTTGCTAGGATCGCGCCATGTGCAGAAACATCCGCTCCCTCTACAACTTCGAGCCGCCCGCCACCGAGCACGAGGTGCGGGCCGCAGCAGAGCAGTACGTGCGCAAGATCAGCGGCTTCTCCAAGCCCTCCCAGGCCAACCTCGCAGCCTTCGAGCGAGCCGTCGACGCCGTCGCCGGCGCGTCCGCGACACTGCTGGATGAGCTCGTGACCTCCGCGCCCGCCAAGAGCCGCGAGGTCGAGGCGGCCAAGGCGCGCGCTCGCGCCGCACAGCGCTTCGCCGCCTGAGGCCGGGCCCCGCAAGCACCCAGCCCCGGGCAGACGGACGTCTGCGCGGCGCTGCAGATGTCAAGTGTCCTCGCCGGGAGGCCGATTGATTGCTCTGAGATGGCCACTGAACCCCCCAGCCCGGCCGGGGACGAGCGGCGGCCAGCTGCTGGCGACCCCAGCCCGGATGACCTTCGCCGCCTCGGCGAGGCGCTCCGCGCGCGCAGCGAGGACGTGCTGCGAGAGACCGTCGCGCAGACGGCACAGTCGGGTCAGGTGGTCGACGCGCCGGTCCAGGCGAGCTTCGAACGGATCTGCTCGAGCTCGACGGTGGCGGTCGCACGCTGGATCGCCGGTGACGGGCTCGAGGTGACCATCGAGGCGAGCCGCGACTCATCGAAGATCTTCGGCGAGCTCGCCGCCCACCGCGCGGCGTCGTTGCATGAGGTGACGAGGCGGAGCCTGTGGTGGCGAAACGTGATGGCCGACGTCCTGCGCGAGTGCGCAGGGGCCCTGGGCACCCCGCCGGAGGCGCTCGCCCATGCGCTGAACATGCTCCAGCTGAGCCTCGAGTTCAGCCTGCTGCGCATGTGCGAGTCCTTCGAGAAGGAGCGCCAGCGCACCGACGAAGAGCTAACCAGGCGCGAGGAGGAGCTCGCGTTCCTGGCCACCCACGACCCGCTCACCGGGCTGCCCAACCGCACACTCGTGCTCGCCCGCGTGGAGCAGATGCTCGCGCGCTCCGCCCGCAGCCAGAAGCCGACGGCGGCGCTGTTCATCGACCTCGACAACTTCAAGAGCATCAACGACACCCTCGGGCACGGCGTCGGCGACGAACTGCTGAAGGCGGTGGCGGAGCGCCTGACGGCGGTCGTGCGCCAGGCGGACGCGCTCGGGCGACTCGGGGGCGACGAGTTCGTCGTGATCAGCGACGACATCTCCCTGACCGCCGGCCCGGAGCTGCTCGCCGAGCGGCTGCTCGCAGCGCTCGAGCGGCCCTTCAGGCTCGGCCCCGCCGGGGAGGTCTCGCTGACCGTCAGCGCCAGCATCGGGATCGCCGCGGGCGAGCGGACCTCGGCCGGCGATCTGCTGCGCGACGCCGACGTCGCGATGTACCGCGCAAAGTGGGACGGCCGCAACCGCTACGCGGTCTTCGAGGCCGGAATGCAGAGCACTGTGCAGGACCGCATGGAGCTCGAGATGGACCTGCGCGACGCACTGCAGAAGGAGGAGTTCGTGCTGGCCTATCAGCCGACGCTCGACCTCGGCAGCATGACGCCGACGGGCGTCGAGGCGCTGATCCGCTGGCAGCATCCGGTGCGCGGGCTGGTGGCGCCCGACGAGTTCATTCCGCTGCTGGAGGAGACCGGTCTGATCGGCGACGTGGGGCGATGGGTGCTGGAGACCGCCTGCAACCAGGCAGCCGCCTGGCGAGACGCGGGCCACTCGATCGCGATCGCGGTCAACGTCTCCGCACGCCAGCTCGACAGCGATCAGCTCGTGCTCGACATCGAGGGCGCGCTTGGCATCAGCGCGCTCCCGCCGGAGGCGCTCACGATCGAGATCACCGAGACGACGCTGATGCGAAACATCGAGGAGACGGCCCGCCGCCTCGCCGCGATCAAGGACCTCGGCGTGCGCATCGCCATCGACGACTTCGGTACCGGATACTCCTCGCTGGCCCACCTGCAGCGCTTCCCGGTGGACGCTCTGAAGATCGACCGCTCCTTCATCTCGGGGCTGAAGCACAACAAAGAGGGCGAGACCCTGATCCACACGCTCGTCCAGCTCGGCAAGGCGCTCTCGATCGAGACCTTTGCCGAGGGCATCGAGGAGCCCCACGAGCTCGCGCTCCTCAGGGAGCAGAACTGTGACAGCGGGCAGGGCTTCCTGTTCGCCCGACCGCTGGACGCAGCGGCTGCCGAGGCGTTCTTCGCCGGCTGGTCCCGTCAGGCGGACACAGCCCAGGCACAGACCCGCCGCGGCGCCCGGTCGCGTTCGCGGCGTCCGCGCACGAGCCGGGTCTGAACCGCTCGCGCCGAGTGCGCGCCGGGCATCGAGCCCGGTCGAGCGCCTCCGCCCCTCCGCCCGTGCCCGGGCCCCGACATCAGCAGCGCGGCCGGCGGCCTCACCCCGCCGCGAGGGGCGCCGGGAAACGCTCGGCCCAGTCCTCCAGGGACACCCCGGCGCCGTTGCAGACGAAGGCGATCACGTGGTACCAGCCAACCGTGACAATGAGCTCGAGGACCTGATCGCGCTCGAAGTGCTCGGTAAGCTGATCCCAGAGCTCATCGGAGACGGTGCTCGTGGCGTGCAGCTCGTCGACCAGCCGAAACACGCTCGACTGCGCCGCGTCCCAGCAGGCGTCCGCCCAGCGGCCGTGAACGGTGCTGAGGAGCTGCTCGGGACTGAACCCGAGCGGTGCCCCGAACGCGACCGCGTGCACTCCCCACTCGTACTCCGCGCCCGTCAGGGCGCAGGTTCGATGGATCGCGACCTCTCGCAGGGACGCCGGGACCCTGGCCCTCGAGCCGAGGATTCCCGCGCCGAGCGGGCGCATGCGGCCGGCAAGCTCCTCGTGGACCATCAGCGTGCGGAACAGCCGCAGCGGCTCCGCGGTGCTGCCCGGCGGCATCCATCTCATGAGAGCCGCCTCCACATCCGGGTCGTAGGGGGGCTCCAGCGGCGGTATGCGAGGCGGCCCGTCGGTCATCGGCTGTACGCTCCTTCGTCATGCTTTGGTTTCAGGAGCAGATACCCTAGCGCTTCGATTTCCGATGCACAAGCCGAAGACCCCCCGAGCAGCCCGCACGCCTCCCGTCGCGGAGCGGTCTGCCGCAAGCGCCGTCCCGGGCCGGCCCGTGCGAGGCTCCAGCGGCGGCAAGCCGATCATGGCCCTGCTGGACCTACTCGGCCGGCGCTGGGCGCTGAGGATCATCTGGGAGCTGCGCGAGCGGCCACTCCTCTTCCGTGCGCTTCAACAGCGCTGCGAGGGGATGTCCTCGAGCGTGCTGAACCAGAGACTGGCGGAGCTGCGCGAGGCTCAGATCGTGGAGCACGACAGCGACGGCTATCGGCTCACGCTCGAGGGCCAGCGCCTGCTCGACGCCTTCCCTCCGATCAACGCATGGGCCGAGCGCTGGGCCGAGCGCGTGCGGGCCGGCGCGAGGTAGAGCCGCGACGCTCGCCGTCAGGTGCCGAGGTAGCGCACGTGACCCGCGTCGTCGGTCTCGCTCACCTCGAACGGGTAGCGGTGCGAGCCGCCGGCGATGGCCGCGGTGCAGCTGAAGACCACGCCGGCCTGCTGGATGACCTCGGACGGGCACGTGACCGTCGCGTGCACATGCCTCTGTGCGAGAACCGACGCCGCGATCGCCCGCTGGACCTTTGCCACGTCCAGAGTCACCAGCGGCCGCTCGTTCGCGTACCGCACGTGACCGTCCTTGCCGATCTCGGTGACCGTCACCGGGTAGGTGCCCGCCTCGAGCCGCGCCACACAGGTGAATCGCCGGCCCGACTGCTGCGGGACGTGCGACGGACACTGAACGGTCGTGTGAAGCCCGTGCTCCGTCAGGATTGAGCCCGCGATCGAGCTCTCGAGCTTGGCGCTGTCGAGATCTTGCGTGCTGGACCCGCACCCGGCGACAAACGCCGCTACGAGCACGGCGGCGGCGAGGCAGGTACGCCTGGCGATGCTTCTCCTCGCTCCCGTTCTCATCGGGTCAGCCGATCACTGTGACGTAGAGGAGGGCTTTCGCGGCGGGGGCCGTCGTGAACACGATTTCGACCGATTTGGCGCTGATCACCTTGACTTTGTAGTTCGACACTGATTCAAGTTCGCCGGGTTCTTCCGATTCGCTCGCCTGCACGGACACGTGCACGAGCCTGGTTTCGAGACCGTGTTCGATCAGCCATTCTTTTTTCGATCCGTTGCCGACGATCGCCGCGGAGACCTTGCGCGCGGGTGCCGCAGCGGCAACCGTGATCGCCCCTTCTGCGGGTTTGCTCGGCTTCGCGGTGGGGAGCGCGAGCCTGGACGCCGTCACCGCTTCTTTTTTGATCTTGGATTCGCTGACCGCTTCTTTCTTGAGCTTCGCTTCTGCAACGGCTTCGGATTTGAGCTTTGCTTCGGCGACCGCTTCGGATTTGAGCTTCGTTTCGCTCACGGCTTCTTTCTTGATCTTCGCTTCGGCGACCGCTTCTGAGGCGAGCTTTGTTTCGCCGACCGCTTCTTTCTTGATCTTCCCTTCGGCGACCGCTTCGGAGGCGAGCAGCGCTTCGGTGATCGCCAGCAGTTTTATCTTCCCGGTTTCCACCGCTTCACTTGCCACCTTCGCACCGGTGACCGCTTCTTTGGCTAGGTTCGCAGTCGCGACCGATTCGGCCCCCAGCGTCCCGGTTTCGCCTTTTTCGCCTTTCGCGCCCGTTTCGCCTTTTTCGCCTTTTTCGCCTTTCGCGCCTTCTTTGCCCTGGGCGCCTTCTTTGCCTTCTTTGCCCTGGGCGCCTTCTTTGCCTTCTTTGCCCTGGGCGCCTTCTTTGCCCTGGGTGCCCGTTTCGCCTTTCACGCCCTGGGCGCCCGCGGCGCCTTCTTTCCCTTCGGCCCCGGTTTCGCCTTTGACGCCCTGAGCGCCGGTCGCGCCCTGTTTGCCTTCTTTGCCTTCTTTGCCTTCGGCACCGGTCAGGCCTTTTTCGCCTTTCGCGCCTTCCTTGCCTTCGGCACCGGTCAGGCCTTTTTCGCCTTTCGCGCCTTCCTTGCCTTCCTTGCCTTCAGCGCCTTCCTTGCCTTCAGCGCCTTCGTTGCCCTGGATGCCCTGTTCGCCTTTCGCGCCCTGGGCGCCGGCCGTGCCCTGTTTGCCTTCGGGTCCGGTTTCGCCCTTGGGTCCCTGCGCTCCTGCTGGGCCTTCCTGGCCTTCCTTGCCTTCCGGGCCCGCCGGGCCTTTGGCTCCCTGTGCGCCCTGTGCACCTTCGGGACCCTCGGGGCCGATGGAGCCCTGCGGCCCAGCTTTGCCTTCGGGACCGGCCGCGCCGACTTCTCCTTGCACACCCTGAGGTCCCTGCGCGCCCGTAACCCCTTCCGTGCCCTGCGGCCCAGCCACGCCCGGCTGTCCCTGGGCGCCGGTTTCTCCGGTGACACCCCTCAGGCCGGTGGCCCCGGTGAGCCCCCGCGGCCCCCGCGGACCAACGGCGCCTCGAGGGCCGCGTGGGCCTGTGTGGACGGCCCGCCGTGTCTGGGCAGGCTTGTTCGCGACGTGATACGCGCATATGCGCACGCGCACGCCATGAGTGCGGGTTGTCTGACAGGTGACGGTCGAGTTAGCCGGGACCCCGGTGTATGCGCCGGCGAGAGCGGCCTGTCCGGACAGCGGCGCTCCAGCGCCAACCAGCACGCACAGCGCTATTGCAACAGCGAGGAGACGGCTGACTGTGTGGTGCATTTGCGGAGCGATCCGTTTCTTTCGCTTTCGGCGCTTGGTTTCGAGGGAACGACTGAGTTGAGGGTCAGACGGCGTGCCCGGTCCCCGAGGGCACGCGCCCGACTCCGCAGCTGAGGACTGCGGGCCTTGCGGCTACTGAAAATGCTTCGACTGGAGATCGCACGGACGCCAGCGCTGCAATGCGAGTTGCAGTGCGGGCGGGGGCTGAGCCGAGCACGCGCTCAGGGATGGAGGCGCTCGGGCGGGACCAGCAGGACCGAGCAGTGGCCGAGGTGCACCACCCGGCGGCTGACGCTTCCGATCGCGCGCAGGCCCTTGAGCCGGCGGCTGCCCATCACGACCAGTGAGGCGGCGGCCTCACCGGCCGCCTCGACGATCATCGTGCGCGGGTTCCCGGACTCGATCCGCACCTCGTTCGGGTTGCCCACGTCGAGTTGGAGCCTGCGCGCCTGCTCCTCCACGCGGCGGCGTCGCTCCTTGGACTCGAACCCGATCGCATGGACCAACAGGACGCCTGCATGGTGGGCGCTCGCCAGGCTGGACGCCCAGTCGACGAGCTCATCGGATCCGGCGAGGCCGTCGCTGGCTATGAGGATGCGCTCGGCGAACCGCTGCCCGGGCGGCGTCGCACGGGCGACGAGCAGGGGCATGGTGAGGAAGTGCTCCGCGCTGACGGCGACGCCGGGGCTGAACATGCCGCCGAACCTCGCGGTGCCGGGCGCGCCCACGGTCAGGAGATCCCGGCCCTCGGCCCAGTCGAGGACGACGTGCGACGGCGGGCTGGCCGGATCGACCTCGACGCTGCAGGGGACGCTCGCCTCGTGCGCGATGCGCGTGGCTCGATCGATGATCCGCTTGGCGTCCACCGCGCCGATCGCCGGGGAGCGATGATCCCCTTCGGACTCGAATGAGGTCATCTCCAGCAGGGTGAGGTGCCCGCCGGCCGCGGCCAGCACGGTCGCCTGCTCGACGGCGGCGAGCCCATCCTCGCTGTCCTCGAGGGCGCAGAGCACGTCCTCGAAGACCCAGGTGGCCTCAGCGACGGTCATGTCCGCCGGCCCGAGGTTGATGAACGACGCCCATGACCGCAGACTCGCCGATGGCGCCTGCGCCCGCATCGGGGGTTTTCCGCGGTGTTGACCAGGGGATCGGGCAGGCGCGAGAGGGTGACACCGCCGTGCGTCGTCCTGGCGCTCGTGGTCTGCCCACTGCCCGGCGGGAGCTTGTGCGGATGGCACGAACGAGGCGGATGCCGTAGCGTCGCGGCAGACAGGCGAAGGTCGCGGCCGGCAGCACCCGGCCGGCCGCTGGGCTTCGCGAACAGGGACCGATGCCTGAAGGCGGTGGGATTCATGCCCGAAGCGAAAACGCGAGCAGCGGCGACGAAAGCAAAACGCAAACCGGCGACCAAAGCGAAAGCCGCGCCGGCGAGGAAAGCGAAACGCGCCACGGCGAAAGGCGCCACTGCGAGGAGCACCACTTCGAGAAGCGCGACGGCCAAAAAAACGGGACCGAAACGGACCGCCGCCAAAAAAGCGGGACCTAAACGCGCGACGGCCAAAAAAGCAGCGCCGAAACGCGCGGCGTCCGCCGGGAGGAGCAGCGCCGGCGCCCGGAGGGCGAAAGGGGGAGCCACCGGCAGGACGGCGGCGGCGCGCAAGCGGGCGGCCCGTGGCGAGCGCGAGGCGCGGAGGGTCCTCGAGCGAAGCGCGGAGCTCTCCGAGGACGTGATCAAGTCGCTCGACGACGGCGCCCAGAGCGCGATCGACGCGGTGCGGAAGTTCATCGACACCGTCGATCGGACGCTGCCCCTCAGCGGCCGAGGGCCGGCCAAGCGCGATGAGATCACGAGCTCGGCGCTGGAGATGGCCCAGCGGCTGGTCCACACCCAGTCAGAATTCCTGGGCAAGGTCGTGGCCAGCGCGGGCAGATCGTTGACCGGCTCAGACGACAGGCGCTGACACCAGGGGGAGGACGGGTGCGAGCGCCTCCCCTCAGCAGCGTGGAGATCGGGGCGATGCCGCTCGAGCGGTTCGCGACGGTCCTGGGAGCGGCGCAGCTCGAGGAAATGCGCGAGGGCATCCCGCGCGCGCGCGGGGTGCTCGGCGGCCGTCGCGTGTGGAACCTGAGCTCCACCGCGCACGGCGGCGGCGTCGCCGAGATGCTCACCACGCTGCTCGCCTACGCGCGCGGCATCGGCATCGACGCCCGCTGGGAGGTGATCGGAGGCGACGCCGAGTTCTTCGCGGTCACCAAGCGGATCCACAACCGCCTGCACGGCTTTCCCGGCGACGGCGGCCCGCTCGGCGCGGCGCAGCGGCATTGCTACGAGAGCGCACTGGCGGCGAGCGGTGCGGCGCTCTCGGCGCTGCTCGGTCCGGGCGACGTGGTGATCCTCCACGATCCTCAGACGGCCGGGCTCATACCGGCGGTTCGCTCGTGCGGAGCGCCGGTGGTGTGGCGGTGCCACATCGGCGTCGACGCGCCGAACGCGCTCGTGCGCGAGACCTGGCGCTTCCTGGAGCCCTACGTCACCGCGGCCGATGCCACGGTGTTCTCGCGCCCCGCGTTCGTCTGGGATGGGCTGCGCCGGGACCGCGTCGCGATCATCACGCCGTCGCTGGATGCGTTCGATCCCAAGAACCAGGCGCTCGACGAGCCCACAGTGGCCGCGATTCTTTCCGCCTCAGGGCTGTCTCCCCAACACTCGACCGCGCGGCCGGCCTTCACGCGCATGGACGGGACGAGCGACCTCGTGCGGCGGCGCGCGACGGTGACCGAGGAGCGCCCGCTGCGACCCGAGGAGGGCCGTGTGGTGCAGGTCTCCCGATGGGATGCGCTGAAGGATCCGGCAGGCGTGATCGCGGCGTTCGCGAGGCACATCGCGCCGCACACCGATGCGCACCTGCTCTACGCCGGACCGGACGTGGAGGGCGTCGCGGACGATCCCGAGGGGGCAGCCGTGCTGGACGCCGCGCGCGCACAGTGGTCCGCTCTGGAGCGCGGGCTGCGCGAGCGCATCCACCTCGCCGTGCTCCCCGTCGTCGACGCGCAGGAGAACGCCGCGATCGTCAACGCGCTGCAGCGATCGGCCACGGTGGTCGTGCAGAAGAGCCTCGCCGAGGGCTTCGGCCTGACGGTCGCCGAGGCGATGTGGAAGGCGCGGCCGGTCGCCGCCAGCCGCATCGGCGGGATCCAGGATCAGATCGAGAACGGACAGAGCGGCGTGCTCCTGGACGTACCGAGCGATCTGGCTCCGTTCGGCGCGGCGGTCTGCGGCCTGCTCAACGATCCCCCGGCGGCCAGCGCGATGGGCGTCCGGGCGCGCGAGCGGGTGCGCGAGCATTTCCTCGGACCCCGCTCCCTGCTCGACTACCTCAAGCTGCTGAGCTCGCTGCTGCAGGACGACTAGCGGGGGGCGGTGCGTGGGCGCCGGTGCCTGCCGGCCGGTGCGGCTGCGCATTTTGACGCAACTCTTACGCTCGGCCGCGGCCGGATGTGACACCCTTCCGGCCTCGACCCTCGCGGGCGCGACCAGCGCGCGAATGGGGTGTTCCGCACTCGCACATGCGCCGCAACCTACTCATCTTCCTCGGGGTCGCCGCGCTCGCCTGGATCTCGCTGGCGATCGTGCTCGGCTCACCGAGCCTGCGGCTGTCGAGCTCGAGCCGATCGACGGCGGCCGCCTCGCCGCCCTGCCTGCCCACCACGCTCGAACACAACGCGACGCTGCCGGGCACCTCCGTGGCGGTCTCGCCGGAGCCGCAGACGAACACCGCCAGCCCCCACACGCAGATCAGCTTCCTGGGCGTGCCGCCCGCCGACATCCGCGAAGTGTCCGTGGTGGGCGAACGCAGCGGCACCCACGGCGGACGCCTGCTCGCCTACTCGCAGGGTGACGGCGCGAGCTTCCTGCCCGACAGGCCGTTCGACAGCGGCGAGCGCGTCGCGGTCGCCGCGCTCATCGGCGGCGGCGCCGGCGGCCGGCGGGTCACGTTCGACTTCCGTGTCGACACCCCGTATCCGACGGCGGCCGTCTCGGGGTTCCCCAACCCGCCGGCGGCGCCAGCCGACTACCAGAGCTTCGCGACCCTGCCCGGCGTACAGGCGCCGATCCTGAGCGTGACCGTGCCGGATCACGACCCCTCGGCGGGGGACATCCTCACAACCAACGGGCCCGGTCCAGGGCAGTACGGCCCGCTGATCTACACGCCGCAGGGCCGGCTCGTGTGGTTCGGGAAGCTGTCGGGAGGCGAAGCGGCGGCCGACCTGAGCGAGCAGACCTACGAAGGCCGGGAGGCCCTCACGTGGTGGCGGGGACGGGTGCTCTCGCTCGGCTTCGGCCAGGGGGAAGACGTCGTGATGAACTCCGGCTACCGGACGATCGCGCGGGTGGCAGGGGGCAACGGCCTGAAGGCCGACCTCCACGACTTCCAGATCGCATCGGGGGGGATCGCCTACATCACCGCCTACAACCCGATCCGCTGCGACCTGGCGCCGGTCCAGGGGGCGGCCGGCGGAGCGATCGTCGACAACGCGATCCAGGAGATCGACATGCGGACCGGCCTGGTGCGCTGGGAATGGCACAGTCTCGACCACGTGGCCGCCGCGGAGTCCGAGACGCCGGCGCCCACGACGGGGGCCCCCTGGGACTGGTTCCACCTCAACTCGATCGACCCCGAGCCCGGGGGGAACATCTTCATCTCCGCGCGCAGCACGTGGGCCGGCTACCAGCTGCAGGAACGCACCGGCAGGGTGCTCTGGCGGCTGGGCGGCCTGAAGAGCTCCTTCAGGATGGGGCCCGGCACCGAAACGGCGTGGCAGCACGACGGCCGCGTGCTCGCCGACGGCGAGGTCACGTTCTTCGACGACGGCTCCAACCCGCCGATCCACAAGCAGTCGAGGGGCGTGCGCATCGCGCTCGACTTCAAGACCCACCGGGCGAGTCTCGCCGCCTCCTACAGCCACAGCTCCCCGTCGCTGCTCGCCGCCAGCCAGGGCAACATGCAGACGCTGGCGAACGGGAACGCCGTCGTGGGCTTCGGGGCCACGCCGGTGATCACCGAGTACGGCAGCGACGGCGCGGTTCTCTTCGATGCCCATCTGCCGTTCGACCTGACCTTCTACCGGGCTTTCCGCTTCCCCTGGAGCGGGCGTCCGCTGACGCCGCCCGCGGTGCTCGCGAGCCTCAACAACACGGGTGAAGAGACGATCGTGCACGCCAGCTGGAACGGCGCGAGCGGGGTCGCCTCGTGGCGGGTGCTCGCCGGAGCAAGCGCCGGGGCGCTCGCGGCCCGGACCACGATCGCTGCGGCCGGATTCGAAAGCTCGGCGATCCTGCCGGCGAAGTACGCCTTCACGGCCGTGCAGGCGCTCGATCGCTCGGGCCACGTCCTCGGCACCTCGCCGGCGGTGGGCGTGGTCAGCTACTCGGCGTCGCTGCCGGGCACGGGAGGATCGGGATGAGCAGGCGGTCCGCCGCGGCCCTCAGTAGGCCGGTTTGCTGGTGTGCTTGTGGAGGGTCGTCGTGGTCGTGCTCGTCGACGGGCTCGAGCTCGAGGAGCTTCCTCCTTTGCCGCCGCACCCGGCCAGGACGACGATGCTCACCGGGACGGCCAGGGTCGTTAGCATGGCGGCCAGTGGCGGTCTTTTCATGGGTCGGGCTCCAGTTGTCGCTCGCGGGCTCGGGCGCTCACCCTACCAGGCGTCCACGGCTCCGAATGCAGTTGGACGGGCTCGCATGAGTGCGCCCACCACGACCCCGCCGGTGGAGGAGGCCCCGCCGCCCGGGCGCACGTTCGGGTCGCGCTCGGCGTGGCTGCTGGCGGTCTGCTGCGTGGCCCAGTTCATGGTCATCCTCGACCTGAGCATCGTCAACGTCGCGCTGCCCTCGATCCAGTCGAACCTCGGCTTCTCCTCGCCGGCTCTGCAGTGGGTGGTGGACGCCTACGCGATCACGTTCGCCGGCTTCCTGATGCTGGGCGGGCGCGCGGCCGACTACTTCGGGCAGCGCCGCACGTTCGTCGCGGCGCTGATCCTCTTCTCGATCGCCTCGCTGGCCGGCGGTGCGGCGCAGGACCAGGCGATGCTGGTCGCGGCCCGCGCGGTGCAGGGGCTTGCGGGTGCGCTGATGGCCGCCTGCTCGCTGGCGATCATCACCGCCTCCTTCGCGCCCGGCCCGCAGCTGCACCGGGCGATCGGCACCTGGGCGGCCATGAACGGGCTCGGCGGCGCCGCCGGCGTGCTGCTCGGGGGGATCATCACCGAACTGCTCAGCTGGCGCTGGGTGCTCCTGATCAACCCCCCGATCGGCATCGCGGTGGCGCTGGTCGCCCACGCGGTCGTGCAGGAGCGCCGCGGGACTCGCGACGGCGCCAGCTTCGACCTGGCCGGCGCGCTGACGCTGACCCTGGGCCAGATGGTGCTCGTGTACGGCGTCGTGCAGGCGGGCCTCGCCGGCTGGAGCGCGTTCGCCGCGATCGGCCCGATCCTCCTCGGGGTGGCGATGCTGGCGAGCTTCGGCTTGATCGAGACACGCGCCGCCGCGCCGCTGATCCCCTTCAAGGAGCTGACCAGACCGCTGCGGATCGCGAACACCATCGTCCTGCTGTTCAGTGCCGCGCTGTTCCCGATGTGGTTCGTGAGCTCGCTCTACATGCAGCAGGTGCTCGGGCTATCGCCGCTCCATGCGGGGCTGACGTTTCTGCCGATGACGCTCACGATCATGCTCGTGGCCTCGCGTGCCGGCAAACTCGTGAGCCGCTTCGGGGTACGCACCGTGCTCGGCAGCGGGCTGATCATGCTGACCACCGGCCTGCTGCTGTTCACGCGGATCAACGACAGCGGCAGCGCGATCGTGTACGTGATGATCCCCGGGCTGCTGACGGCGGCGGGGATCGCGATGTCGATCGTCCCGTCGACGATCGCCGCCACGCAGGGCGCCAAGGAGGGACAGGCGGGGCTCGCCTCGGGGCTGGTGAACACCTCGCGCCAGGTCGGCGGAGGTCTCGGGCTCGCGATCCTGATCACCCTCGCGACCCAGCGCACCACCCACCTGATCGGCACCGGCCAGCAGGTGCCGCAGGCGCTCACCGACGGCTTCCGGCTCGCCTACCTGCTCGGCGCCGGCCTGGCCGCCGTGGCGGCCGTGATCACCTTCACGGCGCTGCCCCGGCCCGACGCCGCGCTGCGCGGGGCCGCGCGGCGCCTCGGGCTCGTGGTCGGGATCGTGCTCGCGGGCTTCATCGGCGTGACGGCCGCGCTCGCGGGCTCCCACGGCGCGCCGCTCGGGGCCTACAGCAAGAAGGACGCCTACACCTTCGTCACGGCCCCCTCGCTGCACCCGCCCAAGATTCGCGTGGACGAGCACGCCCCCGCCGACGAGCTCGCGCCCGGCTACATCTTCACGGCGGCCTTCTACAACCTCAACGAACCGCCGATCGTGGGCCAGAGCGGGCCGCTGATCCTCGACCGCAACCTCCAGCCTGTCTGGTTCCAGCCGGTGCCGGAAGACCTGGTCGCCTCCAACCTGAGCCCGCAGACCTACGAGGGCAGGCCGGTGCTGTCGTGGTGGCAGGGCCGTGTCACGAACACGGGCGCCACCGAAAGCGGCGAAGACGTGATCGTCAACCAGCACTACCAGAGGGTCGCGAGCCTGCACGCGACCGGCGGCTGGGTACTGACGCTCCACGAGCTCGCGATCGAAGGGGAAGATGCGTGGGTGACGGCGAACAAGAACATCCCGATGAACCTCTCCCGCTACGGGGGCGCCTACAACGGCGCGCTGGTGGACTCCGCGGTGCAGGAGTACAACCTGAGGACCGGCAGGCTGCTGCGCAGCTGGGACGCGCTCGACCATATCCCACTGAGCCAGTCCCAGGCCTCGCTGCCGACCAACGGCTTCCCGTGGGACGCCTACCACGTCAACTCGATCGACCTGACCGGCCACGGGACGTTCCTCGTGTCGATGCGCAACACGTGGGCCGCGTATCTCGTCAACATCGCCACCGGCGGGATCGAGTGGACGCTCGGGGGCAAGAGCTCGAGCTTCAGCTTCGGAGCGGGAGCCGCCTTCCAGTGGCAGCACGACGTGAGGCTGCAGCCGGGCTCGATGGTCAGCCTGTTCGACGATCACTGCTGCCAGCTCACCGGCGGCGGCACCTACGTCTCGCCCACCGCGCCCTCCCGCGCGCTGCTGCTGAGTCTCGACCGGCAGACGCGCACGGCGAAGCTGGCGGCGCAGTACTCCCTGGGCAAGGGCTTCGACGCGGAGTACATGGGCGACACGCAGCCGCTCCCGAACGGCAACGTGTTCGTCGGCTGGGGCTCGGAACCGTACTTCTCGGAGTACAGCCGGAGCGGCAAGCTGCTGCTCGAAGGGGAACTGCCCGGCCCCGACCTCACCTACCGCGCCACCGTCGGACAGTGGGTCGGCCTGCCGCTCTCCCCGCCCGTCGGCGCGGCGCGCACCACGGGTGGCGGGACCACCGTCTACGCCAGCTGGAACGGCGCCACCCGGGTCGCCTCCTGGAGGGTGCTGGCGGGAACCGGGAGCACCCCGCGCGCAGTCGTCGCGACGCGCGCACGGTCGGGATTCGAGACGGCGATAGCGGTGGCCTCGAGCTACGCGAGCTTCCAGGTCCAGGCGCTTGCCGCGAACGGCGCCGTGATCGGCCTCTCGCGGCCGTTCGCCGGCTAGCGCAGCCACCCGGGCGCCGCCATGCGGCCTGCGCGCCTGCGATCCTGTAGTCCATGAGCGTGATGGCGAGGCCGCGAGCCGCAGACGCCCTGCGCCTCGGACGCCGGCGCTTCCTCGCGCCGGAGCGCATCGACATGACCGTGCTCGCGGAGGAGCTCGGCGTCAATCGCGTGACGCTCTACCGCTGGTTCGGCTCGCGCGACGACTTCATCGTCGAGGTCGTCTGGTCGCTCGCCCTGCGGACGTTCGACTTCGTCGAGGCGAAAGTGCAGGCCGAGGGCGCCGAGCGGATCGTGGCGATCGTGACCGGCTTCCTCGACACGATCATCACCAACGCCGGCATGCAGCGTTGGCTGGGGGAAGACGGCGAGCATGCGATGCGCCTGCTGACCGGACGGCGTACGAGCTTCCAGCAGCGACTGATCGGTGCGATACAGGACAAGCTCGAGCGGGAGGCCCGCAGCGGCGGGCTGGACATCCCGGTCGACCTGCACGAGCTGGCCTACGTGATCGTGCGCCTGATCGAGTCCTACACCTATCTCGACCTGATCACCGGCGAGCAGCCCGACGCCGGCCGCGCCGAACCGATCCTGCGGATGCTCCTGCGCGTCCCGGCCTGACCCCCGCGGGGGTCAGGCCGGGTGCCGCCGGGGGTCAGGCCGGGTGCCGCGTCACCAGCTGGTCGGCGGCGGCGGTTTGGCGGTCATTTCGATCGTGTTCCCGGGCCCCGACATCGTCGCCGAGAGAACCGGGCCGAACAGCCCGCAGCCGCCGAATTCGGGGACCGTCACCTTCGTGCTGAAGGAGAAGCCGCCGACGACGAGCGCGTTGACCTGCTCGGAGATGCTGAGCGGCAGCTCGATCGGTTCGACCGTGGTGCAGCCGATCGGGACCGTGAACGGCCCCACGCCGACCGAGCCGACGAGCTCGTTGGCGGAGCCGCTGGCGCTCTCGCTGAACACGCCGCTATCGGTGAGGCCCACGCTGCCGTGGATCGTGCCGGTCGGCGTGAGCGCACCCTTGACCGTCACCGGGATCAACCCGATCCAGATGGTCTGGTCGATCGGCGGGATCGACAGCGTCGAGGTGAGCGCTCCCGTGGTGACGTCGCCTTCGGCGCTGAGCGTCGACCCCTTGGGCACTTCGACGGAGATCCCGCTCTTGGCCTCGGTGACCTTGCCGCTGAGTTCCCAGGCCGGCAGCGGCACGATCAGGTCCCCCGTCTCGGGGGTCAGTCGGGCCGAGGCCGGCAGCGTCGCGCCGGCGGAGTGCTCACCGCAGGTGCTCGGCGCCTTCTTTCCCGCCAGCCGTTCTTCGATCCACTTGATGACCGAGCCGATCGCCGTCGGGTCGGTGAGCAGGTGGTCGCCCGGGTACAGCTGGAAGTCGTCGCTGACACCGAGCGAGCACCACGCCTGGTGCAGGGCGACATCCTGGGCGACGGGCACGAACTCATCCTCGAGACCGTGGTAGTGATAGACGGGAACGGGGACCGGTTTGGTCCCGAGCTGCTGTTCGTTGATGATCCTCTGGATCGCGGGCTGTTCGGACTCGAGCTGCGGGAGCGTCTTGTGCCCGACCGTGTATTCGTCGCTGTTGACGTCTCGGAATTCGGCCAGCGACTGGATCGCGCACTCGCCCAGCAGCCTGCCGGCGGCTTCCAGTCCCGCCAGGTTGGAGATCGAGGCCAGGTCGAATTCTTCGGGGTAGGCGGCGCTCAGGCCGATCAGCCCGTCGAGGCCGAAGGCGGTGCCCACGGAGGCGTTGTCGAATTCACCGATCGCCTGGAGGTTGGCCGGCACGCCGCCGGCGGCGAGCCCGATCATCTTCACGTCGGGCGCGTAGCTTGACTGCAGCTCGGCAGCCCAGCCGGCCGCCTGGCCGCCCTGTGAGTAGCCCCACACGATCACCGGTGCGCCCGCCCCGATTCCCGAGCCGGGGATCTGCCTGCCGGCGCGAACGACGTCGAGTACGGCCTGGCCCTCGGCCCTGCCGGCCGCGTAGGTGGGAACGGCGCCGGTCGTGTAGCCCTGGTAGTCGGTGACCGTGACGGCGTAGCCCCGTTTGAGTGATTCGATGATCGCGCCGCCGTCGTACTCGGTGCCGGCCGCCATCTGAAGCGACGGCGCACACGACTGCGCCAGTCCCTGGGTGCCCTCAGCGTAGGTCACCACGGGGCGTTCGCCCGATCCGGTCCATCGCGAGCTGGGCACGATCACCGTGCCGGTCACCCAGTCGGGCTTGCCGTGCTGGTCGGTCGACTGGTAGAGGACCGTCCACGCTTTGACACTCGGCAGCGCCACGTTGAGGTTGACGGTGGCGGGCCGGTACCAGACCAGTTCACCGGCGCTGCCGGTGGGGGTCGGTGAGGGCGGCGCGTAGAACGCCGATCCGGACGGCCCTTCGCTGGGTGTCGCCGAGGCCGCGGCCGGGACGACCAGGACCACGAGAATCGCGAGCGCGAGCACGGCCCGCGCGATCTGCCTGCCTTGCATTACCCCATCTCCCTCACTCGAACGCCATCTTCCCCTTAGGAGCCCGGTCCTCCCGGCGGCGCGATCACCCGCATGCGCCACCGCGAGCGGAGCTCTCGACGGGGAATGTATCAGAGACTCGTCAGTGTTGCATATGTCGCTTTTCGCGGGCGAAGTTGCACGCCCCCGGACCCGGATATTGCCAGTGGTATAATTGCCCACTATGGCCTTTGTGGTGGGAAGAGGCGCCGGAAGATGGGAGCTGAGGGAGTCGCACGCCACCCCTTCGGGACCGCGCAGCCGGACGCTGGCGAGCTTTCGCACGCTCACGCCCGAGGTGCTCGCGCACGCTCGTGAACGTTCGCGCAGGCCGCTCGACGAGGCGGAGATCCGCGCCGCGGCCCGGCGTGCCGGCGCACCCGTCTCGGCGCCCTCCGCCGACGGCGCGGCCGCCGCGCTGCTCGCCGAGCTCGCGGCCGGGCGCGCGCCGCGGGGCGCACTGGCTGCACTGCTGCTGGAGGCGCTCGACGCGGGAGCCGGGGAGGTCTCCGACAGTGCGCGCGCGGCGGCTCGCTGGGCCTCGGCGACCGCGGCCGAGCGCGGCGAGACGCTCAGGGATCTGCTCGCGCTCACCGACCGCCTCCCGGCCGACCGGCGGGCGCCGCAGGAGCGCTTCCCCCGCCTGAGCTCGGCTGCCGCGTGAGCGAGCCGTCGCTCCCCGAGAAGATCCTCGCCATTCACGACGCCCTCTCGGGCGCGGCGATCGCGCACGCGTTCGGCGGCGCGCTCGCGCTCGCCTACTACGCCGAGCCGCGCGCCACCGACGACGTCGATGTGAACCTGTTCGTCGCACCCGAGGGCCTCCCGAGGGTGATGCGCGCGCTCTCGCCGCTCGGGGTGGATGGGCTCGCCGACGGCTCGGCGGTGCAGGAGGACGGACAGTGCCGGCTGTGGTGGGGACGCACGCCGCTGGACCTGTTCTTCTCATACGACGAGCTGCACGAGGCGATGCGGCGGGCCACGCGCCGGGTTCCCTTCGGCGAGCGGCCGATCCCGATCCTCGGACCCGAGCATCTGCTCGTGTGCAAGGCGGTCTTCGACCGGCCGAAGGACTGGCTCGACATCGAGCAGATCGTCGTGTGCGTCGACGAGCTCGACGGCGAGGAGATCCGGGGGTGGCTGGAGCGGATCGTCGGCGAGCGGGATGACCGCGCCAGGCGGGTGGCGGCGGCCCTCAACGGCGCCTAGATGATCGATGCCATGCCCATGCGCCCCCAGGACATGGCTCTGCGCTGCGGAACCCTCGAGATGGCGAGACCCGGACTCGAACCGGGGACACCACGATTTTCAGTCGTGTGCTCTACCAACTGAGCTATCTCGCCGAAATGCCTGCCAACGAGCCATCTGGCGGCGGTCGGATTGCGGCCGCTCTGGCTGACGTCAGCTCAAGAGCTTAGCCGCTGAGGATGGGCCGTCCAGCGCCCGCCGGCGGCGGGGACTGGGGCTGCTTTGATCGACCACGCATGGGGAATGTTCCGGGCATGGCCTTGTCGTCGATTTCGGCGGTCGCCGCTAACAGATGCAAACGGGACCGCCGAGCCCTTTAGCGATGGGCGAAAAGCTTCAACGAGTCGTGATCGCCCGTGCCGCGCTGATTCGCGTGCTGCTTCTGGCGCCGCTGGCGACCGCAGCGCTCGTGACGCACGCAGGGGCCTCGGTATCGCGCGTCGAGCGCTCCTCCTCGGCAGGGCACCACCACGCGCAGCAGCGACAGCGAAGTCCCGCTCGCAGTCACACCGCCCGCCGCTGTGGGCCGCGTCGCTCGCGAACCATCTGCAGGAAGACCGCCCACCATGCGGCCAAGCCTCATCCCCGGCGCGCCCAGACGCGCCGGCCACCCGCCACGCCCCCCCGCACGTCGTCTCCGACTGCGCCGTCTGCCCCGGCCGCCCCACAACAGCCGCCTGCTGCCAGCGCTCCGGGAGCAGCGAGCACCACCGAAGTGACGACGCCCTCAGAACCGGCGACCGAACCGACGCTCCCCACCGGACCCATCGAACCGACGCAACCGGTCGAACCCTCGCCGAGCGTCGCACTCGAGTGGCGTCCGCCTGCGCAGACCAGCCCCGAAACGACAAAAGTCCCGAGTGGGGGAGAGTACTTCGCCAAGAAATACACCGGGAACGTGGACGGCAGCCTCCAAATGCCCGCCAGCGCCCGCACGCGCGGGATCAACGCCGAAGGCGAATACAACAACGTTCGCGTGATCGGAGGCACGATCAAACGGTCCGGCTCTAGCGAACCGCTGGTGAGGTTCAAGGCCGGGGGAGACGGCTCGGTCTTCCTCGAGGGGCTGCTTCTCGACGGCGGCGGCATAGAAGAAGACGGGATCGACGCGGGCGGCCACCACAGCCCGGACGAAACCCGCCCGGACGTCTACCTCGAGAACATCCACATCAAGGGTATACACGGGACTTTCGCATCCACGGAGCACGCGGACATGTACCAACCGCAAGGGCCGATCGGCACCCTCTACGTGGACAAGTTCACGGGCTCCAGCCAGTACCAGGGGTTCTTCATCCGGCCGCAATTCCACATCACGGCGGCCTACCTCAGCCGGGTCGACCTGAGCTACGAAGAATATGGGAAGAAGGAAGAAGAAGAAGCGAAAGCAAGAAAGGAAGGCCTGCTTCCCACCTACCTGCTCTGGTTTGGTGTGGTGAACGGGAAAAGCGAAGCGGAACCGATCTACCCGGTCTATCTCAACCAGGTCTACGTCACGCCACGCCCAGGAGAGACGCTGGCCAAAGACTGCGTCTGGCCAAAGGAAGGCCTGAAACGGGAAGGCGTCGATGTCGGCGCGGAAGAATTCAAACTCGACGGCCGCAATGCCGTGCGCTGGCCGGCCGCAGCCCAAATCCACGGCTACGTGATCGAAGGGCCGCCGCCCGTCTCCGGCGGACACTTCGTCAGCGAAAAGGAAGTGGGTCTCCACTACGTGTCGCCGGGATATGCGCCGCCACCTTCCGAACCGGCCACGACGAGGGCTCTGGGGAGCGCCACGACCACCGCGACGATCACGGCTCCACCCTTTACATCGAAGGCAGGGGTGGGTTGGTGAACCGCTGCGATCATCCTCACGCGAGGCGCACATCCTGCGGATGTGGGTAGTTCTCAGGTAGCCGTCACGGCCTACAGGGGGCGTCGGCCTCCGACTCCGCGATCGCTCAATTTGCCCCTTCCCGCTTGAGCACGACGGGCAGGGTACGGAGTATCAGCCGGATGTCTCCCCACAGTGACCAGTTGGTGACGTAGAGGTAGTCGAGCTTCACCATCTCCTCAAACGGAATGCTCGTGCGCCCGAGCACCTGCCACAGGCCGGTGACTCCGGGCGTGAGGTCCAGCCGCCCGCGCGCCCAGTCGTCGACCATGCTGTCCTCCTCGGCGATCAAGGGCCGCGGGCCGACGAGACTCATGTCTCCTCGCAGCACGTTCCACAGCTGCGGCAGCTCATCGAGGCTGGCCAGCCGCAGCACGCGCCCCACCCGGGTGATGCGTGGGTCGTGCTCCAGGTGCAGCCAGCCCCCATCCTTGCTCTGCGGGAGCATCTCAGCGCGACGCGCCTCCGCGTCCGCGTCCATCGTCCGTAGCTTCAGCAGACTGAAGCGGTTGCCGCCGCGGCCGATGCGCTGCTGGCGGAACAGCACGGGACCCGGGGAGTCGAGCTTGATCGCGAGCGCGAGCACGACCACGAACGGGATTGCAAAGACGCTCAGCAGGCCGGCCCCCACGAGATCGAGGGCGCGCTTGGCCATGCGCGAGGAGCGCGACAGGACCGGCGGGTTGACTCCGAGTACCGTCACTCCCTGCACGTCGTCCACCTCGACGGATGGACCGAGTGCGCTGAATGTCGAAGGCAGGAGACTGACCTTGACCGACATCTTCTTGCAGTCGCGCAGCACCTCCAGCAGCCGGTCGCCGTCGACCTCGACGTCCGCGATGACCACCCGGCCCACGCGCTGCTCGACGATCAGCTGGGTCAGGTCCACGTCTCCGAGAAAAGCCAGCAGCGGCAGGGACACTGCGGGCGCCACCTTGCGATCGCAGCTGACCATCCCGATCGGGTCGAGGCGCAGGCTTCTCTTGGCTCGCATCTTCTCGATCAACACGCCGGCGGTCTCGCCCGTGCCGATCAGCAACACGCGCTCGGGGGCGATCAACCGCAGGAAGCCCGCGCGCGTCGCAACCCGGCCAGCGAGCACCAGTGCCATGGCCAGGCCGCCGAATACCAGGATCGTGGCAAACGTCAGCTTGAACGGAGCGGCCACGACGAACCAGCACCACATCAACAGGCAGCCGAGCAGCAGTGCGTGAAAGAGCGACGGGATGTCGTCGAGCGTGCTGTGACTCAGGCGCTTCGCGTCGCGCTCGTACAGTCCGTACACCTTGAACAGCACCACCCACCCCGGGAGCGTCGCCAAACCGTAAAGCAGGAACTCTCCCCAGGGGTGATCCTGCGCCTGGCTGGCGATCGACATCGCCAGTACCATGGCCAGCGCCAGGCATGCCGCGTCACTGATCGCCAGCAATCGCCGCAGGTAGTAGTCGCGCCGGCCGTACCGCCGTGCGACCAGCGAACCGTCGGGTGGCGCGCTCGCGAGCGCACGGCGCGGCGGCGATCCGCCCTCGAGCGAGGCCACTTGGACATCCGTGACCGGCGGCGCGATGTCAGGCATCGTCGCGGGAGATACCGGTGGATGACAACATCTGCGCTCGACGCTGCACGTCGCCGACAGCGCGCCGAGCGCCTTGTGGACCTTCGAGGCTCCCCACTCGCCCTCGGACTGCGCCTCCCGATATGAGGTTGTCTACCCGGCAGTCGCAGCAGGCAGCATCCATGTCACGGCTCCAACGCCTCGCATGCCGTTCGGCACGCCTCAGCCACTCGCTCGAGCTCTGCCTCGGTCAGCTCGGCGAACATCGGCAGCGACAGCTCCTCCTCGGCCCACGCCTCGGCCTCGACCAGCTCGACCGGACGGGAGCTCGCGGGCAGATGCTCGAAGGAGGGATGACAGTGCGCGGCGGGCGTGTAGTGCAACCCCACCTGAATGCGGTCGTCGCGCAACAGCTCTGCCAACCGGTCGCGCGCCGGATGGCGCACCGGGAAGAGATGGTAGATGCACGGCGTCGATCGACGCTCAGCGAGCACGACCAGCCCCTCGGGAAGCCGTTCGCGCAGGCGCTCGGCATGTGCCCGCCGCGCCGCATTCCAAGTGTCGAGCAATGGCAGCTTGCACCGCAGCAGCGCCGCCTGCAGACCGTCCAGCCGCTCGTTGTATCCGACCACCACGTGCTCGCCCTTGCGGCGTTGACCGAGGTTGCGAAGCTCCCTGACGCGGGCCGCCAGCTGCTCGTCGCCGGTGCACACCGCCCCCCCGTCGCCCAGCGCGCCGAGGTTCTTGCTGGGGTAGAACGAGAATGCCGCCGCATCGCCGAGAGACCCCGCCCGCCCCTCGCCGTGGCTCGCGCCGTGGGCCTGCGCAGCGTCCTCGAGCACGAACAGACCGTGCCGGCGCGCGAGCGCGTTGAGCCGCCCCATGTCGCAGGCCTGACCATAGAGATGGACCGGGACGATCGCCGCCGTGCGCGGGCCCACAGCCGCCTCGGCGGACTCGGGATCCATCAAGCCGGTATCCCGTTCCACGTCGCAGAACACCGGGGTCGCCCCGGCGTGCAGCACACCGAGCGCCGAGGCGATGAAGGTGTGCCCGGGAACCACGACCTCGTCGCCCTGCCCGATCCCGGCCGCGATCAGCGCCAACCCGAGCGCGGCCGTGCCGGACGCCACCCCCACGCACTCGCCCGCCCCGCAGAAGTCTGCGAACTCCCGCTCGAACCCCTCGACTTCGGGGCCCAGAGTGAAGGCGCTCGCGGCCACGACACGATCGAAGACGCTGCGCAGCTCATCGTTCAGAGCAGCGTGCTGGCGAGCCAGGCCCACGAACGGCACGACCTGCCGGATCCCCTGCTCGCGGACGCTCATCGCGCTGCGAGGTAGCCGCCAAATGCTGCCGGGTGATCCTTCTCCCGACCGCCTTCGGCGTGGGTGAAGGCGCCATGGGGCATCAGGCCATGGCACCAACGTAGCTGGACACCGCAACGGGTGCTCCTCCGCCGGTGAGCGAGGTCTCGGCCGCCTCGGCAAGCGTCACGACCTGGCGCGCCAGCTCGAGATCTCCGGAGGTCTCTTCCGTGCGGATCAAGCGCACGAACTCCGCGAGCTCGGTGACGAGCGGCTCGGTAGCCGAGATGCGGGGTGAGCGGATGTCACCGGTTCGATATGACAGCTGATACTCCCCGAAGGTCTCCGGATCCTTGTACACCACACCCCGATCGAACACCCGCACCGGCTCCGGCGTGCCATCCTCGTACACGACCATCTTGTTGCTCCCGACGATCGCCGTGCGGCGCAGCTTGCTCGGCGCGAGCCAGCTGAGCTCGACGTTGGCGACGACACCGGAAGGGAATCGCAGGGTCATGAAAGCGACGTCGTGGATGCCCTGCACGATCGAATCGCGTCCGGTCGCCGCGATCGACTCGGGTGTCTCACCGAGCCAGTAGAGCAGGATCGAGAAATCGTGAGGCCCGAGGTCCCAAACCACGCTGACATCGCGCTGATGCAGGCCGAGATTGACACGGCTCGAGGAGATGAAGAAGATGTCTCCCAGCTCACCGGTCTCGATCAGATGCTTGACCGCCCTGACCGGCGGGCTGTAGAGGAAGGTCTGCCCGCACATGAGGCGAAGATCCCGCTCCTGCGCCAGCTCGATCAGCTCGCTCGCCTCCCCTGCCGACGGCGCCAGTGGCTTCTCCACGAACGTGTGCTTGCCTGCTCGCAGCGCCGCCGAGGCCAGCTCGAAGTGGGTGAAGACCGGTGTCGCCACCAGGACCGCATCCAGCCCCGGGTCGTCGAGAAGATCGCTGTAGCAGCGTGTGGCCGTTGCGCCCGGGTAACGCCGGCCGAACGTCGAGAGGCGCTCCTCGTCGAGATCGCAGATATAGCTGATGTCCACGTTGGGCTGCTCGATCAACCCGCGCAGGAGGTTCGGGCCCCAGTAGCCCAGGCCGACCACCCCAACCTTCAGCAACGAGGCTTCGTTGTGCCTGACAAGTCTCGCCATGTCGCCATCCTCGCCTTGTAGTCGTTCTTGACACGCGGAAGGTGGTTATCCCTCCAGCTTGTACGTCCTTGGACCCCTAGCGCACCCCCCTGCCCCCAGAAGAGGCCGGAAGTTTAGTGAGCCGCACCCGTCCAGTCAAGGCCCGCTGCCACTCACGGTCCCCTCGTTGACATCGTCTCGCGGGAGGCTCTGCAACGCCGCGTCCGTGGCTGCAGTGCTGCGCAACGACCTCCTACGACACGGTAGTGGACGCTGACGCGGCCTCGCTGGCGTCCGTGGGGTCGGGCATGGCAACCCGCTTCGGAGCACGGCGATCGGTGACAAGAACGGCGTAGCTGGGGGCGGCGTGATACCGGTCGAGCACATCGATGGCTTCGCTCATCGCGGCTCGTCGTACCCCGGGTCGCATCACGAGGATCCTATTGGCAGCGGTTGCCGCGCCGAGCTCGCCGGCCTCATCGGAACCCGGTACGCCGGTGCGTATCACGCTCCCTCCCCCAGGCGCTTCACGCAGTATCTCGGACAGGCATTCGGCCATCCTGACGTCCCGTGTCCGGCACGGCACCACCGCCGTGATCGTGTGACCGTCCGCGCCTGCCACGAGGTCGCAGAGCGGGCGCACCCCGGCCATCGTGGCAAGACGCACCTCGAGGCAAGGCCCGTCGAAATAGAGACGCATGTCTCGCAGCACATCGATGCGTGCGTCGCGGGGGCGCCAGAAGCCAAGTAGCACGAAGCCCAGCAGCAAGCCAACGATCAGCGCAACCGCGAGGAGCTCCGACGAGAGCGTCGATTTGCTGGCCGAGGTCGGCAGGCGAACGATCGCCACGCTGTTGCGGCTGATGTTCTTCGATGCCGGCTTTGGACCGCTCACGGCCCGTGCAACCGCATCTGCCCCGCTCATCGCTTCACTCTTGGTGTGAGCCTTGAAAGTTACTTCAATTACGGCCGTGTTCGGGTCGTTGGATGTCGAGTAGCTGTATGACCTCTCCCCAGGAAGCTCACGTTCGACGCGGCGCTTGATTCTGGCGTCCAGCGGAATCAACGAGGAGTACGTCGATGCGAGCAGCGTCGAGGCGTCGGGCTGTGCAGCGGTGGGACCGCCGGCGCGCACCACCAGCACCGCCGTGGCGCTCGCACTCGGCGTTACGGTCCTTCCAACTCCCCAGGCCACCCCCACGACGATCAGAGTCGACAGGACGACCAGCCAGCCACGACGACGGACTTCGACCAGAAGCTTTCGGCGGGACATCGATCGGCTCATGGCAGTACCCACCACATGTCGACACAGCCGTCATTCATCTCCACGCGTGTATCATATCGGTTGGGGGAGTTCAGGCACAGCGTAGTCCGGGACGGCTCGGGCGTCTCGCGATGGTGAGGTGATCACGTGTGAGCGCCGCTGGATCTCCCAAGCCGGGCTTCGGCGAGTCACCGACCAAAAGGACAGATCGTGGCAACAGCCACACCGAGCACTCTCGACTTCGTCATCATCGGCGCTCCGAAGGCCGGGACTACGTCTCTGTTCGAGTACCTTCGAACCCACCCCGAAGTTCATCTCCCGAAGTGGAAGGAGACAAACTTCTTCCTCGATCCGCTTTACGAGCGGGGAGTCGGCTGGTACCTGGACTGGGTGCTCGCAGACGCGGCGCCGGGCACGGTCTGCGGAGAGGCGTCGGTTCGCTACATGGCGGGCACGCCATACACCGCCCAACCCGACCGTGAGTCACAGAGTCGCGAGGCTGGTGGGGGTGTCGCCTCCCCGGAGTTCGTCGTGCCGGAACGAATCCGCACGGCGCTGCCTGCAGCGAAGCTGATTGCGCTCCTCCGCGATCCGGTTGAGCGCTGCATATCGGAGTACGGGATGGCGGCGCTCCGCGGGGAAGAGCGCCGCAGCCTCGACGATGCCGTCCGCGAGCTGCTCGAGCCGGCTCGGCTGGACGCTGCGCGAGCGACCTTCTCGACCACCAGCAGCTATGTGGTGCAGGGTGAGTATGGGCGCATCCTGGAGCCGTTCTTCCAGCTGTTCGGCCACGAGCAGCTGTTGGTCCTGTTCACCTCCGAGCTCGCGCAACAGCCGGGCGATGTCGTGCGCCGCGTATGCAGGTTCCTGGGCATCGCCGATGATTTCACGCCGCCCAACCTCGCGGTGCGCTACCTGCAGGGCGCGTTGACGCCGCGGGTGCGCATCCTCGATCTGCCGCGATTTGCCCGACTTCTGAAACGCAGCAGGTTCTCGCGTGCCACGTGGCGGTGGCTGCCCGCCCGGTTTCGCCAGTCCGTGTGGACCTCCAGCTATGCCGTCGAAAAGTGGAACCGGGCCGAGAAGGACGACCAGGACATCGGCCTGTCGGCAGACCTCGAAGCCGGGCTCCGTGCACATTTCCGTGATGACCGCGAGCGCCTGATCGCCTTGACCCGTCTCGAGCTCCCGTGGTCATAGAGGCGGTCGCACCGACCTCCTTGCGCGGCCGCCTGAAGTTGCGAGCGCAGGTCGCGATCGCCTCGATCACGAGAGACGGTGAGACGAAGGGATTTGCGCGCGGCGCCGGGCTCGCGTTCATCCTGCAGATCGGCGGCGCGGGGATCGCTTTCGCCTTACAGATCCTCCTGGGGCGTTGGACCGGCCCCAGCGGCTACGGCCTCTACAGCTACGTTGTGTCCTGGGCCGGTCTTCTGGCCGTGCTCACCGGCTTGGGTTTGCCGACCACCGTCCTCCGCTTCATCCCGTCGTTCATCAGCGTCGAGGACTGGGCCAGCCTCCGCGGGATCCTGCGAGCCAGCGCCCTGTTGACAATCGCAGCCAGCGTTGGCCTATCGGCGCTTGCGACAGTCGTCGTGCTCGCGGTCCCAGGGCACGGGGGCGATCTGCACTGGGCGACTCTGACCGGGCTGTGGCTCGCGCCACTGCTCGCGTTGATGACACTCCAGCAGGAAATCATCCGCTCGTTTCGTCGCATCGCGCTGGCGTACGCCCCTCCCCTTCTGCTGCGCCCGGCCCTCGTCATCCTGGGCGCGATCGCCTTCATGGCGGCGGGCCATGACCTAACCGGCCAGGCCGCGCTCGCGATAACCGTGCTAGCCATCTCTGTGATGCTGCTCGCGCAGTTACTCCAATTCCGAAGGGGATTGCCCGCAACGGTGAAGAGGGCACGGCCGGAGTACGACACCCGCGTGTGGTTGAAGGTGGCACTGCCACTACTTCTCATCGCCAGCTTTGCCGTCGTTCTGTCGCAGACCGATATCGTCATGGTGGGAGCAATCTTGGGCGCGAAGGAAGCGGGCCTCTACACGGCGGCGTCCAAGACCGCTCTGGTGGTCAGCCTCGTGCTCATCTCCGTGAACGCGATCGCTGCACCCATGTTTGCGTCGCTCTTCGCCGAGCGACGCATGGCTGAGCTTGCCAGCCTCGCTGTCCGCGTCGCCAACTGGGTCTTCTGGCCGACGTTGGCGATCAGCATCCTCCTCGCCGCTGCCGCCAAGCCGGTCCTCGCACTGTTCGGCAGCGGCTTCTCATCAGCAAGTTGGATTTTGATCGTCCTCCTGGTCGGCCAACTGGTCAACGCAGCAGCCGGCTCGGTCGGCTATCTGATGACTCTCACAGGCCACCAGCGTGAAGCGGCGTGGGTGTTCGGATCGGTTGCGCTCGTGCATGTCGCCCTGAACGCGGTCGCGATCACGGCGATCGGCGCGATCGGCGCGGCGATCGCGACCACGGTCAGTCTCAGCCTGTGGAACGTGTGGCTCCACGCCCTGGTCGTGCGGAGACTCGGGATCCATTCATCGGTGATGGCGAGACGGTGGTCTGGGCGCGGCTCTCCTCCGGGGCCATAGACCCCGACCGGCCTCGCGCCGCGCTGATAATGTCCACTGGAGTGCGTTCGTCGCGGTTCAGACGTTCTCGTGTCTCGTTTATTGCCTGGAGCAGCGTCGCCGGCCGTTCACACGAGATCGCTGCCGCGCTCGGCGGCGACGCCCGGTGCTTCTATGACTTCCGGTTCGTCACTCCCGGATTGATTCCCCTCCGCTACGTGTCGAGTGCGGTGCGGACCGTCGGCTACCTCCTCCTGCGCCGGCCGCGAGCTGTGATCGCCTCGAATCCCCCCATCTTCCCGGGACTCATCGCCTACCTGTATGGTCGCCTGACGGGGGCCCCGGTGGTCCTCGACAGCCACCCGAGCTCGTTTGGATTCGACAGGACCAACAAGGTGATCGCGCTCGGGCTGCCGTTGCAGCGCTTCTTGACTCCGCGGGTCGCGGCGACCATTGTGACAGTTGACAGTCTGGCGAGGAGCATCGTTCAGCAGGGCGGTCGCGCGATGGTCTTCCACGAGGCCAGTCCAGGTTGGACCCCACCCTCCGCCCCGCCGCTTGGCACACGTCCTACCGTCTTGCTCGTCGGCATCTTCGCAAGTGACGAGCCGGTGCACCTGGTGACCGAGGCGGCGTGGGCGCTACCCCACGTGGACTTTCTCGTGACCGGCGACACGCGCAAGTGCCCTCCGTCGTTGCTGCGAGATCACGCTCCCAACCTCAGCTTCGTCGGCTTTCTCGGAGAGGACGCCTACCGGGATGCCATCGCTCGGTCAAATGTCGTGATCACGCTCACCGAACGGCCGGAGGATGTGAGCCGCGCCGCGTGCGAGGCGGTTTGGGCGCGACGGCCCCTGATCGTGAGCGACTGGCCGGCAGCACGGCGGTACTTTCCGCACGCCGTTGCCGTGCCCAACACGGTGGACGGGGTCTATGCCGGCGTGAGTCGTGTCCTGCAAAGCTACCAGCAGCTCGTGGATCTGGCGGATGTCGCCCTCGACGAACAGCGGGAGCGCTCGAATGAGCAGCTGGCCAGGCTGCGGGCGCTGCTCGCGCCGAACTGACCACCCTTGGACGATGCCGAGCTTTCCGATCACTTGGCGCTTCGTGACCCGGCGGGGACTGCTGATCGTCGCGAGCACCGTTCTCGGCCTCGGGACCGCGTGGGCCCTCTCGGGCATCGCGGTCTCCGCCACCAGCGCGTTCTCGATACGCACCATCGGACCTCGTCAGCCGCCCTACCAGCGGGATCGCCTGGCGCTCACCTATGCGCAGCTTCTCCCGGCAGAGCCGGCGCTGATCGGGGCCGTCAGCCGGGCGACGGATCTACCTCCAGCCTATGTCCGTGGTCATCTCACCATGACGGCGGTCCCTGAAACCAGCATCCTGAAGGCGCGTTTCACGGCGGCCAGTGGCCATACGGCGTTGGCTGGTCTGCGCGGTCTCGCCGCCGGCCTGGAGTCTGGGACCGATGCGGCCGGAGCCAGGCTGGCGAACACGGTGCGGCCGCTCACCTCGCCGACCGTCGGCGGCGGCATGAGTCGGGCGCGGGCGATGCTGATCGGGTTGATCGCCGGCCTGCTCGTCGGTCTGGCGTCGGCCTTGGCTCTCGAGCGGCGCTACCCGCGAATCGACGGACGTGACGCTCTGGCACAGATGCTGCCGATCCCGATCTCGCAGGTCGGCCGGCACACCAGGCGGGATGCGTTTCCCGTTCCGGTTGCGCTGCGGCGCGGGGAGGGCGCAAGGGTCATCGCGACCGATCACGCCGCGCCGGCCGAGATGCCCACCGACGGCGCTAGCGGGGTGCTGGTCGTGGCCAGGGGCGCCCGTGTGAGCGACGTGGAGGAAGCTTTGCGATCGGGCGCCACCTCCGGCGTATCCGTGGCTCGCGCCATATTTCTCCGCCGCTCGCCGGTGTCGGGACGCTGACGATGAGCTACGCCGTCGCCCACCCAAGCGTGAGTCCCGCTCCCGCCCGCGAGCCCGCCGTAGCGCAGCTTCGGCGGCCGATCATGACCATGCTGGCCCTGGCGGTGACGTCGGCAGCGGGGGTGGGTGCCGCATTCGCCGTCCGTCCGCTGGCAGGCTTGGCACTGCTTGCCGTGGTCGCGGCAGGACTCGTGTTCTCCCAGAAACCGGTGCTTGCGGTCTGCGTGCTGGTGGGGATCGCGCCGGCGTGCGCCGGGCTGAAGCGCGGCCTGGTCTTTCCCGGCCTGCGAATCTCTGAGGCGGCGATCGCCGGGATCGCGATACTGGTGCTGCTGTTCGCGTCGCGAGCGCCGAGGCCGGCTTGGACGCGCGTCGAGATCATGCTCCTGGTCTACGCGGTGTTCACAGTCGTGCTGGGCGGCCTCGATCTGGCGACACGACACGCCCCCCTCACCGGCGAAGAGCTCGGCACCTTGGTCGGCCCGTTCCAGTTCGTGCTCCTGGTGCGCGTCATCGTGATCTCGATGACCGAGGAGAGATACCGGGTGCGCGCCGCGCAGGTGATGCTCGGCGCAGCGGCCGTCGTGGGGCTCGTGTCTCTCGCGCAGTACGCCAACCTGGGTCCCACGCGCAGCGTGCTGACACGACTCACCGGCAGTACTCTGTATTCGACATCGCTTGGAGAAGGAGTGGGCCGGATCACGGGCCCGTTCAACATCTGGCACGAGCTGGCGGGGTTTCTGATGCCTTCGATCCTGCTCGCGCTGGGGATGCTGATGAGTACCGGATCACGAGCGCTGCGGGTGTTCTACGGTGCGGTGTTCGTCATCACCGCGCTGGCGCTCGTCTCGACCGCAGCAGCGGGTGTCGTGCTCGTGACGACGGCCTCCGCTCTGTACATCGCATGGAAGCGCCGGCTGCTTCATGTCGCGCTCGCCGTGGCCCTGCCGTTCGCGCTGGTTGCGGCGATCGCCTTCGGCGGCACGCTCAGCGGTCGTGCCGAACAGCAGACCGTTCGGTCCACGGCCGCTCATCAGCTTCCATTTGCGCCGCAGTCCATCAACTACCGCTACGCGCTCTTCCAGGAACAGACCGTGCCCGCACTGGCGGGCAGATGGGCGACAGGATTCGGTCCGGATCTACCGCCCCGTCTGGCGCTCGCAACCTTTCCCTACACGGAGACGAACTATGTCAGCCTGTTGATGCGGGGTGGAGTACCTCTTCTCGTCGTCTTCGTCCTGCTGATGCTTGTCGTGCTCCGAACTGCACGGGTTGCGCAGAGGAGCGCCGCAACTGACTTCCAGTGGTGTATCGCCACAGTCGTTCTCGTGACGACGCTCGGCTACTTCCCGCTCCTGCTCATCGAGTCCTACCTGCTCGATGACGGTCCACCGCACGCCTACTGGGCACTCGTCGGCCTGATGCTGGCCGCGGCAGGTCGTCGAGCGGGCCAGCCTTCGCGGACTGTCCCGGTCGAGCGCCCGAGGTGGCTCGCCGCGCGACGGTGAAGTCGAGGGGTGATCGCCCGTGCGGGGCCCAGCCCGATCTCAGGCGGTGTAGCGATAGGCGATGGCGCCGGCCGCCCTGCCCACCCAACGAGGCGAGCGGCGAATCACGTTCCCGGCCACGTCGTAGGCGCGTTTGCTGCCGGCCACCGGGGGACTCGAGGAGAAGACGGTGTAATCCAGCGGCTCCTCATGCGTGCCCCACCCCAACTTGAAGGTCCGCAGGCCGGGATTGCTCGTCTCCGTGCGCCCGAAGTCGAATACCTGGTCCCCGACGCCACAGCTCGCCTGGATCGCGTGCCAGTAGACCGCCTGCGTCCCTCCGAACCTGGCGTAGCGGCTGTCCGAGGCGGAGTACTTGACGGTGACCCTTCCGTTGCTCCTAAGGAACACAGCGGAGGCCACCGGCGTTTGCCCTTTCCGGGCGGTCAGGACGAAGCCTCGCTCTTGCGCCAGCATGCGATCCCACAGCAACTCGAAGAAGCGGCGTGGCTGGACGGGCACGCCGAGGCGCCGGCGCGTAGTCACATGTAGGGAGTAGAACACCTCGCATAGGTCGCGCCTGCACTCACCCCGCTCGACGACGATTCCTTCACGGTCAGCCCGGCCGAGTACCTGCCTGACCCGCGTCTTGTGGAAGTGTGCGTACAGCTCGGCCGGCCCGGGCGAGAGTCGAAGCTCATGCCAGTGACCCTGTGACACTATCCAGCCGTCAGGCCCGACCAGCCTGTCGCGCACCTCGATGCTGCGAAGGCCGAATGTTCGACGCGCGTGCTCCACCAGCTCGATGAGTGCCGCCTCTGTCACGCCACGCACAAGCGGCGCGCAGCGGTCCGTGAACGGCAGCGAAACCCAGCGGCGACGAGAGGCATGGCCGACCTCTATGACGGGCAGACCGGCAGTCACGTCTCCGGCGCTGTTGGCCGTGGCCGCCACCCGTGAGCGGAGGCGATAGCAGTCGGCCAGCAGCCGGGCCCACGACGGATGATGAAACGCGGTTGCATCCGGATGGCCAGCCACGAACTCGGCCCATGCCCGGTCCTCCGAGTCGAGGATGACGAGGTCATCTGGGCCGGTCAAAGCAGGATGCATTCATCGTAGAGTCTAGGTACGGTCTGGCGACTCCGAGAACGGTCTCGGTGCCTGCCCCTCATGACAGACCCTACCCGAGACCTCGATCACCCGGACCGGTCGATTCCACGCCATCCGCTGGAGCAGCTGCTGGTACCGGTCGAGCCTCTTGCGCTTGTTGATTCGGCCGCAGACATCAATGAGACGGCAGATACCGGCAGCGTCCGGTGTGTTGCGGGCACCCACCCCCCAGAGTGGGTGACAAGCGGCGGTTGGACGTTGTTCGCCTCGGTTTCGACTGAGGCGGTGAAGTCCGATGGGAGGCTCATCATGCGCTTTGCGCGAGCCTCGGGCGAGACGATCGGGGCCATCGGCACCACCGCTGGAGTGGTTGTCATTCCCTTCAGCCTAGCCGAGGCCTATCGCAATTACACCACCGAGCGCTGGACCACGCGTGCCGGCCACCGTCGTGTCTCGCCAGCGTTACTCGGCGCATACTACGGTGTCAAGCGGCTCATTCCCCGGGCGGCGCAGCTCGCCGCACGCCGTGCTTTGATCCGCTGGCAGGGACTGCCCGGCTTTCCTCAGTGGCCCTACGATGACAGCGTTGCCACGCTGCTGCGCTTCGCGATCAGGTGCTCGCTGGTGGCGCGCGAGCGCGAGCAGCTCTCGTTCCGCTGGTTCTGGCCCCACGGAGCCCGTGCGGCAGCGATCCTGACCCACGACGTCGAGTCCGCCGGCGGCCTGCGAAACGCCGTCCACATCGCAGACCTCGAGCAGGAGCGCGGACTGCGCTCGTCGTTCAACATCGTCGGGCGCTGGTACGACATCGACTGGCACATCGTGGAGGAGCTTCGCGGCCGCGGCTTCGAGATCGGCCTTCACGGCATCTACCACGATCGGTCGCTTTTCTCCTCGCGGGGGGCCTTCGAGCGTCAGCTGCCGCTGGTGCGCGAGGCCGCCCTGCAACTCGGCGCCACGGGCTTCCGTTCTCCCGCTACCCATCGCGTAAACGAGTGGATCTCCGAGCTCCCGGTCGGCTACGACTGCACGGTCCCGCTCTCCGACCCCTATGAGCCGCAGCCGGGAGGCAGCTGCTCGCCATGGCCGTTCTTTCTCGGGCAGGTCGTCGAGCTTCCGTACACGCTGCCACAGGACCACACGGTGTTCACGCTGCTCGGCCATCGCACGATCGACATTTGGCAAAGTCAGGTCGAACGCCTGGAGCGCTCGTACGGACTCATCCAATGTCTGACCCATCCCGATCCGGGCTACCTCGGAGAGCCGGCGAACGAGGCTCGATACGTTGACTTTCTCGACTTCCTCGTGCAGCGAGACTCGCTCTGGCATGCACTGCCCCACGAAGCCGCTCGGTGGTGGACGGAGAGGAGCCACAGCGACACGCCGGTCCACGCCGGCGATCTCGGCACCGCACGGCTCGACGATGACGAGAGCGTCGTGCTCGTTCCACCGCAACCAAGCCGCACATAGCAATGAGGCTGCGGCGCCGACGAGGCCCCGTGCACCCGGCCGGCGATCGGCCGCGCATCACCATGCTTTTGGAGAACGACCTCTATCCGCAGGATGTCCGGGTTCGCTACGAGGCGCGGAGCCTTCTGAATGCGGGCTATCGGGTGCACGTCATCGCGCCGCGGGGGAACGGACAAGCACGTCGAGAGCGCGTCGAGGGCATCGATGTCGAGCGCTTCTGGCTGCCGATGGACCATCGCGGCCGGATACCGGATCTCCTGTGGGAGTACCTCGTCGCCCACGCACAACTCTATCTGCGCGGGACACGCGCCGTGCTGGGCGGGACCGGGGTGCTGCATGTACACAACCCTCCCGACACGCTGTTCCCTCCGGCAGTTCTCGGCCGGCTCCTGGGCTGTAGTCTGGTTTTTGACCAGCACGACCTGTTCCCCGACCTGTTCGAGGCCAAGTTTGGCCGGACACGTCTGTTGGCCGTCGCCCGCGCAGCGCAGCGCGCCTCCCAACGGCTCGCCGACGTTGTGATAGTGACGAACGAGTCGCAACGGGAGGCCGCGTTGGACGCGGGCACACGCGCTGACGCGGTGATCGTGGTGCGCAATGCGCTGCGCAGGGCTGAGCTTGCACCCGGCACGCGTCTCCGTGCGGGAGTTCTCGATGACCCGACACTCGTCTACGTCGGGGCACTCGAGAGCCAGGACGGCGTAGGGCGCATGCCCGAGCTGTTACAGACCCTGATCACCGATCACGGACTCACCGGCCTGCGACTCATCGTCGTGGGCTTTGGTGCCGAACGTGCCCCCCTCGAGCGCAGGCTTGCAGAGCTCGGTCTAAGTGACAGTGTGACGTTCACCGGACGAACCGAGCACCGGCGGGTGCTCGAGATCATCGCGGACGCTGACATCTGTATCGACACCGCGGAGTGCAGCGAACTGAACCATCGGACATCGATGGTCAAGATCGTCGAGTACCTCGCGTTCGGACGTCCGACAGTGGCATTCGCTCTGAGGGAGACTCAGCGGACCGTTGCCGGAGCGGCGGCGCTCGCCGAGTGCGGCCGCTGGGAGCAGTTTGCCGCCCTCGTCGCCGAGCTTGCGAGATCCGACGCGCTGCGGGAAGAGCTGGCAGCCCGCGCACGCGGCCGCGCAGAGGCGCTCGTCTGGGAGCACTCGGAGGAGTCCCTCCTGCGCGCGTATCGGCGATTGCCGGCGAGAACCCGTCGAGTGCCTCGCCGGCGGCACTGAGTCGGGGGCCGCGCTCAGGCGCCGTCGTGTTCCCAGGCTTCGAGATAGGGCAGCGGGTTGATCGGATGCCCGCTTGCGGCCTGCCAGCCGCCCACCCACATCTCGAAATCGAGATGGGGCGCGGTCGCGTCGCCGGTCTGCCCCGCCCGGCAGAGCTGCTCGCCGGGCGACACCGCCTGCCCCGTCGAGACCGCGACCGTCCCCGCCTGGCAGTGGGCGAACATGAAGTCGAAGCCGATGTCCGTGCGCTCGACCGCGTAGTAGCCCGCTCCGGCAGCCTGGTAGGAGGTCGTGAGGATCGATCCCGTCAGCGGCGCCAGCACCGGCGTGCCTTCGGCCGTCAGGATGTCCTGTCCCTGGTGGCTGTAGCCGTCGCGCGGGGCGCCGAAGATGTTTTCGGGACCGCCGAAGTTGTGTGCGCCCGCGACCGGGAACACGGCGGCGGCGGCGGCGGTCTGGGCCGGCGTGGGCACCCCTGCTTCCGCCGGTTCCGCTATGGGCGCGGGTGCCGGGGCCGCTGCGGGAGTCGGTGCGGCGATCGTGAGCGTCGCGACCCCCGAGCTGTGAGCGGTGCGCAACAGCGAGCTGCCGCGGCGGTCGTGAGCGCTGACGCTGACGTGATAGCTGCCCGCGCCGAGCGCCGCGCCGCGCGGCCAGCGCACAACGATCAGCCGTCCGGTCGCGACCCAGCCGAGCGCGACCGTGAGGGCGGGCCGGCGGGTGACGAGGTTGTTCACGGAGACGACCACGTCCACCGTCCTGACGCCCGGCTCCTGCACCTCGAGGGTGACCCGGGGCGGGCTCCCCGGGCGCGCGCCGGCCGGCACGCTGAGACGGCTCACCACGGGATGCGCGGGGCCGCCTGCGGGCACCGCCGAGGAGGCGACAGACGGCACCGCCGTGCCTCCCGACTCGCCCGGCAGCGCGAGCGCGGGCGGGGCGGCAGGGGCGAGCGCCGTCGCGAGCAGGAGCGCTGCGAGCCCACCACCGGCGTGCCTCATACGTCCTCTGTCGACCGCCCCGCGTCCAACCAAAGGGATGCGCACGCGATTGCACATCCCTACGAATGCGCTATCGGGCCGCGAACTCCTCCAAGAGCGCGTCGTAGGTGAGACGCAGCCCCTCCCCGATCGACACCTGCGCGCGCCATCCGAGCTCGGCTGCGGCCCGGCTCACGTCGAGGCAGCTGTGCCGCAGCTCCCCCGGACGCAGGTCCGCCAGCTCGGGCTCGATCTGCTTGCCGGCGGCCTCGCTGAGCTCCTGCCAGACGGTCGCCACGTCGGTCTGCACGCCGGTGGCGATGTTGTAGGTGCCCGACCTGCCCGAGGCGGCGAGCAGCGCGCTCACGACATCGCCGACGTAGACGTAGTCGCGTGTCGGCCGGCCCTGGCCGTACAGCCTGGGGGCCCGGCCGGTGTGCAGATGGTGGCTGAAGATCGCCACCACCCCCGCCTCGCCGTGGGGGTTCTGGCGCGGCCCGTAGACGTTGCCGAGGCGGCAGACGGCATGAGGTGTCCCCGAGGACAGCGACCAGGTGTTGACGTACGCCTCGGCAGCCCACTTCGACGCGCCGTAGGGGGACAGCGGCGCCGGGATCCGGTCCTCGGCGGTCGGCATCGGCGCGGCGTCGCCATAGAGGGCGCCGCCGGTCGAGGTGAAGACGACGGGTGCGCCGCAGCGGCCGGCGGCCTCGACCACGCCGAGCGTGCCCTTGACGTTCACCTCGCAGTCTCGGCCGGGGTCCTCCACGGAGGCCACGACGCTCGCCTGGGCTGCCAGGTGGTAGATCGCCTGCGGCTGGACCTCGGCGATCAGCTCTCCCAGCGCGGCGAGGTCCACGATGTCGAGCTCGCGCAGCTCGGCCTCGGGCGCGACGCGCGCGGCGTCACCGGATGAGAGGTCGTCGATGACCGTCACCTCGTGACCCCCCGCGAGCAGGGCGTCGACGAGGTGGGAGCCGATGAAGCCGGCGCCGCCGGTGACGATCGCGCGCGGGGTCACGCGGGGGAATCTATACGGACGCCGCCGGGGCGGACGTCGCGAGCACGTCTTCGACCGCTTCCACCGTCTGGTCGATGCGCTCGAGCACCCTCATGCCGCGGCGCTCGCGCGGCAGGCTGCCCCCGAACGCGGGGCCGCTGAGCACGATCGGCAGCTCGGGGTGGCTGAGACGGAGCTCCTGCAGCGTCTCCTCCACCGAGCCGGGCCCGGCGGGTTCGGTTGCGCCCACCAGCACCAGATCGGGGGCGCGGCTGTCGACCAGCTCCAGCAGCTGGGTCGGGGAGAGGTCGGTGTCGAAGATCGTCTGGAAGCCGGCCGCTGCGAGCTGGTCGTGCACCATCTGCAGCTCGAGCGTGTGCCCGTCGCCCCGCACGCCGGCGAGCAGCACCCGCTCGCGCGTGGGCTCGGTGCCGACCGTCATGTACCGGTAGAGCGTCGCGAGCACCCTGCGCGTGATCGTCGCCGCCCGGCGCTCGCGCTCGGCGTCGAGCTCCCCCGCGCCGGCCAGCACGCTGATGCGCCGGAGCGCCGGACCGATGACCTCGGCGTGCAGCGTCGTCGGGCATATCCCGTCCTCGATCGCCGTGGCGATCGCGCCCTCGGCGATCTCGGCGTCGCCTCGTTCGAGGGCGCTGGCGAAGGTCTCCAGCGTGCTCTCGACGAGGGCCGCCGGGTCCGAGCGCATCTGCTCGCGCGCGTCGGGCCCGGTCTGGCCGAGGACTTCCATGAACGCGTCGAGCAGGACCGGATCGAAGTGGCGGCCGCGCTGTTCGCGCATCATCTGCACGGCCTCCTCGACCGAGAACGCCTTGCGGTAGACGCGATCGCTGGTGAGCGCGTCGAACACGTCGGCGACGGCCACGATCCGCCCCTCGATCGGTATCGCCTCGCCCACGAGCCCGCGGGGATATCCGCTGCCGTCCCACTTCTCCTGATGGCTGAGGGCGATGGTGGCGGCCATGTCGAGGATCGAGGAGGAGGAGCCGCGCACGAGCCTGTGGCCCTCCTCGGCGTGGGTCTCGACGATCGCGCGCTCCTCAGCGGTGAGCGGGCCCGGCTTCAGCAGGATCGCGTCGGGGATCGCCACCTTGCCCACGTCGTGCAGCGGAGCCGCGTGGCCGAGACGCTCGCAGAAGTCGGCATCCATCCCGATGTGCTCGGCGAGGAGGGTCGAGAAGCGCCCGATCCGCTCGATGTGCGCGCCGGTGTCCTCGTCGCGGAACTCGACCGCCATCGAGAGCCTGCGCACGGTCTCGGCCTGGGCGATCTCGAGCTCGGACAGCGCGCGTTTGAGCTCGCTCGTGCGGCCGTCGACTTCCGCCTCCAGCCGGGCACGGCCACGATCGCCGAGGTGGAACCCGAGGGCGGCCGCGGCACAGGCGACGACCGCGATGCAGACGGCGACGGTCACGGACACGCCGGCCACCACGGCCACGACGACACCGGCCACGCCGAGCGGCACCCACAGCAGCACCGACACACGCGAGCGCGGCCCTGCGGGCTGCCCCCCGGAGGGCACGTCGGTGAGCGCGGTCGAGCGCACGCCCTGCTGCCTCTCGCTGGCGTCTTGGTCGCTGTCGCTGTGCCCGAGCCTACTCACAACCGCCCCCCACCACGGCGCGCGGCCGTGCGGTGCCAGCTCGCCCCGGGCGCGCGGCAAAGCCAGCGCATCCTCGGCGGGGCGCTGGGGGAAGCTGACTCGGACTGCATCGTTCACTGAGAGCTCTCGCATCCTTGTCGGGTCTCAGGTGCTCGTCGACCGGCGCTGATGCACTCGACTCGGCCCGGCGCTGTCTTGACTGGGCTGGCGGGTATCTGGACATATCGATGGGCTAGCGGCCGCTCTGCAGCTGGTCGATGTTGATCGCGCCGGCCGGCGGCGTGAGCGTTACCGGCTGGTTCCAGCGGTCGAACACGATCCCCGCCGATCGGCCGGTCCGGTCGGTGATCTCGAGCGGGTAGGGAGTGCCGGTTGCCGCGACGTAGAGCGTGCCGCCGGCCGCCGCGTCGGTGACGGCCACGGCCTTCTGGCCGCGGATCGTGGCGGTGCCGGCGTGGGTCAGCTCGCCGTGCGCGGCGAGCGAGGCGTCCGTCATGTCGGCGAGATCGGTGAGGCGTGCGAGCGGGGCGAAGTCGCCCGCCTTGGCCGGTGCCTTGATCCATCTCCCGTGCAGCAGGGTGGCGGCCGCCGGTCCCGCGAAGCGGCGATAGAAGGCGCGGCTGCCCCTCAGATAGAAGGCCCGTTCGAGCCCCACGAGGTCGACCTCGAGCCCCGCCACGGACAGATGGCCCTGGGCGCCCTTGCGCGCAACGAATTCCATGTCCAGTCTTATCGGCTCGTTTCCACTCCGAATTGAGCCCGTGATGTGCACCGTCGCGGCGCCCCGCGCCGCCGCCCTGGCCGCCGCGACGATCTGCTGCGGCGAGCGGGAGGCGAGGCCGTTGCCCGAGGTCGCAGAGCCTCCGCCGCAGGCTGCGAGCAGCGTCGCCACGAGCACGATCATGAGCGCGAGCACGAACGGCGGCCCCGCATGGTGGCGGCGAAGCATCGCCCGGACTCTAGCTCGACCGATCCCCGGCCCCGCCGGGCGTGCGCGGTGCCTCGCGGTGCGCGCATCACCACGGACGGTGCGGACCTCACCACGGACGGTGCGGACCTCACGGCGGGCGGTCCCGCGGCAGGGTCGGGTGTATCGTGCGCCCCGGTGAGCGATCGCGATCTCGACGTCGTCGTCCTCGGAGCCACCGGGGTCACCGGCCGCCGGGTCGCTGCCTACCTCGCCGAGCGCTCCACCGGCACCGATCTCCGCTGGGCCGCCGCGGCGCGGAACGCCGGCAAGTCGGAGCGGGTCCTCGCCGACATCGGGGTCACCGCGCCGGAGACGATCGTCGCCGACATCGCCGACCCGGAGTCGCTGCTCGCGCTCGCGCGGCGCGCCCGCGTGGTGCTCGACCTCGTCGGCCCCTACACCCTCTACGGGCGCCCGGTCATCGAGGCGTGCATCGCCGGCGGCGCGCACTATGCGGACCTCACCGGCGAGATGCCGTTCGTGCGCGGCATCATCGACAGCCTCGACACCGCCGCCGCGCAGGCGGGCGTCAAGATCGTGCAGGTGTGCGGGTTCGAGGCGCTCCCGCCCGACCTGGCGACGCTGCTCGCCGCGGAGACGGCCCGGACCCGTTGGGATGAGGGACTGGAGAGCGTCGAGCTCGAGGTCTCGCTGAAGCCGCCCCCCGGGCTGCCGCGGCCATCCGATGGGATGTCGGGCGGAACCATCCACAGCATGGTCGCGATCGCCGGCTCCGAGGACGCGGCGCTGGTCACCGACCCGGCGGCGTTGATCACCGACCCCGCGACGGCCGCCGCCGTGCGCCGCGTCAGCCCGATCCCGCTCGCCCCGCGGCGGGGCTGGACGGGCGCGGTCGTGGCGCCGATGGCGCCCGCCCCGTTCATCAACCCCGCGGTCATCCATCGCACCGCCGCGCTGTCGGAGGCATATGACGGGCGGCCGGCGGCGCCGTTCCGCTACCGCGAGGGGATGGCGATGGACGGCGCCGCCGTGACGCTCCCCCTGCGCTGGGGCGTCGCCGGCGCGATCGCGGCCACGCAGGTCGGGCTGCGCAGCCTGACCGTCGCCAGCCCTCCCGTCAGACGGCGCCTGGCGGGAACCCTCGGTCATCTCGCCCCGGCCTCCGGCTACGGACCGTCCGCCGACCGCCTCGAGGGCTGGCAGTGGCAGATGGCGCTGCGCGCGCGCACCGCCGGGGGCCACGCGGTAGAGGTGCACGTTGACGCCGACGGACACCCGGGCTACCTGGCCACCGCCCGGATCCTCGGCGAGCTCGGCATCCTGCTGGCCGAGGAGGGGGCCACGCCCGACCGCGCCGGCTGCCTGACGCCGGCGCTCGCGCTGGGCACCGCCGGCGTCGAGCGCTTCGACCTCGCGCGCGTCCGATTCTCGGTGGGCGACTAGCGGTCGGGACTCGCGAGTGGGAGACACGGGCGAATCGGCGCTGCAGGCGGCCCAGAGGATCGCTCCCCGGGCGGCCGCACTGGCGGAGGTGACCGAGCGCTCCCGGGCGCTGCCCGAGGAGCTCGTGCGGACCACGGCCCGCGTGGGCGGCGGCGCAGGCGGGCGAGGACGCAGGCGGGCGAGGACGCAGGCGGGCGAGGAGATACCGGTCGAGAACCGTCTCGGCCTCCGCCTGGCGGCGACCCACGCGACGCGCAGCGCCGCGGAGGTCGTCACGGCGATGTACGAGGCCGGCGGCGGCAGCGCGATCTATGACACCAACCCCCTGCAGAGGCGCTTCCGCGACGTGCACGTCGCCACACAGCACATGATGGTGGCGCCGGCCATCTGGGAGCTCTCCGGCAGGCTCCTGCTGGGCGTCCCCACCGACACGCCGCAGCTGTAGGCAACCGCCCGACCGGCGGGGCGGCGCCGGCCCCATCGAGTACGCAAACTTTTTGCGTATCATGGTGTGGGTGGATCGATCCGCGATCGCCTATCTTCCCGCCGACCTCGAGCCCGACGATGTGCTCGGCCGTGCCGCCGCCCGCGGCGTGGCGGTCGCCGCCGCCGTGCACGAGGGCGAGGACGGCGGCCTGGGCGCCGCGCTGGAGCGGATCGCCGCGGGCGAGGCCGCCACGCTGCTGCTCGCCCGCCTGAGCGACGGCGCGGGCTCCCTCGGGGAGCTGCTGAGCCTGATCGAGTGGCTCGCGGCCGCCGGAGGCGACCTGCTCGCGCTCGACCTCGCGCTCGACACCCGCGACGACAGCGCCGCCAGCGTGACAGCCCTGCTCCTCGAGCTCGAGCGCTGGCAGCGCGAGCCCGTTCTCGGCCGACCCGTGCGCGGGCGGCCGGGTCTGGCCGCCCGCGCACCGGCCCTGCGCGAGCGAATCCTGTCGATGCGCGAGAGCGGGATGAGCATGCGCGCGATCGCGGAGGCGCTCAACGAGGAGGGCGTGCCCACGCAGCGCGGCGGCGTGCGATGGCGCCCCTCGAGCGTCCAGTCCACACTCGGCTACCGGCGGCCGCGACCCCCGCTCCGCGGGGCTCCACGCCACCCGCCGCGTCCGGACGGGCCGCCGCCTCCCGGCGGGTCGCCACCCCCTGGCGGGCCGGCTCCCCCCTACGGGCCGGCTCCCCCCGAGGGGCCGGCTCCCCCCGAGGGGGCACCTCCCCCGCCTCCTCCCGGCGGGTCGCCTCGCCGGCACGCGTCCGCCGCCGGGCCGCCGGGGATCGCGGCGGCGCGGAGGGCGCGGCCGTGACGGCGCTGATCACCCGCTACGGCGTGCTGGGCGTGTTCGCGCTGATGGTGCCCGAGAGCGCCTGCATCCCGATCCCGAGCGAGGTCACGCTGCTGTTCTCGGGCTGGGCCGCCCACGAGGGATGGATGAGCCCGGGGCTGGCCGTGCTGGCGGCCACAGCGGGCAATCTCGCGGGGTCGCTGCTGGCCTACGGGCTCGGCGCGGGCCGCGTGCTCGAGCGCGTCCCGCTGGCGAGGACCGCGCTGCGCGCCAGTGAAGGCCTGTTCGAGCGCCACGGCACGCGCGCAGTGTTCCTGGCACGGCTGCTGCCGCTGGCGCGCACCTTCGTCTCGCTGCCAGCCGGTGCCCGCCGGGTGCCCCTGGCGAGGTTCGTCGGCCTGACGATCCTCGGCTGTGCGCTGTGGGCCGCCGGCTTCGTGCTCCTCGGCCTGCTGCTCGGGGCGTCGTGGAGCGCGGTCGACTCGGTGCTCGGGAAGGCGCTGCTGGGCATCGGGATCCTGGTGATCGCGCTCGCCCTGCGCCGCCAGCACCGGGCAAAGCGCGTGGACAGCCCCGCTCCGGACCCCGAGCGGGGGGCGGCGCGCCCCGGCGGGGGCGCCGCCGTGAGCGGCGCCGGTCTATCGTGTGGCCGGTGAGCACACCCAGCGCACCCAACGGTCAGGCTCCCACCGCGGCACCGTCGCAGGCCGGGCACCGTTCGCGGCTCTCGCCCGAGCGCGACATCCGCGCGCTGTACCACAAGTGCTTCCACAGCCGGCGCAAGGAGCGCCAGCTGATATCGACGGCGTCCTTCTTCGTGACGTTCGCGACGGTGCGGGCGATCACGCACGCGATCCGCGCCGAACGGGGGCCGTTCCGAAACATCACGCCGGGCGGGCGGCACATCCACCACCTCACCTTCGGGATCGCCGGCCTGCTGACCGTGGGCTATCTGTGGATGCTCGAGATCGGCATCCGGGAGGACCGCATCCCGTCGCGGGTGACGGCGGCGGCCTACGGCAGCGGCGCCGCGCTGACGCTCGATGAGTTCGCACTGTGGCTCAACCTCGAAGACGTCTACTGGGCCAAGCAGGGCCGCGAGAGCATCGACGCGGTGGTGCTGTTCGGCTCGCTGCTCGCGCTGAGCATGATGGGCAGGGGATTCCTCACCGAGCTCGCGCGAGGCGCCCGCAGCGTCTAGCCACCGCTGCGGGCCGGCCTGCAGGCCGTGGGACCGATCGACTGCGCGCGGCCGACCGACGGGCGGAGCATCCGGCCGGCCGCGGGGTCCGGTCAGCCGGTGGCGCTCGGCGTGCTCGTCGAGTAGATCGCGCGCAGCCACACCTCGACGAGGGTGTCGAGGATCGTCTGATCGCCGACCGCGGGACTGTCGCGGGCGAGCGCCGCATGAAAGACCCGCTCGTTCATCAGGTTCAGCGCGATCGCGAGATCGCGGGCGGGGATGCCCGGCGGCGCGGCCCCCCGTTCGCGCTCGGACTCGATGGCGGCGCTGGTTTCCTCCACGAACGCCTCCATCACGCGTGCCCACAGCTCGCGCACCTCGGCGCTGAGCATGCGGGCGTCGGCCGCCGCGAGCGTGACCGCGCTGTGGTCGCGGAAGGTCTCGTGCACGGCGGTGAGGCCCTCGCGCAGCACGGCCGGAGGGTCGCGGGCCAGCTGCGCCAGGGCAACGCCGCGGCGGGCCTCCTCGACCAGGCGATCCATCAGCGCCAGCAGCACGGCCTCCTTGGAGGCGAAGTAGAAGTAGAAGGTCGGCCGGGAGATCCCCGCTCCGCGCGCGAGATCGTCGACTGAGATCTCGTGCAGCGAGCGCTCGGCCAGCAGCCGCTCTGCGGTCTGCAGGATCGCCCGCTCGCGGTCCTCCCCGCTCACGCGCGGGAGTCGTCGCCCGCGGGATGAGCGCTCGGCCGAGGGAGTCGGTGAGATCGCCATGACATCGAGCCTACACCAAGATCAACGGCGAGTCGAGGTATTCAACGCGATGTTGACAAGCTCGCCGCCTTGTCGATAAAGTGCAGCGACGGCCAACCCCGAGCGAGGAGTCCCACCCGTGCCAAGCGAACGCCCCGACGCCCTCGAGCACGTCGATGTCCTGATCGTCGGCGCGGGTCTCTCCGGGATCGGCGCAGCCTGCCACCTGCGCAAGGAATGCCCGGGCAAGAGCTTCGCGATCGTGGAGGCGCGCGCGGCCAGCGGCGGCACCTGGGATCTGTTCCGCTATCCGGGCATCCGCTCGGACTCCGACATGTTCACGCTCGGCTACCGCTTCAAGCCATGGCTGGAGGCACGGTCGATCGCCGACGGCCCGTCGATCCTCAGCTACATCCGCGAGACCGCGCGCGAATACGGCATCGAGGACCTCATCCGCTACAACCGGCGCGTGGTCGCCGCGAGCTGGTCGACCGCCGACGCACGATGGACGGTCGAGGTGGAGCTCGGCGAGGGCGGCGGGACCGAGTTTTTGACCTGCGGCTTCCTGTTCGGGAACACCGGCTACTACCGCTACGACGAGGGCTACACGCCCCACCTGGAGGGCGAAGAGCGCTACCAGGGTCAGATCGTGCACCCCCAGCACTGGCCCGAGGATCTCGACTACACGGGCAAGCGGGTCGTCGTGATCGGCAGCGGCGCGACCGCCGTGACGCTGGTCCCGGCGATGGCCGAGCGCGCCGCGCACGTGACCATGCTGCAGCGCTCGCCGAGCTACGTGTTCTCGCTGCCGGCGAGCGACCCGATCGCCGACGCGCTGCGCGCCAGGCTGCCGGCGAACCTCGCCTACCCGCTCGTGCGCTGGAAGAACGTGACGCTCGCGACGCTCCTCTACAAGGTCAGCCGTAGCGCCCCGCGCTTCATGAAGCGCGTGATCAGGCGCGGCGTCGCCCGGCGGCTCCCGCCCGACTACGACGTGGACACCCACTTCAAACCGACCTACCAGCCGTGGGACCAGCGTCTCTGCCTGGTGCCCGACGGCGACCTCTTCGACGCGCTCGCCGCCGGTCGCGCCTCGGTCGCGACCGATCAGATCGACACCTTCACCGAGCATGGTCTGCGGCTGCGCTCCGGCGCCGAGCTGGAGGCCGACGTGGTGGTCACCGCCACCGGCCTCAACCTGATGGTGTTCGGCGGGATAGCCCTGACGGTCGACGGCCGCGAGATCGACTTCTCGCAGACCGTGGGCTACAAGGCGATGATGTTCAGCGGCGTACCCAACTTCGCGCTCACGCTCGGCTACACGAACGCCTCCTGGACGCTCAAGGGCGACCTCGTGGCCGAATACGTCTGCAGGCTGCTCAACCACATGGACGCGCACGGGTATCAGATCTGCGCGCCGCGCGCTCCCGATCCCTCGATGCCCACGACGCCCTTCCTCGACCTCGCCTCGGGCTACGTGCTGCGCTCGCTGGAGGAGCTGCCCAAGCAGGGCGCGCGGGCGCCGTGGCGCCTGCAGCAGAGCTACGCCCGCGACGTGCTGATGTTCAGGCGCGGTCCGCTCGAGGACGACGCGATCGAGTTCTCCCGCGCCGGCGGCCCGGTCGTTGCCGAGCCGGGCGAGCTCCTCGCCGTCTGAGGTCTCCCCCGCCCGGCGCACCGCTCCGGCCCGTGCGCCGCGCCCGTCCCGGTGAACGATGCGCAGCCGAGGTGCCAAGCGGCGGGCCCTGCCGCCGCCGTGGGCACAGGACGGCCGGCCGTCCCGCGGGACGGCCGGCCGGCGCCTGTGTCGTTCAGGAGCTGGAAGCGTCTAGGTGGCGCAGTTCCAGCCCGCGGCGGTTTTGCCGTTTTCGAGACACGGCAGGATCGTCGGAGGCGCCCAGCTTCCGGTGCCTTCGAGGATCGGTTCGATGCTCGATTCGTCGGTTCCGTACAGGCGCATGATGATCTGGAACCCACCGGCTGGTGCCGGCAGCCAGTTCTCCTGGGCCGTTTCACTCGCCGGCTCTTCGTTCTGGAGGTAGATGTTCAGCGAACCGTCTTCTTCGTAGTGGAGCGGCGAGCGGTTGCCGAGCGTGAACCGTTCCAGCGGGTTGCTCACGAAGTAGCCGGTCGTCGAGTACATCGACAGCGACCAGAACCCAGTGACCGGGATCGGGAAGTCGCCGGGCGCGAAGTGCGCGACGTACCTGGTGGTCGCACCGTTGAGCGGCACCCCGTGACGTTCGGTGGTCGCGAACGGGTAGATCGAGATGTTCGGCGTCAGCGCCGCCAGTCCGTTCTGGTCGGCGGCCGCCCGCAGCACGTAGTTGGTGCCGTAGGTGCCGACCCGTGCCACACCCCAGCCGTTGTGTGCGTTGAAGCCTGCAAGGATGAGGTTCTTGAAGTCGTTGTACACGACGCCCGGACCCGCGGCTACTGCCGCCCGCAGACCGGCGAGGGTACCCGCGCCCAGCTTTGCGTTGTTGGTCGGGAACCTGCCCGGGCCGATGCCGACGGTCTTGAGCAGCGCGAGCTCGGGCGCGTCGGCGGCCGGTGCCTTGAACTGTTTCAGCGCGGCGCCGAGGGCGTTCCAGTACAGCAGCGGGTCTTCGCCCGCCTGGGTGCCTGGCACGTGATAGGCCGTGGGCACGGTCACTTCCCTTTCGGGCGCGGGCGGCGCGTAGGCGAGCCCTTCCTTGGTCCACCGGTTGAGCGGGACGAGCTTCTCTTCCGCCTGGACCGCGACTGCCGCTGCTTCGTCGGCCTTGCTTTTGACTTCCACGCGCGGTAGCAGCCACACACGGCTGTAGGGCGAGTGGATGACCTTCATCCCTTTGACTTCTTCGACGCCTTCATAGCGTTTGCCGGTGGCGATCACGTAGTTGCCGGGGGGAAGCATTCCGGATGCCCCTTCGCCGATGTTGGCGAAGTTCTCCTCGACGGGACTGTAGAGCGGGACGACGTTGAAGCGTCCCGGGCTCGCCGGGACGTGCAGGACGATCGGCTGCGGCGCGAGGTTCAGCCACGCGCTGGAGTAGATCGTGTCCGCGTTCGGCGAGACGATCTCGCCCTCTTTGGTGGTGGCGAGTTCGGGAAAGTGCGAGAACTGGTTGATCGGCGCGTCGCCGACGCCGTCGGGCACGGTCACGCTGGTGTTGCTCTGGAACAGGCGCTGCATGTTGACTAGCGGCTCTCCATAGACGTAGCCCTGGATCCCCACTTCGTAGCCCTTTTCGTATTCCTTGTTGTATTCCGGCTGCGCGGCGGATGCGCCGCCGGCAACCACCGCGGACGCCGCACAGGCGAGCGCTAGCGCGGTGGCCGCACGCCGCAGCCTCGCTTTGAGCACTGCATTCATCGTGGAACTCCCTCCAGTTTGCTTGGTGTCGGTCGCGACACGGCAGCCGTCCGATCGTCGGGCTGCGGATGCCAGCGAGTGCGCAACCGTACCAGGAAGAGAAACATAAAACAAACTTGTCTCGTCTGAGGCCTTGTCTATTGACGTCTCATGAGGGAAAAATGGGCGCAGGTCCCAAACTGGGCGGATCGCAAATATGCCACTGTCCCCCGGCGGGGCGGCTATGCTGCGACGGGCATGGATCGGGCAGCGAGAGCAAGGGCCGCGACCGGCGCCCGGGCGGTGTCCGACGCGCGGCCGCCCTCTGTGCCCGTCGAGGCCGCGAGCGCCGATCCGAGCGGCACCGTTCCGGTCTTTCGCCGGGCCACGCCCGTCGACGCGCTCGATCGGGCGATGGCGATCCACCTGGGCGGATCACGACTCGACATGGGCGCGCTGGCAGCCTCGCTGGCGATCTCGCGCGCCACGCTCTACCGGTGGGTGGGGTCGCGCGAGCAGCTGCTCGAACAGGTGCTGGCCCAGCGGGCGAGGGTCTTCATCGATGCTGGGCGCCCGGCGGCGGAGGGCCGCGGCGTGGCGCGCGTGTTCGACACGATGCGTCACCTGCTCGATGCCTCCAAGCGGGCCGAGCCGGCGAAGCTGTTTCTCAAACGCGAGCCGGAGCTGGCGCTGCGCATCCTGACCAGCGAACGGGGGGCCGTCCACCGGATCACCGTCGACGGCCTGACGGAGGTGGCAGCCGAGACGCTCACGCCCCGGCAGGTCAGGGCGCTTGCACCGCGCATCGACAGCGCTGTTCAGGTCGGGGCGCTGCTCACGTGGGTGCCCGTGGCGATCGGCGATGAGCCGCCCTCGGAGCGGATCTTCGGAATCCTCGAGCAGCTGCTCACGGGCTGATCCTCACCACGTCGCCGGCTCGCCCGCGAGCGCGGAGTGACCGTACGTCGGCCCCGCCAAGCGCGTGTACCCGGGGCGGCGCCCCTGGCGCCTCGTCGCCCGCCGGCGCCTACGGGTGGCTGGCCAGACGTTCGTGCACCGAGCGGACCGCGCTCGAACCCTCGCCGACGGCCGCGGCCACCCGCTTCATCGAGCCGAGCCTCACATCGCCGGCCGCGAACACGCCCGGGGCGGACGTCTCGAACGGCAGCGCGTCGAAGCCGGAGCCGCCCCCGCCTGGGGGCTCGGTCAAACGCCGGTCGGTGAGGACGAACCCGTCGCCGTCGAGCTCCACGCTGTCTCCCAGCCATCCCGTCGCCGGAGTCGCGCCGATGAAGCAGAAGAGGCCCATGCAGGCGACCTGCCGAGAGCGGCCGTTCTCAACGTCGGTGAGCGTCGCCTGCTCGAGGTGGCCCTCCCCGGTCAGGTCCGTGACTTCGACGCCCGTCAGGAGCTCGATCGCGGGGTCGGCCTCCAGGCGCTCGATCAGATAGCGCGACATGCTTCTGGTCAGATCCCGGCCGCGGATCGCGACCTGCACCGAGCAGCTGTGCTGGGCGAGGTAGATCGCGGCCTGCCCGGCCGAGTTCCCGCCGCCGACGACCAGAACCGGAGCTCCGCCGCAGACACGCGCCTCGAGATCGGTCGCCGCGTAGTAGACGCCGGCGCCCTCGAAGCGCTCTAGGCCCTCGACCTCCAGGCGCCGGTAGCGGGCGCCGGACGCGACGATCACCGCCCGCGTCGGGATCTCGCTGCCATCCGCGAGCGTGAGCACCTGAAAGCCGCGCTCGGAGCGCAGGCCCACGACCTCGCATGGGGCGCTCAGCCGCGCGCCGAGCCGCAGCGCCTGGACCGCCGCCCGCGCCGTCAGGTCCCCCCCGGAGATGCCGTTCGGGAAACCCGTGTAGTTCTCGATCCTCGAGCTCGTGCCGGCCTGACCGCCGACCGCGACCGCGTCGAGGCAGACAGTGCCGAGGCCCTCGGAGGCTCCGTAGACCGCGGCGGCGAGGCCGGCGGGTCCGCTGCCGACGACGACCAGGTCGAAGATGTAGCCCGGCACCGGCTGGAAGGTGAGCCCGAGCTCCTCCGCGAACTCGCCGGGGGAGGGCCGGCGCAGCATGCGTGTGGGCGTGATGACCACCGGCGTCTCCTGTGCGCTGACGCCCATGCTCTCCAGCAGCGCGCCCACGTCCTCGGCGTCCTCGAGGTCGACCCAGGTGTGCGGTATGCGCGAGTGCTCGGCGAACGTGCGCAGGGCCATCGCCTCGGCGGAGTAGCGCGAGCCGATGATCCTGATCGCCCCGGCACCGGGGCCCGATCGCAACTGCCCCCGGCGCGCGAGCAGCGTCCCGAAGATCGTTTCCGCGAGCGCCGGGCGGACGCTCATGAGGCGGCGGAACTGCTCCTGGGAGACGACCAGCACCCTGCCCGCCTCGACCGCGCGGCAGCTGAGGAAGCGGCGCTGCCCCGTCAGCAGGGTGAGCTCGCCGACGAACGAACCCGGACCGAAGCTCATCACCAGGATCTCCTCGCCGCTCGATCCCCGCAGCACCTGCAGCTCGCCCTCGAGCACCACCAACAGGTCGTTGGTCGCCTCACCGGCCTCGAACAGCAGCTCTCCCGCCCGCACCTCGCGCTCGTCGCCGAAGGGAGCGATTTCCGACAGCTCGGCGTCGGTGAGCGGCGGCGCCACCGGCCTGTCGGCGGCGGCGCTCATCGGCCGGAGGTCCCGGCCCGGGGCGTGCGCGGTTGGACCTGCAGGGGCCGTGCGGCGTGCCCGAGGCGCCGTGCCCGCGTGTGGATGGAGCGTGGCGTGAGCGTAGCCGCGCATACTAGATAGGGACGGCCGCGATCGCCCGTTCGCCGGCGCGCGCATCGCCCGTTCGCCGGCCCGCGCATCGCCGAATCCGGGGATACGCTTCGACCGTGAGACCTCGAGGCGCGCTCGGTCTGGCGCTGGTCGCGATCGCGGCCTGGATGCCGCTCGCCGCTGCCGGGGCGCAACGCACCGGGGCCTCGGCGGTGCCGGCCGGCAGGCGCGGGGTGGGGTGCGAGCGCCGTCGCGGCCACACGATCCTGCATCGCGGCGCCGTGCGCGTGTACCTGTCCTCGGGCACCGCGTGGGGCTGCGTGCAGGGGAGCAGGAGCACCTGGGCGCTGTGGGAGCCGGGCGGGGACGGCTCCCCGGCGGTCACCGGGGCGGTCGGGCAGGTGGCCGGGCGCTTCGTCGCGGTGGAAACGAGCTCGGGCAACCAGTACGGCTCCAACCAGGCGCTCGAGGTGTTCGATCTGCGCAGCGGTGCAAGCTATGCGATCGCTGGCCAGCAGTCCCCGATCTCGGGCAGCCCCAGCGGCGAACCCCCCTCGCCCGGACCGTGGCCGCTGGAGGCCTATGCGCTCGCCGGCGACGGCCGCAGCGCGCGCCTGTACGACACCTTCGCAGCGAACACCACGCAGGGCTACGACGCCAGGCCCACGGGCCAGGTGCTCGACGTTGTCGGCTTTCACCACTTCCAGCACACGCTCGCCAGTGCCGGCCCGGGTCAGATCGCGCCCGCCTCGCTCACATACAGAGGCGACACGGTCGGCTGGACGCAGGGTGGCTCGCCGGCGTCGGCGTCGGTGTAGTCACCCGCGCCACGTAGGGTGTGCCGATGGCCTCGGTCGACACCGAGCTCGCCCTCGTTGCGCTCGCTGCGATGATGTCGCCGACGACGCTTTCGTTCTCGGTGCTCGCCCTCGTCCTCGGTGACCGGCCGCTGCGCACCGGCCTCTGGTTCTATGCGGGCGCACTCGGGGTCACGCTCCTGATCGGGGTGGCCGCGGCGTTCGTGATCGGCGATGTCGCGGCGTCGACCAAGCCGAGCACGCCGAAGACCTGGGTCGCCGTCGTCGACGTCATCGCCGCGGTGGCCGTGCTGCTCGTGGTCGTGCGCTGGCTGAAACGGCCGCGCAACCCGGAGAAGGCGGCGCAGATGATCGAGCAGATGAGCAGGATCGCCTCCTCGCCCGCGATCGCCGTCGTCGGCGCCGGCGCAGCGCTGGCCAACCCCGGGGGGTTCATACCGCTGGCGCTGAAGGACATCTCCGAGACCAACCCGAGCGCGGGGCAGTACATCGTTGAGTGGGTGGGCTTCGCGCTCGTCTCGCTGCTCCCCCTGCTGCTCGCGCTCGTGATGCTCGCCGTCGCGCGCGAGCGGACCCAGCGGGTGCTTGCGGGCGTGCGGGGCTGGCTCGAGCGGAACTCCAGGACCGTCGCCGCCGCGATCCTGATCCTGCTCGCCGCAGCACTGCTGCGCAACGGCATCGCCGGGCTCACCGCCTAGCCGAGCCCGGCCCCGGCCGGAGCCCACCGCCCGGCCGCGGGCACCAGCCGGCGCGAGCCACCGCCTGACGGAGCTCGCCGCCCGGCCGACCGGCGGAGAGGTGACGCTACTCGCCCCGGTCGGCCCAGTAGGCCTCGGCCTCGGCCTCCATCGCGGCCAGCCGCGTGTAGTAGTCCGGGAACTCGTTGAGGTGAGCGCGCGCGATCTTCGCCGTCACGATCACGTCATCACCCGTGACGTCGGTCTCGAGATCGCGGGTTCCGTGCTCGAGCTCGACGTCCATGCCGATCCTGAACTGCTCCACCTCGAACGGCGAGGCCGACCAGTCGATCCCGATCCGCTCGCCCGCCGCGCGGGCCTGCTCCGCCGTGAAGTGGGGCTCCTCGCTCACGCGCCGAGCGTAGCTGAGCGGGGCTCGCCGCGGTCGGCGCGATCCCCGGCGCGGCGATCGCGCGGAGGGACGCTCCGTGGGGTCGAGCAGCAGTGAACTCGGGCCGAGCCGCGCGCGCCCGGAGAGTAGGGTCGCGGCGATTGAGTGGCCGCAGCCGCCGCAGATGCCCTGCCGCGGCCGCGACAAAGACGACCGAGGAGGTGCGATGACTTCGACCCCGGCGGAAAGCGCAGCGGAGCTCGCGCGGGCGGGCCGCGCACGTGACTGGCACCACGCGATGCAGGCAGCGGCCTGCGACTCGATCGAGCCGTGGCAGCACGGCACCGTGGTCCGCGCGTCACGCTATCCGGACTGCTTCGACTACAACGCCGTCCGCGTGGAGCGCGAGCCGGACATGGGCGTCGATGAGCTCACCGCGCTCGCCGACCGCGCGCTCGCCGGCCTGCGCCATCGTCGCGTGGACTTCGACGTGATCGCCGCGGCAGAGCGCCTGCGCACGAGCTTCGAGTCCGAGGGCTGGCGGTCGCTGCGGCTGCTGTGGATGAGGCACGAGGCGCCACCGACGGGCGACGCCGGCGCCGGCACCGCGGCCAGGGGCACCGGGGACGAGGGCGCCGGGATCCCGGTGCAGGAGGTCCCCTACGACGCCGTGCACCAGCTCCGCCTGTCCTGGCAGAGCGAGGATTTTCCAGATATCGACCCCTCCGCCTACCTCGCCCAGAAACGCGAGCTCGCACTCGCCTGCTCGGCACAGGTGCTGGCGGTGCTGGACGCCGGAGAGCCGGTGGCGTTCTCGCAGCTGATGCGTCGCGGGCCGGCCGCCGAGATCACGCACGTGTACGTGCATCCCGACCGCCGCGGCGCCGGCCTCGGAACCGCGATCACGCGCGCGGCCGTCACACGGGCCGTCGGCGTCGAGGACCTGTGGATCTGCGCCGACGACGAGGACCGGCCCAAGGACCTCTACGCGCGCCTGGGCTTCCGCGCGGCATGGACGTCGATGGAGTTCCTCCGTCTGCCCGGTGCGGCGCGATGGCGCCCGTGCCGTTTGGGTCGCTGATCAGCGCGCTTGCGGTCGGATGGCCGAGGTGCTGTGATCCGCGCCTCGCCCACGAAGCACGATCGCAAGGGAGACACCACGATGGCAACAGTTCAGGGCAGCGAGCCGGGCGCGCCGGGGCCGCACCCGCGGGCCTGGAAGGCCCTGGAGCGCAGGCCGCTGACGGTGAGACGTGCGGCCCGGATCATCTCGGCGGCGACACTCGTCGTGACGGTGGGCGGAGGGGTCCTCATCCGCCTGGCCGACCAGCGGGACTTCCACACGATCGGACAGGGACTGTGGTGGTCGATTCAAACGGTCACGACCGTCGGCTACGGCGACATCGTGCCGACGACCACCTCGGGCCGGCTGATCGCCTCGATCGTGATGCTCACCGGGATCGCCTTCCTGACGGTGATCACCGCCACGATCACCTCGACGTTCGTCGAGGCCGCACGCCGGCGAGCCGAGGGCCGCGACACCGACACCCTCTCGGCGAGGCTCGACCTGATCGGCACCCGTCTGGCGGCGATCGAAGCGGGGCTGAAGCGGCTCGACACGGGCGAGCACGACGAGCCCGGCCAGACGTGAGGCCATGCCACGCCACGCCACGGGTCGGGGCCGTCCGCGGCCGTTCTCAGGCGAGGTCTTCCGGCGCGTACGCCGCCAGAGCGCTGAGCGAGGGCACGAAGTAGTAGGCGCCGGTGAGCGGCGTGGTGTAGCGGGTGAGCTCGTCGCGGGGGCCGCCGAGGCCCGCCATGCTCTCGAGCATCCGCTGCAGGGGCGTCTGCTCGGCGGCGAACCCGACGAACATGGTGCCGTGCTCGGTGACGGTCCCGTAGGGCATGTTGCGACGGAAGATTTCGCCGAACTCGTCCTGATCGGTGCGCGCCACGTGGGAGATATCCGGCTTCCCCTCGAGCTCGATCGAATCCGGCTTGGTGCGTCCGATCGCCCGCTCCTGCTCGGGGGTGGGCAGGGACTCCCACGAGCGCGCCTCGTGCCGCCACTGCTGCAGCAGCAGCACCGACCCGCCGGCGCCTGGCGCCCCGGGGGGGACGAGCGCGACCTCGGGGGCGAGCGCGAGGCTCGGGTTCTCGCTTCCGTCGATGAAGCCGGTCAGGTCACGGTCGTGACGGTAGGGCCAGCTGGAGACCTCGCTCGCCACCGCGGCCACCCCGCCGAGCGCGGACATCGCGGCGCGCGCCTCGTCGAACACGACGTCGTATGCGCTGCCGGCGAGCCACAGGAGTGCGTCGCGCTGCGTCGCCGGCATCGTGAAGCCGTCGCTGCCCCTCAGCGGTGCATCGAACCCCGCAAGCTTCTCCGGTGCGGGCTCGCCGAGAGCATCCCGCCAGAGCTCGGGGCGCAAGCCGATCACAAGGTTCACGCCGCCGATCGTCGTGCGCGGCTCGCGCAGTCCGGCAAGGCGCGAGACGAGCTCGCGGGCGTCGGCGCCGGACTGCAGGTCGAACTCGAGATACGCATGGGAGGCGGTTCCGAGCGCGAAGATCCCGGCCTGGGGTATCGCGGGTCGTGATGCCACGCGCGCAGTCTATGCAGCGCGATCGCCGGGAGGGTGGAGCGCTCGTGCCGGCGGCGGCTCCGGGTTGCCCGGGTGCTAGCCCTTGCGGCTTTCGGCGCGGTCGAGGCGCTTTTCGAAGCGCTCGTCGCGCACGGTCCGGCGCGCGAACACGTCGGCGGCGGCGGTGGTGGCCCAGATGATCAGCGTCGCCCACACGTAGGTCTGCGCCCCGCTCACGCTGAGCCCGGGCACGACGGCGACCGCTATGAACAGCGCGACAATCGTGGAGGCGAGCGCGAGCAGGCCCGCGAGCGCGATCGAGGGCTGGCGGACGAGCACTTTGAGCGCGAGGAACTGAACCACGATGTGGGCAACCCAGAACACCAGCGTCGCCTCGAGCAGGCCCGCGGCGCTGATCGAGAGCTTTTCGAGTGCCGCGTCGCACACCAGCAGCCCGGCGGCAACTCCCACAAGGCCTGCGAGCAGCCGGATTCCCAACCGTCTGAACATGGGCACGCTGAGCATATAGGGCGCGGGTGCCGGCGCCGGGGGGCCCCTGGGGCGAGCGGCGCCGGCGCCGGCACCCCCTCGAACGACCAGCGCATGCGCCATCCCGCGAACAGGCCGCTCGCCGCTCCGGCTCTGCGAGCGGCGCGCGGCGCCTCAGGCCGATCGATCGCGAAGCCGGTCGAGGCCGTCGAGGATCAGATCGAGGCCCCACGAGAACTCGACCGCGGTGTCGTACCCGGACTCGGGGAGCTCGGCGGCGATCTCGGCGAGGTGGGGGTAGCGCTCGAGCGCGCCGATCGCCCGGGCCCGCCTCTGCACGGCCTCCCCGGCGTGGTCGGCGGTCTCGAAGCCCGTGTCCCGTTCCTGCAGGGCGAAGCCGTAGATGTAGGCGTCCTGGACCGAGTAGGCGTGGATCGCCATCGCGAACGGGAAGCCCGCGTTGCGCAGGCAGCCCATCACCGCGTCGTGGTTTCGCAGGTTCGCGGGCCCGGGGTGCCGCGACTCCATGAGACCGATCGCCCAGCTATGACGCTTGAGCGCCTCGCGTGTGGAGATCGCCCGCAGCCGCATCGCCGAGCTCCAGTCGAGCTCCTCGGGAGGGAGCTCGATCTCGCTGAAGACGAGGTCGACCATGCCGTCGAGGAGCTCCTCCTTGTTGGCGACGTGCCTGTAGAGCGCCATCGGCACGACGCCGAGCTCCTGTGCGAGGCCGCGCATGCTGAACGAGTCGAGCCCCGCCTCGTCGGCGAGGGCGACGGCCGCCTGCACCACGCGGGCTCTGCTCAGCGGTTTGCGGGTAGGTATCTCCTCGTTCGTCATCTGCCCTTGACAAGTGTACAGCGTACACCTATAGTTCCCACGCAGAGTGTACGCCGTACACCTCAACGGAAGGCATCTCATGAACCCCGACGCTCCGTACCCCGTCCAGTACTCGGTCGACTACCCGGACCGGCCGCTCAACCGCCTGACGACCCTGTTCCGCCTGTTCATGGTCATCCCGATCGCGATCGTGCTGGCCCTGATCGAGGGGGGCATCTACGCCTATGGCGGCGGGAGGGCCACCGGCGCCGTGGGAGCCGCCGGCCTGGTCGTACTGCCCACCCTTCTGCTGATCCTGTTCCGCCAGAAGTACCCGCGCTGGTGGTTCGACTGGAACCTCGAGCTGATGCGATTCTCCGCCCGGGTCGGGGTCTACCTGGCGCTGATGGAGGACCGCTATCCCTCCGCCGATGACCACCAGGCCGTGCACCTCGAGTTCCCCTACCCCGACGCACGCAACGACCTCAACCGCTGGCTTCCGCTGGTCAAGTGGCTGCTGGCGATCCCGCACTACGTGGTGCTGTTCTTCCTCTACATCGCCGCGTTCTTCGTCGTGATCGCGGCCTGGTTCGCGATCCTGATCACCGGTCGCTTCCCGCGCGGGATGTTCGACTTCCTCGTCGGCGTCGGCCGCTGGACCAACCGCGTGGTCGCCTATGCCCACGTGCTGGTGACCGACCGCTACCCGCCGTTCCGCCTGGCGCCGTAGGCTCGGGCGCACCGGGGTGCGGCACGGCCGTGATCGCGCCCGGCGGGGCCGGTCACGGCTCGGGCGAGGACGAGCGGCGAAGGCGCAGGGCCGGGCCCACGCCCTACGGCACGGGATAGGCGGTCAGGAGCGCTCAAACCGAACACCCGTGCCTGCCGACTCCTGCTATTCGTCCAAAGCAGCAGCAGCGGAGCCGACTCTGATTCGTCCAAAGCAGCAGCAGCGGAGCCGACTCTGCCGCGCGGTGTTGTGCCCACCCAACGAAGCATCCGCTTCGAGCGCGCGCCTTCGGTGGCGACAGACGAGGGTCGAGAGCGGCGCGATCTCGCGGTGAGGCCCGCTTCGAGGCAGTGGCGTGGGTCAGACGCGGCGACCTTGTCGGCCGGTTCGGTTTGAGCGCTCCTTACCGCCTATCCCCGCCCCTACGGTGTGGGATAGGAGATAGAGGCGAACGAAATGGCCCTTGGACGGTGAGTAGCCCCTGTAGGGGCACGCTTCGGCGCTCTGGGGGGAGAAGGGGGGGGGATTTCGCGAGCGCACGCGCGGGTCGGTCTTCAAGGAAGCTGCTATTCGGCAGCGCCTGTGCGCAGCTGCCGCGCACGCGTCGGGCTCAGCGCGCCGCCGAGCTCCGCGCGACTGCAGATAGCCGTGGGCCGCGTGGCCTACACGGCCGTCGCGGCCAACGCGTCGGTTGTAGCCTATTTTCTGGTGTATGAGCGACCGGCTACTTGCTTCGTGGGCGTCTCGGCTACCGGCGTTTGTCGTCGATGCACTGCTGGGTGCTGTGTTGGCGGTGGTGCTCGTTTGTGTTCGGATCTTCGAGGCGCACGGCCTGCATCAAGCTGCCTGGCTTGGCTATGTGCTCTCCGTGCTGGCGGCGATGATGCTGGCCGGGAGGCGCCGCATGCCGCTCGTGGTGTTCGCGGCAACGCTCACGATCGCGCTGGTTGTGATCGCGGTTGCGGGGCCGACCGGTGCCATCTCGTTTCCTGTCGTGATCGCCGTGTACACGCTTGCTCAGGCCGAGGACCGTCGCATCGCCGTGCTCCTGGCGGTCATCGCTGGGGCTTCGTTGGCGCTTGCGCGTGGTTCGATCCAGTACCGGGGCTGGTCGGACGCAAGGACGGCGGTCGAGCCGGCGGTCGTGCTTGCGGCCCTGTTTTTGGGCTGGGCGGTCAGCAGCCGCCGTGCTTACATCCTCGAGATCGAAGCTCGCGCTGCGCAGGCGGAACTCACCCGCGAGGAGGAGGCGCGACGCCGGGTAGACGCGGAGCGGTTGCGGATCGCACGTGAGCTGCACGATGTGCTCGCACACAGCATCGCGACGATCAGTGTGCAGGCTGGTGTGGCTGCCCACATCCTCGACGAGCGGCCCGAACGCGCGGCCGAAGCCCTTCGCACGATCAAGGCTACGAGTAAGGACGCGCTGCGCGAGCTGCGCGGCATTCTCGGCGTCCTGCGAGACGCCGGCGAGAGCGAACCGAGAGAGCCGACGCCAGGGTTGGGGCAGCTCGAGCGCTTGATCGACGCTACGCGTCAGGCGGGAGTGGATACACAGGTCGAGTTCCTAGGTCGCCGTCGACCGCTACCCGGGCCCGTTGACCTCGCCGCTTTCCGGATTGTCCAAGAGTCGCTCACGAACGTCCTGCGCCACGGCAGCGGTGCGAGTGCCCGGGTCACGATCTCCTACTCAGACGCTGAGATGGCGATCAGCGTCGATGACGACGGCCACGGCAACACCGAGGTCGCGGACACCACAAACGGCGAGGGCCCGAGGCCCGGGCATGGGATTCTGGGTATGCGCGAGCGCGCCCAGGCGCTCGGCGGCGAGGTTGAGGTCGGGCCTCGCTCTGAGGGTGGCTTCCGCGTGTCTGCACGCCTGCCGGTTCCGGGTGGGTCATGATCCGCGTGCTGCTCGCCGATGACCAGCCGCTGGTGCGCGCCGGGTTGCGTGTGCTCTTCGAGGGTGAGCGTGACCTCGTGGTCGTAGGCGAGGCGGCCAACGGCGAGGAGGCCTTGAGTCTTGCTCGTCATGCGCGTCCCGATGTCGTGCTGATGGACATTCGCATGCCTGTCCTGGATGGCCTGGAGGCCACCCGTGAGATCGCGGGTGATGACCAGCTCGCTGGGGTGAAGGTGCTGATCGTGACGACGTTTGAGAGCGATGAATATGTCTTTGAGGCGCTGCGCGCCGGTGCGAGCGGCTTCTTGCTCAAGGATGTCGAGCCGATCGAGCTGCTGCAGGCGGTGAGGGTCATTGCCGCCGGCGAGGCATTGCTGTCGCCGAGTGTTACTCGGCGGCTTATCAGCGAGTTCGTTGCGGCTCCCGAGCATCCGCGTGTGTCCGCGGGACGCCTCGATGTCTTAACCGAGCGCGAGCGCGAGATTATGGCGCTAGCGGCCAAGGGGCTGAGCAACGACGAGATCGCTGAACTCCTGACGATCAGCCCGGCGACGGCCAAGACGCACGTCAGCCGTGCGATGCTCAAGCTCGGTGCCCGCGACCGCGCGCAGCTCGTCGTGCTTGCCTACCAAAGCGGGCTGGTGCTTGCCGGTAGCCCGTGACGTGACGTGTGACGCGATGCGAGCGTTCGGCACCTCCAGCGCAGTTGTCGGCATGCGCTGCGACGCCGTGGAGGAGGACCACGCTCTGCGCTCAATACATCAGTTGTCGTAGACGCAGATACGCCGGCGGGCCGACGACAAATCCACACCCCTGCGCGATCATCGACCAGATCCCGTTGACCGGCCCCTGCCAATTGACCCAAGCACGACCTCAGTGAGCCCATGGATGCGGACGGCGCGCTTCGTTTCGCGCGAGCGCAGAATCGGTTGTGGCGTTGAATCCTTCTAGGGTTTGAGCGCGAGCACGGCCCCGCCGACGGCGCCCCCTCCGCTCGGGGCGCCGCCTGAGCCGCCTCGTCACCCCTGGTGGCTGGCCAAGCGTGTCCTGCTCGCCGCGGTCGGGGTCGTTTTGCTCGCCGGCGTGGCCACGTACGTTGTGGCCCTTAACGAGGTCGACAAAGTGGTCGAAGCACTGGGCCAGACCAAGCCCGTCAGGGTCGCGCACAGCGTGCTCGCACCCACGACCAAAGGCGCGCCCGAGACCCTGCTGCTGATCGGAAACGACGAACGGCCACCGCCGAAGGACAGCCCCACCGGCGCGGTCCTGCCGCACTCCAACGAGATGCTGCTCGTGCGGATAGACCCGAGCAAGCCGACGATCTCGATGCTCTCCATCCCACGCGAGCTGCAAGTGACGTTCACGGCGCCCAACGGCGAAGTGATCACGAACCGCATCAACTCCGCTTACACCTACGGCTACGAGGACGGCGGCGGCAGCTCGGGTGGGGTCAAGCTCATGGTCGAAACCATCAAACGGGAGCTTGGGATTCCTGTGATCAACCACGTGTTCGTAACAAACTTCAAGAGATTCGCCCACGCCGTGAACGAAATGGGCTGCGTCTACACGACGGTCGACAAGCGCTACTACCACGTAAACGAACCCGGCGGGGAACAGTACTTCGAAATCAACCTGCAGCCGGGCTATCAGCGCCTATGCGGCAAGCAAGCGCTCGAATTCGTTGCCAACCGCCACGAAAGCACCTCGCTGATCCGAGATGCCCGCGATCAGCGCTTCCTGCTCGACGTCAAGGCGCAATACGGAGCCACCCTCTTTGAAAGCCGTGAAAAGTTCGAGCGGATCCTTGGTAAGGCGATGGAAACCGACCTACACGGCAGCAGTCAGATCCTCAACCTGCTGGAGCTGCTCATCGAATCCGCGGGCAAGCCGGTTCGACAGGTCCCGTTTACGGTGACCCTGCTTCCTACCGTCGACACGGCCACGCCCGAACAACTTCACGAAGCCGCGCAGTCGTTTCTCAACGGCACGGCGGCAATCCCAAAGCACAAGCTGGACCACGAAATCGAGGCTGCTCGGCGTTACCAACGGGCTCACAGCTCCGCCTCGGGCCTATCCCTCACGCCGACTGACGGCGAAGAGCTCGCACACGCACGCGAACAGGCGCCGGAGCTGCCTTTCCCGCTGGAGTATCCACGCGTGCGCAACGCCTTTGCGGGAGCCGAACCGGACACATTGCGCCTCTATGACCTGCGCGACCAGCAGGGCCACGCCCATCCCAGCTACGTGATCGTCATTGACCAGGGGCTCCTCGGTCAGTTCTACGACGTGCAGGGGACGACATGGACGGACCCACCGCTGCTCAGCGACCCCAGCCAGCTCTTCCACATCGGCTCGCGCACCTACAGCCTTTTCTACACCGGTGAACAGATCAGAACGATCGCCTGGCATGAAGATGACGCCGAGTACTGGATCCAGAACACGCTCACCAACAATGTCGCGCCGCGAGAGATGCTCGCCATGGCCGAGCAGACGACACCCGTCATCAGCCCCCGGGCGACCAGCGCCGAGGCGGTCGGGGCGATACCAAGCCTCCATGCCATCAACCTCCCTCCGCGCGAAGCCACTGTCACCAGCCTCGCATCCAAGCTCGAGGGCGCCCTCGGTCTGGTGAGCCTCGCCGTCGTGGCGCTCCTCTCCAGCCTCCTGCTGACTCGACGACGCGAGCTGATCGTACTGCGCGAGCAGATCGCGGCAGCGCTCAGCCTCGAAGCCAGTCAGCGCACGCTGCTCGTAGCAGGCGCTGCCATCGGGCGGGATGAGCAGGCGACTAGCAGTTCCCCTGCTCTCGGAGCTGTGCGTAGAGGCCTGTCGCCGTCCGAGAGCAAGCCAGCCGCGCCCGGTCCAACCGTACAACGTGACCAACACCCGCTCAGCACCCTGGGCTCGACCAACCCGACGGCGCTCCAAGCACGACCCACAATGTACCGCATGCTGAGCAATCAACGCCGTGCCATTTGGGCTGGCCTCGGTGTGGTGATCGCGGGGCTCCTCCTTGTTCTGGTCTACCTCCTACGTGCCGAAGTGTTTGCATCATCCGCTGCGGATGGCGCTTCGCTTCCCGTGGCCGTTTTCAACGCCACCAGCACCCCGGGCGCGGCCCACGATATAGCCGGCGAGTTAAGGGCCGGGCGCGTCCGCATTGGTGAGATCGGCAACATCAGCACGGACCTCGGCAAAGGCGTTTATGTGTTCTACCCGTCCGGGGCCCAAGCCGAGGCGCAGAGGGTCGCGCGACTCTTGCCCACCCTCACACCCAGGGTCGCTCCGGTCGAGCCACAGATACAGACGTCCGTCGGCAGGCAGCGGGAGCTCTTTGTGATCGTCAGCTGAGTTGTCGCTCGCGACCAGCGACATGGGTGATGGTTTGGGCGCTCACGTGTGACCGGATACGCCTGCAGCGCCAGCTACTTTCCAGCTCAGCTCAGTACCTAGCAGCACTATCGAGAGGAAAGCTCAATGGCAGCGACGAACGAGCAGCAGACACCGGTAGTGGGCGACCCACTGCGCCACCATAAGCACTACCAACGGGGCGGTAAGCACCCGTCGCCCTATGCCAACGGAAGCAGCTTCATGGAGCGCATGGCCGAGGGCGTCGCTTCGGCCATGGGCACTGTGCAGTTCGTCCTAATCGGTTCGCTCGTTATCCTCGCCTGGGGGTTCATTAACGGTGCCGTCAAGTACCTCGAAAGCACCGGCAAGGCTCTATCGAACGGTGGCGAATTCGATCCTGAGCCGTGGATCCTGCTGAACCTCATCTTCTCCGGTGTCGCGTTCTACACGGGTGCGCTTGTCATCATCGCCCAGAAGGCACAGACGAGGACTGACAAGGCAAACGAGGAAGCCGCGGCGAAGCACAGGGATGAGCTCGCACAGTTCCAGACCGAGTTGCTCACGAAGAACACCGACCTCACCGAACAAATCCATACGTTGAGTCAGAAGATGAGCACGCTCACCGAGGAGGTCCACCACGCCACCTGTAGGGACAGCGCCTCTCCAACCTGACGCCGACCATCAACAGCGGCCGTCATGCACCACACTCGCGCTTGCCTCCGACGAGAACGAGGCGTCCCGGCGATCAGTTCCGACTCGTCCTATCCCCTCTCCGTCTCCCAGAGGCACGGCGATGCCCCGAGCCTAGATACGCGTGTCACGACCCCTCCACGCTCCAGCACCTCACCTCAAGGGGCCATTTCTGGTCTGCCTATCTCCTATCCCCCGCCCCTACGGTGTCGCGACGTACTTGGTCTCGAGGTACTCGCCGATCCCCTCGAAGCCGCCCTCGCGTCCGAAGCCCGACTGCTTGACCCCGCCGAAGGGCGCGGCAGCGTTGGAGACGACGCCCTGGTTGAGCCCGATCATGCCCGTCTCGATCCGCTCGCACACGCGGAAGGCGCGCGCCAGGTCGCGCGTGTAGACGTAGGCGACGAGACCGTACTCGGTGCGGTTGGCCGCGGCGATCGCCTGCTCCTCGGTGGAGAAGCTGCTGACGGGCGCGACCGGACCGAAGATCTCCTCGCCCATCACGCGCGCGTCGTCCGCGACGCCCGCGATGACCGTGGGCTCGAAGAAGTAGCCGGGCCCGTCGAGCGGGCCGCCGCCGGTGAGCACGCGCGCCCCGGGGCGCACCGCGTCGTTGACCAGTTCGGTGACCTTCTCCAGCTGGGCCCGGTCTATCAGCGGACCGACGTCCACGCCGGGCTCGGTACCGCGTCCGACCGTCAGGGCGCCCATCCGCTCGGCCAGCTTCGCGGCGAACTCATCGGCGACGGACGCATGGACGTGGAAGCGGTTCGCGGCGGTGCAGGCCTCGCCCACATTGCGCATCTTGGCGAGCATCGCGCCGTCGACGGCGGCGTCGAGGTCGGCGTCCTCGAACACCAGGAACGGGGCGTTGCCGCCGAGCTCCATCGACACGCGCAGGACCTGCTCTGCGGACTGTTCGATCAGCCTGCGCCCCACCTCGGTGGACCCGGTGAACGACAGCTTGCGCGTGCGCGAATCCCTCAGCAGGGGCTCGATCACCGCGCCGGAATGCCGCGCGGTGATCACGTTCAGCACGCCCCCGGGCAGCCCTGCCTCCTCTAGGATGCGCGCGAGGGCGAGCATCGAGAGGGGTGTCTGCTGGGCGGGCTTCACGACCATCGTGCAGCCGGCGGCGATCGCCGGAGCGAGCTTGCGGGTGCCCATCGCGGTGGGGAAGTTCCAGGGCGTCACGAACACGCACGGCCCCACGGGCTGGCGCATCGTGAGGATGCGGCCGGCACCGGTGGTGTTGACCATGTAGCGCCCGTGGATGCGCACGGCCTCCTCGGAGAACCAGCGGAAGAACTCCGCGGCGTAGCTGATCTCGGCGCGCGACTCGGCCACCGACTTGCCCATCTCGAGCGTCATCAGCAGCGCGAGGTCATCGGTCTGCGCGACGATCGCCTCATAGGCCCGGCGCAGGATCTCGCCCCGCTCGCGCGGCGGATGGGCCCCCCACCGCTCCTGCACCTCGGCGGCGGCACCAAGCGCGGCCAGCGCATCGGGCACCTGCGCGTCGGCGACCTCGACGAGGGCGCTGCCGGTGGCCGGGTCCTCGACCGTCAGCGTCCCGCCGCCGCTCGCCGCGCGCCACTCACCGGCGATGTAGAGGTCGGTGGGCACCGCCTCGAGCACCGCCCGCTCGCGGTCGCCGCCAGTCATCGTGCAGCGCTCACGCCGCGAGCGCCCGCGCCCGACGCGGATTCCATGGGAACGTCCCACCTCGAGCGCGACCGCAGGCCCCTGCGCGTGTTGCTGCGATCACTGATGCGCCTCACGAGCTCAACCTATCACCGTCCTTCGGCGCCCAGCGCGGGCCGCAGGCTGGGCGGCACCGTCGCCGGAGCTCTGGCTCTGGCGGCCCTCTGGGCGGGTCCCGCGGGGGCGACTTCGCTGGTGGTCGAAGGCGCCGGCGACGGCCATGGGGTGGGGATGAGCCAGGACGGCGCCGACGGCTTCGCGCGCCACGGCTGGAGCTATCAGGCGATCCTCGCGCACTACTACACGGGCACCACCCTCGGCCAGGCGCCCCACGGCGCGGTGATCCGGGTGCTCGAGGGATCGAAGGTCGTGCGCGTACCGCTCGAACGCTACGTCCGCGGCGTCGTCGCCGCGGAGATGCCATCGAGCTGGCCGGTGGCGGCGCTGGAGGCCCAGGCGATCGCCAGCCGCACCTATGCGCTCACCGCCCACGCCGGCGGCTCGCGCTTCGACGTCTACTCCGACACCCGCTCGCAGGTCTATCTCGGGGTCGCCGCGGAAACATCCCAGACGAACGCCGCGGTCGCATCGACCGCCGGCCAGATCGTGCTCTATGCGGGGCGGCCCGCCGCGACCTACTTCTTCGCCAGCTCGGGTGGGATGACCGAGGACATCCAGAACTCGTTCATCGGCGCGGCGCCCGAGCCCTGGCTGGTCGGCGTGAGCGACCCCTACGAATCGGCGCCGGCCTCCGACTGGAAGCTCACGATCGGCTTCACGACAGTGGCCGCGCGGCTGCGCGGGCTCCTGAAGGGCGCCTTCCGCGGCATCGAGGTGCTCAAGCGCGGCGTCTCGCCACGGATCGTCTCGGCGCTGATCCTCGGCTCGGGAGGGACCACGCCGGTCAGCGGCCCCGAACTGGCCGGGCGGCTCGGGCTGGACAGCACCTGGGCCCACTTCTACATCCGCAACGGAACCACCGTGCGGGCCGAGCCCGACCGGAGCGGCCAGCCCGAACCGGCTGCGCCGGCGCCCGCCGCGGAACCGCCGGCCACCGCGCCACAGGGCGGTGCCGTGGCCCCGGGCGGCGCGGCGGTCGTGTCCTCCGCCGGAGGCGTGCCCGCCGGCTGAGGGCGAGGACCGCCCAAGGCGCACCTAGGACATGTGTCCGCAGTGCTCGCCTTCCGGGAGCAGACGCCCTATTGATGACGCAGCCAGCGCCCGGAGGCCGGCCATGAGCAGACGTGACACATCCACAACCCTCGCCCGGCTGATCGCGATCGCGCTGCCCGCGCTCCTGATGCCCGCGCTCGCGCTGCCCGCGGCGGCGCACGCTGTCTCCGGGCGCGACACGGCGGGGATCCCACGGCGCGGCGCGGCGACGGGACGCTCGCTCGGCACCCCTGAACAGATCGCGTGGGTACGCCGGGCGGCCGGCAACTTCGTGGCGGCCGAGCTGAGCGGCAGCGGGTCGGGAGCCTGCTCGATCCTCAACGCGCCGCTGCGCCAGGCCGAGCACCACCGCAGCTGCGAACAGCGCTGGAACGCGAAGCTCGCCAGGCTCCTGCACGAACGCGGAGCGCGCTCGCGCTTGCGAGTCGAGCGCCGGGCGATCGCCTTCGCCCCCGTTCGCGTTCACGGCGACCACGCCTCGATCGCGCTGCCCGAACCGCTGCTGGGCGGTAGCAACAGCTTCGTGTGGAGCGAAAACTGCTGGATGCTCCAGAGCTGAGCGCGGCGGCCTGACGGACCGGGCGCGGCACCCTGACGGCCCGAGTACTGCGCTGACACTTACCCTGGGCCGATGCCGCGCCCGCTGCTGATCGCCGACGTTCCCTGGCTGCTGTACCGGTCCTTCTTCGCGCTGCCGAAATCGATCGTCGGCGGAGACGGGCGACCGGTGAACGCCCTGCTGGGCACAGTCAACGCGATCCTCGCCGTCAGCGACAGCGGCCCCGCGGCGGTCGGCCCGCGAGCCGTGGCGGCCTGCTTCGGCGCCGAGCAGGCCGGCTACCGCGTCGATCTCTATCCCGCCTACCACGCCCACCGCGACCCGATGCCCGTGGAGCTGGCCGAGCAGTGGGAGAGAGCTCCCGCGCTGCTCGCCGGGCTCGGCTGGAGCGTGCCGGGCAGCGAGGAGCTCGAGGCCGACGACGTGATGTTCTCGCTCGCCCGCAGCGAGCAGGAGCGCGGCGGCAGCGCCCTGCTGTTGACCGGCGACCGCGACCTCTACGGCGCGGTCGGCGAGCGCGTGGCGGTGCTCGAGCTGCGCAAGGGCGGCGCCCACGGCGAGATCGGGCCGGAGCAGGTGCGCGAGCGCTACGGGGTCGAGCCACGACTCGTGCCCGACCTGATCGCGCTGCGCGGCGACCCGTCCGACGGGCTGCCGGGCGCACCCGGCGTCGGGGCCAAGACCGCCGCCGCCCTGCTCCGGGAGTACGGCTCGCTGGAGGCGATCCTGGCGGCGGCCGAGGCGGCCGTCAGCGACCGCGCCGGCACCGCTGGCGCGCGGGGCGAGTCGCCGGCGATGCGACCGCGGATCGCGGCGTCGCTGGCCGAGAACGCCGCGATGCTGCGGGCGTTCAAGCGGATCGCCACGCTGCAGCGGATCGACGTGGAGCCTCCCGCCGACCGCGAGACCGACTTCGCGGGCGGCGCGATCGCCGCCGCCGAGATGGGCATGACGCGGCTCGCCGAGCGCCTCGACGGTCTCGCTAGGGCGTGAACTTGACGCTGATCACATCGCCATCGCGCATCTCGTAGTCGCGGCCCTCCAGGCGCAGCGTGCCGCGGTCGCGGGCGCCGGCATAGCCGCCGGCGTCCACCAGCTCGCGCCAGCCGATCACCTCCGCCCGCACGAAGCCCTTCTGGATGTCGCTGTGGATCTCGCCCGCCGCGTGCCACGCGGTGAGGCCGCGCCGCAGATGCCAGGACTGCGCCGGCTTTGCCTCGCCCGCCGTGAAGAAGGCGTTCAGCGCCAGCAGCTCGAAGGCCTCCCGCACGACCAGCGCGAGCCCCGACTCGCTGACCCCGAGCTCGGCCCGCATCGCGGCGGCGTCGTCGTCCTCGAGCTCGGCCAGCTCGGACTCGATCCGCGAGGAGACCGCGACGGCGCGCGCGCCCTGCGCCGCGGCGTGCTCGGCGATCGCCGCCGGGACCTCCTCCGACCCCTCATCGACGTTCGCCACGAACAGCACCGGCTTGGCGGTGAGCGAGCCGAGATCGCGGCCCGCGTTGGGCGCCTCGTCGGGCACGGGCACTCCGCGCGCGGGACGCCCCGCCTGCAGCTCCGCGATCACCGCTTCCAGCCACGCCTGCTCGGCGATCGCGACGCGGTCGCCGCCTTTGGCCTGTTTCGCCACGCGCTCGAGCCGCCGCTCGGCCTGCTCGAGGTCGGCGAGCACGAGCTCCGTCTCGATCGTCTCGATGTCCCTGAGCGGATCCACCCGGCCCTCGGGGTGCACGACGCTGTCGTCGCCGTGGGCGCGGACGACGTGCACGATCGCATGGGTCTCGCGGATGTTCGCCAGGAAACGGTTGCCGAGCCCCTCCCCCTGGTGGGCTCCCGCCACCAGGCCGGCGATGTCGTGGAAGTCGATCGTGTCCCACACGATCTCCGACGCGCCGACGGTGCGCGCGACCTGCTCCAGGCGCTCGTCGCGCACCGGCACCACCGCGACGTTCGGCTCGATCGTCGTGAACGGGTAGTTGGCGGCCTCGGCGCCGGCTTTGGTCAGCGCGTTGAACAGCGATGACTTGCCGGCGTTGGGCATGCCGACGATGCCGATCGGGGTGCTCACGGGCACCCCTCCGCCGGCGAGCGCCGCCGGAACGAGCCCTGTCGCCCGAACGAGCCCTGCCGCCGCGTGCCGGCGACCGAGGCGGCGATCGCCGTGCCGAGCAGCGCGCCGACGAGCACGTCGGAGGGGTAGTGCACGCCCAGATACAGACGCGAGACCGCGAGCGAGCCCGACAGGGCATAGAGCGGCGCGGGCGGCAGCCCGAGCCGCGCGTAGGCGAGGGCGCCCGCGAATGACGTGCTCGCGTGGGCGCTCGGGAAGCTGAGCCGTGTGGGGGTGTCCGTCAGCGGGGGCAGGCCCGCGAGCTCCGGGCGGCGGCGCCCGACGGCCAGCTTGAGCGCGGTGTTGAGAGCGTAGGCGCCCGTGACCGTCGCCAGCGCATCGCGCCAGGCCGTACGGCGCGCGCGGTCGAGCGCGAGTCCGGCGGAGCCGATCGCCAGCCACACGGCGCCGTGCTCGCCCAGCCGCGAGAAGCGTGCGATCGCCCGCTCGGCCCGCGGGCTGTGGCCCGTGGTCCGTGCGAAGAGAAGCACCCGCCGATCGAGGCCCGCGCAGCCGCGCCGCGAGGCGGCCGTCCTAGCCGAAGCCGACGTGGGGCTCGTCACTCTCGGCGCTGACGTAGACGACCTGCCCGAGGTCGATGCGGACCGGCCCGTCCTCACTCTCCAGCTGGTGCCAGCCCCCGCCGGCGAGTGCGTCGTAGAGCTCGCCGAGGTGCTCGTCGGAGACGCGCAGGGCGAGCACCTGCCCGCCTTTGAAGCCGACGCTGATGCGGCGCGCGCCCGAGGGCATCAGTGCGCCCCCGATCCGGCCGCCGGCTGGACGATCTCGGTCAGCACGCCGCCGGTCGAGCTCGGGTGCATGAAGGCGACCCGCGACCCGCGGATCCCGGTTCGCGGCTGCTCGTCGATCAAGCGCAGGCCGGCGTCGCGGCAGGCGACGAGGGCCGCCTCGATGTCGGAGACCTGGTAGGCCACGTGGTGCAGGCCCGGGCCCTGCCTGGCGAGGAACCTGCCCACGGGAGTGTCCTCGGACAGCGGTGCGAGCAGCTCCACGTGGTTCTCGCCGACGTCCAGCAGCACCGCCTCCACGCCCTGCTCCTCGACGACCTCGCGGTGGGCCACGTCGAACCGCAGGCCATCCCGGTAGAGCTCCATCGCCGGCTCGATCTCCTCGACGGCGACGCCTATGTGGTCGATGCGGCTGAACATGAGCCGCAGTCTATAGCCGGCCGCCCTCCCCGCCGCCGGCAGGCCCCGGAGGCCGGATCGTGGCAGGGCCGCGCGGGGGCGGCAGGGGCGTGGCGGCGGCGACCACCCGCAGGCCCACGCCGGGCGCGCGCTCCATGCGCGGCACCCCCTCCATGATGCGTTCGATCGCGTCGCGCTCGAGCACCTCCCGCTCGAGCAGCTCCTGCGCCGAACGCGTCGAGCTGGGCGCGATGGGCGACGATCAGCTTCTGCGCGGCGCGGCGCGCTTCCTCCATCAGGTCCTGGCGCTCCTCGTCGCGAATCCGCAGCGTGGTCTCCGACAGCCGCACGTCGCCTTCGGGCGAGCGTCCCATGCCCGCGGTGCCCATCGCGAAGTCGTGCACCATCGAGTGGGAGATGTCGGCCACGCGTTTGAGGTCGTCGGAGGCGCCGGTGGTGATCGCGCCGAAGACGATCTGCTCGGCCACGCGCCCGCCCATCAGCACGGTCATGTAGTCGAGCAGCTCCTCGCGGGTCTTCAGATAACGGTCCTCGGCCGGGAGGTTCAGCGTGTATCCGAGCGCGCGCCCGCGCGGCACGATCGAGATCCGGTGCACGCGGTCGACCGACGGCAGCAGCTCGCCGCACAGCGCGTGACCGGCCTCGTGGTAGGCCACGACCCGCTTCTCGTGCTCGTTGAGCACACGCTTGGACTGGACGCCGGCGATCACCCGCTCGATCGCCGAGTCGAAGTCGCCGATCGAGATCGCGCTCCCGCCCCGCCGGGTCGCGAAGATCGCCGCCTCGTTGCAGATGTTCGCCAGATCCGCACCCGTCAACCCGCTCGTCTGCTGGGCGACGAGCGACAGGTCCACATCCTCGAGGGGCTTCTCGCGCGTGTGCACCTCGAGCACGCCGAGACGGCCCTTGACGTCGGGCGGCACGACGAACACCTGCCGGTCGAAGCGGCCCGGCCGCAGCAGCGCCGGATCGAGCTTCTCGAGCAGGTTGGAGGCGGCGATCACGACCACGCGGCCGCTCGAGTCGAAGCCGTCCATCTCCACGAGCAGCTGGTTGAGGGTCTGGTCCTTCTCGCCCGAGATGTCCGAGCCGCGATGGCCGCCGACGGCGTCGAGCTCGTCGATGAAGATGATCGCCGGTTCGTGCTTGCGGGCGATCGCGAACAGCCGCCGAATCCGCGCCGCGCCGAGGCCCGCGAACATCTCCACGAAGGAGGCCGCCGACTGGGCGAAGAACTGCGCTCCCGACTCGTTGGCGACCGCCTTGGCCAGGAGCGTCTTGCCGGTGCCCGGCGGTCCGTGCAGAAGGATGCCCTTCGGCACCTTCGCGCCGAGCGCCTGGAAGGACCGCGGGTCGCGCAGGAACTCGACGATCTCCTGCAGCTCGGCCTTCGCCTCGTCCACGCCCGCGATGTCCGCGAAGGTGACCGAGCGGTTGGAGGAGGGCTTGATCTGCTGTGGCTTGATCCGCGGCATCACCTTCAGCGTGCGCCACATCAGGAAGATCAGAGCGCCGAAGAAGAGGATCGCCACGACCGGCTCCCAGGCCAGCGCGAAGTTCTGGACTTCCTGGGCCAGGGAGGTCTGGGGGACGCTCGGGGCCGGCACCGTGGCGTGCACCACAGCCGTGTGCGCGGCGGCGCCCGTGAGCGGAGCGGTGCCCGCCGCGTGACGCACGCCGGGCGTCCTCAGGCTGTGGGCCACCCCCGCCCGAGTGCTCGTCGAGCCGGCCCTCGCGCCCGAGCCGGCCCTGGCGCCCGAGCCGGCCGTCGACGACGCCGATCCCGTCGCGGAGGGGGATCCGGTCGTGGGCGCCGAGCCCGCCGGTGCGGTCCTCGCCGTCGTGACCGTCACGCTCATCGGCGACCCGACCCCATCCCTCTCGCCATCCCCGTCCCTCGCACCATCCTTGGCATGAGCCCATTATGCGGGTTTTGCACGCCCGCGTCGAGAAATTTGTTGCTAGCCGAGAATCCGCTGCGCGAGATCGCGGTAGAGCCCGGTGGCGAAGGCCAGGTCGCGCACGTCGATCCGCTCGTCGGCACCGTGTACCAGCGGCGCCGCCTCCAGCAGCGACTGGTGACGGTGCGGGAAGAAGCCGTAGGCGACGCACTCCGGGAACGCCAGGCGGAAGTGGCGCGAGTCGGTGAAGCCCGGGAGCACCACCGGCAGGACCTGCGCTCCGGGATCCTGCTCGCCGACCCACGCGGCGATCGTGTCCATCAGCTCCGACTCCACGGGCGAGCGGTTGCCGACGACGCGCTCGGTGAAGTCGATGCGCCACTCGCCGGCTGCCTCATCGCCGAGCACCTCGGCGATCCCCGCGCGGACCTCCTGCTCGCCGAGGCCGGGTGGCACGCGGCAGTCGACCCTCAGCTCGGCGCGGCTGGGGATCACGTTGATCTTCTCCGAGGCGCTGATGCGGGTCGGGGTGAAGGTCACGCCGAGCATCGGCTCGAACATCGTCGCCAGCCCCGCGTTGCTCTCGCGCAGCCGCGCGACCGCGCCGGCGGGGTCGGCGGGATCCTCGCCGAGCCCCCCGAGGAACGCGCTCGGCTCCGCGGTGAGGTGATAGGAGGGCTGGCGCGCGGCCAGCCGCTCGAGCACGGGCGCCATCTTCAGCAGCGCGTTGTCGCCCATGCCCGGCATCGAGGCGTGCCCGGCCACGCCGTCGGTCGTGACGGTGAAGCGGAACACGCCCTTCTCGGCGCAGCAGACGCCGTAGCAGCGCCTGCCGCCGTGCTCGAAGACCGCACCGCCGCCCTCGTTGAGCAAGAGGTCGCAACGCACCTTCTCGGGGTGGTTCTCGGTGATCCACTGCGCGCCCAGCTCCCCGCCTGTCTCCTCGTCCACGACCGCCACGATCAGCAGCTCTCCGCGCGCGGGGCGCCAGCCGGAGCGCGCCAGCGAGGCGGCCGCGGCGACCTCGGCCGCGACCTGCGACTTCATGTCGAGCGCGCCGCGGCCCCAGAGGAAGCCGTCGGCGATCTCCCCCGACCACGGATCGCGGGTCCACTCCGATGCGTCGGCGAGCACCGTGTCGACGTGGCCGAGGTAGCAGAGCGTGGGGCCCGGAGGGGCTCCCTCGGGGGCGCGCAGCCGCGCCACGAGGTTCGGCCGGCCCGGCTCGGCGCCCAGCAGCTCGCACTCGAAGCCGGCCGCGCTCAGGTGGTTCGCCAGGTGCTCCTGCGCCGCCAGCTCGTTGCCCGGCGGGTTGACCGTGTTGAAGCGGATCAGCGCGGCCAGCAGCTCCTGCTCCTCGCTCCCCGCCCCACCGTTCGTGCCGGCATGCTCCTCGCTCATCGCGCAGATCGTACGCCGATCTCCGTGGCCTCCTCGCGAGTGAGCGGGTGGTGGCAGGCCGCGAGGGTTCCCGAGCCCTTGTCCTCGAGCACCGGCTCCTCGGTCGAGCACAGCTCCGTGGCCTTCGGGCAGCGCGTGTGGAAGCGGCACGCTTTCGGCGGGTTCGCGGGGCTCGGCACGTCGCCCGTCAGCAGCATCCGCTGTTCTCCGTGGCGGGAGGGGTCGGGCACCGGCACGGCCGCCATCAGCGCGCCCGTGTAGGGGTGGCGGGGAAAGTCGTACAGCTGCTCGTTGGGGCCGATCTCGACGATCTTTCCGAGATACATCACCGCGACCCTGTCGCACATGTGGCGCACCACCGAGAGATCGTGCGCGATGAACACCAGCGTCAGCCCGAAGCGGCGCTGCAGGTCGCGCAGCAGGTTGAGCACCTGGGCCTGGATCGAGACGTCGAGCGCGGACACCGGCTCGTCGGCGATCAGGAGCTTGGGCCTCAGCGCCAACGCGCGCGCCACGCCGATCCGCTGGCGCTGGCCGCCGGAGAACTCGTGCGGGAAGCGGTTGTAGTGCTCGGGGTTGAGCCCGACCATCTCCATCAGCTCCTGGACCGCCTTTTTGCGCGCGCCCTTCTCGCGTTCGAGGCGGTGGATCGCAAACGGCTCGCCGATGATCGAGCCGACCGTCTTGCGCGGGTTCAGCGACGAGTAGGGGTCCTGGAAGATGATCTGCAGCTCGCGCCTGACCGCCTTCAGCCGCGAGCCCTTCACGCGGGTGATGTCCTGGGACTCGAATTCGATCGCGCCGCTGCTGGCATCGAGCAGGCGCATGATCAGCTTCGCCGTGGTGCTCTTGCCGCAGCCCGTCTCCCCCACGATCCCCAGCGTCTCGCCGCGCTGCACCTCGAAGCTCACGCCGTCGACGGCCTGGACCGCACCGACCTTGCGCTGGAAGATGATCCCGTGGGTGATCGGGAAGTGCTTGACGAGATCGCGCACGCGCACGAGCGGCCCCGCCGCGTGCTCGCCGCCGTCTGCGGCGTGCTCGCTCGCGTCGCTCACCCGACCGCTCCGGGCAGGGTCTCGTCGAGCGCCGGCGGCGGCGCCGGCACCTCGCCGGCCGCCAGCGCCGCCCACAGGCGGCGCCGCTCATCGGCCTCGAGCAGGCACGCGACGTGGTGGGTGGGCTGGTCGGGGACGGGGCGCAGCAGCGGATCGATGCGCGAGTGTTCCGGCTGCGCGTAGGGGCAGCGCGGGTGGAAGTGGCAACCCGACGGGGGGTTGATGAGGCTCGGCGGCGATCCCGGGATCGGCACCAGCGCCTCCTCGCGGGCTCCGTGGAGCGTGGGGATCGACTTCAGCAGCCCCCACGTGTAGGGGTGTTCGGGTTTGGAGAAGACGAGCTCCGCGGAGGCCGTCTCGACGATCCGTCCGGCGTACATGACCGCGATGTCGTCGGCCATCTCGGCCACCACGCCGAGATCGTGCGTGATGATCACGATCGCCATCTCCAGTTCCCGCTGCAGGCGCTCCATCAGCGTGAGGATCTGCGCCTGCACGGTCACGTCGAGCGCGGTCGTGGGCTCGTCGGCGATCAGCAGCCGCGGCTCGTTGGCGAGGGCCATCGCGATCATCGCGCGCTGGCGCATGCCGCCGGAGAACTCGTGCGGGTACTCGTCCACACGCCTGGCCGGATCGGGTATCCCCACGAGCCCGAGCAGCTCGATCGCGCGCGCCCGGGCGGTCGCCTTTGAGACGTCCTGGTGCGCGAGCACCGCCTCGGTCAGCTGCCTGCCGACCTTGTAGAGCGGGTGCAGCGCCGACAGGGGGTCCTGGAAGATCATCGCGATGTCGTTGCCCCTGATCGTGCGCAGCTGATCTTCGGGCAGCGACACCAGGTCCTGGCCGTCGAACATGATGCGACCCGAGATGATCGCGCCCTGGCGGCGGGTCAGGCCGAGGGTCGTCAGCGAGGAGACGGTCTTGCCCGACCCGGACTCGCCGACGATCCCGAGCGTGCGCCCGCGGTGGACCTGGTAGGTGATCCCGTCGACGGCTTTGACCACGCCGTCTTCGCCGGGGAACTCCACGCGCAGATCCTCCACGCGCAGCAGCGGCGCAGAGGAGCTCACGAGTAGCGCACCCGCGGGTCGAGGTAGGCGTAGCCGATGTCCACGATGATGTTCGCGACGATGATGAACATCGCCGCGAGCAGCACCGTGCCCTGGATCACGGAGAAGTCGGACTGGATGATCGCGTGGTAGGCGAGCAGCCCCACGCCGGGGATGTTGAACACCGCTTCCACGAGCAGCGCCCCTCCCAGCAGCGTCCCGATTTCCAGCCCGAGCAGCGTGCTGATCGGGTTGATCGAGGAGCGCACCCCCTGGCGCACGACGCTGCGCTCGGCCAGGCCCTTGGCCCGCGCGGTGCGGATGTAGTCCTCGTCCATCGCCTCGATCAGGCTGCCGCGCATCAGGCGGGCGAACACGGCCGCGGCCCCGGAGGCGAGCACGAACCAGGGCATGATCAGCGAGGTGAACCAGCCCCAGGGATCGGTCGTGATCGGCACGTAGCTGCCGGCGCCGGGGAAGATCTTCCACTTGCCGATGTCGTCGGCGAACAGATAGAGCACGACCAGGCCGAGCCAGAATTCGGGGGCCGAGACGAGCATCAGCGCGGTCCCCATCGCCGTGCGATCGATCAGCGAGTGACTGCGCAGGCCCGAGATGATCCCGACGCCGAGACCCCCGACGACCCACAGCACCGCCGCGCCGACCGCGAGTGAGATCGTCGGCGGCAGGCGTTCGATGATCAGCGCTTTGACCGACTCCTGGCTGTAGTAGCTGTAGCCCAGGTTGAAGTGCAGCAGCACGTTCTTGATGTAGTCCCAGAACTGCACGGTCAGGGGTTTGTTCAGCCCGAGCACCCGTTCGATTTCGTGGATCAGCTTCGGCTGGGGATCGCGACCGGCCCGCAGCACCGCCGGGTTGCCGGTCGGGATCACCCGGAACAGGACGAACGTCAGCGCGCACACGAGCACCAGCAGCGCGATCCCCCACAGGATCCTGCGGATGATGTAGCCCGTCACCGAGCGCCTGCCGCTATGTCCATGCCTCGCTCATATCTGTCGTCGTCGTTCGCTCGCCACAGGGTGTGCCGCGCGGCCCGGGCGCCGCCTGGGCGCCCGGGCACGCGACGCATCCGTCGCTACTTCAGCGAGGTGTAGTCGTAGTCCCACTCGCCGATGTCCCAGAGGTCACCGACGCCGGCCACGCCGCTGCCCTCGATGTTCCCCTGCTTGTCCCAGTCGAACGGGATCGCCGCGGCGTTTTCGACCAGTTCCGTGTCGATCTTCGCCCACGCCGTGGCGCGCGCCGATTTACCGGAGACCAGTTCGGCCTTGGTCATCGCTTCGTTGATTTTCGGGATGTCGACCTGGCCCTGGTTGACGTTGCCCGTGGAGACGATGTTCTTCCCGTTGAATGTGATGTTGAGCACCGTCTGCGGGTCGGCGAAGTCGGCGATCCAGCCGACGCTCGGACACACCGTGATCTCTTCTTTGGGGACGTTGCAGTACTTCGCGTACATCGTCGCCGGTTCGACCACCGTGAACTTCGTCGTGAAGCCCAGGTTCTTCAGCGTCTGGTTGACGATTTCGGCGTCCTCCTGGGCCGGGCTGCCGGTTGCGCCGACGATCGTGATCGGCGTGGTGCCGGTGTATTTCCCGCTCGGGTAGCCCGCCAGCTTGATGTACTTTTCGGCGACCGCCTTGTTGCCTTCGGGGTACTCGTTGAAATCGACCTGGGGCCCCTTCAGGCCGCCGGCCTGTTCGAAGCCGGGGATGGTCGGATAGATGAAGTGGGTCATCACGTCCGTCACCAGCTCCCCGCCGCGCGCCTTGTCCATCGCGGTGCGGTCAAGCGCCGCCCAGAAGGCCTTGCGCAGGTTGACGTTGGTGAACGGCCCGACCTTGTTGTTGACGGTGATGTAGTGGCTGCCGGCCCCGGGTGAGATCGAGAGCTGGCTCTTGTACCTTTCCGCCGCCAGCCTGATGATCGACTGCGCGACCTGGGCGTCGTTCTCGACGACGTTGGTGCCTTCCAGCACCTGCCGACCGATGACCGCGTCGCTGCCGCCGATCTTGATCTGGATTTCGTTCAGGTAGGCGGGACGGAAGTCGGTCTTGGGGTTCCAGTTGGGGTTGCGCACGAGCGTCGCCGACTTGCCGGGCACGTAGCCGATCCCGAGCACTTCGCCGGCGGAGTTGTTCTTGAGCATGTACGGCCCCGTCGCGACCTGGTGGTTGCCGTAGTCGCTCGGCTTGTGCTTGTCGAATTTTTCGGTGTATTCCTTCGGCACAGCCGCGGTCAGCGGCAGCACCAGCGCGTCTGCGACGAGCTGACCCTTCGGTTCGGTGAGTTTGAACACGATCGTGTGCTTGTTCGGGGTGGTGATTCCCTTGATCGGACCGCCGTTGGCGGTCGGAGCACCTTCGATCGAGGAGAAGTAGGACAGGAAGTATGGGTTGGCGACGTTTGGGTTGGCGCCGCGCTCGATCGCGTAGGCGACGTCTTCCGAGGTCACTTCACTGTTGACCGGCGGGCTGAAGTGGATGCCTTCCTTGATTTTGACCGTGATGGTCTTGTTGTCGGAGGAGATTTCCGGCGGTCCTTCGGCCATGTCCGGCGTCGCTTCGGTGGCGGTGTTCGGCTTGTTCGAGTACAGCGGCCGCTGCGTCGCGAACACGACCTCGTAATCGACCGAGTAGTAGGCGATCCCCGGATCGAGATGTTCGAAGTCCGATTCGTTGAGCACCACCAGCGTGCCGCCGCGCTTTTTGCCCGTCAACGGCTGCGTCGTCGGGCTCTGGAACCCGCCCGTGCTGACCGAGCCGCTGGCACTGGTGCTCGAGGTCGAGCTGCCGCTCGAGCCGCAAGCCGCCAGCATCAGCGCGACCCCCGCTGCGGCGGCGACCGCCGCGACCGTCCTAATCGCACTCATGAGACGCCTCCTGTGTTGTATGTCGAATGCGGATGTGCCTCATCGCGCACCCCTCGGGTTCAGGGCGTCTCTAAGCCCGTCGCCCAGCAGATTGAACGCCAGCACCGTAGTGAGCAGCGCGGCGCCGGGAAAGACCATGTACCACCATGCGGTGTTGAAGATCGGGGTTGCCTGGGCGATCATCTGGCCCCAGCTGGCGGTCGGCGGGCGGATGCCCACGCCGAGATAGGACAGCGCCGCCTCGATCAGGATGTTGAACGGGATCTGCAGGCTCGCGTAGACGATGATCGGCGCGGCGAGGTTGGGCAGGATCTCCCTGAACATGATCCTCAGGTCCGACGCGCCCAGCGCGATCGACGCATCCACGAACTCGCGCTCGCGCAGCGACAGCACCAGGCCGCGCACGATCCGCCCGAAGAACGGCCAGGTGGTGAGCGCGATCAGGAAGATGATCACGCCGAGCCCCGGCTGGATGATCCCGTTGATGCAGCCCCTGACGGCGCACGCGGCGCCGATGCCCAGCCCCAGCAGCAGGATCGGGATCGACAGGAACACATCCATGGTGCGCGCGATCAGGGTGTCGACCCAGCCGCGATAGAAGCCGGCGAGCATCCCGGCGGTGACCCCGATCACGGTCGAGATCGCGGTGCCGATGATGCCCACCTCGAGCGAGACCCGGGTGCCGTAGATCACGCGCGCCATCACGTCCTCGCCGAGCTGGTCGACCCCGAACGGATGTGCCAGGGAGGGGCCGAGCGGCGAGCCGAAGGAGTCGGTCAGGTTGAGGTTCTGCACGTTCGGGCCCGGCAGCCCGAGCACGCTCACGACCAGCGGCGCTGCGAACGCGATGATCACGAGGAACACGATGTACCCCAGCGAGACGATCGCCACGCGATCCTGGCGCAGCCGCCGCCAGAACAGCTCCCAGGGCGTCCGCGCGGCGACATCGCCGACCTCGAGCACGTCCAGGCCCCCACCCGGTCCCGACAGTACCTCAGCGCCGCCCAGGCTCATCGCGGTCCTCTGACTAGGGGATGTGAAGACTTCGTGACGTTACGCACCGAATCATAAGGTTCGACGGCCCTCCCGGCGCTACCTCCCGTGTTTCCGGGCAGTCAACTGCAAGGGCCATACTCACCCTGTGGATACCCTTTTCGACGAGGATCCAGCAGATCCCGCAGCGGAGAACGCGGGCGGCCGTCCCGGGGGCGGGAGCCGCGCGGGCCGCGCGGCGGCCGCGGGAGGCGCCCGCGGGGGCGCGAGCGGGCGGCCGCTGGCCGTTCGAGCCAGGCCGCTGAGCCTCGCGGACTTCGTCGGCCAGTCCCACCTGCTGGGGCCGGGCTCCGCCCTGCGGACGGCCATCGAGCACGGGCAGCCCCACTCGATGGTTCTCTACGGCCCTCCGGGATCCGGCAAGACCACCCTCGCGCGGATCGTCGCCGAGGGCTCCGGCGGCGCCTTCGAGGAGCTCAGCGCGGTGCAGGCCGGGCGCGCGGAGGTCCGTGCGGTGATCGAGCGCGCGACCCACCGGCGCCGAACAGGAGGCGGCGGGACTGTGCTGTTCCTCGACGAGATCCACCGCTTCAACAAGGCCCAGCAGGACGCTCTGCTGCCGGCTGTGGAGGAGGGCCTGCTCACGCTGATCGGGGCCACCACCGAGAACCCCGCGTTCGAGGTCAACGGCGCCCTGCTCTCGCGTCTGCGGGTGTATGCGCTGACCGCGCTCACCCCCGCGGAGCTCGCTGCCGTGCTGCGCGCGGCGGCCCCCGCGGCGGTGGAGGAGGAGGCGCTGTCGTTCCTCTCGATGCGCAGCGAGGGGGACGCCCGCACAGCGCTCAACGCGCTCGAGCTGGCGTCGCACACGGCCGCCGAGCTCGGCGAGGAGCGCGTCACGCTGGAGCGCGTCGAGGACGCACTCCAGCGCCGCTCCGTGCTCTACGACAGGCAGGGCGACCGTCACTACGACTACATATCCGCCTGGATCAAGGCGACCCGCGGGTCGGACCCCGACGCCTCGCTCTACTACCTGGCGGTGATGCTCGAGGGCGGCGAGGACCCGCGCCTCATCGTCCGCCGGATGCTGATCCTCGCCTCCGAGGACATCGGCAACGCCGATCCCGCCGCGCTCACGATGGCCGCGGCGGCGGCGCAGGCGGTCGAGCACGTCGGGCTCCCCGAGGCGCGCTATGCGCTGGCGCAGACGGCGATCTACCTCGCGCTCGCGCCCAAGTCCGACGCCGCCGGCCGGGCATTGGGCGCCGCCGAGCGCCACGTGCGCGAGCACGGCGCCGCGCCGGTGCCGAGCCGGCTGCGCTCGGGACCCCGCCCGGGCCAGGAGCGCGAGGCCTACGACAACCCGCACGCCCACGCCGGGCACCTCGCGCCCGGGTCGCTGCTCCCGGACTCCGTGGCCGGCGAGCGCTTCTACGCGCCCGGAGAGGCCGAGCCGCAGCTGGCCGAGCGCCTCGAGCGGATTCGCCGGGCGCGGGGACCCGAGGCGCGATAATCGCCCGCACATGAGCGAGACCTCGAGCGAGACCTCCGCGGACGCGGTGCTCACGGCGCGCGACCCCGCGACCGGCCAGACCCTCGGCGAGGTCGATCTCACCCCGCCCGAGCGGATCGGGGAGGTCGTCGAGGCGGTCGCCAAGGTGCAGCCGCTGTGGGCGCTCCTGCGGGTGCAGGACCGCGCGCGCTACATGCGGCGGATGGCGCAGGCGGTGATCGACGACTTCGACCAGCTCTGCATCCTGCTCGCACGCGAGCAGGGCCGGCCGCGCGCCGAGGTCGCCGCGCTCGAGCTGCTGGCGGCGATCGACGCCCTGATCTGGGTGGCCGACGACGGCGCCAAGGAGCTCGGCGGGCGGCGCGTGGGGACGAGCCGCTCGATGGCGATCGCCAAGCGCGCGCGGATCGCCTATGAGCCATACGGCGTGGTCGGCGTGATCGGCGCGGGCAGCGCTCCGTTCGCCCAGCCGCTCGGTCAGATCGCCGGGGCGCTGCTGGCCGGCAACGGCGCCGTGTTCAAGCCCGCCGCGCGGGCATGCCTGGCCGGCGAGCGGATCGCGCGCGTGCTCGGCCGCGCCGGTCTGCCGGAGGGGCTCGTGCGGATCGTGCACGGTGGCGCGGAGGTGGGCGTGGCGCTGGCGCGTTCCCGGGTCGACAAGGTGCTGTTCACCGGATCGCCCGCCGTCGGGCGGGCGGTGGCGCGCGCGAGCGTCTCCGGCGAGAAGGAGGTGACGGTCGAGATCGGCGGCAAGGACGCGATGCTCGTGCTCGCAGACGCACATCTGCCGCGGGCGGTGGCGGGGGCGCTGTGGGCGGGATGCGCCGGCGCAGGCCAGGCGCGAGGGTCGGTCGAGCGCGTGTACGTCGTGCGGGAGGTCTACGAGCCGTTCCTCGGCGGGCTCGTGCGCGGGGCGCGGGCGCTCGCGGTCGGAGACCCTGCCGACCCGCGCGTGCAGGTGGGACCGCTGGCCTCGGCCCGCCGCGTCGAGCACGTGCGGGAGATCGTCGAGGAGGCTGTGGCGGAGGGGGCGAGGCTTCGCTGCGGCGGGCCGGTCGATCCGCCCGGGACTCGTCCCGGAGCTTTCTACGCCCCGGCGGTGATCACGGGCGCGACGCCCTCGATGCGCGTGCTGCGCGAGCCCGTCGACGGCCCGCTGCTGGTGGTGGTCGCGGTCGATAGCGTCGATCAGGCGATCGCGCTGGCGAACGACTGCGCCTACGGTCTCGGCGCCTCGGTGTGGACGGCCGACCGCTACCGCGGCATCCGCGTCGCGAGGGAGCTCCATGCGGGGATGGTCTGGCTCAACGACCATCTCCCGGGCCCGACCGTCTCGCGCGGGCCGTGGGGCGCCGCGGCGGGAGCGGGGCTCGGACGCACACTCGGCCAGGCGGGCCTGCGCGCCTGCGCCCAGGAGAAGCTCATCACCTGGGACCCGCCGCTGGCCCGCGGCCTGTGGTGGAGCCCCTACGACGAGACGACCGTGCGCGCGGCGCGGGCGGTGGCGAAGATGCGCTCCGGCCGCGATGCCGACCGCGACCGGGCATGGCGCGAGGGCGCGCTGGCTTTGACCCGCCTGGGGGCGCGCGCGCTCGGCCGGGGACTGCCCCGCGGCTAGACCGTCCGTGCAGGGCCGTCCGCGCGGCGCCGTCCGCGAGTGGTGCGGGGCCCGCCCGCGCGAGGCCGTCCGCGGGAGGGCTTTGCGGCTAGGCTTGAGACCATGCCCGCCCAGGCCTACAGAGGCAAGGAGTGCGTCTGCCAGCTGCGCAGGGGAATCTGCGACCAGAGCTGTGTGGAGGGGATGCTGCAGACGCCCTTCTACATCGCCTGCCTGCGCCTCGCCGGCCGGCGCTGCCTGGTGATCGGCGGCGGGGAGATCGGCCTCGAGAAGGTCGAGGGCCTGCTGGCATGCGACGGCGAGGTCACCCTGATCGCCCCCGAGGCGGAGCCGGCGCTGCAGGACTACGCGCGCGAGGGGTCGATCCGCTGGGAGCAGCGCGCCTACGCCGGCGCCGCTGACCTCGAGGGCGCCTTCATGGTGATCGCCGCCACGAACGACACCGACGCGAACATCGCCGTGTTCGAGGATGCCGAGCGGCGGGCGATGCTCGTGAACATCGTCGACGTGCCGCCGCTTTGCAACTTCATCCTGCCCGCGATCGTGCGCACCGGCCCGCTGGCGATCGCGATCTCCACCGCGGGCGCCTCACCCGCGCTGGCCAAGCGCATGAAGCGCGAGATCGAAGGCCAGTTCGGCGAGCCGTACGCGCGCCTGGCGGTGCTGCTGAACGAGGTGCGCGGCTGGGCGAAGGGGACGCTTCCCACCTACCAGGACCGCAAGCAGTTCTTCGAGGGCATCGTCGGCGGCGACCCCGACCCGGTGGCGCTGCTGCGCGATGGCGACGAGGCCGCGGTGCGCGAGCTGATCGCGAGCGCCCAGCGGGCCCACGCGCTGCAGGTGTCGAGAGCCTGAGCGTGCCCGCCGGTGCCCGTCAGGGTGCGCTCCGGGTGCAGGGGCTGGATCGGCACTACGGCGAGCGCGAGGCGCTGAGCGGGGTCTCCTTCGAGCTGCAGGAGGGACGTACGCTCGTGGTCTTCGGGCCCAACGGCGCCGGCAAGACGACCCTGCTGCGGGTGCTCGCGAGCCTGCTGCGGCCGCACGGGGGCAGCGTGGAGGTTCTCGGCAGCAGCCTGCCGGATGACGCCTGGGCGGTGCGCGGCCGGGTCGGGCTGCTCGCCCACGAGCCGCTGCTGTACCGCGAGCTGACGGCGCTCGAGAACCTCCACTTCCACGCCCGCCTGCACAGCGTGGCCGACGAGCGCGTGCACGAGCTGCTCGAGCGCGTCGCGATGAGCGGGCGCGAGGCGGAGCCGTTGCGCACGCTCTCGCGCGGCATGGTGCAGCGCGTGGCGGTGGCGCGCGCGGTGCTGCACGACCCCCCGCTGCTGCTGCTGGACGAGCCCCACTCCAACCTCGACCCCGCAGCGATCGAGCTCGTGGCGCCGCTGATCGGGGCAGCGTCGGGGCGCACCCGCGTGATCTGCAGCCACGACCCATCGGGCGGGCTGGCCGAGGCCGACGTCGTGCTCGGGCTGCGCGGCGGCCGTGCGGTGCTGCTGGCCGAGGCCGCCGAGCTCGACCCCGCGGACATCGCGGAGCTGTACCGGTGAGGCGCACGGTGGGCGCACTGCTGCGCAAGGAGCTGCTGGTGGAGCTGCGCACGCTGGAGTCGGTGCCGGCGATGTCGCTGTTCGCGGTCACGACGTTCGTGGTCTTCCACTTCGCGCTGGACCGCAGCAGCGTGGAAGGCGACCTGGCGGCGGGGATCCTGTGGGTGACGCTGCTGTTCGCCGCGATCCTCGGCGTCAACCGGCTGTTCGTCGCCGACGCCGACCAGGGCGGCTTCGACGGCTTCCTGCTCGCCCCGGTCGACCGCAGCGCGATGCTCGTGGCGAAGGCGCTCACGCTGCTCGCCTACCTCGTCGTGCTCGAGATCGTCGCCGTTCCCGCCTTCGCGCTGCTGCTGCTCGCCCCTCCGCTGCACCAGGCGTTTCCCGACCTGCTCGGCGTGCTCGCGCTCGGCGACCTCGGGGTGGCGGCCGTGGGCACGCTCGTGGCCGCGCTGGCGGTGCGCACGCGCGCACGCGACCTGCTCGGGCCCCTGCTGGCCCTGCCGCTGCTGGTCCCGATCGTGATCGGCTGCGCGCGCGCGAGCTCGCCGCTGCTGACCGTCAGCCATCGCGGCGCCCCCGCAGCGCGTTGGCTGTTGACGCTGGGGCTCTATGATCTGATCTTCGGGCTGATCGCCTACGCCCTGTTCGACTTCCTCCTGGAGGACTAGGCAAACCATGTACGGCAAGGGTCTGCGCACGCTTGGCATCTCCACCGTCGTCGTGATGACCGCGGGGCTGGCGCTCGTCTTCTTCTACGCGCCGCTCGAAGCCGAACAGGGCTTCCTCCAGAAGATCTTCTACGTACACGTGCCGCTCGCGATCATCGCGCTGTGCGGCTTCGTGCTCGGCGGGCTGTTCGCGATCCAGCATCTGCGCACGCGCGATGCCCGCTGGGACATGCGCTCCTACGTGGCGATCCACATGAGCCTGATCTTCGCCGTCGGCACGCTGATCACGGGCTCGATCTGGGCGAAGGGATCGTGGGGACACTGGTGGGTATGGAGCGAGCCGACGCTTGTCTCCTTCCTGATCGTGTTCCTGCTCTACGCCACCTACCAGCCGCTGCGCTTCGCGATCGAGGACCCCGAGCGCCAGGCGCGCTACGCGTCGGTGTTCGCGATCACCGCGGGTGCGTTCGTGCCCATGAACTTCATCGCGGTGCGCCTCTCGACGGCATATCTGCACCCCCGCGTGCTGGGCAGCACCTCCAACCTCCCCGGCCCGATGGCGCTCACGTTCCTGGTCTGCCTGCTCGGCATGTCGCTGCTGTACGCGACCCTCTGCAAGTACGAGCTGACCGTCAAGCACACGCGCTCGCAGGTGCGGGCGCTGCGCCGCCTGCTCGCGGGCGAGGAGAGCTCGGGCTCGCGACGCACACGCAGCGCGGCGCCCGGCGCGGCGGCCGGCGCGGCGGCCGGACCGACGATCGGCGCCCCCGCTGCGGGAGCCCCGGGCTAGCGATGGGAGCGGCGATCGTCGCCGAGCTGCCGGCCCTGCCGCTGCACACGGCGGGCAAGTACGTGGCGGGCGCCTACGTCGTGCTGTTCGCGCTGGTGCTGATCTACGTCGCGATCATGGCGATCCGCATGAGCCGGATCGAGCGCGAGCTCGGTGAGCTGCTGGCGAGCGCCCGGCGCTCCGCAGAGGACGGCACGCCCGCGCGCGAGCCGGAGGCCGCGCGACCGGAGTCGACGCTGGCATGAGCGGACTGCTCGCACTGGGGATCTCGCACAAGACCGCACCGGTGGCGCTGCGCGAGCGGATCGCCTTCAGCGAGCAGCAGGCGGGCGAGTTCGCCACCGAGGCCACCGCCACCGGCGAGGTGCGCGAGGCGGTCGTCATCTCCACGTGCAACCGCACCGAGATCTACCTGGTCGTCGGCGACCCCGTGCAGGCCGAGTCCGATGTGCTGGGCCTGCTGGCCCGGCGAGCCCAGATCCGTCCGACCGAGCTCGCCGAGGCGATCTACTCCCCGCGCAACTGCGACGCCGCCCGGCATCTCTACCGTGTGACCGCCGGCCTGGAGTCGATGATCGTCGGCGAGGCCGAGATCCAGGGTCAGGTTCGCCGCGCGCACGAAGCCGCGATGCGCGCCGGCAACACCGGCCCGCTCACCAACCGCCTGTTCGCGGCCGCGCTCACGACCGGCAAGCGAGTGCGCAGCGAGACGGCGATCGGCGCCAGCCGGGTGAGCGTGCCCTCGGTCGCCGTGGACCTGGCGCTCGAGGTGCTCGGCGGGCTGCAGCAGCGGCACGTCGTCATCCTCGGCGCCGGCGAGACGAGCGAGCTGACCGCGCGCGCGCTCGCCGAGCGCGGCGCCGACACGATCTTCGTCGCCAACCGTCACGCCGACCGGGCGCTCAGCCTCGCACAGCGCTTCGGCGGCTCGGTGGTCGGCCTGGAGAAACTTCCCGAGCAGCTCGGCAAGGCCGACATCGTGCTCTCCTCGACCGCCTCGCCCCACGCGATCGTCGGGCGCGACGAGCTCGAGCTGGTGATGGCGGCACGCGGGGGCCGCCCGCTCGTGCTGATCGACATCGCCGTGCCCCGGGACGTCGACCCGGCCTGCGCCGCGCTGGAGGGCGTGAGCCTGTACGACATCGACGACCTGCAGGCCATGGTCGACCGCAACCTGAGCTCCCGCGCGGAGGAGGCACCACGGGCGCACGAGATAGTCGAGGAGGAGATCCACCGCTTCGCCCGCTGGCTGGGGCAGCTCGACGCGCTGCCGACGGTGAGCGCGCTGCGCGAGCACGGCAACGCGATCGTCGAGCAGGTGCTCGCCGAGAACTCCGCGCGCTGGGAGTCCGCCTCGCCACGCGACCTCGCGCGGGTCGAGGCGATCGCGCGGGCGGTGATGAGCCGCCTGCTGCACGAGCCCACGATCCGCCTGCGCAGCCTGAGCGAGGACCGCGGGCACGCGAGCCTCGAGATCGTCCGCGAGCTGTTCGGGCTGCGCGAGGAGGTCACCGCGGAGGAGGAGCCGGCGACCGAGCTCGCCGAGGTCCACGACCTGCGCCGCCGCCGCGAGCGCTGATGCGCATCGGCACGCGACGTAGCGCGCTGGCGCTCGCGCAGGCCAACCACGTCGCCGGGCTGCTGGGCGGCTGCGAGCTGGTCCCGATCACGACCGGTGGCGACCGCGGGGCCGGCGAGGCCGACAAGTCGCGCTGGGTGACCGAGCTCGAGGATGCCCTCGCCGCCGGGGAGATAGACCTCGCGGTGCACTCCGCCAAGGACGTGCCGGGCGAGCTTGCCGAGGGGCTCTCGCTGCTCGGCGCACCGCCGCGCGCCGGCCCCGAGGACGTCCTCTGCGGCGCCCGCTCCCTCTCCGAGCTCGAGCCCGCGGCGCGCGTGGGCACGAGCAGCGTCAGGCGGCTGGCGCAGCTGCGGGCCGCGCGGGAGGATCTCGAGGTGGTCGCCGTGCGCGGGAACGTCGACACCCGCCTGCGCAAGCTCGCCGACGCGTCCGAGTCGCTGCGCGCGATCGTGCTCGCGCGCGCGGGGCTGCAGCGCCTGGGCCGGGAGTCCGAGATCGGCGGCGTGCTCGACCCGGAGCGCTTCGTCCCGGCGCCGGGCCAGGGCACGCTCGCCCTCGAGGGGCGCAGCGACGACGCGCGCACGGAGGCTGCCGCGCGGTCGGTCAGCGATCCCGGCACGCTCGCCTGCCTGTTGGCCGAGCGGGCACTCGCGCGAGCGCTCGCGGCGAGCTGCAACACGCCGCTGGGAGCGCATGCGTGCATCACGCCCGAGGGCGAGATGCGGCTACGCGCGTGGGTCGGTCTCCCCGACGGGTCCGCCTGGGCCCGCGACGAGCTGCGCGGCCCCGTGCAGCTGCCGGAGGCACTCGGCCGCGAGATCGCCGCGCGCCTGCGGGGCGCCGGCGCCGGCGAGCTGCTGCGGCGAGCGGAGGAGATGGCGAGCGTTGGCAGCTGAGGTGGCGCCCGGCCGGGTGCATCTGGTGGGGGCGGGCCCCGGCGACCCCGGTCTGCTGACCGCGCGCGCCCTCGCGCTGATCGCCGAGGCGGACGTGATCCTGTACGACCGGCTGATACCCGCGGCGGCGCTCGACGGCGCACGTGCGGACGCCGAGCTGCTGTTCGTGGGCAAGGAGGGCGGCGGGCGAATCGGTGCCCCAGGAGCAGACCGAGGCGCTGATCCTGGGGCGGGCGCGCTCCGGCCTGAGCGTCGTGCGCCTGAAGGGCGGTGACCCGTTCGTGTTCGGCCGCGGCGGCGAGGAGGCGCTCGCGCTGCGCGCCGCCGGAATCCCCTTCGAGGTCGTCCCGGGGATCACCGCCGGGGTCGCCGCGAGCGCGTACGCCGGGATCCCCGTCACCCACCGCGGCCTGGCCAGCGCGGTCGCGCTCGTGACCGGCCATGAGGACCCCGACAAGGACGAGACGGCGGTCGACTGGAGCGCGCTGGCGGCGTTTCCCGGAACCCTCGTGTTCTACATGGGCGTCCGCCGGCTGCCGCAGATCGCCGCCTCGCTGATCGCCGCCGGGCGCGCCGCGGGGGAGCCGGCCGCGGTGGTGGAATCCGGCACGCTACCCGCCCAGCGCAGCGTGCGCGGAACCCTCGCGACGATCGCGCAGGATGCACGCAGGGAGAACTTCCGCGCACCGTCGATCACGGTCGTCGGCCCGGTGGCCGCGCTGGCCGAGGAGCTCGCATGGCTGGCGCCGGCACCGCTCGCCGGACGATCCGTGGCGGTGACCCGCGCCCGCGCCCAGGCGAGCGGGCTCTCGCGCGGTCTGGCGGCCCTCGGCGCGCGCGTCGTGCAGGCGCCCGTGATCCGGGTCGCGCCGATCGCCGGCCCGCCGCTCGACCCGGCCGCCTACGACCTGGTCTGCGTGAGCAGCGCGAACGGCGTGCGGGAGCTGTTCCAGCGGCTGCGCGCGGGCGGGCGCGACGCCCGTGCCCTCGCCGGCGCGCGTGTGGCGGCGATCGGTCCCGGCACCGCCGAGGCGCTCGCCGAGCAGGGGATCGTCCCCGACGTGGTCCCCGAGCGCGCGGTGGCGGAGTCCCTGGCGGAGGCGCTCGCGGGCGTGGCGGTCAGGCACGCGCTCGTGGCGCGCGGGCGAGGGGCGCGCGAGGTGCTGCCGCAGGCGCTGCGCGCGGCGGGCGCCCGGGTCGACGTGCTCGAGCTGTACGAGACGGTCGCCGAGCCGCTGTCGCCGCGGGTGGCCGAGGCGGCCGCCGAGGCCGACTACATCACGTTCACCTCCGCCTCCACGGTGCGCTTCTTCACCGACGCGGGCGGTGCGCCCTCGCCGCGCACACGCGTCGTCTCGATCGGCCCGATCACCAGCGAGGCGCTGCGTGAGCACGGCCTGACCCCGGACCTCGAGGCCCAGCGCCACGACGTTGGTGGTGTGATCGAGGTGATCCTCGCCGACGCCACCGGGGTCAGCCGCTCGGGCTGATAGCAATTCCCGCAGTGAGTGAGCCATCCGCACCATGAGCGCGCCGCTGATCACGTTCCTGTCCGACTACGGTCATGCCGACGAGTTCGTCGGCGTCTGCCACGGGGTGATCGCCGTGCGCTGCCCGGCAGCGCGCGTGATCGACATCTCGCACACGATCCCGCGCCACGACGTGCGTGAAGGCGCGCTCGTGCTCCGCGACGCGCTCGCGCACATGCCCGTGGGCGTGCACCTGGCGGTGGTGGATCCCGCGGTTGGGGCGATGGGCAGACGCTCGCGGCGGGCGGTCGCGCTGCGCACGGCGGAGGAGGAGCGGCTGCTCGTGGGCCCCGACAACGGGCTGCTGATGCTCGCCGCCGAGCGCCTCGGTGGCTTGGTCGAGGCGGTCGACATCGGCCTCTCCCCGGAGCGTCGCGAACCCGTCTCCGCGACCTTCCACGGCCGCGACATCTTCGCGCCCGTGGCGGCCGCGCTGGCCGCCGGCGAGCCGCTGGCGAGCGTCGGGGACCCGCTGCCCGCCAACGACCTCCGCCGTGTCGCCCTGCCCTCGGCCCACGTCGCCACCGGGGTGCTGGTGGCCCACGCCCTGCGGGCCGACCACTTCGGCAACCTCACGCTCGACGCATCGGCGGAGCAGATCGCGGCCGCCGGGATCGAGCTGGGCGACGTGGTCACGGTCGAGGTCGCGGGGCGCCTCTTCCCGGGTCACTACGCGTCCACGTTCGCCGACGTGGCCCCCGGTGAGCTGCTGCTGTACGAGGACTCGCTGAGCATGGCCGCGCTGGCGATAAACCGCGGCTCGGCCGCCGACTTCCTCGGCGCGGAGCGGGACTCGGAGCTGCTGGTCAAGCCGGCGTGAACACCGTGGCGTCCGGCGGCGGGCGGCGCCCTCCGCTCGGGCGGCCGCGTGTGCATCTCCGCAGCATCGACTCCACGAACAGGCTCGCGCGCGAGCTCGCGACGGCCGGCGCCCCCGACGGGACGCTCGTCACCGCCGCCGAGCAGAGCGCCGGGCGCGGGCGCCAGGGCAGGCGCTGGGAGGCGCCCGCAGGGAGCGCCCTGCTGATGTCGCTGCTGCTGCGCGATCCGCCGCAGCTGCTGCCGCTGATCGCCGCGGTGGCGGTCTGCGACGCGATCGCCTCGGGCGCGGTCGGCGCCGGTGCGCTGATCAAGTGGCCGAACGACGTCGTGATCGCGTCCCCGCCCGTGGACGCTGGCCCCGGGTTGGCCGCGGCCGGCGGGGGCACGCTGGCGAAGCTCGCCGGCATCCTCGTCGAGGGCAGGCCCCAGGAGGCCTGGGCGGTGCTCGGCATCGGGCTGAACGTGGCGGTGCGCCTGGAGGATCTGCCGGAGGAGCTCCGGCCCCCCGGGCCGGGGCGGCCGATCTCCCCGGGAGGGCGGGTCGCGGCCACGCTCGGCGGCTCCCCCGAGGACGTCGAGCCGCTGCTGCGGCGGCTGCTGGGGACGCTGCAACAGCGCCTGGAGGAGCCCTCGGAGACCCTGCTCGCGGCGTGGCGCGCGCGCGACGCGCTTCGCGGGCGCGAGATCGCGTGGGGCGGCGGGCGCGGCCGGGCGGCGGGTATCGACGGGCTCGGGCGGCTCGTCGTGGAGCTCCCCGGGGGAGGACACACGACGCTCAGCGCCGGAGAGGTCCACCTCGAGCAGGTCGACGCCTAGCGGCCCCGGACCGCTCCGCGGCCGCGCGTGGGGGCGACGGTGCCCGGAGCGGGCCCGGGATGCGGCGGCTCAGCCGGGGTCGCTCACCGGCGCGGCGCTGCCGTTCCGGGCGGACACCGCCTCGGTGGCGTGTCCGGTCGCAGCGGCCGCCTGCCCGGCGGCGTTCGCGGAGCCCGCGGCCTCGGTCGCCGGCGCGGCGCCGTTGGCGAGGGCCTTGGCGCCCTTGCGCCGCCGGCGGGCGTTGCGGGCGCGCCGTTTGGGGAAGTTCCGCAGCAGCTCGCGCGCGAGGGCGGGAGGCTTGCGCGCCATGCGCGTACGCGCCCCGCGCAGCGCCTCCTCGGCCTCGGGCGTGTGCGCCAGCGCGGCCGCCAGCAGCGCAGCCGCCAGCCGGCGGTCCTGCTTGCGGGCCGCGTGGATCAGACGGCGCGCGTTGCGCGCATGTGCGCCGCCGGCGGAGTTCACGAGCAGGCCGAGCAGCCGCTTGGTCTCCGGCCAGCGCTGCACGGCGTACTCCTCGTGCACGTCGCGCGTGTACTCCGCCAGGCGCCAGATCCACGCGTTGGCCTGGTCGCGTCGGCCGATACGGCGCTCGACGAGCGCACGCAGCATGATCTTGGTGGCCTCCTTGCGCTCCTCGCGCGGCCAGCCGCCGATGATGTCGATCGCCGTGTCGAACGCGTCGGGGTCGCGCAGCGCGGCGATGTCGGTGAGCGCGCGCAGCCGCAGCTGGGGGTTCTTGTTGCGCTGCACGGCGGTGATCAGGAAGCGGCCCTTCAGCTCGCCGGTGCGGTCGAAGTGGAGCATCGCCCGCGCCCGGCGCCAGCCGTTGGGCGCCACGCGCGCTCCCGCGAGCGCCGCCCACACGTGCTGCTCGCCGTAGTCGAGATGCTCGACCGCTATCCGCCACAGCTCGCGCTCGAAGACCGCGAACCGCCGCTCCTCCTCGGCGCACACCGGCAGCACCCGTCGCTCGACCCGCATCCGCCGCCCGCGGCCGCGGCGCACGGGGCCGACCACGATCGCCCCGCCGCGATAGACGTCGCGATCGAGCAGCGAGTGCAGCGTGACGACCGGATCGTCGTGCTTGGTGGCGGGGTGCACGAAGTCGACGACCAGCCCCGCCTCCTTGCCCGGATGGCGACGCGTGACGCGCCCCACCCGCTGCTGGTAGATGCGCTTGGAGGCCGTCGGCGCGAGATGTACGCAGACGGTCGCGCGCGGACTGTTCCAGCCCTCGGCCAGCAGCTGGGCGTTGATCAGCACGTCGATGTCCCCCCGCTCGTAGCGGGCGAGGATCCCCACGAGCTCGCGCTTGGGCGTCTCGCCGGAGACGGCCTGGGCCTTGATCCCCTCGGCGCGGAACGCCTCGGCGAGGTTGTAGGCGTGACGCACCCCGGCGGCGTAGACGACGCCGGGGACGCCGTTGAAGCGGGTCTTGTAGAGGTTGGCGACCGCCAGGTTGAAGGGCTGCTGGTCGAGCAGTTTGGCGAGCTCGTCCTGGTCGAACTCGGTGTCGACCTCGCCGCGGCGCAACGGCACCTTGGCGATCGTGCGCACGCCCACGCCGGGCGAGATGCGCACGCAGCGCAACGGCGCGATGACACCCCGGCGCGCGGCCTGGGCGAGGTCGAAGCGCGAGGTCTGGGTCGGAAACAGATCGGTCACGTGCCGCGCGATCAGCGCGCCCGTGGCGGTCATGCCGATGAAGATCGGCCCGGTCCAGCTGCGGATCGCCGCGCTCGTCTTCTCGCCCAGCGCGGTGTGGGCCTCGTCGCAGATGACGATCGTGTAGGCGCTGGAGATCTTGCCGGCGTTGCGCACGAACCACTGGTAGGTCTCGACCGTGACGGGGCCGTTGGCGGCGTCCTCGCCCTTCAGCAGCGGCCGGCTGATGCGCTTGGCGTAGCCGCGATCGCGAAGCTCTCCCTCGAACTGATCCACGAGGTTGCGCCGGTGCGTGAGGATCAGCACGCCGCCGGTGTGCGAGGCCTCGACGAAGCCGAGCGCGGCTACCGTCTTGCCGGCGCCGGTGGCGTGCTCGAACCAGAAGCGCTTGGCCGCATTGGGGTCCTCGGGCTGCTCGGCGACGTCCTCCTGCTCGTCCTCGCCTTCGACCCAGTCGCGGGCCTCATCCTCGGCTTCGGACTCCTGTTCGATCTCGGCCTCGAGATCGTCGTCGGCCTCCTCGGCCTCGAGGTCGTCCGCCTCGAGCTCCTCGTCCTCGTCCTCGTCGTCCTCCTCCGGCGCGGCTCGCTGGACGGGCCCGAGGTCCTCGTCGTCGTCGTCGAAGTCCTCCGCCTCGTCGTCCTCGGGCTCGTCCTCGTCCTCCTCCGCGACCGCGTCCGGGGTGCTCTCGGCCTCCGCCGAGCCGTTCTCGGCCGGTGCCTCCTCGGGTCCCAGGATGTCGGCCGTGGCGAGCAGCTCGGGCGATGCCGAGCCGGCGCTGCCACCGTTGCCGTCGGCGCTGCGCTGCGCCTCGGCGAGCAGCGCGGTGAGCGTGCCCGACAGCGCGTCGACCTGGTGGGCGGAGAGCACGGTGCCGTCCGTGAGGGTGGGCTCCTCCTCATACAGGAGCCGTTCGAGGCCGAGCAGCAGCGAGAACTCGCGCCGCCATGCGGTGGACGGGAACTTCGCCTTGGGATCCTGCGCGAGCTCCCCGAGCGCCAGGTCGAGCGCGCGGCGTCGCGGCGTCCCGGGCGCAAGTGCGACCGACGGCTCCTCGCCCTCGTGCAGGAAGCGCTCGCGGACGAGCTTCTCCGCCCGCCCGATCTCAGCGGAAGTTGGAATGGTCGCGGCCACGAGGGCCACTGAGGTGGACTCGGCCATAGAGGCTCTGGACTTCGAGACGGAGCCCGCGCCGAAGTTCGCTCCGGTGCGGCTCGGAAAGGTGTGGCGCAACTGGCGCCGATCGCCGGTCGCTCGCGGTTACCGGCTCCTGCTGGACTGCAGGATATAGCACGCCGCCCCCGCATTGAAGTGGAGCGCCATCTGCCACCCTTAGCGGCGATGACACCCACGCGCGTGTTCCTCGCGGTCGCCGCGGTCGCCGTGCTGGCGCTGCTGGTCGTCGGCCTGACCGAGCTGCACCCCTCCGCGGCAAGCTCTCCGTCGAAGCTGTCGCTCGCGCAGATGCAGGCGCGGCTGGTCGGTTCCGCGCCTCCTCTGGCGGCGCTGCACGCGCAGGCCGACGAGCTTCTCCCAGGCGGCCTGCCCGCCCTGCGGGCGCGCCTGGCGACGTTGCACGGCGAGCCGATCGTGATCAACAAGTGGGCGTCCTGGTGCGGGCCCTGCCGGGCCGAGCTCGGCTCCTTCCAGGCAGCATCGGTGTCGCAGGGCCGCGCGGTGGCGTTCATCGGCATCGACTCGGGCGACACGAACAGGGCCGACGGGGCGAGCTTCCTGCGCTCCTACCCCGTCACCTACCCGAGCTACTACGACCAGAGCGGCCAGGCGGGCACCGCCCTGACCGACTCGACCTTCACGCCCGTGACCGTCTTCTACAACCGCCGGGGCGGCGTGTTCATCCATCAGGGCCCGTATCCCACTGCGGCCAAGCTCGAACGGGACATCCGGCGCTACGCGCTGGAAGGCTGAGCGTTGCCGGAGCTGAGGATCGACCCGCTCAGCGGGCACAGGACGATCATCGCTGGCGAGCGCTCACGCCGCCCCGGAGGCGAGCCGCGCTGCACGCCGGCCGAGCCGATCGAGATCGAGAGCGACCCCTTCGCCGAGGGCCACGAGGATCGCACGCCCCCCGAGCTGTGGGCGCTCCGTCCCGGCGGGGGAGCACCGAACTCGCCCGGCTGGACGGTGCGGGCGGTGCCGAACCTGTACCCGGCGCTGGAGCCCGCGCCCGGGCCCCCCGGCGCCCGGGCGCCGGGGCTGCTCGCCGAGGACGAGCTGTTCACCTCGCTGCCCGCCAGCGGCGCTCACGAGGTCCTGATAAACGGACCCCAGCCCGTGCTCTCGCTCTCGGAACTGCCGCTCGAGCAGGTCCTCGCCGCGGTCAAGGGCTGGCGCGAGCGCATGCGCGCCCACCCCGACAGCGCGTGCCTGCAGCTGATCGTCAACGAGCGGCGCGAGGCCGGCGCCTCGCTGCCGCACACCCACGCCCAGCTCTACGCGCTCGACTTCGTGCCCGCGGCGGTGGCGCGCGAGCGCGAGCGCGCGGGCGCCTACAGCACACGGATGATGGGCCAGAGCCTGCTCGGCGACGTTGTCGCCGAAGAGGTCAGACGACGCGAGCGGATCGTCGCGATCGACGACGACGCGGTGCTGCTTGCGCCATACGCCTCGCGGCTTCCGTTCCAGCTGATGCTCGCTCCCCGCACGCCCCGCGCCCGCTTCGAGGACGAGGGCCCCTCCGGCGCGGCGCTGCTGCACGACGGACTGCTGCGACTGGCGCGCCATCTCGGCTCAAGCCCGCCGCTGAACATGTGGGTGCGCACCGCGCCCCGCGGGACCGACCAGTTCTGCTGGCGCATCGACGTGCTCCCCCGGCTCAGCCACCTGGCCGGCCTGGAGCTCTCGACGGACATCAACCTGAACATCGTGGCGCCCGAGGACGCGGCCGCCGCGCTGCGGGCGGCGTGAGCGCCGCCCGGCGCCCCGCGGGCGGCGCGAGCGTGGCCCGGCGCCCCCGCGGCAGCTAGGCTGCTGGCCGCGATGCCTCCGGTGGAACGCTTCCTACCCCGCTTCGCCGCCGAGCCCCCGCAGGAGGAGCTCCCCTACGGCCGCTGGCAGGAGCGCCTGGCCGAGGAGTTCCTGGCCGCCGCGCTGGCGCTCGACGCCCAGGAGGCCGAGCTGGGAGAGCCCGGCCCGATCCTGTGGTACCCCGACAGAACCTGGCACGGACGCACCTACGTGCCGGCCACCACTCACACCTCCGGCGGCTTCGAGCTGTTCGGCTTCGTGCGCTTCCTCCCCGCGGCCGAGGACGGCGGGGACCCGACCGACTTCTTCGCCCAGGTCGAGTTCACCGAGGAGACCGCCGAGCGCAACCCCGACTGGCGGCTGGACCTCTGCGAGGAGGTGATCGGCGGATGGCGCGGGCACCTCGGCGCGGTGGCCAGCATGACGCTCGTGTGGGGCCGCCCGCTGGTGCCGGGCGGCCGGATCGTCACGGCCGAGCTGGCCGATCTCGCCGTTGACCAGTGCGAGCTCGTCGAGGAGCGCTTCACGCTGATCGCCCCCGACGACTACCGCGGCGACCTGCTCGAGATAAAGCTGTTCGACCTCAAGGGCAGGGAGCTCGCGCGGGAGTCCCTCTACGCGGGGGACGAGGACGAGGAGGACGCCGAGGACGAGGACGGGGGCGGGGAGACGGCGACGGGGGGCGGCGGCGAAGAGCAGCCCGAGGGATCCGAGGGATCCCACTCCGAGTAGGCGGACCGAGCAGGCGTAGGGGCCGCCGGGTCCAGGCCGGCAGCCCCTCGGGCGACCTGCTCGCGCCCGCGGAGCGCCACCCGATCGCGGGCGCCCTCCGAGCGCCCCACCACCTCCTCGTACGCCGGCGCGCTACTCGTTTTTCTTGCAGGCGGCCAGCGCAGTCTGCTTGTCGCTCGCGGGCAGCGGGGAGGCTTCGATCACCTGAACGCAGACTTCCCTGGCCGCTTCGCTCGCGGCCTTCAGGTCGCCGTGTTCGACTTTGGTGCAGATCGATTCGACCTTGGACCGCACGCTCGCCGAGAGCGTGGGCGCCCGTTGCACGACCGCGCGGCACTCTTTCGCAGCCTGGGCGGTGGCCGCGCTTAGCGAGGCGGGCACGGTGGTCGTGGAGGGCGTGGAAGCCGCTCCGGCAGCCGCGGTCGTGGAGGGCGTGGACGCGGCTCCGGCCGCCGAGCTGCTCGTGGTCGCCGAGCTGCTGGTGGTCGAGTTGCTGCTACCGCAGCCGGCGGCCAGCGCGGCGACGGCAAGCGCGGTCAGAAGCCAGGTGACGGGCATTCGGATCATGGATCCCCCTGAGGGTCGTTGTTGCGTTTGCGCACGACTCGGATGTCGCCGGCGAACATGGGAGCGACAACCGTACCGGGGAGCGCCCTTGCCGCGCGGGACGGGCCCGGCTAGTCTCTGCGGCAGCGGGCGGGGACACCGTGGGGGCGTCCTGCCGACACGCGAGGAGGGATCGGGATGAGGATGAGGAGCATCAGGTCGATCAGGACCGTGGTGGCGGCCCTCGCGGTCGCGATGGCCGGGGCCGGCATCGCCGCCACGACGGCCGCCGACAGCGCGGCGGCCGCGACCCGCGGCGTGCAGGTGAGGCGAATGTGGATGCCCGGCTTCGAAGCTCCCGCCACGCCGCGGCGCTACGACAAGGTCGGGATCGTCAAGGTCGGCTCGAGCCTCGCCAAGAACGTGCTGGTGCTGGAGCCCGGCACCTCCGCCGGGGCGCCCTACTTCGTCCCGTTCGCGAAGTGGCTCGTCGAAAAAGCGCCCGGCTGGCAGGTTTGGGCGGTCGAACGCCGCGAGAACCTGCTCGAGGACCAGAGCGAGGAGCGTAGGTTCAAGCGCGGCCTCGTGACGCCGTTGCAGTTCTACCGCTACTACCTGGGCCATCTCAACGAAGCCGAGTCCGAACCCCACATGCGCGAAGTGAGCGAATCGGAGGCGATCCGGGCCGGCGCACGCGAATGGGGGATGAACGTCGCGGTGCAGGACCTGCACATCGTGGTCGAAGCCGCGAAAGCCCTCGGCGGCAAGGTCGTCCTCGGCGGCCACTCGCTCGGCGGCTCGGTCGTCACCGCCTACGCAACCTGGGACTTCGGCGGCAAACCCGGCGCCGACGGCCTGGCCGGACTCGTGTACGACGACGGTGGCAGCGGCCCCACGCCGATCAGCGCATCCGAAGCCGAAGCGGCGCTCACGAACCTCTCGAAAAAGTCGCCGTGGCTCGCCTTCGGCGGCATCCCCGCGCCGTACCTCGGGCTCTTCTCGATGGTCGGATCAACGCTCGCGCACCTCGACCCCAACGAACCCTCCCTGCTCTCGAAACTCTCCGCCCTGCCGCCGTCGCTGCAGACGCGGAACGGGAAAGGCGAAATCGTCCTGAGCACCAACGAAGCCGGCTTCGCCTACGGCGTCAACGTCGGCACCTCCCCGGTGAACCTGGCGGCCGCGCAGGTGCACGCCGGCACCGGGATCATGGAAGCGGGCCCCGGCGAACCGTGGGTGTGGAACGGGACGGGCGCGCTCACGCCGATCCAGCGCTACGCCGAAATGCTCTCCGGCAGCGGGCCCGCGCTCAGCGGCGCTGACGGCAGCGAGTGGTACTTCCCCGAACGGCTCACGATCGACACGGGCGCGGTCGCCGACGGCAACGCGAACCCGGCCCAGGCGGTCCTCGGCGAGGATGCGATCCACGGCAGCGAACTGCCAACCTCGCTGCACATCCTGGCGATCAGCTCCGAACTGGACAAACTGCTCGGCGGGTCGTTCTCCACGCTGACGGCGGCCGAAACGCTCGCCGCGCAGTCGGGGATCCCCCCGGCGAACCTCACGCTGATCGACGAGGAAGAAGCCTACGCCCACAACGACCCGGCCGGTGCGTATCCCGAAAACGAATTCATGAACCACCTGGTGCCCTTCCTCGAAGGGCTGTGAGGGCCGGCTGAGGACCGGCCGGGACGCTCGCCGGCTCGAGCCCGCCGGCGAGCGAGCGCCGGGGCCCTGCTCAGGCCTCGGGCGCGTCGGCCACGAGCTGGGCGACCGTCTCGAGCAGGGGCCAGGCCACCTCGGGGTGTTCGGCGACGAACGATTTGAAGTTCCACGAGGCCATCGCGCCGAGGTGCACGTCGGTCTTGGCGATCACGCTCGCGGTGCGCGGCGTGTCGGGCAGCACGAGCGCGATCTCGCCGAAGTGGTCGCCCGGCACGAGCGTGCGGCGGGGCTTGCCGTTGACGATCACGGTGGCCTCGCCCTCGAGCACGACGAAGAACGCGATCGCCCCCTGTCCCTGGGAGACGATCTCCTCGCCGGCAGCGGCCGTCCGCTCGCTCATCGACTTCGCCAGGCGCCGCACGTCGCGGTCGCCCAGCGGCGCCAGGAACCGCACCCTGCGCAGCGCGCCTATATCCACTCCCATGGCGGGCCAACCTACCACCGCTGCACCCGTGCCGGTTGGCCGCCGGGGCACGTAAGCTTCGCTCCGGAATGACACGGCGTCGCCCGTGAGGCGCGCGCCGGCGAGAGGAGGGCACAGGTGCCGCAGAGCGTCGGATACAGGGACGAAGGGATGTTCGGCTCGGTTGACACCGTCGGCACGGCGGGCGTCTTCGGGCAGGTGATGGGTCTCGTCGCGGTCACGCTCTGCTTCTTCACGCTCGGCGCCTACCTCGGCCGCGAAATCGCCGAGGGCGCCGCCATCGTCTGCTTCATCGGCGGCTTTCTCTGCATCGTCGGGCTGAACTTCGCGCGACGCTCCGAGGGCCTGTCGATCACTCTCCTGTTCGCCGCGGGCCTGCTGCTCGGGCTGGGGATGGGCGGCGTGCTCGACGCCTACGCCGAAGCCCAGCCCGATGCGGTGTGGCAGGCCGCGGCCGCCACCGCGCTGTTCGTCGGCGCGCTTGGCAGCACCGGCTATGCGATCCGCAAGGACCTCTCTGGCGGGTACCGGATGCTGTTCTTCCTGCTGCTCGCCCTGATCGTCTTCGGCCTCGTGACGGTGTTCGTGTCGATCCCCGCCGGCAACGTGATCTACGCGCTGCTGGGCCTCGGCATCTTCGGCGGCTACACGGTGCTCGACTTCAACCGCATGCGCCGCGCCGGGATGGCCGAATCGGTACCGCTCGCCGCCGGGATATTCCTCGACGTGATCAACATCTTCCTGTTCTTCCTGCGGTTGTTCGGGGGTCGCAGCTGAGCACCCGGCCGCCCGAGGCGGTGGGCCGGCCGCCCGAGGTCATGCGGGCGGCCACCCTAGGCGATGCACCCGCCGGGCATTGCCGTGTGGGCTCGAGCTGCCACAGCTGGGGAGCACGCCTCCAAGATGCTCCCTGCCATGTCTGAGGAGTCCACCACCGCAGACCTGGCGGAGCGCACACGCCGGTCTTTCGCGGCCGCCGGTCGCAGAGACTGGGACGAGGTGATGGGCTTCTTTGCGCACGACGCCATGTGGGCCGTGCCGGAACTCCAGGCGTTCGAGGGTCGAGACGCCATTCGCAGCTTCCTTGAAGACTGGGTCGGCGCCTATCAGGACGTCGAGATCCAGGTCGAGGAGCTTCTCGACCTGGGCGGTGGCATAGCGTTTGTGATTGCCACTCTCGATGGTCGGCTCGCCGGCAGCACAGCCCACATGCGCGTCCGCTTCGGAGCCACCTATCGATGGATGGACGACTTGATCGTGTACATCGCGTCCTACCCCGACATCGACGAGGCCCGAGCTCACGCTGAACGCCTCGCACAGGAACGCGGCGACGGCTGAGGCTGTCGGCGGCCACGCGGATCGGAAGTTCGGTGGGAGTCTGTCGCGCGAACGACCGACAGGGCGTCCGCCTGCGGGATACTCCCTGCCATGCCGGCGGAGTCCACGACCCCCGACCTGGTGAAGCTTTCGCGCGAAGCGTTTGAGGCCGCGGATCGGCGCGACTTCGATGTGTTCATGAGCATCTACGCGCCCGACGCGGTCTTGGAGTCGATCGGGATGGGCACCAGCTTCGAGGGAGTGGCTGCGATCCGGGGCTTCTTTGAGGACTTCACAGGCGCTTATGAGGAGTACGGGGTCGAGCCAGAGGAGATTCTCGAGATGGGCAACGGCGTCGTGTTTGCGGTGATCGTCCAGCAGGGCCGCCTCGTTGCGAGCAGCGCTCACGTCCAGATGCGCTTCGCAAGTGTCGCCGTGTTCGCGAACGGCGCGCTCGTGCGGAACACGTTGTACACGGATGTCGAGCAGGCCCGTGCCGCCGCCGAACGTCTAGCACAGGAGCGCGGCTAGGGGGCTCGCGCGTGAGGCCCGCCCGGCAGTCGAACCTGGATCTACCGCTGCGGAGGTCGGACACGCCGAAGGCCTTTCAGTGCTGCGTTCACGGGGACGACGGCACGCACGTGGTGGGGCGGCCGCCTGCGAGATACTCCAACGGATGACCGAGGAGTCCACGACCCCCGACCTGGTGGAGTTGCAGAAGCGGCTCACCGCAGCTACCAATCGCGGCGACGTCGATGCGATCTTGGCCTTCTACACGCCGGATGCCGTGTATGACATGTCCTCGGTGGGCATGGGCGTCTTTGAGGGGCAGGCGGCGGCGCGTGGCTTCATCGAGGACTGGTGGACCTCCTATGAGCAGAGCGAGTTCGAGGCCGAGGAGACTCTCGATCTTGGCAGCGGAGTTGGCTTTCGCGTGCTCGTTCAGAAGGGCCGTCCAGTCGGCAGCAGCGGTCAGGTTCAGCTGCGCTACGGAACCGTCAGCGTGTGGGAGGACGGCAGGATTGTGCGAATCACGAACTACACCGACATCGACGAGGCGCGCGCCGCCGCCGAACGCCTCGCCGAGGAACGGGCGTAGGCAGTGGCTGATCCCGACCTGGTCAGGATCCAACGCCGGGCCCTTGAGGCTGCCAACGGCGGCGACTTCGACGCGATGCTCGCCGCCTTCCTGCCAGATGCCGTGTGGACGTCGGTGGACTTGGGAGTGACGGCGGAAGGTCGAGCGGCGATCCGCGTCTTCCTCGGCGACTGGATCGGCACCTTCGATGACTTTGCACTCGAAATCGAGGAGGGCGTCGACCTCGGCAGCGGCATCACTCTCGCGGTCGTCCTGCAAAGCGGTCGTTTGACGGGCAGCGACGCGCGCGTTCAGTGGCGCTTTGGAGCGGTGGGCACATGGATGGACGGGATGGTCGCCGTCGTGACGACCTACAGCGACCTCGACGAAGCCCGGGCGGTCGCCAAGCGGCTTGCGGCGTCAGGGGGCTAGGCGATGTCGCAGGAGAACGTGGAGATCGTCAAGCTGGGGATAGAGGCCTTCAACCATCGCAACGTTGACGGGCTGGCCGCCCTCGTGACTCCCGACTTCGCGTGGTTCCCTGCGCTTCCCGGAACCGTGGAGGGCAACGGCTATCGTGGCCGCGAGGGCATTGAAATGTACTTCGAGGAAATCTCCAGCACCTGGGAGGAGCTTCGTGTGCTCGCTGGCGAGTTCCGCGACCTCGGCGACCGCGTGCTCCTGCTCGGTCGCACCGAGGGACGTGGTAGAGGCAGTGGCATCCAGGTTGATTCGCCGATTGGCGTCGTCTATGACTTTGCCGACGCCAAGCTGTCGCGCGTGCTCACCTATCTCGATCACGGCGAAGCGTTGCGGGCGGCCGGCCTCACTGAGTAGCGGTCAGGTGGCGGTGCCCGGTATGGGAGCGGTGAGCACCTGAGGGCTTGGCCCTGTCGTCGCGAGCACGGCGCACGGGCTTTAGCGGATCCATGCTCGTGCCACCGGCGTTCACGACGCCCAACGGGATGGGTCGCTGGTGGCTTGTCGGCACCGTGCATCGGGCGATGGAAGCAACGAATTCGACCGTTTCCGCTGAGGCCGCCACCGCCCAAAACGCCATTAGACGTCGGCGGTCACGTCACTGTCGTGAATAACACCGTCGCCACCAACGGTCTGTCGGTTCTCGAGGACAAGGTGACAACCAGCCTCGGCTGTCAGAACAACGGGCCGGCTCCGACCGGAGGGTTCAACACTGCGACGAAAAAGCTGGGCCAGTGCAAAGGGCTCCAGGCACGGTCTTCTGACGACGGGCGCCTGAAACCAGCCCTGGGACTTGGCGGCCTGGCCTTCGCGTCGGGCCGCCGGGACTCCTACCTGCCCGAAAGGCTCCGGAGCTTGCGCTTCTGGCGCCCCGGCGTCTGCTTCCCCGAACGGCGCGGAAACCGCTGATCAGCAGGGGGTTTGTGCGTGATGCCCCCGCCGGGAGTCGAACCTGGATCTACCGCTTAGGAGGCGGTCGTCTTATCCATTGGACTACGAGGGCGTGGCTCCCCGCTCGGCGGGGACACGGGCTTAGGCTACCGGCGCGGCGGGCTCTCGCCCGCGTCGGCCTCGAGTGCGAGCCGCTCGAGGCCCTCGCCGATCAGGCGGTGGGTGATCCAGCCGTCCATGGTCTCGGCGCCCAGGCCCCGGTAGAAGCCGAGCGCGAGCTCGTTCCAGCGCAGTGCCGACCATTCCAGTCGCTGGCCGCCGCGCTCGCGCAACCGCGCGGCGACGGCGGCGAGCAGGGACCGGCCCACCCCGGCGCCGCGATGCTCGGGGCGCACGAACAGGTCCTCGAGCCAGATGCCCTCGATCGCCAGGAAGGTGGAGAAGGTGGGGTAGAAGACGGCGTAGCCGAGCGTGTCGGCGTCGCGCTCGGCGATCAGTGCCTCGGCTGCGGGCCGCTCGCCGAACAGCGCCTCTCCGAGCAGCCGCTCATCCGCGCGCAGCTCCTCGGCGAGGTGCTCGTACTCGGCGAGCTCTCCGAACAGCTCGAGCAGCAGCGGCAGATCGGCGCGCGTTGGTGCGCGCACGCGCACCGCGGGCCCGCCCGTCGGGTCGCCCATTGCGGTCAGCCCGCCGTTCGGTCGGGCCGGTCGGGGTAGACCTCGTCGATCGTGGTGAGCGCGCGGTAGGGGGCGCCGGCAGCGGCCTCGATCGCCGCGCCGCCGCCTGCGAGCCGGTCGAGCACGCTGACGACGCCGCAGATCTCCCGCCCCGCCTCCTGCAGCGCCTCGATCGCGGCGAGCGTGGAGCCGCCGGTCGTGACGACGTCCTCGACGACCACGCAGCGGTCCTCGGGGTCCAGCAGCGGACCCTCGATGCGCCGCTGCAGGCCGTGGCCCTTGGCATCCTTGCGCACGAAGAAAGCCTTCGCCCGGGCACCGCCGGCGAGCGCGGCGCAGGCGACGGGGTCGGCACCCATCGTCATCCCGCCGACGGCCGTGCCGTCCCACTCGGACACCTGCGCGGCGAGCAGCCGGGCGAGCGCGGCGAAGCCCTCGGGGCGCAGGATCGCGCGCTTGGCGTCGACGTAGTAGCGGGCCAGCGCGCCGCTGGTGAGCGTCACCTCGCCGATCACGAGGGCGTGCTCGCGCAACTCTTCGATCAGGTCCGTCCGCGCCCGCTTGAGGTCCGTCGTATATCCGTCGATGAGGTCCAAGAGGCAACGTAATCTAGCGTTGTACCCCCATCCTTCGTAAGGCGGCCGCAGCTGTGACAAAGGCACTCGTCAGGCTCATGCGCTTCGCGTCGATCGCGATCTGCGTGATCGTCAGCTTCGCGTTCATCGTGTTCGCCGCCGACCAGACGAAAAGCGCCTCGGGAGTGCAGCAGGAACAGATCGCCGGCACCTCCAAGGCCGTCGTCGCGGGCTCGACCCCCGGGGCGGCGACCCCCGCCGCTCACGAGAGCTCGGTCCACCGCACGCTCGAAGACGCATCCAACGACCTGACCTCGCCGTTCGCGGGCGTCGTGTCGGGCATGAGCAGCGAATGGGCGGTCCATGGCGTGAAGCTGCTGCTCGCGCTGCTCGTCTACGGCTTCGGCCTCGGCTACCTCGCGCGGATCCTGCGCGTCAGGGTCTAGCTAGGCGCGCAGACCCGCCGGCCACGCCGGATCCTGCGATCCGCGGGCGCCGGGTGCGCGGCGATCAGGGCCCGGCGTCGGGCCGGGCGACGCGACTGCCGCTGCCGTCCTCGTTGTAGACGTCGACAGGCGTGCCTTCCTTCACCCAGGCGTAGATCGCCGGCGCATCGGGGATCGGCACCCGCAGGCATCCATGGCTGGCGGCGTAGGTGGGCACTTCGGGATAGCCGTGGATGGCGTAGCCGCGGATGAAGTAGTTGGAGTCGACCATGCCCTCGGAGTTGACGCCGGGCGTCTTCAGGTAGACGCGGAAGCGGCCGATCACCGTGGGCGTCGAGGGCTTGCCCGAGCTCATCGTGTAGATCGTGCGCACGCGGCCCCCCGGTTCGATCTCGGCGAGCACCTGTCGCGTGAGATCCGCCTCCACGTGGCGGCCGTCCCCCGGGTAGTGCACGTGGAAGCTCCCCGCGTGACGGGCGAGCAGCTCGAAGACCTGACGGCCGGCGTAGGCGATGCGTTCCAGGCCCGTCATCTTGCGATAGGCGATCAGCGCCCGGCCGGTACCTTCGTCGAACACTCCGGACAGCGGCACCGCGTAGTGGAGCACGTCGAGCTCGGACTGCAGCAGCCGCACGGAGGGGCCCTGCGCTCCGGGCCCCAGGTTCACCTGGACGTAGCGGACGGCCGGCGAGCGTCCGCTGAAGGCGCCCTGAAGAGGCGTGGCGTAGTGGGCCACATGCGCCTGGACGAGCCCCGGGGCGCCGCTGGAGAAGCCCACGCTGAACTGGCCCTGGCCGTTGCCGATCGCGCGCACCGCCGCGAGCTGCACGGCGAGCTTGCGCCCGTCCCGGTAGAAGGTGACCTTGACGGTCTGCCCGCCCACGTAGGGCGTGACGACCCCGTGGACGACCATGCGTCCCCCGACGAGCGCGAACGGAGGGCTGCCGCCGACCTTCTGCAGGCTCAGCGCGACGCTGCCGCCGGCGGCGCTGACCGGCGCGGCGGGCGTGGCGGGCGCCGTCGGCGCGGCCGGCGCGGGGGCCGGGACCGGCGAGCCGGCGGCGGCCGACGCCGGAGCCGCGGACGACACCAGGCCAGCCGCGAGGATCGTCAGCAGGCGGGCCGTGCGCATCGGCCGATCCTATGCGCCAGGGCCGACGAAGGCACGCGCGGGCGCGATCAGTCCCACGCGCCTGCAGGCCAGGAACACGAGCCAGATGCCGACGAGCGCAGCGACCATCAGGACGGGCGCCTGCCAGCCCCATCCCTCGAGGCTCGCGAAGGCGATCGAGTTGTTGATCGAGTGAGCAATGATGCAGGTGTACAGCGAGCCGCTGTAGCGGTAGAGCACGCACAGCCCGAATCCAAGCCCGGCCAGCGGCACCAGGTCGAGCGCGGGCGCGGACCCCGCGTGCACGCCTCCGAACAGGACCGCCGTTATCAGCGCCGCGACCCAGGTCCCCCGCCAGTTGCGCAGCGCCGTGAAGATGTAGCCGCGGAACAGGAACTCCTCGCAGATCGGCGCGACCACGCACGTCAGCGCCGCGCTGAGCAGCAGCAGGACCTCGCTTTCGTTGGAGCCGAGCTGTTCGAGCAGCTTCTCCTTGGTGGGGTTGAGCACGTCCGACCAGACGACGCTGAGCATCACGAACAGCATCAGCAGCAGCAGGATCATCCCCGCCGCCGAGGCCCAGCCGACGCCGGGCGTGCGCAGCCCGAACTGCCACGAGCGCACGACGCGCCCGCCGAGGTGGGCACAGTAGACCGCCGCGCAGACGAACGCCACGTCCTGCACGACGGTGTCGGCGATCGCGAGCCCGGGCGGGGTGTAGGAGCTCGAGAACTTCACCCCCAGCAGGAGCGCGGGGACATCCACCGCCAGGCCCGCGACGGCCGCGAGCACGAGCCCCCCGACGAGCGCGACCGGGGCCGTCCACGGCGGCCAGTCGGTCGTCGGCGAGTGCGTGCGGTCGCCCTCCACGGGCTCCGGCGCACGCGGCGGCGGCTCCGGCGGCGCAGGCGGCGGCGCGGCGACTGCCGGCGCGTCCGTCCAGCTGTGCTCATCGGCCATCATCCTCTAGGCCACCCAGTGCCAGGTGGCGAACTGCGCCACGAAGAACGCCATCGCCGCGGCCGACAGCACGAACGCCGGGCGGCGCACGCGGGGATGCTCGAGCAGCCAGGCGCCGAGCCAGATCCCGAGCGGGAACAGGACGACGAGATAGCGCGGGATCGACATCAGCGGCTGGGGCGCGACGGGGTAGGAGAGCGGCAGCGCGAGCGCGGCGATCACGTACGCGCCGTAGGCGAGGGGGAGCCTGCGCAGCACGCCCACCACGGCCGGCACGGCCGCGAGCAGGAAGGCGAGCTCCAGCAGGTTGTGCCCGGCCGATACGAAGGGGCTGCCCCCGGCGATCGGGAAGTAGTTCACCCGGCGCTGGAAGGAGAGCAGCTGCCGCGCACCCTCGAAGCCGGCCTTGGCCCCGTCCCAGATGCCCACGAACGGCCCCACGAAGTGCCTCTCCCATGCCTGCTCGGCGTGGAACGGCGCGAACGCGTCCCCGCCGGAGAGCCCGAGCCACGCCGCATACAGCGCGACCCCCAGCGGCAGCAGCGCGAGCCACAGCACCTCGCGCCGCAGGCGGAACCGCGGCGTGAGCGCGCGCAGCGCGTCTGCGGGGCGGGCACCTGGGCCGGCGGCGGACGCCGGCGGCCGCGGCAGGCGCACGCGATCGGGCGGGCGATCCTCGCGCGGGCCGTACAGGTAGATGATCAGCGCGGGCAGGGCCAACACGAGGCCGGTGCTGCGCGTGGCTCCCGCGAACGCGCCGAGCACGCCGACCCAGATCCAGCGCCCGTGGCGGGCGCTCCAGAAGAGCCCGACCGACAGCGCGAGGTACAGCGACTCGGAGTACACGCCCGAGAAGAAGAACGACATCGGCGAGAACGCCATCACGATCACGCTCAGCCGCGCGGCCGCCGCCGCGCCGCTGCGGCCGAGGCCGCCGCCGGAGGAGCGCGCGAGCTCGAGCGTCGTCAGCCGGTGGATCCCGTAGAGGGCGAGGGCGAACGCGCACAGCGAGATCAGCACGCCGGCCAGCACCAGCGGGGCGCCGAGCACGCCGAGCACCCTCATGCCCAGCGGATACAGCGGGAAGTAGGCGGTGCGCGCCGTGGTCGCCGCGCCGAGGTCGGGGCGGTATCCGTAGCGGGCGATCGTGAGAAACCAGGCGGAGTCCCAGCGCGCGGCGGGCGCCGCGAGCACGTTGCCGAGCCAGCCGAAGCCACCCGTGAGCCCCGGCGGGTCGAAGGCGTTGCGCGGGGAGCCGAGACCGAAGGAGGCGACGGCGGCGACCCCGGCGATCCAGACCAGCAGGCGGGAGCTCCAGAGGACCCGCCAGCTGTCCCGCACGGCGCTCATCCGCGCCGGATCGGCGCGCAGCCTCGCCGGCCAGCCCCTCACCCTCCCCGCGGCCGCGGGGCGAGGCGCGGGACGCACCGGCGGTGCGGCAAGCTCACGCGGGGCGTCGGCTACTGCCAGATCGGCGGTGTCGGAGTTCATCACGTCTGAGCACGAGCGTAGAGATCGCGGCGGGATGAGCGGCGGTAGACCACAACCGGGCACGGTAATCTCGAAGCTCGCGCCATGTCCCAGCACTCCCGAAAGCGCCGGCAGAGGCATACCGGCTCCGGCGCCACCCGCTTCCTCGTCCTGGGCGGCAGCGCACTCGCGGCCGCGCTGATCATCGCCGCGATCGGTACCGCGGCCTACGTTCTGAGCGTCGCCAGGTCGGCGCCCGCCCTCAACACGCTGCACCCGCTGCTCAGTGGAGGCTCCTCACAGGTGTTCGCCGCCGACGGCACGCGACTCGGCTTCATCCAGTCCGACCTGCTGCGCACCCCCGTCGACTGGGATGAAATCCCGGGGAACCTCAAGAACGCGACCGTCGCGATCGAGGACCAGCGCTTCTACAAACACGACGGCGTCGACGTCACCGGCATCTTCCGCGCAGCGCTGAAGGACATCACCCACGGCGCCGCGCTGCAGGGCGGATCGACGATCACGATGCAGCTGATGCGCAACCTCTACCTCGGCGGGGACCAGCACACCCTGCGCCAGAAGATCATCGAGGCCAAGCTCGCGCTCGACTACGAGAAAATCCACGGCAAGCACTACATCCTCACCGCCTACCTCAACAGCGTCCCCTACGGCACCGTCGGCGGGCAGACCGCCGTCGGGGTGCAGGCGGCGGCGCGCATCTTCTTCGACAAGCCGGTCTCCCAGCTCGACCTCGAGCAGTCGGCGCTGCTCGCCGGCCTGCCGCAGGCGCCCTCCCAGTACAACCCCTTCGCCGATCCCGCCGCCGCGCGCGAACGCCGCAACGAGGTGCTCGCGAAGATGGCCGAACTGCACTACATAACCCAGGCCGAAGCCTCGGCCGCCGAAGCCGCGCCGCTCGAGGTGCATCTCGGGCACTACTACTCCCAGCGCAGCGAACCCTTCTTCTTCGAATACGTCCGCCAGCAGCTGGTCCAGCGCTACGGCGCCAAAACGGTGGAACAGGGCGGTCTGAAGGTCTACACGACGATCAACCTCAACATGCAGAGGCTGGCGCGCAAGGCGATCGCGGAAGTGCTCGACGAGCCGGAAGACCCGGCGTCGGCGATCGTCACGCTCAACCCCGCCAACGGCGACATCGAGGCGATGGCCGAGTCCGAGAGCTACGAGCAGTCGCAGTACAACCTCGCCGCCGAAGGCCACCGCCAGCCCGGCTCGACTTTCAAGGCGATCGATCTGGCCGACGCGCTCTCCCGCGGCGTCGACCCCAACACCACCTTCTACAACTCACACACGCTCGAGCCGGGATGGCTGCCCGGCTACCCCACCTACCTGGTGAAAACCTTCGGCGGCGAGCAGAACGGCACGATCAACCTCGTCTCCGCGACGTTGAAATCGGACAACACGGTGTACGCCCAGCTGGCCGCCGACCTGGGCGAGGAAACGATCACCCAGATGGCTTACCAGATGGGTGTCAAAACGCACCTCTCGAGCTATCCGGCCGAGGCCTTGGGCGGCCTGACGCTCGGGGTCACGCCGCTGGAAATGGCGGTCGTCTACGCGACGCTAGCCGACGGCGGCTGGCGCAACACGCCGATCGCGATCACGAAGGTCGTGTTCCCCGAAGGCCGCGTCGACGACAGCTGGGCCCAGCCGCAGCGCGTGAAGGTGCTGAGCGAAGGGATCACCGGCGAAGAGACGCGGATCCTGCACCTCAACGTGCTCGGCGGGACGGCGACGCGCTCGCAGATCAACTGCCCCACGGCCGCCAAGACCGGCACCACCTCGGAACTGTACGACGCGTGGCTCGACGGCTACAACTCCGAATACTCGACGGTCGTGTGGATGGGTTACCCCAAGCGCGACATCGCGATGACCGACGTCCACGGCGAGCCGCAGCAGGGCGGCTACCTGCCGGCGGAAATCTGGCACGCGTACATGGCGGCCGTCACCGAAGGCCACCCCTGCGCCGCGCTGAACGAATCCAACCAGGGCATCAGCTTCAGGCCCTTCTACGGCAAGTACGCCACCACCGGCCTCGCCCACGGCTTCGGCGAATCAACCGGCGAAGAACCAGCCGGCGCCACCAAGCCGTCCGGGCACAAGCCCGCCCCCGAGCACCAAAACGCGCCGGCGCAGACCCCCGGCGAACCGCGGCAGACCCCGGGCGAACCGCAGCGGGCCCCGAGCGAAGCGCCGACGGCCACCCCGGTGCCGCCGGCCGCGGCGCCCGCGCCGCAGGCTCCGCCGGTGAACCGGGCCGGCGGGGCCGCTCCCTGATCGGCGCCGCGCGATCAGGCGGCGCGACTCTTTGCATGTCCGGCGCTGGTAGTTTGAGTGCAACCAGATGAACGACGGCCGCCCGGTGAAGGGGCGGCGGATGGGAATGCGGTGGCAAAGGAGGACAAGGTTGAATTCGAGGGCGAGGTGATCGAGGCGCTGCCCAACGCGATGTTCCGCGTGAAGCTCGACAACGAGCACGTGGTCCTCGGGCACGTGGCCGGCAAGATGCGCCGCTTCAGGATCCGCATCCTGCCCGGTGATCGCGTTCGCTGCGAGCTCTCCCCGTACGACCTGGACCGCGCGCGGATCGTCTACCGGCACCGCTGAGCTCCGGCCATCGCCGAGCGCTCCCTGATCGAGTCGATCGCCGCCGAGCTGTCGGCCACGGGTGACGCCGCCGGGCGCCTGGTGCTGGGCGTCGGGGACGACGCCGCGGTCGTCCGCGCGCGCCCGCTGGCGGTCACATCGCTGGACGCGATGGTCGAGGGGGTCCACTTCCGCCTCGGCGGCGACTGGGCCACCCCGGCGGAGGTGGGGCATCGCGCGCTCGCGGGGGCGCTGTCGGACATCGCCGCGATGGGCGCCGAGCCGGGCGAGGCCTACCTCCTGCTCGGGCTGCCCGCGGAGTTCGGCGAGCGACACGCGATCGAGCTCGTGCGCGGCGCTGCCGCGCTCGCCGGCGCCACGGGAACGGTCATCGCGGGCGGCGACGTGGTGGCCGCACCGGTCCTCACCGTGTCGGTCACGGCTGTCGGGTGGGCGGCCGCCGGGGATCCGCTGGTCCGACGCTCGGGCGCGCTCGCCGGCGATCTGGTGGGCGTCACCGGGCCGCTCGGCGGCGCGGGCGCGGGGCGGGCCGTGCTCGAAGGCCGTGCCCGGCGCACGCCGGCCACCGAGCCCGCCCTCGCGCGAGCAAGAGCCCCCACGCCGCGGATCCGCGAGGGCCGCGCGCTCGCCGCGGCGGGCGCGCACGCGATGATCGACCTCTCCGACGGGCTCGCGACCGACGCCGGCCACCTCGGGCGCGCCGGCGGGGTGGACCTCCGCATCGCACTCGGCTCGCTGCCGCTCGACGAGGGCGTCTCGGCGGTCGCAGCCGAGCTGGGCGAGCCACCCTGGCGCCTGGCGGCGGCGGCGGGCGAAGACTACGAGCTGTGCTTCTGCGTGTCACCCGCCGGGCGCGGACGGGCCGAGCGCGCGGTCGCCGAGGCCGGCAGCACGCAGGTCAGCTGGATCGGCGAGGTGCTCGCCGGGCCGGCCGGCGTGACGCTGTCAGACGAGCGGGGCGACAGCGTGCGGATCGAGGGATTCGAGCACCGGTGGTAGAGCGTGCCGGGGCACGGGGCGATGCGGTTCGATCGGCGTCACGGCGACCCCGTCGGGCAGCGTCCGCGCCGCCCCCCGCGGCACCGCCCGCACGAGTCGCGCGTAGACGAGCAGGCGTTTGGCGGCGCTGAACAGGGGCGTGCAGGCGGACAGGACCAGCCGCGTGTAGCCGATGTTCGTGATCGCCGCGGCGACGTCGGTGGGAGCGACCACCCGCTGCCCCAGCACCGCGTAGGTGAACTCGGCGTAGGGCATCTCGAGCCTGATCGTGCTGCCCGGCCCCAGCGCGTCGATGTGGCGGAAGGGCGCCAGGAAGGTCGTGCGGTGCCCGGCGATCGCGGTCGTGTGGCCGAGCCCCGGGAAGCTCGTGTCGGAGTACACGCCCGGGCCGCGCTCGAGGTCCCCGGTGTCGGTGCCCTTGACCACGACGAAGCTCGCGCCGATGCGCGGGATCACGATCCGCCCGATCGGGCTCCCGTTGCCCGAGTGCGCTTCGAGTTCGCGCGCCAGGAAGGCGATCCGCGAGCGCTCGTCGGAGATGCTCGCGAGCGTGCGGCTCTCGGCGGCTGTCGGCGACGCGCGTTCGATGCTGCGCAGGGCGCCGTTGAGACGGTCCTGCTGGATCAGCCCGTACAGGGCCGACAGCGGCTCCTGCCACAGGAGCGTCACGGCGGCGTCGGCGAGAACCAGCGCGCCCGCGACGATCAGCGCCACCGCCAGCGCACGCGACGCCCGGCGGGGACGGCGCACGGGCGCGCGCCCGGCCAGCAGCTCACCCTGCGCGGCGCCGGAGCTGAGGGGACCGTTGGACACGGGACTCGGGGCTCCTATCTCCGCAGCGCCGACTCGGTGCCGCCGAGCGATCCCGGGCCGGCGTAGGACATCGGTCCGCGAATCGTGATCCGCAGCGGCCGCCCGTCCGCGACGGGCGCGGGCGCGGGCTCGCGCCACCCGAGAGCGACCATGCCGGCCGCGGCGGCGCAGCCGAGCGCTACGCTCCAGAGGATCGCGCCGAGCAGGCCGACGTGGCCGCCGGCGAGGAGCAGCACCGCCATCCACGCCGCCGCGCCGAGGCCGAGGCCGAGCTGGTGAGAGTAGAAGAGGATCAGCAGCGCGAGCGGCAGCAGACCGGCCGCCACCAGCGCGAGCGCGCCCAGCCGCCGGGGCCGCAGCTCCGGGGATGCCAGCAGCAGCCACAGGTGCACGGCGGGCAGCAGCAGCAGCGCCGCGAACGGGTTGCCCACCCACACGACCACGGCCACGGGCACCAGCACGAGCAGCACCGACAGCCCCGCGACATCAGGGTCGGGAAGCATTCCCCAGCGCAGCCGGCGCAGCAGCATCCCCCACAGCAGCCACGCGAGCAGGAAGGTGAGGATCACCGCCGCCAGCACGCCGGCGGCCGTCGCGTCGAGCCCCATCGCGCTCGCCGGCACCGGCGCGGTGGGGGCGCCGACCACGCCAAGCACCCCGAGCAGGTAGGCGAACACCGCACAGCACAGGAACGGCAGCGCACAGGTGAGCGTCCACAACACCCAGCGCCCCGCCGGCATGCGGCGGCGGCGCGCGCGCGCCAGGCCGTCGGCGACCGCGATCAGGGGTGCCAGCAGCAACGTCCCGATGAGCAGCCGCAGGGCCCAGGGGGGCAGCGTCTTGCGCGCCAGCACGAGGCCGGTCTGCGGCGCGGAGGAGATGTCGGGCGCGCCGTCGAGCGCGTCGACGGAGCCGAGCACGGCGCGGCCGAGGCCTTCGATGCGTTCCACGCTGACCGGCTCCGTCGGCGACGGGCCGACTTCGCCGGAGGCCTGCACGAGCACCGACGGCACGCCCGCGGCCTCGAGCACGCCCTGTTCTCCCGCGGCCATCGGAAACGCCAGGTGGGCGAGCTGGCCGAGCGCGCTCGGCGCACCCGGGTCCACGCCGGTCTCCTGCGTGATCGCGTCGGACACGGTCCGCTGCAGCTGCAGGGGGGCCGAGCCCAGACCGTCCGAGAAGGGCACGACCATCGGCTTGCGCACGCGCGCGCCCGCGACGTCGCCGATCACGATCGCCGCGTCGAGCGGCGAGGGCAGGGCGCGGGCGAGTTCCGCCGCGCCGGCGTCGCCGCCGCTGCCGCCGCTGGTGGAGGCGAGGATGATCGTGCGCTTGGTCTCGCGCGTGGCGAACACGCGTGCGAGCTCGAGCAGGACGGCCGTGCCGGACAGTTCGGCGACCGATCCGCGCGCGGCGGCATCGCGATGGGCGACGATCAGCACGGGCGTGGCGTCCGTCGAACCGGGCCGCTGGGCGATGACCGTCGTCAGCGGGCGCTCGCCGTCGACCGTCTGGCCTTCGAGATGGCGCACGTGGACGGAGAAGCCGCCCCCGGCTGTGCCCCCGAGGCCTTCGAGCAGGTGCTGCACTTCCGCCGCGAGCGCCTGGTCGCCGCTGCTGCCCGCGCGCCGCTCGGGGAACCGCGCGGCGAGGCTCTGCAGCTGGGAGAGGGCGCGCGTGCCTTCGAACGCTTCGGGGGCGAGCGTGGAGGTCAGCGGCAGCGGGCGGGCGCCGAGGGAGAAGGCGGCGATCGCCAGCGCGATCACGAATGGCACGAGGGCCGCGCGGTAGAGGCGCGCGTTGATCATCCCCTAGACCATAGTCAGGCGTCCGGCTTCCCGCGCGGCAAGCCGGACCGGCCGCATGGAACCGACGCCGTCCCGCGGGATCGGGCGCCGTCCCTCAGCGAGTCGCCGCCGGCCGGGCACCGTCTCGATTCCGCGCGGCCAGTTAGGTATCGTGCCCCCGCGTGCTCCAGCCCGTGGCCGTAGGACACAAGTCGCTCGCCGACTACACGCACATCTGCGGGCGGGAGCTGATCGCCGAAATCCGAGAGCTCGCCGAGCCGCTGAAGGGCCAGCGGGTGGCGCACATCTCGGCGACGGCGTTCGGCGGCGGCGTATCGGAGATCCTCTACACCCTGGTGCCGTTGATGCGCGACGTCGGCCTCGACTGCGAATGGCAGGTGATCTACGGCCGCGAAGAGTTCTTCAACGCGACCAAGCTCATGCACAACGCGCTCCAGGGGGCGCCGCAGGATCTCAACGAGGAACAGTGGGCGATCTGGCGGCGCTACGGCGAGATCAACGCGCGCGAGCTGTCCGACGGCTGGGACGTGTGCCTCGTGCACGACCCGCAGCCCGCGGCGCTCTGCGGGCTGGTGCCGGAGAAGGCCAAGGGCTGGGTCTGGCGCTGCCACATCGACCTCTCCACGCCCAACCAGGACACGATCGCGCAGCTGATGCCCTACATCGAGATCTACCCCCACTCCCTGTTCCACATGCAGGGCTATGTGCCGGACGGGATGAAGGGCCATGTCCACGTGGTGCCGCCGGCGATCGATCCGCTCACCCCCAAGAACATGGCGCTCTCGCCCGAGGACGGCGCGTTCGTGTGCGGGCAGTTCGGCATCGACATCGACCGGCCGCTGATCTGCCAGGTCTCCCGCTTCGACCCCTGGAAGGACCCGATCGGCGTGATCGACGCCTACCGCCAGGTCAAGGACGTGATGCCCGAGGTGCAGCTCGCGCTGGTCGGCTCGATGGCCAGCGACGACCCGGAGGGCTGGGACTTCTTCAACGCCACGATCGCCCACGCCGACGGCGATCCCGACATCCACATCCTCAACAACTTCAACAACGTCGGGGCGATCGAGGTCAACGCGTTCCAGTCGCACTCCGACGTGCTCATCCAGAAGTCGACCCGCGAGGGCTTCGGCCTGACCGTGTCGGAGGCGATCTGGAAGGCGCGGCCCTTCATCGGCGGGGACGTCGGCGGGATCCCGCTGCAGATCGAGGACGGCGTCACCGGCTATCTCGTCTCGAGCGTCGAGCGCTGCGCCGAGCGCACGCTGGAGATCCTGCGCGACCCCGAGCTCGGCAGGTCTCTGGGGCGGCGCGGCAAGGAGCGCGTGCGCCAGAACTTCCTGATGCCGCGCTATCTGCGCGACTATCTGCTGATCTTCAACGAGCTCAGAGAGGCATGAACGTGCAGCCGGCACAGCGGACTCCGCTGGTGCTGGTGAGCAACCGCGGCCCCGTGACCTTTCACGCGGGCGGCGAGATCCAGCGAGGCTCGGGCGGCCTGGTGACGGCGCTGACCGGGCTGGCCTCCTACCGCGAAGCGATCTGGATCGCCTCGGCGATGAGCGAGCACGACGCCGAGGTCTCGCGCGAGCACGGCGGGAGGGCGTTCCCGGTGCGCTCCCCCGCCGGGGGCGACTACCAGGTGCGGCTGGTCGTCAGCGACGCGGAGGCCTACGACCGCTTCTACAACGTGTTCGCCAACCCGATGCTGTGGTTCATCCAGCACTACCTGTGGGACCTCTCCAACGCGCCGGACATCCGCCGCGAGGAGATCGAGGCCTTCGAGTTCGGCTACAACGTCGTCAACGAAGATCTCGCGCGCGCGGTCGTCGAGGAGCTCGAGGGCTCGAGCGAACCGGTGGTGATGGTCCACGACTACCACCTCTACACGCTGCCCGACCTGGTGCGCCGCGCCCGCCCGGACGTGTTCCTGCATCACTTCATCCACATCCCGTGGACACAGGCCGACGCCTGGCGGGTGCTGCCCACGCGGATCCGCGAGGAGATCTTCACGGGGCTGCTGGCCAACGACATCATCGGCTTCCACACGCGCTCCTACCGACGCAACTTCCTGCAGTGCTGCCGCGACCTGATGGATCTCGAGGTCGACTTCGACCGGGGCCTGGTGCGCTTCGGCGAGCGCGAGGTGTGGGTGCGCGCCTACCCCCTGCCGATCGACCACGAGGCCACCCGCCTGATCGCGCAGCGCCCGCGCGTGCACGAGTTCGAGACGGAGCTGCTGCGCCGCCGGCGCGATCACCTGATCCTGCGCGTCGACCGGGCCGACCTGAGCAAGAACGTGCTGCGCGGATTCTCCGCCTTCGACCTCTTCCTCGAGCAGCATCCCGAGTTCCGCGAGCGGGTCACGTTCGTGGCGCAGCTGATGCCCTCGCGAACGGATGTGCCCCAGTACGCCGAGTACCTCGAGCGCATCGAGGCGCTCGTGGCGGTCGTCAACCACCGCCACGGGACACCCGATTGGATGCCCATCCAGCTCAAGCTGCGCGACGACATCGACGAGGCGATGGCCGCCTACAAGCACTACGACGTCCTGCTCGTGAACGCCATGTTCGACGGCATGAACCTCGTCGCCAAGGAGGGGCCGATCGTCAACGAGCGCGAGGGCGTCTCGATCCTCTCGGAGAACACGGGCGCGCACGAGGAGCTGGGCGAGTTCGCGCTGTCGGTGAACCCGTTCGACATCGAGGAGCTCGCCACCTCGATCTACGCCGCCCTCACGATGGACCGGGCCGAGCGCCGCCGACGCGCCGCAGGACTCGCCGAGATCGTCACCTCGCGCGACCCGGGGGACTGGATCGACGAGCAGCTGGCGGACATCAGGGCCAAGGGCCTGGCGCGCTAACCGGGGCCGCAGACCCGCTAGTCTTTCTCGCAGCGAAGCGCATGACCCTGCCCGCACCCACATATGACCTCGTTCTGATCCTCGACCCTCAGGTCGAGGACGGCGTGCGGAGGAAGATCGTCGCCGACACCCGCGCCGCGATCGAGGCCGGCGGCGAGCTGCTGCGCCACGACGACTGGGGCGAGCGTCCACTGGCGTATCCGATCGAGCGCCACCCCGGCGGGGAGTACCACCTGCTGCAGTTCCACGTGTCCGACGCCGGGCTGCTCAGCGGCCTCGACCGCACCCTGCGCATCACCGACGGCCTGCTGCGCTTCCGGATCATCAAGCTGAAGCCCGGGGTGCCCGACGCCCCGGACCTGCGCGTGACCGCACAGACCGCCCGCCGCGAGCCCGAGACGGCCGGCGAGCCGGCCGCGAGCGCGCCTCCGGCCGAGGCTCCCGCAACGGCCGAGCCCACCGCACCGCCCGCGAGCCCGGCCGAGGAGGAGCCGCCGCCCGCGGATACGCCGCCCGCGGCAGAGGTCGCGGTCGGCGATCCCGCCTAGCCGGCCCGCACGGCCGGACGCGCCGCAGCGATGACTCGGCTGCGGGTGTTCACGTCCCAGCGACGGCGTAATAAGATCGAGCGATGAGCTGGGCCGAGGAGATCGACGACGGCACCCTGACCCGCACCGATGCGCTCCGGGCCTCCCCGCCGATGTTCGAGTCCCGGGTGCTGGACTCGCTCTCCCGGGTGCATCCCGCGGTGCCGGTGATCATCTTCCTGCCCGCGATCGTCGCGCTGCTGGCCTGGAGCCTGTCGCGCGTGAGCGTGGCGGCGAGCATCGGGCTGCTGGTGGCCGGCTACGCGCTGTGGACCCTGTTCGAGTACTGGCTGCACCGGGTCGTGTTCCACTTCGAACCCGACGACGGGCTCGGCGCGCGGATGCACTGGATCATCCACGGCGTCCACCACGACCATCCGAACGACCCGCTGCGCCTGGTGATGCCGCCCGCGGTGAGCGTGCCGCTGGGCGCGCTGGTCTTCCTCGTGCTCTACCTGATCTTCGGCTCGCGCTATGCCCCGGGGCTGGCGGCCGGCTTCTTCGCCGGCTATCTCGCCTACGACATGATCCACTACTACCTGCACCACTTCCGTCCGCGGGGACGCGTGGCGCGGATGCTGCGCGAACGCCACATGCGCCACCACTTCCAGGACGAGACGCGCGGCTTCGGCATCAGCGCGCCATACTGGGACGAGGTGTTCCACACCTCGCCGCGCGCGAGGCGAACGCCGCAATAAGCGGGGTTCGGGGCCGGCGCCCGGCGACCTCGCTCCGGGCGCGGGTCTAGACTCGAGGCTCGAGCTCAACGAGAGAACCAGCCGACCCGGAATGGGCCGGCGACAAGCCGAAAGGAAGACGAGCCGTGGCCGCCACCAACATCAACCGGGTCGTGCTGACCGGAAATCTGACCGCCGACCCCGAGCTGCGCTCGCTGCCGAGCGGCATGTCGGTGTGCAGCCTGCGCATCGCCTGCAACACGCGGCGCAAGAACGGAAGCACCGGCGAATGGGAGGACAAGCCGAACTATTTCAACGTGACCGTGTGGGGCGCGCAGGGCGAGAACGCCGCGCGCTACCTCTCCAAGGGCCGCCCGGTCGCCATCGACGGGCGCCTGGAGTGGCGCGAGTGGGAGACCCAGGACGGCGCAAAGCGCCAGGCAGTCGATATCATTGCCGACTCGGTGCAGTTCCTGGGCTCGCGCGATGACGCCTCCGGTGGAGGCGGGTTCGCCGGCAACGGAGCCTCCAAGGGCAGCGACATCCCCGTCGACGAAGGGGATTTCCAGCCCGCACCGGTCGCCGGCGGAGCCGGCGACGACGATATTCCGTTCTAGCCAGCACAGCGAGGTCCTCTTGTCTTCCACAGCACCCATGCCCGAGCAGGGCCGCAGCCGCGGCGGAGCAGTCTGATGGCCAAGGCGCGAGGCCGCGGCAAGCCTGTTCGGCGGCGGGACAAGAAGGGCGGGCCCGGCAGCGGCCGGCGCAAGCCGTGCCAGCACTGCCGCGACAAGGTCGACCAGGTCGACTACAAGGACGTGGCCTCGCTGCGCAAGTTCATCTCCGAGAAGGGCAAGATCCGCTCGCGCAGGATCACCGGCTCCTGTCGCCGCCATCAGGTGCAGATCGCGCGTGCCGTCAAGCGGGCGCGTGAGCTCGCGCTGCTGCCCTACGTGAACGAGGGCGGCCGCGAGGACGGCCCGCGCCGCGATCGCGGCGATCGCGGCGACCGGGAACGCTAGCGTGCCCGAAGCGATCCTCCTCAAGGACGTCGAGGCGCTCGGCGAGCAGGGCAGCGTCGTCGACGTCTCCAAGGGCTACCTGCGCAACTACCTGATCCCGCACAGGCTCGCCCAGCCGGCGACGCGCGGCGCGATCGAGACGATCCGCCAGCGTCAGGCCGCCGCCGAGCGGGCTGCGCGCGAGGCGGTCGAGAAGGCCCAGGAGAACGTCAACCTGCTCAACCGCACCGTGCTCACGATCCCGCAGCAGGCGGGAGCGGACGGGCGCCTGTTCGGGTCGGTGACCGGAGCAGACATCGCGACCGCGATCCGCGAAGCGCGCGGGCTGAGGCTCGACAAACGCAACGTGCACCTGCCGGAGCCGATCAAGAACGTCGGCACCTACATGGTCGTGGTCGACGTCGTGGAGGGCGTGACCGCCACGATCAAGACGATGGTCGTCGCCAAGAAATAGCGCGGACCGCGCCCCCTTCGAGCGTTCGGCTCCACAGAGCCACATTTCCGGGGAACACGCGTTCGATCCGCAGCGCCCCGCACACTCTCCGGACATGCACGCCTCGCAGAGACCAGCCCGCCAGGGCGAATTCCTCCGTGATAGCGGGGAGGCCCCCGGGGCCGGCCCGCGGGCGTATCTAGACTCGGCCGGGCGATGAGCGCGAGCACCGTCACCCCGACCAACGGCAACGGCGGCGCGCCCGCGAGCGCGATCACGCCGCCGCACAATCTCGACGCCGAGCAGTCGGTGCTGGGGGCGATCCTGCTCTCGGACCGCTCGCTCTACGCGCTGGTGATCGAAGAGGGGCTGCGGCCCGAGGACTTCTACCGCGAGCGCCACGGCACGATCTACGAGGCGATGCTCGCGCTCTACAACGAGAGCGAGCCGGTGGACGTGCTGACCGTCACCGACCGGCTGCGGCAGACGGGCGAGCTGGAGAAGGTCGGCGGCCCGGCGACCGTGGACGAGCTCACGGGCGTGGTGCCGGCCGCCGGGCACGCCCGCCGCTACGCCCAGATCGTGCGCGAGAACGCGCTGCTGCGACGCCTGCTGCGGACCTCCTATGAGATCCAGGAGAGCGTCCTCGGCCACGAGGCCGCGCCGCGGGAGCTCGTCGAGCAGGCCGAGAAGGCGATGCTGGAGGTGGCGCGCGACGACCGCCAGCAGGACTTCCGCTCGATCGAGGAGGTGCTCCACGAGGAGCTCGACAAGCTGCACCGGCTGTCGCTGGAGGGCACCTCGCTGACGGGCACCCCGACGGGCTTCAAGGACCTCGACGAGATCACCGGGGGCTTCCAGCCGGGCAACCTGATCATCATCGCCGCCCGCCCCGCGATGGGCAAGAGCGCGCTCGTGTGCAACATCGCCGAGAACGCGGCGGTGGAGCACGGCAAGCCGGTGGCGCTGTTCTCGCTGGAGATGGCGGAGGCCGAGCTCGCCCAGCGGTTCGTGGCCTCCCAGGCGCGGATCAAGGGCGAGGAGCTGCGCAAGGGGCGCGTGTCGGAGCAGCGCTGGCCGAAGATCCTCGACGCCAGCCAGCGCCTGGCGCGGGCGCCGCTGTGGGTCGACGATTCCAGCGACGTCGGCATGCTCGAGATCCGCGCGAAGGCGCGCAGGCTGCACAGCCAGTGCGAGGGCGGCCTCGGGCTGATCATCATCGACTACCTCCAGCTGATGCGCACCGACAGCCGCTACGACAACCGCGTCACCGCCGTCGGCGAGCTCAGCCGGGGCCTGAAGATCCTCGCGCGCGAGCTCGGCGTCCCGGTGATCGCGCTCTCGCAGCTCAGCCGCGCGGTCGAGCAGCGCTCGCCGAAGAAGCCACAGCTCTCGGACCTGCGCGAGAGCGGGAACCTCGAGCAGGACGCCGACCTGGTCATGTTCATCTACCGCGACGAGTACTACGAGGCCGACTCCGAGCGCCCAGGCGAGGCCGACCTGATCATCGCCAAGCACCGCAACGGGGCGACCGGCGAAGTGACGCTGACCTTCCAGAAGGAGTACCCGAAGTTCATGAACTACGCCGGCGAGCGCTTCGCCCAGTGACGGGCGATGATCACCGTCCGTCGTCCGGCGCCGAGCAACGGATCGAGCTGACCGACGCGGGCGGGCGCGCGGCCGCCGCGGACGGCTGCCCGCTCGGCCTCTGCGACGGCAGCGGCTTCATCATCGACGAGGCGACCAACACCGCGAGCGACTGCGGCTGCCGCGCCGCACGCATCAGCGGCGCGCGCACGAGGAGCCTGGCCGGCCGTATCCCTCGCCGCTACCGGGGCGTGTCCTTCGACCGGCCCCCGGTGAGCGACATCGCCCGGACGGCCCCCGACCAGATCCACGAGGTGCGCCGCTACGTGCAGGCGATCGAGGCCAACCTCGATGGGGGTCGGGGGCTGTGGATCCAGGGCGAGGTGGGCACGGGCAAGACGACGCTCGCGATGCTCGTCTCCAAGGCGGCACTCGATGCCGGGCGCTCGGTGGCGATCTACTCGCTGCCGCGGCTGCTGAACCTGCTGCGCGAGTCGATGGACTCCGAGGGCGGCAAGCTCGACTTCATCGATCGCCTGACGGCCGTGGACCTGCTGCACATCGACGATCTGGGCGCCGAGAACCGGACCGACTGGGTATTGGAGCAGCTCTACTCGATCGTCAACGCCCGCTACGAGGCGGAGCGCTCGATCGTGGCGACCACCAACCTGATGCCCGACGAGCTCTCCGACCGGCTCGGTGCGCGCACGGTCTCGCGGCTGGCCGAGATCTGCGGCGAACTGATCCCACTGTTCGGCGAGGACAAGCGGCGCGAGTTCCGCGCCGAGCCTCCCGGCGTCGCGCTCGACCGCGCCTGAGGGCGCCCGCCCGCGGCCCGGCGGGGGCCGTGCCCGGAGGGTTCGCGCCGCGCCCCCCTAAACTCCACTCGGCATGCCGGGAATAGTCATCGTTGGCGCCCAGTGGGGCGATGAGGGCAAGGGTAAGATCACCGACCTGCTCGCCGAGCACGGCGACGCCGTCGTGCGCTTCCAGGGGGGCAACAACGCCGGCCACACGATCGTGCGCGGAGCGGAGGAGTGGAAGCTGCACCTGATCCCCTCCGGCATCCTCTATCCGGGCAAGCGCTGCGTGATCGGCAACGGCGTGGTGATCGACCCCAAGGTGCTGATCGCCGAGCTCGACGCGCTGCGCTCGCGGCGGGTGGACGTCAGCGGCCTGCGGATCTCGGCCAACGCTCACCTGATCATGCCCTACCACCTGCTGCTCGACTCGGCCGGCGAGGCGAGGCTCGGCCGGCTCGAGATCGGGACGACGCGGCGAGGCATCGGGCCCTGCTACGCGGATAAGGCGGCGCGCCTGGGGATCCGCGTACAGGACCTGCTCGACGAGAAGATCCTCAAGAAGAAGATCGTCGCCGCGATGGAGCCCAAGCGGCTGTCGCTGCGGCCGTTCGAGAAGGACCCTGCGCTCGACCTGTTCACGATGACCGAGGAATATCTCACCTTCGGTCACCGGCTGGAGCAGCACATCGCGGACACCTCCAAGCTGATGTGGGAGATGCTCGACGCCGGCGAGAAGGTGATCCTGGAGGGGGCGCAGGGGGCGATGCTCGACATCGATCACGGCACCTATCCGTTCGTGACCTCCTCCAACCCGCTCTCCGGCGCCGCCTGTGTGGGGACGGGGATCGGGCCCAAGGCGATCGACGAGATCTGGGGCATCGCGAAGGCGTACACGACGCGCGTCGGCGCCGGCCCGTTCCCCAGCGAGCTCCACGACGACGTCGGCGAGCGCCTGCGGCGCAACGGCGGCGAGTTCGGCACGACCACCGGGCGGCCGCGGCGCACCGGCTGGCTCGACCTCGTGGCGCTGCGCTACGCGGCGCGCCTGAACACGATGACTGCGCTGGTGGTGACCAAGCTCGACGTGCTCTCGGGGTTCGACCGGATCAAGGTGTGCACGAGCTACCGCGGCGCCGACGGCGCCGAGTTCGAGGACTTCCCCTATCACCAGACCGTCCTGCACCACACCGTCGCCCAGCTGACCGAGATGCCGGGGTGGAGGGAGGACCTGGGCGAGTGCCGCACCCTCGCCGACCTGCCCGACGCAGCGCGCGAGTACCTCGACTACATCGCCGGGCAGATCGGCGCCCCGGTCGCCCTGATCGGGGTCGGCCCGGGCCGCGATCAGGTCATCTGGACCGACGCAGGACGCCAGAGCATCATCGCCGGCGACGGCCGGGTGGGCTCCGCACTCGGAGCCGACTGACCGCGGGAGCCCGCTCGCGCCCGCGGCGCTGCGACGGCCGGCAGCAGCAGCAAGGGCCGTCCCGGCGCTGCCGCGGCGGCTCCGGCCCGGCGCGGCGGACTCAGCGGCCGGCCCTGCTCCCGGCGGGCGGCCGGACCTGCTTCTCGGCGGCGGCCTCGCGCAGCTCCGCGACGCCGCGCTCCATCGCCTCGAGCATCACGTCGAGGTCAGGTACCGCGTCGGGGTCGGCCACCACGCCGAAGAAGGCGCCTCCGTCGTAGCTCAGCACGGCCACGCCGACAGCATGGTCGGCCGCCAGCGGCACGAGCGGATGGATCTCGCGCAGCGGCGAGTCGAAGCAGTAGAGGGTCTGCTGCGGCCCCGGCACGTTGGTGATCGTGAGGTTGAACAGCCGCCTGGCGTAGAGGGCCTGGGCGACGGTCGCGTGGATCACCGGCGGTGCCAGGCCCGCCAGCTCGATCACCGCGCTCGTGCCGACGGCCTGGCGACCGTCGGACTTCAGCGCCTCCGAGCGGGCGACCGTCTCCAGGTAGCGGATCACGGCGTCGCCTTCGAGCACGGGCAGCTCGATGAACAGCGATGACACCTTGTTGCCGAGCGCGAGGTGCTCGGAGGCCAGACGCACGTTCATCGGGACCATCGCCCGCATGCCCCTGAGCGGCAGCTCCTCCTGGCGGGACTGCAGCAGGGCCCGCAGGCCTCCGGCGGTGATCGCGAGCACGACGTCGTTGATCGTCCCGCCGAGCCCGTTCTTGATCGCGCGCAGGTCCGCGAGCGGCACGCGCACGACCTCGAATCGGCGATGCGGTCCGATCGGGTCGTTGAGGCTCGTGTGGGGAGCCGCCCGCAGCTCGTCGCGCACGATCATCTCCAGCGCGGAGCTCGCGCTGTGAAGCGCCTCGCGCGGGTGCAGCACCCCATGGGCCCCCAGGCGAGCGGCCTGGCTGATCGTCTCGCCGGGGATCAGCCCGTCGGCCGCGCGTGCCAGCCTGGAGAGCGCTCCCGGAGCGCCACCGCCGTCCTGCGCCGCCTCACCCGCGGCCGGCCGGCGCGGACCGGTGATGCGCGCCCGGGGAGCCCCGGCCGCGCCCGTGCGGGCGTGCGGGGCGGTGTCGAGCAGGAGATGGCCAACGTCGACCGAGCCGACGCCGTCGACCATGCAGTGATGGGTCTTGGTGGCGAGCGCCCAGCGTTCGCCCGCGAGGCCCTCGAGGATCACCATCTCCCACAGCGGCCGGCGACGGTCGAGCCGCACGGAGAAGAAGCCCGAGACCCATTCCTGGAGCTCGCGCTCCCCGCCCGGCGCCGGAAGGGCGGCTCGTGCGACGTGGCGGGAGAGGTCGAAGTCCGGGTCCTCCTCCCACAGCGGCCACGAGAGGCCGCCGGTGTGTGGCTGTGAGAGCCGCTGACGGTAGCGTGGCAGGTCGCCGAGGCGACTCGCGAGGTACTCGCAGAACTCCTCCCGCGACGGTGGCCCGTCGGCGCCCTCGGACTCCTCGAAGACCATGATCCCGCCGATGTGCATGTGCGCGCTGTCGTCGGCCTGTTCGAGCTCCAGGAACGTGGCGTCGAGTGGGGTCAGATGCGCCGACATGGCAATAGCTGCACGCTACGGCCCCACGCCGGCGATGTCATCACGGGTAGTCCGCAGGCCGGCCCGGGAATCCACGGAGCGCGCCTGCAGCGGGGCACGGAGCACGTGGCCGAGCGAGCCCCGGCACGCTCGAAGGGGCTCATCCGGACACCATTTCATCGCCCGTGGCGCCTGCGGGGCCACCAGCTCGATTCCCTCCACGAGCACCCTCTTCGCCACTAGGATACGCGCGCTGTACGGAGGCGTTCGGAGGGCCGGTGTGGTCGTCCGAGCGGTGGACTGCAGGAGCGACAATCGAGGGAGAGGGGATTTCATGCTGAACGTGAGGACGATGACGGTCGCCGCGCTGGCGGCCGCCCTGATGGCGGTCGTCGTGCCGGCGAGCGCGAGCGCGAGCTACACGGTTCACTACGGCAGCGCCGCGCTGAGCGAAGCGATCTGGAACGAGACCTGGGAACCGGAAGCGCTCGCAGGTGGCAACAACGGCTGCAAACCCAGCTCGAGCCACCCCTACCCGGTGGTGCTCGTCCACGCGACGCTGGCGGACGAGGGATCCAACTGGGTCACGCTCGCGCCGCTGCTCGCGAACGAAGGCTATTGCGTCTACGGCTTCAACTACGGGGCGACGATCGCCTCGCTGGAAGTCTGGCCGTTCATCGGCCCGCGCATCGACGGGATCGGCCACATCGAAAGCTCGGCCAAAGAACTGTCGTCGTTCGTCAACAACGTGCTCTCGAAAACGAAAGCGTCGAAGGTCGACCTCGTGGGCCACTCGCAGGGCGGGATGATGCCCAACTACTACATCAAGGACCTGGGCGGCGCCTCGAAGGTGAACGAGCTGATCGGACTCGCGCCGAGCAACCACGGCACGACCCTCGACGGGCTCACGACGCTGGTCCAGGCGTTCCCGTTCGCCAGCGAAATCGTCGGTGGCCTGCTCGAATTCCTGGGCGCGCCGGCACTGCCCGAACAGGAGTCCTCGTCCGCCTTCATCAAGAAGCTGTTCGGCTCCGGCGAACCGGTCGTATCGGGCGTGCGCTACGTGGTGATCGAGACCGATCACGACGAGGTCGTGACGCCGTACACGAACGCGTTCCTGAGCGGCTCCGACGTGACCAACATCACGATCCAGAGCCAGTGCCCGAACGACCCCGTTGAGCACATCGGCATGTTCGACGACTCGCCCGCGCTGCAGAACGTCCTCAACCAGCTCAGCGCGAGCCCGAACCCGTCGTTCAAAGCCACCTGCACCAACTACGGCCAGGGCATCTAGCCGGACCTCGCCCGAGGGGGGCCCGTCCGCGAGCAGCGGGCGGGGCCCCCGACGCGGCCGGCGGGCACCCCGATCTCCTCAGGCCCCGTGCGGCTCGGGTCCCGGATGGGCGCGCTCGACCATACCCGGGGTGAGTCCCTGGAGGGTCTTGACCGTCACACCGGCCAGCTCGAGCGCTTGCGGGTCGGGCGGATAATGCGTGTTGGGCACAGCGATCACCGCCATGCCGGCGGCGACGGCCGCCAGCATGCCGTTGCCTGAATCCTCGATCGCGACGCAGCATCCAGGCTCGACACCGACGCGACGTGCCGTCTCGAGGTAGACATCGGGAGCAGGCTTGCCACGAGCGACCTCCTCGGAAGACACCGTCGCGACGAACAACTCGCCGAGATCGGCGAGTTCGAGTACGAGCTCGATGATCTCACGGTTGGACGACGATGCCAGACCGAGCGGCCAGCGGGCGTGAAGCGTGCGCACGGCATCGACAGCGCCGGGCAGCAACGGCAACCCCGATCGATAGAGCTGCCCCATCCTGCTGATGACATCGCGGTTGATCTCCTCGACGGAGAGGTCCACGCCGAGGTGCTCCTGCATGTAGGTCGACCACTCCCCCGAGCTCATACCCATCATTGCCACCGGCGCGTCGTCCTGCCATCGCCCGCCGGCATCGCCCACCAGCGCCTGCTTCGCTGCGTTCCACAGCTGCTCGGAATCCAGGAGCACGCCGTCCAGGTCAAAGATGACCGCGTCGGGCACGAGGAGAACGTAGCACCAGCGCTTTGCGCCGCGGCCGCCCCGCAAGCGCGCCCCGGCCGCCGCAAACCGCCGGCGCCGCACCCCAGAGGCAGAAGGCTCTGCATGTATCTCTGTGAGTGGGCCGTCCGGGGATCGAACCCGGAACCTTGGGCTTAAGAGGCCCCTGCTCTGCCGGTTGAGCTAACGGCCCGTGAGTGCGCCGGCCGGGATGGGCGGCTGCAGGCGATTCTACCCGAGCGGCGGCCGCGGCCGCCCCGCCCGGGCGGCGCTATTTCTTGGTCGTGCCCGTCGCCCCCGTGGGGGTGGTGGCGGGCGCGGGCGTGGTTTTCAGTTCGGTGCCGGTGAAGGCGCCGTTGGCGGCCTTCTTGACGACGTAGGTTTTCCCGTTGGTGGTGGTCGTGTAGACCTTTTCGCCGCTCGGATTCTTCTTGACTTCGGCGAGTTCCGTCGCGACGCGCGTGCGGTCGGTCGCGGGGGCGAGGCTGACCGCCTTTTCGGAGGCGAGGTCGCCGATCCGCACGTTCTTGGCCCTGTAGGCGTACTCGGCCAGCGCCGCCCACAGCGACGCGCTGGTGGGGCGCGCGGCGGTTACGATCTGCAGCACCGAGACGGCCTGGGCGGGCTGGTTGAGCCCTTCTTCGCCGTACACGCTGACCATCAGCTGCGCGAGTTCAGGGTTTGGCTTGGGCGGGTTCAGGGCGGTGTAGCTCTGCCATGCCTGCGCGGCTTCCTTGAAGAGTTCCTTGCCCTTGGCGTTGACCCCGTTCTGGGTGACGCCACCCGCTTCGTGCAGCAACGCCTTCGTCAGGTTTTCCCAGGCCGCGACGTTGGTCGGCTGCTGCTCGGTGAGCTTGCGGTACTTCTTGATCTGGTTGGCGAAGCTCGCGGCGTTGGAGCCTTCGCTGTTGCTGGCCGCGTTCAGGATGCCGCTGCCGCCGAAGCCGCCGCCGATACCGAAGCCGACGAGGCCGATGCCCATCAGCAGGGCGAGGCCGATGTAGATCACGCGAACGGTGCCGCGGCGTCCGCGGCCCCTCAGGTCGAAGAGCATCGTCTACAGCCTCGGGTCTACGTGGTCGATGATGTCCTGCACTGCTGGCTCCGTTGGTCTGTCAGGGTCGGCGGCCGGACCCTCCTCGGTATCGCGGCTGCCCTCACTTGTGCTCTGCCGATCGCGCACGTCGGGATTCCCTCGCCTGACAAACGCTGCCAGCAGGATACTCGCCTCGAAGAGGACATACAGCGGAACCGTCTCGAGGATCAGCGTGATCGCGTCCCCGGGCAGGAACGCGGCGATGCAGGCGCAGGCGAGGATCGCGTAGCGACGGTTCTTGCGCAGCTGCCTGGGGGTCACGAGCCCGAGGCGGGTCGCGCCGAGGATCAGGACGGGGACCTGGAAGACGACGCCCATCGCCAGCAGGATGGTGGCGGCGAAGCGATAGAACTGGCTTGCCTGCACCAGCACGTTGAACTCGCTCGAGTTGAAGTTGACGAAGAAGCGGACGGCCGCGGGCAGCACGACGAAGTAGCCGAACAGCACGCCCAGGGCGAACAGGAACGGCACGGCCGTGAGCAGCGGCACCGCCGCACGACGCTCGGCGTCGGTCAGCGCGGGCAGGATGAATCCGTAGAGCTCGTACAGGATGATCGGCAGCGAGATGACCAGCGCGAAGTAGAGCGAGACCGTGAGCGTCGTCGTGAACGGCTCGCCCACGCCGAGCGTCACGGGGTTGTCGCCGGTCGGGTTGCGGGGGATCTTGCTCACGTCGGCGTGCAGCCTGCGGATCACCGGCGCGAGCTGGCTGCGCGTCTGGGCGGACAGCCCGCTGCCGGCTTTGGACAGCAGCAGCAGGGCGGCCTGCGTGTCGCGCGCGACATCGAGCACCCCCTGCTGGGCGATCACCGCCTGGCCGGTGGTTCCCTCGCCCTTGGCGACCTGCTTCTGCGTCTGGACCTTCAGCGGCTTGTTGATGATGTCCAGCAGCGCGTGGTTCTGCCACAGGCAGAACCCGAAGGCGACCGCGAGCACGGCCCCGCTGACGATCAGGCGGGTCCGCAGCTCGTCGAGATGGTCCACGAGGCTGAGTCGATCCTCGTGACCAACGGTGCGGATCGCGCTCACCATTGACCCTCTGAACCTACCACCGCATCCAACCCCGGGCGCGCGTGTTCTACACCGCGAGCGCAGCAACCATGCGTGCGTGACATAGCGGTGCAGCAGTCGGCAGCACGAGAGGCCAGCCCCGAGCAGCCCAAGCTAAAGGCTCCAGCCCCGCGCGTCGATGACGAACGAGAGCCGGCTATGAAACCTGAGAACGACCCCGAGATCATCCCTGCCCAGACGCCCTTCGCGAAGGAAGCGGAGATCGCCTATGGCGACCAGCGTCGTGCCTCCGAGGGCACCGACGCGCCCGACCAGCTGCACGTCTGCTTCCACTGCACGGGCGTGCTCGTCTACCCGCTCGACTGGTCGGAGGACGGCCCGCGCCACTGGCGGATCGTGCTGCGCTGCCCGGAGTGCGAGTCCAGGCGCGAGGGGGTCTTCGACCAGGCGGCGGTGGAACGGCTCGACGACGAGCTCGACCGCGGCTCCAGTGCCCTGCTCGGCGACCTGCGGCGGATGACGCACGCGAACATGTCCGAGGAAGTCGAGTTCTTCGTGCGCGCGCTCGAGGCCGACCTGATCACCCCCAGCGACTTCTAGCAGCACGCCGCGACCGCGGCGCTCATCGATAGCGCTCTACGACCGCGTCCGCGACCAGTTCGAGCAGCGTCGCACGGCCTCCCGGGAGAACCCTCGGCAGCGCCGCCTTGGCCTCCGCGACGACCGCCAGCGCCCGCTCGCGGGCGGTGTCGAGCGCCCCCGTGGCGGCGATGCGTTCGCACAGGGCATCGGCCTGCTCGGGCCCCTCCAGCGAGGCCAGGTCGAACGCGGCGAGCTCCGGCTCACGCTCGCGGGCGAGGATCAGCGGCAGGGTGACGGTCCCGTCGAGCAGATCGGTGCCCCGAGACTTGCCCGTGCGCTCGACCGGCCCCGAGACGTCGAGCACGTCGTCGAGCATCTGGAAGGCGAGGCCGATGTGGCGGGCGAATCCGCCGAGCGCATCGGCCAACGTCGTCGAGCCGCGCGCCGCCGTGAGCGCCCCCAGCCGGCAGGCGGCCTCGAACAGCGCCGCCGTCTTCAGCTCGCAGCGGCGCAGGTAGCGCCCGACGTCGACGTGGGCCGCGTAGGCATCCTCCCGCTGCAGCAGCTCGCCGGCGGCGAGCGCCGAGCTGGCCTCCGACAGCGCGCACAGCTGCGCGACGTCGTCGTTGCGCGCGAGCTCCGCGAAGGCGCGGGAGAACAGCAGGTCACCGGTCGCGATCGCCACCTGGCGCCCGGCGGTGGCGGCTACGGTGGGGTGCCCGCGGCGCAGCTGCGCGCCGTCGACGACGTCGTCGTGGACGAGCGTCGCGGAGTGCACGAGCTCGACGGCGACCGCCGCGCGCACGAGGTGCTCCTCGCCCGCGGGCGAGGCGGGCGGCCCGCCGGCGGACTCGGCCGCGAGCACCACGAGCAGCGGGCGCAGGCGCTTGCCGCCGGCCACGATCGTCGCGTTCGCGTGCGAGGCCAGCGGCGGCCCGGCATCCGCGGTGACCCGCTCGAGGTGGAGCTCGGCACGTGCCATCACATCCCGCAGCCTGGCGCCGGCGCGGAGCATGATCTCCTCGAGTCCGTCCGCCCCTTCACCTCCCGCCGTAGCGGGTCCGCCCCCAGCCTTGCTGTCCACAGCGCTCACGTCACCGCCGCCTCTCCCGGCACGGTACCGGCATGGATGGCGACGATGCCTCCCGCCGTGAGCAGATAGCTGATCTCGGTGAGCCCCGCGCGCTCGAGCTCACCGGCCAGCGCGACGGGGCCTGGGAAGCGATGAACCGAGTTGGGCAGGTATGCGTAGGCCTGCCCGATCGTCGGCGCCGAATCCGGACCACTCGCCGAGGAGAGCGGCCGCACGGCGCCGGCGAGCCTGCCGAGCACGGGCACGATCCGATCGAACCAGAGGCGGTAGAAGTGCGACAGCGGCGGTCGCGTGGGGGTGGTCATCTCCAGCACGACCACGCGGCCGCCGGGGCGCACGACGCGGGCCATCTCGGCCAGGCCGCGGTGGAGGTCCTCGAAGTTGCGGAGCCCGAAGCCAACGGTGGCGGCGTCGAAGGCGTCCGCCTCGTAGGGAAGCGCGAGCGCGTCGGCCCACTCGAAGCTCGGCCGCAGCTCGCCGGCGGCGGCCGCCTTCGCGCGGGCGCGCTCGAGCATCGCCTCGGCGAAGTCGCAGCCGACCACCTCGCCGGCGGGGGCGACCCGGCGCGCGAGCTCGATCGCGAGGTCGCCGGTGCCGGTGGCCACGTCGAGCACGCGGCTGCCGGGGCCCACATGCGCCAGATCGGCGGCGCGTGCCCGCCAGCCGTGATGCAGGCCGGCGGTCATCGCGGTGTTCATGAGGTCGTAGACGCCCGCGATGCGATCGAACATCGCGCGCACCTGTCCCGCCTGCAGCGTGCCGGCCTGTGACCCGCGGGGTGTGGCGGCTCCCTCGCGGGCGGCCACGGCAGCGGCTACTTGAGCTGCGAGAGGAAGTTGACGATCGCGGCGAACTTCTGGGGCGGCAGGTTCTTGAACGACGGCATCGGCGCCGTCGGGTTCACGAGCGTCCGCGCGATCGCCTGACGCGGAAGTCGCGACGCGATGTTGGTCAGGTTCGGGCCGGGCCCCGCGTTGCCGTTCTCCCCGATCTTGTGGCACGCCAGGCAGCCCGACTGGGCCACCACCAGCTTGCCGGCTTCGTATTCCGCGAGCGTCGTGCCTCCGGCCGCCAGCACATGGGCGGGGGTCGCCATTTCGATCACCGTGGGGGATCCCGCGTTGGCGCCCGAGTAGGTCAGGAAGGCCATCGCGCCGATCACCGCGATGCCGGTGATGGTGGCGATCGGGCGCCGCTCGGGGCGCCGCTCGGGGCCGCGGTCGTAGAACGGCAGCAGGAACAGCAGGATCATGCAGATCGTGGGCACGCCGATCGTCGCGAGCCCCACGATGCTGGGCGGCTTGATCACGCGGAGGAGCTCGAACAGGAAGAAGAAGTACCACTCCGGCCGCGGCACGTAGGTGGTCGTCGTGGGGTTCGCCTTGGAGCCGAGCTCGGCGCCGAGCACGAGTGACATCGCGATGATCACGGCCATCACGACACACGCCATCGCGGCATCCTTGGCCACGGCGTAGGGGAAGAACGGCTTGCCCTGGGACTTCAGGATGGCGTACTCGCGGAGGTACTCCTCCTTCTCGCGCTGATTCATCGCGCGGCCCCCGCTGCTCTCGCGGAGCGCGCACCCGTTCGCGTGGGCACGGCTCTAGACCTCCGCCTCGTGCAGCTCGGGACGCTTCTCCACCTTCTGCCACGGCGGCGCGGTGGTGCCGAGCTTGGCGACGAGGTACAGGTGCGCTCCGAGCATCGCGGCGATCGCGCCGGGTACCAGGAGCATGTGGATGGCATAGAAGCGCGACAGCGTGGTCGCGCCGAATTCGGAGCCCCCGCGCAGGAAGTCGCTCAGATACGGCCCGAGCAGCGGCCCGGTCCCGTTGATGTTGACGCCGACGACCGTGGCCCAGTAGGCGCGCTGGTCGAACGGCAGCAGGTAGCCGGTGAACGACATCGTCATCGTGAGGATCAGCAGCACCACGCCGATCACCCAGTTGAGCTCGCGCGGGTACTTGTAGGCGCCGAAGAAGAAGGTGCGGCCCATGTGCAGGAACACGAGGATCACCATCACGCTCGAGCCCCACTTGTGCATGCCGCGCACGAACTGGCCGAGGAACACGTCGTTGGTGACGTAGCGGATCGATTCGTAGGCGCCGCCCGCGGGGTCGGGCCGGTAGTACATCGCCAGGAACACCCCGGTGACGGCCTGGGAGAGGAAGGCGAACATCGTCGCCGAGCCGAGCGTGTAGAACCAGTTGGTGCCCTTCGGCACCTTGCGGTACATCATCCAGCGCGCGCCGCCGCTCAGCGAGGTGCGCTCGTCGACCCAGTCGACGATCGTGACGCCGGCCCCGGAGGCGTGCTCGATCGGACCCGCGTCGCTGCCCTGGCCCGGCCGCGGAGGCGGTTCCTTGAGCGGTCCGGGGACAGGGGGGGCGGGGAGCTTGCGGAGTTTTGGCACGATCGTCGGGAGGCCGCTGCCGGCTACAGTTTCTGCGCGCCCGGGCGCGAGGGATAGAGGTACTGGCCGATGCCGTCGAGGGGCTCGCCGGGGTCGCGTGGGGAGAAGCGCCGCAGCTCGCTGTTCACGCTGAAGCGGGGGCCGACCTGCACGTCTTCACCGACCACGCGCGTGTAGAAGCGGTCGAGCGGACGCACCGGGGGGCCGCCCACGCGACGGCCGAGGAGGTCGTAGACGCCGCCGTGGCACGGGCAGATGAAGCGCTCGGCCGCGTCGACCCAGCGCACGGGGCAGCCGAGGTGCGCGCAGCGGCTCGAGATGGCGATGTACGGCGTGCCGCGGTCGTAGGGGTCGAGGTCGAGTTCGCGGTTGTACTGGCGGATGTACACGGTGCTCTTGCCGGCCTCGCCGATGTTCGGTGTGAGCGTGATGACCACCGGGATGTAGTTGTTGTCGACGAACTGCCCGACCGTTCCGACGGTTTCCCAGTGATGCGGGGTGCTTTTGAAGATCGGGCCGATGGCGAAGCCCAGGGCGGGGAGCACGAACGCACCGGTGGCGATCATTCCGGCGGCGTTGGCGGTCCCGGTCATGAACCTCCGGCGGGTGATCGTCTCGCCCTCGAAGGCCCCCGGGATGCCCCGGTCGAGCGTGTACTTGGACTTGTGAGCGTGCTTGTCGGACACCGGCGGCTAACAATATCGAGGCGCGATTCAGGGTGCCACCGGGAGCGGTTCGGCACTTGTGCGCATCGCCTCGAGCGCGTTGGAGTCGCCCGCGACCAGCAGATGCTTGGCCCTCCCGTGGGCATCGCTCGGGCCCCAGCCGACGGCCCGCGCCCCCGCCTGCCAGACCACCGCCGCGAGCTCCGCCTCACCGGCCCCCTGGGCCAGCGCGCTGAGCGTGATCGTGTCGGCGAGCTCGGCCACGGCGGTCGTGTCGCCGAGCGCGACCAGCCGCTCGAGACCGATCGCATAGAGCTGATCGCCGGCGAGCAGGCCGAGATCGGCTTCGGGCACGACCAGGACGCGGGGCGTGCCGTAGTGGAGGAGGTAGCCCTCGTAGATGGCCTCGATCAGCAGCTCGTACTCCTCGCGCCGTCCGGCCGCACGCGGCCCGGCGGCGGCGAGCGCCGCGGGGCTCGCGCCATTGGCCGCTCGCCCGTGCCCGTTGCCCTCGCCGGGGGCGAGCAGCGAGGCCATCAGGCCCCCCTGCTCGCGCAGCAGCGCGCGCAGCGACTCCAGGCCGCCGCTCACGCGCCGGCCCCCGTGCGCGGCGTTTCGCGCGCCGGGTCGGGCAGCGACGCGAAGGCGGCCGCAGCCGCCTCGAGCGTGCGTTCGAGCTGCTCGCCGGTGTGGGCCAGCGAGGGGAACCAGGCCTCGAACTGGGACGGCGGCGGGTACACGCCGCGCGAGAGCAGCTCCCGGCACCAGGCCGCATACGCGTCCAGGTCACACGCGCGCGCGTCCTCGAAGCACGTCACGGGCCGCTCGCTGAAGAACACCGTCACCAGACCGGTCGTGGCGGCGATCTGCACGGGGTAGCCGCCGGCCGCCTCGCGCAGGCCCTCGGCGAGCCGCTCGGTGGTCGCGGCGAGACGCAGGTAGGCCGGCTCGTCCAGCAGCTCGAGCGTCGCTCGGCCGGCTGCCACGGCCAGCGGATTGCCCGACAGCGTCCCGGCCTGGTAGACCTCGCCCGCGGGCGCGAGCATCCGCATCAGCTCGGCGCGGCCGCCGACCGCGGCGGCGGGCAGCCCCCCGCCGATCACCTTGCCCATGATCGTCAGGTCGCCGCCGACGCCGGTCAGCTCCTGGGCGCCGCCGCGCGCCACACGGAAGCCGCTGATGACCTCGTCGAGCACCAGCAGCGACCCCCCGGCGTCGGCGCGCTCGCGCAGGAGCTCGAGGAATCCCGGGCGCGGCGGAACGAGGCCCATGTTGGCCGGCAGCGGCTCGGCCAGGATCGCGGCCAGCTCGTTGGTCTCGGTCGCGGCCGTGAGGGCCTCGGCGTCGTTCCAGGGAACGATCACGGTTGCGGCCGTCGCCGACGCCGGCACGCCCGGGCTGGCGGGCAGCGCCTGGGTCGCCAGGCCCGAACCCGCCTCGGCGAGCAGCCCGTCGAGGTGGCCGTGATAGGCGCCCGCGAACTTGAGCACCCGCTCGCGCCCGGTGGCCGCGCGCGCGATGCGCACCGCCGTCATCGTGGCCTCGGTCCCCGAGGAGGTGGTGCGAACCATCTCCACGCCCGGCACCCGCCGCGCGATCTCCGCGGCGAGCTCCACCTCGCCGGCCGTCGGCGCGCCGAAGCTCGTCCCGTTCGCCGCCGCCGCGGCGATCGCCTTCAGGATGTGCGGATGGGCGTGGCCATGGATCAGCGGGCCCCACGAACAGACGTAGTCGACGAACCTGTTGCCGTCGACGTCGAGGAGTTCGGCGCCCTCTCCGCGCGCGATGAAGATCGGGGTGCGCCCGATCGCACCCATCGCGCGGACGGGCGAGTTGACCCCGCCCGGGATCGTCTCCAGCGCCCGCCTGTAGAGCTCGGCCGAGCGCGTGTCGGTGAGCGAGGAGGTCACGATCCGGTGCGCGGCGGGCGGATACGGCAGAGGGCGGGCGCGACGGGTGCGGCGGTGGCGTACGGTCGGTCCGGGATCCGTCGATCTTAGCCGTACACCCAGTCCCGCCGGTCGCCGGAGAGCGGCTTTCGCCACCGCCTCAGGCGGCTCGCGCGGACGGACGATCGGGTAGAGTCGATGGCGATCGAGACGCTCCGCGGGCGGGAGACACCTGCCTCGAAGGTGCCGCGGGGCCGTTTGTTTGCAAATCAGGAGAGGAAGGATCGATGACACGGATCAAAGGATTGGCCGCCTGCCTGATCGCGGCCATGGCGCTCAGCGCCGGGATCGCGACGACCGCTGTGGCCGCCCCCTCGGGTGGCGCCACCAGGGCGGCGAAGCCGGTGCTCTCCGAACACGAACAGGAAATCCAGGAACAGCTCAACGCCAAGGAACAGGAACGGATCGAAGCCGCGAAGCAGAAGATCGTAGAAAAAAAGGAAAAAGCCAAGGAAAAGGCCAAAGAACGAGCCGAAGCGGCTCGCGAAAAGGCCAAGGAAAAGAAGGCCCTCGAAAAGGAAGAAGACAAGGCGCTGCTAGCTGAAGCCAAGGAACAGGGACGCCTGGAAGAAGCCGAACAGGAAGTCCTCGAAAAAGAGGAACGGGCGAAGGAAAAGGCCGCGGCCAAAAAAGAACTCGAAAAGGAACACGCCGCCGCGATCCGCGCCAAAGACAGTGAAAAGGACAAGGAATTCCTGGTCAAAGCCAAGGAAAAGGCCAAAGAACTCCGCATCGTCGAAGAAGAACGGATCAAGGAAAAGGAACAGCGGCTCAAAGAACGCGAAGAAGCGAAAAAAGCGAAGGAAGGAGCCTGAGCGGCTCCCTCGCGGTCCGGCGGCGCGGCGCGAGCACGCCCGCGCCGCCGCTGCTGGTTCCGCCTCCGGTTCCGCCTCCCTCTCCGGTTCACGCCCGTGAGGGCACCGGCCTCCGGTTCACGTGAGGGCACCGTCGGGTGCGGCGGCACCGGGGAGCGCGGCGGCCGCGGGAGCGCGCGGCCGGGCGCCTAGGTGTGTTCGCGCTCCCAGCGCTTGAAGTCCTCGGTGAAGTACAGGAGGCGGATCTTCTTGAACTCGGTGGAGGAGTAGAGCGTCGCCCGCCCGCTGATGCCCGTCTGCTCGGCGATCGCGTCGAGCACCGCGTCGCACTCCTCCTTCGATCGGCCGTGGGCCATCGTGAAGACCGAGTAGGGCCAGTCCTCGTAGGTCGGCCGCTGGTAGCAGTGGGAGATCCCGCGGAAGGCGGCCATCCGGCAGCCGATGTCGAAGATCCGGTCCTCCGGCACCTCCCACACGCCCATGCCGTTGGCGGAGAAGCCGGCGCGCCGGTGGTAGAGGATCGCCGCCACGCGCCGCAGCAGACCCCGCTCCTGCATCCCGGCGAGGTGGTCGAGGAAGCGCTCCTGGCTCATCCCCAGCTCCGCGGCAGCCGCGGCATAGGGCTCCGGCACGACCGCCATGTCCCCCTGCAACGCGCGGATGACGGCTATGTCGAGCTCGTCGTAGGGCTGGGGCTCGAGCTCGATCGGCTCGCTCGCCTCGGCGGCGCTGGCGAGGGCGCTCGTGTCGCCCTCCATCTCGAGGTCCATGCGGATCTTGAACAGCCGCAGCGTGGGCAGCTGGCGGACCGACTCGGCGCCGGCGGCGGCGGCGAGCACCTCGAGCGTTCCCTCCAGCCCGAGCTCCGAGTCGGGCTCGGTGGCGATCGTGAACCAGAGGTTGAACTCGTGGTTGCGCAGGTAGTTGTGCGAGACGCCGGGGTGCTCGTTGATCACCTGCGCCGCCCGGTGGGGGTGCTCCGGATCGACCTTGGCGGCCACCAGCATCGAGGAGTAGCCGAGCGCCCGCGTGTCGAAGATCGGCGTCACCTGGCGGATGATGCGCTGGGACAGCAGGCGCTCCACCCGGCTCATCGCCTCCTCCTCGCTGAGCGAGCCGAGCTCGGCGACATGGAGGTAGGGACGCGGGGCGATCGGGAAGCTGCCCTGCATCAGGTTCAGCAGCCGGCGGTCGACGTCGTCGAGCGCCACCGCCGCGCCGTCCTTGCGGCTGCGGATCTTCGGCACCGCCGCGGCGGCCCTCCCGGCGTCGCCGGGGGCGTTGCTCAGGTCTGCGCTGCTAGCCATCTGGCGGCGTCCTTTGCGTGGTAGGAGATGATCGTGTCGGCGCCCGCGCGGCGGAGCGAGGTCAGGATCTCGAGCACGGTCGCGCGCTCGTCGAGATAGCCGGCCGCGGCCGCGGCCTTGACCATCGCATACTCGCCGCTCACGTTGTAGGCCGCCAGCGGAAGGCGCGTCGCACGCCTGACCGCGCGAATCAGGTCCCCGTAGGCGAGCGCGGGCTTTACCATCACCATGTCGGCGCCCTCCTCGACGTCGAGCAGCGCCTCGCGCACCGCCTCGCGCCCGTTCGCCGGATCCATCTGGTAGCCGCGCCGATCGCCGAACGCGGGGGCCGAGTCGGCGGCCTCCCGGAACGGGCCGTAGAAGGCCGAGGCGAACTTCGCGGAGTAGGCGAGTATCGGTGTCTCCCCGCACCCCTCGCGGTCGAGCTCCTCCCTGATCGCCCGCACGCGGCCGTCCATCATGTCCGACGGCGCCACGATGTCGGCGCCGGCGCGCGCGTGGCTCACCGCGGTGGCGGCGAGCAGCTCAAGCGTGGCATCGTTGTCCACCGCCCCGTCGTTCCCGAGCACGCCGCAGTGCCCGTGCTCGGTGTACTCACACAGGCACACGTCGGTGAGGACGAGCAGCTCGGGCTGGGCCTGCTTGATCGCGCGGATGGCCAGCTGGACGACGCCCTCGTCCTCCCAGGCACCCGATCCCCGCTCGTCCTTCTCGGCGGGGATGCCGAACAGCATCACTCCCGCGAGGCCGAGGCGCGCCGCCTCCCGGGCCTCGGACACGGCCGCCGACAGCGACAGCCGGTCGACGCCGGGCATCGTCGCGATCGGCTCGCGTCCGGGGTTCGCGGGCGTGGTCTCGCTGACGAACATCGGCAGCACCAGCTGTCCCGCCCGCAGGTCGGTCTCGCGCACGAGCCCGCGCAGCGAAGCGCTGGCCCGCAGCCTGCGCATGCGCGTTTGTGGAAACGCCATCGCCCCTTCAGGTTAGAGCCTGGCGGTCATTCGGCGCGCCGCAGGCCGAAGCGCGCGAGCGCTCCGAACAGCAGCGTGAGGCCCGCGAGGTGCACTAGCGAGCCGCCGATCGCGGGCGAGGCGTCGTTCACCGCCGCATCGAGCGCCTGCAAGCACGCCTTGAACGGGAACACGAAGGAGACCACCCCGATCGCGTCGTAGAAGCCGTGCCCGACCGAGCCGGCGGGCACGAGCGCGAGCAGAGCCAGCGGCAGCGACAGCAGGAACGCGAGCAGCGAGGCCGCGCGCACCTCGCGAGCGAGCGCGCCGATCGCGACCCCGAGCGCACCGAAGGCGACGGCGCCGAACGCCAGCGCCACGATCCACAGGCCCACACGGCTCCAGTCCAACGCGACGAAGGCGCTCACCCCCGCGAGCATCGCGAAGGCGACCACGAAGGAGCAGCCCGCCGCCAGCAGGCCCTTCTCCGTGAGCAGCGCGCCGCGCGAGAGGAGCCCGCGCAGCAACCTCGCGAGCGCGTGCTCTTCGCGCTCGAGCGCCATCCCGCCGGCCGCGAGCAGCACGCACACGAACATCAGCGACACGGACACCGCGACCACGACCGCGAAGGTGTCCAGCGGCGTGCGCCGACCGTGCAGGAGCCTGCTGTCGACCTGGATCGGCTGGCTGATCGTGGAGAGCACGTTCTTGCTGACGGCGAGGTTTTCGGCGGCGAAGGTCGCGAAGGACTCGATCCGTTCAAGTTCGCTGCGGCTGTGACCCGGCGGCTCGCGGGCGATCACACCGCGCAACACCGTGGGGATCCGGTCCAGGCCGATGAGGCCGCCCGGCTGCCCCAGGATCGACAGGTTGCCCCCCTGCAGCAGCGCGTCGATCGCCTTCGCGGCCGCGCGCTGGATCTGTTCGGAGAACACCAGGTTCGCCTGCGCGATCGCGGAGTTCAGCGTCGACTGCACGAGCGACTGCTCGAGGGCGTCGCCGTTGTAGAGCACTTCGAGGCTCCCCCGCGAGACGCCCGTCGAGATGCGCGAGGCGAGGTCCGCCGGGATCACCACGGCGGCGATCACTTCGCCCGACCTGATCTTCGCGACCGCCTCCGCCCGCGAGCCCACGGGCACCGACTGGACCTGGGAGAACAGCTGGTCGGCGTACTGGCTGACCTCAACCCGCTGATTGCCCACCTGCACCGTCTCGCCCGGCGGCGTTTCGTCGACGATCGCAACGCGCGGCCGGGAGGGGCTGCGCGAGATCGCAAAGCCGATCAGCAGGGCGATCGCGACGGGATAGATGATCAGCAGCGCGACCAGCAGCCGCGAGCGGGCGAGGATCAGGAGGTCCTTCCTGAACATCGACCTCATCGGACGGTTCCCTGCGGGCCCTCTGCGGACATGCCGCCGGCGTCGGGCGGCCCGTCTCGCTCGAACGGCGCGGCGCTGGCCTCGAGGAACACGACGAGCGCCCGTTCCATGTCGCCACCCTCGCCCTCCCCCGCCTCGGCGAGCAGTGCCGACGGGGCGTCGTCGAACAGCAGCTCGCCGCCGGCGAGGACGATCGCGCGACCGGCGTAGCGCTGCGCCTCGCCGACGTTGTGGGTCGAGAACAGCACCGTCGTGCCGCCGGCGGCGAGCGCCACGATGAACTGCCAGAGCCGCTCGCGCTGGGCGGGATCGAGCGAGGCCGAGGGCTCGTCGAGGGCGAGCACGGGCGGGTCGGCGATCAGGCCGAGCGCGACGTTGACGCGCTGGCGATTGCCCCCCGAGAGCCTCGACACCCGCTCGGTCGCGCGATCACGCAGCCCCGTCTGGTCGAGCATGCGCTCGACCGCGGCCTGCGGATCGGCGAGCCGCTCCAGGCGCGCGAACAGCTCGAGGTTCTCGGTCACCGAGAGCTTGGAGTAGAGGGCGGGCTGCTGGGGCGCCCAGCCCACCCGCTCGGGCCCGGGCTCGACGCTGCCCTCGCTCGGCGACTGCGCGCCGGCGATGATCGACAGGAGCGTGGTCTTGCCGGCGCCGTTCGGGCCGATCACCGCGACGAGCTCGCCGCTGCCGACCTCGAAGCTGACTCCGCGCAGTGCTTGAAGCTCCCCGTAGCGCTTGCCGAGGCCGCTGACGCTGAGAACGGCGCTCACAGCAGGCCGTGATCGGGGCCGTCCCACGGCTCGAGCGTGAGGTGGCGGTTGAGATAGACCGCGGTCTCGCGCAGGACGGCGAGGATCGGGAGCGCGATCAGGGCTCCGATGATCCCGTGCACCTGGAGTCCGAGGAGCAGCGCGAAGATCACGAGCAGCGGGTTGATCCGCAGGGTGTGGCCGAAGATCTGGGGCGCCACGACGTGGCCCTCGAGCTGCTGCAGCCCGATGAACAGCAGCGCGACCCACAGCGCCGAGATCGGGTTGGTGAACAGCGCCACCGCGACGGGCGGCACAGCTCCCAGGATCGGTCCGATGTAGGGCACGAGCTCCATCAGCCCATAGAAGACGCCGAACACGACCGCGAACCTGCTTCCGTCCGGGAAGATGCCGAGCTCGCCAAAGATGTACAGCGCGAGCCCGGCGGTGGTTCCCATGATGATGCTGAACAGCAGCTGCCCGCCGACGTAGCGGGAGACGGCGTTCTGGACGAGCCGTGGGTAGTCGTCCTCCGGCGTGCCGTCCCCGTCGGGCATGCACATCCGCGCCAGGGCGCCGATGCGCTGGCCGTAGAGCAGCATGTAGACCGACAGCACGAACACGAGCACGACGTCGAAGCCGGCCTGCACCGCTTCGGTGAGCAGCGCCCCGCCGAAGGACACGATCGAGCTCGACCCCTTGACGACCTTGTCGCCGAGCGTCTGCAGGGCGGTCTCGCCCTGGGCGATGAAGTGGACGTGCACGCCGTGGCTGTTGAGCGTTTTCTGCAGTTCGGCGAGCGTGCTGTTCGCCTGGGTGACGAGGTGCGGGACGTTGCGGCTGAACGAGGCCACCTGGTTGGAGATAGGGTTGGCCAGCAGCAGGCCGAGGCCCGCGATGACGAGGAAGAATGCGACGTAGACAGCCAGGACCGCCAGTCCTCGCGGAACATTCCGGCGCTGGATGAACGAGACCACCGGGTTGAGGATGAGAGCGATGAGCGCGGCGACGATGAAGATCACCACGACTTTGCCGGCGGCTTTGGCCAGCGCCCACAGCGCCAGCAGGGCGATCGGCAGGAGCACGAGCTGGACCCAGCGCGGCACCACCGTGCGCGGTGGCATCGGGTGCGCGGCGACCTCGGACGTGGTCGGCGGCAGCTCCTCCTCCCCGACCGGTGCGGCCGCCCGGGGATCCTCGGGGGTTCCTCTCACGTGCCTCCCGCCATCGCCAGAGTATGGCTGAGCCGCAGGCGGCCGCAGACGGCCCGCGGACGGGCGGCGCGGGCGATTCGCAGGCCGCGCCGGCGGGCGTTGCTCGCGTGAGCATCCTGTTCGTCGGCGACGTGGTCGGCGGGATCGGGCGCAACACCCTGCTGGACTGCCTGCCGGTTCTGCGCGAGCGTCACGCACCCACGTTCGTGGTCGTCAACGGTGAGAACGCCGCCGGCGGCCTGGGCATAACCCCGAAGAACGCCGACCAGATGTTCGCGGCCGGTGTCGACGTGATCACGCTCGGCAACCACTCCTACCACCGGCGTGAGATCTACCCCTACCTGGAAACGCACGAGCACATCCTGCGGCCGGCGAACTTCCTGCGCAGTCAGCCTGGGCGCGGCGCCTGCGTGATCGAGCGGGCGGGTGTCCGGCTCGGCGTGGTCAACCTCAGCGGGAACCTCTACGTTCGCGCGGGGCGCTCGGCCTTCACCGAGATCGAGGTTGCGCTGGCGGAGCTGGGCGAGGTGGACCATGTGCTCGTCGACATGCACGCGGAGGCGACCTCTGAGAAGGTCGCGATGGGCTGGCACCTCGATGGCCGCGTGACGGCGGTCGTGGGCACACACACGCACGTGCCCACCGCCGACGCACGGGTGCTCCCGGCCGGGACGGCCTACATCACCGACGTGGGCATGACCGGCGCGCGCGGGGGCGTCATCGGCGTCAAGCGCGAGCAGGCGATCGAGTCGCTGCTGACGCAGATGCCGATCCGCTTTGAGACATCCGAGGAGGACCCGTGGCTGATGGGCGTGCTGATCAGCTGCTCACGGCGGCTGCGGGCAGACTCGATCGAGCCGGTGCTGATGCAGCGTCCCTGAGCGTCTCCCGGGGATCGCTGAAGCGCCCCAGCAGGACGAGCATGACGAGCGGGAAGAACCAGGGGATATAGAGGTAGAACCAGTGTTCGATCCCCAGCTGGAGCGCGATCAGCACCGCCGCGCAAGACGCCGCCAGGGCGAGTAGGTCGACGCGGCGGGGGACGACGGCCAGCAGCAGCGCGAGCCCCACGGCCGCGATCTCGACCGCCAGCTGCAGCCCGCCGAGCCCGCCGTACAGGCCCCAAACCGAGAACGGCGAGTCGCGGTTGGCCTGGTAGGCGATCGTGCGCTGGTAGATCGTGTTGAGCGAGTCGTGGCTGAGCGCAGGGATGAAGGCGGTCGCGGCGACCACCACGAAGGCGAGCAGGAACCACGCCGGGTCGCGCAGACGCGCTGTCAGCCGGCCGCGAGCGCCGCTCCCCGGCTCTGCGCGCAGGCCGTAGGTGGCCAGCATCGGCACGAGCGCCAGCGGGGCGAACTTCGTCAGGCCCGCCAGGGCGGCCATCGCGCCGCGCGCGGCCGGCGCGATGCCACGGCGATAGCTCGCCGCCAGCAGGGCGCCGAGTACGAGCGCCGCCACCAGCGTGTCGTTCGAGTCGCTCTCCAGCGCGTACAACGTGAACGGATAGGCGACCCAGGCGTAGGCGAGAGCGACCCCGAGCGTGGGGCCTCGCATCCTGCGGCCGAGCAGGAACAGCAGGCCGACGGCCAGCAGGTCGAAGAAGATCGAGGCCGCGTGGGCCGCGGGGAGGTCGTCCCAGGTGCCGCTCCAGCCGAAGGCCTGCTCGAACGGCACGTAGGCCTCGTAGTTGACCGGGCCGTAGGTGTCGCCGTGTTCGTTGTTGCTCGGGTAGGCGCCGTACAGGGGTCCGCCGTGGACGATGCGCTGGGCACCGATCACGCCCGCGTAGCCCACGTCTATGACGTTGCCGTCGGTCACGTTCAGGCCGATGCGGAAGCCCAGCAGGAAGACGATCCCGACCGCGAGCACGGGGGCGGGGACCAGCAGCCGCAGCGGTCCCGCAGCGGGCGCCGCGCCGCCGCGCCGCCGCCAGAGAAGCGCGAGCATCCGTGCGAGCAGGTAGAGCAGCGGCGGGTACGCCAGCGGCACCGACGCGTATATGTGGGCATGGTTGAAGAACGCCAGCGAGACCGAGAAGGACAGCAGCACGAGCAGGTCGAGGTTCAGCAGCGACAGCGGCCTGCGGAGGTTGGCGAACGGAAGCACGAACAGCAGGCACAGCGGCAGCCACACGTAGAGCGCGTTCACGTGCTCGCCGAATGCCCCCGGGTAGCCCCGCGCCATCGTCCATGCGACCTGGAAGCCGGTCCACTGTTCGACCACGCGGCCGTCGAGATCGTCGATGATCACCTGCCCGATCTCCTTCTTGCCGTTGCGCGAGAAGTAGCTCACCTGCCAGCGGAACGGCATCTTCAGGTAGGCGCCGCCGTAGGAGCCCGGATATTCGGCGCGGACGGCGCGCATCTTCGGCAGCCGGTCGGCGATCGCGAGGACCTGATCGGCCGACAGGCGGCGGCCGGGCGGCGGGACGGTCGAGGGCGGGACCGGGATCGGCCCTTCGGAGGTGGTGGCGGGCGAGGAGGCGGCGGAGGCCAGGGACGATGACCCGGCGGGCGTGGAGAGGCCGGCGCGGAGTGGGGAGGAGGCGGCCCGGGCCGCGGCCCGGGCAGGCGCCGAGGGCCGGGGCGCCGAGGCGCGGGGCTGCCCGGCGGATGTCACACCGGCGGCGCCCGCGCCCGCCGGTGCCGCGAGCCCGAGCGCGAGCGCCGTCAGGGAGATGGCGAGCGCGCGCATCCTCCCGAGACTAGATGGAATCGGCCATCCGACCGAGCCCGAAGTGGGCGAGGACGAGTGGCGCGACGTCGCGTATCGCCCACTGCGCGGGCTCGGGCTCGGGCGCGTCGATGCCGCTGAGGATCAGGGCCCCGAGCGAATCAGCGGCCTGCAGCGAGCCATGACTGCCGCCGCCGACGTGGGCCTGGCGGCCCCAGTCGATGAACTCGTGGCCAGCGGCCGCGGACAGCAGGACGTCGCCGGAGTTGACGCAGTTGAGCGCCGACCACACGCGCGCCAGCGCGTCGGGATAGCCGGGGCTCAGGAGCATCCCGTCCTCGACCCTCGCCGCGATCGCCTCGAGGTTGCCCTCGACGCTCCAGGCGCGTCCGCGGGCGTCCCGGAGCGGTCCCTCGGGGCAGAAGCGCAGCTCCCCGTGGAGCGGGCTTGCAATGACCCCCTCGCGCGGCCGTTCGTGGGCGTCGCGCTCGAGCCAGATCGCGAGGTCGATCCCCTCGATGCCGAGCGCCAGGCCGACCACCGATGCGCGCATCGCGTCGCGCTCGGACTCGTGCAGCGCGTAGACCATCGCCGCGCGCTGGGAGGGGCACACCGCGATCTGCGGCTCGGCCTCGCGCGCGCCCTCCGACGAGCGCACCGGTCCCAGCACCCCCAGCTCGGCGAGATCGTCCTGCAGCGCGATCGTGGTCGTGACCGGGGCGTGGGAGTGGTCGGCCATGACGATCATCGCGTGCTCGGCGAGGAACTCCTCGGGACCGCCCGCGGCGTTCATCACGCGGGCCAGCTGGAGATCGGCCTGGGCGAGCGAGTGGAGCTGCCCCTCGAGCCCGCGCTTGTGCGAGTACCAGTCGTTGTCGGGGAGCGAGAGCAGCAGGAAGTCGAACAGATCGTGCTCGACGAGGTAGCTGGAGACACAGCCGGAGTGGCGGTCGCGGACGCCCGGCATCCCGAGGACCGAGCGGCAGCCGGTGCGCCGCGAGGCAAAGATGTCGGCGTAGAAGAGCTCGCGCGGGCCCATCACCGCGTGGCGCATCAGGGTGGAGGCGACGCGTGCCAGCGCCGTGTCACGCTGGGGCTCGTGGCGGTGGCGGCCGCGGTACATGAGGTAGGTGGTACCCGCGGTGCGCACGCCGGCGTCGTCGAGCGCCTCGAACACCGTGAGCGTGTTTGCGGCGAGGTGCGCGCGGTTCATGTTGTAGACGGTGTCGGTCAGCTGGCGGGCGATCCCGAAGCGCTGCGCCGCGCGAAAGCTGGACCCGTACTCGACGTAGCGGTGCTCCTCCCGATGGAACCAGTTCATCGCCGGGATGCGGTGCGCGTCCTGGCCCACGCCGGTGACGATCGAGGCGGCGCAGACGGGCGTGACGGACGGGAACGCGGCGACGCAGTCCGGAACGTAGCGGCCGCGTTCGATCAGCAGCTCGAGCATCGGCACGACCCCCTCCTCGACCGCACGCTCCAGCATCGAGGGGGCCATCGCGTCGATCACGCAGAGCACCAGCTTGGGCGGCGTGGCGCTCACGACCCTCGCGTCAGCGCCCGAGGATGCGCAGGCCCGCGTACTTCTCGCCGGCACGGGCCCGCGAGCGAAGCAGGAACCAGGCGAGCAGCGCGAGCAGGACGTAGCCGAGCGGATGCAGCAGCGCCACGAGCGCCGCGGCCACCAACGAGGCGGCGTCGAGGTAGACGGTCAGCGCCTCGCGCGCCGCGCGGTCGACGAGCCGCCGCCGCGCGCCGGCCACGACCGGGGCGACGGCACGGGTGGCGACGGCCGCCGCGGCGAGGCCGCCGATCACCCCCGGCCACCAGGCGTCGCCGTGCGCCGAGAGCGTGCCGGCGAACAGGAGCGCGCCGCTGCCGTAGCCGACGCCGGCGAGGGCCGCGGCCAGCGGATCCGGGCGCGCCGAGGACGCCCCGGGGTCGAGCACCGGGTTGAGGCGGAGCAGAAGCTGGAGGGCGTAGGCGAGGATCAGCGTGACCGTCACCACCAGCAGCCACCAGTCGGCCTGCAGGAAGTGGAAGCTGCCGCTTCCGAAGCCGACGCCGAGGTCCCCGTCGGAGCCGAGCGCACCGGCGAGCAGGAGCGGCAGGAACGGGCGCAGACCGCACGCGGCTGCCAGCCCGAGGCCGAGACCGATGTAGAAGAAGATGCCGTTCATGCGGGGAGCCCGAGGAGGTGCGCTACCGTGCGGGTGCTGGCCGACCTCCGATCGGTCAGGACGATAGACGACCCGTCCGGCGGCGAGAAGGGCGCCGCTCGTGGGCGGCGAACACAGTCGAGGAGCAGATGGAGCTAGCGGGCGGCGGTGCAGGCGATGGGCGAGGGCCGCGGGCGACGGCACACGAGCTGGCGCGCTACGAGGCGCTGTTCGCGACACGCACGCGCGGGATGAAAAGCTCGGCGATGCGCGAGATGATGGCTCTCACCGAGCGCCCCGAGGTGATCTCGCTGGCGGGCGGCCTGCCCGACACCTCGACCTTCGCCCCCGAGCTCTTCGCGAAGCTGATGTCCCACGTGGCGGCGGAGTCGGCGGCGCGTGCGCTGCAGTACGGCCCCACCGAAGGGATGGCGGCCACCGTCGAGTGCATCGTCGAGGTGATGGCGGCGGAGGGCACGACTGTCGATCCCGCCGAGGTGATCGTGACGACCGGGGGGCAGCAGGTGATCGACCTCGTCTGCAAGACGCTGATCGATCCCGGCGACGTGATCGTCGCCGAGGCCCCCACCTATCCCGGCGCCGTACCCACCTTCAGTGCCTACCAGGCCCAGGTGGAGCAGATCGAGATCGACGGTGACGGCATGCCCATAGACGCGCTCGAGAGCACGCTCGACCGGCTCGCCGCCGAGGGCCGTCGCCCGAAGTTCATCTACACGATCCCCAACTTCCAGAATCCCGGCGGCGTGACCATGTCGCTGCCCCGCCGCAGACGTCTGGTGGAGGTGGCCCGCGAGCGCGAGCTGCTGGTTCTCGAGGACAACCCCTACGGGCTGCTTCGCTACGAGGGCGAGCCGCTGCCGACGCTGTACTCGCTCGACGCCGAGGCGATGGGGCCCGGCGGGACGTCGGACCTGGTGATCTACCTCGGGACCTTCTCCAAGATCCTCGCGCCCGGCCTGCGCCTGGGCTGGGCGGTCGCGCCCCGCCCCGTGCTCGAGAAGTTCAATCTCGGCAAACAGGGGTCGGACCTGTGCACCTCGACGGTGACCCAGATGTTCGTCGCGGCCTACTTCGGCGAGCGCGGCGCGGGAGGCGGAGCGTGGCTCGAGTACGTCGAGCAGCTGCGCGATCTCTACCGCCGGCGCCGCGACGTGATGCTGGAGGCGCTCGGCGAGCACTTCCGCGAGAGGGCCACCTGGACCCATCCGCAGGGGGGGCTGTTCATCTGGGCGACGCTCGACGAGCGGATCGACACGACCGACCTCCTCGAGCTCGCGCGCAAGACCGAGAACGTGGCGTTCGTACCGGGGCGGGCCGCTTACGTGGACGGGCGCAGCGGCGCGTCGGCGATGCGCCTGAACTTCGCCGGCATGCCCGAGGACGAGATCCGCGAGGGGGTTCGACGGATCGGGCGGGCGATGCGCGAGCAGCTCGCCCTGCTCGGCTCGCTCAGCGGCCGCGCGAGGACGCCCGCGGCGGGGGAGCCTGCGGCGGACCCGAAGTCGGGGAGGGGCGACGCCGCCGAGCACCTGGCCGACGTGGTCGCGCTTCCGCGCCGAGGCGAGCAGCCCGCGGCACGCCGCCGCGGCGACCGATGAGCGGCACCCTGAGGGTCGCCGTCCTGAAGGGCGGCCGTACGCTGGAGCGCTCGGTGTCGCTGCGCTCGGGGGCACACGTCCAGGACGCGCTCGCGCGGCTCGGCCACGAGGTGGTGGCGATCGATGCCGGACCCGGCCTGGTGGCGCAGCTGCTCGCGGCCGAGCCGGACGTGGCGTTCATCGCCCTGCACGGCCGCGACGGAGAGGACGGCACGGTCCAGCGGCTGCTCGAGGCGATCGGGGTCCCCTACACGGGCTCGGGACCGGCCGCCTGCGTGCGCTGCACCGACAAGCCGCTGGCCAAGAGCCTGATGCGCGAGGCAGGGATCCCCACTCCGCCGTTCCACGCCTTCACCGAGAGCTCGATCAAGGAGCTCGGGGCCGCGGCCGCGATGCCGCGGGTGGAGGCCGACCTCGGCCTTCCGCTGGTCGTCAAGCCGGCCAGCGGCGGCTCGGCTCTTGGCGTGAAGTTCGCGCGCGAGAGCGAGGAGCTTCCGGGCGCGATGGTCGGGGCGTTCTCCTACGACGCGGCCGTGCTGATCGAACGCTACGTCCGCGGCCGCGACCTGGCCGTGTCGGTCATCGACGGAGACCCCGGCGACGGCGCGGCGACGGGGGCGCTCGCACTCCCGGTGGTGGAGGCCGTGCCCCGCGAGGAGGACTTCTACGACTACGAATCCCGCTATGAGATCGGGATGACGACGTTTGTCTGCCCGGCCGAGCTGCCCTCGGAGACGACCGCCCGGGCCCAGCAGCTCGCGCTCGAGGTGTACGGCCTGCTCGGCTGCCGCGGGGTCGCCCGGGTGGATCTGATGCTGGAGCAGGACACGGGCGAGCTGTGGGTGCTCGAGACCAACGTGGTGCCCGGGATGACCGAGACGAGCCTGCTCCCCCAGGCCGCCGACGCCGCGGATGTCAGCTTCGAGGCGCTCGTCGAGCGGATCCTGGCCGGCGCGCGCACGACCCGTCGCGCCGCGCCGCTGCCCTCCTAGGAGTCGCCCGCGGCGAAGTCCTCGGGTGAGACCTGGTCGAGGAACTCCTTGAACTTCTCGACCACGTCCTCGGACTCCTCGACGTCGTGCTCGAACTCGATCGCCGACTCGGTGATGACCTCCTCGGCGGCGTAGATCGGCGCCCCCGCCCGCACGGCCAGCGCGATCGCGTCACTCGGGCGGGAGTCGATCTCGACCTCGCGGCCGGCGACGTTGAGGGTGATCGAGGCGAAGAAGGTGTTCTCCCGCAGCTCGGTCACCGAGACCTGGGTGCACTTCACGTCGAGCTCGCCGAGGATGTCGCACAGCAGGTCGTGGGTCATCGGCCGGGGGGTGCCGGCTCCCTGCAGCTTCATCAGGATCGAGGCGGCCTCGGGGTGGCCGATCCAGATCGGCAGGAACTTGTTCCCGTCGACCGTCTTCAGGAGCACGATCGGCTGCTTGCCAACCATGTCGAAGCTGACGCCGTAGATCACCATCTCCTGCACAAGGATCCTCCGAGAGGGGGGGTTCAGAGTATAGGTACAGCCTCGCCCGCCGACCAACCGTCGCGGGGCCTCGCACGGAGCCAGGCCGTGGAGCGGTCAGTCGCCCGAGCGGAAGCTCCAGAGCTTGTTGCCGAGGAAGTTCAGCGGGGTGACTCCCGCCACGGCGATCGCCTCGGCGGGGACCTTGGCCACGCCGGCGCCCTCCACGAGCAGCGTGAGCAGCACCAGGCTCACACCGAACGCGATCAGGCTCACGACGAGAAAGCGGACCGCCTGGAAGCGTGCCCGGCCGTCGCGGGCGTCGAACGTCCAGTGGCGGTTGAGCACGAAGTTGTTGACGACGGCGACCAGCCAGGCGGCAACCGCGGCGAGACGGTACTCGACGCCGAAGGAGTGCACGAACACCGCGTACACGGCGATGTTGACGACGAACCCGACGGCTCCCACGAGGCCGAACCGCACGAGCTGAAGCCAGTTCGCGGGCCGGCGCAGGCCGTGGAGGAGGCGCACGTGGGGGCGCAGCTCCACGAGAGTGGCATCCTCGTGCATTGCCTGAAGGGTAGCGACCGGGGTCGGCGGACGCGCTCGCTAGCCTTGACTGGATGAGTTTGACGGCAAGGTCCAAGCTGGCGCTCGGCTGCCTGCTGCTGGCGACGCTGGCGGCCGGTTGCGGCGAAGCGGCCGTCGGCACCGGCGCGAAGACGGGCCGATCCACCAAGCGGGCGGGCGCGCTGCTCGCGCCCGCGCTCGTCGCCTCCAGCGCCCCCTCGGGCAGCAGCCACGTCAGGGAGGTGGCCGATCCCGAGGAAGCCCGGAGCTTCCCCGCCGGCGCCTCCGTCAAGCACGCCGCCGCCGCCACACCCACGAAGGCCGGCGAAACCGCGGTCGCCGCGGGAGCGCCCTCCGACGCCGAAGTGAAGCACGAGCTCGAACAGATGCAGGCGGTGGAACAGACGGCCAAGAAGGCCCAGCAGCGTACGCTCACGCCGGTTCCCGGAGGCATGTCGATCGGCGGCAACGGCACCCTCCCGATCCCCACATCGGTGCCTGAAGTGATCCAGAAGGTGATCGCGGGGGCGAACGAGATCGCGGACTTCCCCTACGTGTTCGGCGGCGGTCACGCGTCGTTTGTCGACAACGCCTACGACTGCTCCGGCTCCGTGAGCTACGCCCTCGCCGCCGGAGGCCTGCTCAGTTCCCCGGAGACCTCCGGCGAACTGGAGCACTGGGGCGTGCCGGGGCCGGGGCGCTACATCACCGTGTACGCAAACGCCGGCCACACCTACATGTACGTGGACGGCGTGCTCTACGACACCGCCGGACGCAGCGGCGTCTACGCGTCACGGTGGCTGGTCGGCTCGGTCGACAACTCCGGCTTCGTCGCACGCCACTGGCCCGGCCTCTAGCGTGAGAGGATGAGCCGATGAGCATCATCGGCGCGATCCTCAACCTGCCGCTCGCGCTGGGCGGAGAAGCGGCCACCGGCAACAGCACCGGCCTGGCGGTCATCTCGCTGATCTCGATCGTCTCCGGCTACGTGCTGCTTGCGGCCCTGTGGTACTTCGTCTTCCGCGACAAGTCCCGCTCGCGCGGCAAACACGACTCCTCCGACTGACGCCTTCGGGCGCGGGCACGGCCGAGATGCGGGGTGACGCGCCCTGGCATGTGCGCAGCCGCACCGCCACGGTTGGCGCACGCCGGCGCTCGGTGGCGCGCCCGCCGCAGTGCCGTACCCTGCCGCGGTGCCGTGCGCCTAGCGGGTGAGCGTGAAGGCGCTGAGGACCGTCGTCGATGCGGGCGTCCGGGCGGCCGCGTTGCGGACCTGCAGGCGGAGCATCAGCGAGACCCTGCTGAGGTGCGAGAGACGCTGGTTGGTGCGCTTGGAGAGCACGATCACGGCGGTGTTGCGTCCGCCTGCGGTCGTCACGAGGATCGCTTTGCCGATCACGATCTCGGGCGCGGATCCGGCAGGCAGGCCGACGGCCGCCGGCCCGGAGATCCCGAGACGTTTGGCGAGCGAGCGGCTGAGCATCACCTCGAAGTGCCCCGCCACCTGCTCGTTGACCGAGTAGCGCACGACCACGCCCCGCTTGGTCACGCTGCGCAGGGTGCGCGAGATGACCGCGTCGGCGGCGACCGGGTTGGGGGGCACGGCGAGCGACTTGCCGCCGGCGCCGGAGCCGGAGCCCGTGCTCGAGCCGGAGCTCGAGGAGCCCGCGGAGCCGGCCGAGCCGGAGCCCGTGCCGCCGGAGCTCGGCGGGGGCGGACCGACGACCGTGACTTCGTGCTGGACGCTCCTGACGTCGCCTCCCACGTCGGTCACGGTGAGGGTCACCGTGTAGGTGCCGCCGTACTGGTAGCTGTGGAGGACACTCGCCGCGCACGGTTTCAGCCACGGTGTTTCACACAGGGGTGCTCCCGGCGCGTAACCGCTCACTTCGGGGGTTCCGTCGCCGAAGTTCCACTTGTAGGTGGCGTAGGTGGCCTGCGGGACACCTGTCGCCGAGTAGTTGATCCCCGCGTTGAGATCGATGTCCGACTCCATGCCGTCGAACCCGACGAATTCGCCGGCGTTCACCGTGTTCGGCGCGGTGAACCGCGGTTCGAAGTTGACGTTGTTCAGGCACGAGCCGCCGGGGTACGGAAGCCTCCCACCAGCGAGGTTGAAGGCGTCGTTCAGGTAGTAGTTGCCACCTTCGATTGCCTGGTCGTAGTACGATCCTGCATGGATATCGGGATCGACGGTGACGGTTCCTCCGCGCACGGGACCGAACAGGAAGCGGCACTCATCGGTGTTCTCGTAGCCTGAGCTGTCCTGCCAGGCGTTCAGGAGCGGGTCCGTCACTATGTTCTGCTGCTCGAGGCTCAACTGGTTGATGATCAGGTCCGCGAGGCCGTCGTCGCAGGAGGCGTAGGTGTTGAAGCATTTGCCTGGGTTGGGCTCCTCTTGGTGCGGACCTTCAAGGCGTTCCCGTTCTTCGACGGCTTCTTTTTCTTCTTTTTTGTCTTTGCTGAATTCTTCCTGTTCCTTTTCGGTGCGCGGCTTGGGTTTCTCGAGTTCGTAGCCGTCTTTCCCGTCCGGGTTGATGCCGCCGTCCTGGCATTCCCACCCGGGCCTGCGGTCGCCGCCTTCGAGCTTCAGATCACCGTAGCCGCCGGCGGTCCAGGGGATTACGCCGTAGACGATCGTGTTCCCGTCGCCGGTGGCAAGCCCGCCCGGGTTGATGTCGGCGTGGTAGCTGCAGAAGCTGTTTTCGTAGCTGGCGACACTGCCTTCTTCGTAGTCGGAGCAGTGGCCGGTGGATTTGCCGCCGTCGAGACAGACCGTGACACCGGGAGGGGTGAGCAGGTAGTAGATGTTGGCGATCCCCTTGGGCAGCCCGTGCCCGGCGATGAACGCTTCGACCTCGTTGGCGACCTGCGTGGAGGTGATGCAGATCGGTTCGGGCGTGGCGCCGAATTCGCGGCCGATCTGGTCGACGAGTTCGAACGGCGCAGGGTCTTCGCACCCGGAGAAGGGATACGGGCGGGTGTCGGTGTAGGCGCCCTTGAAGGTCTGCGCGTAGCTGGCGGGCTGGTCGGACTTGTCGGTGTACTGCGAATCCACGGCGAAGACCGTCGAGAGCTGACCGCTGGCCGCGCCGACGTTGTGGAGGTAGCCGTCGATCGCGTTCTGCCAGTCGTAGGAGTAGTGGTCCGTCGGGTCCCAGTAGATCGCGAACGTGTTCGACCCGTGCAGCACCGGGTTGCCGGACGGGTTGGCGTAGGTCGATGCCGAGGAGCCTTCGACGTAGGATTCGCTGATCCGGGGTTGCACGCCCACTGTCTGTCCTTCGACTTTCGTCACGACGGCGCCGGCGGGAGCGGCGAGCACGAGGGTCGATGCCACCGTCGTCAGGGCGGCCGCGGCCAGGGCGAGGCGGCGGGCGCAGACGGAGAGGGGGCCGGACAGCTTGGAGGACAGACGCGCAAGAATGGTCACGAGCCCCTCATCGGCAGGCTTCGGGCGTTGCCTTAGCCCGCTGGACGAGATCGGCGCCCGGGGTCGGCTGGGCCACCGTCGAGCCACCGCGCAGGGCGGCGCGCGGGGCCCTGTGGCGGGGTCCGCGCGTGCCCGCCGGAGGCCGTGCCAATTCGGCCATGGCGCTACCAACGCTAAAGAAAGGCGCCCGCGATCCCGATCATCGCTGCAGCCCGTCGCTCGCGTGCAGCAGATGACACCCGGGGACGCGCGGATCACCTCGCCGAGTCAATCGATCACGTGTCCAAGATCCCAGCCCGATCCCAGAGCCCGAGCGCCGACGAGGCGCCGTCCGCCATGGACGACCGCGGCGGGCCGGATCGCGTGGATGCCAACGCGGCGCCGACGGGCGGAGAGAGCAGGCTGTTCGGCCGCATCGCGGCGCGCATGCACCGGCGCCGGAACGTGTGGGGCGCGCTGACCGCGGCGCTCGTGCTCGGCGGGATCCTCGCCTCGGTGCTCGGGGCCCGCGCCGTTGCGCGGGGGGACTCCGGCAGGGCCCAGCTCAGCTTCCACCTGGCCTCCAGCCAGATCGCCTCGACGCTCAAGCTCGCAATCCAGCACGAGGAAGACCTGGTGGTCGCCGCCAGCGCCTACGTCTCCTCGACACCGCACACCTCGCCCGTCGAATTCGACCGCTGGGTCGGCTCTGTGCACGCCATGCAGCGCTACCCCGAGCTGCTCGACCTCGGGCTGTTGACGATCGTTCCCGAGCAGCGCCTCGCCGCCTTCGAGGCCAGGATCGCCGCCGAGCCGGTGGAACCGCTGGGGCCGGGCACGGCGCCGGCGCCCGCGCCGCTGGAGATCCTGCCCCAGGGCAAACGCCCCTACTACTGCTTCGCCGTCGCGGGCATGGCGCGGAGCAAGGCCACCTATCTGCCGGCGGGCCTCGACTACTGCGCCCTGGCGACTTCGCTCGTGTCATCCCGCGACACGGGCGAAAGCAGCTATGCGCCGTTCAGCGACGGTCTCCTCACGACCCTCGGCGTCGAGACGCCGCTGTACCGCGGGGGTGGCATCCCCGCCACGGTGGCGTCCCGCCGGCGCGAGTTCGTCGGTTGGCTCGCCGAGTCCCTGCAGCCGCAGATGGCCCTGCAGCGCGCGCTCGCGGGCCACATCGGCACCGCGGCGCGCTTCAGCTACGACTCGGGCTCCTCGCGCGTGGCCTTCTCGGCGGGCACGCCGCCGCACGGCGCAGAGACCACCGAGATCAACCTCCACAACGGCTGGACCGTCCAGACCTTCGGCCCGCCCGTCGCGATGGGGGTCTTCTCTGACACCAACGCCCTCACGCTGCTCGTGGGCGGCATCCTCCTGAGCCTGCTCGTGGGACTCCTGTTCGTGGTCCTCGGCACCGGCCGCACGCGGGCGCTCTCGCTCGTTCGCGAGAAGACCCGCGAGCTCTCCCACCAGGCGCTCCACGACGCCCTCACGGGCCTGCCCAACCGGGCGCTGGTGCTCGACCGCGCCGCGCAGATGATCGGGCGGGCGGCACGCCACCCCGACATGCGCGCGGGCGCCCTGTTCATCGACGTCGACGGCTTCAAGCACGTCAACGACAAGCTCGGCCACGCCGCGGGCGACCGCCTGCTGCGCATCGTCGGCGAACGGCTCCAGAGCGCGGTGCGGCCGCAGGACACGGTCGGGCGCCTCGGCGGCGACGAGTTCGTCGTGCTGGTCGAAACCCCGGCCGAGGGCAGCCCCGTGGACAGCCTCGCCGACCGCCTGATCGAGATCCTCCACCAGCCTGTCGAGCTCGACGACGGCCGCCGGATCTTCTCGGTGACGGTGAGCGTGGGCGTGGCGGTCGGCGTCTACTCGACCCCCGACGAGCTGCTGCGCGACGCCGACCTAGCGCTGTATGCCGCCAAGGACGAGGGCAAGGACCGCTACGTGCTGTTCGACTCCTCGATGTACGAGGACGTGGAGGGCCGCGTGGAGTTCGAGCTCGACCTGAGCGTGGCCGTGCAGGAGGAGCAGTTCGAGCTCGCTTACCAGCCGATCTTCTCCCTCCCCAGCCAGACGGTGATCGGCGCCGAGGCGCTGATCCGCTGGAACCACCCCACGCGCGGCGTCGTCCCGCCGAACCTGTTCATCCCGCTCGCCGAGGAGAACGGCCTGATCGTCCCGATCGGCCGCTGGGTCCTCGAGGAGGCCTGCCGGCAGGCCGCGCGCTGGAGCGCGGAGGGCCACCAGCTGGGCATCTCGGTCAACGTCTCGGCCTACCAGCTCGGCCGCAAGACCTTCCACGAGGATGTCCGCCACGCGCTGGCGGAGTCCGGGATCGAGCCGTCGCTGCTCACGCTCGAGGTGACCGAGACCACGCTGATGCGCGATGTCGCCACGGCCTGCGAGCGCCTAAGCGAGATCAAGCAGCTGGGCGTCCGCGTCGCGATCGACGACTTCGGCACCGGCTATGCGTCGCTCTCGAACCTCCAGCGGATGCCCGTCGACGTGCTCAAGGTGGACCGCAGCTTCGTGGCGGCGCTCAACGACGGCGGCCAGGCCCGCGAGTTGCTCGAGGCGATCCTCGGCGTCGGGCGCGCGCTGTCGCTGCGCGTGGTCGCCGAGGGCATCGAGGTGCAGAGCCAGATGGCGGCGCTCGAAGAGATGGGCTGCCAGATGGCCCAGGGCTTCCTCATGGGCCGGCCGGGAGCGGCCGAGGCCGTGACGGACCTGATCGCCGACGGCTCGCGCTCAGGCGCGATGGGCACCACCACGGCCTGAGCGACGGCCCCGGTGCCGGCCGGGCTACTCGCCCGCGCCGGGCGATCCTTGTATACAGGTGCGGTGGCCGGTGCCCTCGATGACCTTCGCATCGTGGACTTCTCGCGCGTGCTCGCGGGGCCCCTGGCGACGATGGTGCTCGCGGACCTCGGCGCCGAGGTCGTCAAGGTCGAGCGGCCCGGCGGCGGCGACGACACACGCGGATGGGGCCCGCCGTTCGACGAGCACGGCATGGCCACCTACTACCAATCGGTCAATCGCAACAAGTCGAGCGTCGTGCTCGACCTCGGCGCCGCCGCTGACCTCGGTCGAGCGCGGCGGCTGCTCGCCGGCGCGGACGTGCTCGTGGAGAACTTCCGGCCGGGCGTGATGGAGCGCTTCGGGCTGGGCTATGAGCAGCTGCGCGGCGCGAATCCGGGGCTCGTGTACTGCTCGATCACCGGTTTCGGCGCGGGCGCCGGGGCCGAGCTGCCGGGCTATGACCTGCTCGTGCAGGCGCTGGGCGGCCTGATGAGCATCACCGGCGCCCCCGACGAGCCACCGCAGAAGGTGGGGGTGGCGCTCGTCGACGTCCTCTGCGGCCTGTTCGCGAGCGTGGGGATCCTGGCGGCGCTGCGCCACCGCGAACGCGGCGGCGAGGGCCAGCGCGTGGAGGTGAACCTCCTCTCCTCGCTGCTCGCGGGGCTCGTCAACCAGGGCTCCGCCTACACCCTGGCCGGCGAGGTCGGCCGGCGGCTGGGAACGGCCCATCCGAGCATCGCACCCTACGAGCTGCTGCAGGCCTCCGACCGCGAGCTGGTGGTCGCGGTGGGGACACAGGCGCAGTTCGAATCCCTCTGCGACGCCCTCGGCTGCCCCGCCGTTGCGAGCGACGAGCGCTTTGCGACAAACGCTTCGCGCGTCGCCAACCGCGAACCGTTGCGCGAGCTGCTGGCGGAGAGGCTACGGCGACGCCCGGCGGCCGACTGGACCGCCGAGCTCTCCCGCCGCGGCGTGCCAGCGGGATCGGTCAACGACATCGCCGGTGCGTTCGCGCTGGCGGAGCGCCTCGGCCTGCAGCCGATCGTCGAGATCCCGCGGCCCGGCGGCGGGGTGGCGCGCCTGACGCGCAACCCGATCAGGCTGTCGGCCACCCCGGCGAGCTATCGCACCGCGCCCGAGGCCCTGCCCGAGAGCGCACCCCGCCCCGCGCGCGGGCCGCACACGGGCCCCGCGGCCGGCGACCCCGCTCCGCCGCGCGGATAACGCGCCGCCGACGACCGGGCGCGATCACGCGGCGGACCCCGCCCTATACTTGCGCAGCTTCGAGAGGACGAGGCCCAAACGTCAACTGGGGGAGGTTCCTGATGAGCAAGCTGGTGGCCCGAGTCGCCCTGCCTGCGCTGGCCGTTCTCGCGCTCGCGGGCTGCGGCAGCAGCAACAACAACAGCAGCAGCTCGACGACCGCGGCGACGACGACGCCGTCGAACAGCGTCAACGCAACGATTGCCGCGCAGGTTCCCGCCGCGATCAAATCGAAAGGCTCCCTGACCGTGGCCGCGGACGCCACGTACGCGCCGAACGAGTTCATCGCTTCGGACGGGCACACGGTCATCGGCATGGATCCAGACCTGATGAAGGCGCTGGGCGAAGTGATGGGGCTGAAGGTCAACATGGTCAACGCCACGTTCGACACGATCATCCCCGGCCTGGCCGCCGGCAAGTACGACGTGGGCGCTTCGTCGTTCACGGACACCAAGGAACGCCAGAAGACGGTCAACTTCGTCGACTACTTCTCGGCCGGCACGTCGTTCTACGCCAAGACCTCGGCCAACCCGGGCGTGAGCTCGCTGGCCGACCTGTGCGGCAAGACGGTCGCGGTCGAGAAGGGGACGACCGAGGAAGAAGAATCCAAAGCGCAGAGCTCCAAGTGCACGAGCGCGGGCAAGAAGCCGGTGACGGTGCTCGTGTTCCCGACGCAGAACGAGGCCAACCTCGCGATCACCAGCGGCCGCGCCGAACTCGGCATGGCCGACTCTCCCGTCGCCGCCTACCAGGTGCAGCAGTCGAACGGCGAGCTGAAGATCTACGGGACCTACGGCGCTGCGCCCTACGGGCTCGCGTTCCCGAAGAGCAGCGGCATGCCGGCCCCCACGCTGGCGGCGCTAAAGGTGCTGATGGCCAACGGGACCTACCTCAAGATCCTGACGAAATGGGGCGTCCAGGCAGGGGCCATCAACAACCCGGCGATCAACGGAGGCTGAGCCAGGTAGCCGGTGAGCACCCCTTCCGAGCAACCCACGCGGCCCGATGACATCCGGGCAGTCCCGGTTCGCCATCCGGGCCGCTGGGTTGCGGCGGCGATCGTGCTGGTGGTCGCCGCCGCGCTCGTCCGCTCGGTAGTCACCAACCCGCGCTTCGAGTGGGGCGTCGTCGGTGACTACCTGTTCGATCAGCGGATCCTCGAAGGCCTGCTCGTAACGATCGAGCTGACCGTGATCGCCATGGCGATCGGCATCGCGCTGGGGGTGATGCTGGCGGTCATGCGACTCTCGCCGAACCCCCTGCTGGCGGGCTCCAGCTGGCTGTACATATGGTTCTTCCGCGGCACGCCGGTGCTCGTGCAGTTGCTGTTCTGGTACGCGGTGGCGGCGCTGTACCCCAGGATCGGCCTCGGCATCCCTTTCGGGCCGGCGCTGGTGCACGCGAACGCCAACACCCTGATCACGCCCTTCAAGGCGGCGATCCTCGGCCTCGGCCTGAACGAGGGCGCCTACATGGCCGAGATCGTGAGGGCCGGGCTGATCTCCGTCGAGCCCGGCCAGGCGGACGCCGCCCAGTCGCTGGGCATGACGCGGATGCAGACGATGCGCCGGATCGTGCTGCCGCAGGCCATGCGCGTGATCATCCCTCCGACCGGCAACGAGACGATCTCGATGCTCAAGACGTCCTCGCTGGCGAGCGTGATCACGGTCACCGAGCTGCTCTACTCGGCCGAACAGATCTTCGCCGTCAACTACAAAGAGATCCCGCTGCTGATCACGGTGAGCATCTGGTACATCGCCTGCACGAGCGTGCTCTACGTCGGGCAGGGCTACCTCGAGCGCCGCTACGCGCGCGGCTCGAGCGCGGAAGGGCCGACCACCCTGCGGCGCGTGCTGACCGGCGTGAGCTCGATCAGGCACGGGTACTGATGGGCGAGGAGGGCGGCCGGGATGCCTGAGCCGATGGTCAGCGCCGAAGGCGTGCACAAGCGCTTCGGGCGTCACGAGGTCCTCAAGGGGATCACGCTCCAGGTCGGCGCCGGGGAGGTGATGTGCCTGCTCGGCCCCTCCGGCTCGGGCAAGTCCACCTTCCTGCGCTGCATCAACCACCTGGAGAAGATCAACTCGGGGCGGCTCGCGGTGGACGGCGAGCTGGTGGGCTACCGCCAGTCGGGCGAGAAGCTCTACGAGCTGCGCGAATCGGAGGTCGCGCGAAAGCGCGCGCACATCGGCATGGTCTTCCAGCACTTCAACCTGTTCCCCCACATGACCGCGGCCGAGAACGTGACCTGCGCGCCGATGCGTGTCAGGAAGGTGCCACGCGAGCAGGCCAGGAGCAGGGCGGCCGAGCTGCTCGACCGCGTCGGCCTCTCCGACAAGCACGACGCCTATCCGGCCCAGCTCTCCGGCGGCCAGCAGCAGCGGGTGGCGATCGCCAGAGCGCTGGCGATGGAGCCGAAGCTGATGCTGTTCGACGAGCCCACCTCGGCGCTCGACCCCGAGCTCGTGGGAGACGTGCTCGGGGTGATGAAGCAGCTCGCGCGCGACGGCATGACGATGATCGTGGTCACGCACGAGATCGGGTTCGCGCGCGAGGTCGCCGACACGGTCGTGTTCATGGACGACGGTGTCGTCGTCGAGACCGGCCCGCCCGCCGCGGTGCTCGGCAACCCGCGTCACGAGCGCACGCGCGCCTTCCTCTCCAAGGTGCTCTAGAGCCCGCACGTCCGCGCAGGCGGGCCGCGGCAGGCGCCGCGCTCCGACCCCGCCGCACTCCCCAGGCGACGCGCCGATGCCGCGGGCACTCCGATGCGCGGGCACTTCGGCGCCGTGGACACTCCGGCCCCCGGGCAGGGTCAGCCGAGCTGCTCCTCCAGGCGCGCGAGGGCCTCGTGCATGTTCGCGCGACCAAAGCCGAGACGCACGTGGCGCGGCTCGTCGTAGACGTCTCCGGGGAGCAGGAGTACGCCGGCCTGCTCGGCGGTCTCCTCGCACCATCTCCGCACGTCGCGCCCGTCGCAGATCCGCGGGAAGCCGATCGGACCGGCGGACGGAGGGACCCACTCGAACAGGTCGCCGCGACGCTCCAGGAAGGCCGCCAGCGCCGGCAGGTTGGCCAGGACGAGCTGCCTGCTGCGCTCCACGATCGTCTCGCCGTGGCGCAGGGCGACGGCGGCGAGCAGCTCGCTCGGGGCGCTCGAGCAGATCGTGGTGTAGAGCTTCAGCTCGCGGATGCGCTCGAGCAGCCCGGGCTCGCGCGAGGCCAGCCACCCGGTCCGCAGCCCGGGGAGGCCGTGCGCCTTGGAGACCGTGCCAAGCGAGATCCCCCGCTCGTAGAGGTCGCAGACCGCCGGCAGGCGGTCGGCGGGGTCGTGCTCGAGGCCGCGATAGACCTCGTCGCTGAACAGCACGATCGAGCGCTCGGCGGCGAGCTCGACGATGCGCCGGAGCGTCTCGACGGGCATCTGCGTGCCGGTCGGGTTGTGCGGGCTGTTGATGTAGATGAGCGCGGTGTTCGCCCGCAGCGAGCGCTCGAGCGCATCGAGGTCGTGGGCCCACCCGTCCTCGTGGCGGCGCCGCCAGAGGTCGACCTCGGCGCCCGTGCTGCGGGCCACCTCGATCGCCGACCCGTAGCAGGGCGCCTCCACGACCACGTGGTCACCGGGGCCGAGCAGCGCGTGGTAGGCCGTGAAGATCCCCTCCTCGGCGGCGGCCAGCGTGAGCACCCCCTGCGGCTCCAGCAGCTCGTAGCCCGCGGCGATCGCCATGCGCAGCTCGAGCGAGCCGGGCACCTCGGTGTAGCCGAGGCGCAGGTCCAGGAGCCGCTCGCCGGAGCCGGGCTCCAGGGCGAGCAGCTCGCACACGCTCATCGACTCGCAGTCGCTGCTCGAGAGCATCAGCTCGGCGCGGAACTCCCAGCGCTCGTAGAAGCGCTCGATCGCGAACGGCTGGATCTGCACCTGGCGTTCCTTTCCTCGCTTGGCCGCTGCCAGCGGCGCCCGTGCCAGCGTAACCTCGCCGGCCTCGGCTAGCCTGCTCCCGATGGGGGAGGCCTCCGGGCGATCGTGTGCCGAGGCGCCGGTCGCGGTGATCGGAGGCGGGGTGGTGGGCTGCGCCGTCGCGCACGCGCTCGCGCGCCACGGCGTGCCGGCGCTGGTGCTCGAGGCCGAGCCGGAGCTGGCCCGGGGGGCCAGCGGCGCCAACTCGGGGATCCTGCACACCGGCTTCGACTCGGTCCCGGGCGAGCTCGAGACCGAGCTGATCCTCCGCTCGGCGTCGCTGCGCGAGGAGCTCGGGAAGGAGCTGCCGGTCCCCGTGTGGCGCTGCGGAGCGAGGCTGACCGCGAACGACGAGGAGGGGGTCGCGGCCGTCGCGCGGCTGGCCGAGAACGCGCGCGGCAACGGCGTCGCGGCGGAGCTGGACGGCGACGGGACGCTCGCGGTCCCGGGCGAGGCGCTGACCGATCCCGTGGCCTACGTCCACGCGCTGGCGGCGTGCGCGCGCGGCGGAGGCTCCGAGGTGCGGCTGGAAGCGCGCGTGGTCGGACTGTCGCACGCCGGCGGGGCGCTAACCGTCGAGCTGGCCGGCGGCGAGCGGCTGCGGGCGCGCGCGGCCGTCAACTGCGCCGGCCTGTTCGCCGACGACGTCGCGCGCCTGGCCGGCGAGGCGCCGGTGAGCATCTACCCGCGCAAGGGTGAGTTCCTCGTGTTCGCGGCACCGCCAGGGCCGCCCCTGCGAGAGATCCTGCTGCCGGTGCCCTCTGCGCTCGGAAAGGGGGTCCTGGTGTTCCCGACGCTGGACGGCCGCGTGATCGCGGGGCCCACCGCGCGCGAGCGCACCGACAGGGACGACTGGTCGGTCGAGGCAGACGCCGCCGAGCTGATCCTCGCCCGCGCACGGCGGATGCTCCCCGCGCTCCAGCGGGCCGAGCCGATCGCGGCCTACGCAGGGCTGCGGCCGGCCGGCCGCGACGCCAACTACGTGATCGAGCACTCGGCCAGGCTGCCGGGGCTGATCCACGTCGCCGCGATCCGCTCCACGGGCCTCTCGGCATCGCTGGGGATCGGGGAGCACGTGCTCGGCATGCTCGCGGCTGCAGGGCACATCGAGCCGGGCCCCGCCCGCGCTCTCCGGGCCGTGCACGAGCGGTACGACGCCGCGCGGAAGCGCGCTGCGTCGGCGCCCTGGTGGCAGCGGGCCGCGATGCGCGGGCAGCCGGCGGGCGGGCCGGCCGGAGCGCGATGAGCGACGGCTACGGCCTGCTGCTGGGGATCGACGAGGGCACGACGGCCGTGAAGGCGGGGCTGTTCGACCTGGATCTTCGGCCGGTGGCGGAGTCCCGCCGGGCGGTCGCGGTGCGACATCCCGGTCCGGGCCTGGTCGAGCAGGATGCCGAGGCCGTGCTCGACGCGGTGCTCGGTGCGGTCGGCGACGTGCTCGAGCGAGCGGGCGGGCGCGAGATCCTCGCTGCCGGCCTCGATCACCAGGGCGAGTCGGTCCTGGCCTGGGAGGCGGACACCGGGCGGGCGCTCACACCGATCGTGGTGTGGCAGGACAAGCGCCAGCAGGAGCTGCTCGCGGGGATCGACCCGAGCGTGACGGAGCGCTCGGGACTGCCGCTCGATCCCTATTTCTCAGCGGGCAAGCTGGCCTGGCTGCTCGAGCACGACGACGCCGTGGCGCGCGCTCGCGAGGAGGGCCGGCTGCGCCTGGGCACCGTCGATGCCCATCTCTGCCAGCGGCTCGGCGGGCGTTTCGCCACGGACCTCTCGACGGCCTCGCGGACGCAGCTGCTGGCGCTCGGAGGGCGCGACTGGGACGATCGGCTGCTGGCCGCCTTCGGCGTGCGGCGCGAGTGGCTGCCGGCGATCGAGCCTACATACGGGATGCTGGGCGAGCTGCGCAGCGAGCGCTGGCCCGTGCCGCTGCCCCTGGCGGCGCGGCTGGTCGACCAGCAGGCGGCGCTGGCCGGCAGTGGAGCGGTGCGTCCGGGAGAGTTGAAGGCGACCTATGGCACCGGGGTGTTCGTGCTCGGACGAACCGACGCCCCGGCGTCCGTGCCGGGGCTGCTGCCGACCGTCGCGTGGGCGGCGCCAGGCCGGGCCGGCGAGCTCGGCGAGGTGGCCTACGCGCTCGACGGCGGCGTGTTCGCGGCGGGCTCGCTGCTGGACTGGATGGCGCGCGGTCTCGGCCTCGCGCCGGATGCCGCCGGGCTGGCGGCGGCAGCCGCCACGGTCTCCGACAGTGCGGGCGTGATGCTGCTTCCGGCGCTCGCGGGCCTCGGCGCGCCGTGGTGGAGGCCGGCGGCGCAGGGCGTGATCGCCGGACTGCACCCCGGCGTGCGGCCGGCCCATCTGGCGCGTGCGGCACTCGAGGCGATCGCACACCGGGTCGCGGACATCGTGGAGGCGATGGCGGAGGCCGTGCCGGCGGTCGGGCTGCGGGTGGACGGCGGACTGAGCAACGACCCGACGCTGCTGCAGATGCAGGCCGACGCGCTCGGCCTGCCGCTCCAGGCCGGACGGGCCGATGTGACGGTGCTCGGAGCAGCGATGCTCGCGGGTGTCGGAGCAGGCCTGTTCGCGAACATCGAGGAGGCGGCCGCGCGGCTGCCGGGCGGGCGCACGGTTAGCCCGAACGCCGACGCTCCCCGGCGCGCGGCGGCGCGGGCGCGCTGGCGCGAGTTCGTGCAGGCCGGCGCGCTGCTGTAGGCCGCGCCGGCCAGCAGCTGGAGGAGCGGGCGGGCTATTCGCAGACGACCTCGTAGCCGCCGGCGCGCAGCCGGGCGAGCACCTCCTGCGTGTGATCGCGCCCGCGGGTCTCGAGCGTCAGCTCCACGCCGGTCTCGCGCACGTGCAGCGGCACCGCTTCGCGTACGTGCTCCACGCCGAGGACGTTCGCCCGCACCGCCGCCACGAGCTGGAGCAGCTCGGCCAGCCCGCCGGGCCGGTCGGGCACGCGCGTGAAGATCCGCACGCGCCGTCCCTCCTCGGTTTCGCGGCGGCGCAGGAGGCTCGCAAGCAGGCCGCTGTCGACGTTCCCGCCCGAGACGATCGCAACCGTAGTGCCGCGCACCGGAGCCAGGCGGCGGCTGAGCAGGGCGGCCACCGACACCGCGCCCGCGCCCTCGGACACGAGCCGTGTGCGCTCGGCGAGGAACACGATCGCATCGGCGATCTCGTCCTCGGTGACCGTCTCCAGCCCGCCGAGCAGCTCGCGCAAGAGCGGCAGCGTGAGGCCACCGGGGCGCTTGATCGCGATCCCGTCGGCGATCGTCGCCCCGGGGGCGGGCTCGAGCTCGCCCGGGGGCGGGTGTCCGGTGAGCTCCTGCGCGTAGGGCGCGCACGCAGCCGCCTGAACCCCGACCACCTCCACCTCGGATCGAGCGCGGCGGATTGCGATGCCGATGCCGCTGGCCAGGCCTCCGCCGCCCACGGGCACGAGCACGCGGGCGAGGTCGGGCACCTCCTCGAGGAGCTCGAGCGCGAGCGTGCCCTGGCCGGCGATCACGTCGAGATCGTCGAACGGGTGGACGAGCGTGGCGCTCCTCTCGGCTGCGCAGGCCGCGGCGAGCTCGAGAGCCTCCTCCACCGATGTGCCCTCGAGATGCACGTGCGCGCCGAGACGCTCCACGGCCGCGACCTTCGAGACGGTGGCGTCGCGGGGCATGAAGACCGTGCACGGGACACCCTTGATGCGGGCGGCGTCGGCCACGGCACGCCCGTGGTTGCCGGCGCTCGCGGTGACAAGGGCGGGGGCGGCGCCGCCGAGCTCCGTGCCGCCGAGAGCGGCGAGCTTGCTCAGCGCGCCGCGGAGCTTGAAGGACCCCGATCGCTGCAGGCACTCGGCCTTCAGACAGACCGCGGTCCCCGCGCGTTCGGCGAGGTCCTCGCAGGCGATCGTGGGGGTTCGCACGGCGATGCCCGAGATCGCCCGCCTGGCCCCGTCGAGGTCGGCCGCCGCGATCAGCTCCTGCGCCGAGCGCGGGCTGCTCGCCCCGCCCTCGGCGGGCGCGCCGTGCTGATCGCCCGGGGCGTTCATGTCATGAAGGTATAGGTTGCGGTCCTTCTGGCCGGGCGATACGTTGAGGCGGTGGGGGAGCTGGACGACATCCTGGAGCACCTCGAATCATCGCTTGGACCGCTGGACGGCGCACCGGTTGCGCTGGAGGGCGGGATCACCAACCACAACTTTCGCGCCACGCTCGGCGGCGCGGACTACATGATCCGCCGCCACGGCAAGGACACGGGCCTGCTGGGGATCGACCGTGAGGCCGAGCGGCTCGCCAGCGAGCAGGCCGCGTTCCTGGGCATCGCTCCGGCGCTGGTGGCCGCGCTCGATGACGGCCTGGTGACCCGCTTTGTGCCGTGCATGGCGGTCGGGCGGGACGAACTGCACGAGCGCGTCGCCGAGATCGCCGTTGCGCTCCGGAGCTTCCACGACTCCGACCTGACGCTGCCGGTGAGCTTCTGGGTTCCTGACCTGCTCGCCGGCTACGCCCGCATCGCTGCCGAGCGCAGGGCCGTCGTGCCGGCCGCCTACGGCGCAACGCGGGCGATCGCCGGGCGCATCGCCGCGGCGGTCGGCGCGACTGCGGCGCGGCCCTGTCACAACGACCTCCTACCGGGGAACATCATCCGCGCAAACGACCGCGGGACGATCATGATCGTCGACTGGGAGTACGCGGGCATGGGCCATCCGTACTTCGACCTGGGCAACCTGTCCGTCAACAACGACTTCGACGAGGCGGTCGACGAGCGTCTGCTGGCGGCCTATCACGGCCGTGCGCCGGCCGACCGCGAGCGCGCCAAGCTGAAACTCATGCGGGTACTGTCGGACGCCCGCGAGGCGGCCTGGGGTGTGGTGCAGGCGGGCATCTCCGATCTCGAGTTCGACTTCGAGCGCTACGGGCGCGTCCACTTCGAGCGGCTGCTCGCGACGGCGGGCGCACCGGAGTTCGAGGAGTGGCTTGCGTCCACGTGAGCTCCCCGACCGCGCGCGCGTGGTCATCATCGGCGGCGGTGTCGGCGGCGCGGCGATCGCGCACCACCTCGCGCGGCTCGGCGAGCGCGATGTCGTGCTGCTCGAGCGCGACGAGCTGACCAGCGGGTCGACCTTCCATTCCGCGGGCCTGGTCGGGCAGCTGCGCTCGAGCCTGCCGCTGACGCGGCTGATGATGGACTCGGTCGAGCTCTACCGAACACTCGACTGCGGCTGGGTCCAGTGCGGCGGGATCCGGCTGGCCTGCACCCCCGAGCGCGAGCAGGAGGTCATGCGCCAGGTGGCCTGGGCGCGGACGTTCGGCCTGCCGCTCGAGCTGATCTCCGCCGCGGAGGCGCGCGCACTGTTCCCGCTGATGAGCACCGACGGGGTCCGCTGCGGCTCCTACCTGGCCAGCGACGGCTATCTCGATCCTTCGCTGCTGACCAGCGCACTGGCCGAGGGGGCGCGCGAGGGCGGCTGCCGGATCTTCACCCACACGCGTGTGACGGCGATCGACGTGCACAACGGGCGGGTGCACGGGGTTCAGACAGAGTGGGGCCCGATCGAGGCCGAGGTCGTGGTCAACGCGGGCGGCATGTTCGCGGCCGAGATCGGGCGTCTGGCGGGGGTGCGCGTGCCGATCGTTCCGTTCGCGCACGAGTACCTCGTGACGCAGCCTTTCCGCGAGCTCGGCACGGGCGCCGACCGGGTCCACCTGCCGACGCTGCGCGATCCCGACCTGCTGATCTACTTCCGTGAGGAGGGCGGCGGGCTGGTGATGGGCGGCTACGAGCGCGACTCCGCACCCTGGTCGCTCGACGAGCGTCTGCTCGACGCGATCCCCGCCGATTTCAACGGACGCCTGCTCGAAGAGGACTGGCCGCGATTCGAGGAGATCGCGCGGAGCTCCTCCCGGCGGGTGCCGGTGATGGACGAGATCACCGTGACGCGTCTGATCAACGGCCCGGAGGCGTTCACCCCCGACAACGAGTTCTGCCTTGGCGAGAGCGAGGTGCGCGGCTTCTACGTTGCAGCGGGCTTCTGCGCCCACGGGCTCGCGGGCGCGGGCGGCATCGGGCGCGTGATGGCAGAGTGGATCGTCGAGGGCGAGCCGACGATGGACGTCTGGGAGATGGACATCCGCCGCTTCGGTGCGCACTTCCGCTCCCCCAGCTACACCCTCAAGCGCACGCGCGAGGTGTATGAGACCTACTACGACATCCGCTACCCCGGTCACGAGCGCCTCGCGGGCAGACCGTTGCGCACCTCCAGTGCATACCCGTGGCACGCCGAGCACGGCGCCGTCTTCGGCGAGAAGTCCGGCTGGGAGCGGGTGAACTGGTACGAGGCCAATGCGCCCGCGGGAGACGAGTCGCTGCGCCCGCGCGGATGGGCCGGGATGCACTGGTCGCCGGCGATCGGCGTCGAGCACGCCGGCACCCGCGAGCGGGCGGGGCTGTTCGACGAGTCCTCCTTCTCCAAGCTCGAGATCTCTGGGCCGGGCGCAGCCGCGTTCCTGCAGCGCCTGTGCGACAACGACGTCGCGCGCGAGGTGGGCGCGATCACCTACACCCAGATGCTCAACCGGCGTGGCGGCATCGAGTGCGACTTCACCGTAACGCGGGTCGAGGAGGAGCTCTTCTCGATCGTCACCGGCACCGCCTTCGGCAACCACGACCTGAGCTGGATCAGGCGCCACGCCCCCGAGGACGGCAGCGCCCGCTGCGCCGACGTGACGGCGCGCTGGGCCTGCTTCGCGCTGTGGGGCCCGCGGGCGCGGGAGATCCTCGCGCCGCTCACCGACGATCCCCTCGAGTTCGCCTACATGCGGATGCGCGAGATCGCCGTCGGCGACGTCCCCGTGCGCGCGCTGCGCGTCACGTTCGTGGGGGAGGCCGGCTGGGAGCTGTACTGCCCGACGGAGTACGGGGCGGGGCTGTGGCGCACGCTGTGGGAGGGCGGCCGCGAGCACGGGCTCGTCGCGGGCGGCTACCGCGCGATCGACTCGCTGCGGCTGGAGAAGGGCTACAGGGTGTGGGCGGCGGACATCACCCCCGAGGAGACCCCACTGGAGGCGGGCCTCGGCTTCTGCGTGCGCGAGGACGGAGGCTTCATGGGCGCCACCGCGCTCGGCGTCGGCGGCGGAACGGCGCCCGATCCGCCGCAGCGGCGCCTGCGCTGCATCGTGCTCGACGATCCCCGCTCGGTGGCGCTCGGCAACGAGCCGGTGCGCGTGGAGGGCGAGATCCTCGGGCGCGTGACGAGCGGCGGCTACGGCTACACGGTCGTGCGCTCGATCGCCTACGCGTACCTGCCGAGCGAGCTCGGGACAGGCACGGCCGTGGAGATCGACATCTTCGGCGAGTGGGTCGCCGGTGAGGTGGCGGCCGAGCCGCTGTTCGATCCGCGCGGCGAGCGCATCAGGGCCTGAGGGGCCCCCACCCCGCCGCACCACGGTGGCGGGCAGCGGCTAACGTGCAGGTATGACGGCGTCGCTCTCGCTGGTGGAGTTCCCCGCGGACGATCCCGAGCGCGCACGCGACTTCTGGAGCGAGCTGCTCGGCATCTCGCTCGAGCCGCGGACGGTCGGGGCGGGATGGCAGTCGGACGCCGGGGCCCCGGCGGTGGGCGTGCACCTCCGCGGTCGCGGCCCGGGGGACTCCTTCTCGCTGCCCTACTTCCGTGTCGCAGATCTCGTCGGCGCGATGGAGCTCGTGTCCTCGCTGGGCGGCAGCATCATCCACCCGGGCGAGGTGTGGGCGATCTGCAAGGACTCCGAGGGCAACCCGTTCGCCCTCGCAGGCCCCGGGGGCTGAGCGCGCGCCGGTGGGGCTCAGCGCGGCCGGTGCGTACCCTCGGCTCAGCCGGTGTCTCGCGCGGCTCAGGCCGGCCGCTGCGCGCGTCTCAGGCCGGCCGGTGCGCGCGAACCTGGTAGACGGCGGTGAGCGCCGCGTCGAACCCGTGGCGCGCGGCACGCAGGTACAGGCGCCAGATACGCGTCCGCTCGGCGCCCGCGAGCCGCTCGGCCTCCGGGAGGTGCTCGTCGAGCCGGCGACTCCACTCGCGCAGCGTCGTCGCGTAATCCTCCCTGAACCCCTCGACGTGGTCGGTGTGGAAACCCGCCCGTTCGAGCGCGAGCTGGACACGCGAGAGCGGCAGAGGCTCACCGTCCGGGAAGACATAGCGCATCGAGAAGAGGTCCTCGAGCGGTTCGTCGTCGGGGTCCAGCACCGCGATCGCGTGGTTGAGCAGCACCCCGCCCGGCGCGAGCAGCGCGAACAGCGACCGCGCGTAGAGGTCGATCTGGCTCTCGCCGACGTGCTCGGACATGCCGATGCTGGCGATCGCGTCGAATGACGCCTGCGGGAGCTGCCGGTAGTCGGCGACCCGGATGTCGACCTGACCCTCCAGGCCCGCCTCGCGCACGCGGCGCTGCGCGAGCTCGGCCTGGGCCCGGGAGAGCGTGACCCCGGTGACGGTCGCGCCGTAGTTGCGCGCGGCGTGGATCGCGAAGCTGCCCCAGCCGCAGCCGACGTCCAGCACGCGCATGCCCGGCGCCAGCCCGAGCTTTGCCGCCACGACCTCGAGTTTAGCCTGCTGGGCCTCCTCCAATGTCGTCGCCCCGCGCGAGAAGAGCGCGCAGCTGTAGGTCATCGACTCGTCCAGGAAAAGGGCGAAGAAGTCGTTGCCGACGTCGTAGTGGTAGCGCACGGCGGCGGCGTCGCGCTCCACGCTGTGGAGCTTGCCGCGGAGGATCAGCTCCAGGCCGGGACGGTGCGGAACGCCGCCCGGGACGGCGCCAAGTGCGATCGCCAGCCCGAGGCGCGCGCGGTCGGCGGCGCTCAAGGCCGGCGGCTCCCATTCGTCGACGACGAGGAAGGCCGCGTCGAGATCGTCCACGGCGAGCGACCCGTCGACGTAGGCGCGTCCGAGGCCGAGTGATCCCGGTGAGCGCAGGAAGTGCGCCAGTGCCCGCGGGCGCCGCACGAAGAACGTCGGCGAGCCGGCCGTCGTCGCCTGCACCGACGCGCCGTCCCAGAAACGGATGCCGAACGGCCGCGAGGGCAGCACGCGGGTGAGCTCGCTGGCCAGGGGAGCGCTCGCCGTGATCAACGCCACGCGCCCACCCTAGGGCCCGGGGCGACTCCCTTCAAGCCTCCCGTCCGAGCGGGCGAACTGCCGCGCGCGGTCCAGGGCGCGGCGTATCCTCTCCCGCTTGCAGCCCCAGCAGTGCATCAGGAGCCTCGCGGCATCGCTCGTCCTGACCGTTCTCCTCGTGCTCGGGGCGTCGGTCGCACCCGCTGGAGCCTCGAGCGCGGCGCCGCCCTGCGCAACGCCGACGCCCAACACCTCCGCGGCGCTGGCGGGTGGAGCCGTCACCGTGTCGCCCACGCCGGGCACGTTCGACGCCTCCTACCGTACCCAGATCAGCTTCCTCGGCGTGCCCGCCGGCGCGATCTCCGCCATCACGGTGGTGGGTTCGCGCAGCGGGCCGCACGCCGGCAGGCTCGAGGCCTACTCCCAGGGAGACGGCGGGAGCTTCCTCCCGACCGTGCCGTTCACCCAGGGCGAGGTCGTGACCGTCAGCGCCGTGCTGCATCAGGGTGCCACGGCGACGCCGTTCTCCTGGCGATTCACGGTTGCCGAGGTGGATACGGTGAGCCGCTCGCTGGAGACCCCCCCGGGCCCGCCCCCCAGGCCGAACCCGGCCGAATTCCAGCACTTCGTATCGCGCCCGGACCTCGAACCGCCGACGGTGTCCGTCACGACGGACACCGGGGCGCAGGCGCCCGAAGACGTGTTCCTCGCCCCCTACGCCGGGCCCGGCCAGTATGGCCCGATGATCCTCGAAGCCTCGGGTGGCCTGCTGTGGTTCGACCGGCTCCCCGCGGGAGCCCGGGCGGCAGACCTGCGTGTGCAGGAATACCTGGGCAGGCCGGTGCTGACCTGGTGGCAGGACCCGATTGCCGCGGGCGGCCACAACGGCTCGGGGGTGGTGATCGCGAACAGCTCCTATGCGACGATCGCGGTCGTGCGCGCGGGCAACGGATACGAGCCTGACCTGCATGCGTTCGAAATCACCCCCCGGGGCACCGCTCTGTTCACCGTGTACGACGCGATCCGCTGCAACCTGAGCGCCTACGGCGGGCCCGCGAACGGCGCCGTGGCCGACACGGTCTTCCAGGAAGTCGACCTGCGGACCGGCCTGGTGCGCTTCGAGTGGCATGCGCTGGACCACGTGCCGCTGGCCGACTCCTACTCCCCGGCCACGCCCGGCAGCCCACACTCGCCGTGGGACTACTTCCACATCAATGCGGTGTCGAGCCACGGCCCGGACCTGCTCGTGGACTCGCGCAACACCTGGGCGGCATACGAGGTGGACGCCCGCAGCGGCCAGGTGGTGTGGCGCCTCGGCGGCAAGCAGTCGAGCTTCGCGATGGGGCCGGGTGCGAGCCCCGCCTGGCAGCACGATGCCCGCGAGGGGCCGAACGGGACGATCACGTTCTTCGACAACGGCGGCACGCCCGACGTGCACAGCCAGTCGCGGGCGATCGTGCTGCAGCTCAACCTCCAGCAGATGACGGCGACGCTGGTCTCGAGCTTCACCCACCAGAAGCCGCTGCTGGCGGCGAGCCAGGGCGACTTCCAGCCGCTGCCCGGAGGCGACTGGTCGGTCGGCTGGGGGCAGGAGCCCTACTTCTCGGAGTTCTCGCCAAGCGGGCAGCTTCTCTTCGACGCGCATCTCCCGCTCTCATACCAGTCCTACACGGTGTTGAAGTTCGCCTGGTCTGGCGCGCCCACACGGCCACCGCAGGTCGCGGTGCGCGCCGGCGCACACGGCAGCCTGGTGGCCTACGCGAGCTGGAACGGCGCCACGACCGTCGCGGCCTGGCGCGCGCTCGCAGGCTCCTCCGCGCACTCCCTGCGGCCGCTTCCGAGCCAGACGCGCACGGGCTTCGAGACCGCCATCACGATCCCCGGACACCCCCGCTATGTCGCGGTGCAGGCGCTCGGTGCGCAGGGCCAGACGCTGTCGACGTCGGCGGTGAGCGCGGGATGAACGGGACGGGTCGCGCCCACCGCTAGGTGACGGCGAAGGCGCCCGCGCCGCTCACGGTGCCGGCGGGAGAAACGGTGTTGGTGACCGTGATCGCACCGCCGTTGGCCCCCGCAGGGACGGTCGCCATGAGCTTGGTCGCAGAGACATAGGTGACAGACGCGGCCGGCACGCCGTCGAACTGCACCGCCGAGTTGCTGCGGAAGCCCATTCCGGTGAGGGTGATCGCGGTTCCGGGCGCGCCGCTCTTCGGGGTGAACGAGGTGAGTGAGAACGTGGGCTGGAAGCGCGTGCCGCTCGTCGCCGTTTTCACCGGCGTGGTGACGGAGATCGCTTCCGCGAGGGCCCCGTTTGGCACCGTGGCTTCTATCTGCGTCGAGGAGGTGACGGTGAAGGTCGCGCTGAGCGAGCCGAAGCGCACGGCGCTCGCGCCGTTGAGTGCCCTGCCGGTGATCGTCACCGAGCTCCCCGTCGCGCCGGAGGCGGGGGTGAAAGTTGTGATCTTGGGCGTATCGGAGACTACCGTGGCGGTCGGTGCGGCGGCCGAGGGCGTGCCCGTGCCGGCGGCGTTGGAGGCGCTCTCGAGCACCCGCACCGTCGAGCCGACGTCGGCTGCGGTGACCGCGAGCGAGGCGCCCGTCGCACCGGGGACCGCACGGCAGTCCGCTCCGGTGGCGTTGCAGAGCGCCCACTGCTCGGTGAACGATGTGGGCGTGCCGCTCCATTCGCCGTGCGTGACGGTCAGCACCTGGCCCTGCTCGGCGGGGCCCGCGATCGTGGGCGCGGTGGTCGCCGCGGGACTCCCCGCCGCGGCAAAGGCCAGCAGGCCGACCGGACTGCCGACCCCCGTGGGCCCGTCCAGGCCGACCACGGCCCGGCACGCGTTTCCGCTGCAGGAGCCGTTGCTGCCGGAGACCACGTCGGTCAGCGCCGAGCCGTCACCGAGGTTCGAGTAGAGGGTCTGCGCCGGGTATTCGGCGCCGTGCGATCCGCCGGCCAGCCCGAACTCGGCGGCGAGGATGGGCGAGGATGCGGAGGTCCCTCCGACCACGTCCCAACCGGTGGGGTCTCCGTTTCCGGCGGGCGTGCTGTCGTAGATGTCCACGCCGGTGTAGGGATCGGCCACCGCCGCGACGTCGGCCACCGAGCGTCCGTCCGCACAGTCGAGCCCGGCGAAGTCGGACGCCTCGCTCTGCCACAGCGGTGCCGTGAAGGCCTGGCTGCAGCCGCTGCCTCCGTCATCCCAGACGGTGCTGGTCCAATGTTCGCCGCTCGCGGCGAGCGAGGTGCCGCCCACCGCGATCACGTCGGGAGAGTCGGCGGGAAAGTTCGCCGCCTGCGTACGCGGACAGGCCTGGTTTAGATACCCGCAGTCGCCCGAGGAGACCGTCACCACGAGGCCCGGGTGATCATACGGAGCATTGAGGCTCGAGTAGGAGGACGCCTCCGGGCCACCGTATGAGTTGCTGATCTCGGTGGCTCCCGCGCTCACCGCGGCATCGACGGCGTCTCCGAGGCTCGCGAACATTTCGCTGCTTGCCTCCACGAGCAGAACACGGCAGCTCTGACAGATGGCATGCGCCATCTGCACGTCGAGCGATATCTCCGTCGCCCATTCACCCTGCGTGCGCGGGAGCGGGCTCGTCTTCCCTTCCTGATTCACCTTTCGGAAGCAGCCGTTCGCGGTGGTGCAAGCGGGCAGGCCGAACTGCTTGTCGAACACGGCGAGGTCGGATTCGGCGGTGGGGTCGTTGTAGGCGTCGACGACCGCCACCGTCTGCAGGAGGGAGGAGGGCGGTTCGGTGGGCAGGTCGTAGGCGGCGTGGAGGCTCTCGGGTGTGAGGTTTCCGGGAAATGGCGATTTGTAGGTGACGGCCGGAGCGGCCCCCGCCGCCACTTCCCCCGCCTGTCGGGCGGCGTTGACGGTGAGATCGGTGCCGGTCAGGGACGCCGGCACGAGCCGCAGGCCGAGACAGCTGGCGTAGCCCGGACGGACCGTCGCGCAGAGTCGCTGCGCCCGATATGCCGAGCGCGAGGCGGAGGCATGCGCGAGCGCGGGGGCGACACAGAGTGTGAAGACGGCGGCCGCCAGCATGGTCGCGGCGCGTGCGGCGCTGCGGCTGAGCCTGCTCGGCGATGCTGACACGACCGTCTCCTCGATCTGGTGAAGCTGGCTGGGACCTCACTGCACAGTCGGCCCGTCCGGGGAGGCGCGTGAAGGTCCCAGCGCGGGATGGACGCGTTGGCGAGCGGACGCGGGCCGGGACGCGCGCGCCTGCGCGAGGCCGGCGAGGTACTCCGCCAGAGGCGGGGGCCTCGCCGAGGAACGTGAGGTGAACCTCGCTCGCCTCGAGCAGCAGCAGAGGCCGCGCGTCGCCGTCGTTGAGGGGATCGTCGGCGTGGGTGAGGATGCGCTTCGCCCGGGGAAGACGTGCCGCCGTCTCCCTGCTGGAGTGATCGATCTAGTAACCGGGCCAACCGCCGTTGCACCCCGACGCCACCCCGGCGGGCGCGGGGCAGACCGCAGCCCGACCGGCGGGAAGGGGTACTGCGGTCGCGGCGGGAAGATGGCCGCTCGCCCGGGAGACGCCGGACCAAACGCACGAGGAGTGGGCGATCCAGGATTCGAACCTGGGACCTCTTCCTTATCAGAGAAGCGCTCTAACCGACTGAGCTAATCGCCCGGGATGGCACCGACGGCTCATCGTAGCCGGGATCGCCTCCGGCCGGGGTCGGAGCGCGCCGGGCGGTGCGATCGCGGCGGATCGCGCGATGGGCCGAGGCCTACGCCGGCTCGATCAGCGCCGAGCGGTCGAGTCGGCGGGTGAGCTCGGCCGCGTCCTCGACCGAGGAGAAGGAGAGCTCGGCGGTGTAGCCGCCGTCGCCTCGCGGCCTGACCCGCACCTCGGCGCCGAGCGCGGCACCGAGGCCTTCGGCGATCTCGCGGGCGGCATGCTCCTGGTCGGGATGGATAGGCGGCGGGGCGATCCGGCGGCGGGCGGGCGCCTCGCGGGCGTTGCAGGCGCGGGCGCGCTCTTCGGTGACGCGCACCGACCAGCCGGCCGCGGCCGCGTCCCTGGCGAGGCTGCGGCGGGCGGCGTGGTCCTCGGCGAGCAGCAGCGCGCGGCCGTGGCCCTCGCTGAGAGACCCCAACTGGATCAGCTCGACCGCCTCGTCCGGGAGGTCCAGCAGACGAATCAGGTTGCTCACCGCCACGCGGCTGCGGCCCACGCGGCGGCCGACGTCCTCGCGCGTCAGGCCCAGCTCCTCCACGAGCGCGGCGCAAGCCCGCGCCTCCTCGATGGGACTGAGGTCCTCGCGCGCCATGTTCTCGATCAGCGCCAGCTCGAGCGTCGCCGCGTCGTCGCGCTCGCGCACCAGCGCCGGGATCCTCTGCAGGCCAGCGATCCTCGCGGCGCGCCAGCGACGCTCTCCGGCCACGAGCTCGTAGGTCCCTCCCGGGCGGCTGCGCACGAGCACCGGCTGCAGCACGCCCAGCTCGCCGAGCGAACCCGCGAGCGCCTGCAGCGCGCCCTCGTCGAACCGCCGCCGCGGCTGGCGCGGGTTCGGCGCGATCAGCTCGACCGGGAGCTCACGCAGCTCCTCCTCGGCGACGGCCGCCTCTCCCGACACCGACAGGATCGCGCCCAGTCCGCGGCCCATGCCCGGCTTCGGCTTAGCCACGGGCGGCCACCTCCTTGGCGAGCTCGAAATACGCTTCGGCGCCGGCGCTGTGCGGGTCGTGATGGGTCACCGGCAGACCGTAGCTCGGCGCCTCGCCGACGCGCACGTTTCGCGGTATGACGGTGTCGAAGACGAGATCCGGGAAGTGGGCCCGGACCTCGCGCTCGACGTCCTGACCGAGCCGCGTGCGGCTGTCGTGCATCGTGAGCAGCATCCCCGCCACGGTCAGGCGCGGGTTGAGCTGCCGCTGGACGAGAGCGAGGGTGTCGAGCAGGCCGGCGAGGCCCTCGAGTGCGAAGTACTCGGTCTGCACCGGGACGATCACGCGGTCCGCCGCTACGAGGGCGCCCACCGTCAGCGGACCGAGCGAGGGCGGGCAGTCGAGGAGGATGTACTCGAAGTCCTCGCGGATCGGCGCCAGGCGGTCGCGCAACCTGTACTCGTAGCCCTCGATCCGCGGCAGCTCCACGTTCGCCCCCGCCAGGCCGGCGCCGGCCGGAATCGCCCGCAGGCCCGGGACCGCGCAGTCCGTGACCGCCTCTGCCGCCGTCGCCTCGCCCGTGAGCACCTCGTAGAGGCCGGGGGAGCGCGTGCGCGGGATCCCCAGCCCAACGGTGGCGTTGGCCTGCGGGTCGGCGTCCACGAGCAGCGTGTCGTAGCCGGCCTCGGCGATGCACGCCGCCACGTTCACCGCGGTCGTCGTCTTGCCGACGCCGCCCTTCTGATTCGCGACCGCATACACCGTGCTCACCGCCTGCAAGCTAGCGCCGATCGGCGATCGGCGGCTCACGCCTCCCGGCAAAGTGGGGAAACGGGCTGCGGAGGGCCCTGGCTCATGCGCCGAGGGGACGCTTGCGCGCGATCCCCGGGCGCCGCGGGAAGCGGGGCGGCGTATCCGCGATCTTCTCGAACACGTGCAGGTGGTGATCGCGTGCGGCCGGGAATGGCCTGACCGCGAGGATCGCCGTCCGGCGCAGCCCCACCTCGGTCGCCGCGCGGGCGGCAGCTTCCTCATCCGCCCGCACGCGGATGCCGCGCCAGTCCACCAGCGAGCCCCGCATGCGCAGCAGCGGCGCGGCGTACTCCACCACGACCGGCTGCGGCGCCAGCGCACGGGCGAGCACGACATCGCACGCCCCGGCGCCCTCGCGCCAGTCCTCGGCCCGCGCACACACGAACCGCGCGTTCTCGAGCCCGATCGCCGCCGCGGCGGCCTCGATGAAGGCGCACTTGCGCGACTGGCTCTCGACCAGCCAGACCCCGGCCGATGGGAGCGCAACCGCGAGAACCAGGCCCGGCAGACCCGCGCCGGAGCCGAGGTCGGCGATCGTGCGGGCCTCGCGCACCGTGTCGAGCGTCAGGGCGCTGAGCGAGTCCGCGACGTGGACGTCGACGGCGTCCTCGGGGACGCTTACGGCCGTCGGAGCGTGCGGATCACGGGCGAGGACCGAGAGCAGACGCATCAGCTGCCCCCGCTGGCTTGCGTCCAGGCCGTGCTCCGCGGCAAGCGCGTCCAGGCGCTCGACGGCCCGCCGCTCAGGCGTATTTTGCGAAGAAGTCCGCATAGCGATCCCTCATCTCCGCCACCCGCGCGGCGACGTGGGCGTCGAGATCCTCGGTCAGGACCGCCTCCACGACGGGCAGCACGTCCTCGGCGAGCGCCGGGCCGCGAGCCATCCACTGGTAGTAGCGCCGGCCGCCGTGGTCATAGGGGCCGTACAGACGGGCGCGCGGAAAGCACCGCTGAAGCCAGCGGAACAGCTCCGCGTGGCGAACGTGCATCCGCAGTGTGACCTGGGGGTACTTGCCGTCGCCGCCGAAGTGCCCCTCGCCGATGAGCAGGCCCACGACGATCCCGCGCTCGAGGTCCGTGAGATCGGTGCGGCGCTCGGCGGACACGGGCATATTGTTTCACCGTCAAGAAAAACGTGAAACGCAGTCGACCCTCAGCCGGCGAGCGGGGAGACGACGAGGAAGCGCTCGGGCTCGTTGCCCTCGCTGTGGGTCTCCACATCGCCTCGCTCGCGCAGATACTCGTGCACGATCCGCCGCTCGAACGGCGGCAGCGGATCGAGCTCCACCGGCGCCCCCGACCTGACGGCCTCCTCGGCGGCGTCGTCGGCCTCGGCGCGCAGCGCCGCGGCGCGGCGCTCGCGGTAGCCGTTGGCGTCGATCACCACGCGTACGGCGGCCGGGCCGTCGGGGAACACGATCCGCTGTGCGAGGTGCTGCACGGCGTCGATCGTCTGCCCGTGGCGGCCGATGAACAGGCCGACCTCCTCCCCGTTGAGGCGTCCCGTGAGCACCCCCTCGCCCTCCTCCACCTCGACGTCGACGTCGAGTCCGAGGCCGTCGGCTATCTCCTCCAGGAGCTCCTCGAGTGCGTCGAGCGGGTCGAGCTCATCCTCGGGCGGCATGGAGCCCGGCGCGTGCTCGCTCATCGGCGCCGCCCCGAGCGCTTCTTCTTCTTGCGCGGAGGCGGCGGTGGCGCGGAGGCCGGCGGCGCCGATCCCTTCCCCGCCGGCTCCGCCGCCGCCATGCCGCCCCCGGCCAGCGCCGGCTTGAGCACCCGCGGCGGCTTGCCGTTGGCGGAGCCCGCCGGTGGTGGGGCCGCGGCCTTCGGCGGGGCCGGGCCGATGTGGCGGCGGATCAGGAACTGCTGGCCGATCGTCCACAGGTTCGTCGTGATCCAGTAGACGAGCAGCCCCGCCGGGTAGCGGTAGAGGATCACGACGAAGACGAGCGGCAGCAGCAGCATCATGCGCCGCTGGTTGGGGTCGGCGCTGGCGGTGGCGATCAGCGTCGAGCCGAGCTGAGAGCCGACGTAGAAGACGATCAGCACGACCAGGGCGATGCCCGTCGCCTTGGCCGTGATGTCCGGTATGAAGAGGAACTTGGCCGAGCCCGGGGCCACGACGTTGCAGCCCGTTTCGGTCAGGCCTTTGACCGTGTGCCCCATCACTTTGACCGCGTGTTCGGGGATCTGGCTGTTCGAGGTGATCGGGCGGTGCAGTTCGCGCGAGTAGTATTCGCGCAGCTGCGGGCCGCAGATGTCGAACTTCAGGTCCGTGCGCAGCATGTAGAACAGCGAGATGAAGACCGGAAGCTGAAGCAGCAGCGGCAGGCAGGATGCCAAAGGATTGATTTTGTTCTCCTGGTAGAACTTCATCAGCTCCTGCTGCTGGCGCTGTTTGTCGTCCTTGTAGCGCTCTTTGAGCGCGCTGATCTGCGGAGTGAGCCGCTGCATCTCCTGCATCGACTTCAGCTGCCTGTATGTCAGCGGGACGAGGATCGCCCGGATCAGGACGGTGAGGCCGACGATCGCCAGGCCCCAGCTCCCGCCGACCAGGTGCGCATGGATGAACACCATGATCGATTCGAACAGGCTGATCAGGGGCGAGAACGCCTGCTGGATGATGTTCGCGAAGATTGGCATCGGCTAGGAGGTGTGGGCGGGGTGGTGGTCGGCGGGTGGGTCGGACGCGGCGCGCTTCAGCGCGTGGTCGGCTCCGCGCCGGCCACGCGCGCCCACTCAGTGGGCGGAATCGGGACCTCTCCTGAACACTCGCTGGGCCTCCACCGGATCGTATCCCCCGTAGCTCCACGGGTTGCACCTGAGCAGCCGCCAGCTCGCGAGCACCAGTCCCCTAAGTATGCCGAACTCGCGGATCGCCTCGACCGCGTAGCGCGAGCATGTCGGCTCGTACTTGCAGCGGCGCGGGATCGCCGGCGAGATGAGGCGCTGATAGAGCACCACCGGCGCGGTGACCACGGCGCGGGCCGCGCGTGCGAGCGCCCCGGGCGGGGGCGATCCCGCCGACGTCGGTCCCGCTGCGCTCATCCGTCGCCCATGGCCTGTCCGGGCGCCGCACGCAGGCCGGCCTTCACGATCAGCTCCGTGAGCGCGCCCTCGACGCCGGCCAGTCCCTCGCGCTCTGCCAGTTCGCCGGCGGGCGGGCGCGCGACGACGACGATGTCCTGTCCCGGGCCGAGGTCAGGCGCCGCCCGCGCGAACGCCTCGCGCAGCAGCCGCTTGACCCGGTTGCGACCGACCGCACCGCCGACCTTGCGCGAGACCGACAGGCCCAGCCGCGGGTGCTCGACGTCGGGGTTCGGGAACGTGTAGAGCACGAGGTGGCGGTTGGCCGTCGATCGCCCCTGGCGATACACCCGCTCGAACTCCGCGCTGCGGGAGAGGCGGCCGCGGGCAGGGCGCCGGGCTGTCATCGCGTGCGGGTCGCCCTCGCGGTCGTAGCCAACGCCGCCTCAGGCCGACAGGCGCTTGCGGCCCTTGTCGCGCCGGCGCTTGAGGACGAGTCGGCCCGCGCGCGAGCTCATGCGGGCACGGAACCCGTGGGTGCGAGCGCGCTTGCGCTTCTTTGGCTGGTAGGTGCGCTTCATGGCTAGTTGCTCTCCGGTGGCAGCCGGGCGGGTCGTGTGCGAGCGTCTGACACCCGCGACCACCCGGCGAGTGGCGCTTGCCAGTATAGGACCGAACCGGCCCCGCTGAATTTTCTCGCCAATTGCGACCAGGCCCCGCGGGGCGCGAAGTGCCTGTGGATATAGTCGCCGAACCGGGCTCCTGCGGGCCCCCTCTCAATGTTCCTCGTCGTTTTCTCCGGGAGAGAAGCCGTTGGATGCTGCCGTGAGCCCCGAGCTCCAGGACATATGGACGCGCGTCAAGGACGACCTCGCCGTCACCGTCGGCGAGCCCACCTACCGCATCTGGCTGGCCCAGCTCCGGGCGCTCGAGCTGAGCGCCGACAGGCTCGTCATAGCTGCTCCGCCGCAGGCGCAGCGCTGGATCCACGACCGCTTCGGCAAGATCCTGCAGGAGGCTGTCGAGCGTGTCCTGCAGCGCCGCGTGCGGGTCGAGCTCGTCGCCGACGGCGGTGAGTCGGCCCGGGGGGCGGAGAACCGCTCTCGCCACGGGCAGGAGCACCGCGGCGGCAGCCGGGCGGGAGTGCCGGGCGGCTGGACCGAGGACGACACGGGCCCGCTCGGCAACCCCAAGCTCACGTTCGACCAGTTCGTGATCGGCGACTGCAACCGCCTCGCGCACGCCGCCGCACTGACCGTCGCGGAGATGCCGGCTCAGGCGTACAACCCGCTCTTCATCTGCGGTCCCCCGGGCGTCGGCAAGACCCACCTGCTCAGCTCGATCGCCAACCTCCTGCTGAGCCACAGCCCGGGGCTGACCGTCCGCCTGACGACGGGCGAGGCGTTCACCAACGCGTTTCTGCGCGCGCTCGGAGACGGGCGCACCGACGTCTTCAAGTCCCGTTTCCGCAACGTCGACGTCCTGCTGATGGATGACGTCCAGTTCCTCGAGCGCAAGACCCGCACCGAGGAGGAGTTCTTCCATACCTTCAATGCGCTCTCCGACGACGGGCGCCAGATCGTGCTCACCTCCGATCGCCCGCCCGCCGACCTCCAGGCCCTCGAGGACCGCCTGCGCGAGCGCTTCCAGGCGGGTCTCGTCGCCGACATCGCGCCGCCCCACATCGCCACGCGCATGGCGATTCTGCGCAAGCGCGCCCAGCACGACGGCATCGCGCTTGCCGACGAGCGGCCGCTGGCTGTCATCGCCGCCCACGTCGAGAGCAACGTTCGTGCCCTCGAGGGGGCGCTGATCCGCGTTGTGGCCTACAGCTCACTCACCGGGCGTGAGCTGACGCCCGAGCTCGCGCGCGAGGTGCTCGCAAGCCTCTACCCGCATCCGGCGCGCAACCATCCACGCACCATCGGCGAGATCCAGGCCGCGGCCTGTGCCCAGTTCGGGCTCTCCACCAACGAGCTGCTCTCGCCCGGGCGCAGCGTCCGTATCGCCTGGCCGAGACAGCTGGCCATGTATCTCGCGCGCGAGCTCACCGGCGAGTCCCTGCCGTCGATCGGGCGCCAGTTCGGGGGCCGCGACCACACCACGGTGCTCCACGCCTGCAGGCGTGCCAGCGCACGTCTGGCAACCGACGAGACCGCCCGCGAGGCTGTGGAGAAACTGTGCGCCACGCTGGGCGCACCGCCACCATGAACGCCGCCGTGCGCTCGACCGGCGTGCCTGAGAGACTTCGCGTGCGCTGCCCACACCCTCATCCACTGCGTAAGGCGGCGGATGACCGCTCCACCACCCCGAATCCACATGTTCACACCCACTACTGACGACTATCCATCGACGACAGTCCTCTCATGAGGCTCTCCCTCTCCACCGCAGAGCTACTCACTCAGCTGCAGACGGTCACGCGGGTGGCGTCCACCCGGAGTGCCGTGCAGGCACTCTCCGGCGTCATGATCAGCGCCGAGGCCGACGGCACACCGGAGCTGAGGGCGACCGACATGGAGGTCGCCCTGCGTGTGCCGCTCGATGCAGAGGTCTCCCGCCCGGGCTCGGCCGTGCTGCCGGCCCGCCTGTTGCTTGACGTGACACGGTCGCTCTCCGCCGAGACGCTGACGATGGAGTTCCGCGCCGCTGAGCAGGACATCGAGCTGATCTGCGGGCCCACGACCTTCCATCTCCGCACCCTGCGCGCCGAGGACTTCCCGAGCCTGCCCGATCCGTCGCCCGACACCCGCGTGGCGCTCCCCGCCGAGGCGTTCATGCAGACCATCACGCGGGTGGCGCGATCGGCCTCGCGCGATGAGACGAGGCCGGTCCTCACGGGAATCCTGATGTCCGCATCGGGGCAGGAGCTGCGGATGGTCGCAACCGACTCCTATCGCCTGAGCGTGAAGGAGACCGCGCTGGAGTCGCCGCTGCAGGGAACGCTCGAGGCCAACGTTCCGGCTCGCGCGCTGCAGGAGCTCGTGCGCATCGCCCAGCAGTCGCCCTCCGACACGCTCGCCGTAAGCGTCGGGCAGAACCAGGTCGTGTTCGAGCTCGGCGACGTCGTGCTCTCCTCGCGCCTGATCGACGGTCAGTTCCCCAACTACCGTCAGCTGCTCCCGGAGTCGGTCGAGCACGAGCTGCGGCTCTCCAGTGCTGAGCTCACCGACGTCGTCAGGCGCATCAGCCTGCTCGCCCAGAAGAACGCGCCGCTGCGGCTGAGCTTCAGCGAGGGAACTCTCACGGTGTCGGCCCAGACTCCGGATGTCGGTGAGGCGAGCGAGGCGATCCCGGTGCCGTTCCACGGCGAGCCGTTCGAGATCGGCTTCAATCCCGAGTTCCTGCGCGACGGGCTGGAGAGCATCGACACCGATGAGCTCGTGCTCAAGCTGATCAGCCCGCTGCGCCCCGGCCTGATCGAATCCCCCGAGACGGGCGACTTCGTCTACCTGATCATGCCCATCCGCTTGAACGTGTGACGTGCTCGTCCGCAGCGTGGAGATGCGCGACTTCCGCACCTACGCGCGCGCCAGCGCCCGCCTCGGCGACGGCCTGACGGTCGTCCACGGGCCCAACGGGGCCGGCAAGTCGAACCTCCTGGAGGCGATCTACTTCGGCTGCACCGCACGGTCTCCCCGGACCCGCAACGACCGTGAGCTCGTGCGCTTCGGGGCGCCGGCCACCCGCGTCACCGTGAGCCTGCTCGACGGCACGCGGGCGCACGAGCTGACGGTCGCTTTCGGCGCGGCGGCGGCGGGCGCCCAGCCGGCCAGGCGGATGACGGCCGACGGTGCCCCCGTGGAGCGCATGCTGGACGTCGAGAGCAGGCCGCTCATCAGCGTGTTCCTCCCCGACCGCCTGGAGCTGATCAAAGGGCCGCCTGCCGTCAGGCGCGGGCACCTCGACCAGTTCGTGGCCGCGATCTGGCCGCTGCGCGCGGCGAGGCGACGGGAGTACTCCCGCGTGCTCGCCCAGCGCAACGCGCTGCTGGGGCGCATCCGCTCGGGGAGGGCCGCCGCCGAGACGCTTCCGACCTGGGACAGGGAGCTGGCCGCGGCCGCGCTCGCGTTGATGGCAGATCGCAGCGAGGCGGTGGCGCTGCTGTCGGCCCCGTTCACCGAGCGCGCCGCCCAGCTCGGGTGCGCCGGGGAGCTGGCGCTCGAGTACCGCCCGCGCTCGCGCGCGGACGACGAGTTGGAGTTCCGCGCCGAGCTGGAGGAGCGGCTGAGCTCGGACCTGGAGCGCGGCTTCACCGGCCACGGCCCGCACCGCGACGAGCTGGCAGTGCGCCGCGACAAACGCGAGCTGCGCGTGTACGGCTCCCAGGGCGAGCAGAGGCTGGCGCTGCTGGCGCTCCTGCTCGCCGAGCGCTCCGTTCTGGCCCGCGAGCGCGGCCGTGCGCCGCTGATGCTCCTCGACGATGTCATGAGCGAGCTCGACGCCGAGCGCAGGGAGCTCCTGGCCGGTGACCTCGCGGCCGCCGGCCAGAGCGTGATCGCCACGACCGACCTGGCCCACGTGCCGGGCGGTTCGGGGCCGTCCGTGACGCGCCTGCGGATCTCGCCGGGCGCGATCCTCCAGGAGGCGCAGGCGGCGTGAGCCGCACGGCCCCCCGCCCGCTCGCCGACGCCCTCCAGGGGCTCACCTCGACGCTCGCGCCGGCTACGACGCTGGCGCGCGTGCAGGAGGTCTGGGAGCAGGCCGCGGGCCCGTCGATCGCCTCTGCAGCGCGCCCGAGCGCCGAGCGTCAGGGGGTCCTGACGATCACCTGCGAGGCGGCCGTCTGGGCTCAGGAGCTCGACCTCATGGCCGGCGATCTGATCGCGCGCGTCAACGGCGCCATCGGCGCCGACGCGATCCGCGAGCTGCGCTGCCGCACGGCCTGAGGCTGGCGGGAGCCGCAGCCACCACCGCCGCGCGCAGCGGCGAGTCGCCCGGCGGCCGCGCAGCGGCGCCCGCCGACGCGAAATGGACCCACCGGGACCAACCTCCGGGCTGGCCTCCCAAGCTCCCATCCCTCATCGGAGCCCCCGGTGGGCCATACGCACAACGCTAGGTGATGAGCGGCCGGTCCCGTCAGTAGTCTCGTGCAGAGTTCTCACGACGAAGGCGACCAGACCCTCCGATCCTTTGCGCCGATCCTTGGCGCCAACAGAGAACCCTGGCCGCTCCTTCGACGCTAGCGCCTTTGAGGGCGCCCTCGCGGGACATCAGGAAGCACGGGCTCTTCCGCAGACGTAGACGGCCACCGGGGTACCCAGGACCGCCCGTCGAGCCTGTGCGTGGCCCGACCCCCGATGACCGCATCGCCATCATCGGCCGGTTGGGGGGTGGAGCGATCGAGCCGGCCACCGGGGAACGCAGAACTTGCTTGTCGGGAGGGGGGCCCCCGACCCCCGGTGGCCGACGCGCCATGTTAGAAGGCACGGGGCGCATACCTTAAGGGGGAACCGTTCGGCCTGTGAACGGGATGTAGACTCGCCCGCGTTGTCCAAGGGGGGCTTTCAACCCGGAGGGGCCGAGAACTGGGTCCCAGCCCCTCCGGGTTGCTCTCCCGCGGCCTCGGCGTACCCGGCGGTGGTCGACGCCAAACCGCCCAGACGGGCGCGACGACGGCGGTGGTCTGCCCCGCGCGATGCGCTGCGACAAACCGCCACCGGGTGGAAGAACACGCGGTGCCGCGCGTGGTCGCGGCAGTCGTGTTGCTCGTCGCCGCGTCGTGGTGCTTCAACGCTGCCGCCGAACCGGGTTCGCCAGCGCACACATCGCCCGTTTTCCCGCCATTTTGCAGGCATTTAGGCCTTCCCCGCGGCCAGGGCTGACCCCTCGCCATGCTATCCTTGTGTCCATAATCATCCCGCCCCAGCCGTGGTCCTCGCGCCCCGGATTCCGGGGCGTTCTCACGTCATCGGAGGGCCATTGGCAACAGGTAGCGACAGCTCGCAGGAGGGCGCAGGCAAGGGCGGCGTGAACGACCCGTCGATGGGCGGCGGCTCGGCCGACTACGACGCCCAGGACATCACCGTCCTCGAGGGTCTCGAGGCCGTTCGCAAGCGCCCGGGCATGTACATCGGCTCGACCGGGGTGATGGGCCTGCACCACCTCGTCTACGAGCTCGTCGACAACTCCGTCGACGAGGCGCTCGCGGGCTTCTGCACCGAGGTGGCCGTGACGATCCACCCCGACAACTCGGTGACGGAGATCGACAACGGCCGCGGCATCCCGGTCGCCACGATGGACAAGGAGGGCCTGCCGGCCGTCCAGGTCGTCCTCACCGTCCTGCACTCCGGCGGCAAGTTCGGAGAGGGCGGCGGCTACAAGGTCTCCGGCGGGCTGCACGGCGTCGGCGTGTCCGTCGTCAACGCCCTCTCCGAGCGCCTCGACATCGAGATCCGCCGCGACGGCCACGTCTTCTCGCAGGAGTACTCGCGCGGGGCGCCGCAGGGCGAGCTGGTCAGGGGCGCGGCGCTCGACCCAGCGGCCGGTACCGGCACCTCAGTCACCTTTCTCCCCGACGCCGACATCTTCGAGACGCTCGACTTCGACTTCCACACGCTCGAGGAGCGCCTGCGCGAGACGGCCTTCCTGACCCGCGGCCTGAAGATCTCGATCGTCGACGAGCGCGGCGAGGGCCACGCCGCGGAGTTTCAGTACGACGGCGGCATCGAGGACTTCGTCTCCTACCTCAACGAGAACAAGGACACCGTCCATCGCAAGGTGATCTTCTTCACCGGCGAGTCCGAGGAGGGCGCCGCCGAGGTCGCGCTGCAGTGGAACTCCTCCTACCAGGACTCGATCCACTCGTTTGCCAACAACATCAACACCCGCGAGGGCGGCTCGCACATGTCGGGCTTCCGCTCGGCGCTGACCCGCACGCTCAACAAGTACGCGCGCGATCACGGCCTGCTCAAGGAGAAGGAGGACAACCTCTCCGGCGAGGATGTGCGCGAGGGCCTGACCGCGGTCATCTCCGTCAAGCTCCGCGACCCGCAGTTCGAGGGGCAGACGAAGACCAAGCTCGGCAACCCCGGGATGGCCGGCTTCGTCGAGTCGATCGTCAACGCCGGACTCGGCGAGTTCCTCGAGGAGAACCCGAGCGAGGCGCGCGCCGTGATCATGAAGTCCGTTCAGGCCCAGCGCGCCCGCGAGGCGGCGCGCAAGGCGCGCGATCTGACGCGGCGCAAGTCGGCGCTGGAGAACTCGACGCTGCCGGGCAAGCTCGCCGACTGCTCGATCAAGGACCCCTCGCTCGCCGAGCTGTTCGTTGTCGAGGGCGACTCCGCGGGCGGCTCGGCCAAGCAGGGACGAGACCGTGAAACACAAGCCGTGCTGCCGCTGCGCGGCAAGATCCTCAACGTCGAGAAGTCGCGTATCGACAAGGTCCTGCAGAACGCCGAGATCCAGGCGCTGATCACCGCGATCGGCACGGGCGTGCGCGACGAATTCAACATCGAGAACGCGCGCTACCACAAGGTCGTGCTGATGACCGACGCCGACGTCGATGGCGCCCACATCCGCACGCTCGTCCTCACGCTGCTGTTCCGCGAGATGCAGGAGCTGATCGAGGCGGGCTACGTCTACATCGCCAAGCCGCCGCTGTACAAGCTCAAGCAGGGCGCGCGCGAGCGCTACATCGAGAAGGACTCCGAGCTCGAGGAGATCCTGCTGTCGGACAAGTGGGAGAAGATCGACGTCTTCGACCGCCATGGCACGCAGCTGAAGCTGACCGAGGCGCGCTGGCAGCGGTTCTCGCGGCTGCTCAAGCAGTACGCCGGCTGGTCGCTCTCGCTGCGCGGCCACTACGGCCACGACGTCGTCCAGTTCCTGGAGGAGTCCTCGCTGCTCGGCGAGCAGGTGATGAGCGTAGAGGCGGCGATCGCCTGGCTGGCCAACGCGAGCAGCGACGGCGACGCCCACACCGCCGAGGTCGTCGATCAGGATCCCGTCGCGATTCACGTCAAGGCCGTCGAAGTCAAGACCGGGTTTGCGCGCACGCACACGATCAAGCGCTCGCTGTTCGAGTCGCAGGAGTACCGCCAGCTCGCCCGCGTCCACGCGCAGCTGATCGAGCTCGTCGGCAGCCCCGCCTTCGAGGTTCGGCTCGGCGACGCCCAGGAGACCGCCGCGACGTTCGAGGAGCTGCACGAAGCGGTCCTGACCGTCGCCCAGAAGGGCATCAAACTGCAGCGCTTCAAGGGCCTCGGCGAGATGAACGCGGACCAGCTCGGCGAAACGACGATGTCGCCGACGACGCGCACGCTCGCCCAGGTCACGCTCGAGGACGCGTTCGCCGCCGACCGCATCTTCTCGATGCTGATGGGTGACCAGGTCGAGCCCCGCCGCGCCTTCATCGAGGACAACGCCCGGGCGGTCGCGAACCTCGATGTCTGACGCCACGGCCGTGGCCGGCCAACCCCGGGGAGGTGAGTGATGGCCTCGGCTGACGTGATCGGCGGCGGCAACATCGAACCGCGCGCGCTCGAGGAGGAGATGCGCACGGCGTACCTCGACTACGCCATGTCGGTGATCGTCGGGCGCGCTCTGCCCGACGTGCGCGACGGGCTCAAGCCGGTGCACCGGCGCGTGCTCTATGCGATGAACGAGCTGGGCCTCGGGCCCACGCGCTCCTACGCCAAGTGCGCCAAGATCGTCGGCGAGGTGATGGGCAACTATCACCCCCACGGCGACTCGGCGATCTACGACACGCTCGTACGCATGGCGCAGGACTTCTCGATGCGCTACGAGCTGGTCGACGGCCAGGGCAACTTCGGCTCGATCGACGACGACCCCGCGGCCGCGATGCGGTACACCGAGGCCCGCCTCGCGCGGATCGCCACGGAGATGCTGCGCGATCTCGACATGGACACCGTCGACTTCGCGCCGAACTACGACGGTTCCCGTCGCGAACCCCTGGTGCTGCCCTCGCGGCTGCCGAACCTGCTCGTCAACGGATCCTCGGGGATAGCGGTGGGCATGGCCACGAACATACCCCCGCACAACCTGCGCGAGGTGATCGACGCGACGATCGCCTACATCGACGACCCCGAGATGGAGGTCGAGGGCCTGATGCGCCACATCAAGGGTCCGGACTTCCCGACCGGCGGGATCATCCTCGGCCGAGCGGGGATCAAGGACGCCTACGAGACCGGCCGCGGGCGCGTGCGCATCCAGGCCCGCGCCCACGTCGAGCCGCTGAAACAGGGCAAGGAGGCGATCGTCGTCACCGAGCTGCCGTTCATGGTCAAGAAGGGCGGACCCGGCGGGCTGATCGAAAAGATCGCCGATCTCGTGCGCGACAAGAAGATCCCGGAGATCGCCGACCTCAACGACCACTCCGACAAGCGCGGGATGCGGCTCGTGATCGAGCTCAAGCGCGACGCGATCCCCAAGGTCGTGCTCAACAAGCTCTACAAGCACACCCCGATGCAGAGCACCTTCGGCGTCAACATGGTCGCGCTCGTCGACAACGTCCCGAGGACGCTCGACCTGCGGGCGATGATCCACAACTACGTCGCCCACCAGCGCGAAGTGATCGTGCGCCGCACCAAGCACGAGCTCTCCGAGAAGGAGGCCCGTGCGCACATCCTCGAGGGGCTGCTCACCGCGCTGGAGCATCTCGACGCGATCATCGAGCTGATCCGCGGCTCGCGCGACCGCGACAGCGCGCGCGAGCAGCTGATCGCGCGCTTCGAGCTCAGCGCGATCCAGGCCACCGCGATCCTCGACCTGCGACTCTCCCAGCTCACGGCGCTGGAGGCCGACGGGATCAAGCAGGAGCACGCCGACGTGACCGAGCGGATCGTCGAGCTGCGCGCCATCCTCGGCGACGAGAGCCGGGTGCTCGGCGTGATCAAGGAGGAGCTCACGGAGATCGCCGAGCGCTTCGGGGACGAGCGCCGCTCGGAGATCACCCACTCCGAGGACGAGATCGACATCGAGGACCTGATCGCCGACCAGCAGATGGTCATCACGATCACCCAGAGCGGCTACATCAAGTCGCTGCCGTTGGCGACCTACCGGCAGCAGCAGCGCGGTGGCCGGGGGGTGACGGGGATGGACATGAAGGACGGCGACTTCATCGAGCACCTCTTCGTGTGCTCCTCCCACGACTACCTGCTGTTCTTCTCCAACCGCGGCAAGGTCTACCGCTCGAAGGTCTACGAGCTCCCCGAGGCGCAGCGCACCGCCAAGGGCCGCGCGCTCGTGAACATCCTCCCGCTCAGGGACGGCGAGCGGATCCAGGCGGTGGTCTCCACCAGGGACTTCTCCGAGACGCAGTTCCTGGTATTCGCCACGCGCAACGGCACCGTCAAGAAGACCGAGCTCGGCGCCTACAACACGCCGATCAAAGCCGACGGGATCATCGCCATCAACATCCGCGACGACGACGAGCTGCTCGCCGTCCGTGCGGTCGACCCGGGCGAGGAGATCATCATGGTCTCCCGCGCCGGTCTCACGGTGCGCTTCGCCGAGTCCGACGCACGCGCGATGGGCCGCGACACGACCGGCGTGCGCGGCATGGACGTCGGCAAGCAGGGCAGGGTCATCGCGATGGACGTCGCCCGCGACGACATGGATCTGCTCGTCGTCACCGAGAACGGATACGGCAAGCGCACCCAGATCAGCCAGTACCGCAAGACCAACCGCGGCGCCAAAGGCGTCAAGACGATCGGACTGACGGAGAAAAAGGGCGGCCTGGCGGGCGCGCTGGTCGTGCGCGAGCACCAGGAACTCGTGTTCATCAGCGTCGGCGGGATGGTGCAGCGCACGGCCGCCGGTGGCATCTCGCAGCAGGGCCGCTCGGCCACCGGCGTGCGCGTCATGAACCTCAAGGACGACGATCTCGTCAGCGCGGTGGCACTCGTGGTGGACACCGGCGAGGGGACCGGGGCCCCCGTGGCCGAGGACGACCCGCCCGAGGACAGCCCGGCGCCGGCGGACGCCGCCGACGGGTAGCGCCCGAGCCGCGGCCGCTCAGACGGCCCTCCTGCAAGCCGCCGCCCAGCCGGCCCGCCTGCGGCCCTCGAACGTGTCCAGATTTGCGGGGCTTCCCTCAGACACCGATGCGCCGCGTCCGACAGGCAAAGGGTGTCCCGCTCCCCCAGCCTCATCAAAGCGACGATCGCGGTGCTCTGTCTCGTCGCCTCAGGAGTGCTCCCCGCCCACGCGGCCGCCCGCTCCGCCCCCCGCAAGAGCGCCCACCACGGCGCCGCCGGCTGCGCCGGCCACGGCGCCCGCACGGCACGCACCGGCCGCGTCTGCCCCGCCACCCCCCGCCCGCGGCCGCACAGGAACGTGCGCAAGGCCGTGCGCAAGACCGTGCACAAGGTCCCGCGGACTCACACCGTGGCCCGCCCGCCCGTCGCCCCCGTGGCGGCCGCGCCACGGACGAGCAGTCCGGCGGCGGTGATCGCGGCCGTGCTGGCCACCCCCTGCCAGAACACCGAGCTGCTGCCCGAACCGGCCAACATCCCGCTCGTTCGCGCGGCCGTCCTCTGCCTGATCAACGTCGAGCGCGCCGAGCACGGCGAGACGCCGCTCGCGCCCAATGCCCAGCTCGAACAGGCCGCCAATGAACACAGCCGCGAACTGATCGCCGACGACTACTTCGCCCATGTCTCCCCCTCCGGCCTGACGCCCGTGCAGCGGATCGCGGCCACCGGCTACATCCCGAGCCCCGAAGTGGGCTACGTGATCGGCGAGAACCTGGCCTGGGGTACCCTCAGCCTCTCGACTCCACAGGCGATCGTCTCGGCCTGGGTCGCCTCGCCGGGACATCTCGCCAACATCCTGGAAGCGCAGTACAAGGACACCGGGATCGGCGTCGTCCCGGAAGTTCCCGCCTCGCTCGTGGCGGGCACGCAGGGCGCGACCTACGCGCAGGAGTTCGGCGTCATCCTCCCCTGACCGTCTCGCCGGCGCACGTCATCCGCGTTCGCTACTCTGGCCAGACCAGAGAAAGGAGGTGGTCCACACGTTAGTTGACAGTTCTTGCGGGACCCTGGAGGTGACCGGCCGCTAGGTCGGACCTCGGTGCTGGGGCCCACCCACCCGAGGCAGAAAGGCTGGACCGCTTAGCGGAATCCAACCCGGGACACCCCGAGACGACTGCCGGCCCTGGTCCCTCCGGCGGAACCTCGTCGCTCTCGGCCATTCCAGTCAGAGCAGTGCGCGGAGGGCGTCCCCCAGGGGGCGCCCTCCGTCGTCAGGCGGCCTGCGGCAGGTACGCCAGCCAGGCCGCCGGGATCGTCGGGCTGGCGACATGGATGAAGATCTCCGCGCGCGGGGTGCCGGGGATCCGCCGCGGGTGCATGCCCGCCTGGCGCGGGAGGCGGTCCCCCTTGCGGCGATTGCAGGGTGCGCAGGAGGCGACGATGTTCTCCCAGTTGGAGGTGCCGCCCTTGGAGCGCGGGATCACGTGATCGACGGTGAGGTTGGAGCGCGATCCGCAGTACTGGCAGGTCCAGCTGTCCCTGGCGAAGACGGCACGGCGCGTGATCTTGCGCCGGTGGGCGTCACGCGGCACCTTGACGTAGGTCACCAGACGGATCACCACCGGGCGCGCGAGCGTCGAGCTCTCGGAGTGCAGTTCCCAGGCGCCGCGCTCGAGCAGCTCGGCCTTGTCCTTCAGCAGGAGCACCACGGCGCGTCTCACCGTGCACACGTTGATCGGCTCGTAGGTGGCGTTCAACACAAGCACCCGACCGCTCATCGCCGGTATCGGCGATGTCTCAGGTCCGTGCCGCTGGTGCTCTGAAGGCGACACGGACCCCACCGGCTCTGGTGGGACGGTGCTCTCCATCTTCAGGGCCGCAGTGTAGCGGGGCGGCTCGCATCCCGTGGCAGCGGTCCCAGCGCACGCGCCACCGATGCCGCATCAGGCCGTCCGGCCCGCATGCGCGGCGCCGCGGCGCCGTCGCGGCCTGCCGGGCAGCGTCTTGGGGCGGCGGCGCAGCGTCAGGCCGCCATCGGCCGTGCCGGAAGCGCGGCGCGGTATGACCCGAGCACCCGCACCTCCTCGCAGAGGACACCCAGCCCCGCGATCGCCTCCGCGACCGCGGGCTCCTCGGCGTGGCCCTCGAGATCGCTGAAGAACATGTAGCTGCCGAGCCGCCGCCGCCGCGGACGCGACTCGATCTTCATCAGGTTGATCCCCCGGCGGGCGAACTCGTCGAGGCATCTCACCAGCCAGCCCGGGCTGCCCGCGCCCGGCCCCCAGAAGACGAGCGACGTCTTCCACGGGCACCCCGCGCCCTCGCGCAGGGGCGGTACCCCTCCGCCGGACGCACGTGCCAGCCACACGAAGCGCGTTTCGTTGTCCTCGCGGTCCTCGACCCCCTCGCGCAGGACGTGCCCGCCGTAGATGCTCGCCGCCAGGACCGTGCCCAGCGCCGCCTGCTCGCGTCTGCCCGCCTCCACCACGACCCTCACCGCCTCGGCCGTCGAGGACGCCGGCAGGATCTGGGCGCGGGGCAGCTCCGAGCGCAGAAAGCGGGCACACTGCCCTGGCACCTGCGGGTGCGTGAGCACGGCCGTGATCTCCTCCAGGCCGACCTCCTCGACGCCGATCAGCGAGTGCCTTACCCCGAGCAGCGTCTCGCCCACGATCCGCACCCCGCCGACGTCGTCGGCGAGCAGGTCGAGGGTGACGGTCACCGAGCCGTCCAGCGAGTTCTCGATCGGTGCGATCGCCCACGACACCTCGCCCTCGCGCAGGGCGAGCACCGTGTCGTAGATGCTCGCCAACCCCACCGGCACGACCGCGCCGGGCGGCGTGCTGGCCAACAGCGCCTCCTCGGTGAAGGTGCCCTCCGGGCCGAGATAGCCGGCCCGCCCGGGGGCCTCGCCGCCCTCAGACGGCGTGTCCGCCCACACCCTCGTCCCCGCCGCCCGCGCCGCCGGAAAGCGCGAGGCGCACGGCCTCGGCCTCCTCCGGGGAGAGCTCGATTTCGCCCCGGCCATCGCGCACCTGCTTGCCGTAGACGCGCGCCTGGTCGCGGTGGTGGATGCAGGAGAGGACGATGCCCGAGCGCTCCTCGTCGAGCAGCGCGATCGACACCGACTGGCGGCCCGAGAGCTCGTTGTAGGCGTCATAGCGCACCAGCGCGCGGTGCGCGATCGCGCCGCGCAGGGCGCGCTGCACGCCGGCCAGCCGCTCGTCCAGGCGCGTGGCCGTGTCCTCCACGTACACCTGCAGCGCCGCGAACGCATCCTGCATCGCCACCACGTGGGCCACCACGTCGCGTTCGCCCTGCTCGCCCAGCACGAGCCGCTGGGCGCGCCGGATGCGCCGGACCGACACGCCCAGCACGATGCAGCCCACCAGCGCGACGACCGCCGCGGCCGCGGCCGCGATCGCGATGATGCCCTGGGTGTCGGTGATCGTCGCGCCCATCGCCACAAGTTATCCGCTCCGGCAGCGTGCGCGCGCGGCAGGGCGATCGCCCGCGCGCCGACAGCGGCCCCCGGCGATCGGTCCTACTGGGAGAAGATCGCCAGGTAGGTGCCCTTGTTGTTTTCGAGGTCGTTCTCGCCCGGGACGCCCTCGATGTTGGCTTCGATTTTCGCCGCCACGCCGAGCGGAATCCCGGCGACCGGGATTTCGACGTTGACCTTGTTGCCCGGTGTGGTCTGGTTGATCACATGCGAGGCCTTGTAGGCCTTGCCGCCCGCCGTGACCGTGATGTCGACCTTGACGTTCGTCTCGTTGAATTCGCCCGAGTTTTCGACGATCACCGTGAAGGTCGGGCTGCCACCGCCGCTGATGTGGTTGATCGTCGGTTCGGGTTCGAGCGTGGTCGTGCCCACGCTCAGGCCGACGAGCGCGCTGCCGTGGTTGCCGCTGACGGTCTGCGAGCTCTGACCGGTGGAGCTCTGACCGGTGATCCGCGACAGGACGGTGTTCGGTTCCAGCCAGCCGATGTTGGGCAGGAAGCGGGCCGCGGCGGTGCTCGAGCCGGTGATCCCGGCCCCGGCCAGGGTCTCCTGGATCAGCGGCGCGACCCGCTGCGAGTAGACAACGTCGGAGGCCAGGAAGTTCTCCATTTCGCCCGCGATCTTCGTGCTCGCTTCCTTGCTCTGGCTGCCGAGCGCGCCCGGCAGCAGAGCGGCGATCTTGGTGATGCCTTCCGAGCGGAGATCGAGCGTGAGCAGCAGGTTGCGCTGGGCTTCGGTCATTTCGCCGGGCACGCTCAGGCCGCGCGCGCGTTCGGCGATCTTCTGAGCGGCGATGCGCAGCTGGTCGACCTGCACCTCGACGTTCAGGGCCGGCTTGCCCGAGGCCCCGGTGAGCGCCGTGAACAGCGGCTCGGCGACCTGGGTTTCCGATTCCTGGGCGAGCGAGCTGACGTTACGGTTGTATTCCTTCAGCGACTGCGCCTTCTGGCTTTTCAGGCAGCCGTTGATGACGAGCACGATCACGATCAGCAGCACCACCGCGATGCCCGCGGCGGTGCGGCGGCGGACCATCAGGGCATGCTGATCGGCACCCCCGGACCCGCCCGCCGGCGCGGGCCGGCGCGGCCGCGCGGGCGCCGTGCGACCGCCGCCCGCTCGCGGCCGCGCCGTACGGGTCGCCGGTCGTGGCTCTGTCTCCTCGCCATCGTCGAAGAACGAAATGGCCTACCGCTCCTTTGCAGGGACTTTAGGAAGGGCCCAAGTATGACTGCACGCCACCCCGCTGACGACCCTGCAAGTTCTCGGTCAGTGCGCCTTTTCCGCGCGCGCGGGGCAGGTAGAGGACCACGCGCGGCGAACGCGCAATCCGGTGGAGTCGCCCGACACCCTCCTACAAACGCCCGCCGAGCGCGGGAGGGTCGCGCACGACCCGCCGCGCGCGCGCATCCTCGAGAGCCCGCCGCGCACGGCCGCGGGACGGGGCGAGCAGCTCGTGGCGGGTCGCTATCGGCTGCTGCAGCGGCTCGGCGCGGGCGGCTTCGGCGAGGTGTGGCGCGCCCGCGACGAACAGCTCCATCGCGAGGTCGCCGTCAAGCGCGTGCGCCTCGGCCCCGACGGCGACAGCGAGCGGGCCGCCCGCGAGGCCCTCGCCAGCGCGCGCCTGTCCCATCCGGCGATCGTGGCCCTGTTCGAGGCGTTCGCGGTCGAGGACTCCTTCTATCTCGTCTCCGAACTCGTCGAGGGGGAGACGCTCGCTGCGCTCATCGCCGACGGAGGCCCGCCCGACGAGGAGATCCTGGAGATCGGCGTCGCGCTGGCCGGCGCGCTCGCCCACGCCCATGCGCGCGGGGTGATTCACCGCGACATCAAGCCCCAGAACGTGCTGGTCCCCGATCACGCCCGCGACGCGATCGACGCGGCCAAGCTGACCGACTTCGGCGGCGCGAGCCTCGTCGGCGAGGATGCGCTGACACGCACCGGGGACGTGCTCGGAACGCTCGCGTACATGGCGCCCGAGCAGAGCGAGGGCCGGGAGGTGGCCGAGGAGGCCGACCTCTACGCCCTCGCACTCGTCCTCTACGAGGCCTTTGCGGGCGTCAATCCGGTGCGCGGCGCGACACCGGCAGCGACCGCCAGGCGGATAGGCCGTCGCGTGGAGCCGCTGGAGCGACGGCGCCGGGACCTGCCGCGAGGCCTCACACGCGCCGTGGACGCCGCGCTGTCCCCCGCACCGCGGCAGCGCGGCACGCTCGAGGACCTGCACGACGCACTCGCGGAGGCGCTCCAGCGCGGCCTGCCACGCGGCCGCCGCGCCGTCCGCCGGGGCCCGCCCCCGGTCCTGGCCGCCGACCTGCGAGCCCCGAGCGCCACCGAGGTCGCCCCACAGCCGCCGCGCCGCCGGCTGCGGGCGGCGCCTGCGCAGATCGCCCCGGCCGCCGCCGCCCTCGCACCCTCCGTCCCGGAGGTCCCGCCGGCCCGGGACGAGGAGCCGGCCGCCCGCTCACGCGGACTGCCCCGCGCCCTCTGGCTGGCGTGCGCGCTCGCCGCGATCGGCTGGCAGGTGTGGATCGGCAGCCCGGGGGTGGCGCTGCTGCTGGCCGCGGCCCTCGCCCCGCTGCTGGCGCTGCCGCGGCGGTCCGGTGGGTCGTGGCTGGTTTGCGCTCTCGCTCCCGCCCTCGGGGTCGTCGGGCTGGCCGGGGCCTTCCCCGCGCTCGCCGGCCAGCCACGCGGATGGCGCGAGCGCGCCACTCTCGGCGCGCTCGGCTACTGGTGGCTGACCCTGGCCCAGCCGCTGCTCGCCCGCGACCTGTGGCTGGGCGCCCCCGCCGGGACGCCCGCGCGGGGGGTCTGGGAGGCCTCGCTGAGCTCCACCGCCGCACACGTCATCGCGCCCGTGCTCGGCGCCGGCGTGCTGCTCGGGGTACTGCTGTGGGGCCTCGCCGCCACGGTGCTCCCATGGGTCGTCCGCGGCCGCAGCGCCGCGCTCGACATCGTGGCCGCGACCGTGTGGTCGGCGGCGCTGCTCACGGCGGCTCCGCTGCTCGACGGCGGCCTCGCCGCCCAGCCCCAGCCCCGCGGTGCCGTGCTCGGGGCGGTTCTCGGCGGCACATTCGCGGTCGCCGCCCGCGCCCTGCGCGGCCCCGTCTGACCGCCGGGTGCGTAGCATGGCTGACGGTTTTCGGCCGTCCTCAGTCCATCGGCCCGGCCGTCCATCGATGAACCTGCTCAAGAGCGTCGAGACCACCATCGCCAGCCTCGTGGAGGGCACCTTCGGCCGCGTCTTCCGCTCGGAGGTCCGGCCGATGGAACTCGCCCGCAAGCTCGCCCGCGAGATGGATGCCCATCGCACCGTGTCGGTGTCGCGCGTGTACGTCCCCAACGAGTACTCGGTGTGGCTGTCGCCCGCCGACCGCGAGCGCTACGACGGAGTCGAGGAGGAGGTGATCGGAGAGCTGTGCGCCTACCTGCTCGAGCACGCGCGCCGGGAGGATCTGATCCTCGCCTCCCAGCCGATCATCACCTTTCACACCGACGAGCGCCTCGCACTGGGCGAGTTCGGGATCCAGGCGCGCCTCGTTCGACCCGAGTCCCACGAGCAGACCCATCTCGGGACCGAGCCCGAGGAGCACGGCCGCACGATGATCTACAGCACCTCGGCCCGTTCCCGCGGGGCGCTCGTGCAGGCCCCCGGCGCCCACCGCATACCACGCGCGCTGCTGCTGGTCGACGGCCGCCGCATGCTGCTGCCCCCCGGTGGCGGGACCATCGGCCGCAGCCGCGACTGCGAGATCCTGCTGCAGGACAGCGGGATCTCACGCCATCACGCCGCGATCCGCCCGAGCGCCGAGGGCTGGCTGCTCGAGGACCTCGGCTCCACCAACGGCGTGCTCCTCAACGGACGGGTGGTCGATGGCGTGGTGCTGCTGTCGCCCGGGGATCTGCTCGAGCTCGGATCGACGAGCATCGTCTTCGAAGTCGGATGACCACGCTCGCTCCCGTATCGGTCGCCCTGAAGTTCGGGTTCCTGGCCGTCCTCTACCTGTTCCTGCTGTGGATCGCGCGCAGTGCGCGGCGGGACCTCGACTCCGGGAGCGTCTCCGCGGAACGAGGCGCAGGTCCCCGGCCGGTGTCGCAGGACGCGACGGGCCTGCATTCGGCCTCCAAGCTCGGCAGCGCGGCGGTGGCCCAGCGCGCGCCGAGGCTTGTCGTCGAGCGCGCCCCCGGGCACGAGCCGGGGATGATCTACGACCTCGACGGCGACATCGTGCTCGGCCGCGGCGACCGCGCGCAGATACGGCTCGAGGATCCGTTTGCCTCCTCACAGCACGCCCACATCTACGAGCAGGGCAACATAGTGGTCATCGAGGACCTCGGATCCACCAACGGCACCTATCTCAACGAGGAGCTGCTGCAGACACCGCGCCCGCTCCATCCCGGCGACAGGGTGCGAATCGGCGAGAGCGAATTCGGGTTCGAGGCCGACTGAGATGCTGCGCGTGGCCGAGCAGTACGCGGCGACCGACACCGGTCGCCAGAGGCGGGCGAACGAGGACTCGCTGCTCGCGCGCTCGCCCCTGTTCGTGGTCGCCGACGGGATGGGCGGCGCGCAGGCCGGCGAGGTCGCCTCGCGACTGGCCGTCGAGTCCTTCCAGCCGGGGGTCCGGGACCCCTCCCAACCCGAGCTCGCGCTCGCGGCGCTCGCCCAGGCGGCCAACGCCCGCATCCACGAGCTGTCCCATTCCAACGCCGAGCAGGCGGGGATGGGTACGACGCTGACCGCCGTCTACGTCGGCGAGGAGGACGTCGCGATCGCCCATGTCGGCGACAGCCGCGCATACTGCCTGCGCGACGGGGAGCTGTTGCGCCTGACCGACGACCACTCGCTCGTCGATGAGCTGATGCGCCAGGGCCGGCTCACACCCGAGGAGGCCGTCGAGCACCCCCAGCGCTCGGTGATCACACGCGCGCTCGGGCCGGAGGGCACCGTCGAGGTCGACACGCGCTCCTTTCGCGGGCGGGCGGGAGACGTGTTCCTGCTGTGCAGCGACGGCCTCACGACGATGCTCGCCGAGGAGCAGATCGCGGGCCTGCTGCTCGCAAACCAGGCGCTGCGGGACGCCGGCGAGGCACTGATAGCCGCCGCCAACGGCGCCGGCGGGCGCGACAACATCACGGTCGTGCTCCTGCGCCTGGAGGAGTTCGAGGTGGCCGAGCAGCCGCCGGCCGCCGAGCAGGCGACGCTCACCGGCCTGCCGGCCGTGACGGCCCCGGCGGTGACTCCCCCGGCCATCTCGGAGGCGGTCGCCGTGCCCCCCGTCGCGCCGGTCGAGGTGCGCCGGCCGCGGCAGCCGCGACCGGGCGAGGTGACCGGCCGCGACAGTGCCGCCGCTCGCTCGCGCCGCCGCCGACGGCTGGTCGGCGTGCTGGCGGCGGTGATCGCGGTGTTCGGCGTGCTCGGCGCCGCGGCCTACCTGACGCTGCAGTCGGTCTACTTCGTCGGAACGAACAGCCGCGGGCTGATCACCATGTTCCAGGGCCTGCCCGTGCAGCTGCCCGGGAACCTGGCCCTGTACAGCAGCAGCTACGTATCGGGCGTCAGCGCCTCGACGCTCAGCCCGCAGCGGCGCAGGACACTGCTGAACCACTCGCTGCGCTCCGAATCCGATGCCGCCTCCCTGATCCGCAGCCTCGAACTCGGGCAGGTCGAATGAAGCATCCGCTGTGAACCGCCCGATCATCCGCCTCTACGGGCTCGTGGCACTGCTGTTCGCCGTGCTCATCGGGTTCACCTCGCGCTGGACGATCTTCGAAGCCTCGTCGCTGCGCGAAAACCGGCTGAACGCCCGCACGCTGCTCGAGCAGCAGCGCACCGACCGCGGACCGATAGTCGCCGCCGACGGGACCACCCTGGCCCGCAGCGTGCGGGGCCCCGGTGGCGTCTACCAGCGCACCTACCCGACCGGCTCTCTGTTCGCGCAGACCGTCGGCTACTACTACACCGAACCGGATCTCGGCAGCGCCGGTCTCGAGCGGCGTTACAACTCCGAACTCACCGGCCACACCGGCACCAACCTGCAGAGCGTGCTCGACCAGCTTCAGGGCAAGAAGCCCGCGGGAGACAAGATCGTCACGACGCTCGATCCGTCCGCGCAGCGCGTCGCGACCGAATCGCTCGGCTCCCACGAAGGCGCCGTCGTCGCGCTCGAACCGCGCAGCGGCGCGGTCACCGTGATGGCCTCCACGCCGAGCTTCGACCCCAACATCCTGCGCTCGCCCAACGGCTCCGCCGCGCTCGACCGCGACGTGAGCGGGCGGCCGCTGATCAACCGGGCCACCCAGTTCGGCTATCCACCCGGCTCGACCTTCAAGGTCGTCACCGCCACCGCCGCGATCGACACCGGCACCTTCACGCCCGAATCGACGCTCAGCGGACGCGACGGGATCCTCGTCTCGGGCGTTCCGCTGGGCAACGACGACGGCGAGAGCTTCGGCGAACTGACGCTGACCCAGGCCATGGTCAAATCCGTCAACACGGTGTGGGCCCAGGTGGCCGAACGGCTGGGCAAGCGCACGATGGGCCGCTACATGGACCGCTTCGGCTTCAACCGCAAGCCCGAGTTGGACTATCCCGCCGAACAGATGTCCACGAGCGCCGAGTACGAGGGCGACCGGGTGCTGCGCCCGACCAGCCCGCTGGTCGACGTCGGGCGTCTGGGGATCGGGCAGGACAAACTCGAGGTGGTTCCGCTGCAGATGGCCGAGGTGGCCTCCGCGGTGGCCGACCACGGCACGCTCATGACCCCGCACCTGGTCGACAGGATCGTCGACCCCGAAGGACGCACGGTCGAAACGATCGCCCCCCGTGTGCAGTCGGTCGTGATGAAACCCTCCACCGCGACCGCGGTCACCGGGATGATGGAAGCGGTCGTCACCGAAGGGACCGGCACCGCAGCCCAGATAGCGGGCGTGAAGGTGGCGGGCAAGACGGGCACCGCCGAGACGCAGATCGGGACCGCCATCAACAACGTGTGGTTCATCGCCTTCGCCCCCGCCAACGACCCCACCGTGGCGATCGCCGTGACGCTGAAGGGCGTCCCGGGGCAGGGCGCGGCGTTCGCCGCTCCGGTCGCCAGGGCCGTGATGGAAAGCCTGCTGCATGATTGATCCAGAGACGATCATCGACGGCCGCTACCGCGTGATCTCCCGGCTCGGCTCGGGGGGCATGGCCGACGTGTATCTCGCCCAGGACCAGCTGCTCGGGCGAGAGGTCGCGGTGAAGGTTCTTCACCACCACTTCGCCGAGGACCACGAGTTCGTCGAGCGATTCCGCCGCGAGGCCTCCAGCGCAGCCGCCCTGTCGCATCCCAACATCGTCGGGATCTTCGACCGCGGCGAGTGGAACGGCACCTACTACATCGCGATGGAGTACGTCGCCGGGCGCACGCTCAAGTCGATCGTGCGCGAGGGCGGTCCGATCGAAGCGGCCGCCGCGATCGACATCGTCGTGCAGATCCTGCGCGCCGCGCGCTTCGCCCACCGGCGGGGCGTGATCCACCGCGACCTCAAGCCGCACAACGTGATCCTCGACGAGGAGGGCCGCGCGCGCGTCACCGACTTCGGGATCGCCCGCGCCGGCGCCTCGGACATGACGCTCACCGGATCGATCATGGGCACCGCGCAGTACCTCTCGCCCGAGCAGGCGCAGGGCCACGCCGTCTCCGAGGCCTCCGATCTCTACTCGGTTGGGGTGATCCTCTACGAGCTGCTCACCGGGGTGGTCCCGTTCGACGGCGAGACGGCGGTGGCGATCGCGTTCAAGCAGGTCTCGGCCGAGCCGCGCCCGCCGAGCGAGCTCAACCCGGCGGTGCCGCCCGCGCTGGATGCGGTGGTGATGCGCGCGCTCGCCAAGGACCCCGCCGAACGCTATCCCGACGCGGACGCGCTGATCGCGGCGCTCGAACGGGCGCGCGAAGCGCTTCCCGCCGGTGCCGGCGCCTACGCGACCGGCGATGGCATCGCCCCTGCGCCGGCCGCGGGCGCACTGCTGATGGCGCCGGCCGAGGGCTACGGGGAGGAGTACGAGGATCCCGCCGACGCCGAGCGTCGGCGCCGCCGGCTGCTGTGGGCGCTCGCCGCGGCGCTCGCCGCGATCGTGATCGCGCTGGCGCTCGTCTTCCTGCTGCCCAACAACGGAAAAGTCACCGTGCCCGACGTCGCCGGCGCCAGCGAACAGGCGGCCGGCGCCACCCTCCGCGCCGCCGGGCTGACCCCGGTTCCCTCGCTCGCCGCCAGCACGACCGTCGCCACCGGCCTGGTGATCAGCCAGTCCCCCGGCGCCGAGAGCGTCGTCGAAAAGGGAACGCGCGTGACGATCATCGTCTCGGGTGGGCCCGCGAGCGCCGCGCTCACGAACGTCGAAGGCCTGTCCGCGGCGCAGGCCGCCGCGCGGCTGCGCGCGGCCGGCTTCAAGCCCACGACCAAGCCGGAGCCGAGCTCGAGCATCCCCACCGGGAAGGCGATCGGCACCGAACCGCCGGCCGGCACCGAGACGCAGCTCGGCAGCCACGTGATCGTCCTGATCTCGAGCGGCCCGGCGCCCGTGACGGTGCCCGACGTGGTCGGCGAGCTGCTCGCCGCGGCGGAAGCCACCCTGTCCAACGCGGGGCTGGCGGTCGGCACGGTCACACAGGGCGCCTCCGGCACGCAGCCCGCCGAAACGGTCCTCTCGCAGAGCCCCGCTCACGGGGTCTCTCTCCATGCCGGCGAAAAGGTGAACCTCGTCGTCGCGCAGGCGCAGAAGGAAGCAACGGTCCCGGCACTGGTGGGCAAGAGCGAGGCGCTCGCGGCCGCGGCCCTCGGGGAAGCCGGCCTGACGCCCAAGGCGGTATCCACGAACACCAGCGAACCGGCACAGGTGGGCGTCGTCCTCAAACAGAGCCCGGCCGCGGGAAGCCACGTCCACAAGGGCGCGACCGTGACGATCGACGTCGGCGTGCTCGGCGCCGCAACGACCCCCACGACGCCGACCACGCCGACCACGCCGACAGCGACCACGCCCGCTCCCCCGGCCGGCTGATGAGCGCCGAGCGGACCGACCACGACCGCCGCGCCGCGGGCCCGCTGAAGGTGGCCGTGCTCGCCGGAGGACGCTCCTCCGAGCACGAGGTGTCGCTGTCCTCCGCCGCCTCGGTGAGGGACGGCCTGCTCGAGGGCGGGCACGAGGTCATGTGGATCGAGATCGGCCGCGACGGCGCCTGGCGTCTGGACGGTCGCGCGCTGTCGGTCTGTCCCGGCGCCGGCCTGCTCGACGTGGACGTCGTGTTCCCCGTGCTGCACGGCCCGTTCGGAGAGGACGGGACGGTGCAGGGGCTGCTCGAGACGCTCGACGTGGCCTACGTCGGCGCCGGGGTGGCGGCATCCGCGGTGTGCATGGACAAGGTCCTCTTCAAGGAGGTGATGGCCTCCGCGGGGATCCCCCAGGTCGACTACGTGGGGCTGCGCCGCGAGCGTCACCTCAGCACCCCCGACCAGGCGCTGGTGGGGCTGGAGCGGCTCGGCCTGCCGGTGTTCGTCAAGCCGGCGCATCTCGGTTCCTCGGTGGGGATCGTCAAGGTCGGAGCCCGCGAGGAGCTGCCCGCGGCGCTCGAGGCCGCCTTCGCGCACGACGCGCTCGTGATCGTCGAGGCGATGGCCCGCGGCGTGGAGGTCGAGTGCGGCGTGCTCGAGACGCCCGCCGCCGAGCGGGCGGCCGGCGGCCCGGGCGCGCTTGCCTCGCTGCCCGGCGAGATCCTGTTCCCCGGCGAGTGGTACGACTACCAGGCCAAGTACACCCCGGGCGGGATGGAGCTGAAGGTGCCCGCGGGCATCTCCGCGGTCGCGGCCGCGCGGGTGCGCGACCTCGCCGTCAGGGCCTTCCTCGACAGCGGCTGCGCCGGCCTGGCCCGCGCGGACTTCTTCGTGGACGGCGAGACCGTCCTGCTCAACGAGCTCAACACGATGCCCGGGTTCACGCCCACGAGCGTCTACGCAAAGCTCCTGGACGCCACCGGGGTCGGATACCCCGAGCTGGTCGAGCGCCTCTGCCGCCTCGCCCGCGAGCGCCGCGAGGAGCAGCGAGCCTACCGCTACTGAGCGTTCCGGCGCCGCGTACGGCCGGGCTCGGGCCGTCCGCCGCGCTCGGGCCGTCCGCCGGCGCAGCTCACCTGAACAGCGTCAGTTCGTTGATCGTCGCCGACTCCTGGCCCGGTGGCAGCGTGGTGATCCAGAGCAGGTAGTAGCGGAACGGCCGGGCGGCGCTGATGCGGATGCGCTGCCCGTTGCCGACGTGCGCGCTCGCGCCCAGCGGTCCCTGCCATCCCCGTGCGGACAGGGGCGTTGAATTGCCGTAGGGGAGTTCCTCGATGCTGCCGGCCGCGTAGATCTGCACCGCGAATCCGGGGGTGGGCGTCTGGATCTCGAGTGCCCGCGCCTCGACGCCGGGAGCGGCGTCGAGGTAGATGCCGAGGCCGACGCCACCGGGCTTCTTCAGCGTGCCTTCGTAGTACTGCTCGGTGCTCCAGGTGGTGTTCGGGTCTCCGTCGATGACGTTCGGGACCTGGTCGCGGCTTTCCGGGCCGGTGCCGAAGGGGTTGTAGTCGTGGGCCGCCGTGTCGCTGAGCTGCACGGGTTCCAGCCCGGGCTTCGCGTTCACGCCCGAGGCGACCCCCGTGCCCCGGTGGGTCTGTCCGGCCGCGAGCCACAGGAACACCCCGACGAGGAGTGCCACCAGCGCGAGCGAGGCGGCCCAGCGCCCCGGGTGGCGCATGCGCCAGGGAAGCCTCCGCCGCGCCCGCCGCGGCAGGGTGCGCAGGACCGTGGTCGCCTCGCCGGTCGCCTGCCCCGAGCGCGATGTCTCGATCGCGAGCACGTCCTCGAGCTCGGCGACCATGCTCGCCGCGTCGGGGTAGCGCCGGTCCAGGTCCTTGGCGACCGCGCGGTCGACCACCGCCGCCGTCGCCGCGGACAGTTCGGGCCGTTGCCGCTGCACGTCGGGGATCTCCTCGCGCACGTGCTTCATCGCCACCGCGACCGGCGAGTCGCCGCGGAAGGGAACCTCGCCGGTGAGCATCTCGTAGAGCACGATCCCCAGCGAGTAGAGGTCCGACTGGCCGCTCACCGGCTGGCCGAGCGCCTGCTCCGGCGAGACGTAGTCGGTCGTGCCGAGCACACGCCCGTCCATCGTCAGGCCTTCCTCGGTGAGCGATCTCGCGATCCCGAAGTCGGTGATCTTGGCCCCGCCCTCCTCGCTCACCAGCACGTTCTGCGGCTTGATGTCGCGGTGCACGATCTGATGCTCGTGCGCCGTCCCGAGAGCGCGCGCGATCTCGATCGCGTAGGCGATCGCGCGGGGGATCTCCAGCGGTCCCTCGCGGCGGATGATCGCCTTGAGCGTCTCTCCTTCGACGTACTCGAGCACGATGTACGGCGCGGCCGTCACCGGCTCCTCGCCCTCCGGGGAGCGCTCCTCGCCGGCGTCGATCACCGTCACCACGTGAGGGTGGTTGAGCTGGGCGACCGCGCGGGCCTCACGGCGGAAGCGCTCGAGCTGGTCGGAGTCCGAGGCGATCTCCCGGTGCATCAGCTTGATCGCGACCGGCCGCTCGAGCACGATGTCGAACGCCCGGTACACGGTCGACATGCCGCCGCGGCCGATCTCCGCATCGATCCGGTAGCGCCCCCCGATGAGCGTCCCGATCGCCGTCATCGGCTATCGGCCGTGGCGCAGCCGGCCCAGTACGAGGGTCGCGAGCAGGCAGCGGTAGAGCGAGTAGGGCAGCAGCGCATGATCACCGTAGCCTCGGCGCCGGAGGACCCTCGCGGCCGCGAGGGTCGACAGAAAGGCGGCCCCCGCGCCGGCCGCTGCCGCCCGCCCGCCGGCGCCCGCCGGCCCCGCGACGGCACCCACCGTCCCTCGCTCGGCGTCGACGGTCCCTCGCTCGGCGTCGACGGTCCCTCTGCCGGCGTTCGCGCGCCCTCCGCCGCCGGCGGAGCGAGCTCCCTCGAGCAGCGTCGCGCCGAGGATCACGGGCAGCGCGGCGTGCCACGAGAGCGAACGTGCCGCGGACCGGTCGAATCCCCGCGCCCGCGCGGCCGTCAGCGTGGCGCCGCTGCGCGAGACGCCCGGCACCAGGGCGAGCGCCTGCGCCAGCCCGAGCGCCAGCCCGTCGGCCGGCCCGGCCTGGGCGAACGTGCGCCCGCCGCGTGACGGCCGCGCGTCGGCGAGGGCCATCGCCGCGGCGCCCGCGATGAGCCCTGCGGCGATCGAGCGCGGCCCACCCAGGTGCCGCTCGATCGGACCGCGCAGGGTGAGCCCGGCGATCGCCGCGGGCAGCACCGACAGCGCCATCGTGGCCGCGCGCCGGCCGTTCAGCCCGCGTGCGTCGCTCAGCAGCTCGCCGCGCATGTCGAGCGCCAGCGCCGCCCCCGCCCCCGCGTGGAGCGCCAGCTCGAACGCCTTGCGCGCCTCGCCGCCGAGCTCCGCGTACGGCCAGCCCGCGAGCCACGGTATGAGCGTGGTGTGACCCGAGGATGAGACCGGCAGCAGCTCGGTGGGGCCCTGAAGCAGGCCCAGCGCCACGGCGTGGCGGAGCGTCGGCTCCCGCTCACCCCGCCGCATCGGTCGCCGGCGCGCGACGTTCTCGCCGCCGGCGCACCACGGCATAGACGATGCCGAGCACCACGAGCAGGGCGACCACGTAGTCGGCCACCTGGAAGCCCTTGCGGACGCTCTGCCAGTCGCTGCCGAGCGCGTGGCCGGCGAACGCGAGGCCCACGACCCAGGGCACGGCGCCCAGGAGCGAGAAGATTGTGAAGCGCCAGAATGGCATGCGGGCGATGCCCGCCGGCAGCGAGATGAACGCCCTGACGACCGGGATCACGCGCCCGAACAGCACAGCCGCCTCGCCGTGGCGCTGGAACCAGCGGTCGCCCCGCTCGATCTGCGCCGGGCCCATGTGCAGTTTCGCGCCGTGGCGTTCGAACAGCTCCAGGCGGCCTCCGCGCCCGACCCCGTAGGCGATCCAGGACCCGACCATAGTCCCGGCGAGTCCGGCGAACACCACGCCAGGCATCGTCATGTGGTGCTGTGCGGCGCTCTGGCCGGGGTCGGCGACGGCGAATCCGGCGAACAGCATCACGATCTCCGAGGGGATCGGGATGCATGCGCTGGAGATCGCCATCAGCGCGAAGATCCCCGGCAGACCCGCTTCGCGGACGAACTGCGAGGTTTCGTTGACGAGCGTTTCCGATATCGAGGCAATCACCAGCACGGGCCAGGCAACGATAGCGACCACCGGCGCCGCCGCGCCACGGGTCGTTACCGTCCAGGCGGATGCGCGTCTGGATCGACCTGACCAACAGCCCGCACGTGCTCGTCATGCGTCCCGTGATCGAGCGCCTGCGGGCCCGAGGGCACGAGGTCAGCGTGACGGCGCGTGACTTCGCCCAGACGCTGGCGCTGTGCGAGCGCCACGGCATCGCCCACGTCGCGATCGGCCATCACCGCGGGGAGCGGCTGTCGGCCAAGGCCGCGGGCCTGGCCTCCCGCTCGACCGCGCTGGTGCGCTGGGCGCGCGATCGGCAGCGGGGGCCGGGGGGCGGGCGCTTCGACATCGCGCTCGGCCACGGTTCCAACGACGTAACGATCGCGGCCGCGATCCTGCGCATCCCGAGCGCGACGATGTTCGACTACGAGTGGGCCGCCGTGCAGCACAACATCAACTGCCGCCTCGCTCGCGCGGTCGTGGTGCCCGACGCGATCCCCCCGGAGCGCCTACACCGCTACGGGGCGGACGGCAAGGTGCGGCCCTACGCGGGCCTCAAGGAGGAGTACTACCTGTCGGACTTCGAGCCCGAGGACGGCGTGCTCGAGGAGCTCGCGATAGACCGCACCCGCCCGCTCGCGGTCGTGCGCACGCCGCCCGAGGTCTCGCTCTATCACCGCTTCGAGAACGACCTGTTCGCGCGCGTGCTCGAGCGCCTGCGCCTGGCCGCCGCCGAGGACGGGCTGCAGGCGGTGGTCCTGCCGCGGGTCGAGCGCCAGCGCGAGCAGCTTCGCGGGATCCCCGGCTTCATCGTCCCGGAGGGCGCGATCGACGCCCAGTCGCTGATCGCCCGTGCCGACCTCGTGATCTCGGCCGGCGGCACGATGAACCGTGAGGCCGTCGCGCTCGGCACGCCGGTCTACACGACCTTCGAGGGTCGTCCGGGGGCGGTCGACGAACGGCTCATCGCCGAGCGGCGACTGCGGCGGCTCACGGACGTCGGGCAGATCGATCTCTCACCGCGGGGATCGGATGCGCGACCGGCACGCGTGCGGCGCGATCCGGACGTGCTCGTGGAGCTGCTGCTCTCGCCGCTGGCCCGCCCCTCCTAGCGGCGCACGTGCGCGCCATACCTCGCAGCGGGCCCTTACAATCCCACCAATGCGCCGACGGATCCGCTCGGCGGCCCTACCGCTCCACCGGCACTCCCTACCGCAGCTGGTAGTGGACGGGGCGCTGGTCGCGCTGGCCTATTACCTAGCATTCGAGCTGCGCTTCAACAGCGGGCCCAACGAGTACTACTCCGAGTTGCGCGAAGCCACGATCTGGTGGGTCCTCGTCGGCAGCCTGCCGGTGCTGGTGCTCTCGCACGTCTACGAGCGTCGCTGGCGCTACGCCGGCCAGCGCGACTACGAGGCGGTCGTGAGGGCGGTGGTGGTGATCGTCCTGCTGACGGTCGTGGCGGTGGAGGTGCTGCGGCCGGTCCACCGCTACCCGCACAGGAGCACCGTTGCCGTGGTTCTGCCGAACGGCGTGATCGTGCTGTTCGCGATGCTGTCGCTCGTCTTCCTGGTGGGCGTGCGCGCGGTCGCCCGGAGCGTGTACGAGCGGCGCCCGGTGGGTGCGTTCCGCGGTGGCCGCAAGGGCGAGCGCACCGTGCTGATCGCGGGCGCGGGCGAGGGGGGCCGCATGGTCGCGCGCGAGATCATGCGCAACCGCGAGCTCGGCCTGGCGCCGATCGGCTTCGTGGACGACGACCCCGCCAAGCGCCGCCTGCGCATCGAAGGCCTGCGCGTGCGCGGCACCACCGAGCGAGACCTGCCCCGCATCCTCGACGAGGCCGAGCCCGACGAAATGATCATCGCGATCCCCTCCGCACCGGGATCCGTGCGCGCCAGGATCGTGCGCGAGTGCCGCGCCAGGGGCATCCCCGTGCGCACCCTGCCGACGGTCTTCGAGCTGCTCCAGACGCGCGGCGCCCTGGCGCGCCAGATGCGCGAGGTGCGGGTCGAGGACGTACTGGGCCGCGAGCCTGTGCACATGGAGCTCGAGCGCGTCGGCGGCTATCTCGCCGGCGCGACCGTGCTCGTCACCGGCGCGGGCGGCTCGATCGGGTCCGAGCTCTCCCGTCAGATCGCGCGCGTGGAGCCACACCGGATAATCCTGCTCGACCACGCCGAGGACAACCTGTTCTCGATCCAGCGGGAGCTCGAGGACGAGCGCCACGTCCCGCCCTCGATGCTCGCGGCGGTGCTCGCCGACTGCAAGGAGGAGGAGCGCATGCGTGAGGTCTTCGCCGAGCACCGCCCGACCGTCGTCTTCCATGCCGCTGCCTACAAGCACGTCGGGCTGATGGAGGCCAACCCCGTCGAGGCCGTGCGCAACAACGCGATCGCCACCCGCGTCGTCGCGAAGATCGCGGGCGAATCGGGCGTTGGTCGCTTCGTGCTCGTGTCGACCGACAAGGCGGTCTCCCCCGCCACCGTCATGGGGGCGTCCAAGGCCCTGGCCGAGTTCGCGCTCGAGGCCGCCACCACGCGCTACCCGGCGACCCGCTACGCGGCGGTCCGCTTCGGCAACGTCCTCGGCTCGTCCGGGAGCGTGGTGCCGATCTTCCGCCGCCAGATCGAGCGCGGCGGTCCCGTCACGGTGACCGACGAGCGCATGACCCGCTACTTCATGACGATCCCCGAGGCCGTCCAGCTGATCATCCGCTCGGGCTCGCTGGCGGCGGCGGCGGACGGGGAGGGGTCGCGCCCGACGGCGGGACGCAGCCGCGGGCGGCGGGGCGCGGACGTGTTCGTGCTCGAGATGGGCGAGCCGGTGCGCATCGTCGACCTCGCACGCGCGATGATCGATCTGTCCGGGCTCGACCCGGACCGCGACATCGACATCGAGATCGTCGGGCGACGGCCCGGCGAGAAGCTGCACGAGGAGCTGTTCAACAGCTACGAGCGCCCGCAGCCGACCGAGGCCGAGAAGATCCTCCGCGCCGAGCGCGAACCGCTCGCCGTCAAGGCGGTCGAGTCGATGTTCGAGGAGATCACGCTGCTGGTCCTCGAAGGCGACGCCGACAGCCTCGCCGCGAAGGTCTCCGAGCTGTCGGCCGAGCGGCGCGAGACGGGGGAGGAGCGCCGCGAGCAGCCCGAGCCCGGCGGGGAGGCCCCGCCGGAGAGTGAGATCGACCCGCGGGAGGCGCCGGACGGCCAGCGCGAGGCGCCTGCCTCCCTCGTACACTCCCCCAATTCATGACGTTCTCGCTGCTCGCGCTCTCGCTCTCCAACACGTTCACGCAGATCGGAGCCATCGCGGCCTTCGCCGCGCTGGCCGGGATCGCGATCCTGTCGCTGCTCGTCTTCTCCCAGGCGCGCGAGATCAAGCGTCTGCGGGAGTGGGCCGGTCGCGCGCCCGAGCGCGCGGCCGACCTCGAGCAGCGGGTGACGGCCGCCGCCGCTGCGCGCACCCAGGCCGGCGCGGCCCCGGCGGTAGCACGGCCCGTTCCGACCGGCGTGCCGCAGGGCGCTCAGCCCGCCGCCGCCGCGCCGGCCACCCGCGTCGTGCCGGCCGCGGCGGCGATGGCAGCAGCCGGACCGGGACCCCAGCCGATGGGCCCCGGAGGCGTGCCTCTCCCCCCGCCGCGGCGCGCCGCGGCGCCCCCCGCCAGGCGCCCGCCCAGCCGATGGCGCCCGCCCAGCCGATGGCGCCCGCCCGCCCCGGTGCGCCGGTTGTCCAGCCCGCCGGGCAGGCGGTCACCGCGTCAGGCCAGCCCGCCGCACCCGCTCGCCCCGCCGCCCCAGGTCAGGCCGCCCCGGGTCAGGCCTCCCCGGGTCAGGCGGTCCCGGGTCAGGCGGTCCCGGGTCAGGCGGCCGCACCCCCGGGCCGGGTCGCAGCGGCCGCGGTGGCCGCCGGACAGCCCGCCCGTGCCGCGGCTGCGGCGCAGCATCCGGCCGCCGCGGGCATCCCTCCGGCCACCGCGCAGGGGGCCGCGCCGGCGGGGGCCAGGCCACCGGCGGCCGCCGGGGCCCCCCCGACCTCGCATGACCCGAACGGACCGCGCCCGCCGGCTCCCGCGACGGCCGCCGCTGCGAGCGGCGCGGCGGCGAGCGCAGCCGCCGTGGGAGCGTCAGCCGCTGCGGACCCCCGCTCCCCCAACCCTCCGCGGCCGCCCGTCCCGCCCGCGCCTACCGCTCCGCCTCGCGCGCCGGCACCAGCGGCAGCCGCGGCGGCGCAGCCGCGCCCGTCGCGGACCGCGGCCGCAGCGCAGCAGTCACCGCCGCGTCGGGCCGACGACGGCGGGCGCTCGCCGCGGCGCACGGCGCTGCTGATCGCAGGGGGCGTGCTGCTCGTGGCGATCGTGGCCGCGCTGGCGGTGACCGTGCTGAAAGGCTCCTCGACAAAGACCGGCGCGGCGACGTCCACGCCGGCGGTCGCGGTCGTCGGCGTCAAGCACGCCAAGACCCAGCACCACACGGCCCCGAAACCGACCGCGCCCCCCGCCAACGCCGCGGAAACCTCGGTGACCGTCCTCAACGGCACCGAAACGACCGGTCTGGCCCACCGCATCTCCACCCAGCTGCAGCAGGCAGGCTACTCGCAGGCGAACGCCCTCCAGGGGCGGCCGCCCGGCAGCAACCAGGTGTCGGTTGTCCAGTACGCGGAAGGCCACCGCAGCGAAGCCGAAAGCGTGGCCAGCTTCCTGTCGGTGTCGCGTGTGGAGCCCCTGGAACCGTCCGTATCCGCACTCGGGGACTCGGCGAGCGTCGTGGTGGTGGTAGGCGCCGACAAGGCCGCGTCGAGCCCATAGCCGGCTTTCTCGACATTCCCGCCCGCTCGTCAAAGCCACGCGAGACGGGCATCACCCATGTGATCGACAGGGGCATGTCGGTGGCCGAGGTCGACGGTCTCCTGGAGGTAGTGGGCGACAGCGTCGACGTGGTCAAGCTCGGGTGGGGCACGGCGCTCGTGACGGGCAACCTCGAGCGCAAGCTCGCGCTCTACGCCGAGCGCGCGATCCCTGTCGTGCTGGGGGGGACGCTCACCGAGGTCGCGATCCGCCAGGGACGCGTGGACGGCCTGGTGGCCTGGCTGCGCGAGCTCGGCCTGCGCCACGTCGAGATCTCCGACGGCACGATCACGCTGGACGCGTCGGTCAAGCGGGAGCTGATCGAACGACTCTCACGCGACTTCACCGTGTTCGCCGAGGTGGGCAGCAAGGACGCCGACTTCATCATGGCCCCCTACATCTGGGTGGAGCAGATCGAGCGCGACCTCGAGGCGGGGGCGTGGAAGGTGATCGCCGAGGCACGCGAGTCGGGCACGGCCGGCATCTACCGTGCCAACGGCGAGGTGCGGACGGGCCTGATCGACGAGATCGCGCACGCGGTCGACCCGGCGCGACTGATCTTCGACGCGCCGCTCCAGCAGCAGCAGGTGTGGCTGCTGAAGCGTTTCGGCACCGAGTGCAACCTCGGCAACATTGCGCCGGCTGACGTGCTCTCGCTGGAGACCCTGCGCCTCGGCCTGCGCTCGGACACGGTCGAGCGCTTCGCCGTGCGCGGAGACGATTGAGAGGGGACGGGTTGGCCGCGCATCCCGCGCCGGCGGATGGGGGGCGCTGCACCCGCGGACGGACCCGCTGGCGCGAACCGTGTTCGTGCTGCTCGTGCTCGCGTGCTTCGCCGCGTTCTTCGTGACTCAGCGGCTGAAGCACACGCCGACCGTCGTCCAGCGCTTCGAGCGCACCCCAACGTTCTCCCCCGGCTCGCCCTCACCGGAAGACCGCCAGGAGCGGATCTCCTTCAAGCTGGCCCAGGCGGACGAGGTGACGGTGAGCGTCATCGACAGCGGCGACGACGTCGTGGCGACGCTCGTGCGCGACTACCCCGTCGCCCGCTACAAACAGTTCTCGCTGCGCTGGAACGGTCGGCGCGGCACGGCGCGCCGCTATGAACAGCTCACCAGCGCGAGCGGGCACAGGACGCTCGTGCCGGTCAACGAAGGCGCGCCGGCCCCACCCGGGGAATACCGCGTGCGCGTGGTCCTGCGCCGACAGGGCCGCGAAGTGCTCTCGCCGTGGAGCTTCTCCCTGGTGGGCCCGTGAGCGGGACGGCCGGGCTCGCGCTGGCCACCAGACTTCCGAGCGCCGGCGTCCTCGCGGCCGGGCTCCTCGCCGCGATCCTGGTGATCGGGGCGCTCGTGCCGCTGCTGCGCCGGCGCAGCGATCTGTTCCCCCTGCTGGTGGTGTTCGCGCTGCCGTTCAGGTTGCCGATCTCGACCGGCGGAAGGACCGTCAACCTGCTGATACCACTGTATCTCGTCGTCGCGGCCGGGACGCTGGCATTCCTGCTCCCCGAGCTGCTCGAGCGCGTGCGCGCCGCCCGCACGGCCGGGGAGGGCGAGGGGTCCGCGGTCGAGCCGGGATCCGCGGCTGCGTCCGGGGGGCGCCTCGCCGCCTGGCTGACGCCCCGCGGCGTGGAACGCCTCCTGTTCGCCTCGATAGCCCTCTACGCGGTGCAGGCGCTCTACTCCGCCGATCCCGGCAAGGCGGCGGAGAACATCGCGTTCTTCTACATACCGTTCGCGCTCCTGTTCCTGCTCCTGCGCCGTGTGCAGTGGACGCTCGAGCTGCTGCTGCGCTGCCTCGGGGTGGCGGTGGCGCTTGCGGTGGTGTTCGCCGGGATCGGCTTCATCGAGTACCACCGCAAGGCCTTGTTCCTGAACCCGAAGGTGGTGGCGGCCAACCAGTACGACAACTACTTCCGCGTGAACTCGCTGTTCTTCGACCCGAGCATCTACGGGCGCTTCCTCGCGCTCGTGATGATCGCGGTGAGCACCGTCGTGCTGTGGAGCGCCCGCCGGCGCGACATCCTCGTCGGGGCGGCCGTGCTGGCCTGGCTGCTCCTCGGGCTGATCACCAGCTTCTCGCAGTCGAGCATCGCCGCGCTGCTGCTCGGTCTGGCGGTGCTCGCCGCGTGGCGCTGGGATGTGCGTCGCACCGTGCTCGTCTGCGCGATGGCGGGCGCGCTCGCGGGCGCGCTGCTGCTGCTCGCCCCGGCCAGCCTCCACTTCGGCCTGAAGGGCTCCAGCGGTTCGACGAGCAATGCGACCAGCGGGCGCGCGACGCTGATCTCGGGGGGCCTGGAACTGTTCGCGCAGCGCCCGCTCGAGGGTTACGGCTCCGGCTCCTTCGAAACCGAGTACAAACGCCACAACAGCGCGGGGACGGCCGAGAACGCGACCTCGGCCTCGCACACGATCCCGGTGACGGTCGCCGCCGAGCAGGGGATCGTGGGGCTGGCGCTGTACTGTGCCCTGCTCGTGGCGGCCTTCGCGGTGCTGTTCACAGACGCCGGCCGCTCGCCGCCGCGGATCGCTATCGCCGCGTGCTTCGCGGCGCTGGTGCTGCACACGTGGACCTACGCGGACTTCCTCGAGGATCCCTTCACCTGGGCGCTGCTCGCGATCGGCCTGGCCCTGGCCGCCCAGGCGCGGGCTGGGCCGGTCAGTAGCTTCTGAGCCGTGCTCGGGTACCTCAAGCGCCTCGTCACCACCGGCGCGGCCTACCAGTTCGGGGACATCCTGGCGAAGGGGCTGGCGCTCATCACGCTGCCGCTCTACACGCACCACCTGAACCCGGAAGCCTACGGCGCCGCGGAATCGCTGCTCACGGCCGTGATCCTCGCCAGCATCCTCCTGCGGGCGGGTCTGGGGGAGGCGTTCATCCGCTTCTACTTCGACGACAGCGACACGGCGCGGCGCGAGCGCATCGCGCGCACGACCACCGCTGCCGTCGCCTGGACCACCACGCTGGCGTCGATCGTCGCGCTCGTCTATGCGGCGCCGCTGTCGCGCCTGCTGCTCGGCTACACCGACCCGATCCTGATCGACTGCGCGATCCTCGGCCTGTGGGCCTTCACGAACCTCGAGATCGCCTACGCCCAGCTTCGGGTCGACGAGCGCACGCGCACCTACGTGGTCGCCTCCGGCGTCAACGTGGGCCTCACGGTCGTCTTCACCGTCGGGCTCGTGGTGTTCGCCGAACAGGGCGCGCGCGGCCTGCTGCTCGGCAACTTCGGCGCCTCCGCGATCGTCGTGGTCGGCCTCTGGTGGGTGCTGCGGCGCCGCGTATCGCTGCTCATCCGGCGCGAGGACCTGCACGAGATGCTCGACTTCGGGCTGCCCACGGTGCCCGCCGACGCGAGCGTCTACGCGCTGCAGGTCGCCGACCGCTTCTACCTGTTCAGGGTCTACTCGCACACCGCCGCAGGGCTCTACGCCGTGGCGATCAAGCTCGCCACCGTGGTGTTCGTCGCGGTGCGCGGCTTCCAGTACGCCTGGCCGCCGCTGGCCTACTCGATCGAGAGCGACGAGGAGGCCGCGAGGCTGTACTCGCTCGTGACCACCTACTACGCGCTGGCGACCGGGGTGGTCGTCTGCGCGGTGGCGCTGCTGGGCCGCTGGATGGTGCGCCTGCTGGCGGCGCCGCAGTACTTCGGGGCCTACCGCGCCCTGCCGTGGCTGTCACTCGGCTGGGCCCTCTACGGCCTCTTCCTCGTGTTCATCGCGATCGCCGGCCGTGCGCGCGTCACCAGGCGCAACCTGCCCGCCGCCGCGCTCGGCCTCGGCGTCAACATCGCGCTGCTCGTGCTGCTCGTGCCCGAGAGCGGCGCGAACCTCGGCATCACCGGGGCGGGCCTCGCGCTGTGCGGGGCCTACGCGACGATGCTCGTGGTCATGTACCTGCTCACCAGAAGCCTCTTCCGGGTGGGATTCGAATGGCGCCGGCTGGCCCAGCTGACCGCGGTCTTCACCGCCGTGGCCGTGTCCGGCGATCTGCTGCTCCCCACCAGCGGCCTCGGCGGTCTCCTCGCGCGCGCCGCGTGGCTGGCGCTGGCGCCCCTGGCGCTGCTGCTCACCCGCTTCGTCCATCCGCACGAGTGGGCGCAGGCGAAGGCGCTCCTCGCCGACGGACGCCGCCGGGTGACGCGCTTCCGCGCCGGCCACGGCGAGGTCGAGGCCTACGCGGAGGACCCGCTCCGCGACCTCTGAGCACGCGCCGGCGCACCCACCGCCATCCCGCCCGCCGCCGTCCGTGCCGCCGCCGGGGCCGGACGATGGCGCCGAGCCCTCGCTGCGCCGGGTCAGGCGACGGCGCCGCGGTTGTATCGGTCGGCGGCCTCGCGCAGGCCCTCGCCGCGACCGGGGCGGAGGGCCGCGATCGCGTGCGCACGGTAGCGGCCGGCCGCGTGCCCGGGCATGACGAGCGCGGCGAGCGCGCGCAGTCCGTAGCTCCATGCGGTCAACCAGCGCACCGCGCGGGCGGCGGCCGCCGAGTGATGCTTGCGCATGTAGAGGTCGCGGTTGCGTGCGAGTTCGACGATCCTGCGCTCGGGGATGGCTGCCGTCGAGAGCTGCTCGTGATGGATCGCGACCGCCGCCGGCACATACAGGCTGCGCCAGCCGGCATCGCGCAGTCGCCGCGCGAAGTCGACCTCGTCGGAGTAGACGAAGAAGTCCTCGTCGAGGTAGTCCACCTCGGCGGCCGCCTCGCGCCTGACGAGCAGCGCCGCCGACTGGCACCAGTCCACCTCCCGCACCCGCTCGCCGCGGCTCTGGACGGTGACGAGCCGGTGGATGAAGAGGGCGCCCGCGAGCGCGGTGAGCGGGGTCGGGAAGCGCCAGGCCGACGCCTGCGGGGTGCCGTCGGGGCGCACCAGCCGCGCCCCCGCGCACGCCGCCGAGGGGTGTTCCAGCAGGGCGCTCCAGAGGGCGAGCGTCGCCCCGGGCGTCAGCTCGGAGTCCTCGTTGAGCAGCAGCACCACGCGCCCCCGCGCGCGGCGCAGCAGCTCGGAGTCGTTGAGCGCCTTGCCGCGGCGCTGATCGAGGGCGACCGTCTCGGTCACCGCCGGGTGCGCGCGCGCCGCCTCCGCCGAGCCGTCGCGGGATCCGTTGTCGAGCACGAGCACCTCGCTGGCGAACGGCAGCGTCGCGCGCTCCCGCGCGATCGCGTCCAGCCCGCGCAGGAGCAGCTCGCGCTGCGAGGTGTTCACCACGCAGTAGCTCAGCTCGATCTCGCCCGCCCGGGGGGGACCGGCGACGGCGTCTCGATCGCCTGTCATCCGGGCATTGTCGCCCCAGGCGCGCCTATTGTCCGTGTCCGTGCGCGTCCACGTCGTCGATCCGTCCGCCTACACGCCGCCCTACGACCACGCGCTCTGCCACGCGCTCGGCGCGGAGGGAGCGGCCGTCGAGCTGTTCACGAGCCGCTTCGCGCACGGGCCGCTGCCCGCGGCGGAGGGCTACCGGCGCCGGGAGTCCTTCTACCGGCGGGCCTCCCGGACGGCGGATCCCCGCAGGCGTCGCGCGCTGAAGCTGCTCGAGCACGTCCCCGACATGCTCGCCTACCGCCGCGCGTCGCGGGCGGCCGAGGTCGTGCACTTCCAGTGGCTGCCGGTGCAGCACCTCGACGGCCGCCTGCTCCCGGCCCGGCGGCTGCCGTCAGGCCGTCTGCGGCCGCTGCTGCTGACCGCCCACGACGTCCTGCCGCGCGAACCCCTCCCGGGACAGCGCCGCGCGCAGCGCCGGCTCTACGACCGCTTCGACGCGGTCGTGGTGCACTCCGAGCACGGCCGCTCGCGCCTGCTCGGCGAGGTGGGCGTGGACCCCGGGCGCGTGCACGTGATCCCGCACGGCGCATTCGCGCACCTCGCCCGCGAGCACCCCGGGGGTCAGGCGCCGCCGCTGGAGACCGACCGCCCGGTGGTCCTCTGCTTCGGCCTGATGCGCCCCTACAAGGGGATCGACGTGCTGCTCGAGGCCTGGCGGGGGATCGAGGACGCCGAGCTGTGGATCGTGGGGATGCCCCGCATGGATCTCGCCCCGCTCGCCGCAGGCGCTCCACCGGGGGTGCGCTTCCTCGCCCGCTACGTGGACGAGGACGAGCTCGCGGCGTGCTTCCGACGCGCCCAGCTCGTCGTGCTGCCCTATCGCGAGATCGACCAGTCGGGGGTGCTGTTCACGGCGCTGGCGTTCGGCCGGCCGATGCTGCTCAGCGACGTCGGCGGCTTTCCGGAGATCGCCGCGACGGGCGCCGCGCGCACGGTCCCCGCCGGCGATGCGCGGGAGCTGCACGACGCGCTGGGGAGCCTGCTCGCGGACCCTGTCGCGCTCGGCGAGATGGCCCGGGCGGCTCGCGACGCCGCCGCCGGGGCGTACTCCTGGGACGCGGTGGCGCGACGCACGCTGGAGCTGTACGAGGCCCTCCTGGGGGGCGGCGACGGCCGATGAGCACGGCGCTCGAGATCGTCTTCTGGGTGTCGGTCGGCCTGATCTGCTGGACGCAGTTCGGCTACGCGCTGGCGCTCGCCGGGATCGCCCGGCTGCGCGGCCCCACAGCAGCCCCGCCGCCACCGCGGGAGCTGCCGCGGCTGTCGCTGATCGTGGCCGCGCACGACGAGGAGGCGGTGATCGGCGCGAAGCTCGAGAACGCGCTCGCGCTCGACTACCCCCGCGAGCGCCTGCAGCTGATCGTGGCGTGCGACGGCTGCGCCGACGCGACCGCCGCGCGGGCGCGAGAGGCCGGCGCCGATCTCGTGCTCGAGCTTCCGCGCGGAGGCAAGATCCGCGCCCAGGACGCCGCGGTGGAGCGCGCGGACGGGGAGATCCTGGCGTTCTCCGACGCCAACGCGCTGTGGGAGGCGGGGGCCGCCCGCGAGCTCGTGCGCGCCTTCGGCGAGGAGCGCGTCGGCTACGCCTGCGGGGCGGTCCGCTTCGTGCAGGCGGCCGAGGGCGCGGGCGCCGGCAACCAGGAGGGCCTCTACTGGCGCTACGAGCTCGCGCTCCGCGCGCTGGAGTCCCGGCTGAGCTCGATAACGGCCGGCAACGGCGCGATCTACGCGACCACGCGCGACTCCTACATCGTCGTGGACCCGATCATGGGCCACGACCTCTCGCTCCCGTTCAACACAGTCAAGCGCGGGCGCCGCGCGGTGTACGTGCCGCAGGCGCGGGCGAGCGAGAAGATGGTCCCCTCGATCGGCGGCGAGTTCGCGCGCAAGCGGCGGATGATGAGCCACACCTGGCCGATCCTTCTGCGGGGCGGGATGCTGTCCCCGCGCGGGTACACCCCCGGCTACGCGCTGATGATCCTCTCCCACCGGCTGCTGCGCTACCTCACGCCGGGCCTGCACGTGCTCGCGCTCGGGGCGAACGTGGCGCTCGTGGCGATCGGCGTCGGACCGCTGTACACGGTCACGCTGGCGCTCCAGGCCGCGCTCCTGGCGGCGGCCGCGCTCGCCGGCGCGGCGCGAGCACGGCCGCTGCTGATCGCGCGCTACTACGTGCTCACCACGGCCTCGCCGGCCGCTGGTCTGTGGGACTGGCTGCGCCACGGGACCGACGCGTCCTGGGAGGCGGCGGAGGGCACCCGCTGAGGCGGACGAAGGCGCCGCGTCCCGCGCCGCGGCCGGCGCGCGTCATCCCCGCGCCGTGCCCGAGCGCGCGCGGGGGCTTATTGTGCGCGCGGTGATTCGCCGCGCGATCGATGTCATCGGCTCCTCCGCGACGCTTGTGCTGGCGGCGCCGGTGATCCTCACGGCGATGGTCGCGATCCGCCTGGAGAGCGCGGGGGCGGCTATCTACCGTCAGCGGCGCGCGGGCCTGGCCGGCCGCGAGTTCGAGCTCCTGAAACTGCGCACGATGGTCGCGGGGGCCGAGCGCGTCGGTGCGGGGCTGGCGATCGACGCGGAGGATCCGCGGATCACGCGCGTCGGGGCGTTCCTGCGCAGGACCTCGCTCGATGAGCTGCCGAACCTCGTCAACGTGCTGCGCGGCGAGATGTCCCTGATCGGCCCGCGTCCCACGCTGCCGGTGCAGGTCGCGCAGTACACCGACCGCCAGCGCGGGCGCCTGGCGATCAAGCCGGGGATCACCGGCTGGGCGCAGGTCAACGGGCGCGCCTCGCTGCCGTGGTCGGAGCGGATCGAGCTCGACCTCTACTACATCGAACATCGCTCGCCCGCGCTCGACCTGAGGATCCTGTGGCGGACGGTCGCGATGGTGCTCGGCGGCTCGGGCCTGTACAAGGGCGAGGCCGGCGGCTGGGAGGGGGAGCTGTGAGCGCCCCCGCGATCCTGCTCACCGGCGCGGGCAAGCGCTACGACATCGTCTCCTGCTTCGCCCGCCTGACGAAGACCGTCGTGGCCGATCCGGCGCCGCTGGCCCCCGCCCGCTACGCGGCGCACGTCAACGTGTCGGTGCCGCTGATCGACGACCCCGACTACGTGCCGGCGCTGCAGCGCCTCTGCGCAGAGCACGGCGTGGGCGCGGTGCTGCCGCTCACCGACCTCGACATCGAGGTCCTCGCGGGGGCCCGAGAGGACGGCCGCCTGCCGGCGCTCGTGCCCTCGGCGGAGGTCGCGCGCGCGACCTACGACAAGTACGAGACCCACCTGCTGCTCCAGCGCCACGGACTGCCCTCGCCGCCGACGGTGCTGCCCGACGCGGATCTCACCGCGCTGGCATATCCGGTGATGGTCAAGCCGCGTCGCGGATCCGGCGCCCGCTCGATCCATCCGGCCGGGGACGCGGAGCAGGCGCGCTTCTTCGTCGACTACGTACGCGAGCCGACGATGGTGCAGAGGCGGATGGGGGGACCCGAGCTGTCGATCGACTGCCTCGGCGACCGGGACGGCCACTGCCTGAACGCGATCCCGCGCACCATGCTCGAGTCCCGGGGCGGCGAGTCGATCAAGGGCCAGGTCGTGCGCGACGAGGAGCTCATCGAGCTCGGCCGCCGCGTCGTGGAGACCCTCGGGGTGCGCGGGCCGGCGACGATCCAGGTGTTTCGCGACCCCGAGACCGGCATCGGGATCACCGACGTCAACACGCGCTTCGGCGGCGCGTTCCCGGCCCCGGTCTACGCGGCGCTCCCCGGCCGCACCTACCCCGAGCTGATCGTCGCGATGGCGGCCGGCGAGAGCGTGGCCCCGCACGTCGGTGAGTTCCGCGCGGGAATGACCTTCACCCGCTACTACTGGCAGCTCGAGCTCGACGAGCAGCTGAGGCCGACCGGCCGCGACATCGTCCCCGGGGGTCCGCCCGCCCCGCGCGCAACCGCCTGAGACGCGGGCGCGGTCGGGTTAGAATCCAGCAAGTGGAAACGCTGACCGCCGATCCTCCACCCGCTCCCGCGGCCGGGCCGCGACCGCCCGACCCGCCCACGCAGGCCGCATCCGGCGCAAGCGCCGCGCCGGCGCCCCCGGCGGCCGAGCGAACCTGCGCCCGCTGCGGCGCGCCGATGGCGGCCGAGCAGGACTGGTGCCTGCAGTGCGGCTCGGGCGCCCCGGGGAGCCTCGGCACGCCGAGCTGGCGCTCGGCCGGGATCATCATCGGCGTCGCGCTGGCGCTGGTGCTCGGCGCCGCCGCCGCGGGCTACGCCGCGTTCAGCAGGAGCACGCCGAAGCCGAGGGTGGCGACGACCACGATCGCCCGGACGGTCACGCCCGCGCCCGCTGTGCCCGCGCCGAGCACCACCCCGCTCCCGACGACGAGCACGCCGCTGCCGAAGGTCACCGTCAAACCGCCGAAAATCCCGCTCACGGCGGTGACCCCGAAAGCGACCACCGAAACGACGACGCCCACGACCACGACGACGACCACCACGACGACCCCGTCGAGCGCCACCACCGGAGGCGCGAGCAGCGAACAAGCGCCGACCGCGATCCTGCTCGACACCGACGCAGCGTCGACCTACAACCCCTACGACTACCCCGCCTCCAACTTCGGCGACCCGAGCCTCGCGATCGACGGCGACACCTCCACGGGCTGGACCGCCCAGGTCGAACCCGCGACCGCGCCGAGGATGGCGGAGGGGCTGCTGATCAACCTCAAGGCACCGCAGAGGCTCTCGGCGCTCGAGCTCATCACCTCGACACCCGGGATGACCGTGCAGGTGTACGGCGCCAACGGCAAGACGGTGCCGAGCTCGATCACCGAACCGGCATGGGTGCCGCTCAGCCACTGGCTCAAGGTCAAGAAGAAGCACGCGCACATAACGCTGCGCGAATCCGCGCACGCGTTCACGTTCGTCACGCTCTGGATCAGCCGCGCGCCGGCGTCCTCGGTCGGCACGGCGCAGGCTCCGGGCCACGTGACGGTCAACGAACTGGAACTGTTCCCCGCCTCCTAGCGGCGAGCCGCTAGGCCTTGGCGGCGGTGCGCGTGCGCCGCGCGGCGGCGGCGGAGCGCTGGGGCGGCGAGGCCGATTTCCGCGCCGGGCGGGTGCTCGCGGGCTTCGCCGGGCGGCGCGTGCGCCGGGCCGGTGTGCTCGACCAGACTTCGTCGAGGAAGGCCGCGATCTCCTCGGTCAGGCGCTCGGGGTGAACGCGCAGCTCGACAAGCGAATCGGCCATCAGCAGACGCGCGTTGGGCATCTCCTTCGCGAGCGTGCCGGCATCGGAGAAGGGGTGGACCGGGTCGCGCGCGTGCCCGAGGACGAGCGTGGGCGCCTGGAAGGTCCGCCGCTCGCTGCGCGGGGGTGCGATGCGCCCGAAGAAGAGGCCCTGCAGGAGCGCTCCCCCGGGGCCCGGTTCCTGGCGCATGAGGTCGAGCATCACGTTGCCGTAGTGCGGGAGCAGCCGGCGCGGAACCGCGCGGGCCGAGCGCGCGAGCACCTTCATGATCGGCTCCCCGAACGTGAGCGCGACGAGCAGCGGGGTGAAGGCGAGGGCGCTCCCGAGCAGGCCGTTGTCGAGCACCGGCATCTCGATGACGAGCCCGCGCAGGCGGTCGGGTCTGCTCGCGGCGACCTCCAGCGCGGCGTTGGCGCCGAGCGAGGTGCCCATCACGACGGCCTGCTCGATGCCGAGGTGATCGAGCAGGGCGACCACCTGTTCGCCGTAGACCGCCATGGAGTAGCGCCACATGTCGCGGGGACGGTCCGAGCGACCGTGGCCGAGGAGATCGAGGGTGATCACGTGGTTGCCCCGCGCGGCCAGCGCCTCGGCCAACGGCCGGTGCATCTCCTGCGAGAGCAGCAGCCCGTGCAGGAGGACCAGCGGCCGGTCCGTGGCCGCCGCGCTCTTGGCCCTGCGCCCGCGCCCGCCGCTCGCTGTGACGGCCGCGGGGCGGCCCCCGAACTCGCTGTATGCGAGGCGCTGCCCCTCGTGCTCGAAGAACGGCATAGTGGCCAGCGTACTACCCCGGCGCCCCAATCTCAGCTCTGCGCGCTAGCGTTGCAGGGCCGGCACCACGCGCGACCAGGAGGAGAACCATGGCCAAGAACCCCCGCATCCTCGCAGGAGAGACAGCCGCGATCACCGGGGCGGCGCGCGGGATCGGACGAGCCACCGCAGAGGCCTTCCTGGCCCACGGGATGCGGGTCGCGATCGGCGACGTCGACTTCGACGCGGCACGCGAGACAGCCGAGCAGCTGGGCGGATCCGCGGTGGCGCTGCCGCTCGACGTCACCGACAGGGCGTCGTTCTCGGCCTTCCTCGACGACGCCGAGGAGCAGCTGGGGCCCCTGGACGTGCTCGTCAACAACGCCGGGATCATGCAGGTGGGCCGCTTCATCGACGAGGACGACCTCACTGCCAGGCGGATGGTCGACATCAACATTCACGGTGTCATCATCGGGATGAAGCTCGCGCTCGAGCGCATGATCCCGCGGGATCGCGGCCACATCGTGAACATCTCCTCCCAGGCCGGGAGGTTCGGCGCTCCCGGCGGTGCGACCTACTCTGCGACCAAGCACGCTGTGGTGGGCCTCAGCGAGGCGGTGCGCGGCGAGCTCCGGCTGATGGGCGCGCACATCGAGCTCAGCTACGTGCTGCCCTTCGTCGTCAACACCGAGCTCGGCTCCGGTCTCGGCCAGGCGCGAGGGATGAGCAGCCTGGAGCCCGCCGAAGTCGCCGATGCGATCGTCGAGGCGCTCCAGCTGGGGATCGTCGACGTGTGGGTGCCCAAGCGCGCCAAGCGGTCGGTCACCCTCGGTGCGATCCTGCCGCGTGCGCTCTCGGAGGGCATGACCCGGGCGATGAAGGCCGACCGCGTACTCGCGGGCGCCGACGCGGCCACGCGCAGGGGCTATGAGATGCGTGCAGCCCGCTCCGAGCCGGGTCTTGCACCGGCTTCGCAGACGCGCGAGCTGACGCCCGAGACGTCGGAGCCGAGCCCGGCCGGAGCCGATTGAGCGCCCGCTCGCGGACCGCCCGCGCGACGGCCCGCGGCGGAGCAGACCTCGGCCCCATCGGCTAGGCTCGCGCCCGATGCACACGCTGGCCGTCCAGATCGCCCCGGTCCTCGCCGCGGAGAAGAGCAAGGTCCCGTTCTTCATCGCGGGCGGGCTGCTGGTCGTGTGGGCGCTCACCGTCTCGCTCGGCCTGGGGCTGCGCAAACCCGACTTCCCGAACAGCCTCGGCCAGCAGCGGGCGGTGATCGCCACGACCGCCGTGCTCGTGCTCGCCGCGGTGTCCACGGCGGTCATCACCGCCGGCCCGCCCTCGAAATCGGCGACCGCCACCGAGGCGGCACAGACCAACAGCGTGTTCGTGTTCCCGCCCAACCCGGCGCCGCCCTCGTCCACCTCCGCCTCGAGCGCCGCCGCGGCTGCGGCTCCCGCCTCGACCACCCCGGTGCACACCCAGGCGCTGGCGTCCGGCGGCGCGGCCAACCTGCTCACGCTCGAAGCCAATCGCACCGGGCTGCTCGAATACAACACCAAGCAGCTCACCGCGAAGGCGGGCACGGTGACGATCACGATGGCCAACATGTCGCCCGTCGAACACAACGTGACGATCGCCCAGGGGACAACGGTGCTCGGCGCCACTCCCACCTTCACGGGCGGCACCCGGAGCGTCACGCTCAAACTGAAGCCCGGGACCTACACGTTCTACTGCTCGGTGCCGGGCCACCGTCAGGCCGGCATGGAAGGCACGCTGAAGGTCTCGTGAAGCTCTACGTGTGCTGGGGCACCTTCCCCACGCCGCGACCGGGCGGGCATCCCTGCGCCAACGCCTACCACGCCCTCAGGGACGCGGGCCACGAGCCCGAGCTGATCCGCTCCTACGGCTTCGCGCCGCTGCCCGGGGTGTTCAACCAGACCCGCGGACGGCGTGAGGTGAAGGAGCTCACCGGCAACCGCTGGGTGCCCACGCTCGTGCTCGACGACGGCACCGTGATCGACGACTCCCGCGCGATCGTGGCGTGGGCGCACGACAACCCCGCGTAGCTATGGCTGATGGCGCCCATGCGCGGGTCCGCGGGGTGTTCGGCGAGGAGGCCCTCCATGGCCCGGTCGGCGCTGCCGGCGGCGCGGCCGAGCGCGATCGCGAGCAGCGCACTGAAGCCGAGCGCAACGACCGCGAAGGCGATGATGATGATCACGGATACCTCCCCATGACTGGATCGGACTCTCCTGTGTCCACACTCGCATCGACGTCGGACGTCATGCGGATTGACACTAGGTGCGGTCCGCTATGACCGGTGTCCTTCGACCCGCGGGGCCCGTGTCCTGCCGCCGTCCCCCATCAACCACGACAGAAGGGAACCTTGCAATGGAGATCGTTGAGCAGCTCGACGAGCTGCGCCGGTCGGTCGACGTGCTCGAGCACCCGTTCTACCAGCGCTGGAACGCCGGCGAGCTGAGCGGCGAGGAGCTCGGCATCTACGCGGCCGAGTACCGCCACGCGGTGCTCGCCCTCGCCGAGGCCTCGGCGAGGGCGGCGTCCGCCGCGGACGGCGCCAGGCGCGACGCGCTGCGTGCCCACGCGGAGGAGGAGAGCGGGCACGTCGAGCTGTGGGACGCCTTCGCCCGCGCGGCGGGCGTGGCGCCCGCGCCGGCTTCGCCGGCCGCTGGTGTGGACGCGGTCCCGCTCCGTGAGACTCAGAGGTGCGCGGAGGCGTGGACCGCGGGAGAGGACCTGCTGGAGCACCTCGCGGTGCTGTATGTCCTCGAGGCCTCCCAGCCCGAGATCTCGAGGACGAAGATCGAAGGCCTCACTGGCCACTACGGCTACAGCGCCGAGGGCCCCGCGACCGAGTACTTCAGGGTCCACGAGCTGCTCGACGTGGAGCACGCCGCCGCCGCCGCCGAGCTGATCGAGGAGCTGCTCGCCGAGGCGGAGGACCCGTCCCGGCAGGGGGACCGCATGCTCCTCCGCGCGCGCGCCGCGCTGCAGGGCAACTGGGGGCTGCTGGACGGGGTCGAAGCCCGCGCCCACGGCTAAGCGGACCGCCGGGCGGGAGGTCCGTCAGCCCCCGACCGACCGCTCGGCCCCCAGCGCGTCAGGCCCGCGCGGATCCTCAGGCCCGCGCGGATCGCCGGTGCCCGCGGACGGCCGGATCTCGGGGACCCGCGCGGCCGGGTGCGGCGCAAGGCGCCAGGCGAACAGAACCGCGGCGACCGAGGTCGCGAGGTTCAGGCTCGAGACGCCGGCACGCATCGGGATGCTGATGCGCGCGTCGGCCCTCGCAGCGAGCTCGTCGCTGAGGCCGTGGCGCTCGGTGCCGAAGGCGAGCACCGCACGCGAGTCAAGCTCGGCGGGGTGGAGCGGCTCCCCGTCGGGATCGAGTGCCAGCAGCGGCCGCGCGCGCCCGTCGAGCAGCGCGAGGTCCGGCAGGCGGGCGACCGGCACGGCGAAATGCAGGCCCGCGGCGCCGCGCAGCGCGTCGGGGTGCCAGGGGTCGTGGTCGCCCGTGCACAACACCCCGCCGGCATCCGCCGCGGCGGCGACGCGCACGCACGCGCCCATGTTGCCGAGGTCGCGGGGGTCCTCGAGCAGCACGACCGGGCCGGCATCGCCAGCGCCGGTATCGGCGAGCACCGCTGCGGGGTCCACAGCGGGTCGCTCGGCCAGGGAGATCACGCCCGTCGACGGCGCGAGCGGCGCAAGGCGGTCGAAGACCTCGGGCTCGACCGGGCGCGCGAGGGAGGCGATGCGGGCGGCCAGGTCGGGCGCGAGCAGCGCGGACAGCCGCCCGAGCCCGACGGGGTCGCGCGTGAGGACCTCGAGCACGTTCGCGTCGAAGCGCAGCGCGTGCTTGAGCGGGTGAAAGCCCTCGAGCACCGCGAGCGAGCGGTCGCGCCTGGCCCGCCCGTAGCGGGGGATGAGGGAACCGTCCTGCACGGGCCCGATGATCGCAGGCACGAGAACTCAATTAGAGTGAGCACCATGAAGCTGGAGGGGATCCACCACATCACCGCGATCACCGCGGACGCGCCGGGCAACGTCGAGTTCTACACGGGGGTGCTCGGCCTGCGGATGGTCAAGCGAACCGTCAACCAGGACGATCCGACCGTCTACCACCTCTTCTACGGCGACGAGGACGGCTCGCCCGGCATGGACCTCACGTTCTTCGAGTACCCGGGCGCCGAGCGCGGCGTGACCGGCGCGGGGATGGTGCACCGCATCGTCTGGCGGGTCGCGAGTCCCGACGCGCTGGGCTTCTGGAGGGAGCGTCTGCAGGCGGCAGGCTGCGAGGCGAAGCTGACCGGCGACAGCCTGCTGTTCAGCGACCCCGAGGGCCTCGGGCACGAGCTCGTCCATGTCGTCACCGACGATGCGCCGCTGACCGCGCGCTCCCCGGAGATCCCCACCGAGCACGCCCTGCAGGGGTTCGAGGGCGTTCGCGCCTACAGCTCCGCGCCCGCCCGCAGCGAGCAGCTGCTGGCCGGGACGCTCGGCTTCACCAGGGGTGCGGGGGAGCATTGGGAGGTGCGCGGCGAGCACCGCCGGAGCTTCTACGCCTACGACGCCGCGCCGCCGGAGATCAACCGCAGCCAGGGCGCCGGAACGGTCCATCACGTGGCCTTCGCCTCGCAGATGAAGGATCACGAGATGTGGCGGCTGCGAGTGGCCCAGGCGGGGGCGCGCCCCACGCCGGTTATCGACCGCTTCTACTTCAAGTCGATCTACTTCCGCGAGCCGAGCGGGGTCCTGTTCGAGATCGCCACGATCGGCCCCGGGTTCGCTGTCGACGAGGACGCCGGCCATCTCGGGGAGCACCTGTCGCTGCCACCCCGCTTCGAGGCTCTGCGGCCGCAGCTGCAGGAGCGGCTCGAGCCGCTCCCCTATCCGCCGAGCTGGCGGGCCGCCCCCTCCGCGCAGTCCTCGCCGTCCTAGCTAGGCGACGTCACCCAGCCGCCGCGACCGGGGCGAGCGGCGGGAGAGCAGGGCGCCCCAGTCGGCGTCCCCGACCCTCGCCGGAGGGGTCTCGGCGATGAACTCGCGCAGCAGCTCGGAGAGCCCGTCGGGGTCTTCCAGGTGCGGGAAGTGCGCCGCGGAGGGAAGCGTCCTGAAGGCGCTGCCGGCGATCTCGTGATGGGCCCGGCGCCCGTGCTCGATCGGGATCGTGTTGTCGCGCTCGCCCCACACGATCAGCGTGGGCACGGCCTCAAGCAGATACAGGCGGTCGGTGGCGCTCACGCGCTGGCCGCGAACGTCGATCACCGACCGGAGCGTGTGCACGAACGCGCCGCGCGCATCCGCGGTCTGCAGCGGGCGCAGGGCGCGTGCGACCGCCTGCAGGTAGACGCCGGCGCCCGTTCCGCGCTCGCGCAGGCGACGCCCCCCGTCCCACAGCCCGGCGAGCAGTCGCCGGTTGATCGTGAGCGCGAGCAGCGTGGGGATCCCCGGCAGCGCCGCGGTGCGCAGCATCGGGCTGACCTCGCGCCCGAGGCCGCCGCTGGATATCAGCACGAGCCGCTCCACGCGCTGTGGGAACTGGTAGAAGAACTGCATCGCCACGCCGCCCCCGAGCGAGTGCCCCACGATCGTCGCGCGCTCGACGCCGATCGCCGCGAGCAGGTCGCGGATGCTCGCTGCGTGCGCTCCCAGCGAGTAGTCGCCGCGCGGCGCCGCCGAGTCCCCGTGGCCGATGAGGTCCGGAGCGATCACCATGTGCTCGCGCGCGAGACCGTCCGCGACCGACTGCCAGTGGCTCGAGGAGTTGAGCATGCCGTGGATCAGCACCACCGGTTCCCCGCTTCCGGCGACTCGGTAGACGACGCGTCGCCCGTGCAGCTCGATCTGCCACTCCTGAAAGCGCGGGGGGAGGATCCCCACGCGGTGCAGCTCACGATCCCCCGCAGACCGGTCCTCTGGGGCTTGATCGTGCTTGCCGTAGTTCAGCAGGGCACCTCGGGCGGGACAGTAGCAAAGGCCCTATCGGGGGCCGGCGGCGTCGCGCCACAGTGCGATGTTGCGCCGCCCGGCGCGGAGCGCGCGGCGCCGTCGGCGAAGCGGCGGCTGCTGGCACCGATCCTCGGGCTCGCGACGGTCATCGATGTCGGCGCGGGCGTCGTCGGGCTCCGGCCACTCGTAGAGACAGTGGCCGGCCGACCCCACCCGCCTGGCCGTGCGCCGCAGCGTCTCCGCCAGCTCGAACCAGGCGTCCGAGTGCGGCCGCTCGGTGGCGAGCAGGCGCTCGGCATCGGCGAGAGCCTCTTCGAGGCTGCCGCGCAGTCGGTCGATCTCGAGCGCGGCCGCGGTCCGCGCGTTGCGCCAGCGGCGATGCTGGGGCGACTCGGGCAGCGCCGGTGCTTCGCCGGCCCTCGCATCGCGCTCGAGGCGGCGGAGGCCCTTCCCGGTGAGCGACCACACCGCGAGGCCGTGCCGGAGACGGCGCTCGACCGTGCCCTCGAGCTCCAGCTCCTGCAGCCGGGCGCGCACCGCGCGGGAGGCCCCCGAGCGGCGTCCGAGTGCGAGGTGCTCGAGGATCGAGCCGGCGGGCGCCCCGGAGGGAGCGCCGGCTCGATGGCGGGTGGCACGGTCGACGGCTGCGAGCACGACTGCCGCCGCTGGTCGATCGGGCCGGCCGGGGCCGCCGCGTCGATCGTCTCGGTGCATCGTCCTCCTCTCGGCTGCGGCTCCGAGCGGCGGCCCGCCGCACCGCCCGAGATCGCGCCTGCCCGCTCGGCGGGGTGGTGCCCGAAGCGGCGCCGGGAGACAATCGGGGGTGCGCCGAGGCTGAGCGACTCGGTGCCGGGCCCGGGGTGTTCACGCACCGCCGGGCCGCTATTTCTGGAACACGACCCACGGTAGCCGTGGCTTCGGCTGGCTGGGGCCGGCCCGGGGCAGTTTTTGCACTGTGAACGCTCGGCTGTCACGCGCGCGGCACGGGCGTCACGTGCGGGAGCACCTCAAGGGCGGGGCGGGGCGGCCATCAGGCCGGGAGGGCAGCGGTCCCGCATGTCTGCCGCCCGGGCGGGGTGCGGGCGCGCGCGGCGGGGCGCCGGGGGGCGGGACGCGGGCGGGGCGGGACGCCCGGCGTGGGGCGGGGCGGGTCTGGCGACGGCACTAGACTCGCTTGGGATGGTCTCCGCGGAGCGCAGCTGAGGCGGATGGACGAGCGCCAGCGGGAGACGCCCTACCTGGACGCGCTGCGGGAGTACGCGGCGCGCATGCCGGCGCGGCTGCACGTTCCCGGCCACAAGGGGGGACCGGGGGCGGATCCGGATCTGATCGAGGCGATCGGCGAGCGCGCGCTGTCGATGGACATCCCCGCGCTGACGCACGGGGTGGACGTGGGTGTGGATCCCACGCCGTTCGAGCGAGCGCAGCGGCTCGCGGCCGACGCTTGGGGCGCGGGGCGCGCGTGGTTCCTCATCAACGGCGCCTCCCAGGGAAACCTCGCAGCCGGGCTCGCGCTCGCGCACCGCGGCGATGCGGTGGTGGTCCAGCGCAATGCGCACTCGAGCACGATCGATGCGCTCGTGCTGTCGGGCATGCGCCCGACATTCGCCGCGCCCGAGATCGATCCGGAACTGGGGATCGCCCACTGCCTGACCGAGGAGACCCTCGAGCGGGCGCTGGCGGAGACGCCCTCGGCTGTGGCCGCGTGGGTGATCTCGCCCACCTACTTCGGCGCGGCGGCCGACATCAGAGGACTCGCCCGGGTGGCGCACACACGGGGTGTGCCGCTGGTGGTGGATGAGGCGTGGGGCGCCCACATGGCCTTCCACGAGGACCTTCCCGAACATGCGCTGGCGGCGGGCGCGGACCTGGTGATCTCGAGCACCCACAAGATCGTGGGCAGCCTCACGCAGTCGGCGATGCTCCATCTCGGCCGAGATGCGGGCGAGCTGATCGGAGAGGACGTGGTCGACCGCGCGGTGACGCTCACGGAGTCGACGAGCCCCAACTCGCTGCTGTTCGCGTCACTGGACGCGGCGCGCCGGCAGGCCGCTGTGCACGGACGGACGCTGCTCGGGCGCACGATGGCCGCGGTCGCCCAGGCGCGTGCGGAGATCCGGGCGATTCCTGGACTGGAGGTGCTGGACGAGCGCCTGGCGGGACGCCCGGGGGTGTTCGCCTACGACCCGCTGCGCCTGGCGGTGGACCTGCGGGGGATCGCGGCCAGCGGCTACGAGCTGGCGCCGCTGCTGCGCGAGATCGGCGACATCAATCTCGAGCTGTACGGCCAGAATGTGATCGTGGCGGTGTTCGGGATGGGCGAGCGCGGCCTCCCGGAGGCCGAGCGCCTGGTGTCGGCGCTGCGCGTGGCCGTCGAGCGCGTGGGGCTCGATCCGGGTGGCGCGCGCGCGAGCTTCGCGGCCGCGCCCCCCTGGGGGAGCTGGCGATGACGCCGCGAGAGGCCTACCTGGGGCGTCAGGAGGTGGTGCCGGCCGAGCTCGCCGTCGGAAGGATCGCGGCCGAGTCGCTCGCCACCTACCCGCCGGGCATACCCAACGTGCTCCCGGGCGAGCGTCTTACCGCGGAGACGCTCGCCTACATCCGCGGCACGCTCCAGCTGGGAGGCAGCGTGCGCGGCGCGAGCGACAGGCTCCTGCGCACGGTGCGGGTGGTCATCGAGGACGCCGCCGCCTCCGCGTGAGCGCCGCCGCCGTCCGGCCGCAGTGGCGTGCTGCGAGTGCTCCTATCGCGGAGCTGTCCCGGGCAGCGCGGCGACCTCCACGAGCCAGCGCGAAAACAGCCGCCGCGCCAACGCGAGCGACTCGGCCTCGGCGGCGGCGAGCTGCTGCAGGATCGCCGGCATCGGGTCCGTCCCGGGCAGGCTCGCGAGGCTGTCCGCGTAGGCGGGCACACGGGCCCACTCCGTGACCAGACGAGCGCTGACCTCGAGGTGGAACTGCAGCGCGTAGGCGCGCCCGAAGACGAAGGCCTGCTGCGGGTACAGGGCCGAGCGGGCGAGCCGGGCGGCGCCGTCGGGGAGCTCGTAGGTGTCGCCGTGCCAGTGGAAGGAGGGGAAGCTGGCGGGCGCGGAGCCGAAGACCGGGTCGCGCGCTCCGTCGGCGGTGAGCTCCACCGTCAGCACGCCCACCTCGGGGCAGGGGCCGGCGAACACCCGCCCGCCGAGGCTCGCGGCGAGCAGCTGTGCACCGAGACACACGCCCCAGAAGGGCATGCCCTCGCGGACGGCCTCGGCGATCAGGCGCTTCTCGGGCACCAGCCAGGGATGGGCGCGCTCGTCGTAGGTGGCCATCGGGCCGCCCATCGCGATGATCGCGGCGAACCGCCGCCAGTCGGGGAGCGGCTCGCCATCCGCGAGCAGCACGCGATGGACCTCGATCCCGCGCGCATCGAGCTCGTCCTGGTAGGCGGCCGGCGGCTCGCAGCCGATGTGCTGCAGGAGGAGAACCGCGCGGCCCTCCTCGGCGTTCAACTGTGACTCCGCTCGGCGCACCCCGCGCAAGCTACACGCGGTGCTGCGCGCGTGCGCCCGCGCACGCAGGCGCCCGTCCCTAAGCTGATGCCCGTGGCCGACTACCCGCAAATGGTCGTGCCGGTCGACCACATCGAGCCGGTGCCGCGCCGGGTGCGTGCGTTCGTTGGCGGCGCGCCCGTGCTCGACACGACCCGAGCCCTGTACGTGTGGGAGTGGCCCAGCTACCCGCAGTACTACATACCGCTCGCCGACGTGGACCCGGCCGTGCTCGTGGACGAGAGCCGTCCGGAGAAGCTCGGCCGCGGGCCCGCCCGGCGCCATGGTCTCCGTGTAGGGGAGATCCCCCGGCCGGGAGTGGCGCACGTCTACGGCGAGGACGCGCTCGCGGGGCTGGCCGGGACGGTGCGCTTCGGTCACCGCTTGCCCCTACAAGGGCGTCACGAGCGGCTACTGGTCGGTCCGCATCGCCGATGAGGTGCTACCGGATCTGGCGTGGGCCTACGACTTTCCCACCCGGCAGCTGCTTCCGATCGCGGGCCTGATCGCCTTCTACAACGAGAAGGTAGACACGATCGTGGACGGCATCCGGCTGGAGCGCCCCCGGACCCACTTCTCCTGAGGCCGCGCTCACCCCAGCTGCGCCCGCGCCTGTTCGAGCTCCAGCGCGACCGCGGAGCGCTGGTTGTCGATCTGCAGCCGTTGCTCGAGCACCGGGATCGCGGAGGCGGGGTGACCGTCGAGCTGCATCGCTCGCCCGAGGTCATACAGCGCGTAGGCATACGTCAGGCAGGCTTCGGTCACCGGCTGCAGGCACCGCTGCAGCTGCTCCCCGGTCGCAGCGACGGCCCGCGCGAGCACCTGCGCGGCCGGGCCGTACTGCCCGCCTTCGAGCAGTTCGTGCCCCTGGGCCTCGAGCTGTGCGGCCAGGGCCGGCGAGACGGTGGTGGCGGGCAGGCCGGCGCGAGCGGTGGCAGTCGGCGGTTGCAGGGGTGTCGCGTGGGCCCCGCCTCGCGCCGAGAGCGTGACCCGGCGGGCGCGCCGGCGAGCCGACGCGTGCACAGCGGGAGCACCGTGGGAGCCGGCTCCGCCCAGCGCGGCCGCCGCCACCGCCACGACGGCGACGGCGATTAGCGCGGTGACGGCTGCGCCCACCGACGCACGCGGCCGCCGCGGGGCCTCGGCGGCGGGCTCGCGGGCCAAGGCTTGAGGGGCGCTGCCCGGGCCGGGGACGGCCTGCCACGGCTCTGACGCCCGCGCGGGGTCGAGCCGGACCGCGAGCCTTTGCGCACCGCCGCCCCGCACGTGAACGCGCTCGATCGGCGCGCCCGCCAGCTCGAGCTCGACCGCCACGCTGGCCGGGAACTCGATGCCCGCCTCGCGCAGCTCGTCGAAGCTCACGGGTGCGCCGGCCCTCCCGTGGAGCAGCTCGAGGAAGACCGCCTGCTGGCGCTCGAGAGCCTCCGAGCCCGGCGGCTCGCCGTGTGCGGTATCGCGATCTTCAAAGAGCATCGCGCTCGATCACCGAACCTTTGCTCGCCTGGTCTGAGCAATACCCCACCACCGCGGTTCCCCGCGATGGCGTGCTGCAAACAAAGATGCCAGATGTCGGCCGGCGCGGAGCCTCCGGCGGATGGAGCTAGGGGGACTCGAACCCCCGACCTCCTGGGTGCGATGCGCCAACGCTGCACGCTGCGATCATCCGAACAACGCGCCGATTAGCAGGATGTTTGCGAGGCCGCCTAGGGCTTGTGAATATGGCGGATGTCGGTAGATATGCGCCGATTCCTGTTGGACTCAGGCACTCTCGGCGATAAGTGCCTGAAACGGTTATCGGCGGTGGCGGGCATGCGTACCGCGAAACGATGGCAGTCGTTTGCCGTTCGACCTAGGTGGCGGGAGTGAGGCCGTGGCGGCGCATCACGTCTGCGATCGCGGCGAGGTCCGGGGGTCCTCCTCCGGTGGCGTCGACGATGGCCGCGATCTCGCAGAAGTAGTCGGCGCTGAGAAGGCCGGGGGTGATGATCGCGAGCGCAGTGGCGTCAGTAGCACCGGTGTTGGCGAAGGCGTGGATCGCACCCCGTGGGATGAAGAGGGTTGCGCCCGGCCCGATGTCGTGTGGGACACCCTCGACGGTGAACGTGACCGTCCCTCGGACCCCATAGATCGTCTCCTCGTAGGCATCGTGGCTATGCGCCACCGGGAGACGCCCACCGGCGGGGACGTCGAACTCGTGGATCGCGACCGCGCCATCGCTTTCGGCTGGCTCTATTCGGGGGCGGATCGCCATTCCGCCTACCAGGATCTCGTCGTGGGTACTCGTCGCCATGGTGCCTCCAAGACCGGGGTGGTAAAGTGCTTTGACTGTATACCATGACACCGAATAAGTCAAGCGCTTTTACTGCACCCCGTGAGACGTTCGGTCCGCCGATGATTGGAGCGCTCCTGCGGATGCCACACGAGCGGGTCGTGCGGGCCATGCTCGAGGGCCTGCATGCACAAGGATTCGACGACGTGGAGATGGCGCACATGAACCTCCTTCTCTATCCCGGTCCGCAAGGCGCCCGCCCCTCCGAGCTCGCCGCCGAACGAGGCATCAGCAAGCAGGCCGCCAACTACCTCCTCGGCGAGCTCGAACGGCTCGGGTACCTCGAGCGCCAGCCCGACGCGAACGACGGCCGCTTCAAGCGCATCGCCCTCACAGACCGCGGCGAGCGGGCCGCACACACGATCCGCGACGCCGTCAAGGGCATCGAGCGAGACTGGGAGACGCAGCTCGGACAAGCCAGGTTCGCCCAGCTCAAGACGCTCCTGCTCGAACTCAACCAGCCAGCGTGAAAGCTATGGCAGGAGGGTGACGAAAAAGGTGACGATGCGCCGGCCGTAGCGGGCGCCAGCGCCCCGCACCGGTCGGAAGCGGCCGATTAGCTTCGAGTGGAGCTAGGGGGACTCGAACCCCCGACCTCCTGGGTGCGATCCAGGCGCTCTCCCAGCTGAGCTATAGCCCCGCGCGCGCCGCGCGAGGCGGCGAGGAGGGTCAGGCTAGTGTAGTCGCAGAACGCGGGTCGGTGAGCGCAGTATGGTTTGGGGGCGCAATGGGATTGCTAGACGACGCCATTCGCGAGCACCTGGAGCTCAAGCGCCGCCGTGGCGGCGATCCGGGTGAGATCGCCCACCAGGAACGCTCCGCGCTCGATCCGGTGTTTCCGGACGAGGCGGTGGCGGACCCCGTCGCCGGGGGGGACCCGGCGGTGGCCGAGGATGGGGGATACGTCGAGGACGCCGGCGCGCCCGCCGAGGCGCTGCTCGAGGGAGACGCGGCCGACGGAGAGGCTCGCCTGGCGGACCTGTCCAATCTCGGCCAGGAGACCGCCGAGCTCGACATGCATGCAGTGCTCCATGCGGAGGACCCCGGACCCGGCTCCGCCGGGTCGGGCCCCACCCAGCCGGATCTCGATGACGATCCGCTGGACTGGGAGACACCCGCTTCGAGCGCGGAGCGCGCGCCCGGGGAGCTCCCGGGCCAGTCGCGGCTGTCCTTCGAGTAAGAGCGCCGCGCCGCCCCTGCCGCCCGCTGGCGAGTGTGCCGCGGTCGCAGCACCCGTGCCTGGGCGTCCGCGCGCTCAGGCGGTCGTGGGCTGATCCTCGCCGGCTCGAGCATCGACCTCGCGCAGCAGTGCCTGGGTGTGCGCGTCACGCTCGAGACGGGCGTCGCTGAGCGGATTCAGCACACCCCTCAGCGTCGACATGAGCGTCCACCGGCGTGGTCTGATGATGCGCGGCCGGCGTTCTTCGATGCCACGTGCGATCGCCTCTCCGGCGACATCGGCGGGCAGACGCTTGCGCAGCGGGCCGGGCAGGCTGGCGAGCATCCGCGATGCGAGCTCGTCCTGGTCGATGGCGCGATGAACCATCTCGGTGTCGATGAACCCGAAGTAGGCCACGCTCGCCCCGGCGCCATGCTGCGCGAGCTCGACGCGCAGCGCCCGACCGAGCTGCTCGACGGCGGCCTTGCTCATCGCATAGGGGACCGCCCCGGCTCCGTTCGTGAAGGCGTAGATCGAGGAGATGACCACGACGTGTCCGCGCCTGCGCACGATCTCCGGCAGCGCCGCGTCGACGGTCCGGCAGACGCCCATCATGTCGACGTCGATCACCCGCTCGAAGCTCTCGGTGGACATCGCCCGCACCGTGGCGACGCGTGAGGCGATCCCCGCGTTGGCGACCACCACGTCGAGCCCGCCGAAGCGCTCCACGGTGGCTGCCACCGCACGCTGCATCGCTCCGCGGTCGGTCACGTCGGCGACCATCCCAAGCGCGCGGGTGTCGTGGATCTGTGCGGCCGCACGCTCCACCGCGGCCTGCTCGAGGTCGGTGACGACGACCGACGCGCCGCGCGCGCCGAGCGCGCGAGCCGTGGCCAGCCCGATGCCGCGTGCAGCGCCCGTCACCAGCGCGACCCTGTTTGCGAGCGGATACCGCGCCATGCGCGAAGCCTATCGGTGCCGCGGCCCGCTGCCAATGCGTGGAGCATCCCGCCAGGCGCTCAAGCGCATCCCTGCAAAAGCCGATGGTGAGAGAAGCAGATCACAATCCCGCTCGCCCGTCGCGGCGCCCGGGACCCAGCCTTCAGACACGCCTCCCATGAGCACAACCGACCAGACCACCGCGCAGGCAGTCGACCCCACGGCCGACCCGGCAGTCGATCAGCCGCCCGCCCAGACGATCGAGGACAACGCGACTCCGGCTGCCGACCTCGGCTGCGAGCCCACGCTCACGCTCGACCTCGGCCTCAGCGAGGCGGAGGCACTCCGCACGTGGCTGCTCAAGCCGGCGCAGGACGGAACGACCTCGCTCGACGACCAGCTCGTCAGCCGCGCGCTGACGAAACTGGGGCTGGCGATCGACGCCGTGCTGGCCGCCGTGAACGTCCGCCGCGAGCTCCAGCAGGCCGGTCTCCCGGTCGACCACCTCTCCGACGAGCAGGTGTGCGAGCTGGGATATCGCGTCGCGCAGGCTGCTACGCCCGGCATGCGCCACTGAGCGAGCGGATCGCCCGACCGCGGGATCGTCCGCGGGCCGCCGAGCGGACCGCCGTGTTGGATCCGAGGCGCCATCTCAGCCGGGGGAGCATCAGCTTTGCGGATTGGCTCGAGAAAGCGAGAGGAGCGGCCCCTTGGGGCCGCTCCTCTGTCGATCTTCACCGCAGCGGAGGTCGTCCGCGGCGGCCCACTCCAGCGGGATCTACTGTTCGCGAACCCTCGGTGATTCGACCGTGAAGGTTCCCGTTTCGGTCGTGAACGGGCTCGCTTCGAGGTCGGCTTCGATCAGCGACGTTCCTTCGGCGCAGGAGTCGCTGCCAACCAGCAGCACGAAACCGTTGCCGTTGTTGTCGAGTTTGATCGCGTCCGTCAGTTCGGAAACGTCCTCACTGTTCTCCCTGCCCTCGGTGATGATGTGCAGGTGGTCGCCGGCCTGGCAGCGGTCGTAGAGCTGTTCGGCACCGATGCGGACGTATTCCTCGGAGGCTCCGCTGAACTCGGCCTGGGCGATCGTCACCACGCCGCTGGATTCGGCGTCCTCGACCTGCGAGGAGGGCGTGATGTACAGACCCTGGGTCGTGTTGACCGACGGCAGGATCTGGAACGACGTCGTGAACGTTTCATAAGGCGATTCGTTCTCGTCGAGCGTGATCAGCGATTCCCCGACCATGCAGTCCGGCCCGGCGATCAGCGCGACGTTCGCGTTGCCGTCGACGTCGAGTTTGAGGGTGACGCTGCGCCCCTCAGATTCGTAGTACTCACCGTCGTTGTTCGGGTCATACCACGTCAGGTCGTCCTTGCAGCGGCTGTACAGCTGCGACGCGGTCAGCGTGATCGACGCCCCCGCGCTGTAGACGTAGGGGTCGCAGGAGACTTCGAGCACGTCGCCGACCGTGGCCGACTGTTCGAACTCACCCTGCGCGACGAATGACGGCAGTGATTTGACCGTACAACCACCGGTCCCCTCCGAGCCCGCCGGCTTCACGGTCCCGTGCGCTCCGGCGGTCCCTACGAGCAGCAGCAGGCTGCTGGCGAAGACCATCAGGCCCGCACCCAGATTACGCCTGTCCATGACAATGCCTCCAGTGACTGATTGTTTGAGCGTCCCGCCGCCCGAGCCCTTCGGCCGGCAGGGCAAGAGCCCCCCTGGGCCCTCCATGAATACGCAATTGGACTCGGTACCAGAGGAGAAGCAGTACCGCATCCTAAAAACTCGCAAATTGCGGGAATTTCTCACCGAACGGTGGCGGCCCGCGGCGCTCGTGCCCCAACGTTCGTGGCGGGGCCTTCGGCCGCGCATCTGAGATCGGCACCTTCGGGGGCCATTCCGCAAAGGTGGGCATCGGGCAGGGAGGCGCCTCGTTGGAGCCGCCCTCCGCGAGATGTGGGCGGGAATGACGCTATTTGCGCAGTTCTGAGGGCCCCCACCTTGACTTAGTCACGCGCGAAGGGGAACCTGCGACCAGATGCTCGGCCCGAGTCGAGTCGTCGCGCGAGCCACGGTCAAAAAGGAATCTCATGCCGATTGTGGGGGGAAATGCCGCTGAGTAGAAGCATGATCGGCTTGGCGGTTGCGGTGGCGGTCGGCCTTTGGGCCGTATCGGCCGGCTCATGGCGTGAAGCGCACGCATCGGGCACGGCCTCCTTCCTGCCGAACCTCGTCGCCGACCCGCCCGACAACGCGGAGATCGTGACGAGCAGCGCGGAAGGGGAGACACGCCTTCTGCTGCGCTTCAACGGCTATGTGCACAACGACGGTCCCGGCGCACTCGACATTCGTGGCTCGAGGGCCAAGCCGACCGTGTCAGGGAAAACCGCCGGCCAACTCGCAGAAGAGATCGAACTGTACAAACGGAAGGAACAGACCCTGCCGCAGGCCCTCGAAGAAGAACTGGCAACCCCGGCGATGAAAGTGTCGCAGCGCGTCTTCACGACGAACGAAGGCGACCAGCAGATTCCAGAACAGTACATCGAACGTCCCCATTACGAAGAACCGAGCACCGGCGAAATGGTCTATGCGAACGCGGATGGCCATCACCACTGGCATCTTCAGCACGTCGCGCGCTACTCACTGTGGAACGCCGAAAGGACCGCTGAAGTCGCGCCGGCGTCGAAGGTCGGCTTCTGCCTGGATGACAGCCAGCACGTCGAACCGAACGTCGGACCGGCGAACCCCGTGTACGCCAACGACGTCCCCCCGTATCCGGGGTTCTGCCGCCACTTCGAACCGAACTCGACGAGCGTGTACGAGGGAATCTCGCCGGGCTGGCGCGACGTCTACGAACGCGAACTGGCATTTCAATGGGTCGACGTCTCCGACGTGCTTCCCGGCGAATACTGGCTGCGTGAGGACGTCGACCCGAACGGGATAATCAAACAGGCGGGCGGAGGCCCAAAGTTCGAATATTCGAAGACCGCCACCGTGATCCCGGGCTTCGACGCCCAGCCGCAGCTCGTCAGCGTCAACGAAGACGAAGCCAGGACGCTGACCCTGACGGCGGGCGCCTACCAGGATGCCGCCACGCCCGCTTACGCGATCCTGACCGAGCCCGAACACGGAACCCTCAGCGACGTCGAAGGCGACAGGGTCACATACACGCCGGCGCCCGGATACAGCGGCAGCGACTCGTTCACGTTCGCCGCCCGCGACCCGAACAGCACCTTCCCCGTGCATCCGGCGGTTGCGCCGGTTTCGATCTCCGTCGCCTCGCTCAAGCCGAGCGTGTCGATCAGCGGTGCTGTGACCCAGATGATCGCGGGGACCAGCCTGCAGCTCTCGGCCACGGTGGCCAACGACACCGGGAAGGTTGAATGGGAAGCCTCCGCGGGGGTCATCACACCCGAAGGGCCGGACGGGCGCCGTAGCCTGTACACGGCGCCCTCCCAGCCCGGCACCGGGGAAACGGTCGTCATCACCGCCCGGCTGGGGGACGACGGCGCGGTGACCGATGAGCGGACGATCGCGATCGAGCCGGCACCGCAACCCGAACCGGCCCCGGAACTGCCGCCTGAACCAAGCCCGACGCCAGGGCAATCCTCGCCCGCCGGTCCGACCGCGAATCCGGGGTCGGTCTCGGGGTCGGTCTCGAACCCGGGGTCGGTCTCGACCGGCGCCGGAACGCGTGGATCGGCATCGCACCCGTCCCCGCCGACGCTGTCGGCCCCGCGCGCCATGCTGGTGGGGCGCATGTTGGTCATGACGACGGCGCCGAGCCTTGCGGGGCGCGTAGAGCTGGCCGCATACGCGAGCAGGGGCAGGCTCGGCGGCTGCGCGAGCTATACGCCCGCCGGGCGAGCCTTCACCTGCCGCATCAGGCTCGACCGCAGGACGTCGCTGCGAGCGCGCATCAGCGTCCATGCGAGCCTGCGCGCCGGCGGTGTGGTCGTGTCCGTCGTGCGTTCGGCCGGCCGCATCCCGGAAATGAGGATGCGGCCGGTAGGCGTCCGCGCACGCGAGGCTTCGGCCGGTGGCTTCTGGTGCAGTCCCTCGACCCTCGCGAGCGTGCTCGTCGAAGGCTAGTCCGGACTAGCGGTCGGCGGCAGCGATCCGCCTGCGCCCGTGGCGCGTTGCAGCATGCGGTGCTCGGTATCTCATCGAGCAAGCGCGACCCGCATGCCCCGGCCCCTCGCGGCGTTCCCGCCCGGGCGCCTGGGCGCGGGTCGGTGTCCGGCCACGCGAGTCGGCGTAACGGATCCGGAGCCGGGCCGACTACAGGAGGCAAGGTCAACTACCCCAAAGGGGGATCCCAGTGCATCGACACATTCGATTCGGCGCGAGGACGCTCGTCGTCGCCGGCATCCTGGCAGGAGCGGCGAGCGCAACGCCCGCGCTCGCGGCAGCTTCGGGCCGGCCCGCCCATCCCTCCGACGGCGTTGGCGCAAACCACGCGGTGTTCGTCGAGAACGACAGGCTCGAAGGCAACCAGATCATCGCCTACAGCCGATCGGACACCGGCGCGCTGACTGAGGTCGGCGTGTATGCCACCGGCGGCAAGGGCGGGCAGCTCGAAGGCTCGGTCGTGGACCACACCGCCTCACAGGGCGCCCTGACCTACGATCGCTCCGACAACCTGCTGCTCGCGGTGAACGCCGGCAGCAACACGATCTCGGTGTTCGGCGTATACGGGGATCAGCTGCAGCTGCGCCAGGTGCTTGGCTCCGGCGGCAGATTCCCCGTCAGCATCACCGCCGACAACGGCTACGTGTACGTGCTGAACGCAGAACAGGGCGGCTCGATTCAAGGCTTCGTGCTGGCCAACGGCGTGCTCTACCGCACGGGCGGCTACCGTGCGTTGAACCTGCCGGTCGCCACCCGGGGGTCCAATGAACAGTTCACGCACACCCCGGGGCAGATCTCGTTCTCGCCCGACGGGACAAAGCTGATCGTCACCACCAAGGCTGCGGGCCAGTCGATCGAGATCTTCGGGACCCACCCCCTCACCGGGGCACCGGTCGTCAACCCGGAGCCGGGCACGGTGCCGTTCGCCGTGGCATTCGACGGCCAGGGCAACCTGCTCGTCGCGGAGGCTGGCACCGACGCGCTCGCGAGCTTCCGGCTCAACGGCGGTGGCACGATCTCGCCGCTGGATGCCGTCGGGACCGAACAGGCGGCCACCTGCTGGGTCGTGGGAGCGTCGGGCTACTTCTACGCATCCAATGCGGGCAGTGCCACTCTGACCGGGTTCCAGAGCGGCCTCGGCGGTCAGCTGACGAGGCTGGAACCGAACACCGGAACGCACCCCGGCACGGTCGACGCAGCATCGGTCGGCAGCTTCCTCTACGTCCAGGGCGGCAAGGAAGGCACCGTCGACGAGTTCGAAGTCAACAGCAACGGCTCACTGAAGAGCCTCGGCTCGGTCCTCGTGCCGAGTGCAGAAGGCGGCGAGGGGATCGTCGCCACCTAGATCGATCCGGCCCGCGGGCTGCGACGCGACAGGCGCGTCGCAGCCCGCCCGGTGCCGGTGAGCCCAGAGGGCCCCGAAGCCGCCACGGCGCGTCGGCCCCGGTCCGCCGGGGGCACATTTTGACCGGAGTTTGCGGCTTGTGGTGGCGCGATGGCGGCCGACGGGCGGCATGCTCGACGAGCGTCGCGGTTGCGTCCGGCGCGTGGTTGATGCTGTTGGGGAAGGGGCAAGCCGGGGAGGGCCGTGGAAGAGACCGAGGGTGCAGTGTTCTTGACGGGAGCCACCGGCTTCCTAGGCATGGAGCTACTCGCCCGCTACCTGGAGCGCACCGACCGTCGCGTGTATGCGCTCGTCCGCAGCGCTGACGACCGCGAGGCGCAGCGACGCATGCAGCGAACGCTGCTCGAGCTGTTCGGACCGTCCCACCCGTATGCCGATCGGGTGGTCGCGCTCCGGGGAGACATCACGCAGGTCGGTATGGGGATCGAGGCGTTCGCCGACTCGCTCGCGGAGCGCGTGACCGAGATCGTGCACTGCGCGGCCGCCGTGTCGTTCGAGCTGCCGCTCGAGCAGGCGCGTGTGATCAACGTCGACGGCACCAGGCGCGTGCTCGAATTCGCCGGGCGCTGCCACGCTCGCGGGAGGCTGCGGCGGGTGTCTCACATCTCCACGGCGTACGTGGCGGGCGAGCGAGCCGGGTGCTTCAGCGAGGATGACCTCGATCACGCCCAGGGGTTCCGCAACAGCTACGAGCGGTCGAAGTTCGAGGCCGAGTGCCTCGTGCAGCGCTCGCTGCGGGAGCTTCCCCTCACCGTGTTTCGCCCGAGCATCATCGTCGGCGAGCAGCAGAGCGGCTGGACGGCTTCGTTCAACGTCCTGTACTGGCCGCTGCGGGCATTCTCCCGCGGCACCTATTTCGCGCTGCCCGGCCACCACGAGGCGCCCGTCGACGTCGTCCCCGTCGACTACGTGGCAGACGCCGTGTTCGCCCTGAGCAGCATCCCCCAGGCGGAAGGCGCGACGTTCAACCTCACGGCCGGCACGCACGCGAGCACCGTCGGCGAGGTGATCGAGCTGGCGACCAGGTTCTTCAGGCGCCGGGTGCCCCGGCTGGTGGACCCGTCGGTGTATCGCAGGGCGGTGCATCCGGTGCTGTTGAGAGGCGCACAGGACGAGCGCATGCGGCTCGCGCTGCGGCGAAGCGAGGTCTTCTTCCCGTACTTCGCGATGCGCGTGCGCTTCGACAATCGTCGCACGCGGGTGGCGCTGCGCGGCACGGGGATCGCCGCGCCAGCGCTCGATTCGTACTTCGACCGGCTCGTTCGCTTCGCGCTCGCCGCCGAATGGGGTCGCCGCCGCATCACGCGGGCGACCGCCACAGGACGCACCGCGCCGCCGGGCCGGCCGCAGCGGCTGGCGGCCCAGCACCATCCCCGGCCGGCTGCCTATACGCCGCGGGCGGCACTCGTGAAATGACGAGCCAGCGACTATCCGCGCTCGATGCCTCGTTTCTCGCCGTCGAGACGCCGAGCGCTCACATGCACGTGGGATGGGTTGCGCATTTCACTGCCACCGAGGAGCGCGCACTGCCCAGCTTCCACGAGCTTCGCGATCACATCGAGAGGCGGATCAGTCGTGCCCCGCGCTACCGCCAGAAGCTGGCCCCCGTGCCGCTGGGTGTCAACGCGGCCGAGTGGATCGACGATCCGGCCTTCTCGATCGACCGGCACGTCTACTGGGCTAACGGCTCGTGGGACGACTTCGTTGACGAGGTGATGTCGATCCCGCTGCGCCGGGACCGTCCGCTGTGGGAGATCTGGGTCTACGAGAACGAGGCTGACGGGGAGTTCGCCCTGGTCGGGAAGGCTCATCACTGCATGGTCGACGGGATGGCGGCGCTCGAGCTGGCCTCCGTCATCCTCGACCCCACCACCGAGCCGATCGAGCCGGAGGCATCATCGTGGGAGGCTGAGGCCGAGCCCACGGGAGAGTCCCTGCTTGCCCGCGGACTGCGCGACCTGCTCGGCGAACAGCTGGATCTCGCGCGTTACGTGCGGCGCGCCGCCGGCGCGCCGCACGCGGCGGCGAAGGAGACCGCGGTGGGCGCGCTGCGTGTGGTTCGCGCGCTCGATCAACTTCTTCGGCCGGCGCCGGAGAGCATCCTCAACCCAGCGCTCTCGCCGCTGCGACGGCTGGCGACCGCCCTGCGACCGCTCGAGGATCTGCGCACGATCAAGCGCGCATTCGGCACGACGGTGAACGACGTGGTGCTGGCGGCCGTCGCCGGAGGGATACGGGAATACGTGCTGCGTCGAGGAGAGGAGCCGATTGCGCTCAAGGTTGCCGTGCCCGTGAACGTCCGCCGGCCCGGCGAGCTCATGGGCAACCACATCTCGTTCGTGTTCGCGGAGCTGCCGTGCCAGGATCCGGACCCCCTCGGGCGGCTCTACAAGGTCCATGCGGCGATGAGTCGCGCCAAGCGCGAGGGCGAGCCAGAAGGCTCAGATCTCGTTCTGAAAGCCGCTTCGCGCACACCGGTCACGGTGCAGCAGGCGATGTCGCAGCTGTTTGCGAGCCCCCGCGCCTTCAATCTCGTGGTTTCCAACATCCCCGGGCCTCCGGAGCCGATGTACATGCTCGGCTGCCCGCTGCGGGCCGTCTACCCGATGGTGCCATTGGCCGACCACCACGCGGTGTCAGTCGGGATGTTGACGGTCCACGATCAGGCCTGCATCGGCGTGTACGCAGATCGGGAGGCGCTGCCTGACGTGAAGCTGCTGGCGGACCACATCGACGACGCGATCACGGAGCTGTTTGCGTGCACATCTCGAGTGGCCGAGGCCGGCGGGTCGCTGCTGTCGCGGGCGCTTGCCGTGCCGCCCGAACCCCTCGAGGACCAGCGCACATCGCCCCCGGCCGGCCCGGGCCCGCACCCGATCGACGATTTCGACTACCACGACTACGAGCGCGAGTTGCAACGCCTCGCGAGCGGGCCGGATCCGAGCCCGAGCCGGCCGGATGCGCAGCCCACGGTTCGCGACGAGCACTGGGACACGCCGCCGGCGGCTCGGCCGCAGGCCGGCTAGGTCAGAGGCAACTGGACGACGCCTTGGATCAGTGCGCGAGCGTGCGCAGCGTGTGCGCTAGGAGCGATCGCCCTTGAGCGAGCCGGCGCTCGAACGCGCCACATCAGCCGACGGCACCTCGATCGCGATTTGGCGGTCCGGGAAGGGCCCGCCGGTGGTCGCGCTGCACGGCGTGACGATCGACCACACGGCGTGGGATGGGGCTCGGCCGATGCTCGAGCACGTCCGCACGCTGCTCGCGGTCGACCGGCGCGGTCATGGCGCCAGCGGTGAGGGCGGCGCCGAATATTCGCTCGCCCACGAGGTCGCGGATCTGCTCGCCGTGCTGGCGCGGCTCGAGGAGCCGGCCGACGTGCTGGCGCACTCCTTCGGCGGCCTGGTGGCGCTCGAGGCTGCGCGCTGCAGTGACCGGATTGGTCGCCTGATCGTCTATGAGCCGTCGATCGACGACGACCCGGACTTCCCCGGCGTGGTCGCACGAGTGGCCGAGCTCGTGGGCCGAGGCGAGGATGAGCAGGCGGCCGTGACGTTGCTGGTGGAGCGAAGCGGTGTGCCTCGCGACGCCGTCGAGGCAGTGCGAGAGCTGCCGCTGTGGCCGATCCTGCTCCGCGGCGTTCAGGTGCTTCCCCGCGAGGGCACGGCGATCGTCGACTATCGGTTCGATCCGTCGCGATTCCAACGGCTGGCGACCCCCTCGCTCGTGCTGATCGGCGAGGCGAGCCCCGGCTGGCGACATGAGGCGATGGCCCGTCTGCAAGCGACGCTGCCGCAGGCCGAGCTACGGACCCTGGCGGGCCAGGGGCATCTGGCGACCCACACGGCCCCCGAGCTCCTCGCCGAGGAGATCGTGAGCTTCCTGTCGCGCCAATGAGCGCTCCCGCGGGCGGCCATCGTGCCAGCTCGATTGGGCGCCACATACCGAAGCGGCAGCATGTTGCCGGCAGCCTCCAAAGAGGGCTGCGGACCAGGCATAATGGCCCGGTGCTCAATCGGGGGAGGGGTACGGGGGGGCTGGTCGGTCGCCGACGGTTGGCGCTCGGCGCCCTGTCGGCGTGCGCCCTGGCGGCGGGGCTCGGCGTAGGGGTTGCGCTCGGAGGCTCCGGCGGGCTCGATCCGTCGTTCGGAACGGGGGGAACGACGGTCTTGGAGCGACCGACCTCAACGTACCCGACCCCGATAGCGCTTGCCTCTGGCGGGAAGCTCGTGACCGTCTCGACCTCGAACGGCGTGATCACGGTGTCAAGGCTCCTGCCGAACGGGGCTCCAGACCCCACATTCGGCGACGACGGGGAGGCCATCATCGAATCCGAAGGGTTCCCGAGCGCGTATGCCCTCGCCGTCCAATCCGACGGCAAGATCGTCCTCGCCGGATTCAGGAACGTCGGCGCCACCGGCGAGAACGCGACCGTATGGCGGCTGCAGGCCGACGGCGGCTCTGGCACGGTCAACAGTGCGCTCGACCCGACGTTCGGCACGGGCGGCGTGGTCGAAATCAGCACGTTCACCCACACCGTCGCGGACGCCGTTGCAATCCAGCCGGACGGCAAGATCGTCGTCGCGGGGAGGGGATTCAACGCCACCGGCCCGAACACGGTCGCCGTGTGGCGTCTGACCACAAGTGGCGCCCTCGACCCGAGCTTCGACACAGACGGCACCGCCGAAATCAGCGACGGCAGCGAAGATCTCGTGAACGCGATCGCCCTGCAGCCGGACGGCAAGATCGTGCTGGCCGGATCGACCGGCCTTGCGACCACTCCCTCTGACGCCGTGGTGTGGCGGCTCAAGGCCAACGGGGGAAGCGGTGCACTCGACGGGGCGCTCGACACCACGTTCGACAGCGACGGCCAGGCGGATGTCGACGCCGGCGGCGATGAGACCGCCTCTGCCGTCGCCCTGCAGCCGGACGGCAAGATCGTCATCGCCGGCTATACCGAGGGCGGGCCGCTCGGGTCCGATGCGATGGTGTGGCGTCTGAACGCCGAACGGGGGGACGAGCAACACCACCAACGACGCGCTCGACCCGAGCTTCGGCACCGAAGGCGTCGCCTCGATCGGTGGCGCCGGCGTCTACGCGAGAGCCGCGGCGCTCGAGCTGCAGCCCGACGGGAAGATACTCGTCGCCGGGGAAACCAAGATCGGCACGGGCCCGTACACGGCCGTCGTCTGGCGGCTTGCTTGCAGACGGTGGCACGGGCGCTGCCGACAGCGCGCTCGACCCCGCGTTCGGGACGGGCGGCGCCGCGACCGTCGGCGCCGGGTCGGGCGCGAGCGCGGACGCACTCGTGCTGCAGCCCGATCGCCGGATCGTTGCTGCGGGCTCGACCTTCGATGGGAGCCTGCTCGTGTTCCGGGTGCTCGGCGATCCGTTCTCCGTGACCGTCGCCAAGGCCGGCACAGGTTCGGGATCCGTGCAATCCTCACCACAGGGCATCGACTGTGGGGCGGCATGCTCGGGACCGTTCGACGACGGCGCCGGAGTTACGCTGACCGCCACGCCTGCTCCCGGGTCGGCGTTCGCGGGCTGGTCGGGCGCCGAATGCGGTGGAGCCGGAATCTGCGCGCTGACCATGAGCGCCGACCAGACGGTGACGGCGACCTTCAGCGCTCTCCCCGCGGCACCTACACATTCCACATCGGCGGCGACGAAGGCGACGATCTCGGCGCTGGGCGAGACCAACTCGACCTTCACCGTCGGGGCTGCGTCGACACCGCTTACCGGCGTGGCCTCAGCAAGGCGCCACAAGCGGGGCACCGTGTTCTCGTTCCAGCTCGATCAGGTCGCCACGGTGAAGCTGGCGATACAGACGAAGGCGCAGGGCCGTCGCGTCGGTCGCAGCTGTCGCCCGTACAGCCGAAGGCTGCGCAAGAAGCCCCGCTGCACACGGACCGTCACCATAGCCACGCTGACCCGCTCGGCGCACGCGGGCCTGAACAGGGTGGCGTTCAGCGGGCGCGTCCGCGGCAGGGCGCTTGCCCCCGGTCGCTACCGAGTCACCTTCACCGCCGTCGACAGCGCCGGTGTCTCGCCGCCCAAGACGCTTAGCTTCACGATCGTCAGACGCTAGCTCTCGCGACGAGCATCCGTCGGGGAGCACTCGGGAGCCGCGCACGCGCGCGATCCCGCCACGGCCGCGGCTGCAAGCATTCCCGTCGCTCCTCCGGCAGGTGCGAGATGCGCTGCGAGGATCGACGGGCACGAGGTGGAACCAGCGCGTCGCCCAGGCTACGACGCCGGGGCATTCGTCACTCGGCAAGGCCCGCGGTGCCGCGGGGTGTCCGCGAGCTGCCGAGCGGAGCTTGCCGCAGCGCGTATATTTGGATCCCCAGGGGCCATAGCTCAGCTGGGAGAGCGCCTGCTTTGCAAGCAGGAGGTCACCGGTTCGATCCCGGTTGGCTCCACTTCTGAGAAACCGAAGTCGGCTCATGCCAACCGCCCGATAATGTGCGGGCGGCCGTCGCTTGTGGCGGTCCGCCGCGAGGCGGCGTTAGGCCGAAGGGCCGCTTGGTCTTCGTCCGGAGCGGCAGCGTCGAGCTGTCCATCGATTACTGCCAATCGCCTGGGAAGGCAGGACTGTGATCCGCCAAGGGCGATTGCGGCCTGTGCACTACCTTCGGCGACGACGGGCCGCGGTGAGCGCCAGACCGGTGAAGCCAACGCTCGTTGTCACAAAGGATGCGCCAACCGCCGCGCGGTACACCTGGCGCCGCTCGATATCGGGGTCCAACGCGAGCGGAAGAAAGGACATTGCGTTCGTCCACGCCCCGATGCCGAGGGGCCACTTCACCCACCCAGGGAGATCCGGTACCGCCGTGCCTGCCATCGCTGTGAGGCCGCCGAGCGCGATCAGGTCGAGGTGCCACTGGCGAACACGTGCTCCCGACTTGATCCCGAGCGCGCGGGCCTTTTCACTGTCGGTCTTGACGAGCGTATAGAGCCAGCCGGCTAGCGCCCCCGTTGCAAGCTGGGCGAGTCCGCTGACGACGAGGGGATCTACACCGTCGTGGTTTTGGTCCGCCCACAGGCCCTCGAATGTCACGACGAACCTCGGGGCTCGCGCCGCGCGGCTCGCGCGGCTAGCTCGGCGCGCGAGGCGACGCCGAGCTTGGCGAATACGTGTGAGAGGTGCGCCTGGACGGTGCGGCGCGAGATGAACAGGCGCTCACCGATCTGGGGGTTGGTCAGGCCCTCGGAGACAAGCTGCACGACCCGAAGCTCGGCCGGGCTCAGGCTGTCCCAACCGCGTGATGGCCGCTTGCGCTCTCCGCGGCCGCGCTCGGCGTAGGCGACCGCATCATCAAGCGACAGCGCGGCGCCTTCCGACCAGGCCGCCGAGAAGGCCTCCTCGCCGAGCGCTTCCCGCACCACGCCGAGTTGCTCTTGATAGTCCGGCTGACGCACCGGGAAGCGCACGCAGCCGAGTGCGGTGCGTGCGGCGTCCGCCGCGCCCAGTAGCCGGACTGCTTGCTCTTCGCTCTGCAGGTCACAGACGACCGCCGCGAGCGACTCGAGGACGTCGGCGACACCTGCGGGATCGCCGGCGTCATGGAACGCTCGCAGGGCCTCGTGCAGCAGCTCCTCAGCATGCGATACCTCACCGGTCTCGCGTGCAAGCCGCGCCTGCGCCTCGAGCGCAGGCCCGATCGCCAGCGGATTCCCGCTCTCGCGTGCCTCGAGGACCGCTTCTTCGATCGCGGCCACGGCCGGAGCCATCTCTCCACGCGCCAGCTGGGCGGCCGCTCCGATCAGCAGCGCGCCGACGCTGTACGAGGCGTAGTTATTGGCCCGAACCACCGGCAACGCCTCACTCATCAACACCTCCCCGCGCTGCAGCTCGCCGGTGGCGTACTCCAGCAGCCCCAGGTTCCATTCAATCATTGGCAGGTAGTCGTGCGCCATGTCCCTGCCCAGCGCGATGGCTTCCTCGATGTGCGTTCGCGCGGCCGCCCACTCCCCGGTACGGATCTCGCCCAAACCGAGGAACGCGAGGTCAAACATCGCGAACATCGGGTCGCCGATCGCGCGCGATTGCGCAAGAGCCTCCTCCAGCATCGCGTGCGCCTCCGCGAAGCGACACTGCAGCGTTGCGGTGAGGCCAAGCCAGGTTTGGGACTCACGGATGCCGAGTAGGTTGCCCGCCGCCCGCGATACCGCCAGCGCGTCTTCGAGCAGCGGCGGTGCTGCCGCGAGCTGCCCGCCGAGCGCTGCTAGCAGCCCCGCCCCGTAGAGCCCATCAGCCAGGAACCACGCATCTCCGAGCGGGCGGGTGATGGCGATGCTCGCCTCGAACACGGGCATCGCGGCGCCTGGCTCCAGCGAAAGCAGCGCCCACGCGATCAAATCGAGCGCCCGACCAACAGTGCGCTCGTCGCCGACCTCGCGGCCAATCGCGAGCGCCTCCTCGGCGAAGCGCTGCACCGCCACCCAGTCGGTCCCGAACGTCGCGATGTGCCCTGCGGCGATCAGTGCCTTTGCTCGCGGAAGCTCACCTGCATCCTCACCGGCGAGCGCCGATTCGAGGTGTTCGCGGCCCTCGCGCCAATGGCCGCGGGCCTCAAAGAACAACCACAGCGCAGACGCGAGTCGCAGCGCCTCCTCGACGTGTCTCGCGTCCACGGCCCACCCGAGCGCGCCGCGGAAGTTATCCAGCTCCAGCGCCAGCGGCTCGAGCCACCGCCCGAGGCCCGCGCCGTACAGGTGCGGCTCTACCGACTCGGCAAGCCGCATGTGGTACTCGAGGTGCTGGTCGCGCACGAGGGCAGCCTCGGCGGCGTCGCTGAGCTTCTGCCGCGCGTACACCCGGACCGTCTCCAGCAGCCCGTAACGAGTCTTGGCGCCCTGCTCCTCAACCTGCACCAGCGACTTCTCGACCAGGCCCGCGAGCAGATCGAGGATCTGAGCGGCCTCCAAGCCGGCGCCGGCGCAAACCGACTCCACGGCATCGAGTGTCCAGCCGCCGGCGAACACAGAGATGCGCCGGAACAGCGTTTGCTCTGACGGGCTGAGCAGGTCGTGGCTCCAGTCGACCGACGCCTCCAGGGTGCGCTGCCGCGGCAGCGCGGTGCGGGAGCCGCCGGTCAGCAGCACGAACCGCTCACGGATCGCCTCGGCGATCTCCTGCGGGGAGAGCAGCCGCACGCGCGCGGCCGCAAGCTCGATCGCCAGCGGGATCCCGTCCAGGCGTCGACAGATCGTCGCCACCGCCTGCGCATTCGCCTCCACCAAACGGAAATTCGACCGCGCGTGCCGCGCGCGATCGCAGAACAGCTGGACGGCCTCGACCTGCCCGAGCTGCATCCCCGTCGACTGGGCGTCAGGAACGGACAACGACGGCACCCGCCAACCCTGCTCTCCGTCGACCTGCAACGACTCGCGGCTCGTCGCCAGAATCGCCACGCCAGGACAAGTTTCGAGCAACGTCGCCGCCAACTCGGCGCATGCCAGCAGCAGGTGCTCGCAGTTATCGAGCCCGATCAACAACCGGCGCTCGGCGAGCTGCGCCGTCAACGTGTCCATCACCGGCTGCGACGGGAGCTCGCGGATCGACAGCGCAGCAGCAACCTCACTCGCGACCAGCACCGGATCGCTGATCGGCGCGAGATCGACCCACCACACACCATCAGGGTGCTCGTCCAGCACCTCCGCCGCCACTTGCAACGCCAGCCGCGTCTTGCCACAGCCACCCGCGCCGGTCAGGGTAAGCAGGTGCGATCGTCCGAGCAGCTCGCGAACCTCTGCGATCTCGGCCTCGCGACCAACGAACGTCGAGGTCTGCAGTGGCAGATTGTTCGGAAGAGCCGAAAGCGAGCGCAGCGCGCCAAAGTCCTCGGGCAGATCGACATGGCACAGCTGGTAGACCTGCTCCGGTCTCGCCAAGTCGCGCAGCCGATGCAACCCGAGGTCCCGCACACTCACCCCATCAGGCAGGCTGTCCGCCACCAACTCGTAGGTCGAACGCGATAGCAGCGTCTGGCCGCCATGCCCGATCGCCCGCAGCCGAGCGCAGCGATGGATCGACGGCCCCGTGTAGTTACGCGCGTCGCGCAGCACTGCCTCCCCCGTGTGCAATGCCACGCGCACACGAAGTTCCACACCCTCGGGCCATGGCTCGGCTCTCAACGCCCGCTGCAGATCAAGCACGCACGCAACCGCATCCGACGCCCGCACGAACACAGCGACCGCGCTGTCGCCCTCGCCCTGCTCCTCCGGAAGGACTCCACCGTGCGCCTGCACCGCCTCGGCGGCGAGGTCGTGGCTGCGCGCCATCACGGGCGCCATCACCTCGCCCTGCTCCTCCCACAACGACGTCGAGCGCTCCACATCGGTCAGCAGGAACGTCACCGTCCCTGTCGGAACGATCGCCCCCGCGTCCTGGCCAACGCCGCCGACCGGAATCATGATCGCCTCTCCATCATCACAGAGCCTGGCGTGCCGTGCACAGGAGTACATCGGCCAAATGGCCTATTCGGTGTCAGCGCGGTCGGCGGCCGCTTCCGCTCCCGCACCGGAACCGGGTCTCGGCAACGCCGACATGCGGGCCTCTCCGCCGGGTCACACAACGTGGGTACTCAGGACGAGGAGCGAGCGTAGTGCCCAACCGCCTGCTTACGTCTGCTTTTGCCGACGGGCGCCAGCAGTGGCGGGCAAGAGGCCCAAGGCGTAGCGCCCAGGCGCAACACGTACAAACCGAGGCGACGTGCCGGTCGCGTTGGCGGCCAGGCACGCCTTGACCGATCCCCAGCGGACGGGCTCACCGAGGAGGGCCTCGGCTGCGGCATGCACCGCGCGCGCCTGCATCGGCTCGCTGCGGCTTTCGAGCACAGCGATGACCGCCTCCTGAACCCAGTCGTGCCGCCGATGCCGTTTCCCGAAGGGGGACTCCGGCTGCTTGATGCTGCGGCGCTCAGGCTCGCGCGTGTCGCGAGCGAGCTCGTCCATCGCTCCGAGAACCCCATCGAGCAGCGCCTTCAGGTGCGTCGAGGGGTTGGAATGCTGTCCGGTTAGGTCCGTTGGCCATAACGTCAAGATCGAGAAGGGCGGCACCGTCGACGCGCCGTCGGCACCGAGACGCCCGTCTTCGCGCGTTGACCGACGTGGGCGCGGGCATCGTGGTCCGCACTTGGACGCCGAGCAGCGTGCGGCTAGACCCCGATGCGGCGGCCGCCGAGGGCTGAGATCCTTGATATGGGATCATCCCGGTCAAGCGGATGGCCCAGAACGCAGACCTACTTGAGCACATCCTCGACGACGCCGAGATCCACTCGGCAGTCCTCGACTGGATGCTGTACGACTCCCCGCAGGCTACGCGACGGGTCGCGATGGCTGGCCGGAGTTGATGACGGTGAACTACCGTCGCGGCGCCGTGACTCCGCCCACCGATCCGACGTTACTCCGCAAGCTGGATGAGCTCGTGCGTCAATTCCCATCGGCCGCGGGTCACCGCGAGGCGCTTAGCAGCCTCGGTTCTCAAATTGTTTACGCGACCGAATTAAATGCGCCTGACGTTCTACCGTTTGGGGGGGTGTGGATCGCGCTGGTTCGCTTTTCGGAGCCCATAGAAAACACCCTCGGGCTGACGCGTGAGGTTCTTCTCCTCTACAGCCCCCACTCCGACCTTCAGTACCGCGCGTTCCAGGCTATAAGCAAGATCCTAGACGGAGACTTCCTCCCTCGCGAGGTCACGAGTGGGGTCGCACTAGTGTGCAGTCCCGACCCTAACCAGGAGCGGAAGCTTGATGACTGGAGCAGAACACACCTAACCGCGGTTCCACTTCCGTACTCGACCACCGAAACGGACGTCCTGGCGCGGGAGATCCTCAAGGGCCTCGAACGGCGGCTGTTTCTCGCGACCTGTTCGCAGAGACGCGTCCCGTTACTGGGCACGGATTCTTCGGGCGACGAACTCTGCTCCAAGAGTTGCTGAGCGATGCGCAGGCGCACCGCGTGAGCGGCATCTTCGGATTGAGGAAGTCCGGCAAGACCAGCCTTCTAATGCGAATCGGCGAAGAGCTCGGGAAGGTGAGTGATCAGACGTTTCTTTTCGTTCTCCGAGACCTTGAGAGCTATCCGTCCCCCCCAAAGCCAGTCGTCGCTCCACTCATCGTCGACCTCCGGGACGCGCTCCTCGACGAACTGCGTCGGTCCAATCTTCGAACGCGTGAGCTGGCTGAGTTGGGTGACACGGGCGACATGCTCGCATTCAAGCGAGCGCTTCAGGCTATTTTGCGAAAGGAACGCGAGCAAGGAGTACACATCATCATCGCGCTCGATGAGATCGAGTTCTTCTTCCCAGCTGATCGCAGCGAGCTCGAAACGCCAGAGGTCCAGGAGATTCCCCAGTTCCTCGGTGTGCTTCGATCGCTCGCGCAAGAGAACGACAACTTCTCCTTCTTGATCGCGGGACTAGCGAGCGCGTCCGTCGAGAAGGGAATGCTGTACGGTCGCCACAACCCGCTCTTCTCGTGGGCAAAGAGTTATTACGTTCCGCCCTTTTCAATCGACGAAGCGACCGAACTGCTACGCGAGTTGGGGCGTCACATGGGGATTAAGTGGGACGCCGCCGCTATCGCGCTCGTTCACGCAGAGACTGGAGGTCATCCTTTTCTCCTCCGCGACCTTGCCTCGGTCGTCGCGAGGCAGTTACCGCTTACGGCGGGCGAACGTCGGATTCGTGCTGGCAACGTCCATCGAAAGCTTGGCCCGTGGAGACGCGCAACTGCTGGGCAGATCTACGAGATAATCCAGCACGTCGAGCGGTTCTACCCGGCCGAGAAGCTCCTCGTTGACGCCTATCGCGAGGATGTGGGGATGTTTCGGGAACTCCTTGAGGGCGAACCGATGGCGCTCCATCATCTAATTGAGCTCGGGCTTTTAGACGAGACATCGCCCGGCGAATACGCCCTCTCGCCACTGCTCGAGTCACGCCGGTAAGGATGCTGAGTGGACGACTTTTCCGGCACCGTCGACAGCGTCCTTTCGCAACTGCGAGCTTTTAACGTCGTCTTTCTTCATGTCGGCATACTCTTCGATCCCGATCGTCTGCTTGTGGAGGTGCAAGATGCGCTTCGCGGTAGAGGGCAGGGCACCCGCAACGTGGCGGTCAGCGGGGCTCCCGACGTCGAAGCTAAGCCTGGCGAGACAATTATCGTAACCGGCTTCGACGAGGCTGCAGCGTTGGAGCGAAGATGCGAACTGCTGGGGAACCTACGCGCATGGGGAGTCGAGCAGATGCAGGTCGGTGCATCGCTGCTGCTGTTCTCCCGGGCGCCCAAGGTCGCCCTCGGGGACTGTGACGGCTCTCAGCTAGTGATGGATGCAAAGGCCGTCTTTGCTCAGCCGTGGTCGGAAGAGGAGCAGAGCGTCATCCTCGACCGCGTAGGCGCACTCGAGAGACAGGCGTCGTATTTTCAGTTCAGTGGCGGGCTACCGGGTCTATGCGATGCACTGCTTAGTGTGCCGCGTTCTGGCATGCAGGAGGCCGAGCGACGAGCGCTTGCGGCTGAAGCACTTCGCGAACGTATCGCGTTGGCAGTGAGCGAGCTCGGATGGAGAGTCGCGGTGGCGCTGGAGGACAAGCTCGCGAGGGAACAATCGATTGAGGTCGACTCCGCGCGCGATGACCCGCTCATTGTGGAGGCCCTGCGTGGGAGCGGGCTCCTCGTGATGGGTGACGATGGCCGCGGTGTGCTCCTCTCAGACCGCGTTCGTGCCCACCTGACTGAGGGCGTACGCAGCGCGCTTGACGGGGTGGTTGACGCCCCCGGTGACGTAAAGGAGGTCCTCGCCGGGCTTTGGGAGATCGAGCGTCGGATCCGGGCGATCGTTGGGCGTCAGGCGCGCAAGCAACACGGCAAGGGTTGGAGAGCATCCCTCCTCGACCCAGACCTCGAGCGACGAGTTATGGAGCGGGTGGAGAAGGATGCCTCACTCCCCGTCGCATCGATCTCCCAGGTCCCGAATCCGCTCGACTGGCTCACACTCGATGAGCTGCTTGACCTTTTTGCGGATTCGCGTTTGCCAATGCCAAATCGGCTGCCTAGTGCTTTTTGGCGGCTTGCTCGGCAGGAGCTCGTGCCAGTCCGAAACCGGGCGGCTCACGTGCGCCTCCCCGCGCTTCACGATGCCGAGACGGTGCGGCGCTGGCGGGGCCAAATAGAGCTTCGCGGCGGGGTGAGCACGGCTTGACTCGCGCAGCACCGACAGATCGAGTATTCGGCGTGGAGTAGCGCGGGTGCAGCCCAAGACGGGGCGCGCTGTTTGGAGCCGTCGGCTCGACCGGCCCTGGGCGAGATCGCGCAGCGTTGCCTGATGCCTTTACCCCTACTATTGCCTCCGAGCGGAATCCGCAGCGTCGGCCGGCGCGACCCTCGCGGCGTAGCGCCCACGAGCCACCCGAACAAATCGTGGCGAGATGCCGGAGACGTTCGAGGTCAGGCACTTCTTTACTGACCCCCAACGGACCGGCTCGCCGAGAAGAGCCTCAACCGCGCCATGCACGTCACGCGCCCGCATCGGCTCTTTCCGCTCCGCGAGGACACGGATGACCGCCTCCAGCACCCAGTCGTGCCGGCGGTGCCTGGACCCGATTGGCGAACCCGCCTGCTCGGCGGCGCTGCCGTCAGGGCGATCTTCGACACCGGCACGCTCGACCCGATCATCCGAGCGCCCTTCCAGCAAGGCTTCCAGGGGTCGCGGAGGGTTGGAATGGTGTCCGGTTAGGTCCATCGAGGGCGGTGCACGCAGCGCCCGAGTTTCTGGAGTTTGTGGAGGCCGGCAAAGGCCTTGGAGTCGAGTCCGAGGCACGGGGGCTGCGCATCGCCGTGTCCGGCGCTCTCCGCAGCCCCCGTGCTGTTGGCCCCTCGGCCGACTACTTGGTGACGCCGAGGTTCCCTTTGAACGGAATGCTCACGATCGTGAAGGTCGCGGACAGGCCGATTGATTCGGCCGGGTAGGTCGTGCTGCTTTCCTTGCGCGTCCAGATCAGCTGTTCCGGTGGCCCGCCCAAGAAGTGGGTATATTTCTGAATGCCGTGACTCTGTGCGTAGATGAGTTTCAGCGATGCTCCCAGTTTGGCTTCTTCGACGGAGTTGCCACTGGCTCCGGTGAAGCTTCCTAGCACCGATCCTTCGACTCTCGCGCTTTCGAACGGCGAGCCCACGCATTCGATTTCCGTGAAGATCGTCCCGCTCGCGGGCCTCAGCCTAAGGCCCGGGATTGTAGGGCTAATCGCCCCGAGTTCTCCGTCGAGAGGCACGGTTTCGATTTCCCCCGCGGCCTTTGTCGGGCTGTAGCATTTCTGGGCGGTCGGAACGCTTTCGCAACCGGTATAGAGAATGTGAAGACCACTGACGGTCGTCGCGCCTGTGGCTTCACCGGCACCCGTGCCTCCTGTGCAGGTGACCTTCATCCCGGCGCCGTTTGCGAGGTACTGGACCCCGACGGTGAGCGCGAATTTCACGTGAGGGGCTGTGGTCCCTATGGCGGCTTTAGTGTAAAATTCCGGGCTTGCTTGGGCCGCCGATGCCGCGATCCCGCCTGCCACGAGCAGCGCGAGCACACACGAGCCCATTGTCTTGATCCATCCCATGTCTGCCACTCCTTTGTCTGTGGTCTGGGACGGTCGTCACGCGCCCCGGCACGCCCCCGTTGATTTTATACTTCAGACGTTGAGCTCTAGATCTGAACGGTGGCCGTCGCACCCCGCAAGGTGTGACCTCCGCGACAAGACACGTCACACGTGTCGTCACCGTTCCCTGTCGTCATCCCAAGCCCCCCTCGAAATCAAAACGCGCACCGTCGCTTCCATCACCGACGGCCAGCAACTCCGGTTCCGAGCCTATAGGGCCGCCCTGAGCGGCGCAAGGCCCCCCAAAGGGGTGGTCGCACCGGCTCGCCCGACGGGCCGCCGCGCCTTCGGCCACGACCCGCGCCTGCGGCTGTGACGCGTCCGAGGAGCGGGCGACGCGAGCGGCGGGCCTAAGGTCGGCGGGCTTCAGCGCTTGGGCCTACCTCCCGACGCCGGCGCACGGCGCGGCAGGTGGGGCGCTCGAGGTCGGAGCGGAAGACCAGATTCGTAATCCGACTCCCACGATTCGCCGGGACGAGGGCCACGTCAAGCCTGTGATACAGGTCGGCCGTGAGGCATTCGAAGAATTCTGGGTAGTAGCCGATCACGGCGGGTCGTCGTTTGTTCGTGTGTCGTTGTATCGCCACTGAAGGACGGGGGCGCGTGCTGTCGCAAGCGCCTCGTTCCGTTTTTGCGTCCAATCCGGGTACTCGTCCCCGCAGGCCGCCGTGGGCTTAAGCGGGATCCCCGATTCGATCAGCGTGCACGTAGCTTGGATCACCGCGACGAGAGATTCCGCCTGGATTGCTGGACCGTTGGGAAGACCACTGCCACGGCTCGCAGATCTCCGTCAAGAGTCGGCGGTGCTCGCATGCCGCTGCGATGTCGAGGAGTGGACCCGAATCGATGAGGGACCAATCGGAGTTGTGCCGGCCGTTGTCCCAGCGGTAGAGCCTCTCGAGCTCCTCGATTAGCTCCTAAGGCTCAAGACTCGCCCGCACAGCATCAATCTCGGCGTCGGTGGCCGGCGGGTTCAGGCTCTCCGCGCACTCCGGCTCATGCTCCTGCGAGAGAGTCTCGAGCCGGTCGAGCGCCTCAGTGAAGTGCCGCACGAACGCGTCCAGGATACGGCCTTGGGCAGCGGCCCCAATCCGCTGCGCAAACCCAAACCCCCCTGAATCACGCCTGATCCGGCCGTATCCGCCCCTGCCGACCAAACGCAAATCTCCAGTAAAGCCCTGCAAATCGGCCATTTCAGTCGTTCAACCGTGCCGTTTTGCAAGCAGGAGGTCACCGGTTCGATCCCGGTTGGCTCCATCGCCTGTCTCAGAGCGGCTATTCCGCCGAAAAGGCCCCATTTGACGGGCTGTTGTGTTGACAGGCGGTCAGAGCCACATGGAGGAGGTCAGCGGTTTCCGTCCCCGCCGGCCCCATTCGAGAAAGCACATCCTCGGCCGTCATAGCCGGGCGCCTCTCGTACACGACGGGGATGTCCAGGTTTCATCGCGTCGAGCCGTTGGCTTGACGCTAGGCTCGATGAATGGGTGCTCGCGGTGACGATCCTCCTGAGGCGGGCAAGCTGCCGACCGGTCGGCTTGCGCGGACTGCTCGCGTGGGCGGACTGGTGACGGGTCAAGGCCTGCGGTGGGCGGGAATGCGTACCGCCAACCGAGTTCGGACGGCCGAGCGTGCTGCGTCGGCCGAAAGCGAGCGGACGGCCGCACTTGTCCAGCAGCTCGTCGACCAGCTGGGGCAGATGCGCGGCGCCGCGATGAAGGTCGGCCAGATCATCTCGATGGTCGAGTTCGACGGGCTCCCAGAGGACGAGCGGGATGATCTGCAGCGCCGCCTCGCCGCACTTCGCGACGACGTCCCGTCAGTGCGGTTCGCGGATCTCGAGAAGCTGATGCGTCAGGAGTTCGGCGGCCCGCTCGGACGCGTATTCCGCGACTTCGACGAGCAGGCGTTCGCCGCCGCCTCGATCGGCCAGGTGCACCGCGCCACCACGCTCGACGGCGACGAGGTGGCCGTGAAGATCCAGTATCCAGGGGTGGCGGAGGCCGTCGAGACTGACCTGCGCAACGCGACACTTCTTCTGCCTCTCGTGAAACGACTCGCCCCCGGGTTGGACGCAAAGGCGCTCGCCTCCGAGATGCGCGAGCGCATCTCGGAGGAGCTCGACTACGAGCTGGAGGCACAGAACCAGCGCCGCATCGGCCGCCTCATGCGTGGGCACCCGCTCGTCCTCGTGCCGAACGTTGACACAGACCTCTCGACTCGGCGGGTACTCGTCTCCGAATACGTTGAGGGAGAGGGTTTCGAGGCGGTGCGCCGAGCCGATGAGGCGCAGCGCGACCGATACGGTGAGATCATCTTTCGGTTCCACTTCGGGCTGCTCTATCGCGACCGGATCGGCCTCGGCGACCCCCACCCCGGTAACTATCTGCTGACCCCGGATGGCCGGGTGTGCTTCCTAGACTTCGGACTCGTGCGCTACGTCACCGCCGATCGCGTCGCGGCGGAGCGGGCTGTCGCCCTCGCCGTGCGCGACGGGGACGGGGAAGCTGTCAAGGCGGCCCTGCTCGCCGGCGGCTATCTCCCCGCCGGCGGAGCCGACGGGGTCGACGCCGAGTTCGCGCTCGGAATGATGCGGATGGCGACCGAGTGGTACGCGGTTCCCGGGCACCGACGCTTCGCGCCCGACGGCGATCGTCGACGACAAGACCGAGAGCCTCCCGACAGCGAGGAACGGGCGGCAATGAGGATGCAGGTCAACCAGTTCACCCTGCCGCCGGAAGCAATCCTGATCCGGCGGATGCACGGCGTTGTCGCCATTGTCCTGCGACAGCTCCGAGCCGGGGCGGACTGGGGCGGCATCGCCGCCGAGTACCTGCATCGGGTCTCACCGGCCACACCACTCGGGCGCGCGGAGGCCGACTTCTTCTCGCGCTCCGGACCGGCGGCGCTTGCAGCTCCGTAGCAAGCCGGGTGCCACGGGCGCGCCGGCGGCGAAGCGGGGGCAGGGAAGCCTCCGCTGCGCAGTGGCTTGCTCGGCAACGCCGTCCGAGTGCGGCCGGGATGCTTGCGGATTCGGTGCCGGTTTAACGGTGGAGGCTAGCGCTCGACCGCGACAGCGACAGCGTCCCCAGACCAAGGACGATCGCGCCGAGCGTAGTCTGTTGAGCGAGCAAAGCCCAGCCGGCTAGATGTCCTGCCCACGTAGGTTGTGAACGCTGCCAGCGGATCGGGCGCGGTTGCGCCGGAGCGACCCCGCGAGGTCTTAGCGCACTCCTACCGCGTCGCGACGGATGGTCGTCCCGTACTTTGCCTGGCAGTCGGCTTCGGCATCCCTGACGGCCCAGGCAATGCGCTCCACGAGCTGCGACGCTGCATGGCCGGTGGACAGGTGGACGGCGCGGACGTCCTCGTCAAGGGTGACGCCGACGCCGTCGGGGATGTGCGGGTCCTCGGTCGCGACGATGATTCGTGGCATGCGTGACTCCTCAGGGATCGGTTCGCCAAGCGGTCCTCGAAGCATGGTGGCCGAGGCGTCCCGTGTATATGGCCGCCCGTCCAGCATGCTCCGCTAGCGCTCGGACACCTGCCGCGGCTGCGACAGGCGATACTGGCATCCTCAGACGCAAGTGGTCGATGAGGTGCTTGGCGAGTGGTCCGGGCGCGGTGGCTCAGCATGGTTTGGCGCTCACCGCGCTCGTCGTAGATTCAAAGGTCACGTCGCGCCTCGCGCGCCGTCTTCGGGGCGTACAGGGAGAGGAGAAGGTAGGTGCCATCCTCGATGCGCTAACGGCGGAAGGTATGGCTGCTGCCCAACCGCCGCCCAAAGAGTGCTCGCGGAGGGTCGTCGTGCCGCTTTGAGCGAGCCTCCTCGCAGGCCCGATGCAGCCAGGCGGCGATAGGCTTGCACGCGCCAAGCGAACCGAGGTGCCGTGAACGACTCGCAGCTCCATGACGCAGCAGCCGACGACGGGGCGATGGAACTCCTCGCCGTCGAGATCTCCGAGTTGGCGCGCTCGCTCGCGCCCGAGACTGAACGCCAGCGCCAGCTCGCGGGGGAGCTGCTATCGCGCCTGCGCGCGTGTGGTCTGATGATTGCCGGCGCTCCGCGCGAGGTCGGCGGCCTGGAGCTCGCGCCCGGCCTGGCGCTGCGCTGCGCTGAGGAGATCGCGCGCGGCGATGCGTCCGCCGGCTGGTGTGTGTCGATCGCCGCGACGAGCAGCCTGCTGGCGGCCTACCTGCCTGTGGAGAGCCGCGACGCGCTGTTCGCCGATCCGCAGGGCATCGCGGCGGGAATCTTCGCCCCGCGCGGTAGGGCGCGAGCGGTCGACGGCGGGGTGATCGTCAACGGACGGTGGGCCTACTGCAGCGGGATTATGCACGCCGGCGTACTGTTCGCGGGCTGCTTCATCGAGGGTGACGGTACGTCCAGCGACGCGCCACCGCGACCCCACAGCGTAGGCATGCTCCGCGACGAGCTCGAGATCGTGGACACGTGGCACACGCTCGGCCTGCGCGGCACCGGAAGCCACGATGCCGTAGCCGACGAGCTGTTCGTTCCGGCGGCGCGGGTGCTGTGCTTGCTCGACGGTCCGCTCATCCAGCGACCGCTGTACCGCTTCCCGGTCTTCGGCTACTTCGCGCTGTCGATAGCAGCGGCGGCTCTGGGCAACGCGCGCGGCGCGATCGAGGAGTTCGCCGCGCTGGCGGCACACAAGGTCGGGCAGGGCTCGACGCGCACGCTGGCCGGACGCTCGGCGACGCAAGCGGTGGCTGCCGAGGCCGAGGCTTCGCTGCGCGCGGCGCGGGGACTGTTCTACGCGGCGATCGAAGCTGCATGGGCGGCGGCGCATGAGGATGAGCCGGTGCCCGTTCCGCTGCGCAACGACCTGCGCCTCGCGGCCACTCACGCTGCGCGCACCTCGGCGGCGGTGGTCCGCGACCTGTATGACCTTGCGGGTGGACCGGCGATCTATGACGACTCACCGCTTCAGCGGCGCTTCCGCGATGCCTACACAGCTACAGCCCACTTTCAGGTCAACGGCGCCTCGCGCGAGCTGCAGGGGCGCATACTGCTGGGACAGCCGGCCGACACACTGATGATCTGAGGGGGCTGGGGACCCACGGTCGGTGCTCATCCTGTTCGGTCGCCTGTCCTGCCGTAAAAGAGGGCGAGATCGGCGAATGCCGGCGACGACGTAGGGGCAGCGCGCCGTGACGACTTAGTGACCGCCTGCTGCTTGGGCAGGCGGTCACACGCCCGCAGAAGCGGCCATGGTTGCGGCGAGACTTCCGGTTTTCGTCCAATCCAGCGTGAGTCGCGTCCGTCCAGGCGTTTGCATATCGGTGAAACCAGTCGCCAGAGCGGGGCTAGCTCAGCACACTCTGATCGGTTCCTAGCAGCAGGCCCGCTCATGCTGCGGAGTGCGCAAGCCCGATCGAGCCTTGGGCGGAGGGCATGATCGGGCGTCTCCCTCGCGGGCAACTGTGCAACGCCCCGAGCGTTCAGGGCCGGTATGGTGCGTGTATGGGCGCCGAGGGTAACCCGGCTGACACCACGTGACAACGAAACCGCCGACGGTTGCGGTCATCCACGTGTCCCGGGACGGACATATCCGGGCGCTGCTTCCGCTCGTGGCTGCGCTGACGGACCGCGGCGCGCGGGTGGTGCAGTGGGCCTACCCGGAGTGGGAGACGGAGTGCTTGGCCGCCGGGAGCGAGTTCCGTGCCGTGCCCGACTTTGGCATCGACGTGGACGAGCCGCCAACGAACCTGATCGCCGTGGCCGAGTTCGTCGCACGGGCGACCGAGCTGGCTACCCCCTGGATGACCGAGCAGATACGCGATAGCGGTGCCGACGTGGTCCTGCGCGACACGATCGCCCAGTGGGGCCGCTACGCGGCGTACGAGGTCGGGCTGCCCCAGGTGGCGTTCAGCCCGGCGATGGCCCCCCACCGCGGAGTCCGCCCGCCACTGCGGAGCGTCCCGGCAGCGCTCGCCATGCTCGCGGTCGGGACCCAGGACGCACTCCGGCTGCGGCGCATCTCGCGGCGGCTCCAACGGCGCTACGGCGCGCCCATGGGCGACTGGCTCGATGTGCTCGGCGGACGGTACGGGGCAACGACGCTCATCGGAACGTCGCGCGAGTTGCAGATGAGTCCCGAGGGCCTCGCCGACGAGGACGTGCGGTTCGTTGGACCGCTACGAGCGGCAAGCCCACCCGGCCGCGGCGAGGAGCCGACGCTCGCGAGCCTCGCCGACGAGGAGGAGCTCGTGTACGTCTCGCTCGGCACCGCGTTCGAGGACCGGCCCGATTTCTTCCGTGACGCCGCTCATGCCCTAGCGCGCCCCGGGCGCCGCGTGGTCCTCTCGATCGGGAGGATCGCGCCGCAGGCGATCGGACCTCTGCCCGCGGGTGTGACCGCGCACGCGCACGTCGACCAGCTCGCCGTGCTCCGCCGCGCCGACCTGTTCATCACCCACGGTGGGTTCAACGGCGTGCAAGAGGGACTCGTCGCGGGGGTGCCGCTGCTTCTCTTCCCGCAGATGCAGGAGCAGGTCTTCAACACCGAACTCGTGTCCAAGCTCGGTGCCGGGCTGCGCCTGCGCCGACCCACCCCCGCACGGATCGGCGCCCGCGCAGATCTGATCCTCAGCGACTCCCGGTTCCGGGACGCCGCCCGACGCACCGGAGCGGAGCTACGCGCCGCGGTGGACATGGACGGCGCGGTGCAAGCCGTGCTCGGCGCAGGAGCGGGCCAGCACTCGACACGCTCGTAGCCAGACCGCCTGCGAGACGCGCACTCGCTCGCTTTCGGTAGCAGGCGACTGCCCGAACCGGTGCGCCGCGCTTTCGCCCTGGACGAATCTCGACAGCGCCGGTCGAGGACGCCCAGACGACCGCTTCGCCGGAGCAATGGGGCGTCCCGTGAGCGCGAGACGAGACGCCCGCGTGTCGTCCTTTGCGCAAGCCCGCGGCGGGCTCATCAGACGCTCGCTTGGGTGCTGGAAGCGGGGGTCCGGGATACTGAGCCGACGATGCCCGAGGAGTCCACAATCCCCGACCCGGTGGACATGATCCGCCGCGTGTTTGAGACGTTCTCTCGCGGCGATCTGGAGGCGAGCATCAGCCTCTTCTCTCCCGACGCCGTTTGGGAGGGCCTGGACGTTGCGGTCGGGCGTGCGCGAATCCGGGCGCTCTGGGAGGATTACGCGCGCTCCGCAGGCGACCTGCAGATAGACCTGAAGGAGGTGGTCGACTACGGTCACGGCGTTCTGCTCGCGCTCACCAGCCACACCGGACATCCGCAAGGGAGCAACTATGTAGTGCGAGCCCATGAAGCCTACGTGTACCAGTGCTCGGCCGGTCTGATTGACCACGTCAACGCGTACCCGGACGTCGACGAGGGCCGTGATGCCGCCCAACGCCTCGCTGAGGAACGGGCCGATGGCTAAGGATGTCACGAGCCCAGACGTCGTCGAGCTCATGGATCGTTCTATTGACGCTGTCAACCGGCGTGACCTCGAGGTGCTGCCGAGGATCTTCGCTGCCGATGCCGTCTACGACTTGTCCTCGGTGGGACTCGTCATCTACGAGGGACTCGTGGCGATACGTGACCTATTTGAGGAGCGGTGGAGCTTGTATGACGTGCTTGAAAGCGAGGTGGAGGAGATCGTCGATCTCCTCCACCTCGTCGCCTTCGTAGCGATTCGTCAGACGGGCCGACCAGTCGGCACCACGAGGCTCGTACGAGAGCGACTGGGATGGGTCATGGGCGTCGTCGATGACATGGTCGTGCGGGTAACGGTCTACGCCGACCCCGACGAGGCCCGTGCTGGCGCCGAGCGCCTCGCGCAGGAACGGGGGTAGGCGGTGTCGGCGGTAACCGTCGATGCGGTTCGGCAGGGTTACGAGGCGCTCAACAGGGCGCTCGCCGAGGACGATCTGAGTGCGTACGTGCGCGAGTTCTACGACCCTGAGATCGTGATGGAAATGGGGCTCTTGGAGGGTACGATCCGTGGACATGAGGGCGTCGTGCGATCCATCGGGGGACAGGCCGATTTCCTCGAAGGCCTGCGCTTTGACCCCGAAGAGATCACCGTTGCAGGTGAGAATGTCGTCGTTTCCCTTCGTTTTGGCGGCCAGGGCAGAAGCACGGGATTGCCGTTTGAGACACACGCGGTGCATGTGCTGACCCATCGCGATGGAAAGGTCCTGCGCGTTCGCCTCTACGCCAGCAAGGCGAAAGCAATGCAGGATCTCGGACTGCTGGAGTAGGCGGTGGCGCAAGAGAACCTAGAGCTTGTGCGCTCATTACATCCGCCGCCCGACATGGACCTGGCTCAAAGCTTCCGTGACGAGGGGCGATGGGCCGCTCTCGCTGCGGCGCTCGCCGCTGGTATCGCACCAGACTTCAAATGCGTCGCGTACGGCTACCTCGATGTCGACGGCGAAGCCTTCGATGGTCTGGCAGGACTGCGCTACCTGTGGCGCGAGTGGCTGACCCCGTGGGAGAGCTACAGAACGGAGGTCGAGGAGATCACCGACCTCGGTGACGAGGTGCTCGTGCTCGTGCGTGACTTCGGTCGCCGTGCTGTGAACGCACCCGAGGTTGCGGTGTCATCCGCAGCGATCTGGACGGTCCGCGATCTGAAGGTGATCCAGATCACCTTCTATGCCGATCGTGCCAAGGCCCTCACTGACCTCCGCCTCGCACGGGAGGACGTGTCCTCGGACTCGTAGTCGCTTCGGCGCTGGCAGCAAAGCAGGCGCGCAGACGGCGCGACACCGCGACACCGCGCTTGCGCTCCGGACGAAAAGCGACAGCGCCGTCAGTCGCTGGGTCTGGCCGCGCGCGGCCTGTCGCATGTGACCTCCTACGAGGCTTGCAGGAGGGTCATGACGACCTCCTGCCGGACAGACATGCGCTCAACTGTCCGAGAGTGACCGCCTGCCGTGAGGGCAGGAGGTCAAGCTGCCGGTGCCTCACAGGCCTCGACGACTCCCTTCGCGCTGCTTTGAGGACCCGCATCCTGGTTGATGCTTACACATCACAGAGCGCCCCGGGCATCATGGGTCAGGTTTGCGCGAAGAACGACCAGCAGCAGGCCCGGCGGCGCTCCGCTGCCGACTGCTCCGTCCCCGATTGCGAGTCCTCCAAGTACGGCAAAGCTCTCACGTGCGGATGGTTCCGCGCCCGACCGCACGTCGACGCTCACACACGCCCCAAGCGCCACTGGGAGTCGTCCGTGAACCTGAGGAGCTGTGCGAGTGCGACGAGTTGCAGGGCGATCGCTTCGAGCGAGACCACCAGCTCCGGGTTTGGTGTAGCTTCCGTCCGAGACAACAGCTCGAGCATCGCGATCGTCTCGCGGCCGTCGCTGACCGGCACCAGCATCGCTGAGCCCATGCCCGCCGCGGCGGCGGCCCTCAGCAGCGGGTCCTCAGCCGACTGCAGATCGAGCAGGCATGTCGTTGCCATCCGCTTGCGAGCACGTCCGAACTCTGCGACCGCAGGATCCTCTATGTGTTTCCAGGCATGGGTCTCGAACGTTGCCAGGCCCGCGGACTCTCGCTTCCAGAGCGCATCGCACCTCATCGACCCGCGCCGTCTCTCGGGGCACCATGCGATTGTCGCGTCCCATCCTCCCTCCGAGCCGAGTGTGCCAATCGCGTGCTTAAGCACCGATCGCCACTCGGTCAGACCCGTCAGTGCGGCGGAGAGGGCGCGCTGCGAGTTGGTGTCCCACCTGGGGCCGTCGCTGTCCGGTGCGGATGCGTCAGGCTCGGGCGCCTCCGCAGGCAGCAGGTGCTCCTCGAGCTCTGCCCGGACGGCCGTAAGCTCGGCTTCCAGCTCACCCACGTGGGCCTCTGCGCGAGCGAGGGACTGCGTGAGCTCGCCGGACCGTGCCTGCTGGGCCGCAACGGTGTCATCGAGCTCATCGGCGCGCTGGGCGGCTCGTTCCGATTGGTCGCGGAGGCTGTCGAGCTGCTCGCGCTCCTGTACCAGCTTCTCCTCCAGTTGGGCGGCTGTGGCGAGCGCCTCGTCTCGCTCGGCGAGGGCCGCTGCGACGCGGTCGTCACGGTCGAGAGGCGGGCCGGAGCTTCCGTCGGCCAGCGTGAACCCCCACTCCTCGAGCAGCTCCTGACGGATCGCGCAGGCGTCGAGCCGTCCCCAGCGATCGAGCCTCATCAGCCGGTCGCACTCCGAACGGGCCAGCGCGGCCTCTGCGAGCGGTGCCGCCACGCTGCATGTGGCCGTCGGCTGTCCGTCGCCGTCGCGTAGCGCAAACCGCAGAGCAGCAAACGTGGGGCGCTCTTCAAAGGCGCCGATCAGGTACTCGAGCTCCAGCGGTTCCGACGCGGCGATGTCCTTATTCTCCAGCCTGAGCCCTTCGATCGACGCCGCGGCAGTGAGGTCGGCGTCGGTGTGGCCACAGACGCTCTCGGCATCGGTCCCGACCAGCTCGACGTAGCGGCGATTCACACGCAGGTAGCGGCCATCCAGGTCCTTCAACCAGACGATCGCGGAGCTCTCGTCCAGTGGCACGTCGAGCACCGGACTCGCCGGCTCGATGTCCGCGTCATCGCGGACTGTTGGGATCGTGATGACTGCCATGCGCCGGCCTCGTCTGTCGACCACCGCGGCAAGGCTCGCCTCGAGGCCGTCGAGCGGCGCCGTCAGGCGGTCAGCCTGGCCCGTGGTGATCAGCTCAACCTCGTGTGGACACGGGGACGATGCACCGTCGCGCACGTCGAACCGGTCCACGAAGCCCCTCGTGGCACATGCGAGCGACCCGTCCTCACCCACCACGGCGACCGGTGCGGGTACCCCCTCGCAGACTTCGACAACGCTCTTTGCTGCGGTCCGGCCCAAGACGCCCACGCTGGACACACTAGGCGCCCGGCATCGGGAGCCTCGCTCGCCGACCCCCGGAGTGGACGAATGGTCGGCAGCGCCCGTGGCTGCGCTCTGTGTTCTGGCTCTGGGACGCGAACGCTCTAAGGCCCGTATGGAAGCTTGGCCGCCCGACCCGGGTTACAAACGGCCTCCGGGCGCCCGGCGCCGGTACGGTGGAAGTGATGAACGCGAGCGGCGCGATGGTTGCGCGGGCGGCGCCTGCTTTCCACGCCATGCGGGTCTCCGGGCGCCAGGGTTTCGATGCTGTTCGCGGGAGGAAAGCGGGGCTTCGTCTCGCGCCCACGTGGGCGGGTTTTCGGCACGATGGGAGCAGCGCCGCAGTCCGCCGGGGCACTCCGAACTCCTGGCGTGACAGAACTCGTGGGCCGCCTGCTCGCCGGGAAGCCTTGCCCCTGCGCCGACGCTAGAACGGTTCGTTGGCGCACGAGCGGGCGGTCGGATGGGCGTGGTAGGAGATCGCAACCCCCATCGAGCGATCGAACGCGATGTCGGTGACGTGCTGGACGGCTTCGTGTGCTTCCCAGCACTGGGATGTGCCGACCTGGGAGCCGGTAGCGTTGTTCGTCGGCTTGGTCGCCAGGGTAACGGTAAGCTCGAGATCGCCGAGGATCAGCACGCTTTGGCTCTGGGAGCCGCTTTCGCCACCGCTACCGCTTTCCCAGCTGATCGCCCACAGGTACTTGCCGTAGTCCGGCGGCCCCGGCGAGATTGAGGGGCTCGCGGCTTGGGTGTAGGCGGCCTGCTTGGCCGCGAGAATCTGAGCTGCGGTGAGGTTCGCATCCAAACTGACTCTGAGGATGCTCCGCGGCGTTCCCGACATCGTGTAGGTGCAAACGTCGCCCCCGGAGCTCTGTGTCGCTGCACCGAGGACTCCCTCGACTTCCGAAGCCGTGAACAGGGCGCACGGGGCGGGAAGCACAGCCGCCGGGCGCACAGAGCCCGTTTCGAGTGCCGCGCTGTCCAGAGTAGCCAAGGGCGGCCCGAGTGGCGTCGAGTAGACCCCAGCTTCGCCCGTCGTCGTCCACGACAGCGCAGAGCCAGCGCTCTCGGACAGTTCGACCCCGTTTGCTCTCGAGATATGCTGGTGGACTAGCGTCAACCGCTCTCCATCGTCCAAGTCGACTGTGCTGCGCCCACCATTCCCTGCCGCCAGAGAGTCACCGGGCGCCTTCTTGGCGAACCAGCCGCTCGGCGCGAGCTGAAATCCAGCCAGGGCGGCTACGCAAGCGGTATTGACCGGACCACATCCAGCCTCCAGGTTTTCGTCAAGCTCCGTCCTTCCGCTGGCCGCCGAGAAAACGTCGAGATACGGCTCGCCCTTGAACCGATAGGTAAAGGTCACATAACGTCCTGCAGCGAGGAACCCCTTGGCGCTCGCGTTTGCGTGCGCGATGCGACGGACGACTCCGCTCGCGCGGATGCACGAGTACCAGTGTCCATCCGGCAGCGACCACACAAGCACCTCAGGACCGGGGAGCGCCACTCGGCCCAGCGGCCGGCACGAGGCGCCGGCAGACCTCGCTCGTCCAGCCCCAAGGCTCGACGCGGGGACCACACCGACGCCAGCAAAAGCCCCCCATGCAAGCAGCCCAACAGCGACAGCCAAGCATCGAACGTGAGCACGCGACACAAAATCCACGCCGCCAAGCCTACTCGTGCCGACGCGACTCGCTGACGTCGTGATCATCGCGCGAATCTGAAGGCAGATCTACACGCCAGCGCACCGCGAGCCGCGGAACTCGCCAAGAGGAGGGAAGGCACATCGCGCTGCCGCGGGCGAATACGCGGTCCCCGGCCGTGGCATCGAAACGCCAGCACGGCCCCGGACAGCACGGCGGTAGCCGAGGCCGGTAGGGTGATCATCGTTGGCGGTGCACGTCCGAGATCGTCAGTCCGCTGGTCCGCTTCTATACCGCGATTGCGAAAGTTCGAGGGGTTATGGATCCAGAACGCCTGAGGGCCATTCCGCTGTTCTCTTCACTGTCGGAGAAGGCTCTCGACACGGTGAGCGTCTTCTCGAGCGAGACATCGGTATCTGCCGGCAAGCGGCTCGTACATGAAGGCGACTACTCCTACGACCTCATCGTCATCGAGGCCGGGACTGCCGACGTCATCAAGGGCGGCGAGGTCATCGGGTCGCTAGGTCCTGGCGACGTCTTTGGCGAGATGGGGATGCTCTCCGGCGGCAAGCGCACGGCGGATGTCATCGCGACCTCCACGATGCGCCTGATCACCCTCAGCAAATGGGATCTCAAGCGCATCTCCAGCGAGGTCAGCGACCAGCTGCAGGCGCTCGTCGAGCAGCGCCAAGGACGAGACGAGTAGCGAGCTGTGCCCTTGTGTCATCTCGGCGGCCCGCGTCGGGATGATGCAGACCGTCTACGACCGGCTTCGGGACGCTCATCGCTCTCAGGGCCGTGACTGTCGCACTCGGGCTGATCCGCCACCGGTGGAGAACCGGTGCCTAGGGCTTCTCCGGCTTCGGCGCGGACGAGCCGACGCAGGAAGGCGTCGGCTGTCTCGAGCGAGAGCCCGCTGACATCGGCGATCGCCTCGCGAGGCATCCGGGCGCTGACCGCTTCGCGAATTGCGCTCTCGACCCGTCGCTGCGACTCGATGAACTCGCTTCCCGCCTCCCGCTTCCCCCAGCTGCCGCTCGATGTCGGCCTCAGTCATGCTCGAGGCGGCTTCGGCAGGCTTGACGCGGTGCTGCCAGCTGTCTATATCTCGGGCTGGTTGCGCAAGCGCAGGCGACCGCCATGGTCGCGTGAGCCAAGGCGAGCGCCGCCTTCGTGTGAGACTCCTCGGTACTGCCCGGGGACGGGTTCGCCAGAAGCTCCTCGGCTTCCTTGATCTTCTCCTCTGCGGCTTCAGCCTGCTCGCGACAAAGAGACCTGAGCATGGCAAATGTTCGCCACGCTCGGGGTCGATCCCGCCCGCCGGACCGGGACTCTCGTCGGGCTGATGTTGCTGCAGTGGTAGGCCATGACCCACCGCGGGGCGTGCTGCGCGAGGTTTCAGACCGAGTTCTACCCGGGGCGCGTGCTCTCGCTTCTGGCAAAGGGTCCCGTCCTCACACGACTCCAAACCCTGCTGGCCCAAGCAGCCGGCTGAGAGCCTCAAGCAAACCGCAACCCTTGGTTCAATGGCCTGGGGCGAGCTCCTCGATTACTGACTCGACTATGTGTCGGTCGAGCTGCGTGCCTGCAACTCGGAGCAGCTCCGCGCAAGCCTCCTGGGGTGTTCGTGCCGGGCGGTATGGCCGCTCCGTGACGATCGCGTCGTAGGTGTCGCATGCCGCGATGATTCGCGCTGCTAGGGGGATCCTCTCGCCTGCGAGGCCGTCCGGGTAGCCCGCACCATCCCAGCGCTCGTGGCTGGCCCGTACCGCTGGGGCGAGGTGTGCGAAGGCAGCGATTCGAGCAACCAGTTCGCCGCCCACCGCTGCATGGCCGCGCATGATCGCCCACTCGGCATCGTTCAGGGGCCCGGGCTTCAGGAGAATTTCGCTCGGAACGGCGATCTTGCCGATGTCGTGCAGCATGGCGGCGTAGCGCACATCGCGGGCCTCTGCGTCCGAGAGCGAGATTCGCAGCGCGACACGCTCGGCGAGTGCGGCTACATCCTGGCCGTGGTTTGCGGTGTAGTCGTCCTTTGCCTCCACGGTGCTTGCGATCGCGGCTAGGGTGGTCGTGAACGCGACCTCGAGGTCGGCGACCAAGCTGGCGCGATGGACGGCGACGCCAAGGCTGGCAGCGATCGCCTCAACGAGCACCGCGTCGGCCTCGCCAAAGGCAGCGGGCTCCGTCTCTTCGATGTTGAGCACGCCCCAAACCGACCCGTCGACCAGGATCGGCACCGAGAGCTCTGAGCGGGGGTCGGTGTGCGGGTCACGCACGATGTAGTCGGGGTCTGTCCTGGTGTCGGACACCAGGGCTGTCACCGCAGAGCGGGCCGTTCGCCCGTTCACGCCCTCGGAGATCGGCTGTTCGGTGAGCAGGAACTCGGTCATGACCTCCGCCAGCAAGCCGTCCCCGGCCAACAGTCGCAGGACCCCGTCATCGTCCAGACGCTGCACGGCAGCCAGGTAGAAAGCAAAGGTTCCATGGAGCTCGTCAACGACGAGCTGCGCGAGCTCGCGGACGTCGTTCTTCTCGGCCAGCCTGACCGTGAGCCGTGCCGCGAGGTTCAGCTGCTCCCGCAGGTGCGTGAGCTCACTTGCGGATGCGAGGCTCTGCACTCGAGCGTCGGCGCGATGACGCCTCAGGGCCTCGGCGCGCCGCCGGCGCTCAGTAACGCTGGCTCGATGCGGCTGCTTGACGCTTAGCTCAGGCACGCTGCGGTAGTCATCGGCGAGCAAACACGCATTCTTGAGCCAATAGTCCGGCAACTGGACCGTGCAGGGTGAGCGATTCCCCGCCGTCCCGAGACAGCCGACGGCAACGCAACGCGCGGAAGCCGCCCTGCTCGGGTGGCCAGCCCGGCGGAGGATATTTCGGCCCGCGGGCCATACCGAGGTCCACCGCGTCGAGGCAATCTACGCATAGAGCACGGGGACGGACACGATCCGACATCAGAGGAGCGCAAAGAATGGCGGGCTTTAGATCGAAGATCCTGGTGGTAGCGAACCGTACGGCGATGTCGATCGGCCTGGAGGCGGCGCTCCTGGCCCGCCTCGAGAGCGGGCCGGCGCGATTCACGCTCGTTGTGCCTCTCGGTCTGACGCCTGACGCGGAGGTCACGGTCAGCCGCATGACTGCACGCATGCGCCAAGTGGGGCTCGACGTCGAGGGTCGGGTCGGTGCAAGCGACCCGCTCACCGCGGTCCTCGAAGCCTGGAGCCCGGGTGAGTTCGACGAAATAATCGTATCGACGCTGCCGGCCTCTACATCGCGCTGGATGCAGACCGGGCTGCCGCGACGCATCGAGCGTCAAACCGGTGCGCTTGTCCGCCATGTCGAGGCCCGCGAAACGCTCGCTCGTGCTCCTACCCCCGCTCAGGCGTAGTCCTGGGAACGCCCCAATCAGGCGGGCCGATCCCCTCGCTTGACTCTGGTGCCGAGCATGCAGCGCAGCGTGCGCAAGGCGAGGAGTCGCTCGCGCTGACCGTCGGGTGCGAATTTGGGCTCCACTCCGTCCAGCCAGCCACGGCAATCGTGCAGATCGCGCCATACCCTGAACCCGGGGTTTCTGTCCGCAGCGAGAGGTGGATAACGAGCGCCGATCATCACTGCTACGTCGATAGCCATGGGAATCGCTGCGAGCGGTTCCAGCTCCCGTCCGGGGACTCACACATCGCCTACGAGGCGCAGCTGGTTCTAGCGAGGCCCGATGACCTGATCGAGCCCGATGCCGTCGAGCTGCCGGTGTCAGCGCTGCCCGATGAGGTCGTGAGCCTCTTGATGCCTAGCCGGTTTTGCCTGCCGGACGAGCTCGGGCACGAAGCATGGGAGCGGTTCGGTCAACTCACGCCCGGCTGGGAAAGGGTTCAGGCGATCGTCGACTATGTTCATCGCCAATTGGAGTTCGTCCCAGGGGCATCGAACCCGTGGACGACCGCGGCGGACGCCCATCGTGCCGGCGAGGGCGTGTGTCGTGACTTCGCGCATCTAGCCATCACCTTCTGCCGCGCCCTGAATATTCCGGCTCGCTATGTCTTCGGCTACATCCCGAACATCGGGGTCCCGCCGGCATCGGAACCGATGGACTTTGCGGCCTGGTTCGAGGCGTATCTCGACGGCCGCTGGCACACCTTCGATGCTCGAAACAACACACCTCGCATCGGGCGTACCGTCGTGGGTCGCGGCAGGGACGCCGTCGACGTGGCTCTGATCACCTCGTTCGGTCCGCTCACGCTGACCGACTTCGCGGTTCGCGCGGAGGCTGCCTAGGGCGACAGGCCGACTCCTTGCGAGCCGTTGAGCTGCGTGTGACCGGCCCAGATCTTAGGGCCGAGCGGGCCGTGAAGGCCGTGAAGGCCGTGAAGGCCGGCCAGCATCGGCGGGCTGGCACGCCATGGGTGCGGCTGGATCCGAACGGGTGCCCTGACGTTCGGGGCCGCCCGGTAGCCGGCGATGAGCATACATGTCTCCCTACAGCTCGTGTACGGTTTTGTGCCGGCGCAGCCGGCGTGGAATAGTGCCGTCGAAGCGTCCGAGGCGATGACACCTACACCCGAGCTGCCGGATCCGTCGCCTGCCAAACGTCGGGATCGTGTGCCGGTCGGGTCGAAGGCCACGCTCAGCTGGTTGGCGATGGCGTTGCTGACCGTGGGCTCGGTGGGAGATCTTGGCGCCACGCCCGCCACATCGGTCTTGGGTCTCGCCTCGGTGGTGGTCTACATCCTGCCCGCGGTCGTGTTCCTCCTGCCGGCATCGCTCGTGTCGGCCGAGCTCGCCTCGGGGTGGCAGGGTGGCGTCTACAACTGGGTATCCGAGGGGATCTCTCCGAGAATGGGCTTCGTCGCCATTTGGTGTCAGTTCGCCCAGACGACTTTCTACTACCCCGCGTTGCTCGCCTACGTCGCGAGCACGCTGGCGTATGTGTTCGCGCCGGGCTTGGCTCATAGCGGCCTCTATACGACCGTGGTGATCATCGTCTTGTTCTGGGCGGCGGTGCTCATTTCCGCCAAAGGGGTACTCGCCACCGGCAGGCTCGCGTCGTACGGGATCTTCATCGGAACGCTGCTCCCAGGCGTGCTGCTTGTCCTGCTGGCCGCGATCTACCTCATGCAGGGCAACGCTTCGGCCGCGCCGCTGAACGCCCACCACGTGCTCCCTCCGTGGAGCGGATTGACGAGCATCGTGCTTATCGTCAACAGCTTCTTCCTCTACGCCGGGGTTGAGGTCAACGCGGTCCACGTCGACGAGCTGCGCGATGCCCCGCGTGAGTTCCCCAAAGCGACCCTCCTTGCCGTGAGCGCGATTCTGCTCATCTTCATCCTCCCGACGCTCGCGATCGCGGTCGCCGTCCCTGCGGTCCACATCAGCTTCACCGCGGGTGTCATGCAGGCGTTCAAGAGCCTGCTCGATCACTTTGGTCTGAGTGTGCTCGCGCCGATCATCGCCGTAGCATTGGTCGTCGCCTCCGTGAGCGGGCTGCTTGACTGGCTGACCGGTCCCTCGACTGGCTTGTTGGAGATCGCTCGCCACCGTGGCTACCTGCCGCCGTACTTCCAGCAGCTCAACCCGGCGGGCGTCCAAGTCCGCATACTCGTCGCCCAGGGAATGGTCATCACGCTGATCGGACTGCTCTACGCCGTGGTGCCCGCGGTCTCACGCGCCTACTGGGTGTTCGCCGCCCTGGCGACAGAGGTCTATCTGATCATGTACGTCCTGATGTTCGTCGCAGCAATCAACCTACGTCGGCGACAGCCCGAGCACCAGCGTGGATACCGCGCACCCGCACTTCTGACGATCTGCGTCGTCGGGACGCTCGCCTCCGCGGCCGCCTGCCTTGTCGGCTTTCTCCCGCCGAGCCAGCTTGGACACATAAGCCCACTGCCGTACCTCCTGGCGCTGCTCACCGCGACCCTCCTCGTTGGCGTCCTCCCGCCGCTCCTGCTCCACAAGCTGCGCCGGGCCGACTGGAAGACCCCTACCTGACGCGCGGAGTAGGGTCACAGTGGTGAGCCGAACGGGCTCTCGAGCGGGGCGCGTGAGTTCGGTCGCAGCGGAGACGCTTGGATGTCTCGCAAAGCAGCAGACGGCGGCGTCGCCCGACATGCTCAAACCTCTCCGTGTGGCCCGGCCGGCCCGAGAATTCATGAGCTGTCGTCCGCGCGTGCAGGCTCGAGCAAAGACTCCAGGGGTTTCGGAGGGTTGGAGTGGTGACCACTGGGGTCCATATACACCAGTCATGCGACGCGTCACGAATTGCGCGCCGCAACTGGGCTACGTACCGAGGAACACGAGGACGGCCCGTACGCGGCGATGGTCCTCGGCCGCCGGGGCAAGGTTGAGCTTCGCGAAGATACCGGTGACGTGCCTCTCGACGGCGCGCTCGGTGATCACGAGCATCTCGGCGATTGCCTTATTGCTGCGACCCTCCGCCATCAGGCCAAGCACCTCGCGCTCACGCGCGGTCAGCACGTTCAGTGGATCGTCTGTGCGCTTGCGACCCAGCATCTCTGAGACGACCTCGGGATCGAGCGCGGAGCCTCCCTCGGCGACTCTTCTGATCGCATCGGCGAAGCGCTCTAGGTCCGAGACGCGGTCCTTGAGCAAGTAGCCGACGCCGGCGGCGTCGTCTCCCAGTAGCTCCAGCGCGTAGTCCTCCTCGACGTACTGCGAGAGCACCAGCACACCGGTGTCCGGCATCTCTTCCCGGATCACGCGCGCCGCACGCAGCCCCTCGTCTGTGTGGGTGGGCGGCATGCGGATGTCGATGATTGCGATGTCGGGCTTGTGCGCCCTGGCCTTTCGCAGCAGCTCCTCGGCATCCCCGGCCTGACCGACTACCTCGAACTTGGCCTCCTCGAGCAGCCGCACCATGCCCTCCCGCAGCAGCAAGGAATCCTCTGCGACGATCACGCGCACGGGATCGTTGCCCTGAGGATGGTGCCCAACCCCTGTGGACTCGTCAGCTCGAGGCGGCCGTCCAGCGCCGCGACCCGATCTTGAAGCCCTCGCAGCCCCGAGCCCTGATCGGCGTCGGCGCCCCCGACGCCGTCGTCCCTCACCTCGACGTCGACGTGGCCGTTGTCGCGGACGACCCCCACCGTTACCGTTTGCGCGCGCGAGTAGCGGGCCGCGTTCGTAAGGGCCTCGGCGACGACGAAGTAGACCGCCGACTCGACCGACGGCGGGAGCCTGTCGGCCGGCGTCTGGAGCAGTTCCACAGGAACCGGGGAGCGGCTGGCGAGGCCTTTGAGCGCTGCGTGCAGGCCGCGATTTGTGAGCACGGCCGGGTGGATCCCTCGTGCGAGCTCGCGCAGCTCGGCGGTCGCCTCGTTCAACTCGTGGAGTGATTCGTCGAGGAGCTCCGCCGCCCCTTGTGGGTCACGCTCGATGCGTTCTCTTACCATTCGTAGGTCGATGCCGAGGGCCATGAGTCGCTGCTGGGCGCCGTCGTGGAGGTCCCGCTCGAGTCGGCGCCTTTGCTCATAGCCGGCCTGCACGATGCGTGAGCGTGAGGCCTGAAGCTCGGCAACCTTAGCCCTTAGTTCAGCGTCCAATCGTTCGTTTCTGAGCGTCAGCCCGGCGGCGGCGCCCGCTGTCTGCACCAGTTCGCGTTCCTCCGCGAGGCCCGGGCTGTGCACGATCGCAGCGATTCGATCGCCCTCGTGCTCGATGATGGTGGAGACCTTGCCCGCCGGCGCGGGATCGACCCGAACCGGCTGACCGGCGGCGTCCACGTAGGCGTCCTGGTCCGGTACCCAATAGGCGAGCTCCAAGGTCGGGTCTCCGAGCGCGTCCGCGAGCGCGTCGCGCAACGCTCCGCGGCCACCACCCTCACCGAGCTGGGCCAAGAGCTCGCTGATTGCGTCGGCTTCGCTGAACCGGGATCGCAGGAGGCCCACCAAGAAGGCAAACGGTAGGCAGGCGATGGACGCGAACAAAGCCAATGTCTGCGCATCAGAAATGTCGCTCGACAGGCCTGCCTGTTCGACGATGAGGGCGGCCATCAGCAGCAGAAACGTGAGCCCGCCGACGGTGACGATGGGGGCGAACACCCTCGCTCGCCCTGGGGTGCCGCTTCGCCAGCGTCGATAGAGGACCGCGACCACGGCACCCAGCAACGCGATCGAGATGTCTAGTTGCGCCGCTTCGAGTACCTTGGCAGCCTCGGAGTGTCCGATCAGCAGCGGGTTACTGGGACAGCGGGTGCAGCCCGCCTTTGAGTCGGTGAACAGGAACACTCCAAGCTGCACCACCGTCGTGTTGACGTAGGCGATGGTGACAAGGAGACGGTCCAGCCGGGTTTCGAGCCTCCCCGAGGGAAACGACAACAGCAGGTGGATGAGCACCGCGTAGATCAGCACCTCCCCGACCGAGGCGATCGCGAACACGACGCTGTCGTTGGAAAAGGCCAACCCCTTCAGCAAGCCGCTGAGGCCGACCGCGACCATGAGCGGACCGATGTTGCCGGCCGACCGCTGCTTCCAAACCCATAGCCCGACCCCCACGAACCCCCAGCCGGTGGCCAAGAACAAGCCGGCATACGCGCCCCGGTGAACGTTGTGCTCGCCGTTGAGCATGACCACGAACGCGGCGAGGCCCATCAGGAACGCCAAGCAGCCGAGACCTATCAGGGTGCGTCGCGGTGCGGTCAGCGGATGAGTAAAGAGATCGCCCCCGCACTCAACTCGCTCTTGGCGACGAACCCGCGCGCGCCACTGGCGCCCACCGCCTCGTCAAGGTCGGTGAAGTCATGGCTCGAGACAAGCACTACTTGCGGGGTAGCGCCGTTCGCATCGAGTAGTCGCCTCGTAACCTCGAAGCCGTCGATGTCGGGTAGGTGCACGTCGAGTAGCACAACCCCTGGGTTCAGCTTCTCCACGGCAGCCACCACGCCGTCACCGTTGTCGAGCTCCCCAACGACGTCGTAGCCGTTGGCTTCGAGCATGCGCCTCGCACTGGCGCGGAAGCTGGGGTGATCATCCACGATCAGAACAGTCTCTCTCATGAGAGCTGATTATCGCGCAGGGCCGCGATTGCTTCCATACGGCTGGCCACCCCGAGCTGGCGGCAAACCGACGTATCCCGGGCCGCTACCCGACGTCACAGACGCCTGCCAGCCCACTGGTCTCTCGGTCGCTGAACGGAGAGCCTGTCGTCATGCCCGAACTCCAGCCCGAAGGGGGATGCAGCATGACCGCCACGACCGCTAGCACCGCGAGCAGCACCACGAGCAGCACCACGAGCACCGCGGACGAGCCCAGCAGGAAAGAACGAACCATGCATCTCTCGACCAGACGCTTCAGTCGCGCCCGGATCAGCGGCCTGATCCTGATCGCCGTCCTCACGCTCGGGCTCGGCTACCTAGCCTTCGCCAGCGGCTCTACGGCCGTCTCGGTGCCTGCCGGCGCGCATGCGGGCCAGCTGAGGCTCAAAAGCTGTACCTATAACACCGAGAAGGGCGCCTACGCCGCCGACTGCGGAACGCTCGTGGTGCCCGAGAACCGCGCCGACCCGCACTCGCGGCTGATCGCGCTGCCGGTCATCCGGATCCGTGCGCATTCGGCACACCCGGGCGCCCCGATCTTCCGCCTGGAAGGCGGCCCCGGCGTCACGAACATGAAGTTCGCAGACGCCAGCCGGTTCACCGCCAACCACGACGTCGTCCTCGTCGGCTACCGCGGCGTCGACGGCTCCGTCCGGCTCCAGTGCCCGGAGGTCGAGTCGGCCCTCGAGCACTCCGCCGACTTCCTCGGCCAGAAGTCCCTCGATGCCTACTCGCACGCGTTTCGCTCGTGCGCGAAGCGGCTCCAGGCAAACGGCGTCGATCTCGCCGGCTACACACTCCCCGAACGGGTCAACGACCTCGAGGCGGCACGGAAAGCCCTCGGCTACCACCAGATCGACCTGTTGAGCGAAAGCGCGGGCACCCGCACCGCGATGATCTACTCCTGGCGCCACCCGACCGCCATCCACCGTTCGGTGATGATCGGCGTCAACCCACCCGGCAACTTCATCTGGTACCCGAAGACGATCGACGAACAGATCGAACGCTACGCCCGCCTCTGTGCGCAAGACGCGACGTGCCACAAGCGCACCGGCGATCTCGCCGCGACGCTGGAACGGACCGTCGCGCACATGCCGAGCAGCTGGTTGTTCTTCCCGATCAGGAAGGGCAACGCACGGATCGCCAGCTTCTTCGGACTCATGGAGACGACGGAAAATGCCTCGCCGCTCTCCGGACCGATGACCCTGGACGCCTGGCTCTCGGCCGCCCACGGTGACGCGAGCGGGCTCTGGTTCGAGTCGCTCCTCGCCCAGATCGCTTTCCCTGAAGTGTTTGTCTGGGGCGACGTCGCAGCTGTCGGAATGGCTGACAACCAAGCTGCCGAGCGTTACTACTCGTCGAGCGAACACGACGGCCCCTCGATTATCGGCAACCCCGGAACGGAATTCCTCTTTGGCGGCGGAGGCCTCCTGCACGCGTGGCCGGCCACCCCGGCCGACAACGAATACACCCATGTCCAGACATCGAACGTGCAGACGCTCCTGATCGGCGGCAGTCTCGACTTCGCCACCCCGCCCCAGAACGCGACCAAGGAGCTCCTCCCCTATCTGCCCAACGGCCACCAGGTCATCCTCGCCAACTTCGGCCACACAACCTCCTTCTGGACCGAACAGACCAAGGCGAGCACGCACCTGATTAACACCTACTTCGACACGGGCAAGGTCGACGACTCGCTGTACAAACCTCAAGCGGTAAAACTCACGCCCGACTCCACACAGACCGGACCCGCCAAGGCCATCGCCGGCGCGATGATCGGCTTCGGACTCCTCACGATCCTGTCACTGCTACTGATGTGGCGCCGGAAGCACAAGCGCGGCGGCTTCGGGCGCAAGGCGAGCGCGATCCTGCGCTCCGTCTACCTGCTGGTGCTCGGGCTCGGCGGATGGTTCACCGGCCTGATCATCGTGCTGGTGGCTTTGCCGACAGTGCCCCTCGACAGCGAGCTCATGGCTGTTCTCTTCATCGGCACGCCGATCGGCCTCGGCACCTTCTTGGCCTGGGTCAACCGCGACCGGCCGGCGAGGGCCACGAGGATCGGGTTCGGGGTCGGGCTGACGGGCGCCCTCGTCGGCGCGCTGCTGGGGTTCAACGCAACAGCCGGGCTCATGGCGGTCATCACCACGATCATCGGAGCAGCCTGCGGTGCGAACCTCGGCCTGATCGTCCTCGACGTCGCACGAGTCGGCGAGCGGCCAGAGACCGTACCGCCCATCGCCATTCCAGCGCCCACCGCCATTCCAGCCGTCGAACACTGACCCCCGGAGTCCGTTCGCGCAGAGCATGTGGCGGTGTGCTGGTTGCCGCCACATGCTCTGCTGACCTACGCGCTCGCTCGGTGGTCCGAGCGACGTCATCAAGTTACGGTGGATCCGGCGTGACCTACGCTGCCGACCCGCGTGTTGACGCCTACGTCGATGCCCTGCCCGATTGGGGGTTGGAATGGTGTCCGGTTAGGTCCACTCGTTGCCGTTATTACAACGATCCTCCGGCAAACGGCCAGCTTCTGATGTCCGGTCGCTCGGGGGGCCGGCGGATGCACGAACGAAGGTCAGACGAATACGGTCCTGCTCGCACGCTCTGCGTCTTACGGCGTACGCAGGCCACCGAGCAGGCGGGTGATCTCGGGCTCGATCCGTGCCAGCGCCCGCTCGGGCTTGGGATCTGTGGCGGCTAGTAATCCCGCCTCGACCAACGCGGACAGCAGGAGATGGGTCGTGATCGTGACGTCGTCACTGGCTAGCTCGCCGGCGTCGACGGCCGCCTGGACTCCGGTCTTCAAGGCCGCGATGCCCAGCGGCGCCGCAGCGTCACGCCAGCTCTCCCATCCGAGTACCGCACGGCTCTGCCGCAGGCCGATCCGCTGAAGCTCCCCTGGGCTCGAGCACTCTCGCAGATAGGCGATGCAGGCAGCCAGGAGCTGATCGAACGGGCCAGCGCCGCTGGCTGCCTGCTGCTCGGCGACCGCGCCCAGGCGAAGCATCGCGTCCCGCTCGGAAGCCTCGTAAGCCGCCCTGAAGAGATCGACCTTGCCGGCGAAGTGGTGGTACATGCCGCCGCGGCTGACACCAGCACGTGCGAGGACCTCCTCCGTTGCGATCTGGTCGAAGTCTCGCTCGAGCAGCAAATCGCGCATCGCGCGGACCAGCCGCTCGCGAGCTCCCGCAGGCGGGCGACCACGTGCGCGGGCGGACCTTGCTGTCGCCGCATCGGATGGGGAGTTGACACCGGACAATGTCTGCGCCGCTTACCGACCGACACTCGGTCAGAAAGCCTCGACGGTCCTCTCGCGCGACGCCTCGGCGCGTTCTGAGACGTGGTCGATCTTGTTCGCACCTGCCATTGACAACCATGTTATCGTTGAAGAGACCGACAGTCGGTCGGTAATTATCCCGGGCCAGCTACCAGCCCACTGGGCTAGGAGGACCTCATGGAGACATACGTGATCCTCAGGCGCGGTGCTTGGGGCTCCGCGCAGGAGCTCGAGGCGGCCGCCGCACGTTCGAGCCAGGTCGGCGATGAGGAGATGTCGGAGGACATCCGCTGGATACGCAGCTACGTGCTCAGCGAGCCCGACGGTCGCGTGGGCACCGTCTGCATCTACCAGGCAACCGGCCCGCAGGCGATCCGCGAGCACGCCGAACGCGCACGGTTGGCGGCCGACGAGATCATTCCCGTCGCCGACACCGTGATCGTTGTAGCCGACCCCCAGGTCGCCACTGCGTAAACGCGACCGACCAAGCCAAAGGAATACCGGTGCTCAGTCCGCGCCTCTTTGAAAACTGTTCATCTGCTGACATCAGGAGACACTCATGTTGCAATCAACCAAACGCACTCTGATCGCGGCACTTCTCGTCGGCGGCGCGATTGCCGCACCGCCCGCCGCCTCCGCCAGGATCTTCCTGGATCGCCAGTCGCCGGCGGCGAGCATGCAGGAAATCGGAACAACCCTCCCGCAGAGCGGCGGCGTGCAAACTCGCTCGAACGGCTTCGACTGGGCCGACGCGGGCATCGGCGCCGGAGCTGCGGTGGCCCTCACCCTGACGGGTCTTGGTGCGAGGCTGACGGTCACTCGTCGTAGGCAGCCGCGACCGGCCGGGCCGAGCGTGACGGTGTCCGCCAATTGAGCGGTCGGATATACGCCGGACGCCGCGCGACGCCCTCGCCGCGGGCGCCCCGGCTCACCGATGCTTCCAACATCGGATCTCGATCTCCCAGCTGCAAAGACCGGACTCGATCGGCGCCGCATGGGTGCTCAAACGCTCGGGCACCAGCTGGACCCAGGACGGAGCCAAGCTCGTCGCCGACTGCACCGTCAGCTGTGAATACGAGGGCAGCGTCGAGACCCGCCACAACGAAGAACACAACCAGTTCGGCTACGGCGTCTCCATCTCTCCGGACGGGAGCACCGTCATGATCGGAGCCCCGGCGGAATATAACGGCGGCGTCTGGGCGTTCACGCCCACGGCCGGCACGGGCTCGGGTCTGTCGGTGTACCCGTCGACTGTTGATTTTGGGGATGTTCCTGATGGGCAGGCGAGCGCGCCGCAGACGGTCACGGTGACGAACGCGACCGACCAGGAACTTTCGCTGTCGGTGGCCGCGAACGGGTCGCCGTCGCCGGCGGGGATCAGCGCCAAACAGCGACTCGTGCCGCTCGACACTCCGGGGGCGTGCCCGACGACGACCTCGGGTGGAAGGATACCTTTTATTACTAGCAGTGTGCCTGCGTCGAGTAGCTGCGAAGTGGGCGTCGCGGTGTTGGTGAAACCAGCCGCGGGGGAGGAAACGGTCGGGGCGTTCTCGATACCGGTGCTGATCGGCCCCAAGGGGAACGCGGCGCCGCTGGCGTTGACGGGTACCGGGACGGGTTGAAGTATGCGGGTCTAGCTCGCAACAGCTGTTTGGGCGAGGGCTGCGGGCATCACAAGGCGGAGCTGCCCAGTTGATGCCCGACGAGGCCTCGCGGGAAAGCTCGAAGCTGCAGTAGGCTCGGCCTGCCGGCCGCTCCTTACGCGACGGATCGGCGCCACTGCACCTGGGAGGGGTCAGCTGGTCTGGCCCCGTAGCATCCCGACGGTGTCTGTGCCCGACGGCTATGAGATGTTCTCGCCGAGTCCGTTCGGAGAGCTCGTGGGCCCCCTCTATATCGGCTGGCGTGACGCGCGGCCTACGATGGCTCTCCGTGTCGGCTCAGAACACTCCAACAGGAGCGGCCGAGCGCACGGCGGGTTGATGGCCACGCTGGCCGACATCGCATTGACCCGGGCGGCTCTCGAGCAGCTTCCAACCAACGCAAGGGTGGCGACGGCCGATCTCCAGATCGCATTCCTGGAGGGCGTCAGCGAGGGCGAGTGGCTGGAGGCGATCCCCAGTATCGACCGAGTAGGCCGCTCCCTGATCCACGGGAGTTGCGTGCTCCACGCCGGCACCAAGACGGCCGCCAAGGTGCTCGCGACCATGGCCGTGCGCCAGCCGTCCTAACGGCGCTTGACCCTCCCTGTCAATCCACGCGGATTTCCGCTTCGCGCGAGGAGGCAGGCGCCGGGCGGCCCCTCGCGGGACGCTCGCCCGTCATCGCGAGTGAGCGTCAGCTGACCGTGACTGAAGACGGCCGGACGGCGTTACAAAGCATCAGTTACGCGGGTGCCGGCCACGGCGCCGGAAATTTAGACATCGCTTACTGCCCGCTCTTAGCCTCGACCGCCATGAATACGGAGAGCAGGGCGGGGCGCGAGCGCTCGGGAGTGGACTGGCGACGCGCCGAGTTCGTCCTGACGCTCCTCGGGTTTGTCGGCTTCGTCACGATAGGGATCCGGCTCACCACGATCTACGGGGGCCTGCCCGCCCATCCGCTGTTCGTCCATGTGCCGGTGGTTCTCATCCCGACGACGGTAGTCGCCGCAGTCGTCTTCATGGTCAAGCCGCAGTGGTTCTCGCGCTATGGGATCGCCCTGGCTGTCGTGTCGATCGTCGCGATGAGCTCGATATTCCTGACGATGCAGGCCGGCGCTGCGCTGCGTGCGGCGCTAGATCTGCAGGGTCAGGCCGCGAAACTGATCTCCGAACATTCGCACGCCGCGCATATCCTCGCCATTGTCTACGTACTTTTCACCGCGACGCTGATTGTCACGTTCGCCGCGATGCGAATCTCGGGCGGGATGCCGACCGGCCTGGGCATCGTGGATCGTCCGCTCTCGTCGAAGTCGGTGTTCGCAGCGCTGCGTGTATTGCTTGTGCTGCTGTCGGTTGGCGCTGGCTACATGGTCTTCAGGACCGGTGATCTCGGCGCGAAAGCGGTCTGGCAGGGACGGCTTCAGAGCGCCCAGCACGGTTTCCCCGGCGGTCACGGCGCTCCGGAACTCTTTGGGCCCGCGGGCGGTGGGGCGCCTTAGCCCACGGACATACATGCGCTTCGCACGAAGCGGCCACGGCATGAGATAGGCTTCGAGTCGTGAGGGCGCGGCGCGTGGGGAGCGTGGCAGTTTGACATCGCTCGATTTCCCTGGCCGCGTCGCGGTGGTATAGCGCGACACAACAGAGACGGTGAGATCCACGATGGCGGTCGTTCAACGCGATGTCCAACTAAAGGCCTCGCCGCAGGAGACCATGGAGCTCTTGAGCGATGCCAGTCGCTGGCCGGACTGGTATCCGGGCATGACGGAGATCGACATCGCCGCGCCCTTCCCGGACGAAGGGGGCAAGGTCATCTTCAAGGTCAAGTCGGCAGGCATGCCCATGTCGATTACCGAGACGGTTCTCGAGTACCAGCCGGGCAAGCTGCAGCTTCTTCAAATAGACGGCATGATGTCGGGGCGAGCTCGCTGGGAGCTCACCGCGGAAGGCGATGGAACACGTCTCACCACGACGTTCGACTACGCCCTGCCGGGCGGCGTGCTCGGCAAGATTGCTGATGCGCTGATCGTTAGGCGCATGAATGCCAAGAGCCTCGGAGAAGCTCTCCAAAACTTCAAAGCGCTCGTCGAACGGCAGATGCCCGCTACATGACGGGCGAGGGGCCACTCACGCTCGCCGACTTCGCGGTACGCGCGGCGGCTGCCGAGGTGTACTTCTAGGAGCATTCGCCACGCGTGTCGTGCACTCGACTCGTGTGCGTGTCGGCCGAGATGGGGAGTCTGACCGTATGGCTCACCATTGCGGCACTGTTGACGGCTCGCCCCATGGTCCTCTGCGCGGCCCCCGGACGGTCCCCGGACCGTCCGCAGAGCAGCGAGACGGCCCGGGGTGTTGTCCGCGAAGCACACCGAGTGACCAAGGGTGGGGCGAACCCCACGCCGCAAATGGAGAGAGGCGGCGCCACAGGGATCGCATCGGAACCTACGTCTGGTCGGGGCTTTCCGGCTACGGACTCTCGGCCAAACATGACACACCCGTCTTGGCCCGGAGTCCCTACGGCGATCCTGCCCGCCCTGGGCACTATACGTCTGGTGTCCAGTGGGTCTGGCGCCGGGGATGAGGGATTCGGGACGGCACCTCGGGCCGCCACCCCTCCGGCGGCCCGGGGTCGCCGTTCCCTACTCACGTGAAGGCGATGTGGGATTGTTGTGAAGTCGAAGGCATGGGGGCGATCCGCGGGACCTGAGAACTGGGTCCCAGCCTTCGGATCACCTCGCCGTTCCCTGGCCGACCATGTCGACCCCGGGCGCAGTGGCGCCGGCAACACGATAGCCATCTTTGAGCGGCGCCCTCTGGCTGTCGTCGATCGCCGCGAATGGGTCGCCGACCCCGGCCGGGATCAGCGGTACCGGCACGGGTCTGGCGGTGTTTCCCTCGCCGGTTGATTTTGGGGATGTCGCTGATGGGCGGGAGAGCGCGCCGCAGAGGATCACGGTGACGACGTGACTGATCAGTCGTTGCCGTTGTCGCTGGTCGTGAGCGGCTCCGCGTCCCCGGCCGGGATCAGCGACGAGCCGGGGCTTGTGCGGCTCAGCACCCCGGGGGCGTGCGTGCTGAGCACGAGTAGTACGAGGATACCTGTGGTAAGTGTGCCTGCGTCGGGTAGCTGTGAAGTGGGGCGATGACGGACTGCGATGGGTCGATCCGCCCCGGTCGCGGCAGGCCGCGTGTTGCGGCCTCGCGTTATTTGAGTGGACGGTGTCGCCGCCCTCCGGCCGCGTACCGAGGCTCAGCGCGCGGCGGACAGGTCTTTCCTCTCGCGCCCCTGCAGCCACTCGTGGAAGTCGCGCGCGACGATCCGCTCGTCGTGGACTCCGGCGGCGTCCGGAGAGGCCAGCCAGACGATTGGCGGTCCCATGATCGCCGGGTCGAGCAGGCTGTCGCGCAGTCCGTCCGGCGTCTCGTGGGGGATCATCCCGGTAGCGGTCGCCCCGCCGGGTAGCAGGATGTTGGCGGTGACCGATGTGTCGACCACGTCCGCGGCCATCACGCGGGCAAGGGCCTCCACGGCGGCGCCGGAGGGTCCATAGGGGATGAAGCCGCGGCGTGTCATCGTCTGCTCGTTCATCGAGATCGTGACCAGCCGTCCGCCGCCTGCGTCAAGCATTCGCGGCACCACCTCCCGGGCGACCAGGAAGGTCCCGGTCGCCTTGGTCTCGAGCACGTCTCGAAAGCCGGCTGGCGGCACCTCCCAAAATGGTTGCGGCTCGCTCATGAACCTCGGGTTGACTGTGCGCATCCCGATCCCGGCGTTGTTGACGAGCAGATCCAGACCGTCGAGCGTCTCGTAGGCCATATCGACCGCCGCCGACACCGAGCATGCGTCGCGGACGTCGAGCTCGACTCCCAGCGCACCGGTGCCCAGCTCCGCGGCGGTGGCCTGCGCCCGCTCCCGGCGGCGGCTCGTCACCACCACCCGGGCGCCCGCGTGCGCGAGCGCCTGCGCCATCGCGAGCCCCAGGCCACTCGTGCCTCCCGTCACCAGGACGCGGGTGTCACTCAGCTGCCCCATCTACGCTCAGCCTATCTGTCGCACGCCCTCGGCAAGCCCGCACGCGCGTCCGACATTTCGGCCCTACGCCGAGGCGCGTTCGTCCTCCCCGGTGCCGAGGCGTCGGCGCACGACGAGGACGGGTAGCGCAGTGTGGGCAAGCAGGTCGCGGGTGACACTGCCCGCGAGATGACCCGCCAGACCGTGGCGCTCATGCGAGCCGGTGACAATCAGGCTCGCGCCATGCTGCTCCGCGACCTCCACGATGCCCTTCCACGTCGGCGCGGTCTTGGCGCACGCTACGGTCGCGCGGAAGCCCGCCTCCTCAGCCAGCGACGCGCCGTGCGCCGCGGTCGCTTCAGCCGCGTGTCTCACCTCGACGGCGTTGTCGGCGTCGAAGTGCTGTCCCCCGACCGGTACGAAGCCGACGTTGGCCGGCTGCCAGACGCACACGATCAGCACCTCGCGGCCGTGCTCCAGCTGTCGGCCGGCCTCCTCGATCGCCAGACCGGCGAGTTCGGTGCCGTCGTATGCAAAGAGAACAGGCCCGCTGGACGTCACGTGGAAAATCCTCTCACTCGGAGCCTTCGCTCACGGCCACCGTGGCGTGCGGCATGCCGCGGAGCCTCGCGAACAATGGTGGCGAATACCAGGCCGGCGCGTCACCGTCGAGGAAGCGGTCGAGGTCCGCCTTCTGCGGACGAGCTCCGCCGACCAGGTAGAGCACGACGCCGAGCATCGCACCAGCGATCGCGATCGCAAGACCGATCGAGAGCGCCGTCGCGGTCCCCGCCTCCAGACCGCCTCCGACCGTGAGCGCGAGATGGGCAAAGATCGGCGCGATCATGAACGCTGCGACCGCGCGCAACAGCTCGACGATCGCGAACACCCGCTGAAGGTTCGCGGACGGCAGCGAGAAGCCCGCGACGAACAGTGCCGGCGCGACTGTCGCGCCGAGGCCGATGCCGGTGAGGCCCGAGCCAACCAGTGTCAGGGCCTGGCTCGGCGGTACCTGCACGCGGAACACCGCGATGCCCGCCGCGAGGAAGAGCATCCCGCCGAGCGGCATGAAGTGCAGCGCCCTGCGCCTCAACAGCACCCCCAAGAGCACTGCGGTGATCACTGCACCGGCAGCCTCCGGTAGATAGAGCAGGCCCACCGTCAACGGCGCATAGTGCTGCAGCAGCACGGCGGCCGTCAGCGCTGTCGCCGAGACAGACGCGGCGGCGGCGAACAGGGCCACGAGGACGCCGGCGACCGGAATCGTGCTCGTCAGCATCGTGCGGACGGTGAGCAGCGGCCGCTTGGCCCGGTACTGGTAGACGATCAGGATCACGATCACGATCAGCCCACCAAGCAGCGGCAGCAGCGTCGATGGACCGACGAACGGGTGCGTCAGCAACTCGGAGGCACCAAAAAAGGCAGCGAAGCAGCCGATCGCCGCCAGCGCGATCGCCGGCAGGTCCCGCGGCGCCTCAGGGTCGGCCGGAGGCGAATCCTCGAACGTCAGCAGCGACAGCATGAGCGCCGTCGCCGAAACCGCGGCCACGATCCAGAACAGCGGACGCCAGCCGCCCGCGTGGGCCTGGATCCCGCCGAGGGTCGGGCCGAGTGCAACTGCGCCGAAGATGCACATGTTCATGATCACCGCCGTGTCGCGGAGCTTGGTGGCCGGGTAGCCGATCGCGAGCGGCGGTACCGCGGCGATCAGCAGCAGGCTGGTGCACAGCCCCTGGAGAACGTGGCCGGTGATGAACACCGCCGCGTCCTGCGCGGAGGCGGCGAGTATCGATCCGAGGAGCAGCACGACGGCGTACAGCACCATCATCCGGCGCTGCGGCATATGCTGAGCGAACTGCACTGCGAGCACGGTGCCGACGGCGTAGGCCGCGTTCGCCAGACCGGATCCGAGGCTCAGCGTCTGGAGGCTCGTGTGCAGGTCCGTGGCGATCCGCGGCGTGAGCGGCTCGACCGCGGCCGACAGCACCAGGTACGGGACAAGCGCGAACGTGACCATTGCCGCGGCGGCGGCCCAGCGTCCCGCGAGCGGCCCCTGGCGCATCAGAGCGGCCTCCCAACTGGGTCTGCAGATCGGGTGAGGCTCGGTGTTGGGCTTGTTGGCGGCCGTGGGGTCACGGCGTCAACCCTAGAAGCTCCAGACAGGAGCCCCGTGACGTCTTGCGCACGGCGCGGCTGTGCCGGTCCTAGCTCGGCGCCCTGCCTACGTTGGCGAGCGATGGTCGAGCGCCTCACCTGACCGCCGTTCGAGGCCTCCAGAGGTTCAGGTTTGGCCCAGCCCGTGTTGCGCAGCGTAGTTGATTGCCGCGGCGCGATCGCGCGCGCCGATCTTGGCGAAGACATGGTTGATGTGTGTCTTGACGGTTGCCTCGGAGACGAAGAGGCGGTCTGCGATCTCGCGATTGGTGAAGCCGGCGCGAATTAGCCCGAGCACCTCGTCCTCGCGTGCGGTGAGGCCGTCGGGGAGTTCAACCCTCGTGGGTACGTCCGGGGGGGCGGCCGCGGCAAGCAGGCGTGCCTGGAGTGGGGCGGCGAGTGTCATGTGGCCTGCGGCGGCCTGGTGGAGTGCGCGAGAGATCTCCTCGTGCCCGGCGTCCTTGGTCAGGACGCCCCGGGCGCCGACGCGGAGCGCTTCGAGCGCGTCGTCGTCGGCACCGAAGGTGGTGAGGATCAGGACGGCACTGGACGGGTACTCGGCCACGATTCGTCGAGTCGTCGCGACTCCGTCGAGCAGCGGCATGTGCAGATCCAGCAGCACCACGTCGGGCCGGTGCCGCGCGACGAGCTCCAGCGCCTCGGCCCCGTCGCCGGCGGTAGCGACGACGCTCACATCCGGGAGCATGTCGAGGATCGTCGCGAGTCCCTCACGCACGATCTGTTGATCGTCGACGACGAGTACCCGTAGCGCCGAGCTCACAAGGGAACCTCCGCGCTGACCGTCCAGCCCCCCGGGCCTGGGCCCGCCGCCAGACGACCACCGGCGAGCTCCAGTCGCTCACGCATCCCTGCCAGACCATAGCCCCCTGCGGGTTTCGCGCCCACGGCGACCGGTGCTTGCGTGCTCGCATCGTTCGTGACGATCACACTCGTACTTTCCGCCGTGTAGATGAGGCGCACGCGCACCGCGGAGCCCGGTGCGTGACGCCGGGCGTTTGTGAGCGCCTCCTGAACGGTACGCATCAACGTGAGCGAGACCTCCGGGGAGAGCTCCCGCGCGGCGCCCTCAACGGCGAGCTCAACCCGATTTCCCTGCTCGCGGTGCGATTCAACGAGCGCGGTAAGACTCTGCCGGAGCGGCGGCGCGTCGCTGCGCAACGCCGCGACCGCGCGTCGCGCCTCCTCGAGTCCCTCGCGCGCCGTGAGCCGGCATCCGCGGATCCGTTCGAGCGCACCGTCGATGTCGCCGCGCTCTGCCAGCAACAGCTCCGCCGCCTCGAGCTGGACCGTCAGGCCGCCGAGGGCATGAGCGAGCACGTCATGGATCTCACGCGCGATCCGCGTGCGCTCATCGAGCGCCGCCGCTCGCCTGGTCGCCGCCTCGGTTCGCCGCGTTTGGGCGACAAGCGCCTCGGCGGCTCGGCCCCGTGCGACGTATTGGCGACGGGTGAGCCCAATGAGCGCGCTCGCGAGGAGGATCGCCGGATAGCCGAGTGCCTGGGTGACGCCGCGGTTCGCCCAGATGACCCCCGCCTCGAGTGCAATGAGCGCGAGCGCGGCGGTTGCGAGCGCCTCGAGCGCCGATCCGTCGGCGACGGCCTGCATGACAGCCACGGCCGGGAAGACCAGCGCTGCGCTGCCATGTTGGAGGGCTGCGAGCAGGCCGCCGGCGGACCCCATCAGCGCGAGTGCACCGGCCTCGACACCGGCGTCGCGCGAGCGCCCGAGCAGCCAGACGAGGGCCCCGACGTTCGCAAGGATCGCGAGGACGATCAACAGCGCGACGGAACCGGCGTGGCGCGGAGTGAGCAGAACGAGGACATCCACGAGACCCAGCCCCGCGAGTCGCGCGAGGACGATCCCCCGCCCGGGCACGGGCGGCGGGCCTAGGTGGAGACCCGGGTGGAGACGGGTGCGCGGATCCACCCACAGATCGTCCCACGCGCCGATGACACGGGCCTGTGCCGCTGCGACCGTGTGTTCCACAAGCCGAACCTGCGAAACAAGGAGACAAGATGCCGACCAGCGCCCTCATCCTCACCGCCGTCATCCTCACCGGCGTGTTCCTGTCAGACCTCGGCCGCCGGGCCGTTGGTGGACGGCGCCTGCGTCGGCCGCTGATCATCGCCGGCATCGCCGGCTCGATGTACTTGACCGCTTTCGCGACAGGCGGCGCCGGGCTGGCACTCGAGCTCGCCGGCGCCGGCATGGGCGCTGTACTCGGCCTCCTGGCTGTGAGCTTCATGCATGTCGAGCACGACGCCAAGAACGGCGAGGTGTTCACGCGGGCTGGCGTCGGCTACGCGCTCATCTGGATTGCAACAGCCGCCGCACGACTCGCGTTCATCTACGGCGCACAGCACTGGTTCTCCGCCAGCCTCGACAGCTGGATGCTCGCCCACCACATCACGCCCGATGTGCTCACCAACGCGCTCGTACTCGAGGCCCTCGCGATGACAACCGCCCGCACGGTCAGCCTCTTCGTCCGCAGCCGACCGGGCGCCGCGCGGCCGCTCGGCGGCGACATCCTCGCCGACTCCGCTGTCTAGCCTCCGGCCGCGCGGCCCACGAGAAAGCGAAGAGGCCACTGCCTTGCAGTGGCCTCTTCGGCGCCGACGGCTAATCAGCCCACCAGTCGCGGCGTCCCTCCACGTCGTCGCGCGGAGTATCGCCGAGGTTGGGGGCACCGAAGACCAGGATCTCAAGGCCGTCCCGCCCGCCCTCGTAGCCTCGCCATGTGCCGGGCGGGACGCGAACCACGTCCCACTCCTTGACGTCGACGATCTCGTCGTCGAGCTTCATCCGCCCGCTGCCGCGCACGACGACGTAGATCTCCTCCTGCTCCAGGTGCGTATGCCCGTATGGGAATCGATAGTCGGGCGGGATGCGCTGGTAGCAGAGCCCGCACTGCTCGAGCTCGAGCGCCTTGCTTGCGTGGCGAAACTCCAGGCCCGGCGCGCCGTCGAAGTTGGACCCGAGATCGTCCAGGTCCTCCTTGAGGTTCCTGAGCGTGAACGGCACGGCCGCGATCCTACTCTGGGACGGCCCCTCGGGCCCCCCGCCCCTCCGGTGAGCCGGGCACCCCGTCCCGCGCCCTTTGTGTGTGAACGCGATGGAGGCTCGCTGTGACGCCAGGACGCAAAGAGGGGTGCTCCGGAGGACCTGAGAGCTGGATTCGAGCCCGGATCACCACGCGCCGGATGTAGTATCGGGTCGACCGCCGGCGTGCGGGGGCGAAAATCGGCGTCGACTCGAGGGAGGCGTTCCATGAGCGGGAAGAGGGCGTTCGCAGACCTGCACTGCCACTACCCGATGCATCTGCTCACATCGGAGTACGACCCGCCGGGCTACAAGGCGAGCTTTCTCGAACGAATGCGTGACTTCATCCAGCCGCGGGTCATCGCCCTCGCGGCGCACCTGCTGAACGACCGGAACTGGGGTGCCGGCTGGCGGGTCGAAATGCCATACGTCGAACAGAGCGGCGCCGGGCTCATCTGCTCGATGCTGTACTGGCCGGCGGCGGAGTTCGACCTCAGCAGGAAATACGGATCCCCGCCGATCGAGCAGTACTGGAAGGACGTAGAGTTCCAGCTGCAGGCAGTCGAGAAGGACCTGGATGAAAAGATCGCACGTGGCGCACCGGTCGTCATCGCCCGGCGCGCCGCCGACCTAACCGTCCCCGACCGCATCGCCTTCGTCCACTGTATCGAGGGCGGGTTCCACCTGGGTGACAGTGCGAGCGAGATGGACGCACGGGTCGCCTGGCTTGCGGATCGGGGCGTCTTCTACATCACCGTCGCCCACCTCTTCTACCGCCAGCTGGCCACCAACGCCCCGGCGATCCCCATGCTCTCCGACGCGGAGTACAAGAAGATCTTCCACCAGCCGAAGAAGGGCCTGACGGACCTGGGCGCGGCGCTCATCCGCGCGATGTACAAGCACAAGGTGATCATCGACATCACCCACATGTCAGAGCGCGCAACCGAGGAAACCTTCGACGTCGTCGAGAGCCTCGAACGGGAAGATCCGGGCTCCGACCCGCTCGACTATCCGCTCATCGCCGGCCACGTAGGCATGCGCTCCGCCGGCCCTGGCAACCAGGAATACAACCTGAGTGAGAGGACGGCCAAGCGCATCCAGGCGCGCGGAGGGCTGATCGGACTGATCATGGCCCAACATCAACTCGGCGGCACGAAGAGTGAGCAGGAATCGAAAGACGTGCTTCAGAGGCACCTCGACGCGATCCAGGCGCTCGGCAACGGGCATGGCGCGACCGCGATCGGATCGGACATCGACGGCTTCATCAGGCCCACGCTCGCAGGCGTCGAGCACTACTCCGACATGCAGAAGGTCACCGACTGGGTCGCCCAGCTGGCGCCGGCCGACGCCAACGCGATCCTTCGGGACAACGCCCAGCGTGTGATCAAACGTACCTTTGAGGTGCGCGCCTCAGCGCGCGGGGGCGGAGCGCCGGCGCCGCGCTCCTGACCGCCGGGGGATCGACCCGCATCGCTCATGGCACCTTGCCGTAGCTGTTTTCCCCGGAGGGGGATGCGGCGAAGAACGCACGGGCGGCCGCCAGCCCCGAGTCGTAGAGATATTCCTTTTCACTGCTCGACAGGTTGAAGTTCAGCGTCGAGACCGCGCCCGTGGGTATCGGGATTACGCGAGATGCGAACCGCCGCGCCTCGAATTTGTCGAGCGCGTTCATGGCCGTATCGAGGATCCCCTCGAGCATGTCCTTCGGCCACGTGACGCCTCCTATGTCACGATGCGAGGGTTCTTCCTCCTTGTCGTCGAACCCGGCGTGCAGGTGGAACCCCCAGGTCGGATGCTGCGGCTGGGGCTTGTCGAAGACAAAGAGAGGAAAGGCGCTGGCCACTCCGCCGTCGACGAACACTCCCTCCTTCTTCGTCGAGCGGTCCCAGAGCCCGCCCACCGGTGGGAAGAAGAAGGGGTAGCTGGCGCTGATTCGCACCGCCTTGTAGAGCGGGAACCCATCGGGATCGATCGACTGGCCGTGCTCGTTCTGATACAGGGTGAGGTCGTGCGGGAAGGCGACGGCGCGCGAGTGCGCGATGTCCGTGCCCACGACCACGAGCTCACCGTACGGCTGCAGCTCGCGAAGCTCGCCGAACGTCGTGTCGGGACCGACGCCCCCGAGCGGCGCCTCGCCGAGCAGCGCCCGGATCCAGCGCGTCAGCTCATCGCCGGTGACGATCGACTCGTGGAACAGCAGGTCGCGGACGGCGCCGATCGCGTGGATCGGACTGCCGTAGTCGGCGATCCGGCTGAAGTCGTAATTGTCGAGTGAGTGCTTCAGCGTGGCGGCGTCGTAGCCGACCGCCACGGCCATCGCCGTGATTGCACCAGCCGAGGTGCCGGCCACCTCGTGCCACCTCGTGTAGCCGGCCGCTTCGGCCGCGGCGAGAGCTCCGGCGAACGCAAGGCCCTTGATGCCCCCGCCCGAGAAGACCCCATCGGCGGAGCGCCCGTCCCGCCCTCCAGTGCGTGCGTCATCGCTCATCGGCCCCTCCTTTCGACGAGGACTGTGGCACGGATCTAAGCACAGGCCTTCGCGTCCGGCTCCCCCAGCGCGGGCCGCCTCGTAGGTGCGTCCGATGGCGATCGCCCGACACGGCTCGCCGCCGCTGTGGGGCGGCATGCATCCAAGGCTCAGGCGTGCGCCATCGACGACAAGAGGGCGCCGGAGCGGCCCTCGAACGCGCCGTAGCCGTAGTCTCGCGCGAGCGCAAAGGCGCGCCGGGCGTGCTCGCTCGCGCGCTCCTGCTCGCCCCGCGCAGCCAGCGCCTCGCCCCAGCGCAGGTGTGCGTAGGTCGCCCACAGCACGGTACCGCTGCGCTCCTGCACGTCGCAGGCGTGAGCCATGTGCTCGTCGGCGAGCTCGTGGCGATCGAGCGTGGAGGCGAGGATTCCGAGCCACATCCGCGCATGGCCGAAGCCGGCGGCGCCGTTCCAGACGAAGCGCTCGCACCACGGCTCGATCAGCGCGTAGAGCTTCTCGGCCGCGTCCGTGAGGTCCGCGCAAGCGGCGGCGTCGGCGTACATCGCATACGCACACGTCGCGGTCTGGTCGCTGGCGACGTGCTTGAAGTCCCTTGCGGCGGCGTCACGGACGATCGCGGCAGCCTCCTCGGTGCGCCCGAGCAGGCCGTAGACATGGGCGAGCGCAGCCTGCCACCCTGCGAAGTCCGGATAGGTGGCGACGCTCTGCTCGATCATCCCGAGGATCTCCTCGCCGCGTCCTTGGTAGGTGCGCAGCGACGCCAGTTGAGCGCCGTAGATGAAGACCGCGTCGGGCTCGCCGGCCTGCTGGCCCAGCTCAAATGCATGCTCCACCAGATGGCCCGCGGTCGGCAGGCGCTCGTGCAGCAGCGCCCAGCCCGCGAGGTTGTACGCAGCGACCCAGCTCAGGATCGGCTGTCGCAGCGCATCGGCCGTCGCCACCATCTCGCCAAGCGTTCGCTGCACCGAGGACTCGTCGGAGGCTTCCAGCGCGAGATTGAGGTTCATTACGTGCGTCCAAAACGCGAGGCCGGGGTCTTCGGTGGAGGCCGCGCTGGCGGTCAGCTCGCGCGCGAACCCGAGCTGCGTTCCGTGCGTGAGCGGCGTCCAGTATGCGTAGTAGGCGTTCAACAGCACGGCGCCGAGGGCGCGCTCGTCGCCTGACTCGCGGGCAAGGCGGACCGCCTCGTCAGCGAGCGCACGCCTGCGCTGGAGGTCGCTGCCCCACTCCAGCTCCTGCGCCTCGAGCGCGAGCAGCCGTGCGCGCCGGGCCGGCAGCGGCGGATCGTCGAGCTCGAGCGCGCGCTCCAGCGCCTCGACGAGCTCGACATCGACCTCGCCGAGGAGGCTGTAGCTGCCCCGGCTGTTGGTGAGTGCCGCCTGCGCCGCAAGCTCGGCGTCGCGAAGCCGGTAGGCGATCCGCGATGCCTCGAGCAGGGTCTCGCGGTATGAGCGGTCGCCGGTCTGATGCTTGGCGGCACCGAGCCCGATCAGCGCAGCGCATCGCTCGGCCGTCTCCTCGTCTCCGGCGAGCTCGAGCGCGTCCGCGAACAAGCGAGCCGCGTCCGCGGGGGCCAACATCGCGAGCGCGCGCTGGCCGGCGCGCCGCGAGTAGACGGCTGCCTTCCTCGAGTTAGCGGGGGAGCCGGCAAGGCGCCAGTGCATCGCCAGCTCCGACAGGCGCTTGTCGGAGCCCGGCGCGCACTTCTCGATCGCCTCGGCGACGCGCTGGTGCGACCGCGCGCGCCTGGTCGGGCCGAGGCTCTCGTACAGTGTCTGGTTGATCAGCGCGTGGGCAAATCTGAACTCGCCGACGCGATCGATTGACTCGCTGAGCAGGGAGGCCGAGACGGCTCGCTCGAGCTGTTCGAGCACCTCGTCTTCGTCCGCCCCTAGAGATGAGGCGAGCACGTCGAGCTCGAACGTGCGCCCGATCACGGCGGCCAGCCCGAGCGTCTCGCCGGCATTGCGGCCGAGCCGCGCAACGCGGCCCTCGATCACCTCGCGCACGCTCTCCGGCAGTGACGCCCGCGTGGCGCGCTCAACGTTCCACCGCCCGCTCGCCGGATCGTGGGTCAGGTCTCCCGACTCGGCCAGGGCACGTAGGATCTCGCCGACGAAGAACGGGTTGCCTCCTGTGTCGCCTGCGATCTCGGCCGCGATCGCAGCGGCTGCATCGTCTAGCTCGTGGCCGGAGATCGCCGTGAGCATCTCCGCAACCTCGCTGGCGGTGAGGCCCACTAGCGAGATCCGCTGGTAGCCGTCGAGCGCGTGCATCTCGGCGAGCAGCTCCACCATGGCGCCGCCGTCCTCGATGCCCGTGTCGCGGTACGTGCCAACGACGAGCATCGCCCCCCGTTCGCCGCTGCGCACCAGGTGACGCAACAGCGCGACCGACTGCGCGTCGGCATAGTGCAGGTCGTCGACGACGACACAGAGCGCGACCCGTTCCGCGATCAGGGTCAGGAGTCCGACGACTGCAGAAAAGAGCAGGTAGCGCTCCGTCTCGGTATCCGATTGCTGCGGCGGTGGCAGGTCGCTCACACGCGCGGCGAGGTTCGGCGCGAGCCGCTGCAGCTCACCGCGGTGGCGCAGGACATGCGCGTCGAGCATGTCCTGCGGAATCCACTCAACGAGCTGCGAGCAGATCTCGATCCACGGCTCGTACGGGACGGTGAAATCCTCGGCGCAGCCGCCCCAGCAGACGGCGAAGCGCTGGGCATGCGCGCAGTGGGCGGCGTAGCCGGCCAGCCGGGTCTTGCCGATGCCGGGCTCGCCGGCGATCAGCGTGATCTGGCGCGAGTGGCCGCGCGCTGCGGCAAGCGCCGTTTCCAGGCTGGCGCGCTCACGGACGCGCCCGACGTAGGCGACCGCCGGCTCCGAGCGCAGCACCCCGGGGAGGGGCATGCTGCCGGCCCGCCACGCCTCGTCGGCGAGCGGCTGCCACGAGACCGCGAACGCCTCGGCCGGTTCGGGGAACCCCTTCAGCTCGAGGCGCTCCCCGGGCCCGAATTCAACGCCTTCGCATCGGCCTGCGAGCATCCTGACGGCGCCCGAGACGAGAATCCCGTCCGTCTCGGCCTTCTCGCACAGCCTCGCAGCCTCGACGGCCGGGGTGCCGAAGTAGTCGCCGTCCTTCACCATCGCCTCGCCGGCCCCGAGGCCGATACGCAGGTGCACGCCGTGCGCAGCGCCTCGGTAGCGACGCTCGATCAGCTGCTGCATCACGACCGCGCACTCAACAGCCGCCGAGGCGGAGGAGAACGCGACCATCAGCCCATCGCCGGTGTTCTTGATCTCGTGCCCGCCACGCGAGCTGATCGCCTCGCGCAGGATCCCGAAGTGCTCTTCGCGCAGCTCATCCGCGCCGGTGAGCCCGACGTCAGCAGCGAGGCGGGTTGACTCGACGACGTCGGTCAGCAGGATCGTCGCTAGCTCGACTGACTCAGCCATCACGCTCCTCGGCGCCGGCTATGGCCAAACTTGCGTTGATCGTAGGGCATGACGTCTGAAGCCGCCCGGACCGGGCGGCGCTCGCTCACCAGAGGCCGAACCGGTCGCGCCAGTAGCTGGTGAGGAAGATCTCGCCAGGGTCGTGTTGAGCGCGGAGCTTGACGAAGTCCGGCCACTGCGGATAGCGCGCGGCAAAAAAGTCGACCCAGCTCCACTCGTGGGGGCCGTAGTTCGGCTGGTACTTGCCCCAGTGCAGACGGAACGGCACTTCGTGTTCGCGCAGCAGGTCCCAAAACTGCGGGTAGAACGTCTCCGTCGGGTCGCCGGCGTTGGCGGCGAACCAGTACGGGTCGACGCGGAACACGCCGTCCTTCCACTCCGCGTCGTCGCCGCCGTCGTGCGCGGCGTTCATCCAGAACGGCGTCGGCTTGGCGGCGTACAGCTCCCACCCGTAGAGGCCCGTGCGGCCATAGGACTCGAGCGCGGAAGCGGGCGCCTGGAAGTAGTCGCGCAGCAGCCGCATCACCTCTTCGGTTCGGCCGAGGGGCACCCACATCTCGGTGAAGCCGGTCGGCAGCATCTGGTCTTCGGCCTCGCTGTCCATTGGCAGCCCCGCCCACGCGTGGTCGTGAAAGCTCTGCGGCTCGCCCTTTTCGTTACCGCCCTTGTCAGAGTCGAGCTTGACGAAGATTGCGAGCACCGGGGGGAAGAACAGCGGGATTGCTCGCTTGATAAGGCCGCCAAACGGTTCCAGGAGGACGACAGAGCATTCCGCCGCGCGCTGGCCGGTGTCGCAGATCGTCTTGGCCAGACGCTTGCCGAATGGCCCCAACCTGACGATGCCTGCTGTTTTTTCCAGCAGCTGCTGGGCGCGGTCGAATGTACGGTCGAACTGCTTGCTCGTACGCGACAGGTCATCGAGGTTTCCGAGCACGGTGTAGATCAGCGAGACCGCTACCTCGGAGAGGGCGGGGTGGTTGGAGAACTCCTCGTAGTGGTGTGGCCTAAAGCCCGGCTGCGGCGCCGTCCGCTGCGCTTGCCAGACCTCGATCTTTTCGACGCCGCGCTGAGGCCACCAGAGCAGTCGGCCGTACTCGATCTCGCGCAGGAACGTCTCGAGCGACGGCTTGACTGCTGTCCCGGGGCCGAACAGGTCGATGGCGCAGTCATCTACGGTCGTGATCGACTCTTGGCCGGCGATGTTGTACGTGTCGATGCATTGCAGCGTGATCGTCGAGATCACGCCCAGCAGGCCGAGGTTGGGGACCATCGCGTTGAACAACTCGCGGCGCATCGGGTCCGGATCATCGCGCGAGAGCACATGCACCGTGCCCGCCGCGTCGATCACTCGAAAGCCGAGGATGTCGTCGTTGAACGAGTACCTGACCGATCCGCCCGATGATCCGGTCGCGGTGAAGCCGCTCACCGTCTGACGGGTGATGCCGCCGAGGTTGGAGAGCATCCAACCACGTTCGTCGAGCTTGCAGAGCAGGCTGGTGGGCCAAGTCGCGGTACCGGTGGGGTCGCTCGGGTCCGCGCCAAGGTGGATGCCTGCGTCGACTTCGACGATTTTCCGAGCCTCGTCGATGATCCTGAACCCTCGGTAGCCATCGAGCATGATCTCGACGCCGTCGCCGGGTGTCGGCTTCTGCCGGTTTGTGCGGTTGGGGATCTCGGAGAGCGGATCGGCGTAGATCGCATGTGAAACCGAGTGCGCCGATCCCCTCACGCGGCAATGCAACTCTTGTCCGGCCGCCATAAGGACGAGCGCTATGAGCTCCGTCTCGCTTGCGGGATGAAAGAACCCATCCCGGCCCCGCGAGGGCGGGTTCGAGCCCGTCGACTCGGTCCCCTTCAACTCTGCACGCCCCATCGTCAACCAGCTCTCAAGAGAGGCTCAGCCGCTGCCTCACGGATTCTCTCACACGCGCGCTTCCGGCGATCGGAACTCGCGCGTGCCGTGTATCCCGCTCGGTGGGATCGTGGCGCGGGCGCCCCCGTGGCGGGCGTCGGAGACGGGCGTCTCAACGGCGAAGCGGCAGCGCGCACGCGGGGTGCCGCGCATGACCTACCGCAGACACCCATCCCTCTCATTTCCCGCGATCACGCTCACCGCGGCTACCGGTCGGCGGGTTCAGGCAGGCGTCGCCGCGGTATTCCGGTGACCTCCCATGCTCGTCCCAATGCGCTTCCGAACAAACCAACGATGACCAGTACCAGAGCGCGCTGCAGGGCAGCGCTTTGAGGATCGGCCAGGAGCGCAATGGCAAGGCCGAACTGGATCGAATAGCCCCCGGCCGAAATGACTGCAAAGACGAGGTTCAGCCTGCGAGTTTGGAAGCCGCGGGAGAAATTGCCGGCCCGGTTTGCTCGCCGCACCAAGCGGCCGGTGGCCAGCAGGCCGACCATCGCCATCACGAGGTTGGATATCCCGAAGACCACGGCGCCCCCGGTCAGCGCGACGAGCGAGACGAAGAAGGCGTCGACCAAAGCAAGGAATGCGCTCCCGGCCAGAACAGTCCGCCTCTCCCGTGTCTTGGCGTCCTCGTCGTCGGCGTTTACGACGGACACGGCCACGACCAGCAGGCCGAGGATTGCAGCGGACGCGCCCGCGCTCGCAGCGAAGAAGCTTTCGTAGTGGCCCAGCAACAGCGCCACCTTACGAGGATCACCCGGATGCGCGCGTTCACGACCCTCATCTCGAACACACCCATCCTGCCCGGAACGATTCCCAGACCGTGTCCTCCGGCCGGATGCCGATCGCGGCGTCGAGCTCGCGGCGCTTGAAGGTCAACGCTCCCGCGAACCGTCTGCGGCGGATCGGGCGGATCGGGGCTCGTGGGCTCCGCCGATGCCATCCCCGACTCGCCGTTCACAAAACACTGCTGACCTCGATCTTTTCTTCATTCGCCTGACGCGTCTTGAGCGAGAGCCCGGCCTGTTCGGGCGCACCCGTGCCCGTCTTAATCTGCAGGGTCTGCTTGGCTCCGCCTTCGAAGCCTTCCGGTTTCTGTTTGCCGCCCTTGGCCATCGCAAACGTCCAGAGGCCGGTGTTGAGGCGCATCGAGTTTCGCGCGACTTCGGCGATAACCTCGCCCGTGATCACGACCGGCGTGCCTCCGCACGAGAATTCAGCGATCGTGCTGCCCGAGCTGGGTCGAAGGTCCAGGCCTATCCTGTTCTTTCCGGGGCCTTCTTTGCTCGCGAGGATGACGCCCAGGGTGCCCGTCAGGGTCTGCGCCCTGATTTCGCCTGCCCCGATGCCGCTCTGGCAGCTTTCGCCTGAGCGTTCGCAGGCTGCGAACGTGAGCACAACGCCCTCAACGGCCTGCGTCCCGCTGTATTCGCCTCCGCCGGTCTGGCTCTTGCACGTGATCAGCTGCTTGCCGCTTTCCAGCCTAAGGTCCGTGCCTTCTTTCAAGCTCAGACCGAACCCAACCTTGGCGAGAGGCTGGGTGCCTCCGAAGGCCGGATACCAGTCGTAGGTGTCTTTGGCGCCCGCTTTCGTACAGGTCGCGTTGTCGTATTCGGCCGCTCCCCGATCTACGGCTTTCAGACAACGTCCGAATTCGGGGGGAGATGCCGTCCCCGGCGTGGTCAGGAGTTCTTCCAGCCCGGTGCTCGTCCCGCCCGCATTGCGCGCCGTGAGCCGGAAGTAGTAGGGCGTGCTTGCAGCCAGTCCCGTAGCCGGGGCGGAGACGGAAACTGCGCTCGTGCCAGACCCCGGGGATTTCGCGCACGGCACGGACGAGCCGAGCATCATGGTCGAGCCGTATTCGAACCGGCATTCCGTCACTTCACTGCCGTTCGGGTTCACGCTGCCGTTGAGCGTTGCGCTCGAGCTCGTGACTTCCGTCGCTTCCGACGTCGTAGCCGACGGCGGAACCACGTAGGTGTATTCGTCGGCTGGGCTGGTGCTGCTGGTGCCGGCGGTGGTGGTGACGGTGACCGGGACGGTGCCTTTCCCGGCGGGTGTTTCGGCGGTGATCACGCTCCCGGATTCGACTTTGAAGCTTTTCGCGGGGGCGGCGCCGAACTCGACTTCTTTGGTGGCGGTGAGGTCGCTACCCGTGATCGTGACCTCGGTGGCGCCCGTTTCGGGGCCTTCCCGTGGTTCGATCTTGCTCACCGACGGCAACGGGAGATAGGTGTATTCGTCGGCTGGGCTGGTGCTGCTGGTGCCGGCGGTGGTGGTGACGGTGACCGGGACGGTGCCTTTCCCGGCGGGTGTTTCGGCGGTGATCACGCTCCCGGATTCGACTTTGAAGCTTTTCGCGGGGGCGGCGCCGAACTTGACTTCTTTGGTGGCGGTGAGGTTGCTACCCGTGATCGTGACCTCGGTGGCGCCCGTTTCGGGGCCTTCCCGTGGTTCGATCTTGCTCACCGACGGCAACACGGTCGATTCGACGGTGAACGCGTGGGAGGTGGATGCTGCCGTGTACGCGGGATCGCCTTCGAATCGGGCGCTCGCGCTGTAGGTGCCGGCGGAGTCGTGAAGCGTGACGCTGCACGAGGCGAGCCCGCCCGCTCCTGTCGTCGCTTCGCAGGTCTCGGCACCGACGGCAAACTTGATAGTCCTTCCTTCGAGTCCATGCGTCGTACCGTGGTCGTAGAGCGTCGCTGAGAGGACCGCAGACTGGCCTTCGGCAGCCGACGTGGCGCCGGTGTAGTTGATGTCATCCGGATTGTTGGCCAGATCGTTGAAGTTGGGCGATCCCCAGCCGGTGGCCTCGTCCCAGCCTTTGGTCGCGGTGAAGCCGTTGGACCCGGCTTGGATGTCGTGAAAGTCACTCGCGTATGTGGTCGAGTCGTTACCGAGCGAGTACAGCAGCGGGGCGGCGAAACCGATGCCCGGTCGCCCGGCCGCGGCGTTGGAGTTGTCCCAGACGGCTGATGCGCCGGCCCATATCGGGGCTGAGAGGCTGGTGCCACCCGCTTCGTAGGTCGAGCCTTCGACGAGCAGGAACGCGCCGCATTCGGTGCCGAAGGTTTCGCCCGTCGGGCTTCCTCTGCCCCCATAGCACGAGTCCGCGGAGATGTCGGGTATGGCGCGCCCGCTGCACGACTTGGACGGCCATTCGAGCGGGCTTCCGATGCCGGTCTGCCATGCGGGCCGCGCCTCGTCGTTGCTGCAGCCGCCATCGTCGAGCAGTGCGTTCTCCGACTTCCATTCGCTGTTCGGGCCGACGTGCAGTTCAGTGCCGCCGACGTCGACCACATTCGGGCTGAGGCCGGGACAGTCGGTCCCGCCTTCGGCACCGTTGTCGCCCGAGGAGAAGTAGAACGTCTTGCCGGTACTCGCGCCGGCCTGAAGGATTTTTTCAAACCCTCCGGGGACGCTGCTGCAGGCGAACCCCCAGCTGCTGGAGATGACGGCTATTTTGGAGTTGGCCGCGTCGTCGAGAACCGTTTCCAGTGTTGATTCCGTGTTGGTGGCCCCGAGCCAGTACGTCTCGTGAATGCCCGGCGCCACCGCGTGCGCGACCTCGGTATCGAGGGCCACCTCGACCTTCCCGTTGATGGTCGAGGAACCACCGACCGGTATGAATTCCAGCCCGTTGGGCCCGGCGCCGCCCACGGTGAGCGCTGTCGTACCAGTATCTGCGGCATATTTCGTGTAGTCGCTCTGAGGGACGGACTTCCCCCAGAGCGTGAAGCCGATCGTCTGGCCTTCGCCGCTGCCGCTCAGGTCGTATGCGGCCCGGAAGTCGGTCCCGAAGTAACCGCAGAACACGGGTTCACTTTTGCTTACGCAGTGGTCGGCGCTGTCGTAGTGGAAGCTGTTGTAGCTGGACAGCCCACCGATCCAATCGACATGGAGTGACGACGGTATCGAAGGGGCGCGATCGGTGGCGTAGAATTCGCGGCCTTGGAAGGCGTAGTTGTTGATGTTGACGGCTAACGCCCGCTCGACGGCCGCGGTGGATGCATCAACGTGGACGAGCGAGTTGTCCGGTGAGGCCCCGACTACGTGCAGGCCCAGGCCACGCAGCCATGCCTCGACGGCGCGGAGTTCGCCCGCGGTCGGAGCAAACCGAGCGGCGTACTGTACGGGCGTGAGATAGTGCCCGTAGGAGGGGCTCCCGGGCGTGCTGGCGGCCCGGATCAACTCTTCGAGCTGGGCGGGTTCGCGAGTCGCGAGGTCGACGTTCAGACTCAGCGTCGCGCGCGTGCTCCGCGCTCCACGCAGACGCGCGAGCCCTCGCGCGACGGGACCGGGCGTGGTGTTGCGCAGCGATGCGGCTGGAGGCTGCCCCCAGGCGACGGCGGGGTGGAGCGCCAGACCCCAGGCGGGGAGCAGGCCGGCGATCGCGAGGAGCACCAGGGCCAGGCGCGCGCGAAACGACCTACCCATCCCGCGCCCCGGATGTGATCGCTCGCGCTCCGGATGCGACGGCGTCTGCTCCGGAGCGTTGGATAACGCGACCAGCGCGCTCCAACGCGCTTCCCTGCCGTCCCCGTCGAGCATGCGCGTAGAGGATACTCCCGAACCGCCCAGTCGCATAGCAGCTGGCGCGGACCTCAGGCCTGCGGGCCGGGTTTCTCGACCGATCCCGCCGGCAGACGGTGTCGCGGACCACACGGGTGGGTGCGCATGCTCTTCCCACCCGAGGCGCGGCGTGACCTCGATGAGGCGTCCCCACCCGGCAGGGGAAGCCGCCCGCACGCTCCGGCTCCGGAACTTCGGCCCTCCGTGCGGTTCACTGTATGGTGCCATCGAGTGGAGGCTTATGAGGCGACGCGCCAGCGTCACATCGAGCATCTGCTGCCCCGAATCGGCGAGCATTTCGAGCGGGTGGCGTGGGGTGCAGAGAGACTGCACGCCGAGCGAACCGCGCAGCTGGGCGCGCTCATGGAGACGGCGGTGCAGCGATCACCCTGGCACCGCGAACGGCTTCGTGAGGTCGATCTGACGACACTCGACGCCGATCACCTGAGGCATCTGCCGGTGATGACAAAGTCTGATCTGATGGACAACTTCGACGCGATCGTGACCGATCCCGGGGTTCGTCTGGTGGACGTCAACGCTCACATCGCGAAGCTCGACGGTGACGCGTATTTCCGTGACGAGCTGCATGCCGTGGCGTCGGGCGGATCGAGTGGGGTGCGAGGGGTCTTCGTGTGGGGTTGGGATGCATGGGCGACGGTGCAGCTGACAGCCATGCGCCGCTCGCTGCTGGATCGCATCGGCGACCCCGAGCTCGCCTCACGGCCACCGGTGGTGATGATCGTCGCCGCGGAAAACGCGACTCACTTCACGAGCGCGGTTTCGGAGACGTTCGCCACGGGTGCCGTCGAGACCCACAGGTTCCGGATCGGCCTTCCACCGGAGGAGCTCGTCGCGGGGCTGAACTCGGTCGACGGCGACACCCTCGCCAGTTATCCGTCGATGCTCGCTCGCCTGGTGGGCGAGGCGAACGCGGGACGGCTTCGAATCCGGCCGCGGCGGATACTGACGATGGCCGAGCCGCTGCTGCCGGAGACGCGTAAGGCCGCGGAAGAAACCTGGCAGGCCCCGGTCGCGAACATGTGGGGGACCTCAGAGGCCGGCGTCACGGCGATCGGCTGCTTCAAGGGCGCCGGGATGCATCTCACCGAGGATCTGGTCATCGTCGAGGCGGTCGACGAGGGCGGACAGCCCGTCCCGGCCGGAGTGCGCTCCCACAAGGTGTATGTCACGAACCTCTTCAACCCCCTGATGCCGCTCATCCGATACGAGATCAGCGATGAGGTCACGCTGCTGGATGAGCCATGCGCGTGCGGGTCCGTGCACCGGCGCATCGGCGACATCGAGGGACGCAACGACGACACCTTCGTCTATGAGGACGGAGTGAGAGTGCACCCCCACCTGTTCCGCTCGGTATTGGGGCGTGAGCCGGCGATCTCCGAGTATCAGGTGCAGCAGACCCCGGCCGGGGCGGAGGTCATCGTCTGCGCAGGGGGAGCGTTCGATGTCGAGAGCCTCACTCGCGAGCTCCAGGAAGCGCTCGCACGCTCGGGGTGCGTCAGTCCGACGGTCAGGGTCACCGTGGTTGCGAGCATTCCGCGACTGGCCACCGGAAAGCTCAAGCGCTTTCTCGTGCGTTAGTCCCCGACCAGTCCTCCTGATACGCGGCGACGGTGTTGCGCGCTGCGCGCTCCCAGGTGAAGCGCTCGAGTACGCGCTCGTGTCCGCGGCGACCCATGTCCGCCCGCAGTGGCGGATCGTGGGCCAGCTCCGCGATGCGCCTGGCGAGCGCGGCAGGGTCGTTGGGCGGCACCACGAACCCGGTGAGGCCGTCCTCGACGATCTCCGGCATGCCGCCGACATCGCTGCAAATCGTTGGAGTCCCGCAGGCCATGCTCTCGAGCAGCACATTTCCGAGCAGCTCTGGCATCGCCCAGTGACCCCCGAGCGCGTCGTGGTAGACCGATGGAAGCACGGTCACCAGGGCCCCGCGGTAGGCGCTCAGCAGTTGCTCGTCGGTTGCGTCGTGCACGAAACGCACATCGCGGCCCTTCGCGAGGCCGCGCAGCAGCGCGAAATACTCGTCGTCATAGGCGTGCCCCATCACATCGAGACCGATGCCCTCGGGCAGGCCTCGCATGAGGACGTCGATGCCCTTGTGGCGCATGATCCGCCCCACGTAGAGAACGCGCCGCGGCTTTCCGGATGCGTGGTCCACGGGGAGTGCCTCCTCAGATAGGAACAGCTCGGTCGCACCACCATGAATCACTCTGGCGGGTATGCCGTTCGGGAGCAGGGCCAACGAGAACCGGGAAATGGGAAGCAGGGCCGTGAGACATCGCTCCACCGGCACGTTCGGATCGAAGTGAACCCCAACCCCGCCGCGGTCGGTTACAAAGGTGCGCTTCCCCATCGCCGCTCCGGCCAGGATGGCGAGTTGCGAAACCGCAATGCGGTACTGGTGACAATGCACGACATCGGCCTTGCGCACCTGCGCAAGAAAGCGATAGGAAAGCGGATCGAATCTCTGTCCGCTGAGATCCCCGGCGCTTGGATAGATCTCGACGCTCAACTCTCCGTGACGCTGCGAGACGCGTTCGTGCCCGAAGGTGACAAGTGTGGTGGGAATCTGACGCGCGACCGCGCTGGCTAGACCGTAGGCCGCCCGCTCGCCGCCGCCGATGATGCCCTCGGGGCCGAAGAAGGAGGGCGATACGTGCAGCACGCGGTGCGCCTCCTCTCCAGGCCCGGGTCGTGTTGGACGCACGCGCGCTCGCGCGTAGAGTCCGCGGGCCATCAAGCGCATGCGGCGCGTTTTGGGATCATCCGCCGAGATCTGGATGTGGGGTCCTTGGCTGCCCACGGCGTCATTGTGTCGTCCTGAGCGTCTACGCGGGGGGTTCGCCCGGCACCTCAAACGCGGCCAGATCGGCCCTGGAGACCGCTTGCAGGAAGGCGTCGCCCGAAGGAGGCTCGCCTGACTCGTCCCGATAGCAACCTGGTCGCGGCCTCCGGGTGGCGGCGTGAGACCATCCAGAGGTGTCCGTCACGAGCTACACCCCCCGCTGGATCACGCTCGACGGCCCCGTCAACGTGCGGGCCGTCGTGCCGCGCGTGCTCCTGCGAGCCGACAACCTGCAGTCGCTCAGCGAGCGCGACATCCGCATCCTCGTAGACGAGCATTCGCTCGAGGCCGTGATCGACCTGCGCACCGACGTCGAGGTCGAGCTCTCCGGACCGGGGCCGCTGAGCGGCGAAGCGGCCGTGCGGATCGAGTCTCGCTCGCTCTATCCGGACTCCGCAGGCAGCGTCGACCTCGACGGCGCGGTCAGGCCGTGGGATTCACACCACGACGACGAGTCGCCGGCGGAGCTCCCGGTGGTACGGGCCTACATGAGCTATCTCCGGCTCCGCCCCGACTCCATCGTCGGCGCCGTCCAGGCGATCGCCTGCGCGCAGGGAGCCGTCCTCGTGCACTGCGCGGCCGGCAAGGACAGGACCGGCGTCGTCGTCGCGCTCGCGCTCGACGCGGCTCGTGTCGAGAGGAAGGTCATCGTCGCCGATTACCTGGCCAGCGCGGAACGCATCGACGCGATCGTCGCGCGTCTGGTCGACTCTCCGCTCTATCGCGACCGGCTCGAGGGCCACGAGCCCCGGCGGCATGCTCCCCGCCCCGGCACGATGGAGCGCGTCCTGGAGCTCGTCGACGAGCGCTACGGCGGCTCGGAGGCCTGGCTGACGGGCCACGGGCTGCAGGAGCACCATCTCCGGCTGCTCCGACGCCGCGTGGGCGGCGGGACCGTCGCAGACTGACGGGCCATGGGCGACGGGCTCGTGAGCGACGGGGCGGGTCGCAGGCGGCCAGTGTGAGTGCCTCGCGGCCCGTAGCCCCCGTCAGAGGGGCGAACAGGCCCCGAAGCGCACGCCGCGACGCACCGATTTGGAAGAGGGGGTTGTCGCGAACCCCCAAAGTGGTGTTTACTACGGTCATGGCTTCGTGCATGGGGGATGTGCGGCATGGGAGGAGGGCGTCGCTCGGCGACTCGGTGAGCGGGGATCGTCCTGCGTTGAGCGCGGGCGACGGTGGCCGCCCAGCCAAAGCTCCTGCGCACCGCCGTCGCGTTCGCAGGAGCGCCTTCGCGACACTCGCCGTGACGGCCGTCTGGCTCGTCGCGGCCGCGTCCGCGTCCGCCTTCAGCGCGCACGGAAGCGTCGAACAGGTCTATGTCACGGGCCTGGCCCCCAGCGCCCAGATGTCGCTGCTGCGCTCGAACGGCGAAACGGTGTCCACGCAGACCGCGGACTCGCTCGGCGGGCTGCTGTTCCGGAGCGTCACGCCCGAAAGCGGCTACCGGGTGCGGCTGAGCTCCAACGGCGAAGAATCGGGGCCGATCACCGTCTATACGCAGGCCACCACGCCGTGGGATCCCAGCGTCTACGAACAGTCGATCCCGTCCAGCGGATACACCTACCTGACGACGCGCGACGGCACCGAGCTGGCGATCGACGTCCACCCACCGGGCATCTCGGGCGCGGCGGGCCTGCGGGCGGGCTTTGGGCTCCCGGTGACGGCGTCGATGAGCCGCACCGCGCCGGTCCCGACGCTGATCGAATACTCGGGGTACGGCTACGCGAACCCGGCCGGTCCGGAAAGCGGGATCGCCGAGATCGCCAATCTGATGGGCTTCGCCGTGGTCGACGTGAACATGCGCGGGACCGGCTGCTCCGGCGGTGCGTTCGACTACTTCGAACCGCTGGAGAACCTCGATGCATACGACGTGATTGAAACCATCGCCAAACAGCCGTGGGTGCTCCACCACAAAGTGGGCATGCTCGGCGTCTCCTACGGCGGGATCAGCCAGCTCTTCGCGGCTCAGCTTCGACCGCACGCCCTCGCTGCGATAGCGCCCCTGTCGGTGCTCGACGCGACAGCGACGACGCTCTATCCCGGCGGCATCCTCAACACCGGCTTCGCGGTGCCCTGGGCCGAGGAACGACAGCACGACGCCGAACCGGCCGGCCCGTCCAACGGCGAGCACTGGGCCTACGAACAGATCCAGAATGGTGATGCGACCTGCGCGGCCAACCAGACCATGCACGGTGAGGCGACGAACCTGCTGTCAGAAATCAAAGAAAACGCGACATACAACCCGTCCGTCGCCAACCCACTGGACCCGGTCACGTTCGTTCACAACATCAAGGTCCCGACGTTCATGGCATGCCAGTGGGAGGACGAGCAGACCGGCGGACACTGTGCCGACCTGGCGGAGCACTTCACCGGTACCAAACGCAAGTGGTTCACCTTCACCAACGGCGCCCACATCGACTCGCTGGATCCGTATACCTTCGACCGATTGTACGATTTCCTGGAGCTGTTCGTGGCGAAGAAGGCACCGATCTCCAACCGGGTGATCCTGGATGCCGCAGCTCCGACCATCTATCACGCGGCGTTGGGGCTCCCCTCGGGAGACGAGGTCACACTGCCGCGGGACCCGGTCCAGGAAAAGGCGACATACCTGGAAGCGCTGGCGGCCTTCAAGCAAGCTCCCGCGATTCGGGTGCTGTTCGACAACGGCGCAGGAGCCTCGCCGAGCGGCGAAATGACGCCCGGCAACCCGTATCCCGCGTTCGAACAGTCGTTCTCGTCATTCCCGATACCCGGCACGACGGCTCGCTCGTGGTATCTCGGGGCCAACGGCGAACTGACCGAACAGCCGCCGACGGCCCCGGGGGTCGACTCCTACACATCAAACGCGAGCGCCACGCCGCTGACGGATTACTCGAGCAACGCCGGCCCGGGCGGGCTATGGGGAGATGCGTCCCAGTGGGAATGGAACTGGGTGCAGCCCACGGCAGGCTCCGCCGTGTCATATGTGACGGCGCCGCTCAGCAGCAACACGACCGCAATCGGCGGCGGCGCCGTCAACCTCTGGGTCGAGTCATCCACCCCGGACGTCGATCTGCAGGCGACCGTGAGCGAGGTGCGCCCCGACGGCAATGAAACCTTCGTCCAGAACGGCTGGATCCGCGCCAGCGAGCGCAAGCTCGCCACGACCTCCACGAACATGTTCGACCAGGCCCCCACGCCGGTGCAACCGATCCCGACCTTCCTCGCGTCCGACCTGCAGGCGATGCCGGCCGACGAATTCGTCCCGGTGACGATCCCGCTGTACTTCGAGGGACATGTCTATCGAGCGGGCTCGCGCATCAGGGTCACGATCTCCGCGCCCAACGGCACACAGCCCGTGTGGTCGTTCGACCAGACGCAGCCTGAAGGCACCACCGCCAACGTCTCGATCGCGTTCGGGCCCGGCATGGCCGGCAACCTCACCCTCCCGGTCGTGCCCGGCGTGAGCGTGCCCACTGGACTGCCGCCCTGTCCGAGCCTGCGCAACGAGCCCTGCCGCCCCTACCAGGCGTTTACCAACGAAGGCTCCTGACGGCTGTTCGCGCCGCGGAGCGCGAAGGCCTCGACGTGAAGCCGGGTCTCTCGACGGCATGCTGAGTCGAGACGCGCGCCGGGCCGGGGTGCGCCGGCGGGAGCGTCAGGCCGCGATCGTGCCCGGTGCCGGCGCTACCCGGCGTGCGGCGAGACCGGCCGGCTGAGCGAGCGTGTTCCAGAGGTGGACCGTGGCGTACGCCCGCCACGGGCGCCAGCGCTGGGCGATCGCCGCGATCGCGCGCGGGTGCTCCGCAACAGTGAGCCGCTCGAGCGCTCGTCGGACCCCGAGATCCCCGCGCGGGAAGGCGTCGGGGTCGGCGAGCGCGCGCATCGAGATATAGCCGGCCGTCCACGGACCGATGCCGGGCAGCGCGCGCAGATCGTGCTCGACCGTCGCCGGATCGGCCGAGGGATCGAGCGCGAGCGACCCGTCCGCAACCGCCTCGGAGAGCGTCGCGATCGTCCGCCGCCGGGATGCGGGCATGGCGAAGGCGCCCGCTCGGACACGCGCGAGTTCGGCGAGCGCCCGCGCAGTCGGAAAGGCGTGGGTGACGCCGGCGAGGGGGGTCCGTATCGGCTCGCCGGCCGCCGCCACCAGGGCGCCGAGGACCGTGCGCGCACCGGCGACCGAGATCTGCTGGCCGGCCACGGCCCTGATCGCGAGCTCGAAGCCGTCGGTCGTCCCGGCCACGCGGACCCCGGGATTGCGCGCCACCGACTCTGCGAGCAGGGGGTCGCCCGAGAGGGCCTCGTCCACCGCCACGGGGTCTGCATCGAGGTTCAGCAGAGCTCTCGATCTCGCGATCGCCGACGTCAGATCGCGCAGGTCATCGAGCACGAACACGGCCCGCACCTCCCCCGCCACCGCTGAGGCGCGGAGTGTCACGGCGCCGTTGCCGTGCGCGAGCCGGAGGCTGCGCCGATAGGTATGGCCGTCGAAGCTCTCGATGCCGGGGATCGCGCGCCGGCCGAGAAAGTCGAAGAGCTGCTGCCCGGCCATGGGAACGCGATGGGTGAGCCTCAGGGAAATTGCCTGCCCGGGCTCGAGCGCGTCGCGCGGGCGCTGCTGGGAGGCTCGGCGCAGCTCGCTCGGCGTGCGCGCGAACACCGCTCGCACGGTGTCGTTGAACTGTCGCACGCTGGAGAAGCCTGCGCCGAACGCGACCCGGGTGATCGGCATGTTCGTGCTCTGCAGCAGGATGCGAGCTGTCTGTGCGCGTTGTGCACGTGCCAGGGACAGCGCGCCCGTTCCGACCTCGGCGAGCAGTACGCGGTGCAGTTGGCGCTCTGAGTAACCGAGCCCGCGCGCGAGGCCGGATACACCTTCGCGGTCGACAGCCCCATCGAGGATCAGCTTGACCGCGCGCGCCGCCACATCGGCTCTGCCGAGCCACGCGGGAGAGCCGGGCGCGGCGTCCGGGCGGCAGCGAAGGCAGGCGCGGAATCCCGCCTGCTGTGCGGCGGCGGCCGTCGCATAGAAGCGCACGTTCTCGGGTTTCGGGGTCTGCGCGGGACAGCTGGGGCGACAGTAGATGTGCGTGGAGGTGACGGCCGTGAAGAACCAGCCGTCGAAGCGGGCATCGCGGCTCTGCACGGCCCGGTAGCAGGCGTCGAAATCCTCGAGCACCCACCCATCCTCCCACGCCCGGACCGCCCGGACCGGCGGGATTCGGCCGTTGTCCTCCGCACCGCACGGTGTTGTCCGATTTCCTCGCCGGCGCTGACAGCGCCGCTGCCTGCGCTGCCGTCAGGAGCCTTCGTTGACGAACGGCTCGTAGGGCCGGCAGGGCTCGTTGCGCAGGCTCGGGCACGCGGGCAGCGCGCTCGGCACGGTCACCCCCGGCACGATCGGCAGCGTCAGGCTCGACGGCATGCTCGACGAGAAGGCGATCGACTCCGTTGCCGTTTCGCCTTCCGGCTGCGTCTGGCCGAACGACCACACGGGCTCGGTGCCGTTCGGCGCGGCGATCGTCACCCTGATGCGTGAGCCCGCGCGGTAGGCGTGCCCCTCGAAGTACAGCGGGATGGTGACCGGGACGAACTGGCCGGTGGGCATCGCTTCCTCGTCGGCGGCGACGAACGTCGGGATCGGCTGGAGCTCGGTGGGCCTCTGCTTGAGCATGTTCGCCGCGCTGGTCGCGAGCTTGCGCTCGCTGGCCCGCAGCCAGCCGTCCTGGACAAAGGTCTCGTTGCCGTCGGGACGCACTTCGCTGACGGTCGCCTGGAAATCGACTTCCGGAGTGGAGGACTTCACCCACAGATGGACGGCGCCGCCGCCGATCGCGGTGGTGTCGGTCGTGAGCGGCGCCGAGACGTAGGACACCGCCGAGCCCGCCTGGGGCTGGGCCCAGTTCCATTCCCACTGGGACGCGTTGCCCCACAGACCCCCCGAGCCCGTCTTGGAGCCGAAGTCGGTCAGCGCGGTGGCGTTCGCGTTGGAGGTGTAGGAGTCCTCTCCTTCCATGGTCGGCGCCCGTTCGAGGAGGGCTCCGTTCGGGCCGAGATACCAGCTCTGCGGTTTCGTGCCGGGGATCGGGAACTTGGAGAAGGACTGTTCAAAACCTGGATAGGGATCGCCGGCCGTCGTGGTGCCGAGCGGCGAGGTGCCTGCGCCGTTGTCGAACAGGACCCTCACCTCCGGTAGCGCTTCGAAGGCGGAGAGCGCCGATTCGTAGGTGAGCTTTTCCTGGATCGGATCGGACGGGAGCGTAACGAGGTCTGTCTTGGGCAGCCCCATCGCTTCCTGGTAGATCACCGGGGCCGCAGCATGCACCACCGCCGCGTCGATGATCGGGGCCTGGTGCGCGACGTACAGCTCCAGGAAGTCGTAGAGCCGGTCGAACGTGTACGGATCCAGCGAATCGATGTGGGCGCCGTTGGTGAAGGTGAACCACTTGCGGCTCGTGCCGGTGAAGTGCTGGGCGAGGTCGGCGCAGTGCCCGCCGGTCTGCTCGTCCTCCCACTGGCAGGCCATGAACGTCGGCACGTTGATCTTCTTCACGAACGTGACCGGGTCGAGCGGATCGGCCACCGGCGGGTTGTAGGTCGAGTTCGCCTTGATCTTTTCCATCAGGTTCGCGGCCTCGCCGTGCAGGGCCTGGTTGGCCTTGCAGGTCTCGTCGCCTTCTTCGATCCGCTTGGTCGCCCATGCCTGGCCGTGGCCGGGACTGGCCGGTTCGGCGTTCTGCTGCCGTTCCTCGGCCCAGGGCACCGCGAAGCCAGTGTTGAGGATGCCACCCGGATACAGCGTCGTCGCCGTCGCGTCGATCACCGACAGGGGTGCGATCGCCTCGAGACCCGCGGGCCGGGTCTGCGCCGTGAACAGCTGGCTGATCCCGCCGTATGAGATGCCGAGCATCCCGACCTTGCCGCCGAGCACCCACGGCTGGTGGGCGATCGTTTCGATCACGTCGTAGCCGTCGAGGTTCTGCAGCGCTTCGAAGAAGTCGAACGCGCCGCCCGAACAGCCCGTCCCGCGCATGTTCACGTCGACCACGGCAAAGCCCATCAGGTTGGCGAGCACGGCGATTCCGTTTTCCGGGCCTTCCGGGTTGGCATATCCGTAGCCCGAGTACTCGATCAGAGTCGGGTACGGGGGCGTGTAGTCCAGCGACGGCACACCCGGTATCGGGAGGGTGGGAAAGTGGAACATCGACGGCACCCCGGGCTCGCCCGCCGGGCTGCTCGGCGGGTGTACGTCGATCGCCAGCCGGGTGCCGTCACGTGTGGTCAGGTACGTGTAACCGTTGTCGGGGATTTCCTGGTCGTAGACGCTCGGGTCCCACGGCACCGACGCGGACGTGTGCACGGTGATCGGACCCGAGGTTTCACCCGTCGAGGTCAGGCGAACCCGATAGTTCTTCCCGGGTTTCACGCCCCGGAACAGCAGGCCTCCCTGCGGGTCGGCTTCCTGGGTGTGGACCGTCGCGCCGCTGCTCCTCAGCAGCGACGCCTGCGCGTTCGCGGCCAGGCCGGTCACGTCGACCTGTTCGACGCTCCCCTGCACGCTGAAGGCGGACGCGCTCGCCGCCGCGAACAGCCAGACCAAGAGCGCGGCGAGCGCGGGCACGACCCCGAGGCGCGCCCGGCGCCGGGGCGTCGCTTCAGGCAGGGACGGGCAGTCGCCCGCGCTGATCACCTGACGATCGCCCTCGATTCGACTTTCAGGCCGCAACCTTCACCCCCCTCCCCTGGGTCTCCGCGCGCACCTTCCGGTTGACCCTCGCGGGCACCGGAATGAGCTCGTAGCTACCCAGGCGGGAACGCTCTGAAACCGTGCGCCCTGACTTTTCGCGCCAGCCGCTCTGCGCTCGGCGATTCGGTGAGAATCACTCCCGCGCGCCGGAATCGCACAGTTCCGGGTGCTCGCGGCAGCGAGCCAGTCGCCATGTCCGGGCCCTCACCGAGGCCCGGGCGCCTCAGCCAGGCGTCGTGGCCGCTATCCCGGCGAGCTCTGCGCTGCGTTCCCACAGGCCCGCTGCCAGGTCCTCGTCCTGCGCCTGCGCGCTCGGCTCGAGCACCTTCTCGTCCTGCCCGTAGGCACCATCGAGCTCGGCGGCCTCGGGGGAGAGCGCGAGCCACACCAGCGACCGCGCGCCGCGCTCGGGCGAGCGGAAGAAGGGCCCCCCGACGGTCGTCGCGATCTTCCAGAAGCCGCCCTCGTTCTTGCCGAAGCCTGTCCGCACGACGCCCGGGTGGAAGCAGGTCGCTTGCAGCTCGGGCGCGCGCCGCGCCAGCTCGCGCGTGAAGAGGATGTTGCAGAGCTTCGACGTGCCATAGACGCGCATCGCTGCGTAGGAGTGCTCGGACTGGAGGTCATCGAGGTCGAGTCGGCCGCTCTTGTGCGCGTCGGAGGCGGTCGTCACCACGCGGCCGCCCGCCATGCGGTCACGCAGGAGGTTGGTGAGCAGGAACGGGGCGAGGTGGTTGAGCGCGAACGTCCGCTCCAGGCCCTCGGGGGTCACCTGGCGGGAGCTGAACAGAGCACCAGCGTTGTTGGCGAGCACGTCGAGCCGCTCGTAGCGCTCGCGCGCCTCCTCGGCCAGTCGGCGCACCTCCTCCATAAGCATCAGGTCGGCAACGTGCTCGTGCACCTCGCCGCCGAACGCGCGCGCTTCATCGGCGACCTCCCGCACGCGCTCCCCCTCGCGTCCGACGAGCGCGACCTCGGCGCCCTGGCGGGCGAGCTCGAGCGCGGCGGCGCGACCGATACCCCGGGTCGCGCCGGTCAGCAGGACGCGCGTCATGCCGTGACTCTACAGCCGCGCGCGTGCGCCGCGCGGGCGCGGGCCTCCGCGCCGATAACGCGGCGGCAGCGCGAGCAGTACCCGCAGCCGGCCGCGCAGGCCCCGTCCCGCCCACAGCGCCGAGCGCAGCCGCCGGCGATCGAGCGCCGTCGGCCTGTGCCGGTCGGGCTCCGGGGCGTAGCGACGCTCGGAGAGCAGCCGCGCGTAGCGCGCCGCGGCGGGGCCGTAGGATCGCGCCAGCACACCCTCGAGCTCGCGGAGCGTGACGCCGGGGCGGATCGGCAGGCCGAGTCGCGGCAGCGCCCGGGCGAGCTCGCCTACGGCCTCGTCTCCGTCGCCGGCACGGGCGTTCCGGGCCCGTGCCGAGCGGGCGCGGCGGCTGCGCATCCACAGCGCTCCCCCGAGGAGCGCCGCGGCGGCGGCCGCTGCGAGGCCCAGCGCCGGGGGGGTCGCGAGCGGGCCCGAGGAGCGCCGGCGGGCGCGTGTGTGGGCGGCGGGGCCCGCGGCAGCCGCGGTCCGGGGCAGCGATCGGTGGCGCAGCAGTTCTTCGCTCGCGCCTGCCTGTTCGCCGAGGATCGGATCCCCGGCCCCGCCGCCGCGCGTTGGCGGTGTCGGGTCGAACGGCACCCAACCGATGCCGGCGAAGAAGACTTCGACCCACGCGTGAGCTTCGTGTGCGGTGATCTCGTAGGGGGCGCCCGCGTGCCCGCGCGTGCCGGGCAGGAAGCCGGCGGCGACGCGCGCGGGCACGCCGTCCATGCGCAGCAGCAGCGTCATCGCGCCGGAGAACTGCTGGCAGTAGCCGACGCGGTCATGAAGCAGGAACGTGATCAGCGGGAACGTGCTCGGCGGCGTGATCAGGCTGTAGCGAAAGCCGCGATGCAGAAACCGCTCGACCCGCTCAACGATCGCATAGCGCCCCGCGGCACCCGTCGCCAGGCGCCGCGCGAGGGCGTAGACGGGGCCGTAGGCGGATGCCTGCAGGCGCGCCCGTCCGGAGGCCTCGGCCACGGAGACGTCCGCTGCGCCGGCCCCCGAGCCGGGGAGTTCGAGCTCGGTGTAGGGCAGGTAGGCGACGGGAACGTCCTGCGGTGCGCGGCGCAATTCGGCCGCGCTCGGACGGGGCGTGTAGGCGGTCACCGTGTAGCTGTCGCCGCTCTCCGGGTCGGCGCCCGACACGCTCTCGGTCCCGTCGGTGGCGACCGCGGCGAGCCGTGCGCCGCTGCGGCTGGCGATGCTCGTCTGGAGGATCGAGCCCGGGCTCAGAAGCAGCGCGCTCGAGAGCCCCTGGACCGTGAAGGTCACGCGCGTGACCCAGTCCGGATGATGCGCCAGCTCGGAAGGTTCGTAGACGGCGGAGGGTGTCCACTGCGAGCGCACGAACGCGAACCCGTCGAAGTCGTCGAGCGTCGTCGCCCGCCAGAGGTGCGGCCCGCGGCTGCTCGCCTGGACCATCCCCTCATCGCTGCTCGGCCACGGATGCAGACCGTAGGTCTGGTCCCAGTTGAACGTCGTCGCCGGGAAGCGCGGCGCGAACGGGTTCCAGGAGCGGTAGTCCAGCAGCGGGCTCGTCGGCCGCACGAGCGCGGCGCCGCCGAGCGCCAGCAGCGCGACGGCGAGGAGCCAGGCGTCCGCGCGCGGCCGGTCGAGGGGCTGCTCGCGCCACGCGGCCAGCCAGAGGGCGAGCAGCGCGAGCAGCAGCAGGCCCTGAACCTGCCAGCCGACCTGCGACCCGTTCGCCACCGCCGTCGCGTACAGGCCGAGCAGCAGGGCGAGTGCGCCCCCGCGCCGCCGGTCGGCACTCCGGCCCGGCCAGAACGCGAGCGCCGCCGCAGCCAGCAGCACGGGGGGCAGCGCTAGCAGGAGCGTCAGCCGCGCCGCGCTCGAGCCTCCGCCGTACGGCCAGGTCCCGTCGTAGGCGTTCAGCCCGCGGCCGACCTCGCGCGTGAGCCCGCCCCAGCCCCACGGCCAGGCGTGGGCGGGCGCGACGCCCGCCAGGCGCAGCGAGAGGACCGCGACGGCTGCAAGCAGCGCGAGTCGGAGGAGCAGCGCAAGCGTACGCGGGCGCAGCGTCGCGCCGGCCGCGAGCGCCCCACCGGCGCCGGTGGCGAGCGCGACCAGCACGAGGACGCGCAGTGCCGGGGGGTGGGCGATCAGCGCGGCGAAGCGCACGCTCGCGAGCGCGGCGAGCGCGGCGAACGCGAGCAGGCGCAGCGCGAGCGGCCGCGCGCGGCCTGTCCGCTCACGGGGAGGCGAGCGCAGCGGCGAGGGGCGCGCGAAGGCGACGGTGGAGGCGGCGCTCATGCCGCCTCCCCGGCCGCTGCAGCGCTGCGCACGAGCTCGACGGCGAGACCGGCAACGGCGAGGGCGGCGGGCTCCCGGGAGAGCGGGCTCGGTGCGACCCGGTAGCAACGGCCGCCCGGTGGCGGTGAGCCCGTGGCGCAGGCGGTCACGTAGACGCGCGTCGGGGGCGCGCTCGGGCCGAGCTCGCGGACGCCGGCGGCGTCCGCCCGGTCGAGCAGGGCAAGGCGAGCGTGCAGCGCCGGCCAGGCGCGCAGGTCGGGCGCGATCGCGCTCGCGCGGAGGTCGCCCGGCAGCAGGAGCAGGCACCCCGAGCGCCGCGCGAGATGGACGCACAGCGACGCGGTCGCCCGCAGCGCGCGGTCGAGGGCGTCCTCGGAGTCGGCGTCGGCGGTGTCGAGCATCACGAGCACGCGCGGGTCGGCCTCGGGGGTCAGCGCCCGCTCCATCAGCTCGCCCGTACGCGCCACCGTCGGCCAGTGGATGCGGGTCGCCGGCGAGCCCGGCTGGTGGCTGCGCAGCGAGTCGACCTCCGGCGTGCTCTCGGGCCGCGCACCGCCGCCGGCGCCGAACACATCCAGCGCGCGCGCGGTGATCGGCAGCACGCGCGGGAGCACGAGCACCTCGCGTTCCTCGCAGGCGAGCTCGCGTGTGGCGATGCCGAGCGGATCCCCGGTCGACAGGGACACGGGACCGAGTGTGTGACGGCCTCGTCGCGCGCAGGAGACCGTCATGCTCAGCTCGCAGCGGTGCCCCGCCGGAAGCGTCACGTGGTCCCCTCCGGGCCAGCGCAGCAGCGCCCGTCCCGGGAAGGGGAACAGGCCGCGGGTGATCTCGACGGCGAGGTGGAACGGCTCGCCCTCCTGGACCATCGGCGGCGTCGGGCGCAGGCGCAGGCTGGCGCCGGCGAGCGCCGCCCGCGTCCAGGCCGGCGCGATCGCGGCCACCACCAGCGCTGCGATGCCCGGGATCAGCAGCGCGGGGATCGCCAGCAGCGCAGCCGCCGCGCACAGGAGCGCGCCGGCGGCGGCGAGATCCCGCGCGCGCCTCACAAGGCCCGTACCACCTCGAGGGCGTCGCCGATCACCTGCTCGCCCCGAACGCCGGAGGCGGTCGGTGCGAGCACCAGTCGGTGCGCGAGCACCGAGGCGGCGAGTCGCTTGACGTCGTCGGGGAGCGCGTGATCGCGGCCGTCGAGCACCGCGCTGGCCTTGGCGGCCTTGAGCAGCATCAGCCCCGCACGCGGGCTGGCTCCGAGCTGCACCCGGGGATCGTTGCGGGTCTGCGCGAGCACCGCCACGACGTAGTCGCGCAGCGGCTCGCTGGTGTGCACCGCGACCGCGGCCTGCTGCGACCGCGTGATCTCCGCGATCGAGCTGACGGGCTGGACGTCCAGCACGCGGTCGCCACCCGCGTGGGCGGAGAGCATCTCGGCCTCGGCGGCGGGAGTCGGGTAGCCGAGCGACACGCGCACCATGAAGCGGTCGAGCTGGGCCTCCGGGAGCGGGTAGGTGCCCTCGTATTCGACGGGGTTCTGCGTCGCCAGCACCATGAACGGGCTCGGCAGCGCATGGCTGGTCCCGTCGATCGTGACGTGTCCCTCCTGCATGCACTCGAGCAGGCCCGACTGGGTCTTGGGCGAGGCCCGGTTGATCTCGTCGACGAGCACGAGGTTCGCGAACACCGGACCCGCCCGGAACTCGAAGCGCGCATCCAGTTGGTTGAAGACGTTCGTGCCGACGACGTCGGAGGGGAGCAGGTCGGAGGTGCACTGGATGCGCGCGTAGTCGGCGTTGATCGAACGCGCGAGTGCCCGCGCCAGCGCGGTCTTGCCGACACCCGGCCGATCCTCGATCAGCACGTGCCCACCGGCCAGCAGCGCGACGAGGACCTCGTCAAGCACCTCCTCGGGTACCTTCACGGCGGCCGCCACGCTGCCTGCCACGCGCGAGCCGAGCGCGGCCACGTCGGCCGGGCCGAGATGATCCGTCGTCACGCCCATCCGCCTGTGATCTTAGGCCCGCACGTGCCGCAGCGGTGCAGCTCTGGACGGCACACGCCCGGGTAGATTGAGAGCGTGTCCGATTGGGCGGATGTGAGCCGCATGGCGATGGCTCTCCCGGAGGCCAGCGAACAGCTACGGCGCGGTAGCCGTTTCTGGCGCGTGCGCGAGAAGCTGTTCGTGTGGCAGCGGCCGCTGCGCCCTCGTGAAGCGGCGGCGCTCGGCGAGGCATGCCCCGACGGGCCGATCCTGGGCGTGCGCGTGGAGCACCTCGGCGCCAAGGAGGCGCTGCTGGCCGATGACCCCTCGATCTACTTCACGACCTCTCACTTCGACGGACATCCCTCCGTGCTCGTGTGCCTGGAGCGCATCCCCGGCGAGGAGCTCGAGGAGCTGATCGTGGAAGCGTGGCTCGCGCGTGCGCCGAAGCGCCTGGCCGATCGCTACCTGCGCGAGCATCCCCCGCCGACCTCGCCCTGACGCGCCGGTGCGCAATTCCCGCTAGTTGCGCGTTTTTCGGTGCGACGGCGGGCGACTTCGCCGACCGGCTGCCAGCCGCGCAACGGACGGCGACGGATGGCGTCCTTCGCCGCAAGGAGCGAATCAGGATCAAGGAGATGTGGCGTGCGCCTCGAATCGTCAGTCGGCGTCCTCTCACGCCGACACCCGATCCGAGGAGAACGACCCGTATGCATCCGACCCTTCGCCGTGCCACCGTGGCCCCGACGCTCCTCGCCGTCGCGCTTGGGGTGGCCGCCTGCGGCAGCTCAAACAGCGGCACGACGGCGAGCACATCCACCACCGCGGCCGCCGCATCTCCCGCGACGGTCGTGGGCAAGAGCGCCTCGGTGGTTCTCAACCCGGTAACCGCACAGTCGCTCAAGGCGGCCGGTATCACGATCACCCCGATCGCGCCGGCGACCGCCAAAACCGGCGTGCTGGTGTTCCCGGTGAGCGGCGGTCACATGGTCGTCACGACGCTGTCGGGCACCGTCGAAGAGAAGGGCGGAGTGACCCTCAGTCACGAAGGCAGGAGCATCCAGCTGTCGGACTTCACCGTCGACACCACGACCAAGCAGATCACGAGCTCGGTCGGCGGTCAGTCGGTGCCGATCTTCGATATGGACCTCGCCTCGATCAAGCGAGCCAGCGGACCGAATGGGACCGCGCTGGCGAGCAACATCAGCCTCACGCTGACCGCCGAGGCGGCAGATGCCCTCAACGGCAGCCTGGGGGTCACGTTCCTCAAAGAAGGGCTGCCGTTCGGCATCGCGACGCTGACGATCGCCATCAAGCCGTAGCTGCTGCGGTGTGGGTGTGGGCCCCCGCGTGACCCGGGTCCCGCGCCCGCACCCGCACCCCAGCAAGCCGGCGCAGCGGTCGAGGGCCACACGCCGGGCGCTCAGAGCGCCGTGCCTCGGGGCCGGACCGCCCTCGGCGCGGTCCGGATCCTCAGGCGCGGTCCCGGTCTCGTCTCCGCATGTGGCCGAGTACGAGGGCGGCCCGCCGAGCGCCCCTCCCCAGTAGGCGCGAGGCGCCGAGTGTGCTCGCGATCGACGCCGTGGCTGAAGGCGTGGCCGACGAGCGCGTCGCGTATCACCCGGGAGTGCCATGCAGAGGGCAGCGCGAGCATTCCCGCGGCTCCTCCCGCAGCCTCGTCAACGGTCGGCACCGCCCAGGCAACCTACCAGCCGGCCACGTGCTCGGCCGCGACCGGGGGACCGGTCGCCGGCGGCATGTCGGCAGGCTCCGGCAGGAGGCGGTCCATCAGGCGCGAGGCCGGCCTGCTCGCCAGATCGCGGGCGAGGTCCGGACGGTAGGAGAGCAGCGCGAGGCTGGGCGCGATCGTGAAGTCCGCCACGGTCAGCTCCTCGCCGCACAGGACTTCGGCAGCCACCCACCCGTCGATCCTGTCCAGCAGCGGAGGGATCGCGCGCAGCAGGTCATCGGCGTGGTCGGAGCTCGCGCGAAAGGACCGTGCGGCGCCAAGCGCGAGACGGGCCCGCAGCCAGTCAGACCGTGCGAGCAGCGGACCGAGACGGCCGCGGGCGCCACGTTCGCGCAGTTCCCCCGGGGGTGTTGCCAGCAGCAGGCGCCTGGACGCCATCTGCAGCACCTCATCGCCCCATCGCTCGACCTCTTCGACCATCGCCCGGCCCCCCGGGTCGAGTGGGAACAGCGGCGGATCGGGGTGGACCCGCTCGAGGTGGCGGGCGATCCTCCGGTTGGTCTGTACGCGCTCGCCGTCGAGGAGCAGGGCGGGCACCGTACCCAGACGGTCGAGGGTCGCGAGGTGACGATAGGTGGCGCCATCGACGGTGCGGATGGGCGTGCGGCTCCCGGGGAACCCGGCGGCGCGCACCAGCAGCGGATGGGCGCCCGTCGGAAGCGCGATCACGCGGTAGGGGATCCGCTTGTGCTCGAGCATCAGCATGGCGCTCCGGCACGCGTGCGAGCCGACGATCACATACAGCCTGGCCGGCATCGCTCAATGCTCCCACCAACCGTGCACGAGCGCATCGCCCGCCTGGTGCTAGCCGTCCTCTGCCGTCATGACGGCTTGCCGGTCGCGGCGGGGCCGAGCATCTCGCGCGCGAGCAGATAGCGGTGGATCTCGCTGGGGCCCTCGACCACCCGCGCGACGCGCAGCGCCCGGAACCAGCCCTCCAGCGGAAGCTCCTTGGCCATTCCCATGCCGCCCAGTATCTGCATCATCGCGTCGACCACGCGGAAGCCCATCTCGGTGCCGTAGAGCTTGGCGATGGATGCCTTGCTGCGGGCGTCCTCGCCGTGATCGTGCGCGTAGGCGGCGTCCCAGGTGAGATGGCGCGCGGCATTGATCTCGACGCGGGCATCGGCGAGCGCGAACTGGACCGCCTGGCGGGATGCCAGCGGCGCGCCGAACGTCTCACGCCCGCGAGCCCACTCGACGGCCATCCGCAGCGCCTCCTCGGCGACCCCGACCGCCTGGGCGGCGTAGTGCAGCCGACCGCGGACGAGCCACTCCTGCGCGAGCTGGAAGCCCTGGCCCTCCTCGCCGATCAGGTTCTCCACGGGAATCTCGCAGTCGTCGAAGGTGACCTCGGTGGACCAGTGGTCACGCAGCACGGGCACGGGTGTGACGTGCATGCCGGCGCTGCCCGCGTCGACGATCAGCGCGCTGATCCCGCCTCGCCCGGCGTCGCGATCGGTGCGCGCGTAGACGACGCCGTAGCGCGCGTCGTCAGCGTTCGTGGCCCACATCTTGCGGCCGTTGAGCACATAGCGCTCGCCCCTGCGCACGGCGGTGGTGCGGATCGCACGCGCCGGGTCCGAGCCGCCGGTCGGCTCGCTGATCGCGGTGAACGACGACCAGGCGTGCTCGATCGTGGGCCGGACGTAGCGCTCGATCTGCTCCGGGCTGCCGCGGTAGAGGACGACGGGTGGGCTGAAGCCGAACGCGCCGGCGCCGGGAAGCGGGAAGGAGAAGCGGTGCTTCGCCGCCCGCTCGGTGACGACGACCGACTGGAAGGCGGACAGGCCTCCGCCCCCGTACTCCTGCGGCGCCTCCAGGCACCACAGGCCGGCCTCGCGAGCCTTGGCCTGCAGCTGCTCGAGGCGGGCGCGGGGAATCTCGCGCGCATCGGCGGGAAGCTCGTCCTCAACCGGGCGGATCTCCCCCTGCACGAAGTCGCCGACCACGCCGGCGAGCATCCACAGGTCATCGGGCAGGCCGAAGCCGTCGAAGGGCATCGCTACCTGCCCTCGAAGGTCGGGGCGCGCTTCTCGACGAACGCCGTGTAGGCCTCTGCCGAGTCGGCCGTGGACTGCACGACCGCCATGTGCGAGGAGATCAGGTCGAGTGCGGTGCGCAGATCGCAGTTGGCCGACTGCTGGACGGCGCGCTTGATCATCGCAATCGCCACCGGCGGCCCCGCGGCGAGGCGCCGCGCGAACGCCGTCGCCTCATCCATCAGGCTGCCGTCGTCATAGACGTGGTTGACGATCCCGATCCGCTCCGCCTCCGCGGCATCGATGAAATCGCCGGTCATCAGCAGCTCGAGCGCCATCGCCGGCCCGACGAGCCGTGGCAGGAAGTAGCAGCCGCCGTCCCCCGGAACGAGCCCCACGCGGACATAGCCCTCGGAGAACCGCGCAGAGCGTGCCGCGAGCCGGATGTCGCACATCAGCGCCATGTCCATTCCCGCGCCGACGGCGACGCCGTTGACGGCGGCGATCACCGGCTTGTCCAGATCCTGCAGCGCGTAGGCGACCCTGTGGATGCGGTCGGTGAGATTGCGCTTGACGTCGAGCGGCGCCGACCCCCGCGCGTTGAAGGCTTCGAGATCGACCCCCGAGCAGAAGCCGTCGCCGCTGCCGGTGAGAACCAGCGCGCGCACCTCCGGGTCGGTGCGTGCGGCCACCAGCGTCGCGGCCCACTCGTCGATCATCTCCAGGGTGAACGCGTTCTTCCTGTGGGGCCGGTTGAGCAGGATGGTGCCGACGCCATCCCTGACTTCGTACTCGAGGTCTGCCATTCGCATATCTCCCGGTCGCGTGGTAGGTCGTGATCCCGGCGCTCGCGCCGCTCGCGCACCCGCGCCGTCAATGCCCGGCGCGAGGGGCGATCGGGTGCTGCCGCGGTAAGCCTACGGCCTCCCGAGCACGATCCGAGAAACGCGCCGGATGCCGGCCCGCTAGCGTTGCCGGATCGATACGACGCCGTCAGACGCCGGGGAGCTGCTCGTCAGCCGTGGCGGCCCGGTTGACGGCGAGACACGATGAAGGGAGGCGAGACCGATGAAGACGATGACCTGCAGGGAACTGGGTGGACCGTGCGACCTCGCGCACCACGGTCAAACGGCGGACGAGGTGATCAAGGCGCAGGACAGGCATCTGAACGAGGTGGTTGCTGGTGGTGATCAGGCCCACGAGGGCGCTCTGAAGGAGATGAAGGGCAGGTGGAAGCACCCGATCTCCGGAATGGGCTGGTACAGGAGGGCCAAGCGTGACTTTGCCGCTCTTCCCGAGGAGTGATGGGCGCACCGGCCCCGCTCTCCTGCCGAACATCCCCGGAGCGTGATGGCCGGGGTCTCCCTCCAGCTGTTCAGCAGCGGCACGCTCGTGGTCGCCCGGACCGCGGTGCCGGTGCCGTTCTTCCTGATCCGTCACCCTCAGGGAGATGTCGTCGTCGACGGCGGCAACCCGCTGGCGGTCGCCCGCGACGCGCACGCCCATTGGGGGGCGCTCGCAGACCAGTTCGATGCGCGCATGACCGAGGAGCAGCACTGCGGCGCGCAGCTGCAGCGGTCCGGGGTTGCACCGGAGTCGGTGCGCTACCTCGTGCAGACCCACCTGCACATCGATCACACCGGTGCGCTCGGGCACTTTCCCGACGCGACGGTCGTCGTGCACGCGCGGGAGCTCGACGCCGCGCGTACCGCCGAGGAGCCGCTGGCGCGCGGATACGTCCAGGACGACTTCGAAAAAGCGTGCCTCCGCTGGCAGACCGTTCAGGACGACCACGACCTCTTCGGCGACGGCCGGATCCGGCTGCTGCAGACGCCCGGCCATTCGGCCGGGCACATGTCGCTCCTGCTCGAGCTCGAGGAGACCGGGCCGATTCTGATCACCGCCGATGCCGTCGACGATCGCTCCCAGTGGGAGGGACGACGGGCCCTGCGCGTGCTGCACTCGCGCGAGGACGCCGTGCGCTCGCTCGAGCGCCTGCGGGAGCTGGCCCGCGAAACCGATCCGCTCCTGATCTTCGGGCACGACCCCGAGGGCTGGTCGGCGCTCAGGCACGGCCCGGAGAGCTACGACTGAGCCATCCCCCGTCCGGTGTCAGATCAGCTCTGAGATCAGACGCGCGGCACGGGCTGCCCCGCCGCCGGTGACGGGCTCGTAAAGCACCTCGCGGCCGACCTGCTCGGCGATCGCCGTTGCCAGCCGCTCAGGAGCTGCGTCCTCGAACTGGAGGCACACGCCGGCGCGGTGGCGATCGAGCCGGTGACGCACGTGCACCTGCTGCTCGAAGTGTCGCTTCAGAGGGAAGTACAGAAACGGTCGCCGTGCCGCGGTCAGCTCCATCGTGGTGGCGAGCCCGCCCTGTACCGCGGCGAGGTCGCTGGCGGCCAGATGACGGTGGAGGTCGGGCACATAGGGCCTCACCTCGAGCCCCTCGGCCCGCGGCAGTGCACCCGGGTCGATGTTCGGGCCGGTGACCAGGATCATGTGCAGGTTCGGCACCATCTCCCGTGCCTGCCGAAAGCTCGCGGCCAGGCGGCCGAGCAGCGCCGTGCCGATGCCCGAGCCGCCCACCGCGACCACGCACACAAGCTCGTCCTGGCGGTACCCGAGCTCCGCCCTCAGCGTGTCCCGCTCGAGTAGCTCGGCGGGGTCGAAGTCGGTGATGTACCCGGAGAAGTCGAAGTGCGCCTCGGTCCACGGCCGGATTCCCGGAAGGCCCGGGCCGAAATCGCGATCCACCACGTCGTCGGGCTCGCCGACGAAGATCGCCCGGTCGCGCACGCGTGGACAGCGCTCCACCTGCTCGATCATCTCGGCGTTGTAGTCGGCGGTCAGGCGGGCCTCGCGCTCGCCTCCCTCGGGCATCGGGATGTAGCCGACGAAGTCGGTCAGCCACACGTACGCCGCGGTCTTCAGCTCGGGGTTCTCGTGCAGGTAGTAGTCCAGCTCCCAGGCCTCGTCGCCGATCCAGATGTCGTAGTGCTGTTCGCGCGCGACGTCCGTGAAGATCATGAAGTTGGCGAGCAGGATCTCGTCCATGCGTCGCAGCGCCTCGAAGCAGTTCAGCTCGTGGCGCCGGGATTCGCGCGTGATGTGTGCCGACTCGTTGGCGAGCTCCCTGCCGGCGGGGTGGATGCGCTCGCCACGGGACTGGAGCACCGCCGTGACCGGCGGCTGGGCGAGCCAGTCGATCTCGAGGTCGGGATGTAGCCTGCGAAGCTCGGCGGCGATCGCCAGATCGCGGCGCACGTGTCCGAGCCCGATCGGCGAGGAGATGTAGAGAGCGCGCCGGCGGCGCGAGCGTGCGCGCGGCCAGCGGACCTCCCGCTCGGTGTCCAACAGGAAGTCGCGCAGCACCATGTTCACCCTCACCGGGTCGCGGGCGCTGGGGATGTGACCGCAGCCCGCCAGAGTCACCATCCGGCCGGCGGTCGCCTCGGCGAGGGCTGCGCCCTGTGCATGCGGCCGCACGAGGTCTTCGTCGCCATGCAGCACGATGGTGGGACAGCCGACGCGTGCGCATCGCTCGAAGAAGGGCTCGGGCCCGCCGAAGCCGATGCCGCGCGTCGTATCCGCCAGCGTCTGCGGGGAGGTGTCGAGCGCCCAGCCCACGCAGTCCTCGATCTGCTTGCTCGAGTGGGGCTCGTTGAAGCACTTCGCAAAGAAGAACGCCAGGAAGTCCTCATAGTCCCGCGTCCAGTAGTGGCTGTTGTACTTGGCCCAGCCCTCGCTGGTATCGAGGGGCTCGTCGAATGCGAAGCGCTCGCGCTCGGGATGCGACGGCGCGAGCGCGACCGCGGGCGCGATGTAGGCGATCGCCTCCACCCGACCGGCGTGATCGGCGGCCAGCGCCGTCGCCCAGAGCGCGCCGCAGGAGAGCGCGACGAGCGCCGCGCTGGGGGTGTCGCTCGCGTCGAGCACCGCCAAAGCGTCCGCGGTGAACTGGTCGACCGCGTACGCCTCGGGGCCGCTCGGCCGCTCCGATCGCCCGTTGCCGCGCCCGTCGAAGGTGAGCACCCTGGCATGCCGCGCGAGGTAGGGGATCTGCATCTTCCAGCAGCGCGAGTGGACGATCGACCAGGTGGGCAGCAGCAGCACGCTTGGTCCATCGGTGCCGTGGCGCTCCCAGTAGATGCTCACGCCGTCGCGCTCGGCGTACCCGGTCTCGTCGGGCACGCGGGCGGGCGCCTGTTCGCGGGGGCGCCCGCCGCGCGCCGGCGGACCGGCCGCAGCCCGTGACCGTAGGGCGGCCGGCCGGGTCATCTCACGGACGCGCCTCGTAGACGATGTTGAACGGCGTCTCGGCCACGCGGCGGAAGCGCGTGAAGCCGCCCGCCACCACGACGTCCCGGATCCGCGCCTCTCCGGCCTGCGCGCCGAGCGCCAGCCCGACCTCCTGCGACAGCGAGGCCGGCGTGCACAGCAGCGTGGAGAAGCCGTAGTAGGCGCGCCCGATCGGGTTGAGGTTGTCCTCGACGCGGTCGCCCGCGGCCGGCTCCACGATCATCCACGTCCCATCGGGCGCGAGCGTCCCGAGCACGTGGCGCGCAGCCCCGAGCGGATCGCCCATGTCGTGCAGGCAGTCGAACATCGTCACCAGGTCGAGGTCGCGGCCCGCGTAGCCGGCCGCGGGCGCGACCTCGAAGCGCACCCTCTCTCCCAGGCCCGCCTCGCGCGCACGCTCGCGAGCCGTCGCGATCGAGCCGTCGTGGTAGTCGAAGCCCACGAACGACGACGCGGGGAAGGCCTGCGCCATGAGGATCGTCGAGGCACCGTGGCCGCAGCCGACGTCGGCGACGCTCGCGCCGGCTTCGAGCCTGCCGACGACGCCCTCCAGCGCGGGCAGCCAGTCCTGGATCAGGCTCGCGTTGTAGCCCGGCCGGAAGAAGCGCTCACAGCCCTCGTGTACGTCGTGCACGTGCTCGTGCCACCCGAACCCGTCGCCCGTGCGCGCCGCCTCGAGGATCTTGGGCGAGTCGATCACCGAACCAAGCGCGATCTGGAAGAAGCCCGGGAGGTAGGCGGGACTGTCCTCCTGGGTCAGCGCCGTCGCCTGCTCGGGTGCGAGCGAGTAGCGCCCCGTCGGCGGGTCGTAGGTGACATAGCCGCCCGCCGCCTGGGCGTTCAGCCACTCGCGCACGTAGCGCTCGGCGGTGCCCGTGCGCTCAGCGAGCTCGTTCGGCGTGAGCGGGCCGTCCTGGGCGAGCCCGCGATAGAGGCCGAGCTTGTCGCCGATCACCACGAGCGCCGTGTTCAACGTGGCTCCCACCTCCCCCACCGCCTGGAAGACGAACGAGTGAAGCTTGTCAGGATCGACCTGGATCTGCTCTTGCGTGGCCATGTGGGCCTCCTTCGGAGTTGTTTGGCGCGACGCTAGGCGTCTTTCGGCGCGTTCGCATCAGGGGGCCCCCTAGTCCTGGTGCACGTCACACACGCGTGCCCCGCGGCGGCCTAGGATCGTGGTGTGCTCCTGGGGCGCGAACTCGAGCAGCGCGCGGTCGACCGGACGCTCGCCAGCGCCCGTTCAGGTCGCAGCGCCGTGCTCGCACTGCTGGGCGAGCCGGGCATCGGCAAGACGGCCCTGCTCGGCTACGCGCGGCAGCGGGCGCACGGTCTGCGCGTGCTCGGGGCACACGGAACCGAGTCCGAGACGCAGCTGCCGTTCGCCGCTCTGAGCGAGCTGCTGCGCCCGGCGCTCGGCCTGCTCCCGAGGATCCCTCCTCCGCAGGCGCTCGCGCTGGAAGGAGCGCTCGCGCTGCGGGAGGCGCGCGCCGTGGAGCGCTTCGCCGTCGGCGTCGCAACCCTCAGCCTGCTGGCCGCTTGCGCCGACGAGGACCCCTTGCTTCTGCTGATCGACGACGCGCACCTGCTCGATGCGGCCAGCGCGCAGGCGCTCGCCTTCGCCCTGCGCAGGCTGCTGGCCGAGCCGATCGCTGCGATCCTGTGCGCCCGTTCGGGCGAGCCTTCCATGCTCGACGACTCCGACCTGCCGACGATCGTGCTCGAGGGGCTGGCGCCCGCGGACGCCGCCGAGCTTCTCGGCTCCGTCTCCGCCTCGGAGGCCGGCGCGCTGCACAGCGCGACCGCCGGCAACCCGCTAGCGCTGCTCGAGCTGCGCGAGGAGGCCGGCGCGCTCCCGCCGTTCGAAGGCCCGGTGCGGGTCTCGGCGAGGATCTCACGGTCCTTCGCCCGCCGCGCGGACGCGCTCGAGCCCGATGCGCGCCGGCTGCTGATCATCGCCGCGGCGAGCTTCTCGGGCGAGCTCGCGACGCTCGCGCGCGCCGCGGCCACCTGCGGGATCGAGATCTCAGAGCTCGATGAGTGCGAGGCGACGGGCCTGCTGAGACGGGTCGATTCGTGCGTCGAGTTCAGACATCCACTGGCACGATCCGCCGTGTACTCCGAGGCCCGCCCGCGCGAGCGCCGCGCGGCCCACAGGGCGCTCGCCGACGCGCTGCCCGACCACGCGGCCGACGAGCGCGCATGGCAGCTGGCGCTGGCCGCCGCGGGAACCGACGAGGATGCCGCCGCGGCACTCGAGCAGGCCGCGAGCCGCGCGCGCTCCCGCGGCGCATTCGCCGTCGCCGCCGCCGCGCTCGAGCGCGCGGCGAGCCTGGCGGCCGATCCGCGCGAGCGCGAACGCCTGCTCGTGGCGAGCGCCGACAGCGCGTGGACCGCCAATGAGCCCGAGCGGGCTCTGTCCCTGCTCGCGCGCGCGAGCGACGGTCCGGGCGATCCCGAGCTGGCGCTCGCGCGAGAGATCCTGAGGGGACGGATCACGACACGCTGCGGTCCGGTACCGGACGGCCTTGCCGCGCTCGCCGCGGTGGCCGAGGGCGTCTGCGAGCGCGACCCCGACGAGGCCGTCGACCTGTTCGCCGAGGCGGTCGAAGCGTGCTTCTACGTCGGTGACGCGGATGCGATGCGACGGTACGCCGAGCGTGCGCAGGAGCTCGCCCGATCGTCGCGCTCGCCTCGCGCACGCTTCCTGGCCGCGACCTCCGCCGGCATGGCGGGCATCTTCGGCGGGCAGGACGACTGCGCAGGCGTGGATGCGATGCGCAACGCGGTGGCGATCGCCGAAAGCGAGCCCGAGCTGCAGTGCGATGCACGGTTGCTGCCATGGCTTGTGATGGGCCCGCTGTGGCTGCGCGAGTCCGATGCCGGAACCCGCCTCGTGGCAGAGGCGCAGGCCGCCCGCGCACAGGCGAGCGTGGGCGTGCTGCCATGGCTGCTCAACCGCATCGCCCGCCATCACGCCGGGACCGACAGCTGGAGGCTGGCGCGAGTGGAGTACGACGAGGCGATCGCCCTCGCGCGCGAGTCGGGGCAGCGCACCGAGCTCGCCGGCGGGCTCGCTGGGCTGGCCTGGATGGAGGCTCGCGAAGGGCGCGAGGCAGACTGCCGTGCGCACGTGGAGGAGGCACTCGGCCTGTGCGCGAGGCTCGGAGCGGGATTGTTCGAGATCTGGGCGGTTAGGGCGCTCGCCGAGCTCGAGCTCGCCGCGGGTCGCGCGCAGCCTGCGCTCGCGCACTTCGAGCGCGTCGCCGAGGGGCTCGAGCGCCACGCGATCAGCGATGTGGACATCGACCCCACCCCGGAGATCGTCGAGTGCCGGCTGCGACTCGGGGACGGGGAGGCGGCCGCCGGGTGCGCCGTGCGCTTCAACGAACGCGCGCAGCGCAAGGGCCAGCCATGGGCGCTGGCGCGCGCACTGCGCGTCCGCGCGCTCGTCGCCGGGGAGGACGATTTCGAGCCGCTCTTCGACGAGGCCCTGTGCCTGCACGCGCGCTCGGCGGACACGTTCGAGACGGCCCGCACGCACCTGGCGTTCGGTTCGCGTCTGCGCCGCTCGCGCAGGCGCGGCGACGCTCGCGTGCAGCTGCGCGGGGCGCTCGCGGACTTCGAGCGCCTGGATGCCCGGCCCTGGGCGGGGATCGCGCTGGGCGAGCTGGCCGCCACGGGCGAGCGGGCTCGGCGGCGCGATCCCTCGACGCTCGACGAGCTCACCAACCAGGAGCTGCAGATCGCGCATCTGCTCGCCGACGGGGCGACCACGAGGGAGGCCGCCGCGTCCCTGTTCCTCAGCCCCAAGACGATCGAATACCACCTGCGCAGCATCTACAGGAAGCTCGGCGTGAAAACCCGTGCGGACCTGCCGAGCGCACTCGCGAGGCCGTGAGCGGTACCGGCAGACCCCGACGACCCCTGTGCGGGAGGCAATATCCTGTGCACGTGCCCGCCTCGAGGATCGACGTTGACCGGGAAGTGGTCGTGATCGGCGCCGGCTTCTCGGGAATCGGGGCGGCGATCAAGCTCGACCAGGCCGGCTTTCGGGACTTCGTAGTGCTCGAGCAGGGTGACGGCGTGGGCGGTGCCTGGCACTGGAACACCTACCCCGGGATCGCTGTGGACATCCCCTCGTTCAGCTACCAGTTCTCGTTCGAGAAGCGCAGCACCTGGTCCCGCGTGTACGCGCCGGGGGCTGAGCTGAAGGCCTATGCCGAGCACTGCGTCGACAAGTACGGGGTGCGCGACCGCATTCGTCTGAACACCAAGGTCCTCGCCGCCGGCTTCGACGAGGACGCGAGCGCCTGGCGGATCGAGACGGCCGACGGGCGGCGCATCACCGCCCGGTACGTGATCGGCGCCACCGGCGTCTTCACCCAGCCCCAGCTGCCTGACATCCCCGGCATCGACAGCTTCGCCGGCATCACGATGCACACCGCGCGTTGGGATCACACGATCGATCTGCGCGGCAGGCGCGTGGCCGTGATCGGCACCGGCGCCTCGGCGATTCAGGTCATCCCTGCGATCGCACCGGAAGTGGAGCGCCTCACCGTCTTCCAGCGCACCCCCATCTGGTGCCTGCCCAAGCCCGACGCGCCGCTGGACGCACGCACGCGCGCGCTGCTGCGCTGGGTGCCCGGCGCCAAGCTCGCCACGCGCTGGGCCAGCCAGGCCTTCGTCGAGCTCACGTTCGTGCTCGCGGCGCACTTCGCGGGCACCTTCCCCAGCCTGCGCGCGCGCGGTGAAGGTGCGGCGCTCAAGCTGCTGCGCGATGTCGAGGACCCCGAGGTTCGCGGCAAGCTGACTCCGGGCTACAGCCTCGGCTGCAAGCGTCCGAGCTTCTCCAACGAGTACATCACTGCGTTCAACCGCCCCAACGTCCTGCTCGAGACGGCCGGGATCGAGGAGATCACAGCGGGCGGCGTGCGAACCGCCGACGGCGTCGAGCACCCGATCGACGTGCTGGTCTGCGCGACCGGCTTCAAGGTGTTCGAGGCCGGCAACATGCCGCCGTTTCAGATGCGTGGCGCCGGCGGCGTCGACCTCGACGAGTGGTGGGCCGACAATCGCCTGCAGGCCTACGAGGGCGTGAGCGTGCCGGGCTTCCCCAACTGGTTCTCGATTCTCGGCCCGTACGGCTTCAACGGCCAGTCCTACTTCGGGCTGATCGAGACACAGATGCGCCACATCGTGCGCTGCCTGCAGCGTGCCCGACGCGACGGCGCGCGGCGGGTCGAGATCACGCCTGCGGCGAACCGGCGCTACTTCGAGTCGGTGCTCGCGCGCCGCTACAACCAGGTCTTCTTCCAGGGCTCCTGCGCGAGCGCCAACAGCTACTACTTCGACAAACACGGCGATGTGCCGTTCCGGCCCAGCCTGACGCTCGAGGCCGCCTGGCGCAGCGCGCGCTTCGACCTCGACGACTACGCCTTCGCCGGCTGATCCGTCAGAGGCCGGCGACAACGTCGCGGAAAGCCATCTGTGATGTCGGCAGGCCATCCGCATCCGGCGGTCGCACGTGAGCGGCTCGGGTGTCGGCGCAGCCGCGGCTATTCGCCGGCGGTCACCGCTCTCAGCGTGTCGAGCGAGTCCTCGATCACCCGCGTCAGGCCTTGCCCGCCGTCGTCGTCGATCCAGCGTTCGAAGGCGATCCGGAAGACCGCGATGGCCGCCTCGGCGGCCAGGCTCGCGTCCGGCTCCCCGACACCGCGCCGGCGCAGCGCCTCGGCGAGCGCCGAGGCGAGCGAGGCGAGCTTGATCAGCTCGCGCTCCTGGAGCTCGGTGCTCGCGGCGATGATCGCCTGGCGCTTCCGCGGGAGCTCGCCTCCCTCCTGGATGGCCGCGCCGGCGGCCTCGATCCCCACTGCCGCCGCCTCGATCGGGGCGAGCCCGGCGGGCGCCGCGGCGACGGCGCTCACGAGACGCTCCTGGAGTGCATCCGCGCCGGCGAACAGCACCTCGCGCTTGTCGGCGAAGTGGCGGAAGAACGTCCGCTCGGTGAGCCCTGCCCGCTCGGCGATCTCGGCGACTGTGGTCTGTTCGAACCCGCGCTCGCCGTAGAGGTCCATCGCCGCCTGCAGGAGCCGGCCGCGGGCGTTTGGCTCCCATCGACCCATACACCCCCGATCCTAGCCGACGGCAGCGACTGACATCGCGTGCTAACCTCATGACAGTAACTGACATCAGGCCGTTTGACTGCCGTGCCTGGCGGTGGCGGCCCATCACCTGGAGGTCTTCTCATGCGCGTACTCGTCACCGGCGCATCCGGACACATCGGCTCCGCCGTCGTTCCCGAGCTGCTCGGAGCAGGACACGAGGTCATCGGCCTGGCCCGCTCGGAGAGCTCGGCAGACACCCTGACGGCCGCCGGGGCCGAGGTGCGACGCGGCGATCTCGACGATCTCGAGGGCCTGCGCGAGGCCGCCGCCGCGGCCGACGGAGTTATCCATCTCGCTTTCAAGCACGACGCGATGCGCTCAGGCGACTTCGCCGCAGCGATCGATGCCGACCTGAACGCGATCGAGACGATCGGCTCGGCGCTGACGGGGTCCGAGAAGCCCTTCGTCAGCACCTCGGGCACGCTGATGCTCACGCTGGCCGGCGTCAGCGGCCGCCCGGGAACCGAGCACGACGTGTTGGAGGCGGGCCCACGGGTCGACGCCGAGAATGCCGCGGTGGCGCTGGCCGAGCGCGGCGTGCGCTCCTCGGTCGTCCGCCTCCCGCCGCTCGTGCACAGCACACTCGATCACCACGGCTTCGGGCCGACGCTGATCGGCATCGCCCGCGAGCAGGGCGTCTCGGGCTACGTCGGCGAGGGGTCCAACCGGTGGCCCGCGGTGCACACGCTCGATGCAGCACGCCTGTACCGCCTGGCGCTCGAGGGCGCCGCCGCGGGCGCGCGGCTGCACGCGGTCGCCGACGATGGCGTGCCGTTCCGCGAGATCGCCGAGGTCATCGGCCGGCAGCTCGGCCTGCCGAGCGCCGGCATCGCGCCCGAGGACGCCGCCGAGCACTTCTCCTTCCTCGGGGGCTTCGTGGCGCTGGACAACCCCACCTCCAGCGAGCTCACCCGCGAGCTGACGGGATGGAGCCCCACCCATCCCGGGCTGATCGCGGACCTCGAACAGGGCCATTACTTCCAGGACGCTCCGGCGCCCGCCGCCTGAGCCTGCGATCGAGCCCGGAGCCACCGGCCCGGCGCCGCCGTGCATCGGTTCCGATGGCGGCGAGCCGGCCGGCGAAGCGAGGCGCGAACTCAATCCATCGCGCTCGTGTACGGCTTCGTCGCCTTCACGCCGCGATGCTGAGAAGCCTCGGCCCGCCGGCGGGTGGCGAGCCTGCGTCTGGCGGCGATGGTCGCCGCGGTCAGGCGGCCGTCCTGCTGGATACGCAGGACCTCCCCGGTCGGCTTGCGCACGTACGGCGCGCTGGAATCAACCCCCACAACCCGATAGTCCGCAGGCAGATCGGCTATGCGAAGGCTCTGCTGGTCGGTCAACTTGACCGTCTCCATGGGGCGCTCCTCTCTCTCAACCCACGATCATCGCGGAACGAGCGAGCGACCGCACGCCCAAAATGCGCACGGTGCGAGAACTTCGTGACGGTCGAGCCCGGCGACGCGCTCGGCGCTCGACGTCAGCCCCGTCGCCTGCGCGTCTGCCGCTAGCCTGAGCAGTTCCTTGAACGGCTCCCGACAGACCGCCGCGCGGCGGCGCCCGCTGAACGCGACGATCGGGATGCCGTTCGCGGCGAGCGCCGGACTCTTCATCACGACCCTGCTCGCGTTCCTGGCGATCGGGGCGGCGCTGCCCGTTCTTCCCTCCTATGTGCACGGTCCGCTGCACTCGGGCGATCTCGCCGTGGGGGTGGTCGTCGGGGCGTTCGCCGTCACCTCCGTCGTCTGCCGTCCGCTTGCCGGGCGTCAGGCGGATGCCCGCGGCCGGCGAGTGGTGCTCGTAACGGGCTCGCTGGCGATGGCCGTCGGCGGGGCGCTCTATCTGCTGGCCGCGAGTGTTCCGGCGCTGCTCGCCGCGCGCCTGGCGGTGGGCGCGGGCGAGGGTGCCCTCTACACCGCCGGCGCGACCTGGGCGGTCGATCTTGCGCCGCAGCAGCGGCGCGGCTTCGCACTGGGCATGTTCGGGCTCGCGGTCTGGGGTGGCCTCTCGCTCGGCCCGGTCACCGGCGAGCTCCTGCGGGCGCACGCCGGCTACAGCGCCGTGTGGGTGCTAACGGCTGCGCTGCCGCTCGCCGGAGCGGCGATCGCGGTACGCCTGCCCGAGCCGGCCGGTCGGCACCGCGGGCGCTCTCCTGGCAGGGCGCGGCCGCCGCTCCTGCCGCGCGCCGCCCGGCGACCGGGTGCCGCGCTGGCGCTGGCCAACATCGGCTATGCGGCCCTCGCCGGGTTCGTCGTCCTGAAGCTCGCCGCCCTGGGAGTCGGCGGCGGCGCGAGCGTGTTCACCGCGTTCGCACTCGCCGTGTTCGCCAGCAGGCTGGTGCTCGGCCGAATACCCGACCGGGTGGGTGCCAGGGCTACGGCGACCGCGGCTGCGCTGATCGAGGCACTCGGCCTGGCGATCATCGCGTTCGCCCATTCGCTGCCGTCGGCGCTCGCCGGTGGCCTCGTCATGGGGATCGGCTTCTCGATGCTGTTCCCTTCGCTGGCGCTGATGGTCGTCGGCGAGGTCGAGGACGATCGGCGCGGCGCTGCGATGGGCGCCTTCACGGCGTTCTTCGACGTCGGCGTCGGCCTCGGCGGGCCCCTGGCGGGGGCGACGGCGGCGCTCGCCGGCTACCCGGCGGTGTTCGTGCTCTCCTGCGGCGCCGCGCTCGCCGCGGCCGGCCTGTCGGCTCTGCCCGCCGAGCGCGTCTCCGCCCCGTCGCTCGGGACCAAGCGCGCCGGCGGCGTCGGCGGGATCCCCGCGCGCGACCCTCTGATGTAGGGGTGCCTCGCGCCTGCAGGGTTCGGGGGCGGAGCCGACCTCATCGTTCGGTGGGCGCCCGCTCGGGCGAATATCCGTGCTCGCCGCGGAGGGGGACGAACCGCGCCCATGCGACGCGGCGCACGGGGGTGAGCCGCTCACGGTCCTTCGTGAAGAGCGTGACCTGCTCGCGCCCCCCTGGGCCGATCGGCTGCACCAGCCTCCCGTTGGAGGCGAGCTGGACGATGAGCGGCTCGGGGACCTCGGGGAACGCAGCCGTGACGATGATCGCCTCGAACGGAGCCTGCTCCGGCAGGCCCAGGGTGCCGTCCCCGACCACGAGGCGAGCGTTGCTGATGCCCTGAGCCGTCAGCGTGTCACGGGCAGCGTCGGCCATCTCGGGCCACAGCTCGACGCTCCACACCTCGCTGGCCAGACCGGCCAGCAGGGCCGTCTGGTAGCCGGACCCGGTGCCCACCTCGAGCACCCTCTCCTCGCCCCGAAGCGCGAGCGCCTCGACCATCAGCGCGATCAGCGACGGCTGGGAGGTCGTCTGGCCGTGGGTGATCGCGACGGGCTCGTTGAGATAGGCGATGTCCCGTGCCGCGGGCGGCACGAACTCGGCCCGGGGTATCCGCGCGACGATCGCCAGCAGGCGCGGGTCCCGCACTCCCGCCATGCGGCATGCCAGCACGAGATCCGCGGGCGAGCGGTCGGGCTGGCGATCATCCGGGACACGCATGGATCTCGAAACACCTCGCGCGAAGCTCTGGCCGGCGCGGGGCGCCGGCGGCGCAGCGCACGGGTTCGATCATCCGCCTTTCGAGGGGGCCGCGCCGGCACGTCGCCCGAAGCTCCGTGGCCGATCGCGGGATGACCGTGCGTGCACGCTCGGGGCAGCGTGTCGAGAAGCGTGCGTGGCTCGTGAGACGGCGCCGGCCGGGAACCGGCTGGTAGCGTGCCGGGACACCGCAAGATGCAGTCGGCGCCGAACATCTGCGCAGGTCCGTTCGGCTCGCTCTATGACTTCTACATCGAGCGCCCGAGGCTCATGCAGGTGATCGGGCGTGCCGTGTGGGGGATCGACGCGAGCGTGCTGTACACGAGCATGGAGGTGATCAGGCGCGCCCGCGCCGGCGCCACGATCGTGGACGTGCCGTGTGGGGGCGGCGTTGCGTTCGGCGCGCTGCGGCCGGATTTGAGCGTCCGCTACGTCGCGGGCGACCTGGACGCGAAGATGCTCGCCCGCGCCCGTCGCCGGGCAGCCGCGCGATCGCTGGATCAGGTGGAGGTGGTGCGTGCGGACATGCTCGCCCTGCCGCTCCCCGATCGAAGTGCCGATCTGTTCCTCTCGTTCAGCGGTCTCCACATGGTGCACGAGCCCGCGTTGGCGGTCGCGGAGATCGCGCGGTGCCTGAGGCCCGGCGGCGAGGTGGTAGGCACCGCGTTCCTGCTGGATGGGGCTCGCCGTCAGCGTGCTCTGTTTCGCAGCGGACGTTGGCTCGGGCATCCGGAGCCGCCGAGCCACGCTGCGCTTCGCGATGCGTTCGCCGCGGCCGGGATCACCGACGTGGTGATCGCACCCGAGAGAGGCTTTGCCGCGTTCAGCGGCCGCAGGCCCGCCTGAGAGCCGGCTGCCGTTCCGTGCTAAGGCCGCGTCCGGAGTGCGGCGTCCGGCGAGCGCTCGCGGTCGGCCGGAGCGGACCCCGTCGGCTCCCCGGCGCGGCCGGCATTCCGGCTCAGCCCGGCAGGGTGCGAGGCGGCCCCGAAATCCGCAGCCCCTCGAGCAGGCGTTCGAGCGTCGCCGCGACTGCGTCCGTTGCCTCCGGTTCGCGCACGACGAGCAGGGCGGCCTCGTCCAGCGCCCCCATCAGCAGGTGGGCGAGCGGATCGGCGGCGACCGGTGCGATCTCGCCGGCTTCGATCGCCGCCCTGATTCCGCCCAGCATCAGTCCGAGGCCGTGGCGCTCGGCGACCTCCCGCCAGCGCTCCCATCCGAGCACGGCGGGACCGTCGATGAGCACGATCCTCTGCACCTCGGGCGCACGGCACGACTCGAGAAACGCCCTGATGCCGGTTCGCATCGCGGCAAACGGGCTGGGAAGATCGTCGATCACCCCGGCCACCCGCTCGGTGAGCTCCTGCTCGACCTGCTCGTAGACGGCGAGGAACAGGTCCTCCTTCGCCGGGAACTGGTGGTAGAGCGCGCCGCGCGTGACCCCGGCGCGGCGGGCGATCTCCTGGGTTCCGACGCCCGCATAGCCCTTGCGTGCGAACAGCGCCCGCGCCGCGCGGATGAGTTTCGCGCGGGTCGCCGCGGAGCGTGCCTCTTGACGATTGACAGTCATGCAGTCTGTATGTATCTTACGTGCTGGCTGTACGTAACTGACGCCAACATAGAGGAGGCTCCGGACATGGACTCCAGCATCAGGCTCCCGCAGGGCACCATCAACTACCGCGACGAGGGCGCGGGCGACCCGCTGGTCTTCGTCCACGGCCTGCTCGTCGACGGTCGCCTTTGGCGCAACGTCACACCCCCACTTGCGGGCTCCCGCCGCTGCATCACCCCTGACTGGCCTCTCGGCTCGCATCGCACGGCGCTCGAGCCCGCCGCTGACCGCTCGCCGCGCGGCATCGCCCATCTGATCGGCGACTTTCTCGACGCGCTCGAGCTCGAGCGCGTGACGATCGTCGCCAACGACACCGGCGGGGCCATCTCCCAGATCCTCGCGAGCGAGCGCCCCGAGCGGCTGCACGCGCTCGTGCTCACCAACTGCGACTGCCTGGAGAACTTCCTGCCGCCCATGCTGCGTCCGCTGCAATGGCTCGCGTACGTGCCGGGCGCCTACGTGCTCATCGCCCGCCTGCTTCGCTCCCGGCGGGTCCGTCGCTCGCCGCTGGGCTTCGGCATGCTGACCCACCGGCCGATCCCCGACGCGCTCACCGCTGCGTGGGTCGCGCCGATGGCCGATCACGCGGTTCGCGGCGACCTCCTCGCGACGCTGAAGGCGATCGACAACCGCGACACCCTTCGCGCCGCGGAGAGCCTGCACGAGCAACCGCTCCCCACGCTGCTCGCATGGGCGCCGGACGACCTCACCTTCCCCCTGCGGTTCGCCAGGCGCCTGGCCGGGATGATCCCCGGCGCGCGCCTCGAGCAGATCGCCGACAGCCGGGCGTTCGTCCCCGAGGACCAGCCGGCGAGGCTAGCCGAGCTCATCGGCGGCTTCCTGGACGAGACCGCTGCGCGCGACATCGGGGGCGACACCCCGGCGCGCGAGGTCCACAGCGCCACCGCCGCGGGCAGATGAGAGCTCCGCCGAACCCCGCCCGGGCGGGGTTCGGCAGCTAGTCCTCCCGCTGGAGCACGAACTGCCAGGCCCACGGCATGCGGCGCATCGGGCGCTCGAGCGCGCGCCACGCCGTCCGCAGCGAGTGGGGGATGACCGCGGGGGGATAGTTGAAGTTGCTCGCGTGGATCGTGCGATAGCCCAGGCCCTCCGCGCTGGCGCGCAGCTGTCGCAGCGTCACGACGAAGAAGTCGTGCGGCCATGGCGCCGGCGATAGGCGCCAGTAGGCCTTCTGGGCCCTCATCGGCAGCCATCCCATGAAGGGGAGGCGGCTGTGTGACTCGATCGGGAAGTAGGGGTTGGGGATCTGCCCGACGATCACACCGCCCGGCGAGAGCACGCGCCGGATCTCCGTCAGGCTGGCGTCGCGGCGTTCCGGCAGCACGTGCTCGTAGACGTTTGCGAACAGTGCGACGTCGAACGAACCATCGGGAAAGGGCAGCTCGTCAGCGGTCCCGGGCAGCAGCTCGAGACCGCCGGGCGAGCGCCTCGGCTGGGCGATCGCGGGATCGATCCCCGCCCAGCGAAACGACGTCTGCTCGGCCATCGCGTCGGTCAGTGCTCCCTTCTGGCAGCCCACGTCGATGCCCCTCGCCCGCTGCGCATCCGACGCTGTTGCGAAACGGTTGACCAGTGCGCCCATGCTGTCGGCGAGGACCCGGTTGCGGGCCTGCCACTCCTGCTCGGACTGCATCATCCCGCGGCCGCTGAGTCCCTTCGATGCCATCCGCTCACGCTCCCAGATCGTTGCTGACGAGGCCTCCGCGGGCGCGCCGGGCGAGCCCGCCGACGTTGAGGCGAATACCAAGCTACCGGCCCGCAGGTGGCGCCCGGACGGACGTACTACCCCTGCCGGGCGGGGCCGGCGCGCGCTCCCGCGGCAACCGAGACCGGCTGGGGGAGCCGACGAGACCCCGCCTGGGAGCCGACGAGACCCCGCCTGGGAGCCGACGAGACCCCGCCGGGGAGCCGACGAGACCCCGCCGGGGAGCCAACACGCAGGGGCCGCTGCTGGAAGAGTTAGGAGGGTGGAGGCGAGTGAGGGGATCAGGGCGCCGACGGAGGACCCCGCGGGCGAGCGTGCCGCCGGCATCCGTGCGCGCCTGGGTGAGGTGCTGGGCGAGCCGGTCACGGGCGAGCTCCGGCGGTTGAGCGGGGGGGCCTCGCGGGAGACCTACCTGTGCGCGTGTGCGTCCCACGGTGCGCTGGTGCTGCAGAGCGAACACGGCGGCAAGCCCTCGGGCGAGCCGCCCGGGCAGGCCGACCTGCTCCGTGCGGCTGCCCGCGCGGGGGTTCCGGTCGCGCGCGTGGTCGCTCACGGCAGGGACGATCCGGTGCTCGGCACGGCCTGGACGCTGGTGGCGGCGCTTCCGGGTAGGGCGGATCCGAGCCGGATCGTCCCGGCCGCCGGCGAGAGCGCTCCGGAGCTCATCGACAGCGTCGCCGAGGCGCTCGCGGCGGTCCACCGCATGCCGGTGGACGCAGCGCTCGCCCCGCCCGTCGAGGACCCGCTCGCGCAGCTGCACGAGCTCCACGAGCGTCTGGGCGAGCCGCACGCCACGTTCGAGCTGGCCTTTCGCGCGCTGGGCGGCGACCGCCGGTCGCCACGTCGCGCGCTCGTGCACGGCGACTTTCGCATGGGCAACCTGATGGTCGCCGGCGATCGGGTCACCGGCGTGCTCGACTGGGAGCTCGCGCACATCGGCGACCCCGTCGAGGACCTCGGCTGGTTGTGCGTGCCCGCATGGCGCTTCGGGCGCCGAGACCTCCCCGCGGCGGGACTCGGCACGCGTGAGCAGCTGCTCGCGGCATACGAGCGCCACTCGGGCGTCGAGGTGCCGATGGCGGAGCTGCGCCGATGGGAACTCACCGGCACGCTGCGCTGGGGCGTGATCTGCGTGATGCAGGCGTTCACGCACCTCTCGGGCGGGAGACCCTCGATCGAGCATGCCGTGATCGGGCGCCGTGCGTGCGAGGTCGAGTGGGACCTGCTCGAGCTGCTCGACCCGCACGAGGTGGATCTCGCGCCGCCGCGGGCCGATCAACGTTCGGCGCGGCAGGGTGCGCCGGGCCTGCACGACAGGCCGACCGCGGTGGAGCTGCTGGAGGCGGCCCGCGGGGCGCTGGGCGAACACGTGCTGCCGGTACTGGAGGGCCGCGCCGCGTTCGAGCTGCGCGTGACCCTGAGGGCGCTGGGGATCGTGCGCCGCGAGCTCGAACAGGCGCCAGAGCATGCGGCGATCCATGCGGCAGCGTTGGCGAAGCTCGCGGTGGCCGACGAGCGCGAGCTGGCCGCCGCGATCCGCGCGGGTGCCTTCGAGGACCGTGTCGAGGAGCTGCACGCCGCTCTGCGCGCGATCGTGGCGGCGAAGCTCGAGGTGGCGCACCCCGGCTACCCGCGCAGACCGGAGAACACCCGATCAAGGGAGGGGACGTGACCGATGATCTACCGCAGGATCTGACCGCGCTGCTGCAGGAGGTCGACGCCTTCATCGCGGCCGAGATCCGTCCGCTGGAAGCGGCGGGCGACAACGCACGCTTCTTCGATCATCGCCGCGAGTACGCGCGCACGGACTTCGAGGCGGGAGGGATACCGCGGGTCGAGTGGGAGGCGCTTCTGCAGGAGATGGTCGAGCGCGCGGATCGCGCCGGTCTGTGGCGCTACGGCCTGCCCGAGGAGCTGGGCGGCCGCGGCGCCTCGAACCTGGCCATGGCGGTCGTCCGCGAGCATCTCAACCGGCTCGGCATCGGGTTGCACAACGATCCGCAGAGCGAGGTCTCCATGATCGGAAACTTCCCGACCGTGATCCTCGCGCACGAGTTCGGCACGCCGGCCCAGCGGGAGGTCTTCGTCGACGGCGCACTGCGCCGCGAGGTTGCTCTCGCGTTCGGGCTGACCGAGCCCGATCACGGCTCCGACGCCACCCACCTGGAGACGACCGCGCGCCGCGAGGGTGATGAGTGGGTGATCAACGGAACCAAGCGGTTCAACTCGGGCATGCACCGTGCGAGCCACGACCTGGTGTTCGCCCGCACCTCGGGTACCGCGGGCGAGGCGCGGGGCATCACGGCCTTCATCGTCCCCCGCGAGGCCCGCGGGCTGAGCGTCGAGTTCTACTGGTGGACGTTCAACATGCCGAGCGACCACGCCGAGGTCTCGCTGCGCGATGTGAGGGTCGGCGAGGAGGCGATTCTCGGCGAGCTCGACCTCGGGCTTGCGCTTGCGCAGCGGTTCGTCCACGAGAACCGCATCCGGCAGGCGGCCTCGAGCCTCGGCGCCGCGGCGTTCTGCGTCGAGGAGGCCGTCAGGTGGGCGCGCGAGCGGAAGGTGTGGGGCAAGCCGCTGTGGCAGAACCAGGGCATCCAGTTTCCCCTCGTCGAGCTGTGGACGGACTGCGAGCTGGTGCGCGGGCTCGTGCGCCGGACCGCGTCCGAGCTCGATCTGCACCACCACATGCAGGTCACGCATCTCGTCGCGATGGCCAACTACCGCGCCAACAGGCTCGCGTGCGAGGCCGCCGACCGGGCGATGCAGACGTGCGGCGGGATGGGCTACACGCGCCACATGCCCTTCGAGCACATCTACCGTCACCATCGCCGCTACCGAATCACCGAGGGCAGCGAGGAGATCCAGATCAGGAAGGTCGGCTACGAGCTGTTCAAGCGTTGAGCCCGCTTCGTCGTGGCGCCCGTCGCGCCGCTGCGGTCGCGCCCGGATCCACTAGCGTGCGCATGCGATGCCAGTAGCGTTCGTGACCGGAGCAAGCCGGGGGATCGGCAGGGCGAGCGTCCTGCGCCTGGCGGAGGACGGCCATGACGTGGCGATCGGCTATGCCGAGCGGGCCCAGGCCGCGAGCGAGGTCGCCGAGCAGGTGAGGGCCGCCGGGCGCAGGGCGATCACCGTCGCGGGAGATCTCGCCGACGCGCAGGTGGCCGGCCGCCTCGTTGCTCAGGTCGAAAGCGAGCTCGGTCCCGTGGACGTGCTGATCGCCAACGCCGGGATCGTGACGCCGCCCACCGGGGTGCTCGACATCCGCACCGAGGACTGGGAGCGGATCCTGGCCGTCAACCTGACCGCGCCGTTCATCCTCGCGCGGAGCGCCTTTGCCGGCATGTGCGAGCGCGGCTTCGGTCGGATCGTGTTCATCTCGTCGGTGGCCGCGTACACAGGGGGCCTCGTCGGCGCTCATTACGCCGCGTCGAAGGCCGGGTTGCACGGCCTCGCCCACAGCCTCGCGCGCGAGGGGGCGGCCGCGGGCGTGACGGTGAATGTCATCGCACCGGCCCTGGTCGACACCGAAATGATCCCCGAGGACCCCGAGATCCGGCGAGCTCTGGGCGCCTCGCGGGCCGTCGGGCGCCTGGGTCGCGCCGAGGAGGTCGCCGACCTGCTCGCCACGGTCGTCCGCAGCGGCTACCTGACCAACCAGTCGATCCTGATCGACGGCGGATCGCATCCGACCTAGCGGATCGCGCGCGACCCGGCGGACGCCCGGCGGACCGCCCCCGGCGCGGCGGACGCACTCGACCGGGCGGAACCCCCTCGACCCGGCAAACCGGATCCGCGGCGCTACTTGCGTTTGGCCTGGTGCTCGATCACTTTGCCGAAGGTGTCCTCGAGCTGGGCGGTCATCGTCTGCTTGAACAGCGCCAGCAGCGCCTCCGAGGCGAGCGGCCTGAGCGTGTCGACCGCGTCGATGACCTCATCCCAACGGTCATCGGGTTGGCCCGCGCGCTCGAACGGCTCCCACAGCTCCTTCAGGTAGAGCCTCGTGAACTCGCGCGAGATCGCCTCGCAGTTGCGGCTGATCCGCTCGACCAGCGAGAGCATCGTGTGTGGCGAGATCCCGAGGTCGGTGACCTGTTCGGCCGCCCTCAGCAGCGCCGGGCTCGGCACTTCGAAACGGTCCTCGCCGAGTGGGACGAGCAGTTTCAGCTTGCGTACCCGCTCGACGTCCTTGGCGCTGATCTCGCCGAACCTGCTGTTCAGTTCCTCGCCGGTGATCAGCTCCGGGGACTCGGGCTCGAACGGCGCCGTCACCGCGGCACGCAGCCCGAGCAGCCGCTCGGCGAGGCCGTCCGACCCGTTGAGCAGCCGTTCGATCGCCGTGAGGTTGAAGCCGTCAGCCTGCAGGTCGAGGATCAGGCGCAGTCGCGCCACGTGCTCGGCGTTGTAGTAGCCCACGCGGGCGCGCACCTGGGGCGGAGGCAGCAGCCCGCGGGAGTGATGGTTGCGGATGTTGCGCACCGACATCCCCACCGCGGCGGCCAGCTGCTCGACCGTCAGGTCATAGCTGGATCCATCGCCCGCACCGCCCGGGCGCGCCTCCTCGATCGCCTTGCTCGCCGCCCGTGCCATCCGCGGGTTCACGATACCACCTCCCAAGGTGACCTCATTTGAGGTACCATGAGTTCTAGACATGATGCAAATGCGAACCATCGAGGGCGCGCGGCATCCTCTCGGCCGCCGCGTGCTGCGCTCCAGGCTGCTCGAGGCGCTCGCCTACCCGCACGGAGTCGATCGCTACGTCGAGCTCGTCCGTCCGCTGCTGCTCGCACGCGACGTGCGCGCCGAGGTGGCAGGCGTCCGTCATCAGACGGCGAAGAGCGTGACGCTCACGATTCGGCCGAACGAGAACTGGCGTGGCTTTCTCGCCGGGCAGTTCGTCGGCGTGAGCGTCGAGGTCGAGGGCGTCCATCTGACGCGGCCCTATTCGCCCGCGGGCGGCGAGGGCGGGGGCGAGCTGGAGCTCACGGTCTCCACCCATCCCGAGGGCCGCCTGTCGCGCCATCTGCGCGAGCGCGCGCGACCGGGGACGATCGTCGGCCTCACCCAGGCCCAGGGCGATTTCGTGCTGCCCAAGCGGCGGCCGCCGAGCGTGCTGCTGATCAGCGGCGGCAGCGGCATCACTCCGGTCATGGCGATGGTGCGCACCCTGTGCGACGAGCGCTACGAGGGAGAGATCGGCTTCCTCAACTACGCACGCTCGCCCGCTCTCGCGCTGTACGAGCCCGAGCTGCGCATGCTCGAGCGCAGGCACCCGGGCCTGAGAGTCGCACGCGGCTTCACGCGGGCCAGCCGATCGGAGCTCGCGGGGCGCTTCACCGGCGAGCACCTCTCCGCGGTGACGGCCGACCACGGTGCCGCCGCCACGTTCGTCTGCGGACCACCCGCGCTGATCGACGCGGTTCGCGCCACCTGGGCTCAGGACGGCCTGGCCGAGCCCGCCGTCGAGATGTTCACGGCGCCGGCTCGGCGCTTCGACCCCGCCGGCGCCGCGGGTCGCGTGAGCTTCCTTGCCAGCGGTCGAGCGGCCGAGAACAGCGGCCTGCCGCTGCTCGAGCAGGCGGAGGACGCGGGCCTTCGCCCAGCCCACGGCTGCCGAATGGGTATCTGCAACACGTGCAGCTGCCGCAAGACAGCCGGAACCGTGCGCGACGTCATATCCGGGCGACTCTCGAGTGCCGGCGAGGAGCGGATCCGCATCTGCATCTCGGTGCCGGTCGGCGATGTGGCGCTCGATCTCTAGAGAACACCGACGAAGGGAGCAGCGATGCACGACCAGGGACCAGCACTGACACCGGAGCAGCTCGACGCGCTCGGAGAGGAGCTCGACGCTGTCCGAGCCCGCGTGGTCGCCGACCTCGGCAGGCGCGACGTCGACTACATCGAGAACGTGATCCGCGTCCAGCGGGGCCTCGAGGTCGCCGGGCGCGCGCTGCTGTTCGTCGGCTTCCTGCCCCCGGCGTGGATCGGCGGGACGGTCGCGCTGTCGCTGTCGAAGATCCTCGACAACATGGAGATCGGCCACAACGTGATGCACGGGCAGTACGACTGGACGGGGGATCCGCGGCTGAACGGAAGGACGTTCGAGTGGGACACGGCCTGCCCCGGCGATCAGTGGCGCCACTCGCACAACTACCTGCACCACACGCACACGAACATCGTCGGCAAGGATCGCGACATCGGCTACGGCATCCTGCGCATGTCCGAGGACGAGCGGTGGCGGCCGTACTACCTCGGCAACCCGCTGTACGCGGCGCTGCTCGCGATCTTCTTCCAGTACGGCGTCGCCCTGCACGACCTCGAGGTCGAGCGGATCGTCGCCGGCGAGGACGCTCCCGGCGGGGAGCGGCGCGAGAAGATCGCCGCGGTCTGGAGCAAGGTGCGCCGGCAGACGCTCAAGGACTACGTGCTGTTCCCGCTGCTCTCGGGCCCGTCGTTCCCGCTCGTGCTGGCGGGCAACGCGACCGCGAACCTCGCACGCAACCTGTGGGCGTTCACGATCATCTTCTGCGGGCACTTCCCCGACGGCACCGAGCAGTTCACCCAGGAGGAGGCGGACGGCGAGACCCGCGGCGCCTGGTACTACCGGCAGATGCTCGGTTCGGCCAACCTGAGCGGAGGCAGGCTGTTCCACATCCTCGCGGGCAACCTCAGCTACCAGATCGAGCACCACCTGTTCCCCGACCTGCCGGCGCACCGCTACGGCGAGATCGCCGAAGAGGTCCGCCAAATCCGCGAGCGCTACGGCATTCCGTACAACACCGGGCCGCTCAGCAGGCAGTTCGGCAGCGTCGTGCGAAAGATCGTCAAGCTTGCACTGCCGCCGGTCCCGGGTCGGGGCAACGCACGGCTGCGCTCGGGCGAGCGGCCGCAGGTGCCCACCGCCACGGGCGCCGCGGCCGGCTGACGGGCGTCCGGCGCGGTTGCCGCACAGCGGCGGCTCCTGGTGCTCAGGCCAGCTCGACGAGCGGGAAGGCGCGGTGGCGCCGCGGTGGCACGAGGAAGTTCTGGCGCCGCGTGGCCGTGATGAAGCGCTCGAGTCCCAGGTTGTTCGCGGGAACGTTGTACTGCTGGGCGAGGTCGAGCGAGGCCTGGCTACGCCGCATCGTGCGAAAGAAGTCGGCCGTGGGGACGTAGATGCTGAAGTGCAGCTTGGGCTGCGCCGACCCGTCGGGGACGTCGAGGGAGTCGAAGCCGGGCCCGTCGGCGCGGATGTGGATCGGCACGCGATCGGTCGCCCGGCTGGTGCGCTGCAGGGCCGTGAGATGACCGATGTGTGGCTGCCCGTCGAACGTCTCGGTACCTTCGGCTTCGTGGGCGGCGGCCTGCGGGTTGGTGAAGACGACGGGGATCGCGGTGGGACCGCCCCCGTTGGTGAACTGGTCGGGGTTGCCCTGTCTCGGCAGAGGGTTGGAGGTGAACATCGCCGCCTCGCGCCGCACGTAGGTTTCTTCAGGCGCGGAATAGAACTGCTCGAGGTCCTGGATGACGTGCGACAGGTGCACGATCGAGCCGTGATCGAAGTAGTTCCCCGGGCGAGCGGTCGTCATCCGGGCTGATCCGTTCCCCAGGAACGTCACGATCGGCGGCGGCCCGCTCGTGCCGACCTGCTGGGAGACGAACCCCATCCACATCGGCGACGCGGGGTTGATCGCAGCGGCGTAGGGCAGCGCCTGTTCCTCGGCGATCTTGCGCGGCAGGCCCTGCTGGACGAACATCAGCCGTCTCGAGGTGACACTCAGCAGTCCGCCGAGCTCAGAGCTGCCCGCCTCCGCACCGGCGAGCGTCGTGCCTTCGCCGGTGAGCCAGCTCAGAACGTCGTCGATGACCTCCGTCGAGTCGCTGCGCAGCGTCACCAGCATGTCGTTGCTCTCGATCTGGACCGGTACGTTGAAGCGCAGCTTGCCGACGCCGGGATTCTCCGGCGAGACGTCGGTGGGTCCAGGCACGGCCTCCTCCAGCGCGAAGCGTTCCGGTTCGGATATCAGTCGCGGCATGTGCCCGGCGAGCAGCGGCCCCGCCATCCCGCCGGGAAGGCGTTCGAAATAGGGGACCCCGTATGCCACCGTCACGAACACGCCGCTTGCGCTGAAGGGATAGGCGGCCTCGACCCTCGCGAGCGCGAGCGCGAGCGTCGCCTGGTCGGCCTCGGTTGGGGTGCGCGACAGCGCGATCGTGGCGAAGGTCGTGAACAGTGGCGGGAGGCGCACGCTGACGCCTTCAACCCTCACGGGGCGCGCCGCGAACCTTTCGATCTGGAACTGGATTTCCGGTAGGGCGGTCGCGTTGCTCGCGGCCGCGCGCAACGGCATCATCGCCAGAACGTCCAGTGCGCCCAGCGTCGAGGCGGCCAGACCGAGCCCGGCGGCGCGCTGGAGCAGCGTGCGGCGCGTGATCGCACGCTCGCGCGCGGTTCCGTGCGGACGGTCCGCCCCGTCTCCCCCGCTGTCAGGCTGCATCGGTTTGCTCATCGCAGTCCCTCGCTCCGGCCCGTCGTCTCGGACTCCTTCCGGCGCAAACGATACCCGGACGCGGTGCGGGATCCGCCGGTATCCCTCCGCGCCCCGATGCGCGGCCGGAGCTCGACGATCGGTCGGTAACCTTGCGCGACGTTCGTCATGTGGCCACGAGAGGAGAGGAACCGTGAGCGGAGAAACCGTGGACATCACGACGCCGGACGGGGTGGCCGATGCCTATCTCGCACGGCCACCAGAGGAGGGCCGGAGCCTGCCCGGCGTGCTGTTCCTCATGGACGCATTCGGTCTGCGCCCACGGATCGAGGAGATGGTCGACCGGATCGCCGAGCGCGGGTTCGTGGTCCTCGCGCCGAACGTCCTCTACCGTGCCGGCCGCGCGCCGGCCATGCAGATGCCCGATCTCGAGGATCCGGCGCAGCGCGATCCGTTCTTCGCGAAGCTGCGGCCGGCGATGGAAGCGCTCACCCCCGCGCGGATCGACAGCGACGGCGGGGCCTACCTGGACTACCTGGACGACGTCGCCAGCGGGCCATATGCCATCACCGGGTACTGCATGGGCGGGCGCGTGGGGTGGCGCATCGCCGCCGCCTACCCGAAACGCATTGCGGCGCTCGGGGCCTTCCACGCCGGAGGGCTCGTGACCGGCGATCAGGACAGCCCGCACCACAGTGCGAGCGAGATCTCCGCCGAGCTCTACTTCGGCCACGCCGACAACGACCAGAGCATGACCCCGGAGAACATGGCGGAGCTCGAACGCGCACTCGACGATGCGGGCGTGCTCTACCGAGCGGAGGTCTACGAGGGCGCGGCCCACGGCTACACGATGAGCGACACGGCCGCCTACGACGAGGCGGCGGCCGAGCGCCACTTCGCCGAGCTGTTCGCCCTGCTCGACCGGGCTCTCCGCGACTGACGCGGGCAGCCGTCGTCTAGGGTTGGCCACGGTATGCAAGTGCGCTCCTATGCCCAGATCGAGCCGTTCGAGACCCTCGACGGCTCGGAGATCAGGGAGTGGGCCGGACCGGTCTCCGCCCCCGCCCGGAATCAGAGCCTCGCCGAGGCGACGATCCCGGTCGGTGGCGCGACGACCGAGCACTACCACCGCGTGACCGAGGAGCTGTATCTCGTGAGCGCCGGCCGGGGCCGGCTGAGGGTCGACGGCGAGGAGCGGATGATCGGCGAGGGCGACTGCGCGCTGATCCCGCCGGGTGCGCGCCACAAGGTCTTCAATGCCGGCTCCGAGCCGCTGCGCATCGTGTGCGCCTGTTCGCCCCCCTACTCTGATGAGGACACCTGCCTCACCGAGTGAGCGTCCGGAAGGGAGCAGCCAATGACTGACAGGGAGATCAGGCAGCCGGGTCCCGATCATCCGATCACGATCGAGGCCAATCCGGCCAGGGTCGTCGTTTCGGTTGCCGGGAGCGTGATAGCCGACACCACGCGTGCGCTGACGCTGCGCGAGGCGCAGTATCCGCCCGTCCAGTACGTGCCGATGCAGGACGTCGACACATCGCTGCTTGCCGCGACCGACCATTCCAGTCACTGCCCCTACAAGGGCGAGGCCAGCTACTTCAGCATCCCGCTCGGCGGGGAGCGCTCGCTGAATGCGGTGTGGACTTACAGGGCCCCGTACCCCGCCGTCGGCGAGATCAAGGATCACGTCGCCTTCTACCCGGACCGCGTCGATGCGATAGACGAAGCGGAGCCCGCAGCCCGTCAGTCGTCCTGAGCGATGTCCAGCACCGACGGGTTGACGGGCCGGAAGGTGTCGGCGACGACATGAACCCGAAGCTCGGAGTCTCGCACGAGCAGCGGGGCGATGTCCTGCTGGTAGGAGGCGAAGGCTGCGGAGCGGTGGTGCGCATCGAGCGCGGCCCGGTCGCGCCACTGCTGCAGCACCACGAAGTGCCCGGGCTCCTCCAGCGCCTGAGCAAAGGTGTAGGCCTCGCAGCCCTCCTGCCGGCGGGCGGCCGCCTGCGCGGTGAGCATGACCTGCTCGACCCTGCGCCGGTGGGGGATCTGCGCATGGATGTCGCCAACGGCGAGGATCATTCCTCGCTCCGACAGACCGGTCCGCCAGCTCTCATAGCAGTCTCAGGGTAGAGCCTGAGCGCGTCCCGGGTGCGCGCGGCCCGGCGCGGGTGCGCACGGCTAGGCGCGACCCTCCCCCGCCGGGGCACCGTGGCCCTGTGCCTCCGTCTCGACCAGGGTCGCGACCACCATTCCCGCCGCGGGGTCCGGAAGCGCCGCCAGGGCGCCGGCCGCCCCCGCCGAGACGAATGTGACGTCGCCCGGGGAGATCGCCCCGGGCCAGTCGGGATCCGCGTCGTCGAGGGGCTCCACCCGATGGCCGGCAACGCGTCTGGCCATCTCGGCGGCGACCGACGCAGCCGCCTCGTCGCCGCCGTCGAGAAGGGTGTGGACCGAGCCCAGCCGAGCGGAGTTGCCGCGCACGAGGGCGACCGGCACCGTGGGCGCCCCCCTGCGCCGGTGCGCGTCGATGTGATCCTGCGCCGCGGGATCGTCGGTGGCCGGCGGCGGTGCCGGCGGCTCGGCGACGAGGACGAGCGTGGCCTCGATCGCCGCAGCGGCCCGGCGGGCTCCGTCGAGGAGCGAACGGTCGACGATCGTGGAGGGCAGGCCGTCGACGCCCGCCGCCGCTATCGCGAGCCCGAACCGCTCTCGCGTGTCCCTGGAGGCGATCGGTTCGGACTCCGGCAGGACGAGCACCGGATGCACCACCCCGCCATCGGTCCAGGCGATTCGCCGGGCGATGGACAGCGCCCCCGCCGCAAGCGCCGGGTCGCCGACGCCGACCACGACGCGCGTGCCCAGCGGGCGCGGACCGTGGTCGCGCGCGTGCACGCGACCACTCGCGCTCGCGCCCACGATGGTGGACGCGAGCAGGCTCACGAAGATGAGAACCAGAACGGCGTTCACCACCGAGCTGTCGAACAGCCCGAGCTGGAATCCCACGACGGTCGCCGCGAGCGTCGCTGCCGCCTGCGCGACGCTGAGCGAGAACAGCAGTTCCGCCTGTGGCCGCGAGAACCCCTGCAGTCGCGCCGAGATGATCGCAGCCAGCGCCTTGCCGCCGAGGCACGCCGCGATGAACAGCGCCGCCAGTTTCAGCGTGCCCAGTTGCACCATCACCGCCGGGTTGAGGATCAGCCCGACCGACACGAGGAACACCGGGATGAAGAACGCTCCGCCGAAGAAGGCGATGCGATCCATCAGCTCGCCTTCGTTCGGCACGAGCCGGTTGAGTGCCAGGCCCGCGAAGAACGCCCCGACGATGCCCTCGATCCCGAACAGCTCGGCGACGGTGGCCGCGGCGAGGAAGGCCGTGATGGCAACCACGTAGCGAACCGAGCGCTCGGCGCTCAGCCAGCGGAACGCCAGCGTCGCAAGCCGCGGCAGCACGATCAGGCTGAAGGCGATCAGCACGGCCAGGCCGACCCCGACCTGAACGGCCACTTCCGCGGTCGAGCGACTCCCTCCGGCCGAGCCGGCGACGAACGCGAGCACGACGAGGGTGAGCGTGTCGGTCAGCACCGTCGACCCCACGGCGCTCGCGACCGCGGGATCGGAGGCGAGCCCCGCATCGCGCACGGTCGGATAGGTGATCAGCGTGTGCGAGGCGAGCAGCGAGCCGAGCAGGATCGCCGCATCGGTTTCCCATCCGAGCGTGAAGCCCACGGTCGTTCCCGCCAGCATCGGCAGCAGAAAGGTGAGCAGCCCGAACACGACGGCCGACCGCCCGTGTCTGCGCAGGAGGTTGAGGTCGAGCTCCACGCCCGCGACGAACATCAGATAGAGCAGGCCGAGCTGCCCGAGGTCAGGGAGGGTGCTGTTGCCCGACCCGATCAGATCGAGGCCGTGCGGGCCGATCACGTAGCCGCCGAGCAGCAGGCCGATGATCCCCGGGACACGCGCACGCTTGAGCAGGACGGGGCCGAGCAGCAGCGTCGCGAACACCACCAGGAACTCCCAGGGAGCTCCTTTCGGCGAGGACAAATCCACGATCTCGGCAAACGCGAGGTGCGCGGCCGCCGGAATCACGATTCACCCGTCCTCAGGGCCGGCACCTGTTCGGACTGGCCTTCCTGCAGGTCGGTGTCCAGCCATCTGCGGCCGAGGCGTTCGATCGTCCCGTCGGCATCGAACGCGCGGATCGCCGAGTTGACGGCTTCCAGGTTCGCCGAGTCCTTGGGCAGCGCCGCCGCGAGCACGTCTTCGCTCGGGAGCTGGGCGGCGACCGCATAGGTTCGCGGCGACTGGCGGGCGTAGGCGAGTGCGACGGGAAGGTCGAGCATGACCGCATCGACCCTGTGTGCGCGCAGGGCGGCGAGCACTTCGAACTCGTGGTGCAGCACGAGTGGGGCGGTGGCCGGCCGGATCGTCTGCGCGAGCGCGGTCTGCAGGGTCGTCCCGGCCTCGACGCCCCAGCGCAGGCCCTCGGCGGCGTTCACGTCGGCGACTTCGGTCCCGGGGCGCACGAGGATCGCCGGCGGCGAGGCCAGGTAGGAGGTCGAGAACTGCAGATGTGTGGCACGCTCGGATGTGACGGTGATGTCGGACAGCGCCAGGTCGGCGCCCCCCAGATCGCCTTCCACCAGCCGCGCGAACGGGACGATCCTGACGCTGACCCGCTTTAGCCCGAAGCGCGCGGCGAGCGCACGTGCGAGGCCGTACTCGAAGCCGCCGGTCGGGTGCTGCGGGGTCCCGGTCCACAGTCCCGGGTCGGGGATCTGGGCCGTCGCGACGGTCAGCGTGCCGGGCGTGACCGGAGTGAACGTGCCACCCGCGCCACCGCTTGCGCACCCCGCGCAGGCGATCGAGATCCCCAGGACGACGATCGTCGCCGCGAGGCTCCGTCGTCTGCCCGGCACACGGTCCACCCGCGCCACTCTACCTTCGTGACCGGGTCTCCCAGCGTGCCGCGCCCCCGTCCGCAGCGCCGGCCACCGTCGCGGCGCCGATGCCGGCGGCGCCCGGTCTCAGGCCCCCGTGGACGGCGCTCCCCGGAGCGCCCTCGGGAACACGCGTGCGGCGGGCCGCAGCCGCGCTGGATCCGAGCCGGCATCCGCCCCGGCTGGCTGCAGGCACTCGAGCTCGGCCGCCGGCCGGGGGATCTCGATGAAGTATCCCTGGGCGAGGTCGCAGCCGAAGTCGGACAGGAGGCTGAGGGTCGCGTCGTCCTCGACGCCCTCCGCGACGACGCGCAGGCCCAGCGCGTGGATCAGCTCGATCGTCGCACGCACGAGCTGCGCCGGGCGCTCGGGCTCCGCTCCCGCGAGGCGCGTCACGAAGGTGCGGTCGAGCTTGACCTCGCCGACCGCCAGGCTGCTGAGATAGGCCAACGAGGTGAAGCCGGCGCCGAAGTCGTCGATCGACACGACGATCCCCATCTGGCGCAGCCGGTCGATCACCTCTCGCGAGCGCTCGAAGTCTTTGATGATGCTGGTCTCGGTGAGCTCGAGCACGAGCGCTTCGGGGGGGAGGCCCAGCCGCGCCAGCAGCTCACCAACCACATCCGTGAAGCCGATGTCGAGCAGGTTCGTCGCCGACACGTTGACGGACACCGACACGCGTCGCCCCGCCGCGCGCCAGGCCCTGCACTGCTCGAGCGCCCGCTCGAGCACCCAGCCGGTCAGCCTCGGCATCAGCCCGGCTTCCTCGGCGACGGGCAGGAACCTCAGCGGGGGCACCAGCCCGAGCCGCGGGTGGCGCCAGCGCACGAGCGCCTCGACGGTGGTGATCTCGCGCCGCCCTAGCCCAAGCTGAGGCTGATAGTGCAGCACGAGCTCGTCCTGCTCGATCGCGGCGCGCAGCTCTTCGGCGAGGCGCAGGCCGTTGCCCGCACCTTCGAGGTCCTCCTGCTGGTCGTAGAGCGCGTAGTGAGCTCCGGATGACTTCGCCCGGTACATCGCCACGTCGGCGCACCAGAGCAGGGCGGCGCTGTCGGTGGCATCGGCGGGTGCGAGTGCGATGCCGATGCTCGCGCTGATGCGCGGGCTGACCGCGTCGAGGATGAACGGCTCTTCCAGGCTGCTCGTCAGCCGCTCGGCGATCCCGACGGCGTACTCGGTGTCGGCGCCCATCGCGATCACGGCGAACTCGTCGCCGCCGAGCCGGACCAGGACATCGGTCTCACGCAGCGAGTTGCGCAGCCTCTCGCCGAGCTGGCGGAGGATCGCGTCTCCGGCGGGATGGCCGAACGAGTCGTTCAGCTCCTTGAAGCGGTTGAGGTCGACGAACAGGAACGCCATGCTCGTGGCCGGGGCGGGCTCGCCGAACCCCTCGGCGAAGTACCGGTCGAGGATTGCGAACAGGAATCGCCGGTTGCCCAGGCCCGTGAGCTCATCCGTCACCGACTGCTCGTAGCGTTTCTGGGTGAGTCCCCTCAGGCTGCGCGCAGACAGCGCCAGACGGACCCCGACGACAAGCATTGTGGCGGTCGCGAGCCCGACGGCGACCACCGGGGTGGCGTGGACACTCGCGAACACGAGGATGACGAGCCCCGCGGCCGCTCCTGCGCCGGGCAGCAGGAACCCGGGTGGCCTCTCGGTCGCGAGAGGGCTCTGGCGGCCGGGTCGCAGCCACACGGCGATCGACATCAGCAGGATCGAGGTGGGCCACGCCGCGGCGTTGACGAGCGAGCCCACGCGTGAGGAGCCCACCGAGGAGCCGAACAGGTTGAACGTGTCGCCCGCCACGTTGATCGCGATGCCGGTGGCCAGCAGCAGCCATGGCGCCCTGCTCCTGCCGGCGAGCATCACGGAGGCGCCCGCCACGAGGAAGAGCAGCAGCAGGTCGCCGATCGGATAGGCGAGGTTGGTCGCCACCTCGAGCGGGCTTCCGCCGGCGAGCTTCAGCAGACTGTGAAACGCGAAGGCCGAGCACACCGCCGCGGCCCCGAGGCCGGCCACCCCGGCGTCGAGCCAGCTCGTGACGGGCAGGCGTCCGGCCTGACCGTGCATCAGGAGCACGATCGCCACATAGGCGAGCGGGAAGAACCCGAGGTAGAACGCGTCGGCCACCGACGGCGTGGGCGGCGTGGCGCCCCCGAGCGACTCGATCGTCAGGGCGAGGTCGCCCAGGGACCACGAGACCAGCGCGAGGCCCAGCACGATCGCCACCGCGCCGCCCGAGCGTGCGCGGAGCCCCCTGGCCACACACAGACCGCCGGCGGCGAGCTCGAACGCGTCGACCATCCAGCCGTCGATCAGCGTCTGGTTGTGGTCCGCGCCGGCCACCTTGACGGCTATGTACGCGACGAGCAGGACCGCGAGCGCCGCATAGCTCAGCCTCACGGCCGCGCCCGCGTCCGTGGCTCGTCCGGCCGCAGCCGGCCGTCGCGGATGCGTGGCGAGGCGGGACATGCGGCATGTATCGACAGTCTCCGCCCCGGGCTGTAGGGGACGCAGCCCGGAGTGCTCCTAGCGAACCAGTCGCACCTCGGCGGAGGTCTCCCTTCGCAGGCTCTTTGCGAAGGGGTTGCCTCCGGGGGTCAGCCGGTAGTGGGGGAGCAGCACGAGCCCGAACCGCTGTTCGGCGACCCACGCCGCGAGCGGGGGCCGGGGGTAGCCGGCCAGCACCCTGAAGCTGGCGCGCCCGGCGACCGACCCGAGGATGGCGCGCGCCTCCCGCAGTTCCAGCTCCGCTTCCTCTCTGACCGCGATGTTGTACGGGCCCTCGCCGCCCGCCCGGCCCCATCTCGCGGGCCGCGCCTGGGGGGCGAGCGTCACCACCGAGAGCGCCCGTCCGGCGTTGGCGAGTTCTGCGCCCTCGCGCAGCGCCGCCGCGCCGGACTCGCCGCGCTCGAAGACCACCGCGACCCGTCCTGCGCCGCCGGCGATGGCGCCGCCGTCCACCGGGTCCTCCGCCAGGGTCGTGTCGAGCCCGGGAGGCATGCCGTGGACCTTAACAAGAGCTCCGCGCCCCCGCACGGACGGCCTCACGCAGGCGCCGGGCCAGAGAAATCCCGGCCCGTCCCGACGGACATCACAGTCGCACGCGCCGATCTTTGGCCCCCCGCCCATACGACCTGACCGGGTCGTGCGTCACGCTGTACAACGACCCCATGTTCCCTCGGACGCTCTCGTCTGCGGGCGGTCTCGAGGGCGTGGTCTCGGGTCGGCGCGAGGATGGACGCCTGCAATGCGACGGACGACACCCCCGGGCCGTTCCCTCTCCTGTTCTCCTGGCGGCCCGGGGATGTCCGTGCCTTCGCGGCCGTGGCATCTGCTCCCAGGCCTCGACCCCGACTGAGGTGTGCGCCCGCGCCCGCTCGCCCCTTCCACGCCCAGGTGCGAGTCCGTCCGCAGCCTCTCTCTACGCCCGGGCGGGCGTCCACGCCCAGGCGTCCGTCCACGCCAGGGCGTCCGTCCACGCCAGGGCGTCCGTCCACGCCAGGGCGTCCGTCCACGCCCACGCGTCCCTCCGCGCCCACGCGTCCCTCCGCGCCGAGGCGTCCGTCTACGGCGTCCAGCCCTCGGCCAGGGGGGTGAGCTGGAGCTCGTGCGTGGCGGCGCGCGCATCCTGGTCGGCGAGGAACAGGACGGCATCGGCGATCCTGCGCGGGTCGGCAAGGGTCTCGATCGCTGCGCCACCGCGGGCTGGCCCCTCGAGCGGCTGGATGCCCGCGTCGACGATCAGGAGGGAGACCTGAATGCCGTGGGGCCGCAGCTCGAGCGCGGCAGCATTGGTGATGGCGCGCACTCCGAATGCCCCGGCGGACCACAGCCCGCGCCCAGGCATCGCGCGGCGCGCCGAGCCACCGGTCACCTGGACGAGCGTCGCGGGGCCTCCCTGGGAGAGGGCGAAGCTCCCACCTGCGGACAGGAACGAGAAGGCGGAGCGCGCCGGTGCAGCGGCCCACGCGTCGAACGCATCCGCGTCGGCCTCGGCGATCGGGCCGCCGCCGAACGGCCCGTGCCGCTCGCCGCCGTAGGCGGATGCCGCGTTCAGCACGAGCTGCACGCCGCCGTGGGCGCCGGACGCCTCCTCGAGGATCGCGCGCACACTCGCCGGGTCGGTCACATCGCCCTCCACCGAGAGCGCTCCCGCCGCGCGGACGCCGTCGAGCGTCTCGCGGGAGCGGGCCACGCCCGTCACCGCCCAGCCGTCGGCCACCAGTGCCTCGATCACCGCACGTCCGAGGTTGCGCGCCCCGAACACGACGGCGCTCCGCCGCTCACCCTCTCGATCGCTCATCGCCTCGCTCCGCTTCTGTCGGGTTCAAAGATCCACCCACAGCTTTAGCGCGTCCGCCCGGCGATCCCGCCGCAGGACGACCCGGCGACGCTCACCGCCCGGCCGGGGACGCCCCCGAGGGCCCGGCCGGGCGAGCGGTCGTGGCCGGGAGGGCAGCGGGCAGCTGGAGGCGAGCGGGGTCCCTGGCACCCGGATGGGCGCGGGCCTCGATCAGCCGCGCGTACAGGGCTTCGAACCGCGGGATGACTGCGGCCGCGGTGAACATCTCCGCGCGGGCCCGCGCCTGACCGCCGAGACGCTCGCGCAGGGCCCGGTCGGTCAGCAGGGCGGTCATCGCCCCGGCGAGCGCGTCAACGTCGCCGGAGGGCACGAGCAGTCCGGTGGTCCCATGCTCGATCATGTCGGCGTGACCTCCGGGAGAGGTGCCGATGACCGCCCTCCCGCGACTCATCGCCTCGTGAACCACGCTTCCGAAGGGCTCGGGCCAGAGCGACGGCATGACGCCGAACAGGCTCCGCTCCCAGCTCTCGAGCACCGCCCAGTGCGGCATCGGATCGACCCTCCTCACGCCGGCCGGCAGATGCGCTGGCGTGTCCGCCTCGCGTGTCCCGAGCAGGACCAGCGGGGGGGCGTCCTCGAGACGCTCATACGCGCTCAGCAACACCTCCACGCCCTTGACCCTGCGCAGCGCGCCGACGAACAGGATGAACGGCTCTCGTGGAAGCGCCTGCAGCGCCGTGCGGTCATCTCCAGGGGAGTCCTCCACGCGGAAGCTCGGGATCGTCTCCCGCAGCGGCGCGGCGGTGCGATCGCCGTCGAGGAAGTCGCGGTCGGACATCGCGCTCACGTAGCGGCTGATGCTGTGAAGGCCGTCCAGGCGGCCGGCCAGCTGCCTCCTCGATCCGATCACGCCGGCGGTGGCCAGCCACCCGCGCGGTCGCCCGTAGTGATCGCCCGCGCACGCCATGCACTTGGCGAGCCCCGGTCCCGAGCACGGCGCTCCGCGATGCACCAGCGTGGCGGTCGCACAGCTGAAGCCGTAGTCGCGCGCCGAGACGAGCAGCGGGACGCGGCTCGAGCGCAGACCCTGCGCGCATGCGTAGGCGAACCAGCCGGCGGCGTGCACGACATCGGGCGCAAACCGGCTGACGAGGCGCCGAAACGCGATCACCGTCACGGGATCCGCAAACGGCGGTTGGTGTCGCCGGCGCGGCCTGCCGCGGAGGAGCGGGAGCGTTCGCAGCTGCCCGAGGCGGAACACGGCGATGCCATCCTCGACGGACCGTGCCGGAAGGTCGTCCTGCCACACCGTCGCCACGGCGACCTCGTGCCCGCGCGCCTGCAGTTCCTGCGCGAGCACCTTCGTCTGGCGCTGTGCTCCCCCGATGAACGGCGGGTAGTGGTCGCTGGCGAGCAGGATCCTCATCCGGCCGATACCCGGGCGACGGACCGGTAGAGCTCTGCCAGGGAGTCCGCGCACTCGTCCCAGCTGGGAAGCGCGAAGGCCTGCGCACGACGGGGCTCACGGATCTGCTCGACGATCGCGCGTGCGTGCACCGCGGCGGCGGCGTCTCGATCGACGGCGCGGGCGAGGCCCTTCTGTGCGAGCTCGGCCAGGCCGGAGTTGTCCGCGACGAGCATGGGCACATCGAGCGACAGCGCCTCCAGCGCGGCCAGGGGCTGGGTCTCGAAGCTGCTCAGCATCACCGCGAGGGACGCGCCACTGAGCCTGTCGGCCATCTCCTGGCGATCCGACAGCGCCGTGAACTCCACGTGCCCGGCGACGCCGAGCCGGAGGGCCTGGGCGCGGAGCGCGGGCTCCGCGGGACCCCTGCCGGCGATCCACAGCCGCGCGTCGGGAATGTCCCGGAGCACCAGGGGCAGCGCGGCGATGACGAGGTCGTGGCCCTTGTACTCCTCCAGCCGCCCGCAGGAGACGATCAGCGTGCCCGCGGGGGGTTCGAGCCCGGGCGATGGGCTCGGCAGGTCCGACCCGTTGGGGATGGTCACGAACAGCTCCCGCGGAAGCCCGAGCATCCCGGCGTAGTGGCCGATCTCGAAGTCGGCGATCGCCACGAGCGCGGCGGCGCGCGCCAGCAGCGGGCGCAGCACCGCCAGTTGGGGTCGCCGCAGCGCGTTGCGGAGTCTCGAGGAGTGGCCACCGCCATGAAAGGTCAGCACGTAGGGAACCCCGCCTGCATTGGCCGCGAGCATCGCGAGGGGCGCGACGAAGGTGTGGAAGCACTGCACGTGGATCACGTCCCAGCGCCCCTCTGCGACACCGCGTGCGATCCCGGGCGCGAACAGGTTCTCGCTCCCCTGCGGCCAGGCTCTCACCCGTCTGAGGGGGACGCCGTCGATACGCTCGGAGCGGGGGAGCCCGCCCGCGTGGTCGGTCGTGAGGACCTCCGTCTCGATCCCGTGCGAGGCCAGGCGTCGCGCCACCTCGCGGACGTGCGTCTCGACGCCTCCGATGTGGGGCGCCATGCGGGGGGTGACCTGCAGCACCCGCAGCCCCTCGCCCGGGACGACGCTGCCATCGGTGCGCGACGAGCCTGTCCCGCCGGGGCTCCGGCGGCGCATCCGCGCGTCGTGATCGGCCGTCGAGGTGCTCACCGCCGCCCTCCCCGCGGAGGCGCAATCGGGGAGCCGCCCAGGCCTGCGTAGCGGCTGCCCACGAACGAGCCGGCCCTCACACCTCTCGAGAAGGCGGCAAGCGAAGAGGGGGAGGACTCGGCCGGCCAGTCCGCGCCGCCCGTTGTGCGATCGAACCAGATCAGCCCCCGGATGTCCGGCAGGCGACGGAGCGAGCCGAACATCTGGCTGATCCATTCGGCCTTGCTTCCTCCCACCTCGGTCGATGCCGTCTCGCCGATGATCATCGGCTTGCCGGGGGCGATCTGTTCGCTGATGACCGCGTAGTCGTCTTCGACGATGCCGGCAAACGTCCGCCAGGGATCATCGGAGTTGTAGCCGTCGAGGCATGTCCAGTCGACGTAGGCGTCGCCCGGATACATGGCGGCGAGCAGCTCGGGGTCCTGATCTGGGTCGGCGTTTGGGCACCACACCCACGTCGCGTTGCGCGCGCCGACCCGCGTGAAGATCTGGTGGACATGGCGCCAGGCCGCCACGTATTCGGCCGGACCGTTGCCGCTGGCGGTCGCCGACCATGGGAACGTGCTCGCGTTCATCTCCCAGTCGAAGCGCAGGAAGAACGGGTGTCCCCAGTCCCGCGCTGCCGTCGCCCAGCTGTCGATGTAGCCGTCGAAGCGGCCTTCGCTGACCGCGCGCAGGCTGTACGCGGGCTCGGTCGCAGAGACCGGCAGTGACGCCGAGGACCAGGAGAAGAACGGGATCGCACCGTTGGCGCGGATCCGCGAGAACGGTGCGCTCGGGAAGCTGTAGGGCGTGCACGGCTGGCCGGTGCAGTTCGCGAACGGGCTCGAGAAGCTCACCAGCGAGACGCCCTTGCCCACCATCTGCTCGAAGCGGGTGACCGCGCGGTAGTCCCAGGGTGCTTCGGTACCCGTCAGCTGGGCGCCGATCCACGCGCCCCAGTAGAGCGGGGCGCTCGTGCTCGACGCGCTCGCGCGATGGGAGACCGCAGGCGCGAGCGGGGCTCCCGCGCCGCTGTCGCTGGAGTCGGCCTCGGCGGCTCCCACGGCCAGCAGCACACCGGCGAGCAGCGCACACCGGCGAGCGACGATCGGGACACCCGTCATGAGCGCGTCATCGGGCTCGGAGCGCTCCGATGCAATCAGCTGGGCCCCGCTTCGGTCATGCGTCCACCGCTCGCACCGATGCTGTGACGGTCGCGCGCTCATAGCAGGTGCGGGGCCAGCCTGCCCTGCACGTAGCCGAGGGTCGTGACGCCCAGGCCCGTGATGATCGCCGCGCTGCGCGCGAGGCCGGCGGTGTCGCTGCGACGCAGGGCCGCCCCCACGCCGGCGGCGACCCCCGCCGGGAGCGTGCGCCTGGTGTAGTCGCGCTCGGCCGCCAGCGCCGCGGAGCTGCCGAGGTAGCGCGCCAGCGCGGCCTTGCCGAGACCCTCGTTGTAACAGCGTGAGATGAAGTACCGCGGACGCCCGCGCGCGGCGGGCACGTGGTGGCGGACCGAGACGGCGGGATCGTAGAGCCAGTGTCCGCCGGGCCAGCGTGCGTTGGCACGCAGGCAGAGATCGGTCTCCTCCGGCCGCGAGCGCGCGTCCTGCTTGCCGAAGCCGCTGCGGAAGCCGCCGAGCTCCTGGAAGACGGCGCGGCGCACGAACATGTTGGCCGCGATCAGGTTGCGGACCGGGCCGCCGGCGGGCGGGAGGCCCGGGTAGGTGCACCCCACGACCCAGTTGAACTCAGCGGGGAACCAGGGGGGCGCACCGTCGGCCCATGCGGGCTCGATCGTGCCGCCCACGCCCATCACGCGCTCGTTGGCGAACGTCGCGAGAGCGCGCTCGACCCAGTCGGGCGCGGCTCGCGCATCGTCATCGAGGAAGCCGAGCACGGCGCCGCTGCTCGCCGCGACCCCGGTGTTGCGCGCTTCGCCCGCCCCCCGCTCGCCGCTGTTCTCGAGTACGAGCGCGTCGGGCAATGTCGCTCGCGCCCGTTCGAGCAGCGCCGCATTGTGATCGATCACGACGACGACCTCCGCGGGCGGAACGGTCTGTTCGCGGACCGATCGTACGGCGTCCTGGAGGCATCCCAGGCGCTCGTCGGCAAACGCACAGATCACGACCGATGCCTCGAGCTCGGTGCGGTGGGGCAACACGCGATCTCCTATCCCCGGCGGCCGGTGTGCGTCCGGCCGCGGCGATCGCCGACGCTCGAGAGGATGTGCGCGCGCAGATCCAGAGGCGGCGGCGCGCCCTCCCAGTAGGTGGCGCGCTCGATCGCGCGCCGCTCATATTCATCGATCGGCCGGATCGGACGGCAGGGGTTGCCCGCCGCCACCGTGCCGTCGGGGATGTCCCGCGTGACCACGCTGCCGGCGCCGATCACCACGTCGGAGCCGATCGACACCCCCGGCAGGATGATCGCGCGGGTGCCGATGAAGACGCGGTCGCCGACGCGGATCGGGTCGTACACGTTGAGCCCCGGGTGGCGCCCGCGCAGCACGCCCACACCGCCGTCGTGATTGACGAAGGTGACCCCCGAGGTGATCGTCACGTCGCTGCCGAGGTGAATCAGATAGGGCTCGGACCCGAGGTCGACCATCCCCGTGATGCGAACGCGCTCGCCGACCGAGCCGAGGTCGAACAGCCGGACCTTCTCCCACTCGCCCAGGCGGCTGTACCGGTAGAGCCAGAGGACCCGGCGGATGGTGTGTGCCAGCCTCATGCCGCGAGGCTCCGGCGCAGCGGCTCGCGGGAGGAGAGCACGTCCCATCCCACCCAGATGCTCCCGAGCGACTGTCCGATCAGCCATACCAGGCCGATCCCCGTCAGTCCCCAGCGCGGTGCCACGACCCAGGCCCCCACGATCGTCCCTGCGGCCATCGCGATCGTGAGCACGCCGGCGGCGCGCAGCCGGTGGCGCACCCGCAGCACCGGCACGTACAGGTTCGTGATCGCGTCGGGGATCGCCGCGAGCATCAGCACCCACAGCAGATGGGTCCCGTTGCTCGCGTAGGCGGGGCCGAACAGCCCGAGGATCCATTCGCCGATGAGGAGGACCAGGAGGATCGCCGGAGCGAGCAGCATCGCGGTCAGGCGGACGCTCGCGCGGGTCGCCGAGCTCAGCCGGGCGGGTTCGTTTGAGCCCTCCGCGAACAGCGAGGATCCGACCGATGAGGAGATCATGAAGAAGATCCCGCCCACCATCCAGGTGATGTAGAAGTAGGCGTTGGCGGTCGCCGAGAGCCGGGTGACGACGATCACGGGCAGGATGTAGAGGGGGAGCGCGTTGCCGAGCGTGATCAGGTAGTTGCCGGCGAGCAGGTGCGCGATCGCACGCAGCTCCCGCAGCGTGCCCTTGAGGCGCAGCCGAAAGCCCGGCCGGAGCCGCGGCAGCATCAGGGCCACGCCGACCAGGCACGACAGGATGTAGGCCGCCACCCACGACCCGAAGATCAGGACCGTCCCGTGAACGGTGCCGAAGGCGACCGCCGGAAGCAGGACGAGCGGGATCTTGGCGAGCGCGAAGACGGCACCGCGCACCGACATCGCGCGGCCGTGACGCTCGGCGATGAAGGCGTAGTCGAGAACGGTGCTGCAGACGCACGCGCTCGTGCCCGTGAGGAACAGCGCGGCGATGGCCGGTTCGCTGCGTGCGGCGGACAGCTGGGGGGAGAGGGCGGGCAGGAGGAGCAGCACGAGCAGGCCGGCGAGCAGCCCGACGAACGCCCCGCCGAGGAGGCTCGCGCTGAGCGTCGTCGACCACGCCTCCGTGTCGCCGCGCGTCGGCAGGCGCTGGACGAGCGCCGGCGCGGTGCCGAGGTTGGCGATGATCGCGGTGATCGTCATCAGCGAGACCAGCCCGGTTGCGAGGCCGATCTGGCGCGCGGGGAACAGGTGGGCCGCGGCGAGCCAGTACGCGTATCCCAGCGAGGAGGTCAGGACGATCGTGAGCATGATCCACGCGGAGTTGCGGTGCAGCGAGCCGTGGCGCGCCGGGCCCGCGAACGGAGCGATCTTCAGCGGGCTCGCGGCGCTCACCGGTGGGCCCCCGTGGCGCTGCGGGCCCTCGCGCGGGTGCGGGTCGGGGACGCGGTCGCTCGCGGCGTCCGCGGCGCCGGGCGATGCTGGGCCGCGCGCGGCGTCTGCGCCGTTCCCACCTCGCGGATGACCGGCCCGAGCCCGGAGTCGCCACGCAGCCGCGCCTGTCCCCCCGCGGGCAGTGCGATGGCTCCCGGGCGATCGCCCCCGGGACCCAGGGCCAAGCCGACGCGGCGGCGTCTCGCTCCGGGAGCCGTCAGTTCCAGCTCGTAGGCGCCGGACTGCGGCCCGATGACGCTCACCCCGACCCGGCCGGCTCCGCCCGGGCTGCTCGACGGTGCCATCCAAAGCGCCGTGATCCTGGCCGACCGTGCGTGATCGACCGCGCTGCTATGTGCCAGCGCGATCGCCAGGACCGCGATCGCGGCCGCGCCCGCGTAGAGCCCGAGCGAGAGGATCGGCAACGCCGGACGGGGCTCCGTCCGGCCGCTGCCGTCACCGCCGCCGGCGGGTGCGCGCGCACGAACGTGCCGAACGGCTGCCGGGGCGCGAACGCTCCGGGCGAGCCCCGCTCCCGAGAGCACGGCCGCGATGCCGGCGAGCGTCGTGGCCCACGTGGTGCGGTCGAATCCGAGGCGGGTGAGCCCGAGGACGATCCCCGCGAGGATCGTGATCGCGACGCTGCATGCAACCGTCGCGAACAGCGCATCGGGCCAGACCGGACGGAGGCCGAGCAGGACGATCAGCGCCGCGCCGGGCAGCACCGCGACGAGCGCCACGCCGAGCAGCGCCTGCGCCGGTCCTCCAGCGTCGAGCCAGGCCGCGCCGCCCGCGGCCAGGGACGCGCACAGGATGCTCAGTGGAGCGGTCGTCCTGCGCCGGCTCATCGCGCCCTGGCCCCCGCAGGCTCCAGGACCCGATAGATCGAGACCTCGCCGTTGTCGTACACGCGCAGCAGCCCGGGCGCGCCTTCGAACTTCGTGATCGCCCGCAGCGGAAGCGGCGTGCGATGGGCATCGGCTTCGGGCTCGTCGTGATCGACGTAGATGCCGAGTGCCGGCAGGTGCCCCGCCAGCCGGCGGTCGACGACGATGTATTCGATGTGCCCGGCCGCGACGATGCGCCGCTCGGAGGCTCCCCACCGCGGCGATGTGATGACCGCGCCGAAGGGCAGCGAATCCACCGCTCCGATCTGTGGGTCCTGCAGTCCGTACGCGGACATCAGCAGGCCGTTCGCGCGATCGGCGACCATGCGGCTGTGACGGGGCAGGTGCTGGGCGGCCCAGCGCGCGGCCGCCAGGTCGTAGGGCTCCACCGACCTGGGATCGGCCTCGATAAGGGGCGGCCCGGGCACTCGCGAGGCGGGGGGCCAGCCGACCACCACGCCGCCCGCGAACAAGACGCCCACGGTCGCGGTGACGAGCAGGCGACCGCCGAGCGCACGTCGTGCCCCGGCCCGTTCCGGGAGCGAGGCGAGCACGCCGCCGGCGAGCAGCGCGAGACCGAGGAAGAGGAACTCCGAGGCGCGGTTGGAGGTCTCGCTCCCGGCCTGGGTGAGCCGCAGGGCGAGCGATGCCGGGTAGATCAGCGCCATCAGCGTGAGCACCCATGCGAGGGCGCTGCCGGGGCGGTGCCTGCGTAGTCGCCAGACGCCGATCACGAGCAGGGCGAGCAGGATCAGCACCGAGGCCAGGCCGAGCGCCTCCTCGATCGCGGAGTTCACCTCGCCGGTGGAGTGGAAGGGGGCCTTGGCGACACCCGCGCCGGTGAGGAAGTTGTAGGTCGCTTCAACGGCGCCCCCGATCACGGGCTGCAGGTAGGCGCCGGTCGAGCTTCCCACCACGGTCAGCCAGGCCCCGACCGCGGTCGCGGTGGATGCAAGCGTCACCGCCGCCGGCCAGAGGACTCTGCGCGAGCCCTCTCGCCGGCACGTAACGGCGAGGATCGAGGTCCACGCCACCAAGACGGCCAGCAGCGCGTAGGAGGTGATGTGGTGCGTGATCACCACGGCCGCCCCCACGAGCACCGCCAGGCCGGTCGCGGCCGCCCGGCGCCGCCCGGGCCCGGCGTCGAGCGCGATCCCCACGAGGGCGAGCGTCGCCACCGCGAGCGGGAGAGCGAGCGACTCGTAGGAGAACTGCGCGTCGAAGAAGAGGAAGTTGGGGTTCGACACGTAGACGAGCACGGCGATCCCGGTCACGCGCCCCGATCCGCTCGCCATCAGCAGCAGCCGGAAGACGGCCACCACGATCACCAGCTTGGCGGCCGCGATGATCAGCAGCGCGGAGGTGAACAGCGGCAGCGCGCTCAGCCTGGAGAGCGACAGCGCTGCGAGGTCTACCCCCGGATACAGGGAGAAGCCCTTCGCCAGCGAGTTCGGCGTCAGCAGGCGGCCGCTGCCGGCGAGATCCTCGGTCGTGCGGAGGGTGCTCAGCTCATCTGAGAAGGTCAGTTCGGCAGGGCTCAGGAGGACCTTGGCGGCGTAAAGACCCGCACCCAGCAGCATGAGCAGCACGAGCCGCTCGGTCGTGCTCGCCTCCGCCGAGCAGAGGCGGAAGGCAGCGGGGAGCACCATCGCGAGCAGCGGCAGCCAGAACAGAGTGCCGGTGTCGCGGGCGCCACCGCGGCCGGCGTCGTCGATCAGCGCGAGGCAGAGGAGCGAGACCGCCACCAGCAGCGCGTAGGCGGCGGGCACGGACAGCGACCGCCGTGAGCGGGCTCGGTCCGCAGCGGGAGCTGAGCCCGAGCGAGGGCTGACCGGCATCGAGAGCGTGGAGAGGCCACCGGAATGGTCCAATCTGGATTCATCGGCAACTGCGGGGGAAGTCGTGAGCAGCAAGTCGTCTCGTTTCCAGCATCTCGCGAATCACCCGGGCCGCACGCGCGGCCCGGGTGATCCCGAGTTGCTAGCGGCTGCCGGAGCCGAGCTCCGGTGCCGCCGCTAGAGCGCCGCCAGGCATTCGGCTTCGGTGCTCTTGCCGAACAGCAGATAGTTGCTGCCGCCGCAGTCGGCGGAGACGGCCTTGCGAACGTGGATCACGAGCGTCCCGTAATTGTCGGCGGTCGCGGGGTTCCCGCCCGGGTCGTCGCGGAGCCTGAACAGGGCGTACTTCCCCACGCCCACCATCGGGTAGCTGTAGCGGTGTTCCGGTGTCGGCGCCGTGAAGGGCCCGTTCAAAGGCCGCGGATGGGCGAACACGGTCCCGTTATTCACACTCAGTTCGAAGTTGTCCCAGCGCACGGGCAACTTCTCCGGACACGGGGTGGTCCAGGGGCGAGCGAACACGAATTCCGCGTCGATGCCCAGATCGCCTTTGGGTTCGACCAGCGGTTCACCGCAGACGGTGTTCCAGAGGTCGCTCGGGTGGACATACTGTTTCTTGGCGTAGTAGCTGATCGCGCCCGTCACTTCAGCCACGTACAGTGCGCCGCCAGGAAGCGCCTGCGCGGTGTTCACCGGCCCGGCGAAGCCGAAGATGTTCTTCGCCTTGGCACGGAGCTTGATCGTCTGGGATTCATAGATCTTCGCCTCCTTCCGCTGGGCTGCGGCCGGAGCGGCGGCCACCAGTGCGATGCAGATCGCACCGAGCGCGATCCGGCCTAGTCTCGACATTGCGATTCCTCCTCTTTTCGTTCCCGTTCGACGTGCTGGGACGCGGTGCTGGATGCTGGTATGCCCGAGGTGAAGGTTGCTCATGCGGGATCGCCTGCCAGCACGACGTCGGACGTGTAGGACACGCGCTGCAGGACAGCGGGTGACGTGGGGTGTGCTCGCGGTACGCGGCGCATCCGCTCCCGGACGATGGTCCGCAGGACGCGGCCGCCGTCGCGGAACGTTCTCAGGTTGCTCTCGCCGTGAATGCGCTCCCGCTCGTAGCTCGGCACCTCGCACACCGTCAGGGGTGAGCGCGCCACGCGGATGTTGATCAGCGTCTCCACCTCGAATCCGGTGCAGTCCACGCTCATCGCCGGCAGGCAGTGCCGCCAGAACGCGTTGAACCCGTAGCAGAGGTCGGAGTAGGACGTGCCGAACAGCGCGTTGACGGTGCCGCTGAGCATGCTGTTACCCGCGTTTCTCAGCCAGGTGATGTCGGAGCTGCCTCCATCCCCGCGGAAGCGGCTTCCCTTGGCGAAGTCGGCGCCGTCCATGAGAGTGCGGACGAAGCGCGGGATCTCGGCCGGGTCCGCCGAGCCGTCGGCGTCCATCATCACCAGGATGTCCCCGGCGGAGGCCTCAAAGCCACAGCGCAGGGCGTCTCCCTTACCGCGGCCCTCCTGCATCACGATCCTCGCGTCGGGGCGTGCCCTCAGCGCGACCTCCGGCGTCCCGTCGGTCGAGTGGCCGTCCACGATCACCACCTCGTCGACCACGTCAGGGAGTTCGGCCAGCACGAGTGGAATGTTCCGTGCCTCGTTGAGCGTCGGGATGATCACGCTCACACATGGCTGGGCCGGGATCCTGCGGTGTCCCGTGAGGCGCTGCCGGAGCGGGGGGCCTTCATTGCCTCCGCGTCCGCCCTGTCGCAGCGAACTGCTGGTGAAGCGGTCGTCCCTGATGGTGAAACGGTCTGGCTCTGCGAGTGAACGGTCT
>CAVZIH010000003.1:0-198445 GCA_963775485.1 uncultured Solirubrobacteraceae bacterium
ACCCCACCAGTCTCATCAACGCGCTGCTGCCCTCCAACACCAGCCTCCCCAGCATCACAGGCAGCCTGATCGACGGGTCCACCCTGACCGCGATCACAGGATCCTGGAGCGGCACCGCACCCCTCAACTACAGCTACCAGTGGGAGCTCTGCAACACCACCGGTGAAGCCTGCAAAGAAATCAACAACACCAGCTCACTGCTGACCCTCGCCGACAGCGACGTCGGGTCCACCCTCCGCGTGATCGTGACCGCCACCAACACCGCCGGCTCGACCTCAGCGACCTCGGACCCCACCAGTCTCATCAACGCGCTGCTGCCCTCCAACACCAGCCTCCCCAGCATCACAGGCAGCCTGATCGACGGGTCCACCCTGACCGCGATCACAGGATCCTGGAGCGGCACCGCACCCCTCAACTACAGCTACCAGTGGGAGCTCTGCAACACCACCGGTGAAGCCTGCAAAGAAATCAACAACACCAGCTCACTGCTGACCCTCGCCGACAGCGACGTCGGGTCCACCCTCCGCGTGATCGTGACCGCCACCAACACCGCCGGCTCGACCTCAGCGACCTCGGACCCCACCAGTCTCATCAACGCGCTGCTGCCCTCCAACACCAGCCTCCCCAGCATCACAGGCAGCCTGATCGACGGGTCCACCCTGACCGCGATCACAGGATCCTGGAGCGGCACCGCACCCCTCAACTACAGCTACCAGTGGGAACTGTGCAACGTGCTCGGGTCGGGCTGCACGGAAATCGCGAAGGCGACCGGCCCGACCTATGTGCTCGGTCTGCTCGACGTCGGGCTGCCGCTTAGGGTGACTGTGACGGCCACGAACGCAGCGGGCTCCACGCCGGCGAGCTCGCACGTGACGGGGCTGATCAAAGCGCTGGGCCTGTAGCGCCGATGCGTCCCGAAGGACCGTCGGGCGCGCGGTTCGGTTAGCGTCTCGCCTCCAGCCCGAGACTCCCCGCTGCGGGGATCGAGAAAGGACGACACGCCGATGCCGACCGTGCGCGATGCGACGTTTGACCTCCTCCGCGCCCACCGGATGACGACGATCTTCGGCAACCCGGGCTCGACCGAGCTGCCGATGCTGAGGGACTTCCCCGAGGACTTCAGCTATGTGCTGGGACTTCAGGAGCTGGTGGTCGTGGGGATGGCCGACGGCTTTGCGCAGGCGAGCGGCCGCACCACGCACGTGAACCTGCACACGGCGCCCGGGGTCGGCAACGCGGTGGGCGGAATCTTCAACGCCCAGGCGAACAAGTCGCCGCTGCTGATCACGGCGGGCCAGCAGGTGCGCCCGCAGATAACGATGGAGGCGAACCTGACGAATCGGGAGGCGACCGTCGGCCCGCAGCCCTACGTGAAGTGGAGCCACGAACCGCCGCGTGCGCAGGACGTGCCGCACGCGATCGCGCGTGCGATCCACCACGCCTCGATGCCTCCGCGCGGGCCGGCGTTCGTGTCGATCCCGATGGACGACTGGGATGCAGAGGCCGACGAGGACCTCGCCCTGAACGCGGTGGCGCGGACGGTGCGCGCCCGCGCGGTGCCCGACCCTGACACGCTCGCCGAGCTCGCGCGGGCGCTGCAGCAGGCAGGCAGCCCGGTGCTGGTGGCGGGTCCCGACATCGACGCGAGCGGGGGCTGGGATGCGGCGATCGCGCTGGCCGAGCGGCTGCGGCTGCCGGTCTGGGCGACGCCGGCGACGGGCGGCGGCCGTCTCGGCTTTCCCGAGGATCACGCGAACTTCGCGGGGATACTCCCGCCGGCGATCGCGGCGGCCTCGGAAACGCTGAAGGAGCATGATCTGGTGCTGGTGGTGGGCTCCTCGGTGTTCCCCTACTACCCGTACCTCCCCGGCCCGCTGCTGGCACCCGGCTCCACGCTCGTGCAGATCACGTGCGACCCCGCCGAGGCCGCGCGGGCGCCGATGGGCAACGCGATCGTGGGCGACGTCGGACTCGCTCTCGCCGAGCTGCTCGAGCTCGTGGGGCCCGCTGCTGACCGTGAGGCTCCGCAACCGCGGCCGCTTCCCGGCCCGCCCGCCGAGGCCGATCCGATGAGCGGCTCGGAGGCGATGGCGGCTCTCGCGGAGGTTTGGCCCGAGGACGGGATCGCGGTGCTCGAGGCGCCATCGAGCACGCTCGCCCTGCGCAATCGCCTGCGCCTGTCCCGCCCGGGGAGCTACTACTTCAGCGCGAGCGGCGGGCTGGGGTTCGGGATCGCCGCGGCGGTCGGCGTGCAGCTGGCGCAACCGGCGCGGCCGGTGGTCTGCGTGCTCGGCGAGGGCTCGGCGCAGTACGGGATCACGGCGCTGTGGAGCGCGGCCGCCTACAGGGTGCCGGTGACCTTCCTGGTGCTGCGCAACGAGGAGTACATGATTCTGAAGTGGTTCGCCGAGCTCGAGCAGGCGGCAAGCGTTCCCGGCCTCGATCTGGCGGGCCTCGACGTTGCGGCGGTGGCCGGGGCCTACGGCGTGCCGTCTGTCGAGGTGAGCGAGCGTGGAGAGCTCGTGGAGGCTTTGCGGGGTGCGATCTCCGCGGATGACGGTCCGCGGCTCGTGCAGGTGCCCGTGGCATCGGGGATGTGGCTGGACTAAACCACCGAGGAGGAGGCCGGCGCCCCGGCTGGGCGGTCTCGGCCGGGCGCCCCGGGGGTCAACCGTCAGGGTTGGTCCAGGCGAGCACCGATGCGCGACCCGCACGGGCGGGGGCGTTGCCGTCGGCGATCTGCGACGCGAGTCTTGCCAGCCCGGCGCGCAGCTCGCCGGGGTTCAGCGCCTCGAGGCGCTCGAAGTAGCTCGTCTGCCTGCGCCAGCGCTCCTCCAGGATCTTCTCCGGGTGCGCGGCCAGCGCCGCGAGCGAGGCGTCGCACAGGTCGTCGAACACGATCGGCGAGCGGCGGGCGCCGGGCAGCAGCTCGAGCAGGTCGCCGAGCGGGGGATGTGTGGCGCGCATCCACACCGCGCTCGAGGGGAACAGCTCGAGCAGCCAGAGATCTTCGATGTCCTCGCGAGTGAACATCATCACGGCGAGCTTCGCGCCGGGCCGCAGGATGCGGCGCGCCTCGGCGAGGGCACGCGCGCGGTCCTCGACGTGGTGGAGCATCGACACGAGCATCGCCGCGTCGAAGCTCGCGGCAGCGAAGGGCAGGTCGGTGGCGTCGGCAGCGACCGTGGCCAACCCCTTGGCGCGCGCCTGGTCGAGCATCGGGGGCGAGCGGTCGACCACGACCGGGTCCCAGCCCTCGTGCGCGAGCGCGAGCGCGTAGTTGCCCGTGCCGCCGCCGATGTCGGCCAGATGCGGGCCGGGTGCGCCGCTGAGGGCGGCCCGCAGGGGGTCGAGCACGGATGGGCTCGCAGCGCGCGTCCGGTCGTATGTCAGGGCCTGGCGGGAGTAGTCCGGCAGCAGGCTCATGCGGCGATCCCCAGCCGCTCGGGAACCTCCGCGACCGACCGCACGATCTCGGCACCGGCCGCGCGGAGCGCCTGCTCGTCGCCGTCGGCGCCATAGCCGAGCACGCGCATGCCGGCGGCCACGCCGGCGGTGACGCCCGAGGGCGTGTCCTCCACGACCACGCAGCTCGAGGGCTCGGCGCCCATGACGGTCGCGGCATGCAGGAAGACGTCGGGATGCGGCTTGCCGCGGGCGACCGACTCGGCCGAGAACAGCGCACCCTCGGGGAAGAGCTCGAGCAGCCCGGTGAGCCGGAGCGACAGGCGCGTCTTCTGTAACCGGCCCTGCGAGGCGACGCAGACGGGTATCCCGGCGGCGCTCACCCGCCGCACGGCCTCCGCCGCGTGGGCGACCGGTTCGAGCTCGGCACGGAACGCCTCGTTGCGCTCGGCTTCATAACGCTCGACCCAGTCCTCCGGGAGGGCGCCGCCGAGTGAGTCCTGCGCGCGGGCGAACACGTCCGCGAGCAGCAGACCCTGGAAAGCGCGGCGAGCCTGCGCGAGCGTGAGCGGTAGGCCCTCGCGTGTGAGCATGCGGGCGAGCACCCGGTTGGATATGACCTCGCTGTCGACGAGCACGCCATCGCAGTCGAAGATCACCAGCGCGACGGCCGCCGCGGCGGGGGTCGTACCGATCCGGGACTCCGCGCTCACGCTCCGCGGACGTGCTCCTCGAAGAAGCCGAGCATGCGCCGCCAGCCGTCCTCTGCCGCATCCTCGTCATAGCCGACGGCCATCGGCGAGGGCATCCGCGCAAGCCACCCCTGCCAGCCGTCGACCTGCGAGAAGAACGAGTGCCCGGCACCGTCGTAGGTCCTGACGTCGTGGGGGACGCCGAGCGCCTCCAGATGGCCCTCCAGCCGCTCGGCCATCTTGGGTCCGAGCATCCTGTCTCGGCGACCGAAGCTCGCCACGACCGGACACACGCCGTCGAGCTCCGAGCGCTCCGCGGGCACCGTGCCGTAGTTGACGGCCGCCGCCGAGAAACCGGGACGGGTTCCGGCGATCAGGGCGAAGCCGCCGCCCTGGCAGAACCCTGCCACGGCGATCCGCTCGGGGTCCACCTGCGGCCGCAGGGCGAGCGCCTCGCGGGCGGCGTGGATGTCGGCGATCTCGCGCTCGGCGCTGCCGCGCACCATGTCTGCGATCACGCGGCTGAGGCACACGATGCGGCTTCCGTGCGAGTAGAGGTCCGGCGCGAGCGCCGCATATCCGGCCCCGGCAAAGCGACGCGCGATGCGGCGGATGTCGTCGTTGAGGCCGAAGGACTCGTGCAGCACCACCACCCCCGGGTGCGGCCCGCCGCCGGAGGGCATGAACAGCTCGGTGCGGAGGCTCGCCCCGTCGGGCCGGGGAAGATCGAGGATCTCTCCGCTCGCCGGCATGCGCCGGACCTTACCGGCAGCTATGGGTTGAGGCGGACCGGCAGCGTCTTGAGCTGGTTGAGGAACAGCGACTCGAGCACCGCGGGTGTGCCCTCGATGGCGATGTCCGGGTAGCGCTTGAGCGTCTCCTCGATCAGGATCCTCAACTCCAGGCGCGCCAGCGCCGTCCCCAGACAGAAATGCCGCCCACCCGCACCAAACGCCTGATGCTCGGCCCTACGACGCAGATCAAAACGATCGGCATCCTCAAAGCGCGACTCATCACGGTTGGAGGAGACGTACCACATCACCACCTTCTCCCCCTCCGCGATCCTCTGCCCATGCAACTCGGTATCACACGTCGCCGTACGCCGGAAATGCGCGAACGCCGGGAACATCCGCAACGCCTCCTCCACCGCATCCGGCACCAGCGCCGGATCCTCCAACAACAGCCGCCGCTGCTCAGGATCCTCCATGATCGCGCGCATCCCACTGCAGTAGGTCGCCTTCGTACTGTCATTGCCCGCCGCCATCAACAGAAAGAAACCCATCACGATCTCATGCTCCTCGAGCCTCTCACCATCGACCTCCGCATGCACCAACACACTCGTCAGATCATCCGTCGGACTCACCTGACGATCAGCGATCAGCTTGCGGCAGCGCTCGAAGATCTCCGGGATTTCTTTCTCGACCGCGCCCTGGGGGCCGTCGGGGTTGATGTCTGGGTCGCCGGCGCCGAGGGTCGCGTTCATCAGGCGCGCCCAGATCGCGTCGTCCTCCTCCGGGATCCCCATGAAGCTGCCGATCACGCGTGAGACCGCGGGCTGGGCGACGTCGCTTACGAGGTCGCACGTCTCGCGGCCCTCGAGGCCGTCGAGCACCTTGACGACGATCGACCTGATCGCGTCCTCGTGGTCGGCGATCCGCTTCGGCGTGAAGCCACGCTGAAACAGCGCCTTCAGGCGATCGTGCTTGGGCGGGTCCATCCCGATGAACATGGCGCGCGCGAGCTCGATCGGGAACCCGGCCGCGGCCACCACAACGCCGCCCAGTTCCGAGGAGTAGGTCTGCCAGTCGCGGCTGACGGTGTAGACGTCGTCGGCCGTGGTGACCGACCAGAAGCCGGCTTCCTCGGGAAATTCCTCGAAGCTCTCGGTCCAGTGGACCGGGCACTTGCTGCGCATCTCGCGGAAGGCCTCATACGGCGGTCCCTCCAGCCAGAGCTCCCGCTCGGTCAGTTCCAAGCTCTCGATGTCACGGCCGACCGTCGCCATCAGACAGACCTCCAGGATCGCTTCGCAGGATGCCGTAGAGATGATACTGGCCGGCTGGCCAGTCGGCAGCCATGGGCCGTGGCGCCTCAGCCGAAGCGCTCGAGCACGCGCGCGATCGCGCGCGTGCCGAACTCCATCGACGCCGCGGGGAGCCGCTCGTTCTCGGCATGGATCAGCTGCATGAAGCGCATGTCCTCCGGCAGCTGCATCGGCAGGAACCCGTACGTCTGGATCCCGAGACGGGAGAAGAAGCGCCCGTCGGTCACGGCCGGCAGCAGCATCGGGATCGGCTTGGCGGATGGGTCGAGCTCGCGCAGGGCGCCGGCAAGGGTGTCGAACAGCGCGAGGTCCGGCTCGGCCGCGACCGGGTCGTGCCGTACCACCTCGAGCTCCATCTCAACGCCGGCGAGCGCCCGCAGCTCGCCGAAGAACTGCTCGGGCGAGTAGCCGGGGAGCAGGCGGCCGTCGATTTCGACGGAGACCTCGGCGGGGATGACGTTGATCTTCTCCCCACCATCGACGATCACGTTGGCGCTGGCGGTGTTGTGGAGCATCGGGTCGAACAGGGCGGCGCGCTCGCCGAAGACGTCGAGCGCGCGGTTGGTCAGGCTCGGCACCAGCAGGCTGCGCAGCGGCAGCGCGAGCTTGGCGGGCACCTCCGCGGCGATCGCCTCCACCATCGCCCGGACGGCGGGCGTCACGTGGACCGGCAGACGCCGCCTGTCGAGCCGCGACAGCAGCCGCCCGAGCTTGCCCATGGCGCTGTCGCGTATCGGCAGGGAGCCGTGCCCTGCGCGGCCGCGGAGGGTCGCGCGCGTCCAGCAGACCTGCTTCTCGGCGACCATGATCGGATAGAAGCTCTGGCCGGCGAGCTGCATCGTGAAACCGCCGAACTCCCCGATCGCATAGCGCACGCCGGCGAACAGGTCGGCGTGCTCGCTGACGAGGAAGTTCGCCCCGTGGTCGCTGCCGGCCTCCTCGTCGGAGAGCACGCACAGGATCACGTCCCCGGGCGGGGGCGTGGGGGCGGCCTTTGCGCGCATGTAGGCGGCGAGCATCATCGCGACCCCGCCCTTCATGTCGAGCGCTCCCCGGCCCCAGACGTAGCCGTCGTGCAGCTCTCCGGCGAACGGCGGGTGGAGCCAGTCGCCGTGGGCGGCGACGACGTCGACGTGGCCCTGCAGCAGGAGCGGGGCGGCCTCGCCGCGCCCGGCCAGGCGGGCGATCAGGTTGGGGCGGCCCGAGTCGTCGGCGATCAGCCGGACATCGCAGCCGAGGTCCTCCAGCAGCTTCGCGATCCACGCGACGCAGTCGTGCTCGGCGCCCGGCGGATTGCTCGTGTCGAAGCGAAGCAGCCGCTGCAGGATCTCGACCGGGCGGTCCTGGATCGCGTCGATCTGAGCGGCAGCGGCCTCCACTCCGAGACAGTGTGGCGCATCGCCGCGCAGCGCGCGGGTGCAGGCGGCCACGGTGCGCCGCGGCCGCCTCCGATCCCCGCGGACGGCAGGCGCTTTTGCACCGGTGGTTGGCGGCACCGAGAGGTGGTACTACTGATGCATGCCCCGCGCGATTTGGACCGGAGCGATCAGCTTCGGGCTGGTCACGGTGCCCGTCAAGCTCTACAGCGCGCTCGACCGCAAGGTCGTGCGCTTCCATCAGCTCTCCAGCAGGACCGGCAACCGGATCGCGCAGAAGCGGGTGGACTCGCGGACGGGCGAGGAGGTCCCCTACGAGGAGATCGTCAAGGGATATGAGATCGCGAAGGACCGCTACGTCGTGATCGAGCCGGGCGAGCTCGATGCCCTGGAGCCGACGAAGACGAAGACGATCGAGATCGAGGAGTTCGTAGAGCTCTCCGAGATCGACCCGGTCTACTACGACCATCCCTACTACCTCGCGCCCGGCCCGGGCGGCGTGAAGCCCTACCGGCTCCTGCTGGAGGCGATGCGCGAGACCGGCAAGGTCGCGATCGCGCGCGTGGTGATCCGCTCCAAGGAGCAGCTCGTCGCGGTGCGGCCGATGGGTCAGGCGCTGGGCATGGCCACCATGATCTTCTCCGACGAAGTCACCCCGCCGGAGCGGCTCGACGAGGTCAGGGAAGCGGCGGAGGTGAAGACCACGAAGCGGGAGCTGGAGATGGCCGAGCAGCTCGTCGGCTCGCTGGCGGGCGACTTCGATCCGGCGAAGTACCGCGACAGCTACCGCCAGGAGGTCCTCGACCTGATCGAACGCAAGGCCCAGGGCGAGGAGATCGCCACGCAGCCGCCGGCCGAGCCCGCGGCCGAGCCCGCCCCCGACCTGATGAGCGCGCTGAAGGCGAGCCTCGAGGCCGTGCGGGCGCACGAGGACGACGGACCCGAGGCCAAGCAGCGCCGGGCGCCTGCGGCGAAGGGTGCGGCCGCGAAGGGTGCGGCCGCGAAGGGGGCGGCCGCGAAGGGGGCGACAGCAAAGAAGCCCGCCGCCAAGAAGCCCGCCGCCAAGAAACCGGCCGCCAAGAAGCCCGGAGCATCGCGGGCGCCCGCCCAGCGATAGGTGCCCGCGCCGGGCCCCGGCAGGAGGTCGCGACCGGTGCCCGGAACGGGAGGAGCCGACGAAGACGACGATCGGGGCGCGGGCTCGCCCCTCGGGCGGTATCGCGAGAAGCGCGACTTCGGGAGGACCCCCGAGCCGGCCCCCGAGCCGGCCCCCGCCGCGGCCGCCTCCGCGCACGGCGCGGCGCGCTTCGTCGTCCACGAGCACAGCGCCACCCGCCTGCACTGGGACCTGCGGCTCGAGCGGGCCGGCGTGCTCGCATCCTGGGCGGTGCCGAAGGGCCTGCCGATGGACCCCGGCGAGAACCGGCTGGCCGTCTGGACGGAGGACCACCCGCTCGAGTACCTCGACTTCGCGGGCGAGATACCGCACGGACAGTACGGGGCCGGGACGATGTCGATCTGGGACCACGGGACCTACGAGTGCCTGAAGTGGGAGCCCCGGAAGATCGAGGTTGCGCTCCACGGCGAGCGCGTGGACGCTCGCTACGCGCTGTTCCCGATCGCGCGTGAGGAGAACCCGAGGGAGTGGATGATCCATCGCATGGACCCGCCGCAGGACCCCGCACGCGAGCCGATGCCGGACCGGATCGTGCCGATGCTCGCACGTCCCGGAGCGCTTCCGGGCGACGGGCACCGATGGGCCTTCGAGGTGAAGTGGGACGGCGTGCGGGCGATCGCCTACTCCCGGCCCGGGGAGTTGCGGCTGGAGAGCCGCAACCTCAACGACATCACCGACCGCTATCCCGAGCTCGCCCGGCTGAACCGCGCCCTCAGCTCGCACGAGGCGGTGATCGACGGGGAGATCGTCGCGCTCGACGAGCGCGGACGCCCGCGCTTCGAGCTGCTGCAGCCGCGCATCCACCTGGCCGCGGGAGCGCAGGTCAGGCGCCGCTCGCAGAGCGCGCCGGTGACCTACATGATCTTCGATCTGCTGTGGCTCGACGGCCATTCGCTGATGGAGCTGCCGTACACCGAGCGCCGCAGCCGGCTCGCCGAGCTCGCGCTGAGCGGCGAGAGCTGGCGCACGCCTGACACGCTCGACGGCGACGGTGCTGCGGTGCTGCGGGCGACCGCGGAGCAGGGCCTGGAGGGAGTGGTGGCCAAGCGCCTGGACTCGACATACCGCCCCGGGGCGCGCACCGGCGCGTGGCTCAAGCTCAAGAACGTCTGGCGCCAGGAGTTCGTCATCGGCGGCTGGCTCCCGGGCGAGGGCCGGCGCAGCGAGCGCATCGGGGCGTTGTTGGTGGGCGTTCACGACGACGGCGGCGGCCTGCGCTACGCGGGTCGCGTGGGCACGGGCTTCACGGAGGACGAGCTCGTCCGGCTGGCCGAGCTCCTGGGACCGCTGCGGCGCGAGACCTCGCCGTTCGCCGCTGGCGGCGCCCGCCTGCCGCGCGGCGCGGTCTTCTGCGAGCCCCGCCTGGTCGCCGAGATCGAGTTCAGCGAGTGGACACGCGCCGGTAGCCTGCGCCACCCCTCCTACAAGGGTCTGCGCGAGGACAAGGACGCAGCGCTGGTGCGCCGCGAGGACGGGCCGCCCGCGCCGCCGGCCGACGCCACCACGGCGAGCGCGCCCGTGGGCCTCGCGGCGCTGGCGGGCGCTGCTCACGCCGCGAAGGTGACGGTCGCCGGGCACGAGCTGAAGCTCTCGAACCTGGACAAGCCCCTGTATCCGCTGGCCGGCCTGTGCAAGCGAGACGTGATCGGGTACTACGCCGGCGTGGCTGGCGCTCTGCTGCCCCATCTGCAGGGGCGAGCGCTGACCGTCACGCGCTGGCCCGACGGCGTGGACGGCAAGTCCTTCTTCCAGAAGCAGGCGCCTGCGCACCGGCCTGCCTGGGTGCGGACGGTGCCCGTCGCCGCCCGGAGCAAGTCGATCGACTACGTGCTCGTCGACGACCGTGCCACGCTGATCTGGCTCGCGAACCTCGCGGCGCTCGAGCTGCACGTGCCGCTGCATCGGGCCGCGGACGGCGGGCTGCCCACGGCGGTGGTCTTCGACCTCGACCCGGGGGCGCCCGCGAGCGTCATCGAGTGCTGCCGCGTCGGGCTGCAGCTGCAGGGGATGCTCGAGCGCGTGGGGGTTCAGAGCTTCGCGAAGACCTCCGGCTCGAAGGGCCTCCAGGTGTACCTGCCGCTGAACGGCCCCGGCGCGAGCTACGAGCGCACGAAGGCCTTCGCGCGAGCCGTCGCGGAGACGTTCGAGCGCGCCCAGCCCGAGCTCGTCGTCTCGCAGATGACGAGGGAGCTGCGCACCGGCAAGGTGCTGATCGACTGGAGCCAGAACGACCCCAACAAGACGACCGTGTGCGTCTACTCGCTGCGTGCGACCGAGCTGGCAGGCGCGTCCTGTCCGGTGCGCTGGGAGGAGGTGCGCGCGGCGCTGAGCTCGGGTGATCCGGCGACGCTGGCCTTCTCAGCCACGGATGTCCTGGCGCGTGTCGCCGAGGAGGGCGACCTGTTCGCACCGGTGCTCTCGCTCGTGCAGGAGCTGCCGAGCACGTGAGCGGACAGGGGCGGACGACAGTGGGCGGGAGCGGCGCGGGGCCACAGGAGCGCCTACTCGAAGTCGGGCGCGCTCCACCCCGGCATGATGTCGGGCAGTCCGTCGCTGACGTGTTCGGGGAACTGCGCGGGCCGCTTCTCGAGGAATGCGGTGATGCCCTCGACCGCGTCGGCCGACTGCCCCCGGATCATCATCCCTCGGGAGTCGGCCCGGTGGGCGAGCATCGGATGCTCGGCGCCGAGCATCCGCCACATGAGCATCCGCGCGAGCGCCACCGACACCGGGGCCGTGTTCTCGGCGATCTCGCGCGCGAGCGAGCGCGCTGCGTCGATCAGCTCTGCTCCGGGGTGCACGCTCCGCAGGAGGCCGCCATCGAGGGCCTCCTGGGCGGAGAACACACGGCCGGTGGCGACCCACTCCATCGCCCGGCTGATCCCCACGACGCGCGGCAGGAACCAGCTCGATGCAGCCTCGGGGATGATGCCGCGGCGCGCGAACACGAAACCCATGCGTGCATCGTCGGCGGCCAGGCGCACGTCCATCGGCAGGGTCATCGTCGCACCCACCCCGACGGCGGGGCCGTTGATCGCCGCGATCACCGGCTTGGTGCTCTGGAAGATCCGCAGCGTGAACTGGCCCCCGTTGTCCCGGGGCGGACCGGAGCGCTCGTGCTTGCGGTAGTCGAAGGTCTCGCCGCCGCTGCCGAGGTCGGCGCCGGCGCAGAAGCCGCGGCCTGCACCTGTGACGATGATCGCGCGGACATCATCATCGGCGTCGGCGCGATCGAAGGCCTCGATCAGCTCGCGTCCCATCGTGGCGGTCCAGGCGTTCAGACGCTCGGGGCGGTTGAGGGTGATCGTGAGGATGTTCTCCTCGATCTCGGTCGTGATCTGCTCGAAGACGGCCATCGCGGCATCCTCCCAGGAATCGCGCCTACAGGTCCTCGCACCCGAGCTGCCGGTCGTAGGGACCGTGTCCGGTCAGGCAGAAGGCTCCGCAGCGCGCGGCCAGCGAGAGCGCGTCGGGCACCTCGAGACCGACCCCGAGTGCGTAGGTGAGCCCGGCCGCGAACGAGTCGCCGCAGCCGTATGAGTCCGCGACCTCGCCGGGGAGGGCGGCCGCCGCCCAGCGACCCTCCTCGCCTGAGCGCAGGCGGTAGCTGCCGCCGTGACGGCCCTCGGTGTGCACGACCAGCGCGGCGTCCTGCTCGGCGCCGGCGGCTGCGCGCAGCTCGCCCGGGTCATCGCCGCTGAGGACGAGCGCGTCGAGCAGCACGTGGTGGCCGAGTGCGTCGGCAGCCCTCGGGCTGGCGACCAGCACCCGCGAGGCGGCACGCGCACGGTGCAGCGCACGAATGTCGCCCGCGGTGAAGTACAGCCCGTCAACGTCCGCGAGCGCATCCCAGCCCTCCTCGTCGGCGACCCCGCGCGGTTCCAGGCGAGGCCCGAGCGTTGTGATCGTGCGCTCGCCGGCTTCGTCCACGAAGGTCACCGCCCGGCGGGTGGGGGCGGCGAGCCGCTCGCAGCGCACCTGCACCCCGAGCTCACCGAGACGCTCGATCGAGCGCTCCCCGTGATCGTCGCGCCCGAGCGCGGTGATCAGCTCGGCGGTCCCTGCCAGGCGAGCGAGCTGCACAGCGGCCACGGCCCCGCCGCCCGCCGGCTCTTGGAACGGGTCCTCCCCGTGGATCACCTCGCCTGCGGCGGGCACATGGGGGACGCGCACGAACTCCACCCACTCGACGTGGCCCACCACCGCCATCCTCGGCCGCCTCGCAGGCATTCGCGGAGTCTCACACACGAGCGGCCGGCTCCGCCCTCCTGGCGGCCGATGCCCGCGACTGCGCCGCCTCAATCACCGGACCGGCGGGCGGCCACCCAGCGCCGGGCATTAGGATGCCCCGCATGTCCACGCCGGTCATAGTCGAGACGCCCGCCGAGCACGTCCGGCGGCTGACGCTCAACCGTCCCGAGAAACTCAACGCGATGACCGCCGAGCTGTGCGAGGCCATGCACGAGGAGCTGCGCGCGACGGCCGCGGACCGGTCCTGCCGGGTGGTGATTCTGACCGGAGCCGGCCGCGGCTTCTGCGCCGGCGTAGATCTCGGCGGATACGGAGCCGGCCCAGACAACGACGGCAGCGACGAACCGCGCGACCGCCTGGCCAACCAGGCGCACATGTCGCGGCTGGTCCTCGGCCTGCGCGGCCTCCCCCAGCCGGTCATCGCGGCCGTCAACGGACCGGCGGCCGGTCTCGGCCTCGCACTCGCCCTCGGCTGCGACATCCGCTATGCGGCTCCCGAGGCGGTCTTCCGCGCGGCGTTCATCAACATCGGCCTGTCCAACTGCGACATGGGCACAAGCTGGCTGCTCCCCCGCCTGATCGGCGCGTCGCGGTCGCACGAGCTGATGCTGACCGGCCGCCGCGTCGACGCCGCCGAGGCGCTGCGGATCGGGTTGCTCGCAGACGTGGCCGACGGGGACACGCTGCCCGACCGTGCGCTCGCCGCCGCTAAGCAGATCGCGGCGCTCGCGCCATGGGGAGTGCGCCTGACCAAGCAGGGCATGTGGGCCGCGCTCGAGATCCCCTCCGAGCAGGCCGCCGTCGAGTACGAGGACCGTCAGCAGATCATGGCCACCTTCTCGGGCGCCGTGCCGGAGGCTGCCGGGGCCTTCCTGGAGAAGCGCCCGGCGGAGTTCGTCGACTAGCACAGCGGTTCATGAGCGAGCTCTTCGACGTCTCGGGCAGGACAGCCCTCGTGACCGGCGGGTCGCGGGGCATCGGCCTGATGATTGCCCGCGGGCTCGTCCAAGCCGGCGCGCGGGTGATCGTCTCCTCGCGCAAGTCCGGCGACGTGGAGGAGGCGGCGCGCGGGCTCTCGGAGATCGGCGACGCCCACGCGATTCCCGGCGACATATCCACGCCCGAGGGCGTGGCGGCGCTCGCCGCCGCCACACTCGAGCGCTTCCCGACGCTCGACATCCTCGTCAACAACGCCGGCGCCGTGTGGGGCGCTCCGCTCGAGGACTTCCCCGCGCTCGGCTGGGAGAAGATCATGCGCACCAACGTCGAGGGGGTGTTCAACCTCACCGTCGCCGCGCTGCCCGGATTGCGCGCCTCGGCGAGCGCCGAGCACCCGGCGCGCGTGATCAACATCGGATCGATCGACGGCATCCGCACGCCTCTGACGGAGAACTACAGCTACAGCGCGAGCAAGGCGGCGGTGCACATGGTCACCAGGCACCTCGCCAAGCGCCTCGCAGCGGAGCACATCACGGTCAACGCGATCGCTCCGGGGCCCTTCGAGAGCAGGATGATGGCGTTCGCGCTGGAGGATCCAGAGACGAACAAGATGATCAGGCGAAGCGTGCCCCTGGGCCGGATCGGGCGGCCCGACGATGTGGCCGGGCTTACACTGTTCCTGGCCTCGCGCGCAGGCGCATACATGACGGGCACGGTGATTCCCCTCGACGGTGGCATCACCGGCTGCGGCGAAGTGAGTCCGGCATGAGCCTCGCGCCGGCATCGCCTTGAGATTGGCTCGCCGCGATGGCGGTTGAATGACGCAACCGCGGTCCGGGTGTCCGCCCGTCCCGCGCAGCCGCCGAATCTCGACGCCGCGGCGGGCGTTGGCCGTGGCGATGCCGGGGACGTTCATGGCGTTCCTCGACGCCACGATCGTCAACATCGCGGGTCCCCGCGCCGGCGCTGCTCGCGCCGAGCTCGCTCGCGATCGTCCTCGAGGCCAATGAGCCCGCCGCGCGCACGCGGCCCTCGAGCCGCCCGCGCCCGGGGCGAAACGCTTCGCCCCGGCGCGCGGCGCCGCTCAGCCCGAGCGGACGAAGTAGCTGTGTCCCGCCTTCACGATCACGCGATGGTGGGTCTTCAGGTTCGTCACGGCCACCCGATCGGTGATCACGCGGATGAGCGTGCCGTCGCAGAGGTCCTCGGTCAGCCACTTCGTCCCGAGAACCGCCCCGGAGGCGTAGTTGCCCTTGGTGGAGTAGCTGCCATGACCAGAGGCCCAGAGTTTCCGCACCACGTGTCGGCCGGATGCGTGGCGCGAGCTTGCGATCGCTCGGTGCGCGCGCTCCTTCGCCGTCGGGCAGACCGAGAAGTTTCCGCCGTAGAGCGTCGAGATCACGCGACCCCCGGGCCCGGCACTGAGCACGAACTCGCCCGAGTAGAAGGTGATCGTCTGGAGTTTGCCCCCGGGCCCCTTCGTCGTGACCTCGACACTGCCGTGCCTGGCGTCGACGATCGTCCCGAAGGGAACCTGCCTGAGGCCCGTGAGCAGAACGAAGCCGTGTGATCCGGGCAGCTTCACGCGCACGACACCCGTCACGGGCGCCACGTTCCCGGACGCGCCCAGCTGCGGCGCGGGAACCTGTGCGGTGATGCTCGCGAGCACGTCCGAGCCGGCGGTGCCGCTACCTCCGGTGCCGCCTGTGCCGGTCGAGCCGGTCGAGCCGGTCGAACCGGTCGAGCCGGTCGAGTCGTTGGGAGGAGGAGGAGGCGGCGGCGGCGGAGGCGGCGGAGGCTTCTTTTCGGCGAGGTAGGTGAAGAGCGGCCCTTCGGTTGAGCTGCCGTTGCCGTCGGTGACGGTCACTTCGTCGAAGCCCTGCGGCGAGACGCCGGTCGTGGCGGTCAGCTCGTCTTCGGAGACGAACTCGACTTCGTGTGCGGCGCTGCCGATCGTCACGGTCGCCCCCGGGAGGAAGCCGGTACCCGTGATCGTCACCGGCGTGCCGCCGGTGACCGGCCCGGTGCTCGGGGTGATGCTCGCGACGGTCGGCGGGGTCGGCGTCGAATCGTTGGCGAAGACCCATACGGCGCCGCGTTCTTCGAGGTCGTCGGCGGCGCCGATGAGCGCGACGTGCGCGTTCGCCGAGATCGCAAGGTTTGCGCCGAACTGGCCCTTCGCCGTCTCTTCGGTGCCGGTGAGCTTTGCACCCACCTGTGCCCAGGTCGAACCCGAGCGTTCGAAGATCCACACCGCGCCGACCTTTTCGTTGTCCTGGGGCCCACCGACCATCGCCGTGTTGCCACCGGCCGACAGCGCAACCGTGTTCCCGAAGTCGGCCGGTCCGATCTCTTCTCCGCCGCCGGTCAGCTTCGGCCCCTGCTGGACCCAGCCGGGACCCGAGCGCACGAACGCCCACGCGGCCCCGGCCCGTTCGTCGTCGCCGCGCCCGCCCACGAGCACGGTGCTCCCGTCGGCCGAGAGGGCGACGCTGAAGCCGAAGTGGCCTTTGCCCACCTCACCGCCGCCCGTCAGCTTCGCCCCCTCTTGCAACCAGGTCGAGCCGCTGCGCCCGAACACCCAGGCGGCTCCGACGTTGCCGTCATCGCTCGCCCCGCCGACGAGCGCGGTGTTGCCGTCGGCCGACAGCGCGACGCTCCCGCCGAAATGGCCTTCGCCGACCTCTTCGGCGCCTGTGAGCTTCGGCCCCTGCTGGCTCCAGGTGCCGCCCGAGCGGACGAACACCCACGCCGCCCCGCGGAAGCGATCGGCCGCGCCGCCGACCAGGGCGGTGTTGCCGTCGGCCGACAGCGCCACGCTGCGGCCGAACACGCCTTCGCCGACCTCATCGGAGGGCGTGAGCTTGGGTCCCTGCTGCGTCCAGGTGGAGCCCGAGCGGGTGAACACCCAGACCGCTCCGCGGTGGCCTTCCTGCTGGGGTGCGCCCACCAGCGCCGTGTTGCCGTCGCCTGAGAGGGCGATGCTGCGGGTGCCGCATTCGGCGCTTTCCTGCAGACATTCCTGGCGGGCTTCCGGTTCGCTTCCTGCGAGCGGCCCTCCCTGCTCGGTCCAGGTGGACCCCGAGCGGACGAACACCCAGGCTGCCGCGGCATGGCTCCCGCTGCGGGCGTCGGCCACGAGCGCCGTGTTGCCATCGGCGGACAGGGCGACGATGAGCCCGAACTCGTCTTCGACGGTGGCAGTCGGGTCTGGTATCACCGCCTGCTGGATCAGCGGATCGATCCGCAGCGGGTACCGCGCCCCGCGGGCGTCAACCCTCAGGAGCAGCGTCCCGTGCGTGAGGCCGAGCCGTGCGGGGAGCGCGCGACCGCGCGCGTCTGTGACCTGCAGGTCGGTGTAGCGGAGGGACGACCCGGCGCCTGACAGGGCGATGCTGCGTCCGCCGGTGAGGAGCGAAGCGCGCATGGTGCCGGACGTCGCGATCGCGAGCGTGAGCGGACCGGCGCCCGCGCCGGACGGGGCGTGCGCGACGGTGAAGCCCTGCTCGAGACCGAGCGGCCCATTGACGTACCACTCCTGCACGCCTTCGTGGGCGTAGACGACGCGATTCCCGTGCGCGCTCGGAGCGGCGCCGCCCACGGGTCGCAGGTCGTTGCCGTAACCGATCGAGCTGAGGCTGAGGTGTGTGACGGCTCCACCCGAGGTGAGCGCCAGCCCCGAGCTATCGAAGCGCATGCGCAGACGCTGGGCGGGTGATGCCGCCCGTAGCACTCCCCCGGACCCGCTGACCCGGTAGGCGGGGTTGGAGGCGCCGGCCACGCCCGATACGGCCCCCAGGACCTGTGTGGGCAGCAGCGAGAGGACCCGCTCGGAGCCCGCGCTCGCGACGGGCGGCGGCGCCGTCCTCGCGCGAGCGCCGAGGATCGTGGCCAGGTCCCGTCCGGGTCCGCCGGCCAGCGCGCCCCACAGCCCGAGCGCCATCAGCGCCGCGAGCAGCGCCGCGGACCAGCCGGCCAGCGCACGCGTGCCGTGCGCGGTGGACGCGAGCGGCGCACGTGCACCGCGGCTCAGCACAGCACCGCGGCTCAGCGGAGCACCCCGTCCGGAGCGCTCCATCGCCGCGTGTGCATAGCGAAGCAGTGCGGGCATCGTCCGTCCCTTGGCGTCATCCATCTGTCTCAGAGGAGCCGGCGAGCGGGCCCATCTCCCGCGCGCGCACCATCCCACTCGCTAGAAGATAAAGGCGCACGCACTCAGAGTCAATCGCCTATCGAACTGCGCCGCGGCGCGATCGCCCCGCTAGCATCACGCGTTGCCCGGCCGGGCAACGGTCACAGGGAGACACTCGGATGGGAAGAGCGGGGTGGCGGCGACGGAAGACTGCACTGCTGGTCATCGTTGCCGTGCTCGCCGCCGGCGTGGGCGTGCTCGCGTACTCGACCAATCTGCTGCGGCGCACCGAACTGCAGACGATCGACGCGCGCTTCTCGATCCGCGGCCCGCAGGCGGTCCCGCCGGGGATCGAGCTGGTGGAGATCGACAACGCGACACTACAGGAACTCGCGCGGCGCGGACTGCACTCGGAGTTTCCCTTCCCGCGCGCCTACGACGCCCGCGTGATCGATCGCCTGCGCGAGGCCGGCGCGAAGGTGATCGCGATCGATCTCCAGTTCACACAGCCGACCGATGAAGCCGATGACAACGCGCTGATCGAATCGATCGGCCGCGCGCACGGAAAAGTCGTGCTGGGCGCCACCGAAATCGGCGCCGGAGGAAGCACCGGCGTGCTCGGGGGCGGCAATCTGCTCTCGGAACTCGGGGCGCGCGCGGCGGCCGTGATCCTCACGGTCGACACCGACGGCTCGGTACGCCGCTTCGCCTACTCGTTCAGCGGCCTGAGGACGTTCGGCGTCGTCGCCCAGGAAGTCGCGACCGGCCGGCGCATCCCCGCCTCGCGCTTCCCGGGTGGGACGCTCCCGATCGACTTCGTCGGTCCGCCCGGCAGGATGCACGCGATCTCCTACTCCAAGGTGCTCGAGGGGGAATTCTCGCCTGCGATCTTCAACGGCAAGACGGTGATCATCGGCGCATCCGCACCGATCCTCCAGGACGTCCACGCCACGGCGACGACCAACGGCGCCTCGATGCCCGGGCCCGAAATCTGGGGCAACGCGATCTCGACGCTCGAGCGCGGCGTGCCCCTGACCGACGCCCCGGGCTGGCTGAACCTGGTGCTGATCGTGCTGCTGGGCGCGCTCGTCCCGCTCGGAAGCCTCAGGCTCGCGCCGATGCGTGCGCTGCTCGACGGTCTGGCGGCGGCCGTGGTGTACACGATCTTCGCCCAGATCGCCTTCAACCGCGGCTGGATCCTGAGCTTCGTCTACCCGCTGTTCGCGCTGATCATCGCGACGCTCGGCACCCTAGCCGTGGTGTATCTGAGCGAGGCGATCGAGCGAGAGCGCGTCCACGACCTGTTCTCTCGGTTCGTGCCGGCCGACGTGGTCGACGAGGTGATCTCGCGCGCCGATGACAATCTGCGCCTCGGCGCGGTGGAGGTGGACTGCACCGTACTGTTCTCCGACCTGCGTGGCTTCACCTCGTTCTCGGAGAAGCGCCCGGCGCAGGAGGTGATCGAGGTCGTCAACTGCTACCTCAACGAGATGACCGAAGCGATCCTCGCGGCGGGCGGCACGCTCGTGTCCTACATGGGCGACGGGATCATGGCGGTGTTCGGGGCACCGCTCGAGCAGTCGGATCACGCCGATCGCGCGGTGGCGGCCGCGCGCGAGATGATCGGCCCGCGCCTCGACAGCTTCAATGCATGGCTGACCGACGAGGGTCACGACCACACCTTCGTGATGGGAGTGGGCCTCAACAGTGGCCCGGTGATGGCGGGCAACATCGGCTCGGAGCGGCGGGTCGAGTACACGGCGCTCGGCGACACGACCAACACCGCGTCGCGCCTCGAGGGGATGACGAAGGGAAGCGGACACATGCTGTTCGTCGCGGACAGCACCAGGGACCATCTGCAGCACCCGCTCCACGAGATGGTCCTCGTCGGCGAGTTCGAGGTGAGGGGCCGCGAGGAGCCCGTCCCGGTCTGGACCATCTCCGAGGAGGCGGCCGCCGGCGACGACGACGCTCGGCAGGCGGACGGCGTCGAGCCGGGCGGGCGCGGGGATGACGCCGCCAGGGCCGACGACGCCGGGGCCGACCTCGCCGGTGTCGACGACGACGAGGCCGACCTCGGGCACAGCGCCCAGCCGGCCGAGAGCGGGTGAGCTCACGGGACGCCCGGGTGCTCACGGGGCCGTTGCCGGCGCCGGTTTACGGCGCGGGTGCCTCCGTTCGGCCGGCCGGCTCCGAGCCGCCGCGAGCCGCTGTGGCGGGCGGAGGCGCCGGCGGACGGCGCGCCGGTGGCGGTCACATGGGCTGGTAACCTCCGCCCCCGTGGTTGCCCCGGACGGGGTATCCGGAGGGAAAGCGGCCTCATCGGTGTAGGAGAGACCCGAGAGTCAGCCTCGATGCGTCACAAGAGCTCAATCACGTCACTTTCGTGGATCCCCTCGGAGGCCATCGAGGGAAGCACCAGGGTGGCCTTCGACGCGGGTCTCACCCACTACGACCCTCCGCCGCCGGACACGATCGTCGACATCGAGGAGCTGCGGGCAGCCGACCGTTTCCGCTTCGCGAACGTCCTCGAGGCGTGGATCGAGGTCGACGCTGCAGGGCGCATCACCGGCTGCGGATACTCCGGTGGCGGCATGATGGGCAGCACGACCGTCAAGGTCGGACGGGTGGCGAAGACCTTCGAGGCCGTCGGCCTGCCCGATCTGCAACGGGAGCCCGAGCGCAACGACGGCTCCGTGCGCTTCATCCAGACGACCGGCGGCCGCACCGGCGTCCCGGCGCCGCGCCGTGTGCGCCGCCGGCCGTTCATCCAGTGGCAGGCCCCGCTCGTATGGACAACCCTCTCGCTGACGCTCAACGCCGACGGGAGCGCGGCGGGGGTGCTCGAAGGGGCGAGCCGCTTCCCGCGCCACTGGGTGTACGACGCCGCCGGCGAGCTCTCGCACAAGTCCGGTCTCGCCGACTTCAAGGACTGGTACCGGAAGTCGTTCGGCCGCCACACGCCGTGGGGCGACCAGGACTCCAAGGCGCTCGTCACCGCTGTCGAGTCGGCGCTCGAGCGCAGGCTCTCCGAACAGCTGATGAGCGGCGGACCCAAGCCGACGTTCAAACGCGTGAAGGCCGGCACGAAGCTGGTGCAGCAGGGCGACAGCGGATCCGAGGTCTTCCTGCTCCTCGACGGGGTGCTGCGCGTCGAGCACGACGGCAGACGACTGGCCGAGTACGGCCCCGGCGCGATGCTCGGCGAGCGCGCGCACCTCGAAGGCGGCAGGCGGACCTCGACGCTCGTCGCGGTGACCCCCTGTAGGGTCGCTTCTGTGGAGGCGGATCAGCTCGAAGGCGGGGACCTGGACGAGCTCGCCAGGGGCCACCGCCGCGAGGCTCAACACGAGCAGCAAGCCGCGCGGGGCTGAGCGTCTGTGAGACTCCACCTCTGCGGGGTGCGGGGGTCCACCCCTGCACCCGGCGCTGATTTCGTGCGCTACGGGGGACACACCTCCTGCATCGCGGTGTACCACGACGGCGCCGAGGCGCCGACCCTGATACTCGACGCCGGCACGGGCCTGCGGGCCGCCACCACGCTCCTGCACGGCCGGGCCTTCGCCGGCACGATCCTGCTCACGCATCTGCACTGGGACCACTTCCAGGGCCTTCCGTTCTTCGCCGCAGGGGACAACCCCGATTCGCGTATCTCGCTGTTCCTCCCCGAGCAGGCGGACGGCTCGACGGCGACGGCGGTGCTCGAGCGGTCCATGTCACCGCCGCACTTCCCGATGGTCCCCGAGGACCTTCGCGGCGACTGGACGTTCGCGACGATCGCGCCGGGGGAGTGGCAGGCCGAGGGCTTCAGCGTGATGGCCCGCGAGGTTCCACACAAGGGCGGGCGCACCTTCGGCTACCGCATCAGCGACGGTCGCTCGACGCTGACCTACATTCCCGACCACTGTCCCACGGCCTTCGGCCCCGGACCCGACGGGCTCGGGGAGTACCACCCGGTGGCGATCGAGCTCGCGGCGGATACCGATCTGCTCGTGCACGACGCGCAGCTGTTTCCCGCGGAGGTGGCCGCCGACGCACAGTACGGGCACGCGGCCGCCGACTACGGGGTCGCGCTCGGCGCCCTCGCCGGGGCGCGCTCGGTGACGATGTTCCATCATCGGCCCGACCGCACCGACGCCGCGCTCGACGAGCTCGCGGCGCGGTTCTCGGGCGAGCCGGGTGTGAGCGTGGCCAGGCAGGACACGGTGATCGATCTGTGAGCGGCTGGAGCGCGCGACCGGTGTCGGCGAGCTCACCCGATGCTGTTGTCGTGGGCTCCGGGCCAAACGGCCTCGCCGCGGCGCTCACGCTCGCACGCGGCGGGCTGGCGGTCGAGATCTTCGAGGGCGCCGAGACTCCGGGCGGCGGCTGCCGCACCGAGGAGCTCACGCTGCCGGGGTTCGTCCACGACGTCTGCTCGACCGTCCACCCGCTCCTGGCCGCGTCGCCGTTCTTCGTGCAGGAGGCGCTCGAGGGGCTGACCCTGGCGCAACCGGAGGTCGCCTTCGCGCACCCGCTCGACGGGGGCGTCGCGGCCTCGGCGGTGATCTCGCTGGAGCAGACCGCGTCCTCACTGGGCCGCGACGCGGGTGCATATCGTCGCCTGCTGGGCCCGCTCATCGACCACGCCCCGGCGATCGTGCCGACGGTGCTGGCACCGCTGCTCACCCCCCCGGCCCACCCGCTGGCGATGGCGGGCTTCGGCCTGCGCGGGCTGTGGCCGGCGACAGTGCTCGCCCGCGGCTTCCACACCAGGGAGGCCCGCGCGATGCTCGCCGGCCTGGCGGCGCACTCCATGCGCCCACTCAGCGCGCCGGGCACGAGCGCCTTCGCGCTGCTGCTGGGGATGCTCGCGCACACGGTCGGCTGGCCGGTGGTGCAGGGCGGCAGCGCGCGCATCACCGAGGCGCTGATGGCGGAGATCACGGACGCCGGCGGGACCCTGCACACCGGACACTGGGTGAGCACGCTCGACGAGCTGCCGGCGAGCCGCGTCACGCTCCTCGACGTGACCCCGCGCCAGCTGCTCGCGCTCGCCGGCGAGGAGCTCCCATCCCGCTACGCGCGGGCGCTGCGCCGGTTCCGCTATGGGCCGGGCGTCTGCAAGGTCGACTGGGCGCTCGCCGGCCCGGTGCCCTGGACAGCCGAGGCCTGCCGCTCGGCCGCGACGATCCACCTCGGAGGCACGCTCGAGGAGATCGCGCAGAGCGAGTCGGACGTGCACTCCGGACGCCATACGGAGCGTCCCTTCTGCATCACCGTGCAGCCCTGCGTGGCGGATCCCGCTCGCGCGCCCGAGGGAGCGCAGACGTTCTACGCCTACTGCCACGTGCCGGCCGGCTCGACCGTCGACATGACCGATCGGATCGAGGCCCAGGTGGAGCGCTTTGCACCCGGCTTCCGCGATCTCGTGCTCGCGCGCCACACCGTCGATGCGGTGCAGGTCGAGCGGGAGAACCCCAACTACGTGGGGGGTGACATCAACAGCGGCGCGGCCACGCTGGCACAGACGATCATGCGTCCGACGATCGGGCTGCGCCCGTACCGAACGGCCTTGAGCGGGCTCTACCTCTGCTCCTCATCCACGCCGCCGGGCGGAGGCGTGCACGGCATGTGCGGGGTCGGTGCCGCGCGCGCTGCGCTGCGCGACCTCGGCGCCGGCTGAGTGCGGGCGCGGTCCACGGCGAGCGCGTGGTGGCGCGCGGCGGCGTCTGCGAACACGTCGCGTGCGCCGAGCCAACGCGCTCACCGATTGAGCCGCGGCCGAACAGAACGAACATGCACGACGCCCCCGCCCCGTTGCGGGGCGCGGCGGTCGTTCTACGGAGTGCCGGATGCGTCGTGCGGGCGTCGAGGGTGCCAGGCAGGTTCGACCACCAGCGGGCTATGCGGCCGCGCGCACGTGGCCTGGCGGCCGGACTAAGATCGTGTCGGATGGATGAGCCGCTGATCGTGAACCTCGCCGATGCGCCCGCGCGCAGTCATCCCCGGCGCGCGACGCAGATCGACTGGGAGCCCGAGGACGCCCCCTGGCCGGACACGGGCGTGAACGTCCAGGTCATGCAGCCGGGTAAGCCCAACTGCCGGTACCACTCGGAGGCGGTCCAGGAGGACTTTCTGGTGCTGCACGGCGAGTGCATCGCCATCATCGACGGCGACGAGCGCCCGCTCCGCCAGTGGGACTTCTTCCACTGCCCGGCCGGGGTCGAGCATGTCTTCGTCGGCGCGGGTGATGGGCCGTGCGCGGTGCTGATGATCGGCTCTCGCCGCGTGGATGAGTGCCACTACCCGGTCAACGAAGCGGCGGCCAAGTACGACGCCTCGGTGGTGGCACCGACCCATGAGCCGGACGAGGCCTACGCCGACTGGCGGACCGAGCCGTGGGAGTCGGTAGCCAGCCCGTGGCCGCTAGGCAGCTAGGCGCAGCTCGACACGCTCGGCGATCGGGTCGCGGCTGCGCCGGACCTTGAGGCTGTCGATCTGGCCGAAGGGCGTCGTGTCGGCCTCCACGAACGAGTCGGCCTCGCGCTGCGCGTCGGCCGGCGGGTGGGCGCCGGCGGCCGGTGCCGGCTGGTGGCCTGCGCCGGGGAGCGGCCTCGGGCGCGGTCGGTTGGCTGCGTCAAGCTGGTGGCGGCATGAGGAACCTGGGCGAGATACGACGAGTCCTCGGGCATCGCGACTTCCGCTTCCTGTGGCTCGCCCAGTCGGCGAGCGTGATCGGCGACCACATCGTGCTCGTCGCGCTCGCGCTCTACGTGGTCAGCCTGACCGGCAGCGCGACCGATCTCGGGCTCGTGCTCGCCGCGCAGGCGCTGCCGCTCGTCACGCTGCTGCTGTTCGGAGGAGTGTGGGCGGACCGCCTGCCGCGGCACCGGGTGATGATCGCGACCGACCTGGTCCGGTTCGCGCTCCATGCCCTCCTCGCCGTTCTGATCTTCAGCGGCAGCGTGCAGATCTGGGAGCTGATCGTCATCGAGATGCTGTTCGGCGCGGCCGAGGCGTTCTTCCGCCCGGCGGCCAACGGCCTGCTGCCGCAGACGGTGCCCGAGCCGGACATCCAGCAGGCGACGGCGATCACGACGATGTCCAACAACGTCGCGGAATTCGCCGGGCCGGCCCTGGCGACGGTGCTCGTCCTCGGCGCGGGAGCCGGCTGGGCCTTCGCGCTGGATGCAGCCACGTTCGTGGTGAGCGCGCTCCTGCTCACGCGCGTGCATCCGCGCGAGCGCGGGATCGCCCCGGCGGCGGAGACGGCAGCTCGCGCCTCGGTGTGGGATGAAATCCGCGAGGGGTTCCGCGAGGTCCGGGCCCACGCCTGGGTGTGGGCGACACTCGCGTCCTTCTGCATGGCGCTGTTCTGCGGACTCGCCCCCTGGTTCGTCCTCGGACCGCTCGTCGCGCGCGAGCAGTACGGCCATATCGGTGTCTACGGGGTGGCCGAGGCGGCGCTCGGCTTCGGGACGATTCTCGGCTCGCTGCTCGGCATCGGCTGGCGCCCGCGCTTTCCGATGCGCATGGCGATGCTCGCGATCCTGCTGTGGCCGCTCGCGGCGATCCTGTTCGCGGCCGGCGTCACGCTGTTCGCGGTGGTGCCCGCGACGATCATCGGCGGCGGCGGCATCGCCCTGTTCGACGTCTGGTGGCTGACCGCGCTGGCGGAGCGCATGCCGCCCGAGAAGCTCTCGCGTGTGACGTCCTACGACTGGATGGTCTCGCTGGGACTGCTACCGCTCGGCTACGCGATCGCGGGACCGCTCGCGGGCTCCCTCGGTGCCGTGAACGTCCTGCTCGGCGGCCTCGTCCTGGCGATCGTCGCCTTCGCGCTCGGCCTGCTTCCGCGCGAGACGCGGGGCCTGCAGCGGCTCGGGCGCGCGGAGCCTCCGCTTCGCGGAGAGGACCTCGCGCCGTCGATCGCCCACCATCGCTCCTGAGCGAGGCACCCGCCCGGCGGGCACCGGCGGCGAGCGCCGGGCGCGCGCAAGGCCGCCGGCTCCCACGCGCGGCCCGCCGCCGTCAGCGAGTTGCTGGCGCCGAGCTCGCGGAAGCTGACACAGCGGCGGGTTCCGCGTTGTCTCCGCTCGCGGACACGACCCCCCTTCCAAACGCGGCCCCGGGGTCGCACGGGCGCGCCCCGGGATTCTCGGGCGGGGGACCGAACGGTCACTCCTCGGCGACCTTGAGTACGAGCTTGCCCATGTTCGCCCCGCTGAACAGGCGCAGGAGCACCTCGGGAAAGCTCTCCAGTCCCTCGGCGATGTCCTCGCGTGTCTTCAGCTTGCCGCCGGCCAGCCATCCCGCCATCTCGGCGGCGCCCTCGGCGTAGCGGTCGCCGTAGTCGGAGACGACGAAGCCGGCCATGCTGGCGTGTTGGACGAGCAGCACAAGGTAGTTGGACGGCCCGCGCATGGCCTCCGTCGCGTTGTACTGCGAGATCGCGCCGCAGATGATCACACGCGCATGGCGCGCGAGCTGTGCGAGCACCGCGTCGAGGATCTCGCCTCCGACGTTGTCGAAGTAGACGTCGACCCCCTCGGGGCAGTGCTCGGCGAGCGCCGCATCGAGCCCGCCGGCCTTGTAGTCGATGGCGGCGTCGAAGCCGAGCTCGTCGACCACGTAGCGACACTTCTCGGGCCCTCCCGCTATCCCCACAACCCGGCAGCCCTTGAGCTTGGCGATCTGACCCACCAGCGCTCCCACGGCCCCCGCCGCGCCGGAGACGACGACCGTCTCGCCTGGCTGCGGCTGACCGATGTCGAGCAGCCCGAAGTAGGCGGTCATGCCGGGCATCCCCAGCGCGCTGAGATAGACCTCGAGCGGCGCCAGGGAGGTGTCGACGCGCATCACGGCGGCCCCGTGCGCGATCGCGTACTCCTGCACGCCGAGCAGCCCCGTCACGTGATCGCCGACGCTCACGTCGGGGTGGTTGGAGGCCACGACCACGCCGGCGCCGAGCGCCCTCATGACCTCGCCGATCGCGACCGGCGGGATGTAGGAGCGGCCCTCGTTGATCCAGCCGCGCATCGCGGGGTCGAGCGAGATGTAGAGAACCCTGACCAGCACCTCGCCCTCGCCGGGCTCGGGCACCGGCTCCTCGGTGTAGCTCCAATCGCCCGGCTTGGGCAGGCCGAACGGGCGCGCGGCGAGCTTGTACTGGTGGTTTGTGGCGGCCATGGTGATGCCTCTCCTCGATGTGGGGATAGCGGTCCCTGAAGTCGGCGCAGACGATAACGGGGGCGGCCCGCCGAGCCCTGCCGCCGCCTCTGCGGCGGGCCGCGCCGGGCGGCCGGCGGCCGCGAGCGGGAGGCGCGGCGGCCGCCGTGAGAGGATGTCGCGGCTGCCGGCCTGCGCCGGCTGGGCCCACACGACAGCCACGGACCGAAGGAGCACACACCATGCCCGATATCCAGTTCGCCACGAGTGCCGGTACCTCTCCGGGCTATCTCGCGGCTCCCGCCGCCGGCCGCGGCCCGGCCACGATCGTGCTGCAGGAGTGGTGGGGCGTGGATGAGCACGTGCGCTCGATCTGCGACCGCCTCGCCGGCGAGGGCTTCTACGCGCTCGCTCCCGATCTCTACCGCGGTGAGACGACCACCGAGCCGAGCGAGGCGCAGCAGAAGATGATGGCGCTGTCGATGGACCAGGCCGAGAGGGACATGTGCGGCGCCGCCGATTTCCTGCAGTCTCAGCCGGGCTTCGAGGGCAAGGGCGTCGGGTCGCTCGGGTTCTGCCTGGGCGGCGGGCTGTCGGTGTGGGCTGCGGCCACGTGCCCCAACATCGTCGCGGCCGTGAGCTACTACTACGTGATGCCGCACGGGAAGCCGGACTTCACACGGCTGGGCGGACCCGTGCTGGGCCACTTCGGCACGGCCGACGAATTCATCCCGCTCGGCGACGCGGAGGCGCTCGAGTCCGAGATCCGCGACGCCGGCGCGGAGGTGAGCTTCCACTACTACGAGGGCGCGGGCCACGCGTTCTTCAACGACACCAACAGGCTGGGCACCTACGACCGGGATATGGCCGAGACCTCGTGGGAGCGCACCGTGAGCTTCCTGCGCGCCGCGCTCGCATCCTGAGGCCGCACGGCGGCGCCCTCACCGCAGGGTCGCCGCGCCGGCGAGGCCCGATAGGAAAGGATGGGCCTCGTGGATAGGGACTACGAGCTGCAGACGCACCGCGCCGAGGATCGCCATTGGTGGTACCGCGGGCGCAGGAGGGTCATCGAGGACGTGCTCGCCGGCCTCGGGCTGCCGCCGCAGGCGCGCATACTCGACGCGGGCTGCGGCAGCGGCCGCAACATGGTCGAGCTCGCCCGTCACGGCACGGTCACGGGCGTCGAGCTGTCGCAGACGAGCGTCGAGCTCGCACGCGCTCGCGGATACGGCGAGGTGGTGGCCGGCTCGGTGCTCGAGATGCCGTTTCCCGGGGAGAGCTTCGACCTCGCTGTGAGCCTCGACGTGATCGAGCACCTGGAGGACGATCTCGCGGCGCTGCGCGAGCTGCGGCGCGTGGTCGCCCCGGGCGGGGCGCTGCTGGTCACGGTTCCGGCCTACCAATGGCTCTGGAGTGGGCACGACGTGATCAACCACCATCACCGCCGCTACACCCGTCGGACGCTCGAGGCGGCCGCCGAGCGGGCCGGCTGGCGACAGGTGCGCACGACGTACTTCAACTCGCTGCTGCTGCCGGCCGCGATCCTGCTCCGTGTGCTCGACCGTTTCAACACCAAGACGACCGAGTCGAGCCTCGACCTCTGGATCCCGCCGGAACCGCTCAACCGACTGCTCGAGGCTCCGCTCGAGCTCGAGGCGGCGCTGATCAGGCGCGGCGGGCGCATCCCCGCGGGGCTCTCGCTGCTAGCGGTCTTCCGCTGAGCCCGGGCGGGCGCAGGCCCGCGCCTCAGGGCTCGCCGTCGGCCACCGCCACGTGCGCCTCGGGCGCAAGCACGCGGAATGTCCAGGCGCGGTTGACGAAGAACGTGCTGACCGTGACGACGACCGTCGCCAGCGCCTGGCCGAGGAGCTTGTCCAGCCCCGCCCCGCCGACGAACACCAGCAGCAGGACCTCGTTGAGGCCCAGGCCACAACCCTGGACGACGGCCCACCGCACGGGCGTCAGCGAGTCGCCGACGTGCTCCTTGAAGGTCCAGCGGCGGTTGAGCAGGAAGCCGTTGGTGGCGCCCACGATGAAGCCGATCGCCGACGCCGCCAGGTACCACACGCCGAAGACCTTCAGCAGCACCGTGTAGACCGCGAACGCAAGGATCGTGTTGGACACGCCGACGATCCCGAACTTGACGAACTGCACCATCACGTGCCACCGTGCCGGGGGCCCGGCCGGGACCGCAAGACGCGTTTCGGCGGGGTGCACCGGCCCCGCTACGCTTTGGGGTGGCGTCCGAGAGCCACTGCGGTGCTTCGAAGGCATCGCCGACAGGATGAACGATTAATTCATCAGCGGCTTAGGGTGCTCGTCGAGGATATGCGCAGGACGGCGGCCCCAGAGGGCCCGCCGAGGAAGCAGAGACCATGCCGGATACCCCACTCCGCACTCCCACACTTCTCAGCGTCGTGGCTCCGATATTCGACGAGGAGGAGCTCGTCCAGCAGTTCGTTGAACGCGCGACGGCAGCAGTGGCCGACTACGAGTTCGAGCTCGTGCTGGTCAACGACGGCAGCAGGGACTCCACGCCGGAACTCCTCGACCGCATCGCGGCATCCGATCCACGGGTGCGCGTCATACACCTCTCCCGCAACTTCGGCCACCAGGCGGCCCTCACGGCGGGCCTCGAGCACGCGATCGGAGATGTCGTGGCGATGATCGATGCGGACCTGCAGGATCCGCCCGAGCTGATCCCGGAGATGATCGCCCAGTGGAGCCAGGGCGCGGACGTCGTCTACGCCGTGCGCAAGCAGCGCGAGGGGGAGACGGCCTTCAAGCTCGCCACCGCCTCCTGGTTCTACAAGCTCTTCGACAAGCTCGCCCAGGTGGATCTCGAGCCCAACTCCGGCGACTTCCGCCTGTTGGACCGCCGCGCGCTCGACGCGCTGCTGGCGATGACCGAGCGCTCGCGCTTCCTGCGTGGCATGACGGTCTGGGTCGGCTTCAACCAGACCGCCGTGGCCTACCAGCGCGACGCGCGCCATGCCGGCGAGACGAAGTACACGCTGCGCAAGATGCTGCGCTTCTCCCTCGATGCGATCGCGTCGTTCTCCCATCTTCCGCTGCAGCTGGCGACCTATGCCGGCCTGCTGTCGGCCGGCGTGGCGTTCGTGGCGATCCCGGTCGTGATCGCTTTGCGGATCGCCGACTCCTACCTCCCGGGCTTCAGCTCGATCACGATCGCGATCCTGCTGCTCGGCGGAATCCAGCTGATCGCGATCGGCGTGATCGGCGAGTACGTGGGGCGGATCTACGACGAGGTCAAGCACCGGCCCCTGTACATAGTGCGCGAGGAGCGAAACCGCCCCAGCGCCAACGCGCGGTTCGTCGACGCCCCCGCCCAACGCGCGGGCCTGCCTGCCCGCGCACCCGAGCGCATCCTGTAGGGGCCGCCCCCTGCGGTCGCACCGCATTAATGCCCCGCCCACCGCTCCACCGGCGGCCGCGCCGTGTTTGTTCGGTCGATGAGCCACCGGTGCCATCGCACGCGGCTGCCGGCGCGGATCCGGCGCGTGCTGCTCGCGTTCTCCCTCGCGTCGGCCTGCGCCGGGGTCGGCGCGGCGCCGGCGCTCGCCGAAGCGTGCCCGGGGGCGGGTGCAGGGCCGTGCCCCTACACGTCCGCCACGATCATCGGCCAGCGTGCCGAAGGCGTCCTGCGCTTCCCCGAGGCGGTGGCCGTGGACCCCGAGGGCGATGTGTTCGTCGCCGACCAGCTCAGCTACGTGGTGGAGCGCTTCAACGCCGCGGGGACCTACGTCGGCGAGTGGGGCTCCTACGGGAGCGGGCGCGGCCAGTTCGGGCCGATCGGGGCACTCGCCACCGACTCCGCCGGGAACGTCTATGTCGTGGATTCCAGTCACGACCGGATCGAGAAGTTCGACTCCAGCGGCGACTTCATCACCGCCTGGGGCCATCGGGGCAGCGAACTCGGCGCCTTCAACTTCGGCTCCTCACAGAACTACACCGACCCTCCGGGTGGCGGCATCGCGGTCGCGGGCGGCCACGTCTACGTGGCCGACAGCGGCAACGACCGCATCGAGCGGTTCAACCTCGAAGGCGGCGAAGCGATGGAGTGGGGCTCCTACGGCAGCGGGCCCGGCCAGTTCTCCTACCCGCGCGGGGTCGCGGCCGACGAAAGCGAGGTGATCGTCAGCGACGACAACCATCGCGTCCAGAAATTCGACCCCAGCGGCGATTACGAAGGCTCGGCGGGCTCCGCCGGCAAGGGGCCCGAACAGTTCGGCTTCGCCTACGGCGTCGCGCTCGATGCCGCCGGCAACGTCTACGTCGCCGACGATCTCAACCACCGCGTGGTCAAGCTCGGGCCGCATCTCCAGTTCCTCGGCGCATGGGGTGGGTTCGGCTCCAAACCGGGACAGCTCGCGTTCCCGCGGGCGCTCGCCAGCGATCCGGCAGGCGACACCTACGTGGCTGACACCGCCAACGACCGGATCGAGGTGTACGACACCAACGGCGACTACCTGCGCACGCTCGGCATGTCCGCCCGCGGCCCTGGCCTGTTCACGGCGCCGCGCGGGCTGGCGACCGACCCGACCGGTCGGCTGTTCGTCTCCGACACCGCCGGCAACCGGGTCGAGCTGTTCGCCGCCGGCGGCGACGCCTACGCCGGGCAGTGGACGACGGCCGGGGGAAGCCGGCCCGGGCTGAACGCACCCGCGGGGATAGCGATCGACCCGCGCGGCTCGGTCTACGTCAGCGACCCGGGCAACGCTCGCCTAGTGCACTTCTGGGGCGATGCGACGTACCTCGGCGAACTGGGCGGCCCGGCCGAGCTGGGCGGCGCCCAGCTCAACGACGCGGGCTCGGTGGCGGTGGGCCCGTCGGGCGAGATCTATGTGGCCGACAGCGGCCACAACCGGGTGCTCATCTACAGCCCGACGGGCACGCTTCAGGGGCGCTGGGGAGCCGCCGAAGGCGACGGCGCCGCCGGCCGCGGGCCGGGCCAGTTCGACCACCCGGACGCGGTCGCGGTCGACGGCGCCGGAGACGTCTACGTCGCCGACACCGACAACAACCGGATCGTCAAGCTCTCCCCCGGCGGAGCCGTGCTCGACGAATGGGGTTCGCGCGGGACCGGCGTGGGTCGCTTCCGCTCCCCGACCGGGATCGCGCTCGACGCCGCCGGACGCGTGTATGTGGTCGACAGCGAAAACAACCGCGTGCAGGTGTTCGACGCCGGCGGCAACCCGTTGGCGCGGTGGGGCCTGAGGGGGGTCGGGCTCGGCGAATTCTCCCAGCCGACCGCGATCGCGGTCGACTGCAACGGCGACGTATACGTGGCCGACACCAACAACAACCGCGTGCAGCGCTTCGAACCGGCAGCCCCCGCCCCCACCGGGTGCGAGGCCGCCGGCACCTGGCCGCCCCCGCTCGACGTGGCGCCCGTCGTGCGGGTCGCGGTCCCGCGGATCGACGGCGTGCTCAGGCGCCGCGCGCTGGCCCTGGCCGTCAGCTGCGCACGGGGGTGCAAGATCCTCGTGACGGCCACGCTGTCGCCGCTCGGCAGGCCTGCGCGGATACCGCTCGTGGCGGCCGCGCGCTCGCTCCCGAGCAGCGTCACGGGCCATGTCCGGCTGCTGCTGGGCCCGCGCTCGCTGCGCACCCTGCAGCGCGCGCTCGGCAGACGAAGGCTGATGCGCGCAAGGGTGCAGATCGTCGCCGCCGGGCCGACCGGCAGGCGCACCACGATCACCAGGACCTACATCGTCGGGCGCTAGGCTCGATAATGCGACGATGAGCGACAGCCACCCCGCGGGCGAGGAGGAAGAGCCCGGTCTCAACCAGCGCACCGAGCGCGTGCGGATCGAGACCGAACGGCTGCGCATCGAGGGCATGCTCACGCTCGCTCGCGACGGCTACCGCAGCCGCGTCTCGGATGTCCTGAACGCCGCCGAGCGTGAGTTCATCACGCTCACCGACGTCTCGGTGACCCCGCTCCAGGGAGGCCCGATCGAGCTGCATCCCTACCTCACCCTCGCCCGCAGGGCGATCGTCTTCGCGGTCGCCGCCGAGGACGCGCCAGAGGACTGAGCGGAGAGCAGGCGATGCGCGGGATCCTCGACACGACTGCCGGGCGGGGGATCGAAGAGCCGGTAGCTCTGGCCTCAGGCGCATGACCGGGGCAGGCGGCGTGAGCAGATTCGCGGCGGCGGCGCTCGCCGCCTGCAGCCTGGCGGCAGCGGGGTCGGGATCGGCGTCCGCCGCCGTATGGCACCTCGTCCCGAGCTTCGGCAGGCACGGCGTCGCCGGGCTGCCCCTGAGGGAGCACCGGGAAGGCACGCTGCTCGCCTCCGGACCGGGCGGGTCGGTGTTCGTCGGCGGTTACGCCAACGGAAGACGGGGAGCGCTGCTGCTCGCGCGCATGTCCGCCGGCGGCACGCTCATGCGGAGCTTCGGCGACGGCGGCGTGAGCACCGTGCCCACGGTGTACGCGTTCGCGCAGGACGCTCCCCGCGTCCTGGCCTACCCGGCCGGCGGACTGGCGATCGTCGGGCTCGACCGCTCCGACCACCTGGCGGTCGCCCGCATCGGCCCCGGCGGCCGGCCCGACCGCGCGTTCGGCCACGACGGCGTGGCCGACTACGGGCTGCCGTTGCACCACGGCTTCGCGATCGTCACCGCCGCGACGGTGGAGCCGAACGGCGACATCCTCGCCGCCTACCAGAAGGAAGCGCCCCAGCCCGCGGACGAACCCGCGATCCCCGCGGGCCTCGGCGAAGGGCAGATCGGGCTTGTGCGCCTGCTTGCATCCGGGGCGCTGGACCGATCGTTCGGGACGGGCGGCTTCCTGCAGGCACCCGGCCCGACCCCGGCGCTCGCAGGCTATCCGGGGGGCGGCGCCGGGTTCGCCTGCCGCCAGTCGCTCGCGCCGGCCGGCACGCTGCTGCTCGCCTACGAACAGGCGGTGCTACCCGACAGCAACGCGGTCGAGGTGCCCGCCGTCCAGCAGCTGGGCCCGACGGGAGCGGACGCGACCGGGTTCGGCATCGCCGGCGCGGTCTTCCTGCCGTTCGTGCCCATGGCACGCAACTCGACCTCGAGCCTCTGCGACGGGCTCTACTCGTTGCCGGGGGGCGCGGTCGAGGCCGCCTTCGGGGGCGAAGGTCAGAACAGCACGGGGATCGACCTCTTCCGCTTCACCGCCACGGGCGCCGCCGACTCCAGCTTCGGGACGGCCGGCCACGTGACGCTCGGCGCCCCGGTCGCGGCCCTCGCGCTTGCCGCCGACGGCGAGACGTTCTCGGCCGGCGTCTCGGGCAGCGCCCTGGTTCTCACCGGCACGCTCTCCGACGGCTCGCCCGATCCGGCGCTCGGCGGCAGCCGCGGAGAGCGGGTCGCGATCGGCCTCTCCCGCTCAGGGGAACAGCAGCCGACGCTAGAAGCGCTGCCCGTCAACGGGATGCTGACCGTCAGGGTCGGCGAAGAGCTCGTTCGGCTCGTCGACAAGTAGGGCCGCGCCCACCCGCGGGCACGGGCTGGGGCGCGCTCCCGCAGTCGGATAGCAGGCCATATCACTTGCTATGGTGTGTTTCGTGTCCGAGGATCGCGTTCCCCTCTACGTGCGTCTCCCCAGCGGCCAGGCCGCGGCGCTTGACCGGCTGGTGGACGCGACCGGGCGCCGCAAGCAGCAGATCGTGAGCGACCTTCTCGCGGACCGGTTGGAGATGGGGCGGGTCGAGATCCGCGAGCGGTCTGACTCCCCCGCCGGCGAGGTGCTCGACCTGCAGGATGCGGCGGAGCTGCTGCGGGTGCCGGTGCAGGCCGTGCGCGCGCTGGCGCAGGAGGGCGGGCTGCCCGGCCGTCGTATCGGCGAGGAGTGGCGCTTCTCGCGCACCGCGCTGCTCGCCTGGCTCTCACAGCAAGCCTGAGCCCGCGACTCGGGCTCTCGTCCTCGCCGGGCGCGGCGGAAGCCCGCCGCGGCAGGGCATCGTGTAGAACAGTGGCGTGCCCCCGCAGTCCCCGCCATCGCCGACACCGGCCGAGCGGCTCGAGCTGCTGGCGGCGCGCGCCGTGGCGGCGCTCCCGCGGTCGGTCAAGCGACGCATCGCCGGCGATCCGATCCGGCGCGAGGGACTGGAGCTCGATCTCGACATGCAGGTCTTCATCCGCCTCGCGGAGCGCAACCCGCGGCCGCCACTGTCCGGGCGGGCGCCGGCCGAGGCGCGCGCCGAGCTGCGGCAGTCGGCCCGCTCCGTGGCCGGTCCGCCGATCCCCGTCGCAGGCGTTCAGGAGACGACCATCGCGGGGGCGGAGGGGCCACTCCCGGCGCGCCTGTTCGTGCCCGAGGAGACGCAGGGTGGCGAACCCTCGGCGCTGATCGTCTACTACCACGGCGGCGGGTGGGTGGCCGGCGACCTCGACACCCACGACCAGCCCTGCAGGCTTCTGGCGAGGACCTCGGGCGCCCGCGTGCTGAGCGTCGACTACCGGCTCGCGCCCGAGCATCCCTTCCCGGCGCCCGTCGACGATGCGCTGGCCGCCTTCCGCGATGCCGTGGCGAGCGCCGACCGGCTCGGCATCGACCCCGCTCGGGTCGCCGTCGCGGGCGACAGCGCCGGCGGGCACCTCGCCGCCGTCACCGCCCAGACGGCCGCGGCCGGCGAGGGCCCCGCACCGGCCTTCCAGCTGCTCATCTATCCCGTCACGGATCTCGGCCGCGTGTCCGCCTCGCGCGTCTCCTTCGCCGAGGGCTTCGTGCTGACCCGCGAGAACATGGACTGGTACGAGGAGCAGTTCCTCGCCTCCGGCGGGAGCCGTGAGGACCCGCGCGTCTCCCCGCTGCTGGCCGAGGATCTTCACGGCGTCGCGCCCGCGCTCGTCGTCACGGCCGGCTTCGACCCCCTCCGCGACGAGGGCGAGGCCTACGGGCGGAGGCTTCGCGAGGCGGGGGTTCCCGCGAGCGTGCGGCGCCACCCCGGCTATGTGCACGGGTTCACCCACGTCCTGATCGGCGGGACCGGCCCGCGGGAGGCCGTCGCCGAGATGGGCGGCGTGCTTCGCGCCGCGCTGAGCCGCTGAGCCGACCCCTCCCGGCCGCAGTCGGCCGCTGGGACGGCCCCTCCTCGACGGCCCGCCCGGCCGCGCGGCTCCCCGCGCGGCCGCCCGCACGCGCGATCAAAGCGGAGAGGGCGGGATTCGAACCCGCGATGGAGTTTGACCCCCATACTCGCTTAGCAGGCGAGTGCCTTCAGCCACTCGGCCACCTCTCCCCGGAGATCGGGATTGCCAGTGTAGAGCCTGCCCGGGCGGGCCGCCGAAGCGCGTAGCATCCGCTCTGCAGTGGGAAGGGTGGCAGAGCGGTTGAATGCGACGGTCTTGAAAACCGTTAGGCGGGTGATCCCCGTCTCGGGGGTTCGAATCCCCCCCCTTCCGTCCACAGAGCCGGAATCAGCGCCTGGTCGCGGGCACCCGTGTGGCCGGGGCGTGATACTGGACGAATGGTGGCCGATGAGCGCAGCGCCCACGACCTGGTGGAGCTGACGCGGCAGGGCATTGATGCCTTCAATCACCGCGACCTTGACAGCGCGATGCGCCACTACGCTCACGACGCGGTTTGGGACGCGTCGTCCTGGGGCTTTGGCACGTACGAAGGGCTGGCTGAGATCCGCCCGTTCCTCGAGGGCTGGCTCGCCACGTTCGAGGTGTACGAGCAGGAGGTGACGGAGTGCCTGGGTCTCGGCAAAGGGGTGGTATTCGCGGTGACCCGCTTCGACAGTCGCCCCACCCGCAGCACGCGCCGAGTGCAGGAAACCTGGTCCTACACGGGCGTCTGGGAGGCGGGCGGGTACACACGGATCGTCGCGCGCCAGGACATCGACGAGGCTCGTGCCGCCGCCGAACGCCTCGCGCGGGAACGGGGGTAGGCGATGTCGGCGGACGCGCGACTGGGCGCGATCGTCGATCACGCGCGTCGGACCTTCAGAGCGCAGGCGTGCTCGATCCTGGTGCACGAGCCTGAGAGCCGGCTGCTCGTGTTCGCTGCGATGTCCGGCGAGGGGTCCGAGTCGCTCATCGGCGTTAGGATCCCCGACACCACCGGGGTCGCAGGCTGGGTGCTCGCCGCCCACGAGCCGCTGTTTCTGGAGGACGTGGCCTCGGACCGGCGGTTCGCCGAGGAGACCGCCGAAACCATCGGCTACGTTCCGAAGCGACTGATGGCCATGCCACTGCTGCTCGAAGATCGCGTGCTCGGGGTGCTCGAGGTCCTCGACGGTCTCACGCGGGCGAGATTCACGGCCCGCGAGATGGACCAGCTCGGTGACTTCGCGTACGAGGCAGCGCGCGCCCTCGCACAGCACGGCCGGGAGCGATAGGCGATGTCGCACGATCGATGTCACGGTTGACCGCACCGGGCGGTGACGTCCGACCACTCCGACCGCGACCAGGCCTTCGCGGCGACCTCGCACCCGGGGAAGCCGTAGCGCGCCCCGAGGCTGCCCGCCGACAGCGGAGTAAGCTCGAGGAACGCCATCGGCGGCGCACCGGCCCGACGCGGCTGTGCGCACCGCCAGAGAGGGAGATCGCTTGATCCCCGAACACGAGGTGAGGCTCGCGCGCCCCGCCTCGGTCCCCCGCCCCGCCCCGGTCGCCGACCCCGCCCCAGTCGCCGATGCCGACGAGTCGACGCCGCGGGAAGACGTGCGCGCGGCCGACAGGACACCGATCCAGAGCCCGAAGATCGACCTGATCGCAAACGCGGTGGTGACGATCGTTCCGGTGGGCCTGCTGGGCTTGGCGATGTGGCTGGCGTGGGGCGGCGCGCTGGGGTGGAGCGACCTGGTGGTGCTGGCGGTCACCTACGCGCTGACGGGCGCCGGCATCACCGTCGGCTACCACCGGCTGTTCACCCATCGCAGCTTCAAGACCGTCGTGCCGGTGCGATTGGCGCTCGCGGCGCTCGGCTCGGCGGCGATCGAGGGACCGGTGATCGAATGGGTGGCTACGCACCGCCAGCACCACCGCTTCTCCGACCGGCGCGGCGACCCGCACAGCCCGCACGTGGACCACGGCAGCGGCTGGACGGGAGCCGTGGCCGGCCTCGCGCACGCCCACCTCGGCTGGCTGTTTCGCGGCATCGACCTCGCCAGCGAGGAGCATTACGCGAAGGATCTCCTGGCCGATCCCTATGTGCGGTTCGTGGACCGCACGTTCCTGGTCTGGGTGCTCGCGGGCCTGGCCTTCCCGTTCGCGCTCGGCCTCGCGCTGACCGGCACCCTCGTCGGCGGCCTCACCGGCCTGCTGTGGGGCGGCGCCGTGCGGATCCTGTTCCTCCACCACGCGACCTTCTCGATCAACTCGCTGTGCCACTACTTCGGCCGGCGCACGTTCGCCACCGGCGACGAGTCGCGCAACCTGCCGTGGCTGGCGCTTCCCACGCTGGGCGAGGCCTGGCACAACAACCACCATGCCTTCCCCACCTCCGCACGGCACGGCCTTCGCTGGTGGCAGCTGGACCCCTCCGCCTGGCTGATCAGCGCGCTCGAGCGGTCGGGCCTGGCCTGGGACGTCGTGCGCATCCCACCCGAGCGCCAGCTCGCGAGGGCCGACGAACGCACTTGGGTGCGTCAGCCGGCGGACTCGGCGATCGCCGCCGAGACGCCGAGCGTGCCGCCGGCGGCGTTGAGCGCTTCCACCGCGAGGTCCGGACCCGGCGCGCCGGCGGGCAGTGCAATGGCGGTCTCGAAGCCGGTATGCGGTGCAGCCGCCACGGGCGTCAGCTGCGACGGGGAGGGGCCGGCGAGCAGCCGCCAGGAGGAGACGAGCGTCGCCCCGTTCCAGCTCGCGTATGCCGTCCCCGCACCCGGCGGCCCGGGCTGGAAGGCGAGCGACGGCCGGTGCGCGGGCTGACCCACCCAGGGGAACCGGAAGCTCCTGTAGGACTGGTCGAACGTGGGCAGGTGCGCATCGAACAGCAACGCTCCCGACGGTCCGAATTCGGAGAAGTCGGGCACCTGGCCCCAGCCCACGAACCAGTTCCCGTTGCCGAGCGCCTGGAGGCTGCCCTGACTCTCGGCGATCAGCGGCGGGCCATGCGTGAGCTGGCTGAGCAGGGTCGCCCTGCCCTGCCCCAGTTCGAGCACGATCCCGCGCGACTGAGCATGCACGGTCGGGTAGGAGCCGTTGTCGAAGATGCTGATCGATCCGTCGGGGAGCAGCTGCGGGTCGTGCTGCCACGCGGTGCGCGCCGAGGGTGCCTCGGCGAAGCTGCTGTGCTTGCCCCCGAGACGCCAGCGGATCTGACCGCTGCGTCCGTCGACGTCGTAGATCGTCCAGGTGTTGCGGGCCGACACGAGCAGGCTTCCGTCCGGATCCGGTGCGATCCCGTTGATGTGGAAGAAGTCGAGCGGAAAGCCGACCGAGCTGGATGGCGGGGCATAGGTTTCGCTGAACGCGACGTGATCCACGCTCGTCCACTGGAACCGGACCAGACCGGTCCGCACGTCGATTTCCTGGAAGACCGCGTCGGTCACCGCGCCGTAGGCGGGCCCGCCTACCGAGGAGAGGTCGCAGAGGATCGGGTCGTACGCGGTTATCAGCGCGGTCCCGCGGGGTGTGAGGTGGAATTCGTGCAGGTCCGCCTGCAGCCCGTCGCCCGCCTTCACCTGGGCTATTTTTGTGTAGCTGCTGTCGTCGATCACGTCGTCCCCGAGCCCGAAGCCATGCACCGAGATGTCCCCCTCCCACCACGTGAGGACCGGTTTGCCCGCGTATTCCTGGACCTGCAGGTTGGTCGCCGAGACGTTGGTCGGGAGCGGCTTGAACCACACCAAGCTGCCGTTCTGGTCGAGGATCATCGGTCCCGCCTGGCCGGGCCCCGTGTAGGGGGCGACGAACATGTCATCGGCCGATGCTTCGGCGGAGTGGGCGGTCACGGTCACCACCGGCGGGTGCAGGTCGGGCCGCGAGTGGAAGCTCTGGACCTCCGCGGCGCTCCCTCGATGGATCGTCTCGGGAGTGGAGCTGATCGTGTCCTGATGCGCAATCGCGAAGGTGTCCAGCAGAACCTTCGTGGTCCGGCCGCTGCGCAGCAGGGCGCGGACCGTGACGCGCTCCCCTTCGGCGAACGGCCGGCCGGGAAGGAAGCTCGCCCCGTCGCCCTGGGAGTAGGCGGCGAGCCTGCCGCCGTGCTCGCCGGTCACGCTGCCGACGACGCTCACCACCGACAGCTCGCCGGCGGGCACGCCGATGAAGCTGATCTGCGTCTGGGGCGAGGCGTCCCGGCTTCCGGGCAGCGGCGAGACGGTCACGGCTCCATCCAGCAGGGCGGAGTTGTTCAATGTGGCGGGCGCACAGGCGGGACCGTTCTGTGCGAGCGCGATGGCAGGCACGAGCAGCCCCGGGACGAGCGCCGAGGATGCGGCCCCGAGGCACGACGCGGCACCTACGATAAGAGCGCGCATGGACACCATCGACCCGGATCACGATAGGAAACTCAGCCGACGCACCCTCCTGAAGGGAGGTCTCGTCGCCGGCGGACTGCTCGGCGGCGCCGGCGTGGCGATCCGCGCGCTCGCGGACGGAGACCCGGATTCCCCGCAGGCCGCCGCCGGGGCGGCTGCGCCGGCGGCCGCGTTGACGCCGAGCCGGCGCCAGGCGCGTCCAAACATCCTCGTGATCATCGTCGACCAGCTGCGCTTTCCGCAGTGGTTCTCCCCCGCGGGATCCGGCGTGGGGCTGCCCGCGAACCTCCAGCGGCTGAGCAGCGATGCTGTTTCCTTCGCGCGGCACTACACGGCCTCCAACGATTGCACGCCGTCACGCTCGACGCTGCTGACCGGCCTGCACACCCACCAGACCGGCTGCATGATCACAGGCGGCAGCACGCTCGATCCCGGCTTCCCGACGTGGGGCACGATGCTGCGCGAGCACGGCTACCAGACGCGCTGGTACGGCAAGTGGCACCTCACCCACCACGACAACAGGTGGCACCCGCGCGACGGAGCGCGTGCGCTCGAGAACTACGGCTTCGCCGGCGGGACCTTCCCCTCTCCCGACGGCGCGCCCGGTCAGGGCTGGCGGGTGGACCCGCACATCGGCAAGCAGTTCGCCGCCTGGCTCGCCGACGAGGGAGGCGCGGGGCCCTGGTGCACGACCGTGTCCTTCGTGAACCCCCACGACATCGCATGGTGGTACGCCTGGAGCGACCGGGTCGCCGCCGAGGCCTCCGCGGCCAGGGTGATCGGCCGCATCCCGCCGAACTACGAGACGCCCGAGCAGCTGATCGCCCGGCGCAAGCCCCTGCTGCAGCGCTCGCTGCAGACCACCGCCGCGACGTCGTTTGGGCCGGTTCCGTTCCACGGCCCGGGGGCCGAACGGAAGTGGCTCGAATTCATCAACCTCTACGCCAAGCTGCAGCGCGAGGTGGACGGACACATCGGCGGGGTCCTCGACGCGCTCGAGAGCCAGCCCGATGTCGCCGCCAACACCGTGATCGTGTTCACCTCCGACCACGGCGAGTACGGCGCCTCGCACGGCCTCCGGGGCAAGGGCGCGGGCGCATACGAGGAGGCCCTCCGGGTTCCCCTCATCGTCAAGGATCCGCGCGGCGTGCTGACGACCGCGCCGCAGCAGGCCCGCACGCAGCTGAGCTCGAGCGTCGACGTCGCACCGCTGCTGCTGACGATCGCCAGCGGCTCCAACGCGTGGCGGAGCGATCCCCACTACGCGCACATCGCCGACCGCCTCGACCTCGCGGCGATCCTCGCCGACCCCGCCGCTCCCGGGCGCTCCTACGTGCTGCACGCCACCGATGAGATCGTGACCGAGTTCGCGATCGAACCCTACGCCGCGGACGCGCCGCTGCACGTGATCGCGATGCGCACGCCCGAAGCCAAGTTCGCGACCTACTCGAACTGGCCGGCCACGGGCGTGGAGCCGCTGGCGGCCGGTCAGGAAGCGGAGCTGTACGACTACAGCACCCAGGCGGGACGCCTGGAGATCGAAAACACCGCCGGCGTGAGCCCGCTCGAAGACCAGCTGCGGGGGCAGCTCGACTACGCCATCGCCCACGAGCTCCGCGCTCGCCTCCCACCCCGGCTGCGCGCAGCCCACGGCCGTGGGTTCGCCGACTACTACTCCACCGCCACCATCGCCGCGGAGAGCGCGGTCGAAAGACGCAGGGCCCGCAGCGAACGCACCGTCGGGCCGCTGCCTTCGGGCGACACCGGCGAAGCGGGCAGCCCGGACCGCCTCAGGCCTTCACCGTTGACGAGACACCGATGACCGCGCCGGAGCTGTTGAGCGCCTGCACCGCCACGTAGGGGCCCGCGACAGGCACCGCGATCGTCGTCTGGAAACCGCTCCTGGTCGCCGTCGCAGCCGGCGCCAGCGCCGCCGCAGATGCTCCGGCGAGCACGCGCCAGGAGGCCACTTCGGTGGACCCGTTCCAGCTGACCGACACGCTCAGGCCGCCCGCGGCGGGAGCCGCGACCGCCGCGGGCTCCCCGGGCGCGGAGGCGCTCCAGGGAGAGAGGTAGGTCCGGAAGCTCTGCACCCCCGGCCCCAGCGTGCCGTCGAGCAGGACGTGGCCGGAGTCGTTGAACTCCGTGAAGTTCGGCAGGCCGCCGTAGCCCAGCAGCCAGTTCCCGCCCGCCAGGCTCAGGGTGTTGCCCTGGCTGGAGGCGAGCAGCCTTTTGCCGGGGTTGACGAACTGTTTGACCAGGCTCACCGTGTGGGCGTGGAAGTTGGGGGCGAGCAGCAGGCCGCGCGACTGCTTCTCCTCGGGAGGATCGGACCCGTTGTCGAACACCGAGATCAGCCCGCCCGGCTGGAATTCGGCGTTGTGCTGCCAGTAGAAGCTGGCGCCCGGTCCGAGCTTGAAGCTGCTGTGCGCTCCCCCCAGGCGCCAGAGCACGCCCCCGCTGTGGATGTTGACGTCGTACAGACCCCAGGTGTTGCGGGCCGACAGGAGCACTTCGCCGGCCGGGCCGGGGTCGACCGAGTTGACATGCACGTAATCCCACGGATAGCTGGCCTTCGGCACGGCGTTGTGGGATTCGCTGACCGGGATGTGGCCCAGCGCGTGCCATTCCCACATCACCAGGCCCGTCTTCACGTCGATCTCCTGCACGATCGAGTCGCTGACCACCCCGTCGGAGCGCCCTCCGAGCGGCGCCAGGTTCATCGCGATCGGGTAGAAGGCGTCCAGCCAGGCGACGCCCTGAGGCTCCAGCTGGATCTCGTGCAGGTCGGCCCGGTAGCCGTTGCCGGCGCGGATCGTCGCGATGTGCTGGTAGGAGGTGTTGTAGACCTCGTCTTCGCCCTGGCCGAACCCCACCTCCAGGACGCGTCCCTGCCACCACACGAGCACCGGCTTGCCTTCGTACTGCTGCACCGAGAAGTTGGTCGCCGTCTCCCACGAGGGCAGCGGGTGGAACCACACGAGCTGACCGTCCTGTTCGGCGATCATCGGGCCCGCGGTGCCGTCGGCCTGATACGGAGCGAGGAACAGGTCGCCGGGGCTCGCGCCGGGCTTGGCCGCCGTGGTGATCGTCAGGGTCGACGGCGTCAGGGACGGGGCGGAGCTGTAGTGCTGCACGGCCGCCGCGCTGCCCGGGTCGAGCGGGAACTGTTTCTGGCTCACCGGCGCCGGGTGGGCGACCGTGAACGTGGTGCTGGCCGGGTGCGTCTGGCCCGCTATGCGGGCGCTGACCGCAACCCGCTCCCCTGGCACGAACGGCCGTGAGGGCAGGAAGCTCTCGCCCGTGCCCGTGGAGTACGCGCGCAGCACCCCGGCGTGGAGGCCGCTGTGCGAGCCCACCACACGCACCGCCGTGACCTCGGTGCCGGGGCCCCCGAGAAAGCTGATCTGGCTCGTCGGAGAGGCATCGATCGTGCCCGGGAGCGGCGACACGGTGACGGGGTTGGCGGCCGCGGCCTGCACCGAGCTGTGAGCGTCGAGCACGACCGAGCCGGCGGTCGAGGCCCCACCACAGCCCGCGAGCGCGAGCGCGCCGCTCATCACGGCGATCGCCACCGCGGGGATGAGGCGGGGCTGTCCGTTGCGCGGAGTCATTGGAGGAAGCGCCCGCCGATCACTCCCCGGCGGGCGTGGCTGCGGCGTTCCCCGGGCTCTTCCGCCCGGCCCCGGAGAGGAGGACCGCACGATCAGACAATACCGGTGCATTCGACGGCATCCGCCGTCTGCGCCGCACCCGGAGGGCGATCCTTACCGATCTCTTCACCGGCGGAGAGCGCACGCCGATGGCGTACCCTGAGGTCATGTCCAGGCTTCGTACGTTTTCGCTGGCCGTGATCGTGGTCGTGGCACTGTCGAGCGCCGTCGGGACCACCGCCGCACTTGCCGCCTCGGACGTGGCCGTGACGCAGAGCTACATCCAGGACAACTACCGGCTCGTGCAGACCGCGGGCAGCCGGATCGCCATCGGCGAAGCGGCGCTGCAGAACGTTCTCGCCCAGGTGCGCCACGAATGCCCCCAGGCCGCCGCGGACTCCCCGCAGAACGAAGAATCGACGCAGATGAGCGACGAGGTGATCGGCACGATGGTCACCTCCGCGATGCACACCGATCTCCCCTCCATCCATGAATACCTCACCGCCGCGGGGCGTCTGCGCTGGAGCAGCCGTGGCCTCACCAACGCGGTCCACAGCTACGTGAGCAAGCTGAAGACCATCGTCTCGCTGCCCGAGCCCCACCTCTGCGCGGACGTCAGGAGCTGGGCCGCCACCGGTTTCACCAAGCTGCCCGCCAGCACGGTCTCCTTCGTGGCGAGCTTCATGCCCTCGTGGGTCGCGCTGGGCGAACTGCCGGGCGGGCTCACGCGATTCGAGGGCCCGGCCGAGCGTGGCCTGATCCGCCGCTCCAACCAGCGCGAATCGCAGCTCACCGAATTCGAAGCGCAGGCGGTTGAAACCTACGCGCTCGTGATGAACGCGCTCGGCGTCAACCCCTGAATCGTCCAACCCGGGTCACGCGACGGCACGCAGGTGCCGGAACGGCGTCCCGCGCAACTCGCGCACGAGCGCATCGAGAACTCCCTCCTCGTCCTCCGCACGTCCGTCGGTGACCGCGCCGATCACCGCACGCTTGCGCTCCAGCAGCGCCGCTATCGATTCGTCGATCGTCTCGGCGGCGAGCAGGTAGTAGGCGTTGACCGCATCCTGCTGTCCGATCCGGTGGCAACGGTCCTCGGCCTGATCATGCTTGGCGGGCGTCCAGTCCAGCTCCAGGAAGGCGACGCTGGAGGCCCGCGTGAGCGTGAGTCCCTGGCCCGCGACCTCGATCGAGCACACGATCAGCTGGTTGCCTCGATCGTCGGGCTCCTGGAAGCGATCGAGCGCTTGCTCGCGCGCGTTCGGGCTGTCGTCTCCCACGATGTGGAGGGCTCTCGGGAAGTGCTCGATCAGAGCGCGCTGGATCTCGCGATGGCGCGCGAACACCACCAGTCGCTCCCCCGACGAGCAGAAGTCGTGCACCCACGTGAGAGCCGCGTGGAGCTTCCCCCGTGCGGCGAGCAGCTTCAAGGCGTTGAGACGCACGAGCCGCTCGGCGCGCAGTGCCGCGGCGACCTTCGCGTCGAGCTCGCGCAGGTCGAGCGGCTGGCTCTGCAGCCACGCCACCACGTCGCGCTCGGCGAGGCGGTACTCGGCCTCGTTGTCGAGCTCGACCGGCACCACCGCGCGCGTCTTCGCCGGCAGCTGGGGGAGCACGTCGCTCTTGCAGCGGCGCACGAAGCAGCGGGCGCGCAGATGCCAGTGCAGTCGCAGATGCGCGTCGGGGCCGCGGAAGCGCTCGCCGAACTTCGCGCCGGAGCCGAAGTCCTGCAGCCGACCGATGATGCGCAGCTGCGCGATCAGCTCGGCCGGCCGGTTCGTCACGGGTGTCCCCGTGAGAGCCAGGATCAGGCCGTCGTCCGGCACGGCCGAGGCGAGCCGCTGGACGGCCTGGGTCCGCTTGGCCGTCGCGTTCTTGCAGAAGTGGGACTCGTCGAGCACGAGCGCGCGGGGGGCGAGCGCGCTGAGCTCCGGCAGCCGTGCCGCGACGATGTCGTAGTTGACGACGGTTATGTCCGCGCCGGGCGAGCTCTCGCCCGAGCCGAGCGGGCCCTCGCCTGAGCCCTGGCCCACGAGCGTCCGCGCGGTGCGCAGCGGCAGCCAGCGACGCAACTCGCGCAGCCAGTTGAGCTTGAGGCTGGCGGGGCAGACGACGACCGCCGGATAGGCCTGGTCGGCCTCTATCGTCGCCAGCGCCTCGATCGTCTTGCCGAGGCCCTGCTCGTCGGCGAGGAACGCCCGTCGCCGGTCGAGCAGATACGCCACGCCCGCGCGCTGGAACGGCTTGAGCTCGCCGCCGAGGCCGGGAACCTGCAAGGGCGCGTCCGCGGCCGCCGACAGCGCGACCAGGCCGGCCGCGCGCGCATGCTCCTCGCGAATCTGCTGCAGCAGCACGAGCGCCTCCGGATCGATCCAGACATCGCCGGCGGCCAGGAAGCGATCGAGCTCGGGGACGCAGAACGGATCTGCTCGGATCGCGGGGAGCTGGGCGTGCTCGCGACCACCGCGGCATGCCTTCGGCATCACGACGCCGGCCAGCCGTGCGAACTCCCGCGGGCTCTCGGAGTCGTGCCCGGGGGCGAGCACGAACGTCGGGTCCCGGTGCACATCGGAGCGCTCGAGCACGGCCGGCGGCGCGGGCCTTCGCTCGCCGAGCGCAGCAACACAGCGCCGCGCGGCGGGCGTCATCCAGGCGTCGAGCTCGGCCAGCAGCCGCCATGATGCCGCATCCAGCGGTACGGTCGCACCACCGGGCGCCGTCGAGGCGCGCTCCCGCAGCCGTCTCGGCAGACGCTCGGCATCGCCGATCAGCAGGAACACGGGTGCAGCACTCGGGCCGTCCACCTCGATCGTCCCCCGCCAGGTGGTCGCGCGGCGCAGCCACGCCGTCACCCGGGGAGCGACGCTCGCGTCCTCGAGCTGGTCGAGCAGCTCGAGAATGGCGGGCGCGTCGCGCTCGACGGCGGCGAGCCCGAGCGAGCGCGCCGGACCCTCCAATGACCGCAGCCCACCCTGCGCTGCGAGCACGCGGGCCAGCGGAGCGCAGCGCCCGCCGATCAGGATCCAATGCTCCCCACGGCGGTCGCGGCGGAATTCGACCTCGAAGCGCGCGCCGCTGCCGGGCGCCGTCTCCTGCCGGCTCGCCGCCCCCTCCCGGCCGTCGCCGGCTGCGCTCCCGGCGCGGGCCTCCAGGGCTCGCCTGGCCGCGTGGCTCAGGGTGAGCCCGCTCGTCCGTTCGGTCAGCTCGTGGACGATCCCGGCGGCGCGATCGTCGAGCGGCACGAGCGCACGCCCGATGGCGGCGAGCTCGCGTGCGTCGGGGTGGGCGAGCAGGCTCGCCACCGGGTCCGGTGCGGCGTCCGTGGCGAAGCTGAGCCACCAGTCCTCGTCGGGGCGCGCGAGCTCGAGCAGGCACTCATCGCGCCTGCGCCTCGCCCGCCGGCGTCGGATCGTGCCCGCCAGCTCGGGCTGCACGTCGGGCTCGCCGGGTAGCCCCTCGAGCAGGTGCGACAGCGCCTGGGCCTGCTCCGGCTCAAGCGGTATGCACCACGCACGCTGCAGCGGGTCCCAGCGCCGGCCGGGGATCGCCCGCAGCAGCCGGCGCAGGCGCTCGTCGTAGGGGAAGCGCAGTACGGCCTCGTCGCGGACGAGCTCGGCGGTGAAGGGGATCCCGGCCATGGGCAGAGCACGATAGGACCCGGAGGGGATGCGAGGGCGGGCAGGGTGCGGCGCTCGGGACGGCGCGCGCGCCGATCGCCGCAGCGGCCGCCCGGCGCGGGCCGCCCGTCAGGCTTTGCGCTCGATGTCCGGCAGCGCCTGGGTGATCGAGCGCGTGAGCCCGGCGCGAACGAGCAGCGCGAGGCCCGGGACCGGCGAGGAGAGACGGATGTCGTACACGAACCGCGTCCCGCCGCCGGCGGGCTGGAAGGTCATCACACCGACGTGGCCGCGCAGGGGACTCCCCCTGGTGATCCGGTAGACGATCCGCTCGGGCACGACGAACTCCGTGACGGTCTCCTCGAACGGCGGCAGCGGTCCGATCTGCAGCCGGCGAACCGAGCCCACGCCGTTGCGCTCGCCGCCGTCTCCGTCGCGCACGCGCTCGATCTTCGCCCCGAACACCTCTTCGAGGTTCTCGTGCTCGGCCAGCTGGGCGAAGATCCGCTCGGGCGGCTTGCCGAACTCGTGCTCGATGTGGACGTGATGGGCGCGCATCGGGCCAGCTTACCCGGCTCACCCGCGCGGAGATGCCCCGCGCCGGCTCACGGGATAATGCCGGACATGATCTCGATCGAGGACTGGTGGGCGGCCGGCGAGATGCTCGAGCTGCCGCTCGCAGGCGTCCGCCGACGCGTGTTCGTGCGACGGATGGGCGCCAGCGCCGAGGGTGCGCCCGAGACGATGACGCTGCTGCACGGCTTCCCCAGCTCGTCGCATGACTGGGCCCGGGTGGCGCCCGCGCTGGCGGAGAGGTACGCGCTGCTGATGCCCGACTTCCTCGGGTTCGGTGCCTCGGAGAAGCCGGCCGAGCACACCTACAGCCTGCATGAGCAGGCGGACCTCGTGGAAGCGCTGTGGCGAGACGCGCAGATCGGCACCACGGGGATCCTCGCCCACGACTACGCGGTGTCCGTCACCCAGGAGCTGCTCGCGCGGCGGTCCGAAGGCGCCCTCGAGGTCGAGCTGTCGAGCGTCCGCCTGCTGAACGGCGGGCTCTATCCGGACCTCCACCGCCCGCAGCCGACCCAGACCGCCCTGCTCGATCCCGAGCAGGGCCCCCGGCTGAGCGCCCTGATCAACGAGGAGCTGTTCGTCGCGGGGCTCGCACCGACATTCGCCGAGGGCTATGACTCGGCGGCCGACCGGGCCGGCATCTGGCGGGCCACCAGCCGCGCCGACGGCCACCGGATCGCTCACCGGCTGATCCATTACATGCGGGACCGAGAACAGCACGGCGAGCGCTGGGTCGCCGCCCTGGAGGGCACGGACGTCCCGCTCGGGTTCGTGTGGGGCATGCTCGACCCCGTCTCGGGCGCGCACATGGCGCAGCGGATCCGTGAACGGCTCCCCGACGCCCCCTTCGAGGCCCTGCCTGACGTGGGCCACTGGCCGCCGCTGGAGGCGCCGGAGCGGGTGGCCGCGGCGGTGCTGGGCACCGAGCTCCGCGGCAGCCGCTCCTGAGTGGCGGTACCCCCTGAGCTCGGCGGTACCCCCTGAGCCCTGCGGTACCCCCTGAGCCCTGCGGTATCCGCTGAGCCGGGCGCACACGCCCTGGCTCGGCGCACACGCCCCGGGCTCGGCGGCACCCGACGCCCAGAGCTCAGCCTGCGGGGGCCGGAAGCGTCACGTCGGCCGCGACCGCGCCCGGAGCCCCGAGGGACGCATCGGGGCCGATCACGTGCCTGAGGAAGGCGTTGGCCGCCGGTGTGCGGTGCCGGGCTGTGCGCCACACGAGACCCACCTGGCGGCGGAGCGCAGGCCGGATGCGAACGGCCACGACCTCTCCGCCGGCGGCCTCGGCCACGGCGCGCGACACGGCGGAGACGCCGAGCCCGCGCGCGACGAGCGCGAGCACGCGTGAGAGCTCGTTTGTCTCAAAGCGTGCGTTGGGCTCGAATCCGGCGCTGTGGGCCGCCATCTCTACCGCACGGCGGAGACCGGTGCCCTCGCGCAGGAACACGAACGGCTCCTCGCGCAGCGTCGCCATGCTGACGCGCGAGCGCCGCGCGAGCGGATGGTCGGGCGCGACGACGAGGACGAGCTCGTCCCTGAACAGCAGCTGGCTGCTCAGCCCGGCCGCAAGGCCCTGCTCGGTCGGGACGTACGCCACGTCGAGCTGGTCGGAGAGCACCGCCAGGAGCATCGACTGCGCGACCTCCTCCACGACCCGGATGTCGATCGCAGGGTGGAGCGCGTGGAAGGTGGCGAGCGCGGCCGCGAGATCGTAGGGCTCGAGCCATTGGATCGCGCCGATCGTCAGGCGGCCACGTACGAGGCCCCGCAGCTCGGCGAGCTCGGCGAGACCGGCATCGAGCTCGCCGAGGGCGCGCTCCGTGCGCTCCAGCAGCAGGCGTCCGGCTTCGGTCAGCTCGACCGAGCGCGTCGTGCGCGTCAGCAGGCGCACCCCGAGCTCTGCCTCGAGACGGCGCACGTGCTGGGAGACCGCCGGCTGTCCGATGTGAAGCTCGGCGGCGGCGCGGGTGAAGTGACGATGACGCGCCACCGCGGCGAACGAGCGGAGTTGCTGGAGATCCATCCCGACTCATCAGGTTACATGATGAGTCTTATCTCACTTCCGTCTTTGGCTTATGTGTGCGGCCCATGCATACTTTGCGCAGCACCACGCAGCACTCCTCATCCCCGCACAGAGACCCGCTCCGACCCCGAGCGGGTCTCTGTCGTTCCGGGCCGAATCGGGCGTCACGGCGGCCGCGGGTTCGGGTGTCGGACGGGGCGCTCGCCGCGGCCGCGGCCACTTCGCCGGCGCGGAACGCGTCGCGCCGCCCGTGTTGCTCGCCGCGGGCGGAAGCCGCGGTCGGCCCGGCGGCGGAGCGGAGCTCGTTACCTCAGCGGCCGGCTAACTCGAGCATCAGCGGCCGGCCATAGCCCGATCCGCCCGCCCGCGGAGCGGCCCGCACGACAGCGGTCAGGCGCAGCCGGCCGTGCGAGAGCAGCAGCCGCCAGGTGGCGGGTCCGAGGCGCACGGCGACCCGCGCACGTGCACCCGGCCTGATGCTGAAGCGCCGCGAAGCGCCGGCGACGGCGCGCGTGACGTGCAGGCGGTGGCCGCGCCGGGCGGCAACCGCGGTCACGCGCGTGAGCTCGAGATGGCCCGCGCACGGGCGCCGCAGGCCACGAGGACAGGCAACGAGCACGCGCGCGGTCCCGGCTCGCGTGGCCGCGCTCTGAGCGGTCACCACGGCGGCGCCGATACCGAAGGCCATCACCGTGTTGCTTCTGGCGGCGGCCACGTACACGTTGCGCCCGTCAGGACTCACGGCCGCCCCTTCGACACCTTCGAGGTCGGGGATGGTGGTGCAGCGGCTGTCTTCGTTGGCGGCACACGCCGTCTCCGTCAGCTTGCCGGTGGAGGGGTCGCGGGCGAACACGGCCGCCGAGCCGTCGCCGATCGCGTAGACCGCCGAGCCGTCACCGCTGACGGCGACCACCGACACGTTGCCGAGCCCCGGGACGCTCGTGCACGGGTCCTTGGGGGTCGGTTCGCTCGATGATTCCTTTTCACCGCCGCCTTCTTCTTCGTTTTCTTCCTTGCTGGGCGCCGGCAGGAAGTCGACGCAGCCGGATGTCGACAGCGCGCCGGTGGAGGGATTGCGGTCGAGCACGTCGACCTGCCCGCCGCCTTCGGAGGAGTCGGCCGCGTAGACGTTGAGCCCGTCGGGACTGACGGCGAGCTGGGTCGGAGCGCGCATCAGCCGGCTCGCGGTGCACAGTCCCGGCGGTGGTTCGACCTTCAGGCAGCCGGTCTCCGTGAGCGCTCCGGTCGCGCCGGGGGCGAACACGTCGATCGCGCGGCTGCCGGGGGCGGCGCCGTATATCTGCTTGCCGTCCGGGCTGAGCACGAGCGCGCCGAGCTCCTGCGTGGCGACACCGACCGCGCAGGCTCCGTCGAGCCCGTTCACGGCGATGCAGGGGTTCGCGAAGAATTCGGCCATCGGTATGCCGAAGATCGCCGCCACCGAGGGTTCCGCGCTGCTCGAGGCCGAGCCGCTCGCGCCGCCGCCGGAACCCGCGCCGCCGGAACTCGACCCGCTGCCGGATGAGGAGCTGCCGGTGCCGGCTCCCCCGCTCGAGGGCGGCGGAGTGATCGACCCGGCGAGCAGCGTGGAGATCGATCCCTGGGTCGGTGCGGCGATGTAGAGCGCCTTGCCGTCGGGACTCGCGATCACCGCGCCGGAGCTGAAGAAGACGTTGGCGAACGGGCAGGGCGATCCGTTGGGGGGATGGCCCTGGAAGCAGCCGAGCAGTTTCAGCGCGCCTGTCGAGGGGTCCCGCGCGAAGGCCACCACGGCACCGGAGAAGCTCGAGGTCACGTACACGGTCAGGCCGTCGGGGCTGACGGCGACGCCGTCGGCGCCCAGCAGCCCCGGGGCGGTGGCGCACACGCCGGAGGCGCCGTCGCGCCCGTCGGTGCCGTCCGAGCTCCAGCAGCTCAGCTCGGACACCGCCCCCGTCGAGGGGTCTCGCTTGAGAACGGCGAGCGAGCCGTAGCTCGCGGCCAGATCCGTGCCGGACACGCCGCTGGCGACGTACACGTTCTCACCGTCCGGCGAGACCGCGACCGCGTGGGGCGAGACGAGCCCGGCGCCGCTGCCACAGCCGCTCGCGCCGCTCGGACTGCTGTGTTCTGGCGCCGTCAGGCAGCCGCCGGAGCCGCTCAGCGGACCGAAGCCGGAGGCGGCGTATGCCGACCCGGTCAGCGTCAGCAGCGCAAGCGCGGCGACGGGCGCGAGCCACGACGCCCGGCGGGCGGTGGTCACTGCGATCGCGCGCACCCTCGTGGAGTGGTCAGTCCAGGCCGTCGTCGCCCTCATGTCGCGACGCTCCTCTCATCTGGCTGTCACGGGGCCTGTTCGCCGTCGCGACGCCATGTCCTGCCCAGCGCGCTCAGGTGGGCGTCGCTGACCCCACCGACCGGCGGCGGGAGCCCCGACGACGGCTCAGCGCGCGGCGCAGACGGCCCGCCGCCCGAACGGGCGGGCGCAGAGCGCCCCTCAGAGCACGATCTGCGTGCATCCGAAGTTCGCCGCCAGGCGCTCTCCGCGGAACACGCGCACCTGCCAGACCTGGGTTCGCGCTCCCAGGTGCAGGCCCTCGCCGAACGCGGTGAGCTCGTCGCCATCCCCGGCCGACGCCAGCACGTTGATCTTGAGCTCCACCGTGGTGAAGCCGCTTCCCTCGGGGAGATTGCGCATCGTCCCCCAGGCGGCGACGGTGTCGGCGAAGGCCACCCACGCCCCGCCGTGCACATAGCCCATCGGGTGCAGGTGGCGCCGATCGATCCGCATGCGCCCGCGGACGTGCTGATCGGTGATCTCCGTGAGCTCGATCCCCAGATCGCCGGGGAACGTGCCGGCGAGCCGCTCGACGCTGAGCTCGGGTGTGATCGCGGGGTTGGTCGGGCCCATGGGATCGGCAGTCTCTCAGAGCGACCGCCACCTCGCCCACCGGGCCGCGGCGGACACTGCCGGGGATGCTCCCGCGGAACGCTCTCCAAATGCCCGGACCGCTAATGTCAACACGAACCGAACGACGGAGGAGCAGACGATGTCGACCGCCAGCCGCCCCCAGCGCCTGACCACGCACGACGTCGTCAACCAGCCGCCACCGCTCGCCGGCCACAACTCGTTCGAGGCCGACCGGGCGCTGGGCGAGGCGCTCGTTCGCGAGGGCGGCGAATGGGGCCTGGACCGGGTGCGCGACTTCGGCGCCGTGGTGGCCTCCGAGGAGGCGCTCGACCACGCGCGTCGCGCGCAGCGCAACATCCCCGTGCTGCGCACCCACGACCGCTACGGGCACCGCGTCGATGAGATCGACTACGACCCCTCGATGCACTGGATGCTGCGTCTCGGCGTGGAGCGCGAACTCAACTCGCTGCCCTGGCGCGATCCGCGCCCCGGCGCACACGTCGTGCGGGCCGCGATGTTCCACCTCCTCAACCAGCTCGACACCGGCCCCTGCTGCCCGATGTCGATCAACTACGCCGCCGTGCCGACGATGCGCCAGGATCAGGCGCTTGCGGCGGAGTGGGAGTCACGTCTGACGCTCCCCGACTACGACGCCTTCGCCCAGGCCGGCATGGCGATGACCGAGAAGCAGGGCGGCTCGGACCTGCGTGCCAACTCGACGGTCGCCGAGCCGATCGGCGACGGGTGGTTCGAGCTGACCGGGCACAAGTGGTTCTGCACGCATCCGGTCTTCACCGTCTTCATAACGCTCGCGCAGACCGAGGCCGGCATCACGTGCTTCGTCGCCGAGCGTCCGCACCCGGGGTTCCGCATCCAACGGCTCAAGGACAAGCTCGGCGGCCGCTGCCTGGCCTCCTCGGAGGTCGAGTACGACCGGCTGCCGGCGCGCATCCTCGGCGAGGAGGGCCGCGGCACCGCGTTCGTCGTCGAGCAGCTGATCTGGACGCGGCTGGACACGCTCACCGCCGTCACCGGGATGATGCGTCGCGTCCTCGCCGAGGCGATCTGGCATGCACGCCACCGAAATGCGTTCGGTGCGCCGCTGGCGCAGCAGCCGGCGATGGTGAACGTGCTCGCCGACATGTCGCTCGAGTCCGAGGCGGCGACGGCGGCGACGCTGCGGATAGCCGGGGCGTTCGACTCCGAGGACCCCGACGAGGCGGCATTCCGCCGGATCGCGCTGGCCGTGATGAAGTACTGGGTCTGCAAGCGCGGCGCGCCGCTCGCGGCCGAGGCGCTCGAGTGCCTCGGCGGCAACGGCTATGTCGAGGAGGCGCCGATGGCGCAGTTCTACCGCGACATACAGATCGGGACCGTGTGGGAGGGATCGGGCAACGTGATCGCCCTCGACGTGCTGCGCGCGCTGCGCCGCGAGCCGCAGGGCGCACCCGCGTTCCTCGCGGAGTGCGCGCTCGCGACCGGCTCCGACCCCCGCTTCGACGCGCACATGAGACGCGTGCGCGAGGGGCTCGCCGCCTTGGCGGCCGAGCCCGGGGAGGCCGAATGGGGCGCCCGCCGCGTGGTCGAGGACATGGCGCTGGCCCTGCAGGCGAGCCTGCTCCTGCGCCACGCTCCGCCATATGTGTCGGAGGCCTTCTGCGCCGCGCGCCTCGGCTCGCGCGGACTGGCCTTCGGCGATCTGCCTCGTGGCGTCGACGGCGACGCCATCGTCGGACGGGCGCTCGCGCTGTAGCGACGCGTGATGGGCCGGGGTTTCACGACCGGCGGGCTCGAACAGCTGTTCTCCGTCGCCGCCGGGCACGTCGGTCCCGCCCGCGTCCCGGGCATGGTGGCGCTGGTGGCGCGTGGGGACGAGGTGCACGTGCAGGCGCTCGGTACGCTCGCCGTCGGGGGCGCTCCGGTCAGGCGTGATTCGCTGTTCCGGCTGTCCTCGAACACCAAGCCCGTCACCGCCGCGGCGACGCTCGCGGTCGCTGCGGAGGGGCTCCTCTCCCTCGAGGAGCCGGTCGACCGGCTCCTCCCGGAGCTGGCCGATCGCCGGGTGCTGCGGCGAGTCGACGGCCCGCTTGCCGACACGGTCGCCGCCGTCCGCCCGATCGCCGCGCGCGACCTGCTGACGTTCACCTTCGGCTTCGGCATGGCCCTCGAGATGTTCACCTCGGCGACGCCGTGGCCGATCGTGAGCGCCTCCGAAGAGCTACGGCTCGCCACGATCGGCCCGCCCGATCCGGCGATCCAGCCGGCTGCCGATGAGTGGATCGCCAACCTCGGCAGCCTGCCCCTGATCGCCCAGCCGGGTGAGCGCTGGCTGTACAACACGGGCGCCTCGGTCCTCGGCGTGCTGCTGGAACGCGCCGCCGGTGAACCGTTCCCCGACGTGCTTCGAACGAGGATCTTCGAGCCGCTGGGCATGCGCGACACCGCCTTCTGGACGCCCCAGAGCGACCGCCTGGCGACGGCCTACAGGCCCACGCCTGAGGGCCTGGTCGTATGGGACGAGCCGGACGGCCAGTGGAGCAGGCCGGCTGCGTTCGCCGACGGCGCCGCCGGGCTCGTCTCCACCGCCGACGACATGCTCGTGTTCGCGCGCATGCTGCTCGGCGGCGGCACTCCCGTGCTCGCACGCGAGGACGTGCGGGCGATGTGCTCCGATCAGCTGACCGCGGCCCAGCGCTCCCACGGGGGGCTCGGCCGCAACTTCTTCGACGGCCGCTCGTGGGGGTTCTGCCAGGCGGTGCAGGACAACGGCGCCTTCGGCTGGGCCGGCGGCTTCGGCACGACGTGGCTCGTCGATCCGGGCGCCGACCTGACGGTGATCGTCCTCACCCAGCGCATGTTCGAGACCTCATCCTCACCGGCCGTGCACGATGACATCCAGGCCGCCGCCTACGCCGCACTGGACTGAGCCCAGCTACGTACATTCATACGTGATAGCGTACGCACCATGCCGCACGACTGGGATGGAGCCACCTATGACCGGATCTCCGAGCCGCTGGAGCGCAACGGCTTGACGGTCCTCGACCGCCTCGTCCTGAGAGGCGATGAGACCGTGCTCGACGCCGGCTGCGGCTCGGGTCGCGTGACGCAGGCGCTGATCGAGCGCCTGCCGCATGGCCACGTGATCGGCGTCGACGGCTCGGCCGGGATGATCGCCGCGGCCGCGCGGCGCCTCGGCGGCCGCGCGGAGCTGATCGTCGCGGACCTCGCCACCCTGGACCTCGGGGACCGGTGCGTGGACGCGGTGTTCTCGACCGCCGTGTTCCACTGGCTGGCCGATCATGAGGGACTGTTCCGGCGACTGCACGCGGCGCTCCGCGCCGGAGGCCGTCTGGTGGCGCAGTGCGGGGGCGAGGGCAACACGCCGGAGCTGCTCGCAGCGACCCTCGACGTCGGCGCGCAGCAGCCGTTCGCGCCGCATCTGGAGGGCTACTCGCCGTGGCACTACGCCGGCCGAGAGGCCACGGCCCGGCGACTGCGCGCGGCCGGCTTCACCGAGGTCAGCACCGGGCTGGTTCAGCGCCCCGCTCCGTACGACGATCTGAGCGAGTGGCTGCGCGCGAACGCGCTCGGCTCCCACCTGCTGCGGCTGCCGGCCGATCTGCGCGAGTCCTATCTCGAGGAGGTTCTCGGCGCGCTCGGCCCCGAGCCCACGATCACCTATGTCCGGCTGGACATCGACGCCACGGCGGGCGCCTGAACCGACCTCGGACTGCTATTCGGGTTCGGTCACCTCGACGGCCCCGAAGCCGGCGAGCGGACCGTCGATGAAGAAGATCTCCATCGTGATGTCGGGCTCCACGTGAGCCTGACTGAGAAACGCGAGCACTCGGCGTCCGGTCAGCGCCTCGATCGTCTCTCGGTAACGCGTCGCCATCACGCGCTGGAAGTCCTCCCGCATGGCGATCACGCGGTCGGGCTGGCCGCTGTCCATGATCGTCTGCTCGAGTGGCGTGAAGCCGCTCCCCCGCATCACGACGACGATAATGTCGTCGAGCGCGTAGGTCTTCGCCTTCATCGGGCCTCGTCCGTAGTGCTCGCGCAGGATCCCCACGATCGAGGTGGAGATCGCGGCGAGCAGGTGCCCACCCTGAAGCGGGGGGGTACGATCGCCTGCCGTGCCTTGCTCCACTGCCGCTCCCGAGTCCGGCGAGGCCAGCTAGACCTCGTCCGTCGATCGCTCCCGTTCCACGGCCTGGCCCGTGAGGTTGCCGGCCATCACCGACCCCACCGCAGGGCGGAGGCTAGCGCAGCCTCCACCGACGGTCAATCGCCCGCCACCGGAGGACGCGACGGGCCGCTCGGGCTCGAGCACGAACACCTCGACCGATGACTCCGCGAGCGCGCTGAGGCCGCCCAGTACGGTGCGCACCCTGCGCCCCGTGAGCCGTTCGACAACCTCGACGAGCCGGTCCTCCATCGCCCGCTGGAGCGCGTCCCTGCCCCGGCGCACGAGATCCTCATTCCCGGCGGCGACGAGGTTTGCCTCGGCCTTCGTGGCACCGTCCTCCAGCAGGCATACGACGATGTCCTGGTCCACGAACGCGCGTGAGCGGGGGGCGCCCCTGCCGGTGAAGTCGGCGACCAGCTTGCCGATCTCGTTCGCGAGCGCAGCGTTCAGCGGCCCGGCGGCCGGACCGCGATCATCGCTTGACACGCTGTGCCTCCGTCTCCGCCTCTCGCCGAGTGAAGCCGCCATCCGGACCGCGAGAGGGGAGAACCACCGAAGGCGACGCTGCCATGGTCACCCTAGCGCCAGGTGAGCGCGCGCGCCGACGCGGCCGAGGCCGAGACGCAAGGCATCACCCCGTGTGCTCGATCGCGCTACGATCTCGGTACAGCGATCGCAGGAGCGGCCACCGGTAGTTCCCGGGATTGCGCCCCGAACAGCGGACAGCATGCGTGGTCACACGTTGGCCGCGAGCGCGGTGGTCCGTCAGACACTCCCTGAAGGGGGTATGGGGTTGCCACTCGCAGACGGGCCCGGCAGAGGCCGCGGACCCGACCCTGTCGACGGCTGATCCCGGCGGCGTGCTGATCCTCCTGCCCCTCATCATCTGGCTGTCGGGCGTCGTCCTTATCGTGGCGCTCTGCCGCGCCGCGGCGCAGGGTGATCGCGCCCGTGACAGAGAGCGAGCCGCGCGCTGTGGGCCGGACGGTCGTCTCACCCGGCAGGCCACCAGCCGGGACGTGCGCGCCTGCAGACAACTTGGATGGCCGCCCGTCTCTCCCCGGGCCGCCGTCCAGGGCAGTTCGGAGGGTGCGCTCCTTACCTCCGGATGCGCTCGCACGGGCGCGGGGACACCGACCCCCCTCGGTGTTCTCGCGCCCTCCCTTGCGATCCACCACCACGCCGCCCGCAGGCGACGCCGGACGCCTGAGGGCGTGCGCGCGAGCTGGGCGACCCCCTCGGCGGGCGCACCCCGCACGCCTTGAGGCACCCGCTACGCAAAGCGCCGCCGACCGACCGCTGTTGCCCTCGGCCGGCCGGGTCGCGCCCCCGACCGGCCGGGGTGCGGGTGCGCGCGCCCGAGGATCGACCCGAGGAGTTGGATTATGGAGTCTTGACAAACAGATTTTTGTATGGCTAAATATTCTGTGTGTCGGTCCCTGATTCAATTTCTGCGTCTGTTCAAGACTACGCGAAGGCGATCTACGCCCTCGAACAGCGTGATGGTGCTGCCGTCTCGACGAACGCTCTCGCGGAGCGGCTCGGCGTCACGCCGGGGTCGGTCTCGGCGATGCTGCGCAAGCTCGCCGAGGTGGGTCTCGTCGAGCACGAGCCCTACCGCGGCGTGCGGCTGACCGAGCAGGGCCGACAGGTGGCGCTCGAGGTGATCCGCCACCATCGGCTGCTCGAGCTGTTCCTCGCGGAGGAGCTCGGGATGTCCTGGGATCGGGTGCACGCAGAGGCAGAGGTGCTCGAGCACGTGCTCTCCGAGGAGCTCGAGGAGCTGATCGCGGCGCGGCTCGGCGACCCCACGATCGACCCGCACGGCGATCCGATCCCCACCGCGGAGTTCGGGATCGAGGAGCGCTCCACCCACAGTCTCGACGAGCTCAACCCGGGTGTCGTCGGGCGCTTCGTTCGCGTCTCGGACTCCGACCCGGAGATGCTGCGCTACCTGGCCGAGAACGGCATCACGCTCGGCGATCGCATGCGGATCGTCGATCGCCAGCCGTTCGGCGGGCCGGTGTTCGTTCGGTTCGGCGAGCGCGATTACCCGATCGGGGGCGCGCTCGCGCGCGCGATGCGGATCGAGACCGAGGCGGGTCAGCTCTGACGCCGCTGCGCCCCGATCCGGTGCCGGTGTTCGAGGGCGCCGTCGAGGGTGCATCGATCGCGCTGCCGGGCGAGCTCGGCGGAGCGCTCGCGGGGCCGAGCGCGCTCGAGCAGCTCCTGGCCAAAGGCCGGGTCCGCGCCACGCTGGCGATGCTCGGCCCGGCGTTCGTGGCGTCGATCGCCTACGTCGACCCGGGCAACTTCGCCACCAACATGCAGGGCGGGGCGCAGTTCGGCTATCTGCTGCTCTGGGTCGTCCTCGCGGCGAACCTGATGGCGATGCTGATCCAGTACCTGTCGGCCAAGCTCGGCATCGTCACCGACCGCAACCTGCCCGAGATCGTGCGCGCGCACTTCCCGAAAGGGTTCACATGGGGCATGTGGGTGCAGGCGGAGATCATGGCGATGTCGACCGACATCGCCGAGTTCCTCGGTGCCGCACTCGGCCTGAATCTGCTGTTCGGGGTTCCCCTGCTTCCCGCGGGCCTCATCACCGGGGTGATCGCCTTCGCGATCCTCGAGCTGCAGACGCACGGCGTGAGGCGCTTCGAGCTCGGGATCACCGCCCTGCTGGGGATCATCTTCGCCGGCTTTCTCTACGAGACGCTGCGGATCGGGCCCTCCACGCACGGATCGCTGAAGGGACTGCTGCCCGGCCTGCGGGGCTCGCAGTCGCTCTACCTCGCCGTGGGCATCATCGGCGCCACGGTGATGCCGCACGTGATCTACCTGCACTCGGCGCTCACGAGCGGCCGCATGCCGTGTCGCAACGACCGCGAGCGCGGCCGGGTCCTGCGCTTCGAGCGGCTCGACGTGATCATCGCACTGGGCCTCGCCGGCGTGATCAACATGGCGATGCTCGCCGTCGCCGCCAAGCTCTTCCACACCCCGGCGCTGTCCGGGCTGAACACGCTGCCCCAGGCGCACGCCGAATTCGGGCACCTGGTGGGCGGTACCGCGGCGCTCGCGTTCGCCGTCGCGCTGCTCGCCTCCGGGGCGTCCTCCTCCAGCGTCGGGACGTACGCCGGCCAGGTCGTGATGGCCGGCTTCATCAACGTCCGGATACCGCTCCTGCTGCGCCGAGCGGTCACGATGATCCCGGCGCTGGTCGTGCTCGCCGTCGGCGTGAACCCCACCGACGCGCTCGTGCTCAGCCAGGTCGTCCTGTCGTTCGGCATCCCGTTCGCGCTCGTCCCGCTCGTGATGGTCACCTGCCGCCGGGAGGTGATGGGGGTGCACGTCAACCGACGCCTCACCACCACGCTGGCGTGGGGCTGCGCCGGGCTGATCAGCGCGCTCAACGTCTTCCTGATCTACCAGCAGTTCTTCACCGGCTGAGCGGACGCCGCGCTCGCCGCCCGGCACCACCGCGCTTCGCCGCTCGGCATCGCGGCGCTTCGCCGCCGGGCACCGACGCGGCCGCGGCCGGCCCGGCGCGCCCAACCTGCCCGCGGTGACCGTATGCGAGACTCAGCGGCGATGACCGACATCGGTGACAGCCTCTTCCACAAGGGTCAGGCGATCTGGGTGATCCAGGGAGACGGCTCTCAGCGCCCGGCCGAGTACGTCGGCGAGGGCGAGATGAGCGCATGGTTCGGCGGCCCGCCGACGGTGGTCGTCGTGTTCACCGACACGCGGTCCGGCGCCACGGTCGAGGTCGACCGCGTGATCGCCCGCGACGCCTAGCGCGCCTCGCGCGGACGGCGCGGATCGCAGTGCCAGCCTGCGGCCGCGTGCGGCCGCAGGCATGTTCGCCACGCTCATGCGAGACTTGGTGAGCGATGGCGATCGCACCCACCGAGACCCAGGTGAACGAGTTGCTCGCGGCAGGATCCGCGGGCCCCGTGATCATGCTCAACCTGCTTCGCTTCAAGGAGCACGCAGACGGCATCGACGAGGGAATCAGCGGCGTGGAGGCGTACGGCCGCTACGCCGAGGCGACCGCACCATTCCTGGCAGAGGTGGGCGGCCGCGTGCTGCTCGCGGCCGAGGCGCAGCAGATGGTGATCGGACCGGAGGCGCTCGAGTGGGACATGGCCCTGATGGTCGAATATCCCTCTCGTGCGAAGTTCCTCGAGATGGCCGGCAACCCCGACTACCTGGCGGTGCACGCACATCGCGCAGCAGCCCTCGTCGATTCGAGGCTGATCGCCTGCCGGGCGCTGTCCCCGGCCCGGCTCGACCCGGCCGCCGGCTCCGACTAGACCTCCAGGCCTGAAGGCACCCGACCTTCATCCGGCGAGGGCCGCCGGCGGCCGCCGCTCGCGTAGCTGCCCGCAGCTCCTCTACGGAGATCTGGAGCTGCGCATACGGGCCAGCGGCGCGGTGAGCCGCAGCGACTTCGGCCTTGCGTGGGACTCGGCGTTCGCTGCGGAGGGCTCGTGATCGACGATCGGGTGCCTGGAGCTCGACGTCGTCTTGCGCCCTACGAGTTCACCAGCCGGATAGCGTATGGCGGCGCGGCTGTGCGGCCGCGGAGATGACAACGGCGGCACGCTCGGCCAATCGCCGCGCGGCGGTCCGGGCGCATCGGTGATGATGCGGCAATGCCCGACGCAGACGCCTCCACCCGCCCCGCCCCGGAGCATCACGCGGCGGCCACGCAGCGCGAGCTGAGAACGTTCGCTCGGCGCTTCGTCGTGCTGAGCGCGATCGTGCTCGCCCTGCTCCTGCTCGGCGCGCTCGGCCTGGCGTTGAGCGAGGGCGTGGGCTTCTGGTACGCGTTCCGGTGGGCTCTGGACTCCGCGGCCACGGTCGGAGGATTCCCGCAGCCGCACACGGTGGTCGGGCAGGTCGTCGGCGTCACGCTCGTGCTCGTGGGCGTCGGTACGCTCTTCTACGCGCTCGCGACCGTCGCGGAGTTCTTCGTAGCCGGCCATCTCGGCGACCTGCTGGCGGTGCGGCGCATGCAGAGGATGATCGACTCGCTCACCGGCCACCACATCATCTGCGGCTTCGGCCGCGTCGGCCGTCAGGTGGCGCGCGATCTGCAGGCGGCACGTGCGGAGTGCGTGGTGATCGACACCGACCCGGAGAACCGCCAGGCCGCCGAAGGACTCGGCACCTGTTTCATCGAGGGCGACGCCGCCGACGACTCGGTGCTCGTCGAGGCGGGGATCGAGCGGGCGCGCTCGATCATCGCCTGCGCCGACTCCGACGCCAACAACGTGTTCATCACGCTGACCGCGCGTGAGCTCCGGGCCGACATCGCGATCGTGGCGAGGGCGGCGATCGAGGACACCGAGAAGAAGCTCAAGCGCGCCGGCGCCGACCGTGTCATCTCTCCGTACAAGGCCAGCGGCACGGAGATGGCGAGGCTGGCCCTCCACCGCCAGCTGAGCGGGGTCGTGGACGTCGATGTGCAGTACCGCCTGGAGGAGATCGAGGCGGACGAGGGATGCCGGGCGCTCGGCCAGGCCGTCGGCGACATCCGCGGGGGCACGATGATCGTCGGCCTGCGCCGCGGGGAGGAGTTCCAGCCACAGCCCCCGGCCGACACCACGCTCCGGTCCGGCGACATCATCATCGCGATGGGCACGCCGGCCGCGCTCGAGCGGCTCGAGGGACTGCTCGAAGAGCGGGTGTCCTGAGCCCTCGCTAGGCCGTGAGCAGGTCGAGCAGGCCCTCGGCCTGGCGGCGGTCCAGGCGGCCGCTGGCCGGACCTGCCAGGATGAAACCGAGGGCGGCGAAGAACAGCGTGTTGGCGCGCAGGCGCGCGTCGGCGTCGCCGAAGCCGAGCTCGGCGAACGCCTGGCGCTGCGCGTCGAGGAGCCAGCGGTCCGACCGTTCGAGCGTGCCCCGGACGCGCGCGTTTGTGCGCGCCCACTCGCGCGAGGCCCGCTCCAGCCGCCAGTAGCGGGTGTCCTGCACGAGCTCAAGGAGCCGTATGAGGCGATCTCGCGGGGCAAGCTCGCGAAGCTGCTCGAGCATCACGCGCATCCGCTCACGGTCGCCGCACCACGCCGCGGCCACCTCGTCCATGAAGGACGCGAGATCCGTGAAGTGCCAGTAGAAGCTCCCCTTCGTGGCTCCCAGCCGACCTGCGACGCGGTCGATCTTCACCGCCCCGAGGCCCTCCTCGCCGATCAGAGCGAGCGCCTCCTGCACCCAGTCCGCGGCCGTCAAGCGCCGAGCGCCCGAGCGCGTGGAGCTGCGAGCGGCGGACGCCTGGTTTCGGGGAGAGCCCACACGCGCACCGTACCATGCGGTATGGTTGCGCTCGATAGGTCCCACCTCGACCCGACGGAGGATCGGCAATGGATCTGGAAGGCGTCCACCACGTCACGTGCATCACGGCCGATGCGCCCGCGAACGCTGACTTCTACGTGCGGGTGCTCGGCCTGCGGATCGTCAAGAAGTCGATCAACCAGACCGACCAGACGACCTACCACATCTTCTACGGCGATGAGCGCGCCAGCTATGGGTGCAACATCAGCTTCTTCGAGTACCGCGGCCGTCCGCACGGGCGCTCGGGCGCCGGCAACGTGCACCTGATCGTCTGGCGCGTCGCCTCCCAGGATGCTCTCGACTTCTGGGAGGGGCGGCTGGCCGACGAGGGGGTCCCCACCGAGCGCGCGGAGAGCACCCTCGGCTTCGCCGACCACGAGGGCCTCGACCACCAGCTGGCGGTGGTCGACAGCCAGGACGCTCCGCTCACCGGGGAATCGCCCGAGATCCCCGTCGAGCACGCCCTGCAGGGAATCGACGGGGTGCGGGCGTTCGCCACCGACGGGCACGCGAGCCTGGAGTGCCTGACGGCCAGGCTCGGCTTCAGGAGCGTGGACGGCGGCGACCGCTACGAGGTTCGCGGGCCCGGGCGCGCCGGCTGGTACGCGCTGGACCCGGCGCCGGCGCACCGGCGCAGCTTTGGCGCGGGCTGCGTCCAGCACATCGCATGGGGATGCGCCCCGGCGGACGTCGAGGCATGGGCTGAGGTGGCGGCCGGCATCGACCCGAATGCCACCGGCATCGTGGACCGTCATTTCTTCCGCTCGGTGTACTTCACCGAGCCCGGCGGCGTGCTGTTCGAGATCGCCGAGCGGGGCGGGCCGGGATTCGCCGTGGACGAGCCCGACGCGGCGCGGATGGGCGACACGCTGACGCTGCCGCCGTGGCTCGAGGACCGCCGCAAGCTGTACGAGTTCTCGCTCACGCCGGTGCCCACGACCGATGAGCTGCGCGCCGGGATCCTGGCGCGTCCGGGCGTGGCCTAGCGTGAGCGAGAGCGCTGGCCCCGGGCCACTGGCCGGGGTTCGTGTGGTGGAGTTCGGGCAGCTGATCGCCGGCCCGCTGGTCGGGACCATGCTCGGCGACTTCGGCGCCGAGGTGATCAAGGTCGAGCCGCCCACGGGCGATCAGATGCGCGACTGGGGCCGCGTACGGCACGCGGGGCACACGCTGTGGTGGTCGGTGCTCGCGCGCAACAAGCGCTCCGTGGCGCTGGACCTGCGCGACCGCGAGGCGGCCACGATCGCCGGGGAGCTGTGTGCGGGCGCCGACGTGATCGTCGAGAACTTCCGGCCCGGCACGATGGAGCGCTGGGGCCTGGGCCCGGAGCAGGTGCACGCCGGCAACCCGGGATGCGTGTACGCGCGCGTCAGCGGCTACGGCCAGCGATCGCGCTACAGCGACCGACCCGGCTTCGCGTCCGGCGGCGAGGCGCTCGCGGGCCTGCGCCACATCAACGGCTACCCCGGCGAGGCGCCGCCCCGGATGGGGATCTCGCTCGGGGACTCGCTCGCCGCCTCATCAGCGTTCCAGGGCATCCTGCTGGCGCTGTATGCGCGCGACACCCGCGGCGCCGGCGGGCAGGTGGTGGACGCGGCGATACTCGACGCCTGCTTCGCGATGACCGAGTCGATGGTGCCCGACTATGCGCTGGCGGGAGTCGTGCGCGGCCCGAGCGGCTCGCGACTGCCGCGCATCGCCCCATCGAACGTGTACCGCTCCGCGGACGAGCGCTGGGTGGTGATCGCCGCCAACCACGACACGCTCTGGCGCCGCCTGGCCGCGGCGATGGATCGCCCCGAGCTCGCCGAGGATCCGCGCTATGCGACCCACTCCGCGCGCGGCGAGCACGAGGACGAGCTCGACGAGATCATCGGCGCATGGGCCGCCGCTCGCACCGCCGCCGAGCTCGACCGAATCCTCGCGGAGGCCGGCGTCGTCAGCGCGCCCGTCTACACGGCCGAGGACATCCTCGGGGATCCCCACTTCCGCGAGCGCGGGCTCGTGATCGAGGTCGACGACGAGGTCCACGGCGAGCTCGCCATGCCCGGGGTCGTGCCCCTGCTGGAGGGCACGCCGGGCAGCGTGCGACAGGCCGCGCGCTGGCAGATCGGAGCCGACACCGCGGAGGTCCTCGGTGCAATCGGTGTCGAGCAGGAGCGCCTCGCTCGGCTGGTCGCGCGCGGCGCGGCCACGGCACCCGCCGGCGGCGCGCCGCGCGCGACCTGAGGAGCACGCGCCGCCAGCCCGAAACCCCCGCCGTCGGGCGGGGGCCGTGCACCCTCAGGCCCCGCAGCTGGGCGCCGTCAGGCGGGGAGCTGTGCCCCCTCGGGCCGGCCGACGTTGCCCGACGGCGGGAAGCGGCCCGCCCGATGAAGCAGCCCTGGCGCCGGGCGCTGCAGCTCTGCGCCGAGCCACTCGGCGGTGCGCGCGAGCGCGTCGATGTCGAGCCCGTGCTCGGCCCCCTCGCGCTCGAGGATCCAGGCCAGGTCCTCTGTCGCGACGTTGCCGGTGGCCCGCGGCGCGAAGGGACAGCCGCCGAAGCCGCCGACGCTGGCGTCGAACCAGTCCACCCCCTCCTCCAGGCCCGCCACGGCGTTTGCGTAGCCCGCGTTGCGCGTGTTGTGCAGGTGCAGACCGATGCGCGCTTCGGTGGCGCCCCGCACGGCTGCGAGCACGCGGCGCACGGCGCGCGGCGTCGCGGCTCCGATCGTGTCCGCGAGCACGACGATCTCGCTACCGCAGTCGGCGGCCTGCGCTGCAAGCTCGGCGACCCGCCCGGGATCGACCGCGCCCTGAAACGGACAGCCGAACGCCGCACCGAGCGTGACCGATCCCCGGCGACCGGCCGCGCGGGCGGCTGCGACGACCCGTTGGGCGGTCGCGGCGGCCTCGCCCGCGCCGGTCCCCTGGTTGCGCCGCGCGAAGTCGTCGGTGACGGGATATGCGACGTGGATCTCGAGCGCATCCGTCTGCAACGCCCGGCGCAGGCCGCGCTCGTTCAGCACGAGCAGCGCAAGCCTGCCACCATCGCCCCCGGCGGCAACAGCGGCTGCGACAACCTCCTCGGCGCCGGCCATCTGGGGAACACGGTCGCTGCGCACCATGCTGCCCGCCTCGACCGGGGCGGCACCCGCGTCGAGCAGCCGCTTGACGAGCCTCGCGCGCACCGACGCCGCCAGCACGACCGGCTCGTTCTGCAGACCGTCGCGCGGGCCCACCTCGCAGATGCTGACGCGGCGTGTCACGGCCCCGCTGCGCCCGGCTCGCAGATCCGCATCGGCATGCCCTCGGCGGGCCCGATCGTGGGCTGCTGGCGGACGCGCAGCCGATAGCCGGACTGCAGCCGCAGCTCGAAGCCGGCGACGATCGCGGAGACGATCGCGCGAATCTCCAGCTGCCCGAAGCGCATCCCGATGCAGGTTCGCGATCCCGCGCCGAACGGCACGTACTGGCCTAGCACGAGCTGAGCCTTGCGCTCGGGGGCAAAGCGCTCCGGCCGGAACGCGAACGGCGCCTCCCAGACATCGGGCAGGTGATGGCTCACCCAGGAGGAGTACAGCACCGGCGCACCGCCGGGGACGTGCACGCCGGCAACCTCGAACGGCTCGATCGAGCGACGCGGGCCGACCCACGCCGGCGGGTAGCGCCGCAGCGTCTCGTCGATCACCTGCTCGAGCAGCGGCAGGGCGTCCCCCATCAGCTGCTCGGCCCGCGGCGGGCGCCCGCCGAGCACCTCGAGCTGCTCGTTCCGCAGCGCCTCGAACCACCGTGGATCGCGCGCCAGCTCGTAAAACAGGAACGCGATCGTCGAGGTCGTGGTGTCGTGCCCCGCGAACAGGAGCGTCATCACCTCGTCACGCACCTGGCGGTCGCTGAGCTGCGCATCGTCCTCGTCACGGGCGTCGAGCAACAGGCTCATCAGGTCCTCGCCGCGCTCGTGCGACCGGCGGCGTCGCGCAATCTCGGCGAAGATCACCTCGTCCAGGCGCGCCCGGGCGCGCCTCATGCGCGACCACGGCGTGCCGGGACCGCGCAGCATCTGCATCGGCACTTCGCGCGAGTAGAAGCCCAGGCCCTGCTCGAACAGGGAGGCGAGGTCTGTCCGCCGGACCTCGGGGTCGTCGGGCTCGAATCCGAACAGCGCCCGCATCGCGATCCGCAGGGCGAGCCGGCGTGTCCACGCGTAGAGCTCGATCGCCTCGCCCGCCCGCCACCGCTCGAGCGCCGCGGAGCTCTCCTGGTGGATCACGTCGAAGGACGCGAGAATGCGGCTGCGGTGGAACGCCGGGAGCATGATCCTGCGCGAACGGCGGTGGAAGTCTCCGTCGATCGTCAGCAGCCCGTCGCCGAGCAGCGGGATCAGATTGCCCATCGCTCCCTCGCGCCAGCTGAAGTTGGATGCGCCCGAGACGAGCAGGTGGTGATTCGCCTGCGGCCCGAGCATGATCACCACGTTGCTCGTGAGCAGCCGCATCGAGTAGACGGGCCCGAACCGCGCGTACCCGGAGAGCAGAAGGCCGAGGGGGTCGTTGAGCATCTCCCCCCCGCGCCGCAGATCGAACGAGGTCAGGCCCGGCGGATAGGGCACCGTGCTTCGCCGCTCGTTGCGGAGGTCGGTGAGCATCGGCGCCAGGGGGTTCGCCGACGGCGTCGCGGGACCCTGCAGACTCATCAGACCCCACCCATCGGCCGCACGCCGCTCACGCTAGGCCAGGCCGCGGTCGCCGAGCCACTCGACGCACCTCGCGGCAGATTCCTGGACCTTCGGTATCTGCTCGCGGCCCAGGTAGTAGTGGTTGGCTCCGTCGATTTCCAAGAATGTCCTGTCATGGTGTCCGACCGAGTCGAGCAGCTCGCGTGCATAGCCGGGGGTGCAGATCTCATCCGCCCCGTTGCAGACGACGAGCGTGGGCACGCCCACGTCCCGGGCCGCGGCGATCCCATCGCCGCGGGCACGGTCGATGCTCCACTGCGACAGCCAGCTGCGCAGCGTGCAGAAGCGCGCCAGTCCCACCGGGCCTTCATTGGCGAGCTGCGGATCGCCGAGGAAGCTGACGCCCGGTACCCGCTGGTTGGGGTCGATGCTCGGATCCAGCCAGCGGGGATCGGCCATCGTGCCGGCCACCACGAAGCCGCGCTCGTCGTGCGGGCGTCCCGCCGCTGCGAGCCTCTCGAGCTGCTCCTCCACCCATGCGGTGATGCGCCGGTTGCGCGCCCGCTGAGCGTCGCGAAAGCGCTCGAGGAACGCGGCATCGTAGGGGGGCTGCGGGCCGCGCGGATCGTAGAGGTCGAGTGCGAGGTCGCGCTCCTCCGGATGCTGCTCGTCCCCGATCGAGGGATCCATGCTGTCGACCAGCACGCGGTGGCGGCTCGGGTGGGCGGCGACGAGCATCATCGCGTCCGCCGGAATCAGCTCGAGCTGTGTGAGATCGGGAGGGTCGCCGGCCGGGGTGGCCGTGACCGACGGACAGCGCGCCTGCTGCTGGTAGAAGAGCGACAGCGATCCCCCGCCCGACCAGCCGGCGAGCACCACGTGCTCGTAGCCGAAGCGCCGCTTGGCGTCGGCGATCGCCTCGCCGAGGTCGATGACCACCTTCTCCATGATCAGCGCGGAGTCGTTCCCGCGGTAGCGGCTGTTGCAGTAGATCACGTGCACGCCCGCGCGCGCGAGCGCCTGAACGAACGGCAGGAACGCTCCGCCGCCGATCGGGTGCATGAACACCACCACTGTGTCGCTGCTCACCTCGCGCGGCACGATCCGGTGCGATTCCAGGAACACGAGCCCGGACACGCCGCCGTAGGTGTCCTTGAACTCGGCCTCCTCCGCGAACGCGATGCCGTAAACCTGATGGTCGGTCTGCTGCGTCCCCGGGGCGACCATGCGTTCCATACTATCCGGTATGGCGGGTGCGACGCTCCGGGACGCGCGCAAGCGCTACGACGCCGACCCGGCCGCTCCGGCGTGACTCCGACCGCTCCCGCAGACCCGGCTCCGGCGGCGCCGGCGGGGGGTCATGCCCCGGCGGCCATCATCAGGAGCGGGCCCGGCCCGTAGCGCATGCACTCCGTTCGACGCTGTAGATCGCGAACCCGCCGTAGCGGATCGGCCGCTCGTGCAGCGGACTGAGTATCGCCTCCCAGTCACCGCGCGTACCCATGCGCAGGAGCACCACGGACGTGTGGGTCAGGGCGATGAAACCGCAGAGGCGTCGCTTGAGTTGGCCGCGAGGAGGGCTGCCGTGGAGTTCTCGAATGATCGTGAGGCCGTGATATTCGCCGGGCAGGGCCCAGCTGACGTAGCCGCCGGCGAGGCGAAACGCGAAGTGGGCCTGGACCTGCCAGTACATCGAGTTGCCCTCGATTCCGAACGGGAGCGCGAGCACGGTGCTGCCGGTCGGGATGTAGCGGGCGAGCGCCGCGCTCGACAGCAGTGGCGGCTGATCGACGCGCGTCCCCCACAGCCCCCCGTCGAGGTTGGGCAGCAAGCTCACCATGACCGCCGCCGCCGCCAGCCACCGTGCGGGTCGTAACGTGGGCCGATCGAGCCACAACGCGACGCAGACCGCGCCGGCGAGCGAGACGTAGAGCACGAACCTCTCCGCGAGGGCGTGCGAGATGAAGGGCAGTTCGCCAAGGACGCTCCACGGCAGGCTGAACGTGGTTTTTTCTCCGGCCACTCTCAGGACGCCGCCGAGGCTGACAACGGCGGCCGCGAGCAGGAACAGTGCGAGGAACCGAGCGAGTCGACGCTTCCGGCACTCCACGAAGAACAGGACCAGGACAATCAGCAGCACCGGACCCATGTAGGCGAGGTCCTCCGGCACGTTGGCGGCGAATTTCGTCGTCACCGGACGGAGCCACGTCGCCGGGGTCGGCAGCACGAAGTTCGCGAGATCCGCGCCGTCGTTCACCCCGGATTGGTTCCCCAGCGGACTGGTGGATGTGAGGGCGTACCAGAGAAATGGCGCGCCGATCAGAACGGCGACGGCGACAGCGACAGCGGCCTCGTATGCGGTCCGCCAGACCAGCCGTCGCTGTGCCCGATCGGCGGAGATGAAGCCGACGACCAGTGCAAGGCTCCCGAAGACGACCGCAGACGAGAACGTTTCGGTCGAGATCCACAGCTGCGCTCCGAGGACCACGCCGAGGGCGAGGATGAAGCGGACGCCGGAAATACGGTCCTGCGTTCTGCGCAGGGCCAGCAGCGCCGCGATCGGCAGCAGGGCGACGAGCGCGAGGTTCAGATGGTTGATCGTCACCCCCGTCTCGTAGCTTCCGAACCCGAACACCAGCCCGCCGGCCACCGCAGAGCTCGTTCGCGCGGTCAGATCCCGGCAGAGGAGATAGGCCCCCCAGGCCGCACAGGCGGGCGCCAGAATAGCGAGCAGGTTGAATGTCACCATCGGGCCCCACAGTTCGGTCAGTGGAGCGAGGACGACGGCGGGGCCCAGGATGCTCGCCGCCCACGTCAGGTTGTAGCCGCCCGGCGCATAGACCTCGTGTGTCAGGAACGGGTTCTGCAGGTGGAATACGGCGTGCGCCCCCCACGCCAGAAACCACACGTAGGCGCTCTGGTCGCGCCCGTAGAACGCAGGGGACGGGCCGAAGCCGACGACCGTGTGGTCTATGTCCCCAAGCGCCTTGCGGCCAAAGATCAGGGCGGACAGCAGCACGAAGCCGAGCAGCGTGGCCAGGTTGGTCCTGAGGTGCCGGGCCCTGGCGGCTCGAAGGCGCCGCGCCGGGGTGGACCGCGGCGGCGACCCCTCCAGACCGACGGGCAGCTCGTCGGCGGCGCGCGCGCTCATCGGATCCCGTCGCTGACGGTTCGCTGGCGGTCGCTCGGGAGAGGCTGTTCCATCGGCCCCATCATGCCGGTTCGCGATCGATCGGCCCTGCGACGAATCACTCCCGACCTCGCCACGAGCCGGGCCGGCGCCCGGCAGTGACCGAGATGGACCGCGGGGTGGCCGGCAGCCCAGAAGGGCTGCCACCGGGCCGATCCGACATGGGCGTTTCGACAGAGCCGACGCGGGGACTCGAACCCCGGACCCCTTCATTACGAGTGAAGTGCTCTACCAGCTGAGCTACGTCGGCGCGCCTCGGATGCTAGCGCCAGGCGCAGCCTCGCGGGTCGATCGGCCCCTGCGCCCCCACCGCCGCCTCCGCCGGAGGGCAGGCCCGACCCACCTGCCTGCGCCGGCACTCCGTCAATGCATATTGTGACGCCCAACACAACTGGCCCGGCCGCCCGCCCCCGCGGCGGCGCCCGGAGTCTGAAACCAACGAAAGGACACCGCAAATGGTCCTAGCGACCAGCTACCCGTTCCTCGAAGTCTTCTGGACGATGCTCATCTTCTTCGCGTTCGTGATCTGGCTCTGGATCCTGTTCACGATCTTCACCGACCTGTTCCGCCGCCACGACACCTCGGCGTTCGCGAAGGTCCTCTGGATCGTGCTGATCATCATCATTCCCTACTTCGGCTCGTTCATCTACCTGATCGCCGAGCACAAGGGCATGACCGAACGCGCGATCGCGGCCCAGAAGGAAGCGAAGTCGCAGTTCGACGACTACGTCCAGTCGGTCGCCAGCCAGACCGACCCCACCGAGCAGATCGCCAAGGCCAAGTCGATGCTCGACTCGGGAGCCATCACGCAGGCCGAGTTCGACCAGCTCAAGCAGAAGGCGCTCGCGGGCTGAAGCCCGGCAAACCGGACGAGGCCCTCTCGAACGACGAGGACGCGAGGGCCATCGAGGCGCGCCTGCGGCCGGGTCATTCGGGCCGCAGGCGCGGACCTGGCGGGCTGCTCACCCACCGGGGCCGGTGGCGCGGGCCGGGATGGCGGGCCCGAACGACGACGACGTCCCCGAACGAACACGCACGCCAGCAGTGCGAGGAACGCCGCCAGCGAGGCGAGCGTGATCACCAATCCGAGCCTCAGAGCACGCGAGGGGGCGGTCGCGAAGCTCAGCGTCTCGTGCTCCCCCGGGGATCCCGTGATGCGGATCACCATGAAGCCCGTGGGGGTCCTTCCGGCGGGAGACGCGCCCTTGACCGTGACGAGGTAGGGACCGGTCGCAACGTTGGTTGCCACCGTTCCCGGCCGGGCAACTACGATCGGATAGTCGTAGGTCCGGTTGAACGGGCTGCTCGGCAGTTCGATCCCCGGCCGCGGCGCCGGCGGGGTGCCGCCCTCGAGCACCCCCAGGGTCGGGGTCACGACCGGCGCCGAGATGTCGGCGTAGTCGGGAGCGCCGTAGACCAGGTAGTAGCTGGGCGGCCGCTTCGTCGCCGAGGCGAACACTTCGTTGCGGCTCTTGTAGTAGAACGAGGGGGTGTCCCACACCTGCTGGGCCGCGAGGCCGACGCTCACCACCGCCGCCACGGCGAGCCCCGCCTCACACCAGCGGCGCGCGGGTGAGCGCGAGCGCCGTAGCGCGAGCAGCGCCGCGGCGACCAGCCCGCAGCTCGTCAGCGTCACATAGGTGACGAGCCGAAACGGAAACTGGATGTTGTCCCACGGGCTTGGAAGCGACCCGAGCACACCGGGCGAGAGCACCAGCCAGACCAGCACCACCAGCAGCCCCCCGTGCCCCAGCGCGACGCGCCTGAGCGCGCCGTGCGCAGTCCGCCACGATGCCATGAGTGCAACGAGTGCCAACACGGTCCCCAGGACCGGACCCTGAGTCTGGACGTCGCCCGTGATCCAGCTCGGGTTGGCCGTGTCGCGCAGAATCCCGAACAGGACGCCCGGCGTCGAGTACCAGGTCTGCTGTACCGCCGTATCCACCCCATGGAAGACCCTGCCGTGGTAGGCGATCGTCGGCAGGAGTGTCCATGCGTTGACCCCGAGACCCACCGCTGCGACCCCGCCGACGAGCAGCAACCGCCGCCGCCGCCTCCTCGCCAGCGGCCACAGCCCCGGTAGGAGCGCGAGGGCCATGACGCCCAGCACGGTGACGCCCCAGACGAGCGTCAGGGGATGGCTGCCGGTGAGGAACACGACCGCGACCACGAACAGCGCGACAGGCAGCACCCGCCAGTAGCGGGTGCAGGTGAGATGCACCGCGCATGCGACCGCGAGCGGTATCGCAGACGTCGCGACGACCTCACCGAAGTCCCCCCGCCCGTAGATGTTGGTGACGTAGTAGGAGGAGGTGAGATACAGCACGGCGGGAACGTGAGCGCGCCACCCGGCGAGCCCGGCCTGCCGACAGAGCCACAGCCAGCCGCCGTAGGCGGCTGCCAGGGCGAGGGTATAGCTCATGATGTAGGCGGCGAGCGGATGCTCGCCGAGCGCCGAGGCCGCGAGCCCGACAACCGAGAAGAGCGTGCCACCGTAGAAAAGGAACTGCGGGTAGAACGCGCCCAGCGCGGACTGCACGAAGTAGGAGGGGTGGCCCAGCTCCCGGATGTTTAGGCTCTGCTGCCACACGAGCCAGAGGTTGTTCGACCAGTCCGACGCGTATGCCCGCGCCGTGAGCAGCATCGGCGCCATCAGCATCGCGATCACCAGCGGCGGAAGCAGCCACGTCCACCGCCCCCGAACCGCAGCCCACCAATCCCCGCCGTGGTCGTGCTCTGCGGTCCCGGTTCCGCGCGGGCAGATCGACGGCGCCGCCACCCGCTCGTCCCGAGCCGCGCTCACCCGCAGCCTTCGCTCGCGCACAACATCGTCATAGCCTTACAGGCGCGACGGGGGCGCAGACGCCCCCAGCGGGCGTCCGCGGCGAGAGCCCCCCGAGGGTTCGGCGTCCCCGAACGCTGAGTCCGACCCACTCACGGCGCGGCAGGGGTCGCCGGAGCCGAGAGACGCCAGGACCTCCAGCAGCGACTCGCCATGGCGCTCGCAGAACGTCGGGCCGATGCCCCTGATCTCGATCAGCTCGCGCACGCTGCCGGGACGGCGGCGCAGCACCTCCTCGAGCACGCCGTTCGCCGCCACGGTGTAGGCCGGCCGGCCCTCCGCGCGCCCCATCCGCCAAGCCCGCAGCGCTTCGAACTGCCGCTCGTCGACGGGCGGCCCCGTCGGCCCTGCCGAAGCCGCGCGAGTGCCGCCGGCGACGCGAGCCCCGCGCACGCGTGCGGAGCTGACAGGCGCCGCCTGCACGGCCATCGCGAGCTCCGCATCGGGATCGCAGACGTCGCAGCACCTGCCCGTGGGCCGGCCCGCCTCAGAATCGCCGAAATGGTCGAGGATCTGACGGCGCCTGCAAGTCTCAGCGGACATGTAGCGCTCGATCGAGCGGTAGGACTCCCAGCCGCGGTCCTTCGCCGCCTTGATCGCCAGATGGGCCCGGCGCGGGCTCCCCCGGCCGGTCAGCGTCACCAGCAGGCCCTCCCGGCCGCCCGGCGCTAGCTCCACGGCGCCGGCGCGCTCGGCGATCGAAAGCAGCACCCGGTCACGATCGCCGAGCTCGCCGTGCCCCACCATCACCACGCCATCCTCGGCCGAGCCGCGAAGACGAGCCACGTAGCGCCTGACATCCTCGACGCTCGTGTCGCGCTCGTTGATGAACCGGATCAGCCTTCCGAGATCCATCCGCGCGGCCAGCAGCAGCGCACGCGCAGGCTCGCCGTCACGGCCGCCGCGGCCCGCCTCCTGGTAGTAGGCCTCGAGGCTCGTAGGCAGCGCCCAGTGGGCGACCGTGCGCACGTTGGCCTTGTCGACGCCCATGCCGAACGCATTGGTGGCGACCACGACCTCGGCGCTCTCCTCCATGAACGCCCGCTGGCTCGCCGTGCGCGCATGCGGGCTCATGCCCGCGTGATAGGCCACCGTCGAGATCCCCTCGCCCGCCAGCCGCTGCGCCACGTCCTCGGTGTCCTTGCGGGTGCCGCAGTACACGATCGCCGGCCGCGCAGCCGGGTCGGAGAGCGCGTACATGAGCGCAGCCCGCTTGCGCGCGACCGCGCCCTTGCCCTCGACGCTCACCACGTCGAAGGTCACGTTCGGTCGGTCGAAGCCTGAACGGATCGACACCCAGTCGCGGAGTCCGAGCCGGGCCGCGATCTCCTCCGCCACCCGCGGCGTCGCCGTGGCGGTGGCTGCCATCACCGGCGGGCGTCCGAGCGACGCGATCGCCTCGTGCAGGCGCAGGTAGTCCGGTCGGAAGTCGTGTCCCCACTCCGCCACGCAGTGGGCCTCGTCGACCACGAACAGCGCCACCCGCCGGCGCGCCAACGCCTGCCCGAAGGCGCGCGAGGCGAACCGCTCCGGCGCCGCCAGCACGAGCTGCGTGGAGCCCGACTCGATCTCCCTCAGCGCCTGCTCGTTGTGGCCGTCCTGCATGCCCGAGGCGAGCATCGTCCCGCGCACGCCGGCCTCGCGCAGCCGCCGCCACTGGTCGGCCATCAGCGCGATCAGCGGGCTGACCACCACGACGAGGCCGCGGTCGGCCAGCGCCGGCAGCTGGTAGCACAGCGACTTGCCGCCCCCGGTCGGCATCACCACGAGGCTGTCCCTGCCGGCGAGCGCCGCAGCCACCGCCTCGCGCTGGCCGGGCCTGAACCCCTGCAGCCCGAAACGCGCGAGGAGCCGCTCGGGCGTGGGCTCCACTCCGCCGCGTGCCGGGAGATCCTCGGGTGTGGGCTCCACCCCGTCGTGCGCGGCGGGGCCTGTCATCGGGTGGGCTTCTCCATCCCCGGCACGGTATCCCGCTCCCCGGCCGGGACCGGCCGGGGAGCCAGGCCGGGGTGCAGCGCCGCGGCCGGCCGGGAGCTCAGACCGCGGTGCGGCGCCGTTCCCACACGACTCGCGCGCCAGCGGACGGCACGAGCGTGATCGCGCGACGCCGGATCCACTCCCCGCTGCGCCGGCTGCGTGCGTCGGGAAGCCGGGGCTGCAGTTCGCCGAGCACCGTGCGCAGGATCAGCTTCATCTCCAGCAGGGCGAACGAGGCGCCGATGCAGCGCCTGATGCCGCCGCCGAAGGGGATCCACGAGAACGTCTCGGGCGCGCCCTGGAGGAACCGCTCCGGGCGGAACGCGGCGGGATCCTCGTAGACGCGCGGATTGCGGTTGGTGAGGTAGATGGACGGCATCACGCGCGTCCCGGCCGGGAGCTCGCGCGGGCCGACACGGAGCGGCTCTGTGAGCACCCTCGCCACCATCGGCACCACGGGGCGTACGCGCAGCGCCTCGTTGACCACGGCCGTCATGTACTCCTCGCTCTCCCCAGTGTCGATCTCGGCGGTCAGGCGGCTCAGCTTCTCGGGGTGGCGCACCAGCCTCTCGACCGCCCATGCGACGGCGGTCGCCGTCGTCTCGTGGCCTGCGAGCAGCAGCGTCACGAGCTCGTCGCGCAGCTCCGCGTCGGTCATCGGCCGGCCGTCCTCGTCGCGCGCGAGCATCAGCAGCGAGAGGATGTCGGTCCGCTGCTCCAGGGCCTCGACGGCGCGCCGGTTGGCGATCTCCTCGTAGATCAGCGCGTCGAGGCGATCGAGCGCCTGGCCGATCGCCCCCTCGGGCCGCGCCATGGTCGGGCGGCTGAGCATCAGCCGCAGGAGCGTGAACATGTTGACCGGCTGCATCAGGCCTCCGATCGCCGCCTTCAGCGGCCCCATGCGGTCCGCATCGACCCCGAACACCGCCCGCAGGATCACCTCGAGCGTGATCGCGCGCGTGTGCGGGTGCAGGCGCATCGGACTGCCGATCGGCCAGCTCTCCATGTCGCGCCTGGTGGCCTGAACGATCACGTCTTCGTACTCGCGCATCCGCTCACCGTGAAAGGGGGGCAGCAGCAGCTTGCGCTGTCGCATGTGCTCGGGCCCGGTCAGCACCACGACCGAGCTCTCCCCCATGACCTGCGCCACGGGCGAGCTGCCGGCGGCGGACGGCGCCACCTCGGGCGGCGCCGTGAAGACCGTCTTCACGGCATCGGGGTCGCTGATCATCACAAGCTGCATGCCGCTCGGCCAGAAGGTGATCGTGAAGGAGTCGCCGATCGCGCTCGCGCAGCGATCCATCATCCAGGTCGGTGCGAGCGCCCACACGACGGTCTGCGCGAGCGGCGGCAGCCTCGGGCCCGGAGGCGGCCCCACGGCGTAGGAGCCGGGCTCCTCCGGCGTGGCCCGCGAGCCGGCCGCCGGAGGCGCGGGTGTGCGTGTGGCCATGCCCCACACGCTACTCCGGCCCGCGACCGGACGCGGGCCAGCTAACGCGCCGGCTTCGGCTCGGTCGGAGGCCGGTGCTGCTTCGGCCGCTTGCTCGCCGCCTTGTCCTGGTCGTGGTCGAGCACGTGGCTGACGTCGCCCTTGAGCCGGTGCGCCGCATGGCCGACCGCATGCCTCACCGACGGGGAGATCGTGTACGCGAGCAGCGACGCCGCGATCCCCAGCGCGACGAGCAGCACGACCAGCCGCGCCCGCCTGCCTTCGTTCTCAGGGGAGCCCGGCCGCGCGGTGAAGGGGGAGATCGACATGGTCTCGGCTCAAAGCTACCGCTCGCCGGTCCCGCGCACCGCCGGCAGCCGGCGGCCGGCGGCCGCCGGCGGCCAGCGCTAGCGGATCAGCTGCCAGCGCTCGTGGACGGACCGGCCCCGGGAACCATGGTCGAGCAGCGCGCGTACGACGAGCGCGTGCGCCTCCTCCACCTCGTCGCGCGACAGACGCGGCTCGCGCTTTGCGAGATGAGCGACGAGCATCCGCGCCGGAACGATCCGCACGCCCTTGCGCCGCGCCGCGGGACGATCCACCCAGGCCCGGCTGTAGACGATCATCGGCTCGGCTGCCAGACCCGTCTCGCGCAGCAGCGCGGCGCTCTGGGCGCGCGCCTGGCTCAGCGTGGCACCGTGCACGCGCCCGACGCGGATCGGGCCGGGGTGGCTCTTGGTCTCGATCGTGAACACCCCCGCCGGGCCGAACAGGATGTGATCGATGTTCCCGTGACCGAGGCTCGCGTCGTGCATGACCAGCCAGCCGCGATCGACGAGTTCGCCGAGCAGCGCACCCACGTGCTCCTCGCCCCGCGCGCCGCGGTCGCGGCGCTCGAGGAGCGGAAGCACGTAGCGGGAGATCACGAACATGCTCACCAGCAGCGTCACCTCCGAGGCGAGGAAGCGCAGGTCGTGCAGGCCGAAGGCCCGCCCGAGCATCGCCGTCGCGACCGCCAGCGCCCCGAGCGAGACGAGCGTGCGCATGCGCAGCCGCTGCACGGTCGCCCGCGCGTACTGCCCCGCCGTGCGGCGGGTGGGGTCACCCGCGGTGCGGCGGGTGGGCTCGGGCTGCAGCGCCTTCATCGCTCCTTCTCGGGGGTCGGCCTCTCTCCCCTGTTCATCGGCGCGGTGGCAGCGCAATCTTGAGCGCGGGGCGTGATAGGGCGCCCCTCCGCGAGCCCCGCAAACCTCCGCAAAAAGCGTGCTGGAGAAGCGTGGAGAGGAGGACCGGCTCCTAAAGCAGCGGTACCCCAGCGCCGAAGCAAACGGCACAGCGAGAACCCCCTCGATCGGCCCCCCAGCACGGATGCTACCCATGTCGCGCGATTCCGATAACTCCAACTCTTCCGACATTCGCCTGATGCTTCACTGCCACTGCGAGCAGCTGTGGCTGAGCACCCAGGTCGTGCCGATCATGCGCCAGCTCGAGCAGCGCGGCGCGATCCCCGAGGATCAGCTTGGCGCCGCCCTGGCCTACCTCGAGGTGCTCTGGATCGATGCGTCCCGGCGAGCCGCCGCAACCGATTCCGCGTTCGCGGAGGTCGCCTCCGCCAACGGCTACGACGGCGTCCTGCGGGCCGACGCCCGTCGCTACCACGCGGCCGTGTGCACCCTGCGGGAGCTCCTGGCCGCGCACGTCTCCCGCCTGACCGCGCCGCGCGTACCCCCGCGTGTGTGCGCGCACGAGCACGCCGCGCTCTGAAGCGATCGCATACGCTGCGGCCGATGGCGCCGCGCTTCGACCTGCAGTCGCACTCCACTCACTCCGACGGCGCCCTGCCGGCCGCGGCGGTCGTGGAGGCCGCCGCCGATGCCGGAGTGGAGTTGCTCGCGCTGTCCGACCACGACACCGTCAGCGGGGTCTCGGAGGCGATCGCCACCGGTGAGCGCGTGGGCGTTCGCGTGGTTCCGGCCGTGGAGATCTCGGCCGTCGACGAGGGCGCGTCCACGCCCCGCGAACTGCACATCCTCGGCTACAACATCGCGCACGCCGATCCCCGGCTGGGCGAGCGCCTGGCGGCGTTCCTGGCCGACCGCGAGCAGCGGACGCTGCGGATGGCGGCAGCCCTGCGCGAGGCCGGGTTCGAGCTGGACGAAGACGAGATCGCCGCGCGCATCGCCGAGGGCCAGCCGATCGGCCGGCCTCATCTCGCGGAGGCGGTGCTCGCCGCTCCGGCCAACGCCTCGAGGCTCGCCGAGGAGGACATCAGCGACATCGGCTCCCTCATCCGGGGCTACCTGATCGAGGGCCGTCCCGCGTTCCGCATGCGCGAGACGCCGACCGTCGCGCAGGCGATCGAGGCGATCCACGACGCGGGCGGCGTGGCGATCTGGGCACACCCCTTCTGGGACGTCTCCGATCCCGAGGAGGTGCTGTCGAGCATCGACCGCTTTCGCGCGCTCGGGATCGACGGGGTGGAGGCGTTCTACATCACCCACACGCCCGAGCAGACCGCGCTGCTGGCCGAGCGCTGCGCCGCGCTCGGGCTGCTCACGACCGGCTCGGCCGACTTCCACGGCCCCGACAACCGTCTCTTCTCGCGCTTCCTCGCGTTCGACACCCACGGCATCGAGCCCAACCTCGGGCCGATCGCCTGAGCCTCAGCCGCTGAGCAGCGCCTGGAGGCGATATGCAAGCGCCTCCAGGGCGAGCTCCTCCGAGACGTTCGCGGAGAGGCTCAGGCGCGCGTCGCCAACGAGCTCGATCGCATCACGCACGCGCCCGCCGGGCAGCTCGTGCGCCTCGCGCTCGAGCTCGGCGCGGCGATCGACGGAGAGGATCAGCTCGGGCGCCCCCTCGCACACGCACAGGATGTCGCGCAGCCACAGCTCGGCCAGTCGCAGGGCCAGATCGAGCGTCCGCCGGCGGGCGCGGCGCTCGCCTCTGCGACGGGCCTCGAGCGCCTCTCGCTCATGGCGTTTGCGCTCCCTGACGGGCACGAGCTCGAGCTCGGCCTCCAGGCGCAGCTGGTGCGCCTCCCCCGCCTCGGTGCCCGCCGCGCGGGCCGCCTCCAGCAGCCCCATCCAGGGACGGGCCTCGGTGTCGCCCGTGCTCGCGGCGCGCACGAGCTCCCGGGCGCCCGCGCGCAGCGACTCCCCGTCGGGGCTCGCGAGCCGCGCGGCCAGGCTCGCGTCGCCCTCGGAGAGCCTCGCGCACGCGAGTGCGCGCTCGTGCTCCACGCCCTCCAGGCTCGCGGCGACGCGCTCCGCGGGCAGCGGGTCGAACCGCACCTGCAGGCAGCGCGAGGCGATGGTCGCCAGCACGTCCTCGCGGCGCTCGGTGAGCAGCAGCAGATGCGCAAACGGCGGGGGCTCCTCGAGCGTCTTCAGCATCCGGTTGGCCGCCTGCTCGTTCATCGTGTCCACGGCCTCGATCACGAACACGCGCCGCGCGGATTCGAACGGGGTCCGCGCCGCCGCCGCCACCACCGGCTCCTCGATGTCGGCCACGAGCATCTCCGCCGCCCCCGATGGAGTCACCCACGTCAGGTCCGGATGCGCGCCCCGCGCCACCCGCTCGGCCACACCACCAGGATCGCGCGCGCCGTCGACGAGCAGCACGCAGGCGAACGCCCGCGCTATCTCCCGCTTGCCGGTGCCCGCCGGACCGTGGAACAGGTAGGCGTGTGAGGGGCTCCCCCCGGGCGGGAGCGCCGAGCCGAGCACCGCTCGGGCGTGCGGGTGAGCATCGATGCCAGGGAGCGCCGTGGCCGCCGCGGAATCAGCCCGGTCGGAGGATCGCTCGGCAGCAGGCACCAGGCCATCCTAGATGCCGTCCGCGGGCGCAGCGTCGTCCCGGCCGTGCCTGTACGGTCCCCGCGTGGCTCGCGGCCTGCTCATCACGATCGAGGGTCTCGACGGCGCCGGCAAGTCCACGCTCGCCGACGCGCTCGCCCGCGAGCTCGCGGCCGGCGGGGCGCGCGTGGAGCTGTTGCGCGAGCCGGGCGGAGTCGAGGTCTCCGAGCGCATACGCGAGCTCGTCAAGGACCCCCGGCTCGCCGTGGCCCCGCGCACCGAGGCGCTTCTCTATGCGGCCGCCCGCGCCCAGCTCGTGCACGAGCGCCTGCTGCCGCTGCTGCGGCAGGGCGCGATCGTGCTGCTCGACAGGTTTCTCGACTCCTCGCTCGCCTACCAGGGGGCGGGACGCGAGCTCGGAGTCGCCGAGGTGCGTGCGATCAACATGTTCGCCACCGGGCTGCTCGTGCCCGACCGCACGCTCCTGCTGCGCATCTCGCCGGCGGACGGGCGAGCGCGCCAGCGAACGCGCGCAGAGGATCCCGACCGGCTCGAGCTCGAGGGCGAGGACTTCTTCGCCACGATCGCCGCCGCCTATGACGAACTCGCTCTCGCCGAGCCCGGACGCATCCGCGTGATCGACGCCGCCGCCGACCCCGAGCTGGTGCTCCGCCAGGCACTCGACGCGCTTGCCGATCTCGACCTGCGGCCCTCCTCCGCCGACTAGCATTGGTGCCCCATGCTCGACCCTGCCGAAACCCGGTCACGGCGCGCACGCCGCCTCACGCCCAGCATCGCCGCGGCCGTGGCGCTCGCCCTGCTCGCCTCGCCCGCAGTGGCGCCGGCCGCCGAAGGCGGGCCCGGCCTGAACATCCCCGTGCCCGCCTCGGCCAGGCCCCAGACGACCCCGGGGGCCGCGGCGGCGACCTCGCGTTCCGGCACGGACGCGGGCTCCACGGGCGCAGCGAGCACCGCCGCCGGGAGCACCGCCGCCGGGACCACGTCCGCCGGGAGGACGGCCGCGGATGGCACCACCGCCGCAGGCAGCGCCAGCGGTACCGCGACGCCGGGCGCGAGCACGACCGGCGGCGTGAGGATCACGAGGACCACGACCGCGGTGGTGCCGGCGACGCCACCGTCGGGAGCCGGGTCCACCGGCCGCGCGGCGCGCAGGCACGGCGGCGTCTCCGGCGCGGCGATCGCGCTCGCCGCGCTCGCCGCCCTGATCGCGCTCGCCTGCGCTGCCTGGGCGGTGGCGAGGATGAGCGCCTTTGAACCTCGCTGGATGCTCTCCCTGCGCCACTCGATGGCCGAGGCCGGCTACCGCGCCTCGGCCACCTGGGCCGAATTCGCCGACTGGATGCGCCTCGGACAGTGAGCACCGCGGCGCCGCAGGGCTCACGAAGAGCGCCGGCCGCCGCCGGAATCGCTCAGGGAGAGGGGCTCGCGCGCCGGCCGCGGCGGGAGCGCCGCAAATAGCGCACCGGCGCGCCGACGGGTAACGCCATCTGGCGGGTCCTCCACCCCGAATCCCGCTCCGATACTAGTAAAATGATGGTGTGAGCCTTTCCGCCGCAACGTTCGAGAGGATGCTCGACCCGCCCCATTTTTGAGCCGAGTCGAGCAGCTGTCACAGCGCCGGCGTAGCAGAGGAGGAAGGCCGATGAACCCTATCCAGCAGCCCATCATTTCCGACGAGACAGCCCCCGGCGAGGCGTTGTCGATCAGACGCTTCTTCACCACGCCCGGCGTGCACCCGTTCGACAACGTCGAGTGGGAGCTGCGCGACGCCCGCATCGGCCATGGCGACCGCATCGCGTTCGAGCAGGCCGACGTCGAGTTCCCCAAGAGCTGGTCGCAGAACGCGACCAACATCGTCGCCCAGAAGTACTTCCGAGGACAGCTCGACTCGCCCGAGCGCGAGCGCTCCGTCAAGGAGATGATCAGCCGCGTCGCCGGGACGATCACCGGCTGGGGCCGCTCCGGGGGCTACTTCGCGACCGAAGACGACGCGCGCGCCTTCAACCACGAGCTGACCCACATCCTCCTGCACCAGCTCGCCGCCTTCAACTCTCCGGTGTGGTTCAACGTCGGCTTCGAGGAGAGCCCGCAGTGCAGCGCGTGCTTCATCCTCAGCGTCGAGGACACGATGGAGTCGATCCTCGACTGGAACACCAAGGAGGGGATGATCTTCAGGGGCGGGTCGGGGTCGGGCATCAACCTGTCGAACATCCGCGGCTCGATGGAGCCGCTCGCCAAGGGCGGCACCGCTTCGGGACCTGTCTCCTTCATGCGCGGCGCGGACTCGTGGGCGGGCACGATCAAGTCGGGGGGCAAGACCCGGCGCGCGGCCAAGATGGTCGTGCTCGACGTCGATCACCCCGACATCCGCGAGTTCATCTGGTGCAAGGCGCGCGAGGAGGACAAGGCGGCCGCCCTGCGCGACGCGGGCTTCGACATGACGATCGACGGCGACGGCTTCAAGTCGATCCAGTACCAGAACGCCAACAACTCGGTGCGGGTCACCGACGACTTCATGCGGGCGGTCGAGGAGGACGGGCAGTGGCAGCTGATCTCCCGCACCACCGGCCGGCCGATCGACGGCCCCGAGGGCACGATCCCGGCACGCGAGCTGATGCGCGAGATCGCGGAGGCGGCGTGGCGCTGCGCGGACCCCGGGGTGCAGTACGACACGACGATCAACCAATGGCACACCTCGCCCAACAGCGGGCGCATCAATGCCTCGAACCCGTGCTCGGAGTACATGCACGTGGACAACTCGGCCTGCAACCTGGCCTCGCTGAACCTGATGAAGTTCCGCCGGGCGGACGGCACGCTCGACGTGCCCTCCTTCGAGCACACCGTGGACGTCATGCTGCTCGCCCAGGAGATCATCGTCGGGCCCTCCAGCTACCCGACCGAGGAGATCGCCGTCAACGCGCGCGCCTTCCGTCAGCTGGGGCTCGGCTACGCCAACCTGGGCGCGTACCTGATGAGCAACGGCATGCCCTACGACTCCGAGCAGGGCCGCGCCGCGGCGGCGGCGATCACGGCGCTCATGACCGGGCGCGCCTACCGGCGCTCGGCGGAGGTCGCGGGCGTGCTCGGGCTCGGCGCCTACCAGCACTATGCGGAGAACCGCGACGCCCACAACCACGTGATGCGCATGCACCGTGACGCCTCCTACGTGATCCCGGACACCGTCTGCTCCGACGGCGAGCTGCTCACGGCCGCGCGTCGCTCCTGGGACGAGGCGGTCGAGCTCGGCACGCGCCTCGGCTACCGCAACGCCCAGGCGACCGTGCTCGCGCCCACCGGCACGATCTCCTTCCTGATGGACTGCGACACGACGGGCGTCGAGCCCGACTTCTCGCTGGTCAAGTTCAAGGAGCTCGTCGGCGGCGGGCAGATGACGATCGTCAACCGCACGGTGCCGCTCGCCCTGCAGACGCTCGGATACTCCGATCAGGAGGTCGAGCAGATCGAGGCCCACCTGGCCGAGCACGGCACGATCATCGGCGCCCCCGGGCTGAAGGAGGAGCACCTGCCGGTGTTCGACGTGGCGGTCGGCGAGCGTGCGATCTCCCACATGGGCCACCTACGGATGATGGGAGCCGTCCAGCCGTTCATCTCGGGCGCGATCTCAAAGACGGTCAACCTGCCCCAGGAGGCGACCGTGGAGGACATCGCGGACGCCTACATCCAGGCCTGGCGTCTTGGCATCAAGGCGCTGGCGATCTACCGCGACGGCTCAAAGACCGCGCAGGCCCTGCGCACCGACGCGGGCACGCAGTCCGAGGGGGCTCTGGGCACCCAGACGTCCGCCGACGTCGACGCGATCGTCGAGGAGGCGGTCGTCCGCGCCGTCGCGGCCGCGGGACCGCGGCGCAAGCGCATGCCGCGCGAGCGCCAGTCGATCACCCACAAGTTCTCGATCGCCGGTCACGAGGGCTACATCACGGCAGGCATGTACGAGGACGGCTCGGTGGGCGAGATCTTCCTCACCGACATCGGCAAGGAGGGCTCGACGCTGCGAGGGATGATGAACTCGTTCGCGACCGCCATCTCGATCGCGCTTCAGTACGGCGTGCCGCTGGAGACGCTCGTCCAGAAGTTCAGCTACATGCGCTTCGAGCCGGAGGGGATCACGGGCAACCCCGAGATCCCGTTCGCCAAGTCGATGCCCGACTACATCATGCGCTGGCTCGCCTCGCGCTTTCTCGACACCGACGCGCAGGAGGAGCTGGGCATCCTCACGCCGGAGGTGCGGGCCCGCAAGGCCGCGCAGGACACCGCCCAGGCCGTCGCGGCGTCCGACACGGCCGGTCCGAGCAACGGCGGGAACGGCTCGCCCGCTCCGGAGGGCATCTCAGCGATCAGCGGCGAGGCGGCACCTGCCGCGTCCGCCCTCACGGAATCCCCGCCGGTCGTGCCCGCGCGCCTGCAGGGTCTCGATCTCGGACCCGCCTGCAGCCAGTGCGGCGGCATGATGCAGCGGACGGGGTCGTGCTACACGTGCTCTTCCTGCGGCAACAACACCGGCTGCGGCTGACGCGGCGCGTCGGGCGCCCGTGAGCGCCGGTCCCGGGGCTCGGGCCTAGACTGCTGGAAATGCCGGACCACGCTCCGCCCTCTCCCGATACCCCGGTGCAGGGCGGCTGCCTGTGCGGAGCGGTCCGCTACGAGCTCACCGCTCCGCTGCTGTCGGCGGGCTACTGCCACTGCACGCACTGCCAGCGCCGCACCGGCACCGGCTCCTCGGCCAACTGCCGCGTCCCCCAGGCCGGTTTCCGGCTGCTGTCCGGAGCCGACCGGCTGCGCGCCTTCCAGCCACCCGAGGGGGTGCCGAAGCTGTTCTGCGTCACGTGCGGGTCGGCGCTCTTCAGCGGCGACCCGTTCACCGACGACGAGGTCGCAGTGCGGCTCGGCACGCTCGACCGCGACCCCGGCGTCGTGCTGCAGTACCGGCAGTTCGTCGACTCCGCCGCCGCCTGGGAGCCGGTGCCGCAGGACGGCCTGACCAGGTGGTCGCGCTCCAGGGGACGCTAATCAGCCGGGCCACTGTCGCCCGCCTGGCCGGCCCGCGGCGCTGCTCGCGGGTGGCGAGCACGAACGCGACGGCACCGATCCTCGGGCGAGGATCGGTGCACCGCCCGCCCGTTGACGAGAGGTCTCCGGCGCCCATGCACCGCAGAAGCCGGCTCCCGCGCTGCTCTAGGGGTTCAGGCGCTTCTTCAGCGCGCTTGCCGCGGAGAATTTGGCGGCCTTCGAGGCCGCGATCGTGATCGTGGCGCCGGTGGACGGGTTGCGCCCCTGGCGCGCGGCCCGGTGGCTGACGCTGAACTTGCCAAAGCCGGCAAGCGCGACCTCACCCCCACCGGCCAGCTCGTCGGAGACCACCTCGATCGCCGCCTCCACCGCCTGCCGGGCCTGGCTGGCGGCCAGTCCAGTGCGCTCCGCGACCTGCTCGGCTAGCTCGTTCTTGGTCATGCCACTCCCTTCTCGAGTGTCGTTACTGCGAGCAGGCTAACCGCTGGCAAGGACGGCGAGACGCGCAAATGCCCGGCGCGGCGCCGGAAGTACCCCTAATTTCCGGGGAACTTCAGCGGTCCGACGGGCATCAGAGGGCCCTCCACGGCCCGCTCCGGAGGATTGGCCGCCGGCGAGGGCGCGAGCGCACCGGCGGCCAGGGCCGCCCACAGCACGGCGATCCACGTGCAGCAGGCCAGGCCCACGTGCACCCAGACCAGCTCCGTCGGCAGGTGGGTCTCGTACTGGTCCAGCCCGACGGCACCCTGGAGCGCGAGCAGCACGCACAGGATCGTGAGTGGCCGCTGGACCGTCTCATCCGCCTCGCGTCGGCGGGCGATCCACCAGACGGCGACGCATAGCAGGCTGAACACGAGGGCGATCTCGGCGTGGCGGTGGATGACGAAATCCATCGTCCCGCGGCCGTCGAAGCTGAGGCGATTGATCTTCTGCCCCGGGGACCCCCCCGCATGCGGCCCGGCCGCTGTGGCGGCGGTGCCCGCGACGATCGTCAGCGCCGCCATCCCCACGAGCAGCCGCGACAGGCGCACCAGCATTCGATCGCCACCGAGACGCCGGGGTCGCTGGAGCTGGCCGGCGTCCTGCGCACACGCTTCGCTCGCCCTCCAGACGAGCACCACGGCCGCGAGCAGGATCAGCATCGACAGTGAGAAGTGAGCCATCACCCAGCCGTAGTCGAGCGCGCCTTTGACGGTGAGGCCGCCCAGCACCGCCTGCGCGATCACGCCGAGCGGGAGCAGGGCGCCGAGCCACATCAGATCGCGGCGGTACGGTCGGCGCCTGAGCGCTCCCAGCCAGCCGAACCCGGCGGCGAGCACGACCGGCACGCTGAGCACCCGGTTGCCGAACTCGATCACGGCATGGCTGTTGAGCGGCGGGTAGAGGTTGCCGTAGCACTTGGGCCAGGTGGGACAACCGAGGCCCGAGCCCGTCAGGCGCACCGCCGCCCCCGTGAGGACGATCAGCGTGAGCGCGACGAGGGCCGCGTAGCTGAGCAGGAGGAACTGCTGTGGCGTGACCGTGTAGCCGTTCGTCCGCTCGCCGAGGCGCCGCAGGTGGGTTCCCATCGCCCTAAGGATGCCACCGAAACGGCAGCTCGTCGGCGATCTCGTCAAGCCGGGGGGCTGCAGCGTCGCGGTCGGAGACGGTCAGCTCCGCGGCCGGCAGGGGCCATTCGATGCCCACGTCGGGGTCGTCGTAGGCGATGCCCCGTTCGATCTCGGGGTCGTAGTAGGCGGTCTGCTTGTAGAGCACGTCCGCGACGTCGCTGAGCACGCAGAAGCCGTGAGCGAAGCCGACCGGCACGTACAGCTCGCGCAGGCTCTCGTCGTCGAGCTCCACCGCCTGCCAGCGGCCGTACGTCGGCGAGCCGCTGCGCAGGTCGACGGCGACATCGACAATCCGGCCGCGCGCGCAGCGAACGAGCTTGGCAACGCCCGCCCCGACCTGGAAGTGCATGCCCCGCACGACGCCGCGGGACGAGCGCGAGTGGTTGTCCTGGAGGAAGCGCTCCTGCACGGGTATGCCCCAGCGCTCGTGCCACTCCTGCCTGTAGGTCTCGGTGAAGAAGCCGCGCTCGTCGCCGTGCACGGTGGGCTCGATCACGATCAGGCCGTCGAGGGAGGCGGGCAGGGCGCACACGGCGGCGGAGGTTACCGATATCGGGCGGCCGGTCCGCCACCCGAGACCGCCGCCGCGGGCCCGCCCCAGCCCGTCGGCGGAGTCCCGCTGCCCCGGTGCCCATGCCCACCCCCTGGCCTATATTCGCTGGCGCATGGCGGATCGGCGATGAACAGCGGGCGCTCCCGGGCGAACGGGGGCGGACTGGCACCCGGGACCCGCTAGGCCGCGGCTCTCGCCCGGCGCGATCCACGTCTGGCGGGCGGACCTCGACGCGGCCGGCGACGACCCGCCGCGGCTTCTCTCGGCGGCGGAGAGGGAGCGCGCGGAGCGCATCCTTCGGGCTGTCGATCGGCAGCGCTGGATGCGGAGCCGGGAGCTGCTGCGCTCGCTGCTCGGCGGCTACCTGGGGCTCGATCCGGAGACGCTCGGCCTGACCATCGGCACGCACGGCAAGCCGGAGCTCCAGACGCCGGGCCCCGCGCTGTCCTTCAACCTCTCCCACTCGGGCCCGACCGCGCTGTACGCGTTCGCCGCCGACTGCCCGGTCGGCGTGGACGTCGAGCTCGCCCGCCGCCCGCTCGACGCCGTCGCCGTCGCGGCGCGCGCGCTCGGTGAGCAGGAGGCGCGCCGGCTGGCGGCCATGGAGCCGAGCCGGCGACAGGAGCAGTTCCTGCGCAGCTGGGTGCGCCACGAGGCGCGCGTGAAGTGCCTCGGTCTGGGCCTCGGCGGCGATCCGCTCGCGGCCGGGGCCGCCGGCGCGGTGTGGGTCGCGGACCTGGAGCTCGGCGCCGGCGCGGCCGCGGTCGCCGCCGCGGCGGCGCCCCGTGAGCTGCGCTGCTGGGTGTGGCCCGGCGCCCCTGCGGGACCGGGGGCTAGAGGATCTTGACGTTGACCGTCTGGGTGAACGTCTGGCCGTTGACCAGTACCACGAGTGTGGTGGTCACGCCGTGGTGCCGGCGTATCAGCGTCATCACCCTCGGCGCCAGTCGGATCGGGAGGTGGCTCGTGGTGTCGCCCGGGAGGCTGAAGCTCGCGTGGCCCACGCCCGAGCTCGCACCGGGCAGCGTGATCGTCGCCCTGCCCTTGCATTGCGGTGTGAGCCGGCAGTAGATCGCGACCGCGACGATCCGTTCGTGGTTGATGCCGTCGGTCTGCGGATGGACGTCGATCGGCGCGAGCACCGGGGGCGCGTCCTTGGTGCCGCCGGGGCACACGTAGCGCGCGTCGGGCCCGGTGCCGATCGCGACCTGCATCATCAGTTCCTCGTTCGGATTGACCGCGAAGCCGTCCATCGCGCTGGTCTGGAGCGGCGAGAGCACCGCGCCGTTGCCGGTGCCGTTGCTCTTGATGAAGGAGTCGAAGGACGATCCCTCGGCGGCGCCGAGCACCTCGTAGCGGACACCGCTCTGATAGCTTTTTTCGACGAACCCCCCCTCGTCGTTGAACCCCACGTAGTCGCCCTTGTTGACGCACAGGTTGATGGGTTCGTAGGTGCTCACGGTCGCGCCGCTCGCGCCGCCGACACCGCACACCGGGATTTCGAATGGCTGGGAGGAGAGGTTCACCTTCGCCCCCCCGTTGCGCAGTGGGGTGAGGTCCTGGAAGTGGATCTGGGTCAGCGGCGGGGGACCGTTGGAGGCCGGCTCGGCACAGCCCTCGAGGCTGATCCGCACGGCCTGTCCGGCGACCGGGACGGCGGCGACGCCATCGGCGAGGCCCGTGTTCCAGAGCGCCGTGTCGGCGCCGTAGTGGTAGGTGTGCACGACCCCCGTCGGCGCTTCCGGGATGGGCAGGATGTCGGTGTTGGTGCCGAGGTAGTTGAGGTTTTCGGCCGTGTTGAGCGTGGCCGGGGCGGACAGCGGGCTGCCGATCGTCGTGATCGCCGCGAAGCTCGCAGCGGGGAGCAGCAGGGCGAGCAGCGCCGTGAGCACGGTGGCCGCGAGGAGCCTGGCCGGCGTGAGCATCATCGTCCGGCCTGGGATACCACGGATCATGCGCCTTGAATCGGCCGATCCGCGAATTACTTGACGGCGGCGGCCGTGCCTCGACCGATGGCCAGGCGGTTCCGGAGCCTCCGCCACCCCTATCAACTAACGTGGCGACAGATGCTTCTGGAGGAACACAAGCCGGCGCCCGTCGCGCAGGGCGGTGAGCCGGCTCCCGGCGGGACGCTCAAGGCCGCAGCGGGTCGCCATTCGCGCCGCCTGCTCACGCTGGCCACCGTCGTCATCACCCTCGGCTTCTCGTACTTCGCCCTGAAGGGCATCGACTACAAGGATGCCTGGAAGGAGCTGCAGAGCAGCGACCTCTGGTGGCTGATCCCGGCGATGATCGCCTTCGGCCTCGGGTGCGTCGCGCGGGCGCTGCGCTGGCGGTCGCTGTTCCGTCCCGCCCGCCGGCCTCCGCGCTCCACCACCACGAACGCGATGATGATCGGCTACTTCTACAACAGCATCCTGCCCCTGCGCGGCGGCGAGCCCGCGAGGGTGCTCGTGCTCACCCAGCGGAGCTCGGCGCCGCCGGTCGAGATCACGGGCACCGTGGTCCTCGAGCGGCTCTACGACGTCGTCGCGATCCTGCTGATCTTCTTCGTGGCCGAGCCGTTCCTGCCCGGCGTGAGCTGGTTCGGCACGGCGGCCCTGGTCGCGGCCGCGCTGGCCGTGGCGATCTCGGTCGCGGCGGTCGTGCTGGTGGTCTTCGAAGACCGGCCCGTGCGCTTGCTGCTGCGCCCGCTGCGGCGCTTCTCGCACTTCTCCGGTGATCGGCTCGAGCACAGCGTCGAGGAGCTCGTGCACGGCCTCAGCGGCCTGCACGACTGGCGCGTCGCGCTCGAGGCCCTCGCGTGGACTGTTGTCGCCTGGATGCTCTCGGTCCTTAGCGCCTATCTGGTGATAGTCGCCTGCCACGTGCCCGTCCCCTTCGGCGCCGCCGTGCTGGTGCAGGTCGCGATCGGGCTCGCGATGATCCTGCCGTCACCGCCTGCGGCGGTGGGGGTGTTCGAGGGCGCCACCCTGATCGCGCTGCAGGCCTACGGCATACCCCACTCCGTCGCGCTGCCGTACGCGATCCTGCTCCACCTCGTCAACTTCGTGCCGTTCATCGTCGTAGGCGCGGTGCTGCTGCACTACAACACGCGCCACCCGGTCGCCGCCGCACGGACCACCGCCGTGCCGGCGGGCTCCTGATCGGTCTCGCGGCCATCAGCCCCCGTTGCGCGGACCGCGGCGGGCCGGGCTGAACGCTCTCGGCGATGGCGGCGACGCGAATATACTTGCGCACCGCTTGACGCCAACCGAGACGACGACGAGCCGGAAACGCGACGACAGGCCCGCCGGAGCGCGCTGGCTGGCGCCGATCGCATACGGCGCGGTTCTCCTCGGGTCCGCGTTCGCCGCCTACTGGGCGATGTTCAGCCAGTTCGCGCCCTACGACGACTCTGGCTTCTTCATCAACTCGATTCGTCTGTTCACCCAGGGGCAGACGCTCTACAACGACGTCTTCAGCGACTACGGACCGTTCTCATACGAGCTCTGGGGAGCGCTGTTCGGACTCCTCGGCCACACGATCTCCACCGATTCAGGACGTCTGGCGGTGGTGGGCCTGTGGCTGGCCACGAGTCTGGTGCTGGGCATCAGCTGCCAGCGTCTGACCGGGAGGCTATCGATCGGCGTGATCGTGCAGGTGCTGAGCTTCAGCCTGCTCACCGCCCTCATCAACGAGCCGATGCACGCCAGCGATGTGGTGTGCGCGCTGTTCGCCGCCACCGTGGCGGTGGTCGCCTTCGTCCTGCCCCGTCGGCGTCGAGCGGGGCTGCTCGCGATCGGCGCGATCGTGGCGGCGCTGGTCCTGACGAAGGTCAACGTGGGGGGTTTCGCGGCGATAGCGGTCCTCTACGCCTCGGTGATGGCCCTCCCTGCACTGCGGGGAGTGACGGCCCTGCGCGTGCTGGCCGCCGTCGCGCTGGTCGCGGTCGCGCCTCTGCTGATGCTGGGCGACCTGACCAACGCGTGGGCTCAGAACTACGCGATCCTCACCGTCGCCGGCAGCCTTGCGGTTGTGCTCACCGCGGAGAGCTCCGCGGGCGCGGGAGCCCTCCTTGCGGGTGAGGCTCGACGCTGGATCGGTTGGCTGCTCGCGGGCATGCTGGCCTGCGCGGCGTTGATCATCGGCATCATGCTTGCGCTCGGAACGTCGTTCGGAGCCTTCTTCGAAGAGACGGTCGTCGTCCCCACCCACCAGGGCAGCGCGTTCACGCTGCCGATCAACCTCACAGCCGATGTCGTCTACTGGTCGGTCGCCGCCGTGGCAGGCGCGTGGGTCGTCGCGCGCCTGCGCGCCGCGACCCCGGCCGGAGGGGCGCCGCGGCTCCTAGGCGCGCTGGGGCGCCTCTTCGCCGGGCTCGCGATCTGGCTCTCAATCGTTGCGGCCGACCCTCTGAACATCTCGCCCGAAAACGCCAACTTCGCTCTTGCGATGACGCTCGCGTGGGTGGCAGCGATCCCCTGCACGCGCGATCGCGGCGGCGTCAGCGAGCGGTTCGTCCGCATCTTCATCCCCGCCTTCGCCGTGCTCGAGGCGCTGATGGCCTATCCCGTGGCGGGTACCCAGGTGATGTTCGGCTCCCTGCTCTTCCTCGTCTGCGGCGCGATCTGCTTCGCCGACGGATGGCGTGACCTCGAAGCGTGGGACCTCGCGCGCGATCAGCGCGTGGCGATCGGCGCACCGCGCACGATCATCACTGCCCTGGCCACCGCGCTCGCGATCGCCTTCGCCTTCCAGTACGTCGTGCGGCCGATTGAATTCTGGGGCAACACCTATGCGGCCAACGCCCGCCTCCCGATCGCGGGCGCCACGGATCTGCACCTGCCCGCGGCAGAAGTCGCGGCGTTCAAGCAGATCATCACGCTGCTGCGTGCCCGCTGCCGCAGCGTGATCACGCTGCCGGGCCTGCTGTCCTTCAACCTGTGGAGCGAGCTGCCCGCTCCGAGCGGCCTCACCGCGGAGCCATTCTGGAATCTGCTGAGCGCCGCACAGCAGCGAAACGTGCTCGCACGCGCCAAGGCGACCGCGGGGCTATGCGTCGTCCGCGACGATACGCAGGCGGCCAAATGGGGCAATGGCAAGCCGCCGCCCAGGGTTCCGCTGGTCGCCTACATCGAGGACGAATTCGTGCCGGTCGCGCGGTACGGCGAATACGTCGTCGCGGTGCGCCGCTCGTAGTCCTTCGGCCCGCCTGCCGCGCCGCCTCAGGAGTAGGGAATGATGACGTTGTAGCGGATCGCCGCCACGGTGCCGATCGCACCGATGGCCGGCAGCAGGAACCGCCACGCCGGCGCGATCCCGAGCCGCTCATAGCCGAAGGCCACGAGAATGGCCATTGCCGGGAGTCCCACGAAGGCCAGACGCCCCTCCTGTGTTGAGGTGTGAACCCCGAGCACCCACACGATCGCCGCCGCGCCGATCGCGACCGCGCAGAGCACCGGCAACACCCCCTTCGCGAGCGCCGGGCGCGCCTGGCTCGATCTGCCGAGTCGCGTGAGGCCCACCAGCCCGACGCCTGCGAGCAGCCAGAAGGGCAGATACCAGAACCAGCGCCAGGAGAACTGGTTCCAGCCGGAGACGTACCAGAAGGACTTGTAGATCCCTTCCGGGATCTGCACGAAGATCCGCTCGAGCGGCCCTGCGACCTCGAGCAGGGGGGGAAACACCGCACGGAAGTGCGCGTCGGAGGCGGCGATCGCGAGGGGGTCTCCGTAGCGCACCTGGTTCTGCACGAGCCACCAGCCGCACACAACCAGACTCCCCGAGACGACGACCGCGGCCAGGCGCAGCGCCTCCCGTCGGCTCCGAGCGATCAGCAGGACAGCCAGCAGCATCCCGGGGCCCACCAGCGCATTGGTCGCCTTCGTCAGAGTGAGCGCTCCGATCATCGCGCCGACCGCGGCCGCGGCGAAGTAGCGGCGGCGTGCGGTCACGGGCGGCCGGACCAGCAGCGCAAGCACGAGCGCGATCCCCGCGGCACCGAGCACGTCTGAGAGGTTGTCGTTGTTGACGACGCCGGACAGAAAGACGAATCTCGGCACGCCCGCGACGATCGCCGCCGCCACCACCGGCGTCCACTGGTCGCGCGATACGCGGCTGGCCGCCACGAACGTCAGCAGGATGGTCAGCAGACCGAATACGAGGCTCGGGAGGCGCAGCAGGTCGACGCGCCGCTGGTCCTTGCCGTCCTGCGGGACGTCGTGCAGGAAGTTCCCGTGCTGCTGGTTGTCCGCGATCGGGCCGAGCTCGCCGTCGGGGAGTTCGACCGGAAGACGCATGGCCTTCTGATAGGCCGCAAGCAGCAGGTAGTAGAGCGGTGCCTGATGGGACTCCAGGCCGCTTTCCGGCGTGATCCGGTACCAGTGACCGCTGGCGAGAACCTCGATGTTCCGCACATGGTCAGGTTCGTCGTTGGCCTCCCACGGAGGGGTGAGGGCAAGCACGGCCGCCGTCAGGACGGTGAAGCACAGCAGCACCAGCACCAGCACTCGGCGTGGCGTCAGGAGACGGCGCAGCGCCTCCGGTGGGGAACTGCCGGCGGCCGTCATCGCGGGCTGGCCTTCGCCCGGCAGACGAGCAGCGCCGACGGCGAGGTCAGCTGGGCCTGCCAGGGTACGCTCAGCCCATCGGGGTCGACCGACAGCAGCCCCTGCGCTCCGGGGACGAGGGCCGGCTGAACCGGATGGAACTCTTCGCCGAACCGCCGGTAGGCGACTGATGCGGGGGCGGAGCCGAGGTTGCGGACCACGATCCCGGCCCCGCCAACCTGCAGCGTGGCGCTCATGCTGGCGGCAGCGGCAGGCACGAGCTCCAGGCACCCGTCCCTGGCGGACCGGCTCCCGCCCGACAGCGCCAGCAGTGGCACCGGGCTCGCAGGGGCAGGCTGTGCTGTGCCGCCGGGCATGACCGTCGGGTCCTCGAGGGCGATCAGCACATCGTCCGCCAGCGCCCGGGTCCCGGGATCGGCGGCCGCCATCTTCGACGGCGGGTCGGCGGGCGAGGAGCCGATGGCACGCACCGTGTGGAGATAGGGCCCAGCCAGGATCTGTGGTGCGCGCAAGGGGTCCGGCTGATAGCCGGGGGGTGCATACGCTGCCGCCACCTGCAGCGCACCGAGCTCGGCAGCAACGGCTCTGGAGTCGCCTCGCAGCCCATCCGCGCCATCGCGCATGATCGTCAGACCGGTCACCGCGGCGACCACCACGAGGATGCCGGCGACCACCCAGGCCCGGGGCCCGATGACCACACCGTCCAGGAGCTCGGCGCCGATCAGCACGATCAGCACCGCCCCGAGATAGACGTAGCGGCTGGTTTCCGGCGCGGAGATCGTCGAGCGCGCCGCGCCCGTCATGACCCAAAGGGCAGCCGCTGCAGCCAGCAGCCCGGCGAGCCGCGGGGAGATCGGTCCGGGCCGCGCGAGCCGCAGTGCGAGCATCGCGACCCCGAGCACCGCCAGCGGCCGGCCCCATTCCAGGGCGCGTCCGATCAGCGCGCCGAAGGCGGATGCCATCAGGTCCATCGCGAACCCCGGCGTGTTGATCAGCCCGTCCCTGGTGACCTGGCCTTCCCCGTAGCGCAGGTACCACAGCAGGTAGAGCGCAGCCGGCACCGCCACTATCCAGCCTCGCCTCCAATCCCGTTCCCATGCCAGCTCCACGGCCAAGCCGATCATGACGGCGATCCCCAGACTCGAACTGCCGGCGGCGAGGAGGACGCAGGCCAATGCGGCGAGGTCGTGCCAGCGCCCGCGTCTTTGGACCAGCCACCAGGCACCCAGGCCGCCCGTGATCGAGAGCAGATACCCGATCTGAAACGGCCAGAGCAGATCTTCCCAGGCGGCGCCGAGAAACAGTATGAGCGCCGCCGCGAGCAGCGCGGGCGCATGACCTATCCGCTCCGCTGCGAGCACGAAGATCAAGCCGACCGCGAGCAGATGCAGCGCGATCAGGACGATGCGGTACACGGCGTAGTGGTTGAGGCCTGCGATATGAAAGAGGACCTTGTAGACGAGTATCGGGAAGATCGAGATGTTGCCGACATGGCCGAGAAGGATGGAATGAAGCCCGCCTCCGTAATCCCCTGTGACGAAGTTCCACTCGTCGTAGAAGAAGGTGAGTCCGCGGCCCATGTACAGCAGCAGCGCGGCGTCGAGCGCCATAATCACCGCCAGGATCCAGCGCCACCACCTCTCCGCAAAGCGCATGCACCGCTCGGGAGCCGGCATCCCCTCGACCCGCCGTCTGGCCGAGGCTGGTCCGATGCCCGGCGCAAGCCGCTGAACGGACCGAGCCATCAGCTCGAATGTGAATCCGAGCGCGCGCTCAGCGGCCGGCCGGCGCTGGCATCATCCGCTCTGAGAAGTCCGGGCTGAAGAGGCATGGTCACATCGCCCGGCAGGTCGGGGCGGCGGTAGTCCCCTCTGCTGAGGTGATGCTCGAGGAACACGTAGAGAATGATGAACAGATACCGGCTGCCCATCTCCTGGAGCCTGAGCTTTGAGACGCCGTGGACGCGGTTTGTCCAGGAGATCGGGATCACGGCGTATGAGTGGCCGCGCACGATCGCCTTGAGCGGAATCTCGACCGTGAGATTGAAGTGGTTCGAGAGGAGCGGCTGGACGTGATCGATCACCTCCCGCCTGTACGCCTTGAAGGCGTTGGTCGTGTCGTTGTAACCATGGCGAAAGAGGACGCGGATGCCGAGGTTCACGAGCCTGTTGGCGACGAGCTTCACCTTCGGGTAGTTGTGCACCGTGCCGCCACGCACAAACCGTGAGCCGAAGGCGCAGTCGTAGCCTTCCTCGAGCACCCTGTAATAGCTGACGAGATCGCTCGGCGAGTCCGATAGGTCCGCCATCACGATCGCCACGGCGTCCCCGGTGTACTCCTCCAGTCCGCTCCGCACGGCGTGCCCGAAGCCCGGCGATCGTGAAGAGCGCACGCAGCGCACGTTCGGGTCGCTCGCCATGATCTCGGCGAGTGCCTGCGCGGTCCCGTCGACGCTGGCGTCGTCGACCACGACGATCTCGTAGGGCACCCGCGCAGCGCCCAGCTCGGCGGTCAGGGCACTGACCGTCGCGGCGATCGACTCACGCTCGTTGTGAGCCGGTATCACCACCGACAGCTTCATGCGACCGCGGTCCACCGTTCGGCGTTGCGCTCATGTATCTCGCGCAGGATGTCGCGGACGTCGTGTGTGATGTCCCACCCGGGGTAATCGGCCTTGAACGGCTCGAGGTCGCTGATCCACCAGCGATGATCGCCGGTTCGGTTGTCCTCGCTAAGGGTCCACGAGAGCTCGCGCCCGGCGATCTCCTGGCACATGTCGATGGCCTCGAGCATCGAGCAGTTGCTCTGGCGACCCCCGCCGATGTTGTAGACGGCGGCCGCGCGAGGCGCATCGTGAAAGGCCTCGAACGCCTCGACGAGGTCGGCCGCGTGAATGTTGTCGCGTACCTGCTTGCCGCCATAGCCGAACACGGTGTACGGCCTACCGCTGGTCGTGCAGCGCATCAGGTAGGAGAGAAATCCGTGCAGCTCGGCCCCGGCGTGGTTAGGTCCCGTCAGGCAGCCGCCGCGAAAGCAGACGGTGGGCATCTCGAAATAACGGCCGTACTCCTGGACCAGAAGGTCGGCGGCGACCTTGGAGACGCCGAAAAGTGAATGGGTCGACCGATCGATCGACATGCTTGTGTCGATTCCCTTGTAGTAGCGATGATCGCTCGCAAGCTCCAGGCGGCGATCGAGCGACAGCAGCGGCAGCTCGTTGGGCAGATCACCGTAGACCTTGTTGGTCGAGCAGAACACAAAGCTGGCCTCGGGCGCATGCTGCCGTGCGGCCTCCAGGAGATTCAGCGTGCCATTCGCGTTCACACCAAAGTCCGTCTGCGGGTCGGACGCAGCCCAGTCATGCGACGGCTGCGCGGCGGTGTGAATGACGAGCTCGATGTCCGGCGCGCACCCGGCGAAGGCCTGCAGGACAGCGTCCGCGTCGCGGATGTCGACGTCGAGCGAGCGAAACTCGCCGGGATAGCGCTCGATCAGGGTGTCCGTCGTCCGAGATGTCGAGGCGTCGGGTCCGAAGAACCTCGCCCGCATATCGTTCTCGAGTCCTATCACCTGGTAGCCGCGCTCGACGAAGTGACGGACGGACTCGGAGCCGATCAGGCCTCCGGATCCTGTGACTATGGCAACAGGCATCGGGTCCTCTCCTTAGAGCGCGGCCGCAAGGGCTGCCTCGTTGTCGACGATCCACGTGTGGATGTCATGCAGTATCTCCGTTGGACCGCGGCGCGGGCGCCAGTCGGCCATCCCATACAACCGGCTGCAGTCGGAGATGTATACGGAATGTCGCCCGGGCGGGTCTTCGCCGAAGCCGCCACGTCGATCGTCCGGCCCGTGATCTGGCGACAGAGCTCGGTCGTCTCGCACAGCGACAGGCTGCATTCCCGGCCTCCTCCGACGTTGACGGTGGCCTCCGTCCAGCGCTGCGGATCGCCCAGCTGCTCGTCGAGCAGGTCCACGAGATCCTCGACGTGGAGCAGGTCGCGCACCTGCTTACCGGTGCCGCCGAAGCCGATGTAGGAGAGCGGTCGCTCGAAATGGTGGGCAAGCATCCAGTAGGTGAACACCCCCTGATCGACCTTCCCCATCTGCCACGGACCCGCAATGACGCCGCAGCGGTCGATCACGTAACGCAGGCCATAGGCGGCCGCGTACTCTTCTATAAGGTGCTCGCCGCACAGCTTCGTGGCACCGTAGAGCGTGCGAGCACCATCGAGCGGAAAGCTCTCCGAGATCCCTGCGACGACGCTCCCGAGACCGGCTGCTCGTCGGTCAGCTCTAGGCGCGTGTCGGTTCGGCGGTAGGCGAGAGCCTCGAGAGCGGCCACCGGGTAGACACGGCTGGTCGAGAGAAAGACGAACTGGGCGTCCGCGCGCCGCGCGAGCTCGAGGCAGTTGAACGCGCCCTCGAGGTTGGTGCGCACCACGTAGTCGGGACTGCCGTCGACGCCGGCCATGACCGAGGGCTCGGCGGAGCACTCGACGATCGCGTCAACGGCGCCGACGCCGAGCAGGTCGGCAAGCTCGCGGACGTCCCCATGGACGAACTCGACGCCCGCGGCTCTCAACCTCGGCAGGTTGAGCTCCGAGCCGCGCCGGCGAAGATTGTCCAGCGCCAGAAGCTGCCACGTCGGCGACGGCGGGCGATCCCGACCGCGACGCTCGCGCCAATGAACCCGGCACCCCCGGTGACCAGGACGCGACGCTCCGCGGGCGCGGCGTGTGGAGCGAATGATGGCAGGGACATCAGATCGTTAGAGCTGGGCTAGGGCTCTCGGCAGCGGCGCGGGAGGCCCTCGCGGGGGGTCGCGGACGCAGAGTCTAGGCCAGCCGCCCAGCAGCGTATAGGGCACGCCGTCCGGGCATGCAGCAACACCTGAAACCAACATCTGGACTACCGCATGAGTGCTGCCAGCTGTGGCTGGGTGCACGGAGGACCGCCGGGCGCCGCAGCTGTTCGAACCCCGGGCCGGGTGCCGGCATGGCGGCGTAGCGCGAGCGCACAGCCCGGCGTGACCCCGATGTAGGTCGCCATTTCAACTTCCGCCAGGCCGGCATCGACGGGATCTCGTTCGCGGTCGAGGTCGTTGACCAGTGCCACCCCCGCGGTGATGGCTTCGGCGCTGTCGCCGGACTCCGCGTAGTAGCCACGGCGCCAGCGATCGAATGTCGTCATGCCCCGCGCGCCGAGCCGTTCGAGCGAGTCGAAGAGCGCCTTGTTCGGAGGCTGGATCGCGGTCAGGTTCGCGATCGCCTGCGGCCAATCTGCATGCTCGAGGGCGAACGCGTAGACCGCGGCAGCTGCCTGGGGCGTCCCGGCTTCCCCCGGGATGCGGTGGGCAACCCAAGCCGTCTCTGCCGCCAGGCACTCGATGTCCGAGGGCCACGGATGCGCCGCGGCGGAAGCCAGGCCGGTCTTCGCCGAGTCGTCGGCGCGAGAGCCCGCAGAGCGCTCCCGAGTTCGCCGGCGGGGACCTGGTCGGGCGCCAGCGCATATCCACCCAGCGCCGCGAGGGCCGCATCGGACGCTCTTAGCGCTTCATGGCGCTTGTGCGCTCGTTCCAGGCGCGCGATCGCGAGCGCGCCGGCCTCGGCGAGCTGTCCTTCGCCCAGCCACTTGTTGCCGAGGTTCGTGGAGCCGTGGTGCTGAGCTGTTCCGGGAGCTCGCACTTGCTCGTGACCGGAAACAGAATCCTGTAGAACCCCGCGACCGCTCGAATGCCGTAGTCGACGGCGAGGAACTCGTCGAGTACGCGCAAGCCTACGTACACCGGCTTCCCGGCGGGATATGGATAGTCGCGGTTGTCCTGCACAACCGGCGCACGGTCACGACATCGTCCCGACACCGTTTCCAGCTCGACCGTCGGTGTGTTCACCAGGCCGGGGTCATATGTCAAGGGCCAAGCGGCTGCCGGAGCGTTGAGCAGGTAGCCGACAATCGCGTCGTTTCCCCATGCGACATCGTTTCGCAGCTCGACATCGACGGTGGCACGCCCGTCGAGACCGAGCGCCCGCCATTCGGCGATGAGCGCCGCCATCGACGCCGGCCCTCCGTCTTCTGCGATGGGGATCCTGTTCAGTCCCGGCACCACGACCCGGTTCGCCACCGGGGGTCTTGTGGACCACGCGTCATAGACGGCACGCGGGGCTACTCCAGGAAGCAGCGGATACGCGACTATCGCGAGCAGGCCGATCAGTGCCCAGGAGGCCCCTGGGCCGATGAGCATCCGCCGGCGACCCCGAAGACGGGGTTGCCGATCGCCCCATATGTCGTGCTGAAGCGCGCAGCCTGGCCGTAAAGGACGACCGCGCACACGACGACCATGAAGGGCGTCAGGTAGCTCTTGTCGCTACGCAGGAGGCGTGCCCGCCACCTTGGCAGCAGCAGCATCGAGGCCGCCGCGAGCACAACCACGGCCGCAAAGGCGTATGTGGCGACGATGGTGCCGGCCGTCGATGCACCGAGATGCAGATGCAGAAGTTCATCGACGCGTTCGCGGAGGAGATGCCATTCGATCGGCTGGCCCCGCTGGGAGTGAAACCCGGACTGCGAGGAGGAGAGCGTGTAGCTGATGAACCACCACAGCTGCCTTAGCCCTCCAGTCACGAAGACGATGAGGCTGGGCAGAGCTGCAAGGAACAATGTGGCGAGAGCGAGCACCCAGCGTCGCCGGCCCGCCGGTAGCACGATCACGAGCACGACCGCCCATAGCGCAGCGAAGATCGCGTACTCGGTCCGCGCCCAGCCCGCGAGCGAGCACACCGCGCTCGCCGCGAGCAGCAAGCCCGGCCGCCGCTCGGCGACCACCTGCAGCGTCCGTCCCGGTGTGCGCCGAACCAACTCGTCCACCATCAATGCAAACCCGAACAGCGCAGTAAAGCCGATCGAGTAGCGCGGAGTTTGGGAGGTCAGTGTCACGACGCCGACCAGCAGACCGAGCGCGGCACCGCAGCGCCGCCAGACGAGGATGGTGGCCAGCAGAGTTACCAGCGGCGGAACAGGCCGTAGACCAGGCGCAGGGCCATCACGCTGCGAATCCCCACCAGGCCCGGAATCGCGCCCGGGATCCCCAGTCCTATCCCATAGGGCTCGTAGAAGTCCGAATATGGGAGCTGGCCGTGCAGAAGATATGTCACGGTCGTGTACTCGATGCCGTCGTCGAAGCGACCGAGGACGTCCACCCGCGCCGCGACGACGAGGATCACGTAGCACCATGCTGCGAGCAGACCGGCGCAGATCCAGGGCAACCGCCGGCCGAGCCTGTCTCGTGCGGAGCTCTTGGGTTCGATGACCCGTGGCAGCGTCGCGCGGCGCGCCCGTGTCAGCCCCCAACCCCAGGGCGTGTGTCCCTTGCCAAGGTCCGCCGAGATCGCGACAGGATACGTCTCCCGCGGTCGTCGGTGCACCGAACAACCTCTCGGTAGCGTCACACGCGCAGCGGTTGGCGAGGACCAGGCTCCCGGCGGCGCTCGCGGGCTCACGGCCGTCGCTCAGGCGCGGGGCCGCTCGACCGTCCACCGCGGCGGGAGAGGCCCCTCGCTCCCCCACGCGCCGCCGGCGCGGATGAGCAGCTCGACCTCGTCGTCAGCCCGGCCGAACAGGCGATCGGGGGCGTCCGGATCCGAACCTCCAGGCGATAGCGGCCGGTCTCCGCCGGAGCATCGACACTCGCCGGGACGATCGTGGCTGCGCCTGGCTCGACGTTTTCGGTAAAGAACGACGGGACCCAGTCCTCGACAGGCTCGCCCGCCTCGTTCATCAGGCGATGAACTACGTGGACGAATGGGCCCACAGAGGGATCCCAGCCCCAGCACTCGGTGCCGTCGTTGCGCACACGGAAGTGGAAGGGGCGCCGCTCTGCCGGCGAGAGGGGAGCGGCCGTTCCGATGACCTCGATCCGCGCCCGATAGGCGGACTCGGGGAACGTGCGCCCTGCCCAGAGCGCATCGGTCACGGCAATGGGAACATGGACGATCTGGGTCCCGCGGGTTCCGACAGGCCCTGGGGGAGCGCTCAGAACCGATTCGATGAGAACGCGATCGGCCTGAGGCACGAGGCTTACATGCAGCGGCGAGAGGCTCTCCGGCAGCTCCATCCGGTTCGCAGCGAGACAGGTGGGCGCGATTAGGCCCGGGCTCAGCATCTCGTACCGTCGCGCGCGGTTCCGACGCTCCTCGACGTCAGCACAGATGAACGGGAGGTGGTAAATCGGAGCTTCGACGAACCGTGCGGGAAGGGAAAGCTCTGGACCGGAGTGCACCGTGCCGCCAAAGCGGAGTGCGCCGTCATTCCGGACCAGCCGCAGCTGAAAGTCCGGGTACCAGGGATCCTGGGATATGTAGCTGGCAACCGTCGGGAAGAGGTTGCGCCTAGCGAACAGCACACCGTTGACGCTGCGGTCGCGCCTCATGGCGCTCACCTCTGCGAGCATCTCTGGAGACGGGATCTCATCACCGTCGAGCCTCAGGATCCAGTCTCCCCGGCACTGCGCGTGCAGCCAGGCGAGATGCCGCTCAATGAACTCGAACTCGAGCGAGAAGAGACGGTCGGCTACCTCCGCGTATTGCATCAGATCGTCCTCGGGCACCGACCCTCCCGTCGCGATCACGACCTCGTCGGCGACCTCCCTCAACGGCTCGAGCGCGGCTCTCAGGAACGGCCCGGGAACGTTCGCTATGCAGCAGACGCTGAGCGTGGCGGATCTGCCCTGCCCGTTGTTCCTCCGCGTTCCCGTCCGCGCACCGGTGCCCACGTGCGCCGAACCCCTATAGGTTCTCGGCGATCAGCGGGGCGGATCGGTTGAACACCCAGAAGCCCAGCGCGAACGTTGCGAGGACGATGAGCATCGGCCCGACGAGATGTGCCCAACCGCCGAGCACCGCCCCCGCGCTCGGCGTGCCGTGCGTGATCATCGCGTGGCGGAACTGCTGGAAGGCCACCGCGAGCGGATTGAGCATGTAGACGTGTAGCCAGAAGCGGCTGAACTTTTCCTCGACGGTGACGACCGAGATGATCACGGGGGAGGCGTAGAAGAGGATCTGCTGCATGACGTCCCAGATGGGCTGCATGTCACGGAAGCTCACGAACAGCGCCGAGAGCAGCATCGCGATGCCGGTGGTGAACACCGCGAGGAAGGCGATGATCAGCGGAAGCTCGAGCCAGCTGAGCATCGGCGTGACGCCTTCGATCAGCGCGAAGATGAGCACGACGATGAGATTCAGGCCGAGATTGAACGAGGCCAAGAGGACCACCGCGAGCGGGATGACCATCCGGGGAAACTGAATCTTGCGCACGAGGTTCTCGCGGTCCACCACGCTGCGCACCGCGCCACCGGTGGCTTCCCCGAAGAACGTGAACAGCACGATCGAGCCTAGCAGCTGGGCGCCGTAGAACTGGCTCGCGGGACCCTTCTCGCTGTTGACGTGCGCGACCTGGGTGAAGAACAGGTAGAGCACGCCGAACAACAGGAAGGGGCGCATCAACTGCCAGAGATAGCCCAGCGCCGAGCCGAAGAAGCGCAGCTTGAACTCGTTGCGGGCGATGTTGTAGGTCAGGTGCCAGAAGCGCGACCAGTCGTCGGTGAGCGCGCGCGGGCCATGGATCGGCTGGCCCATCGACTCGGTGTCGGTCACGACCGGTGCGACCTCGAGAGTGCTCATGTCACCTCCGCGCGCGGACGGTCGGAGCTGCCGAGGCGCTCGACGGCGGAGGTGTACGGGAGATCCACGTAGCCGCCGCCGGCGGTCACGCCTCCGACCATGAAATGCAGCCCTCCCGGGTAGCGGTCGATGACGTCGAGCCCGCTGCCGCGCCGCACGAGGCTCGCGACCGGCAGGTAGCGTCCAGGCGCGAGGTGATTGTCGAACCGCACCGAGAAGATCGCCTCATCGCCGGCCTCGAAGTGGCCGCTGCGCTCGTGTTCGCGCGAGGTCGTCGTGACCATCGCCGTGCGCCTGTCCTCGCTCTCGAACGCCACCTGCAGAGCCGGGTCCGCGGTGCTCTCGCTGAAGGCCACGCGCGCCTTGAAGACCACCGGGTAGCCTTGGTTGTAGACCGCCCAGCGTTCCCCCGCGCCGTCCTCCACCCACGCCTCCACGATCCGCGCTGCGCCGCCTCCCGCCCGCCCCGGGCTGCCGTCGGGCGCAAACGGGTCACGACGGAAGTTGAGCTCGAGGTAGCTCTCGGCGACCTTCTCCGGCTCCCCGAGCGCGATCATGTCGCCGCGCTCGAGCAGCATCGCGCGATGGCAGAAGCGGTTGACCGACCCCATGTCGTGGGTGACGAAGACGATCGTCCTGCCCTCGTCGCGCATCCGGTTGAAGACGTCGAAGCACTTCTGCTGGAAGTTGGCGTCGCCGACCGCGAGCACCTCGTCGATCAGCAGGATGTCCGCGTCAACCTGGATCGCCACCGAGAAGGCGAGGCGAACGTACATCCCGGAGGAGTAGTTCTTGAGCTTGAGATCCTGGAACTCCTCGAGTTCGGCGAAGGCGATGATGCTCTCGTAGCGCGAGCGTGCCTCACGCGGGCTGAGACCCAGCATGATCCCGTTCATCACGACGTTGTCCAGTGCCGCCAGGTCGGGGTTGAACCCGACCCCGAGCTCGATGAACGTGGATAGCCGCCCGTTGCACCAGATCCTGCCGCGGTCCACCCCGTAGATCCCCGCCATGCACTTCAGCAGGGTGCTCTTGCCGCTTCCGTTGCGTCCCACGATCCCGAAGAACTCTCCCTTCTCGATCGCGAAGGAGATGTCCCTCAACGCGGTGAACGCGTGATGGCGGGAGCGCCGCGTCGGATGCAGCGCACGCTCCTTGAGCGTGTGCGTCCGCTCCTCGGGCACGCGAAAGGTCTTGCTAACCCCGTCGACCATGAGTGCGGGCGGATCAGCCATATCAAGAAGGGTACCGGCGGGGCTGGGCACCACGGTTATAGTCCTGCCGCGTGCACGTCGGCACGGTGATCAGCAGGTCGTGGGTGGCCCATGCGCGTGCGCTGGCGGAATCTCTGCGAACACATGCGCCCGGCTCGCGCCTGTCGGTGCTGATCGTCGACCCGATCGACGGCTTCATCGACCCTGCGGAGGAGCCCTTCGACGTCCTCGCCCCGCACGATCTGGGGCTGGCGGACTTCCCGGCGATGAGCGCACGCTACGACGTGACGGCTCTCTGCTGCGCACTGAAGCCGTCGCTTATCCGGCACCTGCTGCAGTCCCACGACACGGTCGTCTACCTCGACAGCGACGTGCGCGTGTACGCTCCGTTGGACGGGCTGGAGGAGGCGCTGGAGAGCCATCCGTTCCTGCTCTCACCCCACCTGCTGAAGCCGCTTCCGGACGATGGCAGCGAGCCCGATGAGCTGGCGATCCTGCTGGCCGGGTCGTTCAATCTCGGCTTCGCGGCCGCGCGCCGCGCGCCCGAGGTGCCTCCGCTGCTGGAGTGGTGGGCGGAGCGTCTGCGCACCGGATCACGGCTCGACCCCGCGCATGCGATGGTCTACGACCAGCGCTGGGCCGACCTCATGCCCGGGCTCTCCGCGGCCGTGGGCGCCTGGCGCGATCCCGGCGTGAACTTCGGCTATTGGCGAGCGGCAACGAGCGTGCTCGAACGGGGCGAGCAGGGTGTCCTCGTCGACGGGCATCCGTTACGCACATTCCACTTCAGTGGTTCGACCCGGACCGGCCCGGGCGCGTGAGCACCTACGGGAACCGCACCGTCGTGGACGCGGAGCCGGTGCTCAGAGAGCTGACCGTCGAGTTCGCCGAGAGGCTCGAGGCCAACGGCCACAGCGAGGCGAGCGCCTGGCCGTACGGCTTCGCCGTCACGGCGAGCGGGGCGCCCCTCGGGGCGGAGCTGCGGGAGCTGTGGGACCGTGCGCGGCGCGAGGGAGCGGTGAGCGAGCCACCGTTCACCGCTGCGGGCGAGGAACCGCTCCTGCGGTGGCTTGCAGAGCCGGAGCCGGGAGCGGACGGCCCGCCGCTCAGCCGATATCTCCATGCCCTGCACGCCACACGCGCCGAGCTGCGCGAGCGCTTCCCGGACATCAAGACGGGCGACCGCGAGGCCTACCTGGCGTGGGCGGCCGAACAGGCCGAGCGTCGCCCCTCGGACGTGCTGGGGCTGCTGGAGAGGCGAGAGCTCTCGGCGCGGAGCGTTGGCCTGCGCCGCCTGCAGCCCGGCGGGACGCTCGGCGCCGAGCGCGGCGAGACAGTCGTGTGCATACCGGTCTACGGAGCCCGCGAGCTCTTCGCCGAGTGCCTCACCAGCGTGCTCGACCACACCGCTCCCGACGTGCCCATCCTGATCGCCGACGACGCGAGCCCCGACCCTGCGATCGAGGAGTTCATCGAGTCGCTGCAGCAGGCCGGACGGCTCGCGCGGCACGAGGTCGTCTACATGCGCCAACCCCAGAACCTGGGCTTCCCGGGCAATGTCAACGCCGCCTTCGCCGCCGCCGCTCCGGCGGACGTGATCGTGCTCAACAGCGACTGCGTCGTCGCCGCCGGGTGGCTGGAGGGCATGCGCAGGGCGGCCTGCTCAGACGCCCTCGTCGCCACCGCCAGCTCGCTCACCAACCACGGCACGATCCTCAGCGTGCCCGCTCGCAACCGCCCGCTGCCGGGCCTGCCCCAGGACCAGCTTCTGGAGCAGGCGGCGGGCGTGGTCCTGAGTCAGTCTTTGAGGCTGTATCCGCGACTGCCCACGGCGGTCGGGCACTGCATGTACGTCCGCCGCCAGGCGCTCGACCTCGTCGGCGACTTCGACAACGCGTTCGCGCCCGGCTACGGCGAGGAGGTGGACTTCTCGCAGCGGTGCATCCTGCATGGCCTCGTCCACGTGGCCGCCGACGAGGTGTTCGTGCTGCACCGCTCGGGTGGCTCGTTCGGCGAGGACGGCGAGGCCAACCCGGTGCAGGCCGAGCACGAACGGATCATCGATGCCCGCTATCCCTACTACGCGCGCGCCCAGGCTGAGGCCGGCGCCGCCGAGCTCGGACCGCTCCCGCGCGCGCTCGCCTCGGCCCGTCGCTCGATCACCGGGCTCACCGCCACGATCGACGCGCGCTGTCTCGGTCCGTTCATGACCGGAACGCAGGTGCACACGCTGGAGGTGATCCGCGCGCTCAGCCAGACCGGCCGGCTGGGGATGCGCGTGATCGTCCCGCCGGACCTCGGCGCCTACGCCCGCGAGCAGCTCGCGGGCCTCTCCAACGTCGAGCTCATGGCGCACACCGAGGTGCATCCGGGAATGGGCAAGACCGACATCGCCCACCGCCCGTTCCAGGTAAGCGACACGAACGACCTGCTGATGCTCGACTGCGCGGGCGAGCGCGTGGTGATCACCCACCAGGACCTGATCGCCTACAGGAATCCCGGCTACTTCGCCGGCTACCCCCAGTGGGAGCGCTATCAGCGCCTGACGCGCCAGGCGCTCGCCTGCTGCCGACGAGGTGGTGTTCATCTCTCATCACGCCGCCGAGGACGCGGTCAGGGAGGATCTCGTCGACCTGGACCGGGTGCGGATCGTCTACATCGGCGTCGACCACGCGGACCTCCGCCGGCGAGCCACCGCGACCGCCGAAGGGGCTCGATGCCCTCGGCGAGCGACCGATGCTGCTCTGCCTCGGCACCGACTTCCGCCACAAGAACCGGGTATTCGCGATCCGCCTGCTGGAGGCGCTGCGCGCGGACCACTCGTGGGACGGGATGCTGGTGCTGGCCGGGCCGCGGGTCAGCGAGGGATCCTCGGCCGGCGAGGAGGCCTCCTACCTCGCCACGCGTCCCGACCTCGCCGCGCGCGTGGTGGTCCTGCCCGCGGTCTCCGAGGCCGAGAAGGCCTGGCTGATGGAGCGCTGCTCCGCCGTGCTGTACCCGACCACCTACGAGGGCTTCGGGCTGATGCCGTTCGAGGCGGCCGCCCACGAGCGGCCGTGCCTGTTCGCCTCCCAGACCGCGCTCGCGGAGACCCTGCCCTCCGAGATGGCCACGCTCGTGCCCTGGGATCCGCTCGCCAGCGCCGAGCGCGTCCAACGACTGCTCGGTTCGCCGGAGGCGTGCGCCGCCCAGGTGCGCGCGATCCGTCGCGCGGGGGGGCGCTTCACCTGGCAGTCCGCCGGCGAGATCGCTCGTGGACGTCTACTGGGCGGCGGCGGCCTCGCCCGCCCGGGTCGCATCGCGGATGGCGCTCGATCTCGCCCAGGTCGAGGCCGAGCGCGAGGAGGCCGAGCGCAAGTACGCCGAGCTGTGGGGCACGCTGACGCCCGAGGCGCGGCTGCTGGTCGCCCCCGACGGCCCGCTGGACGCCCGCAACCACCCGCTCGCTGGCGGCGGTTGCCAGGCGTCCGCTGCTGCGCCGCATGCTGTTCGGGCCGCTCCAGCTCGCCCAGCGGGCACGCCGCGGGCCGACAGGACACGCCGACACCGCCCGCGGCCGATGCGGCGGCGTTCGCGCTGCACTTCGCGTACTCCAACAGGGAGCACATGCGCGAGCAATGCGCCCCGACCGAGGACGAGCGGCTGATCCCCGAGCCGTGACGCGGCGGGCGCAGCGGACACGGCCACGCGCAGCGGACACACAAACGGGCCGGACACCCCTGCGGCCAGCGCGACACGGCGGCTAGCGTCGGCGCGGCCCCGGCGCCCCCGAGGACGATCAGCGCGCGCTCGCGCGGCCTGCGGGATCGGGCACCTCGCCCCGCGGGCCGGGCGGGCGGCGGGCCGCGCGAGCGCGCCGAGGAACCCCTCGAGCGCGTCGATCCGCCGCTCCCAGGCGTAGTCCTGCGCGGTCGCGATCCCGGCCTGCCCGAGGCGCTCGCGCAGCTGGGGGTCCTCGATCAGCCGCCTCAGCGCCGCCGCGACCGCCTCCGGGGTGGGCTCCGGCATCAGGCAGTTCTCGCCGTCGACGCAGAAGTCGCGGTTGCCGTGGGCGTCGGTGCACACCACCGCGCCGCCGGTCGCCATCGCCTCCAGCGGCGGCAGCGCGAAGCCCTCGTGCGTCGAGGTCTGCACGAACACGGCCGCCTGGTTGAACAGCTCGTTGACCTCCTCGTCGCTCGGGGCACTCCACGTAGCGCATGCCCGGCTCGCGCGGCGAGCTCGGGCTCGATGCCGAACAGGCACAGCTCGGGCCGCGGGCGCGGGCAGCGCGCGCCAGCCGTCGATCGTCAGCGGCAGGTTCTTCAGCGGGTTCGAGCGCCCGAGCGCGAGCATCATGTCCTCGCGGCGCTCGCACGCCCGCGCAGCGGGCGGAACGTCTCCAGGTCGATGCCCGGCGGGATCAGCTCCGCGTCGAGACCGAGCTCGCGCAGCCGCTCGCGGTTCCAGGAGGAGATCGTCATGTAGCGGAACTCGGGGCGGTAGGAGTCGATGCACGGCGTGGCGCGTGCCGCTCGTCGTCGGGGTAGTAGCTCGTCTCGATGTCCTGGACGAAGTAGACGGGGATGCCTCGCAGCACGCTCGCCCGCCAGACCGGAGCGGCGGTGTTCCACCAGGTGGCGACCTTGATCGCGTCGAGCCCGGCGAGCGCCTCCACGAGCTCGTCGTAGTCCTCGAAGCTGTGCACCGGCGCCCGCAGCGGGAACCAGTCCGGCGCCGGTCGCCGAGGGTGAACAGCGCGGCCTCGTGGCCGCGATCGGCAGGCGGTTGAGGTGCTCGAAGATGTCGCGGTGCCCGCCGCCGACGCCGGTGTCCTCGGTCACGTAGGCCACGCGCAGCCGCCCCTCGCTCGGTGCGCACCTCGCGCGCATCGAAGAACTCGCCCCAGCGCTCCCAGAAGTACCGCTGGGACTCGCGCTCGCGCTCGCCGACGTCGGTGCCGCGGGTGACCGACTCGTGGTGGATCAGCATCGCCGCGGGGAAGTACAGGACGCGCAAGCCGGCCTGCCATGCCCGCAGGCAGAGTCGACGTCCTCGTAGGCCATCGGGTAGCGCTCGTCGATCAGCCCCACGCGCGCGAGCGCCTCGCGCTTGAGGTACATGCAGGCGCCGGTCACCGCGAGCGCCGGCCGACGGCACCCCGGCGGGACCCCAGTCGGCCGGCTTGAAGCGGTAGCGGTGGTCGAACCACTCCGGCGCGCCGAGGTTGCGCACGGTGCCGGCGAACTGGATGCGCCCGTCGGGGTAGAGCAGCCGCGCGCCGACGACACGCCGATGTCCGTGCTCCTGGCACGCCGCGTACTGCAGGCAGGCCAGCCAGCCCGGCAGCGCCTCCATGTCGGAGTTCAGCACGACCACGTCGCGGGCCTGGGTCGGTCGCGCGCAGGCCGCGGTTGACGTTGGCGGCGAAGCCGCGGTTCTCCTCGCCGGCGAGGACCTCGATGCCGGGGATCGTGCGCAGCTCGGCCACGTGCTCGGGCCCGCTGGCGTCGTCGGCGACGATGATCCGGGCCATCCCGCGGGCACCGTGCGCGCGATCGAGGCGACGAGCGTCCGGACCCGCTCGGCGTCGCGATAGCTCGGGATCACGATGCTCGACCGGCTCGCCGTTGGCGCGATACCACGCCCAGCGCGCGGCGAAAGCTGTCCTCGCCGCGTGCGCGAGCGCAGCCGCAGGCGCCGTTTGAGCGGCGTGAAGCGCAGCGGGAACGTGACGATCCGGAACAGCAGCGTGCGCCAGCCGTGGTATCGGATCGTGAGGTAGATCCGCCGTCGCAATCCGGCCAGCGGACCGCTGTAGGACCCGTCCAGCGCGGCGTCCGCGATCGCCTCCGGCGAGGCGATCGGCGCCCGCTCCGGCTTCTGGTCGTTGTTCCTGGTCACGGTTCGGGATCCTCGTGGGAGGGAGTGCGGAGCTGCGTGTCGAGATCGAGCGGGGTGAAGCTCGCTCGGCGCTCGAGCGAGAGGCTGCGGCGGGCAGGCGGCGGGAGCCGGTCGGCCCGCGAGCCCAGCAGGGCACCGGCCATGCGCAGCACATTGTGACGACTGACGGCCGCCAGCGTCGCCGCCTGGCGGGACGGGGCCGCGCCGCTGCGGGCCAGCTCGCGGCGCGCCTGGCCGAGCTCGCCGCGAAGCCGCCGCAGGAGCTGAGCGGGGGCCGCCGGCTCCCGCCACCCGTAGGTCTCGCGCAGCCCGCGCCACTCGTCGAAGCAGCGTCGCAGCTCCTGCAGGGCGCGGTAGTCGTGCGAGTGCAGCACGGCCGCCGCGGGCACGAACACCTTCGCGTAGCCGGCGCGCATCATGTCGATCGCGAGCACGCGGTCCTCCGCATAGGCCACCTCTCTGAACGGCACCCGCTCCCACGCCTCGCGGGCCAGGCAGGCGTTGGCGTCGGTGAAGAAGCCACGCCGGCCGATCAGCTGCCCGGCGGGCAGGGCGCGCTCTCCCGGCGCGAGCCGCTCCAGGTGCGCGGCCCCGTCGGGTGAGAGCGACCCGAACCAGCGCTCGAGTTCGCTGCGCACCGCGAACGACGCGGACGGCCGCGGGCGATAGGGCCCGTAGACGAGGCCCACGTCCTCGCCGAGGCCGAAGCCCTCGAGCAGATGTTCGAGCCAGCGATCGTCGGCGGGCTCGGCGTCCTGGCTGAGCAGCGCCACGCGCGCGCCGCGGGCCTCCCTCATCAGCATGTTGCGCGTGCCGCCGTGGCTGAAGCCGCCCGGCGCGATCTCCAGCACGCGCGCGCCATGCGCGCGCGCCGCCTCCGCCGAGCCGTCGGTGGAGGCCGAGTCGCAGACGAGCAGCTCGTGCTCGACGGTCTGACGCGCCAGCGCTCGCAGCGTCCCGAGCAGCTCGGCACCGCCGTTCCGCACCGGGATCGCGACCGTCACGCCGCCCGTGCCGCCCACGCCGCTCATGGCGCTTTTGGCGCCCATGTCGCTCACGTCGCTCACGTCGCTCACGAGTAGTAGCGGGAGATCGTGATCGCCTGTGCGAACAGGTCGTGGCCGATCGCGAGCATCACCAGCAGCGCGCCGATCGCCGGCCCGTAGCGCCGCCCGCCGAAGCGGGTGGCCAGGGCCACGATGGCGGCGTAGAGGCAGAGCAGGGGCAGCATGTAGCGAGCCTGCTCGAACTGGCCCACGCCGCCCGACTGCACATACTCTCGATAGGACTGGACGCCGATCTCGATGCACACGCCCGCCACCAGCAGCACGTACACGGCCAGCTCGCCGAGACGCCGCACGAGCGTCTGGCGCCGGCGCACCAGCTCGGCGACCGCGAGCACCCCGACGGCCCCCGATACGACGGCCGCGAACGTGTAGAACTGCCACGGGAAGCCGTAGTCGAGCCATCCGAACCTGCCCATGAAGCCCTTGAACCAGGTGCGCCACAGGGGCAGGTGGAGGAACTGGTGGTGCATCCCGACGGGCGGCAGGAACAGCTGCCAGATGTGGCTGAGCTCTTCGCGGAAGTTGAACTTGATCGTCGCCCCGGTGGCCGCCGGCACGCTCCCCACGCCCCCCGGGATCGCACCGCGCTGCCAGATGAAGTGGTTCAGCGCGACGTAGAGGAGCACCGGCGCCGCCGCCAGCCCGATCGCCCAGGCGGCGCCGCGCAAGGCGGGCGCTCTCGACTCCGGCCACGCCCGGCGGAGCATCAGCAGCAGGGCGACCCCGACGGCCGGCAGGAACCCGAGCATGTTGAACTTCGTCACGAGACCGAGGCCGATGAAGGCGCCGATCAGCGCACCGCCCGCCGGGGTGAGGCCGCGGCGGAAGGCGCGGGCCAGGCTCCAGATCACACCGGCGGAGGTCAGGTAGACGAGATCGTCGCTGTTGACCCCGCCGGAGATGAAGCCGAACAGCGGCTGGAAGGCCGCCACGAGCGCACCGGCGCTCCACGCCCAGCGGCGTCCCGGGAGCAGCTCGGAGAGGAAGAGGTAGACCAGCAGCACTGTCACCGCGCTCATCAGCGCGGAGAGCACGCGCATGAGCGCCAGGCGGTCGAGCACGGTGCCGCTCGAGCCGAGCTTGTAGGGGACGGCCTCCAGCACGTAGTAGAGCGGCGGATTGTTCGTGGCCGACAGCGCGTCGCCGTCGCCGAGCGTGCTGAGCGGCTCCCGCCCGACCGCTTCGATCGCGTTCTGCTGGAGCGCAGACATCGGCGCGGGATTGTGCGGCTCGCCGACGATCTGGTAGAAGCCGAGCGCGCCGAGCGTGGCGTCCTCCGCCGGTGAGAGCCGGCCTTCGGGCAACACCTGGCGGGGGACGGTCCCGCGTTCGGCCACCTGTTGCACGTAGGCGTAGTGGGCGTTCTCGTCGGGGACCTCGAACGGGGGCACGATCAGCGACCAGGCCAGCCCGTTGGCGAGCATCACCAGCGAACAGGCCCAGGCCGCGCGCGGGACGCGGCCGATCATGGCGCGCAGGCGGCGCAGGAGACTCATGGCAGTTCCTCCCGCACGATCGTCCTGACGGCGAGCCCCACCGCGAGGAGCATCAGCGCCACCGCCGCCGCCCAGCCCCAGTGGCGCACGAGCCCGGACTTGCCGAGCGTCGAGCGGTACACGAGCGTGGGCAGCAGAGCCAGCCACGATTCGTGGCCGGGGCGCATGTAGTCGTAGCGGAGGCGACCTTCGACGCTCTTGCCGGCGACGGTCATGTGGTAGCCGGGATCGGGGAGGTCGCCGCCGAGCAGGATCGCGTGCGGGCCGCCGTTGCGCAGGCACACATGCGCGCCTTCGCTGGGGCTCGAGACGTGCCCGACGGGGATCTGCACGACACCCTGACGCCAGCCGGCCGGCAGGCTTCCGGACGTCAGCACGTTCCCGCGGGGTCCGGTGAAGGTGATCGCCAGCGGCGGCGAGGACAGCCCGTTGGTGGCGACCGTCACCCGCACGGCCGACGTGTCGGCGGGCAGCAGCTCGCCTTCCTGGCATGCCTGCTGGCCCGGCCCGAGGGCGGCGACGAACGCGCCGTTGGGGGTCAGGTCGCTTCCGGAGCGCCGCTGGGCGCTGTGCGCGAGGACCAGCGCGAAGGCCAGGAGGAGCACCGCCAGCCCCGCCGCCACCACCCACCGCGCCTTCACGGAGCCGACCGCTGGCCTTCCCGGCACGACCCGCGGCCGCCGCGACGGCCCGGGTGCAGCAACGTGTGAGGCGTCCTGCGCTCAGACGCTCCCAACGGCGGCACTAGCTGCGACGAAGACCGAGGATCGACAGCAGGAACGAAGAGAAGAAGATCTGGATCCCGACGATCATCAGCGATGCGGCCACCACGGCGAGGCGTTCATCCGAGAGCGAGCCGAAGCCGTGCGCGATCCACGTCGCCAGGATGATCCCGCCCATGACCACGCCGACGAGCAGGAAGGCGCCGCCGAGGAGCAGGCCGTGCTCGAGGCGGAAGCGCGCGCGCATGCGGTCGAACCACGGGTCCTGCTCGCCCATGAAGTAGGTCCCGTAGGCGTGCGCGCAGAGCCCCAGGGCCAGCACCTGGGTCCCGACGATCATCAGCAGAGCCCCACCGATCAGGGCATGGACGCCCCATGCGCGGCCGAAGAAGTCGAGCCCCGCGCCCACGAACAGCACGATCACGGCACCCAGCCCGGCGAGCACCGCGCCCGGCAGGATGAACAGGTGGTTGGGGCTGTGGACGAGCAGGAAGCGCAGGTGGCGCCAGCCGTCGCGGAAGCTCGAGAGCTTGCTCTCGCCGCCGCGCGGGTGGTATTCGATCGGGAACTCCGCGATCCGGAGGTTCTCCTTGGAGGCCCTGATCACCATCTCCGAGGCGAACTCCATTCCCGTCGTGCGCAGGTCCAGGCGCGGCAGCACGTCGCGGCGCAGGGCGCGCATGCCGCAGTGCGCATCGCTGATCCCGGTGCGGAAGAAGAGGTTCAGCAGCCCGGTCAGGATCGGGTTGCCGATGTAACGGTGCAGCCAGGGCATCGCTCCGGGCTGGATGTTGTCCATGCGGTCGCCGATCACCATCTCGGCGCCCTCGTCGAGCGCGGCCACGAAACGGGGGATCTCGTTGAAGTCGTAGGTGAGGTCGGCGTCGGCCATCACGATGTAGCGCCCCCGCGAGGCGGCGAAGCCCGCGAGGTACGCGCTGCCGTAGCCGCGCCTGCGCTCGACGACCACGCGGGCGCCGGCCCGCTCGGCCAGGTGCGCCGAGTCGTCCTCGGAGTTGTTGTCGGCGACGACCACCTCGCCGAGCACCCCCATGCCCTCGATCGCCTGCAGCGCGGCCGACACGCAGGCCCTGATGTTCTCGGCCTCGTTCAGGCACGGGATCACGACCGAGACGACGGGCATCTCCCCGTTCTCGGCATCGGGAGCGGCGGGCGAGATGCTTGTCTGGGCGAGTGTGCTCATCGGCTTGGGCCGCCGGGTCCGGTTCCACGGGGCCGACGTGGGGGCTTAGCGTTTATAACGCCCGAGAGGGCGGAAAGTGGCGCAGAGGTGGGCCCTCCGGCGAGATGAGATGCTAGCGGGATGCGCGTCTGCGTCGTCTACGACTGCCTCTTCCCCTACACCGTCGGCGGCGGCGAGCGGTGGTACCGCAACGTCGCCGAGCATGCGGGTGCCGCCGGCCACGAGGTCACCTACCTCACCCTGCGCCAGTGGGAGCGGGGCACCAGCGTGCGAGCTCGACGGGGGCGTGCAGGTCCGTGTGGCGGGACCCCGCATGGGCCTGTACACCGCCGGCGGACGGCGCCGGATCCTGCCTCCGCTGGTGTTCGGCCTCGGTGTGTTCCTGCACCTGCTTCGCCACGGCCGCCGCTACGACGTGGTCGACACCTGCGCCTTCCCCTACTTCTCCCTGCTGGCGGCGGCACTCCTGCGCCCGCTGATGGGCTACGAGCTGATCGTCGACTGGTTCGAGGTGTGGAGCGACTCCTACTGGCGCGAATACCTCGGGCCGGTGGGCGGGCGCGTCGGCATGCTCGTGCAGCGGCTGTGCGCGCGCGTCCCCCAGCGCGCCTACTGCTTCTCCGAGCTGCACGCTCGGCGCCTGCGCGAGGAGGGGCTGCGCGGCAGCGTGACCGTGCTGCGGGGCCTGTGGACGGGGCAGGTGCCGCCGCGCGTGGACGGAGACGACGAGCGGAGCGCCGAGGCGGGAGCCGCGGACGAGCCGGGGGCCGCGGGCGCCACCGAGGCAGCGGCGGGCGAGCCGCTGGTGCTGTTCGCGGCGCGCCTGATCCCGGAGAAGCAGGTGACGCTCGCGATCGCCGCGATCGCGCTGGCGACCGAGCGGATCGACGGGCTGCGCGGGATGATCCTCGGCGACGGGCCCGACCGGGCGGCGCTGACGGCGGCGATCGCCGAGCACGGCCTGCAGCGGACGGTGTCGGCCCCGGGCTTCGCCGACGCCGCGACGGTCGAACGGGAGATGGCGAGCGCGATGTGCCTGCTGCTGACCTCACGACGCGAGGGATACGGCATGGTCGTGGTCGAGGCGGCGGCGCACGGGACGCCGAGCGTCGTGGTGGCGGGCGAGGAGAACGCCGCGACCGAGCTGATCGTCGAGGGCGTCAACGGCACCGTCGCCGCTGTCGCGGACCCGCGGGTGGTGGCCGACGCGATCGTGCGGCTGCACCGCGCCGGACCGCAGCTGCGCCGGAGCACGTCGGCGTGGTTCGCCGAGAACGCGTCGAGCCTGTCGCTGGCGGCCTCGCTGGAGACCGTGCTGGAGGGCTACGCGAGCGCGCGGGCGTAGCTGTCGAGCGTCAGGCGGGCGGTCCGATCCCAGCTGAACGCGGCGGCGCGTGCCCGGCCGAGCCGGCGCAGGCGCTCCGCCTCGGCTGGGTCCTCGAGCAGACGCGTGATCGCGGCGGCGATCGCGGGCTCATCACGCGGGTCGAACAGGATCGCCGCCTCGCCGGCGACCTCCGGGAGCGAGGACGAGTCCGAGCAGGCGACGGGGACCCCCCGGGCCATCGCCTCCAGCACCGGCAGGCCGAAGCCCTCGTAAAGCGACGGGAACACGAACGCCCGCGCCAGCCCCCACAGGCCCTCGATCTCCTCCGCCGAGACCCAGCCGGGGAAGCGCACGTCCGCGTCCACGCCCGCGTCGTGAGCCAGGCGGCGCAGCTCCGACTCGTGCCAGGTCGGGTAGCCGGGGAGCGCGAGCTGAGGCCGCCTCGCTGCCGGTATCAGCGCGAGCGCGCTGATCAGCGCGCCAAGGTTCTTGTGCGGCCGCTTGGCCGAGAGGCTGAGCAGCAGCGGCCGCTCATCGAGCCCGAAGCGCTCGCGCGTCAGCGCCGCAGGCAGCGCCTGCTCGCGAGCCACCGCACCGAGGCCGAGCGGCACCACGTCGATCCGCTCGGGACGGATCCCGAGCAGCTCGATCAGGTCCGAGCGGGTGCTCTGCGAGTCGGCGATTACGCGGTCCGAGCGCCGCGCCGCGCCCGGGACGAGCAGCCTCATGCCCCGGTCGCGCAGACCCGGGTGGGCGTCGGGGAAACGCGCGTAGATCAGATCGTGGACCGTCACGACGCGCCGGAAGGGACCCCACAGCGGCGCGGTGCTGGCCAGGCTGTGCACGAGATCCACGCCCGCGCGCGCAGCCAGCGCCGGCAGCAGCGTCTGCTCGCCGAGCACCCACTGCACGCGGTTGCGGGCCTTGACGGGCACCGTGACCGCCGGCAGCAGCTCACCCCAGGGGCCGTCCCCGGCGGCGGCCTCGCGGTTGACGAACGCGGTGAAGCGCGTCTGTGGAGGTGCCTGTGCGAGCAGCGCGGGGATCAGCTCGCGCGCGGCGACCTCCATCCCGCCCGTCTCGCCGGGGACGAGGAAGACGAGGTTCAGACCGACGTGCATGCGCTGGGGCGGGGCGGCCACGGAGGCGCAAGGTTAGTGCCGGCCACAGACTAGGATGGCCGCCCTGACCCTCTCCGTCGACATCGTGATCCCCGCCTCGGGACGCTACGAGCTGACGGAGCGCTGTCTGCAGCACCTGAGCGCCCAGACCCGCGCGCACTCGGTGATCGTCTGCGAGAACGGCACGCCCGCAGCCGACGCCGAGCGGATCCGCGCGAGCTGGCCCGCCGTGCAGGTGCTCCACAGCGCGGAGCCGCTGAGCTTCGCAGCGGCGTGCAACCGCGCCGTGGAGGCGGCCGCGGGCGAGGTGGTGGTGCTGCTCAACAACGACGTCTTCCCGCGCGCCGACTGGCTGGCGCGGCTGCTCGCGCCGCTGCAGGACGAGCCGGCGCTCGGATCGGTGGCGTGCCTGCTGGTGCAGCCCGGCGAGCGGCTGATCGACAGCGTGGGGCTCGCCGCCGACAGGACCCTGGCGGGGTTTCCGCGGCTGGCGGGCCTGCCGGTCGAGCGCGCGGCCGACCGCGAGCCCGCGCTGGCCGGTCCGGCGGGCGGCGCCGGCGCCTACCGGCGGGCGGCCTGGGAGCGGGCCGGCGGGCTCGACGAGGCGATCTTCGCCTACTCGGAGGACCTCGACCTGGCCCTGCGCCTGCGTGCCGACGGGTGGACAACCGTCGCCGAGCCCTCAGCGGTCGCAGTGCACCTCGGCTCGGCCACGCACGGGCACCGCACCGCCTGGCAGCGCCGCCACGCGGGCTTCGCGCGCGGCTACATGCTGCGCCGCTACGGCGTGCTCCGCGGGCGCGCGGCGCCGCGCGCCGTGGCGACCGAGACGGCGGTGGCGGCCGGCGACGCGCTGCTCTCGCGCGACCTCGCCGCCCTCTCGGGGCGCATCGCGGGCTGGCGCGCCGCCGCCGGACTGCCGCGCCGGCAGGCGCCCGCGGCGGCGATCGATGAGCGGATCGGGATGCGGCGCTCGCTGGCTATGCGGCGCAGCGTCTACGCCCGGCGCGCCAGCTAGGGACCTCCCTGATGGAGGGCGCAACACCGCGCGGGGAGTCGCCTAGAGCCGCGCGCCGTGGCGGCGGCTGGCCGTCACCGGCGCCAGTTCGAACAGCAGGCGCTGCAGGCCCGATGCGGGCCACGGCAGCGAGGCCTCGATCGTCGCGCTCAGCTCGCGTGCTCCCGCGACGCGCCCGCGCTGCACGATGCGCCGCGCGCGCAGGGCCCGCGGCAGCGCGAGCGCGGCTTCGCCCCATGCGCGAAGGTGCTCGCCGAGCATGCCGTCGCGTGCGCTCGCCGCGAGCCAGAGCAGCTGTGCGAGCACGATCTTCCAGCCGTGCTGCAACAGCGCCTGGGCGGGGAAGTCCTTGACGATCAGCAGCAGCGTGTTGCGCCGCTGCAGGCGGCCGTAGTAGCCCCGGCGCCTGCGCGTGGTGGCGCCCCCCATGTGGTAGCCCACGGCCCCCGGCACGTACCACGACTCCAGGCCCGCCAGCTGCGCGCGTACGCCCCAGTCGATGTCCTCCAGGTAGGCGTAGAAGGACTCGTCGAAGGGGCCGACGGCGTCGAAGGCGGCGCGGCGGTAGAGCGCCGCGCCGGCGCACGCGGCGAAGACGGCCTGGGGCACGTCGAACTGCCCCTCGTCGAGCAGGCCGTGCCCGCGGTTGAAGACCGCCCCCGACCACAGCATCAGATCGCCTGCGGCATCGATCCGACGGCGGTCGTCGAAGCGCATCAGCTTGCCGGAGGCCGAGGCGGCGCGGGGATGCCGATCGAGCGCGATCCGCAGCTCCTGGAGCCAGTCCGGCTCGAGCTCGATGTCGTTGTTGAGCAGTGCGAGCAGCTCGCCGTCGCTGGCCGCGACGGCGCGGTTCAGCGCGGCGGCCACGCCCACGTTGCGCGGGATCTCGAGCACCTCGACGGTCGGCCAGCGTGCGCGCACGTGCTCGGCCGAGCCGTCGGAGGAGCCGTTGTCGATGACGATCACGCGAGCCTCCGCCGCGCCGCGCAGCGCGAGCACGGACGGGACCACGACGTCGAGCAGCTCGAGCCCGTTGTAGTTGAGGATGGCGATCGTCACTCCGCCGCCCGCACGGCCCGTCGGGACGCCCTCCGAGCGGCCCCTCGCAAGGCCGTCCGGGCCACTCATCGCGACACCGCCGCAGGCGCGTGTCCGGCTCGCGTGCCCCACGTCATCTGTTCGAGATGCTCCCTGCGTCCCGCGCCGGCGAGCTCGTATTCCTCGGTGCGGTTGTCGGCCAGCAGCTTGTTGACCTGCCCGCCGCTGCGAAACGTGGAGCTCTGGAACCAGCGCTCGGGCTCATAAGCCGCGCCGTCGGCGCCCACGACGAGCAGCTCCAGGCCACGGTCTCTCACCTGGCGAGAGATGCCCAGCCGCCCGCTCTCCAGCCGCAGCGCCTGCAGCTTGCGTCTCGGCGCGGGCCACTCCAGCGAGCGCAGCAGCTCGCCGCGCATCGCGAACGCGTTGGTGCGGATGTGCGGGTTCGGGAAGGGGTCGAAGTCGCGGCGGAACGGGCGCAGCGGTCGCGGCGCGGCCGAGTAGGCGCTCTCCAGCGAGCCGCTCGCGCCCACGATCCCGGCGCCCGCAGCGGACAGGTGCCGGTCGATCAGCGCCAGCCAGTCATCGCGGCGGACCACGCCGTAGGAGTTCACGAAGCAGTAGCGATCGGCGGGAAGCAGCTCGACCGCCTGCCGGTAGGCGGCGAGGTCCAGCACGGGCTCGGGCAGGCGCAGCTCCTCGTGCGGGATGTCGCCGAGCACGCGTCGCCAGGGCGAGAGGTCCTGGTGCTCGCGAAAGCCGTTGAGCAGCAGCACCAGACGATGCTCGACCCCGGCAGGGTGCAGACGGTAGGAGTCGCTGAAGCTCGCCAACCGGTCCGGCCCGAGCGGCTCCCACACGAGATGGATCAGGTACAGCTCGCCGCTCATCCGGCCGGCGGCCTCGAGCGGGCCGGACCATCGTGCTCGCGCCACCAGTCGACGGTGCCGCGCAGGCCCTCGGCGAGGGTCAGTCGCGGCTCCCAGCCGACCTCCTCGTGCAGCCGCGTCACATCGGCGAGTAGCAGATCGGGCTCGCCGGGCCGCGACGGCAGCGCGCCGAGCTCGATCAGCTCGGGACGGCCGCAGAGCTCGCCGATCATGCGCACCAGCGCGGCGATCTCGACCGCCTCCCCGGAGCCGATGTTGACCGGCCCGACGGCGCCGCTGTCGAGCAGGGCGGCGAACGCACCGGCGACGTCGGCGCTGTGGAGGAAGTCGCGCCGCTGGCGTCCGTGCGAGCAGGGCGCGTGCCTGCCGGCCAGCAGGGCCCTGGTGACCGCGGGCACCAGGCGCCCGGGGGGCTCGGCGGGTCCGAACAGGAAGAAGATCCGCCCCCATGCCAGCTCGACGCCGCTGTGGCCGCAGAGCGACTCGGCGACGAGGTGCAGGGCGTGCTTGCACGTGCCGTAGAGAGTCGCGGCAGCCAGCGGCGAGTCCCGCTCCGACAGCGGCCCGCCGGCGCTCCAGTCGTACTCCGCGCAGGTGCCCGCAACCACCGCACGCTCGCCTCCCTGGTTCACGAACGCGCGCACCAGCCCGAGGCTGGCCTGGAGCCACTCGACGTTCGCCTCGGAGGTCCAGAACGCGCCGTGCTCGGTGTACCAGGCGAGGTGCAGCAGGTGGGTCGGCCGCACGGCTCTCACGAGCGCGCGCACGGCCGCGGGATCCAGCAGATCGGCCTGGTGCCAGGTGATCGTGCCCCCTGGCGTGCCCGCGCTGCCGGCGCCGGGCGGCGCGGAGCGGCCCACCGCGTGCACCTCGAAGCCGCGCTCGAGGAGGGCCGCGGGCGCGTGCGCGCCGATGAAGCCGCTCGCGCCGGTGAGGAGCACCCGCCGGGTCACGGCACGAAGTCCGGCCAGGCGCGATCGCGCTCGGACAGCAGCCGCCCGGCGGGCGGCGGGGCGGGCCATCGGATCGCGAAGGCGGGGTCGTCCCAGCGGGCGCCGCGGGCCGACTCGGGGTGGTAGGGGTGGGAGATCTGGTAGTGGACCTCACTGGAGTCCTCGAGCGTCTGGAAGCCGTGGGCCACGCCGGAGGGGATGTAGAGCGAGTGCATGTCGTCGCCGCTCAGCTGCAGGCCGAACCAGCTCGCCCGCGTGGGCGAGCCCTCCCTGAGGTCCAGCGCGACGTCGTAGACCGCGCCCCGCGTGACCCGCACCAGCTTGGCCTCGCCGTGGGGCTCGGCCTGCAGGTGCATGCCCCGCAGCGTGCCCGCGCGGGCGTTGAACGACGTGCTGCTCTGGGCCACGCAGCGCTCGAGTCCGTGCGCGGCGAACAGCTCCGCGTCGAAGGTGCGGGCGAAGTGGCCCCGCTCGTCGACCAGGGCCTCGAGCTCCACCACGAACACCCCCGCCAGTGGCGTCTCGCGGATGACCATCTAGAAGAGCGCCAACCGGGGGGCGCGCGCGGCGAACCGCCCGCCCCACTCGCGGATGAACGAGAGCTGGTCCATGATCTCCTCGCGCAGGTTCCACGGCAGGATCAGTACGACGTCGGGGCGCTGCTCGCGGATCGCCTCCGGTGCGTGGATCGGTATGTGGGTACCCGGCAGGAAGTGGCCCTGCTTGTGCGGGTTCAGGTCGCAGGTGAACTCCACGAGCTCGCGGCCGATCCCGCAGTAGTTGAGCATCGTGTTGCCCTTCGCGGGCGCCCCGTAGCCGGCGATCCGCAGGCCTTCCCCGCGCAGGCCGATGAGGAAGCTGAGGATCTCGAGCTTGTCCTGGGCAACCTGGGCGCCGAAGCCCGCATAGGTCTCCAGCCGATCCAGGCCCGCCGCGCGCTCGCGCGCGTCGAGCTCGGCCGCGGCGTCGCTGTCGGCGCGCGGGTCCTCGTCGTGCGCTCCATAGATGCGCAGCGAGCCGCCGTGGGTGGGGAGCTCCTCCACGTCGAACAGGCGCAGGCCGTGGGCGGCGAATATCTCGCGCACGGTCAGCCACGAGAAGTAGGAGAAGTGCTCGTGGTAGATCGTGTCCCACTGGCTGTCCTGGATCAGCCGCAGCAGGTGCGGGAACTCCATCGTGATCGTGCCGCCGGGAGCCAGCAGCGTCTTCATCCCCGCGACGAAGTCGTTGAGGTCGGGGACGTGGGCAAGGACGTTGTTGCCGAGCAGCAGATCGGCCGCCGAGTCGGCCGCGAGCGACGCCGCGGTCTGCTCCCCGAAGAACTCCACGAGCGTGGGGATCCCCCGCTGCAGCGCGAGCTTGGCGACGTTGGCGGCGGGCTCGATCCCGAGCACGGGCACCTGGCGCTCGTGGAAGTACTGCAGCAGGTAGCCGTCGTTGGAGGCGATCTCCACGACGTGGCTGGAGGGCCCCAGCCGGAGGCGGTCGATCATCAGCTCGACATAGCCGCGGGCGTGCTCCAGCCAGGTGGTCGAGTACGAGGAGAAGTAGGCGTAGTCGGAGAAGATGCCTGCGGGGGTCTCGAACTGCTCGAGCTGCACCAGCCGGCAGCGCTCGCAGACGTAGGCGCGCAGCGGGTAGAAGCGCTCCATCGCGCTCTCCTGCTCCGGGGCGAGGTAGCTGTTGGCCAGCGGCGACATGCCGAGGTCGGCGAACACGTGCTGCAGTGGAGTCGCACAGAAGCGACAGGAGGCGGTCATGGCGGCGTCACTCTAGCGGAGGGTGAGTTCCTCAAATCGCGCATCGCATGGCGCAACTCCGGTGGGAAACGGCCCATCAGCGCGATCCCGGCGACGTACACGCAGCTGCCCACCACGACCTCCACGACGGGGTGGATTCCGACCAGGAAACCCAGACCGATACCCGCGCCCGCCGCCACGGCAGCGATCGGGATCACGCCGAAGGGCAGTCCCAGATCGGGTCTCGCTTCGACGAGCGCCGCGACGCTCACGGTGGCGAGCGCGAGCTCCGCTCCGACGGTCGCGATCGCCGCCCCCCGCGCCGCCAGCAACGGCTCGAGCGCGAAGGTGAGAGCGACGGCCGCGACGAGCCCGAGGCCGTTGGCCAGCAGCAGCGCGCGAATCCGGCCGAGCGACAGCAGCGGATAGCCGCAGGCGACCGCGACGAAGGTGAACATCACGGCCACGCCCTGGATGCGCAGCACCGAGCTCGCCGGGTCGTTGGCGTGACCTGTGAGCACGTGCACGGCGAACCCCGACCCGAGCTCGAGCACCACCACGAGCCATGCGCCGATCAGGATCGCGAGCTCGAACATCCGCCGGGCGGCGTGGGTGAAGCGCTCGTCGTCGTCGCGCTGGGCGCGGATCAGGATCGGGAAGGCGGCCGCCATCACCAGGCCCGGCAGGACGATGAGCACTTCCACCACCCGGAAGGACACCGAGAAGTAGCCCGTCTGGATCGCGCCCGCGATCAGCGACATGATCACCACCGTGATGCGGAAGTACACGCTGTTCATGGCGATCGCCACGGCGTAGGCCGCGGTGCTGCGCAGCAGGCCCCCGACCGCGCCGAAATCGAACACCGGCCGAAGCGGGAACAGCCCGCGCACGAGCCTCACGCTCAACAGCAGCGCGATCAGCCCGGCGGGGATGGTCACGGCGAAGAAGCCGAGCAGCTGCGATCCGGCGAGCACCAGCGCGATGATCAGGGCCACGCCGATGAACTGCCGCAGCGACTCCGCCAGGGCGACCCAGCCGAACTGGAGCGTGGACTGCAGCGATATGTCGAGCAGGTCCTGGGTGACCGCGAGCGTCATCCCGATCCCCGCGAGCAGCGTGCCGAGGACCATCACCTCGCCGTAGCCGGCGAGCACGGCGAAGGCCACCGCCGCGGCCACGCCGAGCACGCTCAGGACCATTCTGATGCCGAGCAGGTTGGCCATCAGGCGCTCGCGCTCGGCCTCGCTGCGGGCGGAGTACTCGCGCAGCGCGACCGTGTTGACACCGCCCTCGGTGAGCCCACCCACGATCGCGACCAGCGCGACCACGGTTATGTAGTGGCCGTATTCGATTTCCCCGAGATGCCTGACCAGCAGGGGAGCGGAGATCAGGCTGAGCAGGATGCCGGCCACGTACACGCTGACGCGCATCGCGCTGCCGCGCAGCGCCTTCGGTCCCGCGCGCGGGGTGTCGAGGACGTCGCCGTCGGGGCTGCTCGGCGGCTCCCCGGCGACGGACGGCTCCACTGCACCCATCACGCCATCCTACGCGGGGGTCCTGCGCCCGCTTCCGGCTTCAGCCGGGTCGGGATCCCTGCGCAGCAGCAGGGTCACGGCCGCGCCGCGCCGGCCGCGGCGCTCCAGCGGCGAGAGCGCCAGCGTCAGCCCCTGGGCCCCCCGCCGGAACCAGCGCGAGTCCACGCCGCCGGCGGGCCTCGGGTGCAGCCCGTACATCCATCCGAAGAGATCGCAGTGCAGGCCGAAGGGATCGGACGTGGTGAGAGCGACGCAGGTGAGCCCGAGCTCGCGGCCGCGCGCCAGCAGAGCGTCGGGCGGCACCAGGCAGAGGTGCCTCGGCGCGTCGAGGTGCGGCCAGCGGGCGCCGAGCAGGCGGAACTGCAGGGAGGCGGGGTTGGGGACCGCGAGCGCGAGGATCCCTCCCGGCTCCAGCTTGGCCGCGAGCTGCTCCAGCACCTCGGCGGGATCGGGGAGGTGCTCGAACACGTGCCAGAGCACGATCGCGCCGGCGGGGTCGAGATCCGCCAGCGCCCGCAGGGGGCGGTCGCTGCAGATCGCCCGCACCCCGAGCTGCCGGCTGAGATACTCGCAGCAGCGCTCGTTCATCTCGATCGCCGTCACGTCGAAGCCGCCCGCGCGCGCCGCCGCAGCGAAGCCGCCCGCGCCGGAGCCGATCTCGATCAGCCGCCCCGGCTGCAGGTGCCGGCGCAGGCGCTCAACGCGCCAGGCCTCCGAGCGCAGCAGGAGCTCGTTTCCCTTCCAGTCCGGCTCACCGTCGGGGCCGAAGCCGTGATAGTCGCTGTCGTAGTAGCTGGCCAGGTCCGGCGGGACGCCGGCGAGGAAGACCGTGCCGCAGGCCGCGCAGTGGGCGTAGGTGAAGCGCTCGTCGGTGATCTCCCTGTTGCGGTCCCAGGCGCGCAGCGCCGGTGCGCTCACCCCGCCGCACATCGGGCACGCGGGTGTCCTGGGCGCGGAGCTCACGAACCGCCCCGATCGAGCAGCAGGCCGAGAATGCCGCGCAAGCGCTCCACCGGGCCCTGGCCGGCGTAGGGCACGGGGGTCATGATGCTCTCCAGATAGTCCACGCCGACGCGCCGCCCGCGCTGCACCGCCCGGCGCTTGCGCAGCGTCGCCGGCAGCGCGCGGATCGCCCCGGCCAGGGCCTCCAGCTGGCGGCCGAGCATCCCGTCGTGCATGCTCGCCACGACCCAGCCGCCCTGGTAGGCGATGATCTTCCCGGCGTGCCGCGCGAGTGCACGCGAGGGGAAGTTCTTGACGACGACGAGCATCTGGTTGCGCCGCTGCAGGGCGTTGTAGCGGCGGCCCTCCCGCCGGGTCGTGGCTCCGCCCATGTGGTAGGCGACGGCGCGCGGCTCATAGCGTGCGCGCCAGCCGCGCAGCTGAGCGCGAAAGCCCCAGTCGATGTCCTCCTGGTAGGCGAAGAAGTCCTCGTCGAACGCGCCGACGTCGGCGAACGCCGCACGGCGGTAGAGCGCCGCGCCCGCGCACGGGCTGAACACCCATGCCGGCTCGTCGTAGCCGCCGTCGTCCGGCTCGCCGAAGCCGCGGTGGCTCGCCGCTCCCGACCACATCAGCAGATCGCCCGCGCCGTCGAGCTCGCCACGGCGCTCGAAGTTGAGCATCTTGCCGGTGGCCGAACCCGCCTGCGGGTGCTCCTCCATGGCGCGCACCAGCCAGCCCAGCCACCCCGGATCGAGCTCGAGATCGTTGTTCAGCAGCGCGACGAGCTCGCTCGGGGCCGCCCGCGAGAGGCCGCGGTTGAGCGCCGCCGCGACGCCCACGTTGTGCGGTATCTCGAGCAACTCGGCCTGCGGCCAGCGCTCGCGCACCATCGCCGCCGACCCGTCGCGGGAGCCGTTGTCGACCACCAGCACGCGGAGGTCGCGGTAGTCCTGCGCGAACAGGCTCGGCATGATCACCTCCAGGAGCTCGCGGCCGTCGTAGCTCAGCACGATCGCCGTCACGCGCGCGGGCGGCGCGGCGCCGGCGGGGTCGTGCTCGGGGTTGGCGCGGACCGGCGGCACGCCTCACACCCGTGAGGCGGTGCGCGTGTCGTAGAGCGCCTCGAAGAACTTCCGCTGGACGGGATGGCGGCGGTCGAACACCGCGCTCCAGTGCGACGGCACGGGGTAGTCCTCGCGCCGCACCACGACGTCATCGAACGGGTTGACCGAACGTTCCCACTGCTTGGTGTAGAACCAGCCGTCGCAGTGCCTGGCGATCTGCTCGAAGTAGTAGGCGATCTGCTCGTGTCCCATCTCGTGCAGCGAGCTCACGTTGATGAACAGATCCGCATGCAGCGGCGGCAGCAGCGCGAGCTGGTTCGGGGTGAGGAACACGAGGTCGGCGGCCTCGAACTCCTCGGCTACGTCCTCGTACCGCTCGATGTGCCGGAAGCGAAACGCGCGGCGCTCGGGGAACAGCTCCGTCAGGTAGCGCTGCGCGATCGCCAGGCCCGGAGGTATGTCCACGAGCACGTAGCGCACGCCGGGCAGGGCGCTGAGGAACACCCACGCCAGCCTCCCGTAGCCCGAGCCCAGCTCGATCGCCAGGCGCGGAGCGTCGGGGAGCGCGTTGCGGATGCTCGCGTACTCGATCACCGAGTTGCAGAGGTCCTCGCTCACGCGCCTGCGCCGGTGGCGGACGCAGACCGGATGCCCGAGCGCCGGCTCCTCGAGCTCGTCGAGGATCCGCCCGGCGCCCCGGCGCCTGCGCGCGTACCCGGCGAGCGCACCGATGTAAACCGCGTACACGCGCCCGAACACACGCGTGCGCAGAGCCGTCAGACGCCCCGGCGGCACCTCCAGCGGGAGATCCAGGCGCGAGAACAGCGTGCGCGTGGGCTGGTGCCAGAGCCAGTCGCGGAAGACCGCCCGGAACTGGGGATCGCGCGGGCTCGTGACCATGAACTGGAAGAAGTGGCGGTTGACGGTCTGCTTGAACGCAGCGAAGCCCCCCTGCTCCTGCAGTTCCTGGTACTGCAGCTCCGCGTGGTGCTCCCAGAAACCCGACGGGCGGATGATCTCCGGCGCCCGGCGCAGCTCTGCGAGCATCTCCCCGAGCCCCGGTAGCTCCTCCTCAGCCACCCGCCAGCGCCTCGATCTGCTCGGTCGTCACCGCGCGCATGTCCGCCTCGGAGCGCAGCCGCTCGTACCAGCCGACCGTCGCCTCCAGTGCCCGCTCGAGCCCCACCAGCGGGCGCCAGCCGAGATCTGCCCGCGCGCGCGAGGAGTCGAGCTTGAGGTAGCGCGCCTCGTGCGGGTGCGGGCCCTCGTCGGTCACCGACTCGAGCCCCCCGTCCCACAGCTCCGACAGGCGCTGCACGATCCAGCCGACGGGCCGGGCGTCCTCCTCGGCCGGTCCGAAGTTCCATCCGCTCGCACGCGCCGGCGACTCCCACAGGGCCTGCGCGAGCACCAGGTACCCGCTGAGCGGGTTGAGCACGTGCTGCCAGGGCCTGATCGAGTTGGGGTTGCGCACGCGCACGCGCTCGCCGGCGAGCGCGGCGCGCATGATGTCCGGCACCAGCCGGTCCTCGCCCCAGTCGCCGCCCCCGATCACGTTCCCCGCTCGCGCCGAGGCGAGCCGCGGCCCGTCCGGGTCGGAGAAGAACGAGCGCCGGAACGCGGCCGTGACCAGCTCGGCGGCGCCCTTGGAGCTCGAGTAGGGATCGTGGCCACCCATCGGCTCGGTCTCGCGGTAGCCCCACTCCCACTCGCGGTTCTCGTAGCACTTGTCCGAGGTCACGTTCACCACCACGCGCACCCCTCCGCCCGCCAGCCGGACCGCGTCGAGCACGTTCACCGTGCCCATCACGTTGGTCTGGAAGGTCTCGCGCGGCTCGGCGAAGGATCGCCGCACGAGCGACTGGGCCGCCATGTGGATCACGACCTCGGGACCCGCCGCGGCCAGGGCCGCGGCCACCGCCGCGGGATCGCGGACGTCGCCGCGCACGCTCTCCATGCCCTCGCCCACCCGCGCGAGCTCGAACAGGCAGGGCTCCGTGGGCACACCGTCGGAGAACCCCGTCACGTGCGCCCCGAGCGCCTGCAGCCACAGTGACAGCCACGCTCCCTTGAAGCCCGTGTGCCCCGTCAGGAGCACCCGCCTGCCCTGCCAGAAGCTCGCGTCGACCGCCCCGCCGGCGGCGGCCGGCGCCGTCTCCCCGGGAGCGCTCACGCCGGTCGTGTCCACGTCGCCCAGGGCGCGTGCCCCGAGAGCCACAGCTGCTCCAGCTGGTTGCGGTCGCGCAGCGTGTCCATCGCCTGCCAGAAGCCCTGGTGGCGGTAGGACGGCGAGCTGGCCGTCGCGCGCGAGCGCGCGCATCGGCTCCTGCTCCCACACCGTCTGATCGCCGTCGAGATAGCTCTCCACGCCCGGCGAGAGCACGAAGAAGCCGCCGTTCGTCCAGCCGCCGTCACCACGCGGCTTCTCCTCGAACTCGCGCACGAGGTCGCCCTCGAGATCGAGCGCGCCGAACCGCCCGGGGGGCTGAACGGCGGTCACCGTCGCGCTCCGGCCATGCGCGCTGTGGAAGGCCACGAGCGCCGACACGTCCACGTCGGCGAGGCCGTCGCCGTAGGTGAAGCAGAAGTCTTCGCCGTCCACGTACTGCAGCACCCGGCGCAGGCGCCCGCCGGTCATCGTCGCCTCGCCCGTGTCCACCAGCGTCACCCGCCAGGGCTCGGTGGCGGAACGGTGGACCTCCATCCCGCCGCCCGCCAGGTCGAAGGACACGTCGCACGTGTGCAGGTAGTAGTTGGCGAAGTACTCCTTGATCATGTAGCCCCGGTAGCCGAGGCAGATAACGAAGTCCTCGATCCCGTGCGCGGCGTAGATCTTCATGATGTGCCACAGCATCGGCTTGCCGCCGATCTCGACCATCGGCTTGGGCCGCACGGAGGTCTCCTCGCTGAGCCGCGAGCCGAAACCGCCCGCCAGGATGACCGCCTTCACGGCGCCCAGGTTAGTCCACGGGTCGCACAGAACTCCCCGGGCGCGGCGTCATTCCTCCCGCACCGCCACCACGTTCGAGGCCCCGGTCGCGTATGGATAGTCGGCCTCGGCCTCCGAGACCACCCGGAACCGGTAGCTCACGGGCCCCGGGAAGCGGAAGCGGTAGCTCGCGTGGTAGCGGCCGCGGGCGCCGCTGCGGATCACGTTGAACTCGATCCACGAGCCCGCTGAGCTGGCCTCCAGTACCAGCAGCTTGCCGCCGGCCGGGACCGGGCCGCCGAGCAGACGCCCGCTGAAGTAGATCCGCCGTCCCACGCTCGCCGTCCGGGGGGAGATCTTGAGCGCCAGCGCCGCGTGAACGCTCAGCGTCAGGGTGCGCGCCGCGGCGACAGCCGGTTCGCCTAGCCGGCTGTGGTAGGCCAGGCGCAGGCTGCGCGAGGATGCGCCCGCGGGGATCCGCAGCGAGAAGTCGCCGTCCGCCGCCGTGTGCGGGCCGGCCATCGCCACCGCCCGCGCGCCCGTGTAGGCGGGCGTCGCGAGCACTTCGATCTGGGCGCCCCCGATCGGCACGCCGCCTGGTGCCGTCAGGCGGCCCGCGATCGTCTCGGTGCGACCGTAGCCGCTCACCAGACGTGAGCCCTTGGCGCCCTTCCAGCCGGCTGTCAGGGTCGCCTGCGCCGATGCGTTGGTCCCGTTCGCCGCCCCCACAGCGCCCGTACCGGCCCCCGCGGCGCCCGCAGCGGAGCCGGCCCCGGCGGACCCGGCCGAGCCGGCCGAGGTGGGGTTGGCGATCGTGATGTTGCGGTCGAGCACCGTCGCCGAGTTACCCGCCGCATCCACCACGCTCACCACGAGGTGATGGCTGCCGTTGGCAAAGCGGGTCGTGTCGAGTCCCACGTCCGCGCTCAGCGACGGCGGGCACGGCTGCACATAGAGGAACGCCGCCAGCCCGTCGCTCGTGCCGCCCACGTTCCGACAGCGCCCGCCGTCTTCGTCGAGCACCGTGCTCTGCACCACCTCGCCGTCGAGGCTGATCACCGCCTCGTACACGCCCGACCCCGGATCGCTCGCACCGAACGCCACATCGCTCGTCCCGCTCACCGCCGCCGCGCTCGCCAGTTCGCCGCTCACCCCGCTCGCCGACGGACCCGAGCCCTGTTCGAGGACCATGTCGGCCGCGTAGAGGTAGACCACGGCTGCGTAGTTGTTGGCGTCGCCTTGGCCCGTCTCGGCATTCGTATTCGGACGTACGGCCCTCCACAGGACGACCTCTCATGTACAGATGCGAGCCCAAGATTCGCTGCGGACAGGCACCACACCATTTGGCTCGCGAACGGCTGCGACCGATGTCCCCGAGCCCACTCGATGCAGCCCGAGGCGGTACGAGCATTCGATCGAAGACTGTCGCTTCTCCTGGGCCGGCGAGCCAGAATTGGTAGGTCGCATTGACCGCCGCCCCGCCGTCAGCGTCTCCCGCCCGCCACAGCGTGGCGCGGAGATCCGGATCCGGCCGGCGGAGCTTAAACGCCCAGTGGCGCGATCGGTGTTGGCGAGGTGCGCGTGGCTGGAGTCACCGAGCGCGGCGACGAGCGCGCCGCCTGGTGAGCAGGTGTTGAGCGCGTAGTCGTCGTAGGCGCTGCCGGCGGCGGTCCCCCCACTCCACCCGTCCGCGGGTGCGGGTTCGCCGGCGGGGGTTCGGCAGGCGTAGACGTGGTAGGCGCCGGCGTGGGCGCGCGCGGCGCCGAGGAGCGCGGCGAGCGTCGCGAGGAGGATTGCGGTCGTGGTCTTCAACATCATTCCTGGCCGTGGTCGTTCACGGGGCCGGGACGGCCCCCCTTGCCTGTTGATTGCCACATGGGCGGCCGCTGCGTCAACAGCTGTGGTGGCCGGTGCCGCAGGCGCTGGGGCGGGGAGGGGCGATCGTGTCTCCGACTCTGGTGGCCGGAGGGACGCTGCGAGGCGTCGGCGTGAGGGCCGGCACGGCCGGACGGGGCGCCGCAGGCGCTCAGAGGGTGAGGCGGAGGGGTAGCTCGTCGAGCCCGTAGATGCCGGAGATGGTGCCGAACCGGGGCTCGCCGTCGAGCTCCAGGAGGCGCACGTGCCCGGCGAGGAAGGTGAGGGCCTCCTCGAGCTCGAGGCGCGCGAGGTTTGCGCCGAGGCAGTAGTGGACGCCCGCGCCGAAGGTGAGCGGGCGGGCGCGGCCGCGGGGTGCGGTGATGTCGAACTCGTCGGGGCCTCCGGGCCCGCGCTCGTCCTCGCCGAGGTCGCGGTTGCCGGTGAACGCACAGACGAGCACGATCGTGCCCTCCGGGAAGATGACGTCGCGGAAGACGACCTCCTCGGTGAGGATGCGCGCGGTGAACGGGGTGATCGGCTCGAAGCGCAGCGCCTCCTCGACGGCCGCGCCGGCGAGCGCGGGGTCCTCGCGGAGCAGCTGCCACTGCCCGGGGTGCCGGGCGAGCAGCCTGATCGCGTGGGCGAGCTGGCTCTGGGTCGTATCGACCCCGCCGGCGAGCACGTTGAAGACGAGGTTGATGCACTCCTCCTCGGATAGCCGCTCACCCTGCTCCTCGGCGGCGATCAGCATCGAGATGAGGTCGTCGCTGGGATCGCTGCGGCGCGCCCTGAGCAGCTCCGCGGCGTAGGCGTAGAACTCCTCGACCGCCCGCTCGATCTGATCCCGCTCGCTCGCCATCGCGCCCGCGTCGAACTGGCGCTGGATCCAGTTCGACCAGTGGTGCAGCCGCGGCGCATCCCGCAGCGGCGCGCCCATGACCGTGGCGATCACCTGCGAGGGATAGGGCTTGGCGAAGGCGTCGACGAACTCGCATGACACGACCTCGCCCCCGGCGGGGGCTCGGGCCGCGTCGAGCAGCTGCTGCAGGAAGCCGCGCATCGCCGGGCGGTAGCGCTCGACCGCCCGCGGGGAGAGCACCGGGTTGACGAGCCCACGCAGGCGCGCGTGATCGGGGCCGTTGACGTGCAGGATGTTGCGCCGCATCTGCTCATAGAGCGGGCCCTCGCCGACCTCGAAGATCTCCGCGATCTTCATGCCCGGGAAGATCGCGGAGCGGGTGCGCAGGAAGAACTCGGCGGACTCCCGGTCGAGCACGATGTAGCCGAAGGGACCCTCGGCGAGCCAGCCGCCGGCGCGCAGGTCGCCCATCGCCGTGTGGAACCGCTCCCCGCGAACCGCCGGGTCGGTGTAGTCGAACGCGGGGAGCTCCAGCTCGGCGACTTGCGGCATGGTCGGGCCCGGGGTGCGAGGCCTATTTCTTCTTCGGGCTGACCGCCTGCTTCAGGCCGGCGCCGGCGGAGAACTTGGGCGCCTTGGAAGCTTTGATTTTCACGCGCTCGCCCGTGCGCGGGTTGACCCCCTGGCGGGCGGCGCGTTTGACGACCGAGAACTTGCCGAAGCCGGTGATGCTCACCTCGTCGCCCTTCTTGAGCGTCCTGGTGACGGTGTCCAGCAGCGACTCGATCGCGCGGGCTGAGTCGGCCTTGGTGAGGCCGCTGTCGGCGGCGACCGCGTCAATCAGTTGCGTCTTGTTCATCGAGTGTCCTTTCGTTGGGTGTCGGCGAGCGCCGCAGGGTACCTTGCCAGCTTCTTGCCCGGGTTGAGCAGCCCCTTGGGGTCGAACACCCGCTTGATCTCCTCGTGCAGCGCGAGCGCCCGCTCGGGCCACTGCGCCTGCAGGCGCCCGCGCTTGATCCAGCCGACGCCGTGCTCGCCTGCGATCGAGCCGCCGAGCGTGACGACGAGCGCGAACAGCTCCTCGCCGACTGCCTCCGCAGCGTCGAGCTCCCGCTCGGCGCCGGGGTCGACGAGCACCGTCGCGTGCACGTTGCCCTCGCCGCCGTGCCCGAACGCGCAGGAGGGCAGCCCGTGGCGGGCGGCGATCTCCGCGAAGCGGCGCAGGCCCTCGGCGAGGTGCTCGACGGGGAACACCACGTCCTCGCTCACCTTCGCCCCGCGCACCCCGGTGAGCGCGCCGTTGACGCCGTCGCGCCAGCGCCACAGGGCGGCCGCCTCGGCGGGCTCGTGCACCGCCAGCGCCTCCCCTTCGAGCAGGCCCAGCAGCTCGGCCCGCTGGGCGGCCGCCTCGGCGGGAGTGCCGTCGACCTCGGCGATCAGCACGAAGCCGGCGTCGGCGGGGATCCTCTCGCCGGTCGGGCCGCGCCAGGCGCCGGCGGGCGGGTAGGCGCCGGCGACGTGCCGGAGCGCCTCGCCGTCGAGGAAGTCGAGCACCGACGGCCGCAGACCGGCGCCGAACACCGTCTCGATCGCCTCCGCACCGGCGGCGGGCGTGCTCAGGAAGATGACCGTCGCCAGTGCCGCCGGCGGCGCGGGCAGCAGTCGCAGGCGCACCGCGGTGATCACGCCGAGCGTGCCCTCGGAGCCGATCAGCAGGCTCTTGAGGTCATAGCCGGCCACGTCCTTGCTGGCCCAGCCGCCGAGCGCGACGAGCTCTCCGGGCGCGAGCACCGCCTCCAGGCCCGCCACCCAGGCGCCCGTCACGCCGTACTTCAACGCGTGCGGGCCGCCCGCGTTGGTGGCCACGTTCCCGCCGATCTGCGACTGCTCGGAGGCGCCGGGGTCGGGGGCGAACATGAGGCCGTTCTCGCGCGCGAGCCGCTGGACGTCGCGGGTGCTCACGCCCGCCTCCGGGAGGATCCGCCACAGCGCGGGCTCGAGCTCCCGCACGCGCCGCAGGCGCTCCAGCGAGCACACCACGCCGCCCTCGCTCGCCACCGCTCCGCCCGCGAGGCCCGTGCCGCCGCCGCGCGGCACGATCGGTACGTCGTGGGCGTAGCACCACGCGACCACGGCCGCGACCTCCTCGGCACAGCCCGGCAGGACGACGAGGTCGGCGCGACCCTCGATCCCGCGGCGCCCTGACGCGTCGCGGTTGTAGGGCGACTCGGGCGGAGCCTGGAGCACATGCCCGGAGCCCACCAGCCCGTCCAGGGCGCGCCTGAGGGCCGCCGCCGACGGCCGCGCTGCGATCGCGTCGCTCATCGAGCCGAGGCTACCGCTACGGGTAGCATTGGGAGCAGCCATGGCCATCAGCACCAAACCGCCCGCCGAGCCGGGCACGCCCGGCCATCGCACGCTCTCGGGCGAGCCGGTCCGCGAGCTCTACACCGCTGCGGACCTCCAGCCGGGCGCCGGCGGCGGCGGCGCGGAGGATCCGATCGGCCGCCCCGGCTCCTACCCGTTCACGCGCGGGATCCACGAGTCGATGTACCGGGGGCGCCTGTGGACGATGCGCCAGTTCGCCGGCTTCGGCACCAGCGAGGAGACCAACGAGCGCTTCCACTACCTGCTCGAGCACGGCCAGACCGGCCTCTCGACGGCGTTCGACATGCCCTCCCTGATGGGCCACGACTCCGACCACGCGCGCTCGCTCGGCGAGGTCGGCCGCGAGGGCGTGGCGGTGGACACGCTGGACGACATGCAGACGCTGTTCTCGGGCATCGACCTCGGGGAGGTGTCGGTGTCGATGACGATCAACGCCCCCGCCGCGATCATGCTCGCCTTCTACGTGGCGGCCGCCGAGTCCGAGCAGGCGGGGCCGCACGGGCCGACGCCGCCGGAGCGGCTGTCGGGGACGATCCAGGCGGACATCCTCAAGGAGTACATCGCCCAGAAGGAGTGGTGTTTCCCGATCGACCCCGCGATGCGCCTGTGCGGGGACATGATCGAGTGGTGCACGCTGCGGATGCCGCGCTGGCACCCGATCTCGATCTCCGGCTACCACATCCGCGAGGCCGGCTCGACCGCGCAGCAGGAGCTCGCGTTCACGCTCAAGGACGGGCTCACCTACGTCGAGCAGGCGGTCGAGCGCGGCCTCGACGTCGACGACTTCGCGCCGCGCCTGTCGTTCTTCTTCAATGCCCAGATCGACTTCTTCGAGGAGATCGCCAAGTACCGGGCGGCGCGGCGCATCTGGGCGCGCGAGCTGCGCGAGACCTTCGGCGCGAAGAACCCCCGCTCCTGGCAGATGCGCTTCCACTCCCAGACAGCCGGCGTGAGCCTCACCGCCCAGCAGCCGCTCAACAACATCGTGCGCACCGCCGTCGAGGCGCTCGCCGCGGTGCTCGGCGGCACCCAGTCGCTGCACACCAACTCCTACGACGAGGCGCTCGCGCTGCCCACCGAGGAGGCCGTCACGATCGCGCTGCGCACCCAGCAGGTGATCGCCCACGAGACGGGCGTCGCCAACACCGCGGACCCCCTTGGGGGCTCCTACTTCGTCGAGGCGCTCACCGACGAGATGGAGCGCCGCTGCCACGAGTACTTCAATAAGATCGACGAGTTGGGCGGGATGGTCGCCGCGGTCAAGCTCAACTACCCTCAGCGCGAGATCGCCGACGCGTCGTTCGCGCTGCAGCAGGAGATCGACGCGGGCGAGCGGATCGTCGTGGGCGTCAACAGCTTCCTCGCCGCCGACGAGCAGCCGATCCCCACCCTGCGCGTCGACCCGGCCCTCGAGCGCAAGCAGATCGGACGTCTGCAGGCCGCCCGCGCACAGCGCGACGGCGCCGCCGTGGAGAACGCGCTCGCGGCCCTGCGCGAGGACGCCGCGCACGAGGACCGCAACCTGATGGAGCCGCTCCTGCGCTGCGCGCGCGCACACGCGAGCGAGGGCGAGATCGTAGAGTCCCTCCAGCAGGTCTTCGGCGACTACGCCGAGACGCCAGTCTTCTGAGCACGCCGGACGCGGTCCCCACAGCGTCCGGGTGCAGCGCTCTTCGCAACTTCTTAGAGCGCCGTCGTGTCTTGAACCTAGGATCCAATCTGCCAAAACGCCGCGCCCCGGAGGCCCCCATCATCCGCAAGCGCCACGCAGCCCTGCTGTCGGTCCTCTCCGCCCTCCCCCTCTGTGCCGCCGCCGCCACCTCCGCCTCGGCCTCCCCGGTGATCCTCTCGCCGCTGCGGGGGACCATCTCAGCCATGCCCCACACCCAGATCAGCTTTCTCGGCGCCGCCGCAGGATCGCTCAGCGCGATCACCGTCGTCGGGTCGGTCAGCGGCCGTCACGGCGGTCGCCTGCGCTCATACGCCTCGGCCACGGGGGCCAGCTTCCTGCCGGCGCGACCCTTCTTCCCGGGCGAGCAGGTGCACGTCAGCGCGCGCTGGCGCTCTCCCGGCGGCAGCAGGACGCTCACCACCAGCTTCACCGTCGCCCGCCCGCTGCCCGTGCCGCTGACACCCTTCGCCCCCACGACCGGCACCGCGGCCGACGTGCAGAACTTCGCCTCCGAGCCAGAACTGCACCCCCCGGCGATCACGGTCCACCTCGCCGCCGGATCCGCCAGCGCCCCCGGTGACCTGTTCGCCACCCCGTTCCTGGGCCCGGGGCAGTGGGGGCCGATGATCTTCGACAGCAGCGGCAGCCTCGTCTGGTTCCGCCCCCTCCCCCCCGGCCAGGACGCCGCCGACCTGCAGGCCCAGGTGCTCCACGAACGCTACGACCTCACGTGGTGGCAGGGACGCACGATCGCGCTCGGATACGGCCTCGGCGAGGACGTGATCGCCGACGCCAACTACCGCACCGTGGCCGTCGTGCGGGCCGGCAACGGCCTGCAGGCCGACGAGCACGAGTTCACCATCACGCCGCAGGGCACCGCCTACATCCTCGCCTACAGCCCCGTGCAGGCGAGCCTGGCCTCGGTCGGCGGTCCCGCGCACGGCACCGTCCTCGACGGCGTCGTGCAGGAGATCGACATCCGCACCGGGCTGGTCATGTGGGAATGGCACAGCCTCGGCCACGTGTCGCTCGGCGACTCCTACTCCCCGCCGCCCGCCGCGCCCGGGGAAGCCTACGACTACTTCCACATCAACTCGCTCGCCACCGACAGCCACGGCAACCTGCTGATCTCGGCGCGCAACACCTGGACGATCTACGACGTCGACCACCACACCGGCGCCGTGATCTGGCGGCTGGGGGGCAAGCGGAGCAGCTTTGCGCTCGGACCGGGCGTCGCGTTCGCCTATCAGCACGACGCCGCCTGGCTCCCCGACGGCGACATCAGCGTGTTCGACGACGAGGGCTCACCGCCGGTCGATCCGCCCTCGCGCGGGGAGGTCATCAGCCTCGACACCGCCGACCGCACGGCGACGCTCGCGACCGCGCTCGTGCGCGGCCTCGGGCCCGTGCAGACGAGCAGCCAGGGAGACGTGCAGGCGCTGCCCGGTGGCGGCTGGATGGTCGGCTGGGGCGGGCTCCCGAACCTCACCGAATTCAACGCCCAGGGACAGGCCATCTATGACGCCCAACTGCCCGCCGGGGAGACCAGCTATCGCGTCTTCCGCCTGCCCTGGAGCGGCCAGCCGCTGACGCCGCCCGACATCGCCGCGCGCTCGAGCGCCTCCGGCAGCGTCGTCTACGCGAGCTGGAACGGCGCCACCACGGTCGACTCCTGGCAGCTGCTCGGCGGCCCCAGCGCGAGCGCGCTCGGCCCCCTCTCGACCACGCCTCGCAGCGGCTTCGAGACGGCCATCCCCGCCCCCGCGGCCGCCTTCTACGAGGTCCGCGCGCTCAGCGCCTCCGGACGCGTGCTCGGCAGCTCCACCCCCGTCAGCCCCACTCCGGAATGACCGCGCGCCCGAGCCATCCGCCACGCATCTGGCTGCGCCGGTCCATCGCCGCCGGAGCACTGCTCCTGATCACCGCCGGGGTGGTCTCGCTCGCGCTCGTCTCGATCCCCGCCGCGGGCAGCCGCGCCACCTTCAGCGCCGCCCACGCCGTGCGCTGCGCCCCGGCCACGCTCAACGCCTCCGCGGTGCTGCCGGGGACCGGGGTCGCGGTCTCGCCGATGCCGGGCTCCTACGCCGCCTCGCCGGAGACCCAGATCAGCCTGTTGGGGGCGCCGATCGGCGCCCTGCAGGATGTCCGCGTGCGCGGCTCGCGGACGGGCGTGCACCCCGGCCGCCTGCGCCCCTACTCCCAGGGTGACGGGGCGAGCTTCCTGCCCGACCGGCCCTTCAGAGCAGGCGAGCAGGTCACCGTCCGCGGCGCCGTGCGGGAGGGCGCGCGCTCGGTGCGCTTCGACTACGGCTTCGTGGTGGCGCACGAGGACCCGCTCCCCCACACCTCCCCGATCGTCCACGTGCGCGACCCGCAGGAGAAGCAGCACTTCCACTCAGAACCGAGCCTGCAGCCGCCGGTGGTCGTCGTCAACGCCCGCTCCAGCCAGACGGCGCCCGGCGACATCTTCACGGCGCCCTACTCGGGCCCCGGCGCGAGCGGGCCGATGATCTTCGACGAAGCCGGGAACCTCGTGTGGTTCCACCCGGTCTCGGCGGCGACGGACGTCACCAACCTGCAGGTGCAGCAGCTCGGCGGCAAGCCGGTGCTCACGTGGTGGCAGGGCTACGTGCCGCCGCAGGGCTTCGGGCAGGGCGAAGAGATGATCTACAGCAGCTCCTACCGGCAGATCGGGCGCGTGCACGCCGGCAACGGCTACAAGGCCGACCTCCACGACTTCCACATAACCCCCCAGGGCACTGCGGTGCTCACGGTGTTCAACCCGATCGACTGCGATCTCGCATCCGTGGGCGGGTCGCCGACGGCCGCGGTCACCGACACGATCTTCCAGGAAGTCGATCTCGCGACCGGTCTCGTGCGGCGCGAGTGGCACTCCATCGACCACGTGCCGATCGCCGAATCCTACGCCGTGGGCACCGGCTCGAGCACAACCTGGCCGTTCGACTACTTCCACCTCAACTCGGTCGACCAGCTCGCCGACGGACGCACGCTCGTCTCCGCCCGCAACACCTCCGCGATGTACGAACTCAGCACCCTCACCGGCCAGGTGCTCACCCACATCGGCGGCCGCCACTCGAGCGTGACGCTCTCCGCCGGCGCCGCCACCGCCTACCAGCACGACGCCACCGTGCAGCCCAACGGCACGATCAGCGTGTTCGACAACGGCGCCGTGCCCAGGGTCCACGCGCAGTCGCGCGCGGTGCTGCTGGCGGTCGACCCGCAGCAACGGACCGATACCCTGCTCGCGCAGTTCGATCATCCCAAGCCGCTGTCGTCGGGTAGCCAGGGAAGCGTGCAGCTGCTCCCAAACGGCGACGTGTTCGTGGGCTGGGGCTCGGAGCCCTACTTCTCCGAGTACAACGCCCAGGGCGAGCTGCTGTTCGACGCGCACTGGCACGGCACCTACCAGTCCTATCGCGCATACCGCTTCCCGTGGATCGGGGCGCCGGACTCGCCGCCCGCGATCGCCGCCGTCGCCGGCAGCGGCGGCGCGCCGCCGACCGTCTACGCGAGCTGGAACGGCGACAACCGCACCGTCACCTGGCGCCTGCTCGCGGGGGCCAGCACGCAGGCGCTCGCGCCGGTCGCGAGCGCCGCGCGGAACGGCTTCGAGACCGCAATCGCGGCCCCCGCCCACGAGCGCTACGTCGCCGTGCAGGCGCTCGACGCCTCCGGCGCCGTGCTCGGCACCTCGCGCACGATCTCCGGCTGACGGGCCCGCTGCCGGCGCCGCCGGGACCAGGCCGGGCCGCCGCGCCGGCTCAGCTCAGCGTCGCTCCGTGCAGCCCCGTGGCCGGACGCTCGCGCGCATCCCACCACTCGTTGACCACGTCCAGTGCGCCGCCGATGATGCCCTCTCTGAACGACGGCGTGTCGTTCAGGCGCGGAAGCTCCTCGGCGGGCACCTCCACGCCGAGGAACGCGCACAGTGGCTCCCAGCCCTCACAGGGGTTCCACACGAGCAGGCGCTCGGCGGGCACGGCCCGCTTGACGGTCTCGTTCCAGCGGTCCATCACGGCCGCGAGGCCCTCGTCGCTGAAGGTCTCCCCGGCGAGCACCCCGGTGTCCTCGTTCCAGGTCATCCACCGCATCAGCGCCACATAACGGGCCCACAGCGGGTCGAGCTGTGCGCGCGCCTCGCTGAGGTGGTTCATCACCGAGCCGCCATGGAAGATCCCCCACACGGTCTGGCGCATGCTGTTCACCCATTCCTCGCCGGTACGCACGCTCAGCAGGACCTTCGCCTCGGGGTAGTAGTCCATCAGCTCCGCATAGAAGCGGGCCGAGGGCCAGTCGACGGTCGAGACGGCCTGGCCGAAGATGCGCTCCCAGTCGGGCGAGCCCTCTGCCACGCGCTCCCACAGCGGCAGGCCGGACTCGAGGTCCGACAGCAGATCGCGCATGTGGTAGCACGGGCCCAGGCCAAGCCGTTCCAGCGCGAACATCTGCGTCGTCGTGGCGGTGCGGGGAAGCCCTGCGCCGATGACCTTCATGAGCGTTCACACATCCTTGGCGGGGTTTCTATCAGGTCCTTCGGCCGCCCGCGCCGGGGGCGCGCGGGCAGCCGGCGCCCGCGCGTCGCGGCGCCCGCGGGCCGCGGCGGCGCCCTCAGGCGGCGACCCGCAGGTATGCGAGCACTGCGAGCACGCGCCGGTGGTCGTCGCCGCAGGCGGGCAGGTCGAGCTTGGCGAAGATGTTCGTGATGTGCTTCTCGACCGCGCCGGGGGTGACCACGAGGCTGTCGGCGATGGCGGCGTTGGAGCGCCCTTCTGCCATCAGCTCCAGCACCTCGCGCTCCCGCGCGGTGAGCCGCATGAGGCCGTCCATCGAGCCTTCGCGCGGGGCCAGCAGCTCGGTGACCACCTGGCGGTCGAGCACCGTGCCGCCTGCCGCCACCCGGTGCAGCGCGTCGAGGAACGCACGCACGTCACCGACGCGCTCCTTCAGCAGGTAGCCGATGCCCGCGGTGTTCTCGCCGATCAGCTCGCTCGCGTACGCGGTCTCTACGTACTGCGAGAGCACGAGCACGCCCAGGTCCGGCTGGCGGCGGCGCGCCTCGATCGCCGCCTGCAGGCCCTCGTCGCTGAACGTGGGCGGCAGGCGCACGTCGACGATCGCCAGATCGGGCTGGTGCCCCGCGATCGCGCGCAGCAGGGCGGGGGCATCCTCGACCTGGGCGACCACCTCGATCTGGTTCTCGCGCAGCAGCGCCACGAGCCCCTCGCGCAGCAGCGCGAGGTCCTCGGCGATCACCACGCGCACGGCAGCCTCGCCTCCACGCGCGTGCCCTCACCGGCCGGGCTGTCCACCCTCAGACGGCCGTCGAGCGCCTCCACGCGGGCGCGCAGGCCCGCCAGCCCCGAGCCGTCCGGGTCGGCGCCGCCCCGGCCGTCGTCGCCGACGAGCACGACCAGCGCCCCGTCGTCGCGGCCGAGGCTCACCCGGGTGCGACGCGCAGCGGCGTGCTTGGCCGTGTTCGTGAGCGCCTCCGCGATCACGAAGTAGGCGGCGCTCTCCACGGCGGGCGAGAGGCTCTCGCAGTCCTCGGCCTCGATCGAGGTCCCCAGGCCGTAACGCCCCGCCAGCGACTCCACGGCGGCCACCAGGCCGCGGTCGGCCAGCAGCGGCGGCACGATCCCGCGCGCGAGATCGCGCAGCTCCGCAATCGCGAGCTGGGCCTCGCGCTGCGCCTCGGCGATCAGCCGCCGCACCTCCGGCTGATCCTGCGCCCGCAGCTCGGCGCGTCCGAGCTGGAGCGTCAGCGCCACGAGCCGCGCCTGCGCACCGTCGTGCAGGTCGCGCTCGATCCGGCGCAGCTCCATCGCCTGCGCGTCCACCGCCTGGCGGCGCGTGCGGGTGAGCAGGTCGATCCGCGCGCGCAGCGCCCGCCGCCCCCGCGCCACTAGCACCCTGTCGTGCAGCGCGATCAGCGAGTAGGCGGAGCCCGCGGTCGCCAGCCCGAACAGCGCCCAGGCCGGCCAGAAGCTATGCACGCCGGCCAGCAGCCAGGTGAGCAGCCAGGTGAACATGAGGATCACCGCCGCAACGCCCACGAGCGCCCACACGCACGCCACGCGGCGCACTGCACCGGGCGGGCGGCGCCAGGCCCAGTCGGCGGTGAAGTCCAGCAGCACCACCACGCCGAGCCCGAGCCAGGCCCACGCCGGCCAGAAGTAACCCTGCCCCCCGAGCGCCCAGATGCAGACCACGAGCACGGCCGCCAGGAACGCCAGCCGGTGCACCAGCGAGCGCGCGTACTCGCCGATCGAGAGCCCGGCCGCGAGCGTCGGCATCCACCGTCGCGGAGCCACCCCCGTGCTCAGGGAGAGGTCCACCGGCAGCCGAGCGCGCTGGCGCATCCCGGCATCGTCGCACGCGCCGGGCTCAGCCGAGCCCGCGGGCACCCACCGCCTTGGCCGCACGCCGCTGCGGGCTGATCCGCTGCACGTCCCACACGAGCCCCGCCCGCTCCATCCCCGCGATCACGAGGCCCGAGATGTCCACCTCGCCGCGGCCCATGCCGTGGAAGGCGGAGGTGGGGAAGGCGTGGTGGTTGTTGTGCCAGGCCTCACCGAAGGACAGCGGCGCGAGCCACAGCAGGTTGCGCGAGTGATCCTCGGTCGCGAACCGGCGCCGCCCGAAGAAGTGGCACAGCGAGTTGATGCTGTAGGTCACGTGGTGCAGCACCAGGATCCGCACGGCCCCGCCCCACAGCAGCCCCTCGAGGCCGGCCTTGACGGTCCCGCCGATCAGCATGCCCAGCGCGAACGGGATCGCCAGCCCGAGCAGCGACCAGAGCACGAAGGTGCGGTCGACGAACGACACCACCGGGTCGGCCAGCAGATCCGGCGCGAAACGTTCGCGCGAGCCGCGCTGGCTGTGGTCGAACAGCCAGCCCGCGTGTGCATGGCCGAGCCCGCGCAGCGCCCCGCGCCAGCCCACGCCGTGGTCGACGTGTGGGCTGTGGGGGTCGCCGAGGCGATCGCTGTAGGCGTGGTGCTTTCGGTGGTCGGCCACCCAGGAGATCACCGGGCCCTCCACCGCCATCGTGCCGAGGATCGCCAGCAGCCCGCGCATCGGACTCGAGGTCTTGAAGCTGCGGTGGGTGAACAGCCGGTGGAAGCCCACCGTTATCCCCAGCCCCGTTGCCACGTAGAGCACGGCGAAGATCGCGATGTCGGCCGGGTAGAGCTCGTGGTTCCACAGCTGCCAGCAGCCGAGCGCCAGCAGCAGCGGCGGCACCGCCGTGATCACCGCCGTCGCCGCCCGGTCCACGTTTTCGAGCACCGGCACCTGGATCTCCTCCGGCAGCGGGCCCTCGACGGCGGGCGCGGCGGCGGGCGGCTCAGCGGCCGGCGGCGCGGTGCTCGCCGCTGGACCATCGGCGAGCACGGAGGGCGTCTCGGCGAGCACGGAGCGCGTCTCGGGCGCGTGCGGCTCGGCGAGCGGTCCCGGGGGGCGTTCATGCCGGTCACATTCTCCGGCGCCGCAACGCGCCTGTCGATGCGGCCGGCCACCGGGGAGGAGGCGGTCAACCCCCGAGTGCGATGTCGGGATAACCCCCCACGGCCGATGCGGCCGCCGCGGGCCGCGCCCGGCCCGGGCGAGGCTAGCGAACGTCGAGCACGACCTTGCCGAGAGCGCGGCGCTCGTCGAGCGCGCGCAGCGCCTCGGCGGCCTGCTCGAGGGGATAGCGCTGGCCGATGATCGGCCGGATGAAGCCCTCGTCGACCATCCGGTTGACCGCGCCGCCGATCTCCCGGTTGAGCTCGGGCTTGCCCATCACGTAGGCGCCCCACCCGGCCCCCACGACGGAGATGTTGCGCAGCAGCAGGCGGTTGACCTTGACCTCGGGGATCGAGCCGCCGGCGAAGCCCACGACGAGCAGTCGGCCGTCCTCGCGCAGCGAGCGCAGGCTGTCGGTGAACCGGTCGCCGCCGACCGGGTCGAGCACGACGTCCACGCCACCCCCGGAGAGCTCGTTGACCTCGTCCTTCCAACCCTCGCCGGCGAGCACCACGTGGTCCGCGCCGGCCTCCTCGGCGACGCGCTTCTTCTCCTCGCTGGAGACGAGCCCGATCGTGCGCGCGCCGACCGCGCGGGCGACCTGCAGCCCGGCCGTTCCCACACCCCCGGCGGCTCCCTGGACGAGCACGGACTCGCCCCGCTTCAGGCCGCCGCGCAGCACGAGCGCGAAGTAGGCGGTGTGGTAGTTGAGGATCAGCGCCGCGCCCTGGGCGAAGTCGAGCTCGGGCGACAGCGGAAAGGTGAAGAACTCGGGCGCGACGACCGTCTCGGCGAACCCCCCGAGCGCGCAGAAGGCGGCCACGCGGTCGCCGGCGACCACCGCGGCGCCCGCGGGCGCGCTGCGCACGACGCCGCCGACCTCGCTGCCGGGGACGTAGGGGAGCGTGGGTTTGAGCTGGTACTGCCCGCGCGTCTGCAGCAGCTCGGGGAAGGAGACGCCCGCCACGTGCACATCGACGACCACGCCCTCGCCGGGGGTGAGCATGTGCGATGGCTCCGGCTCGGGTAGCTCGAGCAGCTTCAGGGCGGTGTCGGGACCGGACTCGTCGACGATCTGGATGGCTCGCATTGCGCGGATTATGTCCGAGCGCTGCCGGCGCGGCGTTCAGGGTCGCGGGAGCGGCTCGGAGAGGCGGGCCGGCCGCGCCTGGCTCATAATCGGCGGATCTGTGCCGCGCACCCCGAGGGCCGCGGCGAACACCGAGGAGAGGTCAGGCCATGGCGAACGTTCTCTGCGTGCTCTACGACGACCCGGTCGACGGCTATCCGCCCGCCTACGCGCGCGACGCCATCCCCACGATCGAGCGCTACCACGACGGCCAGAGCACGCCCACGCCTGCGGGCCTCGGCTTCCGGCCGGGCGAGCTGGTCGGCTGCGTCTCGGGCGAGCTCGGCCTGCGCGAGTTCCTGGAGGAGCGCGGGCATCGGCTGATCGTCACCTCCGACAAGGACGGCCCCGACTCGGTCTTCGAGCGCGAGCTCGCGGAGGCCGAGGTCGTGATCTCCCAGCCGTTCTGGCCCGCCTACCTCACCGCCGAGCGGATCGCCCGCGCGCCCCGGCTGAAGCTCGCCCTGACGGCCGGCATCGGCTCCGACCACGTGGATCTCCAGGCCGCGATCGACCACGGCCTGACCGTCGCCGAGGTGACCTACTCGAACAGCATCAGCGTGGCCGAGCACGTCGTGATGATGATCCTCGCGCTCGTGCGCAACTACATCCCGTCCCATCAGTGGGTGCTGGACGGCGGCTGGAACATCGCGGACTGCAGCGCGCGCGCCTACGACCTCGAGGGCATGCAGGTGGGGACGGTCGCCGCCGGCCGCATCGGCTCGGCGGTCCTCCGTCGCCTGGCGCCGTTCGAGGTGGGCCTGCATTACACCGACCGCCACCGTCTCCCGCCGGAGGTCGAGCAGGAGCTCGGCGTCACCTTCCACCCCAGCGTCGAGTCGCTCGTGGAGGCCTGCGACGTCGTCACGATCAACGCCCCGCTGCACCCCGAGACCGAGCACCTCTTCGACGAGGAGATGATCGGACGCATGAAACGGGGCGCCTACCTGATCAACACCGCACGCGGGAAGATCTGCGACCGCGACGCAGTTGCACGAGCCTGCCAGAGCGGGCGGCTGGCGGGGTACGCCGGCGATGTCTGGTTCCCCCAGCCGGCGCCCGGTGACCACCCGTGGCGGACGATGCCCCATCACGGGATGACCCCCCACACCTCCGGCACGACGCTCTCGGCGCAGGCCCGCTACGCGGCCGGCACGCGCGAGATCCTCGAGTGCTGGTTCGACGGGCGGCCGATCCGCGAGGAATACCTGATCGTCGACGGCGGCCGCCTCGCGGGCGCCGGCGCGCACTCCTACAGCGCCGGGAACGCCACCGGCGGCTCCGAGGAGGCGGCCCGCTTCAGCGGCTCCTGAGCCGGCCCCGTACGGTCGGTCCACCCGCGCGGACGGTCAGTCAACGAGCAGCACGGCCTTCCCCGCGAGGCCCCGCCCGAGCAGCGCCTCGACCGCGCCCGCGGCGGCGCGCCAGGAGTCCTCGAGCGCCACCGAGCACTCCAGGCGCCCATCTGCCACGAGCTCAACCAGACGGCCGAGGTCGCGTGCACAGCCGCCTTCGCGCTGCACCTGGGCGAACAGCAGCAGACCGTGGAGGCGTGCGCCGGGCGCCCGCCCGAACAGCGACCGCGTGGGAAACGCAACCGGCGCCTGGTCGCTGGAGGCGAACGAGACGACGGTGCCGAAGGGGGCCACCCGCTGCAGTGCGGCGCCCAGGGTCGCGCCGCCGACACCCTCCACGATCCCGTCGAACTCCTCGCCGGCGGGCTCGAGCTCGGCGATCACCTCGTCGGCGCCGAGCCGCTCCACGCCGCGTGCGCGCTCCGGGTTCGAGGCGACCGCGGTGACGTGCGCCCCCGCGAGCTTCGCCAGCTGCACGGCGAAGTGGCCCACGCCGCCGCTCGCCCCGGTGACGAGAACGCGGCGCGCAAGCACCGGGCCGATGATGTCCAGCGCCTTCAGCGCCGTCAGGCCGGCGACCGGAAGGGTTGCGGCCTGGACGTCGGAGACCGAGCCCGGCAGCGGCGCGAGCATGCTCGTCTCGACCGCCGCGAGCTGGGCCCAGGCGCCGCGCGCGAGGAGCCCCACCACGCGTGTGCCCTGCACCGGCCCGCTGCCGTCGGGCGCCGTCCGCTCGACCGTGCCGGCGAGGTCCCAGCCGGTGATCTCGCCGTCGCGCATCTCCGCCAGACGCCTGGTCTCGCCGCGGTTGAGCGAGAACGCGCCCACGCGCACGAGCGCCTGGCCCGGCAGCTGGACGGGGTCGGGGACCTCCCGCAGCTCCACGTGCCCCGGCGCCTGCGGTGCGGCGGTCAGCGCGAACATCAGCTCCGGCTCGAGGCCGCCCACAGGTCGACCTCGCCCTCCTGCGCGTGGCGGTCGATCTCCGCGAGCTCCTCGGCCGTGAAGTCGAGCCGCGCCAGGGCCGCGACGTTCTGCTCGAGCTGCTCGACGCTGCTCGCCCCGAGCAGTGCCGAGGTCACCCGCGGATCGCGCAGCGCCCAGGCGATCGCCAGCTGCGCAAGCGACTGGCCGCGGCCCGCGGCGACCTCGTTGAGCGCCCGCACGCGGGAGAGGTTCTCCTCGGTGATCAGCTTCGATGGGAAGTAGTTGCCGCGGCGCACCCGCGAGTCCTCGGATATGCCGTGGAGGTAGCGGTCGGTGAGCAGGCCCTGCGCCAGCGGCGAGAAGACGATCGCGCCGGCCCCCTCGCGCTGGAGCACGTCGAGCAGCTCGCCCTCGATCCAGCGGTTGAGCATCGAGTAGGAGGGCTGGTGGATCAGCAGCGGGGTGCCGAGCTCGCGCAGGATCCGCGCCGCCTCCTCGGTGCGGGCCGGCCCGTAGGAGGAGATCCCGACGTAGCGGGCCTTGCCCTCGCGCACGGCGGTGTCGAGCGCGCCCATCGTCTCCTGCAGCGGCGTGTCGGGGTCGAAGCGATGCGAGTAGAAGATGTCCACGTACTCGAGCCCCATCCGCCGCAGGCTCTGATCGAGACTGGCCAGCAGGTACTTGCGCGATCCCCACTCGCCATATGGGCCGGGCCACATGTCGTAGCCGGCCTTCGTGGAGACGATCAGCTCGTCGCGGTAGGGCCGCAGGTCCTCGGCGAGCACGCGGCCGAAGTTGATCTCGGCGCTGCCGTAGGGCGGCCCGTAGTTGTTCGCCAGGTCGAAGTGCGTGATGCCGAGATCGAACGCTCTGCGTAGCATCGCGCGGCTGTCCGCGAGTGGGCGGTCGTCGCCGAAGTTCTGCCACAGGCCGAGCGAGATCGCCGGGAGCGAGAGGCCGCTGCGCCCGCAGCCGCGGTAGGACATCTCCCGATAGCGGCCGGGCGCCGGCGTGTAGTGCGTGGGACCGAGCTCTGGGTTGTAGGGCACTGGTGCAGTTATACGTCACCGCGCGTGTCCTCACGCACCGGATGCGGCGACCGCGTGGCGCCGTGCCGTGGCGCCGGGATCGCTAGAGCGAGGCTTGCTCGGAGGCGGTCCCCGCCGGGACCGCGTAGCGCGCAACCGTGAAGGCGATCAGAACCGGCACCTGCACCGCGAACACGACCAGCGAGAGCGAGAGCACGACGAGCGGGCCGCCGCTGAGACCGTTGCGCAGGAACACGTACTCGATCATCCCGGCGATCACCGAGTATGCGAGCAGCGCCCAGCGGGCGACGTACAGGAAGCGCTCCCGGGCGAAGCCCGGCGCCCGCGCGATCGCCACGAGATTGGCGACGAGCAGGAGCGCCGAGGCCGACAGCAGCGCGATCGCGGGCGCGAGCGGCACGTGCTCGGGGATGTGCGCGGCGAGGTAGATGCCGCCGGCGAGCACCAGGCCGAGCGAGAGCATCCCGACCTGCGTCACCGGGGGCAGGCGCCGCTCGCTCATCCCGCGGCCGGCTCGATCATCCGGCGGCCAGCTTGGTCATGATCACGAGCGTCGCCACCTGCATCAGCCCGGTCGCCCCGGCCGTGTAGATGAAGCGCTTCATCAGCCGCTCGATCACCTCGGGGTTCGGCTGCGGCTTCTTCAGCTCGAACAGCACCGCGATGTTGGCCGGCTCGAGCAGACCGAGCGCGATCACCGCCATTACGCCGACGACGATGTAGCTGGCCACGATCCAGCCGTGCAGCGCGTAGCTGGACTGGTTGGTGCCGAGGTGGGTCGCCAGCTGCCAGCCGGCGGCGAGGGTGACGGTCACGGCGGTGGGCATGATCAGCACCATCTTGGGCATCAGCCGCGTGGTGAACTCGACCCGCGCGGGGATCGACATGCTGCCGATGATCGGGCCGAGCACGAAGCCGAGGAACAGGTCGATGATCGTCCAGGAGGCGCCGCCGACGACGTGGAAGAACTCCAGCGGCCACAGTTTGTCGACCGCGATCGCGGTGATCAGCAGCGCCAGGACCACGCCGACGATCGGCAGGCCGGCGCGGGGCACGATCTGGAAGTCCGGGCGCTCGATCGCGACGGCAGGAGCCTCGGCCGCGGCCGGGCCGGGGTGTGTTGCGGCGCTGGCCATCGCCGAGAGAATCTAGCGCGCCGGCGGACGGAGCGCCAGCGCTCCGGCGGCGCCGAGAGCGGGCGCGTCGGACTGCGTCCAGGCGGCCGCCGCCGTCACGGCCGAGACGAGCAGGACCGACGGCCAGGCGCCGATCGCGAGCGCGAGCAGGTGGGAGGCGATGAACGCACCGAGCCCCACACCGAGGAGGCGAGCGGCGACGCCTGCGCCGCTGCGCCTGCTCCAGATCCTCGCGCAGCCGTAGCCGCCGGCGAGCAGCACCGCGCCGCCCAGCGGCCGCGAGCCGGTGCCCGAGGCGACCGCGTAGCCGGCGATCAGGGTTCCGGCGGCGAGGGGCGCTGTCGGGATCGGGCGCATGCCCTCAGCCTAGCCGGCCGCGGCCGCGGCGGTGGCCGTGGCCGCCGGGACGGGCGGGCGCGGCAGCACTAGCAGCGAACTGCGTGCGTGGCGCTCGAGGTAGTCGGAGGTGCTGCCGAGCACCAGCCGCTTGACCGGGCCGTAGCTGCGCGAGCCGACCACCAGCAGGTCCACGGCGTCCCCGAACGCGGCCAGCTCCTCGCCGGCGAGCCCGTACACGGCGCGGCCCCGCACGCCCTCGATCTCGCCGAGACGCGCGTTGGCCTCCGAGAGCATCAGTTCGATCGTCTCGCCGAAGGCGGGCGGCACGAGGCCCGTGAACGCGTACGTCGGCAGCGCCACCACCTCCATCAGCTCGATCTCCGCTCGTGTGGGCGCGGCGAGCTCGCGCGCCTCCGCCAGCGCGGCGACGCTCTCGGGCGAGCCGTTGTAGGCGACCCCGATCCTGGCGAGCGGCAGCGGGGCATCGTTGTAGCCTGCGGCTGCCACGGCAACCGCGCAGGGGGCGCCGTTGAGGGCGGCCCGCGTGTCGTCGCCGAGCATCACCCGGCCGATCCGCCCGCGGCCGCAGGTGCCGACGACGAGCAGATCCGCCCCCGACGCCTCGGCCTGCTCGTGCAGGCCCGCGCCGGGCGAGCCGGCCTCCGCGCTCAGCAGCTCGGCCTGCACCTCGGTCGCTGCGCGCTCCTGCTCGAGCAGCCTCTGGGAGGTCTCGCGCTCGTCGGCGAGCAGTGCCGGGGTGAGCGGCCGGAAGGGATGCAGCTGACCGGTGCGCACGTGCAGGAGCGTCAGCGCGGCGTCAGGCCCGGCCAGCCGCGAGGCCAGCGCGATCGCGTCGCGGCCGCTGGGCCTGCCGTCAACTCCCACGAGCACGTGCTTGAACATCTGCGTCTCCTCCGGTCGGGTGGTCACATGCTAGGCGGGCTTGCAGGCATCGTGCTCGCGCGCGGGCCGCGTAGCATTGGAGGTGTGCCGGACGAGGACCCAGCCGAGCGCGCCCGCCCGGACGGCGAGCAGCGCCGCGACGCCCACCCTCCGATGCCGCGCGACAGGCGCGGCTGGCAGGTCGCCCCCGCGCCCGACGGGCGCGGCATGCCCGAGCAGGCGCCGGCCGGCAAGCCGCCGCACCGCCGGCAGGCCTTCTGGTGGTTCGTCCTGGCGCTGATCGCGATCAACTGGATCTCGCTGCTGTTCTTCCAGCCCTCCACGGGCGAATCGCGGGTCACCGTGCCCTTCAGCCCGTTCTTCCTGGAACAGGTCAGGGGCGGGCAGGTCGCCTCGATCTCCTCCAAGGGCAACGCCGTCGAAGGCAACTTCAAGGTCAAGCTGCGCTACCCGGCCGAGGACTCCAAGGCTACGCCGACCAAATTGTTCGCCACGGAGGTCCCGAGCTTCTGGAACGGCAGCCAGCTGTCCTCGCTGCTGGAGGAAAAGGGGGTGGAGATCAACGCCAAGTCCACCGCGACGTCCCAGTCGCTGCTGGCCGAGCTCCTGCTCGGATTCGGCCCGACGCTGCTGATCGTCGGTCTGTTCGTCCTGCTCGCGCGGCGGGCGGCGCGGATGGGCGGCGGGATGGGCGCACTGGGCAACTTCGGGCGCTCGCAGGCCCGCAGGGTCGATCCCGAGGGCATCCGTGTGACCTTCGACGACGTCGCCGGCATCGACGAGGCCAAGGCCGAGCTGACCGAGATCGTGGACTTCCTGCGCAACCCCGAGCGCTATGGGCGCCTCGGTGGCCGCATGCCCCACGGGGTGCTGCTGGCGGGGGCGCCCGGCACCGGCAAGACCCTGCTCGCGCGCGCCGTCGCCGGCGAGGCGCACGCCGCCTTCTTCTCGATCTCGGCCTCGGAGTTCATCGAGGCGATCGTGGGCGTCGGAGCCTCGCGCGTGCGCGACCTGTTCGCCAAGGCCAAGGAGGCCGCGCCGTCGATCATCTTCATCGACGAGCTCGACGCGATCGGGCGCTCGCGCCAGGGTTCGGTCTCGGTGACGGGGTCGAACGACGAGCGTGAGCAGACGCTCGACCAGATCCTCACCGAGATCGACGGCTTCGAGTCCTCCGAGGCGGTGGTGGTGCTCGCCGCCACCAATCGTCCCGACGTCCTCGACCCAGCGCTGCTGCGGGCGGGGCGTTTCGACCGCCGCGTCACCGTGCAGGCACCCGACCGGCCGGGGCGCACCGCGATCCTCGAGGTGCACACGCGGTCGATCCCGCTCGCCGGCGACGTGGACCTCGAAGCGCTCGCCTCGAGCACGCCGGGGATGGTCGGGGCCGACCTGGCCAACCTCGCGAACGAGGCCGCCCTGCTGGCGGCGCGGCGCGAACACGAGAAGGTGCAGATGAACGACTTCACCGACTCGCTCGAGAAGATCATGCTCGGATCGCCGCGCGGGATCCTGCTCAGCCCCGCCGACCGCGAGCGCACCGCCTACCACGAGTCCGGCCACGCGCTCGTGGGGATGCTCACCGCGGGCGCCGACCCGGTTCGCAAGGTCTCGATCATCCCGCGCGGTATCGCCCTCGGAGTGACGCTCTCCACGCCCGACAGCGACCGTGTCTCCTACTCGGCCCAGGAGCTTCAGGCGAAGATCGACGTCGCGCTCGGCGGGCGGGTGGCCGAGGAGATCGTCTACGGCACGATCACCACGGGGGCCGAGTCGGACATCGCTCAGCTCACGATGATCGCCCGCCAGATGGTGGGCCGCTGGGGCATGAGCGAGGCCGTCGGGCCGATCGCGGTGCTCCCCGACGAGGGCCAGGGGATGTTCCTGCCCGGCGTCAGCGAGACCTCCCAGGAGACCCAGCGCCTGCTCGATGAGGAGGTCAGGCGGCTGGTCGACGACGCCCACCGCGACGTCACGCGCCTGCTGGAGGAGCATCGCGACCAGCTCGAGAGCCTCGCGCGGGCGCTGCTCGCGGCCGAGACGCTCGACTCGCGCGACGCCTATGCGGCCGCGGGTCTCGCCGCACCCGCGCTCGAGCCCGCGCCCGCGCCCGCGCCCGCCTGACAGCCACGGCTAGAGTGCGGCGAACCGTTTCAACGCCCGAGAGGAGCCCCATGCAGGCCGTCGTGATGCACGAGCCCGGTGGTCCCGACGTCCTACGGCTCGAGGAGCTGCCGCAGCCCGTCCCCGGGGAGGGCGCTGTGCTGATCAGGGTCCACGCCGTGGGCGTGAACCCGATCGACTGGAAGTACCGGCAAGGCCTGATCCCGAAGGAGCTGCCGGCGGTGCTCGGCAGCGACGTGGCGGGGACGGTCGAGGTCTCGCACGCCGAGGGCTTCGCCGCGGGCGACGAGGTGTTCGGCTTCGTGGCGAGCGGCGCCTACGCGGAGCTCGCCGTTGCGCCCGCCACGATCGTCGCGCCGCGCCCCGCCGGGATCAGCGTCGAGCAGGCCGCCGCGCTGCCGGTTGCCGGCCTGACGGCCTGGCAGGCGCTGTTCGACCGCGGCGGCCTGGAGCGCGGCCAGACCGTGCTCATCGCCGGGGCGGCCGGCGGCGTGGGGCATCTCGCGGTGCAGCTCGCCAAGCGCACGGGCGCGCACGTGATCGGGACGGGATCCACCCGCAATCGCGAGCGCGTGCTCGAGCTCGGTGCCGACGCCTACGTGGACTACACCCGCGAGGACGTCGCAGCCGCCGTGAGGGACGTGGACGTCGCGTTCGACACCGTTGGCGGCGAGACGACCGCGGCGGTGCTGCAGAGCGTTCGCGAGGGCGGCGTGCTCGTGTCGATCGCGGGGCCCTCCCCGGAGGAGGCAGCGCAGGCGCGCGGGGTGCGCGCCGAGCGGCTGATCATGACCCCGAGCGCCTCCCAGCTGGCGGAGATGGCGGCGCTGGTGGCAGCCGGCGAGGTGCGCGTGGACATCGAGGAGGTGCTTCCCCTCAGCGAGGTCGCCCGGGCGCACGAGCTGAGCGAATCGGGGCGCACGCGGGGCAAGATCGTGCTCGCGGTGGGGCGCTAGCGCTCCGAGCTCGGGCCGCCGTCGCCATGGACTGGGGAGCCGGGACCTACGAGCACATCGCGGCGCAGCTGCTGCCCGCGACGCATGCTGCGCTCGCGCAGGCGGCTCGTGACGCCCGGCGAGCGCGTGCTCACGTGGGCTGTGGGACCGGCAGCGCGACGCTGCTCGCCGCCGAGCGCGGGGCGCAGGCGACGGGAGTGGACCCCGCCGAGCGCCTGCTCGAGGTCGCGCGCGACGCGGCCCGGGCGCGCGGAGTGCAGGCGAGCTTCCTGCGCGGAGAGGCCGCAGCCCTGCCGGTCGCGGACGCCTCGGCGGATGCCGTCGTGTCGGTCTTCGGCGTGGTCTTCGCCCCGGACGCGACCGCGGCCTGCGCGGAGCTGGCCCGCGTGACCGCGCCCGCGGGGAGGATCGTGCTGTCGGCGTGGATCCCAGCCGGAGCCCTGTTCGACGTGGCGCGCGTGCGCGCCCGGGCGATGGCGGCGCCGGACACCACCCCGGCGCCGCCGCCGTTTGCGTGGCACGACCGCGAGGCGCTGAGCGCGGCGTTCTCGCCGTGGGGCCTGACGGCGGCGACCGACGAGCGGCGGCTCGCCTTCGCTGCCGCGTCCCCGGAGGAGTTCCTCGAGTCGGAGCTGCGCGATCACCCGCTGTGGGTGGCCGCGCGAGCGAGCCTGGCCGCCGCCGAGCTCGACCGGGCCGCCGGCCTGGCGCTGCAGATCCTCCGCGACGGCAACGAGGAGCCGGGCGGCTTTCGCCTCACGAGCCGGTACGTCGTGGCCACCCTGCGCCGCCCCTAGCCGGCCGGCGGCTCGCGCGCGGTCGCGCGCGCAGCCCCCAGGTTCTCCCACCTGCACCGACCGCACCCCGAAGACGCTCTCGCCGTCCTAGGATCTAGCGATGGCAACGCTGTCGGGCCAACCTGCGCGAGGTGCGGGCCGGATCGAAACGAAAGCGCGTCATGACCGGGGTGGCGGTGGCCCTGGTGGGCGTCGTCGCGCTGCTGGCAATCGCGGCGCTGGCGTGGTCGGGGGTGACATTGGCCGGCGACCCGACGGCACTGGCTCACGTCAGCGTGCAGCCGCTCGGCGGGACGATCGAGCGCGTCCAGGCGTTCGGCCCGGGAGGCCGGAGCCTGCCGATCGCCGTCTCGGACGGGCGCCTGACGCCGATGCATCAGCTCACCCCCGGAGAGCAGGTGACGATCGACGTGGTGGTCCGTCGGCCGGGATGGCTCGGCTGGGCGCTCGGTGCCGACCGCAGCGAGCAGCTGACGCTGCGCGCACCGGTCGCCCAGGTGACCCAGCCGTGGATGACGGTGCGCCCGGGCGCGCCCGTGCGGGTGAGCTTCAACCAGCCCGTGAGCGCGATCGCCTACGAGACGGCGGGCAACGACGCGACGCACCGCACGCTGAGCGTCCCGGAGAGCACGATCTCGCTGGGCACCCGGCCGGAGACGGGGGCGATCGAGATCGCCGCCGCGGCTCGCCCCTGGGAGAGGGTGGGCCCGCCCTCGGAGGTGAGCTGGTTCCCGCCCTCGGATGCCCCGGTGATGGTCAGCCTCCCGGCGGCGGGCTCGCGGATCGCCCCCGCCACGGCCATCCACCTGACCTTCTCGCAGCCCGTGTCCGAGGTGCTCGGCTCCGCCCGTCCGCGGCTGTCGCCGAGCACGCCCGGCCGGTGGCACGAAGCCAACAGCCACACGCTCGTGTTCGTCCCGTCGGGGCTGGGAGCGGCGCTCGGCTCGCAGCTGCGCGTGGAGCTCCCGCGCGAGGTCGCGGTCACCGCGAGCGCGTCCGGCGGCCTGCACGACGCCAGCCAGATCGAATGGACGGTTCCGCCCGGTTCCACGCTGCGCCTGCAGCAGCTGCTCGCGCAGGCGGGCTACCTACCGCTCGACTGGCAGTCCTCCGGAACCCCCGTCGCGCGGACGCCGGCCGCGGAGGCGCAGGCCGCGGTCGAACCTCCCGACGGCAGCTTCAGCTGGCGCTATCCGGACACGCCGCAACAGCTGCAGGCGCTGTGGAGCACCGGAACGGCGAACGTCATCACCAAGGGCGCGGTCATGAAGTTCGAGAACATCCACCTGATGACGGCGGACGGCCTCGCCGGCCCGGCCGTGTGGCACGCGCTGATCGAGAACGCGATCGCCGGCGGCCGCCTGACCAGCGGCTACAGCTACGTGTACGTGCACCGCGCCGTGCCGGAGGTCATGACGCTGTGGCACGATGGCCACACGGTGCTCTCCTCGCCCGCGAACACCGGCATCTCGGGTGCGGAAACGGAACTCGGCACGTTCCCGGTCTTCGAGCACATCCCCGAAGGCACGATGAGCGGCACCAACCCCGACGGCTCCCACTACGAAGACCCGGGGATCAAATGGATCAGCTACTTCAACGGCGGCGACGCGCTCCACAACTTCGACCGCGCCTCCTTCGGCACGCCCCAGAGCCTCGGCTGCGTGGAGCTGCCGCTGGCCGCCTCCGCCGAGGTGTGGCCCTACACGCCGATCGGCACGCTGGTCACGATCGAACCGTGACGCCCGCGGGCCGCCCCGAACGCGTCGTGGCGACCGGCTAGGGTCGGCCTGGAGTTCGGGTTCCTGCCTTCGAGATTGGAGCGTCGCATGTCCGCGTCTTCTGAGGATGAGGTGGTGGGGCTGCTCGGCAGCCTGTGGTGGCTGCTCGTGCTGTTCGGCGTGATCGTCCTGGCCGTCGGCATCTTCTTCGTCATCGAGCCGCACGAAACCCTCAGCACGTTCACGGTGATCGCGGGGATCTTCCTGCTCGTCGACGGGGTGCTGGCCGTGATCGGGTCGATCTTCGGCCGCGGCGAGGGACGCGGCCTGCTCGCGCTGATCGGCGTGCTCAGCGCGATCGCGGGGCTGGTGCTGATCAAGAAACCGTTCGACACGCTCGTCGTGTTCGTGCTGATCCTCGGCGTGTGGTTCATCGTCGGAGGCGTCGTGCGCCTGGTCGCGGCCTTCGCCGACCGCGAAGGCCGGGCGGGGAACATCGCGATCGCGCTGATCGATGTGGTGGCCGGCATCCTGATCCTCTCCTGGCCGAGCATCGGCCTGGCCACGCTGGCGGTGATCATCGGGATCGTGCTGATCGTGCGCGGCGCGCTGTTCATCGTCGCCGGCCTGGCCCTGCACCGCCTCGGCCGCGGCCTGGACGCGGCCGAGGCGGCCTGAACGCGCGGCGCCGGAGCCCGCGACGAGCGCCCGGCCGCAGATCCGCGGGCGTCAGCTGCGCTGCGTCCGCGAACCTCGCATGCGGGCCGCCGTGCGCCCCAGCGATGCCACGAGCCGCACCGCGGGATAGAGGAGGTTGTCGGACATCTGAGCCTGATCCTCCGCCGGCCGGCAAGAACGGCGGGTTGACGAACACGGCGTCGCCGGAGAACCGCCGAACTGGGTGAAGCCGACGAGCAGGAACCTCTCGTTGAGGAAGCGCTTGATCTCACGGACAGTGGCGCGTCTTGTAGATCTCGACGACTCGACCTCCGTGTGGATGAGCTACCGCTGCAGCCTCTCTCGAGACCTCGCAGCGCATGAGCTCCGCGCCTGTAACCATCACAGCAGGTCGACGTCACTGAGATCCGCGGACGCCATGAACGTGTCCAGGGTGATGGACGGGACTTGACCTCGGTCTGGACGTAGCGCTCGACCGGATACTCGCCCGAGGCCTCGAACATGGAGGACGCCCCCGGGTTCCGTCGGCCCAGTCGGTCGTCGTTCTCTCCACGTCGATCGCGAAGAAGGGCACCTCGCCGTCGCGGTCGGAGCGGCCTTCTCCACGAGGGTCACGTTCGGCAGGCCCGCAACGCGCCGCGGCACAGCGGAAGCGTGTGGGAGTTGCACTCGAACGCAGATCCGAGCGTCGGGAAGAAGCCTGCTGAAGGCCTCGGTCTCGACACAGTCGCGTGCACCGAGCTCGACGACCGTCTCCACACGCGCCACGTATCACGTGCGCGCTCCAGCGAGAGCTCGACTGTCGGCTTGGCCCGCCGCGGGGAGCGCTCGCCATCGGGCGATGTACGCTGCAGGCGGGGCGCCACGCAGGGAACGCGGGCCGGGACTGCGAGCGGGGCTGACGGGAGCGACGGGACTCGAACCCGCGACCTCTGCCGTGACAGGGCAGCGCTCTAACCGGCTGAGCTACGCCCCCGCGATGCGCGAAGGGCCGACCGGCAGGCCTGCGCGCATACCCAGTATGCCAGGGAGCGCGCCGAGGCCCGCCCGGCCACAGACTGGCCGCCCGGCCAGGCATTGTTCTAGGCTGTCGATATGGCGCTCGTCGGACCCGAACCCCTGCTGAAGCGGCACCCCGTCACGATGCTGCTGAGCGACCTGCGCGAGGAGCGCGCCGCGACCGTTCCCTTCCCCGCAGGCGAAACGCGCTTCTCCCTGCCCCGCACCAGGCGCTTCGCCGAGGAACCGCTCGAGCTGCTGCTCGAGGCCTATGAGCGCTTCGGCCCGATCTTCACCCTGCGACTGTTCCACGGCAACGTGGTGTTCATGCTCGGGCCGGAGGCGAACCACTACATCACCGTCTCGCACGCCTCGAACTTCATCTGGCGGGAGGGCCACTTCCGCGATCTGATCGGGCTGATGGGGGACGGCCTGCTGACCATCGACGGGGAGTTCCACCGGCGCTCGCGTCTGATCATGCTGCCGGCGTTCCACCGCGAGCACCTGGTCGCCTCGGTGGACGTGATCGAGCAGGAGACCACGAGCGCCCTCGAGGAGCTCGAGCCCGGCCGGGCGGTCGATCTCTACGCCTGGACCCGCCGCCTGGCGCTGCGGGTGGCGATGCGGGCGCTGTTCGGGCTCGACCCCGACGGCAGCGCGGCGCAATCGATCGACGCGGCCGAGATGTTCGAGGAGGCGCTCGCCTTCTACGCGAGCGACTACCTGCTGAGGGTCCTGCGCGGACCGCGCTCGCCGTGGGCGCGCCTGCAGGCGGCCGCGCGCAAGCTCGACACGCTCATCTACTCCGAGATCGCCGAGCGCCGCGCGACGGGCGCGCGCGGCATGGACATCCTCAGCCTCCTGCTCGACGCGACCGACGAGGACGGCAACACGCTGACCGACGTGCAGATCCGCGACGAGGTGATGACGCTGTTGTTCGCGGGCCACGACACGACCACATCGACGGTCTCGTTCATGTTCTACGAGCTCGCCCGCCACCCTGAGATCGTCGCGCGGCTGCGCGCCGAGCAGGACGCGTGCTGCCCCGCGGGGCATCCGAGCGCCGAGCAGCTGCTCTCCGGCGAGCTCCCCGAGCTGGAGATGGTCCTCGATGAGACGCTGCGAAAGTACCCGCCGGCGTGGGTCGGACCGCGGCGCGCGATCGAGTCCTTCGAGTTCGCCGGAGCCACCGTGCCGGCGAGGGCCTTCGTCAACTACTGCTCCTGGGCGTCGCATCACCTGCCGGACGTGTTCGAGGATCCGGAGGCGTTCCGTCCCGAGCGCTTCACGCCGGCGGCGCGCGCGGCGCTGCCCAAGGGCGCCTATGTTCCGTTCGGGGGAGGCTCGCGAACCTGCATCGGCATGCGCTTCGGGCAGCTCGAGGTGCGTACGATCGCCTCGCTGATCCTCGCGCGCTGCGCGCTGACGCTGCCGGAGGACTTCACGCTGAGCATCCGGCAGATGCCGACGATCAGCCCCAAGGACGGGCTGCCGGTGCTCGTCCATTCGCGTCCCGGGCGCCGCAGCGCCGGGCTGCCGGCCGCCGCCTGATCAGCGCATCCTCGCGGTGATGCCGAGCCGGTAGGTGGGCGGCTGCTCGCTCTCCACGTTCGCCGAGACGCCCTCCACCGACAGCCTCGGGTCGGAGAACAGCGTCAGGCGGACGCCTTCCAGCAGTCCTCCCAGCGGGTGCGCCACGAGACCGCCCTCGCTCGCTTCGGCGACGGCGTCGACCGAAGCACCGAGCCCGAACAGCCCCCCGCTGACCCTGACGGTGACCCGGCCGCGGGCGCTGGCGAGCAGCTCCACGGCGATCCCGGCGGGCAGCGCGGCGCGCACATCCCGCTCGCCGATCAGCCCTTCGGCGGCGAGCCCCGCGCCCCGCTTGCGCAGGCGGGCGTCGCGCAGCAGCAGCAGGCCCTCGCGGACGCTCGCCGCGCTCACATCCATGCGCGCCGCACCGGCGGCTTCGGAGAGCAGCTCGCCGGTCTGTGCCGGGGTCACGTCGAGGCTGCCGGCGCGCACGGTCACGGAGTCCGCTCGTCCCCACAGCAGCTTGATCGCCGGCCACGCGCTGACGCTCACGCTGATCACCCTGCCGTAGCGACCCACGCGCGAGGAGATCCGGCGCGCGGCGATCCCGGGGAGGAACAGCTGGGCGAGCACGAGCACCAGCCCGGCGAGGGCGCACGGGAGCAGTGCGATCCGCACCAGTCTTCCACCGCCGCTCGCGCCCCGCATCAGCGCAAGCTTGGCAGGGCGTGCGGGCGGGGAGCGCACGCCGCACGCCGCGGCGTGCGCGGACATGGCGTCCGCGGGCAGCGCCGGCCGCTAGCCTTGGGTTGAGCACTGGGCGCGTAGCTCAGCTGGTTAGAGCACCTCGCTTACACCGAGGGGGTCGCCCGTTCGAGTCGGGCCGCGCCCATCCCCAGACCAGCTCCGAAGCAGCGCGCGACCACGACCACAGAGCCCGCATCCATGACCGACCGCTCCCCCATCCGCATCGCCGTGATCGGCTCCGGCCCCGCGGGCTTCTACGCCGCCGGGCACCTGCTCAAGGACGCCGGCGAACGGATCGAGGTCGACATGATCGAGCGGCTGCCCACTCCATGGGGCCTGGTGCGCTCGGGCGTCGCTCCCGACCACCCGAAGATCAAGTCCGTGACACGCATCTATGAGAAGACCGCCGCCCATCCCCGCTTCCGCTACTTCGGCAACGTCACCTTCGGCGAGCACGTCTCCCGCCAGGAGTTGCTGAGCCACTACCACGCGGTCGTCTACGCGACGGGCTCGCCCCTCGACAGGCCCCTGGGGATAACCGGGGAAGATCTCCCCGGGTCTCACGCCGCCACCGAGTTCGTCGGCTGGTACAACGGCCATCCCGACCACACCGATCTCGAGGTCGATCTGCTGTCGGCGACACGCGCCGTGGTGGTCGGCAACGGCAACGTCGCGCTCGACGTCGCCCGCATGCTCGTCCTGGCACCGGCCGAGCTCGCGCCGACCGACACCGCCGACCACGCGCTCGAGGTGCTCGCGGCCAGCCGGGTGTCCGAGGTCGTCGTGGTCGGACGCCGCGGCCCGGCCCAGGCCGCGTTCACCAACCCCGAGCTGCTCGAGCTGGGGGAGCTCGCCGACGCCGACGTGATCGTCGATCGGTCGGAGCTCGAGCGGGCGCTGGCGGTAGCCGACCCCGAGGCCGAGCAGGACGCGACCAGCAGGCGCAACGTGGAGATCCTGAGGGCCTACGCGGCCCGTCCGCCCGCGGGCCGCAGCAAGCGCATCGTCCTGCGCTTCCTGCTCTCGCCGGTCGCGTTCACGCCCGACGAGGCGGGTCATCTCGGCGCGGTGGAGCTGGTGCGCAACGAGCTCGTTCCCGGCCCCGGCGGAGGGCTGCGAGCCGAGCCGGGGCAGGACCGCGAGACGATCTCCAGCGGGCTCGCCTTCAGGGCGATCGGCTACCGCGGCATCTCGCTCCCCGATGTTCCCTTCGACGAGCGTTCCGCGGTGATCCTCAACGACGGGGGCAGGGTGCTCAATCCCGACAGCCACTCGCCGCTCGCGGGCGAGTACGTGGTCGGCTGGATCAAGCGCGGACCCTCCGGCGTGATCGGCACCAACAAGAAGGACGCCCAGGAGACCGTCGATGCGATGCTCGCCGACCTCGCCGGGGGGAACGGCGCCGCAGGCGGGGTCCACGTCCCCTCCGAACCCGACCCGCGCCTGATCGAGGAGCTGCTGCGGGCGCGCCGGCCCGAGCTCGTCACCTACGACGGTTGGGAGGCGATCGACCGTCACGAGCGCGCGCTCGGCGAGGCCGCCGGCCGCCCGCGGGTCAAGCTCACCCGGATCGAGGAGATGCTGCAGGTCGCAGCTTCCGAAAAACCTTGAGCCCATCTGCCACACTGTCGGGCCGCGAGCCCCGTTAGCTCATCTGGTAGAGCGCCGGACTTTTAATCCGGTGGGGCGGGTTCGAGTCCCGCACGGGGCATGGCTTGCGCTGGAGCGCCGTCGCGGGAAACCGGCCGCTCCGAGGGCTGTCGGCGGAGCCGGGGGGCCGAGCCGGCAGCACCGTCGTCTGCCGTCTCCCGGGAAGCTGGTAGCTTGCCTTTCGCTGGCCGGGTCGATGCGGTGCGTTACGGGGGGTGCAGTGGCTGAATCTGAGTCGATCGAGCTGGCGACGATCCTGCTTACGGACCTCGTCGGCTCGACGCTGCTTGCGAATTCGGTCGGTGCTGCTCGGGCCGACGAGCTGCGCGACGAGCACTTCGAGCTGCTGCGCGACGCGATCGTCTCCCACGGCGGCCGCGAGGTGAAGAACACCGGCGACGGGCTGCTGGTGGCGTTCTCCTCCGCTTCGGCAGCCGTCGAATGCGCGGTCGCCATGCAGCAGCGCTTCGAGCGCCGCTACCGCAACACTGAGCAGGCTCTGCACCTACGCATCGGCCTCGGAGCCGGTGAGTCCACGGTCAAGGACGGCGATTACTTCGGGATGCCCTCGATCCTCGCTGCGCGCCTGTGCGCACAGGCGCCGTCCGACGGGATCTTGGCGGCCGAGCTCGTGAGGGCGCTCGCCAGCCGGTGCGAGGGGATCGAGCTCGCCAGCGTGGGAGAGCTCGAGCTGAAGGGGTTCGACAGGCCGCTCGAGGCCTTCGCCGTCTCCTGGGCCCCGCTCGAAGACGAGCAGGCCGCCACGAGCCGCTGGCCGCTTCCCGCGCTGCTTCGCTCGATACCACCCATCTCCTACGTGGGGCGGGTGCCGGAGCGCGCAGCGCTCGCGGAGGCGACGACGCTGGCCCATTCGGGGCAGCGCCAGGTCGCCCTGCTGAGCGGCGAGCCGGGGATCGGCAAGACCCGCATCACGAGCTACGTCGCCCACGAGGCACACGGCAGGGGCTTCGCCGTCGCATGGGGTGCGTGCACGGAGGAGCTCGCGGCGCCCTACGAGCCCTGGCTCGCGGTCTGCACGCAGCTGGTGGAACACGCACCGGCCGCGATGCTCGCGCGGCATGTCGAACGGCAGGGGGGCGAGCTCCTGCGCCTGACGCGAAATCTCGGCTCGCGGCTCACAGATGTCCCCGCACCGCAGCGCTCCGATCCCGAGACCGAGCGCTATCTGCTGTTCAAGGCGGCGTCGGCGCTGGTGGCGGAACTCGCCGAGGCGGTGCCGCTGTGCCTGGTGCTCGACGATCTCCATTGGGCCGACCCGCAGTCGCTCGCGCTGCTCAAGCACGTGCTGGCGGCCACCGAGGAGGCGTCGCTTCTGGTGCTCGTCAACTATCGCGACTCCGACCTCGGCAAGGATCATCCGCTGATCGCGGTGCTCGCGGATCTGCGCAAGCTTCAGGGCGTCCGGCGGATCGGCCTGCAGGGTCTTCGCATGGACGAGGTCGCACAGATGATGGCCGCGCTGGCGGGGCACGAGTTCGAGCGGGACGGAGTCGAACTCGCAGGCAGGATCGCCGCCGAGACCGGGGGCAACCCGTTCTTCGTCGGCGAGGTCCTTCGCGGGCTCTCCGAATCCGGCTCGCTGGTGTTCGACGAGGCCGCGGCTCGCTGGAGGATCGACGCCTCCGCCGCGCTCGCTCTGCCCCAGAGCGTTCGGGAGGTGATCGAGCGGCGGGTCGAGCGCCTCGGCGCAGAATTCCTGGAGGTGCTGCGGGCCGCGGCGGTGATCGGCCGCGAGTTCGACATCGAGTTGCTCTGCGCGGTTCTTGACGCGGACGAGGCCGACCTGCTGGATCGGCTCGAGGCGGCCGTTTCCGCGGCGGTACTGACGGAATCCTCGGAGCTGGTGGGGCGGTTCCGCTTCCCTCACGCCCTCATCAGCCAGACCTTGTATGAGGGCCTCGGCGGGACCCGCCGGGCCCGGCTGCACCAGCGCGTCGCAGAAGCGCTCGAGCAGCTCTACGGGACCGAGTCGGTCGACCGGCTCGGGGAGCTGGCCCTTCACTGGCGTCTGGCCGCGATCTCCGTGGAGCGGCACAAGGCGGTCGACTATGCGCTGCGAGCGGGTCAGCAGGCGCTGCAGAGCCTCGCTCCGGCAGCGGCGCTGAGCCTGTTCACAGACGCCGTCGACCTGAGCGAGCCCGGCAGCCGCCAGCATTGCGAAGCCATGCTCGGCGTTGGCGTTGCCCAACGCCAGAGCGGCGAGCCGGCCTATCGGGACACGCTGCTTCAGGCCGCGCGCATCGCCTCGGCGCTGGAGGACGCCGAGCTGGCGGCGCGCGCCGCGCTCGAGAACAACCGCGGGTTCGCGAGCGCGGCCGGCGTCGTCGACACCGAGCGGCTGGCGGCGATCGAGCGCGCACTCGAGCTCGACGAGCCGACCGAGCCGGCTCGCCGCGCCCGCCTGCTGGCGCTGCAGGCTCAGGAGATCTACTACAGGCACGACGTCGAACTCCGCCACGCGCTCGCAACCGAGGCCGTCTCGATCGCGCGGGCCGCCGGCCACCCCGACACGCTCGGCGAAGTTCTGCGAACGGCCACGTTCGCCGACTGGTCACCCGAGACGCTCGAGCTGCGCACGCATCAGTGCGAGGAGCTGCTCGAGTACGCCGCGGCGGCGGGCGATCCGGCGCTCGAGCACTGGGCTCAGAACATCGCGGGGCACCACTACGTCGAGCGCGGCGAGATCGCACGAGCCGAGCAGGCGTTTGCTCGCGAGGGCGAGATCGCCGAGCAGCTCGGACAGCCGACGCTGCGCTGGTTCGCGGCCTTCCCACTGCCCGGCCTCGCCGTTGCGCGAGATCTAGCCAAGGCCGAGCGTCTGGCAGAGCGTGCACTGCAGATCGGGCAGGAGGCGGGACAGCCCGACGCGATCATGTTCTACGGCATCGCGCTCGCCACGATCCGCAGCTACCAGGGGCGGGGCCAAGAGATCGTCGGCCTCTTGGAGCAGAGCGTCGCGGCAAACCCCGCGCTCCCGGGCTGGCGCGCCAGCCTCGGCGCAATCCTCTGCTGGCTCGACCGCACGACCGAGGCTGCCGCCATCCTCAAGGAGGGGTGCGGCGACGGTTTTGCGCATGTACCCCACGACAGGGCGGCGCTCAGGGTCTTCGGGTTCTATGCGGACATCGCTGTCCAGATCGGAGATGCCGAAGCCGCGCTGGCCCTGGCCGAGCTGATGGAGCCGTTCGCCGACCAGTTCATGTGGGACGGTGCCGCCTGCAACGGGCACGTCAGGCTGTGGCTGGGCCTGCTCGCCGCGACCCGCGGCGATCTCGAGCAGGCGGAGCGCCACCTCTCATTTGCGCGCGAGTTCCACGAACAGAACCACATGCCGCTGTGGGTCGCGCGCGGACACCTGGGTTGGGCGGAGGCGCTGGCGCGGGAGGGCGAGTCGACCCGCGCCCGAGATCACGCCAACCGCGCCCTGGAGCTCTCGCGCGAGCACGGGTTCGGACTCTTCGAGCCACGGGCCGTGGCCCTCCTCGCCTCCGGCGCCGAGATCAAAGTCGGCTGAGCCGCGCCGCCAGCCCGCCGCCCGGGAGCCACATCCCCCGCGGTGAGCTGGTGTCGATCGCGTGACGCGGTCCTCCGATCGCCGCGCCTCAGGGCGTGGCTAGGTCCGGGATGAACCGAGCGCCGGGTGAGCCGATGCCGGTCATGGAGTCGAACCCGGGACCGTCCTTCAGGGCGAGCTTCTGCTGCACGCAGCTCTCCGCTTCGGGGCAGTAGGCCTCCTGGCCCTCGTAGTTGATCGTGCCGGTGGCGTTGAAGGTGCCCGCTTCGGTGTTCGCCCCGTTGACGTACTGCACGAGCGAGAACGCCTGCTGGCTCTGCGGCGGCACGACGTCGTAGAAGGCGCTCGAGGCCTTCGTGGAGGCGTCGAGGTGGTAGAGGAGCGGGTTGATGAAGCCGAGCGCACCGCCGGCCGCCTGGTCGGCGTCGGCGAGCTCTCCGGCGAGCAGCGGCGAGGAGAGGCTCGTTCCGCCGATCGGCTCTTCTTCGTAGTAGTCGCCGTCGGGCCAGGCGAGCGTCTCGCCGAGGTCGAGGCCCATCCACGGGTCCGCGTCCATCGAGATGTCGGGCACGACCCTGTTGGCCTCGTGCGTGACCGACCTGTTGCGGTTCGCGAGCCCGTTGGGGACGACGCCTTCCTGGTAGTAGGGCTCGGCGTACTGCGAGGTGGTCGCGCCACCGCCGCCGGCCCAGTACTCCCCCGGGACCCGCGGCACCCACTTGCCGAACAGGCTTTCGCCGCATTCCAACGGCAGTTCGAGCAGCAGCGTGTGCTCTACCGCTTCTTCGTTGACCTCGACCGTGTGTGTGCAGAGCACGCTGAAGGAGCTCGACCAGCCGTACTCGGCGACGCGCGTGCCGTTCCTGGAGATCTCCGGGCTGGTCCCGCCCACGGCCGTCGCGTACGGGCTGGTGGCGGGAAAACCGACCGCGTCGAAGCCGAGGAGGTTGAATTCATCGCCCTGGTCGCCCGCCGAGTACTGGACCCCCACGCCGGTCCCGGCGGCCATCAGCAGCACGTTGTTGAACGCTTCTTCGCTGGCACTCGGCGTCGTTTCGTCGTTGCCGAGTTCGCCCCACGAGTTCGTGATGATGCTCGCCAGGTGCTCGTCGACGACCTGCTCGTCGCTGTCGTAGAGCGCGTTTTCGCAGTTCTTCGCACCCACGAACAGGATCGTCGCGCCCGGCGCGGTCGAGTGCACCGACTCCACGTCGAGCGTCTGCTCGACCGACCACCCGCTCGCTTCGCAGAAGTTCTCCTCGTCGAATTTCGGGCTGACGTCTTCCTTGAACAGGTGCCTCGTCAGGATGCCTGCGGGCTCGTTTCGCATGCTGTACTCGTGTGCGTCGTCGAACAGCGTCGGCGACTCGTACGCGTCGACGATCGCGACCGTCACGCCCCTGCCGTCATCGCCTGCGGCGATCGGGCCCGAGAGGTCATACGCGGACTGCAGCTGGGGCGGCTTGTAGCCGCAGATGGCATACGGGAGCGTGGAGGGGTAGCCGCCGCCGAACGGCGGCCCCTTGCCATCCTGCTTTTCGCCCCAGTAGGACGAGCAGGGAGGCGCGATCCGTGGCCATTCCCCGGGAGGGATCGGCTTGCTCGCCGGGGTCGTGAGCGGTTCCACTTCGCTCGCCGTGCCCACGCCGGCGCCGCCCGCGCCGAGCGCTCGCGCTCGCTGCCGCGGTAGCTCGGGGCGGGCCACACGCTGGTCGACGCCGGACACGGCACTGATCTGCGGGGCGATCGATGCGGGGACCGAGAGCGGTCCCGAGGCGAGGCGCACGCGCGTGCCGGCGATGGCGTACTCGGAGAGGTTCGTCGCGAATGCACGCTCCACCGTCGAGGTGGGCGCGCTCGCGTGCACCGTCATGCGGTCAGGCGTCACGCCTTCGACCGTGATGCCCTGCGCGGCGAGCCACGCCGTGACCGCATCGACCGACGCCTGCGTCGGTGAGAAGCGCTGCTCCCAGGCGGTGGGCGTGAGGAACTGCCGATAGCTCGGGCTCGCCGGATCGGACACGGACCGCGCGAGCGCGAGGGCGCCTTCCGGATCGCGCAGCCGGAGGCTGACGTCGAATTCGATCTCCGTCTGCGACGGGGTTGGCGCGAGCGGTGCCCCGGGAGGGCCGACCCTCGGCGCGCTGCCCGCGAGCGGGACGAAGCCGGTGGCGGCCGCGGCCACGGCGGGCACCCCCACGATGAACCCGAGCAGCGCGCACACCCCCACGAGCACCACACTCAGATCGGCGAGGACTCTCTTGGCCGGCATTGCGCAGACCTCCAGTCTGGTGCTCGGAGAACCCGGGCGCGAACGCGGGGTGCCCACATTCAATCGCATCGAGGCGGGTCACGGCCGGAGGACCGTCTGCCTGCCCCGCGTCGAACATTCGTCTAGTGCCGCCCTCGGCGGCTCAGGCGTCCCTTAGCTTGCCTGCGTCCGGCCCTCGAGCGTGTCTCCGGATGCGACCGGGCGCAACGCCCGGGGCCTGCTGTGGGCGCCGGCGGGCGGACAGCCGGGTCTGCGGCCACCCGTATGAGCCGGTCACATCGTTGCCCCGAGAGGAGGAGCACCGTGCCGGGTAAATGGACCACATTCCAGGCGCCGTCGACCGTGGGGTCGTTCAGCGCGGACACGATGCTCCTGCTGAGCGACGGCTCGGTGCTGATCCACGAAGCCGAAGGCGCGAACTGGCTGCGCCTGACCCCCGACGACGAAGGCAACTACCAGAGCGGGGAATGGTCGGGACTCCTGAAGATGGCGAACTCGCGACAGTTCTTCTCCTCGGGGATCCTGGGCGACGGGCGTGTGTATGCGCTGGGCGGCGAGTACGGCAGCGCCGGCGGAGACGGCTCGCTGGGAGAGATCTTCGACCCCGGCACCAACGAATGGAGCGAACTGAGCAAGCCGGCCCGGTTCGAATACATCAAGGGAGACGTTCCGGGCTGCATCCTCGCGGACGGGCGGGTCCTCTTCGGCAATCTCGGAGGCGGCCCACCGTTCGCCGCGATGTGGGACCCGGTGACCGGCATCTGGACCGAAGCCGGAACCAACTTCGGCGCGAAGTCCGACACCAAGCGAAGCAACTGCGACGAGGAGACGTGGACGCTCCTGCCCGACGGCTCGGTCCTCACGGTGGCCACCAACAACGAGCCGAAGGCCGAACGTTACATCCCCTCACTCGATGAATGGGTGCCCGCCGGCGAAACGCCGTCGAGCCTCGTGCTCACGGAAATCACCGATCCCGAAAAGAACAAGGTGGCGATCTTCGAGATCGGCCCCGCGATCCTCCTTCCGGGCGGAGAAGTGTTCGCGATCGGCGCCACCGGCCAGAACGCGCTCTACAAACCACCGTCGACGAGCAAACCCACGGGCGAAGGGAAATGGAAGGCCGCCGCGGCGTTCCCGCCCGACACGAGCAAAGGGCATGTCTGGCCGACCCTCACCGCGAGCGACGCCCCCGCCGTCCTGCAGACCAATGGCAAGGTGCTGTGCATCGCGGGAAGGCTCCACGAGACCACGGAAGAAAATGCGAAAGGCGAAAAGACCCACGACTACTTCTCCGAAGGAGCAGAACTCCTCGAGTTCGACCCATCCAACGGGTCGATGACGCCGTTCCCGGCGGTGCCCTTCTCCTCCTCCGAAGCACCGGAAACATGGGTCTGCCGGTTCCTGCTCCTCCCGACCGGACAGATCCTCCTCACCACCCAGTCGCAGGAAATCCACCTCTACACGCCCGAAGCCTCGGAAAACACCCCCCAGGCGAGCTGGAGGCCCGCGCTCAGCAACCCTCCGGAAACGCTCGTTCCGGGCCACGTGTACACGATCGAAGGGACCCAGCTCAACGGTCTCTCGCAGGCCGTCAGCTACGGCGATGACGCACAGATGGCGACCAACTACCCGATCGTGCGGCTGACGAACTCCTCGGGCAAGGTCGCCTACCTGCGCACGTTCAACTTCTCCACCCTCGCCGTCGCGACCGAAGGGGCAACCGTCAAGGCCGAGGTCGAAGTCCCCCATTCGCTGGCGGCCGGCGCATGGTCGATGGTGGTGATCGCCAACGGCATCGAATCCGACGCGGTCGACGTCGAGGTCTCACTCCAGGACTGCCTCCTGCTGCTCGAACGCGACACCTTCGCCGAAGGCGAAATCGAGGCGATGGTCAACCTGAGCGGAGCACCGGCGATCATCGATCCGGCGCTCTACGTGATCGTCGAAGGCTATACCGCCGAAGACATCGGCCTCACTCCAGCAAACCTCTCCAACCCACCCCACAAGCCCGAGATCGCCGAACCGATAAAAGGGATCGGGGCAAGCTTCGCCGGCTCCGTCCTGCCCGAAGATCCGTCCGCACCCGCCAACACCGTCCAGCGATTCACGTTCCCGTTCGAGCTGTCGTTCTCCGGCACGAGCGTATTCGCCGGGGCCCCGCAGACGCTCACGCTGACAGCCAGGTTCGCACCACCGGCCCAGCCCACGGTGCAGGCCCACGCCCCCATCTACCTGACCGCAAAGCCCGACCCGTTCATCCTCCACGGGGACATCTCCGCCGGCTACGAATGGTATCTGAGCACCGACCTCCGCGTGTTCCACCTCAAGGCCGGAGAACGGCGCTTCGGCGCCAGCCTCTCCAGCTCGGCCACGCCGAGCGAAGCGGCCACCGGGTTCATCGGGGAAGTGATCGAAAACCTCAACGGCGACACCGCCGCCGCAGGCCCGCTGTTCGAAAAAATCTCCCAGGAAGAGGACATCGCGGAAACCCAGCTCGCGCTCGAACCAGAAGACGGGGACGGCAACAGGCTCTTCAACTTCGCCCTCGCTCGCGTCCGTCTCCAGGACGTTGCCGCGGCCAAACAGGTCGGCGTCTTCTTCCGCATGTGGCAGGCCCAGCAGACGAACGCGACGTTCGACGCCGCGACGATCTACAAGTCGCTCACCAACCCGGAAAAAGTACCCATCCCGGTTCTCGGTGTCGAAGGCGACGAGGTGACCACGATCCCCTTCTTCGCGGCTCCGCGCGTGGACACGGCCGTCGAATCGATGGCCGAACAGCGCGATCCGCTCAACCGGCGGACCATCAAACCGGACAAACTCGGCGCTGAAGCGTTCGCCTACTTCGGCTGCTGGCTGGACATCAACCAGCCGGGTGAAACCTGGTTCCCCGACCGCCTCGTCGGTGGCAGCCCCGCCGACGTGCCCGCGGGACCGTTCACCGGGATGGGTGAACTGCTCTCGATCCAGCAGCTGGTGCGCAGCACCCACCAGTGCATCATCGCCGAGGTCAACTACGCCCCCGATCCGATCCCGGCCGGCGTCGACCCTTCCGACTCCGACAAGCTGGCCCAGCGCAACCTCACGCTCGTGGCGGTTCCCAATCCCGGCGTGCCGGGCTCGCGCAGCGCGCCGCAGACGATCGAGATCCGGCCCACCCCGGTGCCGCTGCCAGCCGGCCACCGCCCCGACGAGCTGATGATCACGTGGGGAGACATCCCGGACGGGAGCTCCGCCGAACTGTGCCTGCCGGCGGTGAGCGCGACGGTCATGCTCGAAATGGCCGCCGACATGTATGCGACCCATCGCTTGAAACTGCTCGACGCCCACACCGTCGCGATCGACGTCGCGCCCGGCGGCGTGAGCTACCTGCCGATTCCCGCGTCGGCGAACGGGCAGAACTACGTCGGCCTGCTTACGGTGACCCTTCCCGCGGGTATACGCAACGGTCAGGAATTTGCCCTGACCGTCAAGCAGGTCACGAGCGCCGGCGCCCGGGACGATGAGCAGGTCGGGACGGAGGTAGCGGCCACCGCGGTCGCGGACGCGTTCACGTGGCGACGCGTGCTCGGCGTGTTCCACCTGAAAATCCCCGTCTCGACCAAGAGCAACCTGCTCGAAGGCGAGCGGCGCACGCTGTCGATCATGCGCTGGATCGCCCGATCGATCCCCGTCGAGAGCCGCTGGTATCCCGTCTTCGAGCGCTACCTGGTCCAACTCGGCGAACGCGTGCGCGGGATGGGAGGCAACCCGGTGCTCGTGTTCCCGTCGCCCGCCGGCAACTGGTGGGAACCCGGCGGGGGCCGCGAGGGCGGCGGGGGCCACGAAGGCGACCATGGCCACGAAGGCGGCAAGGGCCACGAAGGGGGGCGCGGCCACTGCCACGCCGACCTCGAGTTCACCGGCAAGGTGGTGGGAGTGGACCACGATCGCTTCGGCGACTTCGAGGGCTTCCTGCTGCAGGAGCTCTGCAGCGGCGGGATCGTTCGCTTCAGGACCCGCCACGTGGCGATGGCCGAGGTCGTGGAGTACGCCTGGCGGGCACAGGTCACGGTGTCGGTGTTCGCAGACCGGCGTGAGCGCGAATCGCCGGTGAGCGTCGTCTACCGCGAGCCCCCGGCCGTGTGAGGCTCGGCCGCCTTCGTCCGCTGCGTCAGCGCCAACATGTCCTGCGGCAGCTCCCCGGCAGCGAGATCCGCAACGGTGACGAGCTCGAGCATGTTGCGCACGGCGATCCAGACCTGCTGCAGGGTCGCAGCGGAGCCGACGTACTTGACCTCGTCCGGCGTCTGCCCGCGCACCGCCACCAGCGAGCCATCGACGGTACGGATGATGCAGCCGAGGTCGATCTCCTCCGCGGGCCGCGCCAGCCAGTACCCGCCTCCCGCTCCGCGCTGGCTGTACACGACTCCGGCCGAGCGCAGCTGCTTCAGCAGGTCGGCCAGGTAGGGAATCGGAATCGCCTGCGCCTCGGCGACTTCCCGCAGCGTCCGCGGCGATTGGCGGTCGCTGGCGGCCAGCTCGACGACGGCGCGGACCGCGTAATCGACCTTGGCGTTTACGTGCATGGCCAGCTGGCCGCGTGATCGGCCGCTGGACGACGGCGGCCACGCCGGGTGGCCTCCGCGGTCGTCCGGTCGCCGCGAGCAGCTCGATGCCCGGGGCCTGGCCTGTGCTGTCCGACTATCGCAGCGCCGGCTGAAAGCATTTCTCGACTAAGTTTATCTGCTGGCTGAGAAAAGCGCCGTGCGGCACGACCGGGCCGCCTCGTGGCGGCCCGGTCGCACTGCCCTCTCCGCGATCGTGCGAGCTCTGGACCTCGACTGAGGAAGTTCTCGACGGTGGTCGCCTCGCCTTCGCTCGTGCCCGGGAAGGCCGAGTAGGTGTCGAATGCGAGCACGAACGCGAGCCCGCAAAGCGTGTACTTCGGCTCGACGGTGCTGGTCGTGACTTCGTTCCACGGGTCTGTCACGTTCGCCGGCGGGAACGCTGTTTCGCCGTTCGTGTATTCGGTTTTGGCGCAGTTCGCTTCTGCTGTCGCGGCGACGTCTTTGTTCGTCGCCGGGTCGGCGTAGGCGATGCTTTCGCCCGATTTGTCCTGGATCGGGGCCCAGAACGTGCTCTTGTTCGGTCCGCCCGTCGGCGGCGTGTACAGTCCGCCGTTCCGGATTTCGGCGAGGTTGCCGAAGCCGATGCTACCGGGCGTTTTGGCGACCAGTTCGTCCTCGGCGGCCTCGCCGGTGGAGCTCGTTTTGACCGCGTCGATCGCTTTCGGCCAGGTCGTGTTTTCGGTGCCTTCCGAGATTTCGTTCCAGTTTTTGATCGCGCCTTTTTCGGTTTCGAAGGTGGCTTTGTTGATCTGGTAGAGGTACTTCTTCAGGAAGTGCGCCGGACCGGAGGAGTCCTTGCGGACGACGCGCGTGATCGGTGTGGCCGGATGCATTTTGCAAATCCCTACTGTGAAGGTGAGCTTTATGATCATTGTTCACCAAATGTGAAATCGCGTTTACAAGTTCGCTCGGCGAGGCCGTGCCGCGACCCGCTGCGCGCGGGCGGGAGCGGCTCAGGGAGGGGGGTGATCCGGGCCCCACGCTCGACATGGGGGAGTCGGGACGCCACGAGGGCCTCCCATCCGGCCAAGGAGCAGGTCATGAGCAATTCGACGGGACACCGGATCACACGCGAGCAGCTGCTCCCCTTCAGGGGACTGCACGACATCGACGGCATCTGCCACGTGCGCGTCTACGAGCAGAGCGGACGGCGGCCGGTGGTGATCGCCGGCGAGCTCGAGGACAATCCCGGGACGACCGTGAGCAACGGCATCGAGATGGTCGCCGACGCGATCGCGCGCGCGTTCTTCCCCGACGGGCGCGAGTTCCTGCTCGTCGAGCACCGCCCCGGCTCGGCGCGGGGGGAGGGCAGGCAGACGTTCCACATCGTGTGCCCGGCGGTCGGGGTGGACGCGGCCGAGCCTCGGCCGGCGCGGCGGCGCCGCCGAACCGAGATCCACGACATCGACGAGCTCGTCGGTTGCCACGTCGACACGTGGCCGGCCGGCCGCTACACGGCCGGGGAGGTCGGCGGCCGGCAGGGCGCCTACCTGCGCGGCCAGGTCGCCGCCCAGGGCCGTGTGGCGGCCGACCGGCTGATCGCGAGCCTCACCGCGAGCTAGCCCGACGGCGGCGATCCGCTCCCAACCGCAGCACGACGGACGGCGGACCTTGTTTACTCAGCTGCATGGCCCTGCCGTCGAGCTCGTCCCGAAGCGCCCGCTCGGCGCCGACAGGGCGTCGCGCTCGCCGGCGCCGGATCGCCCCGGCGCTGATCGCGCCGCTCGCGGCGGGTCTCGTGATCGCGGCCAGCTCGCTCGCCGGCGGGGCCCCGGCAATGGCCGACGCGTACCGGCCAATCGCCGGAGTGTCCCGACCGACCTCCAGAGCGGCCCCGGCGAGCGTCGGAGCGCGGCCGGTTGCGATCACGATCGATCCGTTCGCCCCGGGACCGCCGGTGCCCGCACGGTTTCTCGGACTCTCCTTCGAGGCGGCCGCGATCGACGAGATCTCACGCTACGGCGGCCGCGGCGACCTCGTCGAGATGCTGCGCTCGCTGGGGCCGGGGGTGCTGCGCTTCGGCGGCATCACCTCCGACGAGAACGTCGCCTGGACCGACCCCGAGACGCCCCGGCCGGCGTGGGCGACCAGTGTCATCGGGCCCGCACAGATGCAGGCGCTCGGCGCATTGGCCCGCCGCAGCGACTGGCAGGTCCTCCTGACCGTTGGTCTCGCTCACTACGAACCCGCCGCCGCGGCACGCGAGGTGGCAGCCGCCCACGCGGCGCTCGGGCCATATCTCGCAGCCGTCGAGATCGGCAACGAGCCCAACGCCTACGCGAGCCACGGCTTTCGCGAACTGCCGTGGGTCGCCCAGGGCTACGAGGAAGAGGTCAGCGCCTACCGCGCCGCGATCGGAGCGCTCACGCCGGGGGTTGCGATCGCGGGCCCCGACGTCTCGGGCTCGGGCGCGTTCCCCGAATGGGGCGGAGCGGAGGCGCTCTCGCAGGCGCCCGCCCTGCTCACGGGCCATCACTATCCGCTCGGCTGCGCGCAGACACCACCGCCGACGATCGAAGCGCTGCTCAGCCCCGCCGGCCGCCGGCGCGAGGAGCAGTCGCTCGCCACCTACGTGGCGGTGTCGCGGGCACAGGGCATCCCCGTGCGGATCGACGAGGCGGGCTCGGTCTCCTGCGGCGGCGTGCCGGGGATCAGCGACACGTTCGCCTCCGCGCTGTGGGCAACCGGCTACATCACCCAGGCGATGGCGGCGGGGACGGCCGGCATCAACCTGCAGGGCAATCCCGCGAACTGCGTGGGCTACACGCCGGTGTGCGCGCCGGATCCGTCGGACCTCGCGCAGGGCGTGCTACGCGCCCAGCCCGACTGGTACGCGCTGCTGCTCACGAGATCGCTGCCCGGCGACCGCCCGCTGCCGACGTCGATCGCCGGCGAAGGCACGCCCGACCTCGTCGCCGCGTCGTTCGCCGCACCGGACCACTCGCTCACGGTGGTGCTCGTCAACGACGAACCGCCGGGGACCGCTCCCCTGGCGCTACGGCTCGGCCTCGGAGTCAGCATGGGGCCGGCGCAGGTCCTGCGGCTGACCGCGGCCTCACCGAGTGCGACCGGCGGGGTCCTGCTCGCCGGGCGCGCCGTCGCGCCCGGCGGGTCGTGGCGTGCTCCGGCGCAGGCACCGATGATCGCCACGCATGCGGGCGTGCTCGCGCTCACGCTCGCGCCGGACAGCGCCGCGCTCGTCACCGTGAGGCCGCCCACGCCGCGGCCGCACCGGCGCACCGCTCACGGGCGCCCGTGAGCGGCCCGCTCAGGCGCGCTCGCCTGGCATGAACGTGACGTCGTCGAGCAGGTGCGTGCATCCGGCCACGCGCTCGCCCTCCCGCTCGCCTCAGCGCTCGCTGTCGAGCATCGCCATCTGCTGGGCGGGGTAGCGCTCGCCGACCGCCGCATCGGCGGGCACCGCCTGCTCGAGCGCGAGCAGGTCCTCGGCGTCGAGTGCCAGCAGCTGCGCGCCCATCGCCTCCTGCAGTCGCTCTGGCGTACGCGCCCCGACGAGCGCGATCACGTCCTCGCCCCGGGACATCACCCAGGCGATCGCGACCTGGGCGACGGTCGCCTGCCGGGCCTGCGCGAGCGTCCGCAGCCTGTCCACGAGTGCCAGATTGTGGGCGCGATTGGCTTCGCTGAAGCGCGGTGCGCGAGCGCGGAAGTCGTTCGGCGCGAGCTCTCGTCCGGCGTCGAAGTGGCCGCTTATCAGCCCCCTGCTAAGCACCCCGTAGGCGGTGACCGCCGTGCCCAGCTCGCGGCAGGTCGGCAGGATCTCGGCCTCGATCCCGCGCGAGATCAGCGAATACTCGATCTGCAGGTCGCAGATCGGGTGAACGGCCGCCGCGCGCCGGATCGTCTCCGGGCCGACCTCGGAGAGCCCGATGTGGCGAACGTACCCGGCCTGCACGAGCTCCGCGATCGCGCCGATCGTCTCCTCGATCGGAACGTCGGGGTCCAGGCGCGCCGGGCGGTACACGTCGACGTATTCGGTCCCGAGCCGCGTGAGCGAGTGCGCCAGGGCCGTCTTGACGGCGGCCGGGCTCGCGTCGTAGCCCAGCCACGCGCCTTCGGGGCCTCGCTGTGCCCCGAACTTCACGCTCAGCATGTGGCCCTCGCGCGGGCGGCCGCGTGTCGCCTCGGCAATCAGCAGCTCGTTGTGGCCCATGCCATAGAAGTCTCCGGTGTCGAGCAGGTTAACGCCCGCGTCGAGCGCGTCCTCGATCGTCGCGATCGCCTGCGCGCGGTCGGCCGGCCCGTACATCCCCGACATCCCCATGCAGCCCAGGCCGAGGGCCGAGACCGCGGGGCCGTCGGCACCGAGGCGGCGTGTGTTCACGAGCGCTCCACCGTCACCCCAATATAGGGGCACGCGACGGCCTCCGCCGGCCGGGAGATGCGGCCGCGGACGGGGCCGGGGGGATGCGGCCGGGGCGACACCGCCGGCGTCCCGCTCAGGCGGCCAGCGTCAGCGGCGCACGGCGCTCGGCCCACGGCCGGGCCTGCTCGAGCTCGGCGGCCAGTGCGAGCAGCGGCCCGTCCTGCCAGGGGCCGGCGGTGAGCATCACGCCGACCGGCAGGCCCTGCTCGCTCCAATGCAGCGGAAGGCTCACGGCGGGCAGGCCCGTGACGTTTCCGAACGCCGTGAACGACACGCTCGCGACCACGTCCATGACGGGCTGGTCCGGGGCGGCGTGCTGGGCCTCGAGCACCGCGCCCGCAACCGGCGGCAGGATCGCGGAGGTGGGCGTGAGCAGCACGTCGAAGTCCCTCCCCCAGCGCGCCACCTCGCGACGGCTCAGCAGCTCCAGCGTGCGGGCCGCGAGCGCGTAGTCGTACGCGCTCAGCTCGCCGGCCGCCTTGCGCTGATACTGGATGTGCGGCTCCACCTTCGACCAGTCCACGCCGTCGTAGTCGGCGAGGCTCCCCTGCGTGAGTGCGATGAACGACGGGATCAGCTCTTCGGAGATCGTCGGCACCTCGACCTCCTCCACGCTGTGGCCGAGCTCGGCGAGCGCCGCAGCGGCCTCGCGCGCGCCCGCTGTGCAGGCCTCCTCGGTGGGGAGTCCGAGCGGCGCCTGGGCCATCAGACCGACGCGCAGCCGGCCCGGGGCGGACCCCGCCTCGGCGGCGAACGGCCGCGGCGACGCGGGTGCGTTGTACCAGGCCAGCGGATCGGGTCCCGCGATCGCGTCGAGCACGGTGGCCGAGTCGGCGACGGTGCGCGCCACCACCCCCTCCACGACCGCGCCGAGCCAGCTCTGCGCCAGGCGCGGAACCCGGCCGCGACTCGGCTTGAAGCCGACCAGCCCGCAGTAGGCGGCCGGGATGCGGATTGACCCGCCGCCGTCATTGGCGTGGGCGATCGGGAACATCCCGCCGGCCACCGCAGCGGCCGCCCCGCCGCTGGAGCCGCCCGGTGAGCGGTCGCTGTCCCACGGGTTGCGGCTGATGCCGTAGCGGCTGTTCTCGGCGACGGTGATCGGGCCGAACTCCGGCGTGTTGGTACGCCCGCAGAGCACGAACCCCGCGCGCTGCAGGGCATCGACGACCAGCTCGCTCTCCTCGCTGGGACCCTCCGGCGCGCCCCAGGAGCCAAACGTCACCGGCCAGCCGGCGACCGGCGTGAGGTCCTTGATCGGGATCGGCACGCCGAGGAACGGCGCCTGCTCTCCCGCCGCCAGGCGGCGGTCGGCGTCGGCCGCGGCCTCGCGCGCGGCCTCGTCGTCGCGCCAGATCACGGCGTTCAGGAGGGGGTTGCGCTCATCGATCGCTGCCAGGCAGGCATCGAGCAGCTCGACGGCCGAGAGCTCGCGGCTGCGGAGCGCGGCGGCGAGCTCGAGGGCGGTGGAGGTGGGGCCGAGGGAGGTCATCGCGCGACCCTACCAGGCAGGAGCGGGACGCAGACCTCGCGCGCCCGCGTCCGCACCCCGGGCTCCGAGCGCCCGGTCACGTCACTCGGCGCGGCTGAACTCCGCGATCGCGATCGAGAGCATCACGAGCCCCAGCACGGCGATCACGCCGGCCTCGACGGCCGTCGGCACACGCCAGCCGAACCAGGTCACCCCGGGGTCCAGCGCCTTGCGGGCGGCCTCGCTGATATCCAGCTTGGCGAAGATCGCGCGCCGCATCGGCTCGACCGCGTAGGTGAGCGGGTCGAGACGGTTGAGCACCGCGAGCCACGGAGGCAGGCTCGCCACCGAGAACATCGCGCCGGAGATGAAGAACATCGGCATGATCGCCATCTGCATGAGCGCCATGAAGGACTGCATCTGCGTGATCCGCGCGGCGGCCATCATGCCGAAAGCGGTTATCGCGAACGCGAGCAGCAGCGACAGCGCGAACAGCTCGAGGATCAGCGCGAGATCGTAGGGGATGTCAACGAGCGGCGAGATCGCGATCACGATCAGGCCCTGGAAGGCGGCCACGGTGGCGCCGCCGAGGCACTTGCCGAGAACCAGCGAGCTGCGCCCCACGGGGGCCACCATCATCTCGCGCAGGAAGCCGAACTCGCGATCCCACACGATCGAGGCGGCCGAGAACATGGCGGTGAACATCACCGCCATACACAGCACGCCGGGGTAGATGAAGGTTTTGAAGTCGACCCCGTGGGTGCCCGCCTCGGCCAGCGAGGACAGCCCGGTGCCGAGCACGAACAGGAACAGGAACGGCTGCATCAGCGAGGTGAGGATGCGCAGGCGGTCGCGGCTGAAGCGGATCAGCTCGCGCTTCCACACGACCCTGATCGCGCGCAGCTCGCTGCCCGCCGTCCGCATCGGGACGCGCACGCGGGCCAGCTCGTGGGGGGAGGCGGGCGGCGGCGGCCCGCTCTCCTGGACGGGGCGGGCGGTGGTGGCCATCAGCGGCTCATCATCCGGGCGACGTTGCGCATGTGATCGCTGCTCGTGGCCTCCGCGTCGCGGATCGTGGTGCCCGTGTAGGCGAGGAACACGTCGTCGAGCGAGGGGCGCGAGACGCTCACCGAGCTGATCGGCAGGCCGAGCTCCCCGAACAGCCGCGGCACGAACGCCTCGCCTCCGGGCACGCCGAACGTCACCGCCCCTTCGGCCGTCAGCGCGTCGTCGATCCCGAAGCGCTCGCGCAGTGCGTCGATCGCGGCGCTGTCATCCGGGGTCTGGATCTGCACGCGGTCCTTGCCGACGCTTTCCTTGAGCGCCTCGGGCGTGTCGAGCACGACGATCCTGCCCTGGTCCATGATCGCGATGCGATCGCAGTACTCGGCCTCGTCCATGTAGTGGGTGGTGAGGAAGATCGTGATGTCCTCCTCGCGTCCGAGCTTGGTGATGTAGCCCCAGATCGAGCTGCGCGTCTGCGGATCGAGGCCCACGGTGGGCTCGTCGAGGAACAGCACCCGCGGCGAGTGCAGCAGGCCCCGCGCGATCTCCAGGCGGCGCTTCATGCCGCCGGAGAACGTGTTCACGAGGTGCCCGCGGCGCTCCCACAGTTCGACCATCTCCATCACCTGCCGGATGCGCGCGCCGACGAGGTCGCGCGGCACGCCGTAGAGCTCCGCGTGCAGGCTGAGGTTCTCCTCGGCCGTGAGGTAGCCGTCGAGCGTCGTGTCCTGGAAGACGAGGCCGATGTTGCGGCGCACGTCGTCCCGTTCGCGGACCACGTCGTGGCCCGCGACCGTGGCGCTCCCGGCGCTCGGCTTGATCAGCGTGCAGAGCATGCTGATCGTCGTCGACTTCCCCGCGCCGTTGGGCCCGAGGAAGCCGAACGTCTCGCCGGTGCGAACCTCGAAGTCGATACCGCGCACGGCTTCGACCGCGTCGTAGCGCTTGACGAGGCCCTTCACCGCGATCGCGGCGCCGGGAGTGGATGCGGTGGCGGCTGTGTCGCTCACGTCGGCTCCTCTACGTTACTTGCTCGCCTACCGGCCGCCGTCCCGCCTACTCCCCGCCGCCGTCGTCGCCGTCGGCGAGGATCCGGTAGAGGTCGCGACGAGCCTGGGCGAGGACCTCCATGGCCTTGGCCATCTGCGCCTCGCTGCCCGCCTGCATGATCTGGCGGAAGGCGAAGGCCAGCTCGCGCATCAGCCGGCCGAGCTCCTGGGCCCCGCCGCCCATGTCCGAGCGCATCTCCTCCCAGGGAGCCTGACTGTCATCTCCGCGCTCCTGGACGGCGGCCCGTCCGGCGTCGGTGAGCACGAACAGCTTGCGCCCGTCCTGCTCCTCCGAGCGGATCAGGCCCTCGTCCTCGAGCTGGGCCAGCGCCGGATAGACCGAGCCCGGGCTCGGGCGCCACAGGCCACCGCTGCGCTCCTCGACCTCCTGCATGATCTGGTAGCCGTTGCGGGGCTCCTCTGCGAGCAGCAGCAGCGCCGCGGTGCGGATGTCCCCGCGCCGCGCCTTGCGGCCCCGGCCCCTGCCTCGCGGACCGCCTCCGCCGCGGGGCCCGAAGCCTCCGAAGGGGTATCCGCCCCACTCGCCCCGGCCGCCGGGGCCGAAGCTCCGGCAGCGGTGGCCGCCATGGCGGCCCTGACGGCCCTCCGGCTCGCCGGGTCCCGCCTCGGTTGAATAACTGGAAAACATATCTACTTCCTATCTTGAGCTATCAAAGTACGCTCACGATATATCGTAATGACGAAAATGTCAAGCCCTCCGGCTCGGGCCGGACATGCCCTGCGGCGGCGCCGGGGCGACGCGAACCTAGTGGCGGAAGTGGCGACGTCCGCTCGCGACCATCGCGATGCCGGCGGCGTCCACCGCGGCGATCACGTCGTCGTCGCGCACGGAGCCACCCGGCTGGATGATCGCGCCGATGCCCGCGTCGATCGCGAGTTGCGGGCCGTCGGCGAACGGGAAGTAGGCATCCGAGGCGAGCGCGGAGCCGGCGAGCAGGCCGGGCTGGGCGTCCGTCGCCTTCTCCACCGCGATCCGCACGGCGTCGACCCTGCTCATCTGGCCCGCGCCGATGCCGATCGTCGCGGACCCGCTCGCCAGGACGATCGCGTTGGAGCGCACGTGGCGGCAGACGCGCCAGGCGAACAGCATGTCCCGCCACTCCGTCTCGCTGGGCCGGCGCGCGCTCATCACCCGCATCTCCTCGCGCCGCTCGGAGACCACGTCGCGGGTCTGCACGAGCTGCCCGCCGATCACCGGCTTGGCTTCGAGGTCGCCCGCAGGCTCCGGCCAGGCGGCGAGCTCCAGCAGCCGCACGTTCTTCTTGGCCTGCAGCAGCTCGAGGCCGTCGTCGTCATAGCCGGGCGCGAGCAGCACCTCGATGAACTGCTTGGAGAGCTCCTCGGCGAACGCGCGGTCGACGTGCCGGTTGACCGCGATCACGCCGCCGTAGGCGCTCTGGGGGTCGCACGCGAAGGCCCGCATGTAGGCGCTCAGCCCGTCCTCGGCCACGGCGCAACCACATGGGTTGTTGTGCTTGACGATCGCGCACGCCGGCTCCTCGAACTCCTCCACGAGCTCCCGCGCGGCGCTGAGGTCGAGCAGGTTGTTGAACGACAGCTCCTTGCCGTGCAGCTGGCGAACGCCGTCGAGCAGATGCGTGGCGGCACCCGCACGCGCGTAGAAGGCGGCGCTCTGATGCGGGTTCTCGCCGTAGCGCAGCTCGCTCACCTTCTCGTAGGCCTCGCGCCGCGACTGCGGGAAGCCCTCCTCGGTCGCGCCGGCGAACCAGGTGGAGATCGCGGCGTCGTAGCGGGCGGTGCACGCGAACGCCTTGGCAGCGAGCCGCTTGCGCGTCGGCAGGGACAGCCGTCCGGCCGACCCTGTCAGCTCCTCGAGCACGCCCGCGTAGTCCGCGGGGTCGACGACGACGGCGGCGAAGGCGCTGTTCTTGGCGGCGGCCCGGATCATCGTCGGTCCACCGATGTCGATGTTCTCGATCACCTCCTCCTCGCCGGCGCCGCCGCGGGCGACGGTCTGCTCGAACGGATACAGGTTCACGCACACCAGGTCCACCTGCTCGATCTCCTGCTCGGCCGCCGCGCGCAGGTGCGAGTCCTCGTCGCGCCGCGCCAGCAGCCCGGCGTAGAGCCGCGGGTGCAGCGTCTTCACGCGCCCGTCCATGATCTCGGGGAAGCCGGTGAAGTCCTCGATCGCGCGCACCGAGACGCCCGCCGCGGCCAGCTCGCGCGAGGTCCCGCCCGTGGAGACGAGCTCCACGCCGAGCTCCGCCAGGCCGCGGGCGAAGTCCACCACCCCCGCCTTGTCCGATACCGACAGCAGCGCCCTGCGCACGCGCACCTCGCCGGCGGCGGCGGGCTCGATCCCCGCGTGCGCCGAGCCGCCGCCGTCCCCGGCTATGCGGGCGCGACCGGAGGTGATGAGCTCGCTGTCGGCGGCCATGTCCGCAGAGCCTATCCCTCGCCGCCGCGGATCGCGGCGGGGCCCACGATCGTGCGCCTGGGGTTCTCGCCGTCGGGCCGCAGCGCGCCCGCCGCGAACAGCGCCACGGCCTCCGGCAGCATCGCGTGCTCGAGCGGGCGCAGCGCGGCAAGCACCTCGGCCGGCTCGCGCGCGTCGGGCAGCTCGACGGCGCGCTGCAGGATCACCGGACCGGAGTCGACGCCGTCATCGACGTAGTGGACCGTCACGCCGAAGATCTTCACGCCGTAGGCGAGCGCCTGCTCGATCGCCCGCATCCCCGGGAACGCCGGCAGCAGCGACGGATGCACGTTGATCACCGCTCCGGGAAAGCGTGCCAGGAAGGGCTCGCCGAGGAGCTCCATGTAGCCGGCCAGCACGACCAGGCGCGCGCCGCGCTCGGCCACCCATGCGGCCATCGCGCGATCGCGCGCCGGGCGATCCTCGAAGGCCGCCCGCGGGAACACGGCGGTGGCCACCGCCCGCTCCCGGGCGCGCGCGAGCGCCGGCGCATCGAGGCGGCTGGAGGCCACGGCGACGATCTCCGCCTCGTGCCCGTGAACGGTGTCGAGCAGGGCCTGCAGGTTGGTGCCGGCGCCCGACACGAGCACGGCGATGGGCAGTCTCTCCGGCACGCCGCCGCACGATAGCTGCGCCGTAGGACCGCCACCATCCGGCGCGTCCGAGCCTCCGCCGGCGGGCGCGGGCTGGATGTTTGATTCCACTCCCATGCATCGCCGGATGGCACGTCTGGCCTTCGCCGGGCGGCGCCCTCGCCCTCGACCCTGCCTAGGCGCGCACGAGCGGCAGCGGCGGCGGGCCCGGCGGGCCCTCCTCGAGCGAGTACTTCCCCGCCGCGCCGTCGCTCCCGGCGAGCGGGTACTCGCCGCTGAAGCACGCGTCGCAGTGCGTCGCGCGCGTGGAGCGGATCGCCTCGTAGACGCCCTCCAGGGACAGGTAGTGCAGTGAGTCGCATCCGAGCTCGGCTGCCACCTCCGCGGTGGAGCGGCCGTGGGCGATCATCTCCTCGCGCGTGGACATGTCGATGCCGTAATGGCAGGGGTGCTTGATCGGGGGCGCGGAGATGCGCATGTGCACCTCGGCCGCGCCCGCGTCGCGCAGCATCTGCACGATCTGGCGGGTCGTGTTCCCGCGCACGATCGAATCGTCTACGACGACGAGCCGCCGGCCCGCGATCACCTCGGGCAGGGGGTTGAACTTCAGCCGCAGCCCGTGCTTGCGCAGCTCCTGGCCGGGCTGGATGAAGGTGCGGGCGACGTAGCGGTTCTTGACGAACCCGTCGTCCTGGGGAAGGCCGGCGGCGCGCGCCAGCCCGCGGGCGGCGGCGTTGCCCGAGTCGGGGACCGCGATCACGAGATCCGCCTCGACCGGCGACTCCCGCCACAGCAGCTCGCCCATGCGCCCGCGCGCCACCTGGAGGACCTGATCGTTCATGCGCGAGTCCGGGCGCGCGAAGTAGATGTACTCGAACACGCAGAACGCGCGCCGCTGCCCGGGGGCCACGGTGCGGCTCTGCAGCCCCTGCTCGCCGAGCGTCACCATCTCCCCGGGCTCGACGTCGCGCAGGTGCTTGGCGCCGATGATGTCGAACGCGCAGGACTCGCTGGCGACGCAGTAGCTGGTCCCCGGCGACCCCTCCCCGCCGCCCTCGGGCGGCCCGAGCACGCCGATCGCCAGCGGGCGCAGACCATGCGGGTCGCGGAAGGCGACCACGCGGTCCTTCGTCATCGCCACGATCGAGAAGGCGCCGCGCAGGCGCGGCAGGACGTCGGCGATCGCGTCCTCGACGCTGTCGGCGGGGTGCGTGGCGATCATCGCCGCGATGATCTCCGAGTCGGAGGTCGAGCTGAAGCTCACGCCCCGCTCGAGCAGCTCCTCGTGCAGCTCCAGCGCGTTGATGAGGTTTCCGTTGTGGGCGAGCGCGACCTCGCGCCGCGAGCCGTTGGTTCCCTCAGAGCGCTGAACCGGCTGGGAGTTCTCCCACGCGTTGGATCCGGTCGTGGAGTAGCGCACGTGCCCGATCGCAAGCTCGCCCGCGAGCGTGCGCAGGTCGTTCTCGGTGAACACCTGGTTGACGAGCCCCAGCTCGCGGCGGGTGATGATCTGCCCGCCGCGATCGGCGGCGGCGATCCCGGCCGACTCCTGCCCCCGGTGCTGGAGGGCGTACAGGGCGAAGTACGACAGACGCGACACCTCGTGACCGGGCGCATACAGTCCGAACACTCCGCACTCATCGCGCGGTCCCTCACGCATCGTCTTCACAAGCTACCAGGGTAGGAGCCGCCGCAGGCGGAGCGGCCCGTGGGATCGCGATCGGCGCGTCGGTGGCGGCACTCTAGGCAAGGTGACCCGCCAAGCCCTCGGAGTGGGCGCCGGCCAGCTCCTCGAGCGCCACGCTCAGGCCCCGATCGGACGCCCCCCCGCCGGCGAAAGCGACGGTGAGCTCCGGGCCGCCGACCACCCCTATGACCTTCAGCGGAAGTGCGAGCTCGGCGAGTGCGTCGGCCGGACCACTCAGCAGGAAGCCGCCGGGGGCCTCACCGAACAGGGCAGAGGTGGTCGGTTGTGGACCGGCCTGGCCCGCGCCGGGGGCAGCCGGGGACCCGCCGGCCGAGGGACCCACCGCCGTCTCCGCCGGATCGCCGGCGAGCTCCACCGCGGCCCCGATGCCGCCCGCCAGGCAGCACTCCGCCAGCGCCACCGCGAGCCCGCCCTCGGCGATGTCGTGGGCGCTCGAGAGCCGCCCCGTCCGCACGGCCTCGCGCACCGCCCGCAGGTTTGCGACGTGCGTCTCCAGGTCCAGCTCGGGGAGCCCGTCGGGCAGGGGCTCTCCGAGCAGCTTCGCCAGCTCGCAGGCGTCCAGCGACGGCGCGAAGGCCCCTGCCAGCGCGATCCGGTCGCCGGCCTGCGCGAAGCCGAGCGGCGCGGCGCGGCGCGCGTCGGGCAGCCGCCCGACCATGCCGATCACCGGCGTCGGGTAGATCGGCCCGGTGGCGCCCTCGTTGTAGAGCGACACGTTTCCCCCCACGATCGGGGCCGCCAGCGCGCGACACGCGTCGCCGAGGCCGCGCACGGACTCGGTCAGCTGCCAGGCGATGTGCCCCTTCTCCGGATTGCCGAAGTTGAGGTTGTTCGTGGTCCCCAGGGGCTCCGCGCCCACGCAGGCCAGGTTCGCCGCGCACTCGAGCACCGCCGCGACCGTCCCGCGGTAGGGGTCTGCCGCCACGCGCCTGCCGTTGCCGTCGATGCTCACGGCCAGCGCGCTCCCGTCGGGCAGCGCGAGCACGGCCGCGTCGGCCTGCTCGGGGCGCCGCACCGTGCGCGACTGCACGATCGAGTCGTAGCGCTCGAACAGCGGGCGGCGCGAGGCGAGGTTGGGGCTGCCGAGCAGCGCCAACAGGGCATCGCGCGGGGCCGCACCCCGCTGGAGCGTGGCCGGCGGCGCCGGGTAGACCGGCTCGGAGGGACGCTGCGGGCGCAGGTCGTAGAGGGGGCAGTCATCGACGAGCGCCTGCACCGGCATGTCGCCGACCGCCAGCCCGTCGCACAGCACGCGCATCCGCCCGGTGTCGGTGACGGCGCCGATCGCGGTGCCACCCACCTCCCACCTCTCGCAGACCGCCAGCACGTCCTGCAGGCGGCCCGGCTCGACGACGCACAGCATGCGCTCCTGGGACTCGCTCACCATCACCTCGAACGGCTCCATGCCCGGCTCCCGCAGGGGCACGAGCGCGACGTCGATGTCGATGCCCACGCTGCCCTTGGACGCCATCTCCGACGCCGAGGAGGTCAGGCCGGCCGCGCCGAGGTCCTGCAGCGACACGAGCAGCCCGCGCCGCAGCAGCTCGAGCGAGCACTCCAGCAGCTTCTTCTCCTCGAAGGGATCCCCGACCTGGACCGTCGGGCGCTTGTCGACGCCCTCCTCGCCCTCGCCGGCGAGCTCGGCCGAGGCCAGCACCGAGGCTCCGCCGATGCCGTCGCGGCCGGTCGAGGCGCCGAACAGGACGAGCAGGTTCCCCGGCCCGGCGGCCGCGCTGCGCACGAGGCCCTCGCGCGGCGCGAGCCCGAGCGCCATCGCGTTGACCAGGCAGTTCTGCTCATAGGGCCCCTCGAAGTAGACCTCTCCCCCGACCGTGGGCACGCCGATCGAGTTGCCGTAGTGGCCGATCCCGGACACCGCGCCGTCGAGCAGGTAGCGCGCACGCGCGCCGTCCGGCTCGCCGAAGCGCAGCGAGTCGAGCACCGCGATCGGGCGCGCGCCGATCGCGAAGATGTCGCGGAGGATCCCCCCGACCCCGGTGGCCGCGCCCTGAAAGGGCTCGACCGCGCTCGGGTGGTTGTGCGACTCGACCTTGAACGCGCACACCAGTCCGCCGCCGACGTCGACCGCGCCGGCGTTCTCGCCCGGGCCCATCACAACGTGCTCGCCCTCGGTCGGCAGCGTGCGCAGCAGCTTCCGGGAGTGCTTGTAGGCGCAGTGCTCGCTCCACATCAGCGAGTACATCGCGAGCTCCACCTGGTTGGGCGCACGGCCCTGCTCGGCGCACACGAGCTCGTACTCGGCCGCGGTGAGGCCGAGCGCGAGCGCATCCGCCAGCGACGGCGCGGCGGGGTCCGCGGTGCAGTGCGCCGCTCCGCTCACGCCTGCACGCCCTCGACCGCGAGGCGCATCGACTCGAAGATCCGCAGCCCGTCGGTGGAGCCGCCGATCAGCTCATCGACGGCATGCTCGGGGTGCGGCATCAGCCCGAACACGTTGCCGGCCTCGTTGCGGACACCCGCGATGTCGTCGAGCGAGCCGTTGAAGTTCTGCCCGGCGGAGTAGCGGAGCACCACCTGGCCCGCGTGCCGCATCGACTCCAGCGCGTCGGGCTCCGCGTAGTAGCGGCCCCAGGAGTGCTTGGCGGGGATGCTCAGACGCTCGCCGGGGACGCACGCCTCCGTGAACGGGGTGTTCGGCTCGATCACGTCGAGCTCGACCTGCCTGCAGGTGAAGCGCAGGTCGGCGTTGGGCAGCAGCGCGCCCGGCAGCAGATGGGCCTCGCACAGCACCTGGAAGCCGTTGCAGATCCCGAGCACCAGGCCACCGTCGGCGGCGAACGCGATCACCGACTCCATCGCCGGCGAGAACCGCGCGATCGCCCCGGCGCGGAGGTAGTCGCCGTAGGAGAAGCCGCCGGGCACCACCACCGCGTCGGCCCCGCCGAGGTCGCGGTCGCCATGCCAGATCAGCTCCGCGTCGGCCACCCTCCGGGCGGCGGCGAGCGCGTCGACGTCGTCACAGGAGCCGGGGAACTGGAGGACGCCGAACCGCACTGGCCGTCAGGCGCCGCCGTCGAGCAGCTGAACCTCGTAGTCCTCGACGAGCGGGTTGGCGAGCAGCTTCTCGCACATCGGGGCGAGCTGCTCGGGATCCTCGACGTCCAGCTCGACGAGCCGGCCCACGTGGACGTTCTCCACGCCCGCGAAGCCGAGCGCGGGAAGCGCGCGCTGGACCGCGACCCCCTGGGGATCGAGGATGCCCGACTTCGGGCGGATCAGCACCCGCGCCCTCACCCGGCCCCCGCCGCGCCGCCCGGGCCGGTCGCGGCGGTGCGTGCGAGCCAGGCCGCGAACGGCTCGCCGGTGATGCGCTCGTAGGCCTCGACGTAGCGCGCCCGGGTGCCCTCGACCACGTCGTCGGGGATCGGCGGCGCCGGGGGCTTGCGGTCCCACCCGCTGGCGGTCGCCCAGTCGCGCACGTACTGCTTGTCGAAGCTCGGTTGCCCCCGTCCCACCTCGTACCCGTCGGCCGGCCAGTAGCGGGAGGAGTCGGGCGTGAGGACCTCGTCGCCCACCACCAGCGGCCGCGCGGGGTCGCTCTCGTCGATGCCGAACTCGAACTTGGTGTCGGCCAGGATCACGCCGTGCTCGCGCGCGTGGGCGGCGGCGAAGGAGTAGAGCTCGATCGCCACGTCGGCCACGCGGCGCATCAGCGCGGCGTCTCCCACGAGCTCGGCCGCGCGCCCGAAGTCGATCGCCTCGTCGTGTCCCACCTCGGCCTTCGTGCTGGGGGTGAAGATCGGCTCGGGCAGCTGCTGTGACTCGCGCAGCCCTGCCGGCAGCTCGATGCCGGATACGCGGCCCGTCGCCTGGTAGTCCTTCCAGCCCGAGCCGGTGATGTAGCCGCGCACCACGCACTCCACCGGGAGCATCGACAGCCGGCGCACGACGAGCGCTCGGCCGCGCTCGGACGCGGGCACACCGTCGGTCGCCGATACGAGGTGGTTGGAGACGATGTGGGAGGTCCTGTCGAACCAGAACGCGGAGAGCCCGGTCAGCACCTTGCCCTTGTCGGGGATCGGCGTGGGGTGGACCGCGTCGTAGGTGGAGATGCGGTCGCTGGCGACCATCAGCAGCCGCTGCCCGGCCCCCTCCGCCGTGTCGAGCGCGTACATCTCGCGTACCTTCCCGCTGGCGATCAGGGAGAGGTCGGCGAGGGTGCTCACGCGGCTCGATGCTACCAACGCGGGCGGGCGTCGCTCATGCGCCGGGCGCTCGCTCGATCTCCCGGAGCCGTCCCATGATCTCCTCCGCGTGGGCGAGGAAGGCGGAGTAGTCGAATATTCCGTCGAGGTCCAGCGCCCCGCCGCGCTCGTCGGCGGCGAGCAGGTCGCGTAGGGGCGTGCCCTCGTCCCACGCGCGCGCGGCGAGCTCCTGGACGAGCCGGTAGGCCTCGTCGCGGGACATCCCCCCCTCGACCAGCGCGAGCAGCACCCGCTGGGAGAAGAGCGCACCGTGTGTGAGATCGAGGTTCGCGCGCATGCGCTCGACGTCGACGGTCATGCCCTCCACCAGGGCGATCGCACGGTGCTGGAGGTAGTCGATCAGCGTCGTCGAGTCGGGCAGGATGACCCGCTCCACGGAGGAGTGGGAGATGTCGCGCTCGTGCCACAGGGCGACGTCCTCCAGGCCGGCGATCGCGTTCCCGCGCAGCACTCGCGCGAGCCCCGAGATCTGCTCGCTCTTGATCGGGTTGCGCTTGTGGGGCATCGCCGATGAGCCCTTCTGCCCGGCGCGGAACGGCTCCTGCGCCTCGCGCACCTCGGTGCGCTGGAGGTGGCGCACCTCGGTCGCCAGCCGCTCGAGCCCGGCGCCGGCGAGCGCGATCGCGGCGAGCAGCTCCGCGTGGCGGTCGCGCGGCACGACCTGGGTGGAGACCTGCTCACGCCCGAGACCGAGGCGCGCCAGCACGCGCGCCTCGAAGACGGGGCTGGTGGCCGCGTAGGTTCCGACGGCGCCGGAGAGCGCGCCGACCGCCACACCGGCGAAGGCCCGCTCGAGCCTTGCGGCGTTGCGATCCGCCTCCATCGCGAAGCCCGCCAGCTTGATCCCGAACGTGGTCGGCTCGGCGTGGACGCCGTGCGTGCGACCGACGGTGAGCGTGTCCGCGTGCTCGCGCGAGCGCGCGATCAGCGCCACGACCAGCGCGCGCGCCCCCGCCACCACCAGCTCGCCGGCCGCGCGCAGCTGTAGCGCCAGCGCCGTGTCGAGCACGTCGGAGGAGGTCAGGCCGAAGTGGATCCAGCGGCCCGCCGGCCCGGCCGAGGCGGCGAGTACGTCCACGAACGCCGCCACGTCGTGATCGGTCACGCGCTCGCGCTCCTGGACCTCGGCGACCGTGAAGGAGGCCGCGCGGATCGCCGCGAGCTCCTCCGCGGTCGGTCCCGCCTGGCCGAGCAGGCCCGGGAGCTCCTCGCAGGCCGCGAGCTCGACCTCGCGCCAGGCGTCCATGCGCGCCTGCTCGGTCCACAGGCGGCCGAGCTCGGGGCGGGTGTAGCGCGGGATCACTTCGCTGCATTATCGCCGCCCGCCGGGCGGCGTGCGAACCGCCGGGCGCCGTCCTCAGCAGCCGAGGATCTGCGCGGCGAGGATCGCCGCGTTGCGGGCGTTGTCGAGCCCGACGCAGCCGACCGGCACGCCCGGCGGCATCTGCACGATCGAGAGGATCGCATCGAGGCCGCCCGCGGCGGTGAGCCGTCCCGACAGCGGCACACCGATCACAGGCAGATCGGTGTGGGCGGCGACCGCGCCGGGGAGCGCCGCGGAGATGCCGGCGCCCGCGATGATCACGCGCAGGCCGCGCATGCGCGCGTTCTTGGCGTACTCGGCGACGAGGTCGGGCTCGCGATGCGCGGACATCACGCGCACCTCGTGCAGGATGCCGCGCTGTTCGAGCTCGTTGGCGGCCTTCTCCATCGCCTCCATATCGCTCTTGGAGCCCATCACGATGCCCACGCGCGGCGCGTCCACGTCGATGTCGTCGAGCTGGGCCTGCACCTCGGCCTCGTCCATCGGCTTGGGCACCAGCGAGATCCCCGGCGTGCCCGACGGGCGCCCTTCCTGTGCGGCGGGATCGTCGCCTTCGCGACCCGTCCCACCCGGGCTCGAGCCGCTCATCTCCGGAACCCGGTGTCGAGGGCGTGGATCATCCGCGGCAGCATACGCCGTGGCACGGGCGCGTTCCCCGGCCGCTGTCCTGGCGATCTCACGCTCCCTACAGCGAGGAGATGAAATCCTCGATCGGAATCGCCGACAGCGTCTCGTAGCGGGCGGTGCCGCGGGAGCCCAGCTCGAGCGAGACGCGCGCCATCGTCCCCTCGTCGGGAGCCTCGACCACCGAGATGAAGTCGACGTGCCCGAGCGTCGCCCACTGGGACTTGACCTTCGCGCCGAGCTGTTCGACCTCCTTGTTGACCTCCAGGATCCTCTGGGGGTTGTTCTTGACCGTCTGCACACCCTCGGGGGTGAGGGTGGTGAGCATGATGTAGGTGGGCATGCGGGCTCCTCCGGCCGATGTGATCGCGCGCTCGATGGCGTGCTCGGGGTCCGTTTCTACCGCATCGTGTGGAGGCATGTCGCGCGCGGGTCCGGTCGCGGAGCACCCCCGCGGCGCGGCGGCGCGCGGCCGCCGGATCAGCCGGCCGCGGCCGGCTGCAGGGCACTCCCCTGCTCGGACTCGAGCGCGAGCTCGCCGTCCTTCACCTCGACCCGCACGACGTCGCCGGAGCGGATCTCGCCCTTGAGCAGCGCCAGCGCGAGCCGGTCGGTGAGCTGCTTCTGGATCACCCGGCGCAGCGGCCGCGCACCGTAGACGGGGTCGTAGCCCATGTTGCCGAGCAGCGTCAGCGCGTCGTCGGTGAGGGTCACCTGAACGCCGCGCTCGGCGACCCGGTCGACCACCCGCGCGACCTGCAGCGCGACGATCTCCGAGAGCTGCTCGCGGCTGAGCGACTCGAAGCGGACGATGTCGTCGAGGCGGTTGACGAACTCGGGCTTGAAGTGCTCGAGCAGCGCGGTGCGAAGCTGGCTGTCGGGCGTGCCGGCGGGCACGGGGATGTTCGAGGTCATGATCAGCACCGTGTTCTTGAAGTCGACGGTGCGTCCCTGGCCGTCGGTCAGGCGGCCGTCGTCCATGACCTGCAGCAGGGCGTTGAAGACATCGGGGTGCGCCTTCTCGATCTCGTCGAGGAGCACCACCGAGTAGGGGTGGCGGCGCACGGCCTCGGTCAGCTGGCCTCCCTCTTCGTAGCCGACGTAGCCGGGGGGCGCTCCGACGAGCCGGGAGACGGAGTGCTTCTCCATGTACTCCGACATGTCGATCCTGACCATCGCGTCCTGGGAGTCGAACATGAACTCGGCCAGCGCGCGCGCCAGCTCGGTCTTGCCCACGCCGGTGGGGCCGAGGAACAGGAAGGAGCCGATCGGCCGGTCCGGATCCTGCAGGCCGGCGCGCGAACGTCGCAGCGCGGTCGCCACGGCCTCGATCGCCTCGTCCTGACCGACGACGCGTTCGTGCAGCCGGTCCTCCATGTGGATCAGCTTCTCGGTCTCGCCCTCGAGCAGGCGGCTCACCGGGATCCCCGTCCAGCGGCCCACGACCTCGGCCACGTCGTCGGCGTCGACCTCCTCCTTCAGGAACATGGGCTCCGGGCGGGACCCACCGTGCTCGCTCTCGGCGGTCTCGTGCTCGGCGATCCGCTTCTCGAGCTCGGGGATCTCCTGGTAGAGCAGCTTCGATGCGAGCTCCAGGTTCCCCTCGCGCTGAGCGCGCTCGGCCTCGGTGCGTGCCTGCTCGAGGCGCTCCTTGAGGTCGCTGACCCCCTTGATCGCCTGCTTCTCGCTCTGCCACTGGGCCTTCATCGCGGCGGAGCGCTCGTGCAGCTCGGCGAGCTCGCGCTCGATCGCGGCGCGGCGCTCGGCCGAGTCGGGGTCGGTCTCCTTGCTCAGGGATGTGAGCTCGATCTCCAGCTGCATCACCCGCCGGTCGACCTCGTCGATCTCCGTGGGCAGCGAGTCGATCTCGATGCGCAGCCGCGAGGCGGCCTCGTCGACCAGGTCGATCGCCTTGTCGGGGAGGAAGCGGTCGGCGATGTAGCGGTCCGACAGCGTGGCGGCGGCGATCAGCGCGTTGTCCTGGATGCGCACGCCGTGGTGGACCTCGTAGCGCTCCTTCAGTCCGCGCAGGATCGCGATCGTGTCCGCCACCGACGGCTCGCCCACCATCACCGGCTGGAAGCGGCGCTCGAGCGCGGCGTCCTTCTCGATGTGCTTGCGGTACTCGTCGAGGGTCGTCGCACCCACACAGCGGAGCTCGCCCCGCGCGAGCATCGGCTTGAGCAGGTTCGCCGCGTCGACCGCCCCTTCGGCCGCACCGGCGCCCACGATCGTGTGCAGCTCGTCGAGGAACAGGATCACGCTCCCCTGCGCCTCGGAGACCTCGCCCAGCACGGCCTTGAGGCGATCCTCGAACTCGCCCCGGTACTTCGCCCCGGCGATCAGCGACCCGATGTCGAGGGCGATCACGCGCCGCTCGCGCAGCGACTCGGGTACGTCGCCGGAGACGATCCGCTGGGCGAGCCCCTCGACGATCGCCGTCTTGCCCACGCCCGGCTCGCCGATCAGCACGGGGTTGTTCTTGCGCCGGCGGGAGAGGACCTGGATGACGCGCCTGATCTCCTCGTCGCGCCCGATCACCGGGTCGAGCTCGCCGCGCTCGGCGGACTGCGTGAGATCGGTGCCGAAGCGCTCGAGCGCCTGGTACTTCTCCTCGGGCGACTGGTCGGTCACGCGGTGGCTGCCGCGCACCTCCGCCAGCGCCTCGAGCAGCCGCTCCGCGGAGGCGCCCGCGCTCCGCAGCATCTCTGCGGCGGGTCCCTTCTCGGTCGCCAGGGCGAGCAGCAGGTGCTCGGTCGAGACGTACTGGTCGGACAGCTTGCCCGCCTCGCGCTCGGCGGCGCGCAGCACGGTCACCAGCTCGCTGCCGGGCTGGGCCATCGCGTCGGAGGGGGAGTCGGCCCCCAGCACGGGGAGCTCGGCGAGCGCCGTCTGCACGGTGTCGCGCAGCGCGACGGCGTCGATGCCGAGCTTGCCGAGCACGGGCAGCACGACCCCTCCCGGCGCATCCGCGCTGGCCGCCGCGCCCGTGGGCGCTCCGGGCGTGCGCGCGCCCTCGCCCAGCAGCACCGAGAGCAGGTGCACGGGCGTGACCTGTGGATTGCGCGCGTCGGCGGCGAGGGCCGCGGCGGCGGCCAGGGCCTCCTGCGACTTGATCGTGAAACGGTCTGCCTGCATGACCTAGGACTCCCTCTGCGGGTTGCGGAACCGCTGCCTGACCTCGGCGGCCCGAACGAGCTCGAGGCCACCGCGATAGGGGACCGTCAGCTCGGCCCGGAACGAACGGCGCACCTCCTCGATCTCGCGCGCGAGTCGGACCTTGGCCTGCAGCGCCTGCAGTTCGATCTGCTCGATGCGGGCCTCCATGCCGGCGATCTCCTCCTCGAGGTGCAGCACGCGCTCCACGCCGGCGAGGTTGAGGCCGAGCTCGGCCGTCATCGCCTGGATGCGCCTCAGCTTGTCCACGTCGTCGTGGGAGTACAGCCGCGTGCCCTTGGCCGAGCGCCTCGGTTCGATCAGCCCCCGCGCCTCGTACATGCGCAGCGTCTGCGGGTGCATGTTCGCCAGCTCCGCCGCGACGGAGATCATGAACACCCCGCGATCGGTCTCCACCTCGACGCCCGTCACCCGCGCGCCGCCGCGGCGATGCGATCTGCGGCCGCTGCTCCCGTTGCCCGGCTCGCCGGCCATCACTCCTCAGCCGCCTTCGCCGTGTCGCGCTCGGTGCCCGCCGGCGCCGCGGCGCCGTTGCCGAACAGTCCCGCGCGGGGGTCGCCCTCGAGCGTCTGCGAGAGCGCTTCCAGCGCCTCCTCCTGCTCCTTGCTCAGGTTCTCGGGAACATCGATCACGAAGCGGTAGTGGATGTCGCCCCGCTCGCCTGCCGCGCCGGAGAGCTTCGGCGGTCCCTCCCCGCGCAGGCGCTGAACCGTGCCGTGGGCGGTGCCGGGCCGGACCCGCAGCGTCTTCGTGCCGTTGAGCGTCGGAACCCGCACCTCGGCGCCGCGCACGGCCTCGGGGATCGTGAGCGGAACCTCCACCTCGAGGTGCTCGCCCTTGCGCGTGAACAGGGGCGAGGGCGAGACGTGCGTGATCAGGTAGAGGTCGCCCGCGGGCCCGCCGTTGCGTCCCGGCTCGCCCTTGCCGGCGAGACGGATGCGGCTGCCGTCGCGCACGCCCGCCGGGATGTTCACGCGCAGCCGCTTGATCGTCCGCACGGCGCCCGAGCCATGGCACGTGGGGCAGGGGTCCTCGATGACGGTCCCCGAGCCTCCGCAGCCCGAGCAGGGCTGGGAGATCGAGAACATCCCCTGTCCCTGCGTCTCGATGCCCCTGCCCTCGCAGCGCGGGCACACCGACGGCGAGGTGCCGGGCTTGGCGCCAGTGCCGCGGCAGGTGTTGCAGGTGGCGTGCATCGGCACCTGCAGTGGAACCTGGGCCCCCGCTATCGCCTGGTCGAAGGAGATCGAGACCTGCGCCTCGAGATCGGCCCCGCGCTCGGGACGCGGCTTGGTGCGGACGCGGCGCCCGCTCGTGGAGCCGCCGAAGAGGTTGGAGAGGATGTCGCCCATCGAGGCGCTGTCGAAGTCGAAGTTGCCGAAGCCGCCGAAACCCCCACCGGGCCCCGCGCCGGTTGCGAACGGGCCGCTGCCGCTGTCGTACTGCTTGCGCTTCTCCGGGTCGCCGAGCACGTCGTGCGCCTGCGAGATCTCCTTGAAGCGCGCCTCCGCCTGCTTGTCGTCGGGGTTGCGGTCGGGGTGGTACCGGCGCGCGAGTTTGCGGTAGGCCTTCTTGATCTCCTCGGCGCTCGCCTTCTTGTCGACGCCGAGGGTCTTGTAGTAGTCGGGTCGCGTGGCCATAGGACGCCCGCCCTACGCGGCCACGACCACGCGCGCCGGGCGGATCACGTTCCCGCCCAGGCGGTAGCCGGCCTGGTAGACCTCCACCACCGTGCCGCTCGGCGAGCCGCCCTCGGGCTGCGGCGCGGTGGCCACCGCCTCATGCAGCGAGGGGTCGAACACGTCGCCCACCGGCGAGTAGGACTCGATGCCGGCGCGCGCGAGCGCGCCGCCCAGCTCTGAGCGAACCAGCCTGACGCCCTCCAGCAGCGGATCCTCGGAGGCGGCGGCCTCGATCGCCCGGTCGAGGTTGTCGAGCGCCGGCAGCAGCTCCTTCGCCAGGCCCGCCATCCCCCGCTCCTGCGCGGAGGCGGCCTCGCGGGCCACGCGCTTGCGGTAGTTCTCGAAGTCCGCCTGGGTACGCTGCGCGAGCGCGAGGTACTCGTCGCGCTGGGCCGCCGCACGCAGCAGCTCGTCGAGGTCACCCTCGATCTCCGCGACGCCCTCCAGCGCGACCTCCCCGGTCGAGCCGGCGTCCTCGCGGTCGGGCGCGGCGGCGCCCGCCGGCGCGGCCGCGGCCCGCGCGGCGCCCGGCGCCCCGGCGTCGGGGGCGCCGGGCTGCCGGGGTCCTGCGGAGGGCGCGCGGCCCGCCGGGCGGCCGCGCCCGTCCGGGTCCGCATG